>CAVXPN010000001.1:0-1944134 GCA_963763675.1 uncultured Gemmatimonadales bacterium
GGTCAAGTGACAGACGGCCAGTGGGGGATGCCTGGGCACACGGAGGCGAGGAAGGGCGCGGTAAGCGGCGATACGCCGGGGGGAGCGGCACACACGCGATGAGCCCCGGATGCCCGAATGGGGAAACCCGGCCGACGGCAGCGTCGGTCATCACCGGTGACGGTGAGGCGAACCCGGGGAACTGAAACATCTCAGTACCCGGAGGAAGAGAAATCAAGCGAGATGCCCGGAGTAGCGGCGAGCGAAAGGGGCGGAGCCCAAACCTGGTTCCTTGTGGACCAGGGGTTATAGGCCCTGCGGACGGGCCGTGTGAAGCGACGCGAACTCCCCTGGGACGGGGGGCCTGAGACGGTGAGAGCCCGGTAGCGGAACGCGAGGCACGCGGCTTAGCAGAGTGCCTGAGTACTGCCCGGCACGAGGAACCGGGCGGGAAGTTGGGGGGACCACCCTCCAAGGCTAAAGACTCCCGTGTGACCGATAGTGGACGAGTACCGTGAGGGACAGGTGAAAAGCACCCCCGTGCGGGGAGTGAAAGAGAGCCTGAAACCACTGGCCGACAAGCGGTAGGAGGGCGGCCCTTCGCAAGGGGGGAGCGCCTGACTGCGTGCCTTTTGCATTATGATCCGGCGAGTTACGCCTCGCGCGCGGGGCTAAGGGCTTATGGCCCGGAGCCAGAGCGAAAGCGAGTCCTGCAACCAGGGCGCGTGGAGTGCGCGGGGGTAGACCCGAAGCCAGGGCGATCTACCCATGAGCAGGCTGAAGCTGGGGTAACACCCAGTGGAGGGCCGCACCGGTATGGGTTGAAAACCGTTCGGATGACTTGTGGGTAGGGGTGAAAGGCCAATCAAGCCTGGAGATAGCTGGTTCTCCCCGAAATCTATTGAGGTAGAGCCTCGCGGCTGAGCCTTCGGGCTCGTATGTCGGCAGGGGGTAGAGCGACTGGATGGGTGCGGGCCGGCGGAGCCGGTACCAAGCCCAACCAAACTCCGAATACCTGACCGATGGACCGCGGGAGGCAGTCGCCGAGCGATAATGTCCGGCGGCGAGAGGGAAAGAACCCAGAGCCACAGCTAAGGCCCCGAAGTGGCCGCTGAGTATAGCGAAGGATGTGTCGCTACCGTGACAACCGGGAGGTTGGCTTAGAAGCAGCCACGCCTTGAAAGAGTGCGTAATAGCTCACCGGTCCAGTGGCGACGCGCCGAGAATGGTCGGGATTAAGCGGCCCGCCGAAGCTTGGCCTTGGCGCATTGCGCCAGGGGTAGGGGAGCGTTGTCGTGGCGGAGAAGCCCCCGGGGGACCGCAGGGGTGGAGCGGCGACAAGTGAGGATGCCGGACTGAGTACGCGCAAATGCGGGTGAGAACCCCGCACACCGGAAGCCCAAGGGTTCCGGCGCCATGGCAATCAGCGCCGGGTGAGGCGGCCCCTAAGGCGAGGCCCGAGAGGCGTAGCCGATGGGTAGCGGGCGAACAGTCCCGCCCCGTTTCCACACGTTGAACCCGCGAGGGACACCGGAACGAAGCAGCCGCGGTCTTGTGGACTGACCGTCTAAGCCTGTAGGCGCGAGCCGAGAGGGGATGGCGAGCTGCGTCTTCGGACGCGGCGAGGGCTGTGGAGTCGACGGGCGAGAAAAGCTCGCGGCGGAGTGTGGCGACGACCGTACCGTAAACCGACACAGGTGGGCGAGGCGAGAAGCCTCAGGTGCACGAGTGAGACGTGGTCAAGGAACTCGGCATAATGATCCCGTAACTTCGGAAGAAGGGATGCATCCAGTAGGTGACCCGGTTGACCTGGGATAGCCGAAGGGTGCCGCAGTGAATCGGCTCAAGCGACTGTTTAGCAAAAACACAGGTGCGTGCCAAGCCGCGTAAGGCGCCGTATACGCACTGACGCCTGCCCGGTGCCGGAAGGTTAAGGGGAGAGGTTAGGGGCAACCCGACGCCTTGAGCCGAAGCCCCGGTAAACGGCGGCCGTAACTATAACGGTCCTAAGGTAGCGAAATTCCTTGTCGGGTAAGTTCCGACCTGCACGAATGGCGTAACGACTTGAGCACTGTCTCGACCACGCGCTCGGCGAAATGGCAGTCTCGGTGAGGATTCCGAGTTCCCGCGACAGGACAAAAAGACCCCATGCACCTTTACTGCAGCTTGCCATTGCTCGCTGCATTCGGCTGTGTAGCATAGGTGGGACCCGACGAGCCCCAGGCGCCAGCTTGGGGGGAGGGGCCAGTGAAATACCACCCTGCCGAATGCGGCGCGCTCACCAAGGTCCGGCACACCCGGCCTGGGACCGTGGCTGGTGGGCAGTTTGACTGGGGCGGTCGCCTCCGAAAGCGTAACGGAGGCGCGCGACGGTGGGCTCAGCGCGGTCGGTACTCGCGCTTACAGAGTGTAACGGCAGAAGCCCGCCTGACGGCGAGACCGACGGGTCGAGCCGGGACGAAAGTCGGCCGTAGTGATCCGGTAGTGCCGCGTGGGCGGGCTATCGCGCAACGGATAAAAGGTACGCTGGGGATAACAGGCTTATCGCGCCCGAGAGTTCACATCGACGGCGCGGTTTGGCACCTCGATGTCGGCTTATCACATCCTGGGGCTGGAGAAGGTCCCAAGGGTCCGGCTGTTCGCCGGTTAAAGTGGTACATGAGCTGGGTTCAGAACGTCGTGAGACAGTTCGGTCTGTATCCGTCGTGGGCGCTGGAGCATTGCGGGGCGCGGACCCTAGTACGAGAGGACCGGGTCGGACGATCCGCTCGTGTCCCGGCTGTCCTGCCAAGGGCACCGCCGGGTAGCGATGATCGGCACGGATAACCGCTGAAAGCATCTAAGTGGGAAGCCGTCCCCAAGATGAATGCTCCCATGCCTCTTGAAGGCACTAAAGGGCCGGGGGAGACCACCCCGTCACGAGGCCGCCCGTGGACGCGTGGCAACACGCGCCGAGCGTAGCGGTCCTCATCGCCCGTGCGGCTTGACCATCCCTCCCGCGGTTCGACTTCGGTCGCCCCCGCGCGAGAGGAACCAAACAACAGCAGACGTAAGCGTCTGCACCACTCCTGCGCTTCCCACATCCCTCGTCCTTCATCGGCCCGCGTCGCTCGCGACGCGGACTGACCGATCCCCGCCGCACGTGCGCGACTAGGTCCTCTCGGACCGTCGGGCCATGTGGCGGAGGCGGACTCCTCGGAGCCCGCGTACACGTAGTACGTACGACGACAAATCAAGATCGCTGGCGACTAGAGCGTCGGGGCCACACCCGTTCCCATCCCGAACACGGTCGTTAAGCCCGACAGCGCCGATGGTACTCCGCCCGAGAGGGCGCGGGAGAGTAGGCCGTCGCCGGCACCCTTGCACGTAGGGCGGCACCCTCACGGGTGCCGCCCTACGTGTTTGTCGTGTTCCCGCCGCCAGGCCCGATCTCGAGGTCGACCGATCCGCCTCGGCAGCGTGCCGATCCGGTCGCGTACATGCATCGCGTGTACGAGTCTTGCCCGAACACGCGGCATGCCTCGTCTCTACCCATGGCTCGCCGGTGTCGGCGGCGGCGTGCTCTGGCTCCGCGAGCGTGCTGCGCGGCAGAGCGCCGAGCGACTCGCCGCCGCGACGATGGAGTCGCTGCTCAACGCGATCGACGCCAACGACGCCTCGACCGGCGCTCACGTCCGGCGGACGGCCGCGTACGCGCTGATCCTCGCGCGGGCCGCGGGCGTGAGCGATCCATGTCGCCGCAGCGTCGAACGCGTCGCGCTCTTCCACGACATCGGCAAGATCCACGAGGCGCTGTTCGACATCGTCCACGAGGATACGAAGCTCACCCCGGAAGAACGCGAGGCCGTCGCTACGCACCCGCAGCGCGGCGCCGACGTGCTGGCCCCGCTATCGAGTTTCTATCCCGAGCTCGCCGAGGGCGTCCTGGCGCACCACGAGCGGTGGGACGGCACGGGATATCCGCGAAAGCTTCGTGGCGAGGCCATTCCACTCGAAGCGCGGATTGTCGCCGTCGCCGACACGTTCGACGCGCTAACGCACAGTCGGCGGTACCACGAGGGCGAGGGCCTCGCGCGGGGAAAGGCCGTGATCGCTGAAGAGCGGGGCAGTCAGTTCGATCCTGCCCTCAGCGACCTTTTCCTGTCGCCACCCGTGATCGAGTGCGTCGAGCAGCAGATGCGCGTCCACGCCAACGCCGAACAGAGCGGGCGCGTGCACCACACGGATCGCCGGAGCAATGAGGTCGAGTCGGACGTGCCCGACGTGCGATTCCGCTGGCGCCCGCCGCAATCGGCGGCCTAGCTCGAGGCGTAAGGCACGGGACGTCGCGTCCTGCGGCGCCCCGTTCTGCCAGTGTTCACCGTCAGTGTGGGTGGCCCGACGTCGTGCGGACGGCCGCGCTCTGCGCCGGGCTGTCCGCGGCCGCACGGGCCAGCGCCCGCGACTCGCTCACTGCTTTCAGGTGTTCTGCGAACGAAGTTCGGAACTCGTGATGGCCGTCCGGCTGGGCGACGAAGAACAGGTACGGTACCTGGGCCGGGTTGACCGCCGCCGCGAGACTCGGCGCCCCTGGCGAGCCGATGGGACCGGGGGGCAGCCCCGTGCGGCGGTACGTGTTGTAGGGCGAATCGACGTCGAGGTCGCGGTAAAGTACGCGGGCCGTGTGACGGCCCAGCGCATACTGAACCGTCGGATCCGCCTCGAGGCGCATGCCTTTACGCAGGCGGTTGTAGTAGACCGCGGCAATGACGGGGCGCTCCTCGGGTCGGACCGCTTCGCGCTCCACGATCGAGGCGAGCGTGACCGCGTCGTGGCGCTTGAGGGCGAGGGCCTGCAGGCGATCGTTCCACTCCGGGCGCCAGGCCTGCTCGAACCGCGCGACCATCTGCGCGACGGCGGCGCGGGCGGTGGTGCCGTCGGGGAACGTGTACGTCGCCGGGAAGAGGTACCCTTCGAGCGTCGGCGTCGGCACGTCGAGGCGGTGCAGGAGCGCGGTGTCGCGCACGGCCGCGTCGACCGAATCCCGCGGAACGCCTAACGAACGCGCGAGTTGGGGCGCGATTTGGCGGATTTCCCACCCCTCGACGACCGTGACCACGTGAACGAGCCCCTTGCCGTTGACGAGGGCGTCGACGAGCGAGCCGTACGTGGCCCCGGGGTGAAGCACGTAGGTGCCGGGCTTGATCTGGCGGTCGTGGCGCACCCAGCTCGCGTACAGGCGGAAGAGCACCGTCGACCGGATCACGCCGCGGCCCGCGAGCGAGTCCGCGGCCGCACGGAACGACGCGCCGCGGGGGATCACGACGCGTACCGGCGCGCGCACCGGCGCGCCGGCCGTTGATCCGCCGCACGCCGCAGCACCGGCCGCGATCACCGCGGCTGCGAGTCTGAGACGCGCGCCTCTCATGCCTGCCTCACGCGTGGCTCACGCGTCTGCGGCGGTGCGCTGCTCCTCGTGCGTGAGGAGGGCGAGCGCGTGACGAAGGAGGACGGCGGCGGCGAGTGCGTCCACGTCTTCCTTGCGCCCGCGCACCGAGCCGCCCATGTCCCGCACCGCGCGCAACGCGGCGGCCGTGGTGTAGCGCTCGTCCACGAGCCGCACGGGTAGCCCGGTGCGTCGCTCCAACTCCTCGCCGATGCGCCGGACCTCGGTGGCGCGCGGCGTGTCCTCGCCCGCGCCGTCGAGCGGCAGGCCGAGGACGAACGCGACCGCCTCGGCGGCGGCGGCCCTGCGAACGATCTCCGCGATGGGCGGCCGCTTGCCCGGGCGGCGGAGGATCGCCCCGGCCGGCGAGGCGATGATCCCGAGCGGGTCGCTGATCGCGAGGCCGACGCGGCGCTCGCCGTAGTCGACGGCGAGCACGCGGCCGCGCGGAAACGGCGCCGGCGCGTCGCCGGCGCTCACACGCGCCTCATACGGGTTTCACGCCCGCCTCACGCGCGAGCCATTTCCGCGAAGAATTCGCGGTTGTTTTTCGTCCGCCCCATGCGTTGGAGGAGGAACGTCATCGCCTCGTCGCTGGGCATCTTGCTCAGGAAGTTGCGGAGTAGGAACACGCGGTTGGCCTCGTCGCGGTCGAACAGGAGCTCCTCGCGTCGCGTCCCCGACTTGTTGAAGTCGAACGCGGGGTAGATCCGCCGCTCGGCGAGTTTGCGGTCGAGGACGAGCTCCATGTTGCCGGTGCCCTTGAACTCCTCGAAGATCACCTCGTCCATGCGCGAGCCGGTCTCGACGAGGGCGGTGGCGACGATCGTGAGCGAGCCGCCGCCGTCGATCTTGCGCGCGGAGCCGAAGAAGCGCTTGGGCTTTTCCATCGCCTTCGCGTCGACGCCGCCAGACAACGTCTTGCCCGACGTGGGCACGACCGTGTTGTGCGCGCGTGCGAGCCGCGTGATCGAGTCGAGGAGGATCACGACGTCGCGCCCGTGCTCGACGAGGCGCTTGGCCTTTTCGAGCACCATGTCGGCGACCTGCACGTGCCGGTCGGCCGCCTCGTCGAACGTCGAGCTGATGACCTCGGCCTTCGGCACGCGCGCCTGCATGTCGGTCACCTCCTCGGGGCGCTCGTCGATCAGGAGCACGATGAGGGTGACCTCCGGGTGGTTCTCGGCGATCGCGTTGGCCAGCTTTTGCAGCAGGACGGTCTTGCCGCCGCGGGGCGGGGCGACGATGAGTCCGCGCTGGCCCTTGCCGAGCGGCGCGATGACGTCGGTGAGCCGCGTGCTCGGGTCGCCGTCGGCGGTCTCGAGGTGGATGCGTTCGTCGGGGAAGCGCGGCTTGAGGTTGTCGAACGCGACGCGCTGCTTCGCGCGCTCTGGCTCGTCGCCGTTGATCCGTTCGACCTTGAGGAGGGCGAGGTACTTCTCCCACTCCTTGGGAGGGCGCACCTGACCGGTCACCGAGTCGCCCGTGCGCAGGTCGAAGCGCTTGATCTGCGACGGCGAGACGTAGATGTCGTCCGGGCTGTAGAGGTAGTTCCAGTCCTGGCTGCGCAGGAAGCCGTAGCCCTCAGGGAGGACTTCGAGCACGCCCTCGCCGCGCAGCGTGACGTCGGCGTCGAGCAGCGCCTGCTCGATGCGGAAGATCAGCTCCTGCTTGCGGAGGCCGGTGTAGTTGGAGATCGCGAGTTCTTCGGCGAGCGCGTGCAGCTCCGGGAGCGAGCGGCGCTTGAGCTCGACGATGTCGACCGGCGGCGGATCAGTTCCGGGCGGCAGTAGGTCACCGGGCACGGATGGGCGGGCGGAGGGGGAGGGCATGCGGCGGGGCGGCACGAGGGCCGCGATTCCGGCGGGAGACGTCCCGACTTCGCAGGAGCGGTGCCGAGGCGACGGAGGGAACGGGTACGTCCGTTTAGAACGCGATGTAGCGCAAGGGGTTCCGGCGGGCGTCGGCGAGCAAGGCATCGAGCTCCGCCCGGGCTTGCTCGAGCTGGCGATGCAGGGCGGCGTCCTGACGCACGCGTCCAATGGTGCCATCGGGCGAGTCGATGCGCCGCTGGAGCGCGGCCACGTCGGTGCGGAGCGAGTCGATGCTGCGCCACAGGGTCGAGTCGCCGCGGAACTGGCGCGCGGTCGCGCCGGGGTTCGAGAGCCGCGCGCGGAGGACGTTGACGCGGGCGAGCACGGCCCGCGCCTGACCGGGGAGGTTGCTCGCGCGCACCTCTCCGACGGTGCCGCCGGCGGCCGCCGCGCGATTCGCAATCTGTTGGAGCACGCGGCTGGTCGCGGCGAGTTGGTCGGGGCCGCTGACGCCGAGGGCGCCGAGGGTGCCCTGGGCGGTGCGAAGTTGCACGGCCAGGACGCGCAGGTTGTCGAGGATGAGCGGAAGCTCGGTCCCCGCCTGGGTCGTGACTCGGGTGCGTAGCTCCTCAAACTGTTCGGAGGGGTCGGCGAAGAGCGTGTCGCCGTCGCGGACCATGGCGCGGCCGCGGCCGCGCGGCGTGGCGACCGAGACCACGGGCGATCCGATCAGGCTGGTCCCGGGCCGCACGGAGATCTTTGCGCCGCGTTCGATCTGCTGTTGGTACTCAGCCAGCACGTCGAGCGTGAGCAGGATGCGGAGGGCCGAGTCGGCGTTGGGCGGGCGGAACCCGACGGCGGAGACGCGGCCGACCTTCTGGCCGGCGAGCCACACCTCGGTGCCGGGCAGGACGCCCGTAGCGTCGGGCGTCGCGGCGTAGAGCCGGACGGTGCGGCCGTGAAGGGCGCCGACGCGGGCGAAGAGCAGGACGAAGGCCGCGAGTGCGACGGTGGCCGCGAGCACGGCGATGCCGACGGACACGTCGCGCCAGCGGGAGGGCCGGGCCATGCGGGAGCGCGGGGCAAGCGGCGGACCAGGGCCGCGGATGGCGGATTTGCCGCGTGGGAGCGTCGGGGTCGAAAACGCGACCGCCCCCAGTCCGGCGGGCGGCTGGGGGCGGTGCGATCGGGCGAGTGAGGCGCGCGTGATAGGACTCGAACCTATGACCTTCGGCTCCGGAGGCCGACGCTCTATCCAACTGAGCTACACGCGCAATGCGGGTGGATACGCCCGGGAGCGCCCGTCGCGCGGTGCACTCGGGTGACGCACGTGAGATGGTAGTCGGGGCGACTGGATTCGAACCAGCGACCTCCTGCTCCCGAAGCAGGCGCTCTACCGGGCTAAGCTACGCCCCGTTTGGTACGGCTGTGACGACGGTACTGATGCGGTACTGGTGAAGCAAAGACGGGCCCGGAGGACCGGACCCGCCACGCGCCCGAGAGGACTCGAACCTCTAACCTTCTGATCCGTAGTCAGATGCTCTATCCAATTGAGCTACGGGCGCAAACCGGATCGCGAAGCTAGTCGCCGCTGAGGCCGCCCGTCAAGCGGGGCGGGGGTGGGACTGGCGACGCGCGCCGCGGGATGGGCGGTACAGGATTCGAACCTGTGACCTCCACGATGTCAACGTGGCGCTCTAACCAACTGAGCTAACCGCCCGGGTGCTTCGGTTGTCAACGCGCTACGGTCGGACTTGGGCGGCCTTGGCGAGGCAAGGCGCCGGCAAGCGGGAAACGGGACTCGAACCCGCGACCCCAACCTTGGCAAGGTTGTGCTCTACCAACTGAGCTATTCCCGCAAGGGTCGCGTCGGCGCTACCGCGACCTGCAGCCTACTGGGGATGGAGACGAGGGGAATCGAACCCCTGACCTCTTGAATGCCATTCAAGCGCTCTCCCAACTGAGCTACGCCCCCAGGCGCGCCCGCCGCCCCCTACCAGCCAGGGCGTCAGGAACGAAAGATCATAGCCGTGGGTATGCCGGGTGTCAAGCGATTCGGAACTCGCGTTCAGTCACTCTAGCGCACTCCGCCTCGCGTCGTATGTTGCCTCCCCACCCCAGGACCTGGGGGGTCGGGCGGGGCCGCCTCACGTGGGCAAGCGTTCGATCGAGCGTTCGTCGGCGTGGGTGCGCGTTGGTGCGCGGACGCGTCGCCGCGTCAACGTGTGCGGCGCGCGACGCGTACGCGTGACGTCCTGGCACCGCTCTGGCGGACTGTTCCGCCTCGACCGGCCCGTTCCAGCCTATTTCAGCCGTCGGTCCGGCACGCGCGCGTGGCGCGCGGGGACCGACATGCTCGCCGATTCGACGCACTGCGTTCTCAATACACGGAAATTTCACACATGACCGACGTCAAGCGGAAGCGCCGCCGCGCCGCCCCCGCCGGGATCGCGCCGAGTGAGCCCGAGCGCGACATCCTCGACCAGTACCTGTACGAGGTCAGCACCTACCCGCTGCTCAAGGGCGACGAGGAAATCCAGCTCGCGCGGAAGATCCGCGCCGGCGACCCGGACGCGCTCCAGGAGCTCGTCAAGCGCAACCTCCGCTTCGTCATCTCGGTCGCGAAGAAGTACCAGAACCGCGGGCTGCCGCTCATCGACCTGATCGGCGAGGGGAACGTCGGGCTGCTCACCGCGGCCCGGAAGTTCGATCCCGACCAGGGCGTGAAGTTCATCTCGTACGCCGTGTGGTGGATCCGCCAGGCGATCCTCTCGTCGCTCGCGCGGCAGGGGCGCACGGTCCGCGTGCCGCTCAACCGCACCGCCGACCTGTCGCGCATCATCAAGGCGTCCGAGATCCTGCGCCAGAAGCTCCGCCGCGAGCCGTCGCCCGAAGAGCTCTCGCAGCTGACCGGGCTGTCGGTCGATGTCGTGCAGTCGCTCGCCGCGCTCAACACGGGCGACGTGCGCCTGGACGCGCCGATGGACCCCGAGGGCGACCGCTCGCTCATCGAGCGCTTCGTCGCCGACGAGATGCCCGACACCGAGGAGGAGGCGATGAACCGCTTCCTCACCGACGAGATCGATGCGGCGCTCAACACGCTGCCGCCGCGCGACGCCAAAGTCCTGCGGCTGTATTTCGGGCTGGAAGGTGGGCGCGAGCACACGCTCGAGGAGATCGGGTCGCTGCTGGGCGTCACGCGCGAGCGCGTGCGCCAGCTCCGCGACCGGGCGCTCAAGCGCCTGCGCGAGGGCGACGTGGGCCGCGCGCTCGGCTCCTTCGCGGCGTAAGGTCGGCGGGAAACTGAGGGGGCGGGCGCCGCGGACGGCGCCCGCCCTTTCGCGTTCGGTCCCCGGCACGCCAGCTCGACACTACCCGATCCCGACGCCAGGCGATTAGTTCCGCGGGTTCCCCCCCCCACTCGCGTCGGCATGATCCAGCTCAAGAACGTCTACAAGGCCTTCGGCCCGAAGGAGATCCTGCGCGGGTTCACGCTCGACGTGCCCGACGGCGAGACCGTCGTCATCATCGGCTACTCGGGCACGGGCAAGAGCGTCGCGATCAAGCACATCGTCGGGCTGCTGCAGCCCGACCGCGGCGAGGTGTGGGTAGACGGGCAGCGCGTCGACACGCTCCCCCGCAAGCAGCTCTACGCGCTCCGCGCGAAGATCGGCTACGTGTTCCAGTTCGCCGCGCTCTTCGACTCGCTCACGATCGGCGAGAACGTGGCGATGGGGCTCCGCAAGCAGGGCGGACTCACAGAGGGCGAGATCGGCAAGCGGGTGGCCGAGGCGCTGGAGTTGGTGGACCTGCCGGGGGTGGAGCAGCGCTTTCCGGCGGAGCTGTCGGGCGGCATGCGCAAGCGCGTGGGGATCGCGCGCTCGGTCGCGCTCCGGCCCAAGTACTTGCTGTACGACGAGCCGACGACGGGGCTGGACCCGGTGACGAGCGCGGTGATCGACCAGCTGATGGTGCGCATGCGCGAAAAACTCGGCGTCACGGGCGTGGTGATCACGCACGACATGCGGAGCGCGTACACGGTGGGCACGCGGATCGCGATGCTCTACGAGGGGCGGGTGCGCTGGCAGGGGACGATCGAGGAGATCCAGCACACGACCGACCCGGTCGTGCGCCAGTTCGTCGAGGGGAAGCCGACGATGGACGGGGCGGAGCACGCGGACGGCGAGGACGAGGGCGCGGACGGGCTCGCGGACGCGGACGGCGCGCGGCAGGCCGACCGCGAGGCGGACCGCGCAGCCGCCTAACGGAGCCGGTTCGACGAGCCGACGATGAGCTGCTGCGGCGCCGGGGGCGCGCGGGAGGAGGTGAGCGCGGGCGGGATCGTGTTCCGCTACGAGCGCGGGCCGGACGGCGCGCCGCGCGCGGTGTTCCTGCTGATTCGGGACAGCTACCGCAACTGGGGTTTTCCGAAGGGGCACCTCGAGGCTGGGGAGGGGCCGGAGTGCGCGGCGGTGCGCGAGGTCGCGGAGGAGACCGGGCTCGCGGGGCTCGTGGTGTACGGGGCGATCGCGACGATCGACTGGTACTTCCGGTTCCGCGGGCGGCTGGTGCACAAGGTGTGTCACTTCTTCCTGATGCGCACGGAGTGCGCGGCGACCTGTCCGCAGCTGGACGAGGGAATCACGGCGTGCCGGTGGGCGCCGTACCGGGAGGCGGTCGCGCTGGTGAGCTACGCGAACGCGCGGCTGGTGTTGGAGCGGGCGCACACGATGGTCGAGGCGGCGGCGTCGTCCGCGGCGGAGACCGCGGCGGAGACCGCGGCGGCGGCGGACGGCTCGCGCGGCGCGGTTCCCGGCGGCGTGCCCGGCGTTGTACCGCTGGCCGGCTTGTGATATTTTTCACAAGCGCCCGGCACGGGGGCGCTTCTCAACCTGTCCACACCCACTGAACGCTACATGGCCACCGAAACGACCCTCCGTCCCGGCGAGATCAAGGACATCCTGCTGCGCGAGATCGAGGCCGCCGACCTGCAGGCGCTCGACGTCGAGGATGTCGGGTCGGTGCTCGAGGTGCGCGACGGGATCGCCCGCGTCTACGGCCTGCAGAAGGCGATGGCCGGCGAGATGCTCGAGTTCACCTCGAGCGAGACGGGGCAGCTGGTGACCGGCCTCGCGCTGAACCTGGAAGAGGACAACATCGGCGCGGTCATCCTCGGCGACTACCTCACGCTCAAGGAGGGCGACGAGGTCCGGCGCACGACGCGCGTGCTCGACGTGCCGGTCGGCCCCGGGCTGATCGGCCGCGTCGTCGATCCGTTAGGCAACCCGATCGACGGCCTCGGCCCGATCGCCGCCACCACCCGGCGCAAGGTCGAGAGCCCGGCCCCGGGCATCATCGTCCGCCAGCCCGTGAAGGAGCCGCTGCAGACGGGTATCAAGGCGATTGACGCGATGATCCCGATCGGCCGCGGGCAGCGCGAGCTCATCATCGGCGACCGCGGCACCGGCAAGACGGCGATCGCGATCGACACGATCATCAACCAGAAGGGCCAGGGCGTCGTATGCGTCTACGTCGCCATCGGGCAGAAGGCGTCGACGATCGCGACCGTGGTCGAGCGCCTCAAGGGCGCCGGCGCGCTGGACTACACCATCGTCGTCGCGGCCTCGGCGAGCGACCCGGCGCCGATGCAGTACATCGCGCCCTACGCGGGTTGCGCGATGGCCGAGTACTTCATGTACGACGAGGGGCGCCCCACGCTCTGCGTGTACGATGACCTGTCGAAGCAGGCCGCGGCGTACCGGCAGATCTCGCTCGTGCTGCGGCGCCCGCCGGGGCGCGAGGCGTTCCCGGGCGACGTGTTCTACCTGCACTCGCGCCTGCTGGAGCGCGCGGCCAAGCTGCGCGAGGACGAGGGCGTGGTCGACGGCCACATCATCAAGAAGCCGGGCGGCTCGTTGACGGCGCTGCCGATCATCGAGACGCAGGCGGGCGACGTGTCGGCGTACATCCCGACCAACGTCATCTCGATCACCGACGGGCAGATCTTCCTCGAGGGCGACCTGTTCTACTCGGGCGTGCGCCCCGCGGTGAACGTCGGCATTTCGGTGAGCCGCGTCGGCGGCTCGGCGCAGACGAAGGCGATGAAGAGCGTGGCCGGCCGCCTGCGGCTGGACCTGGCGCAGTTCCGCGAGCTGGAGGCGTTCGCCGCGTTCGCGTCGGACCTCGACGCCGCGACGCGCCGGCAGCTGGACCGGGGCGCGCGCACGGTCGAGATCCTCAAGCAGCCGCAGTACAGCCCGTACCCGGTCGAGGACCAGGTGATGGTGCTCTACGCGGTGACCAACGGGCTCGTCGACGAGATCCCGACCGCGCGCGTGCGCGAGTGGGAGCGCGGCTTTCTGGATTACATGCACGCGCAGGTTCCGGCGGTCGGCGAGGGGATCCGCACGAGCAAGGCGATCAGCAAGGACGCCGAGGGCGAGCTGCGGCGCGCGATCGAGGCGTACAACCGCGTGTTCGGCGGGGGCGCCCGTGTCGCCGCGGCCGCGGCGCCCGCGCCGGCGATGGCCGGCGCGGCGCGCTGAGCGCGGCGTCCGCCTAACGACGCGAGCGAGGCCGCGGAATGGCGAAGGGCCGTGAGCTGAAGGGGCGCATCAAGTCCGTCGAGAACACGCGCAAGATCACGCGCACGATGGAGATGGTGGCCACCTCGAAGATGAAGCGCGCGCAGGACCGCGTCGTCGCGGCGCGGCCGTACGCGGCGGCGTTGGGCGAGGTGATGTCGCGGCTGTACTCGCCCGAGCTGGCCGAGCGGTTCCCGCTGCTCCGGCAGCCGGCGCGCGTGCGGCGGGCGGCGGTGGTGCTCCTGACGGGCAACCGCGGGCTGGCGGGCGCGTTCAACACGAACCTGATCCGCGAGGCGCGCACCCGGATCGCCGAGCTCGAAGGGCGCGGCGCGGCGGTCGAGCTGCACGTGGTCGGGCGCAAGGGGATCGGGTACTTCCGCTACGTCGGGCGCGAGCTCGCGCAGCAGCGGACCGACCTGGGCGACCGGCCGAGCGCGGCGGACGCGGCCTCGATCGTCGACGAGCTGATGGCGCGCTTCACGACGGGCGCGGTCGACGCGGTGTACGTGATCTACGCCAAGTTCAACTCGGCGCTGTCGACGCCGCCGACGACGGTGCAGGTGCTGCCGGTCGAGCCGCCCAAGGCGGAGGCCGGGACGGCGCGGCGGCACGACTACATCCTCGCGCCGTCGCCCGAGGCGATCCTGACCGAGCTGCTGCCGAGCTACGTGCGGAACACGATGTACCGCGCGCTGGCGGAGACGACGGCGGCGTTCTACGGGGCGCAGCGCACCGCGATGAAGAGCGCGACCGACAACGCGGGCGACATGTTGAACGGGCTGAAGCGCACGTACAACCGCGCGCGCCAGGCGCAGATCACGCAGGAGATCGCGGAGATCGTCGGCGGGGCGAGCGCGCTGGGCGGCTAGACGTTAGGCAGGGCTGGGCGGGTTCGGGACGACGGGACGACGCAACACTCATTCATAGATTCATTCCCATGGCCACCGCGGTCGAAACGCACCACATCGGCAGGGTCGTGCAGGTCATCGGCCCGGTCCTCGACGTCGAGTTCGAGGCCGAGCACCTGCCCGAGATCTACAACGCGCTCCGCATCGAGGGCACGGCGCCCGACGGCGAGCCGATCCACGTCACGGTCGAGGTGCAGCAGCACGTCGGGCGCAACCAGGTGCGCGCGGTCGCGATGTCGAGCACCGACGCGGTGGTGCGCGGGATGGAGGTGATCGACACGGGCGCGCCGATCTCGGTGCCCGTCGGCGCCCCCGCGTTAGGCCGCATCCTCAACGTGCTCGGCGACCCGGTGGACAACGGCGCGCCGATCCCGGAGAGCGCGACGCGCTGGCCGATCCACCGCGCCCGCCCCGAGTTCGTCGACCTCGAGCCCAAGACCGAGATCTTCGAGACGGGCATCAAGGTCATCGACCTGATCGCGCCGTTCGTGAAGGGCGGCAAGATCGGGCTCTTCGGCGGCGCGGGCGTCGGCAAGACGGTCGTCATCCAGGAGCTCATCAACAACGTCGCCAAGGGGCACGGCGGCAAGTCGGTGTTCTGCGGCGTGGGCGAGCGCACGCGCGAGGGGAACGACCTGTACCTGGAGTTCCAGGAGGCGGGCATCCTCGAGAACGTGGCGCTGATCTACGGGCAGATGAACGAGCCACCGGGCGCGCGCCTGCGCGTCGGCCTCGCCGGGCTCACGGTCGCCGAGTACTTCCGCGACGAGGAGCACTCGGACGTGCTCGTGTTCATCGACAACATCTTCCGCTTCACGCAGGCGGGGTCGGAGGTGTCGGCGCTGTTGGGCCGCATGCCGAGCGCGGTGGGCTACCAGCCGACGCTGGCCACCGAGATGGGCGACCTGCAGGAGCGGATCACGTCGACGAAGAACGGCTCGATCACGTCGGTGCAGGCGATCTACGTGCCCGCGGACGACATCACGGACCCGGCGCCGGCGACGGCGTTCGCGCACCTCGACGCGACGGTCGTGCTCTCGCGCGCGATCACGGAGCTCGGGATCTACCCGGCGGTGGACCCGCTCTCGTCGACGAGCCGCATCCTGGACGCGCAGTTCATCGGCGAGCGACACTACCGCGTCGCGACCGAGGTGCAGCGCATCCTCCAGCGCTACCGCGAGCTGCAGGACATCATCGCGATCCTGGGCATGGACGAGCTGTCCGAGGAAGACAAGAAGATCGTGGCCCGCGCGCGCCGCATCCAGCGCTTCATGTCGCAGCCGTTCGCGGTGGCCGAGCAGTTCACGGGCATCAAGGGCAAGTACGTGAAGCTGGACGAGACGATCGGCTCGTTCGAGCGGCTGACGCAGGGCGAGTTCGACAACCTGCCGGAGCAGGCGTTCTTCATGGCGGGCGGCGTCGACGACGTGATCGCCAACGCCGAGCGGCTGGCGAAGGGCTGACGGGGCGCCGCCGGTGATCCGCGTGTCGGTGATCTCCCCGGAGCGGGTGCTCTTCGAGGGAGAGGCGAGTGGGGTCGTGGCCCCGGCGTTCGACGGCGAGGTCGGAATCCTCGGCGGGCACGCGCCGATGATGACGCTGCTCGGCCGTGGGGAGCTGCGACTGAGTGGCGCGAGCGGGACGGGACCGCAGCGATTTCGGGTGGCGGGCGGGTTCCTCCAGGTGGTCGACGACCAGGTGCGGGTCGTGACGGAGCAGGCCGAAGCGCTGTGAGCGTGGGCTCGCCTGCGACGTGACCGCAGTCGCAGACTGAACGACGAAAGGCCGAGCGCAGCTGCGCTCGGCCTTTCTCGTATGTATATGGCGCTGCCTGGAACAAAATCCGGATTTGTGGGTGACGCGGCTCCCGCGGGCGAGGTCACACGAATACAAGGCACCGCAACCGCTGAGTTCAGCGTGGTCGCGGACGCCTTGTCCGGGCACCAATCCCGGCCCGCCTGCGATGCGTCCGTGCTCCGCGTCGTCCCTCCCAGCGCACGGTCCTGCTATCGCTCCACGCAGCACCCTTCCCCAGAGGTGCACGGAGGATGAACAGATGACGCGCAGGTCAACGCGGTTCATCGCGACCACGGTTGGACTGGCGCCCGCGGCGCTGGTCGCGCAGACGACCGCCGGAAGCATCACGGGGCGTGTCATCGACCGGTCGAACGCGCTGCCGATCCCGGCGGCCCAGATCCAGGTGGTCGGCACGCAGCGCGGATCGGCCACGAATGAGAACGGGACGTTCCGGATCGCCGGACTGCCTGCCGGGGCGTACCAGCTTCGGGTCATCCGGATCGGCTACGTCGCGCAGACTGTGGCGGTGCAGATCGGCGCCGGCCAGGCCAACGCGCAGGTGTCGGTCGCGCTCGCGCCGTCGAACGTGAGCCTCGAGCAGGTGATCGTGACGGCGACCGGGCCGCAGTCGCGGCGGCAATTCGCCAACGTGGTGGCGCAGGTGCAGGCCGACTCGGTGCTGCGCACGGCGCCGGCGACGAACGTGAACGAGCTGCTCCAGGCGCGCACGCCGGGTGTGCAGATCATCCAGGGGTTCGGGGAGACGGGCTCCTCGTCGTCGATCCGCATCCGTGGCACGAGCTCGCTCTCGCTGAGCAACGAGCCACTCATCATCGTCGACGGCATCCGGTACAACAACGACCCGGTGACGGCGGCGAACCTCACGAGCGGCGTGACGACGACGCGCGTCAACCGCTTTCAGGTCGACCCGGACGAGGTCGCGTCGATCGACATCGTCAAGGGCCCGTCGGCGGCGGCACTGTACGGGACGGCCGCGGCCAACGGCGTCGTCATCATCCAGACGAAGCGCGGTCTCGCCGGGCGCACGCGCTGGACGGGGATCGGCGAGCTGGGGTCGGTGTCGCAGCCGTCGAGTTTCGAGCCGAACTGGTGGTCGTTCGGGCACAACGTCACCAACGGGGTCGTCGGCACGCGGGTGGTCCACTGCCTCAACAGCCAGCGCGCGCTCGGGCAGTGTACGGTGGACAGCACGACGTCGTACAACCCGTACACGGAGGCGCCGACCGACCCGTACGCGAACGGCGGGCGCGAGACGGGCGCGATCCAGGCGTCGGGCGGGAACAACAACCTGACGTACTTCGTGTCGGGCGAGCGGCAGCAGGAGACCGGGCCCTACCACATGCCCGACTTCGAGCAGCAGCGGCTCTCCGCGCTCGGACAGTCGCTGACGAGCACCCAGATCCGGCCCAACCAGCTCGCGGTCAACGCGGTCCGCGGAAACTTCGGGCTGACGCTCGCGCCTAACGCGACGCTGAGCGTGAGCACCGGCTACCAGGGGCGGTCGCTCTACACGCCGTTCTCCGGCGGGTACTTCGCGGGCATGCAGTTCCAGTTCATGACCGCGCCCGGCTACCGGACGCCCACGAACGGGACGCAGCGCGAGTTCGTCGGCGACATCTTCTCGGTCGAGCAGCGGCTGCAGGACGACCGCCTCACCGGCAGCGCGGCGCTGAACTGGACGCCGGTGAGCTGGGTCGACACGCGCGCCACGGTGGGCATCGACGCGACGTCGTCGTACAACTACCGGCTGCAGGTGCCCGGCGAGGGCACGCACAACGGCTCGGCCTGGGGCCCGAGCGCGTCGCAGGGGTACTCGGGGAAGGACGCGCAGCGCGCGAACACCAACGTGTACTCGGTGGACGTGAGCGCGACGGCGACGCGCGACCTCACGTCGGCCCTCCGCTCGCGCACGACGGTGGGCGGGCGGTGGTTCCGCACCGGCTTCTACGACTCCGAGCTCTCGGGCTACGGGCTGCCGCCGGGGTCCACGGAGCCTAACGCCGCGGCGCAGCGCCTCTCGTGGGAGTCGGTGGTCGAGAACGCGCAGTACGGCGTCCTGCTGCAGGAGGACCTGCAGTTCCGCAACCGCCTCTTCCTGAGCCTCGGCGTCGGGCAGGACCACAACAGCGCGTTCGGCCGCTCGGTCGGCAACACGACGTACCCGCGCGGTGGCGTGTCGTACGTGATCTCGGACGAGCCGTGGTTCCCACGGCTGGCGGGCGTGAGTCGGCTGCGGCTCCGCACGGCGGTCGGGCGGTCCGGCGTGCAGCCGGGCACGGTGGCCGCGCTGCAGTACTACCAGTCGCAGACGTACCCGATCTTCGGCGTCGAGCAGCCCGGCCTGCGGTTCCAGGCGCTCGGGAACGCGAACCTGAAGCCCGAGGTCACGACCGAGGTCGAGGGGGGCGCGGACATCGGGTTCTTCAACGACCGGGTGACGGTCGAGGCGACGCTGTTCAACAAGTTGAGCCGCGACGCGCTGTACGCGCTCCCGCTCTCGCCGTCGCTCGGCGTCGCCGCGGGGACGCAGTTCTACAACCTCGGGAAGGTGCAGAACCGCGGGCAGGAACTCGCGATCGACGCGCTCGTCTTCCGGTCGGTGCCGCTGACGTGGAACCTGCGCGTCAACGGGTCGCACATCCGCAACAAGCTCGTGAGCGCCGGCGACGTCGTGCTGCCGACGCCGCAGGGCGCGCGCATCGCGGTCGGGTACCCGCTGTTCGGCCTGTGGGACAAGCCGTACACGTACAACGACGCGAACAAGGACGGGCTCATCGTGCCGTCCGAGATCACGGCCAGCGCGACCGACGCGTTCCGCGGGTCGACGCTGCCCGAGTACGAGGCCGGGTTGAACAACGTGTTCGGGTTCTTCAACAACCGGCTGCGCGTGTCGACGCTGCTCGACTACCGCGGGAATTTCTGGAATCAGTGGGGCTACCAGTACCAGCGGTGCGGGAGCTCGCTGAACTGTCAGGCGATCAACGACCCGACCGCGCCGACCGCGGACCAGGCGGCCGCGGTGGCCTCGACGACGGGCTCGCTGTACAACACCCGGTGGGGCTACTTCGTCCGCAACGACTTCATCCGGCTGCGCGAGGTGGCGTTCTCGTACGAGCTGTCGGACCGCCTGACGCGGCGCTACCTGCGTGGCCGGTCGCTCTCGGTGGCCGTCAGCGGTCGCAACCTCGGCGTGCTGTGGACCAAGTACCCGGGGCTCGACCCCGAGGCGAACTCGTCGGTGGCCAACACCGGAGGGGGCAACAACGACTTCTACGCCGAGCCGGCGTTGCGCTACTGGGTCGCGAAGTTCAACCTGGGCTTCTGAGGCACCCGCCGTGTCTTCTTCCGAGACCTCCCCGATGCCGACGACCCGTCCGGCCGCGCGCGGCCTGTGCCTAACGTTCGCCCTCGCCTGCCTCGCCGGGGCGGCGTGCAACCGCGACAAGCTGCTCGAGGTGCAGACGCCCGACATCATCACGCCCACGTCGTCCGCGTCGGTGAGCGGCGCGCAGGCCGTGCGGGCCGCCGCGGTCGGCAACTTCCTCTGGCTGTACGCCGGCGACAACAACGGCTCGTCCCCGCTCGGGATGAACCTGGCGACCGGCATGTTCGCCGACGAGATCTTTTCGGCGCGCAGCGGCACCGAGCACTGGGACCAGCGCGCGATCAACCCGACGCTGCTGCCGGCGAGCACCTGGAACCAGGTCGGCAACACGCACACGCAGCTGATCCGCGCGATCAAGGCGATCAACCAGTTCCCGCCCGCGGGCACGACGAAGGGCACGCAGCTCGGCGAGCTGTTCACGTACCGCGGCTACACGTACCTGCTGACGGCCGAGGCGTACTGCAACGGCGTGCCGTTCACGAACGGCGACGACGCGAACCCGGTGTACACGGTCCTCTCGAACGTGGAGCTGTACAACCGCGCGCTGGCCGTGTTCGACACCGCGACCCAGAACCTCGCGACGGACACGACGGCGGCGAACGCCGCGCAGATCGCGACGCTGAGTCGCGCGATCGCGGTCGGGCGCGGGCGCGTGCTCCTCAACCTTGTGCACGACAGCACCGACGTCGCCGGGTTCCAGGCGGCGGCGGCGGCGGTCGCGGCCGTGCCGACGACGTTCTCGCTCAATCTCACGTACTCGTCGCTGACGGCGAGCATCGTCAACGTGGTGTACGACTGGATGGTCGCGACGCGTAACTTCGGCGCGTCGGACAAGGAGGGTGTCAACGGGCTCGACTTCCTGAGCTCGAAGGACCCCCGGATCAAGGTCGACCCGACGAAGACCGCGCCGGGGCAGGACGGGAATCCGACGCCGACGCTGCTCTTCAACAACACCACGAGTTCCCCGGTGCCGCTCGCGACCGGGACCGAGGCGCGGCTGATCGAGGCCGAAGCGAAGCTGGCGTCGGGCGACGTGGCGGGTTGGCTCGCGGCGCTGAACACGCTCCGGACGGGGACGACCGGACTCGCGCCGCTCATCGATCCGGGGACGGCGGCCGCCCGGAACAGTCTGATGTTCCGCGAGCGGGCGTTCTGGATGTACATGACGTCGCACCGGCTGGGCGATCTGCGGCGGCTGGTGCGCCAGTACGGGCGCAACCCGGAGACGGTCTACCCGACCGGCGCGTACTTCAAGGGTGGCGTCTACGGGACCGACGTCAACCTGGTGCCGTCGCAGGCCGAGCAGAATAACCCGAGCTGGAAGGCGTGCTCGGACCGAAAAGCCTGACGGTCTGCGCGGCCCGTTTGGCGGAGGGCGTGTGCGGCAGAAGGGCCGGGCGGAGGATCGCCCGGCCCTTCGTGCGTCGGCGGTGGCCGCGCGAGAAAAAACTTTAGTGCCGCCGGTGACGCGACGCACGAGGCGGAGGTCTGCGTCTTCACAACGTGTGCGAACCGCTCAGCACTGAGCGGTCGGTGGCCGGAACGCGGTGGGTTACTGCTTCGCCGCACGACCGCCGCTTCGTACTGCTCCATCGGCACGGCGCGCCGTCCTGTAGGACGGGCGGGCCGTGTCATTCCCCGTCGTTAAGCCCCCGCCCGCGGACTTCCGCCGGGCGGGGGACGTCCCGCCGTGCGGCCGGTGCCGTGGCAGATCTGCCACGCGCCGGCGGCCACATCGCTCTGCGGAGCGCTCTTCTTCAGAGGTGTAGGAGGATGAACGGATGACACGTAGGTCGACTCGGTTACTCGCGGCGGCGGTGGGCGTAGCGCCCGCCGTGCTGGTCGCGCAGGTGAACACGGGCGTGATCACGGGGCGGGTCACCGACCGCGCCAGTGGCCAGCCGGTCTCGGCGGCCCAGGTGCAGGTCGTCGGGAGCCAGCGGGGTGCCACGACCACGGACAACGGGAACTTCCGCATCGCGGGCGTTCCGGCCGGGACGGTGCAGATCCGGGTGCTGCGCATCGGGTTCGGCGCGACGACGGTGCCGGTGACGGTGCTGGCCGGGCAGACGACGACCGGCGTGTCGGTCGGGCTGACGCCGTCGGCGATCAACCTCGAGGCCGTGACGGTGACGGCGACGGGGACGACGACGCGCGCGAAGGAGCAGGGGAGCAACATCGCGAGCATCTCGGTGCAGGATCAGCCGCTCGCGGCGATCCAGAATTTCAGCCAGATCATCGAAGGGCGCGCGGCGGGCGTGACGGTGGTGCAGTCGTCGGGGACGACGGGGACGGGGGCGCGCGTGCGCATCCGCGGCGCCAACTCGCTCAACCAGTCGAACGAGCCGCTGCTGATCATCGACGGCGTGCGCATCGACCCGAGCGCGAACTCGGGGACGATCGGCGTCGGCGGGCAGACGGTGAGCCGCCTGAACGACCTCAAGCCCGAAGACATCGCGACGTTCGACATCCTGAAGGGGCCGGCGGCGACGGGCCTGTACGGGACGCAGGCGGCCAACGGCGTCATCCAGATCACGACGCGGCGCGGGGCCGCGGGCCGGCCGCAGTTCAACGCCTACGGCGACCTCGGGACGGTCAACAACTACGTCAACTACCCGGGTAACTACACGGCGTACGGCCGGTCGGGCCCGAACGCCACGGTCCCGGGGACTGTCCTCGCGCCCGGGCGGAACGGCGTCAGCCTGTACACGGGCAACTCGGCGTGCTATTTGACCGCGGTGGTCGCGGGCACGTGCGTGGTCGACTCGATCACGTCGGCGCAGCCGCTCAACGTCTCGTCGGTGAGTCCGATCGTGCAGGGCCACCGCGACCGCGTCGGCGGCAGCGTGCGGGGCGGCGGCGACGTCGCGCGCTACTTCATCTCGAGCGACGGCGAGACCGAGCACGGCGTCTTCACGACGAGCCGCCTCACGCGGCGGAACTTCCGCGCGAACGTCGACGCGACGCCGGTGTCGGGCCTCAACCTCGGCGTGTCGGCGGGCTACCTGCAGAGCTCGCTCCAGCTGCCGCAGGGCGACAACAACATCCTGGGCCTGGTCTCGAACGGGCTGCTCGGTGGGCCGATCCTGTGCTCGGTCGCGACCAAGTGCATCTCGTACATCGCGGCGGGCGCGGTCACCGGCATCGACAGTACGTCGGCCGGCTACTACACCGGGTTGCTCCCGTCGCAGCTGAACCAGATCCAGACGTACCAGAACGTCAACCGCTTCACGACGGCGTTCAACGGCAACTACACCCCAGTCGGGGCCTCGTGGCTGACGCTGACGACGACGGCGGGCGCGGACCTGAACGACCGCAGCGACCAGCAGCTCTACCCGCAGGGCGTGATCAACACGTCGGTAAACGCGCTGCTCGGCAACCGCACGCGCAACGAGTTCACGATCGGCACCTACACGCTCAACGCGAGTGCGGTCGGGCGGGCGCAGCCCCTCTCGGGCGTTGCCGCGACGACCACGGTGGGCGTGCAGTACCAGCGTGACAACGCCAGCGGCAACTACGCGTTCGGCGTGGGGCTGCTGCCGGGGACGTCGTCGCTCGCGGGCATCTCGCAGCAGGCGTCGGTGAGCGAGTCCAACACCTACGCGCGCACGTTCGGCGTGTTGGCGCAGGAGCAGCTCGGCTTCGGCGACCGCCTGTTCCTGACGGGTGCGGTGCGCGGCGACAAGAACAGCGCGTTCGGCGCGAACCTCGGGTTCGTGACGTACCCGAGCGGGCAGATCGCGTACGTGCCGAGCGAGGAGTCGTGGTTCCCGCGCAACCGGCTCCTGACGCAGGTCAAGCTGCGCGCGGCGTACGGGCAGAGCGGGCTGCGGCCGGGCGTCTTCGACGCGCTCACGTACTTCAACCCGACGGTCGCGAGCATCGCGTCGCAGAACCTCGGCGCGTTCACGACGGGCGGCGCGGGCCTGACGGACCTGCGGCCCGAGCGGATCAACGAGGCCGAGGGCGGGTTCGACCTCGGGTTCGCTGGCGGCAAGGTGTCGTTCGAGGCGACGTACTTCAGCAAGCGGTCGCGCGACGCGCTGGTCGCGGTGCCACTGCCCGGCTCGGCGGGCGGCCCGGCGTCACAGCTGACCAACATCGGTCGCGTCAAGAACGCGGGCGCGGAGCTGTCGTCGACGATCAACGCGATCGACACCAAGAGCGTGCAGCTGTCGGGCGTGCTGAACTTCTCGACGTTGGCCAACAAGCTGATCTCGCTCCGTCCCGGGCTCGGCGAGACGGTGTTCGGGCTCGGCGGCAACACGCAGCGCTTCTCGCCGGGCTTCCCGTTGGGCGGGTACTTCCAGCAGAAGTACACGTACGCCGACGCCAACGGCAACGGCGTGATCGAGAACAACGAGGTCAAGCTCAGCACCGACCTGACGCCGGCCGGGCAGTACATCGGCAACCCGCTGCCCAAGCACACGTTCTCGTTCCAGCCGACGCTGACGATCCTGCAGAACGTGCGGTTCCAGGCGCTGCGTCGACTACCGCGGCGGGATGTACCTGTACAACGGCACGGAGCAGTTCCGCTGCGTGACGACGCGGCGTGTGCCCGGAGAACTTCATCCAGGGCTCGTCGCTCGCGGACCAGGCGGCGTCGGTCGCGTCGCGGACGTACGGGACCAACGCCGGGTACATCGTGCCGGCCGCGTTCACCAAGCTGCGCGAGCTGTCGGTGAACCTCGGGCTGCCGACCGCGACGGCGCAGCGCTACCTGCGCGTGCGCGGCGCGAGCCTCAACCTCGCGGCGCGCAACCTCCACACGTGGACCGGCTACAAGGGCCTGGACCCGGAGGTGAATTTCGCGGGCCAGAGCAACTTCACGCAGGCGGACTTCCTCACCCTGCCGCCGGTGCGCTACTACATCGCCCGCGTCAACCTCGACTTCTGATCCCGGACTCGCAGCCGATGCGTTCTTTCCAATTCACCACCGGCCGGACGGCGACGCGCACCGCGCGCATCGCCGGGGCGGCGCTCGCGGGCGCCGCGCTGGCCGGATGCCAGGGCAACAAGCTCACCGACGTCACGACGCCCGACGTCGTGCCGCCGAGTTCGACGCAGAGCGTCGCCGCGCTGCCGGCCGTGTTCAACTCCGCGATCGCGGAGTTCGCGGTCGCGTATGCCGGCTCCAACGGCGGCGGCGCGGCGGGCAGCTCCGGGTACGGCGCGATCGAGGGCGAGATCCTCTACGCCGGGCTGCTCGGCGACGAGATCCTGCTGTCGGACACGTTCCCGTCGCGGCGCGAGATCGACTACCGCAACACCCAGCTGACGAACCCCAACAACGACGGCGTCTACCGTCAGCTCCAGATCGCGCGGCAGGCGGCCGAGCGCTCGGCGTCGGCGTACGCCGCGCTCGCGCCCAACTCGGCGTCGCAGGCCGAGGCGTACGCGCTCGCCGGGTACACGTACCTGATGTTCGCGGAGAACTACTGCGGCGACGTCCCGTTCAGCACGCTGAACGCGGACGGGACGGTCGCCTACGACGCCGGGCACACGACGGTGCAGATGCTCACGATCGCATCCGCGAAATTCGACTCCGCGATCACCGTCGCGACCGCGGTCGGCGCGGGCGCCGGGTCGCAGCTCAACCTGGCCCGGATCGGCAAGGCGCGCTCGCTCGTCGACCAGGGGCAGTACGCCGCGGCGGCGCAGTTGACGGGGTCCGTCCCGACGACGTACACCTACACGCTCTACACGTCGCTCAACACGTCGCGGCAGAACAACGGCGTGTACAGCTTCAACCGTAGCCAGCGGCGCTTCTCGGTCGCGGCGGGCGAGGGCGGGAACGGCCTGGTCTACCGCGGGAGCTCGACGACGTCGGGCAACGCGTCCACGGTCACGGTCGACCCCCGTGTGCTCGTCGTGCGCGGGAATGGCTCGACCACCAGCGGGTTCGACCAGAGCCCGCTATATGTCGCGGTGAAGTACTCGGAGGCGACGTCGCCGGCGCTGCTCGCGACGGGTGTCGAGGCGCGCCTGATCGAGGCCGAGGCGGCCGCGGCCGCGGGCGGCTACTCGGCGGCGAGCTACGCGACCGCGCTCACGACGCTCAACACGCTGCGGGCGACGACCTCGCTCTACGCGTGCCCGAGCCCGGTGACGCTGGCCAACTTCACCTGCCCGGCGATCACGACCACGGCGCTCGCGCCGCTGGCCGACCCGGGGGCCGTGCAGGGGCGTGTGCTCCAGCTCTTCAAGGAGCGGGCGTTCTGGATGTACCTGACCTCGCACCGCCTGGGCGACATGCGGCGCCTGTCGCGGACGGGCGGCGGTACGTCGACGTTCGCCGCCGCCGGTCTGAGCGCGTACGGCGACATCACGGGCGGCGTGAGCTCCGTGTTCCCGGTCGGCGTCTACACACCGCAGCCGACGGTCAACTACGGCACGAACACCAGCCTGCCGGTGCCGTACTCCGAGCAGACGTCGAACCCGAAGTACAACCCGGCGGCGTGCGACGACAACACGCCGTGAGTCGGTCGTAAAGCGGGAGAGCTGGTGACGCGCCGAGGGGCGCGGGGCGCACGAGGCCCCGCGCCCCTCGGTGCATTACGGGGAGCTCGGGCGGACGGGTCCGCCCTCGTACGGAGGTTGCACAGCGATGGCGACCATGTACGACGAACGTTCCTGCCGCGCCCTCTTCCGGGGCGCGGGTCTGCGGTCACGCGCCGCACGGATGGCGGTCGTGTGCGTCGCAATCGTCGCGGCGACCGCGACGCCTGCCGACGCGCAGCTCCCCTCGCTGCCGACCGCGCAGAGCGCCTTTCCCGCGCCCGGTCTCGCCGTCGCGCTAGACGGCAGCCGCGGCGACGGTCGCGGGACCGGGGCCCTCGCGGGCGCGACGGGTACGCGCGGGCTGCAGCTCACCGCGGCGGTCGGCCTTGCCGGAGCGCCGGCCGGGTTCGAGCGGAGCGGCGTCACCGCGGGTGCCCGACTCGCGGCGCGCCTGTACCGCACGACGCGGCTTGGCGTGTCGGCGTTCGCGGGCTATGGCGCGGAGCGCATGCGGGTGGCCGCGTCCCCATTCGATCAATACGCGCTCGGCGGCCCGTCGGGGGATCGGCCGGTCGGGTCGTACACGCAGATCCCGGCCGGGCTGAGCGCCGGCGTGCGCGGGGTACTCGGCGAGCGGCCGTACGCCGTGTCGGTTTCGCCGATGTACGTCTACGCGCGTTGGCGCATCTCGGACACGAGTCGCGCGCGCTCGGGCGCGCACGTGGCCGCGCTCGCCGAACTGGCCGTCACGCCGTCGATCGCGATCGGGGTCGCGGGCGAGATCGGCGCTGGCGGACCGCCCGGAAGTCCGCTCTCGGCGAGTCGGCGCGTGGTCGGCGCGGGAGTCTCGTACGCGCTCCGGCGGGTCGTGGCGCGCTGAACCGCCGCTGAGCCGTACCCGCTCGGCGCCGGCGTCTGCCGCCGCCCGCCCTGTACTGTCACCGTCTGCCTTTCGTGGAGTGTTACCGATGCCGGATCCGGTTCGACCGCCCGTGCTCGTGGTGGACGACAACCACGACAACACCGAAATCATCTCGCGCTACCTCGCGATCCGTGGCTACCCAGTGACCGTCGCGAACGACGGCGACCAGGCCCTCGCGATCTTCGAGCGCGAGCGACAGCGGCTCGTCCTGCTGGACGTGATGATGCCCGGCCGCGACGGCTGGGAGGTGTGCCGGCTGATGAAGCAGCACCCCACGCTCGGGAAGCGCGTGCGCATCATCATGGTCACGGCGCTCGACGAGTGGGACGACAAGCGGCAGGCGCTGCAGACCGGCGCGGACGACTACGTGACGAAGCCGTTCGACCTGCCCAAGCTCGCCGCGGCGGTCGATCGCAACGCGGCGCTTGTCTCCGATGCGCCCGGCGCCGATGCGCCCGACGCCACGCCCGACGTCGCGGCCTAGGCAGCGCTCGAGCTCGCCCGGGGTGCTACGCGCGGCACGCGCGCGGAAGGCGCGCCGAAGCTCGGGGGCGGGTTAGCTTCGCACCATGGTTGGTCCGATCCCGCCCGACGCCCCGTCCGCCTCGCCCTACGCCCCGATCCTCCTCACCGACGAGACGGGGGACGTCGCCGACGCGGCCGCCGCCGCGCTCGGCGGGTGGCGCGTGGTGCGCCTCGGCGACCGCGCCCTCGCGGCGGCCGTCGCGGCGACGCCCGACGCGCGGGCGGTGGTGATCACGTCCGAGAACCCGAACGCGCTGCGCGACGTCGCGGACGCCGCGCGCCGGGCCGGGGTCGCCGTGGTCGTCGGGTGCGCTGACGAGACGGCGCGGCGCCGCGCCGCGGAGGTGCGGGCCGACGACTGGTTCCAGCTCCCCGCGCCCGCCGACGAGGTCGCGGCGCGCGTGCGCACGGCGATCACGCGCGCGGCGCCCGGCGGCGCGGACGCGTCGCGCGAGCGGATCGAGCGCGCCGAGTACGAGCACCTGCTCTACGACCAGCGGACCGGGCTGCCGACGCTGCCGGTGGCGATCGAGCGCTCGCGGGCCGCGATCAAGGAGCGCGGCGAGGTGGTCGTGCTCTACCTCAACTTCGTGCGCTATTCGAAGCTCGAGGAGGTCTACGGCTGGGAGAAGCTCGACGCGGTGCTCGAGACCACCTCGGCGGCGGTGCGCGAGTACATCGAGGGGAGCGCGCTCTCGGGGTCGCGGGCGTTGGTCACGTTCATGAACGACGCGGACGTGGTGCTCTTCCACGTGCCGGCCAAGGGGCGCGCGGCGGCCACGGACGGCGACATCACGGAGCTGTCCGGGGGCCTGGCGGCGCACGTCGCCTCGCGGCTCGAGGCGGAGCACGGCGAGGACGTGTCGGCGCTGTTCGACATCTACGTCGGCGCGGCGCACGTGTACTACAACGCGAAGGTGCGGCTGGAGCGCCTGATCTACCGCGGCATCCGCGAGGCGGCCAACGCGGCCAAGAGCGTCGAGCAGCGCGAGCGGGGGCGCAAGGTGGCGGACCTGCGCACGAGCCTGCGCGAGCGGCTGGTCTACGTCGACTACCACCCGATCGTCGAGGCGTCCAACAAGCGCGTGTTCGGCTACGAGGCGCTGGCGCGCGGCCGGCTGCGCTCGCTGCGGAGCCCGGAGGTGATGTTCGAGGTGGCGGCCGAGGCGGACCTGCTGTGGGAGCTGAGCCGGCTGTGCCGGGCCCGGGCGGTCGAGGGGATGGGCGCGCACATGGCCAACGGCGAACTGCTCTTCCTCAACGTGGACCCGCAGGACTTCGCGGACCCGGAGTTCACGGAGCAGTCGTTAGGCGTGGACGACCCCGGGCGCGTGGTCATCGAGATCACGGAGCGGACGGCGATCAAGGACTACCCGAAGTTCCGCGGGCGGCTGAAGGCGTTCCGCGAGGCGGGGTTCCGGTTCGCGGTGGACGACGCGGGGTCGGGGTACGCCGGCCTCGGCTCGATCGCCAACCTCGAGCCGGACTTCATCAAGCTGGACATGTCGCTCATCAACTGCATCGACGCGAATTTCATCAAGCAGAATTTGGTGGAGACGATGGTGAAGTTCGCGAACGACCAGGGGGCGATGGTGATCGCGGAGGGGGTGGAGCGGGTGGAGGAGTTCGAGGCCGTGCAGGCGTTGGGCGTGCATTTGGTGCAGGGATTTTACCTGCACAGGCCGGAAGGGCATTGAAGACGGGCGTTTTTTGGGGCGTTAGGCGAGCCGGGCGCGCGGGGGCGTGACCGGCCGGGGATGCTGGGGCGCGGGGATGCTGGAGCCGGGGATGCGACGGCCGCGATGATGAAGCCGGGGAGAGGTCCGACGGACGGCTCGCTGGTGATGGTGCCACTCCTGGTGCTCGTGCGGTACGGGCGGCGGCTCGTGCCGATCGCCTAACGCACGGGCCCGCGGTTGCGCCGTGGGGCGACGCGCCGCATCGTGCGGAGCGTTGCGACGGAGAGTTCCGCCGAGCCCGCCCCCCTGCCCAGGTGCCCATGCCAGCCGCCCGCCCTCGCCGCACGCCGCCCCTCGCGCGCCTCGCGCGGCTCGCCGTCGTCGCCCTCGCGACTTCTCTCGCCCTCGCCCCGGCGGCCCGCGCCCAGGCGCCCGGTGCCCAAGCGCCCGTCGCGCCGGGGGGGGCGCGCACCGTGCGCACGGTCGACCTCGCGCCGGACTGCCCCGCGTGCCGCGACTTCTTCACCTACGCCAACGGGGGCTGGGTCCAGCGCACCGCGATCCCGGCCGCGTACCCCAGCTGGGACGGGTTCACGGAGGTGTACGAGCGGAACCTCGCCGCGCTACACCGCATCCTCGGCGGGCTGCGGACGGGGCCCGCGGCGGGGCGGAGCGCGGACGACGAGAAGATCGCCGCCTACTACGCAACGTGTATGGACTCGGCGGCCGCGGACCGCGCGGGCGCGGCGCCGCTCGCGCCGATGCTCCGCGCCATCGACAGCGCCGGCAGCTCGGCCGACGTCGTCCGCCTCGTCGCGCGGCTGCAGGCGGTCGGCGTTGCCGCGGGGTTCAACGCGTCGCCCGAGATCGACCCGAAGGAGAGCGGCCGCGTGATCGGCGAGCTCGCGCAGGGCGGGCTCGGGCTGCCGGACCGCGACTACTACACGAAGACCGACGCGGAGAGCGACTCGCTCCGGCGCGCCTACGTCGAGCACGTCGGCCGCATGCTCGCCCTCGGCGGCATGTCGCAGGCCGACGCGGCCGCGGCGGCCGACCGGGTGATGCGCCTCGAAACGGGGCTCGCGGCCGCCTCGATGACGATCGTCGAGCAGCGCGACCCGTACGCGGTCTACCACAAGCTCACGGTGCGCGAGCTCGCCGAGCGGGCGCCGGGCGTCGACTGGCCGGGCTACTTCCACGCGCTCGGCGTCGGCGACCTCGCGAACGCGGGGGCCTCGCTCGACGTGTCACAGCCGGAGTTCTTCCGCCACTTCGCGGCCGCGCTGCGCGACACGCCGGTCGCCGACTGGCGCACGTACCTGCGATGGCAGCTGCTCCACGCGACGGCGCCGATGTTAGGCGGTCGGTTCTTCGACGAGGACTTCCGCTTCCAGCGGCGGCTGACCGGCGTGACGGAGCCGCAGGCGCGCTGGAAGCGCTGCGTCGCGCGGACGGACGCGGGGCTCGGCGAGGCGTTGGGCCGGCTCTACGTCGCGCGCGAGTTCACGCCCGCGGCCAAGGCGCGCATGCTCGAGCTGGTCGGGAACCTCGAGGCGGCGTTCCGCGAGCGCATCGCCGCGCTCGACTGGATGAGCCCCGCGACCAAGGCGCGCGCGCAGGCCAAGCTCGCCGCGTTCACGCGCAAGATCGCCTACCCGGACCGGTGGCGCGACTACTCGGCGCTCCGCGTGTCGGCCGACGCGCCGTTCGTGACCAACGCGCTCGCGGCCGCGGCGTTCGAGGAGCGTCGCCAGCTCGCGAAGGTCGGCCGCCCGACGGACCGCACCGAGTGGGGGATGACGCCGCCGACGGTCAACGCCTACTACAACCCGCTCAACAACGAGATCGTCTTCCCCGCGGGGATCCTGATGCCGCCGTTCTTCGACCCGGGGGCCGAGGACGCGGTGAACTACGGCGGCATCGGCATGGTCATCGGGCACGAGATGACGCACGGCTTCGACGACCAGGGGCGCCAGTACGACCTCACCGGCAACCTCCGCGACTGGTGGACGGCGGACGACGCGCGCGGCTTCACGAGCCGGGCGGCGAACGTCGCTCGGCAGTACGGCGCCTACGCGCCGGCCGCCGGCCTGCGCATCAACGGCGAGCAGACGTTAGGCGAGAACCTCGCCGACATCGGCGGCCTGACGCTCGCCTACTACGCGTACGAGCGGTCGCTCGCGGGCAAGCCGCGCGCGGTCGTCGACGGGTTCACGCCCGAGCAGCGCTTCTTTCTGGGCTTCGCGCAGGCGTGGCACGCGAAGTACCGACCGGAGGCGCTGCGCCTGGCGGTGGCGACGGACGTGCACTCGCCGGACCCGTGGCGGGTGAACGGCGCGGTCTCGGCGATGCCGGAATTCGCCGCGGCGTTCGGGTGTCGGGCGGGCGATGCGATGGTGCGGGGGAAGGCGGCGAGCGATCGGATCTGGTGAGGAAGACGCCGGTGGTGGGACGCGGGCGGTAGGGCGCGCTGTTTGGTGAGGCGTGCTTGGTGGGGCGCTGTCTGGTGGGGCGCTGTTGGTGGGGCGCTGTTGAAGCGGCGCCGTCGGTGGGACGTGTGACAGGAACGGCGCGAAGGCCCTCGCCCCGCTGCCCTTCCCGTGACCCGCCGTTTCAACAGCGCGGCATCAACAGCGCCTTTCCAACAGCGCCCGACGACCAGCGCGGTACCGAACCGGCCGGACCGGTCCTGCCGTGCTTCCCGGCCCACCGCGCCTAACTGGCAGGTGCCTAACGCATCAGTACCCACGGCGCTCTGCCGCGGGTGCCTAACTCAGCAGTGACGCGACGAGCGCCCACGTGCGGCGGTCGGCGCCGAGCCCGGCCTCGACGACGCCGCGCGCGGCCGCGCCCGCCTGCGCGCGGAGCGCGTCGCTCGTCCGCCAGCGCCGCAGGAGCTCGCCGAGTGCGCGCCCCGTGGCCGCCGCCGAGCCTCCGCCAGACGCGACCAACAGCCCGGCGTCCCGGCTGCCGGCGTGCCGCGGCCCGAACGCGACGGGCACGCCGAAGGCGGCGGGCTCGAGCACCGAATGCAGCCCGGCCGCGTGGAACCCGCCGCCCACGTAGGCCGCGTCGGCGGCCGCGTACAACTCCGCCAGCACGCCGACGCGGTCGACCAGGACCACGTCGGCCGCGGCCGCCGCGCGGTCGTCGGGCGCGTCGACCAGCGCGGACCAACGCGCCAGGGTCAGCCGTTGCTCGCGCGCCCAACGCTCGAGCGGCGCCAGGTGCGCCGGCGTGGGTTCGTGCGGCGCGACGACCAGCCGCGCCCGCGGGTCCTGTCGGCGGAGCGCCGCCCACGCTTCGCCGAGCGGGCCCTCGTCGGCCGGCCACGTCGAGCCCGCGACGACGGTGAAACGCGGGCCGCTCGCCCCGACCCGCTCGCGCGAGAGCGCGCCGAGCGCGGCGGCCGCGTCGGGCGGCAGGTCGAGGGCGCGCGCGCGGCGCCACGCCTGGTCGTAGCGGGTGTCCCCCGTGACTTCGACGCGGTCCGCGCGGACGCCCAACGCGACGAGGCGTTCGGCGTCCGCGGCGTCGATCGCGCCGACGCGGTCGAGCGCCGCGTACGCGTCGCGCAGGAGCGCGCGCGCGAGCCGGCCGCGGCGCCCCGCCCCGGGCGCGAGCGTCGCGCTCACGAGTCCCAGGCGGACGTCGGCCGCGGCCGCGCGCCGCGTGAGCGTCGGCCAGACGTCGAGCTTGCTGAAGACGAGCGCCGTCGGCCGCAGCGCGTCCAGCAGCGCCCGCGCGTCCCCGCCCGTGTCGAACGGCAGCACGTCCGCGTGCTCGGCCAGCCCCGCGCGCACCACGCCGCGCGCGAAGTTGTGCGCGCTCGGCGAGTAGTAGGTGTAGACGCGCTGGGCGTCGGGGCGCTCGTCGCGCGCGAGCTCGAGCACGGGGCGCGCCTGGAGGCCCTCACCGACGCTCGGCGCGTGTACCCAGAGCAGGGGGCGCTCCGCGTCGCGGTGCGCGGCGCCCCACGCGCGGTAGCGCGCGCGCACGCCGCGGCGCGCCTGCAGGCTCTGCCGCACCTTGCCGCCGCCCGCGGGGGCGAACGCGGCCGCGGCGCGCGCCGCGACGCCTAACGCGGCGTACGCGGCGCGGAGGGGGAGCGGCGTCAGCGGCCGCTGCTCGGAATCGAGGGCGGGTTGGACACCGCGGCGTCGAGCGCGTGGCGGAACACGTCGACGGGCTGCGCCCCGGCGATCTGCTGGTTGCCGACGTAGAACGTCGGCGTGCTGCGGACCCCTGCGCGCTCCATGCGGTCGCGGTCCGCCTCGATGAGCGCGCGCATCACGTGCGAGCGCGTGCACGCGCGGAACTTGGGCACGTCCACGCCCACCGACGTCGCGAGCGAGTCGAAGGTCGGCGACACGTCTCCCGGACGCCCCCACCGCTCCTGGGTGCGGAAGAGCGCGTCGTGGTACTCCCAGAACTTGTGCTGCGCGGAGGCGCACATCGCCGCCTCGGCGGCGGGCATCGCCTGCACGTGCATGTCGAGCGGAAAGTTCATGTAGGCCGCACGCACCTTACCCGTCGCGATGTAGTCGCGGCGGAGGGTGTCGTAGGACTCGTCGTGCCACATCTTGCAGTACGGACACTGGAAGTCGCTGATCTCGATCAACCAGACCTTCGCGCCCGGCGAGCCCTGGATGCGGCCGTTGTCGGCCGCCGCGCGCAGCGCCACCGAATCCGCGCCGGCCCGGTCGTCCGCGGCGCCGGCGGCCGCGGTGCGGGCGTTCTCGGCCGCGCTGGCGCTACAGCCGAGCGCGCCGCCCGCGAGGGCAGTCGCGGCCACTGCGATGGTCGCGACGGCGACGCGCGCGAACGTGGACGCGGTCGTGCGCCCGCGTGCGGGCGGGCGTGACGGGCGGCGGGGCGCGGCGGGTGCGGACATCAGCAGCGGAAGGCGCGAGGGGACGGACGGCGTTGGGCCGGCGACACTACCGGCGCGCCGAGCCCGTATAAGATACACGCCCGATGCTCCGATTCGCCTCGACGTTCCTCCTCGCGCTGCTCGCGTTCGTGGGCCGGCTGACGGCCCAGGGCGTGTCGGCCCAGGGCGCGCCCTCGGCCGCCGGCGCCCCCGCCGCGCGCGCGACCGCGGCGCCGATGACGATCCCCGCGCCGCACGGGTTCGTCGACGACTTCGCCGGCGTGATCCCGGCCGACCAGGCGCAGCGCATGGAGGCGCTCGCGCGGGCCGTGCGCGACCGCTCGAAGGGCGAGATCACCGTCGTCACCCTCCCCTCGATCGGCGACCGCGACGTCGGCGACGTCGCGCTCCAGATCCTGCGCGAGTGGAAGGTCGGCGCGGCGACCGCCGTCGGCAGCGAGACGCGCAACGCGGGCACCGTCATCCTGCTCGTGCCGCGCGAGACGAGCGCCGACGGGCGCGGCCACGTGTCACTGCAGACGGGGCAGGGGACCGAGGCGTTCATCACCGACGCCGACGCGGGCGACATCCGCCGCGAGGCGACGCCGTTTTTCCAGCAGCGGAACTACGGCGACGGCCTCGAGCTGATGCTGCGCCGCACGGCCGAGGCGTACGGGAAGCAGTTCGGCTTCGACGTCGACTCGCTCGGCGTTGCACTCCCCGGCGCGACCGGACCGCCGGTCGTCACGGGGGTGCCGCGCCGGGTGGACGGCGGCGGGGGCGGGATCAACCCGATCGTGCTGCTCGTCGTGTTCTTCGTCATCGTCAGCCTGCTGTCGTCCGCGGGCGGGCGCGGGCGGCGCGGCTGTGGGGGGTGCATCCCGATCTTCATCCCGTTTGGCGGGGGCGGTGGATTCGGCGGGGGCGGCTTCGGCGGCGGTTGGGGTGGGGGTGGCGGGTCGTGGGGCGGCGGTGGTGGCGACGGCGGCTTTGGCGGCTTTGGAGGTGGGGGCGGCGGCAGCGGCGGCGGCTCGAGCGGCGACTTCTAGCGCGTGTACGGCGACCTCGGGGGCGCGGCGGCGATCCGCGGCGCCGATCCGGACTGCAACTCCCGCGTCGCGCGGCCGTAGTGCGTTCGATGCCCGCGCGGACGATCACCCTCGACGAGTTGACCGCGCAGCTGCGGGCCGCGTATGGCGACGCGCTGCGCGCGTTGGTGCTTTACGGACCGGCGGCGCGCGTGCCGGCCCCGGTCGGGGTCCCGCTCGAGCTGCTCGTCGTCGCCGACGTCCTCGATCTCGACGCGCTCCGCCGCCTCGCGCCCACGGTGCGCGCGTGGCGCGAGGCCGGGCACCCGGCGCCGCTCGCGCTCACCGCCGGCGAGTGGCGCGATTCGGCGGACGTCTTCCCAATCGAGTACGCTGAGGTGCTCGCCTCGCACCGCGTGCTCGCGGGGGTGCTGCCGCTCGACGGGATCGCGGTCGAGCCCGCCGAGTTGCGGCGGCAGCTGCGGCATCGCGCGCTCGGGGTGCTCTTGCAGGTGCGGGCGGGCGTGCTGTCGGCGGGGAACGACGCGCGGCAGCAGCTCGACGTCCTGGCCCGCAGCTGGCCCGCGGTGGTCGCGGTGCTGCGCGCGCTCGCGCGCCTGCACGGCGCCGACGCGCACGCGGGCGGCGCGGACGCCGGGCGCGGGCTCGTCGCGTGGGCGGCCCGGGTCGTCGGGTGCGAGCCGGTGGCATTCGAGCGCGTCCACGCGCACGTTTGCGGCGCGGTCCGGCTGGCGCCGTCGGGCGCGACCGGCGCGGCCGGCGGGTACCTCGCCGCGCTGGAGCGCGTGGTCGCGCACGTCGGGCCGCGCTAGTTTGCGCGGCGCACTTAGTACCACTCCAACACGAACCAGGAGCTTTGACGCCATGACGCGTTTTCGTTCGCACTTCCGGCTGGCCGCGCAGGCCGCCGTGCTCGGCGGCGCGCTCGCCGCGGGCGGGCCGACCGGCTGCGGCTACAACACGATCCAGTCCGAGGACGAGCAGGCCGCGCAGGCCAAGCGCCAGATCGAGGTGCAGCTGCAGCGCCGGGCCGACCTGATCCCCAACCTGGTCGCGACGGTGAAGGGGTACGCGACGCAGGAGCAGACGATCTTCACGCGCGTGGCCGACGCGCAGCGCGGGCTCACGGGCGCCCTCGCCCGGCCCGGGCGGCTCCGCGCCGGGCGAGCTGGCGCAGGCCAACGACAACCTGTCGCGCGCGCTCGTCCCGATGCTCACGCTCGTGCAGGCGTACCCGCAGCTGCAGTCCAACCAGCAGTTCCTGCGGCTGCAGGACGAGCTGACCGGGACGGAGAACCGCATCGCGGTCGCGCGCACGGATTACAACGGCGCGGTGCAGACGTACAACACGACGATCCGCACCTTCCCGACGGCGCTCACGGCGAAGGTGACCGGGGCGAAGCCGCGCGAGTACTTCCAGGTGACGGACCCGGCGGCGCTCGGGGCGCCGAAGGTGGACTTCGGCGGCGGGGGCGCGGCGCCGAGCGCGGCCGCTGGTGCGGCCCCGAGCGGCGGGACGGCAGCGGGCGCCGCGGGCGGGCCGCGGTAGCGGCGCCGCCGCGGTGCGGTCGTGAGTCCGGGGCGCGCGTCCCGGGCGATGAGGTAGGTGACGTGACGGGCGGGGCCGGGCGCGGCGGGAGATCCAACTCCCCGCGCCCGGCCCCGCCCGCTTTCGCCCGGGGGCTGCTGCCCGACGTCGCGGTCAGGCCCTGCCCGACCGGTGACGCGGCTTGCGGTGCCGGGGTCCGTCTGAGCACATTCGGCGCGTCACCCGCCATCTGTTCGCCGGGCCAGTCTACGCCCGTCGATTCTGTTCAGCGCGTCCGGATCCCGTCTCCGGCGCCTCACGGCTGTTCCTACCACGGCCGACCTCCTCCAACCCCTGGAGCGATCATGCACAAGCAGTTCAGTCGTGCCCTCGCCATGGCCGCCGTCGGCGTCGCCGCGCCGGCGCTGGCGCAGGCGCAGAGCGCCGCGACGATTACGGGCCGCGTCACCGGCGAGGGCGCGCAGCCACTCGGCGGCGCGCAGGTCTTCATCCAGAGCCTCGGCGTCGGCACGACGTCACGCGAGGACGGGACCTTCACGCTCACCGTCCCGGCCGCGCGCGTCGCGGGCCAGAGCGTCGTGCTGAGCGTCCGCCGCGTTGGATTCCGGACCGGGTCCGCGACGATCACGCTCCGCGGCGGCGCGCAGTCCCAGAACTTCGCCCTCGTCAGCGCGCCGACGACGCTCTCGGCCGTCGTCGTCACCGGCGCGGGCACCGTGTCGACGCGCGAGAAGCTCGGCAACGTGATCAACTCCGTCGACGCCGCCACCGTCCAGCGCGCGGCGGAGCCGCAGAACATCACGAGCGCGCTGGCCGGCAAGGCGCCGAACGTCGAGGTGCGCACGCAGTCGGGCGAGCCCGGCGCGTCGGCGTCGATCCGCATCCGCGGCGCGACGAGCGTGACCGGCACCAACCAGCCGCTCTTCGTCGTCGACGGCCAGCCGATCGACAACTCGACGATCTCGACCAACGGCGGCGACCAGAGCACGGTGACGCAGAACCGCGCCGCCGACATCAACCCGAACGACATCGCGTCGGTCGAGATCCTCAAGGGCGGCGCGGCGGCGGCGATCTACGGCGCGCGCGCGGCAGCCGGCGTCATCCTGATCACGACCAAGTCGGGACGCGCGGGCCCGACGCGCTACACGCTGAACTCGACCAACACGTTCGACCAGATCCAGAAGAAGAACGTTCTCCAGACGGACTACGGTCAGGGCGCGCCCGACGCGTCCTCCGGTCAGATCGCGTGCGCCGCCAAGCCCACGGTCAACTGCCGCGCGAGCGCGCTGAGCTGGGGCGCGGCGGTCCCGGCCGGGACGCCGACCTTCGACCACTTCAACGAGATCTTCAACACCGGCAGCACGCTCGACGAGAGTCTGGGCGTGTCCGGCGGTAGCGACCGCACGACGTTCTACCTGAACGGCACGCAGACCAACCAGAACGGCGTCATCACCGGGCCGAACAACTACTACGACCGCACGTCGATCCGCCTGAAGGGGACGCAGCAGCTCCCGAGCAACATCGTCATCGGCGGCAACTTCGATTACGTCAACACGCGCGGCTCGTACGTTCAGAAGGGCTCGAACGTCTCCGGCCTGCTGCTCGGCGCGCTGCGCACGCCGCCGACCTACAACAACCAGCCGTACGTCAGCCCGATCTCAGGCCTGCAGCAGTCGTACCGGTTCCCGGACCCGGGGTCGAACAGCCTCACGCTCACGCGCGGCTACGACAACCCGTTCTTCACGCTCAACAACCCGAACAACACGAGCCGGCTCGGGCGCTTCATCGGCAACGTGAACGCGGACTGGAAGCCGCTCAGCTGGCTGCGCGTCCAGGAGACGCTCGGGGCCGACCAGTACGCCGACAACCGCAACGAGGCGCTGCCGTACACGTCGTCGTCGTACCCGCAGGGGCGCGTCTACGCGTACCAGATCAACAACCTGCAGATCGACAACAACCTGATCGCGACGGGCACCCACGACTTCTCGTCGAACTTCACCGGGACGCTCACGCTCGGGCAGAACCTCAACTCGCGGCGGTACGACCAGACGTTCGTGTCGGGGCTCAACCTCGTCGCCCCGACGCCGCTCAACCTGCAGAATACGCTGACGTACACGCCGACCCAGTTCCAGTCGCTTCAGCACATCGAGGCGTACTTCGGGCAGGCCACGGCGGACCTGTACAACCAGTTGTACCTGACGGCCGGGCTGCGCGACGACGGGTTCTCGACGTTCGGCGCGTCCAAGCGCACCGCCCTCTTTCCCAAGGCGAGCGTGGCGTGGGCGTTCACCAACGCCCTCGGCAAGACCGACCAGACCGGCGCGTTCAGCTTCGGCAAGGCGCGCTTCGCGTACGGCGAGACGGGCAACGAACCGCCGGTGTACGCGACCATCACCGCACTGTCGACCGGGCAGGGTAATTTCGGGTCGGGCTACGGCGACGCGATCAACGCCGCGCAGAACGGGCAGGGCGCGCTCATCAACGGCTCGCAGCTCGGCAATACGAACCTGCGCCCCGAGCGCTCGATCGAGCGCGAGTGGGGCCTCGACCTCGGGTTCCTGAACCAGCGCGCGACCGTCGGCGCCACGTACTACAACAAGCGGTCGGGTGACGTCATCCTCAACGTCCCGATCAACGCCGGGCAGACGGGGTCGGCGACGGCGCTGCGCAATGCGGCGACCATCACCAACAAGGGTTTCGAGCTCGAGGTCAACACCAACCTCCTCAAGGCCCAGAACTACGGCTGGGACTTCGGATTCCAGTACGGGCGCAACAAGAACCGCGTGCTGAACCTCGCCGGCGCCCAGTTCATCCCGTACAACAACGAAGGGTTCACGGGCGCGATCGGCTCGTCGTCGGTCGGCTACGCCGTCGGCGTCATCCGCGGCAACGACTTCGCGATCTGCGGCCGCGGGCTCAACATCAACGGCGTCGACATCGACAAGGGGTGCGGGCCGAACTACAAGCCCGGCGCGCTTTACCTCGACGCGACCGGTCTTCCGGTGTCCGACCCCACGGACCGCGTGATCGCCGACCCGAACCCGATCTGGACCGCGGGCTTCAACAGTCAGGTCCGGATCCAGAAGTTCACCCTGTCGGGCTTCCTCGACGTGCGTCACGGCGGCCAGGTGTGGGACGGCACGCGCGGCATCCTGTACCGCTTCGGCACGCACAAGGACACCGACGTCCGCAACACCGTCGGCGGCTACGGCATCAACTGGGAGACCGACCGCTACCCGACCGTCGCCGGGCCCGGCGCTGGCGTCGCCGCGTTCAAGACGCCGACCGACTGGTACAACTGGTTCCAGGGTGAAGGTGGTGGGTTCGGCACCGTCGGCGCGCAGTTCGTCGAACCGGGGAGCTTCGCCAAGCTGCGTGAGCTCGCGGTGGCCTACACGGCGGACCAGGGATTCATCCGGAGCCGTCTCGGTCTGAGTTCCGTCAACCTCCGCGTCGCCGGGCGCAACCTCCACACGTGGAGCAAGTACAAGGGATTTGATCCCGAGGCGAATCTCGGTGGCGCCGAGTTCCTGACCCAGGGGCTCGACTACTTCAACAACCCGCAGACGCGTTCGTTCGTGCTGAACGTGACGCTCAACCGCTAACACGGAGCCCACGTGCGAACGCTTCTTCGGACCGCCGCCGCCCTGGCCGCGGCGGTCGCCCTCGGGGGATGCAAGGACTTCCTCACCGGCGGCAACCTGAGCAACGACCCCAACCGCGCCACGTCGGCCACGGTCCCGCAGTACATCACCGGGATTCAGTCGAATGTCTGGGCGCTGCTGGGCAGCGACCCGCAGCGCCTGGCCGCGCTCTTCACCCAGCAACTCTCGGGTACGAACGCGCAGTATCAGTCGATCTACTCCACGTACGCGCTCAACGAGGGGTCGACCGGCGGATTCTACGCGGCGCTGTACGGGGGTGGTGGCCTGATCGACATCCGGAAGGTCCAGACCGCGAGCGCCGCGACGGCCGACTCGCTCACGCTCGGGATCGCGCAAGTCGACGAAGCACTGCTCATGGGGACGGGGGCCGACCTGTTCGGCGACATCGTGTACTCGAAGGCGTACACGGGACCGAACCCGGCGCTCGACCCGCAGTTGACCGTCTATGACTCCGTGCAGGCCGTGCTCTCGCGCGCGGTCGTCAACCTGTCGGCGACCGGTGGAACGAATACCGGCCCCGGCGGGGCGGATCTGGTCTACTGCAGCGGCTGCGGGGCGGCGGCGTCGACCGCAAACCGCACCGTCGAGCGGACGTCGTGGCTTGCGCTCGCGCACACCCTCAAGGCGCGCTTCTACCTGCACACGCAGAAGGTGCGGTCCTCGGCGTTCGCCTCCGCGCTCCCCGAGGCGAAGCTCGGGATCATGAGCCCGGCCGGCAATTACAAGGCGACGTACACCGGAAACGCCGGCGAACAGAACCTGATCTTCCAGTTCGAAACGAATCGCCCCGGCTACATCTCGCCGGACCCGCACTTCGTGGCGTTCCTCCAGGCCCGGAACGACCCGCGGCTGGCGACGTATTTCAACGCCGACCAGACCGACCTCTCGAGCAACTACAACAACACGACCTCGCCGCAGGACTTCGTGACGGCTCGCGAAAATCTGCTAACCCTCGCCGAAAGCGCGTACCGCACGGGCGACCAGGCGACGGCGCTCACCGCGCTCAACAAGGAGCAGGGGATCGTCGGCGTCACCGCGACACCCGCGACGACCACCGGTCCCGCGCTGCTGAAAGCGATTCTGGACGAGCGGTACGTCGCGCAGTTCCCGAACATCGAGGTCTGGAACGACTACAAGCGCAACTGCTACCCGAACCTGACGCCGACGGCCCCGGGCAAGAAGATCCCGGCGCGCCTGTTCTACGACACGAGCGAGCGCCAGACGAACACCAGCATTCCCGCGCCGCAGAACCAGCCGTTCCGCAACGCGGCGGACCCGGCGGCGACGACGGATCCGTTCGGCAACGCCTGCCTCGGGCAGTAGCCCTCCCTGCTCGACGTCGAGCGGCGGGCCGCACCGGCCCCCGCGGCGACGGTGGTGTTCACGGCCCGCCCCCTCGCGAGGGGGGCGGGCCGTGTGCATCAGGGCGGTGTACGACCAGCCGTCGCGCCGTCCGCCATCTGCTTCGTCCGCGCGCTTTTCGCGCCCACCTCACGCGATGTCACGCCTTCGATCTACAACCCTCGCCGTCCTCGCGCTCGCGTCGCCGCTCGGCGCGTGCTTCAGCTACAACCAGGTCGCGGTCGGGTCCGCGACGCCGCCTAACGTCGACGTCCGCGTCGCGATCGACCCCGCGTCGAGCAACCTGATCGTCTCGTCCGTGGGGCCGCGCGTGCAGGAACTCGAGGGGCGCACGGTCGCCGCGGACGACAGCACGCTCACGGTCGCGGTCCGCACGATTACGCGCACGCCGGGCAGCGAGGAGAACTGGAATGGAGACGCGGTCCGTCTACCCAAGGCGGCCATCGCGCGCGTCGAGCGCCGGCGTCTCGATCCGATCCGGACCGGGCTGATCGCGGGCGGCGTCATCGGCGCCGCCATCCTCGCCGGCCACTCGGGCACGTCGGCGCCGACGACGGCCATCAAGAACGGCGGCTCGAGCGGGCAGCAGTAGCCGGGATCCCGGCCCGCTACTCGACCGAAAGCGACGAACTGTTCATGTCGAATTCGACCGTCCAGACGACCGTCTGGCCGGGCTGCACGTTGACGTTCGGGCTCGTGAAGTCGCCGTTCATCCCGCCGCCCACGCGGTGCGCGATGAGGTAGAACCCGTTCCCGTCGGCCGCGAACCGCGCGGGGATGGTGAGCACGCGCGTCGTCGCGCTCGTCACCGTCCCGAGCCGCTGGCGCAAGCGTCCGCGGCCGGCGTAGATGATGAGATCGCTCGAATTGTGACTGACCACGCGGAGGGGCACCGACGTCGTCACCACCGTGTCGTTTCGGACAGGCGCCGGGTTCGCGCCGGTCGCCGGCGGGGCCGCGAGCGTCGGGCCGGAGTGCGCGCACCCGGCGAGGGCGGCGGTGCTCACGGCGACCTGAACGATCCGCGCGAGGACCTGTCCGATCGCACGCCGCCGGCGAGCGGTTCGCATGCTCTGCATTGGATGGTGGCGCTTGGTGTTCGCATCGCAACCGCTTCTTGCCCGTATCCTAACGATCTGGCATGCACGGTGCTCGGCGCAGATGCGCACGCGTCCGCATGACGGCGGACGACTGTTCACGCAGTTCTGTTGGTCATCTACGGGAGAGGTACTCCATGGCTACGAATCGTTCGATCGCGGATGTGGTGCGGCTGGCACTCGGGGTCGCCGCCCTGAGCGCCGGATTGGCGGCTGGTGCGGGCGCGCAGACGACGGGCGGCGCCGGCGGCACGGGCGGGACGGGCGGGGCCGGCTCGGTCGGCCGTCCGACGACGGGCAGTGGTGCAGGGGCGACCGGCGCGGGCGCGCCGACGACGCAGCCCGCGCCCGGGTCCACCGGCTCGTCGGGCACGCGGAACAACAGTGGCGGGAACGCCGCCGTGAACTCGGCCAACGGCATGGGAGCGTCCGGGGCGCCGAGCGCCGGCGCCAACACGGGGCGCACGCCAACCCGCCATCGCTCGCGTCGCCGCAGCCGGTCGCGCGCGGGGTCGTCCGGCTCGTCGACGTCGGGCACGGCGGGATCGAGCGGCACGCCGTCGTCGACTGGGTCGACCGGCGGGACGACGCCGCCGAGCGAGCGCCGGTAGCGCGTCGCACCCGGCGGGTAGTGAATCGCCGGGACACGCGGCCGTCGTGAGGAGTCTCGAGGTCGGGGCGGCGTCTCGCGGTGCGAGCGCCGCCCCTTCGCGTACCGTGACGGAGGTCACGTCGATCCCGGGCGGAATCGGAATGACTCCGACGTCGATGTGACGCAAATACCTCAGCCCTGAGTCTCTGGAGGGCAACCGCGGACCACCGCGGTCGCGCCCGCCCCACGCGAGGCGGCGCGGGCGTGTACCCACACGCCCGCGCCGCCTTGCCCTCCGTTTGGAGATCCGGTATGACGAGCAAGAGGCGCGGCTTCCGCCGCGCGTCCGCGGCGCTCGCCCTCGCCCCCGCCGTGTTGTCCCCCGCCGCCGCGCTCATCGCGGCCGCCCTGCCCCACGCCAGCGCCGCGCAGCAGCCCGCGGCGACCGGCGTCATCACCGGCCGCGTGGTCGACCGCGCGGGCAACACGCCCGTCGCCGCGGCGCAGGTCTTCGTCGTCGGCACGACCCGCAGCGCGGTCACCGATGATAACGGCGCCTTCCGCATTTCCGGCGTCGCTGCCGGCACCGCGCAGGTGCGCGTGCGCCGCCTCGGCTACGCGCTCTCGAGTCAGTCGGCCACCGTCCAGGCGGGTGCTAGCGTCACGCTCGCCTTCGCGCTCGACCGCGCGCAGGCGCAGGCGTTGAGCGAGGTCGTCGTCACGGCGACGGGCACGCAGGCCGAGACGCGCTCGATCGGCAATCAGGTCGCCCAGATCACGCCCGACGCGCAGTCGTTGCCGGCGATCACCACGGGCTCGCAGCTCCTGGAAGGCAAGGCGGCCGGCGTCGTCATCACGCAGAGTGGCGGCGCGTCGGGTGCGGGCGCGCGCATCCGCATCCGCGGCGGCAACTCGCTGTCCAACAGCAACGAGCCGCTGCTGATCATCGACGGCGTGCGGATCAACAACGACCCGAACTCCTCGTCGCTCGACGTCGGCGGGCAGTACCCGTCGCGCATCAACGACCTCAAGGCCGAGGACATCGAGAACGTCGAGATCCTCAAGGGGCCCGCGGCGACTGGCCTCTACGGGACGCAGGCCGCCAACGGCGTCATCCAGGTCACGACCAAGCGCGGCGCGCGCGGCCGGACGCAGTACAACGCGTTCGCGGAAGGCGGCGCGCTCAGCAACCCGTACACCTTCCCGTCCAACTACCAGGCGTTCGGGAGCTACTCGCCGACGTATGCCCAAGAGGCCGGGACGACGATCGACCGGAGCTGCACGCTCGACGCGCTCGCCCAAGGCGTGTGCGCGGCCCAGGATTCGATCCGCTCGTTCGGCCCGCTCAACGACCCGCGCACCACGCCGTTCCGCACCGGAAACCGGCAGCGCTACGGGCTGAGCGCGTCCGGCGGTGGCGACGCGGCGCAGTACTACCTGTCCGGTGACTACTCCAACGAGAAGGGCATCTACCAGAGCAGCGCGCTGCGCAACATCAACCTCCGGTCGAACGCGACCGCGCGCCTGCGCTCCAACCTCGACGTCACGGCCAACCTCGGCTACCTCAACACGCTCAACCCGCGGCCGCAGAACGACAACAACAGCTACGGCCTGATCTCCGGCGGCCTGCTCGGCAAGAGCGCGTACAACCCGGTCAACCAGGGCTACCTGCTGCGCGGGCCCGACACGCTCAACCTGATCAGCAACGTCCAGACGGGCGACATCCTGACCGGGGCGGGGACGCTCAACTACCGCCCGCTCTCGTGGCTCACGGGCGTCGTGCAGAGCGGGTTCGACATCTACAACCGCGACGACCAGGAGCTGCTCCCCTACGGCGCATTCTCGGCCTCGGTGTTCGGGCAGGACGCCGCGCAGGGTCACCGCTTCCGCAATAAGTACCGCATCGCGACGTATACCGCTAACGGAAGTCTCACGGCCAACCGCACCCTCCCGCACGACGTCGTCAGCACCACGACGGCCGGGCTCCAGTACCAGCGCGAGCGCACCGACGGCACCCAGGCGTACGGCTACAACATCCTCCCCGGGACGGGCTCGCTCTCGAGCACCAACTCGCGCTTCGCCGTGGCCGAGGACCAGCTCGAGAGCCGGTTGTTCGGCGCGCTCGTGTCGGAGGGGCTCGCGTGGCGCGACCGCGTGTTCCTCAACGGGTCGGTCCGGGGCGACAACAACAGCGCGTTCGGCAACAAGGTCGGGTTCATCACGTACCCGTCGGTCAACGGGTCGTACGTGATCAGCGACGAGGGCTACTTCCCCAAGTCGGACCTGCTGAGCTCGCTCCGCATCCGCGCGGCGATCGGCAAGTCGGGCCAGCGGCCGGCGCAGACCGCGGCGCTCCGGTTCTACATCCCGGTCGCCGTCACCGTCGGCGGGTCGGACGCTCCCGGCTTCACCACGGGCAACGTCGGCAACCAGAACCTCCGCCCCGAGGTCACGACCGAAGGCGAGTTCGGGTTCGACGCCACGCTGTTCAAGCAGCGCGCGGACCTGCAGGTGACCTACTTCGGGCGTCGCACGCGCGACCAGCTCGTGCTCGTCCCGCTCGCGCCGTCGGTGGGGACCGGCCCGTCGGAGAACGGATACAGCCAGCCGTTCCAGTACCAGAACATCGGCACGGTGACGAACAAGGGGCTCGAGGCGCTGCTGGTCACGCGCTTCGTGCAGGCCCGGACCTTCGGCTTCGACGTGACGTGGAATTTCGCGACGCTCGCCAATCACGTCTACACGCTGCGCGACACCACGCCGATCGTCTTCGGGCTCGGCGGCGCGTCGCAGCGGCACCAGATCGGCTACCCGGCGGGCTCGTACTTCCTGCCCTCGTACACGTACGCGGACAAGAACAACGACGGCATCATCGAGCAGAACGAGGTCACCGTCGGGTCGGCGAAGTACATCGGGAACCCGCTGCCGAAGCGCACGTTCTCGGCGCAGCCCGCCCTCACCTTCGGGCCGAACAGCCTGTTCCGGCTGCAGGCGCTGGTCGACTACCGCGGCGGTTGGTACCAGTACAACGCCACCGCCGCGTTCCGCTGCGCGTCGTTCCTCAACTGCCAGGACATCTACCAGAAGGGGACGTCGCTCGCGAACCAGGCGCGCGCCATCGCGTCGTACTACTACGGCACGGATTACGGCTACGTCGAGAAGGCCGACTTCGTCAAGCTGCGCGAGCTGTCGCTGACCGCGCGCATGCCGCGCGCGCTGCTCTTCGGCCGCGCGCGCGACGGCACGATCACGTTCGCCGGCCGCAACCTCGCGCTCGCGACCAACTACAGCGGCGTCGACCCGGAGGCGAACGGCGGCGGCCAGCAGAATTGGTCACAGTTCGACTTCCTCTCGCAGCCCCCGGCGCGGTTGTTCTCCGTCCGGCTCTCCTACAACTACTGACCGCGGGCACCCCTGACATGCGCACCTCACACATGCCCGCGCGGCGCGCGGCGCGACTCCGCGCGGTCGCGGTGGGCGCGGCCGCGGCCGGCGCGCTCGCGGCCTGCAGCACCGACAAGCTGCTCACCGTGCAGAACCCCGCCCTCGCGGCGCCGAGTTCTCTCGGCGGCGTGGCCGGGCTCCCCGCGTACTACTCGGGCGCGCTCGGCGACTTCCAGGTCGGCTACAGCGGCAACGACACGTACGAAGGCATCATCAACTACGGCGGCCTCCTCACCGACGAGTGGGGCAGCTCGGACACGTTCCCGACGCGCAACGAGACCGACCGCCGCAACACGCAGCTCGACAACGCGAACAACACGGACATCTACCGCGCCATCCAGCGGAGCCGGGCCTCGGCCGAACAGGCCGCGGGGCAGTACGGCCAGTTCGCGCCGACGTCGAGCAACCGCTCCGAGATGCTGAGCCTCGCGGGATACGCCTACGTGCTGATCGGCGAGAACTACTGCTCGGGCGTGCCCTTCAGCTCGACGGACGCGAATGGCACGCCGGTCTACGGCGCGCCGCAGACGTCCGACCAGATCTTCCAGACCGCCCAGGCCAAGTTCGACTCGGCGATCACGATCGCCACCGCGGCGCGGAAGGACTCGCTGCGGTACCTGGCCTACGTCGGGCGGGCGCGGGCGCTCATGGACCGCGGGCCGGCGCAGTACGCGGCCGCCGCGCAGCAGGTGGCCGCCGTTCCGGCGGGGTTCTCGTACGTGCTCTTCGCCTCCGCCAACACCGGGCGGCAGAACAACGGCATCTGGCAGTTCAACTTCCAGCAGCAGCGCCTCACGGCCGTCGACCGGGAGGGGACCAACGGGCTCCCGTACATCAGCGACGCCGACCCGCGCGTGCCGACGCAGGACGCCGGGGGACCGGGCTTCGACCAGCAGCGCGAGCTGTACCTGCAGCTCAAGTACCCCAACCGCACGTCGTCCGTCCCGCTCGCGACCGGCACCGAGGCGCTGCTCATCCAGGCGGAAGCGGCGCTCGCGACCGGGAACGGGACCAGCTTCGTCAGCTTCCTGCAGCAGGCGCGCACGAGCCTCGGCGACACGGCGACCGTCGTCGACCCGGGCGCGGCCGGCACGGCGCGCACCGACCTGCTCTTCAAGGAGCGCGCGTACTCGCTCTGGCTGACCGCGCACCGGCTCGGCGACCTGCGCCGCATGATCAAGTACTACGGCTACCAGGCCGCCAGCATCTTCCCGGTCGGCGCGTACTCGGGCGGCGGCACGTACGGCACCGACGTCAACCTGCCGATCCCGGTGCAGGAGCAGAACAACCCCAACTACACCGGCGCCTGCAACAAGGCCGCGCCGTGAACGCGGCCGGTTAGGCGTTAGGCGGTGGGGGAGGGGGCGGCGTCTCGCGGGAAGAGCGCCGCCCCCTTTCGCACGTCCCACCCCGCGGGGTCGAGCTCGCCCAACCGGTCGAACCGTTGCGCCCCGACGTCGCCCGGGCCGCCGAGCTGCGCCCAGAGCTCCGCGGCCTTACCCGGCATCGCGGGCCAGACGCACACCGCGGCGACGGCGAGGCGCCGGACGGCCGAGTGGAGTACCGCGTCGAGCTCCCCCGCGCGCGCCGGGTCCTTGGCGAGCGCCCAGGGCTGGCGCTCCTGCACCTCCGCGTTCGCCCGCGCGACGACGCGCCAGAGCGCGGCGAGCGCCTCGTTGGGCACGTAGCCGCGGGTGCCGTCGAAGGCGGCGTGGTAGGCCGCGAGGTCGGCCGCGTCGGCCGCGCGCGACGCCGCGGCGTCCTCGGGCGCCGCGGCCGGCACCGCGCCCGCGCGGTACTTCTCCACCATCGCCACCGTGCGGCTCGCGAGGTTGCCGAACGCGTTGGCCAGGTCCGCCGTGTAGCGGTCCGCGAAGCGCTCCCACGAGAAGTTGCCGTCGCCGTCGAACGGCACCTCGCGCAGCAGGAAGTAGCGGAACGCGTCCGGCCCGTACCGCGCGACCGCCTCGTCCAGGTCGAGCGTCACGCCCGCGCTCTTCGAGAAGCGCTCGCCGCCTAACGAAACGAACCCGTGCGCCCACACCCGCTCCGGCAGCGGCAGCCCCGCGGCCTCGAGCATCGCCGGCCAGATCACGCAGTGGAAGCGCGTGATGTCCTTGCCGATCACGTGCAGCTGTGCCGGCCAGCGACCCGCGGGCGCCTCCCAGTCGCCGTCCGGGAACCCGGTCGACGTCAGGTAGTTGGGCAGCGCGTCGAACCACACGTACGTGGCCTGGGTCTCGCCGTCGCTCGTCGGGCGCGGGAAGGGCACGCCCCACGCCAGCCGCGCGCGGCTCGCCGACACGTCCTCCAGCCCCTGCGCGAGCAGGCCCAACAGCTCGTTGCGCCGGCTCTCGGGTTGGCAGAACTCGGGGCGCCCGCGCAGGAGCCCTTCGAGGAAGCCTTGGTAGCGCGACAGGCGGAAGAACCAGTTGCGCTCCGCCGTCCACTCGAGGGTGCGCGTCGGGTGCAGTTCGCAGCGGCCGTCGACGATCTCCTCGTCGGTCTTGAACGCCTCGCAGCCGACGCAGTACCACCCCTCGTACGTGCGCTCGTAGAAGTCGTCCGGGTTGCGCGCGAAAATGCGCTCGACGAGCGCGCGCACGCCGCGCTGGTGCGCGGGCGCGGTCGTGCGCACGAACTCGTCGTAGTGCACGTCGAGCGAAGCCCACGCGCGCTCGAACGTCGACGCGACCTCGTCGACGAGCGCCTGCGGCGTCACCCCGCGCGCCTCGGCCGCCTGCTGCACCTTCTGCCCGTGCTCGTCCATGCCCATCGTGAAGTACACGCGCCGCCCGGCGAGTCGGTGGTAGCGGGCGATCGCGTCGGCGCCGACTTTCTCGAGCGCGTGGCCGAGGTGCGGGTCGCCGTTCGCGTAGTCGATGGCGGTGGTGAGGTAGAACGGGCGGTCGTCGGGCATGCGCGTCAGGCGTCGTCTCGGTGCGGGCGGCCCCGGCGGCCTCCGCGGCGTCCGCGCCGGCGCGCGGCCTGCTCGGTCTGCTCGGCGCTCCCGGCGGCGGGCTCGGGCGGCGTGTCCTCACCCTCGACCACCGCGGCCTCGATCACGGCGCTCTCGGTCGCGGCAATCTCGATCGGCGCAACCTCGATCGCGGCGATGTCGATCGCCGCGACCTCGGTCATCGCCGGCCCGGCGTCCGCGGCCTCGGTCGCCGTCACGTCGACCGGAACGGTCTCGGTCGACGGGGCCTCGTTCACGACGACGACCGTCGTCGGCGACTCATCGGGCTCCCCGCCCTCGTCGCGCACGGCGGCGACCGGCGCGGCGTCCGCCGCCTCGGCCACCTCGCGGCGCAGTTCGTCGAGCGGCACGACGCGCGTCTCGCCGTCCAACGCGCGCAGGGTCACGCGCTCGCGGAAGATGTCGGTCGCGATCACCTTCTCCTCGCCGCGCGCCGTGGCGAGCACGCGCCCCTCCTTGGGGAAGCGCTTGCGCTGCTGCACGTAGAACTCGTGCTCGTAGCGGAGCGAACACATGAGCCGCCCGCACGCCCCGGAGATCTGCGTCGGGTTGAGCGACAGCCGCTGGTCCTTGGCGACCGTGAGATTGACGGGGCGCAGCTCCGGCAACCACGTGGCCGAGCAGTACTCGCGCCCGCAGCGCCCGATGCCCGAGAGGCGCTTGGCCTCGTCGCGCACGCCGATCTGCTTGAGCTCGATCCGGGCGCGGAAGATCGCCGCGAGGTCGCGCACGAGCGCGCGGAAGTCGACGCGCTTCTCCGCCGTGAAGTAGAGCGTGAGTTTGCGCCGGTCCCACTGCCACTCGGCGTCCGTCAGCTTCATCGCGAGGCCGTGCGCGCGCACGCGGGCGATCCCCGTGCGCCGGGCCTCGTCGTCCAGCGGGGCGAGCTCGGCGGCGCGCGCGACCTCGTCCGCGGTGGCTGCGCGGAGCACGCGCTTGGCGGGCGCCGCCTCGCCCGGGGGTACGGCGCCCGCCACCGCGGGGCGCCGCGCCGTGGGATTCGCGCCGCGCTCGTCCGCGCCGTCCACGAGCAGGGCGAGCGCCCCGTGCGCCACGCCCGCGTACCGCTTGGTGGCGAGGGCGCCGGTGGTGTGCACGCGCCCGAGGTCCTCGCCGCGGTCGCCCTCGACGATGACCGCCGCGCCGAGCGCGGGCGGGTCGTCCGCGGACCAGCGGTAGAACTCCTTGCGGTTGCCCTTGAACGCGACTTCGACGAGGTGTGCCATCCTGTACGAAGGATAACCTCGTCCGAGGCAGAGACTTACCCCGCGACCCGCCCCATCCGCAGGAACTTCTCCCGCCGCCGCCGCACGAGCTTCTCGGGCTTCAGCCGGCGCAGCTCCTCGAGCTGCCGCACGAGCGTCTCCTTGAGCTTGGCCGCCGTCGCCTCCGCGCCGGCGTGGGCGCCGCCCGGCGGCTCGGGGACGATCTCGTCGATCACGCGCAGCTCGAACAGGTCGGGCGCGGTGATCTTGAGCGCGTCGGCCGCGCGCTCGCGCGTCTCGGGGCTCTTGCCGTCCTTCCAGAGGATCGCCGCGCACCCCTCGACCGAGATCACCGAGTACACCGCGTTCTCCAGCATGTTGACGCGGTCGGCCACGCCTAACGCGAGCGCGCCGCCCGAGCCGCCCTCGCCGATCACGGTCGCGACGATCGGCACCTTGAGCCCGGCCATCTCGAGCAGGTTGCGCGCGATCGCCTCGCTCTGCCCGCGCTCCTCGGCGCCGAGCCCCGGCCACGCGCCCGGCGTGTCGATCAGGGTCACGACCGGCACCTCGAACTTCTCCGCCATCTTCATCAGCCGCAGCGCCTTGCGGTAGCCCTCCGGGTGTGGCATCCCGAAGTTGCGGCGCAGGTTCTCGCGCGTGTCGTGGCCGCGCTGGTGGCCGATGACCATCACGCTCTCGCCGTCGAGCCGCGCGAACCCGCCGACCACCGCCGCGTCGTCGCGGAACGCGCGGTCGCCGTGCAGCTCGACCCAGTCGGTGAAGAGCAGCCGCACGTAGTCGAGCGTGAACGGCCGCCGCGGGTGCCGCGCGACCTGCACGCGCTGCATCGGCGTGAGGTTGCGGTAGATGTCGGTGCGCAGGTCGGAGAGTTTCCGCTCGAGCGGCGCGATCTCGTCCTGCACGTCGAACGCGCGGTCGTCGGCGACGCGCTTCAGGTCGTCGATCCGCTGCTCCAGCTCGGCGAGCGGCTTCTCGAATTCGAGGACGGGGGATGCCATGGGGGTCGGTTAGGAGCCGCGGACCAGCTTCACGCGCTCCTCGCCGAGGAGCGCGCGGAGCTCGCCTAATGCGGCGTTGGACGCGGCGACGGTGAGCGAGCGCGAGCGGAACCGCGCCGCGCCGCCCCGGGGGTCGCGCCAGCGCAGCTCGAGCGCGGCCGTGCCCGGGTAGTGTGAGCACGCCTCGCGCACGTCGGCCATCACGCCCGGCGTCAGGTCCGCGCCCGACGCCAGCTCGATCGCCACCGCGACCGCGCCGTCGACGCGCTTCTCCGCCAGCGGGCTGATCTTCTCGACGATGAACGTGGGCGTCTCCGCGTCCTGGTCGCGCCGCGAGTAGCCGCCTTCCACCAGCACCGGCACGTCGGTCTTCACGCGGTCGGCCAGGACGCTCCACGCCTCGGGGAAGACGAGCACCTCGGTCGCCCCCGAGAAGTCCTCGAGAATCAGCCGCGCAAACTCGGACCCGCTCCGCTTGCTGATCTGCCGCTTGCACGACGTGATCACGCAGGCGAGCACGATCTTGTTGGGCGTCCAACTCCCCAGCTCCGCGACCTTGTGCGTCCCGAACAGCTCGGCTTCGGCGCGGAACGGCTCTAACGGGTGCCCCGAGACGTAGAAGCCAAGGATCGCCTTCTCCGCGGCGAGTCGGTCGCTCTCGCTCCACGGCGGCAGGGTGGGGAGCGTCGGCCGCGGCGCCGGCTTCGCACCCGCGCCGTCCACGCCCGCCGGGTCGCCGCCGAGCAGCCCGAAGAGCGAGCCCTGGCCCGTCGCGGCCTCCTGCTGCTTGAGCCCCGCCTCCTGCATCGCGTGGTCCAGGGCGGCCAGGTACTGCGCGCGGTGCCCGCCGACCGTGTCGAGCGCGCCCGCGTGGATCAGCGCCTCGAACACGCGCTTGTTGCAGAGCCGGAGGTCGACGCGCTCGACGAAATCGAAGAAGTCCTTGTACGGGCCGTCCTTGGCCCGGGCCGCCAGCACCGACTCGACCGCGCCCTCGCCGACGTTGCGCACGGCGCCCAGGCCGAAGCGGATCTTGGTGTCCGCGATGACGGTGAACTTGTAGCCGCTCTCGTTCACGTCCGGCGGCAGCACGTCGAGCTGCATCTCGCGCGCCTCGGCCACGTACTTCACCACGCTGTCGGTGTCGCCGATGCAGCTGGAGAGCAGCGCGGCCATGAAGTCGGCCGGGTAGTTGGCCTTGAGGTACGCCGTCTGGTACGAGAGGACGGAGTAGGCGACGCTGTGGCTCTTGTTGAAGCCGTAGCGTCCGAACGTCTCGATCTGCCCCGCGAGCTCCTCGATCACCGGGCGGCCGTAGCCGCGCCCGACCGCCTTCTCGGTGAACTTGCCCAGCTCCGCGCGGATCAGCTCCGCGTCCTTCTTGCCGACCGCCTTCCGCAGCACGTCCGCCTCGGCGAGCGAGATGCCCGCGAGCGTCTGCGCGATGCGCATCACCTGCTCCTGGTAGGTGATCACGCCCTGCGTCTCGCGCAGGATCGGCTCCAGCTCCGGGAGCGCGTAGCTGACCGGCTCCTCGCCGCGCTTGCGCCGGATGTAGACCTTGTGCATCCCGGTGTCGAGCGGGCCGGGGCGGAGGAGCGCGTTGCTGGCGACGAGGTCGTCGAAGCGGTCGCAGCGCATCTGCCGCAGCACGTCGGTCGCGAGCGCCGACTCGAACTGGAAGACGCCCGCCGTGCGCCCCGAGCGCAGCATCTGGTACGTCTTCGCGTCGTCGAACGCGGGCATCGCGTCCAGATCCAGGGCCTTCCCCGTCCGCCGCTCGATCGACACCAGCGCGTCGTGGATGACCGTGAGCGTGGTCAGCCCGAGGAAGTCCATCTTGAGCATGCCCGCCTTCTCGAGCGCGGTCATATCGTACTGCGCGACGGTCACCTTCTCGTCGCCGTCGCCGCCCGCGCCCTTCGAGGCCTGGGTGCAGACGGGGACGAATTCGTGCACCGGGCCCGGCGCGATCACCACCCCGGCCGCGTGCACGCCCGTGTGCCGGCTGAGCCCTTCCAGCGCCACCGCGTAGTCGAGCAACTCGCGGTAGCGCGGGTCCTCCTTGTACAGCCGCGCGACGTCCGGCACCTGCTCGATCGCCTCGGCGACGGTCAGCGAGTAGTTGGGCGCGTTGGGGATGAACTTCGCGAGCGCGTCCGTCTCGGCCGGCGTGAAGCCGAGGACGCGGCCGACGTCCTTCACCGCGGCCCGGGACTTCATCGTCCCGAACGTGACGATCTGGCACACGCTCTCGCGGCCATACTTCTGCCGCACGTACTCGATGACCTCGCCCCGGCGCTCGAAGCAGAAGTCGACGTCGACGTCGGGCATCGACACGCGCTCCGGGTTCAGGAAGCGCTCGAACAGCAGGTCGAACTTGAGCGGGCAGACGTTCGTGATGCCCAACGCGTAGGCGACGATCGAGCCGGCCGCCGAGCCGCGCCCGGGGCCCACCGGGATGCCGCGGTCGCGCGCCGCCTTGATGAAGTCGGCCGTGATCAGGAAGTAGCCCGAGTACCCGGTCTGCAGGATGACGCCGAGCTCGTACTCGAGCCGCTGCTCGACCTCGTCGCCCAGCACGTCCCCGTAGCGCGCGTGCGCGCCGTCGGTCGCGAGCTTGACGAGGAGCTCGTTCTCGGTCTCGACGCCCGGCGGCAGCGGGAAGCTCGGCACGTGGTACTTCTTGCCGAACTGCACGTCCACCTCGTCCGCGACGCGGAGCGTGTTCTCGAGGACGTCGGGGCGATCGCGGAAGCGCGCGGCCATCTCCGGGTGGCTCTTGAAGTAGAGCCCCCGGTCGTAGTGCATCCGGTTCTGGTCCTTGACGTCCTTGCCGATCCCGATGCAGAGCAGGACGTCGTGCGCGTCGTGGTCGGTCTCCTTCAGGAAGTGCGCGTCGTTGGTCGCGACCACCGGGAGCCCGAGCTCGGCGCCCAACTTGAAGATCTGCGCGTTGAGCCGCGACTGCCCCTCCGAGTCGTGCGCCTGCACCTCGAGGTAATAGCGGTCCTGGAACACGTTCGCGTACCACTGGGCCGCCTCGCGCGCCGCGTCCCAGCGGTCGTCCATCAGGTGCCCGGCCACCTCGCCCGCGAGGCACGCCGATGACACGATGATCCCCTCGGAGTGCGCGGCCAGCAGCTCGCGGTCCACGCGCGGCTTCACGTAGAAGCCTTCGAGGTAGGCCAGCGACGAAAGCTTGACGAGGTTCTTGTAGCCGACCGCGTCGCGCGCCAGGAGCACGAGGTGGTGGTACGGCTTGGCCCCGGGCGCCGGGCGCGCGCGGTCGTGCCGCGAGCCGGGCGCGACGTACGCCTCCATGCCGAGGATGGGCTTCAGCTTGGCCTTCTTGGCCTTCTCCTGGAACTCCCACGCCGCGTGCATGTTGCCGTGGTCGGTCACGGCGAGCGCGGGCATCTCGAGCTCCTGGGCGCGGCGGATCAGACCGTCGATCCGGTTGGCGCCGTCGAGGAGCGAGTATTCGGAGTGGCAGTGCAGGTGTACGAAGCTCATCGTCCGGGAACACTAGCGCGCCCGGGGGCGCGCCGCCATGCCCGCCTGATCGCTCGGCCAGTCTCGTAACCTTCTTAGTGCCAACAACTTACGATCCGACCGCGGGGGGCACCCGCCGCCGACGCCGGCTGCGGCGAGCCCTCGCCGCCCTCGCCGGCCTCGTCGTATTCACGCTGCTCGCCCTCGTCGCGACCGCCGACGGCCGCTGGCTCCTGCGCGCCGGCTGGGAGGAGGGACGCATCCTCGCGCGCCGCCGCCCGATCGCCCAGGTGACCGCGTCGTCGACGGACGCGAAGACGCGCGGGAAGCTCGGCCTCGTGCTAGCCGCGCGCACGTTCGCGGCGGACTCGCTCCACCTCAAGGCCGGGCGGAGCTTCGAGTACTACACGGACATCGGGCGCGACACGCTGCTCCTCCTGCTCACCGGCGCCCGGCGCGACACGCTCGCGCCGTACACGTGGTGGTTCCCCGTCGTGGGGCGGGTGCCGTACAAGGGGTTCTTCGACCCCGCGGCGGCGAAGGCGGCGCGCGACGGCCTCCTGCGCGGCGGCTACGACGCCTACCTCCGCCCGTCCTCGGCGTTCTCGACGCTCGGCTGGTTCGACGACCCGCTGCTCAACACGGCGATCGTCGGCGACTCGGTGGACCTCGCCAACACCGTGATCCACGAGCTGACGCACAACACGTTCTACGCGCCGAGCCAGGCGGCGTTCAACGAGAGCTTCGCGAGCTTCGTCGGCGCGCGCGGGGCGGAGCGGTTCTTCCGCGCGCGCGGGGACACGGCGTCGGCCGCGGCCGCCGAGCGGCGGTGGGCGGACGAGCGCACCCTGGGCGAGTTCTGGGCGACGTTAGGCCGCTCGGTCGACTCCGCCTACGCGGCACACCCCGGCGGCGATCCGGCCGCGCGCTCGGCGCGGCTCGCGGCGCGCGCGGCGGTGACCGTCTCGGCGCGCCGCTACCTCGCCGACAGCGTCGTGCCGCGGCTCCAGGACCCGCGCCGCACGCGCGGCGGCCCCGCCGCGCTGGCGCGCTGGGTGGCGCGCACCCCGCTCGACAACGCCGCGCTCCTCGCGCGGCGGACGTACGCCCGCGAGCTCGGGCTCTTCGACGCGGTCTACGCGCGCGAGGGGGACGACTTGGGGCGGAGCGTGGCGCGGTTGATCGCGCTGGCCAAGAGCGACCCGAAAGAGCCGTACGAGGCGGTGCGGCGGTGGGTGGGCGGACGCCTTACGTAGGACGAGGTGGACCCGCGCCCTCGCCTACCCCCGCTTTTTCGACTCGTTTCGGACTGAATTCGCCATCCACTGCGCGAACCCCGACGTCTGGTGCCGCTCCTCGCGCCAGGGGTCGCCACGGGCGTGGTAGCCGTTCTGCTCCCAGAACCCCGGCGCGTCGCTCCGCCGCAGCTCGATCCCGGTCACCCACTTCGCGCTCTTCCAGAAATACAGGTGTGGAACGACCAGCCGCACCGGACCGCCGTGCTCCGCGGTCAGCGGCGCGCCGTCGTGCGCCCACGCGAGCAGATTCTCAGGCCGGTCGAAGTCGCCGAGCGTGAGGTTGGTCGTGAAGCCCTGCGCCGCCTTGACCAACACGAATGCCGCGTCCGCCCGCGGCCGCGCGCGGCGCAGCAGCTCGTGCACGCCCACGCCCGTGAAGCGGTTGTCCAGCCGGCTCCAGTGCGTCACGCAGTGGATGTCGCACACCGTCTCCCGCGCCGGCATCGCCTGCAACTCGCCGAGCGTCAGGCGGAACGGCTCCTCGACCAGCCCCGTCACCTCGAAGCGCCACGCCGCCGGGTCGACCGCGGGCACGTCGCCGTAGTGCAGGACCGGCCACTTGAGCGTGCGAACCTGCCCGGGCGGGATCCGCGGGCGGTCGGCGTTCGTCGGGTCGGTCATCGGCGGGCGGGCGGGCGCGGGACGGGGCGGAGTTAGGATCGCGCAAAGTACGGCGCGTGGCAACGCGCCGCGGCGGGAGCGGCCTAACTTCCGCGCATGCCCGAAGAAGCCGAAGTCGATCTCGACGCGCTCCACGAGCGCGTCCACCACCAGGCCGAGCACGAAGGCGCGGGGCTGACGCGCCGGATCGCGCTCTCCACGTCGATCCTCGCCGCGCTCGCCGCCGTGAGTTCGCTGCAGGCCGGCGGGACGGTGAACGAGTCGCTCGCGCTCAAGACCGAGGCGACGCGCCTGCAGGCCGAGGCGTCGGACCAATGGGCCTTCTATCAGGCGAAGGGAATCAAGGCCGCCGTCGCGCAGGGCACGATCGCGATGCTCGCCGCCCAGGGTCGCCCGGTGCCGCCCGCGCTCGCCGCGACGCCCGCACGCTACGCCGCCGAGCAGGACACGACGCGCCGCGCGGCCGCGGCCAAGGAGCGCGCGCGCGACGAGGTCTCGCGCGAGTCGGACGTACTGATGGAGAAGCACCACGGCTACGCGTTCGCGGTCGCGCTCTTCCAGGTCGCGATCGCGCTCGGCGCCGTGGCCGCGCTCACGCGGGTCCGGGGCGTCTGGCTCGCGTCGCTCGCGCTCGGCGCGGTCGGCGTGGTGCTCGACCTGCTGCCGCTGCTGCGCCGCGGCTAGGCGCTCGGCGCGACGGCGAGGCGCGCCCGCAGCGCGTCCGCGTCGAGCGCGGCCGGCTCGAGGTCGAACGCCCGCGCGAGGGCGCCCGCGGCCGCGTCCCCCACACGCGCGACCGTCACTTCCGCCGCGACGCGCGCGGGCGCCTCGCGCGCGACCGCGGTCATCTCGACCCCGTCGATGCCGCACGGCACGATGAGGTCGAAGTAGCCGAGCGGCTCGGCCGTCACGTTGAGCGCGAACCCGTGCGAGGTGACCCAGTCGCGCGCGTGCACGCCGATCGAGGCGAGCTTGCGGAGCGCGGGCGCGCCCGGCGCGTCGCCGAACGCGTCCGCGGGCAGCGGGTCGCCCGACGCCTCGGGGTCGGTCCAGACGCCGGTGTAGGGCGGGTTGCGGCCGGCGGCAACGCCGAACTCGGCGACCGCGTCGATCAGCGCCTGCTCGACCCGGCGTAGGTACCAGTGCAGGTCGCGGCGGTGGCGCTTGAGGTCGATGATCGGGTAGCCGACCAGCTGGCCGGGCCCGTGGAACGTGCTCCCGCCGCCGCGCTCGACCTCGTGCAGCTCGACGCCGCGCGCGGCGAGGAGGGCGGGGGAGGCGAGCAGGCGGTTGTCGGCCGCGCGCCGGCCTAACGTGAGGACCGGCGGGTGCTCGACGAGGAGGAGCAGGTCCTCGTCCAGCGCGCCCGCGACGCGCGCCCGCGCCGCGGCGCGCATCAGGTCGAGCGCGTCGCGGTAGGGCGTGCGGCCGAGGCGGGTGACGAGGAGTTGCACGAAACAGTGCGGATGAGCCGATGCCGTCACCCCCGCGGAAGCGGGGGTGCACCTTGCTCGGCGACGGGACTGTCCTGCTCGCCCCGGACGGGTGGACCCCCGGTTCCGCGGGGGTGACAGCCGTAGTCGTCAGGCGTGGATCATCTTCCCCATCGAGTCCAGCGCCGCCTCGGCGATCGCCTCCGACAGCGTCGGGTGCGCGTGGATCGCGAGGTCGATCTCCTCGACCGTGTACTCGTTCTCGCGCGCGACGACCAGCTCGTGGATCAACTCGGTGGCGTGGGCGCCGACGATGTGCGCGCCGAGGATCTCGCCGTACTTCTTGTCGCGGATGATTTTGACGAAGCCGTCGGTCTCGCCGGACGTGCGCGCCCGGCCGTTGGCCGAGAAGGGGAACTTGCCGACCGCGTAGTCGAGCCCGCGCTCCTTCGCCTGCGCCTCCGTGAGGCCGATCGAGGCGACCTCGGGGTGGCAGTAGGTGCAGTTAGGCACGTTGGCGTAGTTGACCGGGTGCGGGTGCTGCCCGGCGATCAGCTCCGCCAGCACGTGCCCCTCGCGCGAGCCCTTGTGGGCGAGCATCTGGTTGCCGGCCACGTCGCCGATCGCGTAGACGCCGGGCACGCTCGTCTGGAACGTGTCGTCGATCTTGACGAAGCCGCGCTCGGTCAGCTGCACGCCGGCCTCCTTGAGCCCGGCCGTGTCGGTGTTGGCCGTGCGGCCCGCGGCGACGAGCACCTTGTCCACGGTCAGGTCGCGCGTCTCGCCGTTGGCCTCGACGGTGAGCGAGACGGAGTTAGGCCCGACCTTGACGTTGGACATCTTGGCGCCGGTCAGGATCTCGATCCCGCGCTTCTTGAACGCCGCGGCCACCGCGGCCGCGCTGTCGGCGTCTTCGAGGGGCAGGATCTGCGGGGCGACCTCGACGATCGTGACCTTGGTGCCGTAGGCGTTGAACACGTCGGAGAACTCGCAGCCGACCGCGCCCGCGCCGACGGTGAGCATCGTCCCCGGCGCCTTGTCGAGCACCAGCACGTCGTCGCTCGAGAGCACGGTCGTCTTGTTGAGCTCCAGCCCGATCTGCGGCAACCCGCGCACGCGCGAGCCGGTGGCGATGACGACGGCCTTGCGCGCGTCGTGCGTCTCGGCCTTCCCCTCGGGGGTTGTGATGGTGATCTGCTTGCCGCCGCGGCCGAGCCTCGCCTCGCCCTTGAGGTACGTGACCTTGTTCTTCTTGAAGAGGAACTCGACGCCTTTGGAGTTCTGGGTGCTGACGGCGCGCGAGCGCTTCATCGCGGGGCTGAAGTCGAGCGACACCTCGCCGAGGGTGATGCCGTGCTCGCCGGCCTTCTTGAGGTGGTTGGCGAGGCTGGCGCTTTCGAGGAGGGCCTTGGCGGGGATGCACCCCCAGAGCACGCACGTGCCGCCGAGCGCCTCGCGCTCGACGACGGCGGTGGCGAGGCCGAGTTGGGCGCAGCGGATGGCGCACACGTACCCGGCGGGTCCGCCGCCGAGGATGATGACGTCGTAGGAAGCCATGAAGGCGGTCGGGGGGAGAAGACGCGTAGCGATCGCGCGACCCGAGGAATCTAGCCGCCGCCGGGAGCGGGTCTGCCCGGGGCAGCAGGATCGTTGCGGCGCGCGCGCTATGGCGCGATCCGCGGGCCAGTGGTATCGTGGCGGCGATTCGGCGACTCGACTGTGACGCGGTCGCGTCCGCCAGAGTCTTCCCTTTTCGTAGCCGTGCGGTCGTCGGGCGCCCCCTGCCCGCCGGACGTACAGGCGCGAGCGTGATTCGCGGTGGGCCGACTGGTCTGCGCGCGCGTCTGCGCTTGGACGTCATTCACCCCGCAGGAGGACATGTGAGGCTATCGCGTACGTCACTCACCGCCGCCGTCGCCATCGCCGCCGTCGCCGGCCAGGCGAAGGCGCAGCGCCGGGTCACCGGCACGGTGACCGCCGGCGTCGTAAACGGCGAGGCAGTCACGCCGCTCGGCGGGGCCACGGTGCAGGCCGTGGGTACGACGGTCGGTACGTACACCAACGACGCCGGGCGCTTCACCATCCAGGTGCCGGCAGGCGCGCAGTCCATCCGCATCCGGCGCATCGGGTACCAAGCGCGGCTCATTCCGGTGGCCGCCGCGGTCACCGACCTCGGCACGATCTCGCTGCAGCGCGACGTGCTGCAGCTGGAGGCGCAGATCGTCACCGGCCAGGCCACCTCGGTCTCGAGCCGCAACGTCGCGAACGCCGTCACGGTCGTGCAGGCCGCCGAGGTGAACCGCGTCCCGCAGCCGACCGTCGAGAACGCCCTGCAGGGCAAGGTCCCCGGCGCGGTCATCACGCAGAACGGCGGCGCGCCCGGCGGCGGCGTTCAGGTGCAGATCCGCGGCAGCAACACGGTCAACGGCAACTACCAGCCGCTGTACGTGGTCGACGGTGTGATCGTGAGCAACGACGCGATCCAGACCGGCCTGAACTCGATCACCGGCGCGGGTGCCGGTGTCGTGAATGTTCAGGACCAGCAGGTCAACCGCATCGCCGACCTCAACCCGCAGGACATCGAGACGATCGAGGTCCTGAAGGGCGCGTCGGCGGGCGCGATCTACGGCTCGCGGGGTGCGAACGGCGTGATCGTCATCACGACCAAGCGCGGGCAGAGCGGGAAGACGGACGTCAACCTGATCGGGCGCCTGGGGACGCAGTCGCTGGCCAACAAGTACGACATGCGCTGCTTCACGTACGACCAGGCGGTCGCGGAAGCGAAGACCGACTTCGGCGTCACGCTGACGCCGTCCGACTACGCCGGGTGCGTCGACCCGCAAACCGTCCTGTTCGGCAACCACTACACGTCGTACGAGACCTCCGGCCAGGTACGGGGCGGGGGCGGCAGCGGGACGACCTACTTCGTGTCGGGGCTCGCCAAGCGCGACGCCGGGCTGGCGACCAACACGGGCTACGACAAGCAGTCGCTCCGCCTCAACGTCGCCCAGGCGCTCGGCACGTCGGTCAACCTCCGCGCGAGCACCGAGATCTTGCACACGCTCACGCAGCGCGGCATCTCGGGCAACGACAACAACAACATCGCGCCGTACACCGTCATCGGGCAGACGCCGACGTACTTCGACTACCGGCGACGCGACCCGTTGACGGGGCAGTACATCCAGAACCCGTTCGTCGGCGGCGGCGTCAACGTCGTGCAGGACCAGGAGGCGATCCAGACGCCGGAGAACGTCTACCGCCTGATCGGCAACACGTCGGGCGACTGGTCGATCCTGAGCCGCGAGAAGCAGACGCTGTCGCTCAGCGTGCTCGGCGGGATCGACGCCTACGCCGACCGCGCGCGCATCTACTCGCCGCCCAACACGTACGTCGAGCAGAGCGGTAACATCAGCCCGTACCCGGGCACCGTCGTCGAGAACAACAGCAACGTCGTCAACGCCAACCTGAACGCGTCGCTCGTGCACCGGGCGATCCTCAGCTTCGCGACGGCGACGACGTCGGTGGGCACGCGCCAGGAGTACGGCCAGCTCAACCAGGCGACCAACCAGGGCCGCGGCCTGCTGACCGGGGTGACGAACTTCACCACGGCGATCCAGACGTCGGCGTTCCAGCAGCAGACCGCGCAGCGCACGTTCTCGTTCTACGCGCAGGAGGAATTCCTGACGCTCGCCGAGCGGCTGCTGCTGACGGCGGCGGTCAACGCGGAGCGCTCGAGTACGAACGGCGACACGGCCAAGTTCTACTACTACCCCAAGTTCTCGGCGTCCTACAACGTGCCGTACCTGCCGCGCGGCATCGACAACTTCAAGGTCCGGTTCGCGGTCGGGCAGGCGGGCAACCGCGTGCCGCTCAACTACAAGTACACGTTCCTCACGCAGCTGACGGAGAACAGCATCGTCGGGCTGCGGCCGGCGGCGACGATCGGCCTGTCGACGATCTTCCCCGAGGTCACGGCCGAGACGGAGGGCGGCTTCGATGTGCAGTTCCTGGGCGGTCGCGCGGGCGGCGACTTCACGGTGTACCACAAGGCCACGCGCGATTTAGTGCTGCAGAGCAACCTCGCGCCGTCGACGGGCTTCACGGTCGCGAACATCAACGGCGGCCGGATCCACAACAACGGGATCGAGCTCGGCCTCAACCTGCTGCCGATTCAGACGAAGTCGTTCACCTGGCAGTCGCGCACCACGTTCTCGCGCAACCGCGGCGTCGTGGACACGCTCCCCGTGCCGGCGTTCAACACGGGCAACGGCTTCGGCGAGCGGACCGCGCAGATCAAGGTGCAGCAGGGGAAGGCCCCGGACGGCGTCTACGCGTACAACGGCTTCAACAGCAACGGCTCCCGGCTCGAGCAGTACTACGGATCGGCGAGTCCGACGTTCATCATGGGCTTCTCGAACGACGTCACGTACGGCCCGCTCCGCGTGTCCGCGCTGCTCGACTGGCGCAAGGGCGGCTGGCTCGCGAACCTCAGCCAGACGTACCTCGAGACCGGCGTGAACGGTCAGAGCAGCATCACGGGCGGTAACCTCGCGGACACGGCGACGAACAACCGCGACCAGACCAACTACAAGAACGGCATCCCGTCGTTCCTCGAGCACGGCAGCTTCGCCAAGCTGCGCGAGCTGACGCTGAGCTACGCGTTGGGAACGCACCTGTCGAACACGCTGTCCCGTGGGCTCGCGCGCGACGTTCGCGTCGAGCTGACCGGCCGCAACCTCGCGACGATCACCAACTACCGCGGCCTGGACCCCGAGGTCTCCAACTTCGGTAACGCGCCGCTCGCCCGCCTCTGGGACCTCGCGCCGTACCCGCCCAGCCGGCAGTTCTTCTTCTCGATCAACTCCTCCTTCTGAGCCGACGGACGTAATCATGGTCAAGAAGACTACCGCGGCTCTCGCGGCCGCCGTCGTGCTCGCCGGCGCGTGCAGCGAGCCGCTCGGCGTGGCGAACCAGGACGCCCCGGTCCTCGGGGCGCCGGTGAACGTGCAGAATCTCGTCGCCGGCGTCGTGTCGCAGGGGCGCGTCGCCGCCAGCACGTTCGGCTACCTGCTGTATGGTGAGGGGTTCGCGCGCAACGCGCTGCGGGTGGACCCCAACGAAGGCCGGTACGTCGGCGAACTCATCGCCGTGCCCTTCGATCCGAGCGACTTCCTCGGCGCGTCGGGGTGGACGGCGTTCTTCCAGGGGATCCGCTCGGCCAACCAGGCGATCGTCAACCCGGCGGTCACGGCGCTCGCCGCGGGCGACAAGAACGCGGTCCTTGGGCTCGTGCAGACGCTCAAGGCGCTCAGCTACATCCAGGAGCTGCAGCTCCGCGACACGCTCGGGATCCCGATCCAGACGGCGGCGATCAACCCACCGGATCCGCTCCGAACCAAGACGTCGGTCCTCACCTTCGTGTCGGCGCTCCTCGACTCGGGGTACGCCAACCTGACGGCCAGCGGCGTCGACGCGGCCGTCCCGGTCACACTACCCTCGGGCTACCAGCTCAAAGGCGACTTTACCTCGACGGCCAACCTCGCCCTCTTCAACCGCGGGTTGAAGGGCGAGACCGAGGTCTACCGGCTGCTCGACCACCAGTCGCCGTGCTCGTCGTGCGCGCAGACCGCGATCACGGCGCTGACCACCGCAATTGGCGGCACCACCGCCACGGCGAGCGGTCTCGCGTTCGGGCCGTACTACGAGTTCAACCCGAGCTCACCCGAGTCCTTCCCGTACCCGCTCGCCGACAACAAGATTTACCTCACGGACAACTGGGTGCAGTCGATCCAGCCCGGGGACGCGCGGGCCAGCAAGGCGGTGAAGGCCGCTACGCCGTCGGCGACGAATGTGCTCACGACTCCGCTGACGTACCGGAGCACGCTGACGGATCCGACCAACCAGACGCGGCCGTTGCCGATCCGCCGCGCGGCGATGTGGTACCTGCTCCGGGCGCAGGCGGAAGCGGAGGCGGGCCAGCTCGCGGCGGCCACCACTGACGTCAACGTCGTCCACACGATCGAAGGCGGGCTCGCGCCGATCGCCACCCTCACGTCAGTGGCCGCCGCGCACGCGGCAATTCTGTACGAGTACCGCTACTCGTTCCTTTTCGAGGGGCCGCACCACCTCACGATGCTGCGGGCGTACTCGGGACTCACGAAGGCGTACGTGACGCAGCCCGGGATGCCGACCGCCAAGGCGGACCCGACGCACGCGACGGACCCGCTGTCGTCCGCGCTGCCCATTCCGCTCAACGAGCAGTTGGCGCGTAAAGGCAACCTCACGCCCGTTCCGTAAACGGCGGCGTGTACGCGTACGTGTGGCGGCCGGGCCCCGGTCGCCACACGGGCACGAGGCACGTCATACGTGAGTCGGGGGGCGCGCCGTACGATCGCGGCGCGCCCCCCGACTCGCGCGTTGGCCGACGTGTGCCGTCCGACCGACCACCCTGACGGAGGATCTCGGGATGTCAGCACGCAGGAGCACGGAGTGGCGCGCGGCGGCGTTCGCCCTGGTGGTCGCCCTCGCGTCGGCGCATTGCGCCGGACGCCAGCCCCAGTCCGGGTCGCCGAGTGATCGAAATACGATCACCTCGGCGGAGGTCGATTCGACCGATGTCACCACCGCCTTCGAACTGATTCGGAAGCTCCGGCCGCAGTTCCTCGTCGGCCGCGGCTCGCTCACGTTGGATCCGCAGCGCGCCGCGTCGACCAACGTCGGGTCGTCCTCGCCGCGGGTCTACGTCGATGACCAACTCTACGGGGATGTCACCACGTTACGCGGGATCGCCAAGGGTGTGATCGAATCGGTGCACTTCCTGTCCGGGGCCGCGGCGCAGCAGAAGTATGGGCACGACAACGCGGCGGGCGTAATCGCGATCGCGACGAAGCACTGAGCGCTCCGACGGACCGGCTTGCGCCACCGAACGGCAGACGATACGATCGTTGTGTACATCCAAAGCTGAGAGGCTTATGCCCCGAGCCGCGAGCGGACGTGTTCGCAAGAACTACCGCCTTGACCCGAAGCTGATCGCCGAAGCTCAGGCCATCCTTGGTACCGCGACGGAAACCGAAACCATCGAGCAAGCACTCGACATGATCGCGTTCAAGCGCGACGCGATCGACGGAATCCGCGCGATTGCAGGAACTCACGACATCAAGGACATCGGCCTGGACGATCCCGTTCGTCCGTGAGGCGGTACGTCCTCGATACGAACCTGTACATCGCGGCGGCCCGCGACCGGGTCGCCGCCGAGGAGCTCGAGCGGTTCTACGCGACGGCGTTGGATGCGGTCTACTTGCACGCCATCGTCGCGCAGGAGATCATGGCGGGCGCCGTTGCAGCCGGCCGCCCGCGGTCGGTTCGGAACGCGGTGATCGAGCCGTTCGCGAGCCGCCGTCGTCTGCTGACGCCCGCGTTCGCCGATTTCGTGCGCAGTGGTGAGGTGATGGCCGACCTCGCGCGCGACGGCCACCTCCGCCGCGACGGGTACTCGCGGTCGTTCCTGAACGATACGCTCCTGGCGGTCTGTTGCCGGGCTGAGGGATTGACGCTCGTCACGCGGAATCTCGCCGACTTCGAGCGCATCGGGCGCGTGCTCGACTTCGAATTCGTCGCCCCGTGGCCGGGGGCGCGGGACCCGTCGACTGCCTAACGCGGCGCGGGGGCCGGGCGATCGTCGCCCGGCCCCCGCGCCGCGTTAGGCGCACTCGTTAGGCACCCGCTCAGAGCAGCATCAGCGGGTTCTCCACCAGCCGCCGGAGCGTCTGCAGGAACTTCGCCCCGGTCGCCCCGTCGATGATCCGGTGGTCGCAGCTCATCGTCACCCGCATCCGCTTGCGAACGACGACGGCCCCGTTCTCGACCACGGCCTTGTCCTCGCCCGCGCCAACGGCCAGGATCCCGGCCTCGGGCGGGTTGATGATCGCCGTGAACTGGTCGATCCCGAACATCCCGAGGTTGCTCACCGAGAACGTCGACCCCGTGAACTCGTCAGGCTTGAGCTTGCGGTCGCGCGCCCGCGCGGCGAGCGCCTTCGCCTCGCGGCCGATCTGCGAGAGCCGCTTGCTCTGCGCGTCGCGGATGACCGGCGTGATCAGCCCGTCCTCGATCGCGACGGCCATCCCCAGGTGCACCGTGTCCCAGTAGCGGATGCGGTCGCCGAGCCAGTGCGCGTTGACCTCGGGGTGCATCGACAGCGCGACCGCCGTGGCCTTGAGGATCACGTCGTTGACCGACGCCTTGTACTCGTCGCCCATCGCGGCGAGCTGCTGGCGCAGCTCCATCACCTTGCCGAGGTCGAACTCCGCGGTCAGGTAGAAGGTCGGCACCGGGCCGATCGACTCGGCCAGGCGGCGCGCGATCGTCTTGCGCATCGACGACAGCGCCGCGTCGCGGTAGCCGCCGGCCGCGGGGGCGGGCTGCGCCACGGCGGGCGTGACTTCGGCCTGCCGCGGCTGCTCGCGAGGCGCGGTCGGGGCGGGCGTCTGCTCGGCCGCCTCGACGTCGCGCCGGATCACGCGGCCGTTCGGCCCCGTGCCGTGCAGGCGGCCGATCTCGAGCCCGCGCTCGCTCGCCAGCCGCCGCGCGAGCGGCGAGGCGAGGGCGCGGCCGTTCGCCGCGGCGGGCGCGCGCGGCGCCACTGGTTCACCGTCGTGCCCGGCCGGGGCGATCGGCGTGTCGTGCGCGGCGACCTTTTCCTGCGGGGGTGTCGACGACTCGCCCTGCTGCTGCTCGGGCGTCAGCGGGATGCTCGACGTGCCGGCCTGCTCGCGCGCGCCGTCCGGCCCGGCGAAGACCTGCTCGGGTGCGACGCGGCTCGACTTCGCGGCCTCGCGGATGCCGTCGGGCGAGAGCTCAAGGCCGGCGCCCGCGGCCGCCCCGACGGGGGCCGCCGAGGCGGCCGCGGGCGCCCGCGCGGTGCCGCCGGTGAGCGCGGTGACGTCCTCGTCGGCCGTGCCGATCACGCCGATCGTCTGCCCGACCGGCACCGCCGTGTCCTCGGCGATGAGCCGCGCGCGCAGCACGCCGTCGCCGCGCGCGACGAGTTCCATGATCGCCTTGTCCGTCTCGACCTCGGCGAGCGTGTCGCCGGCCTTGACCGCGTCGCCCTCGGCCTTGAGCCACTTCACGAGGCGCCCCTCCTCCATCGTGGGCGAGAGGGCCTCCATCATCACTTTCGTCGCCATGAGCGCCTTACTGGTCGAGGTAGAGGACCTTCTTGACGGCGGCGACCGCCTTCGGCACGTCCGGCTTGGCCCGCCGCTCGATCTGCTTGGCGTACGGCATCGGCACGTCCGCCTGGTGCACGCGCAGCACCGGCGCGTCGAGGTCGTCGAAGCAGTCGCGCTGCACGTAGTCGACCACCTGCGCCCCCACGCCGCAGAGCTCCCAGCCCTCCTCGAGCACGACGCAGCGGTTGGTCTTGCGCACGCTCGCGTAGACGGCCTCGGTGTCCATCGGACGCACGGTGCGGAGGTCGACGACGTCGACGCGGATCCCCTCCTTGGCCAGCTGGTCGGCGGCCTGCATCGCGACGAGGACCATCTTGCCGTGCGTGACGATCGTCGCGTGGTCGCCCTCGCGCTTGAGGTCGGCCTTGCCGATCGGGACGACGTAGTCGTCGTCGGGGACCTCGCCCTTGGTGTTGTAGAGCATCTCGCCCTCGAGCACGCACACCGGGTTGTCGTCGCGGATGGCGGCCTTGAGCAGTCCCTTGGCGTCGTACGGCGTGCCCGGCGCGACCACCTTGAGCCCCGGGATGTGGGCGAGCCAGCTCTCCCACGCCTGCGAGTGCTGCGCGCCTAACTGGAGCGCCGCGCCGTTGGGCCCGCGGAAGACCATCGGGATCGGGAACTGCCCGTTGCTCATGTAGAGCATCTTGGCGGCGTGGTTCACCACCTGGTCGATCGCGAGGAGCGCGAAATTCCAGGTCATGAACTCGACGACCGGGCGCAGGCCGACCATCGCCGCGCCCACGCCGAGGCCGGCGAAGCCGAGCTCGGTGATCGGCGTGTCGACGACGCGCATCGGGCCGAACTCCTGCAGGAGTCCCTTCGACACTTTGTACGCGCCGTTGTACTCCGCGACCTCCTCGCCGAGGAGGAAGACGCGGTCGTCGCGCTGCATCTCTTCGCGCAGCGCCTGGCCGAGCGCGTCGCGGTAGGTGAGGACGGGCATCGGGGTCAGCTGGTGGTGTCGACGAGCACGTGCTCGTACAGCGCGTCGGGGCCGGGCTCGGGGCTCGCGTCGGCGAAGTCCCAGGCGTCCTGCACCTCCGCCTTCGCCTCGTCGTCCATCGCCTGCGCGCCGGCGTCGTCGATCTGCCCGCGCTCCTGCATCTTCGCACGCAGCTGCGCGATCGGGTCGCGCTTGAGCTCCTCCTCGAGCTCGGCCTTGCTCCGGTAGGTGCCGCTCACCGCGTCGCTCATCGAGTGACCCATGAAGCGATAGGTGAGCACTTCGAGGAGTGTGGGGACCTTGTCGGTCCGCGCGCGCTCCACTGCCTCGGCCACGGCGGCGCGCACGGCGAAGACGTCCTGGCCGTCGCACTCCGCGTTGGGGATGCCGTAGGCGTCGCCGCGGCGGTACATGTCGTGGATCGCCGACGCGCGGTCGACGGCGGTGCCCATGCCGTAGCGGTTGTTCTCGATCACGTATACGGCGGGCAGCTTCCACAGCCCCGCCATGTTGAGCGCCTCGTGGAAGGCGCCGGTGTTGGGCACGCTGTCGCCCATGAAGCACACGCACACCTGGTCGCCGCCGCGGTACTTGATGGCGTAGGCGACGCCCGTGGCTAACGGCACGTTCGCGCCGACGATGCCGTGCCCGCCGAGGAAGTTGGTGCGCTTGTCGAAGAGGTGCATCGAGCCGCCCTTGCCGCCGACCACGCCGCCCGAGCGCCCGAAGAGCTCGGCCATCACCGCCCGCGCGGGGATGCCGCGGGCGAGCGCCTGGCCGTGGTCGCGGTAGGTCGTGATCACGTAGTCGTCGGGGCGCAGGACGCTCATCGCGCCCGCGCTGACGGCCTCCTGCCCGATGTAGAGGTGGCAGAAGCCGCCGATCTTGCCGATCGCGTAGGCCTCGGCGGTGCGCTCCTCGAAGCGGCGCTGCAGGAACATCGAGCGCAGGAGCGCGCGGTTGAGCTCCGCGTCGCCGGCGGGGTCGGGGGCGGCGGGGGCGTCCAGCACAGCGGTCGCGCCGTTGCGCGACGAGTCAGACTTCTTGGCGGCCATGGAGGGGGAGGGCCAGGAAAGGGCAGGAATGTCGTGCCGAGCGCCACGAGGGACGACCCGCGGCGCGAACTTCAGGCCAGCGCACCCTGCGCGGCCTGCACCTGCTCCCACGCGTGATAGCTCGAGCGCACGAGCGGTGCGCTCTCGACGTGGCGGAAGCCGAGCGTCATGCCGACGTCGCGGAACCACGCGAACTCCTCGGGCGTGACGTAGCGGTCGAGCGCGACGTGCCCGTCCGAGGGGCGCAGGTACTGGCCGAGCGTGAGGATGTCGACGTCGACCGCGCGCAGGTCGCGCATCACGGCGACGACCTCCTCGTTGGTCTCGCCCATCCCGAGGATGATCCCCGTCTTGGTCGGGATGTCGGGCGCGAGGCGCTTGCTCGCCCGGAAGATCTCCATCACGCGCGCGTACCGGCCGCCGGGGCGGCACTTCTTGTACAGGCGCGGGACGGTCTCGGTGTTGTGGTTGTAGATGTCCGGGCGCGCCTCGAGCACCGCGGCGATCGAGCTCTCGCGCCCCTGGAAGTCGGGCACCAGCACCTCGACGCTCGCGCCGGGGAGTCGGGCCTTGATCTCGCGCACCGTTTCGGCGAACGCCCACGCGCCGAAGTCGGGCAGATCGTCGCGGTCCACCGAGGTCAGTACGACGTGGCGCAGCCCCATCTCCGCGCAGGCCTCGGCCACGCGCGCCGGTTCCGCGGGATCGAACTTGGGCGGGCGCCCGTGCGCGACCGCGCAGTAAGCGCAGTTGCGCGTGCAGACGTCGCCCAGGATCATGAACGTGGCCGTGCCATGCTCCCAGCACTCGCCGACGTTGGGGCAGCGGGCCTCCTCGCACACCGTGTGGAGGTCGAGCTCCCGCATGAGCTGCTTGAGCCGCAGGTAGTTGGGGCCGCCGGGAGCCTTCACCTTGAGCCAACCCGGCTTGCGCACGGGCACGGGCTCGGCGCGGTGGCGCCCCATGATTTGGTACAGCGTGTCGGACATGCGTGGGAACCTAGGGCGCCGAGGGCCCGGTCGAAACCCGCGCCCGGCGGCGGGCGTAGGGGCCACGGCGTCCGTCCTCAACCCCTCGTCCGACCGCTCATGTTCCGCACCGTTTTCGCCCTCGGTCTCTGCGCGATCCTCGGCGTCGTCGCGCTCAAGCTCGTCTTCGGCATCGCCACCGGCCTGCTCGGGACGGCGATCGGCCTCTTCCTCTGGATCGTGTCGCTGGCGATCCGCGTCGCGCTCGTCGGGCTGGTGATCTACCTCGTGCTTCGCGTCGCGAACCCCGCGCTCGCCCGGCGCATGCGGCAGCGCTTCGACGACGCGTTCTAGCCCGGACCGTCTCGGCCTGCGCGGCCCGCCGATCAGCCGGCGGCGGGCTTGCGGCCGAGCTGCAACGTCCTGAGCTGCATCGACAGCGAGCCGACGGGCAGCGACGACTGCACGCGCAGCACGAGGCGATTGGCGTCGTCCGAGAGCCACACCTCGGCGCGCCCGCCTTCCGAGAAGTAGCCCTTGGTCTTGACGGTCGGCGCGACGACCACCGCGTCGAACGTGCCCGCGGGGACGCTCACCTTCTCGCGGCGCAGCACGCGCACGCGTACCGGGTTGCGGTCGGGCTTGTAATAGCGGTTGAACTCGTAGACGTCGCCCGTGTGCAGCGGCAGCGTGCGCACCGCGTAGAGCAGCGATCCGTCGTCGAGCGGGTCGGGGACGGACTTCTCCTCCGGGTGGGTACCGTCCTGGAACGTCGAGCGCTCGGGGAAGATCTCGTAGCGCTTGACGCGCCGCTTCCCGCCCTCGAGCTGCGTCTGGTGAAACCGAAGCGACGAGAGCGTGGTGGTGTCCATCCACGTCTCGTACGTGTCGTCGACGTGGTAGAAGAACGCGCCGCCCGTGAGGTGGAACGTCGCGTGGTAGGCGGGCCTGCCGCGGACGTCGACGATCTCGGGCACTTCGAGCGCCGCGGTGCCCGCGCGGATGATGCCGAGCTTGACGTCGAACGTCAGCCGCTCGCCGACGCCCCAGGGGACGGAGACGGCGGCCGGCGCGGCGGCGAGCGCCGTCGTCGCGGGTTGGGCCGGCCCGGGGCGCGCGGCGCCGAACGTCAGGAGCGCGACGCCGCCGAGCGCGAGGCTGGCGCGCGCCCGGGCCCCGGGGGGGAGAGCAGAGCGATCATGTCGAGAAGAAGTCGGAACGTGCGGCTACCGCGTCGCCGCGTCGCCGTCGGTGTCTGCGGGTGCTACCCCGGGTTGACCCTGACGGTCACTCGCGTCGTCCGCGCCCGCCGCGGCGTCGCCTCCCCGCGCGCCGCGCCGCGACCCGCCGCGGCGCCGCCTCCGCCGACGGGCCGGGGCGCCCTCCGTGTCGGTCTCCGTCGCAGCTTCGGTGGCGGTGTCGGGTTCCGCGTCGTCGCGCGCTGGCTCGATGTCGGGCGCTGTCCCCGCCGGGCCCGGCGGGGCCGCGTCGCCGCCGTCGGGGTTGGCGTCGCCGGCGGCCGCCGCGGCGGCGCGGCCGCGTCGCCGGGGGGAGCGCCGGCGACGCCGCGCGCGCGGCTCCTCGGCGGCCGCGTTGGGGTCGCGAGTCGCGTCGGCGGCCGGCTCGGCGCCTAACGGATCTGTGCCTAACGGATCTATGCCTAACGGATCTCCGCCTGACGGCTCGGCGCCCGCGGACGGCGCCGCGGGCGCGGGCGGGCCGGCCGCCGGGTCCGGGCGCCCGCGCGGTCGCGCGCGTGCCGCGGGGGCGTCGGGCGCCGGCGCGGTCCGCCCCGGGGCGCCGCCGCGCAGGCGCCAGAGGAGCGCCGTCAGCGCGCGCAACTCGCGCGGCCACTCCAGGCGCGACGCGCGCGTACGGAGCTGGGCCGGCGGTTGCGGCGCGTCGATCCGGGCCACGTGCCGCGCGAACGGGGCGGCGCGCACGAGGAGCTCCGCCCTGCCGGCGACGCCGGGCGCGTCGAGCAGCGGGCGCCGCCCCGCGGCGCGGAGCGCGTCGCGCAGCACGGCCACGCGGAACACCCGCATGAAGCTGACGAGCGCCGCCGGGTCGCCCGCCGCGGGGTCGCGCGCCGCCGCGCGGCCGAGCGGCAGCAGGAGCGCCGCGAGCCGTCGCAGCCGGTACTCGCCCGCGGGCTGCGCGGGGTCCGGCGCGCGGCGCGCGACGGCAACGTCGGCCCCCGCGTCGAAGGACGCGAGGAGCGTCGGGAGCAGCTCGGGGGCGTCCGTGAAGTCGGCCTGCAGCAGCGCGAGCGCGTCCGCCGCGGGGTCCGTCGAGCGCGCGACCACGTGGCGGACGAGCGCCTCGACCGCGGCCGACTGGCCGCCGCGCGCCGGCGCGCGCAGGACCGTCAGCGGGAGGACGCGGGCGTAAGGCGCAAGGACCTCGGGCGTCGCGTCGTCGCTCGCGTCGTCGTAGACGACGACCTCGTAGTCGCGGGCCGGGCCCTGCGCCCCGAGCACCGTGCGGAGGCGCCACAGGAGCACGCCGACGGTGACGGCCTCGTTGTAGGTCGGGATGCAGACGTAGAGCACGGTGGCGCTGGCGGGAACGGAGCGCCCGAACGGCCGCGCCGAGCGGGACGCCCCGCGGGGGGCGGGGCGGCGCTGGCGCAAGCTAGACGGCTCGGCCGTGCGGCCGCCAGCAAGGCGTCGGCCACGCGCCCCCGGACCGTCGGGCACGCTGCCGGGGCGGGGGTCCCGCGAGTAAGCTTCCCGCGCGCCGCCGCGACCGGCCCAGCTGCGATCTGTGTGGTACGTAGGCCAGCAGTCGTTGCGGGACGGCGCGCGCGCCCGTCCGCCGCGTGCGCGCCGCCCGCTCCCGTTTCCCGCCCCGCATGTTCGACCACCTCCGTTCGTCTCTCCACGGCGCGCTCGACGGGCGCCGGTCGCCCGACGACCGGCGCGCCTCGGTCGCGGCGATGCGCGACGCGCTGGTGGCCGCGCGCTTGGGGGTCGACGACATGCGCCAGGGAGTCACCGTGGCGCGGGCGCGGGTGGACGCGGCGCGCGCGGAACTCGAGACGACGCGCCGCCGCGGGCGACTCGCGGCGGAGGTACACGACGCGGAGACGGTCGCGGTCGCGGAGCGCTTCGCCGCGACGCAGGCCGAGCGCGTCGCCGTCCTCGAAGCGAAGGCGGAGGTGCAGGCGCGCGAGCTCGCCCTCGCCGAGCGGGAAGTTGCGGAGATGACGGCGGAGTACCGCCGGCTCGCGGCAACGGGGCAGAGCGAGGCCGCGCCGCCCGGCGGCGCGGGCGACGGCGGGGCGCCGGGCGCCCCGGCCGACGCCGACGCGATGCTCGCCGCGCTCAAACGGCGCATGGGCAAGTAGGTGGCGCGACGAGCCGCACGAGCCGCGCGCGCGCTGGGGTGCGCGCTGGCGTACGTGGCAGGGGCGCGGTCGCGCGCGGCGGCGCAGACGCCCGCGCAAACGCCGGCGCAGGTCCCACTCCCGGCCGCGCCGCCGGGACCGCAGGTGCGCGCGACCGCGCCGTCGCCCCCCGATACTGGCGCGCGGCGGTTCGAGGGGCGCCCCCTCGTGGCGTGCCGCGGACAGGTCGTGCGCGAGATCGTCGTCGACGCCAATCCGCCGCTCGCCAACCAGCGCGTGCCGCGCCGGCTCAAGAAGCTCGAGCGCCGGGTGACGGCCCTGCACGCGACCACGCGCGACGGCGTGATCCGCCACTTCCTCCTCCTGCGCGAGGGGGACCGGTGCGACGAGTTGCGGCGGTCCGAGTCGGAGCGCATCCTGCGCGCGCAGCCGTTCCTCGTCGACGCGCGGGTGCGACCGTACGACGACGGCGCGGGCGGCGTGATCCTGCTCGTCGGCACGCGCGACGAGTTCTCGCTACTGCTCAACGTGGCCGCGTTCTCGGGGGGCGCGGCGCCGGCGGTGTCCACCGTGCGCGTGGGCGACGCGAACCTCGGGGGGCAGGCCGTCTACGCGTCGGCCGAGTGGTACTGGGGGGGCGTCGGTTACCGCGACGGCTACCTCGGGCGCCTCGAGAACTACCAGTTCCTCGGCCGCCCGTACCAGCTGTCGCTGCTCGGCGAGCGGCGCGACGTCGGCGGCGAGTGGGCGGCCGACTTGAGCCACCCGTTCTACACCGACCTGCAGCGCGTCGGCTGGCGCACCGCGGCGGGCGACGCGCACAACTACCTCGAGCTGATCCGCCCGGGCGAGGAGTCCAACGCGCTCTTCTACGAACGCCGGTACGCGAACGTCGGCGGCGTCGTGCGGCTCGGGGTGCCCGGGCGGCTCAGCCTCTTCGGCGCGTCGGCGTCGTTCGAGCACACGTCCACGGGCGACGGGGTGCGCGTGCTGAGCGACTCGGGGAATGTGCCCGACGCCGGCCGGCCGCTCGGGTTCCGGCCCTCGGCGCGCTTTCCGGGGCAGGACGTGGCGCGGCTCAACGCGCTGTGGGGCGTGCGGGACGTGTCGTTCGCGCGCGTGACGGGGTTCGACGCGCTGAATGGGACGCAGGACGTGCGGCGCGGCTTCCAGGCGAGCGTGCTCTTCGGGCGCAGCATCCCGTTCTTCCGCTCGCACGACGACGACTACTTCGTCTCGACCGACCTGTACGCCGGGGCGGGCGGGCCGCGCTCGTTCGTCGCGGGCGAGATGCGGGGCGAGGCTCGGCGCGACAACGCGGCCGAAGCGTGGGACGGGATCATCGTCGGCGGGCGGGGGGCGTGGTACGTGGTCCCGGGGTCGCGCTTCCGCCTCGTGTCGAGTCTGGACGTCGCGGGGACGCGGCGCCCGCGCATCCCGGTGCAGCTGTCGTTAGGCGACCGCGACGGCGGCGTGCGCGGCTACGGCGGCGTCGCGCTCGCGGGCGCGGCGCGCGCCGTGGCGCGGGTCGAGCCGCGCGTGGTCTTCGGCCCCAAGTTCGGCATCGGCGAGTTCGGCGCGGCGGCGTTCGCCGACGCGGGGCGGCTGTGGGCGGGCGACGCGCCCTACGGCGTCAATACGCCCATCATGTCGTCGGTCGGCCTGGGGCTGCTCGGCGCGTTCCCGCAGGGATCGCGGCGGCTCTGGCGCATCGACATCGCCAAGCCGCTCACCCGCGAGCCCGGCGCTCCCAAGTTCCGCATCATCCTCGACAACCGCGACCTCACGCGCACCTTCTGGCGCGAGCCGCGTGACGTCGGCAACGGCCGGGAGCGTTCCGCCCCGGCCAGTCTGTACAATTGGCCGTGAGCCCGGCCGATCGCGCCGGCGGACCCTGCCACCCCCGCACGTGAAGGACTTGCCCCCGCCGCCCGATCCGGCCGAAGTGCCGTCGCGGGCGGGGCGCGCGATCGCGCGCTACGTCGTGACCGTGTTCGTCGCCGCCGCGCTCGGTGCGCCGTGGCTCTACCGCGGAGTCCGCGCGCTCGCGGTGCACGCGCCGATCCTCGCCCCGCTCGCGGCGCATCCGCTGTATCGCTACCAGACGCGCCTCCTGCAAGCCTTCGCGCTCGCCGGGCTGCGCCCGCTGTTGCGCACGCTGCGCCTGCGCGGGTGGCGGGACGTGGGGCTCGCGCATCCTTGGGCGAGCCGGCGCGCGTTCGGCGCGGGCGCGCTCTTCGGCGCCGGGACGACCCTGGCCGCGGCCGCGGTTCCACTCGTCGCAGGCGGGCGCGTGCTCGACGCGGCGGCGACGCCGGGCCGGATCGCGGGGCGGGTGCTCACCGCGCTCGCCGTCGCGCTCGTGGTCGCGCTGTTCGAGGAGTTGCTGTTCCGCGGCGTGATCGACGGCGGGCTGCGCCGCGCGCACGCGTCGGCCGGCGCGCTCGCGGCGGGCAGCGCCTTCTACGCGGGCGTGCACTTCCTCGGGCGCCCGGCGGCGCCGGCCGCGGTGCACTGGGCGTCCGGCCTGGTCGCGCTCGCCGGGATGCTGCCGCGACCGCAGTACCTCGCGGTGCTCGCGCCCCCGTTCCTCTCGCTCTGGCTCGTCGGCTCGTACCTCGGCGGCCTCTACCACCGCGCGGGGACGCTCCTGGCCAACGTCGGGGTGCACGCGGGCGGGATCTTCGTGCTGCAGCTCTACGGGCTCGTGACGACCGACGCGCCGGGCGCGGACGCGCGCGTGTGGGGGACGGGGTGGCTGTTCGACGGCTGGTCGGCGTTGGGCGTGCTGCTCGCGGTGGGCGCGGTCGTGCGGCTCGCCCGCGCGGCGCGGGTCAGGGCCGCGCTCGCGGTGGTCGACGGCGGCGGCGCCGCGGGCACGGCCTAACCGGATCCCGCCTGACGGGGCGCGGCGCGACGCCTTCGGCCGGCCGCGGGGCGCGTCAGGCCGCGCCCTCGCCCGCCTCCGCGAGCATCCGCCGCACCGGCACGACCAGCGCCGCGAGCGCGAGCGCCGCGACGACGAGCGCCACCGTCGTCCACGTGAACAGCGCGGGCGTCTGCGCGAGCTTCTCCGGGTCGACGCTCCCGCCGACGAGGCCAGCCACGAGGTTGCCGACCGAGATCGACAGGAACCAGATGCCCATCATCTGCCCGACGTAGCGCCGCGGGCTGAGCTGGGTCATGGACGACAGCCCGACGGGGCTCAGGCACAACTCGCCGATGCTCTGGAAGAAGTAGCTGACGACGAGCCACATCGCGCTGACCTTCACCGCGCCGCCGGTCGCGACGAGCGTCCGCGCCGGGATGATCATCAGCCCGAACCCGGCCGCCGCGAGCAGCAGCGCGATCGAGAACTTGGCCGGCGACGACGGGTTGCGCCCGCGCCGCCCGAGGCCCTCCCAGAGCGCGCCGAAGATCGGCGCGAAGAGCACTACGAAGAACGAGTTGATCGACTGGAAGGACGACGCGGCGACCTCGTGCCCGAAGAAGTGCCGCTCGGTGAAGTCCTTGGCGAACAGGTTGAGCGACGTCGGCGCCTGCTCGAACGCGGCCCAGAACACCGCCGCGAACACGAAGAGTAGGAAGATCACGAGCACGCGCGGCCGCTCCGCGCGCGTGAGGCCGCCCGCGGTGAAGATGTACGCGAAGTAGAGCGCCGTCGTCCCGCCGAGCACGTACGCCATGCTCTTCGCGATCGTCTGCGGGTCGAGGGCGACGAGGCCCGACGCGCCGAGCGCGAAGACCGCGGCCAGGGCCAGCACGCCGATCCCGAGCGCTCGCGCGGCGCCCGCGCGGCGCGCCGCGTCGACGGTCGCGTCCGGGTGCTCCGCGGGTCGCGTCCCGAGACTGCCTAACGTACGCGGCGCGCGGAGGGCGTAGGTGACGAGGCCGATCAGCATCCCCACGCCGGCGATGCCGAAGCCCCAGTGCCAGCCGACCTGCTCGCCCAGCTGGCCGGCGACGATCTGCCCGACGATCGCCCCCGAGTTGATCCCCATGTAGAACACCGAGAAGCCCGCGTCCCGCCGGGCCCCGCCCTCGGGGTAGAGCTCGCCGACCATCGCCGACGCGTTCGGCTTGAGCAGCCCGGTGCCGAGCACGATCAGCACGAGCCCGAGGAAGAAGGGCGTCTTGCTCACCGCGAAGCCCGAGAGCCCGATGGAGAGGTGCCCGAAGGTGATGAGCACCGCGCCGTAGAGCACCGCGCGCCGCAGCCCGAGCAGCCGGTCCGCGACCCACCCGCCCGGCAGCGACGCGAGGTAGACCGACGCGGCGTAGATGCCGACCACCGCGGACGCCGCCGGCCGCGCGAAGCCGAAGCCGCCCTGGGCGAGCGCGGCCGACATGAACAGCACGAGCAGCGGCCGCAGCCCGTAGAACGAGAAGCGCTCCCACAACTCGGTGAGGAAGAGCGTGGCGAGCCCGCGCGGGTGGCCGAAGAACGAGCGGTCGGCCCACGGCGGCGTGGCGTCGACGGCGGTGGTGCCCACGTCGACGACGGCGCGACCGTCGGGCACGGGCGGCGGCAGGGTAGAGGCCATCGCGGTAGGATACGCCCGCGCCGCGGCCGCTACGAGCCCCCGGCGGGCGACGCCCCGCCGCCTACGACGCGCCGAGGACGGGCAGGTACCGCTCGGGCGCTCGCGTCCCGCCCGCGGCCTGCTGCCGCGCCCAGTCGATCGCCGTCGGCGGCTGCTTGATGCACGCCGCCCAGTGGCCCGGCGCCTTCTCTTCGAGCGGGGGGACGATGGCCGCGCACGCCGCGTCCTTCTGCGGGTGGAAGCAGCGCGGGTGAAAGACGCACCCACTCGGCGGGTCGGCGGGCGACGGCACGTCCCCGGCGAGTACGATGCGGTTCCGCTTCGCCCCGGGGCGCGGCGTCGGGATCGCCGACAGCAGGGCCTGCGTGTACGGCATGATCGGCTCGGCGTAGAGTCGCGCGCTCGGGGCGAGTTCGACGATCTTGCCGAGGTACATGACGGCCACGCGGTCGGCGACGTGCTCGACCACGGAGAGGTCGTGCGCGACGAAGAGGTAGGCGAGGCCGCGCCGCCGCTGCAGGTCCTGCAGGAGGTTGACGACCTGCGCCTGCACCGAGACGTCGAGCGCGGAGACGGGCTCGTCGCAGACGACGAGCTTGGGCTCGACGGCGAGGGCGCGCGCGATGCCGACGCGCTGGCGCTGTCCGCCGGAGAACTCGTGCGGGTAGCGGGACGCGTACTCGGGGCGGAGACCGACCTCGTCGAGCAGTTCCGCGACGCGGCGGTCGGCCGCCGCGCCCTCGGCGAGGCCGTGGATCGTGAGCCCCTCGCGCACCGTCGCCCCGACGGTCATGCGCGGGTTGAGCGAGGAGAACGGGTCTTGGAAGACGAGCTGCATGTGGCGCCGGAGCCGGCGCAGCTCGCGCGCGCCCAACGCGAGCACGTCGCGCCCCTCGAACGCGACCGCGCCCGCGGTGGGCTCGACGAGGCGGAGCACGGCGCGCCCGGTCGTGGTCTTGCCGCACCCGCTCTCGCCGACGAGGCCGAGCGTCTCGCCCGCGGCGAGGTCGAACGACACGCCGTCGACGGCGCGCACGGCGCCCGCATCGCGTCCGAACAGCCCGCGGGCGATCGGGAAGTGCTTCTTCAGGTCGCGGACGCGGAGGAGTGGCGCCGGGTCGTCCGACGCCACGGCGGGAGCGGTAGGCACGTGCGGCGCGCTCACCGGGCGGACGCGAGCGGGAGGTGGCGGCCGGCGCGGCGCGCGGGGTCGTCGACGAGGTGGCAGCGCGCGGCGTGGCCGGCGTCCACCTCGTAGAGCGGCGGGTGCTCGCGCTCGCAGCGCTCCCACGCGTAGGGGCAGCGCTCGCGGAAGCGGCAGCCCGCGGGCCACGCGGTCGCGGGCGGCACGGTGCCGGGGATTGTCGCCAGGCGCTCGCGCGGCTCGCCCAGGCGCGGCACGGCGGCCAGCAGGCCCTCGGTGTAGGGGTGACGCGGCGCGTCGAACAGCCGGCCCACGGGCGCCTCCTCGACCACCTCGCCCGCGTACATGACCACCACGCGCCGCGCGACCTCCGCCACGACGCCCAGGTCGTGCGTGATGAGCACGATCGCCGTGCCGAGCCGCGTCTGCATCTCGGCCAGCAGCTCGAGGATCTGCGCCTGGATCGTGACGTCGAGCGCGGTCGTGGGCTCGTCGGCGATGACGACGGCGGGGTTCATGACCAGCGCCATCGCGATCATCACCCGCTGGCGCATGCCGCCCGAGAGCTGGTGCGGGTACTCGCCCGCGCGGCGCGCGGGGTCAGGGATGCCGACGGCGGCGAGCATCTCGACCGCGCGCGCCCAGGCCGCCTTCCGCCCGAGTCCCGCGTGCACCCGCGGGACCTCGGCGATCTGCGCGCCGACCGTGAGCACGGGGTTGAGCGCGGTCATCGGCTCCTGGAAGATCATCGCGATCCGGTCGCCGCGGATGGCGCGCAGTTCGCGCTCGCTCATCGCCAGCAGGTCCTTCCCGTCGAAGAGGATCTCGCTCCCGGGCTCGATGCGCCCGGGCGGGCGAACGAGGCGGAGGACCGAGAGGGCGGTGACGCTCTTGCCGCAGCCGCTCTCGCCGACGACGCCGAGCGTCTCGCCGGGCAGCACGTCGAACGACACGCCGTCCACCGAGCGCGCGGGCGCGTCGGCTCCGTGGAAGTACGTGCGCAGGTCGCGAATGGAGAGCGCGGGGGACACGCGGGAGAGTGTAGTCGTGGGCGTGCCGGGCATCAGTCGGCGCCCCGCGCACGGTCGCCCGCCCAATCGCCCAGCACGCTGGCCGCGAGGACGCAGGCGACGACGCAGGCGACCGGCGCGGCGACGGTCCACGGCGCGTCGGCCACGTAGGCCGCGCCGTCCTGCACCATGCTCCCCCAGCTGGCGTCGGGCGGCCTAACGCCGAGCCCGAGGAAGGAGAGCCCGGCCTCGAGCCCGAGCAGCTCGCCGAAGAGGAGCGTCGCCGCGACGCCGACCGTGCCGGCGGCGTGGGGCGGCAGGTGGCGCAGGAGGACGCGCGCGGGCGACGCGCCGAGCGCGCGCGCGGCCTCGACGAACTCCGCGCGGCGCACGGCGGCCACGCGCGCGCGCACGAGGCGGCTCGTCCCCGGCCAGGCCGTGAGGCCGAGGGCGAGCGCGAGCACCGGGGCCGGCACGTGCGACCAGAGCGCGACGACGGCGAGCAGCAGCAGCACGCGCGGGACGCCGAGCACCGCGTCGACGACGCGCATCAGCGCGCCCTCCGCCCGGCCGCCGAGCGCACCCGCGGCGCCGCCGACCGCCACACCTAACGCGGTCGCCGTGGCCGCGCCGAGCGCGGCCACGCCGAGCGACGTGCGCGCGGCGAACAGGACGCGGCTCAGGACGTCGCGCGCGAACGGGTCGGTGCCGAGCGGGTGCGCGGACGACGGGCGTGCATTCTGGAGCGCGACGAGGTCGAACTGGCGCGCCGGGTCGTAGGGCGCGAGGTGCGGCGCGAGCGCGGCCGCGGCGACGAACAGCGCGAGCGTCCCCGCCGCGAGCCGCACGCCCCACGGCACGCCCGCCATCGCCCCACGGCCGCGCTCGGCGAGTCGCATCACGAACGATGCCTCGGCGCGCGCCGCGCGCGCCAGCGGCAGCGCCGGGACCGCGGCGACGGACATCGCGGGCGTGGGGAGCGCGCTCACGCGTGCTCCCGCGCGCGGGGGTCGAGCCACGCCTGCAGCAGCTCCGCGAGCAGGCCGCCGAGCGCGACGGCCACGCTCCCGGCGACCACCGTCCCCGTGACGAGCGCGTAGTCTCGCGCGCCCACCGCCTGGGTGGCGAGGAGCCCCATCCCCGGCCACGCGAAGACGCTCTCGGTGACCACCGCGCCGCCGACGAGGGCGGGGAGCGCGAGCCCGAGCAGCGCGACGGTGGGCGCGATCGCCGCCCGCAACGTGTGGCGCACGAGCACGCCGCGTTCCGCCAGCCCCTTGGCGCGCGCGGTCCGGACGTAGTCGCCGCGGGCGGCGTCGCCGACCGCCGCGCGCTGGTGGCGGGCGATGATCGCCGTCCAGCCGAGCGCGAGGGCGCCGGCGGGCAGCACGAGGTGGCGCAGGTGGTCGGCCAGGCGCTCGGGGCCGGTGAAGAGCGAGTCGGCGACCGGGTCGGCGTAGCCGCCCGCGGGGAGCAGCGACCAGCGCACCGCGACGAGCGCGACGAGCGCGAGGCCGATGACGAACTCCGGCGCGGCGTGCAGCACCACCGCCGCGCCGAGGAGGGTGCGCGCGGCCGGGTGTCGCGGCCGCCAGCCGGCGAACGCGCCTAACGCGAGCCCGGCGGCGAAGGCGAGCAGCAGCGCGGTGCCGACGAGGAGCGCGGTGCGGGGCAGGGCGTCGGCGAGGACGGCCGTGACCGGCCGCTGCTGCGTGAAGGACCAGCCGAGGTCGCCGTGGAGGGCCGCCGCGATCCAGCGGGCGTACTGCTCGGGAAGCGGGCGGTCGAAGGCGAAGCGCGCGCGGAGGGCGGCGCGCGTGGCCTCGCTCATCGTCGGCTGGTCGAGCATCGCCGCGACCGGATCGCCCGGCGCCAGATGCAGCAGGGCGAAACTCGCCGTGACGGCGACGAACACGGTCGCGGCCGCCTGGGCGAGGCGGCGGAGGGCGAGGCGGAGCACCGTGGCGGGCGGGAGGGGAAGGCGACGCGGTCAGCGCAACCCCACGCGGTCGCGGCCGATGCGCTCGCGCGGCGGGATCGACCAATCGCCGAGTCGCGTCCACCATCCGTCGGCGCGGAGGCCCACGACGTGGAGGCGGCGGTGCGCGCCGGCGACGAGCCGCGGCTCGAACAGCCAGATCGCCGGCGCATCGTCGACGATCGTCTGGTACGCCCGCAACCAGTGCGGGCGGCCCTTGGCGAGGTTGGTGTTGAAGAGCGCGCTGTCGACCTGCGCGTCGAACGCGGCACTCTCGTAGCTGCCGAAGTTGGAGCCGCCGGGGGTACGCGAGCCCGCCGAGCCCCACGTCTGGCGCACGCTCACCGGACTCGGGTCGGTGTGCCAGCCGCCGACCACGGCGTCGAAGGTGCGCGCGCGCTCGCGGGCGCCGAACGCGCCGAGGTCCATCGGCTGGACGGTCACGCGCGCGCCGACGAGGCGGAACTGCTCCTGCAGGAGCACGGCGAGGCGCTGGCGGACGGCGCTCGACGTGGGGACGAGGACCGTGAAGGCGAGCGGGACGCCGCCCCTGGCGCGCACGCCGTCGGGGCCCGCGCGCCAGCCTAACGTGTCGAGGATCGCGCGCGCGGCCGCGACGTTGTAGGGCAGCTGGTTGATCCGCGGCCAGTCGGGGAAGAGCGCGCGCGGCACCGGCCCGACCGCGACCTCGGCGAGCGAGTCGAACGCGTTGCGCACGACGCGCTCGCGGTCGACGGCGATCGACAGGGCGCGGCGCAGGTCGCGGTCGGCGAAGAGCGGGTGCGGGCGCCCGGAGCCGTCGGGCGCGCGCAGGTTGAACTGCAGGAAGCCGTAGTCGAGCGAGGGGTAGGGCAGGAGCTGCACGGTGCGCGTGCGCGCCGGCTGGCCGAACGACTCGGGGCGAAGGTTCTCGAGGAAGTCGGCCTCGCCGGCGAGGAGTTGGATCGTCGCGGTGCCGTAGTCGGGCGCGACGCTCCAGACGAGGCGGTCGAGCTGCGGACGGCCGCGGTAGTTCCGCGGGTCCGCCGCGAGTTCGAGGCGGTCGTTGGGCGCGTACGACGCGAAGCGGAAGCGGCCCGAGCCGACGGGGTGCCGCGCGAACTCGCTCGCGGCGAGTTGGTCGCGCGGCGTCCGCGCGAGCAGGTGCTCGGGGAGGACGTACAGGTTGTAGGTGACGTCGTAGAACTGCGTCGGCAGCCGGCGCTTGTACCAGAACGTCGCCGTGAGCGAGTCGGTCGCGGTGACCGAGTCGACGTTGGAGAGGAGCGGGGCGAGCGGGCTCGCCGTGGCCGGGTCCGTGTAGAGCGCGAAGCTGAACGCGACGTCGCGCGCGCGCACCGGCTGCCCGTCGTGCCAGCGCGCCCCGGGCGCGAGGTGAAAGCTGACCGAGAGCGAGTCCTTGGCCCACGTCCAGCGGTCGCTCAGCCGCGGACGGAAGCCGTGGTCGCCGATCGTGTTGAGCGAGTCGCCGAGGTCGGCGAGTCGGTCGTAGACCTGGTCGATCGGCGCACTGCCGGCGGTCGTGGCCGCGACCGGCGGAAGTAGCAGGCCGGGGTCGGCCGCCGTGGCGACGATGACCGTTCCGCCAACGTCGCTCCCGGCGGCCGCGGGGGTGACGGACTCGGGGCGGCACGCGCCGAGCCCGGCCGCGGCGAGCGTCGCGATCGCGAGCCGGGCGTACGCGGTCAGCGCCGCCACGTCCACTCCGGATCGGTGTAGCGGGGCAACAGGCGTGCGAGGTCGGCACGCAAGGCGGGGTCGGTGAGGCACAACGCTTGGCCGTCCGGCACATGTACGAATTCGACGTCCGCCGCGCCGATGTCGGTGGCGAGCGTTGCGGCCGCGGAGAACAGCGCGGCGCCGACCTCGTCGGGGTCTGGCGTGCGGCCGAGCAGGGCGGCGAGCGTCGTGGGGGCGGTGTACGAGGCGAGCGGGGCGGTCGCGCACGCAGCGAGCAGCGGCTGGTCGTTTTCGATCAGGAGCGAGCCGTGCTGGAGTAGGGCGCCACGTTCCTGCCACTGCGCCGACCCCACGAGTTTGCGCGCGTCGGCGCCGGCCACGAGTTCGCCGGCGGCCGGCGCGTCGAAGCAGGGCGCCCCGTCGGGGCGGCGGGCGCGGGCGGCGCGCGGCGCGCTGGTCGCGCACACCCCGAGGGCGAGGAGTGCAGCGGCGAGCATCGCGTTGATCCGCTCGTACGCGGCGCGGGGCGGGGCGTCGGGGCCGGCCAGGGCGCCGACGGGGGCGGTCACGCTGTAGGTGAGCTCGCGCGCGTGCAACACGGCGCGGCCGCCGGTGGGGCGCCGGACGACGTCGATGCCGTGCGCGGCGGCGAGCGCGGGGTCGTAGACGCCGCGCGCCGTCTGGTGCCGCCCGAGCGAGAGCGTCGGGCGCGCCCACGTGTACGCGCGCACGGTGACGTCGCCCGACTGGCGCGCGCGCTCGAGCAGGGCCTCGTCGAGGGCCATGTTGGTCGCTCCGTCGAGCGCGCGCGTGTCGAGCAGGCGTAGCAGCATCGCGGCGCAAGCTACATACGCGTGGGCGACGGCGTGACGCTCTGACGTCGCTGTCGGGAGTGATGGACCCCCGCTCTCGCGGGGGTAACCGACCTACACGCCGTCATCCCCGCGGAAGCGGGGATCCACCCGTCCCGGAGACGACGCCCGGACGCGAACCTTCTCGGGCGCCGATAGCTTTACTCCCCATGACGACCACCCGCCCCGAGACGGCCGCGCCCGTCGACTTCGACGCGTTCACCGACCGCCACATTGGCCCGAGCGTGGCCGACCGGCAGGCCATGCTCCGCGCGCTCGGCTACGCCGACCTCGACAGCTTCGTCGACGCCGTGGTGCCCGAGACGATCAGGCTGCGCCGGCCGCTGGCGACCGGGCCGGCGCGCGGCGAGCACGACGTGCTGGCCGAGCTTCGGGCGATCGCCGGGCGCAACGAAGTCTGGCGCTCGTACCTCGGGATGGGCTACGCCGGGACCCTCACGCCGCCGGTGATTCAGCGCAACGTGCTCGAGAATCCGGGCTGGTACACGGCCTATACGCCGTACCAGGCGGAGATCGCGCAGGGGCGGCTCGAGGCGCTGCTCAACTTCCAGACGGTCGTGGCCGACCTCACGGCGCTGCCGATCGCCAACGCGTCGCTGCTGGACGAGGGCACCGCGGCCGCCGAAGCGATGGCGATGAGCTACAACGCCAAGGGGAAGCCCGGGAAGGAGACGTACTTCGTCGCGGCCGACTGCCACCCGCAGACGATCGCGGTGGTGCGCACGCGCGCGGAGGCGCGCGGCGTGACGGTCGTGGTCGGCGACGTCGACGCGGCGGCGTTCGGCCCCGAGGTCTTCGGCGTGCTGCTGCAGTATCCGGCGACGGACGGGCGCGTCGCCGACTACCGCGGCGTCTGCGAGCGCGCCCACGCGGCCGGCGCGGTGGTCACGGCGGCCTGCGACCTGCTCGCGCTCACGCTCGTCACGCCGCCCGGCGAGTGGGGCGCGGACGTCGCGGTCGGCAACTCGCAGCGCTTCGGCGTGCCGATGGGTTACGGCGGCCCGCACGCCGCGTTCTTCTCGACCCGCGACGAATACAAGCGGCAGATCCCGGGGCGGATCATCGGCGTCTCGCGCGACGCGGACGGGCGGCCCGCGCTCCGCATGGCGCTGCAGACGCGCGAGCAGCACATCCGCCGCGAGAAGGCGACGAGCAACGTGTGCACCGCGCAGGTGCTGCTCGCGGTGATGGCGGGGATGTACGCGGTGTGGCACGGCCCCGAGGGGCTGGCGCGGATCGCGCGGCGTGTGCACGCGCAGGCGTCGGCGCTCAAGGCGGGCCTCGAGCGGTTGGGCCTGCACGTGCGGCACGACGAGTTCTTCGACACGGTCGCCGTCGACGTCGGCACGCACGGGCAGGAGGACGTGCTCGCCGCGGCGGCCGCGCGGCGGATCAACCTGCGCGTCCTCGAGCCCGGCGTGCTGGCGGTGGCGTTCGACGAGACGGTCTCGGACGCCGACGTGCGCGACGTGCTCGCCTGCTTCGACGCGGGCGCCGCCGAGTTCGACGTGGGCGAGCTGCGGGCGGAGGGGGACCCGCGCTACGACGAGCGCTTCGCGCGGACGAGCGCGTTCCTCACGCACCCGGTGTTCAACACGCACCGGAGCGAGACGGCGATGCTGCGCTACATGCACTCGCTCGAGGCGAAGGACCTCTCGCTCGTGCACTCGATGATCCCGCTCGGCTCGTGCACGATGAAGCTGAACGCGACGGCGGAGATGATCCCGGTGACGTGGCCCGAGTTCGGTCAGCTGCACCCGTTCGCGCCGCCGGCCCAGGCCCGGGGGTACGCGGAGCTGTTCCGGCAGCTGGAGCACGACCTCGCCGAGATCACGGGCTTCGCGGCGGTGAGCCTGCAGCCCAACGCGGGGAGCCAGGGCGAGTACGCGGGGCTCCTCGCGATCAAGCGCTACCACGAGGCGCGAGGGGAGAAGCACCGCACGGTGTGCCTGATCCCGCACAGCGCGCACGGCACCAACCCGGCGAGCGCGGTGATGGCCGGGATGAAGGTCGTCGTGGTGAACACGGCGCCCAACGGGAACGTCGACGTCGACGACCTGCGCAAGAAGGCGGAGCAGCACGCCGGCGACCTCGCCGCGCTGATGATCACGTACCCGAGCACGCACGGCGTTTTCGAGGAGACGGTGCGCGAGGTGTGCGACGTCGTGCACGCGCACGGCGGGCAGGTGTACATGGACGGCGCGAACATGAACGCGATGGTCGGACTCGCGCGGCCGGGTGACATCGGGGCGGACGTCTGCCACCTCAACCTGCACAAGACGTTCTGCATCCCGCACGGCGGCGGCGGCCCGGGGATGGGGCCGATCGGCGTGGCGCCGCAGCTCGTGCCCTTCCTCTCGGGGCACCCGGTCGTGCCGAACGGCGCGGACGCGGCGTACGGCCCGGTGAGCGCGGCGCCCTGGGGCAGCGCGAGCATCCTGCCGATCTCGTGGGTCTACATCAAGCTGATGGGCGGCGAGGGGCTGGCCGACGCGACCAAGGTCGCGATCCTCAACGCCAACTACGTGGCGCACCGGCTGCGCGACGCGTTCCCGGTGCTCTACAAGGGCGCCAACGGGCTGGTCGCGCACGAGTGCATCCTCGACACGCGGGTCGTGAAGCAGGCCAGCGGCGTCGAAGTCGAGGACATCGCGAAGCGCCTGATGGACTACGGCTATCACGCGCCGACGGTCAGCTTCCCGGTCGCGGGCACGCTGATGATCGAGCCCACGGAGAGCGAGAACCGGGCGGAGCTGGACCGATTCTGCGACGCGATGCTCCGGATCCGCGCGGAGATCCGCGAGATCGAGGCGGGGATCCAGGACCGCACGGACAACATGCTCAAGAACGCGCCGCACCCGGCCACGCGGCTGCTGGCCGACGCCTGGGAGCACGGCTACTCGCGCGAGCGCGCGGCGTACCCGGCGCCGTGGGTGCGCGAAGGGAAGTTCTGGCCGACGGTGGGGCGCGTGGAGAGCGCGTACGGCGACCGCAACCTGGTGTGCGCGTGCGTGCCGACGGAGGTCTACGCGGACGAGGGGTACGCCGCGTCGCTGGGGCAGGACACGGACTGACCGCGCGGGCGTGAGGCGGGGCGTGGCCTAACGGCATGCCCCGCGCTCACCGCCGCGACAGCGCCGAGTCGTACTGCGCGACCAGCCGTCGTTCCTGGCTGAGGATGTCGGTCATCCCCGACCTGATGACGAAGAGCGGGCGCGCGAAGTCGTCGCGCGGCGCCGGGATGACCCCCGAGCACCGCCTGGTTGAACTGGCTCTGGTACCCCCGCAGCGCGCGCTACCGCGTGTGGATCCGCGCCAGCCGGAGCGCGAGCGCCGGCGGCATTTCGCCGGGGGCCTGGGTCGAGACGGCGAGTTCGTACGCCGTGGTCTGGCGCTCGGCGGTGCGCGTCCCGGCGAACCGCGTCTCGACTCCGAAGGACTGCATCGGGAGCGGGCCGCGGTCGCCGAGGTCGCGCACGAAGGCGGTGTCGAGGGCCGTCACGACCGTATCGTGGTATGGCAGCGCGCGCACGACGGTCGCGCGGTGGACCGCGATCTCGTCGCGGAAGTTGCGCAGCGTCGCGCGCGCGAGGGCGGCCTTGCTCCGGCCCTCGCGCCACTGCTCGGCCTGCAGGCCGAGGTATGCGCCGACGGCGATCATCGCGAGCTGGCCGGCGACGGCGGCGACGGCGGCGACGGCGGCGACGCGCTCGATCAGAGGGCGCGTGGCGCGTGACTCGCGCCCGCGCCTGTTAGGCCCCGACGAGCTGCCCGTACGCCGCCGCGTCCATGAGCGCCGTGCGGTCCGCGTCGCCCGCGACGCGCACCTTGACCATCCAGCCGTCGCCGTACGGGTCGCTGTTGACCAGCGCCGGCTCCGCGTCGAGGCGCGGGTTCACTTCCACCACCTCGCCCGCGACGGGCATGTACAGCTCGCTCACCGCCTTGACGGCCTCGATGGTGCCGAACGTCGCGTGCGCGTCGAAGGCCGCGCCGGGCTTGGGGAGGTCGAGGAAGACGATGTCGCCGAGCTCGCCCTGGGCGTAGTCCGTGATGCCGACCGCGAACACGCCCGGTTCGTCGGTGGGCTTCACGTACTCGTGTTCCTTGGTGTACTGCAGTCCGTCGGGGACGTTGGCCACGCCGTGCTCCGGGAGGTGCGGGGGTCGGTCGGCGCCCTGGGCGCGCGCGCCAGTCTAGGCCGCGGCCGCCCGCCCATCAAGCGGCGCGCCCGCGAGCGGCTCACCCGTCACCCGGCACGCCGCTCGATCGCTTGCCAGACCGCGTCGACCTGCGCGGCGAGCGCGGCGCGGTCGCCGGCGTTCTCGATCACGTAGTCCGAACGCGCGCGCTTCAACTCCGCCGGCATCTGCGCGGCGATCATCGCCATCGCCTCGCTCGCGTGCAGTGCGCGGTCGCGCACGAGGCGTTCGAGGCGCAGCTCGCGCGGGGCGTCGACGAGCACGACGACGTCGACCTCGTGCAGCAGGTCGCGCTCGAACAGGAGCGGGACGTCGTACACCACGACGCGGTCGCCGCGCGCGCGCGCGTCGGCGAGGGCGGCGTCGCGCAGGCGGCCGACCTCGGGGTGGACGATCGCGTTGAGCGCGTCGAGCTCGGACGACTCCGCGTCGAACACGCGCGCGCGCAGCCCCGCGCGGTCGAGGGTGCCATCCGGCGCGAGCACCTCGCGCCCCCAGCGGTCCGCGATGGCGGCGAGCGCCGGGGAGCCGGGGCGGACCGCCTCGCGCGCGAGCGCGTCGGCGTCGACGAGCGTCGCGCCGCGCACCGCGAGGAGGCGTGCGGCGGTGGACTTGCCCGCGGCGATGTTACCCGTGAGGCCAACGAGGAGCATGCGCGAAGGTACGGCCGCCCGCGGGGGGCGACAATACGCAGCGCTGCTACAAGAGCTTTGCGGGACGCCCCCGCCGCGCTCCGCGCGGCCGGCGGCGGCGTGCGACGCGGCAGCGCACCGCACCTGTCACCACGTCCTTACAGCAGGCGGCCCTGCGCCTCGTCGGGACGCGGCACCTCGTGGCACGCGCGGCAGCGCGCCTCGTACGCGTCGGCCGCGCCGACCATGATCGTCGGCGAGTCGTACGGCGCCGGTCTCCCGCCGATGAGCCGCTGGTTGCGGCTGGCCGGCGCGCCGCAGAGGACGCAGATCGCGTGCAGCTTGTCGACCACCTCGGCGATCGCCATCAGCCGAGGCATCGCGCCGAACGGCTCGCCGCGGAAGTCGGTATCGGTGCCGGCGAGGATCACGCGCCGGCCGCGCGCGGCGAGTTCGGTCGCGACGTCGACGATGGACGCGTCGAGGAACTGCGCTTCGTCCACGGCGACGACGTGCGCGCCGGGGTCGAGGCGCAGCATGAGCTGGCGCGCCGAGTCGATCGGCAGCGCCTCGACGGTGCGCTGGTCGTGGCTCGACACGGCGAAGGTGCCCGCGTAGCGCGCGTCCAGGTGCGACTTGAACACCTGGACGCGCCGCCGCGCGATGAGCGCGCGCCGCACGCGCCGGATCAGTTCCTCGCTCTTGCCGCTGAACATCACGCCGGCGACGACCTCGATCCAGCCACCGGCGGTCTGGAACCCGTCTGGCACAGTCCCCCGCGTCAGCTCTCGGTGATCGTGTCGTCGTCGGGCCGCGGCCCGACGTTCGGCCGAGCGCGGCGCAGCCGCTCCGCGCGCTCGGCCCATTCACCGCGCTGCTCGGTGCGCTCGCCGACCGTCCGGTCGTCGTCGGCGCCGAAGCCGCGCGGGCCGTCGCGCCGCGCGTCGAAGCCGCGCGACGGCGGCCGGCTCGCCCGATCGAACCCCCGATCGCCGCCGCGGTCCGGCCCGCGGTCGCCTCGATCCCCTCCGCGGTCGCCGCCGCGGTCGAACCCGCCGCGCGGGCCCGAGGCGCGCGGTCCGCGGTCGCCGCCACGGTCCCCGCGATCTCCACGGTCGCCGCCGCGTGGACCGCCCGGGCCGCCGCGTCCACCGCCGCCGCCACCGCCCGGGGGCGCGTCGCGCTCCGGCCGTACCGCGACGCGGCGGCCGCGGATCATCGTACCGTTCAGCTTCGCGACCACGCGCTCGGCCGTGGCGGCGTCGACCTCGACGAGCGAGAAGCTGTCGCGCAGGTCGATGCGCCCGATCTTGTCGCTCGTGATCCCGGCCTCGCCGGCGATCGCGCCGACGAGGTCACCGGTGCGCACCTCGTCGCGCGTGCCGACCGTGAAGAACAGGCGCACGGTGCCCTTCGGGGGCGGGGCGGCCGGGCCGCCGGCGGCGCCCGCGCCGGGCGCGGCGACCGGCGTCGTGTTGCGACGCGCGCGCTCGCGTTCGAGCAGGCGCACGGCCGCCGCGGCGAGGTCGGTCGCGTCGAAGTCGGCCAGCAGAGGCTCGAGCGCCACGACCTCGCGGGGTGGCAGGCCGCGCTCCAGCTCCGCGCGCAGCTCGACGCGGAGGGATTCGTCGCGCGCGCGGGCGCGGCGGGCCGCGTCGCCGAGCGTCAGCGGGCGCACCGCGCCGCCGGTCAGGGTGCGCAGGGCCTCGAACTGCCGCGGCTGTACCAGGGCGACGGTCTGCCCCGGCTGCGCGGCGAGCACGCGGTCGAGTGCCTCGCGCGAGGTCGGCACGTCGTAGAGCACCGCGAGCGCGACGTGCGCGGGCGGTGCGCCGGCGCGCACCACGGTGAGCGCGCCGGCCGCCGCGGCGGCCGCGGGCGCGGTGAGCTGCGCCGGGTCGTGCTCCGCGCCGTCGTCCGTCGCCCGCGCCGACTGCGGCGGCGCCGCGTCGGGGTAGCCGAGCGCGGCGCGCGCGTACCGCACTTCGCGCTCGGAGGCGTCGGAGGAGACGACGACGGCGGCATTCACCGGATCGAGCTCGTCGAGCACGCGGCGGAGCGCCGCGGGGCGGGCGGCCGGCGCGGTGAGGAGGTAGCTGAGCGGGGCGGCGAGCGGCAAACCGGTCCCGGCGCCCTCGATGCGCCGCGCGCGCCAGAGCACGCGTTCGGCGAGCGCCTCGACCGCGTCGGTCATCGTCGCGGCGACGAGGATGCGGGCGCTCTCGCGTGGTACCTCGGCGATCACCGCTTCGAGGTCGGCGGCCTCGGGGCCGGCGAGGATCTCGTCGGCCCAGACGATCGCGAGCGTGCGCACGCGGTCGAGCTTGATCGTCGCGCCGCGCACGAGGGCGGCGAGCGCGGCCGGCGTGCCGGCGATCACCGGCGGCATTGCGCCGGCGGCCTGGCGCGCGGCGAGCTGGCGCGCGGCGCGCTCCGGGCGACCGACGGGAAGAACGAGCGGCGCGGCCCCCGCTCCCGCCGCCGCGTCCTGCTCGGCGCCGCGGCGGGCGATGACCGCCTCGGCCACGGCGAGCGCCGTGTCCGGGTCTGGCGTGACGACGAGGAGTTGCGGGCCGCCCGCCGTCGGGTCGAGGCGCTCGAACGAGGCGCCGAGGAAGACGGGGATCGTGCCCCAGTCGTGCGGAAGCGTGTAGACCAGGTGCTGCGCGCGCGTCGCGGTCGCGGCCGCGGTGCCCGCGTCGGGCCCGGTGTCGGTGGTGTCGGTCATGGCGGTTGTCAACGGAGGCGCCGTCGCGGCGCGGCCGCGAAACATAGCGCTATCTTCTGCCCATGATCACGACGATCGTGCTGATCAAGGCGGACCCGAAGGCCATCGTCGCGGCGGCCACGCGCATCGCGGGCTTCGACGGCGTGCACGAGGTGTACTCGGTGTCGGGCGAGTGGGACCTCGTCGCCGTCGTCCGCGTGGCGGAGTACGAGCGGATCGCCGATGTCGTGACGCACCAGATCGCGGGCGTGCCCGGGGTCGAGCGCACGCAGACGCTCACCGCGTTCCGCACCTACTCGAAGGCCGACCTCGAGCAGGCGTGGGACATCGGGGTCGAGTGAGCGCCGCCGCCGCGCCGCTCGCGTAACGGCCGCCCGTGCAGCCGTCCGCGCACGACGTCCGCCGCCGGCTCGGGGCCTTGTTCCCCGCCGCCGCGCTGGCGGGCGCGGACGACGGCCCCGGGCTCGAGCGCACCGCGGGTCCGCCGGTCGACCCGCCGCGTGTGCGCACCGCGCTGCCCGTCGAGGGGCGCGCGGTGCGCGCGCGCCCGGTGCCGCCCGCGGCCGCGCCCGAGGACGGCTTCGCGGCGTTCCTCGACGGGACGCAGCACTCGCGCGTGGTCGGTTACGTCGAGGGGCTGCCCGTGGTGCACGGCACCGTGGCCGCCGTGGTGCGCGTGCGGCGCAACCGGCGTCTGGCGACGTGGGGCCGCGGCCCGGTGGTCGAGCGGCGCGTCTACGCCCCGCTCGCCATGCTGCCCCCGGCGGCGCGCGAGGCGTTAGGCGCACTCGCCCGCGAGCTGGGCGTCCCGCTCGTCGACACCGCCGAGCCGCGCGCGGGGGAGGACGCCCCGTCGGCGCACCCGTTCGCGGTGAGCGACCGCGCGCTCAACATGGTCAAGGAGGACCGCGAGCGGGCCGAGAAGGTGCTCGCCGAGCGCTGGTGCCGGCAGGAGCACGAGCCGCTGTTCGTCGACGGCGGGATCCAGGAGAGCGAGCTCGTCGCGCGCGCCGCGTGCGTGGCCGGCGTGGTGAAGAGCCACCGCACGCTCTACGCCGACGGCGAGGACCTGCGCGCCGTGCTCGCGCTCCGGCGCGGCGAGCGGTCGACGGCGTTCGTGGTCGGCGCGGTCCGGCGCACGGCGGTGGCGAGCTGGTACCTGCGCCTGCGCGACCCCGCGGGGCGCGACCCGATGTGGGGCCTCGTGCGCGTCGAGGCCGCCGCGCCCGACCCGGCCGAGGCGCCGGACGCGTTCTCCGCGCGGCTCGACCGCCTCAGCCGGTGGGTGATGGCCGAGGCGGCGCCGCTCTCGCTCCCCGACGCGCGGTGGGACAAGCTCGCGTACGGGGTGCACGACTGCGAGCAGTTCCTGCGGGCGGTGTGTTAGGCGCAGCGCGTTAGGCGTGTCGGGGGCTCACGCCCGCGGAAGCGGGGGTCCACCTCTCCTCGCGCGTACGGATGGACCCCGCCGTCGCGGGGGTGACGACTGCTCAGCCCCCGCGGGAGTGACGACTCTTCAGCCCTCCGTCGCGCACCGCAGCAACTCGGCCACGCTCCACGCCTGCGCGATGCACCCGCGCGGCGTGTACGGCGCCTCGGCGTCGAAGACCTCCGCGACCGAGCCCATGCCGAACTCGCCGAGGTGGTCGAGCAGCTTGTCGAGCAGCGGCCGCGCGTCGGCGCCCGGGTGCAGCTTGCGCCAGGCGTCGACCCACGGGCCGATCAGCCACCCCCACACTGTGCCCTGGTGGTACGCCGCGTCGCGCGCGCGCAGGTTGCCGAAGTATTGCGCCTTGTAGTCCGGGCTCCCCGGGGCGAGCGAGCGGAGGCCGTACGGCGTGAGGAGGCGCGCCTCGCACGCGGCCATCACGGGCGCCCAACGCGCCTCGTCGAGCACCGGGTTCGGTAGCGAGATGGCGAGGACCTGGTTGGGGCGGAATTCGGTCGAGTCGCCGTCCGGGCCGTCGACCACGTCGTAGAGGTAGCCGCCCGCCTCGTACCAGAAGCGGCGGTTGAACGCGTCGCGCGCGCGGCCCGCGGCGTCCTCGTAGAGCGCGGCCGCGTCGGCCCCGCGCTCCTCGCGCGTCCAGGCCGCCACGTTGACCAGCGCGTTGTACCAGAGCGCGTTGATCTCGACCGGCTTGCCGCGCCGCGGCGTGACCACCCAGCCGTCGACCTTCGCGTCCATCCACGTCAGCTGGTAGCCCTCGGCGCCCTCGCGCAGCAGCCCGTCGGCGGGGTCGACGCCGATGCCGAAGCGCGTGCCCGCCGTGTGGTGCGCGACGATGTCCTGTAGCACCGGGAGCAGCTGCCGCACCGTCGCGCGGTCGCCGGTGACGCGCGCGTAGCGGTCGACCGCGTGGAAGAACCAGAGCGTCGCGTCGGCCGTGTGGTAGAGCCCCTCGTTGCTGCCGTCGGGGAACATGTTGGGGATCAGCCCGTCGCGCACGTACTGCGCGAACGTGCGCAGGATGAACCCGGCCTCGCGCCACCGCCCGGTCGTGAGCGTGAGCCCCTCGAGCGAGATCATCGTGTCGCGGCCCCAATCCGTGAACCAGTGGTAGCCGGCGATCACGGTGCGGACCTCGTCGCCGACCGCCTGCGCGCGCACGCGGTCGTGCAGCCGCCCCGCGGGTGTGATGAGGAACTGGTCCGCGGCGAGCACCAGCTCGGCCGTGCGCGGGTCGGCCTCCATGGCCCGGCGGACCGCGCGCGGGGGCGCGTCGAGCAGCCGGCGGCGCCGCTCGCGCTCGGCGGCCGCGGCGTCCGCGGGGGTCATCGCGCGGGCGACGTCGGCGCCCTCCGCGGACGCGACGAGCGTGACCGGGACGTTAGGCACGAGCGGGAGCGTGAAGTGCCCCGGCGACCAGAGCGCGCCGCGGTCGGCGTAGCCGCGTGCCTCCTCGACCCGGTAGCGCAGGTCGCGCGTCCGCGTCACGTCGAGGGTCGCCGTCGGCTGGACGCCGAAGAACGCCAGCCGCAGCGGCGGCAGGTCCGGGCGCTCGGCCGCGGTCACCGCGTAGTGCTCGTCCTCCGCGCTCAGCCGGTAGTGCTGCTCCGCGGGCGTGGTGGTGACGTCGTCCTCGTAGCCGCGGAAGTCGAGCGCGGGTCGCAGCTCGAGCGAGGCGGGCGCGCCGCCGGTCAGGCGGTAGGTGAGGTGGACGCTGTTCTGGCGGTAGGGCATGAGCGCGCGCTTCTCGAGCGTCACGGCCGCGTCGCCCGCGCCCACGCGGTAGACCCACACCGGCAGCCCCGCGTCGAGGCGGAACTCGACGAGGTGCCGCGCGCCCTCGGCCTCGAGCAGGCCGCCGTCCGCCCACTCGAACGCACTCAGCGTCGCCGCCGTGCCGTCGGCGAGCGTGAGGCGCTCGACGAGGTGGTTGAGCATCACCGTACGGCCTAACGGATTGGCGAGCGCGGCGACGAGGACGCCGTGGTACTTGCGCGTGGGCAGCCCGGCCACGCTCGCCGAGGCGTAGCCGCCGAGGCCGTTGGTCACGAGCCACTCGCGGTCGACGAGCGGGGCCAGGTCCGCGCCGGGCGGGGCGGGGCCGTCGGCCGCGGGGCCGGGCAGTCGGTGGACGACGCGGTCGACGAGGCGGTCGGAGGCGGCGTCGGGGGCTTCGGGGACGGTCAGCACGTTGGGAGTGTGGGGAGCGGCGGAGGCGACGGCGGGTGGCGGGTCCCGCCGCGCGTTAGGCGCGCGCCGGCGCGAGCACCACGGCGCAGCCGCCTAACAGGCGCCAGTTCTCGCGCGGCCAGCGCAGCTCGGGCTTCTGCGGCGGCGAGCGCGGCTCCTCGGCGGCGTCGAACTCGACCCCGCCGAGCCCGCCGTAGGTCGGGTGCTCGGACGACCAGAGCGTCCGCCAGCGCGCGCCCGCCGGGGGTGCGAGCAGCGGCTCGGGGACGATGTCCAGGTGGAGCGTGCGGCCGGCGTTGACCACCAACAGCCGGTCCTCGCCGCCGGGGCCGAAGAAGCGCAGGGCGAAGGCCTGCTCGCCCAACACGGCCCCGTCGACCGCGCCCGGCACCGCCCCCACCCCCGAGCGCGGCACCGAGAACACCGGGTCGCCGCGGCGGAGCGTAATGAGGTCGCGGTGGAGCCGGAGCCACGCGCCGTGCCAGGCCCGGTCGCGCTCGCCCCAGTCGAGGACGCAGGTGCGGAACGTGGCCTCGTCGCCCGGCCGCGGGAGCACGGCCTGCATCTCGTCGCGCGCCATGCTCGGGAACTGCGCGAGCTCGGCGAAGCGCCCGCGCTGGACGAGCGGGCCGAGCTCCGGGTTGTGGTCCGCGAAGTACTGGAACGGCGCGCTCGCGCCCCACTCCTGCCCCTGGAAGAGCATCGGGAGCTGCGGGCCTAACAGCAGGGCGGCCGTCATCGCGCGGAGCGCGCCGGGCGCGGCGAGCTGGTGCAGCCGCTCGCCGACGCCGGCGTTGGCGAGCTGGTCGTGGTTCTCGAGGAAGTGCACGAAGCGGCCCGGGCGCACGCCGAGCGCGCTCGTGCCCCGGCGCTGGCGCTGCCACTTGTACCACTGCCCCTGGAAGAGGAAGCCGTACTTGGCCCCCGCGACGAACTCGCGCGCGCTGCCGTGGTAGTCGGTGAAGTACGCCTCGTCGCGGAGGGCGAGCGCGACGAACGCGCTGTGGTGCCAGTCGTCGTTCCAGATCGCGTCGAGGCCGCGCCCGCCCTCCGCCACCGGCGTGACGAGCCCGATGTCCTGCGGCTCGTTCTCGTTCACCACCCACGTCGCGCGCCCGCCGAGCGCGGCGCCCGCGGCGCGCACCGCCGCGCCGACCTCGGCGAGCACGTGCACGGGCGAGGCGTCGACGATCGCCTGCGTCGCGTCGAGGCGCAGCCCGTCGACGTGGAACTCCTCGACCCAGTAGCGCGCGTTGGCGACGTAGAACGCGCGCACCGGCCCCGACCGCGGGCCGTCGAAATTGATCGCGTCGCCCCAGTCGGTGCGGTGCGCGCGGCTGAAGTAGTCGGCGGCGAACTGCGGGAGGTGGTTGCCGTCGGGCCCCAGATGGTTGTAGACGACGTCGAGCACGACCGCGAGGCCGAGCGCGTGGGCGCGGTCGACGAAGCGGCGCATGTCGTCGGGCGCGCCGTACTGCACGGCGGGCGCGAAGAGCTGTACGCCGTCGTACCCCCAGCCGAAGCGCCCGGGGAACTGGTGCACGGGCATGACTTCGAGCGTGGTGACGCCGAGGTCTACGAGGGCCGGGAGGCGCGCGGCGGCCCCGGCCCACGTGCCTTCGGGACTGAACGTGCCGAGGTGGAGCTCGTACAGGACCTGACGCTCGGGCTCGACGATCCCGCGCCAGGCGCCGTCGGTCCACGCGAACGCCGCCGGGTCGACGACCGTCGAGGGTCCGTGCGGGCCCTCGGGCTGGAAGCGCGACACCGGGTCGGGGTAGGCGCGGGCGGGGTCGTCGTCGAGGCGGTAGCGGTAGCGGGCGCCCGCGCCGAGCCCCGGGACGGTGGCGCTCCAGTAGCCGTCGTCGCCGGGTTCGCGGGCGAGGGCGCAGAGGCGCGGCGTGCCGGCCGTGCGGGCGGCGGATTCGATGACGACCGCGACCTGCCGGCGCTCGGGGGCCCAGACGCGAAAGTGGACGCCCTCGGGCGATGGCTCGGCGCCGACGGGCAGGCGCCGAGCGGGCTGGCGGTCGTTCATGCGGTACGCACCCGAGCACGACGGGTGCCACCGGCGGAGTCCGCTTGGTCAGAGCCCGCTTGAAGGGACGCGCTTCAGTCGACGCGGTGGAAGCCGTGGGCCGCCCACCACGCGACGTGCACGCCGAGGTCGGCGGCGAGCGGGACGGGGAACGAGGCGAGGGCCGGGCCGAGGGCGGCGTCGAGGGCGCGCGTCACGTCGTCCGCGTTGGCGCCCTGCTCGCGGGCGAGCGCGGCGTAGCGGACGACGGCGTCGCGCAGTGCCTCGCGCGACACGGGTTCCGCGCGCAACGCGTCGCGTGCGGCGGCGATGGCGGTCGCGCCGGGTCCGGCGCTGTAAAGCTCGACGCCGTGCGGCCGGGCGGCCGCGGGGTACTCGGGGCGGACGCGCCCGCGGGAGGCGGGCTCGTCGGCGCGGGCGGTGGTGAGGTTCGACATGCCGGCGTGGGATGATGAGGCCCGGCACCGCGCGGCGGCGTCCACGACCGCTGCGCGTCCCGGGGAGGCGTGGACTGCAAACGACGCGCCGACGGCGCCCCCCGGCGCGGCGCCGGTCACGCTAGCTTTCAGGTGTCTTGCGGCGGTCGACGCACGACGACCCTGTAGCTCAGCCGGTAGAGCAACCGACTTTTAATCGGTAGCGCGTGGGTTCGAGCCCCACCGGGGTCATGGCTGGGACGGAAGGGCGGCCCGCGCCTCGCTTGATCGCGCGCGCGGGCCGCCGCGTGCGTTAGGCACGTTCGCGGGCCCGGCGCCGGCCGCGACTGCCCCGCGGCCGCACGCGTTCGGACCGAGACGTCAGGGTGGGGACGCGCGTCCGTGTCTGTGGGGATGTGGGCTCGACCGCGCGCCCGATCGCGCGCCGTCTCCCCGCGCCGTAGCTTGCACGCTCCTCGTCGTCTGCCGCCCCCGCCGATGCCCCTCCGTCTGCCCGACCCGCGCGCGATCGCCGCGCGCCCCCGTCGTTGGCTCGTGTGCGTCCCTCTGCTCGCCGCCGCCCTCGGCGCCACCGCGCAGAACGGCCGGGCCCAGCCGAGCGCGCTGAGTGCGCCGGGCACCGTCGCCGCCGCTATCCCGTCGCCCACACTCGGCGATTCGGCGATCGCGCTGCCGCTTCCGTCACTCCCCGCCGGGCTCGTGGGCGTTACGCGCGCAGGCGCGCCCACCGGGGCGCACTTCGACCACACGCCCGGCCTCAGCTGGGACCTCGACGTGCTGCCCTACGAGGGCCACGCGCGCGTGCAGCGCTACGTCTCGTACTTCACGAGCGGCGCGCGCGAGAAGTTCGCCGAGTGGATGGCGCGGGGGACGCGGTACGACGCGATGATCCGCGCCAAGCTGCGTGCGGGCGGCCTCCCCGAAGACCTCACCTACCTCGCCCTCGTCGAAAGCGGGTACGACGTGCACGCCGTCTCGCGCACGCGGGCCGTCGGGATGTGGCAGTTCATGCCGCAGACGGCGCGTGACGTCGGGCTGCGCGTCGACGACTGGGTCGACGAGCGGCGCGACCCCGTCCGGGCGACCGACGCCGCGGTGCGAACGCTGCACTACCTCAAGGAGCAATTCGGGTCCTACTTCGTCGCCGCGGCGGCGTACAACGGCGGGCCCGGGCGCGTCTCGCGCGGCCTCGCACAGCTGGCGAACGCGGACAGCGCGGGCCAGGGCGGGGAGGGGCGCTTCTTCGCCCTCGCCGACGGTAACGTGCTGCACGACGAGACCAAGAACTACGTGCCGCAGCTGATCGCGGCCGCGCTCGTCGCCAAGGAAGCGCCGCGCTACGGCATCCCGGCGCGGGCCGTCGCGCCGCTCGCCTACGACGAGGTCCGCGTGCCCGGCCTGACGCCGCTCGCCGCCGTCGCGGCCGCGAGCGGCGCGTCGAGGGCCGAGCTGCTCGACCTCAACCCCCACCTGCTGCGCGGGATGACGCCGCCGGGCGCGACCCTGCCGGTGCGCGTGCCGGCCGGGCGGGGCGAGGCCGCAGCCGCGCGCTTCGCGACGTTAGGCGACGACCTGCGGAGCGCGTTCCGCGGCGCGATCACGCGCACCCGCGAGACGTGGGGCTCCCTGGCCGATCGGCTCGGCGCCCCGCGCGGCGTGCTCGAGGCGTTCAACGGCGGGCTCGGCGTGGTCCGCCACGGGCGCGGGCGCGGCCGCCTGGTCGCGGGGCAGGAGGTGCGCGTGCCGACCGCGGCGGTACTCGCCTACGCGCACGCGTCGACGGATGACGACGGGCCGGGAGCGCAGGTGGTGGACGCGGGGGCGCGCGAGGCGACGCCCCGGGTGCGGCACGTGCGACAGGGGGCCGCGCACCGTTCCGGGCGGCGGCGGCACGTGCGGGGGTAGGGGCGGGGGACGGCGACTACGGGCGGAACGGCGCTATTGGGGGGCGCTGTTGGTGGGATGCTGTTGACACCGCGCTGTTAAAACGGCGGGGCAAGGCCGGGCGGGTCGCTTCACCAACAGCGCCCGTTCAACAGCGTCCCACCAACGGCGATTCACCAACAGCGCCGTTCCCACCGCCCGAGCAGACGCGCCGTTAGCCGCCCTTCCCGAACGCCTCCCCCAACTCCCGCACCAGCGCCGCCGCCACGAGCTGCGGCGTGACGTTCCCCGCCGCCCGCTGCTTGGCGCGCTCGACCGCGTCCACGCCACGGCACGCGCCGAGCGCCTGCCGCGCGAGCGCCGGCCGCCCCGCGCCGTCGCGCGCGAGCGCGTGCAACCGCACCACGAGCGCGTCGAGCACGTCCGTGAACGCCCCGCGCGCCTTCGACGCACCCTGGCCCATCGCGACGCGCATCCGCGCCGCCCGGTCGCCTTCGAGCACCGCCTGGAGGAGGCGTTCTGCCTCCTCGCTCGCCGCGCGCGCTTCGGCCCGACCCAGGAGGGCGCCCGGCGCGCCGGCCGCGCTCGCGACGGCGGCGGCGACGTCGGCCGGGTCGTCGAGGCGGAGACCGTTGGCCGTCAGGCGCGCGCGGACGTGCGGGTCGGCCACGAACGCGCCCACCTCCGCGTCGGTGAGCGCGGGGACGCGCACGTTCACCACGCGCGAGCGGATCGTCGGCAGCAGGGCGCCGGGCTCGCTGGAGGTCAGGATCAGCGTCGTGTCGGCCGGCGGCTCTTCCAGCAGTTTCAGGAACGCGTTCGCCGCCTCGCCGGCCGCGTTCTCGTGCGGCATCAGCGACTCCGCGCGCCCGACGACGAAGATCTTGCGGCTGCCGAGCGCGGGCGACATCGCGGCCTGCTGGACGAGCGTGCGAATCGTGGCGATCGAGAGCGTGTCGGTCCCGGACGGCGGCGCATAGAGGCCGCGCGCGCGCGCCCGTTCCTCGCGCGCGTCGGCGTAGTCCGCCCGCACGTCGTCCGGGTCGGCGTCGGCGAGGCGCGGCCGCGGGAAGAACCAGGCAAGGTCCGGGTGCGCAAACTGCTCGGCGTACTGGCACGGCTGGCACACACCGCAGGGCGCGCCCGCGGGGCGGGCCGCCGCGGCGCCCCGGCAGAGCAGGGCCTGGCCGAGCCAGAGCGCGAGGCGCTGCTTGCCGACACCGGCCTGGCCATGGAAGAGAAGGCTGGCCGGGAGGGCGCCGCGCGCGTGCGCGTCGAGCAGCCGGGCGCGGACGGCCGCGTGGCCGTAGAGCGGGACGAGAGGGAGGGCCAGGGGCACGTCACAATATCGCCGCGCCGGGAACACCCGAACCGCCGAGTTGGCGGCCGTGGGCCGGCCGGCACGCTTCGTGACCGAAGCAGGCGTGATCGCGCGGTGGCGTGTCGCGCGCCGCACCTCGCATCGCGCCCAGCCGCGCAGCCACCGACACACCCCAGGAGATTCCCATGGCAGGCAGACGCTCCCAGCACGACAACGTCGATCCGGGCCAGTTCAGCGCCCCGCACGGCAGCGACAACGCGCCCGACGAGCACCTGCGCGCGGCCGAGAAGACCAACCTCAAGCAGACGCTGACCGACGAGAAGGCGAGCATGATCCCGCGGCGCGGCGACAACCCGGCGCTCGCCGACCTGAAGGCGCGCCGCGAGGCGGCCGCCGAGCAGGCGCGCGCCGGCGCGGGCTCGACGACGGCGCAGGGCGGCGACGAGCGCGCGGCCGACGTCGAGCGGACGGAGTGACGCCATGGCACACGCCAACGACGCGATGAGCGCGGGAGGCGAGTCGCCGCTCGCGGGCCGCCGGATCGCCGTGCTCGCGGCCGACGGCGTCGAGCAGGTCGAGCTCGTGCAGCCGATGGACGCCCTCAAGCAGGCGGGCGCGACGGTCGACCTGATCTCGCTGCACGACGGCGAGATCCAGGCGATGAACCACGACGCGGACAAGGGCGACCGATTCGCGGTCGACAAGGTGGTCGCGGACGCGAAGGCCGGCGACTACGACGCGCTGTTCGTGCCGGGCGGCGTGGCCAACCCCGACAAGCTCCGCGTGAGCGACCAGGCCGTCAGCTTCGTCCGCGCTTTCGTCGAGCGCGACAAGCCGGTGGCCGCGATCTGCCACGGCCCGTGGGTCCTCGTCGAAGCCGACGCGGTGCGCGGGCGCACGCTCACGTCGTGGCCGTCGCTCAAGACCGACATCACCAACGCCGGCGGCGAGTGGCAGGACAAGGAAGTCGTCGTCGACCAGAAGCTGGTGACGAGTCGCAAGCCCGACGACCTTCCCGCGTTTTGCGAGAAGATCGTCTCGGTGTTCGCGGCGGCGATCGAGGAGCGGACGCTCGACCGGCAGCTCGAGCAGACGTTCCCGGCGAGCGATCCGCTCCCCGGGCCGACGAGCACGGGCGCGATGAGCGACAAGCGCGTCGCGCCGCGGGAGCAGGGCTCGCCGATGGCGTAGCCCCGACGCGGGGCGTAACGTACGACGGCCGCGCGCTACGAGGTGCGCGGCCGTTCGCGCATGCCCGCCCGAGAGGCCCCGATGGAAGCGCGCAGCATCCCGTTCCCGATCGCGGCGCAGCGCGCGCGCGCCTCGACCGCCGTCCTGCCCTGGCCGCTGGCCGCGACGCTGTTTGCGGCGACGAGTATCGCGGTGGGCATCATCTGGGACATCTCGTGGCACATGTCGATCGGCCGCGACACGTTCTGGACGCCGGCGCACATGGCCGTCTACCTCGGCGGCGTGGTCGGCGGGCTCGCGAACGCGTACCGCATCTTCCACGCGACGTGGTGGGCCGACGAGGGCGCGCGGTCGGTGCGCGTGTGGGGCTTCCGCGGTCCGTTAGGCGCGTTCGTCTCGTGTTGGGGCGCCGGGGCGATGCTCGTCTCGGCGCCGCTCGACAACTGGTGGCACGACGCGTACGGGCTCGACGTCCAGATCCTCTCGCCGCCGCACACGGTACTGCTGCTCGGCATCGTGGGCGTCGTGCTGGGCGCGATGCTGACGTCGCTCGCCTACCAGAACGCGGCCGAGGCGGGCGAGTACCCCAGGGCGCGGGTGCCGGCGTTCCGGGCGGCGTACGCGTACGCCGCCGCGGTCGCGCTGACGATGGCGACGATCGGCGCCTTCGAGTACACGCGCCCCGTGATGATGCACAGCGCGCTCTTCCTGCGGGCGACGGCGTGGGTGTTTCCGCTGTACCTGGTGGCGGTCGCGCGCGCGTCGCGGCTGCGCTGGCCGGCGACGACCGCGGCGCTGCTCTACATGACGCTGTTCGCCGCGATGACGTGGGTGCTGCCGCTCTTCCCGGCGACGCCCAGGCTGGGGCCGATCCTCACGAACGTCACGCACATGGTGCCGTTAGGCCTTCCGCTGCTGCTGGTCTTCCCGGCGCTCGCGGTCGACGTCATCCTGCGCCGCTGGGGCGGCGGCGACGCGGCCGGTGAGACGGCCGGCGACGCGCGCGGCCTCCGCGCCTGGGCGCTCGCGGCGCTCCTCGGCGTCGCCTTCGTGGCGGTGATGTTCGCGGTGCACTGGCCGTTCGCGTCATTCATGATCACGCCGGCGTCGCACAACTGGTTCTTCGCCGGGGACAACTGGGGCTACTTCAGCTCGCCGACGTCGTACTCGCGGCGCGGCGTGTTCCCCCGAGTCGAGAAGGGCGCGGCCGAGTACTGGACGCGGGTGGGCTGGGCGCTGGTGATCGCGGCCGTGTCGTCGCGGCTCGGGCTGGCGTGGGGCGGGTGGCTGCGGCGGGTGCGGCGGTGAGCGGGCGTGCGTGGCGAGCTGTGGCCGCGCTCGCGGCGCTCGGGCTGTGGCTGGCCCTCGCGTTCGGCCTAACGGCGGAGCCCGCCGGCGCCCACGTCGGGACCAACGACGCCGTGTTCGACGGACGCGCGGGGCCGTACCCGGTGCGGGTCGTGGTGCGCATGCCCGGGGTGATCCCCGGGCAGGCCGAGGTGACGGTGCGGGTCGACGGCGGCGACGTGCGCGCGGTGCGCGTGCAGGTCGCGCAGTGGAATGTGGGGAGCCGCGGCGCGCCCGCGCCCGAGCCGGCCGCGCCGGTGCCGGGCGCGGCGGGCGTGTGGAGCGCGCCGCTCTGGCTGATGACGAGCGGTTCGTACGAGGCGAACGTGACGGTCGAGGGTGCGCGGGGGACGGCGCGCGTGACGGTCCCGGTGGTCGCCGTCGCGACCGCGCGGCTCGGGATGGACCGGCGGCTCGGCTGGGTGCTCGCAGTGTTGGGCGCGGTGCTCGTCGCCGGGCTCGTGTCGGTCGCGGGGTCCGCGGCGCGCGACGGCACGCTGGCGCCGGGCGCGACGGTCGATCGCGCGGCGCGCCGCGCCGGCCGGCTCGCGACCGCCGTCGCGGCGGCGGTGTGCGCGCTCGCGGTGGTCGGCGGCGCGAAGTGGTGGGGCGCGGACGACGCGGCGTATGCGCGCGGGCTGTGGAAGCCGCTCCGGAGCGAGGCGCGCGTCGTCGACGGGCCCGGGGGGCCGGTGCTGCGGTTCGTGGTGACGGACTCGGCGTGGTTCGCGCCGACGCTCACGCCGCTGATGCCCGACCACGGGAAGCTCGTGCACCTGTTCGCGGTGCGCGAGGGGCCTAACGGCGTCGGCGGCCGGGACGTGCTGGCGCACCTGCACCCGGTGCGGCGGGACCGCGCGACGTTCGACGCGGCGCTGCCGGCGCTGCCGGGCGGCCGCTACCGGGTGTACGCCGACGTGGTGCACGAGAGCGGGCTCGCGCGCACGCTCGTCGCCGAGGCGGCGCTGCCGGGCGCCGAGGCGCTGGCCGCCGCCGCGGCTCCGGGCGGGGCGGCGTCGGGGGACGACGCATGGTACACGGGCGCGGCCGCCCCGGCGGGACGCCCGGCGGCGTTAGGCGACGGGTACTCGCTCGCGATGGAGAGCGCCGCGCGCGTGCCGGCCGGCTCCGATACGGCGCTCCGGTTCGTGGTGCGCGACGCCGCCGGCCGCGTCGCGGTGCTGCAGCCGTACCTCGGCATGGCGGGCCACGCGGTGGTCGAGCGCGCGGACGGGCGGGTGTTCGTGCACCTGCATCCGTCGGGCACGGTCAACATGGCGGCGCAGGACCGGCTGGAGCGCCGCGAGCGGGGTGACACGGCCGCGCACGGCGCGGACCAGCCGGCGGGCGGGCGCGCGATGGAGGGGATGCCGGGTATGGCGCCGGCGTACGCGGGGGCGCTGGCGTTTCCGTTCGCGTTTCCTTCGAAGGGGGCGTACCGGGTGTGGGTGCAGGTGCGCGTCGGGGGGCGGGTGCGGACGGCAGCGTTCGACGTGGCGGCGGTCTGAAGGGCGGGGCACGCGGCCGGACGTCGCGTACCGCGCGACGCGCGATTCCCGCGGCTATTCCCCGGCCGCTCGCCTGGCTCGACCAGAACTGGCCGTTCGCCGGCACCGTCGTCGGGGCGTTCCTGCTCGCGCTGCTGCCCCTCGTGCTCGGGACGTGGCCGCCGGCGTGCGCCGCCGTCTACACGTTGCTGCTTGGCTACCTCGTCCACCAGGCCGAGGAGCACTACGGGGACCGGTTCCGCAGTACCGCGCGGCCATCGGGCCGGCACCCGACGACCCCGCCGCCCGTTACGCGTGCGTTAGGCCTCTTCCCGCGCCCCCTCGGCCCCCGACTCCACGCCGCCGCGCGTCGCGCCGTACGCGCCGCTGTCCGTGTCGCCCCGCACTCCCGCGTCCTTCTCCGCCCCGTGCGTCGCCGTCAGCTCGGCCGGGTCGAAGTACGCCGTGAAGCGCGTGATCTTCCCGCCCTGCGTCTCGAACACGCTCACCCCGTCGTAGCTCGTCAGCACGCCCGCGGCCGTCTCGCAGTCGCTCGTCCACTCCAGCATCGCCTTGTCCTCGCCCTCGAGGATCGAGTGGAAGCGCGAGTGGATGCGCTCGAACGACTTGCGGTACGCCTCCCAGAAGTGCCGCGCGCCGTCGACGCCGTGCGCGGGCTCGGGCTGCACTGGGTTGCTCGTCTGCGCGTCGTCGGCGTACAGCGCCGCGAGCGCGTCGACGCTCCCGGCGTCCTCGCACTCGCGGAGCGCGGCGATGAATTCGTCGGCGGTGGGCTTGGCCATGGGTGGTCGCGGTGGTGTCAGGGTTTGGTGCCGATCGCCGCCGTCCAGTCGGCGACCTCGGCGGGCGTCATGTTGCCGTAGGGCGCGAGCCGCCCGTCGGCGTAGCCCCACTCGGTCACGTCGGGCAGGTACTGCTGTCGAGAGAGGATCGTGCCGCGGCACACGCGCGCGACGTCGGCATCCACGGCCAGCTCGCCGGCCGCGCGCGCGAGCAACCCCTCCAGCACGTCGCGCGGGACGCGCGTGCGCTCCGCCGGGTACACGAACCCGAAGAGGAGCAGGTTCGCGAGCAGTACGCGCCAGTTGTCGCCGAAGCGTTCGAGCACGCGCGCCCAGTCGAGCGAGTCCGCGCGCGCGCGCAGCAGGTGGATCACGTCCGCGCCGTCGTACCGCTCGCGCTCCATCACGAAGCTCTTCGACCAGAGCATCTCCTCGGCGGGCGCGAGCCGCACGTCGATGCCGAGCACGCGGCCGGGGGGCGCGTGCTCGAACCAGCCCGCGTCGACCGGCGCGACCCCGTTGCCCGAGCCGAAGATCAGGTCGACGAACTCCTTCCCCCAGAACGCCTTCCCGAGCCAGTGCGGGAACGTGAGCTCGGTCCGAAAGCCCGCGTCCTGCAGCACCGCAAGCGCCCGCGAGATGTCGTCGCGCGCGACGAACAGGTCGAAGTCCTTGGTCGACCGCGGGATGCCCGTGACGGGCGTGAAGGCGTACGCCCCGCCGACGAGGAACGGCACCGGGCCGGCCGCGTCACCGCGCTCCAGCGCGTCCATCACGCGCCGATACGCGCCCTGCGCGGCCGGCGACGCGAGGTCGGCGCGGCGCGGCGGGCGCTCGCGCGTGCGGCGCTCGGCGTCTTGGGTGGGCTGCGCGCGGTCGGTCATCGGGAGGCGGATGCTGGTCAACGGGCGCGGGCGGAACGGTTGTTGAATCGGCCCGGGCACGACAGCCCCCGCCACCACGCGCCCGCTGAGCATCGACTATGCCCAACCTCCGCATCGCGGCGATGAGCGACGTGCACGTCACCAAGACGTCGCAGGGCGCGCTCGCGCCCGTCCTTGCGCAGATCGCCGACCGCGCCGACGTCCTGCTCCTCTGCGGCGACCTCACCGACTACGGCAACGCCGACGAGGCGCGCGTCCTCCTCAAGGAACTGGCCGCCGTGCGCGTGCCGATCATCACCGTGCTTGGCAACCACGACTACGAAGGCGGTCACCCCGAGCAACTCGTCGACGCCCTGCGCGAAGCGGGGGTTGTCGTCCTCGACGGCGAGTCGCACGAGGTCGGCGGGGTCGGGTTCGCCGGCGCGAAAGGGTTCGCGGGCGGGTTCGGCCGCGGAGTGCTCGGCGCGTGGGGCGAGCCCGTCATCAAGCAGTTCGTGCAGGAGGCGATGAACGAGACGCTCAAGCTCGAGACGGCGCTCGCGCGGCTCCGCACGCGGCAGAAGGTCGCGCTCCTGCATTACGCGCCGATCGCCGCCACGGTCGAGGGCGAGCCGCGCGAGATCTTCCCCTTCCTCGGCTGTGGCCGCCACGAGGAGCCGCTCCTGCGATACGAGGTGAGCGTGGTCTTCCACGGCCACGCGCACAACGGCAGCCCCGAGGGCACGCTCGCCAACGGCACGCCGTGCTACAACGTCGCGATGCCGCTCATGAAGAAGTGTTTCCCCGGGCAGCCGCCCGTGCGCTTCCTCACGCTCGACCCCGACGCGGAGCCCGGCGGGGCGGGGGACGGGGCGTACCACGGAATGGAGCGGCGCGCGGGCGCCTAACGGCGGCGCAGGTGTCCGGGGTAACGGCAGCGGCGCCGTGCGCCCGCACGGCGCGTGAGCGAGGACGAGCCGCGCTCCCGCGCCCCCGGCGCCTAATGCGTCACGGCTTGAGCACCACCTTGATGCACCCGTCCTTCTTGTCCCGGAACGTCCGGTACATCTCGGGCGCCTTGTCGATCGGCACGCGGTGCGTGATGACCTGCGACGGGTCGATCTTCCCGGCCTCGATCATGTCGAGCAGCGGCTTGAGGTACTTCTGCGTGTTCGTCTGCCCCATCTTGAACGTGAGGCCCTTCGCGAACGCAGCGCCCATCGGGAACTTGTCGATGAAGCCGATGTAGACGCCCGGGATGCTGACCGTGCCGCCCTTGGCGCACGCCATGATCGCCTCGCGCAGCGCCGTCGCGCGGTCGAGCTGCACCTTCGTAAACTGCTTGAAGCGGTCGACCTGGTCGTAGATCCCGGTGCCGTGCGCCTCCATCCCGACCGCGTCGATTACGTGGTCCGGGCCGCGCCCGCCGGTCATGTCCTTCAGCACGAAGTTGATCGGGTCCTCGATCTCTTCGTAGTTCACGACCTCCGCCTTACAGAGGTCGCGCGCCTTCGCCAGCCGGTCCGGGAAGCGGTCGACCGCGATCACCCGCTCGGCGCCTAACAGGTAGGCGCTCTGGATGGCGAACAGCCCCACCGGCCCGCACCCCCAGACCGCGACCGTGTCGCCCGGCTGGATGCCGCACTGCTCGGCCGCCTGGTAGCCGGTCGGGAAGATGTCCGTGAGGAAGAGCACCTTCTCGTCCGCGATGTCGCTCTCGAGCTTGAGCGGCCCCACGTCGGCGAACGGGATGCGCGCGTACTCCGCCTGCCCGCCCGCGTACCCGCCGTACATGTGCGAGTAGCCGAACAGCCCCGACGGGACGAACCCGCCCGTCGCCGCCTCGACCAGCGCGGCGTTCGGGTTGGAGTTGTCGCACTGCGACCAGAGGTCCTGCCGGCAGTAGAAGCAGTTGCCGCACGCGATCCCGAACGGGACCACCACTCGGTCTCCGCGCTTGAGGTTCTTGACGCTCGGACCGACCTCCTCGACCACGCCCATGAACTCGTGGCCCATGATGTCCCCCTTCATCATCGACGGCACCTTGCCGTCGTAGGGGTGCAGGTCCGAGCCGCAGATCGCGGTCGAGGTGACGCGGATGATGGCGTCGCGCGGGTTGACGAGCTCGGGGTCGGGCACGCGCTCGACGCGCATGTCGCCGACGCCCTGCCAGGTGACGGCCTTCATCAGCGGGGCTCCTTCTGCGTGAACGTGGAATTGGCGCCGCGCGCCTGGTCCGACGGCATGGGCTGGTGCACGGCCTGGTGTGGGTCGCTCGCCGCCTTCTTCTGTAGGCCGCCGACGTCGCCGCCGGTCTCCCCGCGGTTCACCTTCGCGTCGAACGTCTGGTGCGGCGGGTCGCCCTGGCCCGGGTTGTAGCTGACGGGGATCTCGCCCGCCTCCATCAGACTCTTGTAGCGGCGCAGGTCCTCGCGCACCTGCACGCTCGGCTCCTCGCCGAACAGCTTCGCGACCGCGACGCCGAGCTTGCCGAGCGGCGGCTCGTACTCGAGGTTGACCTTGATCTCGGTGCCGCGCCCCGCCGGCGCCTCGCGGAACGTCACCGCGCCCGCGTTAGGCACGCTCGCACCCGGCAGCGACCGCCACGCGATGACCTGCCCCGGGACGTCGTTGATGATCTCCGCGTCCCACTCGACCGTCTGCCCCGCGGGCGCCTTGGCCACCCAGTGCGAGCGGCGGTGGTCGAGCTCCTTCACGCTCTCGAGGTGGTGGAGGATGCGCGGGAGGTTCTCGAGCTTGCGCCAGTAATCGTACAGCTCGCCCGGGTGGCGCCCGAAGATCGTGAAGGTCTGGATGACGCGCTTCGCCGACTTGGCGTCCACGGTCGCCGACCCGCCGTGCTGGCGCGTCACCCCCTCGGCCCCGTCCTCGTGGTGCGGCAGCGCAGCCGAATCGCCGTCGTCTCCGACGCTGGTGAGGCCGAGCGCGTCGTAGGCGACGCAGTGCCCGGTGACCCCGCGCTCGACGAGGAAGCCGCCGACCACGCCTGCCGCCGCGCCCACCCAGTCCCGCCGCTTGAGCCCGTAGGCCGCGAGCGCCCCGCCGGCCGCGACCGACAGCGCGCGCTCGACCGTGTTGAGGTTCTTGTCGGGCCCGTCTTGCTCGCCGTCGTGCGCCGTCGCGCCGTGCTTACCGTGCGCCTTCTCGGGGTCCGCGCGGTACGGATCCGCGTAGGCGCCGCCGTACGGCGCGCCGTACGTCCCGTTCGAAGTTCCGTCGGCAGATCGTGCCATGTCAGTCTCCCGTGGTGCGCGTCAGAGCGCGCTGTGGGTGTGCTTGTTCCGGAGCCCGTCGCGCGTGTGCTCGAGCGAGAGGTCGGTGTCCGGCTCCTGCTTGAGCGCGCGGTCGGCCATCGGGCCCATCGTCCCCTTCACGATCGTCGTGCCGCCGTCGACGAAGAACAGCGACCCGGTGACGTAGCTCGCCTCGTCCGAGGCGAGGAAGGCGAACGCGTTCGCCATCTCGGTCGCGGTACCGCGCCTGCCTAACAACGTGCCGCCGACCGTCTGCTTCTCCATCGTGGCCGACATCGGCCCCGTTTCCTTGTGCGTCCACGCCGTGTCGACCGGGCCGGGGCAGACGCAGTTGGCGCGCACGCCGTGCGCGGCCTGCTCGCCCGCGACGCCGCGGATGAACGCGTGCATGAACCCCTTCGTCCCGCCGTAAGGCACGTTGAACGGCTCGCCCTTGTCGCCGGCCTCCGAGCCCGTGCCCAGCACCACGCCCTTGCTCTTCTGCAGGTGCGGCAGCGCGAACTTGGTCATCAGGAACACCGAGCGCACGTTGTTGCGCAGCGTGCGGTCGAAGTCGTCGAGCGGGTAGTCGGTCAGCTCGCCCGTGAACAGGAAGACGCCGGCGTTATTGACGAGCACGTCGAGCTGCTTGAACTCGTCGATCGCCTTCTGGACGGCCCCGCGCGCGTCGAGCTCGCTCGCCACGTCGCCCGCGTAGCCGACGGCGGTGCCCGACCCGTACTCCTTGTTGATCGCGCCGACGACGTCGTCCACGGGGTCGTCGGGTAGCCCGACCACGACGACCTTCGCACCCTCGGACGCGAACTTGTGCGCGGTCGCCTCGCCGATGCCCGTCGCGCCGCCGGTGACGATCGCCACCTTCCCCTCCAGCCGTCCCTTCCGATCCCCGAACATCGCCCCTCCCCGTGATCGCGCCGAGTGTCCCGCCCTGGTCGGGCGCGCGGGGCAGGCGCAAACCGAGTGCCGCCGGGGTTGCGGGGGGGCGGGTTCGGCGGTGGGGGACGGGGCAGCGCGACGGCCGGCACGACCGGTACCGCGGGTTTGGTCCCGCGCTGTTGGTACGGCGCTGTTGATGTCACGCTCTTGATGCGGCGCCGTTGGTACTCCGGGTCACACGAAAGGCGGTAGGGCACCGGGCTCTACCGCCTCTCCTGTGACACGCCGTTCCAACAGCGCCGCATCAACAGCGATTCACCCCGAGCGATTCACCAACAGCGCGGGACCAAACCCGCGGTACCGGTCGTGCTCGGAGTCCCGTCCGGTCGTCCCGCGCTTCCGCCCCCTTACCGCCTTGCCCTCGCGGCCGTCGAATCTCGAACGATCACCCCGCACGCGATCCGGACCCCAGCATTCCCCCCCGGATCACTCTGGTAGTCATCCGGATCGCTATGAATCATCAACGCCGTCCCCTGCGGCGTGAACAACGTCCCCGGCCCCCCGCCGAGCGTGACGCTCTGCGTGATCGCGTCGACGCGCACCGTGCCCGACGCCGGCGCGGTGAAGTTGGGCAGGTCGCCCGCGTGGAAGCCCGCGCGGTTCTTCACGCCGTGCTGGCGGAAGGCCGGATTGTAGTGCCCGCCCGCGCTCGTGAATGGCGGCTCGCACCGGCCGACTTCGTGGATGTGCATCGCGTGCGTGCCGGCCGGCAGCCCCGTCAGTTGTGCCACGACCACGACGCCGTACGCGCCCTGCGTGAAGGTCACGGTGCCGACCGAGCGCCCGTCGAGGTCGCGCATGTCGGCGCGCGCCGCGGGGACGTTGGTGCTGAACGACTGCACGTTGAACGGGCCGCGCGGGCCGTTGAGGCCGCCGGGGCCGTTCTGCGGCCCGGGGTTGGACCCGCCCGGCCCCGCGCCGGACGCGCAGGCCGCGAGCGAGGCGGCCGTCAGCAGGCCGGCTGCCGCAACCGCGGCGAGATTCGATGAGGATCGCATGGAGACGAAAGTAAGGTCAGAAGCGCGCCGGCACGTCGGCCAGCACGCGGTAGGTGTCGCGCGCGATGAGCAGCTCCTCGTCGGTCGGGATGACCCACGCGGGTAAACGGCCGGCCTCGGTCGTGAAGATCCCTTCCTTCCCGCCCGTGAGCGCGTCGTTCTTCCCCGCGTCGACCTCGAGCCCGGCCCACGCCAGTCCCTCACACACGCGCGAGCGCACCGCCGCGCTGTTCTCCCCGATCCCGCCGGTGAACACCACGCCGACCGCGGCGCCCTCGAGCGCGGCGAGATACGCCCCGATGTACTTGCGTGCGCGGTAGCAGAACACGTCGACCGCGAGTCGCGCGCGGCGGTCGTCGTTCTCGTCGGCCTCGGCCAGCAGCTCGCGCATGTCGTTCGTGAGCCCCGAGATCCCCAGCAGCCCACTCTGCTTGTTGAGCAGCGCGTCCGCCTCGGCGGGCGACAGGCCTTCCTTGTTGGCCAGGTAGTCGAGGATCGCGGGGTCGACATCGCCCGAGCGCGTCCCCATCACGAGCCCTTCGAGCGGCGTGAAGCCCATCGACGTGTCGACCGAGTCGCCGCCCCGTATCGCGCACGCGGAGCAGCCGTTGCCGAGGTGCAGCGTGATGAGGTGCGTCCCGTCGCGCGGCGTGTTGGTCAGCTGCCGCCAGCGGTGCGCGACGTAGCGGTGCGACGTGCCGTGGAAGCCGTAGCGCCGGATCTGGTAGCGGCGGTAGAGCTGGTACGGGATCGCGTAGAGGTACGCGTGCGGCGGCAGCGTGGCGTGGAATGCGGTGTCGAACACGGCGACCTGCGGCACGCCCACGCCGAGCACGGCGCGCGCCGCCTGGATCCCGCGCAGGTTGGTCGGGTTGTGGAGCGGCGCGAGGTCGATCATGTCCGTGATCCCGCGCTCGACCTCGTCGGTGATCCGCACCGACCGCGTGAACCGCTCGCCGCCGTGCACGACGCGGTGACCGACCGCGTCGATGTCGGCGCGCCCGCCGAGCGCGGCGCCGCTCTCGGGGCCGACGAGCCAGGCGACGATGTACTCGACCGCCGCGCGGTGGTCGCGGAGCGGTGCGGTGCTCTTGATCGGACCCTTACTCGACGCGCCCTCACCCGACGCGCCCTTGCGCGGCCGGAGCGTCACGACTGCCTCGCCGCCGAGGCGCTCGATCTCGCCGCCGGCGAGCATCTCGTCGCTGTTGGCCGCGAGCCGCTCCGCGTCGGTGCGGATCAGCTGGAACTTGAGCGAGCTCGAGCCGACGTTGAGGACGAGGACGTTCATGCGGCCTCTACCCCCGCGGGATCCGCGCCACCCCGCCCGGCCGGAACGCGTCGTACGCCTCCTGCACCCGCGCGAGCGCCTCCTCCGGCCGCGCGCCGACTGCGGAGAGGTGTCCCATCTTCCGACCCGGCCGCGCCCCGGGCTTTCCGTAGAGGTGGAGTCGCGCCGTCGGCACGCGGAGCGCCGCCGCGGGGTCCGGCGGCGCCTCGGCGAGCCAGAGGTCGCCCAGGAGGTTGGCGATCGCCCCCGCGCCCACCGGCGCCGGGCTGCCTAACGGAAGCGCGCACGCCGCGCGCACGAGCTGCTCGAACTGACTCGTCGCGTTCGCGCGCTCAGACGCGTGGTACGTGTTGTGCGGCCGCGGCGCGAGCTCGTTGACCAGCACGCGGCCGTCCGCCGTGAGGAACAGCTCGACGGCGAGGAGCCCCTCGATCCCGATCGACTCCGCGATGCCTAACGCGACCTCGGCCCCCGCGCGGGCGGTCGCGGGCTCGACCGGCGCGGGCATGACCGACCACGTCAGCACGCCCCCGGCGTGGTGGTTGCGCGACGGCGGGAAGACCGCGAGCTGCCCGTCGGCGCCGCGCGCGACCAGGACCGAGAACTCGAGCGCGAGGTCGAGCCGCTGCTCGACGACGCTCCGCCGCGCGCCGACCGCGTCCCACGCCGCGCCGGCCCCCTCGGGATCGGCGACGTGCGCCTGCCCGCGGCCGTCGTACCCGCCGTGCGCCGCCTTCACGATCGACGGCCCGAGCGCGCGCACCGCCTCCGCCACGTCCGCGGCCCCCTCCGCGCGGCGGAACGGGCCCACGGGAAAGCCGCGCCCCGCCAGCCACTCCTTCTGCCGCACGCGGTCCTGGATGATCCACACCGGCTCCGCCCCGGGGCGCAGGGGCGCGTGCCGCGCCGCCGCCTCGAGCGCCGGCCGCGCGATCTGCTCGATCTCGAGCGTGACCGCGTCGCACCCGCGCGCCAGCTCGGCCGCCGCGTCGGCGTCGTCGTACGCGGCGACCACGACGCGCGAGGCCAGCGGCCGCGCCGCGCACGCCGGGTCGGGGTCGAGGACGTGCACGTCGTAGCCCATGCTCCGCGCGGCCATCGCGGTCATGCGCCCGAGCTGGCCGCCGCCGAGGATGCCGAGGGTCGCGCCGGGAAGGACCGGGGTGGGCACGGACGCGCGGGTGCGGGAGGCGTGCGTTAGGCGTCGGTCACGCGGGCGGCAGCACTTCGCCGATCACCGCGTCGCGCCGCGCGTCGCGCCGCGCCTGCAGCCGGGCGCGCAGCGCCGGGTCGCCGGCGGCCAGCAGCTGCGCCGCGAACAGGGCCGCGTTGATCGCGCCCGGCTTGCCCACGGCGAGCGTGCCGACCGGGACCCCGGCCGGCATCTGCACGATCGAAAGCAGCGAGTCCACGCCGTTGAACATCGTCGCCGGCACGGGGACGCCGAGGACCGGGACGAGCGTCTTGGCGGCCAGCATCCCGGGCAGGTGCGCTGCGCCGCCCGCCCCCGCGATGATCGCCCGCAGGCCCCGCGGCTCCGACTGCTCGGCGTACCGGAACAGCAGGTCGGGCGATCGGTGGGCGCTGACGACGCGGGCCTCGTACGGCACGCCAAGCTCGTCGAGCGTCGCGGCGGCGTGCTGCATCACGCTCCAGTCACTCGTGCTGCCCATCACGACGCCGACGAGCGGGGGGGGCGACGACGGCGGACGAGTGTCGAGCGGGGGAGCGGAGGTGGTCACGGCGCGGGAAGATAGCCCGCCCCGGCCGTCCCGCGCCCGGAGCGGCGGGAGGGCGGCGCGCGGGAAGGTCGGACCGGAGGGAGGTCGCGGCGGCTACCGCGGGTCGCGTGCGCGAGGCCGCGGGGCCGGCGGCGCCGCGCTCAGGCCGTCGTGGGCCGTCGGCGGCCGCCGGCGGAGCTAGTCGTCCCAGCCGTGCCGCCAGCGCCGCCCGTGCGGCGGCGCAAACCCTCCCCCGGCGCCGTACGCGGTCAGCAGGTAGGCGCCGCTGGCAGGTGATGCCGATGGTCGTCCGCGCCGGCCCGGCGGCATACGGGCTCGTCCCAGCGCTGCCGGGTTCATGACCCGCGCCCCGGTGAGGCGACGCCGCGTTCAGCGCCGCTGGAACTCCGGCGTTCCCATCGCCAACCCGACCAGCGGACCCAGCGGCATCGGCGCCGCCCGGGCCGAGTCCGTCCCCGGCCCGAGCAGCTGCGCCCGCGTCGCCGGCGCCGCCTCTCCGCCTAACAGAAGCCGTACCACCGCGTCGACCTGCCGCGCCGGCGGCTCGTACGCGAGCGTCCACCCCGGTGACCAGCGGTCCAGACTCGCCCCCGGGAACCGCCCCGCGCCCAGCTGGACGCCGAAGTTCACCCGATCCAGCAACGACCCGCTCGCGAGCCACGGCGCCCCCGTCTCGGGCCAGCCGTCTGGGGTGAGGCGCCCGAAAAACGGCTCGCCCAGGCGCGCGACCTGGCCCGCCGAGCGCCCCGTCGTGTCGGGCGTGGCGTTCAGCGCGCGTAGTCCGCTCACCACCAGCTCGAACGGCGACTTCACCTTCGCGCGGTACGCCTGACGCGAAAAGAAATCGCGCGAGTGCAGAATCGTCCCGAGCGTCGCCGCGATGTCGCCGTCCGTCGCGCGGAACGTCGCCGCCGCGCGCGCGACGAGCGCCGGCGGCGGCGCGTCGCCCACGAAGCGCACGCACAACTTGCGGGCGATGAAGCGCGCCGTGCTCGGGTGTCGCGCGAGGAGGTCGAGCACCGCCTCGCCGTCCGCCTCGCCGCGCCCGCCCGGCAGTGCGTGCCCGAGCACCGTCTTCGGCTCGGCGTCGTGCCACTCCGGGCGGAAGACGAAGCCGCCGCCCTCGTCGGCCCCGGCGAGCGTCCACCCGGTGAGCGCGCGCGCCACCGCGATCACGTCCTGCTGCGTGTAGCCGCCGTCGACGCCTAACGTGTGCAGCTCGAGCAGCTCGCGGCCGTAGTTCTCGTTGAGCCCGGCGCCGCGCCGGTTGCGCTTCGGCGGCGGGCGGTTCGCCGCGCGCGCGGCCGAGTCGGCGCGCCACTCCGGGACGCTCATCCGGTCGGGGCTCACGCGGCTCAGGTAGCCGTCCAGGTACCACAGCATCGCCGGGCTGTGCGCGACCGCGCCTAACAGATCGCGAAACCGCCCGAGCGCGCGCGGCCGGATCACGTCGCGGTCGTACGCGACCAGCGTGAACCGCGTGGGCATTTTGCCGGCGAAGACCGAGAAGTGATTCTCCCAGAAGTCGGTCATCACCTCCTGCAGCTGACGCTCCGACACGAGCGCACGGGCGACGCGCACCGGGCCCAACTCGTTCGCCAGCCGCCCGCCCTGCGCGTCGAGCGCCTTCCAGTCCGCCGAGTCCTGCGGGGTCAGCACGAGCTGGGCCGTGTCGGGGAGCCCGCGCGCCCGCCGCAGCCGGCGCAGCCACACCCCTTGCGGCGGGTACTGCTGCGCTAGCCGCGCGGGGTCGGCCTGCTCCACGGGGAAGAGGGCCGACAGGCGCTCCCACGACGCGTCGTCCACGCGCGCGGGGTGCAGTTGCGCATCGAGCCACCGGTCGATGCCCGCCGATCCAACGCGTGCGACGTCCCCCGGCCGCGGTCCGAACGCGGCGCGCGACAGCGCCTGCCACGCCTGCTGCTCGGCCGACAGCTCGCGCCCGCCCGCGGCCGGCGCGGGGATCGGGGACTCCCCCTCGGACGATGCGCCGCCGGCACTGGCGCACCCGAGCGCTGCCAGGACGGCGGCGCCGACCAGTGGGAGGAGCAAACGGCGGGCAGACGGCAGCATGGCGGGGCTCGGCGGTGGGGAGGAACGGCCAACTGGTAGACGACGCAGAAGATCCGTCGTTCAGAAGGTCCGGGCCTGCGCGCGGCTCACGACGGGCGTCCTCACGGCGCCGCGCCGGCCGCACGTAGTCGCGCGACGTCGCGCAGCGGTGACGCGCCAAACAGCCGCCGGTACTCGCGGCTGAACTGCGACGGACTCTCGTACCCCACGCGCTGACTGGCCGTCTTCGCGTCCGCATCCTCGGCCAGCAGGATGCGCCGCGCCTCCTGCAGGCGTAGCTGCTTCTGAAACTGCAGGGGGCTCATCGCGGTCACCGCCTTGAACCACGCGTGCATCGTCGAGGGACTCATGTGCACTTCGCGCGCGAGGTCCTGCATGCGGATCGGCCGGGCCGCGTTCTGCCGCAGCCACTCGAGCCCCGCCGCGATGCGGCGCACCTGGCCGCCGCGCGCCGCGATCTGCCGCAGGACGCCGCCCTCGTCGCTCAGGAGCAGTTTGTAGAGGATCTCGCGCCGAATCAGCGGTGCCATGACCGGGATCTGCGCGGGCGTGGCGAGCAGCCCGACGAGCCGGACGAGCCCGTCGACGAGATCGTTTGGCATCGGACGAATGGTCAACCCACCCGGCCCCGTGTCCGACCGCACCGGCAGGCCGGCGTCCAGGCACAGCGCGCCGAGTTCAGCGAAATCGAGCGTGATGCTCAGCCCCAGAAACGGCCGCTCCGGCGACGCCTCGACCACCTGTCCGACGAGCGGCAGGTCGAGCGAGACGACGAGGTACTTGCTCGCGTCGTAGACGTACCGCCGATCGTTGAGCAGGATGCTCTTCGCGCCCTGCGCCACGACGCAGAACACCGCGCGGTCGACCGTATGCCGCGGCGACGCGGTCGTCGAGTGACGCGACAGGTACAGGCCCGGGATGGGCGTCTCGACCACGCCGTCGCCCGTCGTCGACGCCGCGATGCGCGCGGCGAGCTCCTCGATCTGTCGCATCCCGTCCTTGGCCCGCGGTCCACGCGACCTCGTCACGTCGAAGCCACGTCGAAGTATCGCACCGCCGTGCGTCGGCGCGCGCCACGTCCGGAGGAATGAGCAATGATCGCCGAGCATCGGTCAACCTCCCGCGCCCGCCGACGCAGTTGGTTTCGAGCCGACGACGATTGCCGGCACGCACACCACTCCACGGGAAGTCGGGACTACAAATGCGCTACAACAAGTTGGGCGGGACCGGACTCTTCGTGTCCGAGCTGTGCTTCGGCGCGATGACCTTCGGCGGCGACGGCAACTACGCCATCGTCGGCACGGTGCAGCAGGCCGAAGCCGACGCGCTGCTCGCCCGCGCGATCGACGCGGGGATCAATTTCATCGACACCGCGGACACGTACTCGGACGGCAACTCCGAGCGGATCACCGGGCAGGCGCTGAAGAACCTCGGCGTGAAACGCGACGAGATCGTCGTCGCGACCAAGGTCTTCGGGGACACGGGCCCGAAGCCCAACCAGCGCGGCTCCTCGCGCGGGCACATCATGGACGCCGCGAAGGCGAGTCTCGAGCGGCTGCAGCTCGACCACATCGACCTCTACCAGGTCCACGGCTTCGACCCGGCCACGCCGGTCGAGGAGACGCTCCGGGCGCTCGACGACCTCGTGACCGAGGGCCTCGTGCGCTACGTCGGCGTCTCGAACTGGGCCGCGTGGCAGATCTCGCGGGCGCTGGGGATCGCGGACCGGCGCGGCTTCGCGCGCTTCGCGTCGCTGCAGGCGTACTACACCGTGGCCGGGCGCGACCTCGAGCGCGAGATCGTCCCGATGCTCGCCGCCGAAGATGTCGGGCTGATGGTCTGGAGCCCGCTTGCCGGTGGACTCCTGAGCGGCAAGTACGGCCGCGAGCAGACGAGCGTCGAGGGAAGCCGGCGCACGGCGTTCGCCTTCCCACCGGTCGACGTCGACCGCGCGTACGACGTGATCGACGTGCTGAAGGAGATCGGCGGCCGCACGGGCGCGACGGTCGCCCAGCTCGCGGTCGCGTGGCTGCTTCACCAGCCGCGCGTGACGAGCGTCATCCTCGGCGCCAAGCGCGTCGACCAGCTCGACGACACGCTCGGGGCCGTGGACGTGGCGGTGTCGGCGGACGACTTGCGGGCGATCGACGCCGTGAGCCAGCTCCCGCCCGAGTACCCCGGCTGGATGCTCGACTTCTGGGGCCAGGCGCGCGCGCAGCAGCTCGCCGACGCGCGCGTCCCCGCCCCCCGCGTCCCCACCGCCCGGTAACCGCGAATGCCGCTCACCACCCTTCGCCCACTCGGCCGTTCAGGCCTCCTCGTCAGCCCCCTCGCGCTCGGCACGATGACCTTCGGCGCGGCGCGCTGGGGATCGGCCGACGACGTCTCGCGCGCCGTGTTCGACGCCTACGTCGACGCGGGCGGCAACTTCGTCGACACGGCGGACGTGTATTCGGCCGGCCGCAGCGAGGAGCTGTTAGGCGCCTACGTCCGCGAGCGCGGCCTCCGCGACCGCGTCGTCCTCGCGACCAAGTACGCCTTCAACGGCGAGCGCGGGAACCCGCTCGCCGGCGGCAACGGCCGCAAGAACCTCCACCGCGCGCTCGAAGGCTCGCTGCGTCGCCTCGGGACCGACTACGTCGACCTGTACTGGATGCACATCTGGGATCAGGTCACGCCCGTCGAGGAGGTGCTCGACGCCCTCGGCGCGCTCGTCCGCGCAGGCCGGATCCGCTACTTCGGCTTCTCCAACGTCCCCGCCTGGTACGCGGCAAGCGCGGCCACGCTCGCGCGGGCCGACCGCGCGCCGGGCCCGGTCGCGCTGCAGCTCGAGTACTCGCTCGTCGCGCGCTACATCGAGCAGGAGTACGTGCCGCTCGCGCGCGAGTTCGGCCTCGGGATCACGCCGTGGAGCCCGCTCGCGGGCGGCTTCCTCGCCGGCAAGTACGCGCGCGCCTCCGCCGACGGCGCCGCGCCCGCGGCGGCGACGGATGGCCGGCTGAGCGGCGCGAATCCGTTCGGCAACACCAAGTTCACCGAGCACAACTGGCGCGTGCTCGACGCACTGCGCGCCGCGGCCGCGGAGTTAGGCCGGCCGCCGGCGCAGGTCGCCCTCGCGTGGACCGCGGCGCGGCCGGGCGTGACGTCCCTCATCCTCGGCGCCAGCCGGGTCGACCAGCTGGCGGACAACCTCGCTTCGCTCACCGTGACGCTTTCGGCCGACCAGCTCGCGCGGCTGGACGAGGCCAGCGTGGACGACCCGAACGCGCCGCACCGGATGCTCTACTCGGCGGGACTGCGGCGCGGAATCTTCGGCGGGGCGGAGGTGTCGGGCAGTCCGTGATGCGCGCCGGCGCCCGGCCCGCCGGGGCTCGCGCGGGCGCCTAACGCAAAAAGCTCCGGCCGCCCGCACACCGCCGACATACGGGCGGGCGCAAGCGGCCGGCGGTGTTTCAAAGCTCCCGAGACAGGACTCGAACCTGTGACCCGACGATTAACAGTCGTCTGCTCTACCAACTGAGCTACTCGGGAATGTGCCCGTAAGGTAATTCGTCCCGCGGGCGAGGGTCAACCCGCGGCGCTCTTCCGCGCCCGCGTGCGCTTCGCCGCGACCGGCGCCGTCACCCCCGCCGCCGCGTCCGCGCCGTCGCGGTCCTCGGGCGCGGGGACGGGCGCCTTCAACACGCGCTGGAGGTATCGCCCCGTGTGCGATCGCGGCTCCCGCATCACGGCCTCGGGCCGCCCCATCGCGACGATCTGCCCCCCCTCGTCGCCGGCCTCGGGCCCGACGTCGATCACCCAGTCGGCCAGCTTCACCACGTCGAGGTTGTGCTCGATCAGCAGCAACGTGTGCCCCGCCTCGACCAGCCGGTCGAAGACCTCGGCCAGCTTGCGGATGTCTTCGAGGTGCAGCCCGGTCGTCGGCTCGTCCATGACGTAGAGCTTGCGCCCGCCCTTGGCCGACGTGCGCCGCCCCGCCGCCGCCAGCTCGCGGGCGATCTTCACGCGCTGCGCCTCGCCGCCCGAGAGCGTCGTCGCCGGCTGCCCGAGCCGCAGGTAGCCGAGCCCGACCTGCTGCAGCTGCCAGAGCGCCTGCCCGAGCTTCTCCTCGCGCGGGAAGAAGCGGATCGCCTCGTCCACGGTCAGGCCTAACACGTCGTGGATCGTCTTCCCGCGCAGCGCGACCTCGAGCACCTCGGGCTTGAAGCGCTTGCCGCCGCAGACGTCGCACGGCACGAACACGTCGGCCATGAACACCATCTCGACCTCGACGTAGCCCGCGCCCTCGCACGCCTCGCAGCGCCCGCCCTCGCTGTTGAACGAGAACGTCCCCGCCGTGTACCCGCGCTGCCGCGACAGCGGCTGCTCGGCGAACAGCCGCCGTATCTCGTCGTACGCCTTGACGTACGTCACCGGGTTGGAGCGAGGCGACCGGCCGATCGGGCTCTGGTCGACGAGCACCACGTCCTCGAGCGCCTCCCACCCCGAGAGCGCGTCGAACGCGCCGACCTTCTCGCCCAGGTGCTGCTTGGCCGAGTGCTCGCCGTGGAGCCGCTCCTCGAGGGCGCGGTAGAGTACGTCGTGGACGAGCGTGCTCTTGCCCGAGCCGCTGACGCCGGTCACGACCGTCAGCGCGCCCAACGGCACGCGGACGTCGACGCCCTTGAGGTTGTGCTCCCGCGCGCCCGTCAGCGTCAGCCACCGCGGCCCGAGGCGCCGCCGCTCGCGCGGGACCGGGATCGAGCGCGCGCCCGTGAGGTACTGGCCGGTGAGCGGGCTCTCCGCGATCCGGTCCATCGTGCCCGCGAAGACCAGCGCGCCGCCGGCCTCGCCGCTCCCCGGCCCGAGCTCGACCATGTAGTCGGCGACCTCGATCGCCTCGGGGTCGTGCTCGACGACGAGCACCGTGTTGCCGCCGTCGCGCAGCCGGTGCAGCAGCCCCAGCAGCCGCCCCATGTCGCGCGAGTGCAGCCCCACGCTCGGCTCGTCCAGCACGTAGAGCGTGTCGACCAGCCGCGCGCCTAACGAGTTGGCGAGCCCGATGCGCTGCGCCTCGCCGCCCGACAGCGACCGGGTCGCGCGGTTGAGCGAGAGGTAGCCGAGTCCGACGTCGACGAGGAAGCGCACGCGCCCGCGCGCCTCGTCCAGCACGTGCGCGGCGACCTCGCGCTCGAAGGACCGCAGTTCGACCGCGTCGAGCCACTCGACCAGGCGCCCGACCGGCATCGCCGCCGCCTCCGCGATCGTCGCGCCGCCGAAGCGCACGGCCATCGCCTCGGGCTTGAGCTTGGTGCCGTGACACGTCGGGCACTCCTGCGCCGTCTGGTACTGCCGCAGGAAGACGCGGATGTACTGCTTGTAGCGCTTCTCCTCCTTGCTGCGGAGGAACGGGAACGCGCCGACGAAGCCGTTCGCGCCGCGCCCCGTCGCGTGCAGGATCCGCTCCTGCTGGGCGCGCGGCAGTTCGCGCCACGGCCGCTCCGCGTCGATCCCCTCGCGCCGCGCGAACTCGGCCAGCTTGCGCCGCTCCGCCTCGTAGCGCGGCTTCTCCCACGGGTCGACCGCGCCGCCGCGCAGCGAGCGCTCCGCGTTGGGCACGACCAGCCGCTCGTCGTACTCGAGCACCGCGCCGAAGCCGTTGCAGGTCGGGCAGGCGCCCCGCGGGTTGTTGAACGAGAACAGCTGCGGCGACGGGGCGGGGAGGCGCGTGCCGTCGTTGGGGCACTCGTACCGCTCGGTCGCGTTGACCCGCGTGATCGACCGCCCCGCCGACTCGGGGAGCGGCGACGGCACGGGCTCCGCGAAGATCACCGTCGCGTCGCCGTCCCCCTCGCGGAAGGCCGTGCCTAACGCGTCGGCCAGCCGCGGCCGCGTCCCGGGGTCGACCGCGAGCCGGTCGACGACGACCAGCAGGTCGCGCACCGTCGTGAGGTCGAGCGCTCGCGCGGCCACGTCGTCCAGGTGCAGCGTCTCGCCGTCCGCGACGACGCGCACGAAGCCCTGCGCGCGCAGGTTCTCGTCGACGACCTCGTGCGTCACCTGCGACGAGAGCCGGAGCGGGAAGGCGACGGTGAAGCGCGTCCCGGCCGCGACCTGGTGGATCAGATCGCTGATCGACGTGACCGAGTCGGGCTTGAGCTCGCGCCCGCACACCGGGCAGTACGTGCGCCCCACGCGCGCCCACAGCAGCCGCAGGTAGTCGTACACCTCGGTCGCCGTGCCGACGGTCGATCGCGACGTCTTCGTCGGGTTCTTCTGCTCGATCGCCACCGCCGGCGAGAGCCCCTCGATCAGGTCGACGTCGGGCTTCTCCATGCGCTCGAGGAACTGCCGCGCGTACGCGGAGAGCGACTCGACGTAGCGCCGCTGCCCCTCGGCGTAGATCGTGTCGAAGGCGAGCGACGACTTCCCGGAGCCCGAGGGCCCGGTGATGACGGTAAAGCTCCGGCGCGGGATCTCGAGGTCGAAACCCTTGAGGTTGTGCTGCCGCGCGCCGCGGATGATGATGCGGTCTTTCACCCCCGAAAGATACCCGAACCGGACCCGTACGCGCAGAAGGGGCGCCCGGTCCGGGCACCCCTCCTACCGTCTTCTACCGCCCGTTCACCCGCCGCCGGATTCCGGCGGCGGCGCGCCGGGGGACGCGCCGCCGTGGCACCCGACCGCGCGCGTCGGTCAGATCGCGGAGCGGCGCGTGACGAGGTGGTAGATGAAGAGCACGACGATCGCGCCGATCACCGAGACCACGATGCTGTAGAGGTTCACGCCGTACGCGCCGCCGGCGCCGAGGAGCGTGTTGGCGAGGAAGCCGCCGACCACGGCGCCGATGATCCCGAGGATCGTCGTCGCGATGAATCCGCCGCCCTCGCGGCCGGGCATGATGGCCTTGGCGATGACGCCCGCGATCAGGCCGAGCACGATCCACGCAATCCAGCCCATGATGTACCTCCGAAGAACAGTGTGTGGTGCGGGTGTTGGGGTGTGCGAGCGAATGGGTGAATAGCAACGGGCGTACCAGCCGGACGGCGTCGTAGCACGCGTACCACACCCGCGTGTCGCCCGGGCGCCAGCGCGACCGCGCGCGACGCCGCGCGTGGGGCGTAGCGGGTGCGCCACGTTCGGCGTACCGTTCGTCGCAGATGGCTACTCCCGCACCCTCGGCCGCCGACGACGAACCGCTCGCCGCGGCCTACGACGCGCGCCTCATGCGCCGCCTGCTGCGCTACGCGCGCCCCTACGCCAACCTCGGCGCCGGCGCCGTGCTGCTCCTCTGCCTCGAGGGCGGCACGCAGCTCGTCGGGCCCGCGCTCACGCGCCGCGTCATCGACGTCGCGATCCCCGCGCGCGACACCGGCATGGTGCGCACCGCGGCGCTGCTCTACCTCCTCGCCCTCGCCGTCCAGTTCGCGGCCGGCTACGGCGAGACCGTCCTCACCGGGCTGCTCGGCCAGCAGGTCATGCGCGACCTCCGCGGCGAGCTGTTCGCGCACCTGCAGCGCCTGCCGATCGCGTACTTCGACCGCACGCCGGTCGGCCGCCTCGTCACGCGGGTGACCGGAGACGTCGAGGCGCTCAACGAGCTGTTCACCGCGGGCGTCGTCGCCGGCCTGGGCGACCTCTTCACGCTGCTCGCGATCGCCGTGATGATGCTCGTCGTCGACTGGCGCCTCGCGCTCGCGGCGTTCGCCGTGATCCCGTTCGTGGTGCTCGTCTCGCGCGTCTTCCAGTCGCGCGTGCGCGGCTCGTACCGCAACATCCGCACGCGCGTCGCGCGCATCAACGCCTTCGCGCAGGAGCGCCTAACGGGACTCCGCGTCGTCCAGCTCTTCGGGCGCGAGGGAGCCGAGCGCGCACGCTTCGACGCACTCAACCAGGCGCACCAGGCCGCGCAGCTGCGCTCGATCACCATCTACGCCCTCTACTTCCCCGCGATCGAACTGCTCACGACCGTCGCGCTCGCGACGCTGCTCGTCGCGGCCGCGGGGCGCGTCGGCGGGCACACGCTCACGGTGGGCGTCGTCGCCGCGTTCCTGCAGCTCGTGCGGCGCTTCTTCCAGCCGCTGCAGGACCTGTCCGAGAAGTTCAACATCCTGCAGGCGGCGATGGCCGCGGCGGAGCGCATCTTCGGGCTGCTCGACACGCCGACCGAGCCCGACCCGCGCGCCGCGGACGCGACGGCGGCGACCGCCGACGCGCCGCGCGGCGTCACGGTCGAGTTCGAGGACGTGTGGTTCGCCTACGACCTCGCGCACCTGGGCGCCGCCGGCAACCCGAACCCCGACCACGGCCCCGAGTGGGTGCTCCGCGGCGTCAGCTTCCGCGCTGCGCCGGGCGAGACGCTCGCGCTGGTCGGGCACACCGGGGCGGGGAAGTCGACGATCGTCGCCCTCCTGCTGCGCTTCTACGACCCGCAGCGCGGGCGCATCCTGCTCGACGGCGTCGACGTGCGCGAGCTGCCGCGCGAGCTCGTGCGCGCGCGCGTGGGCTACGTGCAGCAAGACATTTTCCTCTTCGCCGGGGACGTCGCGTCCAACGTGCGCCTCTCCGCCCCGCTCTCCGACGCCGCGCTCGACGAGGCCGCGGCGCGCGTCGGGGCCGACCGCGTGGTCGCGCGCCTGCCCGGCGGCTGGCACCACGAACTCGGCGAGCGCGGCGCGACGCTCTCGGTGGGCGAGCGGCAGCTGCTCTCGTTCGCGCGCGCGATCGCCTCGGACCCCGCGCTGCTCGTGCTGGACGAGGCGACGAGCGCCGTCGACAGCGAGGCCGAGGCGGTGATTCAGGCAGGGCTCGCGACGCTGCGCGCGGGGCGCACGACGATCGCCATCGCGCACCGGCTGTCGACGGTCGTCGACGCGGAGCAGATCCTCGTGCTCCACCACGGGCGCGTGGTCGAGCGGGGCACGCACCGCGAGCTGCTGGCCCGCAACGGGCTGTACGCGCGCCTCTACCGCCTGCAGGTGGCGGACGCGGCGGACCGGGACGGCGGCGCGGTCGCGGCCGGCGCCGGCGGCGGGCGGCCCCGTGCTTGCTCCCTCCTGACCCCACCCGTAGGTTGGCGCGGTAGTTTGTGCCAGCGTGTTCCGCACCTCGTACCCCATTTCGTAACCGTCGCGCCGGCCCCCGGCGCGCTTTTTCGTCGGCCAGAGCGCGTGTTCCGGCCCCCCGCCGTTCCTCGGCTTACCACCTCTCGTGCAGCTTGCCGTGGCCGCCCGCACGGACGTCGGACGCGTCCGTAGCGGGAACGAAGACAGTCTCTACGCCGACGCCACGCCCAGCCGCGGGTTGTTCATCGTCGCCGACGGCATGGGCGGCCACGCGGCCGGCGAGGTCGCGAGCGCGATGGCCGTTCAGATCATCGCGCGCGAGCTCGCCCCGGTCGCGGCCGCCGACGCCCAGGACGCGCCCTCGCGCATGAGCCACGCGCTCGTCGAGGCCAACCGCGCCATCCACGACCGTACCGCGCGCGAGTCCGACAAGGCGGGCATGGGGACGACCGCGTCGGTGCTCACGATTTCCGACGCCGGGTACCTCATCGGCCAGGTCGGCGACTCGCGCATCTACCTGCTGCGCGACGGCCAGCTGCGGCAGCTCACGCGCGACCACTCGTACGTGCAGGAGCAGGTCGACGCCGGGCTCCTCTCGCCCGAGCAGGCCCGCTACCACCCGTACAGCAACGTCATCACGCGCTGCATCGGCGCCAACGGCAACGTCGAGCCCGACGTGTTCACGGGCGAGGTCCAGCCGGGCGACGTGTTCCTCGTCGCCAGCGACGGGCTGACCGGCATGGTCGACGACCGGCGGCTGCAACAGCTGCTCGCCTCGCGCGCCGCGCCCGCGCGCGTGGTCGACGCGCTCGTCGCCGAGGCCAACGGGCGCGGGGGGCTCGACAACATCACCGCGATCATCGTGCAGGTGATCGCGGCCGGCAAGCCCGCCGACGGCAACGGCACCGGCGCCGCACTCGGCGAAGGCGCCGCTCGTGGCTGACACGGCGCGTGGCTGACAACGCGCGTGGCTGAGACGGCGCGTGGCTGACACGGCGACCGGCGACGACGAACCGGCCGGCGGCGAGACCGTCGCCGAGGTGGCGTCGCTCTACCTCGGCAACATCCTCTACGCGATCGAGCTCGCCGCGCTCACGCTCGACGGCGAGGAGCGCCGCGAGGACGCGGCCTTCTACCGCGGGATCGGCCGCAAGCTCGCGGAGGCGCGCGGGCGCCAGCGCCCGCCCACTCGTTAGGCGGCCAGCAGCGGCGTCCCCGCCCGCAGCCGCTCCCGCACCTCGTCCGCCGGGCGCCGCAGCAGCCCGAGTAGCCGGTCCCGCGGCACCGCGACCCGCCCCGCCGCCTCGCGCGACACGAAGACGCGCAGCCACCGCGCCGAGCGGTAGAACTGCTCGGCCAACGTCGGCAGGTTGATCGCCCCCTCCCAGCCCGCGGCCGTTAGGCGCTCCACCCCGCCGCCCCGGCGCAGCACCGGCAGGTCCAGCCCGAGCATCTGCGTCTTGGCCGGGTAGTCGAGCAGCAGCGCCCCGGGCGCGAGCCCCAGCTCGCGCGCGACCGCGTCCTCCGCGGCCGTGGCGAGCGCGTAGTCCGCCGACACCCAGTCGCCGAGCCCCTCGGGGAACTCGGCGGCGGGGCACTCGAGCGCGCGCTTGTAGAGCCGGCGCGCGCGCAGGTCGTCGCGCAGCGCGGCCACCGCGGCCGGCGCGTCGGCCCGCTCCAGCGCGTGCAGCGCGCCCTCGTCCGTCAGCCGCGAGAGCGCGCGCAGCTCCAACAGCCCCGCGCCGAGCGCCTCCGCGACGAGCCGCTTGTACATCGCCGTCGCGCTCCGCACCGCGTGGTGCCAGTACACGTTGCGGTACATCTGATATTTCGCGAACAGCAACGATTCCAACGCCGACAGGCCCTTCTCGCGCAGCCCGACCGCGGGCCGCCCCGTCGCCGGGTCGTCGACCACGACGAACGCGTTGAGCAGCCGGTCCACGTCGACCTCGCCGTAGGGCACGCCGCACATGCGCGCGTCGCGCTTGAGGTACTCGATCTTGTCGAGGTCCAGCGACCCCGAGATCAGCCCCCGCAGCGGGCTCGCGCTCGTCCCGCGCACGAGCGCGTGCACGCGCTCCGGCGCGTCGGGCGCGACGCGCGCGCGCAGCACCGCGGCGACCGGCCCCTCGCACAGGAGCGGGCGCGCGAGCTCCTCGTGGTGCGGCAGCCCGATCTCCTCGAGCGCGTGGGAGAAGGGGTAGTGTCCGACGTCGTGCAGCAGCGCCGCCGCGCGCACGAGCGCGGGCTCCTCCGCCGCCACGCCGCCCAGCGCGCCCTCGGCCGCCAGCATGTCGAGCGTCACGCCGGCCAGGTGGTACGCGCCTAACGCGTGCTCGAACCGCGTGTGCGTCGCGCCCGGGTAGACGAGGTACGCGAGCCCGAGCTGCCGCACGTAGCGCAGCCGCTGGAACACGGGCGTGTCGACGAGCGCGAGCGCGACCGCGTCGACGCGGACGTTGTCCCAGAGCGGGTCCCGGATGATCTCCACGCGGGCGGAAACTCGCGGGCGCGGCGGCCGGACGCCAGCGGGGCGCCCGTCCGCACGACGTGATGCCAGGTGTGGCGCACGGGCCGCAGCCGCGCCCGGCCGTTGCGCGCCCGCGTCACCGCCCGTCTCTCAGCGTGACCCCGCCCCCGCCTGCCCCCGCCCGGGCGCCCGCGCCCCCGGCCGCCGCGCCGCCCGACGCCGACGAGCGCGTCGACGCGCTCGTCGCCTTCGTGCTCCAGGCCGAGGACGTCCCGGCGTTCTCGCGGGCGATGCAGGAACTCATGACGGCGATCGGGCGCGACGACGGGTCGGCGCAGCGCCTCGCCACCGTCGTGCTCCGCGACTACGCCCTGACCGTCAAAGTCCTCCGCGCCGCCAACGCGGCGCACTACAACCGAACCGGCCGCAGCGTCCAGAGCGCGACCCACGCCCTCATGCTGCTCGGCGCGCGGACCGTGCGCGACCTCGCGAGCGCACTCCTCCTGTTCGAGCACTACCGCCGCCGCTCGCCCGGGCTCAAGGAGCTGATGCTCCTGTCGCTCCTTACGGCGAGCGCCGCGCGCGCGACGGCCGAGCGCTGCGGCGCGGGCGTGGACCCCGACGCGGCCTACCTCGCGGGCATGTTCCGCAACCTCGGCGAGGTCCTCGCCGCGGCGCACCTCCCCGACGAGTACGGCGCGGCGATGGCCGCCCTGCGCGACGCTGGCGCGGGCCGCCCTGCGCCGCGCAGTGCCCCCGCGCAGGCCGCCGCGCGCACGGCCGCCGGCCGCGCGGCGCTCGGCTGCTCGTACGAGGACGTCGGCGCGGCCGTCGCGCGGCACTGGGGCATGCCCGACGCCGTGCGACTCGGCATGCGCGCCGACGGCGGTGCGGGCGACGACCTCAACGCCGTCTGCACCGCGTTCGCGCACGACCTCACGGCCGCGGTGCACCGCGGCGAGCCCGCGCACGCCCCGCCGGAGATGGCGCGCCTCGTCGCGCACTACGGCGAGCGGCTGCACCTGACCCGCGATGCGCTGCAGCAGATCGCCGAGCGGGCGGTCGAGGAGACGCGCGAGGTGTTCGCGGCGGCCGGCGTGCGGCTCGACGACCTGCGCCTGACGCGGCAGGTCGCGGCCGCGATGCTCGCGACGCGCGCGTCCGGCGTTCCCACAGAGTCGGGGCGGTCGCCCGCGGGCGCGATCGCGGCGCCCCCGCCCGCCGTCGCGCTGGACATGGCACCGAGCGCGACGCCCGCGGGCACCGCGACGCCGAACATCGCCGAAGTCCGCGAACGCCTCGCGGCCGAACTCGCGGCGGCGGCCGCCGACGTCGGCGGCTGCGACCTGGCGCGCGTGCTGGCGCTGACGCTCGAGGCCGTGCTGCGCGGCGGCCCGTTCGACCGCGCGTGCTTCCACGCCGCGGACCCGGGCTCGCGCGAGTTCCGGGCGCGCACCGGATTCGGCGACGGATTCGACCGCCTGATGGCCGGGCCGGGGATCCCGTTCGACGCGAGCGGCGGGCCGGTGGGTCCGGCGCTCCGGCGCGGCGACGAGGTGCACCTGGCCCACGGCGTGCGGCTCTCCCTCGCCGAAGCGCGCCTGATGCGGCAGTGGAACGCCGTCAGCGCCTCGCTCTACCCGGTGCGCGTCGGCGGCGCCGTCATCGGCTGTATGCACGCCGACCGGCATACCGCGTTCGCCGCGCCCGAGGCTGCGACCACCGAGTACGTGCGGGGGCTCGTGCGGGTGCTCGAGGACGCGCTCGCCCGGCGCCGCGCGGCGCCGACTGCGGTCCCCATCGCGGCGCCTCCAACGCCCGCCGCGCCGCCGCCCGGCGCCGACCGGGACGCGACGCCCGCGATGTCGGTCAAGATGGACGCCGTGCTCCGCGTGCTGCGCGGCGAGGCGCTCGACGTGGTGGCCGCGGGCGTCGGCGTCGCGCCCGACGCGCTGGCGGCGTGGCGGGCGGAGTTTCTCGCCGGCGCGGCGGCGCGGCTCGCGGGCGGCTAGCCCGGGCCCGACGCACGCCTGACGCACGCCTGACGCACGCCCGTCGGGCCCCTACTCGCGCGGCCCCGCCGCCTTGACCGCGGGCGAGACCGCCGCGCCGAACTTCTCGATGTTCTGACGGAACATCGCCGCGAGCTTCGCCGCCTGCGCGTCGTACGCGGCCGGATCCGCCCACGTCCCGCGCGCGTCGAGCACCGAGTCCGGCACGCCGTCGATCGCGCGCGGCACCGCCAGGCCGAACACCGGGTCGACCACGGTCTCGGCCTCGTCGAGCGCGCCCGACAGCGCCGCGCGCACCATCGCGCGCGTGTGGCGCAGCTTCATGCGCTGGCCGGTGCCGTACGGGCCGCCGCTCCACCCGGTGTTGACGAGCCACACGTGCGAGCCGTGCTCCGCCAGCTTCGCGCCTAACATCTCGGCGTACTTGGTCGGGTGCCAGACGAGGAACACCGCCCCGAAGCACGCGGAGAACGTCGCCTGCGGCTCGGTCACGCCGCGCTCCGTGCCCGCGACTTTCGCCGTGTAGCCTGACAGGAAGTAGTACATCGCCTGCTCGGGCGACAGCTTCGCGATCGGCGGCAGCACGCCGAACGCGTCGGCCGTGAGGAAGACCACCGTCCTGGGGTGGCCGCCGCGCCCGCCGCGCACGTGGCGCTCGATGTAGGGCAGCGGGTAGCTCGCGCGCGTGTTCTCCGTGATGCTCTGGTCCTCGAAGCGCACGCGCTTGCGCTCGTCGAGCACGACGTTCTCGAGCACGGTCCCGAACATCTGCGTCGTGCGGTAGATGTCCGGCTCGCCCTCGGCCGAGAGGTTGATCGCCTTCGCGTAGCAGCCGCCCTCGAAGTTGAACACGCCCTCGTGACTCCAGCCGTGCTCGTCGTCGCCGATCAGCGCGCGCTCGGGGTCGGCGGAGAGCGTCGTCTTGCCCGTGCCCGAAAGGCCGAAGAAGAGCGCCGTGTCGCCCGCGTCGCCGACGTTCGCCGAGCAGTGCATCGAGAGCACGCCCTGCTTCGGCATCAGGTAGTTCATCACCGTGAACATCGCCTTCTTCAGCTCGCCGGCGTAGCGCGTGCCGCCGATGAGGATCGTGCGGCGCGCGACGTGGAGCACGATGAACGTGCCCGTGCGGGTCCCGTGGCGCGCGGGGTCGGCCTGCAACTCGGGCGCGTGCAACACCGTGAAGTTGGGCGCGAACTCCGCCAGCTCCGAGGCGTCCGGGCGGATGAACATGTTGCGCACGAACAGCGCGTGCCACGCGTTGGGCATGACGTAGCGCACGCTGAGCCGGTGCGCCGGGTCGGCGCCGCAGTACAGGTCCTGGACGAAGAGCTCGGGGAGCGTCCCGAGGTGCGCCCGCACGTCGGCCAGCAGCGCGTCGAAGTGCGCCTCCGCGATCGGCTGGTTCACCTTGCCCCAGTCGACGTCGGCCTCGCTGGACGGCTCGCGCACGACGAACTTGTCGTTGGGCGAGCGGCCGGTGTGCGGCGACGTGACCGCGACGAACGGGCCCATGTCGGCCAGCTCGCCCTCGCCGCGGCGCACGGCGGCCTGCACGAGCGCGGGGGCGACGAGGTTCCAGTGCACCACGCCGGCGGGCGACACGCCGACGCCGTCGAGGTCGCGAGGCGCGTGGGCGTGCCCGGCCGGCGCGGCCTCGGGCGTGGTGAGAGTAGCCATGAAAAGAAGTGAAGAGCGGTCAGAGGGTGCCGGCGCGCCGGCCCTGCGCGTCCATCACCGCGACCGCGGTCATGTTCACGATGTCCTGGACGTCCGCCCCCTGCTCCAACACGTGCACGGGGCGGTTCATCCCGACGAGGATCGGGCCGATCGCCGTCGCCCCGCCGAGGCGGTTGAGTAACTTGTAGGCGATGTTGCCGGCGCTCAAGTTGGGAAATATCAACACGTTGGCCTCGCCGCGCAGGGTCGAGAACGGGTAGCGCCCTTGCAACACCCGCAGGTCCACCGCCGTGTCGGCCTGCATCTCGCCGTCGACCTCGAGCGCCGGGTCGGCCGCGCGCACCAGCCGCACCGCCTCGGCCACCTTGTCGGACTCCGCGTGGCGCGACGAGCCGAAGTTGGAGAACGAGAGCAGCGCCACGCGCGGCACCTCGCCGAACGTCCGCACGACCCTCGCCGCCGCGAGCGCCGTGCGCGCCAGCTGCTCCGCCGTCGGGTCGATCGTCACCGTGGTGTCGCCGCAGAACACGACGCGCTTCTCGAAGACGAGCATGTACATCCCGCTCAGCACGCCGGCCGTCGGGTTCGCGCCGATCGTCTCGAGCGCGGGGCGGATCGTCTCGGGGTAGGTCGCGTTCACGCCCGACAGCAGCGCGTCCGCCTCGCCTAACGCCACCATCGCGCACCCGAAGTAGTTGGGGTTGAGCAGCCGCTGGTGCGCCTCGGCGAGCGACAGCCCCTTCCGCTGCCGCCGCGCCCAGAGGTGCGCCGCGTACGCCTCGCGCCGCGGCGCGCTCGCCATGTCGACGACCTCGACGTCGTCGAGCGACACGCCGAGCGACGCCGCCGCGCGCGAGATCACCTCGCGGTCGCCCAAGAGCACCGGCTCGGCGATCCCCTCGTCCGCGACGATGCGCGCGGCCCGCAGCACCTTGGGCTCGGCGCCCTCGGGGAAGACCACGCGCTTGGGGTCGCGCGCGGCCCGCGTCATAATCCCGCGCATGATCCCCCGCGCCCGCCCGAGCCGCGCCTCGAGCCGCGCCCGGTACTCGTCGACGTCGATGAACTCGCGCGCCACGCCGCTCGCCACCGCGGCCCACGCCACCGCCGGCGCGACCCAGAGCAGGATGCGCGGGTCGAAGGGGTAAGGGATCAGGTAGTCCGGGCCGAACGTGACCTGTCCCATCCCGTACAGCCGGCTCACGCTCTCGGGCACCGCCTCGCGCGCGAGCAGCGCCAGCGCGCGCGTCGCGGCCATCTTCATCTCCTCGTTCACCTGCGTCGCCCGCGCGTCGAGCGCGCCGCGGAAGATGAACGGGAAGCCCAGGACGTTGTTGACCTGGTTGGGGTAGTCGCTCCGCCCGGTCGCGACGATCGCGTCCGGCCTAACGGCGCGCACCTCGTCGGGGAGCACCTCGGGCGTGGGGTTGGCGAGCGCGAAGACCACCGGCCGCGGCGCCATCGGCGCGAGCATCTCCGCCCGGATCGCGCCCGCCACGCTCAAGCCGACGAACACGTCCGCCCCGACGAGCGCCTCCGCCACGGTGCGCGCCGGCGTGTCGACCGCGAAGCGCGCCATGTACGGGTTCATCCCTTCGGTGCGCCCCTCGTAGATGACGCCGAGCACGTCGCACATCGTGATGTGCTCGCGGCGCACGCCGAGGCGGACGTAGTGCGCCGCCGTGGCGAGCGCCGCCGCGCCCGCGCCCGAGAAGACCACGCGCACGTCCTCGATCCGCTTGCCGACGACGTCGAGCGCGTTGAGCAGCGCCGCGCCCGAGATGATCGCCGTGCCGTGCTGGTCGTCGTGGAAGACCGGCACCGACATCGTGCGTCGGAGCGTCTCCTCGATGTAGAAGCAGTCGGGGGCCCGGATGTCCTCGAGGTTGATCCCCCCGACCGTCGGCTCCAGCAGCTGACAGAACTTCACGACGTCGGCCGGGTCCTCGCTCCCGACCTCGAGGTCGAACACGTCGAGGTCGGCGAACTGCTTGAAGAGGTTGGCCTTCCCCTCCATGACCGGCTTGCCCGCGAGCGCGCCGATGTTGCCGAGCCCGAGCACGGCGGTGCCGTTGCTGACCACGGCGACGAGGTTGCCCTTCGCCGTGTACTTGTACGCGTCCTCGGGGTTCCGTCGGATCTCGAGGCACGGCTCGGCGACCCCGGGCGAGTAGGCGAGCGCGAGGTCGCGCTGGTTGGTCAGCGGCTTGGTGGGGACGACCGCCACCTTGCCGGGGCGGCCGCGGGCGTGGTAGTCGAGGGCGTCCTCGCGTCGGCTGGCGCTCATGACCCGCAAACTACGCGGGCGTCACACCCCGACGTTCAACCGCAGCTGGATGCTCCGCGGCCGGCCCACCGAGGCGCCGCTGAAGAACGCGCCCTTGAGCAGGTACGTCTTGTCGAAGAGGTTCTCGATGTAGAGCTGCGGCGTGATGACCGTCTGGCCGCGCGCCAACGTGTACCCGGTGCTGAGGTTGAAAATCGCGCTCGGCCTCACCTTCACGCCGTAGTTGAAGTCGAAGAGCCCGGTGCCGTAGCTGCACTCGCACGTGGCCGGGTCGCGCCCGTTGGTCAGACCGCTCCCGTAGACGCCCGTCGCGCTGACGAAGAAGCTGTGCGCCGCGTAGTAGCCGTTGGCCGTGATCGACAGCCGCTGGTCGTGGTCGAGGTCGAAGTACCCCGACGGCGGGACCGTCGGAAAGAACCCGCCCGTAACGGGGCCCGCGCCGTAGGCGTGGTTGACGGCCGCGTTGACGTAGCCCGAGAACGGACCCGGCGGGCGCACCTCGATCGCGGTCTCGATCCCCGTGACGCGCACCGACGCGACGTTGACCGAGGTCACGATCGCCGAGCCCGGGATCGTGTTGTCGTCGATGCCCGGCGTGGACGTCTTGTGGAAGCCGGCCAGCTTGACGGTCGTGCCCAACGCCGGGATGCGTTGCACGGCGCCGAGCTCGTAGAAGTTGTCGCGCTCCGGCAGGGTCGGGGTCGGCGTCACCGCGCTCCCCAGCGCCGAACTCGTGATCGCGCGCAGGTCCTCGACGTTGGTCGGGACGAAGAGGCGCCCGTAGTACGCGTAGAGCGTCGTCGCCGACGACGGGAAGAAGTTGAGCCGCACGCGCGGGCTCAGCTGGTGCTGCGTCCCCGCGAACGGCGCCGTGTGCGCGTCGTACCGCGCGCCCGTCCGCAGCTCGAACCACTCGACCGGCGCGAACGCGGTCTGCGCGTACACCCCGACGTCCGAGCCCCGGAGCGCCGAGTTGGACGCGGGCCCCTGGGACGTCATGTTGAACGCCGAGAACGCCTCGCTGCCGCGCGTGACCGACGTCTGCGTGCCGAACTTGAACTCCAGCTCGCGCTGCGGGTGCACGGTGAACGCCGCGACGAGCCCGTAGCTGTCGAACGCGCGCTGTTCCCGCAGGTTGTAGCGCGTCGTGTCCGGGGCGAAGACGAACTGCGCCGAATCGTTCGCCGCGGGGGAGTAGTTGAGCGAGCCGTGGCGGTAGTACACGCCGCCGAAGAAGTCCGACGCCGCGCCCTCGCCCGAGGTCGACGTGTTGCCGGCGCCCGTCGACGTCGCACTCGCGCCCGCGTCGCCGCCGCCCGGGCCGAACTGGTGCCGCCAGCTCAGGTTGACGAAGCCGTTGCGGTCGGTCTGCCGGTCGTTGTTGAAGAGGCCCCCGGTCGAGTCGTACGGCACGGCGAAGCGCGTCGTCGACAGGTTCGCGTCGAGGTTGACGACGTCGTTAGGCCCGGCCGTGTACTGCACCTTGCCGAAGCCGAAGAGGTCCGTCCCGTCGTTGTGGAAGTTGAGGATCTGCCCGCGCGCCGTGTCGAAGACGAGCGGCTCGCGCCGCATCCCCGTCGACTGCCGCGTCCCGGCGAGGTAGAAGCCCCACTTCCCGACGTTCGTGCTCGCGCTCAGACTCTGGCCGTTGAGGCCGCTCGGACCGTTGAGGTCGGCGCGGCTGTACGCGCCCGCGTACGTGCCGAGGTCGAGGTGCAGGCCGCCGGCCGGGATGCGCGTCGCGACGTTCACCACCGCCGCGTTCTTGTTGCCGTACTCCGCATCCCAGCCGCCCGTGATGAAGTCGATCTTGTTCACCACCTGCGGGTCGAACAGCTCGTTGAGCGAGCCCGAGATGCCGGCCGGGACCGGGACGCCGTCGATGTAGTACGTGTACTCGGCGTGCTGCCCGCGGATGTGCACCTCGCCCGTCGGCGCGCGCGCCGCACCCGCGATCGTCTGCTGCAGGATCTGCGACGTCGTGTTGGTCGGCGCGCCCTTGTAGGCGTCCTGCTGGAAGGTCTGATTGCCCGTCCGCGTGTCGACCGCCACCGGCGCGGTGCCGGTGACGCTGACCGCCGTGAGCGACGTCGCCACCTGCGTCAGCGCGAAGTCGAGGCCGCGCTGCGTCGCGCCCGCGGCGCCGACGTCGACGGTGCGCTCCACGGGGCGGAAGCCGATGAAACGGGCCGTGACGACGTACCGCCCCGCCGCCAGGTTGTGCAGCGTGTAGCGCCCGAACGCGTCCGTCTGCGCGTTGGCCACGACCTGCCCGTCGCGCCGCGCGCTGACCTCCGCCGCTTCCAGCGCCCGGCCGGACGCGCTGTCGCGCACCGTCCCGATCAGATCGGCCGCGGCGGCCGCCGCGACGGACGCGGCGGGTGAAGTGGCGGAGTGGCGGCCCGCGAGGGGCGACCCGTTGAGGGCCGAGCTTGCGATGGGGGACGTGACGACGACTGGTGCGACGACCGGATGGATCAGTGGCATGCGAACGGGAAACACGGGACGGCCAGCCCGGGCGAGTGCCGGGTCGTAAGACGTAGGACACCAGAACGCGGCGATTTTCCCGTGTTCCGCCCACTAATCGTTGTTTGCGCGGCACGACCGCGTACCGGGCCGCCGGCGGCGGTCACTCTCGGCGAACTCACGCCGGCGCGCGCGCGGCGGCGAGGTCACCCCGCCCGCTCGTACTCCCGGAGCCGCTCCATCATCCGCGTGTCCGTCACCGTCGCGTCGTCGCCCTTGGGCGTCTCGAGGATCTTCGGCACGTCGCGCAGCCGCTCGTCGGTCATGACGCGCCGGAACGGCGCCTCGCCTAACGTCCCCTCGCCGATCAGCTCGTGCCGGTCCTTGCGCGAGCCGAGCGGGAACTTGGAGTCGTTGAGATGCAGCACGCGCAGCCGCTCCATGCCGAGCACGTCGCCGAAGCGCGCCCAGACGCCGTCGTAGTCGCCGACGAGGTCGTAGCCGGCCGAGTAGGCGTGGCAGGTGTCGAGGCACACGCCGACGCGCGACTGCTGGTCCGCCGGAAGGCGCGCGATGATCTCGGCGATTTCCTCGAACGTGCGGCCGAGCACCGTCCCGGCGCCGGCGGTCGTCTCGAGGCAGAGCACCGTCCGCCCGGGCACGCGCTCCAGCGCCGCGGCGATGCCCTCGGCGTTGCGCGCGATCCCGGCGTCGTGCTCGTCCATGTAGTTGCCCGGGTGCGACACGAGCAGGTCGACGCCCAGCACCTCGCACCGCGCCAGCTCCGCCGCGAACGAGTCGACCGAGCGCGCCCGGAGCGCGTCGTCGGGCGAGGCGAGGTTGATGAGGTAGCTGTCGTGCGAGACCGTCGCGCGCACGCCCGTCTCGCCTAACGCGGCGCGGAAGCCGGACGCCTCCGCCTCGTCGCACGCGCGCTCCGCCCAGCGGTTGGCCTGCTTGGTGAAGAGCTGCAGCGCGGTCGCGTCGATCGCCCGCGCGCGCGGCGGGGCCTGGGCGACGCCGCCCGCGGTCGAGACGTGGGCGCCGAGGAGGGAGGGCATGCGGGCAACATAGCCACCGAGGGTGCGCCACTTCCCCGTGACTGGATGCTGTAGCCGGAACCGTTCCGACGCGCGGCCGCTACCCCGCGTCGGCGACGCGATCGAGCAGTTCCGCCAGCAGGAGTCGCTCGCCGGCGGTGAGGGCGGCCGTCTCGGCCAGCGACGCGCGCAGCGCGGCGGCCGCCCCGCGCGGGCCCCGATCGGCCCCCACGGCCACCTCGCCCGTGATCGCGGCCACGACCGCCTCGCGCGCGGCCTCGGACAGACCGGAGTCGCGCCGCGCCTCCTCCTCGCCGAGGAGGGACAGCACCGTCCCGGCGCACGCGGCCCGCACGAGGCCGAGTGCGCGCGCCTCGCTGACCGCCAGACGCCCCGCGCGCGCGACGGCCCGGATCCGCCCCCGCAGTACGTCCAGCCCTGCCGCGACCGCAGGCGACGCCGGGCCGGGTCTCCGGCCGCGGCTTTCGTAGTCGACCCCGAGGTCGTTCATGATCGCGAACAGCCCGGGGTTGCTCAGGCCGAACGCGACGTAATCGTCCCAGCCGTCCCGAAGATCGCGGACCGGGTCAGGGTGCGGCGCCCGCCCAGCCTTCGCCGCGACCCACGCCGCGAGACCGTGCTCGGCGACGGCATCCAGGAGCCCGCGCTTGTCGCCGAACAGGCGGTAGATGGCCGGCGGCTGCACCCCGGCCGCGCCGGCGACCGCGCGGGTCGTGGCGGCGTCAGGCCCGCCCGCGGCGATCAGTCGCGCGGCCGCCGCGACGACGCGCGCGCGCAGGTCCTCACCGCCGTCCCGGTCGTTTTCACCAACGTGCTCGCGGGTCGCGGTCGTGTGCGAGGGTGGGGCCTTCATGGCGACTCCGGTGGCGTTCGTCATCCCGATCATACCCGTGATCCTCGTCTGTTGCTAACGGCGAGTCTGACGGATACCATTGGAACTCACAATACAATATCGCTGGAATCATCGTACCGCGGGGGTGGGGACATGATCATCGTCACCGGAGCCAACGGCCAGCTCGGCCGAGCCATCGTCCAGGAACTCGTCGGCCGCGTCGCCGCGACCGAGGTGGGGGCGAGCGTGCGCGACCCGGCGAAAGCCGCCGACCTCGCGGCGCTCGGCGTTCGCGTCCGCCGCGGCGACTTCGCCGAGCCTGACACCCTGGCGCACGCCTTCGAGGGCGCGACGCAGGTGCTCATCGTGTCGTCCAACGCCGCGGCGACCGGCGGCAACACGCTCGCCCAGCATCGCGCGGCTATCGACGCGGCGCGGACCGCTGGCGCGCGGCGAGTCGTCTATACCAGCCACATGGGCGCGAGCGCCACGTCGGCGTTCCCGCCGATGCGGGACCACGCCGCCACCGAGGCGATGCTCGGAGCGTCGGGGCTCGCCTGGACCTCACTCCGCAACGGCTTCTACACGTCGAGCGGCCTGAGCTTTCTGGGTGACACCCTCAAGACTGGTGTGCTCGCCGCGCCGGCCGACGGTCCGGTGTCGTGGACGACACACGCCGACCTCGCCGCGGCAGCCGCGGTGATGCTGACCGACGAGGGGCCCGACGCGCGCGTCGACGGGGCGACGCGCCCGCTCACCGGTCCCGAGGCGCTCGACCTCGCTGGGCTCGCGACGGCGGTGCGGGGAAGCCCGATCGACCGGCAGTTCATCACGGACGACGAACTGCGGGGGCGCATGGCGGCGTACGGCGCGCCGCCCCACGCCGCCAGCATCGTGCTCGGCTTCTACGAGGCGAGCCGCGCGGGCGAGTTCGCCGTCGTGGACCCCACGCTCGAACGGCTCCTCGGCCGACCGCCGCGCCGCGCTCGCGACCTGACAGCCGGTGGCAACGCCAGCAGCGACGAGCGATGACCAGCCGTAGGCGGCCGTAGCGCTCCGCCGTTACCGCCCACCGAGCAGCGCCAGCGGGTCCGTCGCACGCCCCTGCGGCCGGATCTCGAAGTGCAGGTGTGCCGGTAGGTCGGGGTCCGCCGCCCCCACCGCGCCGATCACCTGCCCGCGCTGCACGGTCTCCCCGACCTGCACGTCCACCCGCGCGAGGGACCCGTACACGCTGTAGTCCCCGCCGCCGTGCTGCAGGATCACGGTCGGCCCGTACGACCCGATGCTCTGCGCCACCGCGACCGTGCCGGTCGCGGCCGCGCGCACCGGCGTGCCCGACGGCGCGGTGATGCCGACCCCGTTCCACCGCGTCGCGGTGTTGTTGGCCCCCACCACGCGCCCGTACCGGTACAGCAGCGCCCCGCGCAGGGGCCACGCGTAACTGGTCGGCGCGACGGCCGTGGGGGCCGCCGCCGGTGCCGGCGCGGGGCTCGGCCCCGGCGCGACCGTCGCGAGCGACGGCGCCGAGCTAGGCGCCGAGCTAGGCGCCGGGTTAGGCGCCGAGTTAGGCGGTGCGCTCGGCGACGAAGCGGCGAGATCGGTAGGCGCTCTCGCCGCGCCCGCGGCCGCGCCGCGCCGCGACGCGCGCTCGGTCGCCTCGCGCGCCGCCGAGATCCGCAGCCCTTCGCGCCGGGCCTCCGCCCGCGCGGCCAGCTCGCGGGCCAGGATCGCCCGCTCCGCCGCGGCCCGCGCGGCCGCCTCGCGCCGCTTGCGCGCCGCCTCGATCCCCGCCAGCAGCGACGACAGCCGCGCCTCGTCGCGCGCGACCTGCACGATCCGCCCGCGCGTCCGCTCCGCCCGCCCCTCGACCTGCGCGAGCAGCCGCCCGCGCTCCGCCCCGAACCCGCGGAGCCGCGCCTCTTCGGCGGCCTTCTCGTCGCGGTTGCGCGCGAGCTCCACCTGCAGGCGCACGAGCAGCGCGCGCTGCGCGGCCACGTCGTTGCGCGAGCGCTCGACCCGGCGCACCATCAGCCGGTCGCGCCGCGCGAGTTCGTGCAGGTACTTGTAGCGCGTGACGAGGTCCCCGAACGAAGCGGCCGACAGCAGCGCCTCGGTCTCCGCGAGCGGCCCGCGCTTGTAGATCTCGACCAGCCGCCGCCTGAGCCCGACCTGCTGCCGCGCCAGGTCGCGCGAGGCGGAGTCGTAGCGCGCCGTCGTCCCCGCTACCTCGGCCGTGATCGCGCCCAACTGATGGTCGAGCGCGCCGACCACCCGCGCCGTCGCCGCCGCCCGCTGGTCGAATCCCTCGGCCGCCGCGCGCAGGTCGTGCGCCGTGTCCTGCAACGTCCGCAGCTGCCCTTCGAGCACCGCCCGCGCCTGCCGCGCCCGCGCCAACTCGTCGCGGCCGCCCTGCAACCTCGCGTCCGGCGCGCCGGAGGTGCCCGGCGCGCCGGCAGCGCTTGCCGGCGGAACGGCCGGCGCGGTCGCGGCCCGAGGACTTGGCTGCGCCGCGGCGTGGGACGTCGCGTGCGGCGTGGTGTGCCCCTTCGCGTGTCGCGAACGCGCGCGCTGCGCCCCCGCACTCCGGCCCGCCAGCACGACGGCCGCGACGCCGCCCAGCCACGCCGCGCGCCCAACTCGGCGCACCCTCAGCCCCAGTGCCGTCGCCGGTCGCGGCCGACGAGCCGCAGGTGCCGGCCGACCGACGCCGCGCTCCCCAGCAGGCCGAGCACGCCCCCGCCGACGACGCCGAGCAGCGCCGCCGACGCCGGCAGGAACGCGACGTCGATCACGTACTTGCGCACGACGGCGCACGCCACGTAGGTCAGCAGCAGCGCGAGCGCGCCGCCTAACAGCCCACCGACCGCGCCCTCCAGCAGGAACGGCAGCCGGATGAAACCGTCCGTCGCGCCCACGAGCCGCATGAGCTGGATCTCGCGCGACCGCGCCAGCACCGCGATCCGGATCGTCGCCCCGGTGATGATCAGCGCCGCGACCGCGAACGCGGCGCCGAGGGCGACCCCCGCCGCGGTCGCGACGGCGCGGATCGCCGAGAGCTTCTGCACCCACTCCTCGCCGTAGCGCACGTCGTCCACGCCGGCGAACGTCCGCACGCGCTCGGCCACCGCTCGCACCTCCGTCGCGTCGCGGTGCCCCGGGCGCAGGTGCACCTCGACCGACGCGGGCAACACGGCCGCGTCGAACACGTCGCGGAACTCGCCGAGCTCGCGCCGCGCGCGCTGGAGCGCCTGGTCGGAGGAGACGAGCGTGACCCCCGCCACCTCGGGCGAGTGCTGCAACGCCTCGACGACGTGCGTCACCTGTCCGGCCGTCGCGCTGTCGGAGAGGAACGCGCGGACCTCCACGCGCTCCTCGACGCGCCCGAGCGCGTCGCGGATGTTGAGCGCGACCAGCCCGAAGAGGGCCAGCGAGAACAGCGAGAAGGCGATCGTCGCCACGCCGAGCGCGCTCAGCAGCGGCGCGCGCCGGAAGGCGAGCAGCGCCTCGCGGACCGCGTACCTCATGCGTGCCTCACGCGGCTTTCACGCGGCCCTCACGCGGGCACGCCGTCGCGCGCGACGCGCCCGCGCTCGAGCGCGATCGTGCGCAGCCCGGCGCGCGCGACCAGCTCGGCGTAGTGCGTCGCCATGAACACGGCCGTGCCGCCCGCGTTGATCTCGCGCAGCAGCTCGAACACGCCCGACGCGGCGTGGTCGTCGAGGTTCCCCGTGGGCTCGTCGGCGAGCAGCAGCACCGGGCGGTTGACGAGCGCGCGCGCGATCGCGACGCGCTGCTGCTCGCCCCCCGAGAGCTCGTGCGGCAGCCGCGTCCCGCGCCCCGCGAGTCCCACGCGCGCGAGCGCGTCGTTGGCCCGCTCGCGCGCGCCCGCCCGCGGCGCCCCCGTGACCTCGAGCGCGAACGCGACGTTCTGCTCCGCCGTCCGGTCGGCCAGCAGTCGGAAGTCCTGGAACACCACGCCGAGCTGCCGTCGGACGTGCGGCACCGCCCGCGCGAGCGCGCGATCGCCTAACGCACTCGTGTCCTCGCCCGCGACCACCACGCGCCCGCGCGTCGGCCGCTCCTCGAGGTAGGCGAGCCGCAGCACCGAGCTCTTCCCCGACCCGCTGGGCCCCGTGAGGAACGCGAACTCGCCGCGCGCGAGCGCGAACGACACGCCGTCGAGCGCGGCCGCCCCCGGCGCGGCCGCGGCACCGCCGCGCGCGTACGTCTTGACGACGCCATCGAAGGTCAACACCGGTCGAACTCCCGCACCGAACCCCGCCCCGGCCCGCGGCCTACGCCGCCTCGAGCGCCTGCGCGAGGTCCGCGATCAGGTCCGCCGCGTCCTCGACCCCGACGCTGACCCGCAGGAAGCCGTCCGGGATGCCCAACGCGGCGCGCTCCTCGCTCGTCAGCGCCGCGTGCGACGTGTACCGCGGCTCGATCACGAGCGTGTCCACGCCGCCGAGCGACGAGGCGTACGTGACCAGCCGCAAGGCGCGCAGGAACCGGTCCGCGGACGCCGCGCCCCCCGCCAGCTCGATCGCCAGCATCCCGCCGAACCCGTCGAGCGTCGCGGCCGCGAGCGCGTGGTCCGGGTGCGACGGCAGCCCGGGGTAGTGCACGCGCGCGATCGCCGGGTGCGCCTCGCACCAGCGCGCCACCGCCATCGCGCTCGCATTCTGCCGCTCGACGCGGACGCCTAACGTCTTCAGGCCGCGCTCCAGCAGCCAGCACGCGAACGGGTCCGGGGCCTGCCCCCAGCGCATCATCTTCTCGCGCACGACCCCGATGTAACTCGCCGAGCCGACGACCACGCCGCCCAGCACGTCGTGGTGCCCGTTGAGATACTTCGTCGCCGAGTGGATCACCACGTCCGCGCCCTGCTCCAGGGGGCGGAAGTTCACCGGGCTCGCGAACGTCGAGTCGACGACGAGCGCGAGCCCCGCCTCCCGGGTCAGCTGGCCCAGCGGCCGCATGTCGACGACGCGCGTCGTCGGGTTCACCGGCGACTCGACGAAGACCGCGCGCGTGCTCGGCTCGATCGCGTCGCGCCACACGCGCGACCGCCGCGGCTCGACGAACGTCGTCCGGATGCCCAGCGGCGCGAACTCCTCCGCCAACAGCGCGCGCGTGCCGCCGTAGAGCCACTCGCTCGCGACGAGGTGGTCCCCGGGCCGGAGCAGCGCGAGCAGCGCGCACGCCGTCGCGCCCATCCCGCTCGCCAGCACCAGCGCCGCCTCGCCCCCGTCCAGCAGCGCGAGCCGCTCCTGCACCCGCTCGGCGTTCGGCGTGTTGCCGTAGCGCGTGTAGAGCAGGCCCTCGGTGGTCCCGTAGGGCTGCGTGAAGTTGACCGACTGCACGAGCGGCGCGACCACCGGGCTCGGGGTCGCGGCCGCGACGTCACCGTCGCGGCCCAGCGCCCGCGCACCGTGCAGCGCGATCGTCGACCGGCCCGGCGCGCGGCCGGGCGTGGGCGTCGGGCTCACGCGCGCCTCACGCGTAGCGCCCCGCCGACGGCGGGGCGTCGAGGTCGGGCTTCGTCACGTGCACGATCTCGGACGGCGCCACGCCTACGACGTCGCGGACGAACACCGAACCGCGCGGCAGCGCGTCGTCGACGACGAGCGTCGCGAACTGCTGCCCACGCGGCCCCTCGATCAGCACCAGCTCGCCGTCGACGGCCATGCGCACGCGCGCCTCGTTCGCGTTCATGCGCACCTGCGGGCCGCGCTCCGCGTCGCCGCGCCGCGTGGCGAAGTAGCCGTCGACGCGCAGCGGGCGCGAACTCTGCGGGCGCTGGTACAGGGGACTCACGAGAACACCATCGGATGCGTTCGCACGTGCGTTAGTCAGTCGCGGGCGGCCAGCCCCGACGGCAGCCCGACCGGCAGCCAGCCGCCCGCCGCCGCGGGCATCACCAAGCGCCGCGCCGCGAGCCGCGCGAGCAGCGCCGCCGCCGCGTCGACGTCGCCGCCGCCCGACGCCGCGAGCCGCGCCGCGTCGGCCGGCGCCACCGCGTGCAGCGCCAGCCACGCCGCGCGCTCCTCCGCCGCGACGTCGCCCACGAGCCGCACCTCGCCGTCGACCACGGCCACGATCGCCAGCGCGTGCCGCTCCAGCACCGCCTCGACCGCGTCCAGGTGCCCGTCGCCCACGCCCCGGAAGACGAAGTACGCGTCGGGCTCCGCCGGCGCCCCGTCCAGCGCGGCGCGCACGTGCTTCAGCACCAGCTTGGCGACGATCTCGTCGGCGCACGAGAAGTCGAGCAGCGTCACTTCGGAGAAGTCGATCACGCTCACGACCGGGCCCGCGTCGGGCCCGCCGGGCGCGCGCTGGTCGGCGACGTCGGCGATCGCGCGCTCGATCTCGGCGCGCACGGCCGCGCCGGTCGGGCGGGTCACGAGGTTCGAATACAAGGCGCACACGGTGCCACGCAGCACCGTGCCCAGGTCGATGTGGTGGTGCGTCCCGGCCGTCATCGGCCGCACTTGCGAGAACGCATCAAAAGAAGCCCGGCTCGGGCGCCGGCCGCTCGGGGCGCGGCCGCGCCGGCGCCGAGCGCGCGGGCGTGGCCTGCGTCGCCCCGCCACCCCGGCCCGCCGCGCCCGACGCGGGGGCCGCCGCAGCTTCGGGAATCGTGATCTGCACCTGCGCCCCCGGGAACGGCGCGAGCCCCTCGCGGAGCGCCACGTCGTCGTCCCACTCCGGCACGAGCGCGATCCGCGCGGTCCCGCTCCTCACCGCCAGCTTCCCCTGGAACTTGGTCACGAACGACCGGATCTGCGACAGCCCCTGCCCGCGCCCTGTTTCCCGAAAGCGGCTCACGTTTCGCAGCACGCCCTCTTCGAGGGCCATGCCGTCGTCCCACCGATCACTCCGCGGTCGCGCCGCGTTCGACTCGAGCGAGCGGCGGAAGCCGATCCCCGCGTCGCACACCGCGATCACCACCACCCGCCGCCCGAGTCGCTGCTTCCAGGTGTAGCTCTGCACCGCCACCCAGCCGTCGCACCCGGCGTGCTCGGTCACGTTCTGGCACGCCTCCGACAGCGTCATCGAAAAGCGCATCGTCGACCGCGGGTCCAACCCGAGCCCGTCGCGCAGGATCGCCGTCGACCGCTCCTGAATGCGCCCGACGATCTCGTGCACGTCGTTCGCCGCCGCGATGCGCGTGATCCCCAGCAGCACGTTTGACTCCGACGCCGCCCGCGCCCTCGGCACCGCGCGCGTGAAGTCGTACACGTCCTCCGCGTGCGCGAAGAACCCCGCCCGCCCCCAGTACGACAGCGTCTCGTCCGCCTCGGGCGGCGCGAAGCTCGGCCGCACCTCGCGCGCCTGCGCCAGCGCGAGCAGCGCCGTCAGCCCGTACGGCGACGCCCACCGCGCGTGCCGCGCGTCGATCAGCACCTTCGCGTCCGCCGGCACCTCGGCCAGCTTGGCCGCGACCTGCTCGAAGGTGAAGTCGTCGAGCGACGACGGGATCGGGACGACGGCCGTCAAGGCGGGGTGGGGGCGGGCGGGAAGAGAAATGAGGAGGGAAAGAAGCGTAGTCCTGTCGTCCCGAGCGCAGCGCGGGACCTGCCGTCCCTGGCGACGGACCGTCTCCGCCGCGAGACAGCCGGCTCCGTCCCCACGCTCGCGAGGTCCCTCGCGACGCTCGGGACGACCGGGTCACGCGAGGCTGATCTCCCCCCGCAAATACGCCCCGAGCCCGCTCGCCCCCCGGTGCGCCAGGTTGCGCGCGGCCGCCCGGTGCGCCGCGGCGATCGCGTCGTCCAAGCTATCACCCGCCAGGAGCCGCGAGAAATGGGTCGCCCCCCACACGTCGCCACACCCCGTCGGATCACCTCCGTCGCGCACGTCCACGCGCGCCGGCGGAACGAGCGCCGTCCGTAGCGGCCCCGGCGCCCCGCCGCCCACGCCCGACACGATCGCCGCCCGCGCGTCCGGGTGTGCGGGCCCGCCGGCCAACTCCACCCGCCCGTCCCCCGCCCGCAGCCCGTCGAAGTCGCCGCGCGCGAAGTACACCGAGCCCCGCGGCCCCATCGTCACGTTCAGGCATCGCACGCCGTTGGCCAGCGCCGTCGCCGCGAGCGCCATCGAGTCCGGCGCCATCATCGCCAGCTCGTCCTCGTTCACCTGCACCACGTCGAAGCACCGGCACCACGCCGCCACGTCGGGCAGCGGCCGCATCGTGCGCAGCCCGCCCGGCTGCACCGCGAGCGTCAGCGAGTGCAGGTCGCCGTACATGACGCCCTTGAAGTGCTGCCGGATGAGCTGCGTCGTCGCCAGGTCCAGCTCGAACCCCGAGATGAAGTTCACGTAGAGCGCGTCCAGCCCCTCGACCAGCGGCTTCATCCCCAGCCACGTCCACCCGGGCACCCCGCCGCGCAGCACCTCGCTCCGCCGCTCGCTCGAGTAGTAGAACAGCTCGACCCGGTTGTTGGGGTACGGCACCTCGACGAGCGCCGCGTCCCGAGCCACGCGCCTGAGCGTGCCGAGGAACTCGGTGGCGCGCGCCCGGAGGTCGTCGCCCACCTTGATGACCGGCACGATCTCCCACCCATCGGGCAGCGCGGCGTCGAGCGCGCCCAGGGCGTACGCGATCCCGCCCCACTCCTCGATCGGCGCCGTGCGCACATCGCGCCCGTGAATCACGTCCCACACGAAGGTCCCGATCACCCCGAGCCGCGGCACGTTAGGCAACCCCCGGCGACGGCCGCCGGTCGAGGAACATCCGCGCCGCCCCAACGATCCCCGCCGTCCCGTCCAGCGCCCCCGGGACGATGCGCGCCGCCTCGACCGCCGGCCGGAACGCCCGGCGCCGCACCTCCGCCCGCAGCGGCTCGAAGAGCGCTTCGCCCGCGCGCATCACCCCGCCGGCCAGCACGACCACGTCCGGGTTGAAGACGTTCAGCAGGTTGGCGATTCCCGCCCCCAGGAACCGCGCCGTGTCGCGCACCACCTCGCGCGCCAGCGCGTCGCCCCGGTCGCTCGCCTCGTACACCGTCGCGGCCGTGATCCGCGACAGGTCGCCGCCGACCATCGCCTCGAGCACCGACGACTCGCCGACCTCGATCGCCTCGCGCGCCCGGAGCGCGATGTTCGGCCCCGACGCGTACGCCTCCAGGCAGCCGTAGTTGCCGCACGCGCACCGCCGCCCGGCCGTGTCGATCGTCGTGTGCCCGATCTCCCCCGCCACGTCCGACGCCCCGTGGTAGAGCCGCCCGCCGAGGATCAGCCCCCCGCCGATCCCCGTGCCTAACGTGATCCCCACGACGTTGTCCGCGCCCCGCGCCGCCCCGGTCCACCACTCGCCCAGCGTCGCGCAGTTCGCGTCGTTGTCGAGCGCCGCGGCGAGCCCCACCCGCTCGGCGATCAACTCACGCAACGGCACGTCGCGCCACCGCAGGTTGTGCGCGACCACGACCACCCCGCGCGCCCGGTCCAGCGCGCCCGGCGACCCCACGCCGACCCCCGCGAAGGCCGAGCGCGGCACCCCCTCCGCCGCCATCGTCAGCGCGATCGTCGTCTCGATCATCTCGACGATCCGCTCCACCACCGCCTCGGGCCCCAGCTCCGCCCGCGTCAGCCCCGTCCGCACCGCGATCTCGCGCCCGGTCTCGGCGACCACCGCGCCGACGCTGATCTTGGTTCCGCCGAGGTCCACGCCCACCACGTACTGCGGGACGGCATCGGCGGCGGGCGGTCCGGCGGCGAGGTCAGACATCCACGGAGGGCAGGGGAGGAGAGGGACGGGGAGAAACGTCGGCCGCGAGCAACTCCCGCGCGCGCCGCACGATCAGCGCCGGCGCCTGGTCTCGCATGCACCGCCAGTGTCCGAGCGGGCACGCCGGCGGCCCGTGCCGGTCGCACGGTCGGCACGCGAGCCCCGCCACCCCCGCCGTCTCACTCCCCGGCGCGAGCGGCCCGAACCCGAACGCCGGCACCGTCGGCCCGAAGATAGCCAGCGTCCGCGTCCCCATGGCCGAGGCCAGGTGCTGCGGCGCCGAGTCGTTGGTGACCAGGAGCGCCGCGCGCCCGACCAGCGCCGCACTCGCGAGCAGCGACAGCCGCCCCGTCGCATCCACCGCCCGCCCCGCCGGACACGCGGCGACGACCGCCCGCGCCAGCTCGCCGTCGCCCGGGCCGCCGACGACGACGATCACCGCGTCACCCGCCAGCGCGCCCGCCAGCTCCGGGTAGAACGGCCACCGCTTCGTCGCCCACACGCTCCCCGGCGCCACCGCCACCAGCGGCACCCCCCGCCCGAGCGCCCCCTCGACCGGCGCCAACACCCGCTCGGCCGCCGCGACGTCCGCCGGCCCCCGGGTACAACCGCGGCGCGATCTCCTCCGCCGTCGGCTCCCGCCCATCCCGCGCGCCTAACGCCCAGAGCCGCTCCGCGTGGTGCCGCTCCGCCCGGTACCGCACGACCCGCGTGTAGAACGGCCGGGCGTTCCGCGACGTATCGAACCCGACGCGCTCGCCGCATCCCGCAATCAGCGCCAGCGCCGCACTCCGCGGCGACCCCTGCGCCATGTAGGCCGCCCCGTACCCCCCGCTCCCGCGCAGCCCACGCCCCAGTCGCCACACCCCGCCGAGCCCGCGATCCGCCCCGCGCTTGTCGTACACGACCACCCGCCGCACGTGCGGATCGTGCGCCAGCAGCCCCGCCGCGTCCGGCCTGACGACGACGTCCACCGCCCCCCGCGCCGCCAACCCCCGGATCAACGCCGTCGTCAACACGACGTCCCCCAGAAACGACGTCTGCACTACCAAACTCGCGTCAGCCACGGTGGGTCGCCCGACGCGAGCGCCCGAAGCGCGGGGCGGTGGGGCCCCCCGCCGAGCGACCTGTCAGCTCCGCTGACCGAGCCGGCGGGGGGCCCCACCGCCCCGCGCCCGCGCACCCCCCCATCCCTAGTCGACCTGCAGCACCGCCAGAAACGCCTCTTGCGGGATCTCCACCGCCCCCACCTGTTTCATGCGCTTCTTCCCCTCCTTCTGCTTCTCCAGGAGCTTGCGCTTCCGCGAGATGTCCCCGCCATAACACTTCGCCAGCACGTCCTTCCGCAGCGGCTTGACCGTCGTCCGCGCGATGACCTTCTGCCCGATCGCCGCCTGGATCGCCACCTCGAACAGCTGCCGCGGGATCAGCTCCTTGAGCTTGTCGGCGATTTTCCGCCCCCACTCGTACGCCTTGTCCTTGTGGATGATCACCGAGAACGCGTCGATCGGATCGCCGTTGATCAGCATGTCCAGTCGCACGAGGTCGCTCTCGCGGTAGCCGAGCATCTCGTAGTCGAGCGAGGCGTACCCGCGCGACACGGTCTTCATCCGGTCGAAGAAGTCCAGGATGATCTCACCCAGCGGAAACTCCCAGTCGAACTCGACCCGCTCGGCGTCGAGGTACGTCATGTTCTTGTAGACGCCGCGCCGCTCGGTGCCCAGCGTCATCAGCGGCCCGATGTAGTCCTTCGGCGCCATGATCCGCGCCTTGACGTACGGCTCCTCCACCCGCTGGATCACCCCCGCCGCGGGCATCAGCGACGGGTTCTCCACCTCGACCAGCTCGCCGTCCGTCGTGTAGACCTTGTACTCCACGCTCGGGACCGTCGTCACGAGGTCGAGGTCGAACTCCCGCTCCAACCGCTCCTGCACGATCTCCATGTGCAGCAGCCCGAGGAACCCGCAGCGAAACCCGAAGCCTAACGCCGTCGAGGTCTCCGGCTCGTACTGCAGCGACGCGTCGTTCAGCTGCAGCTTCTCGAGCGCGTCGCGCAGCAGCTCGTACTGCGTCGTGTCCGTCGGGTAGATCCCCGCGAACACGAACGACCGCACCTCCTGGTAGCCCGGCAGCGGCTCGGCCGCCTTCCGCGTCGCGTCGAACACCGTGTCCCCCGCGCGCGTCTCGCGCACCGAGCGCACGTTCGCCACCACGTACCCGACCTCGCCCGGCCCCAGCTGATCGGTCGCGACCTGCCGCAGCTGGTTGTACCCGACCTCGGCCACCTCGTACACCGCGTCGTTCGCGCCGAACGTGATCTGCGTCTTGGGCTTGAGCACGCCGTCGACCACGCGCACGCTCGGGATCGCGCCCCGGTACTTGTCGTAGTACGAGTCGTAGATCAGCGCGCGGAGCGGCGCGTTCACGTCGCCGACCGGCGCCGGCACGCGCGCCACCACCGCCTCCAGCAGCTCCTGGATCCCGATCCCCGCCTTTGCGCTGACCCGCAGGATCCCGTCCGGGTCGATGCCGAGCAGGTCCGCGACCTCCTGCGCCCGACGGTCCGGCTCCGCGCCGGGCAGGTCGATCTTGTTCAGGATCGGAATGATCTCGAGCCCCGCGTCCATCGCCAGGAACAGGTTCGACAGCGTCTGCGCCTGGATCCCCTGACTCGCGTCCACCACCAGGACCGCCCCCTCGCACGCGGCGAGCGAGCGCGACACCTCGTACGTGAAGTCGACGTGCCCGGGCGTGTCGATCAGGTTCAGCTCGTACGTCTCGCCGTCCTGCGCCGCGTAGCTCATGCGCACGGCGTTCAGCTTGATCGTGATCCCGCGCTCGCGCTCGAGGTCGAGCGTGTCGAGCACCTGCGCCTTCATCTCACGCTTTTGCAGCATGCCGGTGAACTCGATCAGGCGGTCGGCGAGCGTCGACTTGCCGTGATCGATGTGCGCGACGATGCAAAAGTTGCGGATCCTATCGAGCTGCAACGGACGGTCGGGAAGTGGGAAGCGGCGCGCGACGTGTGGGCGTCTGGCGGACACGGCCGTCGAACACCGGCACGGCAACCGACCGCGGCTTCGGCGCGCAAGTCTTTGCCATATCGAAATATAGCGGCCCCGGGCGGGTCACGATCCGCCCGGGGCCGCGCCCCCCTGATACCCCGAAGTCGTTACCGCGACGACACTCGCCCGCCGCTCCCACGCGCGCCGCCGCTCGTGCCCGAGCTCGGCGCCGCCGGCGGCGGGCTGGCGTGCGCAGCCGGAGCCGGCGACGAGCCAGACGCCGATGCGCCGCGACCTCCCTCCCACGTCGACGCGCGGGCCGAGCCGCCGCTCGAGTGCGCGCTGTTCGACGCGTTGCCGCCCATCGGCGACGACGCCGTGACCCCGTTGCCACCGTACATCGGGCGGCTGGCTCGTGACTCGATGCCGTCGCGCACGACGCCGTGGATCGCTCCGGCGCGCGCCACACTCCATGCTCCGCCGGGCGACGCGGCCTGCGCCCCACCGCGGGCCACCGCGCCGAGCGGCACGCTCCCGATCGGCGTCGTCGCGTACCCCAGGCGACCCGGCGCGCGCCATTCCATCGTGCGCGGGACGCCGCCAACCACCCCGTACGCGCGCCCGCTGTGCACCGCCGCCGCGCCTCCATCTGCGACCACGCCCGTCACGACCGTCGTCCCGAGCGCGTTCGGGATCCGCGGCAGATGCAGCGGCGGAATCTTGATCGGGATCACCCCGTTCGCGCTCGGCCCGGTCGCGACCGTGGTGTACCCGCCTGGCCCGTAGTACCCACCCGGGCCGTAGTACCCACCGGGCAGGTACCCATACGCGTACGGTCCAAACCCGATCAGGCCGGCGGCCAACCCGTACCCGAGGTAGCCACCGAACCCGCCGGACCCAAGCCCGGCGTACGTGCCGGCGTAGGGCGCCGCCCCGTCACAGCCGCCGTAGAACACCGCCGAGGCCAGTTGCGCCCGATACGCGGCGATCGGCAGGTACGCAAACGTGCCACCCGTGGAGAACCACCCGAGCGCGGGTGCGAACCCGTAGCTCAGCGGCGGTCCGAGCAGCGCGTCGTACGGCGTGAAGACCGCCCAGAGCTGCCGGTAGTACTGGTAGTCGTGCACGTCCTCCACGGGACGCGCGCACTGCGACACGAGCGACCGGCTCGCCCCGTAGACCCGCGGCGAGACGTACGCGTAATCGGCCCCGTAGCCCGGCGCGTCGGCGGTGACCATCCGCGCGAACGCCGCGACCGTGCTGTCCGGCCCTTCGGCGTCCTCGACCCGGATCCCGCGCGTCAGCTGGTTTCCCCGCACGAACGACGAGAGGTCCAGCGGCTGGTCCGACGTGACCACGAATAGGTACGGAACCTGGGCGTAGTTGTCGCCCGCGCCCACGAATTCCGGGTCCTCGGTCGTGTACCGCGGCGACACCACGTAGCTCTGCCCGGCCTGCACGCGCGCGCCCTGGCGCGCGTCCGTGGGCGAGACCACCCGCGCGTAGCCGCGCCGGTCGACCTCGAACACCGCCGCGTACGCGTCGCGTGTGACCGAATAGCTGTAAAAGCCACTCCCGACGCCGCCCGCCGTCTGGTCGAAGGAGTACAGCTGCACGTCCGGCGCGACCGCGTCGAACTCGGCCGGCCGCGGCGCCACCCCCGGCGGCGGGATCACGCACGCCGCAGCAAGGCTCAGGGCTCCCGCAGCTGCGGCACTGCGGAGCAGGTGACGGGCGACGCGCATGCGGACGGCCCTCTCGAAGATGGTGACGGCGCGCACGGCAGCCGGCGATCGGCCGGGTCCGGCGACTTGTAGAGAAGTATAAGACGCGAGCACGCGCACGCGTGTTCCGCCGCCCGCCGCGCCTCCGGTGCAAATTCCGGCGCATGACGACCCGCACGACGACGACGACCTCGCGCGCCGACCTCGCCGACCCCGCGGCCCTCGCCGCCCTCGGCGACCTCGAGATCGTCGCCCGCTGGGTCGTCGACGGCTTCCTCACCGGCCTCCACCGCTCGCCGCGCCGCGGCTTCTCCGCCGAGTTCGCTGAGCACCGCACCTACCAGCCCGGCGACGACCTGCGCTACCTCGACTGGCGAATCGCCGCCCGCGCCGACCGCTGGGTGGTCAAGCAGTTCGAAGAGGAAACGAACCTGCGCGCCGCCCTCGTCCTCGACGTGAGCCGCTCGATGCACTGGAGCGGCGCCTCCCTCGCGCGCGCCCCGCGCCCCACGCCCCTCACCAAGTTGGCCTACGCCCAGCGGCTCTGCGCCGCCCTCTCGCTCCTGCTGCTGCGACAGCGCGACGCGGTCGGTACCGTGCTCGTCGACGACGCCGTGCGCGACGCCGTTCCGCCGCGCGCCAACCGCGATCAGTGGCGCCGCCTCCTGGCCGCCCTCGCCGGCCCCGGCGCCGCCGCCCGCCCGGACGCCGCCGGCCCGGCCGGCTCCGCGCCCGCCCGCGGCATCGAGCACGCCGCGCGGCTCGTGCCGCGGGCGGGCCTCCTCGTCCTCGTCTCCGACCTCCTGACCGACGTCGGTCCCGTCCGCGACGCGCTCGCGGCCGCGCGCTCGGCCGGCCACGACGTCGCCGTCGTGCAGGTGCTCGACCCCGCCGAGCGCGACTTCGACCTCGCCGTCGCCGACGGACGCTTCGAGGACCCCGAGACCGGGCAGGCGGTGACCGCCAACGTCGCCGCGGTGCGCGCCGCCTACCGCCAGGCCATGGACGACGCCCTCGGCACCTGGCGCGACGTCTGCCGCCAGCTCGGCGTGCGCTACGCCGTCGCCACCACCGACGCCCCGTTCGGCCCCCCGCTCCGCGCCGCCTTCGCCGCGCGCGAGGCGCTCGCCTGACGCGGCGCGCCTAACGCGATCCGCCCGACGCACCACGCCTAACGCCGCGCGCCCCGCCCGTGCAGTTCCTCGCCCCGCTCTGGCTCGCCCTCGGCGCGGCCGCCGCCGTCCCGCTCTTGCTCCACCTGTGGAACCGGCGCCGGGCGGGCGAGCGCGTGTTCTTCCCGGCCGTGCGGCTCCTCAGCGAGGCCGCGCAGGCCCGCGGCGCCGCGATCCGCCTCCGCGACTGGCTCCTGCTCGCACTCCGCGTCCTCGCCGTCGTCCTCCTCGCGGCGGCGGCGGCGCGCCCCTCGGTCGGCGGCGCGGCCGGGCGCGTCGGCGCCCGCGCGCCCGCCGCGATCGCCCTCGTTCTCGACAACTCGCTCAGCACCACCGCCGTCGTCGACGGCCGCCCGGTCCTCGACGCGCTGCGCGACGAGCTGCGCGCCGCGTTAGGCGCCGCCGTCGCGGGCGACCGCGTGTGGCTCGTGACCGCCGACGGCGCCGTCACGGCGGGCGACGCGGCCGCTGCGCGCACCGCCCTCGACGCCGTCCGCCCGCTCGCCGGCGCGGGGGACCTGGCGGCCGCGCTCCGCCGCGCGGCCGCCCTCGCCTCCGGCGCGGCGCGCGAGCACGCCGGCGCCACCGCGGTCCTCGTCGCGACCGACGCGCAGGCGACCGCCTGGCCGCGTGCCGTCGCCCTGCCCAACGTGCGGGTGGGCGTCGTCCGCGCGCGAGGCGACGCCCCGCGCGATCGGGCGGTCGTCGCGCTCGCGGCCACGCCGACGCGCTGGAATCCGGACGGCGCCGTCGACGGGCGGCTCACGGCCGCCGGCGACTGGGACCTGGTTCTCCGCGATAGCGCCGGGCGGACGGCGGCCGAGGTGCGCGGCACCGCGTTGGCCGGCGACAGCTTCGCGGTCCACGCGCCCGTCCGGCCGAGCGCGCGCGGCTGGCTCGCCGGCACCCTCGAAACCGCGCCCGACGAGCTCCGCGGCGACGACGTGCGCCACGTGGCCGTCTTCGTCGGCGACCCGCCCCGCCTCGCGGCCGATCCGTCCGCCGGACCCTTCACCGCCGTCGGCGTCGCGACGTTGGCCGCCGGGCGCGCGGTAAGCGATGGCCCGAACGCTCCGCGCGTCACCACCCCCGCGCCGGGCACCCGCCTCCCCGCCGTACTCGTCGCCCCCGCCGACGCGGCCGGCCTCGCCGCCGCCAACCGCGCCCTCGACCAGCTGGGCGTGCCGTGGCGCTTCGGCGCGCGTGTCGACGCGCCGGCGACGGCCAGCCTTCGCGGCGGTGCGACGGTTCCCGTCGCGCGCCGCTGGCGGCTCGAGCCCCGCCCCGGCCGCGGCGCCGACGCCTCGGACACCCTCGCCGCCATCGGCGCGGAGCCGTGGATCGTCGCCGGCGATCGATACGTCCTGCTCGCCTCGCCGCTCGACACCGCGTGGACGCCCTTTCCGGCGCGCGCCGCGTTCCTCCCGTGGCTCGCCGCGGCGGCCGCGCGCGTCGGCACCCCCGGCGCCGCCGGCCGTGTCACGACCGCGGCGCCGGGCGCATCGGTCGGCGTCCCGCCCGGCGCCGACGCGCTGCTCACTCCGGGCGGCGCGCGCCCCGTCCGCGCGGCGCGCCTGACCGCTCCCGCCGACCCAGGCGTTTACTTTTGGCTCCGAACGGGCGCCCGTGTCGGCGCCCTGGTCGTGGACCCCGAGGCTGAAGAAGTGGTGCTGGCGCGGCTGGATGCGAAGGAACTGGGTGGGCGGCTGCGCGTCGGCGCGGGCGGGGCGGTGGACGTGAGCACGAGCGGGACGGCCGCGGCGTCGTTCGCGCTCGGCGCGGGCGGCCGGCGCTCGCTCGCCCCGCTCCTCGCCGCCGCGGCGTTGCTCCTGCTCGCGGGCGAGGCGGTCGCCGCCCGCGCGCGCGCCACCGCCTGAGCGCGCCCCCGCGCCCCCTCCCGCATGTCCCTCCCAAGCCTGCTCGAGGCGATCGAGAACCTCGCCGCGTTCACGCGGCTGGCCCAGACGCTCCCCGGCCCGCGCGGCCGCGTCACCGTCGGCGGCCTCCACGGCTCGAGCGACGCCGTCCTCGTCGCCGCCCTCGCGCGGCGCTTCCCGCAGCGCCTCTTCGTCCTCCTCGCCCCGACCGTCGGCGACGCAGAACGCTGGCTCGCCGACCTCGACGCGGTCGGCGGCGGCGTCAGGACGGCCCTCTACCCGCACCGCGAGTCGTTCGGCGAGGTCGAGGCCCACACCGAGGTCGCCGGCGAACGCGTCGAGACGCTCGAGCGCCTCACGCGCGGCGACGTGCAGGTGCTGCTGACGACGCCCCGCGCCGTCCTCGAGCGCACGCAGCTCGCCCGCGCGCTGCAGCAAGCCCGCCTCGAGCTGCGCCGCGGCGAGGTGTGGCGCCCCGCGGACCTCGCCGCGCACCTCGACCGCGTCGGCTTCGAACGCGTGCCCCTCGTCGACGACGTCGGCCAGTACTCCGTGCGCGGCGGCATCTTCGACGTCTACGGCTTCGGCATGGCCGAGCCCGTGCGCCTCGAGTTCTGGGGCGACGAGATCACGGAGCTGCGCCACTTCGACCTGTTCTCGCAGCGCTCCACGCGCGCCGCCGAAGTCGCCGTCGTGCTGCCCATCGACGGCCGCGCGCACGGCGTCGGCGGTGGCGAGCACGGCGCGGTCGCCGGCGCCTCGGGTCCCGACGCCTTCGAGCGCGTCACCCTCGCCGAGCTCTGGACGCCCGACGCGGTGCTCGTTCTGGCCGACGGCCTCGACGCCGGGGCCGAGCTACGCCGCACGTGGACCGAGGCCGAGCACCACCTCGAGCTCGCGCGCCGCCGCGGCGAGGAGGTCCCCCGCCGCGAGACCCTCTTCCTCGACCCGGCCGACGCCCTCCGCCGACTCGACGCGTTCGGCAGCGTCGCCGAGCTCGCCCCCAACCCACTCGGCGCCGCCGACCGCGCGCCCGCCGACGTCGCCTTCCCGACCCGCGCGCCCGAGAAGCTCGACCGCGACATCCGCGCGCTCCGCCGCCTCGTGCGCGACGGGCTGCCGACCATCATCCTCTGCGACAACCAGGGGCAGGCCGAGCGCCTCGACGAGCTGCTGAACGAAGACGAGCGGAACCCGTCCCCCGCGGGGCTCGTGATCGGCGTGTTGGGCGGCGGCTTCGTGCTGCCCCCGGGGAGTGCGGGGCAGGGCCTCCGCGTCCTCACCGACCACGAGATCTTCCGCCGCGACCGGCGCATCCGCCGCGCGCGCAAGTACAGCGCCGGCACCGCGCTCGACATGGCGAGCGCCCTCAAGCCCGGCGACTTCGTCGTCCACCTCGAGCACGGCGTCGGGATTTACCGCGGGATCGAGACGAAATTCGTCGGCACCGGGACGATCGAGGTCGCCGTGCTCGAGTACGAGGGGGGCGACAAGCTCAACGTCCCGCTCTACCGCCTCGACCAGGTCGAGCGCTACCGCGCCGCCGGCGAGAACGACGGCGAGACCCCGCCGCCGCGCCTGCACAAGTTAGGCGGCCGCCGCTGGTCGCAGCAGCGCGACAAGACCCGCGCGGCGATCCAGGAGATGACGGTCGAACTCCTCGACCTCTACGCGCGCCGCAAGGTCGCCGGCCGCGCGCCGCACACGCCCGACGGCGCCTGGCAGCGCCAGCTCGAATCGAGCTTCCTCTTCGAGGACACGCCCGACCAGCGCCGCGCCACCGTCGACGTCAAGCGCGACATGGAAGGCCCGCGCCCGATGGACCGCCTGCTCGTCGGCGACGTCGGCTACGGGAAGACCGAGATCGCCGTGCGCGCCGCCTTCAAGGCCGTGCAGAGCGGGCGCCAGGTCGCCGTGCTCGTCCCGACGACGATCCTCGCCGACCAGCACCACCGCACCTTCTCCGAGCGCTTCGCCGACTTCCCGATCCGCGTCGAGGTGCTCTCGCGTTTCCAGGGCGCGAAGGAGCACGCCGCCACCCTCGCGGCTCTCGCCGAGAAGAAGGTCGACGTGGTCATCGGCACGCACCGCCTGCTCTCGCCCGACGTGGTCTTCAAGGACCTCGGCCTGATCATCGTCGACGAGGAGCACCGCTTCGGCGTCAAGCACAAGGAGCGCCTCAAGCAGCTCCGCCTCGAGACCGACGTGCTCACGCTGACGGCGACGCCGATCCCGCGCACGCTGCACCAGTCGCTCGCCGGGCTCCGCGACATGACGCTGATGCAGACGCCGCCGCGCGACCGCTCGCCCGTGCTCACGTTCGTCGAGCCGAGCATGGACGACGGCCTGATCGAAGAGGGCATCGCGCGAGAAATCGACCGCGGCGGCCAGGTCTTCTTCGTCCACAACCGCATCGAGACCATCGAGGCGGTGGCCGACCACATCCGCCGCGTCGTCCCGCGCGCGCGCGTCGCCGTCGGCCACGGCCAGATGAAGGAGCGCGAGCTCGAGGACGTGATGCGGCGCTTCGTCCAGGGCGACGTCGACGTGCTCGTCTCCACGCTCATCGTCGAGACCGGCCTCGATGTGCCCAACGCCAACACGATGTTCGTCAACCAGGCGCACCACTTCGGCCTGGCCCAACTCTACCAGCTCCGCGGCCGCGTCGGCCGCTCGCACCGCCGCGCCTACTGCTACCTCATGGTACCCGACGGGATCGACGAGGACGCCGAGCGCCGCCTCTCCGTGCTCGAGCACCACACCGAGCTCGGCGCGGGCTACCGCGTCGCCCTCAAGGACATGGAGCTCCGCGGCGCGGGCAACCTGCTAGGCCCCGAGCAGAGCGGGTTCGTCCACGCGGTCGGTTTCGACATGTACCTGCGCATGCTCGACGAGACCGTGCGCCGCCTCGCCAACGGCGACGCGCCGGCCAAGCCCACCCCGTCGGACGTCTCGCTCGACCAGCCGGCCTTCGTCCCCGACGACTACGTCGTCAGCGGCGAGGCCAAGCTCGACCTCTACCGCCGCCTCGGCGCGGCCGCGTCGGCCGACGAGATCGACGCGATCCGCGACGAGATGCGCGACCGCTTCGGCCCGCTCCCGGCGGCGGCCGAGGCGTACGTCGCGACCGCGTACCTGCGGGTGGTCGGCGGCGCACTCCAGATCGAGGGCGTCCTCGTGCGCGGCGACGAGGCGCGTATTACCTTCCGCGATTCCGCCGTGCCGCGCATGAAATCGCTCGGTGCGGCGTTTCACAGCGTGCAGTTCCAGACCGAAGTAAAGCGCGCCCAGCCGCTCGTCCTCAAACTGACGCGGGCCGGCGGCGAGGCGATCCTCCCGGGCCTGGTCCGCGCGCTCCGTAGCCAGCTCCCCTCGCCGTCTCCCGCCACCCGATGACCCGCCCGCGCCCCCTTGGCCGGCGTACGACCCGGCGTACCACCGCCCTCGCCGCCTGCCTCCTCGCGGCGTCCGCGCTCGCCGCCTGCGGCGGCCTCAAGGACGCGCTCTCCGCCCACGCCGACACCGTCGCGAAGGCCGGCTCGCAGGAGCTCTCCGTCGAGCGCCTCGCCTCGCTCCTCGGCCATTCGCAGATCCCGCTCCAGCGCGACGTCGCCAAGAACCTCGCCGGGCTCTGGGTCGATTACCAGCTCCTCGGCCAGGCGGCCGCGCGCGGCGACTCGCTCGCCGACCCCAAGACCGTCCAGGACGCGCTCTGGGCCGTCATCGCCCAGGAACGCCTCCGCAAGCTCGGCGAGAAACTCGTCGCCCGGAATGCGGCCGACACCAGCAACGCCGCCGGGCACTACGCCGCCGGCGACCTGCTCGCCGCCAAGCACATCCTCGTTCCGTTCGGCGGACAGCCTGGCGCCCAGGTCCCCCAGGCGGCCCGCGACGCCGCGCGCAAGAAGGCCGAAGCGCTCCGCGCGCAGGTCACGCCGGCCAATTTCAGCGCCCTCGCCCGCGACAACAGCGGCGACCCGGGCTCCGCACGCCAGGGCGGCTCGCTCGGCGTGTTCCCGAAGGGCGTCATGGTCGGCGGCTTCGAGAAAGCCCTCGTCGCACTCCAGCCCGGCCAGATCGCGCCGGGCCTCGTCGAGACGCCGTTCGGCTACCACATCATCTACCGCCCGACCTACGACGAGGTCAGCCAGCAGTTCGGCCAGGCCCTCAACGCCCGCTCGCGCCAGGTCGCCGAAAGCACCTACCTCGCGACGGTCGACCAGTCCGCGAAGATCGAGGTGAAGGGCGACGCCCCCCTCTGGACCAAGTCCATCGCGCAGGACGTCCCCGGCCACCTCAAGGACACGAAGGTCCTGGCCACCTCCAACGCCGGCGACCTCACTGCCGGACGCGTCGCGCAATGGATGTCGGCCCTTCCCAACGGCCCGCAACTCCGCGGCCAGATCGCCCAGGCGCCCGACTCGCTGGTCAAGCTCTTCATCCGCCAGGTCGCCCGCCAGGAAGTCCTGCTCAAGAAGGCGGACAGCGCGAAGGTTACGCTCGACTCGACCGACCTCGCCAACCTGCGGCGCGCCTACCTCGGCGCGATCACCAATATCTGGAATGGGCTCGACGTTTCGCCTACCCAGCTCGCCGACAGCGCCAAGAGTGAGGGCGACCGCCAGCGCCTCGCAGCCGCCCGCATCGACGGTTACCTCGACCGCCTCGTCCAGCAGCGCGCGCAATTCGTCGACGTCCCCGCCCCGATCGAGGCCGGCGTCCGCGCCAAGAGCGACTACACGCTGAACGACGGCGCCGTCGACAAGGCGCTCGAGCGCGCCGCGCGCGTGCGCGCGTCCAGCGATTCCGCCCGGTCGGCGTCGCAGCCCCCGACGGCCGTGCCGCTCCCCGGCCAGGCCGGCCCCGGCGCCGGCGCACTGCCGGCGCCCGCCGGCCCCGGCGCCGCGCGCCCGTAAGCGCGCGCGTAACGCGGCCACCTCACCAACCGACTTCCTCGCGGCGGCGGGGCGTGAACCCACGCCCCGCCGCCGTGTAGCATCCGCCATGCGCCGTCTGCTGACTCCCAGCGCCGCCCTCGCGGCCTCCTTCGCCGTGCTCGCCGGCCGCGCCGCGGCCCAGGCCGCCCCGACCTCGACCGCCAGCATCACGGCGACCCCGGTCGCGGCCGTCCGGACCCAGGCCGCCGCCACCGCGTTCCCGACGCCCCCCGACGTAGATCGCGTCGTCGCCGTCGTCGGCGCGACCCCGATCCTCTACTCGGACCTGCTCGAAGAGGTCAACATGCGGCGCGCGGGCGGACTGCAACTTCCCGCCGACTCCGCCGGCCGCGCCAAGCTGTACCGCGACGTCGTGAACGACATGGTCGGCGCCGAGTTGCTCACGCAGCGCGCGCGCGAGGAGAAGGTCGAGGTCGACGAGGACCAACTCAACAAGGCCGTCGACGACCAGATCAAGCAGGTTCGCACCCAGTACCCGACCGAAACCGAGTACCGCACCGCGCTCCGCACCAACGGGCTCGGCACTCCGGACGAGTACCGCAAGCGGCTTTTCGACACGTTCAAGCGCAACCGCCTGCAGCAGGAGCTTCTCCAGAAGCTCCGCCGCGACGACAAGCTCCCCGCCTCATCAGTGACCGACCAGGAACTCGACGAGGCATACCAGTCGAACCTCGGCCACCTGCCGAAACGCGAGGCGACCGTCAGCCTCAAGCAGATCATCGTCGCGCCCAAGCCGACGGCCAAGGCGCGCGCCGCCGCGCTGGCCAAGATCGATTCCCTCGAGACGGAGCTCGCCAAGGGCGGCGACTTCGCGCAGATCGCCAAGCGCGACTCGCAGGACCCAGGCTCCGCGCCGCAGGGCGGCGACCTCGGCTGGAACCGCCGCGGCAACATGCTCAAGGAGTTCGACGAGATGATGTTCGCGCTCCCCGTTGGGCGCGTTAGCCCGCCGGTCCAGACGGCGTACGGCTACCACATCATCAAGGTCGACCGCGCCCAGCCGTCGGAGGTCAAGGCGCGCCACATCCTGATCTCGCCCAAGCTCGACACCGCCGACCAGACACGCGCCCGCATCGAGGCCGATTCGGTCCGCGCGGCGCTCGCCCGCGGTGGCGACTTCGATTCGCTGGCCACGCGTCACCACGACCCGCTCGAAAACCTCAACCTCCCCGACTTCAACCGCGCCGAACTCCCCGCCGCCTACGCCGCCGCGATCGGCGACAAGGGGACCGGCGCGCTCGTCGGGCCGTTCGCCATTGACGACCCGCGTACCGGGCTCAAGAAGTATGTCGTCGTGCGGGTCGTCAGTGCCGTCACCGCGGGCGAGTACACGCCCGCCGAGATCAAGGCGCGCCTCCGCGAGTCCGTGAGCGACGCCAAGTCGTACCGCAAGCTGATCGACTCGCTCCGCAAGGCGACGTACGTCGACGTGCGCATCTGAGCGTGAGCCCGCGGCTCGCCGTCACCCTCGGTGACCCGCGCGGCATCGGACCCGAACTGGTGGCGCGGGCCCTCGCCGACGGCCCGATCCCGCGCGACCACCTCGTCCTCGTCGGCCCGCGCGGCGCGGGGCTCGACGTCGACGTATCCGTTGGCGAATGGACTCCGGACGGCGATGCCGCGCACGCCGGACACCTCGCCGGGCGCGCGGTCGACGCGGCGGTCGACCTCGCCCTCACGGGCGATGTGGCCGGGATCGTCACCGCCCCACTCGATAAGGCCGCCCTGCACGCGGGCGGCTACGACGTCCCGGGGCACACCGAGCTCCTCGCGGCTCGCACCGGCCGCGACACGGCGATGATGCTCGCCGCCAGCGGCCCTCGCCCGGGCGAGCGAGGTACCCTGCGCGTCGTCCTCGCGACCACGCACGTGCCGCTCCGCGCGGTCCCCCAACTCCTCACGGGCGACGTGCTGGCCCGTACGGCGCAGATCACCCGCGCCGGCCTCATCGAGGGCTTCGGCATCCCCGAACCGCGGATCGCGCTCTGCGCCGTAAACCCGCACGCCGGCGACGGCGGCCGTTTCGGCACCGAAGACGACACGCTCCTCCGCCCCCTCGCCCGCGAGCTCGGCCTCGCCGGACCATTCCCCGCCGACACGGTGTTCGTGCGTGCGTTGCGCGGCGAGTTTGACGCCGTCATCGCCCCGTACCACGACGTCGGGATGACCGCCATCAAGGTTGCCGCCTTCGGCCGCGCCGTGAACGTCACCCTCGGCCTGCCGTTCCCGCGGACGTCCCCGGACCACGGCACCGCGCTCGACATCGCCGGCCGAGGTCTTGCCGACCCTTCCAGCTTCTTCGAAGCGCTCCGCCTTTGCGACCGCCTCGCGCGGCGCGCGACCCCGGTCTCCGCCCAATGACCGACCTCAAGCCCGCCCGCAACGACGCGCGCTGCGCCCAGCTCCGCAGCCCCACGCCGCAGAGCCCGTCGCAAGACGACGGGCACGGGCACGACCACGGGCACGATCACGTCCACGATCACTCACATGACCACGCCCATGCTCACTCGCATGGTCACGGGCACGGTCACGGCCATTCGCACGACCACGGCCATTCGCACCGCCACGGCGAGGGCGCCTCGACCCGCGCGCTGAAAATCGCGCTCGTCCTCACCGGCGCCCTGCTCGTCGCCGAAGCTGTCGGCGGCTGGCTCGCCAACTCGCTTGCTCTCCTCGCCGACGCCGGCCACATGCTCACGGACGTGGGCGCGCTCGGCCTCTCGCTGTTCGTGGCGTGGTTCACGCGCCAGCCCAGCACCTCCCAGAAGACCTACGGCTACCTCCGCTGGGAGATCCTCGCCGCCCTCATCAACGGCGCGACGCTGCTCGGCATTTCCGGCGTGATCCTCTGGGAGGCGGTCGCACGCCTCCGCACCCCGGAGCACGTGGTCGGCGGCACGATGCTCGTCGTCGCCGTCCTCGGCCTCGTCGTGAACGTCATCGCCGCCTGGGTTCTTCACGGCAGCGCCGGCGAGAGCCTCAACCATCGCGGCGCCTACCTCCACGTCCTCGGCGATCTGCTCGCCAGCGTCGGAACGGTCGTCGCTGCTATCCTGATTCGCACGACGGGTTGGCTCCCGATCGACCCCATCGCGTCCATCGTCACGACGCTCCTCGTCGTGCGCAGCGCGTGGCGCCTCGTCCGCGAGTCGGTCGACATCCTGCTCGAAGCCGCGCCGGCGCACCTGGCCATCGATCGCGTCCGCGATCGACTCGCCGCGATCGACGGCGTCGCCGACGTGCACGACCTGCACGTCTGGAGCGTCAGTTCCGGCCTCGTCGCGATGAGCGCGCACGCCGTCGTCCCCGACCTCGCCCGGCACGACGCCGCGCTGCGTGCCATCGACGGCGCGATGCGCGACATGGGCATCGGCCACGTCACCGTCCAGCTCGAACGCACGCAGATCTCGCGCTGCATCGAAGCGCTCACCGTGTGAGGCTCGGGTGACGCGCGTGTGACGCGCGTGTGACGCCCCCGCGCGATGGTGCGTCGCTCGGCCGCGCTCCGGCCCGCGCGTCGGCCGTCCGGTCGGCGGCGCCCGCGAGCGCGCCCGCCCCCGCGCCGCCGTGCCCCAGATCGACCGCCTGCTCGCCGCCCTCGTCGCGAGCCGCGCCACCGCGCTCGAACTCGTCGACGGCGAACCCGCCGCCTTCGTCGTCGGCATCGAACGACGCCCCGCGACGCGGCAGCCGCTCACCGCCGCCCAGATCCTCGGCATCGTGCGCGAGGTGGCACCCCCGGACGTCGCCGCCCAACTCGGCGTTCCACAACCGGCCGAGTTCCGCTACGTGGGCGAGGAAGGGTCGTTCGCGGTGCGACTCACCCGCTTCGGCGACCGGTGGGGTGCCACCGTCACCGCGGCGCCGAGTGTCGCCCCCGTCGGTTCGGTGAGCGCTTCATCGCCGGTCGTCATCGCCCCGCCCGTCGGCGACGCCCGCGCGGCGATGGACCGGCTCCTCCGCGCACTCGTCGCTGTCCGAGGCTCCGACCTGCACCTGCGCGTCGGCGAGCCCCCCGTCGTCCGCGCCTCCGGCGAGCTCGAACGACTCGGCGAACCGCCGCTCGACGCCGGGCTGCTGGAGGCCATGCTCGTCGCCGTCATGCCCGACCGCGATCGCGCGCAGTACGCGGCTACGGGCGACGCCGATTACGCGTACGAGATCGACGGCGTCGCCCGCTTCCGCGCCAACGCGCTCCGCGACCGGCACGGCCCCGCGGGCGTCTTCCGCGTCATCCCCGCGACCGTGGTGAGCGTCGAGGAGATGGGCCTCTCGCCCGAGGTCCAGCAGCTGTGCCAGCTCACCAAGGGCCTCGTGCTCGTCACGGGTCCCACGGGGTCTGGCAAGTCGACCACGCTATGCGCCATGGTCGACCTCGTCAACCGCTCGCGCGCCGATCACATCCTCACGATCGAGGACCCCATCGAGTTCGTGCACCCCAACAAGCGCTGCCTCGTGACGCAGCGCCAGGTGGGCGTCCACACGCAGTCTTTCAAGAGCGCCCTCCGCGCCGCCCTCCGCGAGGACCCCGACGTCATCCTCGTTGGTGAACTCCGCGACCTCGAGACGATCGGCATCGCGATCGAAACCGCCGAAACCGGCCACCTCGTCTTCGGCACGCTTCACACGACGACCGCCGCCGGCACGGTTGACCGGATCATCGATCAGTTCCCCGCGGACCGTCAGGCCCAAATTCGCGTGATGCTCAGCGAGTCGCTCAAGGGCGTGATCTCGCAGACCCTCTGCCGCAAGATCGGCGGCGGGCGCGCGGCCGCGCGTGAGGTCCTCCTCGCGACGCCCGCGGTCTCAAACCTGATTCGCGAGGGGAAAACGTTCCAGATTCCCTCGATCATGCAGACTTCGAAGAAGATCGGCATGGTGACACTCAACGACGCCCTTCTCGAGCTGGTCGACGCCCGTGCGGTCGAGCCGCGCGAGGCCTGGACGAAGGCGGTCGAGAAGTCCGGCTTCGTCCAGGCGCTCCGGACGCGCGGCGTGGATACCGCCTTCGCCGAAGCTCGCTAGCTCACGCCTCGTCAGGTCACGCTGTCGTCGGAGCGCCGCCGCTCGCCGCCGTCCGCCGCACGCCCGGCTTCGCCGCGGCGGCGTGCGTACTCGTCACGTTCGCTGTACCCGTACCCGCCGAACACCTCCCCGCCGCGCATGTAGTCATGGCCGTACCCGCGTCCGAGCGGGTAGCCGGCCGCTTGCGCGTGGTGGGGAGTAGACTCGTCTGCGGGCCGCTGCTGCTGCATGGGCAGATCCTCCGATGAACGGTGGGCGTGCGAGTGACCACTGCGGTGTAGGAGCACGCAGCCGCAGTCCGCGTGCCGCAAGGCTCCGCGCGGCGCCAGTCGGGCGCGCGGCGCCGCGCCCCCCGAGCCCGGAGCCTCCGCGCGCGCGTCCCGAGACGGCGTCTAAGTGCTGACGGGATCGTGACTTCCGGCGTCGCCACCCCTTCCAGGCCCGGCTAGATTTCTAGGCTATGCAGATTCGTAACGTCGCCATCATCGCTCACGTCGATCACGGCAAGACCACCCTCGTCGACAAGATGCTCCGCCAGGGCGGAGCCTTTCGCGAGAATCAGATCGTGCAGGAGCGCGTGATGGACTCCAACCCGCTCGAGCGCGAGCGCGGCATCACGATCCTCGCCAAGAACACGAGCGTCCACTGGAAGGACACGAAGATCAACATCGTCGACACGCCCGGCCACGCCGACTTCGGCGGCGAGGTCGAGCGCATTCTGCGCATGGTCGACGGCGTGCTCCTCGTGGTCGACGCGTTCGACGGGCCGATGCCGCAGACCCGCTTCGTGCTCGGGAAGGCGCTCGCGTTAGGCCGGACGCCCATCGTGGTCATCAACAAGATCGACCGCCCCGGCGCCGACCCGCTCCGCGTCCACGACGAGGTCCTCTCGCTCTTCATCGAGCTTGAGGCCGACGAAGCGCAACTCGAGGCCCCCGTCGTCTACGCCTCCGCCAAGGAAGGTGTCGCGACCATGGACCTCGACGTCACCCCGGTCGACCTGGCGCCGCTGTTTGACACGATCGTGAAGACCGTGCCGCCCGCGCCGAGCGACACCGAGGCGCCGTTCCAGATGCTCGTCTCGACGATCGACTACTCGCCGTACCTGGGCCGTCTGGCCATCGGCCGCATCGAGCGCGGGACCGCGCGCGTCGGCGACAACGTCGCGCTCATCCCGCTCGAGACGACCCGCGCCCCGGAGCGCGCCCGCGTGACCAAGCTCTACGGGTTCGAGGGACTCGATCGCGTCGAGGTCGAGACCGCGCCGGCCGGCGAGGTCGTCGCCCTCGCCGGCCTCGAGGGGGTCGAGATCGGCTCTACGGTGACCGATCCCAACCACCCGGAGCGCCTGGAAGGCATCTCCGTCGAGGAGCCGACGATCTCGGTCGACTTCCTCGTCAACAACTCGCCCTTCGCCGGCAAGGAAGGCAAGTACGTCACGTCGCGGCAGGTGCGCGACCGGCTCTACAAGGAGCTTGAGCGCAACGTCGCCCTCCGCGTCGAGGACACCGACTCGACCGACGCCTGGCAGGTCGCCGGCCGCGGCGAGTTGCACCTCTCCATCCTCATGGAGACCATGCGCCGCGAAGGGTTCGAGTTCCAGGTCTCGCGCCCGCGTGTCATCACGCGCACCGGCCCCGACGGCGAGCGCCTCGAGCCGTACGAGGAGCTCACCATCGACGTCCCCGAGGATTACCTCGGGCCGGTCATGGAGAAGCTCGGCCAGCGCCGTGCGGAAATGATCGAGATGAAGAACCCGGGGCAGGGGCTCGTGCGCCTGATCTACCGCATCCCCGCCCGCGGACTCTTCGGCTACCGGTCGGAGTTCCTCACCGACACGCGCGGCACCGGGATTATGCACCATTCCTTCTTCGAGTACGGTCCCTGGGCCGGCCCGCTCGCCGGTCGGAACCGCGGCGTGCTCGTGTCGATGGAGGGCGGGACCGTGGTCGGATTCGCGCTGCAGAACCTGCAGGAGCGCTCGACCCTGTTCCTTTCGCCAGGCGACGCCGTGTACGAGGGCATGGTCGTCGGCGAAAATTCGCGTCCTGGCGATATGGACGTGAACCCGACAAAGGAGAAAAAGCTCACCAACATGCGGAGCAAGGCGACCGACGAGAACATCTCGCTCGAGCCGCCGCGCGCGCTCACGTTGGAGTCGGCCCTGGAGTACATCGAGGACGACGAGCTGATCGAAGTCACGCCGCAGAGCATCCGCCTCAGAAAGCGCATGCTTGCCGCCAGCGACCGCAAGCGCGTCACACGCGAGACGAAGCGCGAGCGCGCGGCCGTGTGACGCGTTCGTCGGGTCGTCCGACGCGCGGTGTGAGTTGACGGCTCGTCCCGAACACGGTAGGTAGCGCGCGCGGCCGGCGACTCACCCGGCCGCGCGCTGTCGTTTGGCCGTTGCTCCCATCGGCTCGCGTCCGTTCGCGCCTCTGTGCGCGTGTTCGTGCCGCGAGAGGCGCGCCGGTCTTGGCGGCGGTGGGTGCGGCTCGCCGACCGATGGGTTGGCGCGTCGCTGGCATCGGTAGTGCGCGAGTCCTTTGCGTCCGCAACGGACTCGCGCGACCGGCCGAGTGTGCCGCTGGGGCACGCGGCTCGGAGCCCCGACGACCGCCGGCAGGGGCCGGCGCGCCGTTCGACGGGATGACCACGCACTAGCAAGGAGAACTCTCGATATGTCGGATCTCTACGAGCCGACGTGGAAGGCGGGCCTAGCGGACGAGGCTGCGGCCCTGATCACGGCTCGACGCGGCACGCCGGACGACGCGGACCCAGAGGACGAAGGTGCGCTCGACGAGATCAGCGACGACCTCGATGACGAGTTCGACGATGTCGACGACCTCGAGGACGAAGATGAGGAGGATGAGGACGACGCGGACGACGTCGACGATGAGGACGACGAGGACGATCTCGACGACGAGGACGAGGAAGACGAGAGCTACGACGAGGACGAGGCCTAGCGGCGAGGCACGCGAGGTCGTCTGCTCGGTATGCCGGCGACCGGCTGCGGAACTCGCCGACCGAGGTGGCGTATGATCGTCATCGAGAGGATGGCGGATCGGTTCGGCAATGAAGTTCGCTCTCCCCCTTGCGCCAGCCTTTCAGGTCACTATACTTGTCTTTCCCCGGCAGCGCCGACGCGGCGCCGACCGAACGGGAATAGCGGTAGCAGCATCGCCGTTTGATGTTTGACAATCGAGAGATCGAGGTCGTGCGATGGCCCTCAATGATCCGGCGCGTTGGTTCGCGTCGGGGAGAGGTCAAAACCACGAAGTAAAATGATTCCGGACGCAATTCCATTTGCGTTCGCGTGAGTGGGATGGCGTTTGGTTCGAGCGTTTCAAACACTCTTGGAGAGTTTGATCCTGGCTCAGGACGAACGCTGGCGGCGTGCTTAACACATGCAAGTCGGGGGGCCTCGCAAGGGGTCACCGGCGAACGGGTGCGGAACACGTGAGCGACCTGCCCCTGTGTGGGGGATAGCCGGCCCAACGGCCGGGTAATACCGCATACGGCCTGCCCCGTTGGGGGGCGAGGCGAAACCGGTGCAAGCCGGGCACGGGGAGGGGCTCGCGGCCTATCAGCTAGTTGGGGGGGTAACGGCTTCCCAAGGCGATGACGGGTAGCTGGTCTGAGAGGATGGCCAGCCACATTGGGACTGAGAGACGGCCCAGACTCCTACGGGAGGCAGCAGTGGGGAATCTTGCGCAATGGGCGAAAGCCTGACGCAGCGACGCCGCGTGGGGGAGGAAGGCCTTCGGGTTGTAAACCCCTTTGGCCCGGGACGAACGAGCGCTTTCGAGTGCTGTGACGGTACCGGGAGAACAAGCACCGGCTAACTCTGTGCCAGCAGCCGCGGTAATACAGAGGGTGCGAGCGTTGTCCGGAATCACTGGGCGTAAAGGGCGCGTAGGCGGCCCCATAACGCGTGCCGTGAAAGCCCGGGGCTCAACCCCGGGTCGGCGGTGCGAACGGGGGGGCTGGAGCATACCAGAGGCGGGCGGAATTCCGGGTGTAGCGGTGGAATGCGTAGAGATCCGGAAGAACACCGGGGGCGAAGGCGGCCCGCTGGGGTAGTGGCTGACGCTGAGGCGCGACAGCGTGGGGAGCAAACAGGATTAGATACCCTGGTAGTCCACGCCGTAAACGATGGGCACTAGGTGCTTGGGGGAGCGACCCCCCGGGTGCCGGCGCTAACGCATTAAGTGCCCCGCCTGGGGAGTACGGCCGCAAGGCTGAAACTCAAAGGAATTGACGGGGGCCCGCACAAGCGGTGGAGCATGTGGTTTAATTCGACGCAACGCGAAGAACCTTACCTGGGCTTGACATGCACCGGACGCGCGGTTGAAAGGCCGCGTTCCCTTCGGGGTCGGTGCACAGGTGCTGCATGGCTGTCGTCAGCTCGTGTCGTGAGATGTTGGGTTAAGTCCCGCAACGAGCGCAACCCCTGTTGTTAGTTGCCAGCGCGGCCGCAAGGCTGGCGGGGACTCTAACGAGACTGCCGGTGCCAAACCGGAGGAAGGTGGGGACGACGTCAAGTCATCATGGTCCTTACGCCCAGGGCCACACACGTGCTACAATGGCGGGGACAGCGGGGAGCGAGCCGGCGACGGCAAGCGGATCCCGAAACCCCGCCTCAGTTCGGATTGTCCTCTGCAACTCGAGGGCATGAAGCTGGAATCGCTAGTAATCGGGGATCAGCTACGCCCCGGTGAATACGTTCCCGGGCCTTGTACACACCGCCCGTCACGCCATGGAAGCTGTGAGCGCCCGAAGTCCGTGCAGCAACCCGCAAGGGGGCGAGCGGCCGAAGGCGAGCGCAGTGACTGGGGCGAAGTCGTAACAAGGTAGCCGTAGGGGAACCTGCGGCTGGATCACCTCCTTACCGGAGCGCCGAGTACGCTGCCCGCAACGGCAGACGAATGGCCTCAATGGTAGTCGCGCCACGCACGACCTCCTCTCGATCTGTCAACACAAAGCCCCTGGGCGCCTCGCGCGCCCAGGGGCTTTGTGCGTCCGTGCCCGCGCCGGTCAGCTCAGCGCAACCTGACGCTCTGAGCGACCCGCGCGAGAGGCGACGTCGCAGACCAGACCGTGACCGGGTCCGCGCCGGCCCAACAGGCCGCCAGGTGCTCGCCGGTCACGACGCACGTTCGGTCGCCACCCGCGGACAACGCCGCGTACGGCCCGCCGCCGATCTGCGTCGGTGTGCGGTGGTTCCCGACCAGTGAGCGGCCCCAACACCAGACCTGCCCCCCGACGGTCAGCACGCAACTGTGCGACGCGCCCGCCGTCACGCGGTCGATCGCCCGGCCCGCCGGCAAGTTCGTGACCCGCCCGGGCGCGCTATCCTCGGGCGTCCCTTCACCGAGCTGACCCGCGTCGTCCTCTCCCCAGCAACGCACGCCGCCAGCCACGAGCAAGGCGCACGTATGCGTCGCACCCGCCGCGATCGCCACGGCCCGTACCCCCGGCACCCGCGCCGGCTGACTTGCCCCGGCGCTCGACCCGGCACCCAGTTGGCCGCGATTGTTATCGCCCCAGCACGTCACGCGGGTATCCGTCAGCAGCGCGCAGCTGTGCTGCGCTCCGACCGCCAGTGCCGTCGCGCGCGCGCCTGCAGGGAGCAGCACGTCGACCGGCATCGCGCGCCCCTGACGCGTCCCGTCGCCGAGTTGGCCCCGGCTATTGTCACCCCAACACCTGACCTGGCCGACCACGTCGAGCGCGCACGAGTGATGGGCGCCGCCCCCGACGGCCCGATACGCGCCGTCTCCGCCGAGTCGCACGGGCGCCGCGCGCGTGAGCGTCGTGCCGTCGCCCAGTTGCCCACGGTCGTTCGCGCCCCAGCAGTACACGTCACCCGATTGGGTCACACCGCACGTGTGTGCGGCGCCCGCACCCAACGTTGCGTAGGTCATCACGCCGGCGACTCCGCGCGGCGCCTGGCTCGCGCGAATCCTCGATCCGTCGCCGAGCTGGCCGGTGCTGTTGTCACCCCAACACGCGACGGACTTGGTCGGCGTCAGGCTGCACTGGTGACGCCCGCCCACGACGAGGCGCTCAGCGCTTCGGCCATCGGTCGCGCCGATCGTCGCAGCGAGCGGCGACGGCCGTACCGGCCGTATACGTCCCGCGGCTACGGTGGTCGCCCCCTCCGATCGCGCGGACCACGCGCGGTCGCTGCTGGACAGGTCACCAATGCCTGCGGGCACGCCGGACGCGTGGAGAAATAAGACGGCAGCCGTCGCGAGACTGCCGACCAGCACCGACGCACGCGCCGCGCGGCGCCCTAGCAGGCGCCCTACCAGGCGCCCTACCAGGGGCGAGCGTGCGCGGGGTGCAGCGCCCTGTCCAACGCCAGCCTCCCCGTCCCAGGTCGGGACGGCCGTATCGTAGGTCGGAGGTGCCGCGCCAGCTGAGCTGTCGAGGCCTTCCCCGAAGTCGTGTGCGTCGGGGCGCGGTGTGGCCAGGGACAGCGTGTCACGCTGGTCAACGCTCGGCTCGGCTCGCAGTGCGGCGATCGCAAACGCCGTGTTGGCCAGCGTCGGATCGGGTGTGGCGTTGGCCGCTGTGTCGAACTGGACCGTGGCCGAGTGCAGCGCCGTGCGCCCCGCGCGTGCGGGATCGGCCGTCCGCCGCTCCGCGGCCGCGGAACGGTGGCGCGCGACGCGGCGGGGAAGAGCGACCTGCCACTTCGCATAGTCGCCGGGAAGGATCGTGCGGTCGAGCTGGACCAGGAGGCCGTCCGCACCCGCCCACCGCGCGGCCGGGCGCTTCTGCAACATCCGCTCGACGATGTACTGCAATCGGCGGGGCACGTCGGGTCGGAACGCCTCGATCGGAGGCAGGTCGTCGTGCTTCTGCTTGTAGATGACGTGATACAACGACTCGCCGTCCCACGGCCGCACGCCGGTGAGCATCTCCCAGGCGACGAGCCCGAGGCTGTACAAGTCGGAGCGCCCGTCGACGGGCAGCCCCTCGACCTGCTCCGGCGACATGTAGAACGGCGTGCCGATCGCCGTGCCGGTCATCGTGAGCGAATCCACGTCCGCCGACCGCGCGATCCCGAAGTCGGCCAGCAGCGCACGACCCGTAGCCGCGTCGACGAAGATGTTCTCCGGCTTGACGTCGCGGTGCACGATGCCGCGGCCGTGGGCGTAGGCGAGCGCGGCGGCCACGTCCCGCAGTCGTGCTTCCGCGCGCTCCGGTGTGAACGGGCCATCACGCAAAATCGCCGCTTTGAGCGTCTCGCCCGGGACCAGCTGCATGACGAGCGCGATGCCGCCAGCGCGGAGCCGACGGACCGCATACACGCTCACGATGCCGACGTGATGCAGCTGGGCGACAGTCCTGGCCTCGCGCGCGAGGCGTGCGACGGGGTCGTCGTCCGGCGACGTCGGGCGCGGGTGGACGACCTTGATCGCGACGTCGCGGTCGAGCACGCGGTCCCGCGCGCGGTAGACTGTTGCGCTCCCGCCGCGTCCGAGTTCGTCGAGGAGTTCGTACTCGTCGGCGAGCTCGGCGAGCTCGGCCGGAAGACCGAAGCGCGTCGTCATGACGCGCACCGGGGCGGGGTGCGCGTCATCGAGGCGCGCTCAGCGGCTGTGGAACGCGAAGACGACTTCGCCCATTTCGATGCGGTCGCCGTCGATGAGCAACGGGACGACCTCGTCCGGGGCGAGCCGCCGGCCGTTGTGGGTGACCGGGTTCGTCGCCGAGAGGTTCTGGAGCGACCAGTGTTCGTCGATCAGCGACATGAGTGCGTGCCGACGACTGACCGTTGGAACGAGCAACTGCACGTGACGATGCGCGGGACCCTCGCTGCGCCCGAAGCTGACGTCGGTTTCGCCGGAGCCCGGGCTACGGACGAAGCGGATCTCGCGACCGTTCTCGGGACCAGCAATCACCTGGAGCCGTCCCGGAAGGAACTGCAGCGTACCCTCGTCCGGCAGCGCGAAGCGAAGCGTCTGCCCGTCCGCGTACCGAGGCGTCGGGAACGCGGAGGGCTGGCGCACGTCGCCGTTGAGGCGTTCCGCAGCGGGTCCCGCGTTCGCCGCGTAGCTCGACATAGCGTAGCCGGGAGCACTGTAGCCGGGCCCCCCGTTGGCCGGGATGCCGTAAGCGGGCGTTCCCGGGATCGCCGAGTAGCCACGCTCGGCGGCGGGCGTCGCGGCCGCGGCGCGGGGCGGTGGCGGTGCGAAGTCTCCGGGACCCGGGCGACGCGGCGCGAACTCGGGACGGGGCATGCGCGACGTCGTCGGCACGCGGGTTCCGGTCGGGTCGGCGGCGCCCGGGTCGACGCCGAAGAGCGGCAACCGCTCGGCGACGCGTGTGGCGCGCACTGCCTTGCGGCCGTGGCGCAGGTGCTCGACGTAGAAGTAGCCGCCGACGAGGACGGCACCGCCGGCGAACACCACGCCCGCGACGACTGGGCCGTCAAGCATGCGAGGCGGTCGGGATGGAACAGGACGACGGTCGCGCATGCCGCGGCCGAACGAGCACGGGAGTCTCCGAAGCGAAAGGCGGGCGCGCCGGGTCGCGGCGCGAGCGGGGGGATGCGGGTTGTTCGTTCTGGTTGACGCTTACAACGGCAGAAAGTATACTCCAAAGTTCTGCTGGACCTGTAGCTCAGTTGGTTAGAGCGCACGCCTGATAAGCGTGAGGTCAGAGGTTCAACTCCTCTCAGGTCCACTGCTGGTTCACTGGTCGCGACGAGCGGCGCCGTCCCGAAGGACGGCGCCGCTCGTCGTTCGACCACCCACGGTGCGCCCCTTGCCCGGCACGCGTGCGTGCACGAGTCGTGGCCTACTTCGCTCCAGCGCGCCCGCGCGCTCATTCTCGAGCACGGCTGGAACACGACGGCGTACCAGCTCCTCAATCCGGGTTTCGAGCTCTGGTTTTCGGCCGCTGGGGACGCCGTTGTCGGGTACGCGACGCACGCGCGCGTGCGCGTGGTCGGCGGTGCGCCGGTGTGCGCCGCGGATCGGCTCTGCGACGTCGTGGCCGAGTTCGAGCAGGATGCGGCGCGCTCGCGGGAGGGCGTGTGCTACTTCGGGGCGGAGGGGCGGCTGGAGCAGTTTCTCCACGGCACGCGGTCGCACGCGCGGGTGTGCCTCGGGGCGCAGCCGGTGTGGAAACCCGGGGCGCTGGCCGCGACGCTGCGCGGGCGGTCGTCGCTCCGCGCGCAACTGAACCGCGCGCGTAACAAGGGCGTCGCGATCGTCGAGCGTGCTGCGTCCGCCGTGCGCGACGACGCGGCGCTCCACCGCATTCTGGGGGAGTGGCTGGCGACGCACGGCCTTCCGACGCTGCACTTCCTAGTCGAGCCCGAGACGTTCGACCGGCTCGGCGACCGCCGCGTGTTCGTCGCCGAACGTGGGGGGGCGCCGGTGGGCTTCCTCGTGCTCACGCCGGTGCCGGCGCGGCGCGGCTGGCTCACCGAGCAGTTCGTGCGCGGGCGCGGGGCGCCTAACGGGACCGTGGAGTCGCTGCTCGCGGCGTCGGCGGGCGCCGTCGCCGACGAGGGTGCGGAGTACTTCACCCTCGGGCTCGCGCCCCTGTCGCGGCGCGGGGCGCCGCCGCCAGACGCCGGCGTCCCGCTCTGGCTGCGGATCGCGCTCGGGATGGTGCGGGCGCACGGGCGGCGGTTCTACGACTTCGACGGGCTCGACGCCTTCAAGGCGAAGTTCCAGCCCGAACGCTGGGAGCCGGTCTACGCGATCGCGCGGGGGCGCGCTTTCCCGCCCCGCGCTCTGTACGCGATCGCCGGGGTATTCGGCGGGCGCGCGCCGGCCGCCCTCGTCACGAGCGCGGTGTTGCGCGGCGCCCGCACGGAGTACGCGCGGTGGCAGGCGCGTCGCGAGGCGGTGGCCGCCGGACGTTAGCTTCACGCGCGTTCCACCCCGACGACTTCGACTTCGATTCCCACATGGCAGACGCCCCTTCGACCGAACGCGGACCGGTCTCGCAGTTCATCACGCGGCACTACCGCCACTTCAACGCCGCCGCGCTCGTCGACGCCGGGCGCGGCTACGTCGCGCACCTCGACGGCGGCGGGCGGATGCTGATGACGCTCGCCGGCGCGATGAGCACGGCGGAGTTGGGACTCACGCTCGCGGAGATGATCCGGCAGGATAAGGTGCATTTCATTTCCTGCACCGGCGCGAACCTGGAGGAGGACCTCTTCAACCTCGTCGCGCACGACTATTACGAGCGCGTCCCCAACTACCGCGACCTCACGCCCGCGGACGAGCAGGCGCTGCTCGACCGGCACATGAACCGAGTGACCGACACGTGCATCCCGGAGATGGAGGCGATGCGGCGGCTGGAAGGGGCGGTGCTCGCTGAATGGCAGGCGGCCGACGCGGCCGGCGAGCGGTACTTCCCGCACCAGTTCATGTACCGCGTGATCCGGTCGGGTGCGCTCCGCGAGTTTTACCAGATCGACCCGAAGGACTCGTGGATGGTCGCGGCCGCGGAGAAGAACCTGCCGATGGTCGTGCCCGGGTGGGAGGACTCGACGATGGGTAACATGTACGCGGGCCACGTGATCAGCGGGGACGTGAAGAACGTCCACACGGTGCGAAGCGGCATCGAGTACATGACCGAACTCGCGGAGTGGTATACGCGGACGTCGGGCGAGCACCAGATCGGGTTCTTCCAAATCGGCGGCGGCATCGCGGGGGACTTCCCGATCTGCGTGGTGCCGATGCTGCACCAGGACCTGCAGCGCGAGAACGTGCCCGTGTGGGGTTACTTCTGCCAGATCTCGGAAGCGGTCACGAGCTACGGCGGGTACTCCGGCGCGCCGCCGAACGAGAAGATCACGTGGGGCAAGCTCGCCGTGGCGACGCCCAAGTTCGTGATCGAGAGCGACGCGACGATCTGCGCGCCGCTCATCTTCGCGATGGTGTTAGGCCTGTAGGGCGCGGCTCAGTACGCGCTCGGCGTGGCGCCGCGCGCGGGCGCGGGCGCCGCGGCTGGTACGCCGGTGCCGATCGGGACGCGGAGCCGCTGGCCGATGCGGATGCGGTCGTTGGGCAGGCGGTTGAGCTGGCGGACGACGTCGGGCGTCGTGTGGTACTGGCGCGCGATCGTCGTGACCGCCTCGCCGGGGTGCACGACGTGGACGCCGTAGACCGGGGCGGGGGCGGCCGGGGCGACGCGGGCCTGCTGCTCGCGCTCGCCCGCGCTCGTGCGGGCGGCGAGCGCGCGCTCGACGACGCGCCCGATCTCTCGGGCGTGTTCGCGTTCGGCGCGCGGGACGAGGTACGGCACGTCGGTCGCCGGCGTGCGGACCACCAGGCCGGACGACGTCCCGAGCAGTAGCCGGCGCGCGTCGGCCGTGAACGGCACGTCGTACGGGAACGCCTGCACGCGGAGTTCCGCCGGCCCGACGTCGTCGCGCCGGAGCCACGGAGCGGGCGGCTGGCCCACGAACAGCAGGCGCCGGTCGGTCGCGGCGAGCACGCCGTAGGACTCTCGGAGGTTATCGGCCCAGAGCCGCTGCGAGACGTACGCGCGGGCGAGCACGTGTTCGCCGCCGTCGAGTTCGCCGGCCAGCTCGCGCTCGGACGCGGCACGCGCGGCGCGGGCGGCGCCCGGCGGCGACAGAATCGTGGCGACGGCGAGCACGCCGAGCACGACCAGCAACAGCGTGCCGCCCGACAGTCGGACGGCGACGTTCGCCAGCCGCGACCGACGGCGCGGCAACAACCCGCGGCTGGGTGGCGAAGCGGGAAGCACGGGCGCGTCGATTGCCTCGCCCGGCACGTAGACGCGGATCTCGGTCGTATGGCGCGGCGGGAGTGTTGCGCCCGGCGCCCCGGCGTCGCGCGGATTCGCCGAGCCGCTGGGCGACGCGCCGTTCGATCCCTGCGTCATGATCCCGGACGGAACTTCGGGTTCCATTCGGGGTCACATGCTTGGTAGGGCCGAGCCGTGCGGGGTGCGGCGTCGGCGTGCGATGCGACTCTCAGCGCTTGGATGAGCAAGGACCCGGACGGATGACCCGAGAGACGACGTTGGACCGCCTGCGCGACCCGTTCGCGCCCGAAGATATCGAGTGGCGGGTGCAGCAGGCCGGCGAGAAGAACGGCAAACCGTGGGCGCGCGTGCTGGCGTATGTGACCAACCGCGCCATCCAGGACCGGCTGGACGAGGTCCTGGGTCCTGAAAATTGGCAGAACGCGTTCCGCGAGGGGCCCGCGGGCGGCGTGGTGTGCGGGCTCACGCTGCGCGTCGAGCGCGCGGACGGCAGCGCCGAATGGGTGACCAAATGGGATGGCGCCGAGAACACGGACGTGGAGCCGGTCAAGGGCGGGCTCTCGAATGCCATGAAGCGTGCGGCGGTGCAGTGGGGGATCGGGCGCTACCTCTACGACCTGGACGAGGGATGGGCGCGGGTGCACGAGGGCGGCCGCTTCTCCGCGAAGGCCAAGGACGGGGCCTGGTTCAAGTGGGATCCGCCGGAGTTGCCGGCCTGGGCGACTCCGCGCCCGCGGTTGGCGAGCGCCGAGCAGGTGCAGCGCGTCGAGGGGTTGCTCGAGCGGATCGCCGACGAGCGCGTCGCGGCGAGTGTGCGGCGGCGGCTCGCGGGCGGACTGACCGAGCAGGCCGCTCAGGACGCCGCGCGGTTTCTCGAGGCGCGACTCGCGGCGTAGCCGGGCGTAGGCGGTGCGTCCGTGATCTGGCGCGACGGCCGTGCTGACCCGGGTTCCGAGCGAGACACGAGCTCGTCGGTGCATCCTGGAGCGCCCGCGGCCGGTGACGGCTGCGGGCGCTCGGGCGTCCGGCGGCCATGCATTCCCCTCTACGCTCGACGCGCGCCGCACGGCCGCGTGTCGCCCTCGCTCTGGGCGCGCTGACCTTGACGGGCGCCTGCTTCGGCGTGACCGGCGATCGCGCCGGGCTGTCGGCGCGCGGTACCCTCGTGATCGCGACGGCGGGGGACGTCGACGCGCTGATCCCGCCGCTCGTGACGTCGTTGCAGGGCGCGCAGGTCAGTTCGCAGATCTTCGACCGGCTGGCCGAGCCGGACTCGACGCTCGAGACGGCGGGGGACGCGCACTTCCGGCCGCGGCTCGCGACCGGGTGGCGATGGGCGAGCGACTCACTGTCGGTGGCGTTCACGCTCGACCCTCGGGCGCGGTGGCACGACGGGCGGCCGGTGACGGCGCGCGACGTCGCGTTCAGCTACGCGCTCGCCGTCGACCCGAAGACGGCGAGTCCGGCCGCGCCGTTGCTCGCCGGCATCGATTCGGTGGTCGCCCGCGATGCAGCGACGGCTGTGGTGTGGTTCAAGGACCGCGGGCCGCGACAGTTCTTCGATGCGACGTACCAGCTCTGGATCCTCCCCGAACACCTGCTGGCTGGGATACCGCGCGACCAGCTGGCGGCATCTGCGTTCGCGCGCCGACCGATTGGGTCGGGGCGCTTCCGCTTCGCGGCGTGGACGCCAGGGCAGCAGGTGACGCTCGTCGCGGACACGGCCAACTACCGCGGCCGCCCTGGGCTCGATCGAGTGGTCTGGGCGATCTCGTCCGATCCGGGCGCGGCGACCCGGCGGCTCGTGACCGGCGAGGCGGACGTGTTGGAACAGCTGCGCGGCGACGGCCTGGCGCAGGCGGCGCGGACGCCGACGGTCCGTATGGTCGGCTACGCGTCGATGGACGTCGGGTATCTCGCCTTCAACCTGCGCGACTCGGCCGGCGCGCCGCATCCGCTCTTTGGTGACCGGGCGCTACGGCGCGCGCTCGCGTCGGCGGTGGACCGCGACGGTGTCGTGCGGAACGTGTTCGACACGCTCGCGGTCGCGTCCGCCGCCCCCCTCCCGCGCAGCGTGTCGAACCTGTCGGCCGCGGACGCGTTCGGGCCGGCGTTTGACCCCGCCGCGGCGGGCGCGGCGCTCGACGCGCTCGGATGGCGGGCGGGTGCCGGCGGGATGCGGGCGCGCGGCGGCCGGGCGCTCCGGTTCCGGGTGTTGGTGCCGTCGACCAGCGCGGCGCGCCAGCGGATCGCGGTGTTGCTGCAGTCGCAGTTGGCGCGCGTCGGCGCCCAGGTCGACGTCGACGCGCTCGATCCGGCCGCGTTCGGGCGCGCGCTGCAGACGGGGCGGTACGACGCGGTGCTGAACGTGTGGCACACGGACCCGTCGCCGACTGCGATCGTGCAGCAGTGGGGGGCGCCGGGGACCGCCGGTCGCGGGTCCGCGAACGTGACGGGCTACCGCAATCCCGCCTTCGACGCGCTCGTCGCGCAGGCGGCCGCGGCCGGCGCGAGCCCGATCGCGGCCGGGCTCTGGCGCCGAGCGTACGCGCTGTTGGCCGACGACGCGCCGGCGGTGTGGCTGTACGAGCCGCGGCTAGTGGCCGGCGTGCACCGCCGCATCCAGCCGGCCGGCATGCGGCCGGACGCGTGGTGGGCGGACCTCGCCGACTGGCGCGTCGCGCCGGGCCAGCAGATCGCGCGAGATCGCGCCGGGTTGGCGATCGCCGCACGGTAACGCCGAGACGGAGCGGGTGGCTGGATCGGGCGTGCTGGCCACCGTCAGGCTGCTCTGCCTGGCTCAGCCGCTCGATTTGAACGCGGCGATCGCTCGGCGCGTGAAGCTGGAGAGGACGAGGCGGCCGCTCGTCGCGGCGCGAGCGGCGAGCAGGTCATCCCAGTCGTCGGTGCCGGCCCAGACGACGCGTTTGATCTCGGCCATCGCGTCCGGGTTGTACGCGGCCAAGCGTCGGACGAGGGTGTCGACCTCGGCGTCGAGCTCGGCGGTGCCGGGAACGACGCGGGCGAACAGGCCGTGATGTTCGGCCCAGGCGGCCGACCGCCACTCGGCGTCGACCGCCATCGCGCTGAACGCGGCGAGGCCGATCTTGCGCTCGATCACGGGCCCGACTACGAAGGGGCCGATGCCGACGGCGAGTTCGCTCAGGCGACAGCTCGCGTTGGCGGTGGCAATGGCGTAGTCGGCGGCGGCGACGAGTCCGACGCCGCCGCCGGCAACGCGGCCGTGGACGCGGGCGACGACGAACTTGGGGCAGCGGAGCATCGCGAGGATCACGCGCGCGAAGCCGCTAAAGAACTCCTGGCCCGCGTCGGCGTCGGCCCGCACGCTGATGTCGACGAGTTCGTCGAACGAGGCCCCGGCGCAGAACGGCCCGCGCTCGCCGCTCCGAAGGACGACGATCCGGGCGTCGGCGCGCTCGCCGGCCTCGCGCACCGCGTCGGCGAGGGCGCGTAGGAGCGCCCCGGGCAGCGAGTTGCCTTTCGGGTGTTCGAAATGCACGGTCGCGACGCCGTCGACGACGTTGGTCGTGATGCGCCCGTCGGTCGGCGGGGCGTCGGCCGGGCGTTGCGCGGGGTAGGACCCGGTGTTCGACATGCGAGTGCGCGGGCTTGGGCAGATGGAGTTGGGCGGGCCGGCTGGACCGTTCTGGACGCCCCCGGACGCTGCGGCCCGCGGCGTGCTACAAGGCATCGGCGCGGGTATATTACGCCGCGTGCGTCGAGGCGTTGGGCCGGCAGCATCCGCCGCGGCGCGCGACCGTTGCGTGAGACGGTAGCCCGCGTCGATCGCGCCCGCGGCGGGGCCACCGCGCTCGGAGCCCGCACCTCGTTCGAGTCCTGTCATTCCGGAGTTCTCGTGACCGCTTCCGTGCTGCCGACCGCTGCCGTTTCGACGTCCTCCGCGGGCGACGAGGCCGATCGCCTCGCCGCGTTCGAGGCGCGGATCGCGCGGGGCGAGAGCGTCGAGCCGAAGGACTGGATGCCGGACCGGTACCGCCGGCAGCTGGTCCGCATGATGGGGCAGCACGCGCATTCCGAGATCGTCGGGATGCTGCCCGAGGGGGCGTGGGTGACGCGCGCGCCGTCGCTGCGGCGCAAGTTGTCGCTCCTGGCCAAGGTGCAGGACGAGGCGGGGCACGGGCTCTACATCTACTGCGGGGCGGAGACGCTCGGCGTCGACCGGCACGACCTCGTCGGCGAACTGCTGGCCGGGACGGCCAAGTACTCCAGCATCTTCAACTATCCGACGCTCACGTGGGCGGACGTCGGAGTCATCGGGTGGTTCGTCGACGGCGCGGCGATCGTGAACCAGACGGCGCTGGCGAAGCACTGTTCGTACGGCCCGTACGCGCGGGCGATGGTGCGCGTCTGCCGGGAAGAGAACTTCCACAAGAAGCAGGGCTTCGAAAGCATCGCGACGCTCGCGGCCGGAACGCCCGAGCAGCACGCGATGGCGCAGGACGCGGTGAACCGCTGGTGGTGGCCGTCGTTGATGATGTTCGGTCCGCCGGACGGGGATTCGCCCAACTCGGCGGAGCTGATGCGCTGGGGCGTGAAGAAGTACACGAACGACCAACTGCGCCAGCGCTTCGTGAACCTGACCGTGCCGCAGGCGCAGGCCGTGGGGCTCACGCTGCCCGACCCCGACCTCACGCTCAACGCGGAGACGGGCGACTGGGCGTTCGGCGCGATCGACTGGGACGAGTTCTGGGCGGTCGTGAAGGGGAACGGTCCGCTCAACCGCGAGCGCCTCGAGGTGCGGAACGCCGCGCACGCCGAGGGCGCGTGGGTGCGCGCGGCCGCCACGGCGCACGCGGAGAAGCGGGCGCGGCGCGCGCGCGCGGGCGCGCCGGCGGCGCTCGCCGCCTAACGCGGCCACCGTCGACCGGTCGGGCGCCGTGCACGACGACGTCGCTTCCGCGCCGGGGGAGCCGGACCCCGTGTTGGGCGGCTCGGCGGCCGCCGAGGCAATCGCGCCGCCGACGGCCGGGGAGGCGGACGCGGAGGCGGGCGCCCTGATCGCCCCGGACTCGCAGTGGGCGCTCTGGGAGGTGTTCACGCAGGAGGCGCAGGGCGCGCCGCACGAGCACGCCGGGAGCGTGCGGGCGACCGACGCGGCGCACGCGATGCAGAACGCGCGCGACGTCTACGGCCGGCGCGGGAAGGTCCTGTCGATGTGGGTCGTGCCGACGGCGGCGATCTCGGCGACGTCGCCGGACGACGCGGCGCCGTTCTTCGACCCGGGGTCGGACAAGCCGTACCGGCACCCGCACTTCTACAAGGTGCCCCGCGGCGTCCGGGGCCTGTGAGGGCCGCGTGGACGCGTTAGACGGCGGCGGCGCGACGGCCGAGTACGTGCTGCGGCTCGGCGACGACCGGCTCGTGCTCGGGCACCGGCTGTCGGAGTGGTGTGGGCATGCGCCGATCCTCGAGGAGGACATCGCCCTCGGGAACGTCGCGCTCGACCTGCTGGGCCAGGCGCAGGGGCTGCTTCGACTGGCCGGCGCGCTCGAGGGGCGCGGGCGGGACGAGGACGCGCTCGCCTACTTCCGCGGGGCGGGCGAGTTCCGCAACGTGCGGCTCGTCGAGCTACCGCGCGGCGATTTCGCGCACACGGTCGTCCGCCAGTTCCTGTTCGACGCCTTCGACGTGCTGCTGACGGAGCGGCTGGCCGGGTCGGCGCACGCGGACCTGGCCGGAATCATGGCCAAGGCGCACAAGGAGGCGCGCTACCACGTGCGCCACAGCGGCGACTGGGTCGTGCGCCTCGGCGACGGCACGGACGAGAGCCACGCGCGGGCGCAGCGCGCCCTGGACGCGCTGTGGCCGTACGCGGGCGCGCTGTTCGAGGCTGACGCGGTGGACGGGGCGGCGGTCGCGGCGGGCGTCGGCGCCGACGCGGCGGCGCTGCGGGAGCCGTGGCGGGCGATCGTCGAGGACGTGGTGGCGGAGGCGACGTTGGAGTTGCCGGCGTCGCTGACCCTCTCGACCGCTCGGTCCGGCGGCGGGCGCGACGGCGATCACACCGAGCACCTGGCGGAGCTCCTGGCCGAGATGCAAGTCGTGGCGCGGGCTCACCCCGGCGCGAGCTGGTAGAGGCTCCGTGGCGCTCTCGCCGGCGGAACTCGCGCGACTGTTGGGCGACGGGTGGGACCCGCCGGCCGCGGAGGCCGCTTCGACCGAGGCGGCGGGTGGCGGCGAGCCGGCGACGGTCGACGCGGTGTGGGCGGCGCTCGAGGGCGTGCCCGACCCCGAGGTGCCGGTGATCTCGGTGGTCGAGCTCGGGATCGTACGCGGCGCGCGCGTCGACGCGGAGGGCGCGGTCACGGTGACGATCACGCCGACGTACTCCGGGTGCCCCGCAATGCGCGAGATCGAGCGCGACGTGCGCGCGGCGCTGGTCGGGCGCGGGTGGGCGGACGTGACGATCGAGACGGTGTACGCGCCCGCGTGGACGACCGAGTGGATGACCGACGCGGCGCGCGAGAAGCTGCGGGCGTACGGCATCGCGCCGCCGCGCGCGGGCGGCGCGGGCGCGCTCGTGACGTTGCGGCGCGCGCCGCGGCCCGGGCAGACGCGGCCCGAAGCGGTGCCTGCCTCCGTGCCGTGTCCGCGCTGTGGCTCCTCGGACACGCGGCTGCAGAGTGCGTTCGGGTCGACGGCGTGCAAGGCGCTGCACACGTGCGCGGCCTGCGGTGAGCCGTTCGAGGAGTTCAAGCCGATCTGAGCCGCGCGGGCGCCGCACGCGTCGGGCGTGCGGGCGACCCGGGCTGAGACAGGCCTAACGAATGAACGTCTGGCTCTGCCGGAGGTTCTGCTCGATCCGGAACTGCACGATGCTTCCGCGGCGCACGTTCAGGCGGCCGGTACTCGCGCGGCCGTAGCCGCCGACCGGGACGGCGACGACGCGCAGGTCGGTGATGTCGAACTGCGTCGGGTCGACGACGAAGGTCTGGGCCGTTGGGCCGCTGACGTCCCCCAGCCGCGACGCGACGCCCTCGCTGACCAGGTAGAGGTCGAGCGGGCCGACGTAGTTGCTCTGGACCTGGACCTGCACGACCTCGGAATCGACGTAGACGCGCGGGCGCGCTGCCGCGCCGCCGCCGGCGCGTCCCCCCGAAGCGCAGGCGGCCGCGGCGGCGAGGGCGAAGGGGACGAGACAGCGGACGAGGGCGGAACGCATCGGGCGGCTCCTTGGGATGAGGGAGCCGGCCGTTCTCGCACAACGAGGGCCGCGCGCGCGTCGCCGCCCGAACCTTTCGTGCCAAATTCCGTAGATTCGACGGCGCGCGGTGTCAGGTACGGAGGAGTGCCTCCGCCCGCGCGACGATCCCGTCGACCGAGGGCAGTACGGCGTCGAGCAGGGTCGGGTGGTACGGCATCGGGACGTCGTCCACGCAGTAGCGCTCGACTGGCGCGTCGAGCCACCAGAACGCGTCGCGCGCCAGCACGGCCGCGATTTCGGCGCCGAATCCGGCCGTGCGCGTGTCCTCGTGCACGACGAGGCAGCGGCCCGTGCGCTGGACCGACGCGAGCACGGCGTCGCGGTCCCAGGGCGCGATCGTGCGCAGGTCGAGCAGGTCGATCGCGTCCGGGCCGTGCGCCGCGGCCAGATGGTCGGCCGCCTCGGCGCAGCGATGGGTCAGCGCGCCCCAAGTCACGAGCGTCAGCCGCGAGCCGTCGCGGAGCCGCGCCGCGCGCCCGAACGGGAGGACGTAGTCGTCGCCCGGGTAGGGCGCCGCGCCGTCGCTCGTCATGAGCAGGGCGCGGTGCTCGAAGAAGATGGTCGGGTTGGGCGAGCGCATCGCGGCGCGAAGCAGGCCGACCGCGTCGGCGCTGTTGGACGGGATCGCGACCTGCCAGCCTAACGCATGGGCGAAGCGCACCTCGTCGGAGAGCGAATGCCAGGGGTCGCCGACGTCCTTGCCGAATCCGCCGGGCATGCGCACGACGACCGGCGCGCAGAACTGGTTGTTCGTGCGCCACCGCACCGTCCCGCAGTTGTTGAGTTGCTCGGCCGCGGGGTCGGCGTACTTGCGGAACTGGATCTCGGCGACGGGGACGAGGCCGCTGTAGGCCATGCCGACCGCGCGCCCGACGATGCCCTCCTCGGACAGCGACGTGTCGAAGACGCGGCGTTCGCCGAAGCGCTTCTGCAGGCCCTCGGTGACGAGGTGGACGCCGCCCTTGACGCCGACGTCCTCGCCGAAGACGAGGAGCTTGGGGTTGACCTCGAGCTCGCGCGCGAGGGTGCGGCGGACGGCCTCGGCGAAGCGGAGCGTGGGTCCGCCGTCGGACGCCAGATCGGTACCGCCTAACGCGGCGCGCTCGGCGTCGCTCAGGCCGCCCATCGCGGCGTGGTCCCCCGGCCGCGGCGGCTCGGCAGTCACGAAGCGCGTGACGCGCGCGGGGTCGCTCACCGGCCGCGCGCGCGCCGCCGCGAGGGCGGCCGCGACGTCGCGCGCGACTTCCTGCTCGAGCGCGTCCCACTGGGCCGCGTCCATCACGTGGCGGACGCAGAAGTCGCGCAGGCGCGGGAGCGGATCGCGGGCCTCGTCCGCGGCGATGGCTTCGGCGGTCCGGTACGCCTTGTGGTTGTCGGGCCCCGAGTGGCTGGCGAGGCGCGGGACGGTGAGGCGCACGAGGGCGGGCCCGCGCCCGGCGCGCACGTGGTCGACGGCGGCCGCGAGGTGGCGGGCCGCGTCGAGCGGATCGCAGCCGTCGCCGTCGCGCAGGTAGAGGTTGCCGAACGACGCGAGGTTCGCGGCGATGTTCCCGCCCGGAGTCTGGAACGAGCTGGGGACGGAGATGCCGAGCCCGTTGTCCTCGACGTAGAAGAGGACGGGGAGCGAGCGCGTGGTCGCGATCGTGACGGCGGACCAGAAGCCGCTGGTCGCGACGCTGGCCTCGCCGCCGAGCGCGACGCCTAACGCACCGGCCCAGGCGCCGTCGCCGAGCTCGTCGCGGTGGTAGGTGATGCTCTGCGCCCAGCCGGCGATCGGCGTGTACTGGCCGCCCACGTCGCCGGCCATCGGGAGGACCTTGGGGCCGGTGCGCGCGGGGAGGTTGCAGACGACGCCGATGTCGCGGCCGTCGCTGAAGCCGCCCGAGCGGCCGAGCGGGGCCGCGAGCGCGTCCTCGGCGCTGAGGCCTAACGAGAGGAGGAGCGGGCGCGATCGGTAGTAGGCGCCCGCCGCGTCGTTGGGGTGGTCGAGCAGGGCGCCGAGGACGCACTGGGCGACGTCGTGGCCGCGCGCCGAGAACTGGTAGAGGACGAGGTGCTCGCGCGGCACGCCGGCCTTGTTGCGGTTGGTCGACTCTTCGGCGTCGTCGAGCGCGCGGGACGTGAGCGCGTTGCGGGCGATACGCCGCCAGTCGAGGCGCGCGACGAGGTCGTCACGCTCGGCGTCGCGCGCGGCCTCGATAGCGGGCGCGGTGGTCGTGGACCGCGCGGGGCGCGGGGCGGGCGGGGCGGAGCGTGCGGCCATGATCGTCAGCGGGGGATCGCGGTCCGGGCCCGCGCCGCGCGCCAGCACCGCGCGCGGTGGCCCGGACGTCCAGCGCGGAACGATAGCTTTGCGCCGCGCGGTCCGGGGGCTGACTTCGGCCGTCGTCCGGCGCTCCGCCCTCTCACCTCTCCCTTGCGTGTCCGATACCCCCCGCTCCGTCCGCGCCGAGCGCGCAGGCGCCGTGCTCCGCCTGACGCTGGACCGGCCGGGCGTGCTCAACAGCTTCGATCGCGGAATGGCGGACGAGCTGCGGGCGCGGTTGGATGAGGCCGCCGCGGACGACGCGGTGCGCGCGGTGTTGCTGACCGGGGCGGGGCGGGCGTTCTGCGCTGGGCAGGACCTGGCTTCCGTGCTGCCCGCGGCGGGGGAGCCCGCGCCGGACCTCGGGGAGGTCGTGCGCGCGTGCTACAACCCAATCGTGCGGGCGTTGCGCGCGTTGGAGAAGCCGGTCGTGTGCGCCGTGAACGGAATCGCGGCCGGCGCGGGCGCGAACCTCGCGCTCGCGTGCGACTTCGTGGTCGCGTCGGAGGCGGCGAGCTTCGTTCAATCGTTCGTGCACGTGGGGCTCATCCCGGACTCGGGCGGGACGTGGATGCTGCCGCGGCTGGTCGGGCTCGCGCGCGCGACGCAGCTGGCGATGTTGGGCGAGAAGGTGCCCGCGCGGCAGGCGCTCGAGTGGGGGATGATCTACGCGGTCGCGGCGCCGGAGGCGTTGCTGGACACCGCCGGGGCGCTCGCGGACCGGCTGGCGGCGATGGCGACGCGCGGGCTCGGGCTGACGAAGCGCGGGTTCGAGGCAGGGTTGGGGCAGGGGCTCGGGGCGCAGCTGGAGATGGAAGAGCAGCTGCAGCGAGAGGCCGGGCGGACGGCCGACTACGCCGAGGGGGTGCGCGCGTTCGTGGAGAAGCGGCGCGCAACATTCGGCGGGCGGTAGAACCGGGGCTCCGCGGCGCGAACGCCGGCGACGGGCGGCGTAGAGGCCGGTTGGCGGACCGGCTAGGATGGAGGCCGTGCCTCCCCTTTCCACCGCCACCCCGGTCGCCGTCGTCGGCGCCGGTGCCATGGGCACCGGCATCGCCCAGGTCGCGCTGCGTCACGGTCACGACGTGCTGCTGGCGGACGCGCGCCCGGGCGCGGCGTCCGACGCGGCCGATCGATTGAGCGTCGCGCTCGCGCGCGAGGTCGAGAAGGGCCGGCTCGAGCCCGGGGTGGCCGACGCGATGATGCGGCGTCTGACGCCGCTGCGGGGCACCGAGGACCTCGGCCCGCTCGCGGCGTGCGGGCTCGTCGTCGAGGCCGTCGTCGAGGACCTCCCCGTGAAGCGCGAGCTCTTCCGCCGGATCGAACGGGAGGTCGCCGACGACGCGGTGCTCGCCACCAACACCTCGTCGCTCGCGGTGGCGGCGGTCGCGGGCGCGTGCCGGCGGCCGGGGCGTGTGCTGGGCGTGCACTTCTTCAACCCGGCGCCGGTCATGCCGCTGGTGGAGATCGTTCCGGCGCTGACGACGGACGCTGCAGTCGTGCGCGAGACGCGCGCGCTGGTCGACGCGTGGGGGAAGAAGACCGTGCTCGCGGCGGACACGCCGGGCTTCATCGTCAATCGCGTCGCGCGGCCGTTCTACGGCGAGTCGCTGCGCATCCTCGACGAGGGCCTGGCCGACGCGCCGACGATCGACTGGGCCCTGCGCGAGCGTGCCGGGTTCCGGATGGGCCCGTTCGAGCTGATGGACTTCATCGGGCACGACGTGAACTTTGCGGTCACCCGCTCGGTGTACGACGGGACGTTCCACGATCCGCGCTACCGGCCGTCGCTGACCCAGCAGCGGCTGGTCGAGGCGGGGCGTCTCGGGCGGAAGACGGCGCGCGGCTTCTACAACTACGCGGAGGGCGCGGCGCCGCCGGTGCCGACCCGCGACGAGGGGCTGGGCGACGCCCTGGTGCGGCGCGTCGTCGCGATGCTCGTTAACGAGGCCGCGGACGCGGTGCACTGGGGCGTCGCGTCGGCCGCGGACGTCGAGCTGGCGATGACGGCGGGGGTGAACTACCCGCGCGGCCTCCTCTCGTGGGGCGACCTGCTGGGCGCGGCGGAGGTTGCGGCCGAGATCGACGCGCTTCGCGAGCGCTACCAGGAGGACCGGTACCGCGTGTCGCCGCTTCTACGCCGGGTCGCGCGCGACGGCGGGCGGCTGGCGCCGTGATGGCCGGCCGCGTGACGGCTCCCGTCGCGCCGGCCGGGGTACATCGGGCGTGACCACACCCATGACTACTGCCTACCTCGTCGACGGCGTGCGCACGCCGATCGGTTCCCTCGGCGGCGCGCTGGCCGAACTGCGGCCGGACGACATGGCCGCCCACGTGATCCGCGAACTCGTCGCGCGACACCCGGCCCTCGACCCGGCGCGCGTCGCCGACGTCGTGCTCGGCTGCGCCAACCAGGCAGGCGAGGACAACCGGAACGTCGCGCGCATGGCCGCGCTCCTCGCCGGGCTGCCGGAAAGCGTGCCGGGCGAGACCGTCAACCGGCTGTGCGCTTCGGGGATGGGCGCGGCGGCGCACGCGGCGCGGGCGGTGATGGCAGGGGACGGCGACGTCTACGTCGCCGGCGGCGTCGAGAGCATGACGCGCGCGCCGTACGTGCTGAGCAAGTCGTCGAAGCCGTTCGGGCGCGACGTCGAGATGTTCGACACGTCGTTAGGCTGGCGCTTCGTGAACCCGCGCATGCGCGACTGCTTCGGCGTCGACACGATGGGACACACGGCCGAGAATGTGGCCGAGCGGATCGGGATCTCGCGCGAGGACCAGGACCGGTACGCGGCGTGGTCGCAGCAGAAGGCGGCCGCGGCGCGCGCGCGCGGGCGCTTCGACGAGGAGATCGTCGCCGTCGACGTCCCGGCCGGGCGGAAGGGGACGGTGCGCGTCGAGCACGACGAGTTCCTGCGGCCCGAGACGACGGCGGAGGGCTTGGCGAAGCTCAGGCCGGCGTTCCGAACGGACGGCCGCGGCACGGTCACGGCAGGGAACGCGTCGGGGCTCAACGACGGCGCGTGCGCGCTGCTGGTGACGTCGGAGGAGGGCGCGCGTGCGGTCGGCGCGGAGCCGCTGGCCCGGGTCGTCTCGTTCGGCGTGGCGGGAGTCGAGCCGCGGGTCATGGGGCTCGGGCCGGTGCCGGCGACGCGACAGGCGCTGGCGAAGGCGGGGCTCGCGCTCGAGCAGATGGACGTGCTGGAGCTGAACGAGGCGTTCGCGGCGCAGGTGTTGGGGTGCCTGCGCGAGCTCGGCGTGGCCGACGACGACCCGCGCGTGAACCCCAACGGCGGGGCGATCGCGCTGGGCCACCCGCTCGGGATGAGCGGCGCGCGCCTGCTACTGACGGCCGCGCGCGAACTGCGGGCGACGGGCGGCCGCTACGCCCTCTGCACAATGTGCGTGGGCGTGGGGCAGGGGATGGCGACCGTCCTCGAGCGGGTCTGACGGGCGTTAGGCATCGGAGGCGCGCCGGTGATCTACGCGTTCGAGGACTACGTCCCGGTGGTGCACGAGACGGCGTTCGTGCACCCGCAAGCGGCGGTGACGGGGAACGTGACGATCGGGCGCGACGTGTACGTGGGCCCGGGCGCGGCGGTGCGCGGCGACTGGGGCGGCGTCGTGATCGAGGACGGCTGCAACGTGCAGGAGAACTGCACCGTGCACATGTTCCCGGGGGTGACGGTCGTGCTGGAGGCCGGGGCGCACGTGGGGCACGGCGCGGTCGTTCACGGCGCGCGGCTCGGCGCCAACTGCCTGATCGGGATGCACGCCGTGGTGATGGACCGCGCGGTCGTCGGCGCGGGGTCGGTGGTCGGGGCGCTGTGCTTCGTCCCGAGTGGGATGGAGATCCCGGAGCGGACGGTGGTGGTCGGCAACCCGGCGCGCGTCGTCAAGGACGTGAGCGACGAGATGATCGCGTGGAAGACGGAGGGGACGGCGTTGTACCAGGCTCTGCCGGGGCGGCTGCACGCGACGCTGCGCGCGGTCGATCCCCTGCGGGCGCTGACCGACGAGCAGGCGGCGGCGCGGGCGCGGCAGACCGTGGCCTATCGGACGTGGGGGGAGACCCGCGGCGGCTGAGGTGCTGAGCGCGGGCGGCGGCGAAACGGTGCGCGACCGCGCAACTTTCCCGGCATGATTACGCGCTTCGATAATTACGCCCTCGGCGAGTGGGTCGCCGGGACGGGCAACTTCGCCACGCTCACGAACGCGGTCACGGGCGAGCCGTTAGGCGAGGCGTCGAGCCAGGGGCTCGACTTCCGGGCGATGGCCGACTACGCGCGCCGCGTGGGCGGTCCGCCGCTGCGGCGGATGACGTTCCACCAGCGGGCGCGGATGCTGAAGGCCCTCGCGACGGCGCTCACGGCGCGCAAGGACGAGTTCTACCGCGTGTCGTCGTGGACGGGTGCGACGGCGACGGACCATTGGATCGACATCGACGGCGGGATCGGGACGCTGTTCGCGTACGCGAGCCGCGGGCGGCGCGAGTTCCCGGACGAGCCGTTCTACGTCGACGGGCCGGTCGAGACGCTATCCAAGGGAGGCGGGTTCGTCGGGCGGCACGTCTGCGTGCCGCTGGAGGGCGTGGCGGTGCACATCAACGCGTTCAACTTTCCCGTGTGGGGGATGTTGGAGAAGCTCGCGTGCGCGCTGCTCGCGGGCGTCCCGGCGATCGTGAAGCCGGCGACGGTGACGTGCTACCTGACACAGGTGGTCTTCCGCGCGATGATCGACACGGGCGTGCTGCCGGCGGGGAGCGTGCAGCTCATCTGCGGCTCGGCGGGCGACCTGCTGAACCACCTGAGCGAGCAGGACACGGTCGCCTTTACGGGCTCCGCCGCGACGGGGCTGCTGCTCCGGCGGACGCCGGCGATCATGGAGCACAACGTCCGGTTCAACCAGGAAGCGGACTCGCTCAACTACTCGATGCTGGGCCCGGACGCCGCGCCCGGCACGCCCGAGTTCGACCTCTTCATCAAGGAGGTCGCGCGCGAGATGACGGTGAAGGCGGGGCAGAAGTGCACGGCGATCCGCCGGAGCTTCGTGCCCGCGGGGACGGTGGACGGCGTGGTGAAGGCGTTAGGCAAGCGCCTCGCCGGCACGCGCGTCGGCGATCCGGCGGTCGAGGGCGTGCGCATGGGCCCGCTCGCGGGTCGCGCGCAGGTGCGCGAGGTGGGCAAGGCGCTCGACGCGCTGCGGGCCGGGGCGGAGCTCGTCTACGGCGGCGACGCGGGCGCGGACTTCGAGGTCGTCGGCGCGAGCCGCGAGGGCGGGGCGTTCTTCCCGATCACGCTCCTCTACAACGACCGGCCGTTCGAGCGCACGGCGCCGCACGACGTCGAGGCGTTCGGGCCGGTGAACACGTTGATGCCCTACGACACGGTGGACGACGCGGTGGCGCTGGCGAAGCGCGGGCGCGGCTCGCTCGTCGGGTCGCTGTTCACGGCCGACGACGGCGTGGCGCGCGAGGTCGCGTTAGGCACGGCGGCCTACCACGGGCGGCTGCTGCTCGCCAACCGGCACTCGGGCAAGGAGAGCACGGGGCACGGCTCGCCGCTCCCCAACCTGGTGCACGGCGGGCCGGGGCGCGCGGGCGGCGGCGAGGAGATGGGCGGCGTGCGCGGCGTGCTGCACTACATGCAGCGGACCGCGATCCAGGGGTCGCCGAGCACGGTGGCGGCGGTCACGCGCGAGTGGACGAAGGGCGCGGCCGAGACGCGCGACCGCGTGCACCCATTCCGGAAGTACTTCGAGGAGCTCGCGGTGGGCGAGACGTGGACGACGCACCGGCGCACGGTGACCGAGGCGGACCTCGTCAACTTCGCCGGAGTCTCGGGCGACTACTTCTACGCGCACACCGACGAGCTCGCGGCGCGGGACTCGTACTTCGGGCGGCGGGTGGCGCACGGGTACTTCGTGATCTCGGCGGCGGCGGGGCTGTTCGTCGACCCGGCACCGGGGCCGGTGATCGCGAACTACGGACTCGACGGGCTGCGCTTCGTGAAGCCGGTGTACGTGGGGGACACGATCCGCGTGCGGCTCGCGTGCAAGAGCAAGGCGGCGAAGGACGATCGCGAGGGCGAGGTGCCGCAGGGCGTGGTCGCGTGGGACGTCGAGGTGACGAACCAGGACGAGGAGCCGGTCGCGGTCTACACGGTGCTCACGCTCGTGCGCCGGCTGCGCCCGCTGGGCGACGCGTTCGGCGCGGGGGCGGCTGCGGACGTCTTCGTGCGCGAGCAGCCGGGGGACGCGCCGGCGCGGATGAACTAGAGCAGTCGGCACGTGCGTTGGGCAACCGTGGATTCCCGCTCGCGCGGGGATGACAGCGAGGCAGAGTCGTCATCCCCGCGAAACGGGGGTCCATGGCCGGCAACCGCAGGCGCTAACTGCTCGACTACTGCGCCTGCGGTAGGCGCCCGCGGCGGCGGGCGTCGAGGACGGCGGCGCGGCGGTCGGAGAAGCCGCGGAAGCAGGGGGCCCGCGCCACGCCCCACCGAGCGGAACGGGCGAGTGGGACCTCCCGCGCGCACTCCGCGTCGCGCGCGTCGACCCACGCACGCTGTTCGGCGCGGAGGGCGCGCACGGCGGGCGGCTCCGCGGCGCCGCCCGACTGCCGCCGGAGGGACGCGATCAGCGCGTCGTACCGACGCTGGAGCGCCACGTCGTTGCGGTAGACCAGCGCCATGAGGCAGCGTCGCTGGTCGGCGGTGGCCGCCGAGCGGCATTCGGCGCGGACGTAGGCCGGCCCCGCGAGGGTGGGCGTCGCGGGCGCGGCGGCACCCGCGGCCGGCCCGCGGCGCGGCGCGCTGCGCGCCGCCGGCATCGCCGAGTCGGGCGCGCCGGTAGGCGTCCCGTCAGGCGTCGCGTTCGGCGATAGGATGGGCGCCGCGCTGGACGCCTCAGCGGGCGCCGCCGAGTCCGGGCGCCGAGCGAGGGGCGGGTCCGTGACCGCCCGAGGCGCCGAGTCGCGCGCGGGACCGGCGGGCGTGCGGCCCGTCGCTTCGGCGGGCGTCGTACGGGCCAGGAGTGAGTCGAGCTGGGTGTCGCCCGTCGTCGGCTGGCCGGATCGGTGGACCGCGGTCGCGGCGGCGGCGAGCAAGGCCGCGCCGACCGCGGCCGCGATCCAGCCGCGTCGGCGTGCCCCCTCTCGGCGCGGCGGTAGGGCCGCGACCACCTGCTCGTCGCGGGCGTACTCCTCGGGCGAGACGGCGAGCTCGGCGACGGGCTGGTCGGCGGGGCGGAGCGCGTCGACCTCGCCTGACGCGAAGCGAACCGTCGTCCCCGCGGCGACCGAGAGCTGCATCCGCTCGCTCGCGGCGTCCGGCGCGGCGTCCGGCGCGGCGTTCAGCTCCGGGAGCGTCTCGGGTGAAGGTGAGAGCTCGTGCAGCATTTCGGCGGCGTCGTGCCAGCGCGCGCGCGGGTCCTTGGCGAGCGCGCCTTCGATGGCGCGATGGAGGTAGAGCGGCACGTCCGGGCGGAGGCGCGCGAGGTCGGGGAGCGCCTCGTGCTTCTGCTTCTGGAGCAGCGAGTAGAGCGTCTCGCCCTGCCACGGGCGGCGGCCGGCGAGCATCTCCCAGCCGACGAGGCCGAGCCCGTAGACGTCCGTCCGCGCGTCGACGGGCAGGCCGTCGACCTGCTCGGGGGCCATGTAGGCCGGCGTGCCGAGCGACGCGCCGTCGTGGGTGAGCAGGGCGTCGGCGTCGATCGGGCGCGCGATGCCGAAGTCGCCGAGCAGGGCGAGGCCGGTGCCGGTCTCGATGAAGATATTCTCGGGCTTGACGTCGCGGTGGACGATCCGCGCCTCGTGGGCGTGCGCGAGGGCGGCGGCGACGTCGCGGAGGATCGCGGCCGCGCGATCGAACGGCAGGGCGCCCTGGGTCTGGAGCACCGCGCGGAGCGTCTGCCCGGCGATGTACTCGGTGACGATCGCGACGGCGTCGCCGGACTGCTCGATGGCGAGCGTGCGGACGATGTTGGGGTGCTGGAGCGCGGTCGCGGTGCGCGCCTCGCGCGCGAAGCGCTCGGCGGTCTCGCGGTCGGCGGCGTGAGGCGGGGCGACGACCTTGACGGCGACCTCGCGTCCGGGCTCGTCGGAGACGCCGGGGCGCTCGCGGGCGAGGTAGACGACGGCCATGCCGCGGCCGAGCTCGCGCACGAAGTCGTAGCGCGGCGTGAGCCAGCGCAGGTCCGGCGGGATCTCGAAGGGCGAGGCGGCGGCGGGCATGGGGCTGCGCAGGAGCATTGGCCGTGCCCCGTCGCGGGCGGTGGCGGCGCGCGTGCCGCGCTTGCCCCGCGCGGCGGGCGCTCGCCAACTTACAGCGTGTTCCTTCTACCCGGAGCTTTCTGATGGCCACGCTCATCGCCCCCGTCCCGCTCGCGGAGGGCTCGACGGACACCTTCCCGATCAACGGGACGGATTACATCGAGTTCTACGTCGGCAACGCGAAGCAGGCGAGTCACTACTACCGCGCCGCGTTCGGCTTCTCGCTCGTCGCGTACCGCGGCCCCGAGACGGGCACCCGCGACCGCGCGAGCTACGTCCTGCAGCAGGACAAGATCCGCTTCGTGCTGACGACGGCGCTGCGGCCGGACGCGAGCGCGGAGGCGGCGGCGATCGCCGACCACGTGTACCGGCACGGCGACGGCGTGCGCGACCTCGCGCTGTGGGTGGACGACGCGCGCGACGCGTTCGAGAAGGCCGTCGCGCGCGGTGCGGAGCCGGTGTACGAGCCGCGGGTCGAGCGCGACGAGCACGGGGAGGTGGTCCTCGCGGCGTTTCGCACGTATGGCGACACGATCCACTCGCTCGTGGAGCGGTCGCGCTACGACGGGCCGTTCCTGCCGGGGTTCCGGGCGGTCGCGCCGTCGTACCAGCCGCCGTCGGTGGGCCTCAAGTACGTCGACCACTGCGTCGGGAACGTCGAACTCGGCAAGATGAACGCCTGGGTCGAGTTCTACGCGCACGTGATGGGCTTCCGCAACCTGCTGACGTTCGACGACGAGGACATCAACACCGAGTACTCGTCGCTCATGTCGAAGGTGATGGCCAACGGGAACGACCGCATCAAGTTCCCGATCAACGAGCCGGCGTCGGGCAAGAAGAAGTCGCAGATCGACGAGTACCTCGACTTCTACGGCGGGCCGGGCGTGCAGCACATGGCGCTCGCGACCGACGACATCGTGCGCACGGTGACGGAGCTCAAGGCGCGCGGGGTGGAGTTCCTCAGCACGCCGACGAGCTACTACGAGCAGCTCGAGGGGCGGGTCGGGCGGATCGACGAGCCGCTCGAGGTGCTGGCGCAGCACGGGATTCTGGTCGACCGCGACCCGGACGGGTACCTGCTGCAGATCTTCACGAAGCCGGTCGAGGACCGGCCCACGGTGTTCTACGAGATCATCCAGCGGAAGGGGGCGAAGAGCTTCGGGAAGGGGAACTTCCGGGCGCTGTTCGAGGCGATCGAGCGCGAGCAGGCGCTGCGCGGCAATCTGTGAGCACCCTCTAACCGGCCAGGCGGCGGAACGCGGCGATGCCCATCTATCACACGTTAGGCCGCGTCCCGCGGAAGCGGCACTCGGCGATGCGCAAGCCCGACGGCGGGATCTACTCGGAGCAGCTCGTCGGACACGAGGGGTTCACGGGCACGTCGGCGCTCCTCTACCACGTGCACCCGCCGACCACGGTCAAGAGTGTGCGGAAGCTGCGCGACCTGGTCTGGGAGGCGAGCGAAGACGACACGCTCAAGCACCGGCATTTCCGCACGGCCCAGGCGCCGAAGGGCGGGAGCCCGACGCTCGACCGCGTGCCGATGCTGTTCAACGCCGACGTGGCGCTGCTCTACGTCGAGCCGGACGTCCAGGACGCGCACTTCTACCGCAACGCGCAGGCGGACGAGGTGGTGTACGTCGCGAAGGGGACGGGCGTGCTCGAGTCGCAGTTCGGGCTGCTGCCGTACCGCGACGGCGACTACGTCGTGATCCACCGCGGCATCATGCACCGGTGGCGCCCGGACGCGGGCGTGCCGCAGAAGTTCCTGGTGACCGAGAGCCGCGGGCACGTGCGCTGGCCCAAGCGCTACCGCAACGAGTTCGGGCAGCTGATCGAGGGCGCGCCGTACTCGGAGCGCGACATCCGGCGGCCGACCGAGCTCGTCACGCACGACGAAATGGGGGACTTCCCGATCCTCATCAAGCAATACGACGCGCTCAGCGAATATGTGCTCGATCACCACCCGTTCGACGTCGTGGGGTGGGACGGCCACTTCTACCCGTGGGCCTTCAACATCAAGGACTTCGAGCCGATCGTGGGGCGCGTGCACCAGCCCCCGCCGGTGCACCAGACCTTCCAGGGCGACGGCTTCGTGATCTGCTCGTTCTGCCCGCGGCCGTTCGACTTCGGCGAGGACGCGATTCCGGCGCCGTACAACCACAGCAACGTGGACTCGGACGAGGTGATCTTCTACGCCTCGGAGGAATTCATGAGCCGCAAGGGGATCGAGTTCGGCTCGGTCACGCACCACCCGGACGGGATCCCGCACGGTCCGCACCCGGGACGCTACGAGGCGAGCATCGGGCAGAAGTGGACCAACGAGTACGCCGTCATGCTCGACTCGTTCCGGCCGCTCAAGGTGGCGAAGGCGGTGTTAGGCGCGGAGGACCCGGCCTACCACCGGAGCTGGATCGAGGCGCAGCACGCGCGGGTGGCGGCGAACTCGACCGCGAACGGGAACGGCAACGGGCACGGGGCGCGTTCCGACGGGGACGTGGTTCTGGCCGACGACGCCGCGAACGAGGCGCGCACCGGGGCGGCGTCGATGCCACTCACGGACTAAGTCACTCGCCTGTCGTCCCGAGCGGAGCGAGGGACCCACTGCCCGAGGTGACGGGGACCGTCGACGCCGGGCGAGTCCTCATCGGGGAGAGTAGGTCCCTCGCTCCACTCGGGACGACAGCTTGCATGCATCGTCCCCATGCCACGCCCGGCCGACCGCTTCCGCACGCTCCCCGCGTACCCGATGGCGCACGTCCCCGTGCGCAAGCGCGAGCTGCTCGCGGCCGGCCGCGACGTGATCGACCTCGGGCCCGGCGACGCGGACCTGCCGCCGCCGCCCGCGGCGGTCGAGGCGCTCCGGCGGGCGCTCGACGAGTCGGCGATGCACCGGTACGGCTTCGGGCTCGGCCACGTGCCGTTCCGCGAGGCGGTGGCGGCGTGGATGCAGCGGCGTTTCGGCCTCGCCTTCGACCCGACGACGGAGATCTGCCCGCTGATCGGCTCCAAGGAGGGCATCGTCCACCTGGCGAGCGCGTACCTGCAGCGCGGCGAGGTCGCCGTCGTGCCCGAGCCCGGCTACCTCGCCTACCTCGGCGGGACGCTGCTGAACGAGGCCGAGGTGTACGCGTATCCGATCCGGCCCCGCACGCAGTTCCTCGTCGAGTTGGAGGAGTTGCCCGAAGACGTGCTGCGCCGCACGAAGCTCGTCTTCCTCAACTACCCGAACAACCCGACCGCCGCCGTGGCGCCGCGGGACTACCTGGAGCGCGTCGTTAGGCTCTGCCGCGAGCGCGACATCCTGATCGCGTACGACAACGCGTACTCCGAGATCGCCTTCGACGGCTACGTGCCGCCGAGCATCTTCGAGGTGCGGGGCGCGCGCGACGTCGCGGTCGAATTCCACTCGCTCAGCAAGACGTACAACATGACCGGGTGGCGGCTGGGGTGGGCCGCGGGCGGGGCGGAGGTGATCGGGGCGCTCGCGAAGGTGAAGTCGTTCATCGACACCGGGTCGTTCATGGCCGTCCAGGCGGCGGGCGTCGCGGCGCTGGAGAGCTGGGCGGAGTTCGTGCCGGCGAACGTGGCCACCTTCCGCGAGCGGCGCGACGCGGGGGTGGAGGCGTTCCGCGCGGCCGGGTTCGCGTGCGAGTCGCCCAGGGCGGCGATGTACCTGTGGCTCGAAGTGCCCGACGGCATCCCGAGCCGCGCGTTCACGGACCGGCTGATGGACGACGAGGCGCTGATCACGATCGCGGGCTCGAGCTTCGGGGCCGGGGGCGAGGGCTTCTTCCGCGTCTCGCTCATCGTGCCGCCCGAGCGGATGCGGGAGGCGGCCCTGCGCGCCGGGCGCGTGCTGGCCGCGATGCGCGCGGAGCGCGACGGGCGCGCGGGGCTCCCGGCCGCTGCCTAACGGACGACGGGGCGCGGACGGCGAGGGGTCGGTGGACCACGACGTCGTGGTGATCGGGGCGGGCGCGGCGGGACTCGCGGCCGCGCGCGCGCTGGCCGACGCGGGGCGGCGCGTGGTCGTGCTCGAGGCGCGCGACCGGATCGGCGGGCGCATCTACACGGCGCCGGTGCCCGACCTCGGCGCGCCCGTCGAACTGGGCGCCGAGTTCATCCACGGCGACCCGCCGGAGCTGTGGGCGATCGCCGCGGAGGCGCCGCTCCGCGTGGTGGACGCGGAGGAGGAGCACCTCGCCTTGGACGCGGGGCGGCTCGTCGCGCGCGACGACTTTAGCGGCGAGGTCGGCGAGATCTTCGACGCGATGGCGGTGGAGGCGAAGCGCGACGGGGCGCCGGACGTGAGCGTCTACGAGTACCTCGCCGAGCACTTCGGCGACGTCGCCCACGCCGACGCGCGGCGGCTGGCGGCGTCGTTCGTCGAAGGGTTTCACGCGGCCGACGTCGGCGACGCGGGCATCCGCGCGCTGGCCCGCGCTGAGGAGGCCGAGTCGGGGAACGACGTCGCGTACCGGTTCGTCGACGGGTACGCGGGGGTGCCCGGGTGGCTGTACGACGGGCTCGGGTCGCGGGGCGCGTTGGACGTGCGGCTCGGGCACGCGGTCGACCGGGTGGCGTGGGGCGCGGACGCCGTGCGCGTGCGGGTGTCCGGGCCTAACGAGGTAGAGGTCGGTGCGCGCTGCGCGGTCGTCACGCTGCCGTTGGGCGTGCTCCAGGCTCCCGCCGCTGAGATCGGCGCGGTGGCGTTCGAGCCGCCGCTGGACGGGCGGCGCGACGCGCTGGCGGCCCTGGCGATGGGGCAGGTCGCGCGGATGGTACTTCGGTTCCGGACGCGGTTCTGGGAGCGGCCGGGTGCCGTCCCCGCCCTCGCCGACCCGGACGACGGGCACGCGATGTCGTTCGTGCACACGCCCGAGTTGGACGTGCCGGTGTGGTGGACCCAGCGCGCGATCCGCTCGCCGGTCCTCATCGCGTGGGCCGGGGCGGGGAAGGCGCGCGCGCTCCTCGCGCTCGACGCCGACGCGCGGCGCGAGCGCGTGCTCGGGGCGCTGGCGACGGCGTTCGGGATGACGCGCGCGGCGCTCGACGCGGAGTTCGTCGCCGCGTACGAGCACGACTGGTCGCGGGATCCGTTCTCGCGCGGGGCGTACAGCTACGCGCGCGTCGGCGGACGCGGCGCGTTCGCGCGGCTTGCGGAGCCGGTCGGGCCGCTCGTCTTCGCCGGCGAGGCGACGCTCGGCGACGGCGACTGGGCGACGGTGCACGGCGCGCTGCGGAGCGGCGCGCGGGCGGCGCGCGAGGCCCTCGCCCTGCTCGCCCGGGCGGGGTAACGTTGGGGCGCACGCGCGCCCGCCCCCGCGGCGTACGGCAGCGCCCGCCGCGCGATTTTTCGCGGCGTTCTCCCGCCGCGTTCTCCCCGCCTCGTTCCTCCGTGCCGCGCTTGTTCTCGCGTCGTTCGACCACGTGGTTAGGCCTGTCGTCCCGGGCGCGCGGCCTCGCCGCGGCGGCGCGCGACGGTGCTGGCGGCGGCGTGCGGCGCCGGCGGCCGCGTCGCCGCGCCGGAGGTGCGACCGCGCCCGGTCGCCGTCGCGCCCGAGCCGCCGCCCGTCGCGCGCGAGTTCCGCGCGGTCTGGGTCGCGACGGTGGGCAACATCGACTGGCCGTCGAAGCCCGGGCTGAGCACGGCGCAGCAGCAGGCGGAGTTGCGCGCGATCCTCGACCGTGCGGCGTCGGTGCGGTTGAACGCGGTGATCCTGCAGGTGCGGCCCGCGGCCGACGCGCTCTACGACTCGCCGTACGAGCCCTGGTCGGAATACCTCACCGGGCGCATGGGGCAGGCGCCGGACCCGTTCTACGACCCGCTCGCCTTCGCGGTGGCGGAGGCGCACCGGCGGGGGCTGGAGCTGCACGCGTGGTTCAACCCGTACCGCGCGCGCCACAGCGAGGCGCGGGGGCCCGCCTCGGCGACACACGTGACCGTGGCGCGGCCGGACGTCGTGCGCGCGTACGCCGGCTATCGCTGGATGGACCCGGGCGACCCCGAGGTGCGCGCGCGCTCGCTGCGGGCGATCGCGGACGTCGTTAGGCGCTACGACGTCGACGGCGTGCACATCGACGACTACTTCTACCCGTACCCGGAGAACGACCCGGCGACCAAGCGTCCCGCGCCGTTTCCCGACTCGGCGACGTACGCGCGCTACGTCGCCGGCGGCGGTGCGCTCGCCCGCGACGACTGGCGGCGGGCGAACGTGGACGGGTTCGTGCGCGCGATGTACGACTCGGTGCACGCGGCCAAGCCGTGGGTGAAGGTCGGGGTCAGCCCGTTCGGCATCTACCGGCCGACGGAGCCGGCCAACGCGTGCTGCTTCGACGCGTACGCGAAGCTGTACGCGGACTCGCGGCGGTGGTGGCGCGAGGGGTGGGCGGATTATTTCACGCCGCAGCTGTATTGGAAGGTCGCCGCGCGCCAGCAGAGCTACCCGGAGCTGCTCGCGTGGTGGGCGGCGGAGAACCGGCGGGGGCGGCACCTGTGGCCGGGGAACTACCTCTCGCGCGTCGGCACGCGCGCGACCGATTGGCCGGTGTCGGAGATCGACGCCCAGATCGCGGCCACGCGCGCGCAGCCGGGCGCCGATGGCAACGTGTGGTTCTCGATGCAGGCGCTCATGAAGGACGTCGCGGGGGTGGCGGACTCGCTCCGGCTGGGCGCGTACCGCGACCCGGCGCTGGTGCCAGCGTCCGCGTGGCTCCCCGGGCGGGCGCCGGGTGCGCCTGCGGTCGCGATCGCGCGCGGGGAGCGCCCGCGCGTGACGCTCGATCCGGCGGCAGGAGAGGGGGCGCCCTGGCTGTGGGTGCTGCAGCTGCGCGAGGGCGAGCGGTGGGACACCGTGGTGCTGCCCGGGTCGGCGCGCGCGTACGAGCCCGCGCGCCGCGCCGACGTCGGGGGCGACGCCTACGGCGCCTACGCGCCGGACGAGGTGCGCGCGTTCGGCGTCGACCGCACGGGGCGCGACGGACCCGCGGGGCGCTCCGGCGCCGGCGGGCGCACGGCGTCGCGGTAATACGCGCGCGAATCGTTAGGCAGCCGCCGATGTCGCGCCGCGCCCCGTTCTTCTACCGCGAGACCGCGGGCGTCCGCGTGACGGTCCGCCCGTCCTACTTGCGGGACCAGTCGCGGCCGGCGGCGGGGCAGTTCGTCTTCGCCTACCAGATCCGGATCGAGAACGTCGGCCGCGCCGCGGCGCAGCTTCTCTCGCGTCGGTGGACGATCACGGACTCGACGGGCGAGGTCACCGACGTCGAGGGGGAGGGCGTCGTGGGGGAGCAGCCGATGCTGCACCCCGGGCGGGTGCACGAATACCGGAGCTTCTGCGTGCTCAAGTCCGGGCGCGGGCACATGGAGGGGCACTACCGGTTCGTGCGGGCCGACGGCGAGTTCTTCGACGTGGCGGTGCCGCGGTTCGAGCTGAACGCGGAGGCGGGGTAGGGCGCCGTCGGTGCTACGGCCCGAGCGACGCGACCGGGATGCTCGCCTCGAACGGCGCGTACAGCGCGGCGAACGCGCGCGCCGGAAGCACGTCCCGCACGACGAGCGCGAGTAGGGCCGCCAGCGACGCCTCGGCGACCGGATGCAGCTCCGCCGGGGGGTCGGCGTCGTGGCTATCGCCGCCGCTGCCTTCCGGGGCGCCGTCGCGTGCGCCGACGCCGACGAGCTGTGCGAGCGGTCCCAGGACCGCGTCCCGCTCCCCGGCGCGGCCCGCGCGCTCCACGGCGCGCTGCAGGTCGCGGTCGGCGGCGACGGCCGCCGCGGACCCGGCCGCCGCCGCGTAGGCCGCGGCCGCCGCGTCCCACTCGGCCGGCGCCAGCGCGGCGAAGCGCTGGAGGAATCGGCGGACGGCGGGCGTCTGCGGGCCGTAGGGCGCGCGCCCCGCCGCGCCGGCGGACGTGGGGCGGTCGGGAGCGTTCGGTGTGCCCGGGGCGTTCATAAGCGTTATCTTACCCGGCTGTGACGAAGCGGGCGTGCGCGCCCGCCGTCGCCCGCCGGGCGCGAGCGCGCCGGGCGGACCGCACTGTTCCGACACCACCGCCCACCGTATGGCAAAGCAAGACGCGATCGAGCTCGAAGGCACCGTGGCCGAAGTCCTGCCCAACGCCACCTTCCGGGTCGAGACCAAAGCCGGTCACCAGGTGCTCGCGACGCTCGCCGGCAACATGCGCCGGTTCCGCATCCGCGTCCTGCAAGGCGATCGCGTGACGCTCGAGGTCTCGCCCTACGACCTCACCCGCGGGCGCATCACCTTCCGCCACAAGGTCTGACCTCGACTCCGTGCCCGGTGCCCTCGCGGCTTCCGGGCACGATCCGTGTACGGTCGCGCACGCCCGCCGCGTCGCGGCGGCGGCCCACCACAGACGGGAGATAGCGATGGGAGACACCACGATCACCAAGATCGATTCGCGCCACTCGCCGCACGGCGCGATGGGGCAGAAGTACCTCGCCTCGGGCAAGCGCGTGGCGATGCGCATGTGGGAAAACGAGGCGCCGTCGGAGCCGAAAGCGGCCGCGGCCCGGCCCTACGAGACGGTCGGCTACGTCGTCTCGGGGCGCGCCGAGCTGCACTCCGAGGGACAGGTCGTCGTCCTCGAGCCGGGGAACTCGTGGGTCGTGCCCGAGGGCGCGTCGCACACGTACAAGATCCTCGAGGCGTTCACGGCCGTCGAGGTGACGTCGCCGCCCGCGCAGGCCCACGGTCGGGACGAGCAGGGCTGACGCCGCGCGCCTAACGGTGGCCGCGGCCGACTAGCGACCGAACAGGCGCCGGAGCCGCGCGACCCACCCCATCCTCGCCGCCTGCAGAGGCTGCGCCAGGGCGACGGCCTGGTCGACCGCCGCGATCCGCCCGGCCGGCGCCGCCGCCTCAGCCGGCCCACTGGCCTCCGCCTCGGCGACCAGCTCGACCTCGCCGTCGTCTTCGGTCGTATCGAGCCAGAGAAGCCCGCCGGCGGCGGTCGCGTCGGCGAATTCGGCGTCGTCCGGCGCCGCGGCCGTAGCCGCCGGCGACGGCGCGTGCGCGCCGCCCGGGGCCAGCTCGGCGTCGAGCTCGGCGAGCGCGGCCGTCAGGTCGGCGGGCAGCTCATGCGCGTGGCGGCGCGCGATCCGCGCCCGCACGAACGCGCCGCGCGCGCCCGCGAGGTCGCCAGCGGCCAGGCGTACGGTCGCGACGTCGCACCACCCGCGCACTGCCACCGCGGGCCCGGCATGACCGGCCGCGTCGAGCGCGTCGCGCAGCGCGGCCGAGTGCTCGAGTGCGACGAGCGCCTCCGCCCACGCGCGACGCGCGGCGTGCGCGTGACCGTCACGCGTCGCGGCCGACGCGGCCGCGGCCTGGACATCGGCGGCCTGCACGTCGGCGGGCGACCCGACCGGCGCGCCCGCGGCGGGCGTGGCATCGAGGACCGCGACGTCGATGTCGTCGGTGAGGAAGAGCAGCGAGTCGATCATCGGGGCTGGGCGGAGGGCTGCTGCGAGGACGCGACATGTGGGGGGAGGTCACCGCCCGCGCGCAAGCCGTTGAAGCGCGGCCGCCGGGTCGGCATCCTACGCGGCCGCCCGCAGTCCGCGTGCGGCCGCCCCCGCCCCGCCTCGCACGTCCCCGCATGTCCGCCCCCGCCCCCAGCCTGACGGCCGCCGCGCGCGCCCAGGCGCACGTCCAGCAGGTCGCCGCCGAGCTCTCGCTTGCCCCGCGCTCCGTCGCGGCCGCGCTCGCCCTCTTCGACGAGGGCAACACGCTGCCATTCGTCGCGCGCTACCGCAAGGAGGCCACCGGCGGGCTCGACGAGGTGCAGCTACGCGACCTGCGCGAGCGCACCGAGTACCTGCGCGAACTCGACGCGCGGCGGGACGCGGTGCTGGCCTCGGTCGAGTCGCAGGGCCAGCTCACCGACGCGCTCCGCGTCCAGTTCGAGGCCGCGTCGACGAAGCAGGCGCTCGAAGACCTCTACCTGCCGTTCAAGCCCAAGCGCCGGACGCGGGCGACGATCGCGCGCGAGCGCGGGCTCGAGCCGCTCGCCGAGCTGCTGTGGGCCGGCCTGGCGACCGACGCGGACGCGGAGCGCGAGGCCGCGCGGTTCGTCGACGCGACGCGCGAGGTGCCTAACGTCGCCGACGCGCTGCAGGGCGCGCGCGACGTCCTCGCCGAGCGGGTCGCGGAGGACGCGGCGCTCCGCGGCGCGGTGCGCGAGCTCACGCGCGCGCGGGGCGTGGTGCGCGCGCAGGCCGCCGCGGGGAAGGCGGACGAGGTCTCGAAGTTCCAGGACTACTACGACTTCTCCGCGCCGCTGGGCGAGCTGCCCTCGCACCGCGTGCTGGCCATCCGGCGCGGCGAGGCGGAGGGGTTCCTGACCTGGGGCATCGAGGCACCCTCGGAGCAGGTCGCGGTGCGGATGCGGGACGCGGTCGTCGGCGCGCGGAGAGCGAGCGCGCAGCTCTCGCTGGTCGCGGCCGACGCGTACAAGCGGCTCCTCGCCCCCGCGGTCACGGTCGAGCTGCGCCTCGAGCTCAAGCAGCGGGCCGACGACGAGGCGATCCGCATCTTCGGGCACAACCTGGAGCAGCTCCTGCTCGCGGCGCCCGCGGGCGGCCGCACGGCGATCGGCCTCGACCCGGGCTTCCGCACGGGGGTCAAGGTCGCGGTCGTCTCCGCCACGGGCGCCGTGCTCGAGACCGACACTTGGTACCTGCACCAGTCGGAGCGCTTCGCGCAGTCGCTCGTGCGCCTCGCCGCGCGGCACGGCGCGGAGCTGGTCGCGATCGGCAACGGCACCGCGTCGCGCGAGACCGAGCAGCTGGCGCGTCAGGCGTTAGGCGCGGCCGGCGCGGCGCTCGGCGCGCTCCGCCCGCAGGTGGTCGTCGTGAGCGAGAGCGGCGCGTCGGTCTACTCGGCGTCCGACCTCGCGCGCGACGAGCTGCCCGACCTCGACGTGTCGATCCGCGGGGCCGTGTCGATCGCGCGCCGGCTGCAGGACCCGCTGGCCGAGCTGGTCAAGATCGACCCCAAGGCGATCGGCGTGGGGCAGTACCAGCACGACGTCAACCAGCCGCAGCTCAAGCGGCGACTGGACGAGACGGTCGAGAGCTGCGTCAACCGCGTCGGCGTCGAGGTGAACACGGCCTCCGCGCCGCTGCTCGCGTACGTGGCGGGCGTGGGCCCGTCGCTCGCGCAGGCGATCGTCGCGACGCGCGACGCGCGCGGCGGCTTCCGCTCGCGGCGCGACCTGATGGACGTGCCGCGGTTGGGCGCGAAGGCGTTCGAGCAGGCGGCCGGCTTCCTCCGCGTGCGCGGCGGTGCGCACCCGCTCGACGGCTCGGCCGTGCACCCGGAGCGCTACCCGCTGGTCGAGCGCATCGCGGGCGACCTCGGCGTCGGCGTCGGCGCGCTCGTCGGCGACGAGTCGCTGGCGGGGCGCATCGAGCCGCAGCGCTACGTGTCGGACGCGGTCGGGCTGCCGACGCTGCGCGACATCGTCGCGGAGCTCAAGAAGCCGGGGCGCGACCCGCGCGCGACGTTCGAGGCGCCGCTCTTCCGCGACGACGTGAAGGAGCCCAAGGACCTCGCCGTCGGGATGGTGCTCGACGGCGTGGTGACCAACGTCGTCGCGTTCGGGGCGTTCGTCGACGTGGGGGTGCACCAGGACGGGCTGGTGCACGTGTCGCAGCTGTCGGACCGCTACGTGGCGGACCCGAACGCGGCGGTTCGCGTCGGCCAGCGCGTGCGCGTGACCGTGGCGGGCGTGGACCTCGAGCGGGGGCGCATCGCGCTGTCGATGCGCTCCAAACCCGAGGGGGTCACGGCGGCGCCCGGTGCCGCGCCACGCTCGACCGGGCAGCGCGCGAACGCCCCGGCGCCGAAGACGCCAGCGAACGCCGCGAAGCCGGCCGCACCGGCGTTCGTCCCCAAGTCGGGCGCGGTCGCACCAAACGGCATTCGGTTCCGTTAGGCTCGCCGCACGCCCGTCGTCCCGAGCGGAGCGAGGGACCTACCGTCCCAGGTGACGAGACCTACTCGGCGACGAGTAAGCTCACTCACTTCGGGCAGTAGATCCCTCGCTCCGCTCGGGATGACAGTTCGATCGTCTCTCGACGCCCCTTACTGCTCCCGGAGCGCCGCCGCCGGCGTCCCGCGGTACGCGTCGCGCCCGGTCAACAGCCCAATCGCCACGGTCACCGCCGTCAGGATCGCCGCCACCGTCAGCGCCGCGCCCCAGTCGGGCCGGAACGGCTGGTGGAAGATCCAGCGCGCCAGCCCCCACGCGCCCGCGAATGACAGCACCATCCCCGCCAGCGACCCCAGCGCGCCAAGCGTCGCGTACTCCGCAAGGAGGATGCGCGTGATCTGCGCGCGGGTCGCGCCTAATGTTTTCAGCAGCACCGCGTCGCGCACCCGGTCTCGGCGCGTCGCCGCGACCGCGCTGAACAGCACCGGGACCCCCATGGCGAGGCAGAACGCGCCGAGGAAGCGCACCGCGGTGCCGACGCGGTCGACGATCCGAGCGACCGTGTTCTGCACGAGCGAGAGGTCAATGCTGGCGACGTTCGGGAAGCGGCTGACGACGTCGCGCTGCAGCCGCGCGATGCCGTCCGGGGTCGGCACCTCGGCGAGCAGGACGAACTGCTTGGGCGCGCCCTGCAAGGCCGCGGGCTGGAAGACCGCGAAGAAATTCGGCTCGAACCGGGCCCAGTTCACCGAGCGTAGACTCGTGAGGCGCGTCCGCACGGGGACGCCCGAGACGTCCCACGTGAGCGTGTCGCCCACGCGCGCGCCGAGGTCGCGCGCGAGGCTCTGCTCGAGGCTCACCTCCGGGATCGCCGTACCGACCGCGTCGCCCGTGAAGAAGCGCCCTGCCGTCACCCGCTCGGCGTCGCCCAGCGTCGTCCGGAACGTCGAGCGGTACTCGCGCCGCAGCGTCCACGGGGCGCGGTGGTGCGCGCTGTCGGCGAGCAGCTGCGCCGTGGTGCGGCCGTTGATCGCGCCGAGGCGCATGGTCACGATCGGCGTGAGGCCGCCCGGCGTCGGGTAGTGCCGCGCGCGGACGATCGAGTCGAGCGCCGGCGCCTGGTCCTCCTGCACGTCGAAGAACAGGACGTTGGCGCGGGCCGTCCCCGCGCGCGCCTGCAGGTCGCCTAACAGATTCGAGCGCACCAGGTAGACCGTCGAGACGAGGAACGCCCCGAAGCCGAGCGCGAGCGTGACCGCGCGCGTCTGGCTCCCCGGGCGGTACAGGTTCGCGACGCCCTGGCGTACGACGTACGGCCACCCCGCGCGGATCGCCCGCCGCGCGACCCACACCGTGGCCGCCGCCGAGACGTAGAGTGCGAGCAGCGCCCCCGCGATCGCGACCGTGACGCCGACGCCGTCGCGCCAGCTGCCCGTTCGCGCGACGGCGAGCCCGAGCACCGACGCGCCCACCGCGAGGTCGACCGCGCGTGCCGCCGGGTCGAGACGGGCGATGAGGCCGCCGCGCGGCCGGAGCGCGGCCGCGTCGACGTCGCGCCGAATCGCCTGCAGCGGGCTCACGTTGCGGAGCGCGAGCAGCGGCCGCAGCGCGAAGACCAGCGCGACCCAGAGCCCGACCAGCAGCCCGGACGCGATCGCCCGCCAGTCGGTGCGCACGACGACGTCGACGGGGAGGAAATCCGCCAACATGCGCGGGAGTCCGAACTGCATCACGAGCCCGATCAGCACGCCGACGCCCGCGCCGGCGAGGCCCATGAGCGCCGACTGCGTGACGTAGATCCCGAGCACCTGCCGACTGGTCGCGCCGAGGCAGCGGAGGACCGCGACGGTGTCGAGCTTGCGCGCGACGAACGCGCCGACGCCGCTCGCCACGCCGACGCCGCCCAACAGCAGCGCGATCAGCCCGACGATCGACAGGAAGCTCCCGAGCCGGTCGACGGCCTCGGTGAGTCCGCGCTCGGCGTCCGCGACGGTGCGCGCGCGAAGCCCGGCCGTGTCGAGCGCGGCGCGCTCGGCGCGGACCCAGCGCGCGGGCTCGACGCGCGCGGGCAGCTTCACCACCGCCGAGTACTCGGCGCGGCTGCCGAAGACGAGCAGCTGCGTCTCGGCGAGGTAGCGCGCCGGGATGTAGACGCGCGGCCCCAGCACCGCGGCGATGCCGGGGTCGCCCGGGACGTTGTCGAGCGTGCCCGCGATCTGGAAGCGACCGAGGCCGAGCGTCAGCGTGTCGCCGACGCGCGCGTCGAGCGCGACGAGGAGCGACGGGTCGACGAGCGCCCGCGGGCCGGCCCCCGCGGCGCCTAACGACGCCGCCCACGCGCCCGCGGGCGTCGTCTTCACGACGCCGTAGAACGGGTAGCCGGGATCGACCGCGCGGACCTGGACGAGGCGCGTGCGGCCGGTGCGCGGCGCGACGCCCATCGAGGCGAACTGCGTCGTGCGCGCGACCGGCGCGCCGGCGCGCGCGAGCGAGTCGAGCAGCGCCTTCGCCGGCTTGGTCCACGGCCCGCGCGACGTCAGCTGCAGGTCGCCGCCGACCAGCGAGCGCGACTGCTCCTGCACCGAACGGTCGACGTTGGCCGCGAACGAGTCGATGGCGACGAGCGCCGCGACGCCGAGCGCGATCGACGACATGTAGAGCAGGAGGCGGCGGCGCGCGGTCCGGCTCTCGCGCCACGCGAGCCGGAGCAGCGCGCGGAAGGGCGCGCGGGGAAGGGGGCGCGATCCCTCGTCGCGCGCTTGGCTCGTGGTGGTTCGGCTCGCGGCGGTCACGCGGCGAGGTCCGCGACGGCGGGCGGCGCGCGCGACGCGCGATCTTCGACGACGACGCCGTCGGCGAGGCGGATCACGCGTTGTGCGCGCTCGGCGAGCGCGAGGTCGTGCGTCACGAGGACGACCGTCGTCCCGTCCTCGCGGTTGATCTGCTCGAGGAGGGCGACGATGCGCGCGCCGGTCGCCGCGTCGAGGTTGCCGGTGGGCTCGTCGGCGAAGAGCACGCGTGGCCGGTTGACGAGGGCGCGGGCGAGGGCCGCGCGCTGTTGCTCGCCGCCGGAGAGCTGCTGCGGGAAGTGGTGCCCGCGCCCGCCGAGCCCGACGCGCTCGAGGAGGTCGGCCGCGCGCCGCTCGGCGGCGCGCTCGCCCTTGAGTTCGAGCGGGACGGCGACGTTCTCGACCGCGGTGAGGGTCGGGATGAGCTGGAAGCTCTGGAAGACGAAGCCGACCTTCTGGCCGCGGAGCCGGGCACGCGCGTCCTCGTCGAGGGTATGCAGCGCGGTGTTGTCGAGGTGGACGGTGCCGCGCGTTGGCACGTCGAGCCCGGCGAGCAGGCCGAGTAACGTGGTCTTGCCGCTGCCGGACGGCCCGACGATCGCGGCGAAGCTTCCCGTGGGCACCTCGAACGACACGTCGCGCAGGACGGCGAGCGGACGGCCGCCGCTCTGGTATTCCTTGGTCAGATCACGAGCAACGAGCATGCGGGCAGTGAGGAAGGGCGTGACGGCGGTGCTGGCACCGGTACTGGCACTTGCGGCAGCGTGCAATAGAGCAGCGCCCGCCGGTGATACCCCGCAGGCGGGCGCTCCGGTCGGCGCGACGGGCGCGTCGGCGCCGGGGGCGGGCGCCGCTGGGGCGCCGGTCGCGCCGTCCGGGCGCCCGCGTGTGGTCTTCCTCGGGACGAGTCTGACGGCGGGGCTCGGGCTCGACCCCGACAGCGCGTACCCGGCGGTGGTCGGCCGGCTCGCCGCGGCGGCGGGCACGCCGATCGACGTCGTGAACGCGGGCCTGAGCGGCGAGACCAGTGCCGGGGCGCTCCGGCGCGTCGACTGGGTGCTGCGCGAGGCGGCCGACGTCGTGGTGGTCGAGACGGGCGCGAACGACGGCCTCCGCGGGCAGAGCGTGGATTCGCTGCGCGCGAACCTCGACGCGATCCTCGGCCGCGTTAGACGCGACCGGCCGGGCGCGCGCGTGGCGCTCGTCCAGATGGAGGCGCCGCGCAATCTCGGCGCGGACTATACGGCGCACTTCCACGCGGCGTTCCCGGCGGCGGCGCGCGCGTCGGGGGTGGTGCTCTTTCCGTTCCTGCTGGAGGGCGTGGCGGGCGTGCCGGGGCTGAACCAGGCGGATGGCGTGCACCCGACGGCGGCGGGGGCGCGTCGCGTGGGGGCGACGGTTTGGCGAGCGCTCGGGCCGCTCGTGGCCGAGGCGCGTGCGGCGCCGCGTGCGCCAGCGGCGCGGGTTGCCGGCCGCGGGTGACGCCGGCAAATTGCAGGGCTGGAAGCACTTAGCGCCTATTCGGCGCGCCCCGATTCCTTTTCAAGCGACTCACTCATGGCAGTTCCTGCCACCCAGATCCGCCGCGGCATGGTCATCGTGTTCGAAGGCGACCCGTGCCGCGTGGTCGAATTCCGCCACCACACGCCGGGCAACCTGCGCGCGATGGTGCAGACGAAGATGAAGAACCTGCGGAGCGGCAACAACTTCGAGCACCGGTTCCGCGCCGCCGACGCGATCGAGAAGGCGGACATGGAGACGCACGAGCTGGAGTTCCTGTACCAGGGCGGCGAGACGTACCACTTCATGAACTCGGAGAACTACGACCAGTTGGAGATGGACGCGGAGACGCTCGGCGACAACGCGCAGTGGATGCAGCCGGGGATGAAGATCCTGGCGGAGTACTACAACGGGCGGCCAATCGGCATCGACCTGCCGGCGTCACTGACGTTCGAGATCGTGGACACGGCGCCGGTGATGAAGACGGCGACGAAGACGGCGTCCAACAAGCCCGCGAAGCTGGAGAACGGGGTGACGATCAACGTGCCCGAGTTCGTGAACACGGGCGAGCGGGTGCGGGTGAATCCGGCGACGGGCGAGTACCTGGACCGCGCGAAGGACTGAGCCGGGGTCGGCCGCTTCGGGCGTGGTCTTGAAGCCGTCCGCGTGGCCGGCTAGCTTTGGCGGTCCGTTCGTGGTGGCTATAGCTCAATTGGTTAGAGCACCGGACTGTGGCTCCGGGGGTTGCGGGTTCAAGTCCCGTTAGTCACCCTGCTCGTCGTAGGGCTGTGGGTGCGTGTGGGTTGACAGTAGGTCCGTAGCTCAATTGGTAGAGCACCGGTCTCCAAAACCGGCGGTTGGGGGTTCGATTCCCTCCGGGCCTGTGGGCGCTGGTGTGGGGCCTGGATCGCGCCCGGCGTGAATGCTGATTGCCAACTGAAGTGCCGGCGGTTATGTTGGTTTGCTCGCCCGCAGCGTTCGTCGAACGCGCGCGGGGAGGCCATGGCGGTATCGTCTAGGGGCCTAGGACACAGCCCTCTCAAGGCTGGAACACGGGTTCGAATCCCGTTACCGCTATTCGGGACATTGGCGCGGCCCTATCGTCTATCGGTTAGGACGCTACCCTTTCAAGGTGGAGAGACGGGTTCGATTCCCGTTGGGGCTATCGACCCGGATCTGGGTAGTGACGCAGGTCGTGGGTGAGGATGTAGGACCGCCGCTTCGTGCGGCGTTGGGGGCCGTAGCTCAGTTTGGTTAGAGCACTCGACTGTCACTCGAGAGGTCGCGGGTTCGAGCCCCGTCGGCCCCGTTGTTGTGTGATCGGCGCTGGCTTCGGAACAGCGAAGCCGCGCGAGCCCTGGTGGTGAAACTGGTAGACACGCCATCTTGAGGGGGTGGTGCCGAAAGGCGTCGCGGTTCGAATCCGCGCCAGGGCATCCCCGTTGTACCCGTTGTTGCTGAGTCGTTCGCACGTCGCACGATGTGGGTCCGGCAGTTCTCCCGTAGCACCTCGATCAGCGCCACAGTAGCTCAGTGGTAGAGCACTCGATTCGTAATCGAGCGGTCGTCGGTTCAATCCCGACCTGTGGCTCTCGCACCGGCGGGCACGTAACGCACAACGCTTCGCAACACCGTCGGACCGTACGGCACGCGGGAGTAGCTCAGTTGGTAGAGCGCCAGCTTCCCAAGCTGGATGTCGCGGGTTCGAACCCCGTCTCCCGCTCTCGAAATCGTCTCGAACGGCCCTGGATCCCGCCCGGATCCGGGGCCGTTCGGCGTTCCGGGGGTACGATCCGCGCAGGACACGAGGCGCGCGCGCCGGGGTGTTCGCCGAGGAGTACTTCGCCGGGGCGCGTTCGCCGCCCATGGTCTGACCCGTGGTCTGATTGGAGGCATCGATGTCGAATGCATCGCACACGTCCGAAACGCTGACGTTGCGCATCGAAGGGATGAGCTGCGCCCACTGCGTGCGCGCCGTCCGTACGGCCCTGGCCGACGTACCGGGCGCCACGGTCGAGCGTGTGGAGGTAGGCGGCGCGACGGTCGCGTACGACCCGGCGCAGACGTCGCCGGCCCAACTCGCGGACGCCGTCCGCGACGCGGGCTACGAGCCGGCCGGCGTGTGACGCGCGCGACGCTGGAAGAGGCGACCGCGCTCGCCCCCGCGGCCACGTCGCACGCCCCGGGCTCGCACGCCAACGGGTCGACGGCGGCGGCGGCCCCGGTCGCGCACCCGCCGCTGACACTCGATGGGTGGTACGCGCACCACCAGATCCTCTCCGTCGACCGCGAGCGGCTGCGCGCGCTGCCCGCGTCCGAGCGGGCGCAGGCCGCGGACGGCCTCGTCGCCGCGCTCGAGGCAATCCGCTCGCCGGACGGCGGGGGGTGGACCGCGCCGGCGCTGCTCGTCGGGTCCTCGGCGGACGCGATGGTCGTCCACTTCCGCCCGACGCTCGACGCGTTAGGCGAGGCCCAGCGCGCGGTCCTCGACGCCCCGCTCGGCGGGCTACTGCGGCCGACGGTGACGTTCCTCTCGGTGACCGAGGCGGGGATGTATCAGGTGGCCGGGCAGCTCGCCAAGGCCGCGCTCGCGCGCGGCGGCTCGGTCGGCGACGCGCAGTACGAGGTGGAGGCCGCGGAACGACTGGCGGCCGAACGCGACGAGCCGCGGAACCAGAAGCGGCTCTACCCGCCGCTCCCCGGCGACATGCCGTACGTCTGCTTCTACCCCATGAGCAAGCGCCGCACGGTCGGGCAGAACTGGTACGAGCAGACGATCGAGGAGCGAAACCGCCTGATGTGGGCGCACGGGAAGACCGGCCGGCGCTACGCGGGCAAGGTGTTCCAGGTGATCACTGGCTCGGTCGGGTTCGACGCGTGGGAGTGGGGCGTGACGCTGTTCGCCGCGGACCCGATGGAGTTCAAGCGGATCGTCACCGAGATGCGGTTCGACGAGGTGAGCGCGCGGTATGCGGAGTTCGGGGCGTTCTACGTCGGACGCGTCGTCGAGCCGCGGGAGTGGGTGCGGGCGCTCGTTGGGGAGTGAGTGGGGATCGGTTGTCGCGGCCGCTTTCGGGCGCTATACTCCCTGTTTCGGCGCGCCGAGCAGGTGACGGCGTGACGGGACGTAGCGCAGCCCGGTAGCGCACCTGAATGGGGTTCAGGGGGTCGCGGGTTCAAATCCCGCCGTCCCGATGCGGTATGCGAAGGCCCTCCAACGCGTTGCGTTTGGCGGGCCTTCGCGCGTTCGCTGCCGGTCCGCGCCAAGTAAACCGTGAGTAGCCCGCGCGACGTGGTCCCGACCCGCCGCCTCGTGTACGACCGGAAACGCGCACACGGCGGGTCGGGCGACCGGCCCGAAGGGGTTGCGCACCGAGATCCGCGGATCGTCAGTCACCACTTGCAGCTGCGGGGGCAACCGTGGGAGACGGTGCCAGACCGTGACCGCACTCGCCGAAGACCTCGCCCGCCTTAGGGCGCACGAGCCGGTGCTCGCCCGCGCACCGAGCGCGTCCACCGCATGCGGAAGTTCGCGCGCCGGAATCGTCGCGCCGTCGCCGGCGGCACGGGCGCGGTGGTCGCGCTCGTCGCTGGGGCGACGTTCGCCGCGGTCGGAATGGTGCGCGCCACCCGCGCCGAGTCGCGTGCCGCGGATGCGACCGCCGCGGATGAGACTGCCGCGGCGCGGCGAGGGACGGACCTGCTCGTCGGCCGCTTCCGCGTGAACGACCCGAGCGCAGCGCGCGGAAACGCCGTGGCGGCGCGCGAGATCCTCGACGCGGGCGCGCGGCGCGTGGAGCACGATCTGGCCACTCAGCCGCGGCTCCAGGGCCGGTTGATGCAGACGATCGGGTCGGTTTACGGCGCACTCGGGCTGTACGACCCCCGGCCCGCCAACTGCTAAGCGACGCGGTGCAGGCAGCGGAGCGCGCGCCCCGCGCCGACCCCGATGTCCTGGCCGATGCGTTCTACGGGTTGGACACGGTGGATCGCGAGCGCGGCGACTATGAGACCGCCGCGCGCAGCTGCGAGCGCGCACTCGCGCTTCGGACGGCCGTGCTCGGCCGGGCCGATGCGCGCGTGGGCACGGCCCGGGCCGGTCTGCCCGCGGTGCGCGCGCGCCAGGGACCGGTACGCGCGCGCGCGCGATCCTCGAAGGCGTGCTCGGTCCCGACCACCCCGACGTAGCGCCGGCGCTCAACAATCTCGGTGCGACGCACTGGAAGCTCGGCCACCTGACCATGGCCGAGCCGCTGCTCCGCCGCGCACTCGCGATCAAGCGGGCACGGTTGACGCCGCGCCACCCGGCGATCGCAACGACGCTGAACGCGCTCGCCGGCGTGCTGCGCGACGAGGGTCGCTTGGCCAACGCGGAACCGCTGACGACTACGCGTCGTTGCTGCGCGCGGCCGGGCGTGCGGGACCCGCGCCGTCGCTGGCTACCGCGCATCGGGCCACAGCCACGGACGCGCCCTGAGCGCGCGGCCTCGTACGCATCACCACGGTCGCGCTCGCCGTCGTGCCTGCGGGCCGATGGCAACCCCGCGCCGCGTACGCCGCCGCGATCCGCGTACGTTCCGCCTACGCGACCGCAAGTGCGCGCTCGCCCTCAGCCGCGACGTGGTCGGGCGACTCGGCCCCGTCGTCGAACGCCGGGCCGATACCCTGGCGTAGCGTCGCCGGCGTAGCGTCGGGTCGCCCGACGTCCAAGTGATCCCAGGCGGCTGCGAGCGCGGGTTCGGTAAGCGGGCGGGCGAACAGGAATCCCTGGGCCGCGTCGCAGCCGAGGGCGGCGAGGATGCGATGCTGCTCCTCTCGTTCGACGCCTTCCGCGATCGTCCGAAGTCCCAGCGTCTGGCCGAGGGCGACGATCGCGCGCGCGAGCGCGTCGTGCCGGGCGCCGCGCCCGAGGGAGTCGACGAATGCCTTGTCGATCTTCAGGATGTCCAGGGGGAAGCGCTGGAGGTAGGCCAGGCTGGAGTACCCGATTCCGAAGTCGTCGACGGCGATCCGGATTCCGAGCGCGCGGAGCTCGCCGAGGACGCGGATCGCCAGGTCGGGGTGCTCCACCAGAGCACTCTCGGTGAGCTCAAGGGTCAGGCGCTCAGGCGCGAGGCCGACGTCCGCGAGCGTCGCCCGTACGGTCTCGACAAGCGACGGATCGCCGAGTTGGCGCGACGAAAGATTGATGGCAACGGTCGGCAGGTACCCGTCGACGCACGGCCACTGGGCCGCGGACCGACACGCTTCCCGGAGGACCCAGGTCCCGAGCGGCACGATGAGACCCGTGGTTTCGGCGAGCGGAATGAAGCGGGCCGGGGAGATCATGCCGCGGGTCGGGTGCTGCCACCGGACGAGGGCTTCGGCCCCGATCGGGCGCCCAGTCGCGAGGCAGAGCACGGGCTGATAGTGCACCTGGAACGTGCCGGCGCTGTCCCCGCCGGCTAGCGTGTCGCGCAGGGCCGCTTCCAGCTCCAGACGGTCCAACGCGGCTTCGTGCATGTGTGGCCGGAATCGCGCGGTTCCACCCTTCCCAGATTGCTTGGCCGCGTACATCGCCGCGTCGGCGTTCCGGAGCAGTGTATCGACGGTGTCGCCGGGCTCGGCCATCGCAACGCCGAGACTGCCGCGGCTCGGGATCTCGCGCCCGTGCACGGTGACCAGACGCCCGAGGGCGTCGTGCAAACGCGCGACGGCTGAGTCGACGGCGTGCTGGTCGGCGACGTGCGTCAGGAGTACGGCGAACTCGTCGCCGCCGAGCCGTGCCACGGTGTCCGATCCCCGCGTCGCACTGCGGAGTCGGTCGGCAACCGAGCGGAGCAAGTCGTCGCCGGCCGCGTGCCCGAGGCTGTCGTTGACCGTCTTGAAATCGTCGAGGTCGAGGAACAGCACGGCGATCTGCGGAGAGCCGCCGCTCGCGGCCGCGAGCGCCTGCGCCGCGCGCTCGTGGAAGAGCGCCCGGTTCGGCAACCCGGTGAGCCCGTCGTGAAATGCGAGACGAGCCAGGTCCGCGTGGGCCGCTTCGCGCTCCGTCACGTCGACGGCCACGATGAGCCGCGCCGGCCGGCCGTCGAAGTCGATCGCATCGCCCGTGACCTCGACGTCTCGGACGCGCCCGTCCGCGAGGAGGTGGCGGCCGATGGTCGGCCCGTGCGTGCCTGGGCCGGTGTCGGCGAGGGCCTCCGCGAGGCGAGCGGCCTCTTCGGGCGGACGCAAGTCGCGAATCGTGAGGCGGAGGAATTCCGCACGGGCGTAGCCATAGTGGCGAATCGCGGCGGCGTTCACGTCGAGGACGGCGCCGGTGGCCCACTCGTACACCCACATCGGGAGTGGCGAGTGGTCGAACAGTTGACGGTACTGCAGCTCCAAGCGCGCCTTGGCGTGAAGTAACCCGACATTCGTGCGCGTGGCCGCGATCTGCCGAAGCATGAGGAGCACCGTGCTCAGCGCCGCGGCGGCCAGGACGACTGCCAGATCGGACGGCCACTGCGGGTGCAGGACGATGAACACCTCGAGGTATCCCAGCGTCACGCACGCGGCCGGCAGGAGCGAGTCGTCGACGCCGGCCGGGAACGTCTGCACGTCGGGTCGCGTGCGCACGTCGGTCTGGACTGCCAGCGCGACCCAGTCGGCGGCCCAGCTCAGAAGCCACACGACGTCGATCCACGTGCTGGACAGGTATATGCCCGACGTGTTGCGACAGGCGTAGGCGAAGTCGGCCGCCGTCGCCAGCACCTGAGAGACGGCCAGCCACCGCAGCGGGCCGCGTACGAGTGCGTGCGGGACGCGCAGCAGCATCGTGGCGATCCCGAACAGGAGCACGAGATCGCCGACCGGGAACCCGAGCGCGATGACCCGGTCGACCAGTGACGCGGTGTGGTCGCCGTGCAGCCCGAGATACCAGATCGCCAGAACGGACGGCACCAGCGCGAGCAGGCAGTCGAGCAGGGCCCGGCCCCGCCCGCGGCGGAGATCGCCGGCCGTCGGAAAGGTGACGAAACTCGCGAGCAGGAACGGCGTCGACAGAAGCGTGCACAGGTCGACCCAGCGCGGCGTTGCGGCGTTCGGGTGCCCGACCTGCCACAAGCCCCAGCAGACGCTCGCGGCGCCGTTGATGCCGGTCGCGACGGCGAACAACGCCCACGCCCGGCGCGCGCCTGGAGGGAGGGGTCGCGCGTCGCGAGTAGGCCGTCCGGTAATGTCCCACGCGGCCAAGAGCGCGACGACGAACGGCGGGGCCGAGACGAAGATCGCGGACCGCACCGTCGCGAGGGCCGGACCGCCCCAGTCGCCCAGCGTCCACGCGAGGTACGTCGCGAGATAGGCGGCGACGGCCATGGCGGCCGGTCCTCGCCACCACGGACGCCACGGGCGTGTGCGGGCTCGAGCATGCATGTGAGCTGGACGCTCGCCCTTCCGCGCAGGATACGCGCGGCCGCGACGACCGGGCCGGTTCGTGGGGCAGTCGCGGGCGGGGTTACTGCACCGGGGCCTGGAGCCGGGCGACGACCGCGGTTTCGAGCGCAATCCGGCGATCGGGCCACGAGTGGTCGGTGGCGACTTGCCCGGACGTCACGTGCGCGTTGCCCGCCGCGCGCAGGGCCGCGACCAGCGAATCGGTCGCCGGCGCGCTCCGGTCGTCCGAGCTGAGGACCAAGAGGCGGGTGGCGCCGAGCCCTCCGACCGTTCGCCAGAGCGCCCACGCGTCGGCTTTTCGCCGCCGAGGAACGCGGCCGTGGCGGGGGTCCGGAGGTCGGCAAGCACGGCGCGCGCGTCCTCCCGCGTGTGCGCGAACCGGAAGGTGCCTGGGCTCCCCCACGAGCCGCCCTAGTGGAGCGTGACGACGTTCCAGCCGGGGTGGCGGACTGCCTGCGCGCGGTCGAGGTTCTGCTCGTTCCCCGGCAGGCCGTGCAAGAGTACGAAGGTGGGGTGGGCGCCGACGCCGGACGGCGAGTAAACGACCCCGTTGATCCGTTCGCCGCCGGACGGAATGTGCAGCACGCGCATGTGCGCGGCGTGGGCGGGGTCGCGCGGCGGATCTGTGATGACGGCGGGCGGAGGCGCCGCGCCGGGCGGTAGGACGAAGGGCTGTGCGGCCGCTGGGGCGGCGTTGCACAGCAGGGCCGTGAGGCCCGCCGCCAAAACGCGGCGAATGTGCGGGCGCGAGATCATGGGTGCGTCGTGACGCGGGCGCGTCAACGCGGCGCCTCGCGCCACGAGACGAACGCGTTCCACCAGCCCGGCGGCGTTCGCACGCCGAGCATCGCGTGCTCGAACGCGGCGAGGGCGACGACGCTGGCAATCAACCCGAGTGCCGCGCGGCGAGCGGGGGCGCCCCGGGCACGGCGGGCGCGCCCGCCGATGACCGCCGCCGCGGTCGCGAGGAAGAAGACGCTGACCGCGAGGAGTGGTGTGTTGCGCGCCGGCCCGAAGAACTGACGCAGGTGCGCCAGATACTGCGGCAGGTACGCCGCGCCCGGGCTCGCGACGCCGACGAAGACGTTGAGCTTCGCGAGCTCGTGTGCAGCCCAGAGCGTCGCGAAGGTGATCGGCGCGTAGCGCGCCGGGTTTGGGGCGGGCGCCAGGCCGCGCGTCGCGCCCGCGATCGGCGATGCCTGCGCCGCCAAGGTCGCGGCGCCGAGGAGCGTCGCGGCGAGGAAGGTGCTGTACGCCGTGGCCGCGATCGCCGCGGCCGCGCGGGCGAGGGAGGGCGCGAGGCCGGGTGCTCCGCCGGGGTCGCCGGCGACGGGGCCGACGACCCACCCGCCGTAGAATGCGGTCGAGACACAGGTCCAGAGCAGCGCGCCCCCGAGCACGGCCTGGGTGCCGGTACCGGCGCGTGCGGGGTCGCCGTGTCGCGCGGCGCGCGTACACGCGAGGCCGGCGACGCCCGCGACCACGGCCACCGCGAGCGCCAGCAGCCGTGTGGCGTGGCTCCGTTCGAGCGCGAGGAGGAGTCCGGTCGCGCCGTACCAGAAGGTGAGCACGCCCGCGGCGGCGGCGAGCAGGCGCGCCGCCGGACGCAGCAGTCGCCGCCCCGTGCGGCGTGTCGGGGGCCGGTCGGCCGCGGGTACCCCCGGGTCGCCTAACAGGGCCGGCGCGAACGCCGGTTCGATGGCGGCGCTCACGCGCGTGATCCCGCGCGCGGTCCCACGCGGGCGGCCGCGGGTGCGTCGTCGAGCGCATCGCGAACCACGGCGTGCAGCGCTTGCGCCGAGGCGTACGGGAGAGTGACGTAACGGGCGCCGGCCGCGGCAGCGAGGTCGCGCGCCGCGGCCCCGCCGCGAACGGCGGTGTCGACCACGACGGCAAGCCCGCCGGCGCCGTCGAGCGTCGCGGCGAGGGCGCGCGCCGCTCGGTCGGCGTCGGCCGCGGCGCGTTCGCGGCCGGGCGTGCCGTCGAGCGCGACGTTGGCGCGCCCGTCGGTGAGGAGCACGACCGCGGGGCGCGTGCCGGCGCGGCGCGCGCCCCGTGCGAGATCGGCGGCGGCGACGAGTGCGGCCGCGAGCGGGGTGCCGCCGCCGGCCGGTAGGGCGCTCACGGCGCGGCGCGCGCGCGCGAGCGCGCGCGTGGGGGGAAGCAGCACGTCGGCACCCGCGCCGCGGAACGCAACCAGCGCGACCTGATCGCGGCGCGCGTAGCTCTCGGCCAGCAGCAACTCGACGGCGCCCTTCGCCTCGGCGAGCCGGCCGAGTGCGGCGGAGCCCGAGGCGTCGACGACGACGACGGTCGTCGTGCCTAACGGACGGCGGCGGCGCTGGACCCGCAGGTCGCCGGTGCGCACGGCGAGCGGGGTGCCCGGCGCGCGCCCGCGCGCGTGCTGCCACGGGGCGGCGGCGCGGAGCGTCTCGATGAGGTCGAGGCGCCGGCCGCCGCGCGGGTGGCCGGGCGCCGTGCCGACGCGGCGCCCGCGGGGGTCGTCGGCGCGGGGCAGGGCGCGCGCGGAACGACCGGTCGCCCCACGCGGGGCGGATCGCATCGCGGCACCGCGCCCGCCGGCCGCGACCAGGTCGGGTGGGAGCGCGGCGCGCGCGGCCGCGACGAGGATCTCGCGCGTCGAGGGATCGTCGCGCTCAGTGTCGGGCGCGTCGTCGTGCGCGACGTCTGGGTTGGCGTCGGAGGACGATGGCGCGTCGGCGGGATCGCGCGGTAGCGCGGCGGCGGCTGGGTCGGGCGGCGCCGGGTCGTCAGTCGTCGGGTCCTCGTTGGCCGGCGCGCGGGTGGCGCGCGGCGCGAGGACGAGCTGCACCGCGGCGGCCAGCTCGTCGTCGGCCGGCGCGGCGCGACCGGCGTCGCGCGCGAGCGCGCGGGCGGTGCGGAGCGCCAGGACCGCCGCGCGGGTGGAAGCCACGCCTAACGAATCGGCGACGCCGCACAGCGCCGATGCGGCGTCGCGCGCGCTCGCCGCGGCGGACGCGTGGTCGGACGCCTCGGGGATACGCGCGGCGTGGCCAGGGGGCGCGGGCTCGTACGCGGGCTCGTACGCGGCGGGGAGCCGCACGTGAAGGCTCAACCGCTCGACGATCAGGGCCGGTAGGTCGGCGTACTCTTCCTCGCCACACACGACCGCCACGACGGTCAGGCACTCCTGCTCGACCGCGTCGGCGATGCGGGCGAGGGTCGCCGTGCTCGCGGCGGCGGCGCGCGGCAGCACGAGCACGCCGCCCGCGGCCTCGTGCAGCAGCCCGCGCGCGTCCACGCGAGCGCCGGCTGCGAGCGTCGCCACGACGTCCAGCCCGCCGGCGAGCCGGTCCTCGCTCACCGCGCTCGGCACGACGCGCCACGGGGCGCTCGGGCGCCGCACGCCTAACGCGCCGCGCAGCGCGGCCACCCAGCGCTCGCCCTCCTCGGCCCCGGGCGCGACGACGACGGCGCCGCCGAGCGACGCGGCGCCGTCGCTGGCGAGGAGCGCGAGTGCGAGGTCGGGCAGCGTCACCCGCGCGGCCTCAGGCGGGCGCGCCGAGCAGTTCGGCCACGGCGCGCTCGACGCGGGCGCCCGACCCGGCGTCGTCGAGCGGGTCGCGGCGGAGGCGGTGGCGCAGTGCCATGGGGGCGACGCGGCGGAGGTGTGACTCGTCGACGACGGACGCGGCGTCGTAGGCCGCGGTCGCGCGCGCGGCGCGGAGCAGCGTCAGCTCGCCGCGCACGCCGTCCGTGCCGAGTCGGGCGCAGAGTTCCGCGCCGCGGCGGAGCACCGCGTGCGGCACCGCGACGGTTCCGATCCGCTCGCGCGCGTTGGTCACGCGGCGGCGCACGGCCGACTCCGCGCGTGCCCACTGCCGCGCGAACCCCGCCGGATCGCGGTCGTACGCGTCCCGCCGCACCACCGCCTCGACCCGCAAGTCGGGATCGCTCGGCGTCGTGACCTCGACCGAGAGGCCGAAGCGGTCGAGGAGCTGGGGGCGCAGGTCGCCCTCCTCGGGGTTGCCGCTGCCGACGAGGACGAAGCGCGCCGGGTGGCGGACCGAGAGGCCCTCGCGCTCGACGACGTTCTCGCCCGACTGGGACACGTCGAGGAGGAGGTCGACGAGGTGGTCTTCGAGCAGGTTGACCTCGTCCACGTACAGAAAGCCGCGGTGGGCGCGCGCGAGGAGGCCGGGCTCGTAGGCCTTCTCCCCGGTGCGTAGCGCGCGTTCGAGGTCGAGGGCGCCGACGACGCGGTCCTCGGTGGCGCCGAGCGGTAGGTCGACGACCGGGACCGGGGCGCGTCGCGCGCGGGGGCGCGCGCCGGCGTCCGCGCGGGCGTGGCACTCGTCGCAGCGCGCGCCGTTGGCCGACGGGTCGCAGCCGTAGCGGCAGGCGCCGTCGACGACGAGCGTCGGGAGGACGCCGGCGAGGGCGCGGACGGCGGTACTCTTGCCGGTGCCGCGGTGGCCCTGGACGAGGACGCCGCCGATCGCGGGGTCGACGGCGGCGATCAGCAGCGCCGCCTTCATCTCGTCCTGCCCGACGATCGCGGTAAACGGGAAGCGCGCGTGCACGTGGGGCACCGAGGGCGGGGCTTCGGGTGGGATCGCCGCCACGACGCGGCCGGCGGCGTGGACTACGGCGACATGGGCTACAGTAGGGCGCGGTGCGGGCTGTCGCAATGTGTTGACAGTCGACTTGTCAAACACTCTTGACAGTCTCGTGACCCGACCCTAGAATCGCGCCGTCGGACCCTGCCGAGCGCTGTGCCGCGACGGGACCACCGACCACTCGTGCGAGCTGCTGCTGGCGCACACGAGCGCCCTCGTGCCGGAGCGACCGAATGACGCTCGCCGGGCCTTCCCCGACCGCTGTCCACTCGCACGCCGAGCGCGTTGCTGGCGCCCCCGCGGCACGCGCCGCCTCGGCGGCGCGGGGCGGCGACGCGAGTGCGCGGGCGTTGACGTGGCCGGAGCGGGTGGAAGAGCGGGCGCTCGCGGCGCGGGATCGGCTGTACGCCAGCGCGAAGTTCCAGCGCTGGGCGGCCCGCGTGCCCCTCGTGCGCGGCGTGGCGCGGCGGCGCTCGCGTGCGGTGTTCGATCTGGTCGCGGGCTTCGCGTACACGCAAACCGTCACGGCGGCGGTGCGGTGCGGGCTCCTGTCGCTCGTCGCGGACGGACCGTTGGGTGAGGACGAGGTGCTGGCGCGCCTGGAGTTGCCGGCGGACGGCGCGCGGCGGCTGCTGTCGGCCGCGGCCGCTCTCGGTCTCGTGCAGCGCCGCCCGGGCGGCCGGTGGGGGCTCGGCGCGACGGGCGGGCCACTTCTCGCCAACCCCGGGCTGTCGCAGCTCGTGGCGCACAATGCGCTGCTGTACGACGACCTGCGCGACCCGCTCGCGCTGCTCCGCCGCGAGGTCGGCGAGAGCGGCGATGCGGCGCTCGCGGCGTACTGGCCGTACACCGACGGGCCGCGCCGCGCGCGGCTCGGGGCGGCGGATGTGTCCGGCTACTCGGCGCTGATGTCGGCGACGGTGGCGCCGGTCGCGGACGAACTGCTCGACGCCGTGTCCTTCGGCGGGCGTCGCGCGCTGCTGGACGTGGGCGGCGGGGACGGCAACTTCGTGGTCGCGGCGGCGCGGCGGCACCCGGCGCTCGCCTGCACGCTGTTCGACCTTGCGCCGGTCGCGGCGCGGGCGCGGCGGCGCGTGGCGGAAGCCGGGCTCGAAGGGCGCGTCGGCGTGGTAGGCGGCGACTTCCAGCGCGACGCGCTTCCCGCCGGGGCCGACGTGGCGACGCTGGTGCGCGTGTGCCTGGACCACGACGACGCGACGGTGCTCGCGCTACTCGGTCGGGTGCGCGCGGCGCTCGCGCCTAACGGGATCGTCGTCATCGCGGAGCCGCTGGCGGGGGTGCGCGGCGCGGAGGCAGTCGGCGACGTCTACTTCGCGTACTACCTGCGCGCGATGGGGCGGGGGCGCGCGCGGCGCGCCGACGAGTTCCGCGCGCTGCTGGACGCCGCGGGCTTCCGCCGGGTGCGCGTGCGGCCGACGCGCTACCCGGTGGTGGCCGGCGTCGTGACGGGGGAGGTCTGAGCGTGGTGACCGCGACTCGACCGCAGCCCGCGTCGTACGACGCGCCGAACGCCGACACCGTGCCGTCGCACGCCCGCGCCGTCGTGTTCGACGGGCCCGGCGCGCTTTCGCTGCGCGAGCTCGCGCTCGCTGCCCCGGGCGACGCCGACGTGGTGGTCGACGCCGAGTGGAGCGGCGTGAGCGCCGGCACGGAGCGGCTGTTCTGGCGCGGCACGATGCCGCCGTTCCCGGGGATGGGCTACCCGCTCGTGCCGGGCTACGAGACCGTCGGGCGCGTGCGCTGGGCCGGGCCCGCGAGCGGCCGCCGCGCGGGCGAGCGCGTGTTCGTGCCGGGCGCGCACGGCTTCACGGGCGACGCCGACGCCGCGGTGCGCAACCTGTTCGGCGGGGCGGGGGCGACGCTCGTCGTGCCCGGCGCGCGGGTGCACGCGGTCGGCGACGTCGCCGGCGCGGAGGGCGTGCTCCTCGCGCTCGCGGCGACGGCGATGCACGCGGTGCGCGACGAGCGGGCGCTCGGCGCGCCGCTCCCCGACCTGATCGTCGGGCACGGGGCGTTAGGCCGGCTCGCGGCGCGGCTCGTCGTCGCCTTGGGCGGCGACGCGCCGACGGTGTGGGAGACCGACGCGCGGCGTGTCGGCGGGGCCGAGGGCTACGCCGTGGTGCACCCCGACGACGACGCGCGGCGCGACTATCGCCGCGCGATGGACGCGAGCGGCTCGGCGGGGATCGTCGACGCGCTCGTCGGGCGGCTCGCGCCGGGCGGCGAGGTCGTGCTCGCGGGCTTCTACACCGCGCCGCTCGCCTTCGGGTTCATTCCCGCGTTTCTGCGCGGGCTGCGGCTGCGGGTCGCGGCGGAGTTCCGCCCCGACGACCTCGCCGCCGCGCGCGACCTCGTGTTAGGCGGCCGCCTCTCGCTCGGCGGACTCGTGACGCACCGGGCGCGCGTCGCCGACGGCGCGCGGGCGGTGGCCGACGCGTACGCGACGGCGTTCGACGACGCGTCGTGCGTCAAGATGGTCCTCGACTGGGCCGGGACGGACCGGCCAGATGCCAACTGGAGAGCCGAAGCATGACGGTAGTCGCAGCCGAATCACCCGCGTCGTCCGCGTTCGTCCAGCTGACCAGCCGGCTGCGGGCCGAGGCGCACGCGCCCGTCCCGGCGCCGGTCGCGTCGACGGGCGTCGCGAAGGAGACGCAGGTGATCGCCATCTACGGCAAGGGCGGGATCGGCAAGAGCTTCACGCTCGCCAACCTGTCGTACATGATGGCGCAGCAGGGCAAGCGCGTCCTCCTGATCGGCTGCGATCCGAAGAGCGACACCACGTCGCTGCTGTTCGGGGGCCGCGCGTGCCCGACGATCATCGAGACGTCGAGCCGCCGGAAGCTCGCGGGCGAGGAGGTTTCGATCTCGGACGTGTGCTTCAAGCGCGACGGCGTGTTCGCGATGGAGTTAGGCGGCCCCGAGGTCGGCCGCGGCTGCGGCGGGCGCGGGATCATCCACGGCTTCGAGCTGCTCGAGAAGCTCGGGTTCCACGACTGGGGCTTCGACTACGTGCTGCTCGACTTCCTGGGCGACGTCGTGTGCGGCGGCTTCGGGCTGCCGATCGCGCGCGACATGTGTCAGAAGGTGATCGTCGTCGGCTCCAACGACCTGCAGTCGCTCTACGTCGCCAACAACGTCTGCTCGGCGGTCGAGTACTTCCGCAAGCTGGGCGGGAATGTGGGCGTGGCCGGGCTCGTGGTGAACAAGGACGACGGCACGGGCGAGGCGGCCCGCTTCGCCGAGGCGGCGGGAATCCCGGTGCTCGCCGCGATCCCGGCGCACGAGGACATCCGCCGCAAGAGCGCGAACTACGAGATCATCGGCCGGCCCGGCACGCGCTGGGCGCCCGTGTTCGAGGAGCTGTCGACGGCGGTGGCCGAGGCGCCGCCGGTGCGCCCGCGCCCGCTCTCGCAGAACGCGCTCCTCGACCTGTTCTCGGCCGAGGCGGTGGGGCGCGACGTGGTGCTCGACCCGGCGACGATGGCCGACATGTGTGGCGGCGAGGTCGTCACGCGGCCGTCGCTCGAAGTCGTCTACGACACCGTCTGAGGCGCCGCGATGGCCACGCTGGTCGCGCCCGAGGCGGCGCCGGACACGATGCCGAACTCCACGTCGGACGCCACACCCGACGTGACGCCGGCGGCCGTCGACGGTCACGGCTGTCACGCCGGGGCGGAGCAGATGCACGCGGCCGCGATCGCCGCCGGCAAGGGCGACGTGCTCGCGGGGTTCGCGCGCGACTACCCGCAGGGCCCGCACGACCGGCCGCAGAGCATGTGCCCCGCCTTCGGGTCACTGCGCGTCGGGCTGCGCATGCGGCGCACGGCGACCGTGCTCTCGGGGAGCGCGTGCTGCGTGTACGGGCTCACGTTCACCAGCCACTTTTACGGCGCGCGCCGGACGGTGGGCTACGTCCCGTTCAACTCCGAGTCGCTCGTCACGGGCAAGCTGTTCGAGGACATCCGGGACGCGGTGCACGCGCTGGCCGACCCGGCGCAGTACGACGCGATCGTCGTGACCAACCTGTGCGTGCCGACCGCGTCGGGCGTGCCGCTGCAGCTCCTGCCGAAGGAGATCAACGGCGTGCGCGTGGTCGGCATCGACGTGCCGGGCTTCGGGGTGCCGACGCACGCCGAGGCGAAGGACGTGCTCGCCGGGGCGATGCTGCGGTACGCGCGCGGCGAGGTGGAGCAGGGGCCGGTGCGCGCGCCGCGCTCGGGCGTCAGCGAGAAGCCGACGGTCACGCTGCTCGGCGAGCTGTTCCCCGCGGACCCGGTGGTGATCGGGCGCCTGCTCGAACCGTTAGGCCTGGCCGCGGGGCCCGCGGTGCCGACGCGCGAGTGGCGCGAGCTCTACGCCGCGCTCGACGGCGCGGTGGTCGCGGCGATCCACCCGTTCTACGTCGCGAGCGTGCGCGAGTTCGAGGCCGCGGGGCGGACCGTGCTGCCGTCCGCGCCGGTCGGGGTCGAGGGTACGGCCGCGTGGCTCGAGGCGGTGGGCGAGGCGACGGGCGTCGCGCGGTCGGCGATCGACGCGGCGAAGGGCGTACTCCACCCGATGCGCGCGATGCTCGCGTCGAATCCGATCAAGGCGCGCGTCACGATGTCCGGCTACGAGGGCTCGGAGCTGATCGTCGCGCGGCTGCTGGTCGAGAGCGGCGCGGACGTGCGCTACGTGGGGACCGCGTGCCCGCGGACGCCGTGGAGCGAGGTCGACCGCGAGTGGCTGGTCGCGCACGGCGTTCACGTGCAGTACCGCGCCTCGCTCGAGCAGGACCTCGCCGCGTTCGAGGAGTTCCGCCCGGACGTCGCGATCGGGACGACGCCGGTCGTGCAGCACGCGAAGGAGCGCGGCGTGCCCGCGCTCTACTTCACCAACCTCATTTCGGCGCGCCCGCTCATGGGCCCGGCCGGCGCGGGGTCGCTCGCCCCCGTGGTCAACGCGGCGGTCGCGAACCGCGCGCGTTTCGACCGGATGCGCGAGTTCTTCGACGGGGTCGGCGAGGGGCACGCGGCGGGCGTGTGGGAAGCGGGCAGTCTCGCGGGCGCGCCTGAGGACCGGCCGGAGTTCCGCGAGCATTACAAGCGCCAGCTCGTGAAGCTCGCGCGGGCGCGGAAGGCGGAGGAGATGGTCTGATGTTGGTCCTCGACCACGATCGCGCTGGCGGCTACTGGGGCGCCGTGTACGTGTTTGCCGCGGTGAAGGGGCTGCAGGTCGTGATCGACGGCCCGGTCGGCTGCGAGAACCTGCCGGTGACGTCGGTGCTGCACTACACCGACGCCCTCCCGCCGCACGAGCTGCCGATCGTCGTCACGGGCCTGGGCGAGGAGGAGTTAGGCCAGCACGGGACCGAGGGTGCGATGCGCCGCGCGCACCGCGCGCTCGACCCCGAGCTCCCGTCCGTGGTCGTCACCGGCTCGATCGCCGAGATGATCGGCGGCGGCGTGACGCCCGAGGGGACCGGGATCCAGCGGTTCCTGCCGCGTACGATCGACGAGGACCAGTGGCAGAGCGCCAACCGCGCGATGGCCTGGCTCTGGACGGAGTACGGCCTCAAGCGCGGTGTCGCGCCGAAGCCGCGCGAGCGGGCACCGGGGGAGCGCCCGCGCGTGAACATCCTCGGCCCCGCGTACGGCACGTTCAACGTCTGGAGCGACCTGGCCGAGATCCGCCGCCTGGTCGAGGGGATCGGCGCGCAGGTCAACTTCACCTTCCCGCTCGGCTGCCACCTGGCCGACGTGCCGCGGCTGATCGACGCCGAGGCGAACGTGGTGATGTACCGCGAGTACGGGCGGCTGCTGGCCGAGGCGCTCGGGCGGCCGTACTTCCAGGCGCCGATCGGCCTACACTCGACGACCGCGTTCCTCCGCGCGTTGGGCGCGGAGCTCGGGCTCGACCCCGAGCCGTTCATCACGCGCGAGAAGCACACCACGGTCAAGCCGCTCTGGGATCTGTGGCGGAGCGTGACGCAGGACTTCTTCGGGACCGCGTCGTTCGGCGTGGTGGCGAGCGAGACCTACGCGCGCGGCCTGCGGCACTTCCTCGAGGAAGAGATGGGGCTGCCGTGCACGTTCGCCGTCGCGCGGACGCCGGGGCAAAAGACTGACAACGCGGCGGTGCGGCAGGCGATCAAGGAGCGGCCGCCGCTGGTGCTTTTCGGCAGCTTCAACGAGCGGATGTACCTGGCCGAGAGCGGCGGGCGGGCGACCTACATCGCCGCGTCGTTCCCGGGCGCGGTCGTGCGGCGCCACACGGGGACGCCGTTCATGGGCTACGCGGGCGCGACGTACCTCGTGCAGGAGTGCTGCAACGCGCTCTTCGACACGCTGTTCCACATCATTCCGTTAGGCACGGAGATGGACGCGATCGAGGCGACGCCGGCGCGGGCGGGCGGGGCGGACGCGCCGCTGCCGTGGGACGACGCGGCGCAGGCGGGGCTCGACGCTGCCGTCGAGGCGGCGCCCTACGTGGCGCGCATTTCGGTGGCCAAGCAGGTGCGCGACCGCGCCGAGCGCGCGGCGCGGCGGGCCGGCGCGGTCGTCGTCACGCGCGCCTTCGTGGAGGCCGGGTGACCCGGGTGACGCGCCCCGCCGACCGCGCCGCGTCAGGCGGCCGCGCCGTAGGCGTCTCCCGCCTGCAGCAGGCGGTCGGCGATCGCGTCGCCGGCCTCCTCGTGCATGAGGTGTCCCTGGCGCGGCCAGACCTCGAACTCGCTGCGCGGGACGTAGGCGGCGACGCGGCGGGCCGCGCTCGGCGGCACCCAGCGGTCGTCGGCGCCGGCCAGCAGGAGCGCGGGCGCGGCGAGCGCGTGCACGTCGCGCAACAGCGGCTCGAGCTCCCACTGGGTCATCATGGTCAGGGCGGAGTGGACGTGACGCTCGCTCGTCGCGATGCCCTCGTAGCAGCTGACGAGCGGCGGCGGGACGCGCGAGCCGCTGGAGCGGAGGAGCGCCTCAACCACGCCCGAACGCGCGGCGTATTGGGCGGCGATCCGCGACATGAAGCCGCCGGTGAACAGCCCGCGGATCCACGGCCCGGCGAAGAAGCGGTAGAGCTCGGGCGGCGGTACGATCGCGGCGTTGATGCCGACGATCGCTCGGGCGCCGGCGAGCGCGCCGTCGAGCGCCATGCGCACGAGGACCGCGGCGCCGGCCGAGTGGCCGGCGGCGAGGGCCGGGCGCAGGCCGAGCACGGCGAGCAGCGCGGCGACGTCGGCGGCCATGCCCGGGAGTGTCAGCCGATCGGGCGCGGGCGCCTCGGTGAAGGCGTGGCCGGGCAGGTCGCAGGCGACGACCGTGTACCGCGCGGCGAGTCGCGGCAGCACGCGGAGCCAGCTGTGCGTGCCGCCGCCCGTGCCGTGCAGCAGGAGTACGACCGGCCCGCGGCCGGCGACTTGGACGTGCCAGGTGTACCCCGCGGCCTCGACGAAGCGGCTCGCCGCGGCGTTAGGCCAGCGGTCGCGCCATTCGGCCCAGCTCGGACCATCCGCGCGCGGGCCGCGGGCGCCGTTCGTCATCGCGCACCCGGCCTGGCCGCACCCGGCCCGGCCACGCGATCCCCGCGGCGCGCGCGTGTGGAACACGCGGCGCCGTCCACCACGCTGCCCGCTGCCGGCGAGGGCCGGCGCGCGGCGGCTACCACCCCCCGGAGGTCGGAATGACATCCCCGTCCGTCAACCAGTCGACCCTCGCCTCCGCGCCGCCCTACGGCGCGGGCTACGGCGAGCTGACCACCCGGCCCTCGACGCCCACGTCGGGGCTCAGCGAAGACGAGGCGCGCGGCTTCCACACCGCGTTCACCATGAGCTTCCTCGGCTTCCTCGCGATCGCCATCGTCGCCCACATCCTCGTGTGGCAGTGGCGCCCGTGGATCCCCGGCGCGAACGGCTACCCCGTCCGCTCGGGGCAGGCGACGTCGGCCCTCCCCGCGCACGCCGCACCGCACGCCGCGCTGCTGCTCGCGTCCACCTCGATCCGTTAGGAGATCGCCGCCATGCATCGTGTTTGGATGATCTTCGACCCGCGGCGCACGTTGATCGCGCTGTTCACGTTCCTGTTCGTGCTCGCGTTGGTGATTCACTTCATCCTCCTGAGCACCAACCGGTACAGCTGGCTCGACGCGAACGGCCGCGCGTCCGCCGCCGAAATTTCGCCGCTGCCGGGCGGCCGGTAGGCCGGCGGGCGGTGACCGTAGGAGGGGGGCCCGCGGGCCCCCCGCACGTTCCGTTCTTCTCAGTCCGTTTCTCGTTGTATTCGAGTTCGATCACCCGCGGCGGCCCCCGGAGGGTCCACGCATGGCCATGCTGAGTTACGAGGCCAAGTATCGCGTCCGAGGGGGCACCCTGATCGGCGGCGACCTGTTCGACTTCTGGGTCGGCCCGTTCTACGTGGGCTTCTTCGGCGTCACTACCATCTTCTTCGCCGTCGTCGGCACCCTGCTCTGCGTCTGGGGCGCGGCGATCGGCGGCACGTGGAATCTCTGGCAGATCAACATCGCCCCGCCCGACCTGAAGTACGGGCTCGGGCTGGCGCCGCTGCGCGAGGGCGGGCTCTGGCAGCTCATCACGATCGCGGCCACGGGCGCGTTCGTCAGCTGGGCGGGGCGCCAGGCCGAGATCTCGCGCAAGCTCGGCATGGGCATGCACGTGCCCTGGGCGTACGGCGTGGCGGTGTTCGCGTACGTCACGCTCGTCATCATCCGCCCGGTGTGGCTCGGCGCGTGGGGGCACGGGTTCCCGTACGGGATTCTGAGCCACCTCGACTGGGTGAGCAACGTCGGGTACCAGTACCTGCACTTCCACTACAACCCGCTGCACATGATCGCCGTGACGCTGTTCTTCACGACGACGCTCGCGCTGAGCATGCACGGGTCGCTGATCCTCTCGGTGGTCAACCCGAAGAAGGGCGAGCCGGTGAAGACGAGCGAGCACGAGAACACGTTCTTCCGCGACGTGCTCGGCTACTCGATCGGCGCGATCGGCATCCACCGCCTCGGGCTCGCCCTGGCGATGGGCGCCGGGATCTTCTCGGCGCTCTGCATCGTGGTGAGCGGGCCGCTCTGGACGAAGGGCTGGCCCGAGTGGTGGGACTGGTGGCTCAACCTCCCGATCTGGCGCTGAGGCGCGGACCATGGCGACGATCACGCAACCGACCCCGGTCGAGACCCCGGCCGACCAGCCCGAGCCGCTCGACCCGCTCACCGCGCTCCTGCCGCGGTTCGAGTACCAGAACCTCTTCACGAGCGTGCAGGTCCGCACCGCCCCCGACTGGGGCGTGCCGATCGACCAGCGCGTGTTCACCCGCCAGGCCGCGCCGGGCTTTTCGTACTGGCTCGGCAAGATCGGCGACGCGCAGGTCGGCCCCATCTACCTCGGGGCGACCGGGGTCGCGTCGCTGATCTGCGGGTTCCTCGCGTTCGAGATCATCGGGCTCAACATGTTCGCCTCGGTGAACTGGAACCCGATCCAGTTCGTGCGCCGCCTGCCGTGGCTGGCGCTCGAGCCGCCGCCGCCGGCGTACGGGCTCCACATCCCGCCGCTGAACCAGGGCGGGTGGTGGCTCATGGCGGGGTTCTTCCTGACGACGAGCATCATCCTGTGGTGGATCCGGACCTACCGCCGCGCGCGCGCGTTAGGCCTGGGCACGCACCTGCCGTGGGCGTTCGCCTCGGCGATCTTCCTCTACCTGTCGCTCGGCTTCATCCGGCCGCTGCTGATGGGCAGCTGGGGCGAGGCGGTGCCGTTCGGCATCCTGCCTCACCTGGACTGGACGGCCGCGTTCAGCCTGCGCTACGGGAACCTGTTCTACAATCCGTTCCACATGCTGAGCATCGTCTTCCTCTACGGGTCGACGCTGCTCTTCGCGATGCACGGCGCGACGATCCTCGCGGTCAGCCGCGTGGGCGGCGAGCGCGAGATCGAGCAGATCACCGACCGCGGCACGGCCACCGAGCGCGCGGCGCTGTTCTGGCGCTGGACGATGGGGTGGAACGCGACGATGGAGAGCATCCACCGCTGGAGCTGGTGGTTCGCCTTCCTCACGACGTTCACCGGCGCGATCGGGATCCTGCTGACCGGCACGGCGGTCGACAACTGGTACCTGTGGGGGCAGAAGCACGGCCTCACGCCCCAGTACCCGGCGACGATCGTGATCTCGCCCGCCAAGGCGCAGGACCTGCGCGGGTACTACCAGGGTGCGCCGCCCGACACCTTCCCGGGCGCGACGCGGGGCGGCCACGTCGGCCACCTGCAGCAGGCCACGCCGGTCGAGCAGATGCCGACGATCGCGAATCCCGCCGCAGGCGCGATGCCCAACGCGAGCACCAGCACGAGCGCGCAGCCGAACCCCGCGGGCACCGCGACGACGTCCCCGTATCCAGGCAAGGGGAACCCCGCGCTGCCGATGGGCGCGGCGCCGCCGGCCAACGCCGGCACGGTCCCGCTGCCGAAGGGCGCGCCCGCTCCGTACTATCCGCAGAACCCAGCCAACGCCAAGCCGCGCTACACGCCCCCTCCGGGCGCGTACCGCAACGAAGTCCCCGCCCAGGGGACGGCCCCGGCCCCCAAGGCCCAGAGGACGCCATGAAGCGCGTCGTGACCCGTCGTCGCGGATCGGCCCTGCTCGCGAGCGCACTCGTCCTCGCGGGCGGGTGCCAGCTGGGCAAGAAGGAGCAGGCGCAGCTCGGCTACCGCGGCGTCAACGAGATCCAGTTCATCGACGTGAACACCGAGCGCGAGGTCCTCGCCCGCAACCAGGCGCTGCCGCCGCTGCCGCCGGCGCCGCCCAACACGCCGGTCGGCAAGTGGCAGAACGTCCAGGTGCTCGTCAATCTGCCCGCGGGCGAGTTCACGCGCACGATGCAGGCGATGACCAATTGGGTCTCGCCCAAGACCGGCTCGCAGGCGGGGTGCATTTACTGCCACAACCCGGCCAACTACGCCTCGGACGAGAAGTACGCCAAGGTGGTCTCGCGCCGCATGCTGATCATGACGCGCGACCTCAACACCAACTGGCGCGCGCACGTGAAGCTGACCGGCGTCACGTGCTACACGTGCCACTACGGCGCGCCGGTCCCGCGCGCGGGGCTCTGGCACCAGACGAACGAGAACCAGTACCTGCGCGCGTACCTGGACCGCTCCGACGTCCGCGTGCAGTCGTACACGGTGCAGCACACCGACCTGAACCACTCGTCGATCCGCCAGGCCGACTGGACGTACGCGCTCATGATCAACATGAGCAACTCGCTCGGCGTCAACTGCACCTTCTGCCACAACAGCCGCTCGTGGGCCAGTTGGCAGAACGCGCCGTGGACGCGCGTCTCGGCGCTCTACGGGCTGCGCATGACGCGGTACATCAACCAGTCGTACGTCGCCCCGTTAGGCACCGTCCTCCCGGCCCAGCGCCTGGGCGAGCGTGGCGACCCGCCGATGGTCGGCTGCGCGACGTGTCACAACGGCGTCCACAAGCCGCTCGCCGGCGTGAGCATGGTCAAGGACTACCCCGCGCTGTGGGGGCACCCGGGTCCCTGGAACGCCAAGACGCCGGCCGACACGGCGTACGACGGCATCGTCGATAAGCGCGATCCGGTGTCGGGCGTGCCGACCGACTCCAGCTCGGCGCCGACGCCGGACCCGTACCCGCGCTCGCGCCCGGCGCCGGTGCCGCCGCGCGCGGCGCAGGCCGCGGTCTCGTCGGTCGACGCGGCCGAACAGCTGCTCGCGATCCAGCGGACGCCGGTGTCGCCGGTGGCCAGTCCGCGACCCGCGGCGGGCCGGAACCGGTGAGGACGTCGCCGCGACCGATGGCTCGCTCGGCGTGACGATGGGGGCGGGGCTCCTCCGGCCCGCCCTCGTCGATGCGGCGCTCGCACTCCTGCTCGTCGAAACGCTCTGGCTCCTGCGCCGGGCGGGTCGCGGGGTGGGAGGCGGGCGCCGCTTCGTGTGGACGTTCGCGGCGGCGGGCGCGGGGCTACTGCTCGCGCTCCGGAGCGTGCTCGCCGGATGGCCGCCGTGGGTCGCGCTCGCCGCGCTCGCCGCGGCGGGGGTCGGCAACCTCCTCCACGTCGCCTCGCCGAGGCCGGCGCCGGCCTCGGCGAGGCCGCGCGCCTAACACGCCCCGGCGCCCCGGGTTAGCGCGGCCCTGCCGCGCTCCCCGACGTCGCGGCGGCCGGCAGCAAGCCCGCGAAGGCGGCCTCGTTGGTCGGCCCGAACGCGCGCAACTCGAGGTGGGCGCCGGTCGACGGGTCGTCGAGCGTCAGCCGCCCGTCCGCGTACCGCGTCAGCCGGAAGGGCGCGCGGGCGATCGCGGGCGTGCCACCGGACGTCCCACCGGCCGCGCCGCCCGTTTCCGACGCCGCGCCAGGCCCCGCGTCGGCCAGCCGACGTTCGCGCGCGAGCGCGCGCAGCGTCCCGCGGACGAACATCCCCTCGCCCGACCGCAGCGTCGCTACCGCGGAGTCCGCGCCGGATGCGGTGCGCGTGCGGACGAGCACCGCGCCTGCGGGCGCGTCGTCGAACCACAGGTCGCGCGCGGCGACGACCGCCGAGTGGGGCGGCTCGACGTGGCCCGCACCCGTGCGGCGCACGATGCCGGCGCCGATGATCGTTGCGACCGCGAGGACGCCGGCGGCCAGCAGGATCGGCCGCGGCGGCGACGGCCCGCCCGCGGCGTCCGGGTCCAGCTCGATTCCACGACCGGACGACTGGCCGTCGCGCCCGCTCCGGGGACCCGGAGCGCCGTCACCAATGCGCACCGCGACCCCTCCCGTCACGCCGCGCGCGAGCCGATCGCGACCGGGGCCGGCGCCGCGGCCGCCTGCGCGGCGCGCATCGCCCCGGCCAGCGCGGCCCCCGCAGCGTCGGCGTCCCGCACGCCCCGGAACGTCGGCCGCGGGTGCGTCAGGTGCCACGGCCGTGCGTGCGGCCAGAGCAGCAAGTACGCGATCCGGTCGCCCCCGCCGAGCGTGACTTCGACGTCGCCCGCCCCGTCGCGCCCGCGGCGCAGGTCGACCGACGCGATCCGGTCGAGCGGCACATTGAGTACGGCCGGTAGCGCGAGGCCGGCGCGCACCACCACGCGCCGGTCGGTTACCGCATAAAGCGTGGCGCGCGCCACCGCCGCGGCGTACACGGCCGCGAAGGCGAGCACCGCCGCGCCCATGGCGCCGATGGTCAACGCGTCAGCTGCCGCGACGCGCGCACCGACGGTTGGCCAGCGCACGGCCAACGTCGCCGCCGTGAGCAGCGCGAAGTACACGCCGAGCCCGCGGACATGCAGCACACGGCGCGCGAGGGCGCCGGCGTCGGGCCGCCCAAGCCAGCGCACGCGCTCACCGGCGGGCAGTGGCTCGCCCACGCCGGGGAGCCACGTGCGTCCTTCGTCGTCCACGCGCGTGGCGAGCGTCGGGGCCGCCAGCGGCGCGGTCCCGCGCCCGCTCACAGCAGCGGCTCCGACCGCGACGGTGTCGCGTACAGATAGCCACCGGCGTAGTAGGCCATGATCTTGTCCTCCTCCAGCAGCGTCACGCGGTCCGGCGCGCGCGTGCCCGGCACGTTGGCGAACTGCCGGGCCAGGATCGACTTCGTGCGCACCGTTGCGCGACGCTTGTCGACCTTGCAGACGGCGAACGGGATCAGCACGTGCCGACCGACTGCGCCTTCGGCCGCGGCCGCGCCCGCGGCGAGCTCGATTTCGAAGTAGCGCACCTGCGGCTCGGCGCGGTCAACCCACACGTCGGCGATCACGCCGGCGACGAGGTCGTCACAGCCGAGCATGCGCATGCCGCGCGGGTCGGGATCGCGGGGCTCGATGAAGAAGTTGGGGGCGACGCGCATCGGGACGATCTTCGGGTCGCCGTGCACGGTGAGGTCCGGCACGTCGGCGCGGTTGGCCCACGCCGCGGCGCCGAGGCCGCTCGTGAGCGGGTCGCCGACGGGCTGTAGGGGCGCGCCCGGCTCGTCGAGGGCGGGGGCGTAGGTGATCGGGGCGGCGGTGGCCATGGCGAGACTCCGGGTGTGGGGCGGGGGCGGGGCGGCGGGCGCGCGACGTTAGGCGCGCGGTCCCGCGAGGTAGTCGGCCGGCGCGGGCGGGGCGCTCGACGTCGCGGCGACCGCGGCCGGCGAGTCGGCCGAGGTGCCCGACGGGACGTCGGCGTGCACGGGGCGGTGGATCCAGTGCTTCGGACCTGGGGTCTTCGGGAAGCCCTGGATCACCCCGCCGGGGCCGTCCGACACCATCGGGTACCCCTCGCGCTTGTCCTCGCGGCGCAGGTAGTAGACGAGGCCGGCGAAAAAGAGCCAGAACGCGTAAATGGCGATCTGGGCGAGATCGATGGATCTGGCGATTTGCACGGGTGGTCCTCGGAGCGGGTGGTGGGTGGGGAAGAACGCGGACTTGGAGACGGCGACCGGCGCGGGCGCCGGACGGTGGCCTAGCCGCCGGGCAGTTCGTACAGGCCGAAGCGGGGGAGCGGCCCCGCGGCGCGCGCGGCGCGGCGCGCGACGAGCGGTCCGAGCGCGATGAGCGTGGCGAACAGCAGCCCGACCTCGGCGTGGTACACGACGCTGTAGGGCACGCTCGGCATGGCCATGCCGCCGGTGAGCACCCCGTTCCGGACGAGCGCGGCGATCGCGTCCTTCACGACGCCGCTGAGCGCGAGCGCGGCGCCCTCGCTCGTCGCGAAGACCGCGCCCCACGCGCCGAGCGCGATGCCGTGCTCGTCGGCGGCCGCGCGGAGGCTCATCGCGCTCGTCAGGGTGCCGACCGCGAAGCAGCCCTCGCCGAAGCCGATCAGCCCGCTCCCGATGCGGAACAGGTTCACGTCGCCGAGCGGCGAGGCGAAGATCACGGCGACGAAGCCGAGCATGCCGATCCCGACGCCGACGGCGGCGACGCGGATCGGGTCGCGGCCGCGCTCGAGCGCGCGCGCGCTCACGCCGAACGCGGCGAGCATGCCGCCGCTGAACAGCGCGGTGAGCGCGGTGGTGCCCGCGACCGACAGGTGCAACACCTCGCCGCCGTAGGGCTCGAGCAGCACGTCCTGCAGGTTGAACGCGAACGTGCCCAGCCCGACGGCCGCGAGCAGCCGCGCCGCGCGCCCCGCGCCTACGAACGCCCGCCACCGCGCGCGGAACGGCGGACGCGGCGCGGCGGCGACTGCGGCGCGCGTCATCGGGCGCCGCGGCTCCTGCTTCCACAGCGCCACGACGTTGAGCAGGAGCGTGACGACCGCCGTCCCCTGGATGACCTGGATCAGGCGGATCTGCGAGAAATTCCGCAGCGCGACGCCGAAGGCGACCGCGCTCACGAGCGTGCCGATTAGCAGCATGAGGTAGAGCAGGGCCACCACGCGCGGCCGCGCCGACGCCGGTGCGAGGTCCGTCGCGAGCGCCAGCCCCGCCGTCTGCGTCGTATGCATTCCCGCGCCGACGAGGAAGAACGCGAGCCCGCTCGCGCCGACGGCCACGGCGCGCGACCCATTGGTGTCGCCCGACAGCAGGATGAGCGCGAACGGCAGGATCGCGAGCCCGCCCCACGACATCAGCGTCCCGAACCACACGTACGGCACCCGCCGCCAGCCGAGCACGGAGGCGTAGACGTCCGACCGGTGGCCGACGAGAGCGCGGAACGGCGCGACGAACAGCGGCAGCGCCAGCATCCACCCGACCACCGACGCCGGCACCCGGAGCTCGACGATCATCACGCGGTTCAGCGTGCCCGTGAGCAGCGTCAGCGCCGCGCCCACGGTCACCTGGAACAGCCCGAGCCGCAGCAGCCGGCCTAACGGCAGCTCCGCCGTCGCCGCGTCCGCGAACGGCAGCCACCGCGCGCCCAGGTTCATCCAGGCGCGCGTCCACGGGTTCGCCGCCGGGGCGGCCGGGCGGTCGCTCATCGGGCCGCTACCAGACGGGCTGCAGCCGCACGTCCGCCGGCAGCGCGTTCCGCACGGGCCGCTGCAGGTACGCCCGCGCGAACGTCAGTGCGCAGTCCGCGCGCAGCGCCGCCTTCTTGAGCGCGTTCCCGACGCCGCCCGCCTTGGTCGCCGCGGCGATCGCCTCGGTGTTCTGGTAGAGGCGCTCGAAGAGGGCCCACAGCCGCGGGTTGTCGAGGTCGAGCACGACCGGGAAGACCTGCCGGCTAATCTGGTTCGTCAGCGCCAGCACGCGGCGGTCGTAGTCGTCGACCTCCATCCCCATCGCCTCAAAGAACGGGCGGCGCAGGTGATCGCGCACGTACATCGTCGCGAACACCGCGGTGAGGAAGAACCGGATCCACAGCGTGTTGGTCCCGGTGATCGTCTCGGGGTTGGCGCGCATCAGCACCGCGAACGCCTCGCCGTGGCGGAACTCGTCGTGGCACCAGTTCTCGAACCACTTGAAGATCGGGTGGAACCGCTTCTCCGGCTGCCGCTCGAAGTTGCGGAAGATCGTGATGTAGCGGGCGTAGCCGATCTTTTCGCTCAGGTACGTCGCGTAGTAGATGAATTTGGGCTTGAAGTAGGTGTACTTCTTCGCCTTCGTCAGGAAGCTGAGGTCGACCGCGACGTCGAAGTCCTTCAGCACGTGGTTGATGAACCCCGCGTGCCGCCCCTCGTCGCGGCTCATGAACCCGAAGAGCTCGCGCACGTCCGGGTTCGTCACGCGCTTCTTGATCTCCGCGTAGAGCACGCACCCCGAGAACTCCGCCGTCACCGAGCTGACGAGGAAGTCCACGAACTGCCGCCGGAGCGCCGGGTCCATCGCCGAAAAGTCCGCGTCGAACTCCGCGTTCCGCTTGAAATGGTTCTTGTTCGGGTCGCGCCGGAACTCGTCGACCATCTCGTCCCACAGCGCGCGGTGGCGCTCGACCTGCAGCCGGTCCATCTCGGCGAAGTCGGTGGTGTAGAAGCGCGGCGTCAGGACCGCGTCCTCCTGCGCCTGCCGCGTGCTGTCGTTCGGCACCGCGCCCGCGCGCGCGCCGGCCGGCGTCGCCGCCGCGGCCATCGCCTCGGGCGTGTCGCCGCCCGCCGCCGCGCTCCCGGCCGGCGGGACGAAGGTGATGAGCGTCTCGCGCGGCCCCTGCGTCACGTTGTACATCGTCCGGCCCTCAGCCCTCGAAGCCCACTTCGTAGAGCGAGCTGATCTCGCTCACGCCGACCAGCCGCGTCCACCACCGCCGCGGCGGGCTCGCGTGCGCCACCGTGGCGCGCGTCTCGACCGTCCGCACCTCGCCCGCCGCGATCCGACTCGGCGCCCCGTGCACCAGCACCACGTCGCCCTCGTTCACGTACGTCGCCGTGATCACCGCGTGCGCGTGGAACTGCTCCGGCGTGCTCTCCAGTTCGAGCGTGCATGGCACCTCCTCGCGCCGCCGCGCGGCGAACCAGCCGGCGAGGGCGAGGGCCGCGCCTAACGCGCCCCCGGTGACGACGGTCGAACTCATGCGACGTTCTCCTGCTCGTGGGTGGGCCCGGAGCCGCGTCGCAGCTCCAGCGCCTGCGAAGTGTAGAACCCGTGCGCCACGCGCGCCGTCCGCGCCCACCGCCACCCGGCGAGCCCCGGGTCGGCGCCCACGAGCGCCTCCAGCGACGCCCGCAGCGCCGCCGCGCGCGTCGGCTCGATCGCCGGCGCGCGGTCGCCGCGCGGGAAGAGCCGCCCCGTCGCGTGCATCGCGCGCAGCAGCGGCGTCGCCGGCGCGAACGTCGCGAGCACCGCCGCCGACGCCCCCGCCGCGAACGCGGCGAGCGCGCGCGCCGCCTCGGGCGCGCCGTAGTAAAGCAGCGAGTCCATCGCGACCACGTAGTCGTGCGCGCCTAACGTTGGGTCGAGCATGTCGCCGACGTGCCACGCGATCCGCTCCGCCCCGGGCCGCCCGGCGGCCCGCTCGCGCGCGAGCCCGACCAGCGTCGGCGACAGGTCGACCGCCGTCACCCGGGCGCCGCGCGCCGCGAGCTCGATCGCGAGCATCCCCGGCCCGCACCCCGCGTCCAGCACGCGCGCGCCCGCGAGGTCGGCCGGCAGCCAAGCGAGCAGCTGCTCGCGCATCCGCGTCCGTCCCGCGCGCACCGTCGCACGCACGCCGCTCACCGGCGCGTCGCCCGTCAGCCGGGCCCACGCGCCCGCCGCGGTCCGGTCGAAGTACTCCTGCACCCGCCCGCGCCGCTCGGCGTACGCGGGCGTCGCGCTCACGCCCGTCGCCATCAGTCGTAGCCCAGCAGGTCGAAGATCTCGCGGTCCTTCAGCGGCTGCGGCAGCAGCGGCTCGACCCCGGCGACGAGCCACGCCGCGAGGCGCAGGTACTCGTCCTGCACCGCGACCACGTCCGGCTCCGGGTCCATCTCGAAGATCGTGCACTTCTTGAGGCGGGAGCGCCGGATCGCGTCGAGGTCGGGGAAGTGCGCCGCGAGCGTGAGCCCGACGCGGTTGTTGAAGCGGTCGATCTGGTCCGTCGCCGCCGACCGGTTCGCGATCACGCCGCCGACCCGGACGCGGTAGTTCTTCGCCTTCGCGTTGATCGCGGCGATGATGCGGTTCATCGCGAACACGCTGTCGAAGTCGTTCGCCGTCACCACGAGCGCGCGGTGCGCGTGCTGCAGCGGCGCCGCGAACCCGCCGCACACCACGTCGCCGAGCACGTCGAAGATCACCACGTCCGCGTCCTCGAGCAGGTGGTGCTCCTTGAGGAGCTTCACCGTCTGCCCGACCACGTACCCGCCGCACCCCGTCCCCGCGGGCGGGCCGCCCGCCTCGACGCACATCACGCCTTTGTAGCCTTCGTACACGAAGTCTTCGGGGCGCAGCTCCTCCGAGTGGAACTCGACGCCCTCGAGCACGTCGATCACCGTCGGCACCATGCGCCGCGTCAGCGTGAACGTCGAGTCGTGCTTCGGGTCGCAGCCGATCTGCAGCACGCGCTTTCCGAGCGTCGCGAGCGCGGCGGAGAGGTTGCTCGACGTCGTGCTCTTGCCGATGCCGCCCTTGCCGTAGACGGCGAGCACCAGCGCGCCGTCGATGCGGTCGTGCTCGTCGAGGCGGACCTGCACGCTGCCCTCGCCGTCGGCGTGGGAGAGCATGGGGAGGCAGGCGGTCATGATTGAGAGTCCGGTCTAGAGATGAACTGCGTTGCCGTCCCGATCCCGGGCGTGACCCGGGCGTGGGACCTACTGTACGAGGTGACGGGACCGAGTGCGTTCATGCGCCCACTCCCTCCAACCGGTCTTCCAACTCCGCCGCAGCGTCCCGCAGTGCGTCGAGCGTCGCCGCGTCCGGCGCCCAGTACCCGCGGTCATTCGCCTCGAGCAGCCGTTCCGCGATCCCGGCGGCGGCCGTCGGGTTGAGCGCCGCCAATCGTTCGCGCATCGCCGGGTCGAGCACGAAGGTGTTCCCGACCTCGGCGTACACCCACGCCGGCACCGCGCGCGCGCCACCGGTCGCACTCCAGCCGAGCGTCGTGGTGACGTGACCGGCGACGTTGCGCGCGCCCTCGTAGCCGGCGGCGAGCTGCGCCTCGTACCAGCGCGGGTTGAGGAGCCGCGTGCGGCTCTCCAGCTCGACTTGCTCGCCGAGCGTCCGGACGGTGTTGGTCGCCGCCGTCGTGTGGTCGCCGAGGTACGCCGGCACCTCGCGGCCGCCGCGCGCCCGCGCCGCGGCGCGCTGGACCCCGCCTAACGCCTCGACGTACTGGTCGATGTCCGTCGCGCCCAGCTCGACCGAGTCCAGGTTCTGGAACGAGAGCGACGTCGTCGCGAGCGCCCGCTCCATCAGCGCCCGCCGCGCGGCCGGCACGCCCGTGACGCCGTACGCAAAGCACTTCCGGCGCACGAACTGCTCGGCCAGCTCGTCCGGGTCGCTCCAGCGGCCGCTCTCGACGAGCAGGTTGACGTTGGAGCCGTACGCGCCATCCGCGTTGCCGAAGACTCGGAGCGCCGCCTCGTCGAGCGTGCAGCCGGTTTGGGCGACCGTCTCGACCGCATGCGCCCGCACGAAGTTCTGCGCGGCGGGTTCGTCGGCCTGCGCCGCGAGCAGCGCCGCCTCGGCGAGCAGTTTGACCTGCAACGGCAGGAGGTCGCGGAAGATCCCCGAGAGCGTGACCACCACGTCGACCCGCGGCCGCCCGAGCTGCGCCAGCGGCACCAGGCGCGCCCCCGCGAGCCGCCCGACGGCGTCGAAGCGCGGCACCGCGCCCAACAGCGCCAGCGCCTGAGCGAGCGGCGCTCCCTCACTCTTCATGTTGTCCGTGCCCCAGAGCACGAACGCGACGGTCTCGGGGAACGCGTGCCCGTCCGCCTGGTGCCGTCGGATCAGCAGATCCGCGCGCAGCCGCCCTTCGCGCACGGCCGCCGCGCTTGGCACGCGGTACGGGTCGAAGCCGTACACGTTGCGCCCCGTGGGGAGGACCGCCGGTGTGCGCAGCAGGTCGCCGCCGGGCGCGGGCGCGACGTAGCGCGCGTCGAGCGCGCGCACGAGCCCCGCGATCTCGTGGTCCTCGCCCAGCAACGCGTCGAGGCGCGCGAGCTCGTCCAGGAGCGGCGCCGCGCCTTCCACCACCGCGGTGCCGTACCCCGCGCGCGCCAGCACCGTGTCCGCGCCCCGCCGCCCGCGCTCGTCGACGAGCGCCTCGACGGCCGCGCGTGCGACGTCGTCGGCGCGCGCACGCTGCGCGTCGCCCGCGTCCGTGCCGGAGAGCAGTTCGGCCACGGGCGGCAACACGTCCGCCGCGCCGGCCGGCATCACGCCCGCCTGCGCCATCGCGAGGAGCGTGTCCACGCGCGCCGCTGCGGGCATCGCCTCGCCGACGACGTGCAGCCCGAGGGGGATGAGCGCCTGCTCGACCTCGGCGAGCCGCGCACGGAGCGCGTCGGCGCGGGCCGCCACGTCGCCCGCGGCCCACGCGGGCTCGGCGTCGCACAGCTCGACCGCCGCCCCCTGCTCCTGCACGAGCGCGGCGAGCCCGGCGCGCTCCGCGTCGCCGGCCTGGCGCCAGCGGTCGAGCGTCGCCTTGAGGTCCTGCAGCCCGCGGTAGAGCCCCGCGTGCGCGACCGGCGGCGTCAGGTACGAGACGAGCGTCGCGCCGCCGCGCCGCTTGGCGAGCGTGCCCTCGCTCGAGTTGTTCGACGCGTACAGGTACACGTTCGGCAGGTCGCCGATCAGCCGCTCGGGCCAGCACGCGCCCGACAGCCCGACCTGCTTGCCCGGCATGAACTCGAGCGCGCCGTGCGTCCCGAAGTGCAGCACCACGTCCGCGCCGAAGTCCTCGCGCAGCCAGCGGTAGAACGCGCAGAAGGCGTGCGTCGGCGCGAAGGTGCCCTCGAACAGCAGCCGCATCGGGTCACCCTCCCACCCGAACGCGGGCTGCACGCCGACGAACACGTTCCCGAACCGCTCGCCCATCACGAACAGCGAGCGCCCGTCCGTGAGCTGCCGACCCGGCGCCGCGCCCCACGCCCGCTCGACCTCGTCGAGCCACGGCTCGCGTCGCACGTGCTGCTCGGCGGGGACGCGGGCGTGCACGTTGGCAGGCGCCCCGTGGCGCTCGCGGTTGCCGTCGCAGACGGCGGTGCGGAGGGCGTCCGGGCTCTCGGGGATCGCCACCGTGTACCCCTGCTCGGCGAGCCCCGCGAGCACGCGCTGCAGCGACGGGAAGACGTTGAGGTACGCGGCGCTCCCCGTGTTCCCCGCGTTCGGCGGGAAGTTGAAGAGCACGACCGCCACCTTGCGCTCGGCCCGCGGCGTCCGCCGCAGGCGCACGAGCTTCGCGATCCGATCCGCGATCGCCTCGACGCGTTCGGCCACGGGCTCGCTCGCCGCCGCGGGGCGCTCGACCGAGCCGCGGCCCTTGCCGCCGTAGACCGCCGGCGCGATCGCGCCGTCCAGCTCGGGGATCGCCACCTGCAGCGTCGCCTGCAGCGGGTTGAGCCCGCGCGCGTCGCCCTGCCACTCGGCGACGCTCTGGAACTCGAGCGTCTGGAGCGCGAGGTACGGCACGTCGATCGCGCCTAACACCTCCCGCGCCGCGGCCGCGTCGTTGTACGCCGGGCCGCCGACGAGCGAAAACCCCGTGAGGTTGACGAGCGCGTCGACCGCGGCCCCGGCGCGCTCCCACCCGCCATCCGCGGACTCGCGCACGCCCGCGAACCGCGCCAGCGCCGGCCGCGCGTCGAGCGCCGAGGCGAACATCGGCAGCGCGCGCATCCCGCGGGCCTCGATCGCGCGCACGACTGCGGCGTAATGCGCCGTGTTCCCCGCCAGCAGGTACGACCGCCCGACGAGGATGCCCACGCAGGGCATGTTAGGCCGCGCCGGCAGCGCCGCCGCCTCCTCCGCGATCCCGAGCCCGGGCAGGTCCGGGTGCCACACGCCGACCTCGGGGTAGACCACCGGCTCCGCCACGGCCGCAAGCCGCTCGCGGTACGGGGCGCGCTCAGCCGCGGCGTAGCGCCGGACGGTGAATCGCACGAGGTTGGCGAGGTTCTCGGCCGTGCCGCCCATCCAGTACTGCATCGACAGGAAGTACGCGCGCACGTCCTGCGCGGGCCCGGGCACGTACTTGAGCAGGGCCGGCAGGCGCCGGAGCATGTTCATCTGCCGCTCGCCGCTGGAGCGGCCTTCGCCGCGCGCGCCGCGCATCTTCTGCAGCAGCCCCATCGGCGACCACGGACCGGCCTCGCCGCCACGCGCCATGTCGAACCGCCCCAGCCGCGTCAGCTTCGTCAGCTCCGGCGCGCAGAGCACGCAGCACACCGCGTCCGCCGCGTCGCGGCGCGCCCGCACCGCCTCGATCACCGGCGCGGCCTGCTCCTCGGTGAAGAGCTGCGCGCAGACGACCACGTGCGCGGCGGCCACCGCGTCGCGCATGCGGGCGACCGCGTCGCGGTCGCTCTCCCACTCCGCCTGCACGTGCAGCGAGAGCTCGAGCGCGGGCAGGTCGCGGGCGAGCGCCGCGCGCGCGCCGTCGAACGCGCCCGCGAGGTGGGCGTCCAGCGTGACGACGGCGACCCGCACCGCGGGCATCGCCGGTCCGACGGCGGGGGAGCGCCTAACGGCCATTCGCGGCACCCCCGCCCGCGTAGTGCGCCTTCGCCTCGTAGAGCACCTCGACCGAGATGTCCGCGACGCCGCGCTCGGACGCGAAGCGCTCCGTGTTGCGCCGGGCCTTGGGGCGCACGAAGAACGGGATCTTCCGCAGTTCCGCCTCCGCTTCGGGCGCCCAGCGCAGCGCGGCCCCCGGGTCGGGCGCGCGACCCGCGGCCGCGGCCGGCTGGTCCGCCTCGACCACGACCTCGCCTAACGCGGCGTCCGGCGCGCGCGCCGCAACCTGGGCCGACCCCCCGTGCCCCGATCCCAGGTGCGACGGCGCCGCGCCGTCGTGGAACTCGAAGTCGTCGCGGAACATCCCGAGCAGGTGCTCCTCGAGCCCCATCATCAGCGGGTGCACCCAGGCGTCGAAGATCACGTTGGCGCCTTCCCAGCCGACCTGCGGCGAATGCCGCGCGGGCACGTCCTGCACGTGCAGCGGCGCCGAGATGACCGCGCACGGGACGCCGAGCCGCTTGGCGGTATGGCGCTCCATCTGCGTCCCGAGCACCAGCTCCGGCGCCGCCGCCGCGATCCGCGCCTCGACGTCGAGGTAGTCGTCGCTGACGAACGCCTCGACGCCGAACTTCGCGCCTGCCGCGCGCACCTCGCGCCCCAGCTCGCGGCCGTACGTGCCGAGGCCGACGAGTTCGAAGCCGAGCTCCTCGACCGCGATCCGCGCCGCCGCACAGGCGTGCGTCGCGTCGCCGAAGACGAACACCCGCTTGCCCGTCAAGTACGTCGAGTCGACCGAGCGCGAGTACCAAGGCAGCCGCGACGCGTCGTGCCGAACAACCGGCGCGTCCATCCCGACGGCCGCGGCCAGCTCGCGCAGGAAGTCGCCGGTCGCGCCGACGCCGATCGGCACGGTCTTGACCACCGACTGCGCGAACGTGCGGCGCAGCCACTCGCACGTCGACGCCGCGGTCTCGGGCGCGTAGCAGATGTTGACGTCCGCCGCGGGGATCCGCCGCAGGTCGTCCACCGTCGCCCCGAGCGGCGCGACGACGCCCACGTCCACGCCGGCCTCGGCCAGGAGGGCGCGCAGCTCGCGCACGTCGTCGCGCGCGCGGAAGCCGAGCGCCGTGGGCCCGAGAATGTTGGCCACCGGGCGCCGAGCCGGGTCGCGCGGCGCGCGCGGCGTGCCGGGCGCCGGCGCGCTCGGCAGCAGCGTCGCGCGCACGAGCTGGTAGAACGTCTCCGCCGCGCCCCAGTTCTCCTTCTTCGAGTACGCGGGCAGGTCGAGCGGGACCACCGGGATGCCGAGTCCGAGGCTCTTGGCGAGCGCGCCGGCCTGGTCCTGGATCAGCTCCGCCGTGCACGACTCGCCGACGAGCAGCGCGTCTGGCGAGAACCGCGCGGCCGCGTCGCGCACGGCCTGGATCACGAGCCCCGCCGTGTCGCCGCCGAGGTCGCGCGCCTGGAACGTCGTGTAGGAGACCGGCGGACGTCGGTCCGCGCGCTCGATCATCGTGAACAGCAGATCGGCGTACGTGTCGCCCTGCGGCGCGTGCAGCACGTAGTGCACGCCCGACATCGACGCCGCGATCCGCATCGCGCCCACGTGGGGCGGGCCCTCGTACGTCCAGAGCGTCAGCTGCATGCGTGCGCCCCGGTCACACCCGTACCCGCTCGCGCCGGTCCAGCGGGCGCGTGAACAAGCCCGCCAACTCTCCCGCCTGCTCGAACCCGTGCACCGGCGAGAAGACCAGCTCGATCGACCACTTGGTCGCGATCCCTTCGGCCTCGAGCGGGTTCGCGAGCCCGAGCCCGCACACCACGAGGTCGGGCCGCGCCGCGCGGCAGCGCGCGAGCTGAAGGTCGACGTCCTGCCCCTCGCTCACCGTCACCCCGGCCGGGATCAGCGCCAGCTCTTCCCCGGCCGTCTTCCGGTCGAGGTACGGCGTCCCGACCTCGATGAGCGTCGCGCCCAACTCCTCGTGGAGGAAACGCGCGAGCGGCAGCTCGAGCTGCGAGTCGGGGAAGAAGAACACGCGCCGCCCTTCGAGCCGCGCCCGGTGCCCGGCGACCGCGCGGCGCGCGCGCGCCAGCGCCGGCGCGATCACGGCGTCGACCCGCGCCTCGTCCACGCCGAACGCGCGCGCCGCCGCCACCAGCCACCGCCGCGTGCCCTCCGCGCCGAACGGGTAGCCGGCGCGGACGTGCCGCGCCCCGCGCCGCTCCAGCGCGCGCAGCGTGTCGCTGACGAAGGGCTGCGCGAGCAGCACGCGCGTCGCGGGCCCGACCGGGGGCAGCGCCCGCGCGCGCCGCGGCGGCAGGAAGCGCACGGGCCCGACGCCTAACGCCTCGAACGACCGCGCGAGCTGGTCCTCCACCACGTCCGCCAGCGTGCCGACGACGAGCAGCGACGGCTCCGCGCCGGGCGCCTCCGCGGGCAGCTCCGGGACGAGCGCCGAGAGGCACGCGTCCTCGCCCTGCGTGAACGTCGTCTCGATCCCGCTCCCCGAGTAGCTGAGCACGCGCACGCGCGGGAAGTGCCGCGCGTTGAGCCGCTCGGCCGCGCGCGCCAGGTCGAGCTTGATGACCTCGCTCGGGCACGAGCCGACGAGGAACAGCGTCGTGATATCCGGCCGGCGCGCCAGCAGCTGCGCGGCCACGCGGTCCAACTCTTCGTGCGCGTCCGCGAGCCCCGCGAGGTCGCGGTCCTCGAGGATCGCCGTCGCGAAACGCGGCTCGGCGAAGATCATCACGCCCGCCGCCGACTGCAGCAGGTGCGCGCACGTCCGCGACCCCACGACGAGGAAGAACGCGTCCTGCAGCTTGCGGTGGAGCCACACGATGCCCGTGAGCCCGCAGAACACTTCGCGCTGCCCGCGCTCGCGGAGTACCGGCCGCTCCTCACTGAGCGTGGGCAGCGCCCGTGAGCCGTGTGTCGGCGCGTACGCGGGCGCGATCGCGCAGCCCGCCCCGGGGGTCGCGGCTCCGGGCGTCGGGCCCGCGAGAATGCTCACGCGGTGGCCTCGGCGAGGGCCACCGCCTCGCTCGGGCGTCCAGCGTCGAGCCGCGCGCGGCGGAACTTGAAGAGGAACTGCCCGGCGTTGACCGCGTAGCTGGCGTACGCCGCGAGGGCGAGCGCCAGCAGCCCGCGCGGGGGCAGAAGGCCGAAGCCGAGCGCCGCCAGGTACGCGGTGTGGAGCGCGATCACGAGCATGCTCACCACGTCTTCCCAGAAGAACGCCTCGGCGAACAGCCACCGCCCGAACACGTCCTTCTCCCACTTCGCGCCCGTGATCATGATCGCGTAGAGGGTGAGGGTCTTGACGACGACCGACGTCGTCGCCGCGCCGTAGCCGCGGCCGGTCACGAGCGCGTGCACGACGAGTGTCAGGCTCACGGCGAAGATCAGGAACTGCGCGGCGGCGAGCACTCCCTGGACGGCCGTCCACGGCGAGCGGTCGCGGCGCAGTCGCTCCGCGGGCGTGTAGAGCGGACGCGCCGGTGCGGCCGCGCGAGTCCCGCCACGATCGGTGCGTCCGTCCATCCGCGCCTCCGCCCGCCAGGGTGTGTCAGCTACCGACGGTCGACTCCGCCGCGCCGCGCGGGGCTAACCGACCGATGGCGCTACACTAGGGGTGACACCACGAACTGTCAATACAGGTTGACGTCTAAGACCATTGACAGTTCGCGCGTCAGGCTCCATGTTCGCCTCGCGCCTCCGAATCCCGGCCGATCGCCGACCTCGGTGGCTAAGCGTCAACGCCGGCGTGGGACGCGGGAGGGGCCGTGGGTCACGGGGAACTACGCTGGACGGAAGAACGGCCCGCAGCGGCACGGCGGACGGCGGTGCGTGCGCCGGGCCCACGTGCGACGACCGCCTACACCGGCGTCGTCGAGGAGCGACGCGCCGACGGACACGCGGTGCGCCTCCGCGAGGGTGACCGCGAGCACTTCCTCGACCTCGTGCTGGGGAAGGAGGAGGAAGCGCCGCGCGCGTTCGTCGCGGCGCTCCTCGGGCGCGGCGTGAGCGTGGGCACGATCTACCTCGAGCTCCTCGGGCCGACGGCGGTCGCGCTCGGGGACCTCTGGACCGAGGACGCCTGCGACTTCTTCGACGTGACGGTGGCGGTCGGGCGCGTTCAGCAGAGCGTGCGCGAGCTCGGCCAGGGCTTCGCGGCGGACGGCGCGGACCGCGCCGGCGGCGCAGAGGCGCCGACGGGGCACGTGCTCCTCTCGTGCGTGCCGGGCGACCAGCATACGTTAGGCATGTACATGGTGGCGGAGTTTCTGCTCCGCGACGGGTGGGGCGTGCGCGTCGGCACGCCCCGGACCGGCGACGAGTTGGGCGCGCTCCTCAGCGGCGATTGGTTCGACGTCGTCGGAATCTCGACGGCCTGCGACACGCGGGTTCGCGCGTTGCGCCACGAGATCACGGCCGTGCGCCGGCAGTCCCGCAACCCCCACGTCCGCGTCCTGGTCGGTGGAAGACTGTTCCTCGACCATCCCGAACTCGCCGGGCGCGTCGGTGCCGACGGGTTCGCCACGTCGGCCTCGGACGCGCCCAGCCGAGCTCGCGCCCTCCTTCCCACTCGCCCCGCCTGACGGCGAGGCTTCCGTGCCGAGTTCGCAGAACGCCTCATCCCCCTCGCGCCACGGGCGCTCGTTCGGCCTGCCCGGCCGCGCCGCGCTCACCCGCCTCAGCGGCGACGGGAGTGCCGCGCTGCTGAGCGCGCACGACCTCGCGGTCGTGGTCGACGCTGCCGGCGTGGTCGTCGACGTCGCGACCGGCGCGGGCGCCCCGGCGCGCGGACCCTCCGCCGACGCCGGCCTCGCCGAGGTCCTCGGCCGTTGGGTCGGGCGGCGCTGGGTCGAAACCGTCACCTCCGACTCGCGCGGCAAGATCGAGCTGCTGCTTCGCGAGGCCACGGCCGGCGGGATCACGCCGCGTCGTCAGGTCAACCACCTCGGGGACGACGGCGTCGACTTCCCGGTCGCGTACAGCGCCGTCCGCCTGACCGACGGCGGCATCGTGGCCGCAGGGCGCGACATGCGCGCGGTCGCCGCGTTGCAGCAACGCCTGGTCGAGACGCAGCAGGCGCTCGAGCGCGACTACTGGCAGCTACGCCACGTACAGACGCGCTACCGCCTGCTCTTCGAGCGCTCGGCCGAGGCTGTGTTGGTCGTGGACGCCGGGACCCGCAAGGTCGTCGACGCCAACCCCGCGGCGCGCGACGTGTTCGGCACGAGCGCCGACCGGCTCGTGGGGCGCGCGTTCCCGCCGCCGGACGTCACGCCCGAGTCGCGCCAGGCGCTCGACGCGCTGCTCGTCGCGACCCGGCTCGACGCGCGCGGCGACGAACTCGAGATCGCGCTCGCGGACGGGCGGCGATTGCGCGCCGCGGCGTCGTGCCTGCGGCAGGACGCGCAGACGCTGTTCCTCGTGCGGCTCGCGGCCGCCGATGGCGACGTCACGCGCGGCCCGCGGTCGCGCTGGGGCGGGCAGTCGCTCGACGCGCTGCTCGACGCGGCGCCCGACGCATTCGTCGTCACCGACGCCGACGCGAAGGTCATCGTCGCGAATCGCGCCTTTCTGGACCTGGCGCAGCTCGCGGACGCGGCGCAGGCCGAGGGGCGCTCGCTCGCGGACTGGGTCGGCCGGCCGGGCGCGGACGTGCCCGTGCTGGTCACCATGCTGCGCGAGCACGGCGTCCTCCGCCTGCTCGGCACCTCGGTGCGCGGCGAGCACGGGACGGCGACCGAAGTCGAGCTCTCCGCGGTGCAGTCGCCCGACGACGCGCCCGGCGGCCCGGCCGCGATGGCGTGGACGATCCGCGACGTCGGCCGACGCGTCGGCGTCGGGACGGGCGGCGCGCGCGACCTGACGCGCGCGGTCGAACAGCTCACCGGCCTCGTCGGCAAGGTGTCGCTCCCCGACCTGGTGCGGGACACGATCGAGATGGTCGAGCGACACTTCATCGAGGCCGCGCTCGAACTGACGCGCGACAATCGCACGGCCGCCGCGGAGGTGTTGGGCCTCTCGCGACAATCGCTCTACCTCAAGTTGCGACGACATCGGCTGCTGCCGACGGAGCCCGCCGAAGCCGATTCGAATGGCTGACGCACCCGACGCTCGTCGACAGCTATCCCCGCCGCCTCACCCCGCGCGACGTCCGCCCCCCCGCCCCGGCCCTCCGGGGTTCCTCTTCGCCCCTGGTGTCAACCGATCGTGACATCTGGAACTGTCATCGTCGACACACGACCGCTCGCCGCGCCCGCCACGGGCGCGGTCGCGCGCGGCGTGCTGGTGCGGCGAGGACCCGACCCGCGCGCGGTGGCCGAGCTGCTCAAGCCGGTCACGTGGTTCCCGCCGATGTGGGCGTTCGCGTGCGGGGTGGTGTCGGCCGGGGCGGCGGGCGCGGGGCACGCGGCGCGGCCGGCGGCGCTGGCGTTAGGCGTGTGCGTCGCCGGGCCGCTCGTCTGCGGCGCGAGCCAGGCCGTCAACGACTGGTTCGACCGCGACGTCGATGCCGTGAACGAGCCCGCGCGCCCGATCCCGTCCGGCCGCGTGCCGGGCGCGTGGGGGCTCGCGGTCGCCGTCGCGTGGAGCGCGCTCGCGTTAGGCGCGGGGCTCCTGCTCGGGCCCGCGGGCGGCGCGGCGACCGCGCTCGCGCTGGTGCTGGCGTGGGCGTACAGCGCGCCGCCCGCGCGCCTCAAGGCCAACGGCTGGTGGGGGAACCTCGCCGTGGGCGTGTCCTACGAGGGCATCGCGTGGGTCACGGGCGCGGTCGTCGCCGCGGGCGGCGCGCTCCCCGGCGGCCGCGTGCTCGCCCTCGCCGCGCTTTACAGCCTCGGCGCGCACGGGATCATGACCCTCAATGACTTCAAAGCGGTCGACGGCGACCGCCGCCACGGCGTCCGCTCGCTCCCCGTGCAGCTCGGCCCCGCGCGCGCGGCGCGCGTCGCGTGCGCCGTGATGCTCGCGCCGCAGCTCGTCATCGTCGCGCTCCTCGCCGCGTGGGGCGCGCTCGCCGCGGCGGCCGCGGTCACGCTGCTCGTCGTCGTCCAGCTCGTGCTGATGCGACGCTTCCTGGCGGACGTCACGCCGCGTGCGGCGCTGCTCTACAGCGCGTTCGGCGTTCCGTTCTACGTGTTCGGCATGATGGCCGCCGCGGTCGGCGTGCGGCTCCTCGTTGTGGGAGGTGTGCAGTGACGGACGTCGGGACCCGTTCCACGTACGATGCCGTGGTCGTCGGCGGCGGCCCGGCCGGCGCGACGGCGGCGCACGAGCTGGCCAAGCGCGGCCGCCGCGTGCTGCTCCTCGACAAGGCGGGGCGCGTGAAGCCGTGCGGCGGCGCGGTCCCGCCGCAACTCCTCGTCGACTTCGACGTGCCGCGATCGGCCCTCGTCGCCGAGATCGCGTCGGCCCGCATGGTCTCGCCCGCGGGGCGCGCGGTCGACATCCCGGTCGGCGACGGCTTCGTCGGCATGGTCGACCGCGGGCACTTCGACGAGTGGCTTCGCGCGCGGGCCGCGGGCTTTGGCGCCGAGCGCGTGGTCGGCTACTTCGAGCGCGTCACGCGCGGCGCGGACGGCGCGAGCGTCGTCTGGTACCGCGAGGGAGGGTCGCGTTCCGGCGAGCTGCGCTCGGCGCGCACGCGCTTCGTCGTCGGCGCGGACGGCGCGCTGTCGTCGGTCGCGCGGCAGGAGATCCCGGGCGGGGACCGCATGCGGCACGTCACCGCCTACCACGAGATCGTCGAGCGCCCGACCAACGCCGGCGGCGGCTACGACGACGCGCGCTGCGACGTCTACTACCAGGGGCGCCTGTCGCCCGACTTCTACGCGTGGGTCTTCCCGCACGGGCCGGTGTGCTCGGTCGGGACGGGCACGTTCCGGAAGGGCTTCGACATGCGCGGCGCGATCGCGACGCTCCGCGCCGAGGTGGGGCTGGGGGACGTGCGCACGCTCAAGCGCGAGGGTGCGCCGATCCCGCTCACGCCGCTGCGGCGGTGGGACAACGGGCGCGACGTCATCGTCACGGGCGACGCCGCGGGGCTCGTCGCGCCGGCGTCGGGGGAAGGAATCTTCTACGCGATGACCGGCGGGCGCCGGACCGCGGAGGCGGTCGAGGAGGCGATCCGTGCGACGACGCCGCGCGCGCGGGCGGCGGCGCTGGCCGGCGCGCGGCGGCGGTTCATGCGCGAGCACGGCCCCGTGTTCTTCGTGCTGGACGTGATGCAGCGCTTCTGGTATTCGAGTGACGGGCGCCGCGAGCGATTTGTCGCGATCTGTCGCGATGAGGACGTGCAGCGGCTTACCTTCGACGCGTACATGCGGAAGAAGCTCGTTCGGGCGAAGCCCCTGTCGCACGCCCGGATATTCGTGAAGAATCTCGCGCATCTGAGCGGCCTCGCCGCCACCTGACGCCCGCCCGCCTCCGCGCCCCCGATCGCCCCGCATGCTCCTCTCCCTGGTCGTCGACTACCGGAACGCCGATGTGGCGACGCGCGAGCGTTTCCACCTCACGGCGGAGCGCCTGGGGCGGCTGTACGGCGCGCGGCCGGCCGCCGTGGCGGGACGCCCCGCGGCGCGCGTCGCCGCAGCGCGCGTCGCGCTCGCGACCTGCAACCGCAGCGAGGCCTACGCGTGGGCGCCGGCCGCCGCGGCGGGCAGCCGCGCACTCGAGGCGCAGTACGTCGCGCTCGCGCGCGACTGGATGGGGACGGACGTGGGCGCGCGCCAGCTGCTCGCGGTCGCGCGGCGGCGCGCGGGCGACCCGGCCGCGGCGCACCTGCTGCGCGTCGCGGCCGGCCTCGAGTCGCAGGTCCTCGGCGACTCCCAACTGTTAGGCCAGCTGCGCGAAGCGCACGCCGCGGCCGGCGGTGCGGGCGCCACCGGCGGCGTGCTCCACCGCCTGTTCGAGACGGCGCTCCGCGTCGGGAAGCGCGTGCGCACCGAGACCGCCCTCTCGAGTGGCCGCCACTCGGTCGGCGCCGAGGCGGCGAACGTCGTGCTCCGCCGCTTCGGGTCGCTGGCGCACGCGCGCGTGGTCGTCGTCGGCTGCGGCACGACCGGCGAGCGCGTGGCGCGCCAGCTGGCGAAACTCGGCGCGCGCGACCTCGTGCTCGTCAACCGCTCGCCCGAGCGCGCGGAGCGGCTCGTCGCCGCGGTCGGCGGGCGCGCGGCGCCGCTCGCCGCGCTGTACGGCGAACTCGCGCTCGCGGACGTCGCGATCGTGGCGACCGCGTCGATCGAGCCCGTCGTCTACGCCGACCCGCTCGTGTCGGCGCGACGCCGCTGCTCGACGGCGCAGTACCCGCTGCTGATCGTCGACCTGTCGGTGCCGCGGAATGTCGACCCCGCGCTGCACTCGGTCGCCGCGGTGACGGTCGTCGACCTGGACGCGCTACGTCCGGCAGTCGCCGCGGGCGAGCGCGAGCGCGGCGCCTCGGTGCCCGCGGCCGAGCGCATTGTCGAGGAGGAGCGCGCGGGGCTGGCCGAGTGGGTGCGCGACGCCGCGGCGCGCGAAGCGGTGCGGCCGTTCTGCGCCGCGCTCGCCGCGGTGTGCCGGCGCGAGGTCGCCTACGCCGTCGGCATGGCCGGTGCGGACGCCGCGGTGCGCGACGCCGTCGCCGAGCGCGCGGCTGGGCGCGTCGTCGCCAAGTTGCTGGCGGGTCCGATGCAGACGCTGCGCGCCGCGGCGGCCGAAGGCGAATCGTGCGACGCGCTCGTCGCGGCGCTCGCCCGCCTGTTCCCGCCGGAGGACGTCGCCGCGGCGAACGGGCGGGCGCTGCGCCCGCGGCGGCGGCGCGCGCGCGCCGCGCCCGCGAGCGCGCCCGTGCCGCTCCCGGTGGCGCTCCCCGTCGCGCTGCCGGTGCCGCCCGCCGACCCGGCGCACGCGACTCTCATCTCCGAACGGAGGTTGCGGTGCATCTGACCGTCCCGGCGCCGCGCGCCGCGCACGTCCGCCACACAGACCTTCGCCCCGCGCCGGAGCTCGACGACCGCGCTCGCGCGGGCGCGTGGACCGTGGCCGTGCACGACGAGCTCACGCGGCTGCTGACCCGACTGGACCGCGGCGGGCACTTCGCCGAGGAACGGTGGGAGCGGGCGGGCGGGGGCGGGGGCGCGTCGCGCCTGTTGACCGAGGGCGAGACGTTCGAGAAGGCGGGCGCGAACCGCTCGACGGTATTCGGCGCGCTGCCCGACGAGGTCCGCCACGCGTTAGGCGGCCGCGCCGCGTCCGGCGTGGGGCCGCTCGACTTTTTCGCGACGGGCGTGAGCGTGGTCGTGCACCCGCGAAGCCCGATGGTGCCGACCGTGCACCTCAACGTGCGCTACTTCGAGCTGAGCGACGCGGCGGGGCGACGCGTCGACGCGTGGTTCGGCGGCGGGACCGACCTGACGCCGACCTACCCGCGGCCCGAGGACGCGCGACACTTCCACGCCGCGCTGGCTGCCGCGTGCGCGCCGTTCGGGCCCGCGGTCTACGGGTCGGGGAAGCCGTGCTGCGACGAGTACTTCGCCAACGCGCACCGCGGCGGCGAGCGGCGCGGGGTCGGCGGCATCTTCTACGACCACGTGCGTCCGGGCGAGGGCCTCGCCGAGCACCTGGGCGCCGCCGCGCTGCACGGACTCTCGTCCGCCGTCGGCACGGTGTTGGGCGCCGCCTACGCCCCGATCGTCGAGCGCCGCCGCGACGACCCGTACGGCGACGCCGAGCGCGCGCTGCAGCTCGAACGCCGCGCGCGGTACGCGGAGTTCAACCTGCTGCACGACCGCGGCACGCTCTTCGGCCTCCGCACGCACGCGCGGGTGGACAGCGTGCTGATGTCGCTGCCGCCGATGGCCGCGTGGGGCGCCGCGGGCGTCCACGCGCCGGGGAGCGCGGGGGCGCGGCTCACGGCGATGCTCGAACCGCGCGACTGGCTCGCGCCGGGGGCAGGGGACGAGGTCGTCGCGTGAGTCCGGGCGCCGCGGGCACGGCGTATCTCTGGGCCAAGACTCTGCACGTCGTCGCCGTCGTCGCGTGGTTCGCCGGGCTCTTCTACCTGCCGCGCCTGTTCGTCTACCACGCCGAGGCGCTCGCCGGCCCCGAGCCCGCGCGCTCGATCCTGCACGCGCAGTTCTCGCGGATGGAGCGCATTCTCGAGCGCGCGATCATGCGTCCCGCCGTCGTCCTCGCCGTGGCCGCCGCGTCCACGATGGTCGCTGCCCGACCCGGGCTGTTAGGGGAACGGTGGCTGCAGGCCAAGCTCGTGTTCGTCGCGGCGGTGGTCGCGTATCACGTCGCGTGCGTGCGCTACGCGGGCCGGCTCGCGGGCGGGGCCTCGCCGATGACGTCGCAGCAGTTCCGCCTGTTCAACGAGGCGCCGACGGTGCTCCTCGTCGTCGTCGTTTTCCTCGTCACGTTCCAGCGCCAGGCGAGCCTGCGCGCCGGCGCGACACTCGCGGCCGGCTTCGGGGTGCTCCTCGTGGCCGGGGTCGCCGCGGCGGCCCGCCGCCGCGCCGCCTCGAGCCGCCGCGCGTCCCAACTCCCCCCTCTCCACGGAGCGCGCGCATGAGCGCGAGCAGCAGCGCGGTTGCCCAGTCCGGCAAGCAGATCGCCGCGGCGGCCGCGTGGCCGCGGCTCGCGGCCGCCGCGCGCGCCGCGGTCCCCGAAGCATTCGGCGCCGACGGCGCCGCGCTCAACCTCATCGGCGGCGAGTGGGGCCGCCCGGGCACCGCGCGCCGCTACACCTCGCCCGTCGACGGCTCCGAGCTCGGCGCACTTCCGGCCGTCGACCTCGCGGCCGCGCACCACGCGGTCGAGGCCGCGGCCGCCGAGGCGCGCGAGTGGGCCGGCGTCGACCTCGACGAGCGCCGCCGCCGCGTGCGCGAGTGCCTCGACGCGCTCCGCGCGCACCGCGACCTCATCGCGCGCCTGCTCATCTGGGAGATCGGCAAGCCGCTCGCGCAGGCCGAAACCGACGTCGACCGTTGCGTCGACGGCGTCGCGTGGTACGTCGACCAGATCGAGGGGATGATGGACGGCCGGCGCCCGTTAGGCGTCGTCTCCAACATCGCGTCGTGGAACTACCCGTACTCCGTGCTCGTCCACGCGGTGCTCGTCCAGGCGCTCGCGGGCAACGCGGTCGTGGCCAAGACGCCCACCGACGGCGGCCTGTACGCGCTCACCGTGGGCTTCGCGCTCGCGCGACGCGCCGGGCTGCCGGTGACCCTCCTGAGCGGGTCCGGCGGCGAGCTCGGCCCCGCGCTCGTGCGCGGCGACGGCGTCGATTGCCTCGCCTTCGTCGGCGGGCGCTCCAGCGGCCGCGCCGTCGCGGCCGCGCTCCTCGACGGCCGCAAACGCCACATGCTCGAGATGGAGGGCATCAACGCGTACGGCGTGTGGGGCTTCTCCGACTGGCCGCGCCTCGCCGAGCAGATGAAGAAGGGCTTCGACTACGGCAAGCAGCGCTGTACGGCGTACGCGCGCTTCGTCGTCGAGCGCCGCCTCTTCCCGCAGTTCCTCGAGGTGTATCTGGGCGCGGTCAAGGCGATCCGCGTCGGCAATCCGGTCGCGGTCGACGCGCCCGACGACCCTCTTCCCAAGCTCGACTTTGGCCCGCTCATCAACCGCGGGCAGGCGGCGTCGCTCCGCTCGGCGACCGAGGCGGCCGTCGCCGGCGGCGCGGTCCCGCTCTACGCCGCCGCGCTCGACCCCGCGCGCTTCATCCCCGGCCAGGACGACGGCGCCTACCTCGCCCCGGCCGCACTGTTAGGCGTGCCGCGCAGCAGCACGCTCTACCACAGCGAGCCGTTCGGCCCCGTCGACACGATCGTCCTGGTCGATTCGATCAACGAGCTCGTGTCCGAGATGAACGTCTCCAACGGCTCGCTCGTCGCGTCGATCGCCTGTGACGATCCGGCCGTGGCGTCCGAGATCGCGGGCCAGGTTCGCGGCTTCAAGGTCGGCATCAACGCCGTGCGCTCGCGCGGCGACCGCGAGGAAGTGTTCGGCGGAATCGGCCAGTCGTGGCACGGGTGCTTCGTCGGCGGGGCATACCTCGTTCAGGCCGCCACCCAGGGCGCGCCCGACGAGCGCCTGTTCGGCAACTTCCCCGAGTACACGCTCGTCCCCGCCCGGCGGTAGTAGGCCGGTCGGACGGCCCGGGGCGGGACTCGGCCGCGGCGACCGCGATCTTCGGCGCCGCACGCGTGTAGAGTCTGTACGCGGCGGCCGTCCCGGCTTCATCTGGGAGGCGTCGCACGCCCGGCCCGCCCTGTAGACGTGCTCGACGGCGGGCTCGACCCCTCACGCCCGCCCATGCCCATCGCCCGCACCGCCCGCCGTACGACCGCCGGCGCGCTCGCCGCTGCCGTCGGCGCGCTCGCCCTCGGCGTCCGCCCGGCCGACGCGCAGACCCCCGTCCGCGCGCTCGGCATCGACACCAGCAACTTCGACCGTTCGGTCCGCCCGCAGGACGACTTCTACCGCTTCGTCAACGGCCGCTGGGTCGACCGCACCGAGATTCCCGCGGACCGCTCCAGCTGGGGCTCGTTCCTCGAGTTGCGCGAGCAGAGCGCCAACGCGCTCCACGCCATCCTCGACTCGGCGACTCGCTCCAACGCGCCGGCGGGCAGCAACGAGCGCAAGATCGGCGATTTCTACGCGAGCTACCTCGACTCGGCCCGCGTCGAATCCCTCGGCCTCACCCCGCTCCAGGGCGAGATGACGGTGATCGCCGGACTGACGAGCCCGGCGCGCCTCCCCGCGACCTTCGCGCACTTCGCCCGCCTCGGCGTGGCAGGGCCGGCCGGCGTCTTGGTCGGCCAGGACGCGCGCAACTCTAACGCCTACATCGTCTCGATCTCGCAGGCCGGGCTCGGACTGCCCGACCGCGACTACTACCTGAGCAGTGACGCGCGACTGGTCGCCACGCGCACCGCATACGCGGACTACATCACGCGCCTGCTCACGCTCGCGAAGCAGCCCGACCCCTCGGGCGCGGCGTCGCGCATCGTCGCGCTCGAGACGGGGATCGCCGGCCACCAGTGGACGCGCGCGCGCAACCGCGACCGCAACGCGACCTACAACCGCATGACTATCGCCCAGCTCGCCGAGCTGGCGCCGTCGTACGGCTGGCGGCAGTACTTCGCGGCCGCGGGCCTCGAGGGCGCGACCGAGGTGGTCGTCCGGCAGCCCGACTACCTGCGCACCCTCGACCCGATCGTCGCCGGCACGCCCGCGTCCACGTGGCGCGAGTACCTCACGTTCAAGCTCCTCGACAGCTACGCGGCCGAGCTCCCCGCGGCGTTCCAGCAGGCCCGCTTCGAGTTCCGCGGCCGCACGCTGAGCGGTCAGCAGGAGATGGGCCCGCGGTGGAAGCGCGCGGTGTCCGAGGTCGAGAGCGCGATGGGCGACGCGGTGGGGCAGTTCTACGTCAAGCGCTACTTCACCGCGTCGGCCAAGGCGCGCATGGACTCGCTCGTGCAGAACCTGCGCGGGGCGTACCGCGTCGGCATCGACTCGCTCAGCTGGATGAGCCCGGCCACCAAGGCCGAGGCGCAGCAGAAGCTCGCCCACTTCACGGTCAAGATCGCCTACCCGGACCGCTGGCGCGAATACGCGGCGCTCGACGTGCGGCGCGACGACCTGTTGGGCAACGCGATGCGCGCCAACGCGTTCGAGTACGCCGAGAACAGCGGGCACCTGGGCAAGCCGGTCGAGCGCTGGCGCTGGGGCATGACGCCGCAGACGGTCAACGCGTACTACAACTCGACCAACAACGAGATCGTCTTCCCGGCCGCGATCCTGCAGCCGCCCTTCTTCAACGTCAACGCGGACGACGCGGTCAACTACGGCGCGATCGGCGCCGTGATCGGCCACGAGATCGGCCACGGCTTCGACGACCAGGGCCGCAAGAGCGACGGCAGCGGCAACCTCCGCGACTGGTGGACGCCGGCGGACGCGCAGGCGTACGAGGCGCGGGCGGGCCGGCTCGCCGCCCAGTACGCCGCGATCGCCCCGATCGACAGCCTGCACATCAACGGCCAGCTGACGTTAGGCGAGAACATCGGCGACGTGAGCGGCCTCGCGGCGGCGTACCGCGCGTACCACATGTCGCTGCACGGCCAGCCGGCGCCGGTGATCGCGGGCTTCACGGGCGACCAGCGCTTCTTCCTGGGCTTCGCGCAGATCTGGCGCACCAAGTTCCGCGACGACGCGCTCCGCCAGCAGCTGCTGACGGACCCGCACTCGCCGGGGATGGTGCGGGCGTACGTGCCGCTCATCAACAACGACGCGTTCGAGGCGGCGTGGAACGTCAAGCCGGGCGACAAGATGTACCGCGCCCCCGAGGACCGCGTGCGGATCTGGTAGTACCGCGCGCGGCGCGGCGGCTTCTTCAGTGGAAGTCGTGTGACCGGTAGGTGAGGGCCGCGGGCGGGGGGCTGTCGTTAGGCGATCCCCCGTTCGCGGCCATCACCGCCTCCAGGGGCTCCACCGCGCGCGCCACCACGTTCGTCAGCGCCCCGTCGCGCTCCGCCCGCCCGTAGACCACGACGAACACCGCCCGGTGCACCGCCTCGCGGCTCTTCTCCACCAGCCGCTGGTTGACGATCACGTTCGTCGTCCCGTGCTCGTCCTCCAACAGCAGGAACACCGTCCCCTTGGCCGTCGACGGCTTCTGCCGCACGATCACGAGCCCCGCGGTCACCACCTGCGTCCCGCTCCGGCAGCGCGCGACCCCCGCGCTGTGCGCCGCCCCGACCCGCTCGCACCACGCGCGGTAGCGCGCCATCGGGTGCCCCGAGATCGAGAGCCCGACCGCGCGGTAGTCCGCGACCACGGCCGCGGCGGCGTCCAGTGCCCCCGGCGCGTGCCCGTCCGGGCCGTCGTCGTCGCCCCGCGCCGGCGCGAGCGGCAGCGTGTCGCCGACCGCGCGCAGCGCCGCCCACCCCGCGCGGCGCCGGTCCGGCTCCCACACCGCGAACGCCTGCGCCCGGGCCAGCGCCGCCGCCTCGCCCCGCGCCAGCCCCGCGCGCCGCACCACGTCCTCCGCCGAGCGGAACGGGCCTAACGCCCGAGCCGCCGTCAGCCGCGCGAGCGCGCCGTCGCCCATCCCGCGCACGTGCCGCCACCCCACGCGCAGCGCGGGCTCGTCGGGCGCGTCGTCCCGCTCCTCCACCGTGCACTCCGCCGCCCCGAACGCCAGGCACGGCAGCCGCACCTCCAGCCCGTGCCGCCGCGCGTCGTGCACCAGCGTGCTCACCGCGTAGAACCCCATCGGCTGCGCGTTGAGCAGCCCCGCGTAGAACGCCGCGGGGTGGTGCCGCTTGAGCCAGCACGTCGCGTACGCGATCAACGCGAAGCTCCACGCGTGGCTCTCCGGGAACCCGTAGTTGCCGAACGACCGCAGGTCCTCGGTCAGCCCCTCGGCCACGTCGGGCGCGACGCCCTCGGCGACCATCCGCGCGCGCAGCCGCTCCAGCGCCGCCACCAGCCGCGCGAGCTTGCGCGCGTTCCCCATCGTGCGCCGCAGCTCGTCGGCGTCGGCCGGCGTGTAGCCCGCGAGCGCGATCGACAGCGCCATCGCCTGCTCCTGGAAGATGGGCAGCCCCTGCGTGCGCCCCAGGATCGGCTCGAGCTTCTCGCGCAGCCCCTCCGGGTACTCGACCCGCGCCCGCCCTCGCCGCCGCTCCACGTACGGCCGCACGAACTTGGCGACGATCGGCCCCGGCCGGATCAGCGCGACCTGCACCACGAGGTCGTACATCCGCTCGGGCTTCGTGTGCACGAGCGACGAAATCTGCGCCCGGCTCTCGACCTGGAACGTGCCGAACGTGTCGCCCGCCGAGACCATCGCGAACGTCGCGGGGTCGTCCTTGGGCAGGCGGTACATGTGCGGCCGGTCGCCGCCCCGCCGCTCGATCACGTCGAACGCGCGCCGCACCGCGCTGAGCGCCCCCAGCCCCAGGAAGTCGAACTTCGGCACGCCCAGCGCGTCGAGGTCGTCCTTGTCGTACTGCAGGATCGTGCGCCCCATCGTCGTCGGCTCCACGGGGCACGTGTCGGCGAGCGGCGCGGCCGACAGCACGAACCCGCCCGGGTGCGTCGAGCGCAGCCGCGGCACACCCTCGAACGCCGCCACGGCCCGCAGCAGCGCGTCCCCCCGCGGCGTCGCCGGGTCGAACCCCGCCGCGCTCAGCCCGTACTCCGCGCCCAGTCCGTCGCGGACCGCCGCCGCCCCCGCCGCGGGGTCGGCGTAGTGCACCCGCTTGCTCAGCGCGAACGCCACCTCGACCGGCACGCCGTACGCCCGGCACACGTCCTGGATCGCCGTCGACGCGCTGTACGTCTGCACCACGCAGGCGATCGCCGCGTGCGAACGCCCGTAGCGGGCGTACATGTAGTCGAGCAGCTCCTCGCGCCGGTCGTGCTCGACGTCGACGTCGATGTCCGGCGCCTCGGTCAGCCCGTCCGCCCGCGCCGCCGAGAGGAAGCGCTCGAACAGCAGGCCCTCCCGCACCGGGTCGACCGCCGTGATGCCTAACACGTACGCCACCGCGGAGTTCGCCGCCGACCCGCGCCCCTGGCAGAGGATCCCGCGCCCCCCGGCCTCGCGCACGGCGTCCCACATGACGAGGAAGAACCCCGCGAAGCCCAGCGCCCCGATCACCCCGAGCTCGTGCTCGAGCTGCCCGCGCTGCCGGTCGGACAGTGCATCCCCCCAGCGCACGCACGCCCCCTCCTCGACGCGCGCGCGCAGGAGCGCGTCGGCGTCCGCGCCGACTTCCGGGCGCGGGGTGCGCCCGTCCGACGGCGGGAAGCCGGGCAGCGGCGGCCGCGCCCACGGCAGCTCGAACCCGTCCGCGCCGCCGCACGCCGCCGCGATCTCCGCGGTCGCCTCGACCCCGGCCTCGCGCCCCGCCCAGCGCCGCGCCACGGCCTCCGGGCTCGGCATCCCCCACAGCTCGTTAGGCAGTAGAAGCCCGCGCGCCGCCGCGTCGTCGAGCGTCGTGCCGTGCCTGAGCGCGACGAGCACGTCGAACGCCCGCCGGCCCGCCTCGTCCACGTACCGCGAGTCGTTGGTCACCGCCCACCGCACCCCCGAGCGCTCGGCCAACTCGGCCAGCGCCCCGGCCAGCGCCTCCTCGCGCCGCCCGGCGTGGTGCAGCTGCACCTCGACGGCCAGGTGCGACTCGCCCCCGCCCCCGGCGAAGGCCTCCCGCCACTCGCCCAACAACCGCTCCGCCTCCGCCCGCCGCCCCGTCCGCAGCAGCGCCCCCAGGTGCCCGCGCGTCGGCCCGGTCAGCAGCGTGAGCCCGGCGGCCCGCTCGGCCACGTCCCGCCACCGCACCTGCGGGTGCCCCCGGGGCGGCGCCTTCGCCGCGCGCCCCGCGTCGTCGCGCGCCCACTCCGCCAGGCGCCCCGACCGCGCCCGCGTGACGAGCGCCGCGAGGTGCCGGTACCCCTCCGCCGTCCGCGCGAGCAGCGCCAGCGGCCGCCCGTCGACCAGCAGCTCGACCCCGACCACCGGCCGCACGTTCGCCCGCCGGCACGCGAGGGTGAACCGCACCACGCCCCCCAGGTCGCTCGCGTCGGTGAGGCCGACGCTCGCGTAGCCCAGCTCGGCGGCGCGCGCCGCGACCTGCTCGGGCGTGGCCGAACTCGTACCGAAGGAGAAGGCGCTGTGCGCGCGCAGCTCGACGAAGCGCTCCACGGCCGGCGGTCAGGCGGCCGATGCGTTAGGCACTCAGTCCCACCAGCCGTGTAGGAACCACGCGCCCCCCTCCTCCGCGGCGGCCGCGTCGCGGTAGAGCAGGACCAGATCCCCGCGCTCGGTCAGGCACTGCCAGTACTCGCGCGCCGTCGTCTCCCCGTGCTCGGCGCCCGCCGTCACCCGATCCGGCCCCGCCGCCGTCAGTACCTCGACGAGCGGCACCCCGCGCGGCGCCCGCTCCCCCTCGCCCAGCCGCTCGCGGTAGCGCACCGGCACCACGTGCCCCCGCTCGGCGCGCGCCGTGACGGCGAGCGGCCGCGCGCGGGGAAGCACGCGCAGGTGCAGCGGCTCGCCCGCTGGCGCCGCGGGCGCCTCGGGCGCGGCGCCCGCGCGGTAGAGCGTGAGCCGCGGCCCCTCGCGCACGGCCGTCGCGGGCGCGGTCGGCACGGCAATACGGGCAGGCGCGGTCGGCGCAGCGGGCGGTGCTCGCCGCGCCCGCGCGTCCGCCTGCATCGCCGCATCGACCGTCGTTACCTCCCACGCCAGCCGCCGCTCGGGCAGCGGGTGCGCGCCCGTCACGGGCCGCACCGGGCGCCCCGCGCCGTCTTCCACCAGCCGCGCGAGCGCCGCGGCGGCCGCCCCCGCCGTCTGCCCCCCGCGGTCGAACAGGTCCGCCTGCGGCGCCCCCGCCGCGCGCGCCGCTTCCACCCGCAGGGCGAGCCCGCACACCGCGTCGGGCAACTCCACGCGCTCGAGTTCCGCGCGCAGCAGCCGCCGCCACGCCGCCGGGTCGGCCGTGTCGCGCGCCGCCCGCACGCGGCGCTCCACCGCCCCGCCTCCTGAGAGCCGCACCAGCAGCGTCATCGCGCCCGCACCCTCGCCACGCGCGTCCAATGCGCCGCACACCTGATCGGCGAGCCGCGCCGCGACGAACACCAGCCGCTCGGGGTCGCGCAGGTCGAACTCGCTCCACTCCATCGAGGCCGCGGGGAGCGGGCCGCCGCCGTGCCGGAACACGCGCCGCGGGTCGTCGGCCCGCGCCAGCCGCCAGAGCGCGACCCCCGCGGCCCCGAGCCGCACCTCGACCGCCTCGCGCGCGACGGCGGCGAGCGCGCCGCACGTCAGCACGCCGACGTCCGCGAGCGCCGCCGCCGCGCGCGCGAGCGCGCCGCGCGAGGGCCGCGCCGCCTCGTCCCCGCCGGCCGCCCCCGCCCCGGCCGACTCGGCCAGCGCCGCCACCGGGTGCGGGGCGAGGAAGGCCGCCTCCGCCCCCGGGGCCACCCCGGTGAGCGGCGCGGCGGGCCGCCCGCCGGCCCCCGCATCCCGCCCGGCCCCCAGCCGCGCGGCCACCTCCGCCGCCACCGCCACGCGCGCGGCGCCCGCCCGCGCGTCCGCGAATCCGGCCGCGCGCGCGCGCGCCAACACCTCGCGCGCGACCCGCCGCGCCGGCAGCCCGCGCGCGTCGACCCACACGTACGTCCCGCCCTCCGCCGGCGCGGCGAGCGCGTGCGGCGCCACCGCCAGCAGCGCCGCGAGCAGCGCCCCGAACCCGCTAGGCGTCTCGTTAGGCGCCTCGCCCGGCGCCCCGCTCGGCGCCCCGCCGGTCGGGCGGCCGGTGGTCCAGAGCGTCACGAACGTCATACGCCGCCACCACGAACGCCACCTCCGCCCGCGCGCTCCAGCCGAGCGCCCGGGCCCGCACCTCCGCCCGGGCCTCGACCGGGGCCGCCAGCCCGAACGGCCCGCGCTGCCACCGCACCGCGCCCGGCAGCAGGCGCGACGTCACCCGCAGCGCCGCCATACTCCCGCGCTCGGTCAGCACCACAAGCGCCGCGCCGCCCTCCCGGGTCGCCCGCGTCAGCCGCACCGTCTCGGTCCCGAGCGGCTCGGCCCCGCGCGCCGTCTCGAGCACCACGAGCGCGAACGCCCCCGACCGCAGCACCAGCTCCGCGCAGCGCAGCGCGTTCATCCGGTCGCTCGGCTGCACGAGGAGCGGGACCGGCAGCGGCCCCCGCGCGTCCGCCGCCGCCCACCCGAAGGTCACCGTTTCGGTGCCGTCCACCCACGCCGCCCGCTCGCCGCCGGCGAGCACGGCGCGGCACGCCGAGCGCAGCACCGCCGCCGCGCCGGCCGCCGGCGCCCACGCCGTGAGCTTGCCGCGCGGCAGCCCGCCCCCCGGCAGCGCCCCGTCGAGCGCCGCGATCCCCGTCGACACCGGACGCGCGATCCGCCCCGCGTCCCGCTCGACCAGCGGCCGCGCGTCCGGAAACTGCTCGGCCAGCAGCCGGCGGACGTCCTGGACGGCGCGGAGCGGGGCGGCAGGCACGAGGGCAGGGGCGGGGCGCGAGGGACGGCATCCGGTTGGGGCTTCCCGTTAGGCGAGCGCGGCCGGGAGCGGCCAACGCTATACCGAAGGAATACCGAAAGCAAGAAGCGCGCACCTGCCGCGCGGTGCCCGCAGGTGTGCCAAAAAGCAGCGCCCGGGCGGGCCGTCCGGCGCAGCGCATGCAAACGCGCCCGGACCACGTGCGACCACGTGCGACCACGTGCAGCGTCCGCCGAGCGCGCGGACCCGCTCGACCCTTCGACTTCGGCAGAGAGGAAATGCCCATGCGACAGCTCCGCGCCCCCGCACTCGCCATGTGCGCGGCCACCTTCGCCCTCGGCGCGTGTGCGTCCGCCCCGCCGGCGGTGCAGGTCAACACCACCGTCGCGCCGCAGGCGCAACTCGCGGCGTATCGCACGTTCCACATCCTGACGCCGCAGATGCCGAGCACCAACCCGGCCGCGCAGGACGACCCGATGATCGACAACTCGGTGACCAATCGGGCGCTGCGGACGGACATCCGCCAGGCGCTCGTCGCCCGCGGCTACGCGCCGGTCCCATCGCCCGACGAGGCGGACCTCAAGGTGGCCTATTACACGGCGGCCAAGCAGACGCTGGACGTGCAGACCGTCAATTACGGCTACCCCTACCGCCCGTGGTGGTACGGCGCGCGCGAGCAACAGGTCGTGACCCCGATCGAGCAGGGCACCGTGGTGATCGACCTCATCGACCGCCGCACCAACCAGCTCGTCTGGCGCGGCACCGGGCGCACGCAGATCACCCAGGACCAGGCGAAGTACACGGAGCAGCTCGGCCGCGCCGTCGCCGACGTGCTCCAGAAGCTGCCGCAGCACGCCGCCTAACCCGTACCCGCCAGGCAGCTAACCGGCGGCGCGCGGGGCGCGGCCGGCGGCTACTGCCGCCGGCCGCAGGGGGTGTCCGCCTACTGGCCCTCGGGGAAGTCCGCCCCCGCGCTCGTCTCCGCCCACGCGTCGAAGTCCGCGCGCAGCTCCTCGATCTTGCGCCGCCCGCCGCTGAGCGCCGCCTTGCCCAGCAGCAGGTGCAGCGGCGGGTTGGGCGACTCGACCGCGCGGATGATCGCCTCGGCCGCGCGCACCGGATCGCCCGGCTGCTTGCCGCTGTAGCCGCGGATGCTCGCGCGGTTCTTTCCCGCGGTGCCGTCGTAGTCGGCGATGTGCACCGCCGCCTCGTTCGCCGAGCGGCCCGCCCAGTCGGTGCGGAATCCGCTCGGCTCGACCACGGTCACCTTGATGCCGAGCGGGCCGACCTCCTGCGCGAGCGCATCGGAGAAGCCCACCACGGCGAACTTGGTCGCGTTGTAGTAGCCCACCGCCGGGAACGCCCGGATCCCGCCGATCGACGCGATGTTGACGACGTGCCCGTGCTTGCGGTGCCGCATTCCGGGGAGCACCGCCCGCGTCATCGCCGACAGCCCCCAGAAGTTGATCTCGAACATGCGCCGCACCTCGGCCTCGTCGCTCTCCTCGACCGCGCCGAAGTAGCCGATCCCGGCGTTGTTGACGAGCACGTCGACCCGGCCGAACGTCTCCTCCGCGGCCTGCACCGCGGCCTCGACCTCGGGCTGGTTGGTCACGTCGAGCTGTTGCACGTGCACCTGGTCGTCGCGCCGCCCCGCCGCGAGGTCGCGGATCGACTCCGGGTTGCGCGCGGTCACGACGGCACGCTGGCCGCGGTCGAGCACCGCCCTGGCCAGTTCGCGCCCGAAGCCGGTCGAGCACCCGGTGATGAGCCAAACCGGGGCGTCGGTGTACTGCTGCTGTTCAGACATGTCGGAAAACGGGAAGCGGGAAGTCGTTCAGACGAAGCGCACCACGCGGTCGTGCGGATAGCGGTGGTGTGGGAAGCCCTCCTCCGTGCCGCGCCCGATCGCGACGAGCGCGGGCACGCGCACGTGCGGCGGCAACCCGAGCAACTTCTTGACCGCCTCGGCGTCGAAGCCCGCCATCGACGACGTCTGATAGCCGAGCGCCTCCGCCGCCAGCACCAGGTAGCCGAGCGCGATGTGCCCCTGCGCGTAGGCCCACGCCTCGCGCTCCGCCTCGCTCTGCGCGCCGAACGTCGTCCGGATCCCGGCGGCCTGCTTGGCCCGCTGCTCCGCGGGCATCCCCGGGTGCTGCGTGTCCTCCAGGTGCGCGAGCGTGTCGGTCATGTCCGTGTAGAGCACGATCGTCGCGGGCGCGGAGCGCACCTGGCGCTGGTTGTTGGCCGCGGCGACGAGCGCCTCCTTGATCTCGGGCGACTCGACGACGACGAAACGCCAGGGCTGCGCGTTGAAGGCGGATGGCGCGCGGCGCACGACGTCGAAGATCGCCTCGAGGTCGGCGTGCGGGATCGGCTCGGGCGCGAAGGCGCGAATCGAGCGGCGCCGCGCGGCCGCGTCGGGGACGCGGAGGACGTCGGTGAGAACGGCGGAGTCGGACATGGAGAACCTCGGGTGTCTGGGAACTGAGACGTACTGGCAAGAACAATGCAGCAATGAACCAGAAGGGTCGACGCGGCGGTGCGGCCGCCGCGGCCGACCACCCAGGCCGACGGCCCTAGCCGATCGCCTCGAGTACGCGTTCGAGCGCCGCTCGGTCGGCCACGGACAGCGCCCCGTGGAACCGCCGCGTGAAGCGCGCCAGCTGCCGGCGCCCGAGCGCGTGGCGCTCCTCGCCGAGCGGCGTGAGGACCGCGCGCACGCTCCGCCGGTCCTCGGCGTCCGCCACGCGACGCACGAGCCCGTCGGCCTCCATGCGGTCGGTGAGCTGCGTGATGTTGGAACGCACGCACCCCTGCCCGGCGGCAAGCTCGCCCAGTGGCACCGGCGCGCCCGCGCGCGCCAGCTGCGCGAGCACGCCGAACTTCGCGCGCGACAGCCCGACCTCGGCCATCGCGGCCTCGAACTCCCCCTGCAGCAGCTGGGCTGCGTCGAGGAAGCGCAGCGCGAGCGCGCGGTCGGCGGATGACTTGTTCACGTATGCAGAATACACCGCCGACGTCGCGGAGAGCCGTGCCGAGCCGCGCGGCCTCACGGGACGGCCCTCACGCCGCGGTCCGGACCCGCGTCGGACTCGAGCGCGGACGGCGTCCGGGAGACGGCGAATGGCCGGACGGATGCGCATGATGGAGGCATACGTGGAGTCGGCGCCTCGGTGCGGGGCGGGGGTGGAGACGGACCGGCCGGCGGACGTTCGCGAACTCGGAGTCGACTCGCGCCGGCGGGGGTCGGCCGCCGGGATCGAGAGCAGGACGGTCACACCGGCGGCCGGTCACGGCGCGCCGACCGCGGACGCGCCGAGGGGCGCCGGACACCCTTCGTCCGCCGCCCCTCGACTTTGGTGCAGTTGGACGGCTCGCCGGGCCGTCTCGCGACCTACATGCTGCCCCAAGTGACGTTGTACCCGCTCAGGTGTTTGACGCGGCGCCACACCGAGTAGGTCGACGGGTCGAACGTCGCGGCGGCCGTCGGGTCGCTCGCGGCCTCGTCGACACAGTTGGTCATCTGGGACGTGCACCACTGCATCGCCGGGGCGGTCCTGGCGGGAGTTCCCATCGCGCTGAGGTGCAGCATCACGCGCTTCGACGGTGAGAAGCGGACGTCGGGGAGGAAGACCGCCTTGGGCGTCCCGTCCTGGCCGATCCAGGTACGCACGACGAACGTGATGCTGGTTTGCGCGGCCGGACACGGCGCGTCCCAGGACGCCGGGCCGTAGCCCGACGTCCGCGGATCGCAGATGGCGAGCGCGGGGATGACCATGCGGCTCGCGTTCGCCCTGCCGAACGACGGACTCCCGCCCTGGGTCGGGTCGATCGTGAATGTGCTGACCGTCGTGTCGCCGATGGTGACCGACGGCGGCGGCGCCCACCAGTCGGCCGCGGCGACGCTCGCCGAAGGGGCGAGTGTCGCCGCGGGCTTCGGGACCGACGGGCTCGTGAACTGGTCGTCCGAGCACGCGATGAACCCCAGGAGCCCCGAGCAGGCGAGCACATTGCCCGCCGCGACCGCGGCGCGCCCGGCGGAGACGTGCCGCATCGATGCAGCGAGGTCGCGCAGAGTCGTCACGTGCGGATGAAGTGTGCTGGAGGGAGGTGGCCGCGTGTCGGGCGTCGCGCCTGCGTGTCGCCCCGGCCTCCAACATCGACGCGGGGGCGGGCGGACTTGACCCCGCCCGCCCCCGCGAGACACTCGTGCTACTGCGGTGGTGCTTCGTTCTGCAGCGCGGGTCAGTCCGGCGCTCGGGCGATCTCGGCGAAGGTGGCGTCGAGCGCGTCGCGCGTTGCGTCGAACGTGCCGGCGTCGTGCGCGACGGAGAGGAAGTTCGCCTCGAAGGCGGAGGGTGCGAGGTAGACGCCGCGGCCGAGCATCGCGTGGAACAGGCGGTTGAATGAAGCGGCGCTGGACGTGCGTGCTTCGGCGTAGTTGGTCACCGGACGTTCGTTCAGGAAGAAGCCCCACATGCCTCCGACCGACGTCGCCTGGGCGGGGACGTCGTGGCGCGCGGCCGCGTCGCGGACCGCGGCGGCCAGCTGTTCGCCCATCGCGGTCATCGCCTCGTACGCGCCGGGGCGGGCCATCACGCGAAGCGAGGCGAGGCCCGCGGCCATGCCCAACGGGTTGCCCGAGAGGGTGCCCGCCTGGTAGACGGGTCCCGAGGGGGCGATCATGCGCATGATGTCGGCGCGGCCGCCGTACGCCGCGACGGGCAGCCCGCCGCCGATCACCTTGCCCAGGCACGTCAGGTCGGGCGCGACGTCGTAGACGACCTGCGCGCCGCCCCACGCCACGCGGAACCCGGTCATCACCTCGTCGAAGATGAGCAGGGCGTCGTGCGCGGTGGCCAGGCGGCGCACGCCCTCGAGGAAGCCCGGGGCCGGCGGGACGAGGCCCATGTTGCCGGCGACCGGCTCGACGATGATCGCGCCGACCTGGCCGCGGTTGGCCTCGAGCGCGGCCTCGGTCGCGGCGAGGTCGTTGAACGGCACGACGACCGTGTCGGCCGTCGCGCCCGGGGTGACGCCCGGGCTGTCGGGCAGGCCTAACGTCGCCACGCCCGATCCGGCCTTGACGAGCAGGGCGTCGGCGTGGCCGTGGTAGCAGCCGTCGTACTTGATGAACTTGGGGCGGCCGGTGAAGGCGCGGGCGAGGCGGATCGCGCTCATGGTCGCCTCGGAGCCACTCGACACGAAGCGGACCATCTCGACGCTCGGCAGCGCGTCGACGAGCACGCCGGCGAGTTCGGACTCGCTCTCGATCGGCGCGCCGAAGCTGGTGCCGCTGGTGACCTGGCGCTGGATGGCCTCGACGACCTCGGGGTGCGCGTGGCCGGCGGCGAGCGCCCCCCACGACATCACGTAGTCGACGTAGGTGGTGCCGTCGACGTCGGTGACGTGCGCGCCGCGGCCGGCGCGCATGACGCGAGGCGTACCGCCGACGGCGCGGAAGGCGCGGACGGGGCTGCTCACGCCGCCGGGGATGACGGCGCGCGCGCGCGCGATCACCGCGGCGGAGCGCTCGACCGGCGTGGTGTCGACGGAGGGCGAGTCGAGGAGGGTGCTCATGCGGTGCCTAACGAGGTTCGGGCGTGCGCGTCGGCGTCGCGGATCCAGCGCGCGGCGTCCTTCGCGTAGTACGTGATGACGAGGTCGGCGCCGGCGCGGCGGATCGCGACCAGCGACTCGAGTGCCGCCTTCCGGCGGTCGAGCCATCCGCGCTCGGCGGCGGCTTCGAGCATCGCGTACTCCCCGCTGACCTGGTACGCGACGAGGGGGAGCGTGCTCTTGCGGCGGATGCGCTGGATGACGTCGAGGTACGCGCCCGCGGGCTTGACCATCAGCAGGTCGGCGCCCTCGGCGACGTCGCGCATCGACTCGCGCACGGCCTCGCGCGCGTTGCCGGCCGGGAGCTGGTGCCCGGCGCGGTCGCCGAACGACGGCGCCGAGGCGACGGCCTCGCGGAACGGGCCGTAGAACGCGGAGGCGAACTTGGTCGAGTACGACATGATCGGCACGCCCGCGTGCCCCGCGGCGTCGAGCGCCCCGCGAATCGTCGCGACCTGACCGTCCATCATCGCGCTCGGCGCGACGATGTCCACGCCGGCGTCGGCGTAGGCGACCGCCGCCTGCGCGAGGAGCGGGAGCGTGGCGTGCAGGTCGACCGAGCCGTGGTCGTCGAGGGCGCCGCAGTGGCCGTGGGCCGTGTACTCGCAGAGGCACACGTCGGCGACGACGAGCAGGTGCGGCGCACGGGCCTTGATCGCGCGGATCGCGCGCGGCACCGGTCCGTCCGGCGCGAAGGCGCCGGTCCCGCACGCGTCCTTCGCGTCGGGGATGCCGAACAGGAGTACCGAGCGGATGCCGGCCGCGACGACGGCGTCGACTTCTTCCGCCAGCCGGTCGACTGTCCACTGCGCGTGGCCCGGAAGCGACGAGATGGGCTGGACGACGTCGACGCCGTCGCGGATGAACAGCGGCAGGATCAGGTGCTCGGGGCGGAGCGACGTTTCGGCGAGCATGCCGCGCGCCGCGGGGAGCCCGCGGAGGCGGCCGATGCGAGCGGCCGCGGGGGCGACCGCCGCGGGCGCGGCGCGGTCGGGCGCCGGGGCCGCGGGGGCGACTAAACGATCGAGGACGGTGGCAGACATCGGACGCGGGCGGGAATCAGGGGAATCCGGCGTGCGCGGCCGACGTTAGGCCGAGCAGGTAGCGGACCGAGGCGGCGACGAGTGCGTCGTCGGTGGGTGACGCGGCGACGGCGGCGACGCGGAGGCCGCGGTCGCGGCACGCCTCGGCCGTGGTCGGGCCGATGCAGACGGCCGCGCACGCGTCGGCCGCGAGGCCCGCCGCGGCGAGCGCGCCGGCGAGTGCGCCCGCCGCGGACGGACTCGCGACCAACACCAGGTCGAGCGCGCCCGCCGCGGCGCGGCCGGCGACCTCCGCGAGCGCGTCGGGGGGCGCGTCGACGGTCGTGTACGCGACGACCCGGTCGACGCGCGCCCCGCGCGCCGCGAGCAGCGACGGCAGCGCGTCGCGCGCGCGGTCCGCGCACGGAAAGAGCACCCGCGCGCCCCACCGTAGCGGGAACGCGGCCGCGAGCCCGTCGGCCGTGTGCAGCGCAGGCACGAGATCTACCCGGCCGAGTCGCGCGCGTGCCGCACGCGCGGTCGCCTGTCCGACGACTGCGACCCGCGCGCACGGATCGCCGGGGTACGCGAGTTCGAGCCCGGCCAGGCGGTCGGCGACGACGTCGACCGCGGCCGCGCTCGTGAGGGCGAGCCAGTGGTACGCGTCGTCGCGGCCGCCGAGCTCGCCGCCGAGCTTGCCGCCGCAGAGACGTCGGAGCGCGGCGTCGAGCGCGTCGTACGATGGCGGCGGGGCGAGCGTGATCGCGGGCGCCGAGAGGACGGTGGCGCCGAGCGCTTCGAGTGCGGCGACGAGGCCGGCGGCGCGCTCGCGGGGGCGGGTGACGGCTACGGTACGGCCCGCGAGCGGCGTCCCCGCGGCCGGCGCTGCGGAGGCCGCGGTCACCGCGGCCCCGGGCGCTGTGCCGTCATCGGGTCACACCTGCTGCGCCGCCGGACCGCGCACGCCCGCCGCGCGGAGCAGCGCATCGCCGCCGTCCGCGATGAGGCGGTCGGCGAGCGTCCGACCGAGCGCGGCGGCGTCGGCGACGGGCGCCGCGGCGCGTCCGCGGACGGCGTGCTGACCGAGCATCGGGTCGAGCGCGCCAATCATCGCGTCGAGGTGGAGGGTGCCGTCCGGCTGGAGCGTCGCGTGCGCGCCAGTCGGGGCGGTGCAGCCCGCGCCCAGGCGCGCGAGGAATGCGCGCTCGGCGGTGACAGCGGCGCGCGTGGGGGCGTGATCGAGCGGCGCGACGGCGGCGAGCGCGTCGGCGTCGTCGGCGCGGACCTCGATCGCGATGGCGCCCTGGCTGACCATCGGGAGCGATGCCTCGATGCTCAGGTACTCGGTGATGCGGTGGCGCAGGCCGAGCCGGTGGAGGCCGGCGGCGGCGAGGAGGATCGCGTCGTACTGCCCCTCGTCGAGCTTGCGGAGCCGCGTGTCGACGTTGCCGCGCACGTCGCGGAATTCGAGGTCGGGGCGGAGCGCGCGGAGTTCGGCGGTGCGGCGCGGGCTGCTGGTGCCGACGACCGCGCCGGGCCCGAGGTCGGCGAGGCGCGGGCCGCGGGTGGCGACGACGTCGCGCGGGTCCTCGCGCTCGGGGAAGGCGCCTAACGCGAACGCGGGGGCGAGCGTCGAGGGGAGGTCCTTGCCGCTGTGGACGGCGACGTCGATCTCGCCGCGCAGCAGCGCCTGCTCGAGTTCGGCGGCGAAGACGCCGCGGCCGCCGATCGCGGAGAGCGGGACGTCGGTGCGGATGTCGCCCTGGGTGGTGATGATCTGGACGTCGAAGCCGCGCCCGGGCCAGTGCGCGCGCAGCGCGCCGACGACCTGCGTCGCCTGCGCGAGGGCGAGCTTGCTGCCGCGGGTGCCGATGCGGAGCGTGCGGGCGCCGGCCGGCGGCGCGGGCGCGACGACGGCGGCCTGCGTCACGCCGCGGACCCGGCCGCCGCCGCGGGCGCCGGGCGGACGCCCTCGGGGCGCGAGCCCTCCGGCCGCGCCGCTTCGGCGTGGATGGGCGACGCGCCCTCGGCGAGCTCGGCGCGGCTGCGGGTCGTGGGGGGCGGGGTGTCGACGCGGACGGTGTTCTCGCCGGCGACCGCGCGGGCCGCGATGTCGACGAGGGCGGCGACGAAGTCGGGGCGGGCGTTGGGCAGCTCGGTGCGGCGGTACGTGATGCCTAACTCGTCCGCCTTGTGCTTCGCCTCGATGTCGAGGTCGTAGAGGATCTCGAGGTGGTCGCAGACGAAGCCGATCGGGACCTGGAGCACGTTCCGGACGCCCTCCGCCCGCAGCTGCGGAAGGAAGTCCAGGATGTCGGGGCCGATCCACGGCTCGCCGGTCTGGCCGGCGCTCTGCCACGCGCGTCGGTAGCCGGGGAGGCCCGCGGCGGCGGAGACGAGGCGCGCGCTGTCTTCCAGCTGCGCCTCGTACGGGTCGCCCCAAGTGCGGATGCGCTCGGGAAGCGAGTGCGCCGAGAAGATCACCGTCACGCCGTCGCGCTCTTCGGCCGGCCACTCGGCCAGCTGGTCGCGCACCACGGTGGCCATCGTGTCGACGTAGCCGGGGTGGTCGTACCACTGCTCGACGAAGTCGACCGTGAAGTCGACGTCGTGCTTGCCCATCCCCTCGAACAGGTAGCGCTGGTAGCCGCCGACCGAGAAGCGCGAGTAGTGCGGCGCGAGTACGACGCAGACGACGCGCTCGACGCCGTCCTTCGCCATCTGCCCGACCGCCTCGGCGATCCACGGCGTCCAGTGCTTCATCCCGACGTAGACCGGCACGTCGAGGCCGCGCGCGGCGAGGCCGGCGGCGACCTGGTCGCGGACTTCGTTGGTCAGACGGGTGAGCGGCGTCTTACCGCCGACCGCGTCGTAGCGGTGGCGCAGGTCGTCGGCCCGCTCCTCGGACGGCGGGCGGCCGCCGCGGATGTGGGTGTAGTACGGGACGACGAACTCGGACGTCTCGGGCGTGCCGTAGGCGAGCAGCAGTAGCGCGGTCTTCATGGTTCCGGAAAGCGGCGAACGTTAGGCGGCCGCGGGGCGGGCCGGCCGGTGCGCGTGGACCACCTCGACGACGCGCTCGATCGCGGCCAGCGGCGTCTGCGGGAGGAGGCCGTGGCCGAGGTTGAACACGTGCCCGGGGCGGCCGCCGGCGCGGTCGAGGATGTCGCGCGTCTGTGCCTCGACGACGTCGAGCGGCGCGGAGAGGGCCGCCGGGTCGAGATTCCCCTGCACGCCCAGGTGGTGGCCGACCTGCGCCCACGCGTCGTCGAGCGGGACGCGCCAGTCGAGGCCGATCACCGTGCCGCCGTCGTCCTTCATCATGTCGAGCAGGTGCGCGGTCCCGGTGCCGAAGTGCACGAGCGGCACGCCGAGTTCCCGCAACTCGGCGAAGATGCGCTGCGTGTAGGGGCGGACGTGGCGCGCGTAGTCGACCGCGGAAAGGGCGCCCACCCAGCTGTCGAACAGCTGGAGCGCGTCGGCGCCCGCGGCGGCGTTGGCGCGCAGGAACGCGACGACGATGTCGACGAGGCGGTTCATCAGTTCGTCCCAGACGTCGGGCGCGCCCAGCATGAGCGCCTTGGTGTGGACGAAGTCGCGCGTCGGCTTGCCCTCGATCAGGTACGACGCGAGGGTGAATGGTGCGCCGGCGAAGCCGAGCACGGCGCGGTGCGGCTCGAGCGCGCGGCGGACGAGGCGCACGGCCTCGATGACGGCGGGCACGTCGGCCTCGGCGTCGAGCGGGCGGATCGCGCGGACGTCGGCCATCGTGCGCACCGGATGCGCGATCACGGGGCCGACCTTCTCGACGATGTCGAGGTCGACGCCCACGCCGACGAGCGGCAGCATGATGTCGCCGAACATCACCGCCGCGTCGAGCGGCATGCGGCGCATCGGCTGGAGCGTGACCTCGGCGCAAACGTCGGGGATGCCGCAGATCTCGAGCAGCGTGTACCGCTCGCGTACCTTGCGGTACTCGGCCAGGGTGCGGCCGGCCTGGCGCATGAACCAGACGGGCGTGCGGTCGACCGGCAGGCCGCGGGCGGCGCGCAGGAACGGCCCGGCCGGCTCCCGGTCGCGCGCGGGGTCAGACGGGGCGGACGCGGGCGCGGAGGGGAGCAGCGAAGGCATGGAAGAAGAGCAGTCGGAGGGCAGCCGCTCAGGAAGCGGCCGCTCGGCGGGCGACGCGCGGACGGGACTCACGTTCGCGGGGCTGGCGGGTGCGGACGGCGGCGTCCGGGTCGTCTGCGGCGGGCGCAGCGCCGGGCGTGTCGGCGGCGTCGAAGAGGGGGATGGCCTGCTCGCGGTCGAGGCCGAAGAGTCGACGCGCGGCGGCCTCGTGCGTTCGGGGCTCGGCCGCGAGGGCCGCGACCGGGGCGTGAAGCAATTTATTCACGAGCCGCGCGGCGAGGGCGCGCACGACCTCCTGCTCGCGCGCGCCCAGGTCGCCGAGGCGGGCGAGGGCGCGCGCGAGTTCGATCTCGCGGACCTCGTCGGCGGCGGCGCGGAGCTGGGCGATCGTGGGGACGACGTCGCGGGCTCGGAGCCAGCGCGTGAAGCGACAGGCCCAGCGCTCGACCTCGGCGTCGGCAGCCTCGGTGTCGACGTCGCCGCCCGCGTGCGACGGGGCGAGCGCGTCGAGGTCCCAGACGGTGACGTGCGGGAGGGCGGCGACGCGCGGGTCGACGTTGCGCGGCACGCCGAGGTCGACGACCGCGACCGGCCGCGGTCCGTCGCCGGCGCGGCGGCCGTGCGCCGCACGCTCGAGCTGGGCGGGGCCGAGGACGGTGGCGTCGGCCGCGGTGCAGGCGAAGATCACGTCGGCCGCCGCGGCGTACTCGTCGAGCGCTTCCCACGGCGCGACCTCGACGGCGTGGCGCGCCGCGAGGGCGGCGCCGCGTTCGGCGGAGCGGTTGACGACGGTCACGCGGCGCGCGCCCGCGCGCGCGACGAGGGCCAGCACGTCGCGCGCCGTGTCGCCGGCGCCGACGACGAGGACGTCGCGTCCGCGCAGGCCCTCCCCGCCGCCGATGGCGCGCACGGCGGCTTCGACTACCGAGAGCGGCGCCTGGCGACCGGCCTCGGGCGCGGCGACGAGGGGCCGCGCGCGGCGGCCGGCCGCGAGCGCGGTGCTGCCGAGGCGCTGCAGGATCGGGCCGAGGACGCCGTCGGCCCGGGCGTCGGCGAGGGCGCGGCGAAGCTGTCCGGTGATCTGCGTTTCGCCGAAGACGAGCGAGTCGAGGCCGGCGGCGACGCGGCAGAGGTGGCGCGCCGCTTGGGTGCCGACGTGGATCGTCGCGATCGCGCGGAGGCGGTCGGCGGGCATCCCGCTCCGCTCGGCCAAGAGCGCGACGAGCGCGGCGACCGTCGCGGCGCGGCCGTCGCGGGGCGCGACGGCGTAGAGCTCGATGCGGTTGCAGGTCGAGAGGACGAACGCCTCGTCGACGCCGGCGCGCGTGGCGACGTGGGCCGCGGCGCCGCGGCCCGGCGCGAACGCCGCGCGCTCGCGCACGGCGAGTGGGGCGACGCGGGCGTGGAGGGCGACGGCGACGACGGGGACGAAGCGCTCGCGGTCGGGCGGTGTCGGCATGCGAGAGCGGTGCGGCGGGCGGCGGCGGTCCGGCGTCGGCGGACGACCGTTAGGCCGCCGCGGCGGCGCGGTCGCTCGGCCGCCGCACGCCGACGAGGACGCGGTCGGCGGCGGCCTGCCCGGAGCGGATGCAGTCGGGGATCCCGACGCCCTGGTACGCGTTGCCGGCGAGTGCGAGCCACGGGTGCGCCGCGGCGCGGCCGGTGATGCGCGCGACCCGCTCGGTGTGGCCGAGGGTGTAATGCGGCATCGCGTTCGCCCACCGCGCGACGCGCGAGAGCTGCGGGGCCGCGGCGACGCCGAGCACGTCGCGCAGCTCGGCGCGCGCGAGGCGGGCGAGCTCGGCGTCGTCGTGCTGCATGACCTCCGGGCGGTGCGCGCCGCCCAGGAAGACGCGGAAGAGCGCCGCGTCGTCCGGGGCGCGGCCGGCCCACTTGCTCGAGAGCCACGTGCAGGCCATGACCGGGCGGCCGGCGGCGCGCGGCACGACGTAGCCGGTGCCGTCGAGCGCGTGCGGGACGTCGCGCCGCGCGTAGGCGAGCGTCACGGACGCGGTCGAGCCGTGGGTGATCGTGCCTAACTCCGCGGCCAGCGCGGCGTCGAGCGGCGCGAGGAGTCCCGCGGTGGCCGGCGTCGGCGTGGCGAGGATGACCGCGTCGGCGTCGAGGGCGCCGCCGTCGAAGACGACGTGGGCGCGCCGCGGGTGCGTGCCCCAGGCGACGTCGCCCCAGGCGACGTCGCGCGGGGCGCGGAGCGAGCGCACGGGCGCGCCGCGCACGATCCGGACACGCCCGCTCGCGACGAGCGCGCGCTCGAGCGCCTCGACGAGTTCGGAGAGGCCGGTCGGGAGCGACAGGAACGGGGAGGGCGCCGGCGCGCCCGCGGACGTCGCCGCGGCGGCCGCGGCCGCGCGGGCCCGCAGGCCGCGCAGTAAGCTGCCGTGCTCGCGTTCGACCTGGCGGAGCTGCGGGAACGTCGCGTCGATGCTGAGCTGCGCGCCGTCGCCGGCGTAGATGCCGGTGAGGAGCGGCTCGACGAGGCGCTCGTACGCTTCGCGGCCCATGCGGCGCACGACGAACGTGCGGATCGACTCGTCCTCGGTCGATGTCGGCGGGCGGCGCCACGGCTCGACGGCAACGCGGGCGAGGCCACGTGCGGAAAGGATGCCCGAGGTCGCGAGCGGGCGGAGCTGCGTGGGCATCAGGCCGGAGAGCCCCGCCGGCAGTCGGCAGAGGCGACCCGCGCGGTACACGAAGGCGCCGCGCCCAGTCGAGCCGTGCAGGCGGTCGGCGATCCCGAGGCGCGCGCACAGCTCGCGTGTGGCCGGCTTGGCCGCGAGGACCGAGTCGGCGCCGATCTCGTAGGTGAACGCGCCGACGCGCTCGGTGTGGATCATGCCGCCGAGCCGGTCCGCGGCTTCGAGCACCGTGACGCGCGCGGCGGGGTCGGCGCGAAGCACGCGTTCGGCGGCGGCGAGCCCGCTCACGCCGCCGCCCACGACGACCACGTGTGGCGCGTGCGGCTCGTGCGGTGCGACGGGCGACGTGTGCATAGGATCGAACTTAGGACCGGGGCCCCGCGGGGCCATTCGGAGTGGTGCGGAGTCGTGCGGAGCGCACCGGGATCTTGTGTCCGCACGACTACGGAGGCGAGCGGTGGCGTACGCCCCGCGCATCGTGGTGCGCGTTCCGCACACGGGGCTAACGCGTCCCATGCTCGCGCAGTTCATGCGCGCTCCGCCCATGCCGGATGCGCGCGTCGGCTGATCGGACCACGCCGGATCGGCTATGATCCGGGGTCGCCCGCGCCGGGTCGTCGCCGGCGCGTCTCCGCCCCGTCCGCCCGTCTGCCGTGTCCGCCGTCATCCTGCCCGAATCGCCCGCCGCGCTCACCGACGCGACCTGGGACGACGTCGCCCCGCTCTACGCCGCGCTGGCGGCGGCCCCGCTGACGGTCGACACGGTCGAGGCGTGGCTCGCGGAGTGGTCCAAGGTCGAGGCGCTGTTAGGCGAGGCGGGCACGCTCGCGATGATCGCCTACACGGGCGACACGTCCGACCCGGCGAAGGAGGCGGCGTACCTCCGCTTCTCGACCGAGGTCTTCCCGAAGGTCGACGAGGCCGGCGTCGGGCTCGCGCGGCGGCTGCTCGCGCTCGGCTGGTCGCGGCCGGACCTGGAGACGACCATCCGGCGCTTCCGCACCGACGCGGAAATCTTCCGCGAGGAGAACGTCCCGCTCTTCGCCGAGATCGAGGAGCTGTCGGCGCAGTACCAGAAGCTGACCGGCAACCTCGGCGCGGACTGGGACGGCGAGCGCAGGACGATCCCGCAGCTGCAGCCGTACCTGCGATCGCCGGACCGGCCGACGCGCGAGCGCGCGTTCCGGGTCGGGGCGGACGCGTACCTGGCCGAGCGGGACGCGATGGCGCGGCTGTTCGACGAACTGTACGGGCGGCGCGTCCGCGTGGCGCGGAACGCGGGGTTCGCCGACTACCAGCAGTACGCGTTCGCGGCGAAGCACCGCTTCGACTACACCGCCGACGACGTCGCGCGCTTTCACGACGCGGTCGAGGAAACGGTGGTGCCCGCGGTCGAGCGGCTCATGGCGTACCGGCGCGGCGTGCTCGGCGTCGACGCGCTCAGGCCGTGGGACCTCGCGGTGGACCTGCACGGCGACCGGCCGCTCGTGCCCTTCGCGAGCGTCGACGAGTTCGTCGGCGGGGCGCGGCGGGTGTTCGCGCGCGTGGACCCGACGTTAGGCCGCGAGTTCGACACGATGGCGGCCGAGGGGCTGCTCGACCTCGAGAGCCGCGCGGGGAAGGCGCCGGGTGGCTACTGCACGAAGCTGCCGTGGCGCGGGCGTCCGTTCATCTTCATGAACGCGGTCGGCGTGCCCGACGACGTGAACACGCTGGTGCACGAGGCGGGGCACTGCTTCCACGACTTCGCCGCGCACGGTCTGCCGCTCATCTGGCAGCGCTCGACCGGGCACGAGGCGGCGGAGCTCGCCTCGATGAGCATGGAGCTGCTCGCGGCGCCGTACCTCGCGCGTCCGACGGGCTACTACGCGCCCGAGGACGCGGACGCGGCGATGCTGGAGCACCTGGTCGACGTGCTCACGACGCTGCCGCACGTGGCGAGCGTGGACGCATTCCAGCGCTGGATCTACACGAGCCCGGACGGCGGGGACGCGGCCGCGCGCGACGCGGAGTGGCTGCGGGTGCGCGCGCGGTTCGAGCGCGGGGTCGACTGGTCTGGGCTCGAGCGGGAGCGGGTCGCGCGCTGGTACCGGCAGCTGCACGTCTTCGAGCTGCCGTTCTACTACATCGAGTACGGAATCGCGCAGCTCGGCGCGCTGCAGGTGTGGCGGCGCGCGCTGGACGACCAGGGCGATGCGGTGGCGCGCTACCGGTCGGCGCTGGCGTTAGGCGGCACGCGACCGCTCCCCGAGATCTACGCCGCGGCGGGGGCGAAGCTCGTCTTCGACGCGCCCACGATGCGGGAGCTGGTCGCGCTGGTCGAGGCGCACGTGCAGCGGCTGCAGTCGCGGCTCGAGGGCGCGGCGCGGGGCGGGACCGGGGCGGGGGCGCGCTGACCGATGGCGGATATCCAGTTCGAACGGCGCGGGCGGCCGCTCTGGCTCGTGGTGCTGGTCGCGCTCGTGGTCGGCGGGGGCGGGTTCTACGAGTACACGTCGTGCCACGCGCTGCGGGCCAACCGCACGCTCGAGCCGGCGACCGCGCCGGCCGCGCCGGTGGTCGCGCCCGCCGCGCCGACGCCGGCGCCGGCCGCGCGCCCGTAGAAGGTCCGGGGTGTACGCGCCGTGGGAGGCGCCCTCGGGCGCGCCGACACATGCGCCGCCCACCGGCGCCGCGACCGGACTCGGCGAGGACGGGTGGGCGGACGGCGACGGCGTGCGGCTGCACTACGTCGCCCGCGGGAAGGGGCCGGTCGTCGTGCTGCTGCACGGGTTTCCGGACTTCTGGTACGGGTGGAGGCACCAGATCGGCGCGCTCGCGGACGCGGGGTTCCGCGCCGTGGCGCTCGACCTGCGCGGCTACAACCTGAGCCAGCGCCCCGCGGGCGTGTCGGCGTACGCGCTGGACCGGCTCGCGGGGGACGTGGCGGCGGTGGCGAGCACGTTAGGCGGCGGGCGCGCGCACGTGGTGGGGCACGACTGGGGCGGGGCGATCGCGTGGCGCGTCGCGGCGCGGCACCCGGAGGTCGTCGCGCGGCTCGCGATCCTCAACGCGCCGCACCCGCGACGGTTCGTCGAGCTCCTGCGGACGCCGGGGCAGGCGCTGCGCTCGTGGTACACCGGCGCGGTGCAGGTGCCGGTCGTCCCCGAGCTGCTGTTGGGCGCCCGCGGGCGGGCGCTGCTGCACGCGACGTGGACGTCGATGCACCGACCCGGCGCGTTCACGGCGGCCGACCACGCGGCGTACGACGCGGCGTTCTCGTCGCCGGGGGCGCTCCGGGCGGCGCTCGCCTACTACCGCGCGGCGGCGCGGCGGCCGCGCCAAACGTTCGACGCGGACGGGGCGCCCGGCGGCGACGTCGTGCGGGCGCCGACGTTGGTGGTGTGGGGGGAGGACGACCCGGCGCTGCTCCGCTCGAACGCGGACGGGCTGGAGCCGTGGGTGGCGGACCTGCGCGTCGTGCGCGTGCCGGGCGCGGGGCACTTCGTGCAGGCCGACGCGCCCGCGGTGGTGAACGAGGCGTTAGGCGCGTTCCTGCGGGGGTGACGCGAGCGCCGGCGCTCGCGTTGGCGCCGCGGCCTGGCGTACCCGCGCGCCGGGCGCCGCCGCCCGGGTGACCCCGCCCGAGACGAGAAACGCCATCACGTCCGCGCTCTCCGCCGCGACGGGCCGCACGCGGTCCGGCGGGAAGAGCACGACGTGGCCGGCGACGCTGTACGACATCGGCAGGTAGACCGCGACGCGGCCCGCGAGGCCGAGGTGGTCGAGAGACGTCTGCGTGACGAAGCCTAACACCTCGCCGCCGGCGTCCGGGTAGAGCGCGACCGCCACGGGGCGGTCGAAGCGGCGCTGCTCCCCGACGAAGGCGTTGAGCAGGTCCTTCGTCGACCCGTAGAGCAGGCGCACGAGCGGCAGCCGCGTCAGCACGCGCTCGATCACGCCGAGCACGCCGCGCGCGATGAACGTCGAGGCGAGGAAGCCGACGACGATCAGGAAGGTCACGGTCAGGACGAAGCCGACCCCGGGCACGCGGAGGCCGAGCCACGAGTCCACCGCCTCGAACAGGCGCCAGCACACGTAGCCCGTGACCGCCAGCGGGGCGACCACGGCCACGCCGCGGAGGAAGTAGTTGAGCAGGGCGCGCATGCCCGCAAGCTACGCCCGACCGTCCGGCCGGGCGCGCCGCCGAGCCTGCAGCCGGCGGCGCCCCACCCGACCGCGCCGGACCGCGCCCGACCCGGCCGCGCTACGCGGTGGCCATCTCCCGCGCGAGGGGCATTACCTGCTCCGCGAAGCGCTCCATCTCTTCGAGCTGGGGGCTGCACTGGATGAGCAGCAGGTCCACGCCGACGTCCGCGAGGGCCCGCACGCGCTCGGCGACCTGCTCGGGGGTGCCGACGAGGCCCGTCCGCAGGCCGCGGTTGGACACCGAGTAGTCCTGCAGCGAGAGGGCGCCTTCGAGCTTGGTGTTCGCGACCCAGTCCTGGTAGTTGCGGTAGCCGGGCGACCCGGGCGCGACGTCGGTGATCCGGTCCAGCTCCCGCTTGACCTCGGCGTCGCTGTCGCGGACGATCACGTAGGCCGCGACGCCGAACTGCATCGGCGCGAGCCCGTCGGCGCGTCCCGTGCGCTCGACCGCGGCGCGCTCGCGGCGCGCGCGCATGTCGGCCACCTTGGGGGCGATCTGCGCCGGTCCGTCGCCGTGCATCACGAACGCGTCGCAATCGCGGCTGATGAGCGTCTTGGCGGACTCGCTCTCCCCGCCGGCGTAGACGACGGGGCGCGGGCGGCCCGGGCGCGTCACGGGCTTGGGCTCGAGCACCGTCTCGTCCACCTGGTAGTAATGGCCCTTGAAGCTGACGGTCGGCTCGCGCCACGCGGCGTCGACCACGTGCAGCCACTCGGCGGTGCGCGCGTAGCGGTCGTCGTGCGCGTCGAAGCGCACGCCGTAGCGGCGCGCCTCGTCGGCCCACCACGACGAGACGACGTTGAGCGAGAGGCGCCCGCCGCTGATGCGGTCGACGTTGGCCGCCTGCTTGGCGAGGATCGCCGGGTTGTGGAACGTCGGCCGGACCGCGACCATCAGCTCCAGCGTCTCGGTGACGGCGGCGAGCGCGGCGGCCGTCGACCAGGCGTCGAGCGACGGCGCGTCGATGCCCTTGATGTCGTTGAGGAACAGCTCGGCGACGAGCGTGAGGTCGAAGCCGATCTGCTCCGAGCGCTGCGCGAGTCGCTTGGCGTACGCCCACGAGGTCTCCATCGCCTCGTCGGGCACGTTGCGGAGCCACCCGCCGAAGACGGGCAGCCAGTAGCCGTAGCGCACTCAGCCCACCGCGGCCGGCACGAGGCCGGCGCGCGCCTCGAGGTAGTCGGCGAGTCGCGCGAACGGGTCGAAGCCGACGACGCGCGGCGCGTCCGCGACGAAGTTGGAGAGCGCGTTGACGTCGTAGTAGTACACCTTCCCGTCGCGGTCGTCGACGAGGTACTCGACGCCGCCGACGTCGATGCCCGCGGCCTGCACGATCGCCTCGACCGCGGCGATCACCGCCGCGGGCGGCGCGTAGCCCTCGACGCGCATCCCGTTCTTGGGCGCGTCGAGCGCGCACGCGGCGCGCGAGAGTTCGGCGCCGCCGGTGGTCTGGCAGGCGTCGGCCGGGCAGAGGTTGAAGTCGCCCGCCGGGTAGACGTTGATCGCGTAGAGGAACTTGCCGCCTAACGTCTCGACGCGCGTGATGCGGCCGTCGCGGAGCGGGGCGCGCTCCTGCACGAGCGCGGTGCCGTCGACGCCGAAGTCGAGCGCGCCGGCCCCGCCCGCGTCAGCTTCGACGGCGGCGGCGAGCTGCTCGCGGCTGCCGTACTCGACGATGCCGGCGCCGCTGCCGCCGATGTTGGCCTTGACGAGCACTGGGAAACGGAGCGCGTCGGCGGCCGCGAGGGCGGCCGCGGGGCTGTTGACGACGCGCGCCCGCGGGTAGCCGAGCCCGAGCGAGGCGAGCAGGTCCAGCTGGCCGGCCTTCGTGAGCTCCATCGCGTACGCCTTCGACCCGTTCACCACCTCGACCCCGATGCGCTCGAGGTGGCGCATCCAGTCGAGCGTGTAGAACGTCGTGTTCGCCCGGCCGCGCAGGTATGCCGACGGCGACGCGCGGTTGAAGACCACCGAGTACGGCGCCTCGCGCTCGCCGGGGTCGAACGAGTGCGACGCCGCGTCGAGCCGCACGTAGGGCGTCCCGCGCCGGTCGAGCTCCGCGAAGAGCGGGCGGAACCAGTCGGGGTGCTCGTGGAAGATCGCGATCGGCAACGGCGTCTCGGACATCGGCGTAATCGGCTGAGGGGTGAACGTTCCGGGTAGCTTACCCCTAAGAAATGCGGGCGGTCAATCAGGCCGCCGGCCCCGTCCTCCGTTCCTGCGCCCTTCATGCCCCGCGCTTCCGGCGTCGTCGTCCTCGCAGCGATCACCGGCCTCACCGCCGGCGCGCGCGCCCGCCCGCTCGGCGCGCAGCCGACCGCGCCCAAGCGGCCGCTCACCCAGTCCGACTACGACCGGTGGGTGACGGTGCAGGGAACGACGCTCGGGCGCGACGGGCGGTGGATCGCATACACGCTCGCGCCGCAGGTGGGCGACGGGCCCCTCGTCGTGCGCTCGACGCACGGGGCGACGGAATACCAGGTGCCGCGCGGCTACGTCGGGCGCCCGCAGCAGGTGGTGAACGTGGACTCGGGTTTCACCGCGCCCCCGGCGGTATTCTCGGCCGACGGCCGGGTGGTCGCGGCGCTCGCCTACGCGCCGGCAGCGGAGTTCGGCCGCGCGCGGCGCGAGAAGCGAAAGACGCCGCCGGCGTCGCTCGCGGTCGTGTCGCTGAGCGACGGCCGGGTCGAGACGATCCCGCGCGTGCGGAGCTTCGCGATGCCGCGCGACGCCGGTGGCTGGCTCGCGTACCTGCTCGAGCCCGCGGACACGGCCGACGCCCGCGCGGCGGCACGGCGCGACAGCGCGGCGCGCGTCGGCACGGGTGCGAGCGGGGCGCCGCCGGGGAGCGCGCCCCCGGGCGTGGCGGCGCCGGCCGGGAGCGCGGCGCCGAGCCCCGGGGCGACGCCGCGGCCGGTCGCCGAGAGCGGCGGGGCGCGGAAGCGCGAGTACGGGTCGACGCTCGTCGTGCGCGACCTCGCCACCGGCGCGGAGACGCGCATCCCGGACGTGATCTCGTACGCGGTCGGCGACAGCGCGCGGTGGCTGGCGTACGCCGTGTCGTCGCGGACCCCGGGGCGCGACGGGGCGTACGTGCGCTCGTTGGGCGAGGCCCCGGCACGCGCCGGCGCGTCGCTCGGCGCAGAGCTCGCGCTCGCGACCGGGCACGGGGAGTACAAGGCGCTCGCGTTCGACCACGCCGCGCGGCAGCTCGCGTTCGTGTCCAATCGGGACGATTCGCTCGCCGCGAAGCCGCGCTGGACGCTCTACCACGCGCGGCTCGACGGCCGCGCGGCGGATGCGCGCTCGGCGGCGCGGGCCGTGGTGGCCCCCGCGGCCGTGGAGCGCGGGCTGTCGCTCAGCGACCGCGGCGTGAACTTCGTGCGCGACGGGTCGGCGCTGGTCTTCGGGCTCGCGCCTGCGCCGGCCGACTCGGTCCCGGCGGACTCGCTGGCGGACCGGGCGGTACTCGACTTGTGGCACTGGCAGGACGCGCGCCTCCAGCCGCAGCAGCGCGTCGAAGCGACGCGCGACCGCGCGCGGGCCTACACGGCCGTGTACACGCCGGCGACGGGGCGATTCGTGCGGCTCGGGAACGACACGCTGCAGACGGTCACCGTGAGCGACGACGGACGCGTCGCGCTGTCGGTGACCGGCGTGCCGTACGCGCTCGCGCAGCTGTGGGGCGAGGGCGGCAGCGACGTCGTGCTGCTCGACGCGCGCACCGGGGCGCGGACGGTGGTCGCCCGCAAGGTGCCGTTCGGGGCGCAGCTCTCGCCTAACGGTCGCTACGTGACCTGGTTCGGCGCCGCCGCGGGGCAGTCCGCGGGGTGGCAGGCCTACGACGTCGCGGCGCGGCGCGCCGTGCAGCTGACGGCCGCGCTGCGCGGCGTGCGCTTCGACGAGGAGACGTGGGACACGCCGAGCGAGCCCGCGCCGTGGGGCGAGGCGGGGTGGACGGGGAGCGCACGCGACGGCGAGCGCGACCTACTCGTCTACTCGCGCTACGACGTGTGGGCGGTCGACCCCACGGGCCGGCGCGCGCCGCGGGTGGTCACCGACTCGGCCGGCGCGCGCGGGCACACGACGCTCCGGGTCGTGCGGCTGGACCGCGAGTCGCGCTACCTCGACCCCGCGGCGCCACTGGTGCTGAGCGCGTTCGACGACGAGACGAAGGCGAGTGGGTTCTATCGGGCGCGCGTCGACGGCGGCCGAGCGCCCGAGCGGATCGTGATGGCCGACGCGCGCTTCGGCGTGCCGATCAAGGCCCAGGGCGCGGAGGAGTACGCGCTCACGCGCCAGACGTTCGTCGCGTCGCCCGACGTGTACGTCGGCGAGCGGTTGGACGCGCTCGCGAAGGTGAGCGACGCGAACCCGCAGCAGGCGCAGTACGCGTGGGGGTCGGCGGAACTCGTGCGCTGGCGAAACACGGACGGCGTGCCGCTCAAGGGCATCCTGTACAAGCCCGCGGGATTCGACGCGTCGCGGCGCTACCCGATGCTCGTCTACTTCTACGAGCAGTTGTCGGACAACCTCCACCTGTACAACGCGCCGTCCGGACGGAACGTCATCAACCCGACCGTCTACACGTCGAACGGCTACGTCGTCTTCTTCCCCGACATCCACTACACGACCGGCTTCCCGGGGCAGAGCGCGCTCAAGTCGATCCTGCCGGGCGTGCAGGCGATCGCGGCGCGCGGCTTCGTGGACGAGGCGCACGTGGGGATCGCGGGGCAGAGCTGGGGCGGCTACCAGAGTGCGTACATCATCACGCAGACGCCGTACTTCCGCGCCGCGTTCCTCGGCGCGCCCGTGGCTAACATGACGAGCGCCTACGGCGGTATTCGCTGGGAGAGCGGCGTGGCGCGCGCGTTCCAGTACGAGAAGGGGCAGAGCCGCATCGGCAAGTCGCTGTGGGACGCGCTCCCGCGCTACCTCGAGAACTCGCCGCTGTTCTACGTCGACCGGGTGACCACGCCGGCGCTGATCATGAGCAACGACGGCGACGGCGCCGTGCCGTGGTACCAGGGGATCGAGCTCTTCGTCGGCATGCGGCGGTTCGGGAAGGAGGCCTACCTCCTGGACTACAACGGCGACGGGCACAACCCGCGCAAGCGCGCGAACCAGCTCGACGTCGACCGGCGGATGCAGCAGTTCTTCGCGCACCATCTCAAAGGCGAGCCGGCGCCGGAGTGGATGCGCGCGGGCGTGCCATACGTGCAGAAGGGGCGCGATCAGTTCGGCGCCCCGGTGATCGCGGCCGAGCCCGGAACGGGCACGCCGTCGCGGCCGACCGGCTCGCCGACGGGACGGCCGAGCGCGGCTGGCGGGGCGTCAGGCGCGGGGACCGGGCCGTAGGAGCAACAGCCCTTTGACGGGATTACAGGATTGACGGGATTCTCGGCATTGAGGTCCCGCGAGACTGGTCCCCCGATTGATGTCGAAAACGGTTGGCACCTGCCGCGAAGGACCGTCGTGCGCGAGCTCGATCCTGCTAACCCTGCGAATCCTGTGATGCCGTCCAAAATGCTCTTGCCCTCCCCAGCCTAGCGGCACACCACTCGCACCGGGCCCCGGGCATGACGACCACCGCCATCGCCCCTCGCCGGATCGGCTCGCTGCACGTCAGCGCCGTCGGCCTCGGTTGCAACAACTTCGGCGCGCGGCTCGACGCGGCGGCGACGGCCGATGTCGTGAACGCTGCGCTCGACGCGGGCGTCACGTTCTTCGACACGGCCGACGTCTACGGCGGGACGCGCAGCGAGGAGTTCCTCGGCCGCGCGTTAGGCGACCGGCGCCCCGAGGTCGTGGTCGCGACGAAGTTCGGGATCCGCATCGACGACGCGCGCCCCGGCGGCGGACGCCCCGAATACGTCCGGCGCGCGGCGGAAGACAGTCTGCGCCGGCTCGGCACCGACGTGATCGACCTGTACCAGATGCACCGACCCGACCCGGCCGTGCCGATCGCGGAGACCATGGGTGCGCTCGACGACCTCGTGCGCGAGGGCAAGGTGCGAGAGGTGGGGTGCTCGAACGTCTCGGTCGAGCAGATCCGCGCCGCGCGCGGCGTGCCGACCGCCGCGCACTTCGCGAGCGTGCAGAACGAGTACAGCCTGTTCGTCCGCACGCCCGAGGTGGACGGCGTGCTCGCGGAGTGCGAGCGCGACGGGCTCGGGTTCCTGCCCTACTTCCCCCTGGCGAGCGGGCTGCTGAGCGGCAAGTACCGCCGCGGCGCGCCACCGCCGCCGGACACACGGCTCGGTTCCGGCGGATGGGGGCACGACCGGCTCACCGACGACAACCTCGCGCGCGTCGAGCGGCTGACGGCCGTGGCCGGCGCGCGCGGGCACACGGTGCTCGAGCTGGCGATCGCGTGGCTGCTCGCGCGGCCGGCCGTTGCTTCGGTCATCGCGGGTGCGACGCGGGCCGAGCAAGTGCGCGCGAACGCCGCCGCCGCGGCGTGGCAGCTGACGAATGAAGACCTTGCTGCCGTCGAGCAGGCGCTCGCGGCCGGCTGATTCCCGATTTCACCTCGTATTGCTCTCATGTCTTCCGACCCGACCAAGGCCGGCCCCAAGGCCCAGCCGACGAAAGCGCAGGATGCCCCGGGCACCGAGCGCGAGATGACGCCCAAGCCCGACCACGGCGAGGATTCGTACAAGGGAAGCGGGAAGCTCGCCGGTAAGGTCGCGCTCGTCACCGGCGCCGACTCGGGGATCGGGCGCGCGGTCGCGCTCGCCTTCGCGCGCGAGGGGGCCGACGTCGCGATCGCGTACCTGAGCGAGGACCACGACGCGAACGAGACGCGGCGCCTCGTCGAGGCGGCGGGTCGGCGCGCGCTGCTGCTCCGCGGCGACATCACCGACGAGCAGCACTGCGCCCAACTCGTCGAGCGGACGGTTCAGGAGCTCGGCAAGCTCGACGTGCTCGTGAACAACGCCGCGTTCCAGACGACGCACCAGGACATCACCGAGTTCACGACCGAGGAGTTCGACCGCACGTACAAGACCAACGTCTACGCGCTGTTCTGGATCTGTCGCGCGGCGGTGCCACACCTCAAGCCTGGAAGCGCGATCATCAACACCTGCTCGGTCCAGGCATACCAGCCATCGCCCGAGCTGCTCGCCTACGCGTCGACGAAGGCGGCGATCAAGAACTTCACGCAGGGGCTGGCGCAGTCCGTGGCCGAGAAGGGGATCCGCGTCAACGCGGTCGCGCCGGGTCCGGTGTGGACGCCGCTCATCCCGGCGACGCTCGACCCCGAAAAGGTCGCGACGTTCGGGCAGGACGTGCCGCTGAAGCGCCCGGCGCAGCCCAGGGAGTTGGCGCCGATCTACGTGCTCCTCGCGTCGGACGAGGCGAGCTACATCACCGGAATGGTCTACGGCGCGACGGGCGGCGACCCCATCGGGTGAGCGGTACGCGGGTCGGGTGTACACGCATCGTCAGCACGCGGCGACTCGGCGGGGCGCCTCGACTCAGCGGGGCTCCCCGCCGCCCAACGCCCGGCGAAAGACGACGAGGTCGCGCACCTCGATCCCGTTCTCGTAGACCGGCGTGCGGTGGTAGCGGAAGTAGTCCTGCCTGACGTGGTGAAAGCGGAAGCCGCACTTCTGGTAGAACGCGAGATTGCCGAGGCTCGCGTTACCCGTGCCCACCTCGATCGCGCGCTTGCCGCGGCGCGCGGCTTCGGCGCACAGCCACACCACCAACGCGCGCCCGACGCCGCGTCCGTGGAGCGACTCGACAACGCCGAGCTCGACGATCTCGCACGCGTCGCCGCTCCACCGCATCGTGGCCGACGCGGCGAGACTCCCGTCCGCGGTGAGGTCGGCGCGGTACACGGCGTCGCTCAGGTGCTCGAGGCTCCAACGCAGCGCCCGCTCGCTCGGCTCCGCCAGCAGCAGGACCGGGACGAGCGCCTCGATCTCGTCGGCGTCGGTCACCGCGCGGACGGCGATCGCATCGTGCGCGGCGGACGGCGCGGGTCGGTCGTCGCCTGTCACGCCGGGACGCGGAGGCCCGTCGTCCCGCGCAGCCACGCCGTGAGGTCCGCGTCGAGCGTCTCGCGGCAGGCGTCGAGCCCGTGCCCGCACCCGGGGTAGAGCACGAGGCGTTTCGGCTCGCGGGCGCGCGAGTAGATGTCGCGCGAGCAGCGGTCCGGGAGCACCTCGTCGGCGCTGCCGTGCCCGAGGAAGAGCGGGCGCGGCGCGATCGCGGCGGCGGCGCCCGTACCGGCCGTCTGGCTGCTGAGCGCCGCGACGCCGATCACCGCGTCGCTGGCCGCCCCGACCGTGATGACGACCGCGCCGCCGAACGAGTGGCCGACGAGCACCACGCGCGTGCGCCCACGGTCGGCGAGATAGGTGATCGCGACGAGGACGTCGAGCACGCACTCGATCAGATCCGCGGGACGCCGGTACGCGACCTGAAAGGACGCGATGCCCTCGGGCGCGAGGGTGGCCCCGAGTCGGTCGTAGAGGCCGCCGGCCGGGCCAGTGAAAGCCGCCGCCCGCGCCGAACACCCACAGCACGGCGACGTCGTCGACCGCCGAATTGCCAGACCCGTCGCGAAATAGCCCGGCGATATCGGCGCGATCGGTCACGAGCGTGACGCGCTCCTGGCCATTCACCGGCGCGTCGACGCGGGCGTCGACCAGGGCGAGTTCGCGGACCGGCGGAGAGTCGGACATGACGTGTCGACCCGCAATGGACGTTCCCTCCTTCGTCGCGGGTCGCGGATCATGGAGCTCGCGGCCGTCAACGCGGCTCCTCGCTCCCTGCCGCCCTCTATACAATGATGGGCGATCGCGGGCGCCCGTACGCGCCTGTTGCGCCGCCCGTGCCCCAGCCCGAAGCCCCGCCCGGATGTCCACCGCCCCGCACGCCGACGAGATCGACTACCAGATACTCGGCGAGGATCTGCAGGCGGTGGTCATCACGCTCGACCCCGGCGAGGCGGTCGTGGCGGAGGCCGGCGCGATGATGTACATGCGCGAGGGGATCGAGATGGCCACGACGCTCGACCCGAACGCGCACGGGAGCGGTCTGTTCGCCAAGTTGATCCAGGGCGGCAAGCGCGTGCTGAGCGGCGACTCGTTCTTCGTGACCGTCTTCGCGAACCACGGCGCGCACCGGAGCGACGTGGCGTTCTCCGCGCCGACGCCGGGGCGCGTGATCCCCGTGAACCTCGCGCAGTGGGGCGGGACGATCATCGGCCAGAAAGACGCCTTCCTCTGCGCCGCGCGCGGGACCACCGTCAGCGTCGCGTTCACGCGGCGGATCGGGGCCGGCTTCTTCGGCGGCGAGGGGTTCATCCTGCAACGGATCGAGGGCGACGGGCTCGCGTTCCTGCACGCAGCCGGGACACTGGTCACGCTGGACCTCGGGCCAAGCGAGCGGCTGCGCGTGGACGCGGGGTGCCTCGTCGCATTCCAGCCGAGCGTGGAGTACGACATCGCCGTGGTGCCGGGGGTCAAGACGGTGCTGTTCGGCGGCGAGGGGCTCTTCTTCGTGCAGCTGACGGGGCCGGGGCGGGTGATCCTGCAGACGATGCCGCTGTCGCGACTCGCGGACCGGATCGTCGCGGCGTCCATTCGGAAATCGGCGGACGCGTGACCCGCACATGACGCCCGCGATCACGACCCGCGGCCTGCGCAAGGTCTACCCCGCGGCCGCCGCGTCCAAGCGCGGACGCGGCGGCCCGAGCGGGCCGCGCCCGTTCGGCCCGCCGCCGCTCGGCGGGGGCCCGCCGCGCCCGCCGGGTGACGTCGTCGCGCTCGCGGCGCTGGACCTCGACGTCGCCGCGGGCGAGTGCTTCGGGCTCCTCGGGCCCAACGGCGCGGGGAAGAGCACGACGATCGGCGTGCTTACGACGCGCGTCCTGCCCACCGCCGGGGAGGCGCGCGTGGCCGGCGCCGACGTGGTCCGCGACGCGGTGCGCGCGCGCCTCCGGATCGGCGTCGTTCCGCAGCGGCCCAACCCGGACCGGAGCCTCACCGTCGAGGAGAACCTCCTCTTCCACGCCGCGTACTACGGGCTGGACCGGGCGACGGCGCGTCGGCGTGCGGGCGCGCTGCTCGAGCAGTTCGGCGTCGCGGACAAGGCGGGCGGCAAGGTCGACGCCCTCTCGGGCGGGCAGCAGCAGCGCCTGATGATCGCGCGCGCGCTGATCCACGAGCCCGAAGTGCTCTTCCTGGACGAGCCGACGGTTGGGCTCGACCCGCAGGCGCGGCTCGCGCTCTGGGACGTGGTGCGCGACCTGCGGCGGAGCGGGCGCACGATCGTGCTGACGACGCACTACATGGAGGAGGCCGACCAGCTCTGCGACCGGCTGGCGATCGTCGACCGAGGCGAGTTGCTCGCCCTGGACACGCCGGCGGCGCTGCGGGCGCGGGCGCCCGGGGGCACGTTGCTCGAACTCACGCTCGACGGCGACGCGGCCGGCGTGGCCGAACGGGCGCGCGGCGGGGAGGGCGTCCTGCGGAGCGAGGCTGCCGGCCCGGTGCTCCGCGTGTACGCGGCACAAGGCGGCGCGGCGCTCCCGGCGCTGCTCGACGCGGCGGAGGCGGCCGGGCGCGCCGTCCGCGACATTCGGCTCGTGCCGCCGAGCCTCGAGTCGCTCTTCATCTCCCTCACCGGACGCGCACTCTCGTGACCGTGCTCGACGTTCCGCCCGCCGTGCGGCCGGCTGCCCCGGCCGCGGTCGTCCCGCCCGGGGCGACGGTCTTCGTCGCGCTGATGCGGCGCGACCTCCGCGCGCTCGGCCGCGAGCTGCCCTTCTTCCTGCTGCGGACGATCCTGCAGCCGCTGCTGTTCGTGGTCGTCTTCGGCGCCGTGATGCCGCGGATGGGGCTCGTCAGCAACCGCTACGGAGGCGCGATGCTGCCCGGCGTGCTCGCGCTGACGCTCGGGCTCGCGGCGGTGCAGAGCGTGGCCCTGCCGCTCGTCCAGGACTTCGGCTGGACGCGCGAGATCGAGGACCGGCTGCTCGCCCCGATCCCCACCGGGCTCCTCGTCGCGCAGAAGATCGCGAGTGGCGCGCTGCAGGCGCTCGTCGCCGCGTCGGTGGTGCTTCCGATCGCGCGCCTCGTGATGGGCCCGATCGCCGGGCTCTCGCCGAGCAACCTCCTCGTCGTCCTCCTCATCGCGGTGCTCGGCGCGTTCACCTTCTCGGCCGCGGGGCTGGTGCTCGGGACCGCCATTCAGCCGCAGCAGATTGGGTTGTTGTTCAGCGCCGTCATCACGCCGACGGTGTTCTTCGGCTGCGCGTACTATCCGTGGCGCGGGCTCGACGCCGTGCCGGCAATGAAGTACGTCGTCCTGCTGAACCCGCTGACGTACGTGAGCGAGGGCATGCGCGCAGTGCTGACGCCCGGGATGCCGCATATGCCGCTGGCGGCGGTGGTGGCCGCGCTCGTCGGACTGTCGGCGCTGTTTTGCGTGCTCGGCGTGCGGGGGTTCCGGCGGCGCGCGTTCGGCTGAGCACCACTCGCGTCACGAGGGGCGCGCGCGCGGGGGCGGCTGGCCCTGCCCGCTATCTTTCGCGCATATGGCCACCCAAGTCGAACTCGAGCCGGCGACGGCGCGCGCCGTGCTCCCTGATGCGTCCCCAGCCGCGCCCGCGCCGAACACGTGGACCGTCGAGGACGCTCGCGCCCTCTACAACATCGAGGGGTGGGGCGCGGGCTACTTCGACGTGAACGAGCGCGGGCGCGTGGTCGTCCGCCCCGACCGCGACCGGCCGGAGCGCGAACTCGACCTGCTCGACTTCGCGCGCGACCTCGAGGAGCAGGGCGTCGCGCTCCCCGTGCTGCTCCGCTTCTCGGACATCCTGCGCTCGCGCATCTCGCAGCTGAGCGAGAGCTTCCGCGCCGCGATGCGCGAGTACGAGTACGAGGGCGGCTACACGACCGTTTACCCGATCAAGGTCAACCAGCAGCGCCACGTCGTGGAGGAGATCCTCGAGTATGGGCGCGCGTACGGCGTCGGCCTCGAGTGCGGGTCCAAGCCCGAACTGCAGGCGGTGCTCGCCGTGAGCGAGGGCGCGGACCACCTGATCGTCTGCAACGGGTACAAGGACCACGAGTTCATGCGCCTCGCGCTCATGGGGCAGAAGCTCGGGCACGAGGTGTTCATCGTGATCGAGCAGCTGTCGGAGCTGGACGTGCTGCTCGAGGTCGCGGCGGAGCTCAAGGTGCGGCCGACGGTCGGCGTGCGCGTGAAGCTCGCCACCGAGAGCGCGGGGCGTTGGGCGCAGAGCGCGGGCGAGAAGAGCAAGTTCGGGCTCAATCCGTCGCAGCTCGTCAAGCTCATCGACCGGCTGCGCGACCTGGGGCAGCTCGACATGCTCAAGCTCGTGCACTTCCACCTGGGCTCGCAGATCCCGGACATCCGCTTCATCAAGAGCGGGCTGCAGGAAGTCGCGCGCTTCTACGTCGAGCTGCGCAAGATGGGCGTCGAGCTGTCGCACGTGGACGTCGGCGGCGGGCTCGGCGTCGACTACGACGGCACGGGGTCGTCGCAGAGCAACGCGAGCGTCAACTACTCGCTGCAGGAGTACGCGAACGACGTCGTCTACACGATGGCCGAGGCGTGCCGCGAGGCCGAGGTGCCGATGCCGCACCTGATCTCGGAGAGCGGGCGCGCGTTGACGGCGCACCACGCGCTACTGCTGCTGAAGGTGATCGACGTCGAGAGTCAGGCCGAGCCGCCGCTCCCGTCGGTCGCCGACGAGGACCACGCCGTGCTGCACGGGATGGTCGACGACTACGCGGTGTTGCGCGGCGACGCTGGCGGGCGCCCGCTGACGCCCCACAAGGTGATGGCGATCTACCACGACGCGAGCTTCGCGAAGGACCAGTCGCGGCAGCTCTTCAACAGCGGCGTGTTGGACCTGCGCGGGCTCGCGGTCGCGGAGCAGATCTACTTCGCGACGATCAACCGTATCGCCGCGATCGTCAACGCCGACCGCGACGAGTACGAGGAGATCCGGAGCGAGCTGGACGCGACGCTCGTCGACCGGTACTTCTGCAACTTCTCGCTCTTCCAGTCGCTCCCCGACAACTGGGCGATCGACCAGCTCTTCCCGATCATGCCCGTGCACCGGCTCGACGAGCGGCCGACGCGGTTAGGCACGCTGCAGGACGTGACGTGCGACTCGGACGGCAAGATCGACCGCTTCGTCGGCGACCGCGGCGGCAGGCCGGCGCTCGCGCTGCACGAGTTCCGCGACGACCCCGACGAGGAGTACGTGCTCGGGATCTTCCTGACCGGCGCGTACCAGGAGATCCTCGGCGACCTGCACAACCTGTTCGGCGACACCAACGCGGTGCACGTGAAGCTGACGGAGCGCGGCCCCGAGATCGCCGACCTCGTGCAGGGCGACACGGTGACCGAGGTGCTCAACTACGTGCAGTTCCACGCGCCGGCGCTGCTCACGACGTGGCGGCGCAAGGTGAGCGCCGCGAAGGGCCTCAGTCGGAGCGAGGCCAACCAGTTCGTTGCCGACTACGTGGCCGGGCTGGACGGGTACACCTACCTCGAGGGGGAAGCCGCGCGATGAGCGAGACCGCCGCCGCCGACCGCGGCGCCGCCAAGCCGGCGGCGCTCTGGGAAGATTTCGTGGACGTGTTCACCGGCCCGTCGGCCGTGTTCGACCGGCGGCGGGACGGGGCGTACGCCGGCGGGCTGGCGCTGCTCGGCACGTTGAGCGCGCTCGCGTTCGCGGCCACGCGGGGGTTCTGGCAGCCGTACTTCGAGCACCAGTTCGAGCTCGGGATCGCGGCGCAGCAGGCGGCCGGCAAGCTCACGGCCGACCAGGCGCGGCAGGCGGCGGGGGCGATGGGCAAGTTCACCGACATCATCACGTGGATCGGCGGGCTGGTCGGGACGCCGATCACGGTGATGCTGGTCGCGCTCCTCGTGTTGGGGGCGGCGCGGATCGTCGGGGCGCGCCTCACGTACGGGCAGGCGCTGGTCGCGGCGACGTTGGCGTTCGTGCCGCGCGTGCTCGAGACGCTGGTGAGCGCGGGCGTCCTCGCGGTGAAGGACCCGGCGTCGTACGGGATGGGCGCGTACCCGGCCGGCCCCGCGGCCTTGCTCGCGCCGGACGCGTCGCAGTTCGCCATCGCGATCCTCAACCGGCTCGACCCGTTCGTCCTCTGGGGCACGGTCCTCATCGGCATCGGCGTCGCCGTGCTCGGCCGCGTCGACCGCCGGAAGGGGCTGACCGCGGCCGCGATGGTGTGGGGCGTGGCGACGCTGTTTGCGCTGTTGAGCGCGGCGCGGAACGTCGCTGCCGCGAGCTGAGGGCGAGCTGCGGGACGGAGTGGCGTCCTGACGCTCGTCACCCGCGCGTAGGCGGGGGTCCATCCATCCGTGCGAGTCGGCTTGTCCCGGCGCGGCGGACGGGTGGACCCCCGCTTTCGCGGGGGTGACGCGCTCACGCCTGCCCGTAGCGCTTCGCCACCTCGCCCCAGTTCACCGTGTTCCACCACGCGTCGATGTAGTCGGGGCGGCGGTTCTGGTACTTGAGGTAGTAGCTGTGCTCCCACACGTCGAGGCCGAGCAGCACGTCGTTAGGCCGCATGCCCTCCATGAGCGGGTTGTCCTGGTTGGCCGTGCTCGTGATCGCGAGCGTGTCGCCCTGCCGCACGAGCCACGCCCAGCCCGAGCCGAAACGGCCGACCGCGGCGGCCTTGAACTTGTCGCGGAACGCGCCGAAGTCGCCGAACGACGAGCGGATCGCGTCGCCGACCCCGCCGTTCGGCTCGCCGCCGGCGTTGGGCGCCATGAGTTCCCAGAACAGTGAGTGGTTCCAGTGGCCGCCGCCGTTGTTGCGGATCGGGCCCTGCACCTCGGTCGGGAGCCCGCTGATGCCCGCGAGCAGCTGCTCGAGCGGGCGGTCGGCCAGCTCGGGGGCTTTCTGGATCGCGGCGTTCAGGTTGGTGACGTAGGCCTGGTGGTGCTTGTCGTGGTGGATCGTCATCGTGGCCGCGTCGATGTGCGGCTCGAGCGCGTCGGGCGCGTAAGGCAGCGGCGGCAGCGTGAACGCCATGTGGGGATCTCCGGTGGGGGTCGGGCGAGCCGGGTCGGCTCGGGAACGGCTCAACTCGCCGCGTTCACGCGAGTTGCGCGCCGCGCGCGCCACCAGCTCACGATCGCGGGGCTGACGGAGAGCAGGACGATGCCGATGATGAGCAGCTCGAGGTGGCGCGTCAGTCCCGGGAAGCGCGTCCCGAGGACGTAGCCGGCGAGGAGCATGCTCCAAATCCAAGCCACGCCGCCCACGACGCTGTACGTGAGGAACGTCGGGTACCGCATCCCGGCCGCGCCCGCGACGAGCGGGGCGAACGTGCGGATGATGGGCATGAAACGCGCAAGGACGACGGTCTTCGGACCGTGCGTGGCGTAGAAGTCGGCCGCGCGCTGTAGGTGCTTCTTCTTGAACAGGAGCGAGTCGTCGCGGGCGAAGATCTTCGGGCCGGAGAGGCGCCCCACCCAGTAGTTGGTGTTATCGCCGAGGATCGCGGCGGCGCTGAGCGCGAAACCGAGGGTGCCGAGCTCGAGCGGAAGGTGCTGTGGGCCCGGGGCGGCGAGGAGTCCCGCGGTCACGAGCAGCGAATCGCCAGGTAGGAAGAAGCCGAAGAACAGTCCGGTTTCCGTGAAGATGATCGCGAACATCCCGACGTAGCCTGCCCATTGCACGAGGGCGGGGAGGTCGCGGAGTCGATCGAAGAGTTCGCCGAACGAAGGCACGCTGAGGGAGGGCATGCGAGAAACCAGACGCGAGCAGGGCGGATGGAGCGGGGTGCAACCTCGCCCGGGCGTGCGGGGCGCGCAATCGCGGGGCGATCGGCCCGGGGCCGGGCCGTGAGCGGTCGGACGCGCGACGTCACCTACGTCCCGCTGCAGGACGTGCTGCAGGCGCCCGTGCACGGAGCGGTGCACGGGGTGGTGTACGATGCGGTCGTCGCGTTGGAAGAGCTGTTTCGACCGCCGCCGCCGCTGCGGGGCGGCGTGTTCGGGGCCGGGCTCAGCGCACGCGCCGAACGCTGGTTCGAGCGCGTGGCGTGGACGGTGGTCGTGCTGTTCGCCGTCGCGTGGGGGTGGAGCATCGTCACGTCGGGGCCGGCGCGGCCGCGGGTGGCCGGCGTCGCGCGCGACGCGGTCGGCCGCGCGACGGTCAGCCCCGCCGCGCTCAGCCCGGCGACGGCGGCGGTGACCGCCGCGCTGACCAACGCGGACCGCCCGTCGACCGCGTACCTGACCGATGCCTTCATGACCCGCCTCGCGGCCTACCGCGGCGCGAGCGGCAAGGTGCGCGTCGTCGTCCACGCGCGCGGCGAACCGATCGCCCCGGGCGTCCCCGCGGCAACGACCGAGGACGGCACCCCCTCGTCCGCGATCGAGCGGCTCGCGCTCCGGATCGGGAACGCGCTGCTTCCGGTGGCCGACCTCAGCGTGCTCACCCTCACGCCGCTCAGCGCGCGGCGGAACGGGCACATCGGCCTCTACTTCGTCGGCTCGTGGCCCACCGAGCGCGGCGCGGTCGCGGCGCGCGGCAACTACGCGCCGCCCCGCGGGCTGCTCCAGGTCACGCCGCAGAATCAGGACACGCCGCTCTCCGACCACCTTCGACTCCGCGACTTCCTGACGCACGATCAGGTCGACATCTGGCCCAAGTACGTCGTCGTCGACCCGCGGATCGTCGACAAGGACGAACTGGTGCTCGCCGAACTCGCCAAGCGCGGCATTGCGGCCCGCGGCCTGCACATCCTGAGTGGGTTCCGCACGCCACAGTACAACGCCGCCGGCGGAGACCCGACCGGGCGCGCGGGGCTCAGCCGGCACATGTATGGCGACGCCAACGACGTCTGGATCGACAACACGGGGGGCGGGCAGATGGACGACCTCAACCACGACGGCCGGCGCGACGTTCGCGACGCGCAGGTCATCTGCGACGCCGTCGACCGCGTCGAGCAGGAGCACCCCGAACTCGTCGGCGGCTGCGGCGTCTATCCCGGCAACGGGGCGCACGGCCCCTTCACTCACATCGACGCCCGCGGGTATCGCGCCCGCTGGGTCGGCTCAGGAGACGGCGGATGACCGAGATCATGATCACCCCGCAGGCGCCGCAGCCCGGGCGTGCGGATCCCGTCCCGTCCTCCGAGACGGCCGCGGCGTCGTCGTCGGAGACCTCGCCGAACGAGAGTCGCACCGCCCGTCGCGGCGGCTTGGACCCGCTGTTCGGCGTTCGCACCGCGGACATCGAGCCGTACACGGGGCTACGCTACCTCTCCAAGCTGTTCAAGATGATCGCGGTCGTCCTCGTCCTCCTGCTGCTCGCGGAGGTGGGGACGGGGCTTTACCACGACGGCGTCGCGGCGCTGTCGACCCTGCTCGCCGAAGTGAGCCGGTTGATCGTGCTGGCGGGGCTGCTGTGGGGCGTGGGCGACCTGGCGATCTTGCTCATCGACGTCGGCCATGACGTGCGCGCCGCGCGCATCCTCATCGGGCGACAGACGGCGCACCTGACCCACCACGCGCACGAGGCACAGATCGCCGGGCCGACGGTTCGCGCGCCCCTTGTCGGCGAGTCGCCCCGCGCCGACCGGATGTGACGCGCCCCTGACCGACGCACGCCCCCGCTCGGACGACGTCTCCGAACCAGACGTCGAGCCCGACGTCGGCCGGTCGCCGAACCGGCTCGACGTCCTCGTGCTCCCGCACACGCACTGGGACCGCGAGTGGTATCACCTGGCGGGGCGCTTCCGCCAGCGGCTCGTCGCCCTCGTCGACGAATTGCTCGACGGCCGCGACCGGAACGACGCGCCGTGCACTTTCCTGCTGGACGGTCAGGCGGTCGTCCTCGACGATTACCTGGCCATCCGCCCGGAGCGCACCGCCACCTTGGCCGACGCGCTCCGCGTTCGGCGGCTCGAGGCCGGTCCGTGGTACGTCCTGCCCGACGCGCTCATGACCGGCGGAGAGTCGCTCGTCCGCAACCTGATCGCGGGGCGCCGCACGCTCGCGCGCCTCGGCGCGGACGCGCCGCCGGTGCTCTACGCCCCGGACAGCTTCGGGCACCCCGCTGCGGGGCCGACGCTCGCGGCCGGGTTCGGCTTCGCGGTCGCTGTGGTCTGGCGCGGGTACGGCGGCGCGCGCTGGCCGACGGGCGACGCGGCGTGGTGGACCGCGCCGGACGGCGCCCGCGTGCTCCTCTACCACCTGCCGCCCGACGGCTACGAGTTCGGCTCCCGCCTCCCGCCCGCGCTCCCGGCGGCCCGCGAGCGTTGGGCCGCGATGCGCGCCGTGCTCGCCCCCCGCGCCCGGCTCGGCGTCGCGCTCCTGACTGACGGCGCGGACCACCACGCGCTGCAGCCGCGATGGGGCGAGGCGTTCGACGCGCTCCGGCGCGCCGCCGCCCCCGAACACGTCGAGGTCGTCTCGCTTGCGGCGTTTGCGCGGCGCGCGCTCGACGCGGCGCGCGCGGCGGCGCTGCCGACGGTCCGCGGCGAACTGCGCGATTCGTACGGTTACGCGTGGACGCTGCAGGGGACCTTCGCCTCGCGCGCCGCGCAAAAGCGCCGCGCCGCACGCGCCGAGCGGGCGCTGGTACGCGACGCCGAGCCGTGGGCGGCGCTGGCCACGTTAGGCGGCGCGGCGGCGGCCGGCGCGTTCGGGGCCCCGGCGACGCGCGCCGCGCTCCTCGACGCGGCGTGGCGCGACCTGCTGCTGTGCCACCCGCACGACACGCTCTGCGGCTGCTCGCTCGACGGCGTGGCGCGCGCGATGGACGCGCGGCTGGACGAGGTCGCGTCGCAGACCGAGGGCCTCCGGCGCGAGGCGCTCGACGCGGTCGTTGGGCACGACGTGGCGCGCGCGCGCGGGCTCCGCACGCTCTGGCGGCCGCAGGTGCTGGTGCGCAACCGCGCGCCCCGGCCGCGCGGCGGGGTCGCCGAACTCGCCGTGCACACGTTCGTCCGCGACGTCCCCGTCGGCCCGGGCTCGGCGCGTCCGTGGGACGCGGTCCGCGCCCCCGCCGCCCCGGTCCACCTCGCGGTCGTCGCGGACGGCACGCCCGTGTCCGTCCAGGTCCTCGAGCGCTCGCTGGCGCACGAACGCATCGAGAGTCCGCGCCATTACCCCGACGACGACCTGGTCGAGGTCGCTCGCGTGCTCGCCTGGATGCCGCCGGTCCGCGGCTGTGGCGTGCTCGCGCTGGCGCTCGCGGCTGCAAGCGGAACCGCCGACGCCGACGGGAGCGCCGGGCCGTCGACGCCCGCGCGCGCAGGCGACGGTTTCGTCGAGAACGGGCTCGTGCGCCTCGCGGTCGACGCGCGGGGTCGCGTCTCGATGCACGACGCCGCGAGTGGCCTAACGCTCGACGACGCGATCGGGTTCGAGGACGTCGGCGACGCCGGTGACCTCTACACGCACTCGCCGGTCGGAAACCTGCTCACCGTTCGCGCGCCTCGTCGGCACGCGCGTGGTCGACCGCGGGCCGCTCCGCGCCACGCTCGAGGCCCGCTACGAGCTGCGCATCCCCGAAGGGCTCGCCGCCGACCCCGACGACGCGCTCGCGCGGCGGACGCGGCGCGCCGGGCGTGCGGTAACCCTGCCGATCAGCGTCCACTTCGGCGTCGACGCCGCCGCGCGGTTCGTGCGCGTCCGTGTCACGGGCGCCAACCGCGCGCGCGACCACCGCCTCCGGATCGTCTTCCGCACCGGGCTCACCGACGCCAGGGTCTTCGCAGACGCCGCGTTCGGACCGGTCGAGCGCGCGCCGCTGGTCGTCCCGCCCGCAGACGCCGTCGCCGAACGGCCGCCCGCGACCGCGCCCCTCCATCGCTACGTCTCGCTGTCCGGCGCGAGACCGTCGAGTGCGGACGCGACCGGCGTCGGCTGCGCCGTCGGCGTGTTCTCCGATGGGCTCGCCGAATACGAAGCCACGCCTGACGGGAGCGTCGCCGTCACGCTGCTCCGGTCCGTCGGCCAGCTCTCCCGCGCGGACCTGCCCGAGCGCCCCGGCCACGCCGGGTGGCCCGCGTCGACGCCGGAGGCGCAGGTGCAGGGCGGGTTCACGGCCGGGTTCGCGCTCGCCGTGCATGGCGCGCGCGGCGTGGGCGAACGTGGGAGCGTGGAGCAGATCGCCGACGACGTCCTGCTTCCGCTCGCGGGTGAGACGATCAGGCCCGCGCTGCACGCGCTCGACACGCCGGCATCGTTCGAGCTGACCGAAGGCTTCGCGTTCGGGGCGGCCAAGCCGGCGGAGCGCGGCGATGGCTGGGTCGTCCTCCGCGCCACCAACCTCGCGGACCAACGGGCGCCGGGCGCGTGGCGCATCGTCGCACCCGGCGACTACGCCGTTCAGGAAGCCGTCCGCTCTCGTCTGGACGAATCGCCCGGCGATGCGCTCGACGTCGAACGCGACGGCAACGCCGCGGTGGTCCGGTTCGACGCCGACGCGCGCGAGACGGTCACCGTCCTCGTGCGCTGAACGCATCGCGCCCGGCCCCGAACCGGTCCTGCAGCGCATCGCCAATCGCCGTCGACGCGAGGACCGTCGCGACGAGCAGCAGGCCGGGCACGAGCGACACCCACGGCGCGACGAGCAGCAGGTCGCGGCCGCCCGCGATGAGGTTCCCCCAGCTCGGCGCCGGCGGCTGCACGCCCAGTCCGAGGAACGACAGTCCGCTCTCCAGCAGGATCGCGTTGCCGACGCCTAACGCGGTCGCGACCGTCGCGGCGCCGAGCGCGTTGGGGACGACGTGGCGCCAGAGCACGCGCGCGGGCGCGGCCCCGAGCGCCGCCGCGGCCGCGACGTACTCGCGCCGCGCCACGCCGAGCGCCTCGGCGCGGACGAGGCGCGCGACGCCCATCCAGCCGGTGAGCGCGAGCACGGCGACCGTCGTCCGCACGCCCGGCCCCCACAGCGCGGCGACGACCAGCAGCAGGACGATCCGCGGCACCGCGAGGAGGACGTCCGCCAGGGCGGTCACGACCCGGTCCAGCGCGCCGCCACGCCACGCGGCCGACGCGCCCAACGCCGTCCCGATCGCGCCGGACAGCAGCGACCCGCCAACGCCCACCGCGAGCGACAGCCGCGCGGCCGCGAGCGCACGCACGAGCAGGTCGCGGCCGAACCCGTCCGTGCCCAGCACGTGCACGACGCCCTGCGCGTCGCGCGCGCCGGGCGCGAGCAGCCGGCGCGCGAGCAGGGCAGCGACGGGTTCGTTGCCGGCGAGTCCGCTCCCGCCCGACGCGAACGCGGGGACGACCGCGGCCGCGACCGCGATCGCGAGCAGCGCAGCCGCGGGGGCGCGCACGCCCGGCGGCAGCCGCGGCCGGCGTCCGGCATCAGGCATGCGAGTGCGACGCGGCGTTAGGCGTGGCCGTGCGCGAGATGCTCGGCGTTCGTGTCACGCGTCGTGAATCCCGCGCCGCCGCGGGTCGACGCGCGGCAGCAGCGCGTCGGCGGCGAGGTTGGCAGCGATCGTCGCGATCGCGTACAGCAGCGCCGCGCCGAGTACCACCGGGTAGTCGCGCGCGGCGATCGCCTGCACCACGACGCGGCCGACGCCCGGCCACGCGAACACGCTCTCGACGAACACCGACCCCGCGACGACGCCGGGCAGCGCGAGCGCGAAGAGCACGACCAGGGGCGGCAGCGCCGCGCGGAGCGCGTGCACGCCGAACACCAGCCGCGGCCCGAGCCCCTTGGCGCGCGCGGTGCGCACGAAGTCGCCCGCGAGCACCTCGCCCACGGCGGATCGCGCGTACCGCGCGACACCGGCCGCTCCCACCGCCGTCAGCACGAATAGCGGGAGCACCGCGTGTCGCGCCCGGTCGGCGACCGCGGCGGCCCCGGTGGTCAGTCCCGCCGGGTCGGACGCCCCGAAGCTCGGGAGCCGCCACGCCGCCGGCACGCCCCACCGCGCCGCCCCGGCCGTCGCCGCCGCCACCAGCCCGAGCCCGAGCCAGTAGCTCGGCGCCGCGTAGGCGACCGTCGTCGCCGCGGTGAGCGCGGCGTCCGCCCTCCGCCCCCGCCGGTCGCCTCGCGAGCGGAGCGCGACCTGCCAGGTCCCCAGCCCAACCCCGACGACATAGCTGAGCGCGAGCGACCCGAGCCCGAGCGCCGCCGACGCGGGCAGCGCGTCGCCGAGTACGCGGGCGACCGGCCGACGCTGGGCGAAACTCTCGCCGAGGTCGCCGCGAAGCAGGCGGGCCGTCCAGCGCACATATTGCGCGCCGATGGGACGATCGACCCCGAGCTCCGCCCGCACGCGCGCCACCTCCGCCGCGCCCGCGCCCGGCGGTACGAGGAACGCCGCGGGATCGCCGGGGGCTGCGTGGACGAGGACGAACAACAACGTCGCGACCGCCCACACGAGCGCGAGCGCGCCGGCGAGCGCGCCGGCAAGGCGCCGCGCCGCCACGAGGAACGGCATACCAGAAGACGCGATCGGGCGCGCGGGGGCAGGCACGGCCGCATGATGGGGGCGGGCGCGCGGAAGGGAAGGGCACGCCGTCTGCTCGCCGTGGCCGCGGCCCTGACCGCGGCCGGCGCGTGCGCCTGCGCCGCCCCGCGGCCGTCCGACGTCGCCGTCGTCGCGTCGGGCGCGGACCTCGAATCGCCGAACCCGATCGTCACCGTGCACCCGCTCTCGCGGCAGGTGCAGCGCTACGTCCTGCTCGTCACGCTCGCCCGCTACGCCGCGGACGCCACGCCGGTGCCCTACTACGCGCGCCGCTGGCGCTGGTCGCCGGACCGCCGCTCGGTCACCTTCTCGCTCGAGCCCACACTTCGATGGCACGACGGCGCGCCCACGACCGCCGCCGACGCCGCGTTCACCTTCGCCCTCGCGCGCGACTCGGCCGCCGGATCCCCCCGGCGCGCCGAGTTGGGCGCGCTCGCCGCGGCGCGCGCGGTCGACGACACGACGCTGGTGCTCGACTTCGTCGCGCCGCAGCCCGCCCTCCCTCGCTTCGTCTGCGAACTGCCGTTGGTGCCGCGGCATCTGCTCGCGCGCGTCGCGCCCCGCGCACTGCGTCGGGCGAATTTCGAGTCCGCGCCTACCGGCAACGGGCCGTTTCGGTTCGTTAGGCATGACCCGGGCGCGCGCTGGGCGTTCGCCCGAAACGACGAGTTCCCCGTCTCGATGGGCGGCCCGCCTCGCCTCGCGCGCCTCGTCGTTGCCGTCGTCGACGAACCGACGACGAAATTCGCGGGCCTCGTGAGCGGGGAACTCGACGCGGCCGGCATCGCACCGACGAGCGCCGCCCTGCTCGCGCACGACCCAGTCGCGCGCGTCCTCTCGTACCCGGTCGCGTTCTCGACCGGGCTGTTCTTCAACACGACGCGTCCGCCCTTCGACGACGCGCGCGTCCGCCGAGCCGTGAGCGCCTCCGTCGACCGCGCGCGGATCGTCGCCGTCGCACTCGCCGGGTACGGTACGCCGTCCGCGGCCGCGGTGCCGCCCGGCTTCCCGGACGCGGTCGACGTCCCGGACCCGCGCGACCCGCGGCGCGCCGATTCGCTCCTCGACGCCGCAGGCTGGCGCCGCGGCGCGGATGGCGTTAGGCGGCGCGCGGGGCGCACGCTCGCGGTGACGCTGTTGACCGTGGGTGCCGGCGACCACGCGGTCGAACAACTCGTACAGGGCGACCTCGGCGCCCGCGGGATCGCGGTCTCGATCCAGACGCGTGAACTCGGCGCGTTCCTCACCGCCGCTCGCTCCCCCGAGCGGCCATTCGACTTCCTGCTGTCGGGCGTCCCGGGCGACCTCGGCCTCACGCACCTTCCGGCGATGTTCGCGTCGAGCGCCGCGGGCGGCACCCTCGACTATGCGGGCTATCACCGCCCGATCTTCGACGCCGCGTTCGCGCGTGCGGCCGCCGCGCCCACGACGGCGGCTCGCACGGCAGCCTGGGCCGCGGTTCAGCGCGCGCTCGCCGACTCGGTGCCGGTCGCGTGGCTGTACCACGCCCGCGGCGTGCAGGGCGTCGCGCGGCGGCTGCGCGGGGTGACGATGGACCTGCGCGGCGAGCTCGTCACCGTCCACGATTGGATCGGGATGGCGCCGCCGTGAGCGGCAGCGCGCTCTACCTCGACGCGGACGCGATCGCCGCGCGCCGCGCCCTCGTCACCCGGCCCGGGGCGCCCTTCGCCGCGCTGGCCGACTCGCTCGCCGCCGACCTGTCGCCGGTCCTCGCGCGCCCGGTCTGGCCCCCGCCCAACAAGGCCCGCCTCACGCGCGTCGGCGGCACGTGCCCGCGCGACGGGGCGCGCCTCCTTTTCGACCCGTTCGCCCCGGAGGCGCACCGCTGCCCCGCGTGCGGGACCGTTTACGCGCGCCGCGAGGACTACGAGTGGTGGACGATGGGCTACCAGCTCTGGCTCGCCGAACGCGCCGTGCACGCGGCCGCGCTGACGCTCGTCCGAGGCGACGCGGCGTGCGGCGCCTTCGCCGCCGCGGTGCTCGCCGCGCACGCCGACGCGTACCTCGCGTACCCGAACGCGGACAACGTCCTCGGCCCCACGCGCCTCTTCTTCAGCACGTACCTCGAGTCGCTCTGGCTCGTGCACGTGTGCACCGCGCTCGACCTGCTCGAGGCGGCCGGTGCGGCGCCCGGGTCGTTAGGCGCCGCGGTGCGCGAGCGCGTCGTCGCGCCGAGTGCGGCGTTGGTCACCGGGTACCCGGAGGGTCGGTCCAACCGCCAGGTCTGGCACGCGGTCGCGCGCCTCGCCGCCGCCCGCGTCCTCGGCGACGCCGCGGGCGCCGTGGCGGCCGTGCGCGGGTCGGACGGCGTCGAGGCACTGCTGCGCGACGCGCTGCTCGCCGACGGGAGTTGGTACGAGGGTGAGAATTACCACCAGTTCGCGCACCGCGGCTTCTGGTACGCGTTCCGCCTCGCCGAGCGCGCAGGCGTCGGGATCGATCCCGCCCTCACGGCCCGCTTCCGCGCCGGCTACGCCGTCCCGTTCCGCGTCGCCCTGCCCGACGACACGCTCCCGGCGCGCCGCGACTCCCAGTACGCGGTCTCGCTCCGCCAGTGGCGCTGGGCGGAGTGGTGCGAGCTGGGCCTGACGGACGGCGCCGGCCCGCGGCTCGGGGCGTCCCTCGCGCGGCTGTACGCGCCCGCGGATCCGCCGATCCCGCACGCGACCGGCCGCTGGCGCGCGACCGGCGAGGCCGAACGGAACGAGCCCGCGAGCGCGCTCTCCCGCGCGGACCTCGGCTGGAAGTCGCTGCTCTTCGCGCGCCCCGACCTCCCGCCGGCCGACGCGGCGGCACCGCGTTCCGAACTCCTCGCCGAGCAGGGCTTCGCGATTCTCCGACGCGACCGGGGTCGCGTCTACGTCGGCCTCGACTACGGCGGCGGCGGCGGGGGCCACGGGCACCCCGATCGGCTGAACCTGATTGTCCAGGACGGCCCGGCGCGCTGGCTCGATGACCCGGGGACGGGGACCTACGTCGAACGCACGCTGCACTGGTACCGCAGCACGCTCGCGCACGCCGCGCCGCTCGCGGACGGGCAGTCCCAGCGCGACGCGCGCGGCGTCCTCCTCGGGTTCGACGCCGGTGACCGGTCGATCGACGAAACCGACGACGCCACGGCATTCTGCGGCGCGGCCGCGAGCGCGACCGTCGGCGACGTGCTCGCATCGCGCGCAGTGGTCGCGGCCAACTGCTACGTCGTCGACCGCTTAGCGTGGCGCACTGACGACGAGGTGCGCGAGCGGTTCGTCGACCTGCCGTTCCCCGTCGACGGCACCCTCGGGGACGCGGCCGCTACGTGGTCTCCGTTCCTCGACGTGCGCGGCGCGGGCGGCCTCGAGGACGGCTTTGACTTTGTCCGTGACGCCGAGCGTATCGCGACGAGAGCACGTGCGATCCGCATGCGGCTGTACACGCCCGGGCGCGGCACGGACTCCGGGACCGCGCTCTGGCTGGTCGCGCCCGACTCGACGCTCTGGCGTGCGGTTGCGCCCGGGCCGCCGGGCAACCCTGAGCGTCGGTTCCACGCCGTACGCCAGCGCGGCACCACGGGCGCGGTCATGGCAGTGTGGGATCTGCGCGGCACGATTGCGAACGTCGAGGTCATCGATGACGGCGCAACGGTGATCACCTTCCGCGACGGACGCGTCGACGAACACCGCGCGCCGGACGATCTGGCCCCCATGCGCGGCAGCCCGAGCGGCCGCGACTGGCACATCCGCGTTCGTCGCCCCGACATGCCTCCGCTCGATCGAGCGCTCGCCCTCGTCGCGCGGAGTGCCCCACTTGCGGGCGAGGGGGCGAAGGTCGGCACCGACGACAGCGGCAGCGCGGACACGAATCCGCCGTCACAAGTTTTCACATTTGCGCCGGCAGACCGAGCCTTCACGTTCGAACTCGGCGAGTCGCACTACGTCCGATCCGAGCCGACCTGGCGCGAAGCCGGCGAGCCCACGGCCACGGTCCGCGTGCGCATTGCCCAGGAGATGCTCGTCGTTCTCGTCGCGATCCGCCTCGGCCGCCCCCCGGCGTTCGTCGCCGCGGATGCGCACAACCCGCTCGACAACGAGCGCGCGGACGTGAACAGCGACGGGCTGCAACTTCTCCTCGTGCCCCCGGGCGGCCCGCCGGCAGCGTGGCTGCTCGTCCCCGAACACCGCCCGCGCACCGTCCGCGTCACACCGACCAGCCCGGGCGGGGCGTCAATCCCGCTCGACGTTGCCTGGCGCGCGCGAGTCGACGGTTGGATCGTGCGGTGCCGTCTGCCACTGACTGCGGTCGCCGCGCCCGGCGGATTCTTCGCGCTCGACATCGCCGCGAACGAACGCCCCCCGAGCCGTGAGCGCCGCCGGGGACAGCTGCAGCTCGGCGAGCCACGCTCGCCATTCGTGTATCTTCGGGGCGACCGTCTGGACGTGGTGCGCGCCCTCCGGTTCTCCCTCGCGCCGGCCGCGCCGACGCCCTGACCGCCCGCACGCCGCTCGATGCCGTCGCTGCTCGACCACGTCCGCGTCATCCTCTACGAACCGCAGAAGCCGATCAACATCGCCGCGACCGTGCGTGCGATGAAGAACATGGGCGTCGGCGAGCTCCGCCTCGTGCGCCCGTGCGCCTACGAGGCCAACTACATCGAGGTGATCGCGCACAACACCCGCGAGATCGCCGACCGGATCCAGCACTTCGACACGCTCGAAGCCGCGCTCGCCGATTGCGTGCGCGTGGCCGCGTTCACCGGCCGCCGGCGCGCCTCCAAGTGGCCGATGCACACCCCGCGCGAGGCCGCCGCCGACCTCGTCACCTACGCCGCCGAGGGCCCGGTCGGCGTGCTCTTCGGCCGCGAGGACGACGGGCTGCCGGCCGAAGCGATCGACCGCGCGCATTACGGCGTGACGATCCCGACGACGGCGCACGCGTCGCTCAACGTCGCGCAGGCCGCGCTCGTCGCACTCTACGAGCTGCACCTCGCCGCCGCCGACGCGACCGTCCCGTTAGGCCGCCCGCGCCGCCACGCGGGCCCGCCGACGCACGCGCAGCTCGAGGAGTTCTTCGGCGACACCGAGCGCGCGCTCGCCGCGCTCGACTTCTTCCGCACGCGCTCGGTCGAGCACGTGATGCGCGGGATCCGCTCGCTCGTATTCCGCGCGTCCCCCGACGAGCGCGAACTCGGGCTGCAGCGCGCGATGGCCTTCGAGGTGCTTCGCACGATCGAGCGCGAGCGCGCGCGCGCCTTCGAGGCCGGCCGCGCCGCCGCCGGCGCCGAGCGCGCCGCCAACGCCGCGGGTGATGTCTAACGCATCGGGCGTCTGGCGCGGGCGGGCCGCCGCGACCGTCGCCGCCGACGCGAGCACGGGCAGCAAGCGCCCGGGCGCGCTTTACGGCGCGTCGGACGCGCCCGACGCCCCGCTGCACTACATCCGCGCGGCGGGCTGCCGCGTCCACACCCCCGACGGCCGCGCTTTCGTCGACTGTACCAGCGCGCTCGGCGCCGTCGCCCTCGGCTACGCCGACCCCGCCGTCACCGAACGCGTCTGCGAGGCCGCGCGCGCCGGCCCCGTCGCCGGCCTCACCTCGACGCTCGAGCCCGCGCTCGCCGAACGCCTAACATCCGTCGTGCCGTCGGCCGAGCGCGTGCTGTTCCTGAAGAGCGGCGCCGAGGCCGTGAGCGCCGCCGTCCGCCTCGCGCGCGCGGCGACGGGCCGTGACGTGGTGTTCGCGAGCGGCTACTTCGGCTGGCACGACTGGGCGAGCGACGCCGCCACGCCGGGCGTGCCGGCCGACGCCCGCGCCGGCGTCGTCCGCATCCCGCGCGACGACGTCGGCGCGCTCGACGCCGCCGCGGACGCGGCCGGCCCGGGGCGCGTCGCCGCGGTCCTGATCGAACCTGTCGTCGAGCGCATGCCCGATCCGGCCTGGATCGCCGCCGCTCGGGCGGCCGCGCGGCGGATCGGCGCCGTCCTGATCTTCGACGAGGTGAAGACCGCGTTCCGCCTCGCCCCGGGCGGCTACCAGGCCCTGACCGGCATCACGCCCGACCTCACCGTGGTCGGCAAGGCGCTGACCAACGGCTACCCGCTCGCCGCGGTCGTCGGCGCGCGCGCCGTGATGGACGCCGCACGCCGCACGTGGATCTCGTCGACGCTCGCGAGCGAGGCCACCGCGCTCGCGGCCGCGCACGCCGTCCTCGACCGCCACGACGGGGAAGACGTGTGCGGCGCACTCGCCGCACGCGGCGGCGCGCTCCGGGCCGCAGTCGACGACGCGTTAGGCATCGTGTTGGGCCCGTCGAGTGACGCGCTCCCCGCGTGCGAACTCGTCGGCCTCGCCCCGATGTGGTTCCTCCGCTTCGGCGACACGCCCGCCGCGCCCGCCGCGGCCCGCGAGGGGGCGTTCCTCCGTGCTGCCCGCGCGCACGGCGTACTTTTCAAACGCGGCGCCTACCAGTACGCCATGCTCGCCCACGACGACGACGCGGTCGCCTCGGTCGCCGCCGCTGCCTGCGCCGGCGCCGACGCGGTCCGCGCGCTCGACGCCACCGGGATCGCCGTGAGGCGCGCATGACCGCCCAGCCCGACCCGATCGCGGACGCCGCCGACGCCGCGCGCGACGCACTCGCCGCGGCACGCGCCGAGCTGGCCGCCCAACCGACGCTCGCCGGCCCCGAGCCGCTCGTCGACGTCCACGCGCACTGGTACCACGCCCGCACGCCGCGCGCGGACTGGGCCGCCGTCAACGCCGCGCGTCTGCGCGCCGGCGAGCGCATCGGCATCTCGTGGCACGTCGCCTCGGTGCTCGGCACCTGGGGCCAAACCTCGCCCACCTATTTCGCGTCGCCCGTCGACGTTACGCTCGGCAACGACGTCGCCGTCGCCGTGGCCCGCGCCTGCCCGGACCGTGTCCGCGCCTACGTCCACGTCACGCCCAACGCGCCGGTGCACGCGCTCGACGAGATCGACCGCGGCGTCGCCGCCGGCGCAATCGGCGTGAAGCTCGCGGCCGCGCGGCGCGCCGACGACCCGCTCGTGGATCCGATCGCCGAGCGTGCGGGCCAACTCGGCCTGCCGATTCTGCACCACGTTTGGCAGTGGCGGCGGCGCGACTGGCCGTCCCAGGAGGCGAGCGACGGCGTCGAGCTCGGCCGCCTCGCCGCGCGCCACCCCGGGACGCAGTTCATCCTCGCTCACATCGGCGGCGGCGGTGAGTACCGCCACACGTTCCACGCGGTCGCCGACTTGCCTAACGTCCACCTCGACCTCTCGGGGAGCGGCGTCGACCGCGGGATGCTCGACGGCGCGCTCGCGGCGGTCGGTCCGCGTCGCCTGCTCTGGGCCTGCGACGTGACCATCTGCACCGGCCTCGCCAAGCTGCGCGCGCTCGACCACGTCGGCCTCGACGCGGGCGCCCTCAGCGACGTCCGCTGGCGGAACGCGGCGCGCCTCTTCCCTCCGGGCAGCTTTCCCGGTCTCGCCGCGGTGCGCGCGTGACGATCGACGTCAACGCGCACATCGGCGCCTACCCGTGGCGCCACGTCCCGCACCCCGAGCCCGCGGTCCTCGCCCGCGTCCTCGAGCGCGAAGGGCTCGCGGGCGCATGGGTCGGTCACCTGCCGTCCGCGTTCTGGCGCGATCCGTCGCCCGGCAACGCCGAACTGTACGCCGCGCTCGCGCCGTTCCCGCAGCTGCGCCCCGCGCCCGCCATCCGCCCGGACTGGCCGGGGTGGGAGCGCGCGCTGCGCGAGGCGGTTGACCGAGGCGTCGCGGCCGTGCGCGTTTATCCGACGCTGTGGGCGATGAGCGCGGGCGACGGCTCGCTCACCCGCCTCGCGCACGCTGCGGCCGTCGCGGGAGTCGCACTCGTGCTCAGCGTTCGCTTCGAGGACTCGCGCCAGCGCCATGCGCTGGACGTGACGCCCGACCTCACGCCGGCCCACGTGCGCACCCTGGCCCGCGACACGCGCGCGTCGCTTGTCGTCATCAACGCGGGCCGCGACTTTATCGACGAGGTCGCCTGGTCGCTGACCCCCGACGAGCGCGCGCGCGTGTGGTTCGACTTCTCGTGGGTATGGGGTCCGCCCGAGGACCACTTCGCCACGCTCCTCCGCACGCTCGGTCCGGAACGCTTCGTCTACGGTACGGGCTGGCCGCTCCGGTTGACGCAGAACGCGCGCGCCAACCTCGATTTGCTGCCCGGCGAGGTGCGCGCCCTACTCGTCGACCGTCCGTTGGCGACCGCGACCGAGGTCGCGGCGGGTGCGCGGCGGGGTCCCGCGATCACGGAACGGTCGGCGTAGCCTTCGGCGTTCAGCCGGATGGAACATCTCGCGTCTCCGTAGTCTCACGTCCGGTGCGTCACTTGCAACGCCCCTGCTTGGGACCCATCTTACCCGCGCCTTGCGGCCAGGCACGCCTGCGCGTTGCGCGGCGCTCGTCACGGACGATTTCACTCATGCCGCCACGTCGCGACGTGCGTGTTCGTCCGTCCGGTACGTGCTTCTCACCGGACGAATTTCCATCACACGCCCCAGGTCGCAGCGATGACGATGAGACGGAAGTGGCAGGCCATCCCGGGGTTCCTCGCCCTGGCGGCAGCAGCCACCGTGGTCTCGGCGTACAGCGGCGCATCGTCGTCGCAGTACCGCTCCCCCGAACAGCCGGTTCACTACCCGCACCCGCGCCACGTCGGCGCGGTGAATCTGAAAGACCCGCAGCACAGCGGGCTCGGGATGAACTGCCTGTACTGTCACTACAACGCCAACAAGTCCATCGACGCCGGCATGCCGGCGGTGGGGACCTGCATGGGCTGCCACACGATCGTCCTCGGCCACGCCGACAGCTCCAAAAAGAACATCGCGAAGCTGACGTCCTACTGGAACAAGGGCCTCCCCGTGCCCTGGGTCCGCATCCACAAGGTGCCGGACTACGTGAACTTCCCGCACATGCGCCACGTCAACGCGGGCGTCACGTGCCAGACCTGCCATGGCAAGATCCAGAACCAGTGGCAGGTGCAGCAGGCCGCCTCGCTCAACATGGGGTGGTGCATCAACTGTCACGTCAACGGCTACGTCCCGGCCGAAGGCGCCCGCCTCGCCGGCGCGCCCGATAGCGTGATCCGCCTCGCCGAGAAGGAGCCGGTCCACAAGGCCCGCTACGACTGCTCGTCGTGTCACTACTAGAGACCGGCCCCCGCATGACTACCGAAGCAGGGGCACCCGCCGAAGCCGGCGTGATGCCCGCGGTCAAGCGCCGCGACTTCCTCAAGATCGTCGGCGCCGGGACGGCCGCCACCGCCGCGGTGGGCTGTACGTCCGAGAACGTCGGCCGCCTCATCCCGTACGTCCACCAGCCCGACCACACGCTCTCGGGCATCACGGACTACTACGCCACCGTCTGCCGCGAGACCGGCGGCGCGGCCGGCCTGTACGCCGCGGTGCGCGACGGCCGCGTCTACAAGCTCGAGGGGAACCCCTCGCACCCGGGCAACCGCGGCGCGATCTCGGCCCGCTCGCAGGCGGCGCTCCAGGGCGTGTATAACCCCGACCGCTACCGCGCGCCGCTCGTCCGGCAAAACGGTAAGCTCGTCGCGACGACCTGGGATAAGGCGTTAGGCGTCCTGTCGCAGCAGCTCGGCACGCTCCGCAGCCAGGGCAGCGCGGCGCGCGCGGTGTTCATCAACCAGGCCGAGCTGGGCTCGTTCCCGGGCTTCCTCGACCAGTGGCTCGCGGCGTTCGGCCTGCCGGCGCACGTCAGCTACGACCCCGACGCGCCGCTGGCCGTGCTCGCGGCCAACCGCGCGGCGTACGGCGGCGCGGCGTGGCCGCGCGTCGACTTCAACGCGTCGCGGCTCATCATCTCGTTCTCCGCCGACTTCCTCGACCATTGGGGGAACGTCGTCTCGCAGCAGCTCGACTGGGCCGACGCGCGCGCCAAGCTCGAAGGCGGCCCGCGCATGGTCTACGTCGGCCCGCGCCGCTCGCTCACCGGCCTCAACGCCGACGAGTGGATCCCCGCGCGCGCCGGCAGCGAGCTCGCGGTCGTCAACCTGCTGCGCGGCCAGTTGGGCGCGGCGGCCGCGGCCCAGCAGACCGGCGTCTCACAGGCCGTGCTCGAGCGGATCGCGCAGGAAGTCACCGCGGCCGGCAACGGGTTCGTCGCGCTGGCCGGCTCCAACGCCGGCAACGCCTTCGAGCTCGCCACCGCGGTCAACGCGCTCAACGCGAGCGCCGGCGCGGTCGGCCGTTCGATCCGCCCGGACCAGGCGCACCCCGCGTACGCCCGCGTCGCGTCCCACGCCGAGGTCCGCGCGCTCGTGGACCAGATGAACGCCGGGGCGGTGCCGCTCGTCATGGTCCGCGGCGCCAACCCCGCGTACTCGACCCCGGCGCAGCTCAAGTTCGCCGCGGCGTTCCAGAAGGTGCCGTTCAAGGTCTCGTTCTCGAGCTACCCGGACGAGACCAGCGAGCTCTGCGACCTGATCCTCCCGGACCACCACCCGCTCGAGGCGTGGGGCGACGCGGAGGCCGGGCCCGGTCAGCTGGCGTTGCAGCAGCCGACGATGGACCCGGTGTTCGACACGCGGCAGACCGCGGACGCGCTCCTCGCGCTCGCGCGCGCCGACCAGACCACGGCCGCGCGCTTCCCGCAGACGAGCTACCGCGCGCTACTCCAGAGCCGGTTCCCCGGCGGCGTCACGGGCTGGACGGCCGCGTCGCCCAAGGGCGTCGTCGCCGGATCGGTCCTCATCCCGAGCGCGGCGGCCACGAGCCCCGCGCGCCCGGCCGCGAAGCCCGCGCCGGCTCTCGCCGGCACGCAGGGCGACTACGACCTCGTCGTCTACCCGAGCTCCCTGTTCGGCGCGGACGGCAGTGGCGCCAACAAGCCGTGGCTTCAGGAGCTGCCCGACCCCGTCAGCAAGATCTGCTGGCAGAGCTGGGTCGAGGTCCACCCGATGACGGCCAAGAAGATGGGCGTCGAGTCGGGCGACGTGCTCCGCGTCGAGACGCCCGCCGGGCATGTCGAAGCACCGGCCTACGTCTACATGGGGGTCCGCCCCGACACGGTCGCGGTCGCGTTAGGCCAGGGCCACACCGGCTACGGCCGCTACGCGAAGAACGTCGGCCAGAGCGCCTACAACCTCCTCGCCTCGCTCGACGACGGCGCGGGCGGGCTGGTGCTCACGTCCAGTCGCGCGCGCGTCACCAAGACCGGCGAGCAGCAGGACCTCGTCACCACCGAAGGCTCCGCGCGCCAGCACGGGCGCGGCATCGGCCAGGCCGTGCTCGTCGGCGACGTCGGCAAGCTGCAGGAAGCGCGCGGCGGCGAGGACGCGGGCGCGATCGCCGACAACGCCGGCGGACCCAACTCGACGAGTTCGGGTTCGGGTGTCGTCGGCGGCGCCGGCGCCGGTGCGGCCGCGGGTGCCGGGTCCAACGCCGGCGCGAAGCCGACGACCGGCTCGACCGGCCCGGGCGGGCAGGGGATGACCGGCACGGCGCCGGGCTCCGCGGCCCACCCCGCCACGCGCGAGCCGAACGGCGAGCCCGCCGGCTCGCGCGAGGAGAACGGCAACGAGGAGCACATCCCGGGCGAGGCGAAGACGACCTTCCTGCCGGGCCTCCGCTCCCCCGTCGCCAACGACGCGCAGGGCAACTACGGCGATCCGAACTCAAAGGATCGCGGCCTCTACGATCCCAAGAACTCGCTACACGCCGCCGACCGGCGCTGGGCGATGACGATCGACCTCGCCCGCTGCACCGGCTGCTCGGCGTGCGTGACCGCGTGCTACGCGGAGAACAACCTCCCCACGGTCGGCGCGCCCTGGCAGGGCCGCGCGCTGGCCCCGGGCGTGTGGGACGAGCGCCCCGGCGCCAACATCCTCAAGGGCCGCGAGATGAGCTGGATCCGTCTCGAGCGCTACTACGAGGGCGCGATGAACGCGGAGAACGAATTCCAGCCGGATTTCGACACGCGCTTCGTGCCGATGATGTGCCAGCACTGCGGCAACGCGCCGTGCGAGCCGGTGTGCCCCGTCTACGCGACGTACCACTCGCCCGACGGCCTCAACGTGCAGGTCTACAACCGCTGCGTCGGCACGCGCTACTGCAGCAACAACTGCCCGTACAAGGTCCGCTACTTCAACTGGTTCGGCTACGGCGAGCCCGACCGGCGCCAGTACGCCTGGCCCGAGCCCGCCAACTGGCAGCTCAACCCGGACGTCACCGTCCGCGGCAAGGGCGTGATGGAGAAGTGCACGTTCTGCGTGCAGCGGATCCGCAACGCGCAGCACCGCGCCAAGCTCGAGGGCCGCGAACTGGTGGCCGACGAGTTCACGACCGCGTGCGCCCAAGCCTGCCCGTCGCGCGCCATCAACTTCGGCGACGCGGCGGACCGCACGTGGACCGTCGCGCAGCTCGCCTACGACCGGCGCGCGTACCACGTGTTCGAAGAGCTCAACACCTACACCGCCGTGGTCTACCTCAAGAAGGTGATCCACCCGGCGCCGGGCACGGCCCCGGCGGTCGCCGCGCGGCCGTCGCCTAACGCGTCCCACGCACACAAGGTCGAGGCATAACCCCGATGGCGACGGTCCTCCGCCCCGGCATGGGCGGCATCCCGGGGAACATCACCCCGCGACCCAACATCGCGAGCGCCGACGTCCAGCTCCCGGGCGTCCGCGACTACGAGCAGGTCGACAACGAGATCATCGGCACGATGACCCCGACCGCCGGCTGGTTCGGCGCGCTCGGCGTGGCCATCCTCTGCATGCTGATCGGCGCGTCTGCCTGGGTCTACCAGATCTTCTGGGGGCTCGGCCAGGCCGGCTACGCCCCGCCCCTCATGTGGGGCGTGTACATCATCACCTTCGTGTTCTGGGTCGGCATCGGCCACGCGGGGACGCTGATCTCCGCCATCCTGTACCTCTTCCGCGCCGGATTCCGGACCACGATTTACCGCCTCTCCGAGGCGATGACGGTGTTCGCGGTCATGACGGCCGGGCTCTTCCCGATCATCCACATCGGGCGCCCGTGGAAGTTCTTCTGGCTGCTGCCGTACCCCAACTGGCGGCTGATCTGGCCCAACTTCAAGTCGCCGCTCGTCTGGGACGTCTTCGCGATCTCGACCTACCTCACGATCTCGACCACGTTCCTCTACGTCGGGCTGATTCCCGACATCGCCGTGCTGCGCGACCGGGAGACCAACCCGATCCGCAAGCGGATCTTCTCGGTGCTCTCGTTAGGGTGGCGCAATAGCGACCGCGAATGGCGCCACTTCGCCCGCGCGTACCTGTTCCTGGCCGCGTTCTCGACCCCGCTCGTGCTCTCGGTGCACTCGGTGGTGTCGTTCGACTTCGCGATGGCGCTGACGCCCGGCTGGCACGCGACGATCTTCCCGCCCTACTTCGTCGCCGGCGCCATCTACTCTGGCTTCGCGATGGTGTGGACGATCGTGATCCCGGTGCGCCGCTGGTTCGGCCTCAAGCACTACGTCACGCTCAACCAGCTCGACGCGACCGCCAAGGTCGTGCTCTTCGTCTCGCTCGTCGTCGGCTCCGCGTACCTGATCGAGTTCTTCATCGCGTGGTACTCGGGCAACCCGCCCGAGATGGAATACTTCTACAACCGCGTCTTCGGGCAGTGGTGGTGGAGCGCGTGGATCCTGCTGATCTGCAACATGGTGCTGCCCATGTCGCTCTTCTCGCAGCAGCTCCGCCGCAACACGACGTGGCTCTGGATCCTGAGCCTGTTCATCAACCTCGGGATGTGGTACGAGCGCTTCGTCATCGTCGTCCCGTCGCTCACGCACGAGTTCGAGCCCTGGCAGTGGACGCACTACCTGCCGAGCTGGATCGACATGAGCTTCCTGATCGGGTCGTTCGGCTGGTTCTTCATGTGGTTCCTGCTCTTCACCAAGCAGCTGCCGCTGTTCGCGCTCGCCGAGATCAAGGAGATCGTGCCGCCGCAGCTCCGGCTCGCCGGCGCCAACCCGACGCGCGGGGACGTCGACGTTACGGGGCACCACCTGCCGTACCTGCCCAACACGCCGGGGGAACACGACTGATGCAGGGCGTCGTCGCATCGTTCAGGGAGCTCGACTCGGCCGTGCACGCCGTTGAGGAGCTCCGGAAGGCCCGGATCGGGGACGTCACCGTCTACACGCCGGCGCCGCGGCACGAGCTCGAGGACGCCCTCGGCTCGCCGAGCTCGCCGGTCCGCCGCTTCACGCTCGTCGGCGGGCTGCTGGGCGTCACCTTCGGCTACTGGGTGGCGATCTGGACGTCGGACTACTGGCCGCTGGTGACCGGCGGCAAGGCGATCAAGAGCTGGATCCCGTACACGATCATCGGGTTCGAGATGATGGTCATGATCGGCGCGCTCGCGACCGTGTTCGGCATGTTCTACGTCAACCGGATCCCGCGCCTCACGATGACCGTGGGGTACGACCCGCGCTTCAGCCACGGCACTTACGGCGTGTTCGTCGCCACGGAACAGACCGGGCGCGCGGAGCAACTGCTCCGCGAGTCCGGCGCGAACGACGTGCGCGGGGAGCGCTGAGCAGATGACCCGAATGACGTCTCGCCTCACGCGCGCCGCCGCGGCGGCCGCGCTCGTCCCCGCGCTCGGCGCCTGCGACTGGTTCACGGACTTCAAGAACCAGCCGAAGATCGAGCCCTGGGAGCCCGTGTCGCAGCTCGACGCCGACACCACGCACCCGCCACGTCCCAACCCGCAGATGTCCGTGCCGGTCTCGGGCACCTTCCTCGCCGGGTACCAGATCTCGTACAACCCGATCCCGGGCGTCATCGACTCGATCGCCAACGCGACGACCAACCCGACGCCCGTCTCGCAGGCGTCGCTGATGAACGGCCGCAAACACTTTCAGCTGAACTGCGCGGTCTGCCACGGCGACCTCGCGATGGGCAACGGGCCGGCGACGCTCTACGGGATGCCCGGGATCTCGCTGGTCAACGAGCGCGTGCGCGGATTCAAGGACGGCTACATCTACGGCATGATGCGCAACGGGCGCGGCGCGATGCCCACGTACAACCGCATCGAAGAGATGGACCGCTGGGACGTCGTGAACTACGTCCGCGCGCTGCAGGGCCGCGTCCCGAATACCGCGGGGACGGGTCCGCTCGGCTACCCGGGTCAGGGCGGCTCGGTCGTGCCGGGCTATTCGGCCACGGCGCCCTCACTGCCGTCCCCGATGTGGCGCGAGCCGCGCGGCGCGGCCAGCGGGATGGCGCAGACCACGTACGCGGGCGGCAACGCCGGCGCCAACGTCCGCTCCCCCGCCATGGTGCTCGGCGAACTCGGTCGTCCCGTCCCGGCGGGCGTCAACGACTCCGGCCCGGCGTCGCGCCGCAACGCGCAGGACACCGGCGTCCAACCGGTCCCGGTCGCGCCCGCGTATCAAGAGGGCGTCCCTAGCATGCACGGCAACACGCCGGGCACCACCGTACCGAGCAACGGCCGCCCCACAGGCGCCGTGCGCGGCATCCAGACCACGCCCGGAGGCCGGCCGTGAGCGCGCACGCCGCACACATGCCCACCCGCGACGAACTCGTTCGGCTGATCGCGAACAAGCCCGTCAACCCGACGCTCAAGCTCGCCGCGCTCGGACTCGCCGCGGTCGGCGCGGCGGTCTTCATCTTCGGCGTCATCACCGGCGGCGATCAGGCGTGGCTCGCGCTGCACTTCAACTGGCTGTTCTTCACCATCACGTCGTCGGCGGCGGTCGCGTTCGCGGCCGTGCAACGGCTGACGACGGCGCGTTGGTCGCGGCCGGTCGTGCGCATCCTCGAAGGGTTCGTCGCGTGGTTGCCCGTCGCGTTCGTGCTCCTGCTCGTGATCCTGTTCCCGGGCGCCGGGCACATCTTCACGTGGGCGAAAGAGACGGTGCACGTCCACCAGAAGGCGGTCTACCTCGACCCGACGTTCTTCCGCCTCCGCGGGATCGTGATCTTCGGCGCGATCACGTTCTTCTCGCTCTGGTTTGTGTACCGCTCCGTCCGCCTCGACGTCGGGCTCATGCCCGACGAGGGCGCGAGCTGGGCCGCCGGCATCCGCGCGCGCATGCGCCGCGGCTTCGCCGATGAGCGCCGCGAGCTGCACAACACGCACTCGATAACGGGCAAGATCGGCGCGATCATCTGCATGCTCTACGGCTACGGCTGGGTCGTACTCTCGTGGGACTACTCGATGTCCCTCTCGCTCCACTTCCAGAGCACGATGTACGGCTGGCAGGTCTTCATGGGCGCGTGGGTCGCGATGCTCATGGTGCTCGCGGTATTCGTGCGCCTCTGGCGCTCGCACCTCGGCGCCGAGGACCTCATCACCGACAGTCACTACCACGACATCGGGAAGCTCTGCTTCGCGTTCACCGCGTTCTGGGGTTACGTCACCTTCGGGCAGTACCTCGTCATCTGGTACGGCAACCTTCCCGAGGAGACGCACTACTTCCGGCTGCGCCTGACGGACCCGTGGGGCTTCCTGACCACGGCGGTGTTCGTGATGATGTTCGTCGTCCCGTTCTTCACGCTGCTCAGCAAGGCCGCGAAGCTCTACTCGCCGGTGATGGCCACGGTCGCGTTCACGTCCATCCTCGGCCTCTGGTTCCACCGCTACCTCGAGGTCTATCCCTCTGTCCTCGGCGAGGTGCCGCACGTCCCGTTCGGCCTGTACGAGATCGGCATCGGTCTCGGCATGCTCGGTCTGTGGGGCTTCTCGTACCTGAGCTTCATGGACGCATTCCCCAAGATGCGCGTGGCCTTCATGACCTCGCCGTACCGCGACGAGGTGCAGGTGCCCGTCAACGCGCGCACGATGGAGCCGCTCCCGGCGCACGAGTAGCGCGCTGGGTCGTCGCCCGGACCCGCGAGCCCCGATATATTTGCGCGACGTCGGGGCGTTAGCTCAGCTGGGAGAGCACCTGCTTTGCAAGCAGGGGGTCGGGGGTTCGAGCCCCCCACGCTCCATGTAAGTGCAGGTTCCCCGCACGTCGCGCGTCATCATCGGCTTCGCCCGTGGTGACGCGCTTTACTTTGCCTGCTATGACCACCACCTCCCCGCTCGCTCCGCCCGCAATCGGCACTTCGGCCCCGGACTTCACCCTCCCCAGCACGAGCGGCGACAAGGTCACGCTCTCGGCGCTGCGCGGCGGGCGCGTGCTCATCGCCTTCTTCCCGCTCGCGTTCACGAGCACGTGCACGGCCGAGATGTGCGCGTTCAGCGACGACTACGACGCGTTCGCGACCGAGGGCGTGACGGTACTCCCGATCAGCGTCGACTCGGTCCCGACCCTTGCCGAGTTCAAAGCCAAGCATGCGCTCAAGACGGACTTCCTGAGCGACTTCCGGCGCGAGGCGTCTCGCGCCTACGGCGTGCTCCTCGAGCACACGTACTTCGCGACCCGAGCGTACTTCCTGCTCGACCGCGACGGCGTCGTACGCTGGTCGCACGTCGAAGAGAATCCAGGGCTCCGTCGCGACGATGCGGAGCTCCTGACGGCGATCCGCGCCAACGCCTGACCTCGGTGGTCGGTCACCCGGTCCGGGGTGACCCAGCCCGGCCCGGCGCGTCGGACGTGCGCGAGTCCCCGCCCGCGCGTGGGACCGCTCCCCCCGACCGACCCGCCGCCGTGCCCTCCTCGACCTCGTCTCCTGCGTTCTCGCGACACGTGACGTCCGACGCCACGCTGCTCACGCGCGTTGCCGTCGCCATAGCCGACGCCCCTGCTGGCGCCGATGCGGTTGCCGCCGCGGCGCTCGCGGAATTCGTCGCCAGCACCCAGGCTCGTAGGGGAGCGATCGAGACGGTCGTTGACGGGATCAGCACGACTCGTTGGTCGCTCGGGGCGGGCGACCGGGCGGGCGCCCAGCACGTCCACGTGCCGATGCCGGGGAACGCGTCGGCCCGACTCGCGCTGGAGCTGGCCGGCGTCGAACTGGCCGTCGGTGACGCGGAGCTGCGCGCAGCGCTCGCGCTGCTGGCTGCCGTCGTCGGGCCGGCTGACCGCGCGCGGGCCCTCGCCGCCGAAGTCGATGCCCACACCCTCGCGGCCGCGGCGGAGCGCGATTTCGCGGCGGCGGTCCTCGACGCGCTGCCAGTCGGCGTCTACGTCACCGACCGCGATCACCGCGTCCGCCTCTGGAATCGGAAGCGCGAACTCGACACCCTCGGCGTCGCGCGCGAGGCGGCCCTCGGGCGCACCGTCTTCGACGTCCTCCCGCGACAGGACGCCACGCTGATGCGCCGCGAGCTCGACGACGTTCTCGCGACCGCGGCGATCCAGCAGTTCGACACCGAGAGCACCGCGTCCGGTGAGGCCCGGGTCTACCGCCTATCGAAGATCCCGATGTCGCTCGACGGCGCTGCGCCGACGCACGTCATCACCGTCGGCGAGGACGTCACCGAGTGGCGCGCGGCGCTCGAGCGATCGGCGCAGGCCGAGAAGCTGGCCGCCGTCGGCCAGCTCGCCGCCGGCGTGATGCACGAGATCAACAACCCGCTCGGGACGATCGCCGCCTGCGCGGAGACGATGACGCTCGCCCTCGCCGAGTTGCCGCGCGAGGAGCACCCGGCGGGTTTCGCGGAGTACCTCCGCATTGTCGACCACGAAGTGCACCGCTGCCGGCGGATCGTCGACGGGCTGCTCAACTTCAGCCGCGCTCGCGAGCCGCGGCACGTGCGCGTTTCGCTCGACGCGGTCGTCGAGCAGACGCTCGGGTTGCTCCGCCATCACGCGCGGTTCAAGCGTTGCGCCGTGCGTCTCGACCTCGCGCCGGCCAGCGGCCCCGACGCATCCCCCGAGGTGCTCGCCGATCCGGACCAGCTCACGCAGGTCGCGATGGCGCTTCTGTTGAACGCGGCCGATGCGGTCGATGCGGCGGAGCAGGCCGAGCCGCTGCGCTCCGGCGACGATCCGCGGCGCGGGATCACGGTCCGCACCGCGCGCGCGACCATCGCCGGCGTGCGGCCCGCGGCACTGCTCGAGATCTGCGACGAAGGCGTCGGAATGTCGCGCGAGGTCCTCGGCAAGATCTTCGAGCCGTTCTTCACGACCAAGGCACCCGGCGAGGGAACAGGCCTCGGCCTGGCGATCTCCTACGGGCTGGTCCGCGACCTTCACGGCCAGATCGAGGCCGAGAGCACGCCCGGGCACGGTACCACCTTTCGGGTGTCCATTCCCGCCGCATGACCGGCGCGGCGGAGGCGGCGCGCGTCCTGGTCGCCGAGGACGAGGAGCACCTCGGCACGCTGCTCGCGCAATTTCTGCGATCGCGCGGGCTCGACGTCACGCTGGTGCGCGACGGTACTGCCGCGATCTCCGCCCTGCACGGCACCGCGTTTGACGCGGCCGTCGTGGACGTTCACATGCCCGGGGCCGATGGGTTCGCGGTGCTCGCGGCCGCGCGGGCGCGCCCACGCCCGGCCGAGATCGTGATCGCGACCGGCAACGGCACGCGCGAGACGGCACTCGCGGCATTGCGGGGCGGCGCGTACGGGACCGTCGCGAAGCCGTACCGGATGGCCGAGATCGAGCTGGTGTTGCAGCGTGCGATCGAGATGCGGCGGCTGCGCGACGCGGTCGCGGGCCTCGAGGCCGAGTTGCGTTCGCTGCGCGCGGCGCCATGATTGATGCATGAAGCTGCTCGTCATCGAGGACGACCCGACGGTCGGCCAGTTCGTAAAGCGCGGCCTGGAAGAGCAGCGCTGGGGAGTCGAGCTCGTCGCCGATGGTGAACACGGCGAGCGACTCGCGGCGAGCGGGGCGTACGACGTCGTGATCCTCGACATGCGACTCCCGGGCAAATCGGGGCTGGACGTGCTGACGAGCCTGCGCGGTCGTGGCTTCGAACGCCCGGTGTTGGTGCTCACGGCGCAGGACGCGGTCGACGCCAAGGTCACAACGCTGCGCGCCGGCGCGGACGATTACGTCACGAAGCCCTTCGCCTTCGAAGAACTCCTCGCGCGTGTCGAGGCGCTCGCGCGGCGCCCGCGGGCGCTCGCCTCGCCCGTCCTGCGCGTCGCCGACCTCGAGATCGACCAGGCGACGCGGGAGGTCGCGCGCGCCGGCGAGCGGGTCGAACTCACGCCCAAGGAGTACGCCGTCCTCGAGTACTTGATGCGGCACGCGGGGCGCGTGATGAGCCGGACGCTGATCACCGAATACGCGTGGGGGTACCATTTCGACCCCGGGACGAACATCGTCGACGTCGTGATCACGCACCTGCGCAAGAAGATCGACGCGCGCCACGCCCGGAAGCTCATCCAGACGGTCCGTGGCGTGGGCTACACGATCCGCGCGTAAGCGCACGGCGCCGTGGCCACCGCCCGCGCGCGACTCGCCGGCTCGTACGCCCTCGCGCTCGGCGCGACCGTCGTGACGCTCGCGGCGACGCTCTGGACGGCGCGCGGCGCGGCCGGCGACCGCGAGCTGCAGCGCTACGTGACGCAGGAGGCGGACGTCACGACGCGGCTGCTCGCACAGGCCCGCGGGCCGGGACTCCCGCTCATCGAGACGCGCGACCACCTCGTGGGGCCGCAGGTCGCGACGCGCGTGGCGCTGCTGCTCGACGCGCTGCCCAACATCGTCCTCGTCGTCGACAGCAGCAACCGCGTCGTCTACCGGTCGGTGGACGCGCGCGTGCTGCAGGTCGGCCAGGCGGAGGCGCTCGTCGCGCTGTCGGACAGCGTGCTCAGCCCGACGGTGTCTGCGAAGCGCTACATCGTACGCGACACGACGGGGGCGCTCGGCCCGTACCTGCGCGCGCGCGGACTCGAGCCGGAGGAGGAGATGCTCGTGATCAGCCGCGACGCGCCGAGCCAGGTCGCCCCGATCCGCCGCGTGATCGTCGCCACGCCGACCCGGTCGGCGGTGGCGGCGCGCGACGAACTGTTCACCGTGATGCTGATTGCCGCCCCGTTCGTGCTCGTCGTGTCGGGCGGCGTGGGTTGGTGGCTGGCGGGCCACGGCGTCCGCCCGCTCGAGCGGGTGATCGACGAGATGGAGGCGATCACCGACGGGCGGAGCCTGCACCGCCGGCTCGCCGCGGGCGAGACCGCGCTCGAGGACGGCGACGAGATCACGCGCCTCACGACGACGCTCAACGCGATGATCGGGCGTCTGGAGACGTCGTTCGGCGCGCTGCGGCGCTTCACCGCCGACGCGAGTCACGAACTCAAGACTCCGCTGACGGTCCTCCGCGCGACGGTCGAGCGCGCGATGACCGCCCCGCCGCAGTCGCCCGAGCAGCTCGTCGCGCTCGAGGAAGCGCTACAGGAGGTGACGCGCATGGCTGCGCTCGTCGACAGTCTGCTCACGCTGGCGCGCTTCGACGAGGGCCGCTTCGACCTGCACCGCGAACGGGTCGACGTCGGCGCGCTCGTGCAGGACGTCCTCGAGACGGCGACGATCCTCGGCGAGGACGCCGGGCTCACGATCCAGCTCGCGTCGTTCGAGCCCGCGACCGTGCTCGGCGACGAGACGCGGCTCCGGCAGCTCTTCCTGAACTTGGTCACTAACGCGATCAAATACACGCCGCGCGGGGGCCTCGTCGAACTCGCGCTCCGCCACGCGGCCGACGTCGACGCCGGCGGCGCGGACGCGGGCCACGGCGGGGTACAGTTCAGCGTGCGCGACACCGGAATCGGGATCGCGGCGGGCGATCTGCCGTACATCTTCGACCGGTTCTGGCGCGCCGACCGCGCGCGGTCGCGGCGCGGCGGGTTCGGGCTCGGGCTCGCGATCAGCCAGTGGATCGCGCAGGCACATGGCGGGGCGATCGCGGTGACGTCGCGGCTCACGCGCGGTACGACGTTCGTGGTCACGCTGCCCATCGCCGCGGGCGACGAGGCCGAATTAGTCGCGGAACCGCGCGCGGTCGACGAACGGCGTTCGGTTCCGGCCTGACGGCGGCGGCGCGAGGCGGGCCGGCGGCCGGGCGAGCGCTACGACGGATCGCGTGACGTGACGGGTACCGACCGCGTCCGCGCGCGTAATGGAATCCTAATCCGCGGCCCATCCCGCGTTCACGAACCTTGCGTACGATTGGTGACGTGACGGCCGCGGTTGCGGCCCACGCGTTGGGTCGCGAGCGCTCGCGGCCTGTGTACCACACGGCATCAAACGCCGATCGCCCCGCCGCCTCATGTTCAACAACCTGATCGAGTCGAAGGCGAAGAAGCAGCGTAGCCCGGCCGGCACGGCCGTCAGCGTGATCGTGCACGCCGGGCTCATCAGCGCCGCGGTCTACGCGACCGCGCACGCCACGGTCGCTGCCGAGAAGCCGAAGGAAGAGAAGGTCACGCTGGTCGAGATGAAGAAGAACGACCCGCCGCCGCCGAAGGAGCCGCCGCCGCCGCCGCCCAAGAACGTGGTCGTCGCGCCGCCGGTCGCGAAGGGCTTCCAGGTCCTCACGCCGCCGATCAACATTCCGGACGTGATCCCGAAGGTCGACCTGTCGAGGCGCGTGACCGACGCGTCGGACTTCTCGGGCAAGGGCGTCGCGGGCGGCCGCGCGAACGGCGATGCGAACATCAAGACCGCGACGCCGATCTCGGACAACCAGACGTACTTCGAGTTCCAGGTGGAGAAGCAGGCCGCCACGGTGCCCGGGTCGCTCTCGGCCAACTACCCCGAGATGCTCAAGTCGAGCGGCGGCGGGGACGGGAAGGTCACGGCGCAGTTCGTCGTCGACACGACGGGGCGCGCGGACATGAGCACGTGGAAGGTGCTCGAGAGCACCAACGACCTCTTCTCGCAGGCGGCGAAGGACGGCGTGCGCAAGGCGAAGTTTTACGCCGCCGAGATCGGCGGCAAGAAGGTGAAGCAGCTGGTGCAGCTGCCGTTCACCTTCAACCTCTCGAAGTAAGCCAGACCGCGTCGGACGCTCGGCGTTCGACGCACCACGTTAGGCGCACCACGCACGACCCCCACCCCCTCCACCACTCGCTGGGAGACCGCACGCCATGAACATGGATCTGGGTAACCTCTGGGCCTCGATGGGCTTGTTCGCCAAGTTCATCGTGATCACGCTGGCGATCATGTCGATCTGGTCGCTGACGATCATGTTCCAGAAGTTCTTCGCGCTGCGCGCGGCGCAGGCCGAAACGCGCCGCTTCGCGCCCGAGTTCAGCCAGTTCCTCGACGAGGACAACCTCACCGAGGCGATCAACCTGGCGCAGAACTACAAGAAGTCGCACGTCGCGCGCGTGCTCGGCAACTCGCTCGAAGAGGTCAAGCCGCTCATCTCCGACGGGTCGGTGACGGTCGCGGACATCAACTCGGCGGAGCGCGCGGTCGAGCGCGAGATGCTGATGACGATCGTGGACCAGAAGCGCGGGCTGGGCGTGCTCGCGACGGTCGGCGCGACGGCCCCGTTCGTCGGCCTGCTCGGCACGACGATGGGCATCGTGAACGCGTTCACGGGCATGGCGGCGTCGGGCTCGGGCGGCCTGTCGGCGATCTCGGCGGGCATCGCGGAGGCGCTCATCACGACGGCCTTCGGCCTCATGGTCGCGATCCCGGCGGTGTGGATGTTCAACTACTTCTCGACGAAGATCGACAACCTCACGGCCGAGATGACGTACACGTCCAAGGAAATGATCGACTACCTCATCAAGGGCGTCTCGGGCGAGTTCGGCCGCTCGCGCTTCACGCGCGAGTTCAGCACCGGCTCCACCGCCCCGATCTCGCAGTAATCGCGGCCGCGTAGCGGCAGCACCGGACGGCGGACCGCGCCGGCCGGTCCGCGGCTGGGCCGAACACCCAGCCCGCGGCCGGCGCGCCCCGCCAGCCCCACACCCTCAAGAGGTAGCCCGTGGCCATTTCGACCAGTGGGGGAGGCGCCGTCAAGGCGGAGCCTAACGTGACGCCGCTCGTGGACGTCATGCTCGTCCTCCTCATCATCTTCATGGTGATCATCCCGACGCTGACGTCGGGGCTGAACGCCGAGCCGCCGAAGGGGATCAACCTGAAGAAGCACCCCGAGGAGGGCGGCGACCAGCTGCTCGGCATCGACCGCAAGGGTCAGTACTACCTGAACCGGCAGCCGATCGTCAACAGCAACCTCGAGGCGCAGCTGCGCAACATCTACGACAAGCGCACCGAGGATAAGATCCTGTACGTCCGCGCCGACAAGAACCTGGCGTACGCCAAGGTGCAGGACGCGGTCGACATCGCCGGCAAGGCCGGCGTGCGCGTGACCGGCCTCATCTCCGAGCAGACGCCCGGATCCGAAGGCAAGTCGGTCGACGCGGCCGCGGACGCCAAGGTGGGCAACGTCGGCGGCACCGGAGGAAAGCAATAATGGCGATGAGCGCAGGCGGTGGGAGCGGCGGCCTCACCAACGAACCGAACGTGACGCCGATGATCGACGTGCTCATGGTGCTGCTGATCATCTTCATGGTCATCGTGCCCTCGAGCCGGAAGGCCATCGACGTCCAGGTGCCCGACCCCAACCCTCCGCAGACGACGTCGCAGCAGGACAACACGTCGATCGTGCTGACGGTGCACAAGGGCGGCACATACCAGATCAACAAGGAGGCGGCCACCGACCAGCAGCTCGGTGCGCGCCTCAAGCAGATCTACGACCCGCGCCCGGACAAGGTCATCTTCATCAAGGGCGACCCCGACGCGACGTACCAGGACATCATCCACGCGATGGACGTCTCGCGCGGCTCGGGCGTCAAGGTGATCGGTTTCACCCCGAAGGGCGCCGCGTAACGACCCGCGTCACAGCGGTAACGGCGCAGGCGGCGGGCGGGCCCTCGTGGCTCGTCCGCCGCTTCGTCGTGTATCAGGCGGCAGTCGTGTTCGTTCCCGCCGTTCCGCGCCATCCGCCATCGATGTACGAATCGTTGCCCGCCGCCGAGCGGCCGCGACTGCGGCCGCCGATCGGGATCCCCACCCCCGAGCAGTCCAGGACGCGCAGCGCGCTCGCCGCGATCGGGCTCCACGCGCTCGTGATTGCCCTGCTCATCGCGCCGATCGCGCTGCCCGCCGTCGTCCGCGAGATCACCGGCACCGGCGGTGCGGCGCCGTCCGGCGGCGGTGGCGGAGGTCTGCACGGGTCCGGCGGCGACCGCGGCGGCCCGCCGATCGTCGAGCGATTGCGCTACGTGCAGCTCGCGCCACAGCCCGCGCGCGCGGCCGTCCCCCCGCCCGTGCCGGCGATCAAGCCGCCCGTCGTGCCACCGCCGCCCGTGGTGAAGCCGCCGGTCACCCCTAAGCCCGCGCCGCCCGTTCAGACGCCGGTGGCGCCCAACACGAGCGCGAAGCCGGCGGCCTCGGCCATCACGGCGGCGGTCGCCGGCTCCGGCGGAGGCACCGGCGCGGACGGCACGCTGGGCTCGGGGCCGGGGACGGGTGGCGGCGTCGGAAGCGGGGTCGGCAACGGGCAGGGCAGCGGAACCGGTCCGTCGGCCGGCGGCGGGCTAACGGCGGCGCCGGCTCCGACGCTGATCGAAACGTTCCTCCCGCCCAACGGCGTCTCGAAGCGAGACAAGGGCAGGACGATCGTCGCCGTCTTCGACGTGGACAGCACCGGGCGCGTGCTCAAGGTCGACTTCACGCAGGTGAGCGACGGCGGGTACAACCGGAAGCTTCGCGAAGTGTTCGACTCCTTCCGATTTCGTCCCGCCGTGAAGGCGGACGGCACGCCGGTGCGCGCCAAGGCGTCCTTCGAGTACGTGCTCTAGCTCGGCTAGCACTCGTTCGCGCCGCGCCCTATGTTGCCGCCCTGTTACCCCGGGCGGAGCGCTAACGCGACTCGGCTGCGGGCGGTGCCCCTGACCCCAGCCCGGAGCGAGCGCGCATGTCCAGCGTGGCCGACGCGTCACCCGCGCCCGCGCCTGACGTCGTCGACGGCCGCGCGACGACCGCCGGGTCTGACGTTCCGAGTGACGCAGCGTTCGTCAAGGCGCTGACCCTGACGGACGCGACGATGCTCGTCGCGGGGTCGATGGTCGGATCGGGCATCTTCATCGTCTCGGCCGACATCGCGCGTACGGTCGGCTCTCCTGCGATGCTGCTCGCGGCGTGGGGCCTGACGGGCGTAATCACGCTTCTCGGCGCGCTGGCGTACGGCGAACTCGCCGCGATGTACCCGCGGGCCGGCGGGCAGTACGTGTTCCTGCGCGAGGCGATGGGGCCCGTGATGGGTTTCCTCTACGGGTGGACGCTGTTCGTCGTCATCCAGACTGGCACGATCGCGGCGGTCGCCGTCGCGTTCGGCAAGTTCCTCGGCGTGCTCGTGCCGTCGGTGACGGCTGACCGGTTCGCGTGGTTTCCGCGCGCGGACGTGTGCGTGGCCGCGCTCGGCTGCCACGACCAGACCACGCAGGCGATCCAGCTCGGCTTGACGCCGCAGCGCCTCGTCGGGCTGGCGACCGTGTGGGTGCTCACGCTCGTGAATCTCCGCGGTGTGCGCGAGGGCAAGCTGATCCAGACCACGCTGACCGTGGTCAAGACGGGAGCGCTGGCGTTGCTCGTCGTGCTGGGACTCACCGTCGGCCGGAACACGACGGCGTTCGCGGCGAACTTCGGGGCGGGGCAGTTCGCCCGCCCCGTCGAGTATGCGGCCCCGTTCGCGCTGGTCTTCGGCTCGGCGCTCGTCGGGTCGCTCTTCTCGAGCGACGCGTGGAACAACGTGACGTTCGCGGCCGCCGAGGTGCGAAACCCGCGGCGCAACCTGCCGCTCGCGCTCCTCCTCGGGACGGGGCTCGTGACGCTGCTCTACGTGATGGCGAACGTCGCGTACCTCAACGTGCTCCCGTTTGGAGGCGCCGCGGCGGGCGCGACGGCGCTCGCGCGGGGGATCACGCACGCCACGCAGGACAGGGTGGCGACGGCGGTGGCCGAAGTGATCTTCGGCGGCGCGGGCGTGACGCTCATGGCGGTCGCGATCCTCGTGTCGACGTTCGGCTGCAACAACGGGCTCGTGCTCGCGGGATCGCGCGTGTACTGGGCGATGGCGCGCGACGGCGTGTTCTTCCGCCGCGCGGGCGAGCTCAATGCGCAGGGCGTGCCGGCGTTCGCGCTGATCACGCAGGCCGTGTGGACGACCCTGCTCTGTCTCACGGGGACGTACGGTCAGCTGCTCGACTACGTGATCTTCGCGGCCCTCGTGTTCTACGCGGCGACGACGATCGGGCTGTTCATTCTCCGCCGCACCCGGCCTGACGCCGAGCGGCCGTACAAGGCGCTTGGATACCCGGTCCTGCCGGCGCTCTACATCGGCCTGAGCGCGGGCGTGGCGGTGCTCCTGCTGTTGGCCGACAAGACGCGCACGCAGGCCGTGTCCGGGCTCGTCCTCGTGTTGGTCGGGCTGCCCGTGTACTGGCTGTGGCGCGCGCGGGGCGGGGCGCCCGCGTCCCCCATCGCCGGCTAGGGCGCGGCGCGCGTCCGACCCGCACCGAGCGTTCGACCGGCCGGCGCGTGACCGGCCGCCCTTCCGCACCACCCCACCAACTTTACCTGCCTCGTACATGGAAGCCTCGCAGTCCACGCTGCTGCTCTCGATCCTCCTCGCGAGCGGCATCGCCCTCGTCGCCGCCGTGCTGCTCGCGCGGTGGGTGCTCGCACTCGACCGCGGCGAGCCCGCCATGCAGCGGATCTCGAACGCGATCCAGGAAGGGGCCGAGGCGTACCTCGCCCGGCAGTACAAGACGATCGCCGCGCTCTCGGTCGTGGTGGCCGTGCTGATCTACGTCGGGTACGCATTCTTCCGCCCCGCGGAGACCGGCGCGAGCGCGCTTTCCGCGGCGACGCTCGCGATGTACACGACCGTGTCGTTCCTGTTCGGCGCGATCTGCTCGGGGATCGCGGGCTACATGGGGATGTGGGTGTCGATTCGCACCAACATCCGCGTCGCCGCGGCCGCGCGGAACTCGCTGAACGCGGCCATGCAGACGGCGCTGCGGGGCGGGGCGGTGTCGGGGCTGTTCACGGTCGCGATGTCGCTGCTCGGCGTGTCGGGGCTGTTCGCCGTCCTGCACGCGATCGCGCCCGCCGGCGTGACGTCGGACGAGTGGACGCGGCGCATCCCGTTCCTCATCGTCGGCTTCGGCTTCGGGGCGTCGTTCGTCGCGCTGTTCGCGCAGTTGGGCGGCGGCATCTACACGAAGGCCGCGGACGTGGGCGCGGACCTCGTGGGCAAGGTCGAGGCGGGGATCCCCGAGGACGACCCGCGGAACCCCGCGGTGATCGCGGACCTCGTCGGCGACAACGTCGGCGACTGCGCGGGGCGCGGCGCGGACCTGTTCGAGTCGACGGCGGCCGAGAACATCGGCGCGATGATCCTGGGCGTGCTGCTGTACCGGTTCTTCGGCGTGAGCGGCGTGCTCTTCCCGCTGGTCGTCGGAGCGATCGGGCTCCTGGCGTCGATCGTCGGTGTGCTGGTCGTCCGGACGAGCGGCGACGAGGACCCGATGAGCGCGCTCAACCGGGGCTTCTACGTGACATCGGCGATTGTCGCGGTCGCGCTCTTTTTCCTCTGCCGCGGGCTGCTGACCGGCCCCAACGTGCCGCCGCAGGCGTGGTGGCACTACTACGCGTGCGCGCTGGTCGGGCTCGCGACGGCGTTCGCGTTCGTCTACATCACGCAGTACTACACCGAGTACCGCTACCGGCCGGTGTTGTCGATCGCCGAGGCGAGCCAGACCGGCCCGGCGACCAACATCATCGCCGGCCTCGCGGTCGGGATGGAGTCGACGGTGCTGCCCGTCTTCACGGTCGCGATCGCGATCGTCAGCAGCTACTACCTCGGGCTGAACAGCGGGCTCCTCGACCCGGCGACGGGGCAGCCGGTGGGCGGCCTGTTCGGGACGGCGGTCGCGACGATGGGAATGTTAGGCACCGCGGGCTACATCCTCGCGATGGACGTCTTCGGCCCGATCACGGACAACGCCGGCGGCATCGTCGAGATGAGCGACCAGCCCGAGTCGATCCGCGACAAGACGGACCGGCTGGACGCGGTCGGCAACACGACCAAGGCGCTGACCAAGGGCTACGCGATCGGCTCGGCGTCGCTCGCCGCGTTCCTCCTCTTTTCGGCCTACCTCGACGAGGTGCGCGGGCTCACCGGGCAGGAGCTCGCGGTGAATTTCGCGAAGCCGCAGGTGTTCGTCGCCGGGCTGCTCGGGGCGATGCTGGTGTTCTGGTTCTCGTCGCTGGCGATGACGGCGGTCCGGGTGGCGGCGCAGAGCGTGATCACCGAGGTGCGCCGGCAGTTCCGCGAGATGCCGGGGATCATGCAGGGGACGCAGCAGCCCGACTACGGGCGCTGCGTGGACATCGTGACGTTGGGCGCGCTAAAGGCGATGGTCGTCCCCGGCGCGCTTGTCGTGTTTTTCCCGATCGTCGTCGGACTGCTGTTCAAGCTCGTCGGGCTCGGCGCGGAGGCGGTGGCGGCGTTCCTGATGGTCGCGACGATCGCGGGGATCCTGATGGCCGTGTTCCTCAACAACGGTGGCGGCGCGTGGGACAACGCGAAGAAGTACATCGAGACCGGCCACTACGGCGGCAAGCGGAGCGAGGCCCACAAGGCGGCGGTGGTGGGCGACACGGTCGGCGACCCGTTCAAGGATACGGCGGGCCCGTCGCTGCACGTCCTGATCAAGCTGCTCGCGACGATCACGCTCGTGCTCGCGCCGCTGTTCATCTGACGACGGCCTAACACCCGCCGCCCGCGCCCCGCGCCGTGCCCTCGCTCTTCACGCGCAAGCCGATCGCCGCGCACATCACGGACGAGCACGACCCGAACGCGCTCCGGCGCTCGCTCGGGGCGGGCGACCTGATCATGCTCGCGATCGGGGCGGTGATCGGCGCGGGGATCTTCGGGTCGATCGGCTCGGCCGCGGCGGGGCAACTCGACGCGGCCGGGCACGTGGTCCGCGTCGGTGCGGGACCGGCGCTCGTCCTCTCCTTTCTGTTGTTGGGTGCGGCGTGCGCGCTCGCGGGTCTCTGCTACGCGGAGCTCGCCTCGATGATTCCGCAGGCCGGGAGCGCGTACGCGTACTCGTACGCGACCCTCGGCGAGATCGTCGCGTGGATCATCGGGTGGGACCTCATCCTCGAGTACGCGGTCGGCAACGTTGCGGTCGCGATCAGCTGGGGCGACTACTTCAAGTCGTTGACGGCGGGCGCGTTCAGCCTGCCGGCGTGGCTGAGCACCGGATACCGTACCGCGCTCCTCTCCAACGACCCGGCGGTGCACGGCCTGCTCGACACGGCGCCGCGGGTGTTCGGGTTTCCGCTGCTGGTCAACCTGCCCGCGTTCGCAATCGTCGCCGCGATCACGCTGCTGCTGCTGCGCGGCGCCAAGGAGAGCGCGCGCGCGAACAACGTCATGGTCGTCGTGAAGCTGATCGTGCTCGCGTTGTTCGTCGTCGTCGGCGCCGCGCACATCCACCCGAGCAACTACCACCCGTTCGCGCCCAACGGCTTCCGCGGCGTGCACCAGGGCGCGGCGATCGTCTTCTTCGCCTACATCGGCTTCGACGCGATCTCGACCGCCGGCGAGGAGACGCGGAACCCGCAGCGCAACTTGCCGATCGGCATCCTGGGCGGGCTGGCGATCTGCACCGTCATCTACATCATCATCGGCGCGGTGCTCACCGGCATGGTGCCGTACTCGGAGCTCGGCAAGGCGGCCGACCCGCTCGCCTACGCGCTCAACGCGAGCGGGCTGACGTGGATCTCGCGGATCGTCGCGCTCGGCGCGGTGTTCTCGATGGCCGCGGTCCTGCTGGTCTTTCAGTACGGGCAGCCGCGCATCTTCTTCGCGATGGCGCGCGACGGGTTGCTCCCGCAGTGGGCGGCCAAGGTGCACCCGGTGCACCGCACCCCGTACGTGACGACGATCCTGACCGGGGTGTTCGTCGCGCTCTGGTCGCTGATCGGCGACGCGAACGAGACCTACGACCTGACCAACATCGGGACGTTGTTCGCGTTCACGCTCGTGTGCATCGGCGTGATCGTGCTGCGGCACACCGACCCGGAACGGCCGCGGCCGTTCCGCGTGCCGGCGGTGCACGTCGTCGGGATCGCGGGCGCGGCGCTCTGCGTGTTCGTCATGCGCGGGCTTCCGCCGATGGCGTGGGAGCGGTTCGGCTACTGGCTGCTCATCGGCCTCGTGCTGTACTTCGTCTACGGCTACCGGAACTCGCGGCTGCGCCGGCCGGGCGCGCTGGACGCGGTCGCGGGGGACTGAGCGGTGGCGGGCGGGGCGGCGCCTAACGCGGTGACCTCGCCGCCGCGGCGCGGCCTCGCGCGCGTCACGCTCACGCAGTGGATCGGCGTGAGCATGGTCGTCGGCGTCCTGATAGGGTGGCTCGCGCCGAGCGTCGCCGTCGAGCTCAAGCCGCTCAGCAACATCTTCCTGCGGATGATCAAGTCGCTGATCGTCCCGCTCCTGTTCAGCACGCTCGTGATCGGGATCGCGGGGCACGGCGACGACATGCGGAAGGTAGGCAAGCTCGCCCTGCGCTCGATCATCTACTTCGAGCTCGTCACGACCGCGGCGCTGGCCGTCGGGCTCCTCGCCGTGAACTTCGTGAAGCCGGGCGTCGGCATCGTGCTGCCGACCGACGCGGGCAAGGACGTCACCGCGCTCGCAGTGCATCAGCCGAGCTTGTCGGGCGTGCTCGAGCACACGGTCCCGCAGAGCTTCTTCGAGGCTGCGGCGAACAACGAGGTGTTGCAGGTCGTGTTCTTCGCGATCCTGTTCGCCGTCGCGCTCGCCAAGGTCGAGGGCCGGCCGAAGCAGTTCTTCCTCGAGTTCTGCGAGTCGCTGTCGCAGATCATGTTCAAGTTCGTCGGCCTGGTGATGGCCTTCGCGCCCGTCGGGATCGGCGCGGCGATCGCGGTCACGGTCGGCAAGAGCGGGATCGGCGTGCTCCGCAATCTGGCCGTGCTCGTCGGGACGCTGTACGGCGCGCTCGTCGTCTTCGTGCTGCTCGTGCTCGTGCCGGTCGCGCTCGCGTTCCGGATCCCGGTGGGGCGGTTCGCGCGGACGGTGCGCGAGCCGGCGCTCATCGCGTTCTCGACGGCGAGCTCGGAGGCGGCGCTGCCGCGCGCGATGCAAGCGATGGAGGCGTTCGGGGTGCCGCGTCGGATCGTCGCCTTCGTCATCCCGACGGGCTACTCGTTCAACCTCGACGGCAGCACGCTGTACCTCGCGCTCGCGTCGGTGTTCGCGGCGCAGGCGGCCGGCATCAACATGCCGATCGGGACGCAGTTGCTGATGATGCTGACGCTGTTGCTGACGAGTAAGGGCGTCGCGGCCGTGCCGCGGGCGTCACTCGTCATCCTGAGCGGCGCGTTGACCCAGTTCGGGCTGCCGCTCGCCGCGGTCGCCGTCATCCTCGGCGTCGACGCGTTGATGGACATGGCGCGCACCTCGATCAACCTCGTCGGCAACTGCCTGGCGACGGCGGTCATGGCGCGGTGGGAGGGCGTACTCGGCACCGAGCCGGCCGCCGCTGCCGCTCAGGCTGTCGAGCTGGCACGCCAGGAGCTTTCGCGGAGCGACCCAGCAGCGGCGGGTTGAGCCGGCAGCGGCGCTCAGCGCCGGGGCCAGGGAGCGGAAGCGTTCGACGTCGACCCTGCGGTTGGACGCATGCCGAGCTAATCCGCTGCGATGGCACTCGCCGTGCCCTGGAGGGAGCACGAACGTTTCCCCAAAGCCCAGAGGATGACATGGCGACTGCCACGATCGACACCGAGTCCAAGTCCGCTTCCAAGCAGGACACCAGGTCGGCCAAGCAGGACGGTAACGGCAAGACGCCGTCGCGTCCGGTCGAGCCGACGAAGAACGACCTGCCGGCCGACACGCGCGGCAAGATGATCCAGCTCTGCAACATGCGCCTCGCCGACTGCATCGACCTGCAGACGCAGACGAAGCAGGCGCATTGGAACGTGCGCGGCCCGCACTTCTGGGGGCTGCACAAGCTGTTCGACAAGATCAACGAGGCCGTCGAGGAGTACGTCGACCTGATCGCAGAGCGGGCGGCTCAGCTCGGCGGCGAGGTCGAGGGCACCGCGCGAATGGTCGCCTCGCGCTCGACGCTTCCGGAGTACCCGAAGGGCATTCACGGCGGCATCGACAGCGTGAAGGCCCTCTCGACGGCGCTGTCGTCCTTCGGAAAGCAGGCGCGGCAGGCGATCGACGACGCCGACGAGGCGGAGGACGCCGACACCTCGGACATGTTCACCGAGATCTCGCGCGGCATCGATCAGTGGCTGTGGTTCGTCGAAGCCCACCTGCAGGCCGACAACTAACGTTGCGGTAGCCGGCCCGAGCCGGCGTCACGCGAACGCCGGGCGTCCCCGACGAGGATCACTCGTCGGGGGCGCCCGGCTCGTTCATCGGCCGGGTTCGCCGAGCGCGGTGCTCGCGTATTCGACGCCGAGCAGGCGGAGCGCGCCACGGAGCGCGCCACGCACGGGTTCGATCTCGTGTTGGCGCAGCTGAGCGCCGGGCACCGCCGTCTTGAGCCGGTGCTCGACGCGGCGGCGGAGCGCGGAGCCTCGGACGAGCAGGCCACCCGCGAAGGCGACCGGCACGGCGGCGCGCTCGTCGACGAACAGCGCGCGCGCGAGCGTGCGGACGTGCAGGATCAGCTCCTCGGCCGCGAGCGCGAGGAGCGAGTTCGCGCGCAGGTCGCCGTCGCCGGCGACGCGCAGCACGATCGGCGCGAGGGTTGCGAAGTCGGCCGGCGTCGCGCGCCCGGCCCATTCCACCATCGCCGCCGCAGCGTCGCCGTCGATGGCGGCGAGCAGGGCGGAGCCGAGCGCGGTTTCGGGCTCGCGGCCGTCCGCGGCCGCGGCGACGATGTTGAGCGCGCGCCGGCCGATCCAGGCCCCTCCGCCCTCGTCGCCAATTACCGGACCCCAACCGCCGCAACGTTCGAAGCGGCCGTCCGGCCCGCGTCCGTAGGCGATCGACCCGGTTCCGGCGATGAGCAGTAGTCCCGGCCCTTCGCCGAACGCGTCGTCGAGCGCGATCGCGGCGTCTGTCGTCACGCGCACGGTCGGCGCGAGCTCCCGCGCGTCGAGCGCGCGGGCGAGCGCGTCGCGTTCGGCGTCGCGCCCGACGCCGGCGACGCCGGCCAGGACCGCCGCGACCGCGGCGCTCTCGCGATCGGCCGCGCGGAGGGCGTCGCGCACGCAGGCGGCGATCACGTCGGCGGCGTGCGGAATCCCGCCCGCGCGCACGGCCGACCCCGGGCCTTCGGCAGCGCCGAGCACCCGGCCGTCGGACGACGCGACGACGGCGCGCGTCTTCGAGCCACCGCCGTCCACGCCGACGACGACGCGCTCGGCGCGCTCGGCGCGCTCGGCGCGGCCGTGAGGCGCGGGCGTGTCGGGCGGAGGCTCGTGTTCGGTCTCGGTCATGTGGCGATCACGCGGTGGGCGGACGATTGCCGGCGGGGGCGTCATGTGTGAACGACGAGACGACGCCGGTGGCGAGCGTCAGGGTCGTCCCGATGAGGACGTACCACGGCCAGGCGATGCGGCCGAGGGGCTCGAGCACTCCGACGAACGCCGGGACCGCTGCGGCGAGGCGCTTGGCGAAGACGACGACGGCCATCGTCGCGATGCCGACGCTCATCCCCGTGATCGCGTCGCGCTGCACGGCGCGCGGCCAGAAGACGCCGAGGAAGAAGCCGCCGAGCAGGCCGCCGTAGGTGAACGACGCAATGCCTAACGCGACGACGACGACCGGCGTGCCGTTCTCGCGGAAGAGCAGCGCGCCCGCCGTGAGCGCGACGCCCCACGCGAGCGCGAAGAGCTTGCCCGCGCGCAGCGTCCCGGGCGCGTCGGCCGTGCGGCCCGTGAGCGGGAGGTAGAGGTCGTGCGTGGTCGCCGCGGCGAGGGAGTTGATCGCCCCCGAGTGCGTGCTCATCGTCGCGGCGATGATCGCGGCTACGATGAGCCCCACGAGCCCCGCGGGCATGTGCTCGACGATGAACGTCGGGAAGATCGCGTCGGTGGTCTTGAACGGGCGCCCCGCGTAGAACGCCCACAATCCGAGCCCGATGAACAGGAACAGCGTGAACTGCGCGAACACCGCGAAGCCGCTCCCGACCACGGCGCGTTGCGCGTCCCGGAGCGACCGCGCCGAGAGGAGCCGCTGCACGATGAGCTGGTCGGTCCCGTGCGACGCCATCGCGAGGAACGCGCCGCCTAACAGTCCCGCGTAGAGCGTATTCGGGCGGTCGGCGCCGGCGTAGAGGTCGATCGCGCGCAGCTTGCCCGCCGCGCCCGCGCTGTGGACGATCGCGCCCCACCCGCCGGGCACCGCGCGCCCGAGCAGCACGAGCGCGCACAGGCCGCCGAAGACGTAGACGCCGGCCTGGACGAGCTCCGTCCAGACGACCGCCTTCATGCCGCCCTTGTACGTGTAGATCACCGTGAGCGCGCCCAACACGAGGATCGCCGCGGGCATGACGCGCGCGTTGTCCGCGGGCGACGGGCTGATGATGAGCGCGATCGGGATCGCCGTGGCGAAGACGCGCACCGAGTCGGCGAGTGCGCGCGTCACCATGAACACGATCGATGCGAATCGCCGCGTGGCGATCCCGAACCGCCGCTCGAGCAGCGCGTAGGCGGTGACGAGTTCGCCCTGGAAGTAGCGCGGGAGCAGCACGCGAGCCACCACCACGCGCCCGAGGATGTAGCCCGCGACGATCTGCAGGAAGCCGAGGTCGCCGGTCGTCGGCGTCGCCCCGTATGACAGGCCCGGGGTGCTGATGAACGTCAGCGCGCTGGTTTCGCTCGCGACGATCGAGAAGAGCACGGCCCACCAAGGGATCGAGCGGTCCGCGACGAAGTAATCCGTCGAGTTCTGCTGCCGGCGGCCGATCCACAGGCCGAGCGCCGTCGTCCCAGCGAGGTACGCCACGAGGACGAGTGCGTCGAGCGCCGTGAAACGCGCGGAGAGGTGTGCGATCACGGGTCGAACGCTGGGCGGCGAAGCGCGAAGGCCCGCGGTCGACGTGGACCACGGGCCTTCGGGTCGAGCCCGGCGCCGGTCGAGGCGCCGGTCGTGCTTCCTACCATGCGGGCGTGTTTAGGCGGAGAACGAGCTGCCGCAGCCGCAGCCGCCGGTCGCGTTCGGGTTCTTGAACGTGAAGCCGGAGCCCTGCATGGAGGTCACGTAGTCGACGACGACGCCGTTGATGTACTGGGCCGAGAACGGGTCGATGAAGACCTTGAACTCGCCCTGGTCAAGGATCAGGTCGTCCTCGGCGGGCTGGTCTTCGATGAGCAGGCCGTACTTGAACCCACTGCAGCCGCCGGGCTGCACGCTCACGCGCAGGCCGCCGACGTCGTACGCGACGCCTTCGGCGTCCATGAACTTCTTGACCTCGACACCGGCCACCGGGGAGACGGTCAGGGCCAGCTCGGGCTGACTTGCAATAGCCATCCGATCCTCCAGGAGAGTGGTGCGCGGGGCGCGCTCGGTCGAGAGCGGCCCGCGCGCGTGGTCGCTGCCGCAATCTACCGGCGCGGTTCCGACAGAGCTATACCCGCCGACACGGCCGCAGGTTGCGCGGCATCGCGTCGCGACCGGCGCGACGCGCCCGCGGCGTCAATCTCCCGCGTACGCCTCGGCCGGCCGGCGCACCTGCTCGGGACGCGGCGACTCGGTGCGGAACGACCGCGCGATCCACGCGAACGCGACCGCGGCGACGCCGAGCATCACGAGGCCCGTCCCCGTCTCGCCGAAGATCACCTTTCCGATCCCGAACAGCGTCGCGTAGACGGCGACGATCCCGGCGATCCAATTGGTCCACGCGAGCGCGCCGCCCGGGATCTCCTCGCGCCCGAACCCGGCGCGCTCGCTCACGCGCGCCCAGCCCGGGCCGCCCGGGCGCACGCGGCGGTAGAACGCTTCGAGCGTCGCCTCGGACTCCGGGCGGGTCAGGAACGTGACCGAGACCCACGTCACCGTGCTGACCGCGACGGTGACGAGCATGACGGTCGCATCGGCGCGCAAATCGCCCTTGGGGAATCGCGGCGGGATCACCTGCAGCGCGATCACCGACGTGACGAGCGAGCCGAGCATCGCGGAGATCTCGCTCCACGCATTGATACGCCACCAGTACCAGCGCAGGATGAGTACGAGTCCGGTCCCCGCGCCGAGCGCGAGGAGGAACTTCCAGGCCTGCTCGACGCTCGACAGGTGCATCGTCACGAACGCCGACGCGATGAACAGCCCGACCGTCGTCCAGCGCGAGACGGTCACGTAGTGCTTCTCCGTCTTGTCGGTGCGCAGGAAGCGCTTGTAGAAGTCGTTGACGATGTACGAGGCGCCCCAGTTGAGGTGCGTGCCGACGGTCGACATGTACGCTGCCGCGAAGCCGGCCATCATGAAGCCGCGCCACGGCGTCGGCAGCAGGTCGACGAAGGCCTGCACGTAGGCCGCTTCCTTGTCGCCCGTCGGGCCGATCCCGTGGGGGTAGAGCAGCACCGTGCAGAGGCCGGTGATGATCCACGGCCACGGGCGGAGCGCGTAGTGCGCGACCTGGAAGAACAGCGTCGCGAGCACGCCGTCGCGTTCCGTGCGCGCGGAGAAGATGCGCTGCGCGACGTAGCCGCCGCCGCCGGGCTCGGCGCCCGGGTACCACGCGGCCCACCACTGCACCGACAGGAACACGGCCAGCGCGAGCAGCGGCATCCACGCGTACGCTTCCAACCCGCTCGGCCCGAGCTTGACCGGCAGCACCGAGATCGCCGCGTCCTCCGACCCGAAGTGCGCGGCGAGCCCGCGCTTGAGCGCGTCCATTCCGCCGACCTTGTCGACGGCGTACACGGCCAGCACGATCACCGCGCTCATCTTGATGACGAACTGGACGAGGTCGGTCCAGAGCACAGCCCACATGCCGGCCGCGGCCGAATAGGCCACCGTCGCGACGAAGCAGAGCCCGACGGCGATCACATCGCCCGAGACGGTGGTGCCCCCGATGGTCACCGGGTGGAGGCCTAACGATATCGTCAGAATCTTGATCATCGCCCGCGTGACCCAGCCGAGGATGATCAGGTTGATTGGGATCGCGAGGTAGAGCGCGCGGAAGCCGCGCAGCACCGCCGCCGGCCGGCCGCTGTAGCGGACCTCGGCGAACTCGACGTCGGTCATCACGTTGGCGCGGCGCCAGAGGCGGGCGAAGAAGAACACGGTGAGCATCCCGCTCATCACCATGTTCCACCACAGCCAGTTGCCGGCGACGCCGTTGGCGGCCACGAGGCCGGTGACGACGAGCGGCGTGTCGGCGGCGAACGTGGTCGCGACCATCGCGGCGCCCGCCAGCCACCAGGGCACCGCGCGGCCGGCGATGAAGTATTCGCTGAGGGACTCGCCGCCGCGCTTCGTGAACACGAGGCCGATGACGGTCGAGAGCAGGAAGTAAGCGGCGACGATCAGCCAGTCGACCGCACTGAGGTTGGCTCCGGCGGACATCGTCAGCGGGCGGTGCGGGGTGGGGCGGGGGGGGCCGTCAGGGAGGGGCCGAGCGCGCGCATGACCGAGTCGGCGATGGCGACGCGGACCGCGCCGATCTTTGTGTTCATGCGCGTCGGGTTCACGCGATTGGTGAGCAGGATGACGTACACGCCGCGCTCGGGGTCGACCCACATCGACGTGCCGGTGAACCCGGTGTGCCCGAACGCGCGGCGCGACATGGAGTGACCGGCCGAGTTGCCGCCGGTCGGCGTCTCCCAGCCGAGCGCGCGCCGCGACACCGTCGTGTCCTGCGGGCGCGTGAAGTGCGCCACGGTCGCGGAGTCGAACACGCGCGGGCCGCCGGGCGCGCCCGCGCGCCCGGCGCGCAGGTACGCGCGCGCGAGCCGCGCGAGGTCCGCGCCGGTCGAGAACAGGCCGGCGTGGCCGGAGACGCCGCCGAGCGCGGCGGCGTTCTCGTCGTGCACCTCGCCGCGGATCCGGCGCTGGCGCCACGGGTCGTACTCCGTCGGCGCGGCGCGGAGCGAGTCGGACGCGGGCGGGCGGTAGCGCGTGTCGCGCATCCCGAGCGGGCCGAACACGTGGCGCGCGAGGTAGGCGTCGAGCGGCTCGCCGGTGACGCGGGCGACGAGCGCGCCTAACGTGATGAAGTTGAGGTCGCTGTAGACGTACCGCACGCCGGGCGGCCCGTCGGGGCGCGTCGCGAGGGCGAGCGCGAGCGCGGCGCTCGGCGAGTCCGTCTCCTTGTACAGCGGCCGCCACGGGGGCATCCCCGAGGCGTGCGTCATTAGCTGTCGGACCGTGATGCGCGCCTTCTCGGGCCCGTCGGCGGGGACGAACGCCGGGAGGTAGCGCACGACCGGACTGTCGAGGGCGACGCGCCCGTCGGCGACGAGCTGCAGCATGGCCGACGTCGTGCCGACGACCTTGGTCAGCGAGGCGAGGTCCCAGAGGGTCGCCGAGTCCGGGCGCGGCGCGTCGGCCGCCCAGTCGATGCGGCCGGCGCCGTACGCGGCGATCGGGCCGGCGGTGTCGCCGACGACCGCGTACGCCCCGGGAAACGCGCTGTCCGCGACCGCGCGGTCGAGCGTCCGGCGGAGGACCGGTTCGACCGCGTCCCGCTCGCGCTGTCGCGCGTTCGCGGAGGGCGTGGCGCGCTGGGCGTGCGCGCGCGCTGCCGGCACGCCTGCAGCGAGGGCGAGGGTCGTCGCCAGGAGCGCGAGCGTACCGCGTATCATTCCGGTCCCCCGGCCGTCCGCGCGGCGGCGGTCGCAGCGCCTGGCGCGCGCTGCAGCCCATCGCCGCGCGCGAAGTAGCCGGGCAGCGAGACCGGCGCGCGCCCCGTGATCGGCGCCGAGCCTAACACGGCGCGCGCCGACGCGCGCTCGAGCGCGTCGCCGCGGCCGTACGTGACGAGGTACGTGCCCACGCGCGGGAACTGCTTGATGACGTACGGGTTGCCGCCCGCGACGACGACGACCTTGTGCGTCGCGGCCGCCTCGTCGTCGATCCAGCGCGCCACGAAGGCCGGGATCGCGAGCCGCCCGCGGCCCTCGAACGTGCGCGTGTACGTCATCACGACGAGGCGGTCGGACGCGCGGGCGGCGGCGGCGATCGTGTCGAGGGTGGCGGGCGAGGAGCGCGGCGAGACGCGGAAGCTGCGCACGCGCGCCGCGCCGGCGTCGAGCTCGGCGAGGAAGCTCTGCCCCGCGGCGGGCTCGTTGTCGGGGGCGTAGACGACGGCCGTGATCGCGCGCGCGCCGGCCGCCGGAACGAGGTCGGCGGAGTCGCGGAGTAACGTCACCGCGCGCGCCGCGACGTCCCGGGCGAGCGCCCAGTGCGCAGGCGCGCCGACCACGTCGCGCAACGCCTCGAGATCGACCAACGGCGCCGCGAGCGCGCCCGTCTGCGCCTTGAGCGCGAGCAGCCGCCGGAGCGACGCGTCGATGCGCGCGGCTGGGATCTGGCCGCCGCGCACGGCCGCGACCACCGCGTCGACGCAGCGGGCCACGTCGGTCGGCATCAGGAGCACGTCGTCCCCGGCGGCGACCGCGAGCGGGCACGCCCGCTCGACCGGGTACCCCTGCCCGACGCCCTCCATCGTCATCGCGTCGGTGAACGTGAGGCCGGCGAAGTGCAGCGTGTCGCGCAGCAGCCCGGTCATCACGCGCGGCGAGAGCGTCGCGGGCGTGCGGTCGCCCTCGACTGCGGGGAGCGCGATGTGCGCGGTCATCACGCCGGCGACGCCGGCCGCGATCGCCGCGCGGAACGGCACGAGTTCGACCGTGTCGAGCCGCGCGCGCGTGCTCCGCACGACGGGGAGGGCGACGTGCGAGTCGGCGTCCGTGTCGCCGTGTCCCGGGAAGTGCTTCGCGACGGCCGCGGTTCCCGCGCCCTGCAGCCCGCGCACGAAGGCCGCCGTTAGGCGCGCCACCGCCTCCGGCTCCTCGCCGAACGAGCGGACGTTGATCACGGGGTTGGCGGGGTTGTTGTTCACGTCCGCGTCGGGGGCGAAGACCACCTGCACGCCCGCCGCGCGCGCCTCCTGCCCCACGACCCGCCCTACCGACTCGGCGTCCTCGACCCGCCCTCCGGCGCCGAGCGCCATGTTCGTCGGGAGCACGGTCGCGGTGCCCGCGCTCCACAGCTGCGGCGTGAACAGGCCGCCCTCGAAGCGCCCGAGCCCGGGCTCGAGGTCGCTCGAGACGAGCAGCGGCAGCCGCGACGGCGTGGCGGAGGCGAGACGCTGCATCGCGTTCACCTTGACGGCGACTTCGACCGGCGACCCGAGCGACATGATGACGCCGCCGACGTGCTCGTCGCCGACCCAGCGGCGGATCTGCACGAAGCTCGGGTCGTCGCGGTTGACGTAGTCGCCCAGGACCCAGACGGTGACCAGCTGCGCGACGCGGTCACGGAGCGGGAGCGCGGCGATCGTGCTGTCGATCCAGCGCGCGTCGGCGGCGGAGAGCGGACCGCCGATGGTGCCGGCGCGTGGCGCGCCGGCCAGCGCGCCGGCGGGACCCGGGGCTGGCGTCGCGGCCGCGACCGGGGCCGGCGCAAGCGCCGGGGTCGCGGGCGGCGAGGACGCGCAGCCCGCGGCGGTGGCGAGGACGGCCGCGGTAAGGAGGGGGGAACCGCGCGACATGGGGAGGGCTGGGGGTGGGACCCGCAGTATACGAACGGCGCACGCGTCTTGCACGCGCGCCCCGCATGATTGCCCTGCCGTCAGCCCGACGCCACGCCGCGCGCGTGCTCTCGTTGTGCGCGACCGCCGCGCTCGCCGCCCTCGCGCCGGCCGTCGCCTGCGCGCCGCGCCAGGTGAACGTGACGAGCGGCCCCGAGCCCGTCGTCAGCACGCTCGCCTTCACCAACCACCTCGCGACGGCGGTCAACGTCTACGTGCGCGACCCGGGCGGCACCGAGGTCTTCGTGCGGCAGGTCGCCGCCGGTGGCAACGAGGCGCTCGCGATTCGCAACGTCGCGCCCGGCGTGACGGTGTCGCTCCGCGCCGCGCCGGTCGACGGCGGTCGGGCCTACACCCGGGACAACGTCACGCTCGGCGCGGGCGCGTCCTGGACCATTCCGTAACGGGCGGTAACGGCCCGGCAACGGGCCGGCGACGGCCGCGGTTGCTCCGCGCTGGAACGCGCCGCTAGCTTGGGCGGGGTCGGCCCGCGGTCCGCATGCTGCGGTCCGTGCGCCGGCCCCACTCGCGTCCGCCCCACTCCGTCGTCCGAACGCTCACGGCGCGCCCACGCGGCGCGCGTGGCGGACGTGGGTGGGGCGGTCGCGCGTACACCGTGGCGCATGCACCAGTACTGGGAACGGATCAAAACCGTCTACCTGCGGATCATTGATCCTCTCGCAGCCTGGCTCGTGCGCCGCGGTGTCGGCCCGAACACGATCACGACGATCGGCACGCTCACGTACATCGTGGGCGGCGCGATCTACGCCAGCGGCCACATCCGCACCGCCGGCTGGTGGGTCGGCCTCACCGCGATGTTCGACGTGCTCGACGGCAAGGTCGCCCGCGCGAGCGGGCGCACGACGGTCTTCGGCGCGTTCTACGACTCGACCCTCGACCGCGTGGCGGACGGCGCGGTCCTCGGCGGGCTCGCCGTGTTCTTCGCGCGCAACAGCACGCTGCAGGAGATCCCGCACTGGGCCGGCACGCCGATGGTCACGGTCACGCTGTTGGGGATCATCGGTACATTTCTCACGTCGTACACGCGCGCGCGGGCCGAGTCGCTCGGGCTCGACGCGAAGGTCGGCCTCATGCAGCGGCCGGAGCGCGTCGTGCTGCTCTCCGCGCCGCAGGCGTTCTTCGGGCTCGCGCTCGACGGCTACGTCCTGATGGGCATCGTCACGCTGCTGAGCGCGACGGCCTGGATGACGGCGGTGCAGCGCGTCGCCTACGTTCACCGGGTGACGCGCGCGATCGACCGCGCCGACGCCGCGCCGGCCCTGCCGCCCGACGCGCCGCCGGGCGCGCCGGTCGCGCCGGCGCTCGCGGCGGCGCCGCGCGGTCCGGGCCAGAACGCCTGAGCCGCGTCCGCATTCGTTTCTACCCTTTTCGGTGCTAATTCAGTGACTGCCCCCTACTCCGACACGCCCGCCCCGACCGTCGCCCCCGCGACCGGGAAGCTGGGCGTCCTCACGCCCGGGCTGGGCGCCGTCGCGACGACGTTCATGGCCGGCGTGGAAAGCATCCGCCGCGGCCGCTCCGCCCCGATCGGCTCGCTGACCCAGATGGCGACCATCCGCCTCGGGAAGCGCACCGACGGGCGCACCCCGCTCATCAAGGATTTCGTCCCGCTGGCCGGGCTCGACGACCTCGTGTTCGGCGCGTGGGACCCGATCCCGGACGACGCGTACACGGCGGCCAAGCACGCCGGCGTGCTCGAGGAGCGTGACCTCGAGCCGATCAAGGATTTCCTGAGCGCGATCAAGCCGATGCCGGCCGCGTTCGCCAACAAGTACGTCACGCGCATCAACGGCACGAACGTCAAGACGGGCACCAAGCGCGAGCAGGCCGAGGCGCTGCGCGAGGACATCCGGCGCTTCAAGGAGGAGAACGGCTGCGACCGCGTCGTCCTCGTGTGGTGTGCGTCGACCGAGATCTTCCTCCGCCCGGGCCCGCAGCACGAGACCGTCTACGCCTTCGAGGCCGCGCTCGACGCGAACGACGACGCGATCGCGCCGTCGATGCTCTACGCCTACGCGGCGATCATGGAGGGCTGCGCGTTCGCGAACGGCGCGCCCAACCTGACGGCGGACATCCCCGCGCTGCTCGAACTCGCGCACGACCGCGGCGTCGCGCTCTCGGGCAAGGACTTCAAGACCGGCCAGACCTGGATCAAGACCGTCATCGCGCCGGGCCTCAAGGCGCGCATGCTCGGCCTCGCCGGCTGGTACTCGACCAACATCCTCGGCAACCGCGACGGCGAGGTGCTCGACGACCCGCAGTCGTTCAAGACGAAGGAAGAGTCGAAGCTGTCGGTGCTCCACAACATCCTGCAGCCGGACAAGTACCCCGCGCTGTACAAGGACTTCAGCCACGTCGTGCGCATCAACTACTACCCGCCGCGCGGCGACAACAAGGAAGGCTGGGACAACATCGACATCGTCGGGTGGATGGGCTACCCGATGCAGATCAAGGTGAACTTTCTCTGCCGCGACTCGATCCTCGCGGCGCCGCTCGTGCTCGACCTCGCGCTGTTCTCGGACCTCGCGCAGCGCGCCGGAATGAAGGGCATCCAGGAGTGGCTCTCGTTCTACTACAAGAGCCCGATGACGGCGCCGGGACTCTACCCCGAGCACGACCTGTTCATCCAGCAGACCAAGCTCAAGAACACGCTGCGCCACATGATGGGCGAGGAGCCGATCACGCACCTCGGGCTCGAGTACTATGCCGACGCGTACGCCGAGCAGGACTGAGCGGCGCGACCCCCGCGCGCGCCGCACGGCGCGCGCGGGCTCGCTCGGCGTCGCCGCCGCGGCGGCCGTCGCGGCCGGCGCGGCGGCCGGCCTAACCGCGTGCGGGCCCTCCGGCCCGCCCGCGATCCGGGCCTGGAGCGAGAACTACGAGTTCCGGATCACCGCGGACCCGTCGCCGCCGCGCGCGCGCGAGACGACGCTCTACCACGTCGTCGTGCTCGACAAGAAGTCGCACCAGGTCATCGACCGCGGCGAGGGGCAGATCTACGCGACGAGCATGGACCACGCGAACGTCTACGACTCGTTCACGTCGGCGCCCGAGGCGGGTACGTACACCGCGCGCCTCAACTACATCACGTCGGGCGACTGGCACGTCGCGGTCCGCTTCCGCCGCGACTCGACCGCGAAGCTCGAAACGATCAACGACTGGGTGCAGACCGTCGGCAACGCGCGCCCGGTCGGCGAGCGCCCGATCCAGTAGGCCCGGCCGAACCCCGACCGCATGCGTCACTACCACCGCACGAGCGGCGCGCCCGAGGGCGTGCTGCGCGACGCCGACGCGTTCTTCGCCGCGCTCGGCATGACGGCCGCCGGCGCCACGCCGCGCGGCCGCGACTACGCCGGCCCGTTAGGCGCCATGCGCCTCGCCGTCCGCATGGAGGGCGGCCACTACACGCTCGTCGAGGCGTACACCGACCAGGTGGGCGAGAGCCGCCTCGACAAGAACGTGAAGAAGTTCTTCGTCTCGCTGCACCGCGCGCACGACCCGCGGCACGCGCTGCGCTCGGGCTTCTGAGCGCGTGACGGACACCGCCAAGCGCGGTCGGGCGCGCGGGGCGGCGCCCCCGCCGCCCTCCGCCGCGCTCGCGCGGGAGCAGCTGCTCGCGCTTTACCGCTGGATGCGCCTCACGCGCACGCTCGAGGAGCGGCTCGTCGCGCTCTACCGCCAGACGAAGGTCGTCGGCGGTCTGTTCCGGTCGTTGGGCCAGGAGGCCGACGCCGTCGGCAGCTGCTTCGCGCTCGAGCGCCGCGACGTGATGTCGCCGCTCATCCGCAACCTCGGCGCGATGCTCGTCAAGGGCGCGACGCCGGTCGAGGTGCTCAAGCAGTACATGGCGAAGGGCGACTCGCCCACGCGCGGGCGCGAGCTCAACATCCACTTCGGCGACGTCGGCGACCCCGCGACGACGCGCGGGTTCGTCGGCCAGATCTCGCCGCTCGGCGACATGGTGCCGGTCATGGCCGGGGTCACGCTCTCGTTCAAAATGCGCGGCGAGGCCCGCGTCGGGCTCGTCTACGTGGGCGACGGCGCGACCTCGACGGGCGCGTTCCACGAGGGAATCAATTTCGCCGCGGTTCAGCGCTGCCCGCTCGTCGTCGTCGTCGAGAACAACGGCTACGCGTACTCGACGCCGACTGCGAAGCAGACGCTGGCCGAGCGGTTCGTCGACAAGGCGGTCGGCTACGGGATCGCCGGCGACCGCGCGGACGGCAACGACGTGCTCGCGGTCTACGACGTGACGAAGCGCGCCGTCGACCGCGCGCGCGCCGGCGGCGGCGTCACACTCGTCGAGCTCGTCACGTACCGCCGCAAGGGACACGCCGAGCACGACAACCAGAGCTACGTCCCGTCCGGGGAGATCGAGCGGTGGGCGGCAGCGAACGACCCGCTCGACCGCTTCGCCGCACGCCTAACGGGCGAATTCGGCTTCGCGCGCGCGGAGCTGGACGCCGTCGACACGCGCGTCCGCGACGAGGTCGACGCGGCGACCGAAATCGCCGAGGCGTCCGCGTTCCCCGAGGCGCTCGACTGCCTGAGCGGCGTCTACGCCGACCCCGCGGCCGAGCGTCCGCTGTGGTATCGCGACGGCGTTCTGGCAGCGGTCGAACGGAGCGAGCGCGCGGAGGGGTGGGGGACGTACCAGGCGGCCGCGCAGGGCGCGCGCGCCGAGGCGAAGCTCGCCGGAGGGAACGACTGATGGCGGCGGCGCACGACGCCGCGCCGGCGTCCGCAGGCGCGGAGATCACGTACCTCGAGGCGATTCGCGAGGCGCTCTTCGAAGAAATGGCGCGCGACCCCGACGTGTTCTGTCTCGGCGAGGACATCGGGGCGTACGGCGGCGCGTTCAAGGTCACCGACGGGCTGCTCGCGCGCTTCGGCGAGGGGCGCGTGATCGACACGCCGATCTCCGAGATCGGCATCGTAGGCGCGGCCGCGGGCGCCGCGCACATGGGGATGCGGCCGGTGGTCGAGATGCAGTTCATCGACTTCATCGCCAACGCGTACGACATGCTGACCAACTACGTCGCGACCTCGCGCTACCGCGCGTTCCTGCCGTGCCCGTTGGTCGTCCGCGGCCCGAGCGGCGGCTACGTGCGCGGGGGCCCGTTCCACTCGCAGAACCCCGAAGCCGGCTTCGTGCACACGCCGGGGCTCAAAGTCGTGTACCCCGCGACGGCGGAGGACGCGAAGGGGCTCCTCAAGGCCGCGATCCGAGACGACGACCCGGTGCTCTTCTTCGAGCACAAGTACCTCTATCGCCGCGTGAAAGCGGTGATGCCGGAGGGCGACCACGTCGTGCCGATCGGCCGGGCCCGCGTCGCGCGCGAGGGCACGGACCTGTCGATCATCACCTACGCCGCCACGGTCTGGAAGGCTCTCGACGCCGCGGAGCAGCTCGAGCGCGAGGACGGACTGAGCGTGGAGGTCCTCGACCTGCGGACGCTCGCGCCGCTGGACGACGCTGCGATCGAGGCGACGGTGAGGAAGACGCACCGCGTCCTGGTCGTGCACGAGGACACGCGGACCGGCGGACTCGCCGGCGAGATCACGGCGCGCATCTCGGAGACGTGCTTCGAGTGGCTGGACGCGCCGGTGCTGCGGGTGACGGCGCACGACGTGCCGCTGCCGTACGCGCCCGCGCTCGAAGACTTCGTGCTGCCGCAGACCGCCGACCTCGTGCGCGCAGTGCGGCGGCTCGCGGCGTACTGAGCGGGGTACCCTGTCGCATGGCACACCCCGACTTCAAGCGCAACGCGGCGATCGGCTGCTTCATGACGCCGTTAGGATTTTTCAGTGGCGCGATGGTCGGCGTCCTGCTCTCGGTGACCGTCGCGCACTTCATTCCGTCGCGCTCGTGCGCGCAGATGGAGATCCCGAGCTGCGACTGGTACGTCTACGCCGGCTACGGCGGCGTGTTCGGCGCGCTCACGCTCCCGTTCCTCGTGCTCCGCGCGCTGTTCCGCCGCCCCGACCGGCCCGGCCCGGGCGACGAGCCGGCACGGCCGATCGACGCGCGCACGACGTTGTAGGAACTGCGGTAGCAATACCGGCGCGCGCCTCAGATCAGGCCGCCCCCGTTCTCGCGGGGGTGACACCCGTGCAGCTTTCGCGCGTGCGCGCCGACCCCGATTCGACTCCGTTCCCGTGAGGACCTAGCAGTGGCACGTGTAGACGTCATCATGCCCCAAATGGGCGAGTCGATCGCCGAGGGCACGCTCTCGCGCTGGCTCAAGAAGGTCGGCGACGAGGTGAAGCGCGACGAGCCGATCTTCGAGATCTCGACCGACAAGGTCGACGCCGAGATCCCGTCGCCCACGGCCGGCATCCTCGCCGAAGTCAGCGTGACCGAGGGACAGACGGTCGCGGTCGGGACGGTGGTCGCGCGCATCGAGAGCGACAAGGCCGCGTACGTGCCGGGCGGCGCGAGCCCGGCCGAAGCGCCTGCGGCCGCGACATCAACGCCGACCGTCGCGGCGGACGCCGGCATCGGCGCGGTCGGCGCGGTCGCCGCGGGCGAGGCCACCGCAGCCGCAGCGTCGGCCGGCGTGGGAGCGAACGACAATTCGTTCGAGGACCGCATCCGGACCAAGAGCTCGCCGCTCGTCCGCAAGATGGCCGCGGAGCACGGCATCGAGCTCGGCGCGCTCCAGGGCAGCGGGATCGCCGGACGCGTGACCAAGCGCGACCTCGTCGGACTGCTCGAGAGTGGAGCGGCCGTTCCGCTCGCCGCCACCGGGGCCGCCGCGGCGTCGGCCGCACCCGAGATCCCGGCGCAGGCCGCCGTCGCGAGCGCCGCGCTCGCCGGGGCCGGTCGGGCCGGAAACGGCGCCGCGGTTCCGCCGGGCGCGGGCGCGCTGGCGGGCGACCTGCACGCGCCAACGGTCGAGAGCATGCCGGGCGACGTCGTCGAGCCGATGAGCCGCATCCGGCAGCTCACGGCGGAGCACATGGTGCTCTCCCGCCGCTGGAACGCGCACGTCACGAGCTTCTTCGAGATCGACCTGACGCGCGTTGCGCGGATCCGCACGCGTCAGCGCGCCGACTTCGAGCGCGCGACGGGCGAGAAGCTCACGTTCCTGCCGTTCATCATCAAGGCCGTCGTCGACGGCCTCAAGCAGTTCCCGACGATGAACGCCGCCGTGCGTGGCAACGAAGTGGTGCTCCGCAAGCAGTACAACGTCGGCATCGCCGTCGCGCTCGACTGGGGGCTCATCGTCCCGGTGATCAAGAATGCCGACGACCTGTCGCTGACGGGCCTGACGCGCAACCTCAACGACCTCGCCAATCGGGCCCGCGCGAAGAAGCTGCAGCCCGCCGAGGTGCAGGGGGCGACGTTCACGATCACCAACCCGGGCGTCTTCGGCTCGTTGATGGGGACGCCGATCATCCCGGTCCCCACGTCGGGCATCATGGGCGTCGGCGCGATCGAGAAGCGGCCCAAGGTCGTCACCGGCCCGGACGGCGAGGACACGATCGCGGTCCGCACGTGCAGCTACTTCTCGATCTCGTTCGACCACCGCATCGTCGACGGCGCGGACGCGGACAAGTTCATGGCGTTCGTGAAGCGGTCGCTCGAGGCGTTCCCCGACGCCGGCCTGTTCTAGACCGTCCGCGACCGATTACATGCCGATCCGCACGATCACCGTGGCCGGGCGCGCCTGGCGCGTCATGCCCTCCGGCTTCGTCACCGCCAACGGGAATGACGAGCACGGCGTGCTCTTCATCGCCGGCGCGGGGGACGCGCGCGAGGTGCGCGTCAGCCGGTACTCGCCGCGCGGCGAGCGCTCGCGCGAGCGGGCGCTCGCGCAGCTGAGCGACGCGTACCTCGAGCAGCTCCTCGCCGAGTCGCAGCCGAGTATGACCGCGCCCGAAACCGGGTACCGCAAGAGCCCGCCCGGGTCGCCCGACGCGGGCCCCGCGGGGACGACCACCGGTACGCCCGCGAACGGATGAGCCGCCCGTGAGCACTTCCGCGGCGGACGCCGCGCCTGACGTCATCCCCGTCGACCCAGACGTCGCCGGTACAGTCGACCTCCACACGCACTCGACCGCCTCGGACGGCGTGCTCGCGCCGACCGCCGTGGTCGAGGCGGTTCACGCCGCCGGCCTGTCGGCGATGGCACTCACCGACCACGACACGGTCGCGGGCGTCGCCGAGGCGCGCGCGGCGGGCGAGCGGCTCGGCGTCGACGTCGTCGCGGGCGTCGAACTCTCCGCGTACAGCGGCGGTGAGGAGATCCACCTGCTCGCGCTCCACGTCTCGGACGTGGACACGATCGCGGGTGAGCTCGCGCGCTTCCGGGACGACCGCGTCACGCGCGCGGAGCAGATGGTCGAGCGCCTGAACGCGTTAGGCGTCTCCGTGACGATGGACGACGTGCTGCGCGAGGCCGGACCGGGCGCGGTCGGGCGACCCCACGTCGCGCGCGCCGTCGTCGCGCGCGGCGCGGCGCTCGACGTGCGCGAGGCCTTCGACCGCTACCTCGGCGACGGCCGCCCCGCGGCCGTCGAGAAGCCGCGCTTCGCGGCGCGCGACGCGATCGCGCTCGCACACGCGGCCGGCGGGATCGCGGTGTGGGCGCACCCGGGCGCGGCCGGCCGCCGCGACCGCGTGGAGCCGCTCGTCGCGGCGGGGCTCGACGGGCTCGAAGTCCTGCACCCGCGGCACTCCCCCGACGATCGCCAGCGGCTGAACGCGCTGGTCCAGCACTTCGGGCTCGTGACATCGGGCGGCTCGGACTGGCACGGCCCGACCGACGCGTGGCGCACGCTCGGCATGATGCGCGTCCCGCCCGCCGTGCTCGAGGCGCAGCGCGCGCGCGTCGCGGTGCAGGCGTGGCGCGCTGTGGCCTGACGACCGCGTCGAGGCGCGTGCAGCTCGCCGGGCGCGTCGCCCTCGTCACCGGCGCGGCTCACCGTGTCGGCCGCGCGCTCGCCGTCGCACTCGGCGGGCGCGGGATGCACGTCGCGGTGCACTACCGCGCCGACCCGGCGCAAGCCGAGGAGACCTGCAGGCTGGTCGTCGAGGCGGGCGGGAGCGGGACGCCGTTTCGTGCCGACCTGGCGCAGGCGGATCAGCCGGCCGCGCTGGTTTCGGCCGCGGCCGACCACTTCGGCGGTCTCGACGTGCTCGTCAACTCGGCGGCCGTCATGATCCGGACGCCCGTCGGCGAGGTCACGCCCGACGCGTGGGACGCGATGTTCGCGGTGAACCTGCGGGCGCCGTTCTTCTGCGCGCAGGCCGCTGCGGCCCGGATGCGCGACAATCCGGAAGGGGGCGTGATCGTGAACATTGCCGACCTCGCGGCGTATGAGACGTGGCCCGCGTACGTGCCGCACGGCATCACCAAGGCCGGGGTGGTCCAAATGACGCGGGCCCTGGCGCGCGCGCTCGCGCCCGCGGTGCGCGTGAACGGGATCGCTCCGGGAACGGTTCTCCTTCCGGAAGGGTGGGACGAGGCGGCGAGCGAGCGGCTCCGGGCGACGACGCCGCTCGGGCGACATGGCAGCGCGGACGATGTCGTGCAGGCAATGCTCTATCTGCTCGACGCCGACTTCGTCACGGGCGAGACGATCATCGTCGACGGCGGCCGGCACGTCCGCCGCTGATCCCGGTCGGCGGACGGTCGCGTCCGCCGGCGGTGAATGGCGGTGGCTCGCGCCCGCCCGACCCGCGAGATTTCGGACAGCTACGCGGTCCCGGCGCGCCCCGCGCCCGGCCGCCCACTGCAGGAGCACGAGGAGACTCCGTGGCGACTACGCACGAGTACGAGGTGGTGATCGTCGGCGCCGGCCCGGCCGGGCTCACGGCCGCGATGTACGCCGGCCGGTCCATGCTCAAGTCGGTCATCGTCGAGAGCGGCTCCCCGGGCGGCGAGCTGCTCAAGACCGAGGTCATCGAGGACTACCCCGGCTTCGAGCACGTCCTCGGCCACGAGCTCGCCGACAAGTTCGCGAGCCACGCGCGCAAGTTCGGCTGCGAGTTCCACGAGTTCCGCGACGTGCTCCACATTCGGCGCATGCCCGACGGCTCGTTCGAGACCACCGCGCAGGACAAGATCACGGAGGAGGCGCACCTCTACCGCTCGCCGACGGTGATCGTCACCGCGGGCGGCACGCCGGTCTACCTCAACGTCCCTGGCGAGCAGGAGTACTCGTTAGGCAAGGGCGTCAGCTACTGCGCCATCTGCGACGGCGCGTTCTTCAAGGACCAGACGATCGCGGTCGTCGGCGGCGGCGACGCCGCGGTCGAGGAGGCCGACTTCCTCACGCGCTACGCGGAGAAGGTCTACCTCCTCCACCGCCGCGGCGAACTGCGCGCGTCGAAGATCCTGCAGCAGCGCCTGTTCGCCAACCCGAAGATCGAGGTCGTCTGGAACACGGCCGTGGACCGGATCGTCGGCGTCGCGGAGAAGGGCGTGCAGGGACTCGAGTTGCGCGACACCGTGACCGGCGCGAAGAGCACGCTCGACGTTACGGGCGTGTTCATCTTCGTCGGCTTCAAGCCCAACACGGGCGTGATCGACGTCGGGCACTACGAGCACGACGAGATGGGCTACGTGAAGACGGACATGAACATGGCGACGTCGGTCCCGGGGCTGTTCGCCGCCGGTGACCTGCGCTCGCAATTGGTGCGGCAGGTGACCACCGCGGTCGGCGACGCGACCACCGCCGCGATCGCGGCGGAGAAGTACCTCAAGGCGCTCGAGGACACGCACGGTGACGCCGAGGCCGCCGCGCACGAGGCGCAGGTCGTCGTCGGCACCGGCGGGTACGCGGTGTGACGGCGTCCGCGAGGCACGAGCCCGACGCCGCGCCGGCCGCCGTGCCGCGCGTGCTGTCCTGGGTGCTCGGGCCGTTGCAGGAGAATGGCTACCTCGTCGCCGACCCGTCGACCGGAGCGGCCGCGCTGGTCGACCCGGGCGACGACGGCGACCGTCTCGTCGCCGCCGTCCGCGACGCGGTCCGCGAGCACGACCTCACCCTGCAGGCGGTCTGGCTCACGCACGGCCACCTCGACCACGTCGGCGCGCTCGCGGAGGTTAAGGACGCGTTCGACCTTCCGGTGTACCTGCACCCGCTCGACCGGCCGGTGTTCGACTTCGCGCCGCGCGCGGCGGCGGCGTACGGACTGCCCTGGTCGCCGCAGCCGGCGCCGGACCGCGCGTACGACGAGGGCGACGAGCTCGCGTTAGGCGACCTGCGCTTCCGCGTGATGCACGCGCCGGGACACGCGCCCGGCCACGTCGTACTCGTCGGCCACGGCGTCGCGCTCGGCGGTGACGTGCTCTTCCAGGGCTCGGTCGGGCGCGTCGACCTGCCGCTCTCCGACCCGCGCGCGTTCTCCCGGACGCTCGCACGCGTCGCGGCGCTCCCCCCCGAGACGGTCGTCTACCCCGGGCACGGGCCGCCGACCACCATCGGCCGCGAGCTGGCGACGAACCCGTTCCTCAACGGCGGCGCGCGGGTGCGCGGCGGGTGAGCGTCACGTGAGCGTCGCCCTCCCCAACGCCGGGCGGCTCGCGACCACCGGCGCCCTGCTCGCACTATGGCTCGGGGCCGCGATTCTGACCGCCGCCGTCGTCGCGCCCGCGGCCTTCGCCGTGCTCCCGACGCGCGCCGACGCCGGCGCGCTCGTCGGGCGCGTGCTGCCCACGGTCTTCGTCGCCGGCGTCGCGGTCGGGGTTGCCGCGGCCGCGCTCGCGGCCGGCGCCGGTGGGGCGTTCCTGCGCGCGCGGATCGTGCTGCCGGTGCTGTGCGCACTGCTCTGCGCGACCGCGCAGTTCGTGATCACGCCGCGCATCCACACGCTGCGCGTCCAGATGGGTCCCAACATCGAGGCGCTCCCCAAGGACGACGCGCGACGCGTCCAGTTCGGCATGCTGCACGGCATCTCGGTGCTCTTCATGGGCGCGGCGGGCCTCGCGGCGGGCGTCGCGTTGGTCCTGACCGCGCTCGCCGCGTCGCGCGACGAATGACCGGATCGTACGCCGCACACCCGTCGCTTCGCTCCGCGGGACGACAACGCCCGTCCCCGCTTCCATACCCGACATGACGACCACCGCCAGCGCCACCCGCACCGAGCGCGACCCCCTCGGTCCGCTCGACGTTCCCACCGACGCGCTCTACGGCGTGCAAACGATGCGCGCCCGCCAGAACTTTCCGATCAGCGGGCTCAAGCCGCTCTGGCCGTTCGTCCAGGCGCAGGTGTGGATCAAGCGCGCCGCGGCGCTGACGCACAAGGAGACCGGCCGCCTCGACGCCAAGCTCGCCGACGCGATCGTCGCGGCGGCCGACGAAGTGCTCGCGCGCCGGTGGGACGACCAGTTCGTCGTCGACCCCTACCAGGCCGGCGCGGGCACCTCGCACAACATGAACGTCAACGAGGTGCTCGCCAACCGGGCCAACGAGTTGTTAGGCGGCGAGCGCGGGACGTACAAGCCCGTGCACCCCAACGACCACGTCAACATGGCGCAGTCGACCAACGACACGATCCCGACCAACATCCGACTCGCCGCGCTGTCGCAGCTGCCGGCGCTCGTCGGGGCGTTCGAGCGCCTGCGGGACGCGCTGGCCGAGAAGGGGCGCGCGTTCGACCACGTCGTCAAAGCCGGCCGCACGCACCTGCAGGACGCGATGCCGATCCGCCTCGGGCAGGAGTTCACGGCGTACGCGGGCTCGATCGACCGCGCGCTCCGGCGCGCCGTGCAGGCGGCGGACTACCTGCGCGACCTCGGCATCGGCGGCAGCGCCGTCGGGACCGGCGTCACGGTCGAAGCGGAGTACCCGGCGCTCATGAACAAGTACCTGCAGGAGGGCACCGGCCTCGAGCTGCGGGTCGGCGAGGACCGGATCCAGCTCATGCAGAGCATGGGCGACGCGGCCGCGTTCAGCGCGACGCTCCGCGGGCTCGCGATCGACCTCTCGAAGATCGTCAGCGACCTGCGCCTCATGGTCATGGGGCCGCGCACGGGCATCGACGAGATCACGCTGCCCGCCGTGCAGCCCGGGTCGTCGATCATGCCGGGCAAGATCAACCCGTCGATCCCCGAAATGGTCAACCAGGTGTGCTTCCAGGTCATCGGGTGCGACACCACGGTCGCGGTCGCGAGCGAGCACGGGCAGCTCGAGCTGAACGTCATGATGCCCGTCATCGCGCACAACCTGCTGCTCAGCATGTTGATCCTGACCAACGCGGCGACCGTCCTGACGGAGCGCACGGTCCGCGGCATCGAGGCCAACGAGGACATGTGCGCGTACTGGGTCGAACGCTCGGCCGCGCTGGCGACCGCGCTGATGCCGCACATCGGCTACGCGCGCGCGGCGGAGCTCAGCAAGCAGTCGGTCAAGGAAGGGGTGCTCATCCGCGAGATGGTCAAGCGCGACGGGATCCTCCCGGACGCGCAGGCCGACGACGTGCTGGACCTGCGCAAGATGACCGAGATCGGCGTCCCGGGCGGCGCGCACGGAATGGTGGCCGGGGGTTAGGTTCCAACCGTGCGTATCACGACCTGGGCCGAGTATGGCCTCATCTGCGCGTTGCACCTCGCCCGGCGGGCGGACGACGGCCCGGTCACGGGGCGCGACATCGCGACGCGCGAGCGGCTGCCGGCCGACTACGTCGAGCAGATCCTGCTCCGGCTCCGCCGGGCCGAGATCGTCCGCAGCACGCGAGGCGCGCGGGGCGGATACGCACTCGCACGGCCGGCCGACGCGGTCACGGTGCGCGAGATCATTCAGGCCAGCGAGCTGTCCACCTTCGATCTGCACTGCGTGTCGAACCCGGTCGAGGAGGGTCGCTGCGCGGAGTCGCATAACTGCAGCATCCGGCCGGTGTGGCAGATGCTGCAGCGCCGTATCGACGACGTGCTCGAGTCGGTGCGGCTTTCCGACCTGTTGATGGAAGAATCCGAGGTCCGTGAGCGCGTCGGCCTGCCGCCGCGCGTGATCGCACCCGCGCTCGCCGGCGTCTCGGCGGGTGCCGACGTGCCGGGGTCGGACGCGCCCGAGCCGGACGTGTCGGGCCCGCGGCGGCTGCCGGTGCTCCAACGCTGACCGCCCGCGGTCGGGCCGGAGGCGCGCGCGCGTACGTCGCCAGCGCCTTCGCCGAGCCCGACGGCGCGGACGTCCTGCGTCTCGCCGACCTGGCGACGCGCGGCGACCCGGACCACGCCCGCTGGGAGCTGCGCTACGCCGCGCGCGCGATCGCGGTGATCGTCGCCGAACGCCGCGCGCACGACGACCGCACGACGTCGCTCGTCGTGGCGGCGGTCCACGACGCGTTCATCGCCGACCCGGGCGTAGCGCCCGACGCGGTCGCACTGGCCGAGCGGCAGTTCAACGACCGACTCGCGGCGTATCGCGACGCGTTGCGGGCCCGGACGCGCGAGCCGGCCGGCACGCGAGGCGCCCGGGTGTTGCTCGCCTTCGCCGGCGCGCTCCGCGTCGCGCGCGGCGAGGGTCTGCACGCGGTGGCGGCACTCGTCTCCCAGATCCTCGGCCGGACGGAAACCGCGTTCGACCGAACGCTCACCGTGCGAACCCCCGCGGTGCGCGAGGGCGCGGGCGAGCCGGATTGAATGCAGACGCGGGGCGCGCCACGATGGCGCGCCCCGCGTCGCAGCACTTCTCCGGCCCTACAAGTGCTCGGGGGGGGACTTGAACCCCCACGTCCTCTCGAACACAGGCTTCTGAGACCTGCGTGTCTACCAGTTCCACCACCCGAGCGCAGGCGGGGTAACGTATGCAGGACGGTGCGGGGCGTCAACGGAATCGCCCGCGGCGTCCGCCGCGCGGCGCGTGTAGCTTCGCACGACTCTTCTTCGCTCCATTCTTATGCCTAAGTCGAACTCCGCGGGCAAGACGGCCGCCGACAAGGCGCGCGCTCAGGACGGCCCGGTCGCGCGCCACAAGCGCGCGCGCTTCGAATACCACATCCTGGACACGTGGGAGGCCGGGATCGTCCTGACCGGCACCGAGGTCAAGGCACTCCGCGCCGGCAAGGCCACGATGACCGACGCGTTCGGCATCGTCAAGGACGGCGAGGTCTACCTGCTTAACCTGCACATCGGGCAGTACGAGCAGGGCAACGTGTTCAACCACGAGCCGACGCGGACGCGCAAGCTGCTGCTGCACCAGAAGGAAATCCGCCGCATGATCGGCGCTGTCGAGCGCGAGGGTCTAACGCTCGTGCCGCTCGAGCTCTACCTCAAGAACGGGCGCGTGAAGGTCAGCCTCGCGTTGGCCAAGGGGAAGAAGGAGCACGACAAGCGCGACGACCTTCGGCGCAAGGACGACGAGCGCGAGATGGCGCGCGTCGCGCGCGCGCGCTGAGCGCGGCGGGGACGCGCGGCGGGATGCGTCGACACCGTCCGCGGCGGGGCGCGCACGCCGGCCTGGCGCTCGTGGCCGCGATGGCCCTCGCCCCGGGGCGGGGCGCCGCGCAGGCGACGCCGGACATCGTCGTCCGCGGCACGAACGGCGAACGCCACCTTCCCGTCCAGACCGTCGAAACTGCGGCGGGGCCGCGCGACTTCGTGCGCCTCGACGCGCTCGCGGCCGCGACCGGCGCGGTGCTCACGCCCCGGACCGACGGCGCGCGGCTGGAAGTGGGCGCGGCATCGTTCGACCTCCGCGATGGCGTTCAGTACGTTCGCGTCGCGAGCGGAGAGGCGCCGCTCGTCGCGGCGCCGCTCCTCGACGCGCGCGGGATGCTCGTGCCCACCCAGTTCGCGCTCGACGTGCTGCCGCGCTACGCTCGGACGTTCGCCTACGACCCGGCGACGCGCACGCTGCGCCAGGCGCGCGCCGTTGCGCGAGGCGCGGCGCGCGGACCCACGTCGAGCGTCGCGGCTTCGCCGCCCGCGGCGACGCCGGCGGACGAGGGAGCCGCTGAAGGGGCAGTCACGCGCCTGCCCTCAATCCTCCCGCGCGAGGCCGGCGCAGGGAAGGCGGGTGCGAAGAAGGCCGGCGCGGACGCGCCTGGTGCCGCCACGGCTCGCGCCGACGCGCTGCGTGGGCACCGCATCGTCGCCGTCGATGCGGGCCACGGCGGCCCCGACGCGGGCATGCGCGGCACGCTGGCCGACGGCACGCCGCTTTACGAGAAGGAGGTCACGCTCGGCGTCGCCCGCGCGCTGCGCGACGCCCTGACCAGCCGCGGCATCGGTGTCATCATGACCCGAACGACCGACACCCTGATCGCCCTCAGCGACCGCGGGCGCATCGCGAACGCGCGCCACGCCGACGTCTTCGTGTCCGTGCACGTGAACGCGGCCAACCCCAGCTGGCACGATGCCGCCGCCGCGCGCGGGTTCGAGACGTACTTCCTGTCCGAAGCGCGGACCGAGGAAGCGCGCCAGGTCGCCGACCGGGAGAACGCGTCGTCCCGCTTCGATGCGGCGCCGTCGAACTCGGGTGCGGACCCGCTGCGCTTCGTGATGAGCGACCTCGCCCAGAACGCGCACCTTCGCGAGTCGAGCCGCCTCGCGGCTGACGTGCAGACACGCCTCGCGCAGGTACATCCGGGCCCCAACCGGCGCGTCCACCAGGCCGGATTCAAGGTCCTCGTCACCGCCGCGATGCCGGCCGTGCTCGTCGAGGTCGGCTTCGGCTCCAATCCGGAGGACGCGGCCTACCTGGCGAGCGCGCGCGGCCGGCGCGAGCTCGCCGATGCGATCGCGGGTGCTGTCAGCGACTTCCTCGCCCGCTACGCGCGGAGCCCGGCCGAGTGAGCACGGCGACCACCTCCGTGCTCGCGGTCGTCGCCGCCGGCCTCGAATTCCGCAACCCCATCGTCCTCGCGTCCGGCACCGCCGGCTACGGGCACGAGCTCGCGGACGTGATGGATTTCTCGCGGATCGGCGCGATCGCCACGAAGGCCGTCAGCATCGAGCCGCGTGCGGGCAACGCCGGGCCGCGCGTCGCCGAGTTCCCGGGCGGCATGATCAACGCCGTCGGACTCGCCAACCCCGGCCTCGATCGCGTGCGGAGCGAGCACCTGCCCCGACTCGCCGCGTGTCGCGCGGGCATGCGCGTGATCGCCAACGTCGTCGGCTTCGCCGTCCCCGAGTTCGCGACCGTCGTCGCTGGGCTCGATGCGGTCGACACCGTGGACGCCTTTGAGTTGAACGTGAGCTGCCCCAACGTGAAGGCGGGCGGCCTCGAGTTCGGTGCCGACGCGGGCGCACTCGCCGCCGTGGTGCGCGGCGCGCGCGCGGCCACGCGACGGCCCATCTTCGTCAAGCTCTCGCCCACGCTCCCCGACGTCGCGCTCGCGGCGCTCACGGCCGCCGAGGCGGGTGCGGACGGCGTAACGGTCGTGAACACGCTCCCCGGGCTCGTGGTCGACACCGCGCGGCGCCGTCCGGCCCTCGGCTTTGGCAGCGGGGGCGCGAGCGGCGCGGGCCTGCTCCCCGCCGGCGTCCTCGCGACGTGGCGCGTTCGGCGCGCGACCGAGGCCCGCCTGCCGATCATCGGACTGGGCGGCGTGCGATCTTCGGATGACGCGCTGCAGTACCTGATGGCAGGCGCGTCGCTCGTGGGCGTCGGGACAGCGTCGATGCAGGACCCACGCGCACCCGAGCGCATCGCGCGCGGGCTCGGTGCGTGGGCGGAGGCGGAGGGCGTGCGCGCGATCGCTGACGTCGTAGGCTCGCTGGAGTGGCCCGGATGACCGGCGAAATCCCGCGCGTGCAACCCGAGCTCGTCGTCGCACTCGACCGCCCGTCACTCGGCGCGGCGTTCGCGCTCGTCGACGCGCTCGGCGACGTCTGCACCTTCTACAAGGTCGGGCTCGAGCTCTTCGCCGCTGCCGGACCGGCGGCGGTCGGGGCGCTGCGGGCGCGCGGGGCCGACGTGTTTCTCGACCTCAAGCTGCACGACATCCCGGCGACCGTGCGAGGCGCCGCGCGCGCCGCGGCGTCGCTCGGGGCGCGGCTGCTTACTGTGCACGCGAGCGGCGGGTCGGCGATGATGCGCGCCGCGGTCGAGGGCGCGGCGGACTCTGCCGGCGCGGGCGGGGCGTGCGGCATCCTGGCAGTCACCGTGCTCACCTCTCTCGACGCGGTCGCGCTCGGCGAAGCGTGGGGGCGTGACGCCGTACGTGCGGAGGACGAGGTGGCGCGGCTCGCACGGCTCGCGGCGGCGGCGGGCGTGCACGGCGTGGTGTGCTCGGGGGCGGAGATCGCGGCCGTTCGGGCCGCAGCTCCGGAGTTGGCGGTGCTCGTGCCGGGGCTTCGTATGCCGGGGGACGCGTCCGACGACCAGGCGCGGGTCGTCACGCCGTCGGCCGCAGCCGCGGCGGGCGCGCGCTATTTGATACTGGGCCGGTCGGTTACGGCGGCGTCGGACCCGCGTGCGGCGTTGGCGCGGGTGCGGGCGTCGCTCGGCTGACACGGTCAGGGGACGGGTGCGGGCTGGACGCGGAATCGGGAACTTTGCGTCGCCGGACCCTTGCATGGACGGCCTAACTCCCGTTAATTGCGGGACTTGGCCGTAATTTCCCTCGCATGGACGGAGCGTTCCTGTGAAAGTCCGCAGCAGCGTGAAGCCGATCTGCGAGCACTGCAAGGTCGTGAAGCGCGACGGCGTGACTCGCATCATCTGCTCCCGCAATCCCAAGCACAAGCAGCGTCAGGGCTGACCCTCATGGCTCGTATTGCAGGCGTCGATCTCCCGCGCGACAAGAAGGTCGAGATCGGGCTGACTTACATTTTCGGCATCGGCCGCACGACGGCGCAGAAGATCCTCGAAGGATCGGGCGTGAGTGCGGACCAGCGCATTCGCGACCTGAGCGACGCGGACGTGGCGCGCTTGCGTGCGGAAATTGAGCGCGGCCACAAGGTGGAGGGGGCGCTCCGGACCGAGGTCTCCATGAACGTCAAGCGGCTCATGGACATCGGGTCCTACCGCGGGATCCGCCACCGCCGCGGGCTGCCCGTGCGCGGGCAGCGGACGCACACGAACGCCCGGACGAAGCGCGGCCCGCGTCGCGCGATCGCCGGCAAGAAGAAGGTCACCAAGTAGGCATGGCTACCGCGTAATGGCTACCGCGAAGAAGACCAAGAAGGTCGTCGAGGCGGAGGGCATCGCCCACATTCAGGCGACGTTCAACAACACGACGATCACCATCACGGACCAGCGGGGCAATGCGGTCTCGTGGGGCTCCTCGGGGAAGGCCGGCTTCAAGGGCTCGAAAAAGAGCACCCCGTTTGCCGCGACCGTCGCCTCGGAGCAGTGTGCGAAGGAAGCGATGACCGCCGGCGTGCGGCGCGTGCACGTCCGCGTGCAGGGGCCGGGCTCCGGGCGCGAGAGCGCCGTGCAAGCGCTCGCCGCCGCCGGGCTCACCGTGAAGTCGATCAAGGACGTGACGCCGATCGCGCACAACGGTTGCCGGCCGCCCAAGCGGCGGAGGGTCTGACCGATGCGCTACACGGGTCCCAGCTGCCGGCAGTGCCGGCGCGAAGGCACCAAGCTGTTCCTCAAGGGGACGAAGTGCTTCACCGAGAAGTGCCCGGTCGAGCGTCGCCCCTACGCGCCCGGCCAGCACGGCCAGGCGACGGCCCGCCGCCGCAAGGTGAGCGAGTACGCCAAGCAGCTGCGCGAGAAGCAAAAGATCAAGCGCATCTACGGGTTGAGTGAGCTGCAGTTCCGCAACACGTTCGAGCGCGTCGCGACGCAGCAGGGCATCACGGGCCACAACCTGCTCGCCGCGCTCGAGAGCCGGCTCGACAACGTGATCTACCGCATGGGCTTCGCGCCGAGCCGCAAGGCCGCGCGCCAGCTGATCCGGCACGGGCACGTCGACGTCAAGCAGCGCCGTATGGACATTCCGAGCTACGCCGTCCGCCCGGGCGAGGAGATTCGCGTCCGCGAGAGCGCTCGCGAGATGCCGCTCGTCGTCGGCGCGATGGACCAGAGCTCGCGCGGCGCGCCGCTCAGCTGGATCGCCGTCGACAAGGAGTCGTTCTCGGGCCGCATGCTCGAGAAGCCGCAGCGCCAGAGCATCCCGATCGCCGCGCAGGAGCAGCTGGTCGTCGAGTTGTACTCCAAGTAAGACCCGCAGGACCGCTCGTTCACGACGCGGTGCGCCGGCCCACGCGGCCGGCGCACCGCGTCGCGCGACGGGCGCAGGAATACCGCTGTAGACCAGACCGGTCGGGACCTTCACTCCCCAACGAGCCTGCCGCGCGTGAAGGGCGGGGCAGGGCGTCGGTCGAGCTGCGAAGCATCAAGGCGCTTCACCGCTCACCGTGACCAATCCAACGACATCATGGCTAGCATTGACCTCCGCGGGCTCGTGCGCCCGCAACTCGTCGAGTCGACGAAGCGCGACGACAACCCGAATGTGGCCGAGTTCCGGCTGCAACCGCTCGAGCGAGGCTTCGGCCACACGCTCGGGAACGCGATGCGCCGCCTGCTGCTGTCGTCGCTCCGCGGCGGCGCCGTTTGGGGGTTCCGGATCGACGGCGTGCTCCACGAGCACCAGACGATTCCGGGTGTGGTCGAGGACGTCCACCAGATCATCGGCCAGCTCAAGACGCTCGTCCTCGCGCTCGACAACGACGTCGACGCGCAGGTGCTCCGCCTCCGCAAGACCGAGTCGGGCCCGGTGACGGCGGCCGACATCCAGCAGGCGCCGGGCGTCCGCGTCGTCGAGCCCGAGCACCACATCCTGACGCTGCAAGAAGACCGCGAGCTTAACGTCGAGCTCTACGTCAACAAGGGCCGCGGCTACGTCGAGAGCGATCAGCACCCGGTCGATCGCGGGCTGCCGGTCGACCTCGTGCGCATCGACGCGATCTACAACCCGGTCCGCCGCGCCAACTTCTCCGTCGCGGAGACCCGCGTCGGGCAGCGCACCGACTACGACCGCCTCACGCTGACGGTCGAGACCAACGGCACGCTGTCGCCCGAGGAGGCGGTCAGCTACGCTGCGGCGCTCGCCCAGACGCATTTCCAGTACTTCGCGAGCTTCGGGCCGCACGGTGGCACCGGCGCCGGCCCCGGGTTGGAAGGCGGCGACGCCCGCCGGACCGCCGAGCTGCTCCGCACGCCGATCGACGACCTCGAGCTGTCGGTGCGGAGCGTGAACTCGCTCAAGAACTCGAGCGTCCGCACGCTCGGCGATCTGGTCCGGCTCAATGAGAGCCAGATCTTGCAGGTCAAGAATTTCGGCAAGAAGTCCCTCCAAGAGATCGCCGATCTCCTCGAGCGCGAGGGGCTCAACTTTGGCATGCGCTACGAGGAGACGGGCGAGGGCGTGCGGATCACCGATTGGGGAACCGCACCGAGCCGCGCCGCCGCCAACGCGCCTGAAGACGACGAGGAGTAGGGAACCCCAATGCGCCACCGCAAGGCCGGCCGGCAGCTCCGCCGCACCAGTGAGCAGCGCCTCGCGCTGCTCCGCAACCTGGCAACCTCGCTCATCGAGCAGGGCGCCATCGAGACCACCGAGGCCAAGGCCAAGGAGCTCCGCCCCTTCGTCGAGAAGCTCGTAACGAAGGCCAAGCGTGGCACCCTGCACGCGCGCCGGCTCGCCGGCCGCCACGTGCAGAAGCGCGAGGCCGCGGACAAGCTCTTTCAGGAGTGGGGGCCGAAGTTCGTCACCCGCCCGGGCGGCTACACCCGCATCCTCAAGACCGGCCACCGCCGCGGTGACGGGGCCGAGATGGCGCGCATCGAATTCGTCAGCTGACCGGAGACCGACCCATGGCCATTAACCGGAGCCGCTGCTACGTCTGCGACAAGGGCGTCGCACACGGCAACATCGTCTCGCACGCCAACAACCACACACGCCGCGTGTGGAAGCCCAACCTCCAGGTCGTGCGCGTCGTCGCCGACGGCAAGACCATCAAGGTGAAGGTCTGCACCGGCTGTCTCAACGCGGGCAAGGTGCAGCGCGCGCCGCGCGGCGTCGCCGCCGCGGTCTGACGCCGGCCTAACGCCGGTCTAACGCCCGGACGCGGGACCCCCGGCGCGGCTTCCGCCGCGCGGGGCCCGGCGTCCCGCAGTCGCCGCGAGAGGGGGACCCCCGGGTTCCCCTCTCGCGTGTCACCCCGCGCCTTCTCTCCTCTTCGCACGCCGCGCCGTACGTGCCTTCCGCGCTCATCACCGGGATCACCGGCCAGGACGGGTCCTACCTCGCCGAGCTCCTGCTCGAGAAGGGATACCGCGTGGTCGGCGTCGCCCGCCGCAGCTCGACCTCGTATTTCGAGCGGATCGGGCACATCCTCGATCGCATCGAGCTGCTCTCGGCCGACCTGCTCGACCAGCACTCGCTCACGGACGCCGTGCGCGATGCGCAGCCCGACGAGGTCTACAATCTCGCGGCGCAGAGCTTCGTCCAGACCTCCTGGACGCAGCCCGTCCTCACCGGCGAGTTCACCGCGCTCGGCGTCACCCGCATGCTCGAGGCGCTCAAGAAGGCCGCGCCGAATGCCCGCTTCTACCAGGCGAGCTCGAGCGAGCAGTTCGGCAAGGTCATGGCGGTGCCGCAGGACGAGGACACGCCGTTCTACCCGCGCAGTCCCTACGGCGTCGCGAAGACCTACGGCCACTGGATCACGGTGAACTACCGCGAAAGCTTCGGGCTGTACGCGGTGAGCGGCATCCTGTTCAACCACGAGTCGCCGCGCCGCGGGCTCGAGTTCGTCACGCGCAAGATCACCGACGGCGTCGCGCGCATCGCGTGCGGGCTCTCGACCGAGCTGCGACTCGGCAACCTCGAAGCGCGCCGCGACTGGGGGTTCGCCGGGGACTACGTCGAGGCCATGTGGCGCATGCTCCAGCAGGACCAGCCGGACGACTACGTGATCGGCACCGGCCAGACGTGGAGCGTCCGCGAGTTCTGCGAGATCGCCTTCGGGACCGCGGGGCTCGATTACCGCGAGTTTGTCAAGCAGGACGAGCGCTTCTTCCGTCCCGCCGAGGTCGACCTGCTGGTGTCCAATCCGTCGAAGGCCAAGCGCGCGCTCGGCTGGGAGCCGCAGGTCAACTTCCAACCGCTGGTCGAGATGATGTGCGAGGCGGACCTCGCCCGCTACCAGCGGCAGGGGCACGCGCTGCGGGTCGGGAGCCCCCGGTGAGCGCGCCTCCGCGCCTCGCGTGACGCGCTCGGCACTCGTCACGGGCGCGGGCGGGTTCGTCGGGCGGCGACTCGTACGCGCGCTCGCGGCGGGTGACTGGCGGGTCACCGCGACGGAACGGCAGGTCGCGTCGGGGCGCGGCGACGGTGACGACGTGCGGTGGATCGACGGCGACGTCCGCGACCCGGCGCACCTCGCGGCGGCCGTCGAGGCCGCGGACGCGGACGCGATCTTCCATCTCGCCGGCGTGTCGTTCGTACCAGCGGCCGCGGCGGATCCGGTCGAGGCCATCGACGTCAACGCGGTCGCGGCGGCGCGCCTCGTCAGCGCCGTGGCCGCGCATCGGACCGCCACCGGCCGCGATCCCGTGGTGATTGTGGTCGGCAGCGGCGAGCAGTACGGTCGCCACGACGCGGCCGCGCTGCCGCTCGACGAAGCCGCGGAGCAGCGCCCGTACAACGTGTACGCGGCGAGCAAGGTCGCGCAGGAGATGTTCGCCCTCCAGGCGTGGCGTAGCCAGGGCGTGCGGACAATCGCGACGCGAAGCTTCAACCACAGCGGCCCCGGGCAGAACGGGCGCTTCCTCCTCCCCGGGCTCGTCGGTCGGACGCGCGCGTTGCGGGGCGGGCCGCGAGGCGTGCCGCTCGTCATGGGCAACCAGGACACCGTGCGCGATTTTCTGCACGTGGACGACGTCGTGGCCGCGTATATTGCGCTTGCCGACCGGGGCCGGCCTGGCCAGGCGTACAACGTCGCGAGCGGCGTCGGACACTCGACGGGCGAGCTCGCGCGCCGCGTGCTGGCCCGTGCGGGGGTGGACGCGCCGGTCGAGGTCGACCCGGCCCTCGTGCGTCCGGCCGAGGTGCCCGCGCTCGTCGGCAGCGCGGCGAAGCTCGCCGCCGACACAGGGTGGGCGCCGCGCCGCTCGCTGGACGACCTCCTCGACGACCTGATCGCGGCGGCCTAACGGCCCCGCGGCCGCGCCCCGCGACTCCCGACCGCCATGCCCCGCCGCACCGACCTGCACCGCATCCTCGTCATCGGCTCCGGCCCGATCGTCATCGGCCAGGCCGCCGAGTTCGACTACTCGGGCACGCAGGCGATCAAGGCGTTGCGCGAGGAGGGGTACGAGGTCGTCCTGGTGAATTCGAACCCGGCGACGATCATGACGGATCCGGAGTTCGCCGATCGGACGTACATCGAACCCGTCACGCCCGACTTCGTCGAGCGCATCATCGCGCGCGAACGGCCGGACGCGGTCCTGCCGACGATGGGGGGCCAGACCGCGCTCAACGTCGCGATGACGCTCGCCGAGCGCGGGGTGCTGGAGAAGTACGGCTGCGAACTGATCGGCGCGAACGCGCGCGCGATCACGATGGCCGAGGACCGGCAGGAGTTCGACGCCGCCATGCGCCGCCTCGGCCTGCGCACGCCGGCCGGCAAGATCGCGACGACGTGGGACGAGGCCGCGCAGATCGCCGAGTGGACGGGGTTCCCGGCGATCGTGCGCCCGTCCTTCACGTTAGGCGGCTCGGGCGGCGGGATCGCGTACAACCGCGACGAGTACGAGCAGATCGTGCGGCGCGGCCTCGACCTGTCGCCGGTGTCGCAGGTGCTGATCGAGCGCTCGCTCATCGGATGGAAGGAGTTCGAGCTCGAGGTGATGCGCGACTCGGCGGACAACGTCGTGATCGTCTGCTCGATCGAGAACTTCGACCCGATGGGCGTGCACACGGGCGACTCGATCACGGTCGCGCCGGCGATGACGTTGACCGACCGCGAGTACCAGCGCATGCGCGACGCGGCCGTCGCGATCATCCGCGAGATCGGCGTCGACGCGGGCGGGTGCAACATCCAGTTCGCCGTCAACCCGGAGGATGGCGACCTCGTCGTGATCGAGATGAACCCCCGCGTGTCGCGCTCGTCGGCGCTCGCGTCCAAGGCGACCGGGTTCCCGATCGCGCGCATCGGCGCCAAGCTCGCCGTCGGCTACCGGCTCGACGAGGTGCCCAACGACATCACGCGCACGACGCCCGCGTCGTTCGAACCGGTGCTCGACTACGTGGTCGTGAAGTGCCCGCGCTTCGCGTTCGAGAAGTTCCCCGGCGCCGACCCGAGGCTCTCGACGCAGATGCAGAGCGTAGGCGAGAGCATGGCGATCGGGCGGACGTTCAAGGAGGCGTTCCAGAAGGCGCTCCGCGCGCTGGAGAACGGTCGCAGCGGTTGGACGGCGGGCGCGGCGCTCGCCGACGACCGCCTCGCCGACGGCGAGCCGGCGACGCTCAAGGCGGCGCTCCGCCAGCCGACGCCGGACCGCGTCTACCAGCTGAAGCGCGCCTTCCAGGCCGGCATGTCGGTCGACGACATCGCCGGGCTGACCGGGATCGACCCGTGGTTCCTCGCGCAGCTGGGCGAGATCGACGCGGCCGAGCGCGCGTACGCCGCGTTAGACACGGGCGAACGCCTCGGCGCGCCCGCGCTCCGGCGCATGAAGCGGCTCGGGTTCTCCGACCGCCAGCTCGCCCCGCTCGCGGAGACGGACGAGGGCGCAATGCGCTCGGCGCGGCATGCGGCGGGCGTGCGCCCGTCGTACAAGATGGTCGACACGTGCGCGGGCGAGTTCCCGTCGGCGACGCCCTACCTGTACGGTTCCTACGACGAGGAGGGCGAGGCGCCGCGCTCGGACCGCCGCTCGGTCGTGATCCTCGGCTCGGGACCCAACCGCATCGGGCAGGGCGTCGAGTTCGACTACTGCTGCGTCCGCGCGGCGCTCGCGCTGCGTGACGCCGGGTACGAGACGATCATGGTCAACTCGAATCCCGAGACCGTCTCGACCGACTTCGACACCTCGGACAAGCTCTACTTCGAGCCACTGACGCTCGAGGACGTGCTGGAAATCGTCGACCGCGAGCAGCCCCTCGGCGTGATCGTCCAGCTCGGCGGGCAGACGCCGCTGAAGCTGACGCGCGCGCTCGAGGCGGCCGGCGTGCGGATCCTCGGGACGAGCCCCGACGCGATCGACGTGGCCGAGGACCGCCGCCGCTTCGACCGCGTCGCGCGCGAGCTCGGCCTCGAGCAGCCGCCCAACGGCACGGCGACGGGCGTCGACGAAGCGGTCGGCATTGCCGAGGGCGTCGGCTACCCCGTGCTCGTGCGGCCGTCGTACGTGTTGGGCGGGCGCGCGATGGAGATCGTCTACGACGAGCCATCGCTGCGCGACTACTTCGTGCGCGCGGTGCGCGTGAGCGAGGACCGCCCCGTCCTGATCGACCGCTTCCTCGAGGACGCGGTCGAGGTCGACGTCGACGCCATCAGCGACGGGCACGACGTCGTGATCGGCGCCGTGATGCAGCACGTGGAGGAGGCGGGGGTCCACTCGGGCGACTCGGCGTGCGCGCTGCCGCCGGTGACGATGAGCGCCGAGGTGCTCGACCGGCTCCGCGCGCAGACGGTCGCCCTCGCGAAGCGCCTGGGCGTCGTCGGCCTGATGAACGTGCAGTACGCGGTGCGGGACAACACGGTCTACGTGCTCGAGGCGAACCCGCGCGCGAGCCGGACGATCCCCTTCGTGAGCAAGGCGATCGGCGTCCCGCTCGCCGCGATCGCCGCGCGCGTCATGCTCGGCGAACGCCTGGCGGACCTCGGCTTCACCGAGGAGATCGTGCCGCCATACGTGAGCGTCAAGGAGGCCGTCTTCCCGTTCAACAAGTTCCGGGCGTTCGACCCGATCCTCGGGCCCGAGATGCGATCGACCGGCGAGGTGATGGGGATCGCGGAGGACTTCGGGGCCGCGTTCTACAAGTCGCAGCTCGCCGCCGACAACCGGCTGCCGCAGGACGGCGCGGTGTTCATCTCCGTCAACGACCGTGACAAGGCGTCCGTCGTCGACGTCGCGCGGCGGTTCCACGACATGGGCTTCCGCCTGTACGCGACCGAAGGTACCGGCGCGGCGCTCGCGGCGGGCGGTGTGCCGAGCGAGCGCGTGTACAAGCTGAGCGAGGGACGCCCGAATGGGATGGACCTGCTCGTCAACGGGTCGGTCGGGCTGCTCGTGAACACGCCGCGCGGCAAGTCGGCGCAGGAAGACGACCTGTCGCTGCGCCAGGGCGCCGTGTCGCGGCGCGTCGCGTATACGACGACGCTCGCCGCCGCGACCGCGGTGGCCGAGGGGATCCGCGCGGCGCGCTCGGACGCGGTCGACGTGCGGTCGCTCCAGGAGTGGCATGCGCAGCTTCCGCGTGCCGCGGCAATCGCCGCCGCGGGCGCCCGGGCTGGAGCGCCGGCCGGAGCGACGGCGTGAGTGACCGGACGTCGCCGGACGTCGACCCGACGGCGTACGTGCATCCGTCGAGCTACGTCGACCCCGGAGCGCGCGTCGGCGCGCGGTCCAAGGTCTGGCACTTCTGCCACGTGATGCCCGGCGCGGAGGTCGGCGAGGACTGTTCGTTAGGCCAGAACGTCGTCGTGATGCCGGGCGTGCGCATCGGGCGCAACGCGAAGATCCAGAACAACGTCAGCCTGTACGAAGGCGTCGAGCTCGAGGCGGACGTGTTCTGCGGGCCGTCGATGGTCTTCACGAACGTGCTGAACCCGCGCAGCCACGTCTCGCGCAAACACGAGTACCGGCGGACGCTGGTCCGCCGCGGCGCGTCGATCGGCGCGAACGCCACGGTCGTTTGCGGGCACACGATCGGTGAGTTCGCGCTCGTCGGCGCGGGCGCGGTAGTCACGCGCGACGTGCCGGCGTACGCGGTGGTGGCCGGCGTGCCCGCGCGCCAGCGCGGCTGGGCGTGCGCCTGCGGCGAACTGCTCGACGCGCCGCTCGCGACGCCCGACGCGGAGATGGCCGTGGCGTGCCCGTCGTGCGGCGCGCGCTACGAGCTGGCCGGCGACGTGCTCCGCCCCGAGGCGGCGGCGGCCGCGTGACCACCGTCCTGCCCCCGGGCGAGACGGTGCGCGTCGGCCTCGTCGGCTGCGGGCGCATCAGCCGCAACCACGTTGAGGCGATCGCGAAGGTCGACGGTCTCGCGCTCGCGGCGGTGTGCGACGTCGTCGAGGCGCGCGCCCGTGAAGTCGGCGAGGCCCAGGGCGTGCCGTGGTTCGCGTCGCTCGAGACCATGCTCGGCTCGGCGCCGTTCGAGCTGCTCGCGGTGTGTACGCCGTCGGGGCTGCATCCTGCCCACGGAATCGCGGGCGCCCGGGCGGGCCGCCACGTGCTCAGCGAGAAGCCGATGGCGATCTCGCTCGCCGGCGCGGACGCACTCGTCCGGGCGTGCGACGAGGCGGGGGTGCAGCTCTTCGTCGTCAAGCAGAACCGACTCAACCCCGCGGTCCAGCTGCTCAAGCGCGCGGTCGACAAGGGCCGGTTCGGGCGACTCTTCGTCGCCAACTGCACCGTCCGCTGGACGCGCCCGCAGGACTACTACGACCAGGCGCCGTGGCGCGGGACGTGGGAGTACGACGGCGGAGCGTTCATGAACCAGGCGTCGCACTACGTCGATCTCGTCCAGTGGCTCATGGGCCCGGTGGAGAGCGTCATCGCCAAGACCGCGACCCTCGCGCGCCGCATCGAGGCCGAGGACGTCGGCGCCGCCGTCCTGCGCTTCCGCAACGGTGCGCTCGGCGTCATGGAGGTGTCGATGCTGACCTATCCCAAGAACCTCGAGGGGTCGATCACGCTCATGGGCGAGCGGGGCACGGCCAAGGTTGGCGGGACCGCGGTCAACAAGGTCGAACACTGGCAGTTTGCCGACTACGACGACGACGACAAACTCGTCGACGGGACGGCAACCAACCCGCCCACGGTCTACGGGTTTGGACACGAGGCGTACTACCGCAACGTGCTCGCGGTGCTGCGAGGCCAGGCGCCGGCCGAAACGGACGGGCGCGCGGGGCGGAAATCGCTCGAGCTGATCCTGGGTATCTACGAGAGCGCGCGCACCGGCTGCGAGGTGCCGATTCCGCTCCGGATCGGCTAGTCGCACCGGCCGACCTCACCCGCCGCCGTTCCGTTGACTTGCCCGCGGGTGGGGGGCAGCTTCTGACGTTTCGGTGCGCGGGACGCGCCGTGTCCCGCACAGAACTTCGCATGCCCGTTCCTCTCCTCGACCTCCGCGCCCAGCACGCGACCATCCGCGATAGCGTCGTCGACGCGATGATGCGCGTCGTTGACGACCAGGCCTTCATCCTCGGCGAACCCGTGGCGGCGCTCGAGCGGGCGGTCGCGGAGTTGTCGCACACGCGGCACGCGATAGGCTGCGCCAGCGGGACCGACGCGATCCTGCTCGCGTTGCGTGCGCTCGACGTCGGCCGCGGCGACCAGGTCGTCACGACCCCGTTCACCTTCTTCGCCACGGCCGGCACGATCCACAACGTCGGGGCGACGCCGGTGTTCGTCGACATCGACCCCGACACGTTCAACATCGCACCCGAGGCGGTCGGGGCGGCGGTTACGTCCGAGGTCAAGGCGGTGATCCCCGTCGACCTCTTCGGGCAGATGGCGGCGCTCGAGCGGGTGCACGCGGCCGCGCCCGGGGTCCCCATCATCGAGGACGCGGCGCAGACGATCGGCGCGCGCCGCCGAATCGACGGCGAGTGGCGGATGGCCGGCGAGTCCGCGACCATCGGCACGTTCAGCTTCTACCCGTCCAAGAACCTGGGCGGCTACGGCGACGGCGGGATGATGGTCACGCAGAACGACGACCTCGCCGAACGGCTGTTCAAGCTGCGCACGCACGGCGGCCGGAAGACGTACTACCACGAGGAGGTCGGCTACAACAGTCGCCTCGACGCGCTGCAGGCCGCTGTCCTCCACGCCAAGCTTCCGCACCTGGCCGAGTGGAGTGCGAAGCGGCGCGAGCACGCGGCGTACTACGACGCGGCGTTCTCCGACGTCGACGACGTGCGCACGCCGCCCGTCGATCCGGCCAACGAGTCGATCTACAACCAGTACACGCTCCGCGTCGCACGCCGCGAGGCCCTGCAGGAGCACCTCAAGGCGCTCGGGATCGGCAACTACGTCTATTACCCGCTGCCGCTCCACCTCCAGCCGTGCTTTGCCTATCTAGGCTACCAGGAGGGGCAGTGCCCCGAGTCCGAGCGCGCGGCGAGGGAAGTGCTCTCGCTCCCGGTGTACCCGGAGCTCACGCGCGCCCAACTCGACGAGGTGATCGGGGCGGTGCGCGGGTTCTATGGGCGCTGACGCCGCGCCGCCGTTGACGATCGGCGCGCTCGCGCGTCGGCCCGCGGTCCACGCCGTCTCGACCGCGTCCTCTCTTTGCGGCCCGCAGGCCGTCGCGCAACTATGAAGGATCAACTCCTCGGTAAGATCGCCGACCGCAGCGCCACCATCGGCATTGTCGGGCTCGGCTACGTCGGACTCCCGCTCGCGATCGAGTTCGCGCAGGCCGGGTTTCGCGTCGTCGGCTACGACGTCAGTACGCGCGTCGTCGACCTGCTCAACGGCGGTGCCTCCCACATCCAGGACGTGCCGCACGACGTCGTGGCCGCCGAGGTCGGGGCGGGCCGGTTCACCGCCACGGCGGACGAGGCACGGCTGAAGGAGTGCGACGCGATCTCGATCGCCGTGCCGACGCCGCTCTCGAAGACGCGCGACCCGGATATGGCCTACGTCATCGCGGCCGCCGACGCCATCCAGCGCCAGGCGCGCCCGGGCATGGTCGTCGTCCTCGAGAGCACGACCTACCCGGGCACGACGCGCGAGCTGCTGCAGCCGCGGATGGAGAAGGCCGGCCTCACCGTCGGGACCGACGTGTTCCTCGCTTTCAGTCCCGAGCGCGTCGACCCGGGCAACGCGAAGTGGCACACCAAGAACACGCCCAAGGTGCTCGGCGGCGTCACGCCCGCGTGCGTCGACGTCGCGACCGCGCTCTACGCGGCGTGCATCGACACGGTCGTCCCGGTGTCCTCGCCCGAGGCGGCCGAGCTGGTGAAGCTGCTCGAGAACACGTTCCGCGCGGTCAACATCGGCCTCGTCAACGAGATTGCGATCGTCTGCGACAAGCTCGGCGTCGACGTGTGGGAGGTGATCGACGCGGCGGCGACGAAGCCGTTCGGCTTCATGAAGTTCACGCCGGGGCCCGGCATCGGCGGGCACTGCATCCCGCTCGACCCGCACTACCTCGCGTGGAAGATGCGGACGCTCAACTACAAGACGCGCTTCATCGACCTCGCAAGCGAAATCAACTCCTCGATGCCCGACTTCGTCGTCGAGAAGGTCGCGCGCGCGCTGAACGACGACCGGAAGCCGGTGAACGGAAGCCGGGTCCTCGTGGTCGGCGTCGCGTACAAGAAGGACATCGACGACATGCGCGAGAGCCCGGCGCTCGACGTCATCCGCCTGCTCGAGCAGCGTGGCGCCGACGTTGTCTACCACGACCCGCACGTGCCCCGCTACCGCGAGGAGGGCGAGGTGCGTGAGGGCGTCGCTCTCACGCCCGATCAGCTCAGGAGCGCGGACGCGGTGGTCATCGTCACCGACCACACGTCGCTGGACTGGGGCCTGATCGTCGAGCACGCCGACCTCGTCGTCGATACGCGGAACGCAATCGCGCGCTGGACGGCGTCGGCGCGCGCCGCGGGCGAGGTTCGCGTCGGCCGCGCGCGCGTGATCCCGCTCGCCGCAACCGATCGGCGCGGGCTCAAGGGCGACACCACGGCCCGGCACGGCGACCACGGGGTCGCGCTTCCCGCGGGGACCGGCCACGGGACCACCGGTCTCGGCGTCGCGAACCCCGCGGCGGTGGCCCGGGTATAGCTCGCCCATGACATCCTCGACGGCTTCTGCCTCGCGGTCGGTGCGACGCGCTGCGTCCCGGCGTTCGCGCCCAGCCGCGGCGCTCGTGCGCCTGGGCGCGACGGTGGCGGCGTTCGCCGTCTCCGCGTGCGCGGCGGGCTTCGAAGCGTCCAAGTACACGAACCCGGTCGACCTGTACCGCGCGTCGTCGCAGCGCCTGCAGCGGCGCAAGTGGGACGACGCGCTCGCCGGCTACGACCGCCTAGCCTCGCAGCTCCCGGCGCGCGACACGCTGCTGCCACGCGTGTACTTCGCGCAGGGCACGGCGCACGGCAAGAAGGGCGAGCACCTGCTGGCGGCGCAGGCGTACGCGCGCATCCAGGACGCGTTCCCCGACGACTCGCTCGCCCCCGAGGCGCTGTTCCAGGAGGGTCGCGAGTACGAGCGCCTTTGGGGCAGCCCGGCGCTCGACCCGCAGTACGGGCTCACCGCGCTCGCGACGTTCCGCCAACTCTTACAACTCTACCCCGACTCGCCGCGCGTGCCGGACGCGACGCGCGAGGCCGCGAACGTCAACCAGATGTTTGCCGCCAAGGACCTCGAGACGGGGATGCACTACCTGCGGCGCAAGGCGTACGACCCCGCGCTGATCTACTTCAAGGACGTCGTCCGGCTCTACCCCGGCACGCCCGCCTCGCGCACGGCGTATTTGCGGATGATCCAGTCGTACCGCGCGATCAACTACAAGGAAGAGATCTCGGAGGCGTGCGGCGAGATGCGGCGCGCGTACCCCGCGGATGCCGAGGTCCAGCGCGCGTGCGGACCGGCGGCGCCCGTTTCGCCGACGACGGCGACGACTGGCGGGATGCCCGCAGCGACGACGGCACCCGCGTCGCGGCCCGCAGCGCCGACCCCGCAGCAGGTCGCGGAGCCCGCGACCGGCGCGGGAGCGGGCGGCGCCGGCCGGCCCTGATTCCGGCCCCGATTCCGGCCGTGACCGCAGCGCTGGCCGGCGACGCCGGTGCGGCGCCGCGTCGGCTCGGGATCTTTGGTGGGAGCTTCGACCCGCCGCACGTCGGGCACCTGCTGGCGGCGTCGGACGCGGTCGACGCGCTCGGGCTCGACCGCCTGCTCTTCGTACCCGCCGCCGCGCAGCCGCTGAAGCACGTCGGGCGCGCGCCGGCGCCCGCCCACGCCCGGCTCGCGATGGTCCGCGCGCTCGTCGGCGACGACCCGCGCTTCGCGGTCGACGCCGTCGAAATCGAGCGGGGCGGGTTATCATATACGGTCGATACGCTCGAAACCGTCGTCGCCGGCGCGCTCGGCGCGGACTTGTTCCTCCTTGTCGGCGCGGACGTGCTCGCGGCCTTCGCTCGGTGGCGGGACCCGCTCCGTGTCCGGGCGCTGGCGACACTCGTCGTGCTCGTGCGCGGGGACGCGTCGTCCGAATCGCGGACCCTGCCTCCGGAGTTTCCCGGCGGGTCGCCGCGGCTCCTCGCGACGCGGCGGATCGACCTGTCGTCGACCGAGGTTCGCGCTCGGGTGGCGGCGGGGCAGTCCATCCACGGGTTCGTCCCGGACGCCGTCGCGGAGATCATCCGTGGCGGCGCGCTGTATCAGTAAAGGCCGCCAGCAAAGGCCGCACGCCCAGGGCGGCTTCCCGTCAGGAGATTCGATGCTCAAGTCACTCGTCAACCGCGTCTTCGGCACCCGGCACGACCGGGAGCGCCGCCGTGTCCAGCCGATCGTCGACGAAATCAACCGCGAGTACGAGCGGCTGCAGGGCGTCTCGGACGAAGAGCTGCGGGGGCAGACGGCCAAGTTCCGCGGCGTGTTGGCCGAACGGACGGCCGAGCTCGAGGCGCGGGTGGCCGAACTCCGGCAGGCCAAGCACGCGAGCGCGGACGCGGGCGAGCGCGAGTCGATCGACTCCGAGCTGTCCGGGCCCGACGGCCGGGCCGGGGCGGAGGGCGAGCTGCGCGAGACGGTCGGCGAGGTACTCGACGAGATCCTCCCCGAGGCGTTCGCCACGGTCCGCGAGGCCGCACGGCGCCTCTGCGGAACGAGCGTGCGCGTCACAGGGCGCGAGATGTCGTGGGACATGGTGCACTACGACGTGCAGCTCATCGGCGGCTTCCAGCTGCACGACGGCAAGATCGCGGAGATGGCCACCGGGGAGGGCAAGACGCTGGTCGCGACGCTGCCGCTCTACCTGAACGCGCTCGCCGGGCGCGGCGCGCACCTGGTCACGGTCAACCCGTACCTCGCGCGCCGCGACTCGCAGTGGATGGCGCACGTGTTCAACTACCTCGGCCTCACGGTCGGCTGCCTCGACGACACCGAGCCGGGGACGCCGGAGCGGCGCGCCGCGTACGAGTCCGACATCACGTACGGCACCAACAACGAGTTCGGGTTCGACTACCTGCGCGACAACATGGTGACGGCGCTCGAGCAGAAGGTCCAGCGCCCGCACTGGTACGCGATCGTCGACGAGGTCGACTCGGTGCTCATCGACGAGGCGCGCACGCCGCTCATCATCTCGGGGCCGGTCGGGAACGACGGCGACGTGATGTACGGCGACCACAACGACAAAGTCGCCCACCTCGTCCGCAAGCAGAACGAGCTCGCCAACGTGCTCGTCGGTGAGGGAGAGCGTGCGCTCGCCGCCAAGGACACGCAGGCGGCCGCGCTCGTCCTCTACAAGGCCCGGTTAGGCGCGCCCAAGAACAAGCGCCTGATGAAGGTCATGCAGGAGTCGGGCGTGCAGCAGCTCGTGCAGAAGATGGAGCTCGAGCACATTGCCGACCGCAAGCTCCCGGCGAGCAAGCAGCAGCACCGCGACCTCGAAGACGACCTGCTCTACGTGCTCGACGAGCGCGGGCACACCGTGCACCTGACCGACCGCGGCGTCGACGCGTTGTCGCCCGAGCACCACGACGAGTTCGTCCTGCCGGATATCTCACTCGAGGTACATCGGATCGAGCACGATCCCGACATGGAGCCGGCCGAGAAGCTCGAGGCGCGCCGCGCGGTCGAGATGGAGTACGCGCGCCGGAGCGAGACGCTCCACGTCGTCCACAAGCTGCTGCAGGCGTACGCGCTCTACGAGAAGGACGTGAACTACGTCGTCACCGACGGGCAGGTCCTGATCGTCGACGAGTTCACGGGGCGCACGATGCCCGGCCGGCGCTGGAGCGAAGGGCTGCACCAGGCGGTCGAGGCGAAGGAGCACGTGCAGGTCAAGGGCGAGACGCAGACGCTCGCCACGATCACGATCCAGAACTACTTCCGGCTCTACGAGAAGCTGTCGGGCATGACCGGCACCGCGGAGACCGAAGAAAACGAGTTCCACGAGATCTACAAACTCGGCGTGGGCGTCATCCCGACCAACCGGGACATCATCCGCGACGACCGGCAGGACTACATCTTCAAGACGCGCCGCGAGAAGTACCAGGCGATCGTGGAGGAGACGCGCCGCCTGCACGGGATCGGCCTGCCAGTGCTCGTCGGCACGACAAGCGTAGAGGCGAGCGAGACGCTGTCGCGGCTGTTCCGCCAGGCCGGGCTGAAGCACGAGGTCCTCAACGCCAAGCAGAACGAACGCGAGGCGGAGATCGTGGCGCAGGCCGGCCAGCCGGCGGCGATCACGATCGCGACCAACATGGCCGGCCGCGGCACCGACATCAAACTCGGCGCCGGCGTCACCGCCTCGCGCCCGAGTGTGGTCAAGGACCTCGACGGCAACGACGTCCCGGTCGAGGAGATCGGCGGGCTCCACATCATCGGCTCGGAGCGCCACGAGAGTCGCCGGATCGACCGGCAGCTGCGCGGTCGCGCCGGACGCCAGGGCGACCCGGGGGCCTCGCAGTTCTTCCTCTCGCTCGAGGACGACCTGATGCGCCTCTTCGGGTCGGAGCGCATCGCGAAGTTGATGGACCGGCTCGGCGCGCAGGAGGGCGAGGTGCTCACGCACCCGATGATCACGCGCTCGATCGAGGGCGCGCAGAAGCGCGTCGAACTGCAGAACTTCCAGAGCCGGAAGCGCCTCCTCGAGTACGACGACGTGATGAACCAGCAGCGCGAGGTGGTCTACTCGCTGCGGTCGTTCGCGCTCGAAGGCGGCGAGGAGCTCAAGGGCGAGTCGCGCAAGATGGTCGAGCGCGCGCTCGCTCGGCGCGTCGAGACGACGTTAGGCGACTTCGACCCCGAGAACCCGGAGTCGTGGGACCCGGCGCTGCTCCGCCAGGAGCTGCTGATGCACTACCTCGTGTCGGTGCCCGAGTTCGAACCGGCCGAGGACGGCACGGAAGCCCAGCGTCCGCCGTCCGTCGCGGACGCGCAGGAGTCGGCGAAGGCGGCGGGCCTCGCGGCGTTCGCGCGCAAGCTCGCCGAGCTGGACGAGATCAAGGACGAGGCGGGCGGCGGGTTCAGCGAGCGGCTCCTCGCGATCGTCATGCTCAACGTGCTGGACGAGAAGTGGAAGGATCACCTCCACGACCTCGACCAGCTCCGCGCCGCGATCCACTACCGCTCGTGGGGGCAAAAGGACCCGCTCGTCGAGTACAAGCAGGAGGCGTACACGATGTTCGTCGACCTCATGCACGATGTCGCGGACACGTTCACGGACCGCTTCCTCAAGGCGCAGCTGTCGTTCGACGGGAACGACGACTTCGGCGGCGGCGGGTACGAGGACTTCACACCGCCCGAGCCGCAGATTCCGACCAAGCGCTACAACGCGTTCGGGATTCTCGAAGACATTCCGCCGCACGAGCTGGCGGCGATGGCCAACGGAGACGGCAACGGGGCGAACGGCAACGGGGCGAACGGGGCCGGGGGCGTGCTCGACGCGACGTACGATGGCGATTCCGAGCTCGAGCCCGGCGCGGTGCCGGCCGGTGAGCGCGTCGACATCGGGCCGAGCGAACCGCCGAGCGTGCGTCCGGTGAGTCGCCCCGACCCTGCTGTCTGAGCGGGAACGAAACCGCCCACCTCGCAACGTTTCGTAGCGTCGGACCGGGGGGCGAGAGGGTAGCGTGGGGAAGTCGCCCACCTACGCCTTTCGCCCCCCGCATGCCGTCCATGGCCGACCTTCCCAGTCTTCCACCCTCGCTCGTCCGCAGTCGCGTGGTTCCAGGGCTCGCGCGCCCCGTTCGGGGGAGCGCCCTACCCGACTTGGTCGCGGTCGCTCGGATCCGCGAGATGCCGCACACCGAGCGACCGCGCGAACGCCTGCGCGCGCACGGGCCCCACGCCCTGAGCGCGGCCGAACTACTGGCGGTGGTCGTCGGTTCGGGCACCGGAGGTGGGTCGGCGCTGCAGGTCGCGCAGCTCGTGCTCGGGCGGTACGAGGGCTCGCTGCGCCGGTTGGCCGGGCAGCCGGTGGCCGCGCTCACCGCGGTGCGGGGGGTCGGTCCGGCGCGGGCCGTGGCGATCCACGCGGCGCTCGAGCTCGGGCGCCGGCTGGCCGCCGAGGCGCGCGAGGATGGCGCGCCGATCCGCACGCCGCGCGACGTATACGACCTGTACGCGCCGCGGCTGCAGGACCTACCCGTCGAGGAGTTCCACGTTGCGGTCCTCGACGCCCAGCACCGGCTCGAGCGCGACGTGTTGATCACGCGCGGCATTCTCAACTCGTCGCTGGTGCACCCGCGAGAAGTCTTCCGCGAGGCGATCGCGGAGCGCGCGGCGGCGCTGGTGCTGGTCCACAACCACCCGAGCGGGGATCCGTCACCGAGCGCGGAGGATCGCGCGGTGACCGACCAGTTGGTCGCGGCCGGGCGGTTGCTCGACATCCCGGTGCACGACCACGTGATCATCGGGCGGGGGCGGTACGCGAGCTTCGCGGAGTCCGGGCTGCTGTAGAGGAGTTGTAGTAGGCGCGTGATCCGCGCCGAGCGCCGGGGCAGCGTATCTTGCGAGGAGGCCAGCACCGGCCACCGACGAGGAAGGCGGCGTGACGACGACGGTCCTGAGCGAAGTGATTCCCGGGTGGGACGGCATCCCCGAGTCGGCGCGCGAGCGTCTGGATTCGGCGCTGCTCGCGCGCGCGTACCAGTACAGCGCCCGGGCGCACGCCGGCCAAAAGCGGTCGTCGGGCGACCCGTACGTGACGCACTGCATCGAGGTCGCCAAGATTCTCGCCGAGTTGCAGTTGGACACGGTGACCGTCGCGGCGGGGCTGTTGCACGACGTCGTGGAGGACACGCCGACGACCGTGGCCGACATCGAGGCGGAGTTCGGCGGCGAGGTGGCGCAGATCGTCGACGGCCTGACCAAAATCGGCAATCTGCCGATGCACTCGAAGGAAGAGCGGCAGGTCGAGAACTACCGCAAGCTGCTCTTGTCGGTGGCGAAGGACGCGCGCGTGATCCTCATCAAGCTCGCGGACCGGCTGCACAATATGCGGACGCTCGAATATGTGCCGCCGGAGAAACGCCGCCGCATCGCGCAGGAGACGCGCGACCTGTACGCGCCGCTCGCGCACCGCTTCGGCATGGCGCGTCTGCGGTGGGAGCTCGAAGATCTCGCCTTCAAGCACCTCGAGCCCGACGAGTACAAGGCGCTCGCGCGGCTGGTCGCGACCAAGCGGGGCGAGCGCGAGTCGCTGATCGCGCAGCTCCGCGAGCCACTGGAACAGCAGCTGCGCGCGGCCGGCATCGAGGTCGTCGAGGTCACGGGGCGGCCGAAGCACCTGTGGTCGATCCACAAGAAGATGATGAAGCGCGACCGGCCGTACGAGGACATCTACGACCTGCTCGCGATCCGCGTGCTCGTGACGTCGGTGCCCGAGTGCTACCACGCGCTGGGCGTAATCCACGAGTGGTGGACGCCGCTCCAGGAGCGGATCAAGGACTACATCGCGCAGCCCAAGTCCAACGGATACCAGTCGCTGCACACGACCGTGTTCGGTCCGGCGAAGCAGCTGTTCGAGATCCAGATCCGGACGCGCGAGATGCACCGCACGGCGGACTACGGCATCGCCGCGCACTGGCTGTACAAGGAGGGCGGGTCGCGCGACGACCTCGACCGGCAGCTCGCGTGGTTCCGCCAGGTGCTCGAGCTGCAGCTCGACGCGGAGGACCCGAAGGAGTTCCTCGAGTTCCTGAAGCTCGACCTGTACCAGGACGAGATCTTCGTCTTCACGCCGACCGGCGACGTCATCCAGTTGCCGAAGGGCGCGACGCCGATCGACTTCGCGTTCGCGGTGCACACGCAGGTCGGACTGCACTGCGCGGGCGCGAAGGTGAACGGGCGCATCACCCCGCTCGCGCGCCACCTCAAGAATTCCGAGACGGTCGAGATCCTCACGGCGCCGGTGGCGAAGCCGAGCCGCGACTGGATGGCGCACGTGCGCACGAGCCGGGCGCGGCACAAGATCCGGCAGTGGCTCAAGCAGGAGGAGCAGAAGACGGCGGGCGCCGTCGGCCGCGAGATCTTCGACCGCGAGTGGCGGCGACGGAAGCTGCCGCGGCCGGACGAGGCGCAGGTGGCGGCGGCCGCCAAGCAGTTGAAGCTGACCGACAGTGCCCACGTGATGGCGTCGATCGGCCAGGGCGACGTGTCCGTTCTCCAGGTGCTCCGGGTGATCTACCCCGAGTTGGAGCAGTCGCCCGAGCCGCCCAAGCCGGCGAGCACGATCGAGCGCCTGGTCGAGCGCGTCCGCGGACCGGGAAAGGGCATCCGCATCCATGGCGCCGACGGGCTGATGGTGCGTTACGCGCAGTGTTGCCAGCCCGTGCCCGGTGATCCCGTCGTCGGATATGTCACGAAGGGACGCGGCGTGAGCATCCATCGCGCGGACTGCCCCAACCTGCTGACGCTTGTGGGGGACCCGGAGCGCCGGTTGGAAATCGACTGGCAGTCGATGGCGGGCGAGCGCTTCACGGTCCGCCTCACCCTCGAGGGGTACGATCGGCGCGGGCTGTATGCCGACGTCGCGTCGGCGGTGACGGCGACCGGCACCGACATCCGGCACATGGACCTGCACACCGCGGATGGGCGCGCGACGGGCTCGGTCGTGGTCGAGGTCGAGAACCTGGACCACCTGCAGAAAATCACGCGCGCGGTACGGCGCGTGAAGGGCGTCAACGAAGTATCTCGCCGCGAGCGCCTCGACGTAGACTTGATCGATGACTGAGCCGATGACCGATTCCGTTCCTGCCGCGACCGGATCGTCCGGCGCCTCCAACCGCCACCGCCCCGAGGCGGCCGCCCCGGCGCAGGCACGCGGGGCCATCATCGCCCTCGCGGTGTCCGCGATCGGCACCGTGGGGTTCGTGTTCGGGCTCCGCGCGGCGCTCCACATCGCGCCCCCGGAGCGCCCCGCCGTCGTCCGCGACTCGGCCACGGCGGCGGCTGCCGAGGCCGCCGCGGATTCGGCGCGTCGCGGGCGCACGGACCAGTACCGACCGCCGCAGACGAACGAGCCCGACGCGTATCCGCGCCTGCGCTAGCCGAGCCGTCGCGGGGCGGGGCGGTGGCGCGATTCGGTTAGATTTCGGGCATGACCGAGCGCGCCCGCTTCGACCTGCAAGCCCCCTTCGCGCCGGCCGGGGATCAGCCGCGCGCCATCGCGGAACTCAACGCGGGTCTCCGTCGCGGCGACCGCTTCCAGACGCTCCTCGGCGTCACGGGATCGGGCAAGACGATGACGATGGCCAACGTCATCGCGGAGCACGGCAAGCCCACGCTCGTGCTCTCCCACAACAAGACGCTGGCGGCGCAGCTGTACGGGGAGCTCAAGAGCTTCTTCCCGCACAACGCGGTCGAGTACTTCATCTCGTACTACGACTATTACCAGCCCGAGGCGTACGTCCCGTCGAGCGACACGTACATCGAAAAGGACGCGTCGATCAACGAGGACATCGACCGGCTGCGGCTGCGCGCGACGTCGTCGCTGATGGAGCGCGAGGACGTGATCATCGTCTCGACCGTGAGCGCGATTTACGGCCTCGGCGACCCGGTCGAGTACCGCAAGCGCATGGTCCAGCTCGAGCGAGGGCAGCGGGTGAGCCGCGACGACGTGCTGCGCCAGCTCGTCGGAATCCAGTACCAGCGCAACGACGTCGCCTTCGAGCGCGGTACGTTCCGCGTGCGCGGCGACACGGTCGAGATCCTGCCCGCCTACGAGGAGCAGGGCGTGCGCGTGGAGCTGTGGGGCGACGAGGTCGAGCGCCTGTCGAAGATCAACCCACTCACGGGCGAGACGATCGCGACGCTGGAGCGGACCGCGATCTACCCGGCCAAGCACTTCATCACGAGCCGCCCGTCGCTCGAGCGGGCCGTCGGCGCGATCCGCGCGGAGCTGGCCGAGCGACTGCAGGTGCTGCGCGCGGAGAACAAGTTGCTGGAGGCGCAGCGGCTGGAGAGCCGGACGAACTTCGACATCGAGATGATGCTCGAGATCGGGACGTGCGCGGGGATCGAGAACTACTCGCGTCACCTCGCCGGCCGCACGGCGGGCGAGCGCCCGGCCTGCCTCTTCGACTACTTCCCGGACGACTTCCTCGTCGTCGTCGACGAGAGCCACGTAACGCTGCCGCAGATCCGCGGGATGTACAACGGCGACCGCGCGCGCAAGCTCACGCTGGTCGACTACGGGTTCCGGCTGCCGAGCGCGCTCGACAACCGCCCACTCGTGTTCGACGAGTTCCTCGCGCTGACGCCGACGCTCGTGTCGGTCAGCGCGACGCCGGGCGAGCTCGAATTGCAGCTGTCCGAAGGCGCGGTCGTCGAGCAGGTCATCCGCCCGACCGGACTGATTGATCCCGAGATCGAGGTGCGCTCGGTGCGGGGCCAGGTCGACGACCTCCTGCAGGAGATCCGCATTCGCGAGCGCAAGGGCGAGCGCGTGCTCGTCACCACGCTCACCAAGCGCATGTCGGAGGACCTCACCGACTACCTGCAGCAGGTCGGCGTGCGCGTCAAGTACATGCACTCGGACATCGAGGCGATCGAGCGCGTCGAGATCATCCGCGGGCTGAGGTTGGGCGAGTTCGACGTGCTCGTCGGCATCAACCTGCTGCGAGAAGGGCTCGACATGCCGGAGGTCTCGCTCGTGGCCATCCTCGACGCGGACCAGGAAGGCTTCCTGCGCTCCGACCGCTCGCTGATCCAGACCGTGGGGCGCGCCGCGCGAAACGTGAACGGCCGCGCGATCTTCTACGCCGACCGGATCACGGGGTCGATGCAGCGGTGCATGGAAGAGACGGCCCGCCGCCGCGAGATCCAGACGGCGCACAATCTCGCGACCGGCGTGACCCCGCGCGGCGTCGAGAAGAGCGTCGAGCACGTGCGGTTCGTCACCCGCGTCGCCGACGCGCGCGAGGAGCGCGACGACGCCGCGGAGACGGGCAAGAAGGGGCGCGGGCGCGACCGCAAGCCGGCCAAGGTCGCCGAGGCCGTGCCGGCGTACGGCGTGGCCGCGCCGTACGACACGTCGGACCCGGTCGCGCTCGTCGCGCGCCTCGAGGGCGAGATGAAGGAGGCCGCGAAGGCGCTCGACTTCGAGCAGGCCGCCCGCGTACGCGACCAGCTGTTCGAGGTGCGTACGCGCTTCTCCGCGCAGCTCGCGGCCGCGGGGAAGGCGTCCTCCGCGTCCGGGCCTAACGGAGCCCCGCACGCGCCCAGCCCAGCCTCGACGTCTGTCCCCGCGAGCGAGGCGACCAGTCGCGGAGCCGCGCGCCGCGGTGGGACGAAGGCGGCGAGCGGGCTCGCGAAGCTCCGCGCCGAGCGCTGAGGGCCGGGCGCTGATGCGCGTACCACCGGCGGCCGCCCGGTCGCGGATCGCGCTCACCCGCGACGAGCTCGTCGCGTGGGGGGAGGCGTTCGGCCGCAACGCGGTGGCGCCACTCGTCGTGGCGTTGGGCGGCGACCTCGGCGCGGGGAAGACCACGCTCGTCCAGGCGATCTGTCGCGGTTACGGCGTGACGGGGCCGGTGACGAGCCCGACCTACGCGCTCGTGCACGAGTACGCGTCGCCGCGGGGCGCGGTCTGGCACGCCGACCTGTACCGGCTCCGCGGCCCGGCCGACCTCGACGCCCTCGGCTGGGACGAACTCGTCGCATCCGACCGCCTCGGTCTCGTCGAGTGGCCGGAGCGTGCGGGCGATCGCCTGCCGTCCGGGACGGTGCCGCTCGACCTCGAGCACGCGGCCGGCGATCCGGAGCGCCGCGTACTGCTCGCGGGATGATGCGCGCGTGAGTGTCGCGCGCGCCGGGAAACGCGCGGGGCGGCGTACGTCGTGACGTCTCAGGCCGAGCGGCCCGTCCTCGCGCTCGACGCGGCGCCCGGCACGGGGTCGGTCGCGCTCGTGCGTGGGCGATCGGTGCTCGCGGCGCGGGCCGTCGCGATGCGCGGCGCCGTCCGCGCTCAGGGCGACGACGACGATCCGCTCATGGTGGCCGTCGACGGCCTACTGCGCGACTTCGACACCGGCGTCTCCGACCTGGCGGGCGTCGCGTGCGGGGCCGGACCCGGCGGGTTCACGAGCCTCCGCATCGCCGCGTCGATCGCGAAGGGACTGGCACATGCCGCGGGGCGCCCGCTCCTCGCCGGGCCGTCGCTCGCCTGGGCGGCGGCCGTGCGAGCGCCGGCGCCCGGCACCTGGCTCGTCACGCTCGACGCACTACGCGGCGAGCACTACGCCGCCGCCGTCACGCTCGACACGTCGCGCCACGTCGCGGCCTACGCGTACCTGGGCGTTCACTCACCCGCCGCCATCGATGCGCTCATGGGCGAACACCGCGCGACTGCGGTGCTGGCGATCGAAGCCGATCCGGCGCACGCGCCGATCGCCGCCGGCGTCGTCGCGCTCCCCCCGGTGCCGGTCGACCTGGCCGCGTGGGCACCGAGCTACGGGCGCCTCGCCGAAGCGCAAGCGCGGTGGGAAGCGGTGCACGGGCCGCTCGCTCCGGGCGCGTCGCCCGGTACGCCGTCCGCGCGCGCGCCACTCGACACCGCACTGCGCGCCTGACCCGCGTGCCGCTTGTGACGGGCGCGACGCGCGCGACGGACGTTCCGGCGCCGAGCCTGCGCGCGGCGCAAACGTCCGACCTGGAGACGATCACCGCGATCGAGCGCGCCTCGTTCTCCGACCCGTGGAGCCGCTCGGGGTTCGCCGCGCTTCTCCGGAACCCGACGGTGCTCTTCCTCGTCGCCGCGGACGCGGCGCCCGCCGGACCGCTTGGCGACGTGGTTGGCTCCGTGGTTGGTTACGTCGTCGCGTGGTTCGCCGCCGACGAGTCCGAGATCGCGAACATCGCGGTCGCGCCCGACGCGCGCGGACGCGGCGTCGGCGCCCGCCTCCTCGACGCGGCCCTCGCCGAAGCCGTGCGGCGCGGCGCGGCGACGACCTACCTCGAAGTGCGCGAGTCGAACGGTCCAGCGCGACAGCTCTACGCCTCGCGCGGGTTCGAAGTCCGCGGCCGCCGACGCCGCTACTACCACAATCCCAGCGAGGACGCGCTCGTTCTCGGCCGGCCGACGCCGCCCATGGACGATCGGCGAGCTCCGAACCCGGCGGCGCAGCCGTCGGCATAGAAACGGCCCACCCTGCGTAGATTCGATGCGGGCGGACTCCCCGACCCGTGCTACGATCACGCCCGTGACCGCTACGCCAGCGGCCGCCGGACCCGGGTCGCCGCACGACACTGGACTGGACCTAATCGGACGGAGGAAGTACGACATGAGTCGGAGCCTCAACAAGGTCACCCTGATCGGCAACCTCGGCAGTGACCCCGAAATCCGCTCGACGCCGGGCGGCGGACGCGTCGCGCAGTTCTCGCTCGCGACCAGCCGCACCTGGAACGACCAGAACGGCGGCAAGCAAGAAAAGACCGAGTGGCACCGCTGCGTGGTCTGGAACAGCAAGGGGTCCCAGCTCGCCGACATCGTCGAGAAGTACGTGAAGAAGGGGGACAAGCTGTACCTGGAAGGCCGCATCGAGTACCGCCAGTGGCAGGACAAGGACGGCCAGACGAAGTACTCGACCGAGATCAACGTCCGCGAACTCATCCTGCTCGGCGGCGGCAAGCGCGACGGCATGGATGCCGAAATGGACGCGGGCGCGTCGTCGTACGGGTCGGGCATGGGCGGGGGCGGGGGCGGGAACGGTGGTGGCAACGGCGGTGGCGGTGCGCCGCGGCGCACCGCGGCCCCGCCGGCACGCGCCAAGCAGCCGGCCGCGGCCAACACCGGCGGCAACGACGATTTCGAAGACTTTCCCGGCGCCCTCGCGGACGACGAGGACGATCTGCCGTTCTAGCTCGCGTTGGGTCCGGGTGTCGGGGGGCACGCCGCCCTCACACCCGGCCCGCTTACATTTTGCTCGCCCGATCCAGGTACCCGCCCGAATCGGGTACCCGGATGCTGCCCCGCTCCCTGATTGCCCAAATGGCCACACGCGCGCTCGTCACCGGCGGCGCCGGCTTCATCGGCTCCCACGTCGCCGACCTCTGCATCGCGAACGGGTGCGAGGTCACCGTCCTCGACAATTTCGCGAGCGGCCGTCGCGAGAACGTCCCGTCGGCCGCCACACTCCACGAGGCGAGCGTGACCGACCCGTCGGCCCGCGCACTCGTTCGGGACGGCAACTTCGACCTGATCTTCCACCTCGCGGCCCAGATCGACGTCCGGAAGAGCGTCCTCGACCCGGTCTTCGACGCCACGCAAAACGTCCTCGGGTCGGTCAACCTCCTCGAGGCCGCGCGCGAGGCGAAGGCGAACACGGGACGCGTGCCGCGTTTCATCTTCTCGAGCACCGGCGGCGCGATCTACGGCGACCTCGTCACCCCGCCTAACGTCGAGACGTACCTCAAGAACCCCGAGTCGCCCTACGGGATCGCGAAGCTCAGCGTCGAGCTCTACATGGGCTACTTCGCGCGCCAGCAGGGACTCGAGTGTGTCGCGCTCCGCTACGCGAACGTGTACGGCCCGCGCCAGGACCCGCACGGCGAGGCCGGCGTCGTCGCGATCTTCTGTGACCGGATCCTCGACGGACGGCCGATGACCACGTTCGGCGACGGCGGGCAGACGCGCGACTACGTGTTCGTCAAGGACGTCGCACGCGCCAACTGGCAGGCAGCCAACGCGAACCTCCCGCCGCGCGGCGACGTCGACGCCCGCGCGTTCAACATCGGCACGGGCATCGAGACGTCGGTCAACGACCTCGCGGCCGACCTCAAGCACGTCGCCGGCGCCGACACCCCGATCGAACGCGCCCCGGCCCGCGCCGGCGAACTCCAGCGCAGCTCCGTCAACATCGAGAAGGCGCGCGCCGTGCTCGGCTGGGCGCCCACGGTCTCGCTCCGCGACGGCCTGCGCGAAACGTTCGAGTACTTCGCCGCCCGGCGCACCACCGCGGCCAGCGCCTAACGACCGCGCATGTCCGGCAGTGTCGTAGACCTCGTGCTGGCCGGCTCGCCGGCCACGCGCGCGGTGCTGGTGCTCCTCCTGATCCTCTCGCTGCTCAGCTGGGGCGTGACGTTCGCCAAGACGGTCGAGTTCCGCCGCGTCGAGTCGGCCGGACGCGCCTTCGTCCGCTCCGTCGAGGCCGCCTCCACCCTCGAAGGGGCAGAAGACGCGGCCGCGCGCGCCACGCCGACGCCGTTCACCGACGTGTTCCGCCGCGCCCGCCGCTTCCTCGCCGAGACGCGACCGGCACTCGGCGCGACCGCCGACCGCGCCCCGCGCCTCAGTCAGTCGCAGGTGGAGGCGCTTCGGTTGGTCCTCGACGCCGAGGCCGATCTCGGCCGCGACCGGCTCGGGCGGTTCGTCAACTGGCTCGCGACGATCGGTTCGGTCTCGCCGCTCATCGGCCTCTTCGGCACGGTACTCGGCGTCATCTCGGCGTTCGCCGGCATCGCGCGACAGGGATCCGGTAACCTCGCCGCCGTCGCTCCGGGCGTCGCGGAGGCGCTCGTCGCCACCGCGGCGGCGCTTGCCGTCGCGATCCCGGCGGTGTTCGCGTACAACGTGTTCGCCTCGCGCCTCAACCGCGTCGCGGGAGAACTCGACGGCTTCGGCTCGGAGCTCGTCGCCCTCCTCGTGCGCGAAGAGCGCATCTAGGCGGAGGCGCAAGGTGCCCGCCCGCCGACGGCGCGAGCGCGCCGCTATCAACGCGGACATCAACGTCGTGAGCCTCATCGACGTGATGATGCTCCTCATGATCATCTTCATGCTGACGGCGCCGATGATGCAGGGGGGCGTCGACGTCGCGCTGCCACGCGCCGCGGCTCGCCCGCTGACGACGCGATCGGGCGTCACCGTCACGCTCGCGCGCGACGGCCGCACGTTCGTCGACGACGTGCCCGTCGCAAGCGACCGCCTCGCGTCCACGCTCGCCGCCCGACCCGAAGCGCGGGCCGGCGGCGTGTTCCTGCGCGCCGACAGCGGCGTCGCGTACGGCGCGGTCGTGCGGGTGCTCGCCGGCCTGCGCGCGGCCGGCCTGGACAACGTCGGGCTGGTCGCGGCGACCGACGGCGGAACGTGATCGCCGCGCCACTCGCGCCACTCGCGCCACCGATCCCGGCGCGGCACGAGCCGCGGGCCGCCGGCCCGTCGACTGACCGGCTGCGCATCGGGCGCGGGCTCGTCACCTCGGCCGCCCTGCACGGAATCGCCGCGTTAGGCATCGTCGCAGCCGCACGCGGGACGCCCGACGTCGCGCCCGCGCCGGTCTACCGCGTCGCCCTCGTCGCCGCCGCGCCCGGCGAGGGCCGCGGTTCAGGGGCGACGAGTCCCGCCACCGTCCCCGTCACGATACACGCCGCGAGTTCGACGGCGACAAGGCCGCGTCCGGAGACGTCCCGCTCGAAAGCCGCCACCGTCGCCGCGCCGGCGCACGCGCTCACAAGCAAGCCGCCGTTGCACAAACCGAACGCGACGACGGCGACCGCGTCGGCGCATCCGACGGCACATCTAGCCGCGACGCGGGCGCCGACGTCCAAGACGTCGCCGGAGAAGTCCGTTGCAGCGAAGGCCACGCCGAAGAAGGCTGCCCCGACGTCGACGAAAAAGCCCGCTACCACGCCTGGAACGAACGCGTCCGCCGCAGCCCCCGCGCACGTCGCGGCTCCGCACGGCGGCATCACACACGCGGGCTCCGCGGCCGGCGCCAAGTCGACGGCCGCGTCCGCTCACCCCGCAAGACCCGCCGCTGCAGGCGTCGCGCCGGCCGGATCCAGCGCGGGTGCATCGCCATCGATGGGTGCGCCCGGGTCGCGAGGGCACGACGTGGCCGACGTGCGCGTGAATGGGCTCCAGTTTCCGTATCCGGGGTACCTCGACAACCTCGTCCGGCAGGTCCGTGTTCGGTTTTCGCCGACGGCGACCCGGGGCGGCCTGCGAGCGAACGTCGCCTTCGTCGTCGCGCGCGACGGCTCGATCAGCGGCCTGCGCGTCGTCCAGAGCTCGGGCAGTTACGCCTTCGACCTCGAAGCCCAGGGCGCCGTCGAGGCGGCCGGCGCCGCGCACGCGTTCGGCCCGCTCCCCGACGGCTTCCACCCCGCGTCGCTGCCCGTGACGTTCAGCTTCGACCCACGCTCCGCTCCGTGATGTTCGTTCGTTCGCGCCCGACGCTCGGCCGCGCCGTGCCGCTCGCCGCCGTCCTGGCACTCCTCGCGGCATCTCCGGCGGCTGGCCAGGACACCACCGGCGCGGGTGTGAGTGTTAGGCTCGCGTACGACGCGCGCACGCGCCCGACGTTGCTCGTCGCCGACGTCGCTGGCCCGGCCGGCGATTCGGTCGCGGCGATCGTGCGTCGCGATCTGGACTTCGGCGACCGCGTGACGGTGGCCGACGCGTCGGCGGCTGCCGGCGTGTTCACCGCAGCCACGCCGAACTACGCGGTCGCGGCTCGCGTGGGCGCCGCGGGCCTCGTACGCGCCAGCGTCGCCGGGTCGGTCCTGCATCTTGCGCTCTACGACGTGAGTGTGCGGCGGCAGACGGCGTCGCGAGACTTCGCCCTCCCCGCCCCGGTGCTCGGCTCCGACTGGCGCTTGGCCGTGCACGCCGCCGCCGACGAGGCCGAGCGGTGGGCGACGGGGGTTCGTGGCATCGCGGCGACTCGCGTGCTGTTCGTCCGCGACGGGCGCGTGTGGGTGGTCGACAGCGACGGTCAGAACGCGCGGGCGCTGAGCGGCCCGGGCGCGCTCTCGCCGGCGTGGATGCCCACCGGCCGCGGCTTCGTCCACGGTACGCTGGACGCCGACGGCACGCAGCGTATCGTGGCGCGCGGCTACGACGGCGTGACCGCGGGCGCGTCGCGAACCATCGCCTCGGGGGGCGTCCTCAACATGACGCCCGTCGTGTCTCCGGACGGGCAGACCGTCGCGTACGCGCATGGCGACGGGAACGGCGCAGATTTGTACGCGGTCGAGATCGACGGCGGTACCCCGCGCCGGATGACCGTCGGTCGCGGGACCGACAACGTGTCGCCGGTCTACTCGCCTGACGGGCGCCGGATCGCGTTCACGTCGGGCCGCTCGGGTCACCCCGAGGTGTATATTGCCGACGCGGACGGGACCAACGCGGAGCTCCTCACGGACTTCGACTTCTCGCCGCGGAACTACCGCTCCAACCCGAGCTGGTCGCCCGACGGCCGACTCGTGGCGTTCCAATCGCTCGTCGCCGGCCGGTTTCAGCTCTGCACCATCGAGGTGCGTGGCCGATCTGCCCGATGCCTCGCGACCGCGGAGCGCACCGAGGACCCGTCGTGGGCGCCCGACTCCCGCCACCTCGTCGCCACGGCCACCCGCGGCGCGCCGCGTCTCGTCGTCCTCGACGTCGAGACCGGCCGACAGCGCGCGCTCGTCGCCGGGCGGGCCGCGCGCATGCCGGCGTGGTCGCCGACCTTGCGCTGACCGCCCCCGCGGCGCTCGGGCTCGCGCCGCCGTTCGTCCCGCCTCCTCTCGCATGACCTCGTCCACCGCGCGGCCCCGCGCCGCGCTGCTCCTGCTCGCGTGTGCGGCGTTCGCCGCCGCGTGCCGCCGTCCGCCCCAGCCCACGCCGTCGCCCGCCGCCGCCGGCGCGTCCGACGAGGCGCGCCTGGACAGCATTGCGCGCGCCAACGCGCGCGACTCGCTCGACGCCGCGCAGCGCGCCCGCGCACTGCGCGACTCGGCGGATCTCTTCGAGGCCCAGCGGCGGGCCCGGTCGCGACAGGGCGCGGGCGACAGTGTGGTCGGTTCGCGACGCGCGACGCTCCTCGCGCCCGTCTACTTCGACTACGACCAGTCCGAACTCCGCGCCGACACGCGCACGGCGCTCGAAGCCAAGCTCGCGCTCCTCACGCAGTACCACGCGCTCCGCATCCGCGTCGCCGGCCACACCGACGATCGCGGGGCCGACGAGTACAACCTCGCCCTCGGCGGCCGGCGCGCGGCCGCGGTAAAGCGCTTCTTCACCGAGCGCGGGGTGGACGCGGACCGCGTCGACGTCGTCAGCTTCGGCAAGGAGCGGCCGACCTGCGAGGTCGAGGACGAGTCGTGCTGGAGCCAGAACCGCCGCGCCGAGTTCGCGGTCGTGCGCGGCGGCGACGTGCTGGGCGCGGCGCGGTGACGCTCGCCCGCCGCGTCCGGCGCGCCGCGGGCCTCGCCGCGGCCGGCGCGTGCGCGGCCGCATGCGTCGGCGGGTGCTTCGCCACCCGGAGCGACGTGCAGGCCCTGCAGCTCGACCTGGCCAACACGCGGCGAGACGCGGCCCGGGCCGACTCGCTGCGCGGCGCGTCGCTCGACGCGCGCATCGCCGCGCTCGACGCGAGCATCCGCGCGCTCGCCGACTCGGTCGCGGGCGCGGGACAGCGCGCCTCGCGCTTCGAGGGGGACGCGCGCGAGCAGCTGCGCGCGGTGCGCGAGCAACTCATCCAAGTGCAGGAGCTGACCGGGCAGAGTCAGCGGCGGCTGCAGGATCTCCGTGCGTCGCTCGACGCGCAGCGGAGCGACGCCGCCGCGAGCTCCGCCGCCCCCGCGCGCGGAGACAGCACGGGCGCGCCGCGCGGCGCCGGCGCGCCTAACGCGGCACCGACGGCCCCGGGCCCGAACGAGCTCTACCGCCTTTCGACCGAACAGCTCCGCCGCGGCTCGTTCGGCGCCGCGCGCGTCGGGTTCACGGACCTGCTGCGGCGGTTCCCGTCGTCCGAGCTCGCGCCCGACGCGCAGTATTTGCTCGGCGAAGCATACGCGGGCGAGCGGAACGCCGCGGCGGCCGACTCGGCGTACGCCGCGGTGGTCGCGCGGTACCCGTCCTCGGACCGGGCACCGACCGCGCTCTACAAGCGCGCGCGGAGCCGCCAGGACGCCGGACGCCGGGCCGAGGCGCGGGTGTTTTACGAAGACGTGACGAAGCGCTACCCCGAGTCCGACGAGGCCACGCTCTCCCGCGATGCGCTTCGCGCCATCGGCAACCCCAGCCCGGCGCCGAAGGGCGCGCCCGCGGCGTCCGCTCGGCGGAGGCCCGCGTGACCGCGCCGGCGCCGCGCCGCGGCGGCAGCGCGGAAATGCCGTTCCTCGACCACCTCGAGGAACTACGCTGGCGCATCGTGTGGTCGCTCGGCGCGCTGGCCGCCGGCTTCCTCGTCGCGTTTACCGTGGTGTCGAAGGTCGACATCATCAAGATGCTCGAACGGCCCGTGCTCCCGTTCCTGCACGGGCACCACCTCGTCTATACGCATCCGGGCGACCCGTTCACGATCGTGTTGAACGCGGCCATCGTGCTCGGGCTGCTGATCGCGTCGCCGATCATCGCGTACCAGTTCTGGGCGTTCGTGTCGCCCGCGCTGCACCGGCACGAGAAGCGGGTCGTGATTCCGGTGATGGTGGGCGCGGCGGTGCTGTTCGCGGCCGGCGTGGCACTCGCGTTTTTCGGCGTCCTGCCGCTCACGCTCGGCTTCCTGCTCAATTTCCAGACGGCGTCGCTCGACCCGATGCTGACCGCGAGCGAGTACTTCGGGTTCGCGATCAACCTGGCGCTCGCGTTCGGCGTCGTCTTCGAGCTGCCGATCGTCATCCTCGCGCTCACCGCGCTCGGCATTGTCACGCCCGCGATGCTCAAGCGGTACCGCCGCCACTCGTTCGTCCTGTGCGTCGTCGGGGCCGCGTTCGTGACGCCGGGGGCGGATCCGACGTCGCTCTTCGCGCTCTCGATTCCGCTCTACCTGCTGTACGAGGCGAGCATCCTCCTCTCCGTCCTGGTCTACGGCCGGCGGCAGCGGCGCGAGGCCGCCGCGGCGAGGGCCGAGGCGGTGGCGTCGGGGACGAATCCCTCTTCCGTGTCACCGGTGGACGCGGGCATCGCGCTGGGGGCGGGCGGCGACGGGCCGCGTTCGTTGGTCAGCTCGACGACGGGGGCCGCCCCGGACCCCCCGAACCGCGTGGACCAGGAAGGGATCTGACCGTGACACACCACGTCCGCCGGCCTAACGCGAAGGCGGCCCGCGCCGTTTCCTTCGCGATCGCGTGCGCGGCGCTCCCGGGCGCCGCGCTCCCGGCGGTCGCCCGCGCGCAGACGCCCCGCCCGGGGTCCGGGGACGCCGCGCCGTCCCGAGCCGCGATCGACACGACGGCGCGCGACACCGCACGGCGCGTGACGCGCGCGCCCGCCGCTCGCGGGGACACCGCGCGGCGGGACAGTGCCGCGACGCGTGCACGGCGCGCGGGGCGCGACAGCACTGGCCGGGACACGGCGCTCTTCGTCTTCGCCGAGGAAGACTCCGTCATCAAGGCGCTCCGCGCGCGTCGCAACTACGACGTCGTGCGCTACCAAGGCGACACGGTCCGCTTCCGCGCGCGGGAGCGCGTACTCACCCTGCGCGGCAAGCCGAGCGCCGTGCAGCGGGATGCGGCGATCCTCGTCGGCCCGACCGTGCGGTACGACGATTCGACGCAGATCGTGACCGCCACCGCGGACAGCACGGGGCGCGACAGCGTCGTGCTGCGCGACCCGTCGCAGGGCTCGGACGTCGTCGTCCGCGGGTCGGTGCGCTACAACCTCGCCGAGCGCCGCGGCGTCGTGCGCGGATTCAGCACGTCGGCGACGCAGGGCGAGACGTGGTTCGTGCGGGGCGGGACCGGCGCGATCGCGGCGGCCGACAGTCTCACCACGCCCAACGTTCCGAAGGGGGCCGAGGGGCAGCGCGTCTTCTACGCGCACGACGCGTCGGTGACGAGCTGCAACGAGGAGGTGCCGCATTACCACTTCGTCGCGCGCGACGTGAAGATGGTGAGCAAGCGCCTGCTGGTGATCCGTCCGGCGACGTTGTACATCGGCAACGTGCCCGTGCTCTGGCTGCCGTTCGTGTACCAGGACACGCGCCCCGGCCGCCGCAGCGGCCTGCTCCGCCCGACGTTCGGGCCGGCCGAGTTGATCCGCAACAGCCCGACCTACCAGCGGTCGGTGCGGCACTTCGGCTACTACTCGATGATCAACGACTACTCGGACGCGCAGGCCTGGTTCGACTATCGGAGCGGCGCGCGGCCGGGCGGGATCTACGGGTTCGGCGAGTTTACGAGCAACGCGGAGCTGCGCTACAAGTCGATCGAGCGCCAGCTGACGGGCGACCTCGCGATCAAGAACACGTCGTTGACCAACGGATCGAAGAGCTTCGACGTCTACCTCAACCACTCGCAGAAGTTCACCGAAGACCGGCTGTTCAGCGCGAACATCAACTACGCGCAGAACACGACAGTCCAGCGGATCAACCAGTTCGACCCGGGGGCGGTGCTTGGGTCGATCCGCTCCAACGCGAGCTACCAGGACCGCTACGGGCCCGTGTCCGCGTCGCTGAGCGCGTCCGCCTCCGAGTACGCCGGGCGCCCGGACCGGACGATCAGCTTCCCGAACGTCACGCTCAACACGCGGACGATCAGCGTCACGCCGTGGCTCGACTGGACGCCGACGCTTTCGCTGACCAACGAGCAGCAGTTCCGCATCACCCAGGGCACCGCCAACGGCTACCTGTACTCGCTCGCCTCCGGCGGCCGGATCGACAGCTCCCGGGTGAACGCGTCCGAGCGCAACACGTCGCTCTCGTTCCAGACGCCGGTCAAAATCTTCGGCTTCCAGATCACGCTCCCGGTCTCGTACAACGAGCGCGTGACCAACCTGCCCACCCGGTTGCCGGTCTTCACCAACATCAACGACTCGTCGAGCCGCCAGTTCCGCACGTTCAACCAGTTTTTCACGTCGAATTTCGACGTCAACCCGAGCATCGGGCTCCCGTCCCTATTCCAGGGCACGTTCAACCTCTCGCCGAACGTCAATCTGTCCAACGTGGACCAGGGCGGGCTGCTCTTCCGATCGCAGTACAGCGGCGGACGCTACGTCTCGGGCGCCAAGCGCCTGAGTTATGGTCTCACGGCGGCGCCGACGTTGTACGCGTTCGTTCCCGGCATCGGCCCGTTCGAGCGCTTCCGCAACTCGATCAGCCCGTCGCTGTCGTACGCGTACTCGCCGACGGCGACGGTGAGCGACGAGTACCTGACGGCCATCGGCGCGTCGCGCCAGGGCTACCTCGGCGCACTCAAGCAGAACCGTGTGACCCTCGGCCTCTCGACCAACCTCGAAGCGAAGCTGCGCCCGCGCACGCCCGCGCCGCCATCGCCCGCGCGCGGCGTCGACGCCGGCGTGCCCACGACCGGCCGCACCGCGGGCGCCACGCCGACCGCGCCGCTGCCGAACGACAGCACGCCCGCGACGGGCCTCGCCTCTGGACCGCCGATCCCCAACGCGCCCGTGATCCCGTTGAGCGGGGGTTCCGCCAACGCGGAGCAGCGAAAGGTCAAGCTCGCGTCGATCCAGTTCTCGTCGATCACGTACGACTTCGCGCGGCGCGACACGACCGGACGCGGGTTCACCGACGCGTCCTTCCAGTACTCGGCGACGTCCGACCTGCTGCCCGGCTTCCAGCTCTCGTCGCAGTACTCGCTCTACCTCGGCGATCCGACGAGCGACACCGCGCGGTTCAAGCCGTACCGCACCGGCACGAGCCTCAGCTTCTCGCTCGACCGCAACAGCGCGGTGTTCGGCGCGCTGTCGCGGCTGTTCGGGCTCAACCGCGGCGGGAACAGTGCGCCGATCCCTTCCCAGACCCAGAACTCGCCGACCGACGTCGGCGGGGGCGACCCGTTCTTCGCGCGGCAGGCCGTCGCGTCGCGCGTCGCGGGGAGCGCCGCGTACGACGCCCGCAACGCGCCGGTGCCGCAGAATTTCAGCCTGAACGTCTCCTACACGGAGCAGCGCCAGCGCCCCGACATTCGTGGGGCCGCGGCGCTCCTGAATCCGGCGTCCAACTGTGCCCCGCTCTCGGGTACGCCGATTCTGTACGACCAGTGCGTCCAGAACGCCAACGTTACGCCGGTCGGTAGTGCGACGCAGCTCGGGTTCGGCGTACGCGGCGCCCCGATCTATCTGACGCCGCCCCTGCGTTCGTTGCAGTTCAACTCGGCGTTCCACATCACGCAGAAGTGGGGCGCCACGTGGGGGTCGACGTACGACCTCGTGCGGCACCAGTTCGCGAGCAACCAGGTCACGCTGCAGCGCGAGCTGCACGACTGGCGCGCCAATTTTAATTTCTCGCAGGCGCCCAACGGCAACTCCCAGTTCTCGTTCTCGATCGCGCTCAAGGCCGAGCCAGACCTGAAGTTCGATTACAACCGCAGCACCTACCGCGCGTCGTCGTACTAGCAGGCCGGACGGCGCCGCGCGACCGCGCGCTTTGACGCGGCACGGGCATCACGGCTAACGTGCCCGCATGCTCTCGGCCCGTTTCAAGCCGCACCACGTCCCGCTCTTCCTCGCGAAGTACGCCTACCTCAAGGCGCGCCGGCGGCCGGTGCTCGTGCACTTCGAGGTGACCGAGCGGTGCAACGCGCGCTGCACGTTCTGCGATTACTGGAAGACGCCAGCCGCGTCGCGCGCCTACGAGCTGGAGAGCTTCGTCGACGCGGCGCGATTCTTCGATCCCATGCTGGTGACGTGGACCGGCGGCGAGCCGCTGCTGCGGCGCGACCTCGAGGCATTGGTCGCCGGGGTGAACGCGGCCGTGCGCCTGAAGTACGTCACGCTCATCACCCACGGCGGTATGCTGAGCGTCGAGCGCGCGCGGTCGCTATGGGACGCGGGGGTGCATCAGTTCAACATCTCGCTCGACTACCTCGACGCGCGGCACGACCGCGCGCGCGGCATCCCGGGGCTGGCCGAGCGAATCCTGAACACGGTGCCCGCGATGCGCGCGGCGGGCATCGACAACGTCCGTTTCAACACCGTCATCAAGGACGACAACCTCGACCAGATCCTGCCGATCGTGCGGATGGCCGAGTCGCTCGGGTGCGGGGTGAACCTGAGCGTGTACACGGACGCGAAGAACGGCAACCGCGCGCACCTCGTCGCGCGCGACGCCTTCGCAGACGTCGACGCGCTCGTCGCGGAGTTGCTGGCGTTCAAGCGGCGGCGCCGCGGCGTGATCACCAACTCGGACTACTACCTCGAGCAGTTGCCGCGCTACGTGCGGGGCGAAATGCGCGAGCCCTGTCGGGCCGGGCGGGACACGGTGCACGTGAACCCGTTGGGTCACGTCCGGCGGTGCCCGGACTTCCCGAGCGACGGCCACTGGTCGACGTACCGCGGGTACGAGCCGATCGCGTGTAATGCGTGTTACTACGCGTGCCGCGGCGAGGCGCAGGCGCCGCTGCGGCTCTCGCGCGTGGCCGACGTGATGGGCACGACCGCGCGCCCCGCGGCGCTCGGCGCCGGAGCCCCGCAGGGCTGACGTTTTCGAGCGCGACGCGTCCTGCCGGGGACGGACATGCGGCGCCGCGCGGGAATCGCTCGGGAACCGCGCGCGCGTCGTCGGCGCTTGCCTCCTACGCGGCCGGTGGTGGACGCGACACAGAGGGGCGGCCCGGCGGCTCGCTTGTCCGCGATTTCGGCGAGGGGTAGTATTCGCGGCGCCCGCTCTCGACGCCGCGGTGCCCCTCCTACCTCGGAGCCCCGCACCCGTTGATGTCGGCCCTCGCGAAGCTAAAAAAGACCGCGGCGCAACACGAGCAGGACCGTCAGTACGACAAGGCGCTCGCGCAGTACGCGCGCCTGCTCGACGGCGACGCCGGGTCCGACGAAGAGGTCGATGTCACGCTCTACAACCGCGCGGGCGACCTCGCCCTCCGCGCCGGTGACATGTCGCGCGCCGTCACGTATTTCGAACGGGCGATCGATCTGTACGCGGCCGGAGGGTTCCTCAACAACGCGGTCGCGCTCGCGGTCAAGATCCTCCGCCACGCGCCCGGACACCTGGCCGCGCACCACACGCTCGGCCTGCTGTACGCGCGCAAGGGCTTTCGCGCCGAAGCGCGGCAGCACCTCGCCGAATACGCGGCGCAGATGCACCGCGCCGGGCGCGACGAAGAGGTCGGCCGCACGCTCGCCGAACTCGCCGCGCTCGGGTCGACCGCCGACGAGGCCGCCGCGGCCCGCGAGCTGCTGACCACCCGCGCGGCCGGCCCCGAAGCGGCCGGTGCGCTCGTAAAGCTGTTCGACGCGTCTGTCGGGCCCGCGCGTGTCGACGCGAGCGACGCGCACCCCGCGGTCCCGATGCGCGGGCCCGCGAACCTGTCGCTCTCGGAACTGCTTGAGCGCGAGGTTCGTGGCGAGGATCCGGCGGTCGCGGATACGCACGCAAGTCCGGCGCTGCGGTGGCTCACGGCGCTGCCCGATGAACGACCGCCCCTCCGGCTCGCGACGTTGCGCGGCGCGGTCCCGATCGACGTCGGCGCGTCCGAGCCCGATCGGTTCGCCCTGGACCCGTGGACGCCGACCGGCGGGGTTGCCGCCGAAGACGTCGAGCTCGGCTTCGAGGAGTTCGCCGCACCGCTCGCGCTCGACGCGAATGCGGATCACTTCCTCTCGGCCGACGATCTGTCGCGGTACGAGATTGCCGGACCCGAACGCATCGACCACGGCCCCGCGGCGCTCGACGCGCTCGGCACGCTCGGCGCGCTCGACACGCCCGACGCCGGATTCGACGTCCTCGATTTGACGACGCCGGGCTCGCCCCCGGCAGATCTCGAGCGGCCGACACCGGCGAGCACCGCGCGCGAGTTCGCGCCGGCCCTGTCGTTGCTGGACGCGTTCGAGGTGCCGACGGCGGCCGCGTCGGCGCCGGCTGCGGACGCCCGCGAGACGCGCCCCGGGCTCGAGCTCGCACGCCCCGGCGACGACGCGAGCACGGACCTCGGTGAGTGGCTGCGAAGCACCGAGCTGCCCGCGTCGACGCGCCTCGTCACCGGCGCGCCGCGCGAGACCGGCGACCAGGACGCGGACTTCGGCGCCGCGCTCGACGCGTTCAAGGCCGGGATCGCGCAGTCCGTCGACGCCGACGACCGCGAGAGCCACTACGACCTCGGCGTCGCGTTTCGCGAGATGGGGTTGCTCTCGGACGCGGTACGCGAGTTCCAGCGCGCGGCCGGCGCGCCGGGAGGCGGCCTGCGCGAGCGTGAGGCGCTTGCGCAATGCTTCCTCGACCTCGGCCGATCGGAGCTCGCGCTCGCAACACTTGAACACGCGGCGGCGGCCGCCGCGGCCGCCGGGCAGTCCGGCGAGATGCTGCTCGGCGTGCACTACGTGCTCGCCGAATCGGCCCGCGCGATCGGCCGCACGGACGACGCGCGCGATTGGTACGTGCGCGTGCTCGCGACGGACTACGGGTTCCGCGACGCCGCCACGCGCCTCGCGGCGCTGCCGCCGCCGCAAGCGGCGGCATTGACGCGATGACCTCGAGCGCGATCACCCCGGCCGGGTCGGCGCGCGCGCCGTCGGTGACGATCGACGACGTCCAGCGGCCGATTCGGGGCGCGCTCGACGGGGTCCGCGACGAGCTCGCGCGCATCCTCGCGAGCGACGACCCCATCGCGGCCGAGGTGTCGTCGCACCTCGGCGCGATGCGTGGGAAGCTGTTCCGCCCCACGCTGCTCCTGCTCGCGAGCAGCGTCGGCGGTCGCTCGGAGCCGCGCGCCGTGTCCGTGGCCGCGGCGTTGGAGGTCTTACACCTCGCGAGCCTCGTTCACGACGATGCGGTCGACCACAGCGTACTCCGCCGCGGACTACCGACGATCAACGCGCTCTACGGTCACCAGACGGCCGTGCTGATGGGCGACCTGCTGTACGCGCGGTCGCTCTCGGAGCTCGTGCGCCTGGGTGACTGGGACATCGCGCAGGTGTTCGCCGAGGCGTCGACGCGCATGACGCTCGGCGAGCTCCGCCAACTCGGTGTCGCCGACGCGCTCGCCTTCAACGAAGCCGATTACGACCGCCTCATCCGGGCGAAGACGGCGTCGCTCTTCCGCGCCGCGTGCGACCTCGGCGCGATCTGCGGCGCGCCGGCGTACCGGGCGCCGCTCGCGCGCTTCGGCGACCGGCTCGGGATGCTCTTTCAGGTCGTCGACGACCTGCTCGACTACACCGAGGTGAAGGAGGTCACTGGGAAGCCGAGCGGGCTCGATCTGCGGGAGCACAAAGTCACACTGCCGCTCATCGCCGTCCTCCCCGCGCTCGACCGGGAGGAGCGCCGACGCGTCAACGAACTCTTCGCGGCGGCTGATCCGGACGACCAACTCGTCGCCGAAGTGGTCGCGCTCGTGGCGGGGCGCGGCGGGTTGGATTATGCTCGGCGGCGCGTCGATCAGCTCGCCGCCGAGGCAGAGGAAACGCTGGCCGGACTTCCCGACTCGCCCGCGCGCGGCGCGCTGTCAGACGCGATCGCGTACGCGCACGACCGACGATCCTGATCGCCGCGGCGCTGGCCGCGGCCATTCGGTCCATCCTGTGGCGCCCGGTCGCGGGCGCCTTTCGTTTACGACCGCGTTCGTTTTTGGTTCTTTATGGCTCCGCGCAGTTCACCCCGCACCACGCGCTTCTACTTCAGCGTGCTCGCGACCGGCTTCATCGTCGGTGGCCTGCTGACACAGGTCGCGCGTCGATTCATGCCGCCGGGCGCCGTCAAGCAATTCCTCACCGCCGGCGTGACGCCGTCGATCGGGCCGCTCGGCGTCGACCTCGTCATCCTCCGCTTCGCGATCGGGCCGCTCGCGCTGGACGTGTCGCTGCTGAGCCTGGTCGGCGTGCTGCTCGCGTACCTCATCGCGCGCTCACTCTTTTGAACGTGGGCCGGCGATGTTAGGCAACCTCGGGCTCGGCGAGATCCTCATCATCCTCGTCCTGATCCTCGTGCTGTTCGGGCCGCAGAAGATCCCCGAGCTCGCGCGGACGGTGGGGCGCTACGTGTACCAGTTCCGGCGGCAGATGGAGGAGGCACAGCGCGCGGTGATCGACCCGCTCCGCTCGGACCTGACCGGCGGGGCGGGGCAGAACGGCGGCGCGCCGCCGAACTCCGGGTATACGTTAGGCAGTGGCGCGCCCGAGCCGCGCTACATGCCGCCGCCGCCGCTCACGGAAGAAGAAGAGCGGGCGCGCCAGCCGAAGCGGTTGCTCGACTGACGCGCCCGCCGCGGCCGACACGCGGCGAATCCGGCTCAGCCGGTGGCCGCCTGCCGCTGCTGCGCGGCGCGGACTTCCGGGCGCCGGTCGTCGACCGTCGCGGTCGCGCGGAGGTCGGCCAGGAACTCGCGGACGCGCGCCTGGCGGAGCGCCTGCGCGATCTGGGCGCGCTGTGCCACTTTCTGGGCCTGCCACGTGCCTTTGTCGGCCACGACGCGGCGGTCTACGTGCAGGACGTAGACGCCGTCGCGAGACACGATCGGCGCCGTCACGGCGCCCTGCGGGACCCCGAATGCCGCGCCGACCGCCTCCGTGTACTGGCCGAGCCCCGGGACGAGGGACCCGCGCGTGAAGGCGCCGGTGTGCTCGACGGTGAGGCTCTGCTGCGCGGCCGCCTGTTGGAGCGAGCTGCTGGCCGCCGCGTGCGCGAGCTGCCGCGCCCGCGGGACGAGCGCCTGCAGCTTCTTGTCGGCGATGAGGCGCTGCCGGACCTCGCCGCGCACCTCCGCCAGCGGCTGTGGGCCTGCCGGCGTCAGCGAGTCGAGGCGGGCCAGGTAGTACGCGTCCGGCGAGTCGAACAGGTCGCTCGTCTCGCCCGGGTGCACGCCACTGAAGGCCCACGCGCTGACGCCCGGGACGGGGCGGCCGGCGAAGGAAAGCGGCTGGTTCTCGAAGACGGTGACGCGGGCGGGCGTTAGGCCGAAGCGCCGCGCCGCGGCGTCGAACCGGCGCGGGTCCTCGCCCGCCGGCGCGGCGGCGGCGAGCGCGTCCGCCTTGCGGTCGGTCAGCGACGCGTTGGTGTCGCTCTGCGCGATGCGGACGAGGATGTGGCGCAACGCGAGCGTGTCGCCCTGGCGCGCGTCGACCCGGATGATGTGGTACCCGAACTGGGTCGCGACGGGCTCGGACAGCTGACCGGGCTGCAGCGCGTACGCGGCGCGGTCGAACTCGGGAACGAAGCGCCCGCGCCCGCCGCGGCCGAGGTCACCGCCCTGGGTCGCCGACCCGGAGTCGGCGCTTTCGCGCTTGGCGACGTCCTCGAATTTCGCGCCGCCCGCGATCTCGGCGCGAATGCGGAGCGCGCGGTCGCGAGCGGCCGCGCTATCCGCGGCCGTCGGCGCGCGCGACAGGGTGAGCAGCGCGACGATCGCGCGGCCGGGCCGCTCGAACGTCTTGCGGTGCGCGTCGTAGTACGCCTGAACCTCCGCCTCGCTCACCGTCACGGCGTTATCGGGCACCAAGTCCGGGCGGAGTACGACGTACGATACTTGCGCCGAGTCGTGCTCGTCCTGGTAGAGCTGCCAGAGGCGCGCGTCGGACGCGTACGCGCCGCTCGCGACCTGGTCGAGCAGCTTCTCGCGCGGAATGCCGTTGCGGTAGAAGGCTTCGAGTTGCTCGAGGATACCGCTGGCGCGGGCCGACGGGCTGCCGAGGAAGCGACGGTACTTCTCGGGGTCGAACTGGCCGTTGGTCTGCAGCTCGGGGTTGTCGCGCAGCTCGGGCGGCGGCTGGTTGGCCGCGGCGGCGCGGATCTCGTCGTCGGTCACGCCGATATGCCGGCGCGCGATCTCGCGGTTGACAAGCACGTCGTTGACGAGCTGGTCGAAGGTGGTCTGCTCGAGCTCGCGGCGGTCGTCGAGCGAGACGGCGTGCCCGAGACGCTGACTCTCCTGCTGCTCGCGGGCGGCGACGGCGCGCTGCCACTCGGCGGCGGTGATCTCGGTGCAGTCGCCGGTGAACCGGGCGGCGATGCCGCGCGGCGTGTACCAAGGCGCGCAGTTGATGCGGACGACGACGGTGGTGGCCGTCACGGGGCCGCGGCCCAGGAGGCCTGAGGTCTGCCCGAAGATGAAGATGCCGGCGAAGAGGACGGCGAGCACGACGGCGAAGTACTTGCCGGTGCTTCGCATCTGTTGCAGCACGGAGCGGATGCCCTCGGGGCGGGAAGCGTGGGGGGAGTCGCGGGCAGCGGCCCGGAGCGGGCGCGAGCTGGGACGGTCACGCACGCGTGCGGCGCGCCGGCGGTCGGGGGACCGTGGCGCGCCGCGGGTCGTGCGAACGCCCGGAAACGTACGGCTCGGCGGCGGCTAAAGGCAAGGGAACGCGAGACTTCGACGTGATCGGCGGGTGTCGCGCGCGTTGACGCGTTCTGACGCGCGCGGGTATCTTGCCCCTCGGTTCTCCCCTGGCGCGCCCGTCGCTCGTTGTCGGCACGCGTCGCCGTCCCGCCCGCCTGCCATGGCCGCTTCCGCCCCGATCGACGAGTTGCGGCACCGCTACGCGGCCCAGCCGCGGCGGTTTCTCGCCCCGTTGGCGAACGCGCTGCGTCAGTCGGGCGCGCTCGAGGAAGCGGTGACGATGCTGCGTGCGCAACTGGCCGTCTACCCGGACCACCTTACGGGTCATGTCGTGCTCGGGCAGGCGCTGTTCGACACCGGGGCGCTCGCCGAGTCGCGGGGAGCATTCGAGCGCGCGTGGGAGCTCGACCCCGGCAACCGCGTGGTGTTGCGGCACCTCGGTGAGATCGCGAGCATGGCCGGGGACGGCCCCGCGGCGCGGGTGTGGTTCGGGCGGCTGCGGACGGCGGACCCGTACGCCGACGACGTCGCCGCACAGCTCGCGGGGGGCGCGATCGCGCCTCCGGGGGCGGACGAGGACGCGGCGGCGCACGCGGCCGTCGATGCGGCGGCCGAGGTGCACGAGCCGCCGGCCGCGGCCGAGGCGCAAGGCGCTCGCGACGACTCGTTCGAGCTTCTCGATTACGAGCCGGTCGCCAATCTCGAAGCGGACGCGAGCGGCGGGCCCGGTCGGGACGTGCTCGATCCGGTGGTCGGCCTCGACCTCGCGCCCGAGGCGCTCGGGCCGGAGCTCGTGGCCTCGGGTCTGGGTGAGAAAGACGAGGGGTCAACGAGTGCCGCGTCCGGGGCCCCGGACGACTTGGAGCATCTGGTCGCCGGGCCATTCGCGACCGAGACGATGGCGGGTCTGCTCGCGTCGCAGGGCCACACGGAGCAGGCGGTCGCGCTCTACGCCAGGCTCGCGGCCGAGCGGCCGGACGACGCGGGGCTTCGCGAGCGGCTGGACGCGCTGCGCGGGCGGCGTGCCGCCGGCGCGCCCGAGGCGATGCACGCCGCCGGCGGCGAACCCGCGCCGGGTTCGGACGACGTGGCGCGCGGTGCACTCCTCGCCGCGGCGTTCCGCGACCTGCCCGCCGCGGCCCCTGCGGACGCGTTCGACGCCACGTTCGCCGACGTCTCGTTCGATCAGTTCTTCCCGGCCGACGACGCCGCGCCTGCGGCGGTCGCCGCGGCGCCGGCCAGCGACGAGGACCTCGCGCGCTTCGACGCGTGGCTGCGGGGAGACGAGGCGTGATGCCGCGTGGATCGTGAACTGGCCGACGGCGTGACGCCGGATTGCTGGCGTGTCGCCGTCCTGAACGGGCCAAATCTCAACCTGCTCGGCCGCCGCGAACCCGCCGTCTATGGGCGCGACACCCTTGCCGACGTCGAGCGCCGGGTGCGCGCCCTGGGCGTCACGTTAGGCGCGGAGCTGAGTTTCGTCCAGCGCAACGGCGAGGGCGAGCTGGTCGACGCGGTTCACGCCTGGGCCGGCGCGGTCGACGGCGGGATCGTCAACGCGGGCGCGTACAGCCACACGAGCCTCGCGCTGCGCGACGCGCTGGTCGGCGTCGGCGTGCCGTTCGTCGAGGTGCATGTCAGCAACGTCTACGCGCGCGAGCCGGAGCGCCACCGCTCGGCGCTGGCCGGCGCCGCGGTCGGGTCGGTCGTGGGATTCGGGATATTCGGATACGAACTCGCGCTGCGCGGACTCGTCGCTCGGCTGGCCGGCGCGCTCCCGTCCGAGGGCGACGCGGCCCGTGGTTGACCACCGCGCCGCGCGCGTCGCGGCCCTCGTCGCCCAGCTCGAGGTCGCGCACCTCGACGCGATCCTCCTCACGGGCCTCGCCAACATCCGGTACCTCACGGGGTTCTCGGGGTCGAGCGCGCTGGTCGTCGTCACGCGGCGCGCGGACGTCCTGCTCATCACGGATTTTCGGTACCAGACGCAGGCGGCGGAGCAGGTCGGCGGCGCGGCGCGGGTCGTGATCGAGCAGGCCAGTCTGTGGACCGGGCTGTGGCAGCAGCTACCGCAGGTGCCGTACGTCGAGGTCGTCGGGTTCGAGAGCGCGCACCTGCTGCACCGCGATTTCCAGCGGCTGCTCGACGCCGGCTCGCGGTGGTCGTGGCGGCCGACCACGGACCTGGTAGAGTCGCTCCGCGAGCGCAAGGACGACGACGAGGTCGCGAGCGTGCGGGCGGCGGGCGAGGTGGCGACGGCCGCGCTCGCGCGCACGCTCGAGTTGGTGCGCCCGGGGATGACCGAGCTGGCCGTCGCGGGCGTGCTCGAAGGGCAGCTGCGGACCGCCGGGAGCGAGGGGTTCCCGTTCGAAACCATCGTCGCGAGCGGCCCGCGCGCGGCGTTGCCGCACGCGCGGGCGTCCGACCGCGCGCTCGCGCGCGGCGACCTGCTGCTGATCGACTTCGGCGCGATCGTCGACGGCTACTGTGCCGACGTGACGCGCACCGTCGTGCTCGGCCCGGCGGACGACCGGCAGCGCGAGGTGCATGGCATCGTGCGCGCGGCGAACGAGCTCGCCGCCGCCGGCGTGCGCGCGGGCATGACCGGGCGGCAAGCGGACGCCATCGCACGCGACGCGATCACGGCCGCGGGCTTCGGCGAGGCGTTCGGGCATTCGCTCGGGCACGGGCTCGGGCTCGAGGTCCACGAGGCGCCACGGCTCGCGCGCACGGCTGAGGCGGTGCTTCCCACGCGCTCGGTGGTGACGATCGAGCCGGGCATCTATCTCCCGGGCTGGGGCGGCGTGCGCGTCGAGGACGACGTCTTCCTGGCGGCAACCGGGCCCGTGCTGCTGACGGATTTCTCGCGGGAACTGTTGGAACTTGACTGAGCGCGCGGCCGGCGCGGTCTCGCGCCGACGTGTCCGCGGTGCTACCCTCTTCGCTCTCGCCGTCCGGCCGGGCCCTCGCGGAACCGGTCGGCGTCGCTCCCTCCCCGCCGCCTGATGATCGATCTCCGGTATATCAAGAAGCTGATCGAGATGCTGGACGCGTCGTCCGTCGACTCGATCGAGATCTCGTCCGACAAGGGCATGAAGCTCCGCATCGCGAAGTCGTCGCAGCAGCGTGGCGGCGGTGCGATGCTCGCGGGCCAGATCGGTGGGGGCCCCGCGGTGCTCGCCGGACCGCCGGTCGTCGGCGGCGCCCTCGGCGCCGGGCTGGCGACGCCGTACGAGGGGATGCCGGCCGTCCCGGCGCTCGGCGGCGCGACGCCGACGCCGAGCGCGCCGATTCCCGCTGCGCCGAAGGGCGTCGAGATCACGTCGCCGATGGTCGGCACGTTCTACGGCACGCCGGAGCCGGGTGCGCCGCCGTACGTCGCGGTCGGCCAGCGCGTGACGAAGGGCCAGGTCGTCTGCATCATCGAGGCGATGAAGATCATGAACGAGATCGAGAGCGAGTACGACGGCGTCGTCACCGCGGTGCTCGCCGAGAACGCGCACCCCGTCGAGTACGGCCAGGCGCTGTACCGCGTCGACCCGACCGGCTGACGCGGCGCGCGTGTTCAACAAGGTCCTGATCGCCAACCGCGGTGAGATCGCGCTGCGCGTGATCCGCGCGTGCCGCGAGCTCGGCGTCGAGACGGTGGCCGTGTACTCGCAGGCGGACCGCGAGTCCCTCCACGTGCGGTTCGCGGACGACGACGTGTGCATCGGCCCGCCCGCCGGTCGCGAGTCGTACCTGAACATTCCGCGCCTGATCGCGGCGGCGGAGATCACCGGCGCCGACGCGATCCACCCGGGCTACGGCTTCCTCGCCGAGAACGCGGAGTTCTCCGAGACGTGCGCGGCGAGTGGCATCACGTTCATCGGACCGACGCCGCACCAGATCCGGACGATGGGCGACAAGGCCGCGGCGCGGCGCGCGATGGCCGACGTCGGCGTGCCGATCGTTCCGGGTTCGCCGGGGCCGGTCGAGGACCCGGCCGAGGCGCTCGCGTTCGCCGAATCGATCGGCTTTCCGGTGATCATCAAGGCGGCGGCGGGCGGGGGCGGGAAGGGGATGCGCGTCTCGTACGACGCGGACGACTTCCTGCGCGCGTTCCAGGTCGCGCGCGCGGAAGCGTTAGGCGCGTTCGGGAACGGCGACGTGTACGTCGAGAAGTACCTCGAACGCCCGCGGCACGTCGAGTTCCAGATCATGGGCGACCAGTTCGGCCGCGTGATCCACCTCGGCGAGCGGGACTGCTCGGTGCAGCGGCGACACCAGAAGCTGGTCGAGGAGGCGCCGTGCCCGGTGATGACGCCCGAGCTGCGGCTCGCGATGGGCGACGCGGCGGTGCGCGGCGCGAAGGCGATCGAGTACGTCGGCGCCGGCACGATCGAGATGCTGCTCAACGAGGACGGCGCGTTCTACTTCATGGAGATGAACACGCGCATCCAGGTCGAGCACCCGGTCACCGAAATGCTCACCGGCGTGGACCTCGTGAAGGAGCAGATCCGCGTCGCCGCGGGCGAGCCGCTGTCGGTCGACGCGCTGCCGCCGCTGCGCGGGCACGTCATCGAGTGCCGCGTGAACGCGGAGGACCCGATGCGCAACTTCCAGCCGTCGCCGGGGCACATCACGACGTTCCACCCGCCGGGCGGGCCGGGCGTTCGGCTCGACACGCACGTCTACGCGGGCTACACCGTCCCGCCGTACTACGACTCGCTCATCGCGAAGCTGATCGTGCAGGGGAGTACGCGCGACGAGGCGCTCCGGCGCATGCAGCTCGCGCTCGAGACGTTCGTCGTCGAAGGGGTGGCGACGACGATGCCGTTCCTCGCCGTGGTGATGCAGGACCCGCAGTTCCGCGCGGGCGACGTGGACACCAAGTGGCTGGAGCGCAACTTCGACCGGCTGCGCGACGAGCTGACGCAGGCCGAGCAGGCGCGCGCCGACGCGGCGCGGGTCGAGCCGCGCGCGATCACGCACGCGCCGCGCTAGCACGCTGGGCCCGTTTCGGGGCTCGCCCGTGGGCAGGCCGCGCGGCGGGGCGCGCCGCGCGTAGATTCGTCGGACGGATGGGGCACCGCGCGTCGCGCACACGAGGATCATGACGGCTCTGCGGGGGTGGGTGGCGGCCGCGTTCGGGACGCGCGCGGCGCCGGAGACGACGGCCGCGCGCACGCCCGAGCGCGCCAGGCGCCGCGAGTACGAGCGCTCGGAGGTTGCGGGACTCGGGTGGCTGGCGCTCGGGCTGTTCCTGGTCGTAGCGCTTGCTTTCAAGGCGGCGCACGCCCTCCTCGGTACGAGTCCCGGGCCCGGATTGATCGGATCGTTCGCCGCGAATGCCACGGTCTGGGTCGTCGGCTGGAGTGGCGCGTTCCTCGTGGCGTGCGCCCCGCTCGCGCACGCGCTGCGGGGCTTCGGCCGCCTCGCGCCCGAGGACGACCGCCGATGGCTGGCGCTCCTCGGCGGTCTGGCGCTCTTGGTTCCGGTCGGCGCGGGCCTCGCGGCGCACGCACCGGCTGGCGAGCTAAGCGCAGCGGCCGGGATGTGGGGCGGCCTCGTTTCTTACTACGCCGCGCGTGCGTTAGGCGTCGGCGCGTGGCTCCTGCTCGCTTTCGCCGCGTGCTCGCTGACGGTGTGCACCGTAGCGTGGAATCCGGTGCGGGCCCTGCTCGCGCCGCGCGCGCCCGGCGCGCCCCCGCTCACGTACGACGACGTCCTCGGCGCGGACGCGCCAGCCGTCTCGGGCCGGCGCGGGCGCAAGAAGGCGCCCCCGTTCGACATCGCCCGGGCGCTCGAGCCGGCGCCGGAGGAGATGCCGGCCGCCGACCGCGCGATGCTCGAGGCGGCGAGGGACGGCGGCGCGCCCGCGCTGGCGGGTGACGGGAGTGCGGTGGCCTCGGCGGTCGCCGAGGTCGAGGGCGGGCGACGTGGCAAGAAGGCGCGCGGCGCGTCCGCGCCGGGCGCGGAGCCGGTGCTGGAGCAGATCCGGAGCGACGTGGCCGCGGAGGCCGCGGCGGAGGCCGGCGGCGCGGAGGTGCTGGCCGAGCGCCCGCCGCGCGACCTGCTCGACCCGGCCCCACCGCGGAACTTCGACGTGAGCAAGCGCGAACTCGACGCGGCGGCGGCGAAGCTCGAGGAGGTGCTGCGCACGTTCCGCATCGACGGGCAGATCACCGGCCGCACGGTCGGACCGACGGTGACGCAGTTCGAGTACACGCCGGCCGCGGGGGTCAAGGTGCGGCAGATCGCGTCGCTGGCCGACGACCTCGCGCTCGCGATGCGGGCGCCGAGCATCCGGATCGTCGCGCCGATCCCGGGGCGCGGCGCGGTCGGCATCGAGGTGCCGAACGCCACGCGCGAAATGGTCGCCTTCCGCGACCTCGTCGAGAGCCGCGAGTTCCAGGACGCGAAGGCGGCCCTCCCGATCGCGCTGGGCAAGGACCTCGAGGGGCGCGTCGTCGTCGCGGACCTCGCCAAGACGCCGCACCTGCTGATCGCGGGCGCGACGGGCGCGGGCAAGAGCGTCTGCGTGAACACGATCATCACATCGCTGATCTACCGCCACACGCCGCGCACGCTGCGCTTCCTGATGGTCGACCCGAAAATGGTCGAGCTCTCGGTCTACAATGACCTGCCGCACATGCGGCACAAGGTCATCACCGACAGCAAGGACGCGGCGTCGGTGCTGAAGTGGGCGCTGATGGAGATGGAGGAGCGCTACGCGCTGCTGGCCGAAAACGGGTGCCGGAACTTGCAGGACTTCAACCGGCGCGTGCGGCAGCACGCCGAGGGCTCGGGGGCGGCGCTCAAGGCGAAGGTCCCGGCCGACACGGGCTTCCTGTACAACGAGTACACGAAGGGCGAGCTGCCCTACGTCGTCGTCGTGATCGACGAGATGGCCGACCTGATGATGACCGTGCAGGGCGAGGTCGAGACGCCGATCGCGCGACTCGCGCAGAAGGCGCGCGCGATCGGCATCCACCTGATCATCGCGACGCAGCGCCCGAGTGTGAACGTGATCACGGGACTCATCAAGGCGAATTTTCCGAGCCGGATCGCGTTCCGCGTCGCGTCGCAGATCGACAGCCGCACGATCATCGACGGGGCCGGGGCGGAGATGCTGTTGGGCAACGGCGACCTGCTGTTCGTGCCGCCGGGCAGCGGCGAGCCTTCGCGCATCCAGGGCGCGTACCTGTCGAGCGAGGAGACCGAGCGGCTGATGGGCTGGTACCGCGACCGCGCCTCGGGCACGTCGGCGGCGGCGCGCGCGCTGGCCGCGGGCGTGGACGCGGAGCTCGGCGCGGCCGCGGCGGCCGAGGAGGACATCCTCGAAGTCGTGAAGCGGCGGGAGGCGCTCGACAGCGGCGCCGGCATCGACGACGAGCCGGCCCCGGGGGACCGCGACAAGCTGTTCTACGAGGCCGCCGAGGTGTGCGTGCAGCACCAAGGCGGGTCGACGTCGCTGCTGCAGCGGCGGCTCAAGATCGGGTACGGTCGCGCGGCGCGGATCATCGACCAGCTGCACCTTGCCGGGGTGCTCGGGCCGCCGGACGGCTCGAAGCCGCGCGACGTGCTCGTCGGTCTGGAGGAGCTGCACCGGCTGCCGTCGGCCGCCGCGGCGGGCGCGGGCGCACGGGACTGAGGCCGCCGGTGCTCCTGCTGGACCCGGACGCGCGCGTCGTCATCGCGCACCGCGGCGACTCGGCCTTCGCGCCCGAGAATACCATGGAGGCGTTCGGGCGCGCGGTGGCGTTAGGCGCGCACGCGCTCGAGTTCGACTGCCGGCTGTCGGCCGACGGGGTCGCCGTCGTCGTCCACGACGCGGACCTCGACCGCACGACGGACGCGCGCGGGCCCGTGCGCGCGCTGACCGCGGCGGCGTTAGGCCGGGTCGACGCGGGGGCGCGATTCGTCGCGGCTCCGGTTCCGGGGCTGGCGGGTTCGGGCGTGCGGCCGTACGCGGGCGGAGGGCTCGGGATTCCCACGCTCGACCAGGTGCTCGAGGCGTTCCCGCAGATGCCGCTGCTGATCGAAGTGAAGGAGTTCGAGGCGTGCGACGCGGTCCGCGCGGCGCTCGACCGGCATTCGGCGCTCGGGCGGGTGGTCGTGGCGTCGTTCCGCGACGACGCGACGGCGTACTTCAAGGCGACGCCGTACCCGACGGGGGCGGGGCAGGGCGACGTGGCGGCGCTGCTCCGGGCCGCCCTGATCGGTGGGCGTGTGTCGCCCGGGTACGAGGCCGCGTCGGTGCCGCCCACGTACCGCGGGCTCCCGCTGCCGGTCAGGCGGTTCGCGCGGCTGCTCCGGCCGGCGGGCGTGCCGGTCCACGTATGGACGGTGGACGACGGGCGATCGGCGCTCCGATTGTGGGAAGGCGGCGTGAGCGGCATCGTGTCGAACGACCCCGGGGCGGTGCTGGATGCGCTGCGGGGCGCAACGTTTCGGCCCACCCCGCAATGATTCGATGCAGGCGGGCCGACGCGGCGCGCGTACGATGAGGTGTGCCGACGCCGTCCTCGTCCGACCAGCCGCCCGTCGTGGCGTACTCCGCCGCTCCCACCGGCGCATCTCCGACGGGGGCGGTTTCCGCGGGCGCGTCGTTGCCCGTGGACCCGCGACACGCGCTCGGCGTGATCGGCGAACGCGTGGCCGAACGCTGGCTCCGGGCACGCGGGTGGCGGGTGCTGGCGCGCCGATTCCGGTCCGGGCACCGCGATCTCGATCTGGTCGTCGCGCGGGGCGGAACGGTCGCCTTCGTCGAGGTCAAGGCGCGGCGGAGCGCAGGGAACGAGGGCGCTTACGGCGGCCCGCTCGACGCGGTGCACTGGCGCAAGCGGCGCGAGCTCGTGCGGAGCGCGCAAGTCTGGATGGCGCGGTACGGGGTACCAGGCGTGGCGTATCGCTTCGACGTGATCGGGGTCGCGTTCGGGCCCGGGGCGCGTCCGGCGGTGCGCGTTCGGCACGTCGCGGACGCGTTCCAAGTGCCGTCGTGACAACGAGTTAAGCTGGCTGTCAGGAGCTTGCGCCGTGTGGTCAAGCTTCGTATTTTGTTCGGGTACGCGTGCGGCGCCGACCTGCCGGTTGGCAGGCGCCCCCGCGCGCGTACGCAGGGCCGGGACTCTTCAACGGACTGAGGCGAGTATGGCGACGACGGTAGCGGGCGACGATAAGAAGAAGGCGTTGAACCTGGCCATCGCGCAGATCGAGAAGAACTGCGGCAAGGGCTCGATCATGCGCATGGGGACCGACACGAAGGTGAAGGTCGCGTCGATCCCGACCGGCGCGATCAACCTCGACGCGGCGATCGGGATCGGCGGCGTGCCGAAGGGGCGCATCACGGAGATCTACGGGCCGGAGTCGTCGGGCAAGACGACGCTCTGTCTGCACATCGTCGCGAACGCGCAGAAGGCGGGCGGGGTCGCGGCCTACATCGACGCGGAGCACGCGCTCGACACCGAGTACGCGCGCAAGCTCGGCGTCGACATCGACGCGCTGCTGATCTCGCAGCCCGACACCGGCGAGCAGGGGCTGGAAATCTGCGACATCCTCGTGCGCTCGGGCGCGGTCGACGTCGTGGTGATCGACTCGGTCGCGGCCCTCGTGCCGAAAGCTGAAATCGAGGGCGACATGGGCGACAGCCACGTCGGCCTGCAGGCGCGCCTCATGAGCCAGGCGCTCCGCAAACTGACCGGCGCGATCTCGCGCTCGAGGACGTCGGTGATCTTCATCAACCAGCTGCGCGAGAAGATCGGCGTGATGTTCGGCAACCCCGAGACGACGACGGGGGGCAAGGCCCTCAAGTTTTACGCGTCGGTGCGCATGGACATCCGCCGCATCGGCCCGGTCAAGGACAAGGAGGACGTGGTGGGCTCGCACGTCCGCGTGAAGGTGGTGAAGAACAAGGTCGCCCCGCCGTTCCGCCAGGCGGAGTTCGACATCATGTACGCGGAAGGGATCAGCCACGCGTCGCTGGTGCTCGACATCGCGAGCGAGGCGGCGATCATCGAGAAGTCGGGCGCGTGGTACAGCTACCAGGGCCAGCGCATCGGCCAGGGTCGTGAGAACGCGAAGATGTTCCTCAAGGACAACCCGGCGCTCATGGCCGAGGTCGAGGAGAAGGTGAAGGTCATCCTCGGCATCACCGGCGAGGTCGGGGACGTCGGCGAGCCCGCCGAGGAGTAGCGGACCCGTGGCGTGGCAGCGGTCGGCACGCGGGGCCTCGCCCGGCGCGCCGGCCGGCACGGTCGTCGCCCCGGGCGTCGTGACTGCGCTCGCGCCGGCGCCGCGGCGGCCGGGGCGCTGGGAGGTAGACGTCGACGGCCACACGGTCGGCAGCGTGTCGCTCGACCTCGTCGAGCGACTCGCGCTTCGCGTTGGCCGCGAGATCGACGACTCCGTCGCGGCGCAGCTTGGCGCGGGTGTCGACGAGGTCGCGGTCTACGACCGCGCGCTCAACATGCTCGCGGCGCGCGGCCGCTCGTCGCGAGACCTGCGGACGCGCCTGGTCCGCGCGGGCGCGCTACCCGCGCACGTCGACGCCGCCCTCGCGCGCCTGGAGGAGGCCGGGCTCGTCGACGACGCGGCGTACGCGCGGCAGGTCGCGCGGAGTCGCGTCGCGACGCGCGGCGACTCGCGGCGGCGGGTCGCGCAGGCGCTCGCGCAGGCGGGCGTCGCACGCGACACCGCGGCCGAAGCGGTCGCGGAGGTGTTCACCGAGGAGTCGGTCGACGAGGACGCGCTCGTCGAGCAGGCCGCGCGCAAACGGCTCCGCACGCTGGTGGGACTTGAGCCGGCCGTGCAACGCCGGCGCCTCTACGGCTACCTCGCACGGCGCGGGCACGACGGGGCGTCGATCGCGCGCGTGCTCGGTCAGCTGACGGGCGGCGGGGGAGACGTCTACGGGTCGGGCGAGGCGGGCGAGGATGGCGGGGAGGACGAGTAAGGCTGCGCGCTGACGTTCGCGACGGGTCGGTTCGGGTGTCGCGGATGTGTCGTCATCCGGGATCGTGCATGCGGGACGCGCTGACCGCGGCGGCGCGTCCGACCCGGGCGTCGAAGGGAATGTTTCGCGCAGGCAATCACAGATGCCCTCACGATAAGGCGCGAACCGGCCGCATTTGCGATCGGCGGCCGCCGCGCGTTGCGTTCGTCACGACGCCGGTACGAACGACTGCCTAACGCTCCACGAACGCGCCGATCCAGCCCGCCGCCCACCCGCGACCCGACGCATGCGCCCCGACCTCGCACCGCCGTTCGCCCCGCGGCCGGACCTCGAAGCCCTCCCCGAGCGCACGGGCGACACCCGCGTCGAACGCCTGGCCGTCCGGACCGTCGCCCGCGAGGTCGCGGCGATGCCCGCGTCGCTCGTCGTCCAGCTCGCGCTCTGGCCCGACGAGCTGGCGCGCTGGGCCCGCGCCGCACGCACCGACTCGTCCGTCGTCTACAACACTCTCGCGGCCCGCAAGCCGTATCGCGCCGTGCGCGAGCGGCTCGCGGCGCGGCTCGACGTCAGCGTCGGGGTGCTCGGGCAGCTCATCGACGCCGCGCGCCCGCTTCCGACGGCCCAGCGCGACCCCGGCGCACGGACGACTGCTTCCGCGGACGAACCGATCGCCTGGTCCGAGCCGCCGTACCCCGCGCACCGCACGGGCACGAACCCGATCGAGCGGCGCGCCGCCGCGACCGTCGCCCGCGAGATCGCCGCGTTCCCGGCGAGCACCGTTGTCGGCCTCGCGCTGTGGCCCGAGACGCTCGCCGCGTGGTCGCGCGACCGCAAGCTCGCCGCGTCCGTCATCTGGGCGGTGCTCGCCGGCGCGCCGAGCGCGCCCGTCCGCGATATGCTCGCCCGCCGGCTCGGCGTCACGGTCCGCGACCTCGGCACCCTGATCGACGCGCGCCGTCAGGAGCCGGCGGTCCTCCGCGCGCCCGGCGCCGACGACGACCTCGTCGCCCACCCCGAAGAGACGGCCGAACCGCCGCGCTAGATTGGGGACATGCAAGCCGCCGAGATCCGTTCCCGCTTCCTCGACTTCTTCGCGCGCGAGAACCACGCGGTGCGACCGAGCGCGTCGCTCGTGCCCGCGGACGACCCGACCCTGCTGTTCACCAACGCGGGGATGGTCCCGTTCAAGCGCGTCTTCCTCGGCCAGGAAGAACCGCCGACCCCGGCGCGGCGCGCCACGACGGCGCAGAAGTGCGTGCGCGCCGGCGGCAAGCACAACGACCTCGAACAGGTGGGGCACACCGCCCGACACCACACCTTCTTCGAGATGCTCGGCAACTTCTCGTTTGGCGACTATTTCAAGCGCGACGCGATCCGCTTCGCGTGGGAGCTGGTCACCGGGGAGCTCGGCATCGCGCGCGAACACCTGCGCGTCAGCGTCTTCCACGAGGACGACGAGGCGCGAGTCCTCTGGCGCGAGATCGCCGGGCTGCCCGACTCGCGGATTTACGGCCTCGGCGCGAAGGACAACTTTTGGCAAATGGCCGACACCGGCCCGTGCGGACCGTGCACCGAGATCTACGTCGACCTCGCGCACCTCGCGCGGGACTATCGGCTGCCCACGGGCGCGATCGGCGAGTGGACGGAACTCGACCGCGAGGACTTCTCGACCGAGGCGTTCGAGGCCGGCGCGGAGGCGGGGCGCTTCCTCGAGATCTGGAACCTCGTCTTCATGCAGTACGACCGGCAGGCGGACGGCACGCTCGTGCCGCTGCCGCGGCCGAGCGTGGACACCGGGGCGGGGCTCGAACGGATCGCGGCGGTTAAGCAGGGCGTGACCAACAACTTCCACACCGACGTGTTCGCGCCGCTGCTCGCGGCGGTCGAGGGTGCCGTCGGCAAGCCGTACCGCGGGCGCGAGTCGAACGACGTGGTCGACGGCGTCGACCCGGCGTCGTTCCGGGTGCTCGCCGACCACGCGCGCGCGGTCGCGTTCCTGCTCGCCGACGGCGTGTTTCCGTCGAACGAAGGGCGGGGCTACGTGCTGCGCCGCATCCTCCGCCGCGCGGTGCGCCACGCCTACCTGTTGGGCCGGACGTCCGAGCCGACGCTCTACCGCGTCGTCGAGGCGGTGGTCGCGACGATGGGGGACGTGTACCCCGAGCTGCGGATGCGCGCCGAGCACCTCGTCGCGACGACGCGCGCGGAGGAGGAGCGGTTCCTCACGACGATCGCGGGCGGGCTCGCGCGCTTCGACGAGCTCGCGCCGGCGCACGCGGCGCACGGGTCGCCCGCGCTCAAGGGCGAAATCGACGGCGACGAGGCATTCCGGCTCTACGACACGTTCGGCTTTCCGATCGACCTGACCGAATTGATGGCGGCGGAGCGCGGGTACCGGGTGGACGTGGCCGGCTTCGAGCGGGCGCTCGGGCGGCAGCGCGCGCAGTCGCAGGAGGAGCGTCGCTCGCGCAAGATCGCCGTCGGCGGCGCCGACACGTTAGGCGACCTCTCGCAGTGGGAGCGCGGCGAGTACCCAGTCGAGTCGGCCGGGCGCTTCGTCGGCTACGACGGCGTCCGCGTCGACACGCGCGTTGCTGCCGTGCGGCCGCTCGAGCAGGGGCGCGTCGCGCTGCTGCTCGCGGAGTCGCCGTTCTACGCGGAGAGCGGCGGCCAGGTCAGCGACCGCGGCGAGGTCGTCGGGGCCGGGTGGCGCGTCGACGTCGACGAGGTCCGCAAGGTCGACGGGCGGAACGTGGTGGTAGGCGTCGCCCAGGGGGCGCCCGCGCCGGGGCAGGTCGTCGCGAGCGTGCCGACGGACCGACGCCGCGACACGGAGCGCAACCACACCGCGACCCACCTGCTGCACGCGGCGCTTCGCCAGGTGCTGGGCGAGCACGTGCACCAGGCGGGCTCGGTCGTCGAGCCCGACCGGCTCCGCTTCGACTTCACGCACCACGGCCCGATGCGCCCCGAGCAGGTCGACGAGGTCGAGGCGATCGTGAACCGCGGCATCTGGCGCGACGAGCCGGTCGTGACGACGGAGAAGCCGTACGCCGAGGCGCTCGCGCAGGGGGCGATGGCGCTCTTCGGCGAGAAGTACGGGGATGTCGTGCGCGTGGTCGACATCCCCGCGCTCTCGACCGAGCTGTGCGGCGGGACGCACGTGCGCCACACGGGCGAGATCGGGCTGTTCCGCATCATCCAGGAGACGGGGGTGGCCGCGGGCGTCCGGCGCGTCGTCGCGCTCACGGGCCCGCGCGCGTACGAGCACCTGCGCGGTCGCGAGCGCACGCTCGACGAGGTCGCGGCGGTGCTCAAGTCGCCGTCGGACCAGGTGCTGCGCCGCGCGCAGGCGCTCGTCGACGAGCGGCGGCAGCTCGAGCGGCGGCTGGACGAGGCGCAGCGCGGGGGCGGCGCGTCGCAGGCGCAGATGGTCGCCGCCACCGCGGTGCCGCTCGGCGCCAGCGCGCGGCTGGTCGCGACCGAGGTGCGGGCGGCGGACGTCGACGCGCTCAAGGCGTTAGGCGATAGCGTGCGCGAGCAGCTGCCGGACGGCGTGGCCGTGCTGGGGGCGCGCACCGACGACGGGAAGGCGATGCTTGTCGCCGTCGTCGGCGACGCCCTCCGCGGCCGGGGCGTGCGCGCGGATGAGGCAGTGCGTCGCGTGGCGGCGACTGTGGGCGGGCGCGGCGGCGGCAAGCCGCACCTCGCGCAGGCGGGCGTCCCGGATCCGGCCCGACTCGGTGAGGCACTCGCCGGCGCCGGCGCCGCGCTCGAAACGCTGGTCGGGGCCGCGTGACGGCGCGAGCGGACGTGGTGGTGTCGCCGAGCGCGTCGGCCGGCCTGGCGGCAGCGGCTCCCGAGGCGCTCGAGCGGCGCGTGGCGGAGCTGCTCGCCGCGGTGCCCGACGACGGCGACGCGGTCGAACGCCACGTCGCGGCCGCCGGGCGCGCGGTCGAGCGGCTGCTGCGCGATCAGTCGACGGCGCGCGCGTCGGCGCTCGACCTGCTGGCCGCGGACGCGCTGGCGACGTACGCGTTCGAGCTCGCTGCCGACGACCCGGACGGGATTCCCGAGCGGGCCGTGCGCGCGATGGCCCAGTTCGCCGCGCTCGCGGCGGCTGCCGCCGTGAGCGCGGTCGCTGCGGGAGCGTTGGATCACCCCGTGCTCGACCTGCGGGGGCGCCGCGCGGTCGTGAGCGGCGCGTCTCGCGGGATCGGCGCGGCCGCGGTCGCCCTGCTCGCGCGCGCGGGGGCGAACGTGGTCGTCGGCTACCGGGCACGCGCGGACGACGCCGAGGCGGTTGCGGCGGGCGCCCGCGCATCGCGCGTGCGGGCGGTGACCTGTGGGGCGGACCTCGACACGCGCGACGGCTGCGAGGCCCTCGTGCGCGCCGGCGTGGAGGCGTTCGGGGGTGTCGACGTCGTGGTGATCAACCACGGCGTGTGGCCGGCCGCGGAGGTCGCGGTCGAGGCGATGGACGACGCGCGCTGGCACGCGACGATGCGCGCGGACCTGGATTCGGTGTTCTGGCTGTCGCGGGCCGCGGCGCGCGCGTTAGGCCCGGGCGGCCGGCTCGTCCTCGTGTCGAGCACGGCCGGGCAGCGGGGCGAGGCGTACCACGCGGACTACGCGGCCGCCAAGGGCGCGATGATCAGCTTCGTCAAATCGCTGGCCGTCGAGCTCGCGCCGCGCGACGTCACGGTCAACTGCGTCGCGCCGGGTTGGGTGGATACCGAGATGACCGATCCCGCGCTCCGCGACGGCGGGCGCGAGCGGATCAACGCGACGATCCCGCTCCGCCGCGTGGCGACGGCGGAGGACGTCGCGGGGCCGATCCTCTTCCTGGCCTCGCCGCTCGCACGGCACGTGACGGGCGAGGTCTTGAACGTGAACGGCGGCAGCGTGCTGTGCGGGTGAGCGACGCCCCGCGCTCGGGCGCCCTGCATTTGGGCGGGCTCGCCGCGCCGGAGCAACTGCCGCGCGTCGTCGCGCTGTTCACGGGCGGGACGATCTCGATGCGCATGGACCCGGCCGCGGGCGGGGCGGTCCCGTCGTTGTCGGCGCAGGAGATCCTCGACGCGGCGCATGGCGTCGACGAGGTCGCCGACGTGCTCGCCGAGGCGTGGGGGCGGTTCCCCGGGCCGCACATGTCGGTCGAGCGGCAGTGGGCGCTCCGCGACCGCATCGCCGCGCTCGTTCTCGACCCGGCGGTCGACGGCGTCGTCGTCACGCACGGCACCGATACGTTGGAGGAGACGGCGTACCTGGTGGCGCGCTCGATCGCGACGGAGAAGCCGGTCGTGTTCACCGGTGCAATGCGCGCGGCGAGCGACCTCGGGTGGGACGGGCCGCAGAACCTGCTCGACGCGGTGCGCGTCGCCGCGTCGCCGGACAGCGCGGGTCAGGGGACGCTCGTCGTCATGGGCAGCCGCGTGTTCAGCGCGCTCGAGGACACGAAAGGGCACACGCACCAGCTCGACGCGTTCGAGGCGCCGGGCCTGGGTCCGTTAGGCGCGATCGACGAGGCGCGCGTCCTCTTCCGCCGCCGGTTGGTCAACGTGCCGGCGCCGATCGCGCCGCCGCGCCCCGCCGAGCCGGTCGACATCGTCGGCGCGTGGGCGGGCAGCGACGCGCGACTTCTGGACGCCGCGCGCGAGAGCGGCGCGCGCGGCGTCGTCGTCTCGGCGATGGGCCGCGGCAACGTCCCGCCGGAGATGGTGCCGGGCGTGGCCCGCCTCCTCGACGCGGGGCGGCCGGTGATCGTCGCCTCGCGCGCGCCGCGCGGCCGCGTCGGACAGACGTACGCCTACCCGGGCGGCGGCCGCAAGCTGTGGGAAATGGGCGCCTTGTTTGCCGGCTCGCGCCGCCCGGCGCAGGCGCGCATCGACCTCATGCTCGCGCTCGGCGCCGGGTACGACGCGGTCGCGTTAGGCGCGCTGTTCGACGGGTGACGGCGCGCGCGTGACGAGGGGTGCGTGACGGGAGCCGCGTGACGGGAGCGGCGTGACGGCGTTCGGCCCGCTCGTACGCCCGCCCGCGGGCGTGCTGGAGATCGCGGCGCGGCTCGAAGCGCACGGCCACGAGGCGTGGTGCGTCGGCGGCGCCGTCCGCGATGCCCTCCTCGGCCGCCCGTCGCTCGACTGGGACCTCGCGACGTCGGCGACGCCGCCCGTCGTGCAGCGACTCTTCCGCCGCACGGTGCCCAAGGGCGTCGAGTTCGGCACGGTCGGTGTGTTCGACCGCGCGGGAGTGCTGCATGAGGTCACGACCTTCCGCCGCGACGTCCATACAGACGGGCGGCACGCGGTCGTCGAGTTCGGCGCCTCCCTGGTCGACGATCTCGCGCGGCGCGACCTCACGATCAACGCGATCGCGTACCGCCCCGCGACCGGCGAGGTCGCGGACCCGTTCGGGGGGGAGGCCGACGTGGCGCGCGGCGTCGTGCGCGCGGTCGGCGACGCGCCAGCCCGGATGCGCGAGGACCGGCTGCGCGCCCTGCGGGCGATTCGGTTCGCCGCACGCTTCGAGTTCGTGATCGAACCAGCGACGTGGGCGGCGATCGTCGAGAGTGCGCCGCACCTGGGCCGCCTCTCGCCCGAGCGCGTGCGCGAGGAACTCGACAAGACAATGCGACAGGTGCGCTGCCCCTCGGTCGCGCTCGAACGGTGGCGCGCGTCTGGTGCGCTCGCCGTGCTCGTGCCCGCGCTCGCTGCGCAGCCGCTCGTCGCGTTCGCGGCTCTCGACCACCTGCCGCGGCCGGACGTCGCGGGTCGTCCGCAACGACTGCCCAACCGCCTCGCCGCGCCGTGGGTCGGCGTCGAGCGGGCCGTCGTCGAGCGCAGCCTCCGCGCACTCCGCGCGAGCAACCACGAGGTGCGCTGGACGGCGGACCTGAGCGAGCGCGCTGGAGCGTTGCTCCGCCCGGTTCGCGAGGTGCTGGGGTCGCCTACGGACGTGGACGACGCGGTGCTACGGCGGTGGGCCGCGGCGTGCGGGCGCGTGCTCGCGCCGCCCACATTCCGCCTGCTCGCGGCGCGGTTCGCGGCAGAACGTGCCGAGACGGCCTCCGCAGGCGAGGCGCCCGCGGCCGCGCGCGTGCGGGCGATCTACCGCCGACTCGTGCGCGTGGCCTATCGGGACCCGATCGCCCTCGCTGATCTCGCCGTAGGCGGCGACGACCTGACCGAGGCGGGGGTGTCCGCGGGGCCGCTGGTCGGGTCGATATTACGGCGGCTGCTCGACGACGTGGTCGCGGACCCCGCGCGCAACACGCGCGCGTGGCTTCTGGAACGCGCCGCCGAGCTCGCGCGCGACGCGTGAGCGCTCTCTTCTTCTCCCGACCCGAGCTCCGATGATCTTCCGCGGCCGACAGCCCGCCGCCAGCGTGTGGCGCCGATTCCGGTCCGACGCCGACGAATTCACCGCCGTCGAGGGCGACGGATTCATCGAGGTGGTCGTGGCGGCCAACGCCGAGCGCTCGGTCGATCTGTTGAACGCCCTCGCCGAGCAGATGCCGCCGGCGGTGGACGTCTACGTCGAGGACGTGCGGAGCAAGCGCGCGTGGCGCGGCGGCGACGTCGCGCTGCCGGACGTGCGCGAGGCGCTGTCGCGGCTCAAGGTGCCGCTCGCGGCCTACGGCGGTGTGGAGCTGGCCATCTACACGCCCGACGACCAGCTCACGCTCTCGCCCGACGTCACGCTCTACGTCTACGCCCGGAGCGACCGCTGGGTGTACGTGCTGCAGAGCTTCGGGCTGATCGAGTCGCGCACCCCCGCGCGCGACGGTTCCGAGCTGACGGCCGACGAGCTCGGCGACGCGCCCGAGCTCGCCGAGGCGTTGGATGCGGCGGCCGACCGGCTCGGCCTCACGCCGGTCGGGGTCGTCGCACCCGCCCGCGGGTAGTCGGGTGCTCCCGTCGGCCGTCGATCGCACGCACGCCGCAGGGGTGCGATGAGCGCGCGACGCGGCCCCGCCGCGCCGGCGGCCGACACGTTGTTCGGCGCGGCGCGCGACGCGGCGGCCCCGCTCGCGGCGCGCATGCGGCCGCGCACGCTCGACGAGTTCGTCGGGCAACGGCAGCTGCTCGGCCCGGGGCGGCCGTTAGGCGACGCGATCCGGGCCGGCCAGGTGCGGTCGATGATCCTCTGGGGCCCGCCCGGGACCGGCAAGACGACGCTGGCGCGTCTCGTCGCGGGCTACACCGACCGCACGTTCGTGCCGTTCTCGGCGGTAACCGAAGGGGTGCCGCGCGTGCGCGAGATCGTCGGCGAGGCCGCCGAGCGGTGGCAGCGCGAGGGGCGGGGAACGATCCTGTTCGTCGACGAGATTCACCGGTTCAATCGAGGCCAGCAGGATGCCTTCCTGCCGCACGTGGAGAGCGGGACGGTGACGCTCATCGGCGCGACGACGGAGAACCCGTCGTTCGAACTCGTGGGCGCGCTGCTCTCGCGCGCGCGGGTCTTCGTGCTCGAGCCGCTCGGCGCCGCGGACGTCGAGGCGCTCGTCCGGCGGGCGCTGGCGGACGCGGAGCGCGGGCTCGGCGCGCTCGGCCTCGCGACGGACGACGACGCGGTGCGTCTCCTCGCGGAGCTGGCCGACGGCGACGCGCGGCGGGCGCTCACCACGCTCGAGGCCGCGGCGGACCTCGCGGGCGCGGGGGGCGCCTAACGGACGCCCTCGTGCGCGACGCGCTGCAGCGCCGCGTGCCGCGCTACGACAAGGCCGGCGAGGAGCATTACAACGTCATCTCCGCCTACCACAAGGCGCTGCGCGGGAGTGACCCGCAGGGCGCACTGTACTGGCTGGCGCGGATGATCGAGGGAGGCGAGGACCCGATGTACATCGCGCGCCGGACGGTGCGGTTCGCGGCCGAGGACGTGGGACTCGCCGATCCGGACGCGCTGCGGCTTGCGATCGCCGCGCGCGATGCGTACGAGTTCCTCGGTTCGCCCGAGGGCGACCTCGCGTTGGCGGAGGCGGCCGTCTACCTGGCGACCGCGCCCAAGTCGAACCGCGTCTACGCCGCGTGGAAGGCCGCGCTCGCCGCCGCGCGTGAGAGCCCGGCCGAGCCCGTACCGCTCCACATCCGGAACGCGCCGACGGGGCTGATGCGCGAACTCGGGTACGGCGCGGGGTATGAGTATGCGCACGACGCGCCCGAGGCCTACACCGCGCAGGAATATCTGCCGGCGCGGCTCCGCGACGCGGCGTTCTACACGCCCGGCCCGCACGGCTTCGAGCGCGACGTCGCCCGCCGGATGGCGTGGTGGGCGGAGCTCAAGGCCCGCGCCGCCCAGCCGGTCGCGACGGACTCGGACACACCCACCCCTACAACGGGCCGCGACGGCGGCGAGGAGACGTAGTGCCAGCTTCCAGCGTGTCACGAATCACCCGGGGGGCGCTGGCGCTCGGCGTTGCAGCCGGGCTCGCCGGCTGCGCGACGATTGGGCGTCAGGTGTTCAACCAGCCGATCGTGACGTTCAAGGACGTGCGCTTCAACGGCCTTGGCCTGCAGGGCGGGAGCGTCGACGTGATTTTGAACGTCTACAACCCGAACCACTACGGGCTATCGGCCCAGCGCCTGGACTATCAGGTGCTGGTCGATTCGACCCAACTCGGCACGGGCGCGATCACGCAGAGCTTCGGCGTGGGCGGGAACGACTCGAGCGAGGTGCGGCTTCCGGTGACGTTCAGCTACTCGGGGCTCGGCAGCGCGGGGCGGGCGCTCATGTCGCGCGGCGTGGTGAACTACCGGGTGCTCGGCAACATCACCGTCGGCACGCCGCTCGGGAAGTTCACGCGCCCCTTCGACCGCACGGGGCAGTACAACAGTATCGGCGGTTTCCGCTGACCGCGGATGCCTAACGAATTCCCGTACATCATTCGGACCGCGAGGACACTCGTATCGCACGCGACCTGATCACCCTGACCACCCCCGTCGAGCGCGCGTTGCTCGTCGGCGCGCCGCTCAAGCGTTCCTCGGACCGGCACCACGTCGAGGAGCATCTCGAAGAGCTGGCCCGTCTGGCCGACACGGCCGGTGCCGAGGTCGTGGGCACGCTCACGCAGCAGCTCGACCGCCCGCACCCGGCGACGTACCTCGGGAAGGGCAAGCTCGAAGAGCTGAAGCACCGCGCGCAGTCGGGCGACGTGTCGCTCGTGCTGTTCGACGACGAGCTGTCGCCCGCGCAGGGGAAGAACGTCGAGCAGGCCGTCGGCGTGCGGGTCATGGACCGCGCGGAGCTGATCCTCGACATCTTCGCCACTCGCGCGAGGTCGAACGAGGCGAAGCTGCAGGTCGAGCTGGCGCAGCTCGAGTACATGTTGCCGCGCCTCACGCGCATGTGGACGCACCTCGAGAAGTTCCGGGGCGGCATCGGCATGCGCGGGCCGGGCGAGACGCAGCTCGAAACGGACCGCCGGCTGATCGGCCATCGTATCCGCGTGGTGAAGGAGCGGCTGGCCGACGTCGAGCGCTCGCGCGAGGTGCAGCGCGCGGGGCGGCGCGGCGAGTTTCGCGCGGCGCTCGTCGGCTACACCAACGCCGGCAAGTCGTCCGTGCTGCGCGGCCTCACGGGCGAAGCCGACATCTTCGTCGAGGACCGGCTGTTCGCGACGCTCGACCCGCTCACGCGCGAGGCGGAGCTGGGCGAGGGGACGCGCGCGCTCGTGACCGACACGGTCGGCTTCGTGCGCAAGCTGCCGCACCAACTCGTCGCGAGCTTCCGCGCGACGCTCGAAGAGACGCGCGAGGCCGACCTCTTGCTGCACGTCATCGACGCGAGCCACCCGGGGTGGGAGGAGCAGCGCACGGTGGTCGAGGAGGTGCTCGCCGAGGTCGGGGCGGGTGAGACTCCGGTCGTGTACGTGTTCAACAAGATCGACGCCCTGGAGCCCGGGGAGGTCGACGTGCTGCGCGCCCGCGAGGCCAACGAAGGGCAGGACGCCGTGTTCGTCAGCGCGCTCGCGCACGGCGGCCTTTCGCCGCTCTGTGCCGCGCTCGCCGAGCGCGTGCAGCGGGCGCGGCGCGTGGTCGAGGTCCGCGTGCGGGCGGGAGACGGTCGCGCGGTCGCGGCCGTGCACCGGGCCGGCAACGTGCTGTCCGAGCGGTACGACGACGACGTGGCCGTGTTGCAGACGGTGATCGGGCCCGCCGCGCTCGCGCGGCTCGTGCGCGAGATGCCGCACGCGTTCGCGGAGGACGTCGTCGCGGCGCACACGGCGCGCGCCGTGCCGCCGCGCCCGGCGTTGCCGTAAGCCGACCGTGGCCGGGTCGGAACGAGACGCGCCCGCGCGCCCCGTCATCGTGGTCACGGGGGCACGCGGGCAGGTCGGTTACGAGCTCGTGCGTGAGCTCGCGCCGCTGGGCCGCGTGGTCGCGTTCACGCGCGAGGAGTGCGATCTGGAGCGGCCCGACGTGGCGGCGCGCGCCGTCGCGGCGGCGCGGCCGAGCGTGGTGGTGAACGCGGCCGCGTACACGGCGGTCGACCGGGCGGAGTCCGACGCCGAGCGCTGCCGCGCGGTGAACGCGGATGCGCCGGGCGCGCTCGCGGCTGCGGCCGCGGACTGCGGGGCGGCATTCGTCCACTACTCGACCGATTACGTCTTCGACGGCGCGAAGGCGGGCGCGTACCTCGAAGACGACGCCCCGAATCCGCAGGGCGTGTACGGCGCGACCAAGCTCGACGGCGAGCGCGCCGTGCTCGTCGCGAATCCAGCCGCGGCGGTCTTCCGCACGAGTTGGGTCTTTGGGGCGCGCGGCCAGAATTTCTTGCGCACGATGCTGCGGCTCGCGCGCGAGCGCGACGAGCTGCGCGTCGTCGCCGATCAGGTCGGCGCGCCGACGTGGTCGCGCGCTATCGCGGCGGCGACTGCGCAGGTGGTCGGCGCGGCGATTCGCGCGCCCGAGGGCGCCGCGGCGTGGCTGGCGCACCGACGCGGCGTCGTCCACCTGACGAGCGGGGGGAGCACATCCTGGCACGGCTTTGCCGAGGCGATCCTCGCGGTCGATCCGGGTCGGGCCGAGCACCGCGCTGCGCGCGTGGTGCCGATCAGCACGGCGGAGTTCCCGACGCCGGCGCGGCGGCCCGCGAACTCGGTCCTCGACAACTCGCGCCTGCGCGAGCGCTTTGGCTTGCAACTACCCGACTGGCGCACGCAGCTGCAGCTGGCGCTGACGGTCTGAATCGGGTCAGGATGGCCCCAGGTCACGGCCCGGGGTGGAACTGAACGCGTATCCGTGTAGAATCCTCGTCGACGTCGGCGCCTGCCGCCCATGCGGCGGGGCCGGAGCCGTAGCCGTCGGCTCGATTCTCCGCCGCGTGACGCAACAAGCCGCGCGCCGCGGGCACGTGCGTGCGGCCGGTGTGCGTCCCCGGCCCATTCCTTCCTAATGCCGACAGTCTTTGTAACCGGCGGTGCGGGCTTCATCGGGTCCGCACTCGTCCGCAAGCTCGTACTCGAGTCCGAATACACCGTCGTCAACGTCGACAAGCTTACGTACGCCGGGAACCTCGAATCGTTGACGGCGGTCGACGATTCCCCGCGCTATGCGTTCGCGCAGGCGGACGTGGCCGACGGCGCCGCCGTGCGGCGGCTCTTCGCGACGTACGAGCCGGTCGGGGTCTTCCACCTCGCGGCCGAGTCGCACGTCGACCGCTCGATCGACCGGCCGGCCGCGTTCATCGAGACGAACGTCGGCGGGACGTTCACGCTCCTGCAGGAATCGCTGCGCTACTGGCGCGAGCACCTCGGGGGCGGCGCGTTTCGCTTTCTACACGTGTCGACGGACGAGGTCTACGGATCGCTCGGATCCGACGGGCTCTTCACGGAATCGACGCCGTACGCGCCCAACTCGCCGTACTCGGCCAGCAAGGCGGCGTCGGACCACCTCGTGCGCGCGTGGTACCACACGTACGGGCTGCCGACGGTCACGACGAACTGCTCGAACAACTACGGGCCGTACCATTTCCCGGAGAAGCTGATCCCGCTCGTCATCCAGCGCGCACTCGCTGGCGATGCGTTGCCGGTGTATGGCCGCGGCGAGAACGTGCGCGACTGGCTCTACGTCGACGACCACGCGGACGCGCTGCGGCTGGTGTTCGAACGCGGCCGGCCGGGGGAGACGTACAACGTCGGCGGCAACAATGAGCGGCGGAACATCGACGTCGTGCGCGCGATCTGCGCGCTGCTCGACGAACTCGCGCCGGCGGCATCGGGCTCGCACGCGGATCGGATCACGTTCGTGACAGACCGCCCGGGGCACGACGCGCGCTACGCGATCGACGCGTCGAAGATCCGCCGCGAACTCGGCTGGACGCCGCGCGAAACGTTCGACACGGGGCTCCGGAAGACGGTCGAGTGGTACCTGGCGAACCGCGCGTGGACCGCGCGCGTGCTCTCGGGTGCGTACCGGACGGAGCGCTTGGGGCTCGCGCCCGCGGTCGCCGGAGTCGCCGAGTGAGTGCGACGAAGGGGATCATCCTGGCCGGCGGGGCGGGGACGCGGCTGCACCCGCTCACCCTCGTGGTCAGCAAGCAGCTGCTGCCGGTGTACGACAAGCCGATGATCTACTACCCGCTCACGACGCTGATGCTGGCGGGGATCCGCGACATCCTCGTGATCTCGACACCGCACGACCTGCCGCGCTTCCGCGAGCTGTTGGGCGATGGCGCGGAGTGGGGGATGACGTTCACGTACGCCGAGCAGCCGCAGCCGAACGGGCTCGCGCAGGCGTTTGTGATCGGTCGCGAGTTCGTCGCGGGCGGCCCGTCGGCGCTCGTGCTGGGCGACAACATCTTCTACGGCTCGGGGCTCACGGATCAGTTGCAGCGGGCGGCGCACCGCTCGGAAGGCGCAACGGTGTTCGGCTATCGCGTGACCGATCCGGAGCGCTACGGCGTCGCCGAGGTGGCCGCGGACGGGCGCGTCCTGAGCATCGAGGAGAAGCCCGCACGCCCGAAGTCGCACTACGCCGTGACGGGGCTCTATTTCTACGACGCCGCCGTCGTGGAAATCGCCGCCGCGCTCAAGCCGTCGGCGCGCGGGGAGTACGAGATCACGGACGTGAACGCGGAGTACCTCCGGCGCGGGCAGCTGCACATGGAGCTGTTCAGCCGCGGGACGGCGTGGCTCGATACCGGCACGCACGAGTCGCTGCACGAGGCGTCGAGTTTCATTCAGACGCTCGAGAAGCGGCAGGGGCTCAAGATCGCGTCTCCCGAAGAGGCGGCGTGGCGGATGGGGTATATCGACCTCGGGCAGCTCTCGCGCCTCGCCGACGGGCTCGGGAAGAGCGCGTATGGTGCGTCGTTGCGGGAGCTGTTGGCCGGGGCGACGGCGTGATGCGCGCGACCCCTTTGAGTCTTCCGGAGATCGTTCTGATCGAACCGAACGTGTTCGGCGACGCGCGCGGGTTTTTCATGGAGTCGTTCAGCGCCGACCGGTACGCCGCCGCCGGCATCCCGGGGCCGTTCGTCCAGGATAACGTGTCGCGGTCGCGGCGAGGGGTGCTGCGCGGGCTGCACCTCCAGAACCCGCACGCGCAGGGGAAGCTCGTCTCGGTACTCGAGGGCGAGGTGTTCGACGTCGCCGTAGACGTGCGCGTGGGTTCGCCGACGTTCGGCCAGTGGGTCGGTGAGTACCTCTCGGCGGAAAACCGCCGCCAACTTTACGTCCCGGTGGGGTTCGCCCACGGGTTCGTGGTGACGTCCGACGAGGCACTCTTCGCGTACAAGTGCACCGAGTACTACCACCCGGAGAGCGAGCGAACGGTGCAATGGGACGACCCCGCGATCGGGGTCGAGTGGCCGATCGCCACCCCGGTAGTGTCCGCGAAGGATCGGGCCGGGTCGCCGCTCGGGCGCGTCGACCCGGGCAGCCTCCCGCGTTACGAGGTGCGAGCAGCGTGAGTGCGCTCGCGGGTCCGGCCGCCGACTTGCCGGTGCCAGCCCGACTCCCGGTGCTCGTGATCGAGCCGTCCGGCCGGCTCCCTCGTGTCAACGTGCGCGAGCTCTGGTCGTACCGGGGCCTGTTCTGGTTTCTCGTCTGGCGCGACGTCAAGGTACGCTACGCGCAAACGGTGCTCGGGGCCGCGTGGGCCGTGCTCCAGCCGGTGCTGACGATGGTGATCTTCACGGTCATCTTCGGGCGGTTCGCGCGCCTGCCCTCCGGCGGTGTACCGTACTCGGTCTTCGCGCTCGCGGCGCTCGTGCCCTGGACGTACTTCGCGACTGCGATCACGGGCGCGAGCAACAGTCTGACTGCGAACACCGGCCTGATCACGAAGATCTACTTTCCCCGACTGTTAGTCCCGTCCGCGGCCGCGGCCGCCGGGTTGATAGACTTCGTCATCAGCTGCGGAATTCTCGCCCTCATGATGCTCGGGTACGGGATCAGGCCCGCGCCCGAGTCGTTTGTTGTCGTGCCGATCGCGGTCGCCTCGATGCTCATCACGGTCGCGGGGGCCGGGGCCTGGTTGGCCGCGCTCAACGTGCAGTATCGCGACGTCCGGTTCGCGGTGCCCTTCTTGGTGCAGGTCTGGATGTACGTGTCTCCCGTGATCTACCCGGCTTCGCTCGTGCCCGAGCGGTATCGTCTGTTGTACGCGGTGAATCCGATGGTCGGAGTGATCGAGGGATTTCGGTCGGCGCTGCTTCGCGCCGGCCCGGTACCGTGGGCGCAGCTCGGGCTCTCGTTCGCGGTCGGAGCCGTCGTGTTCGCGAGCGGCACGTTGTACTTCCGACGCGCGGAACGCGTCTTCGCCGACGTGGCGTGATGGCGTCGCGCCAGGAGTAGCGGATGACGAGCGTAGCGATTCGGGCCGAGCACGTCGGTAAGCAGTTCCGCATCGGCGCCGCGCGGGCCCCGTACAAGACGATACGCCAGGCCGTGACCGAGGTCGCCGCCGCGCCCCTCCGGCGGTTGCGCGGCCGCCGACTCGGCGACACGCGCGCCGCCGAACGACTCGTCTGGGCGCTCCGGGACGTCTCGTTCGAGGTGCGCCCGGGCGAGGTCCTCGGGTTGATTGGGCGCAACGGCGCTGGCAAGAGCACGCTGCTGAAAGTGCTCTCGCGCATCACCGAGCCCACGACGGGGCGGATCGAGGTGCACGGGCGCGTCGGCTCGCTGCTCGAAGTCGGCACGGGCTTCCACCCCGAGCTCACGGGGCGGGACAACATCTACCTGAACGGGTCCATCCTCGGCATGGACCGGGCGTACATCGCGCGTCGGTTCGACGAGATCGTGGACTTTGCCGGAGTCGCCACGTTCATCGACACGCCGGTGAAGCGCTACTCGAGCGGGATGTACCTCCGGCTGGCATTCGCGGTGGCCGCCCACCTCGAGCCGGACGTCCTGATCCTCGACGAGGTGCTGGCCGTCGGGGATGCGTCGTTCCAGAAGAAGTGCCTGGGTAAGATGCAGGACGTCGCGAGCCACGGGCGGACCGTGCTGTTCGTGAGCCACGACATCTCGGCGATCACGCGCTTGTGTTCTCGCGCGCTCCTCCTGCACGACGGCACCGTGGCGGCCGACGGGCCCGCGCACGAGGTCGCGCGTCAGTACCTGCAATCCGGACTCGGTAGCTTGGCCGTCCGCGAGTGGCCCGATCCGGAGCGAGCCCCCCAAAATCACGTCGCCCGCCTCCACTCGGCTCGCATCCGCACGGGCGACGACCAGACCGCCGACGCAGTCGACATCCGCGACGCCGTCGGCCTCGAGATGACGTACGAGGTGCTCGAGGCCGGGCACGTCCTCGTCCCGAATTTTCACGTGACTAACGACGAGGGCGTGCAGGTGTGCGTCCTCCACGACACCGATCCGCGCTGGCGCCGCCGCCCGCGGCCGCGTGGGATGTACACGAGCACCGCGTGGTTCCCCGGAAATTTTCTCGCCGAAGGCCTCTTCACCGTCGGCGTCGCGTTGAGCACGCACGACCCGATGATCGTGCACTTCGTCGAGTGGGATGCGATCGCGTTCCAGGTAGTCGACGACCCGGGCGGCGATACCGCCCGAGGGGACTACGTCGGGCGGATGCCGGGCGTCGTACGGCCGATGGTCGAGTGGACGAACGAGTGTCGGCCCGCCGCCGACCTCGCCGCAAGGTCCGACGAGTCGCGGACGACGGCGCCGTCGCGAATCGCGGAGCTCCGCGCGTGACGACCCTGCGAGACGAGGCGCGCCCAGCATCGGCGCCGCGGACGGAACCGGTGGAGGCGTGTCCGTTGTGTGGAGCGCGGTCCGCCCCTGTGTTCTTCCGAGCGCCGGATCGGCAGCACGGCGTCCCCGGCGAGTTTACGTACAAGCGATGCGCGGAGTGCGGTACGGTTTTCCAGGACCCGCGCGTGGTGGACGAGGATCTCGCGCTGTGCTACCCGGGCGAGTACCTCACGCACGCCGAGCCCCCCGAGGCGTCGCCCGACTGGCCCGGCGTGCTCGCGCCTAACAGTTGGAAGCAGCGCCTACGTCGCGCGATCGTCGCGGGCGCGCGCGGCCAGCGCCCGGGCGGCGTCGTCGGCGTCCTCGGCCGCGTGCTGGCCACGACGCGTACGATGCGCGAGCGCGCCAACTTCGGGCTGTTCGAGGAACTCATGCCGTGGCGCGCGGGACCGATGCGCGCGCTTGACGCGGGCTGCGGCGCGGGCGGGCTCCTGGTCCGGCTGACGCACGTCGGGTGGAGCGCGGAAGGGGTCGAGATCGACCCCGCGGCGGTGGAGGTCGCGCGACGGATTAGCGGCGTCCCGGTGCGTGTCGGCGACTTCCGAACGGCCGACGTGCCGACCGGCGTGTTCGATCTCGTGGTGCTCCGCCACGTATTCGAGCATCTGGACGATCCAATCGCGGCGTTGCGCCGCCTCCGGGAGTTGCTCGCGCCGGGCGGCCGTGTGGTGCTGATCTATCCGAATCCGGCGTCGCTCGGCGCGCGCGTCTTCGGCGCGTCGTGGTTCCACTGGGATCCGCCGCGCCACCTCGTCGTGCCGCCTGGGCGCGCGCTCGCCGAAGCCGCCGCGGGCGTTGGGATGGGCGTGGTGAGTCTCCGCACGACAGGGCCACTCACGCATTTGGGATTCAAGCATTCACGCGCGGTACGCGCCGGTCGGACGGGGTTGGCGCTCCGCCAGCCGCTCGATAGTGGGTGGGACGGTGCTGCTGCTCGCGCGGAACACCTTCTCACCGCGGTGGGTCTGCCGGTCGGGGACGAAGTCGTACTCACGCTGCGCGCCGACGCATGACGGGGCCGACAACGTCGGGGGCGGCGCGGCGGCGGTCGTGCGCGGCTGAACCCGTTCGTGAGTCACGTCGGACGTCCCCGATCGCGCTCCTGCGCGGCGGGGCACGCGACACGCGGGGCCGATCGCCCCGGCGCCGCTGAAATCCCGCGTGGACGAGATCAGCGTCGTCCACCTCGTGTGGCGCCCGCTCGGGCCCGAGGTGCTGTCGCGGTTCGTTGCTGCATACCGCCGATTCCCCGCCGGGATACCCCACCGACTCGTCGTGCTCTACAACGGGTTCGACGGCAAAGCCGATCGGGGCCCGTTCGAGCGGATCCTCGGGGGCGTCGACCACGAGGAGTGTGTCCTATCACGTCCCGTCCAGGACCTGCCCGCATACCTTGAGGCGGCGCGCGCGATCACGAGCGAGCATGTCTGCTTCCTCAATTCGTATAGTGAGCCGCTCGCTCCGGACTGGCTGGCAGTGCTTCACACGCACGCCGCACGGCCGGGAATCGGACTGGTCGGGGCGTCGGGCTCGTGGGAGAGTCATCACACGATCACGGCGCAGACGCTGGCGCAGATCCACGGCGGAGGGCCGGCGGCGGCCGCTCGCCGGGTAATTGATGTCCTGCGGCGCGGTCCCCGGATGGTCAAGTCGGTCGTGGCGTACGCGCAATTCCGGCGTTCCACGCACGCCGCGGCGCGGGTGTTCGAGCCGTTTCCCAACCACCACATACGGACGAACGGCTTCATGCTCCGGCGCGAGCTGATGGTCGGGTTGCGTTGGCCGGCGATCCGTACCAAATCGGACGCGCTCGCCTTCGAAAGCGGTCGCGACGGCCTGACCCGCCAGGTCGAGGCGCGCGGCCTGGCCACGCTGGTGGTCGGGCGCGACGGCGAGGCGTTCGCACCCGCGGATTGGTGGCGAAGCGGTACCTACCGAAGCGGCGACCAGCACAACCTGCTCATTGGCGACAACCGGACGCGGCAGTACGGCGAGTTCGACGCGCTCGACGCCGAAACGAAGGCCCGGGTCATCGCGAGTACGTGGGGCAGCGATCCGGCCTCGAGCGGTCTCGTGCTCGCGCGACAGCGCGCTCGCGTGGGGGCGTGACCGGCCGTGCTTGGCGCCGCTGAGCGCGTGCGTCCTGACGCGCCTGCGGCGACGCTCTCGGTCGCGCTCTGCACGTACAACGGCGCCCGGTATCTCGCCGAGCAGTTGGCGAGCATCGCGGGGCAGACACGACGACCCGACGAACTGGTCGTGTGCGACGACCGCTCGGAAGACGCGACTGCGGACGTGGTGCGAGCGTTCGCCGCGAACGCGCCGTTTCCGGTGCGCTTTTCGGTGAACGCGCACAACGTCGGGTCGACGAAGAATTTCGAGGGCGCCGTCGCGCGATGCACGGGTGATCTGATCGCGCTTGCGGACCAGGACGACGTGTGGCAGCCCGGGAAGCTCGCAGCCCTCGAGCTCGCGCTCGGAGCGGCCGCCGACGCCGCTGGCGTGTTCTCGGACGCGCGACTCGTCGACGAGGCCGGCCAGCCGTTGGGCCAGACGCTGTGGAGCGCGGTGGACGTCGGCCCCGACGTACGCGCCGCGCTCCGCGGCGGCCGCGGCCTGCGTGTACTGATGCGCAAGTCGGCCGTGACGGGTGCGACCCTCGTATTCCGCGCGTCGTACCGGCCTTTCCTGCTCCCGATCGCGCCCGAAGCCGTCCACGACGCCTGGATCGCGTTGTTGCTCGCCGCCGTGGCGCCAATCGTGTCGGTCGCGGAACCGCTCGTCGACTATCGGCAGCACGGCGGCAACCAGATCGGCGCCGCGGCGCCGACGTGGCGGGACCGCATCCGCACCGTCCGGCGCCCGAGACCCATGGCGTCGGTCGCCGACTTCGCCGCGTGGCTGACCGCGGCGCACGCGCGCCTGTCGGTGCGGGGCGTCGTGCTGCTCGACCCGGAGGCGCTCGGACTCCTCGGCGAGCACGCCGCCCACCTGCGCGGGCGCGCGTCGTTGCCGCCGCGGCGCTTCGGCCGACTCCGGCCGGTGTGGCGGGAGTGGCGGTCGGGACGGTACGCGCGCTTCTCGAACGGACTCGTCAGCGCCTTGAAGGACGTGGCCTCGTGAGCCGCGTCTTCCGAGCTCTCGGCTGCCTGCTGGTCGTGGCCATGGTAGTCACCCCCGTGACGCACAACGCCATCAAGTTGGTCCTCCTCGTCCCCGTGCTCGTCGGCGTCGTGCTGGCGGTCGCGGCGCGCGGGGGGCGTCTTCGTCTGCACCCGTACGTTCTCGTCTGGTCGGCGTTCTACATCGCGCTCGGCGCGTTCTTCGTCACGCGCGGGGCGCTCACGGACGCGCCGGGGGCGCCGTTTCTGGCCGCGGTGTACGTCGCGTTCCCGGCGCTCTACGTCGCCCTGGTCGAGGGGGCGCACGACCTGGACGTCATCCGGCGACTTGTCGCGGCGGCGATCGTGGGCGGAATGCTCACGTGCGCGTACATGCTGTACTACGCCCTGTTCGCCGTGGGCGTCGTGCCGGCGCGACTCTTCTTCGTGCTGGATCAGGACCAAAACATCGGCCTGCACGACGGCTGGGTGCAGATGCGGATGTTCTCGATCTCCGGCCTCGTGTTCCTCGTACCGTACGTGGTCGCGAGCCTCATCGTGATCCCGCCCGGCGCTCGCGAGCCGCTACGCCGACGGGTGCTATGGCTCGCCTTCGGACTCGGCCTCGCGGGGACGCTCCTGGCCGGTCGAAAGGCGCTGCTGCTGACCACGGCGGCGACGCCGATCATCGTCGTTGCGCTGCGGCGGTTACTGCCGCCGGACGACCGCGCGCGTTCGGCGCGGAGCTACCGACGCTTCGTCCTCGCGGCGGCCGCTACGCTCGCGGGCGTCGCGGTGTACCTCCCGGCCACGGGGCGCTTCCGGTGGTCGAGCTTCGCCGCGATGCTCGGCTCGGGCTTCGACTTCGAGCGGAACGCGGGCGCGATCGAGCGGTACCGACAGACGTACGAGCTACTCGCCGGGTGGGCGACGCACCCGATCTTGGGCTGGGGCTGGGGCCACGGCACGCCCGGCTTCTACCGATCGGCGGACCGCCCGTGGGAGTACGAGCTGCAGTACCTGCTCCTGCTATTCAGCACGGGGATCGTCGGGAGCGTCCTCTATGTGGCGGGCGTGGTTTGGGTATACTGGGCCGGGACGCGCGTGGTGCGCTCCGGTGGCGCGTACGCGCTCTACATGATCCCGGCGCTCACCGGATTGACCGGGATCCTACTCGCCAACGCCAGCAACCCCTATCTCGTCTCAGCCGGCAACATGTGGATGGTGTTCCTCCCCGTCGCGATCATCAACTCTTGGCTGCTCTCGCGGGGGGCGACCGAGGCGGCACGCGGCGGCTCCGTCACTCCAACGCCGGGGCTCGTGGCCCGCTCGGCTGAGGAGCAAGCGGCGTGAGTTCGACCGGCCGCGACGACTCGGCCGATGATCCGACGGCGCCCTCGACGCGGGTCAACGGCTCGCACGCGGGCGATCGCGCTCCGGAACTCGCGGCGGGCACCCGGCCGGCGGGGGCAGCCGTCACGTACGCGTCCGACTGGGCTGACGACGTGCGATACGTCCAGGCGCGCCGCCACTGGCCGCCGGATGTCGCGCCCGTCAACGTGTTCGGCCTCGCGGCGACGCTCGTCGAGGCGTGGCGCGCTCTGCTCGTCGCGGCGCTGCTTGGCGCAGCGATCGCGGCGGCGATCACGCTCGCGCGCCCGCGGACGTACACGGCACGCATGTCGCTCGTGACCGTGACGACTTCCAAGGGTCCGAGCTTGGGCGGCGTCATCGGGGCGGGACTCCTCAGCATCGGTGCTGGCTCCGGCGTGCAGGCGACGCCGACGTTCGTGCTGCGGCTGATGGAGACCGAATCGATCCGGCGGGCGATCGCCTTGACGCCCGTGCCGGGGACGGGTCAGCCTCTCGTCACGACGCTCGGGGGGCACGACGCCCTGGCGCACCCCGAGCTGTTCGGCCGCACGATCGGGCGTGCGATCGAGAGCACCACTGACCGGGACGCCGGCACGATCGAACTCGCGGCTACGCATCCGGATAGTGCAATCGCGCGCTTGATGGCGCAGCGCATGCTCGAGGAAACGAGCCGCGGCTTCCTGCGCGCGGCCCGCGCCCAGGCGACGCAGCAGCGCGAGGCGCAGGAGCGGCGCGTCGAGGTCGCGCAACACAACCTGCGCGCGGCCGAAGACGCACTCCTGGCGTTCAGCCGCAGCAATCGCGTGATCGGCAGCTACTCGTCGTCGTTCGTGGAGAACCAGCAGCTTCAGCGCGCGCTGTCGATCGCGCAGTCGGTGTACACGCAAGCGGTGGGCGACCGCGAGTCCGCGGTCGCCAAGGAGCTAGAGGACACGCCCGCACTGGTCGTTCTCGACCCGGTCCCGAACGTCATCGGGGCGAATCCGCGGTACACTGCGGCGAAAATGATCGCCGGAGCCGTGACCGGGATGCTGCTCGTCGGGTTCTGGAAAATCGTGCGCGCACTGATGGCCGGTCCCGCGGCGCCGGACGCGCGCCGCCTTCGCGCGGCGCTGCGGACGGTGCCGGTCGTGGGTCGGTTCGTTCGTGCCTGATCCGTTGCGCCGGGCGGCGTCCGACGCGGGCTCGGACGCGTCCGTGCTCTCGATCGTGCTCGTGACGTGGAACGGGTGGTCGCTATTGGAGCGCTGCCTCGTGAGCCTCTCGACGGCCGTGCGCGGGCTGGAGGGGGTCGAAATCATCGTCGTCGACAATGGTTCGACCGACGGAACCGCGGACGCGCTCGCGGCCGAGTATCCGCGTGTCCGGTTGGTCGCGGTGGATGGGAACCTCGGGTTCGCGCGCGCGAACAATCTCGGCGCGGCCGAGGCGCGCGGGAGTCTGCTGCTCCTCCTCAACAACGACACGGTCGTCGCGCCGGACGCGATCGGCGCGCTCCTCGCGGCGGCGGGCGAGCATCCGGAGTTCGACCTGTTCGCTCCCGAAATGCGCCAGCTCGCGCGCCCGGATCGAGTGGACAACCGAGGGATCTATCTCGACCGGGGCGGACACTTTCGCCAGCTCGACTCTGGAGCGCCGGTGCTCCCCCCGCGCGCGCGATGCGAGATTTTCGGGCCCTCGGGCGGCGCGTGCCTCGTGCGGCGCGGCGTCGTGGATGACGTCGGGCTGTTCACGGGCGGGCTCGAGTCGTACCTCGAGGACGCGGACTTCGCCGCTCGAGCGCGGGCCGCGCGGTACCGCACGCTCTACGTCCCGGAATCCTGCGTCCTACACGAAGGCTCCGCGACCGGCGAGCGGATCGCCGACCGGAAGTTCTATCTCATCCAGCGCAACATGCTCGCGGTGTGGCGGCACTGGTTCGGCACGGTGCCGGGGCGGCCGTCGTGGTGGGTCGGCGCGCTGTACGAGGTGGGGCAAGTGGCGCGCGCTGCGATGCACGGGCGGGGCGCGGTGGCGCTTCGGGCCAAGCGGGACGCCGAAGCCGTGGCCGGCCTGCGGGCGGGCGGCGGCGCGCGGGCCGGGAGGAGCGCGTGCGACGCGTTGCACGGGTGGCTCGGGCTGCGCGCGCGGCCTGTGGCGCCGCCGCGGGCGGGCGTCGCGCGTGCGGCGTCGCGCGCGCCCTCGGAAGTGGGTGCGGCGGTATGACCCGGCCGCTTCGCCTACTCGCGATGGTGCAGAAGGCCCCCGGACGCGCCCCACACCAGCGCTTCCGGCTCGAGCAGTGGGCGCCGTACCTCGCCCGAGATCACTCGATCGCGGTCGAGTTCGAGGCGTTCGAGTCGGCCGAACTGACCGCTACCCTCTACGAGCGCGGTCGGATGCTCGAAAAGGCGCGGCTCGTCGCGCAGGCGAGCCTGCGGCGCTGGGCGCGCCGCCACCGCGCGCTCGAGTTCGACGCGGTCGTGGTTATGCGCGAAGCCTCGATGCTCGGCGGCGCCGTCGTCGAGCGTGCGATCGCCCGCGCCGGGGTGCCGCTCCTGTACGACTTCGATGACGCGATTTGGATCGGCGATTCGTCCGGGCCCAATGGTGTGCTCGCGCTCGCGCGCGCGCCGTGGAAGGTCGCGACGATCTGCCGAGTCGCGGCCGCCGTCACGGTCGGGAACGCGTACCTCGCGGAGTACGCGCGGCGGCACAGCGCGCGCGTGCACGTCGTGCGGACGAGCATCGATCTCGAGCGCTTCCGACCCGCGGCGGCGCCATCCGCCGGCGCGCCGTTCACCGTGGTGTGGACGGGCTCGCACAGCACGCTCGCGCACCTCGATACGATCCGTCCGGCTCTCGAGGCCGTCGGGCGCGTCGTACCGACGCGCCTGCGGGTGGTCTGCGACATCGCGCCGGCGCCGTTCGAGCACGTCGCGGTCGACTTCGTTCCCTGGTCCGCCGACGGCGAGGCCGACGCGTTAGGCGCCGGGCACGTCGGCGTGATGCCACTGCCGGACACGCCGGCCGCGCGCGGCAAATGCGGGTGCAAGGCGCTTCAGTACATGGCGGTCGAGAGGGCCGCGGTCGTCAGCCCGGTGGGAATCAATCGGGAGATCGTGCGCGACGGCGTGAACGGGCTGTACGCGTCGTCGGCCGAGGAATGGACGCGCCAGTTGCTCCGGGTTGCAGCCGATCATCGACTTCGTGACCAACTGGCCGCGGCAGGGCGGTCCACCGTCGTCGAAGGGTTCTCTGCGGGGGCGTCGGCCGCGGCATACGCGGCCGCGGTTCGCTCGGGCGTGCGGCGCGCACCCTCCGCGCCGGCGGCCGCCGGCGCGGAGGGTGCGCGCCGCAACGTCCCCGGGCGACGCGCTGACGACGCGCTCGTGGGGAACGCCCCGCGATGATGGTCCCGACCGCGCCGGCGGACGCGTGAGTGCAGCAGCAATCGTCGCCCACGACCCGCCGCCGCCGGCCGAGATCCCGGCAGTGCGGTCGCCGCGCGTATTGATCGTCGTCAACGACGCCCGCTTCACGGTCACCCACTTTCTCGCGCTCGCCCGCGGGATTTCCGAAGCGGGGGGCGAGGTCGAGATCGCGGTGCCGGACGCGCCCGAAGTCTCCCGGATCGCCGAGGCGGGGTTCCGCGTCCACTCGATTCCGCTCGACCGGCGCGGGATGAACCCCCTGTCCGAGCTGCGACTCTACAACGCGTTGCTGGCGCTCTACCGCGATCGGCGGCCCGCGGCCGTGCACCACATAACCGTGAAGCCCGTGCTGTACGGCACCATCGCGGCTCGGCGCGCCGGCGTGCCGCGGATCGTCAACTCGGTGACAGGACTCGGCTACCTGTTCGTATCCGGTGGACGCCGCCGGGCACCGGTGCGCGCCGTGATCGGCGCCGCGTACCGGCGCGCCTTCGCCGATTCACGCGTCCGTCTGGTGTTCGAGAACCCCGACGATCGCGACCTCTTCGTCCGCATGAAGCTCGTCGCCTCCGACCGGACGCTGGTCGTCCCGGGTGCCGGCGTGGACGTCGAAGAATTCCGTTCGCGGCCGGTCCCCGCGGGAACGCCGCTCGTCGTACTCCCCGCGCGAATGCTCTGGGACAAGGGCGTCCGCGAGTTCGTCGAAGCCGCCCGCCTGATCCGGACGCGCGGTGTCGCCGCGAGGTTCGTGCTGGTGGGCGGGACCGACGTGAATCGCGCGGCGGTACCCGTCGCGCAACTGGACGCGTGGGCACGCGAGGGGGTCGTCGAGTGGTGGGGATTGCGCGACGACATGCCTACGGTCCTTGCGGAGGCGGCGCTGGTCGTGCTGCCGTCGTATCGCGAGGGGTGCCCGAAGGCGCTCCTCGAGGCCGCGGCCAGCGGACGCGCGATCGTCACGTGTGACGTCCCGGGCTGCCGGGAGGCCGTCCGCGACGGCGCGAACGGGGTGCTCGTCCCCGCGCGCGATGCGGATGCGCTCGCCGCGGCGATCAGTACCCTGCTCGCCGATCCTGCCCGGCGTGATGCCCTCGGGCGGGCCGGCCGGGTACGGGCCGAGCGCGAGTTCGCCGTTCGGCGCGTCGTCGGTCAGATCCTGAGCGCCTACGCCCCGCTGTTCGACGCCGCGCTCTGTTCCGAGCCGGCGTGAGCGAGACAGGCCGAGGCTGATGGCGCGCGTCGTCGTGACGGGCGCGTGTGGCTTTGTGGGACGAGCGGCGGAAGCGGCGTTAGGCGGCCGTGGCGTGACCGTGGTCCGGGCGGTTCGCGCGCTCGGCGGGGTGGCCGGTACGGCGCCCGGCGCCGAGACGGTCGTGGTGGGTGACATTGCCGGCCCGGTCCGCTGGGCGCCGGTGCTCCGCGGTGCGGACGCGGTCGTCCACCTCGCCGCGCGCGTGCACGTGATACGTGACCGGGGCGACGAAGGCGAGCTTGCATACCAACGGACGAACGTAGACGCGACGCTCGCGCTCGCGCGTGCCGCGGCCGACGCCGGCGTCCGGCGGTTTGTGTATGTCAGTTCGGTGAAGGCGGTGGCCGAACACAGCGACGCGCCGTTGCACGAAGCATGCGATCCGGCGCCCGCGGACGCGTACGGCCGGTCGAAGCTGGCAGCCGAGCGGGCGCTCCACGAGCTCGCTCGCACGACTCGACTCGACGTCGTGATCGTTCGGCCACCGCTGGTCTATGGCCCCGGCGTCGGCGGAAACTTCGCGCGCCTGCCGCGGCTGGTGCGACTCGCGACGCGATTGCCGCTTCCGCTGGACGCGCCGAACCGACGGAGCTTGGTCTACGTCGATAATCTGGCGGATGCGCTCGCGACCGCGGTGCTGCACCCGGAGCCGGCGGCCGGAACGTATTTCGTGCGAGACGGGGTCGATCTCTCGACCGCGGATCTGATGCGGCGGCTCGGCGCCGCGATGGGAATGCGGCCGCGGCTGATCGCGGCGCCGGCGCATGCGCTCAGGGCCGCGGCGCGCGCGCTAGGGCGGGGCGCCACTGTGGAGCGCCTGCTCGGGTCGCTGCAGGTCGACGATACGGCGCTGCGACGCCAATTCGGGTGGAGTCCGCCATTCGGGGTCGACGCCGCGATCGCCCTCACGGCCGCTTCGCTGGTCTCGCGATGAGGGGTGAGCTCTCCGGAGTCGCCCGCATGGCCGCGTTGGCGTGCGTGACATTTGGTGCGGTCTACGCCGCGGTCGGGGCGGTGCGCGCGTACGCGCTCCGCCGCGGCGTCCTCGACGTTCCGCAGGCACGGAGTTCACACGACGCGCCGACTCCGCGCGGGGGCGGCCTCGGGCTCCTCGTCGGCGTCGTTGCGTTTGGGGGGGTGGCGGCACACTCGGCCGGTATTCGCGGCATCGTAGTCCTCGCCGCCACGGCGGCCATCGCCGCGGTGGCCGCGGTCGGGTGGTGGGACGACCACCGATCGATCAGTGTGCGGGTTCGCTTAAGTGCTCACGTCGCGGCGGCCCTGGTCATCGCGGTGCTGGCCGATCACGCGGCGGTGTCGGGCCGGGCCCGCGTGCTCGGCTTCGCGTGGTGGGCGGTATGGACCGTGTCGGCGATCAACGTCGTCAATTTCATGGACGGCATCGACGGGATCATCGGTGCCCAGCTCCTGGTGTACGGCGCGTATGTCGCGCTCGTCAGTCACGCGGGCGAGCCGGCGTTCGGCATCGGGGTGACGCTCGCGGCCGGCGCCGCGGGATTCCTCTGCTGGAACTGGTCGCCGGCTCGCATCTTCCTCGGCGATGCCGGCTCGGGGCCGTGCGGCCTACTCGTGGTGATTGCGGGTCTCGCGTTGCTCGCGGGCGGTGGGATCGCGTTGCCTCGGGTGTACCTGCCGCTATACCCGCTGTTCTTGGACGCGACCGTGACGTTGTGGCGTCGTTGGCGCGCGGGTGAGCGTGTCACGACACCCCACCGCTCGCATCTGTACCAGCGGCTCGCCAACGGTCCGTGGACGCACGCGCGCACCGCGGTCGTCTTCGCGGCGGCTGCGGCGGCGGGTGCGGTCGTTGGCGTCGCAGGCGGCCGATCGAGTGCGACGAGTTCGACTGTGCTCGTTTCGGCATACCTGATTGCCGTCCCATTCGCCGCACGCCGCCTGGACCGAGCGGCCCCGTGGCGGCCCGCGACTTCGCCGGCGGCGCGCGCGGGCGACCCACGGCTACGATAGGTCGCGTTCCCTCGGTTGGTGCGTCCGAGACGCGTGCCCGGTGGGAGCCGCCGCGCGCCCACTCCCCTGGGCAACGTCCACGGCGAGCGTTAGCGTTCGGCGGTCCGCGTCAACCCAGCTACGCCGCAGCGACCGGGCGACGGCGGCGGCGCGCGACCCGAACCCTCCAGCCTGCGCGATGTATCGAATCCGGAACCGCCATTTCCTCGCACTGGACGCCGCGCTCCTAACCGCCGCGGCGTGGGTGGCGTTCCTCGCGCGGTTCGAAGGGACGAACTTTCCTCCGGGCGCGACGGCCGTCCTCGCGACGTACATCGCCGTCGCGCTCCCGATGCGCTTGTTCGCGATGTGGCGGATGGGGCTGTATGCGCGGTTGTGGCGGTACGCCGGGCAGACGGATTTGGAGCACTTGCTCGCGGCGTGCGCGGTGCTGGCCGCGATTGGGGTGGCGGTCGGGCTCACGGTTGGATTCGTGCCTGGCGCGGTGTTCGATCGCGTGCCGCTCTCGATCATCGTGATCGATGCCCTGCTCGGCTCGCTCGCCATCACGCTGCCGCGGATCGCGATGCGACGCGGAGGGCGGTGGCGCGTCGGCCCCTGGGGACGGCGGGCGACGGACCGCTCGGAGCGCCGCGTCCTCATCGCCGGCGCGGGGGCGGCGGGCGCGATGATGGCGCGCGAGCTGTATTCGCACGCGGACCTCGGGGCTCGTCCGGTCGCGTTCGTCGACGACGATCCGATGAAGCGGTCGCGCCGGCTCCACGGCATTCCCGTCGTCGGCGGCTTGGAAGACATCCCGGGCGTGGTGCGCAAACTGGCGATCGACGAAGTCGTGATCGCGATGCCGGCCGCGCCTGGCGCGGTCGTGCGGCGCGTGCTGCAGGCCACCGCAGACGTCGGCGTGGCTACGCGCACCGTTCCCGGGCTGTACGAGTTGCTGAGCGGCACCAAATCCGTCAGCGCCCTCCGCAAGGTCGAGATCGACGACCTGCTCCGCCGCGCCCCGGTGAGCACGGACCTTCGGCGCGTAGCGTTGCTCGCGCAGGAGAAGACCGTACTGGTCACGGGGGCCGGAGGATCCATCGGCTCGGAGCTCTGCCGCCAGCTTGCGCGTGCGCGGCCGACGCGCCTCGTCGCGGTCGGGCGCGGCGAGAACTCGATCTTCGAGCTGGTGCACGAGCTCGCGCGGTCGTTCCCCGACGTGCGGGTCGAGCCCGTCATCGCCGACGTGCGCGACCGCGCACGGCTCGAGCGCGTGTTTCGTCAGCTCCGCCCGCATGCGGTCTTCCACGCGGCGGCGCACAAGCACGTCCCGCTGATGGAGCAGAACGTGTCGGAAGCGATCCTGAACAACGTGCTCGGGACTCACGTCGTTGCCGACGTCTCGGCGCGCACGGGCGTGCAGCGGTTCGTGCTCATCTCGAGCGACAAGGCCGTCCGCCCGTCGAGCGTGATGGGCGCGACGAAGCGGCTGGCGGAGGGCGTCGTGCAAGAGATTGCGGCGCGCTCGTCGTGCCGCTTCATGTCGGTCCGCTTCGGCAACGTGTTAGGCAGCCGCGGGAGCGTGATCCCGACGTTCCTGCGGCAGATCCAGGCGGGCGGTCCGGTCACCGTGACGCACCCGGACATGGTGCGCTACTTCATGACGATCCCCGAGGCCGTGCAGCTGGTACTGCAGGCCGCCGTGATGGGCGAGGGGGGCGAGGTGTTCGTGCTCGACATGGGGGAGCCGGTCCGCGTCGTCGACCTCGCGCGCGACCTGATCCGCCTTTCCGGTCTCTCGGCGGACGACGTCGCGGTCGAGTTCACGGGCGTACGCCCGGGCGAAAAGCTCTACGAGGAGTTGTTCTTCAACGAGGAGAACGCCTCGCCGACCGAGCATCCGAAGGTGCTGAGGGCGCGGAACGCGCGCCTCGAGCTCGACGGCGGCCCGACGATTCCCGGGCTGATCGCGCTGGCGCACGCCAACGCCCCCGCGGACGAGCTGCGCGCCGCGATCAAGGCTCTTGTTCCCGAGTACACCGGCGCGCCGGACGGGCCGCCGGTCTCGGCGCGCCCGCTCCGCGAGCCCGATGCCGTTGCCGTTGTGGCCGGTCTCGCGCGCGCATGACCGGCGTACGGCTCGGGTGGCCGTAGCGGCGTGACGTGGGACGGCGCGCGGCCGCGGGTCGCCGTGGTCCACGATTGGCTCGTGACGTACGCGGGCTCGGAACGCGTGCTCGAGCAGATCCTCCTGCTGCTGCCGCACGCCGATCTGTTCGCCGTCTGCGATTTTCTCCCGGCCGAGGAACGCGCGTTCCTCGGCGGGCGCACGGCGCGGACGACGTTCGTGCAGCGGCTGCCGTTCGCCCGCACCCGATACCGCGGGTACCTCCCGCTGATGCCGCTCGCGATCGAGCAGCTCGACCTCTCGGGCTACGACCTCGTGGTCTCGAGCAGCCATGCGGTCGCGAAAGGCGTGATCACCGGACCCGACACGCTGCACGTGTGCTACTGCCACTCGCCGCTGCGCTACGCCTGGGACCTGCAGCACGAGTACCTGCGCGAGGCTGGGATTGGCTGGGGGCCGCGGGGCTTCGTCGCCCGGTGGGCGTTGCACCGCCTGCGCGCGTGGGACGCGCGGTCGGCGGACGGCGTCGACCAGTTCGTCGCTAACTCGGCCTTCGTGGCCCGGCGCGTCCGGAAGGCGTACCGGCGCGCGGCGCGGGTCGTGTACCCGCCGGTCGACGTTGCGCGGTTCGCGCGCTTTGGCCGCCCGCCCGCGGGGGCGTCAACCGGCGACGCTTGGGGCGAGTACTACGTGACCGCGTCGCGGTTCGTGCCGTACAAGCAGATCCCGATGATCGTCGAGGCGTTCCGGGCGCTGCCGGACCGCCAGCTCGTCGTGATCGGCGACGGGCCGCAGCGGCGCGAGGTGGCGCGTGCGGTGGGGCCTAACGTTCGGCTGCTCGGGCACGTCGGCGCGGACGAGCTCGCGCGCTGGGTGGGCGGCGCGCGCGCGTTCCTGTTCGCGGCCGCCGAGGACTTCGGCATCGCGCCGGTCGAGGCACAGGCTGCGGGGACGCCGGTGATCGCGTACGGCGGCGGGGCGCTCCGCGAGACGGTGCGCGGGCTGAACGCGGAGCACCCGACCGGCGTGCTCTACGACGAGCAGACGCCGGCGGCGCTGGCGGCCGCGGTCCGTCACTTCGAGGCGCACGAGTCCCGGATTACCGCCGATCGCGTGTCGGCGCAACGCCGAGCGGTTCTCCGCCGAGCGGTTCCGGGCGGAGTTCGGCCGCGAGCTGGCGCGCGCGCTGGACGCCCACGGGGCGCGGCTCGCCCGCGGGCCGCGGGCGGCGGACGACGGCGTTAGGCGGTCAGCTCGCGCCGCGCCGCGCGAGGACGACGCCGACGGTGCGCGCGAGAATGGCCAGGTCGCGGAGCGGGGTCCACGCGCGGACGTAGTCGAGTTCCATGCGGGCGCGGTCGGGGTACCCGACGCGGCTGCGGCCGCCGACGGCCCACGCCCCCGTTAGGCCGGGGCGGACGGAGAGCAGCAGGTCGCGGTCCGCGCCCGCGTAGTGCGCGAGCTCGCGCACGACGAGCGGGCGCGGGCCGACGAGCGACATCTCGCCGCGGAGCACGTTCCATAGCTGCGGCAGTTCGTCGCAGCTCGTGAGCCGCAACACGCGCCCGATCGGCGTGACCCGGTGGTCGGCGGTGCAGGGGACCTTGAAGCTGTGCCGTTCGTACATGGCGCGCAGTTCGGGGTCGGTTCGTAGGAGCTGCTCGGCGTCCTCGCGCATCGTGCGCAGCTTGTAGCACCGAAACACGCGGCCCCCGCGCCCGACGCGAGCTTGCGAAAAGATCACCGGTCCGGGCGAGCCCACGCGTACCACGACGGCCAGCACGGCGAGCAACGGCGCGGCCAGCGTGAGGCCGACCGTGGCGCCGACGACGTCCAGTCCCCGCTTGGACGCGCGAGCGAGCCATCGCGACGCGCTCTCGTCGGCAACGTCGGGAGTGTCCGGGACCAGGTAGACGGGGGCCGCGGGCGCGGTCAGGTCGGGCGCCTCGGCGAGGCGCCCGTGCGACCCCTCCCCGTGCGCCGCGTCCTTGTAGCGCCGCGCGCGCTCGCCACGCTCGGCCGCGCCGACGTGAGGCGGCATCGGATCGACCATCGCGTCGACGGCGAGCGCGAGCGGGCCGAGGACACCTGTGTTGCCCGCACTCGCGGCCGCGCTCGCCGTCCCGGTCGTCGCACCCGCAGGCCCCGTCGACCGAAGGCCGTTGGGGCGGGCGACGCGGGATAGGGCAGCTCGGACCGGCTGGTACTTCCGGCGCATGCAGTCGGGGTGAGGTGATCTCGTCGGGCCCCGTCCGAGCACGGGGTGGGCGGCGCCGCTACCGCCCGTGCCGCACCCACTCACGCGCGACGAGTGGGTGCCTTGCGGGCGCGAACGGGAACGTAACGAAGCGCGAGCGGCGCGGGTAGCGAAATGGACGCACCGCGGCGGGAACAAAGCGCAAACACTTCAGTACTCGACATCCTCGCACGCGCGCCGGCACGCGAGCGCGTGCTCGACCGCGGCGCGCACGCGGTCGACACGGACGCGCTCGATACAGCACGATGACGCACAGGCGCGTTGGGCGCCCGTCACCTCGCTGTAGCAGGGCGGATCATCGACGGGGTCCCACACGACGTGCAGGCCGGCGCGCCGCGGCGCGATCGCGCGCGGGTCCGTTGGGCCGAAGACGATCACCGCCGGCGTGCCCGTGGTCGCGGCCACGTGCATGAGCCCGGAGTCGTTGCCGACGTACACGTCCAGCGCAGCGATGGCCGCGCGTGCCGCCGTCACGTCGGTACGGCCGCCGAGGTCGATGGCGGCGTCGGGGCGCGGTAGCGCTGCCCGTACGACGTCGAGCTCGGCCCGATCACTCGCGGCGCCGAGCAGGACGAAGTCGGCTTGGGGGTAGTCGCGCGCCAGCTCGCGGGTTAGCTCGGCGAAGCGATCCGCCGGCCATCGCTTCGTGGGCGTGTCCTGTTTCGCGTTCCGGCCGCCCCCCGGGGCAAGGCCGATGAGGAATCGCTCTGGCGCGCTGGGTGGAATCGGCGCGATGGCCGTTGGCCACCGGGCATCGGTCCGCCGCGCGGGATCGGCTCCGAGCGCGGCCGCGACGTCGAGAAATCGGTCCTCGTGATGTCGCGTCGGATCGATCGGGACGGGGTGGGTCAGCAGCGTTCCTCCGAACCCGCGGCAGAGCCCCGCTCGCCGCGCTGCCCCCGACGCGGCCGCGAGCGCGGCGTACACGGGCGAGCCCTTGAACACCCCGACCGCATGCGGGCCGAAGCGGCGGAGCGCTCGCGCGAGACCGGCCGTGAGCGCCACGCGCGCGCCCATCCCGCCCCCGAACGCGACGGACGCGTCGAACGCCAGCACGTCGTCGAAGAGCCCGGTGCCGCGGGCCAGACCGGCCAGGCCGGTGTCGGTAAGGACGGCGATCCGAGCGGTCGGGAACGCCGCGCGGACGGCCCCGAATGCGGGAAACGCCTGCACGAAGTCGCCGAGCGCGCCCGGGTGGACCAGGACGATGCGATGTGGCGCGCGCGTGAGCGCGTCGGCGGGCGGCGGCTCCGGCGGCATGCGTGCAAGATACCGCGCTCCCGACGTGTCTCCCGAGGTGGCCCGTTGTCGCGCGAGTGGGGTACGGCACGCGCGCCTCGCACCCCGGCTCGGTCGCTCGGACGTACGAAAGCCGTTACCGTTCTTTCTTTCTCGGCGGGCTCGGAGCCCGGCGGGACCCGGCGCGCGTTCCAAGCGTTCCGGCAATCGGCTGCACCCACACGTCGTGACTTCTCTTCGCACGCCTTCTCACGGCCTCGCTGCCGTGCGGTCGCCCCGAACCGCGCTCGCCGCCGGGCGCGGCATCGCGCGCGGCGCTGCGCTCGCGGTCGGCCTCTCCGGTCTTTCGGCGTGCGCTCACGGGCACAACGAGGGCGCGCTCGCCGCTTCGCTGGACGCGTCGGCGGCGCAGTCCGCCGAGCGCGCGTCGGCGGTGAACGTCGCGGTGGGCGACCGGGTGCGCGTGAAGGTGTGGCGTGAAGCGCAGTTCAGCGACGAGTACACGGTGGACGCGACCGGGCAGATCGTGCTGCCGCGGCTAGGGCCGGTGACGGTCACGGGCCTCACGATCAACACGTTGCAGGACACGTTGCGGGTGCGGTATGCGGTCTACCTCCGCGATCCAAACGTGACGGTGACGGTGCTGCGCCGCGTGGGATTGCAGGGCGAGGTCCGCGCGCCGGGGCTCTACTACGTCGACCCGACGCTCACGATGCGCGACGTGATCTCGCAGGGCGGCGGCCTGACGGAGGCGGCGAACCCCGGTGAAGTCGAGATCGTGCGCGACGGCCGCGAACTGCAAGTGTTGCATGGCGCGGATCGCGCCGGACTGACGGACCTCCGCTCGGGCGACGCGATCATCGTCGGGCGGCGGAGCTGGCTCTCGCGCAACGCGCTCGCGGTCGCGAGCACGCTCGGCCTCGTCGTGTCGGTCGGGGTGCAGGTGTTCCGGCGGGGGGGCTGAACGCGTGGAACTCACCAATGGCGGCAACGGGACCAACGGCTCGAGCGGCGCCGGGTCGAACGGCGCGGCGGCAAACGGGGCCGCGTCGAACGGCGCCGGGCACGCGACCGCTCCTAACGTCGGGGGGCCGCACCTCGCTGGCGCGACGGGCGTCGCCGCGGGCGCGCCGAGCGCGTCCGTGCGTGCCGAGCTGCAGTCGCTCCGCTGGCAGGCGCCCGCACCGCGCGTCGCGCCCGCGACCGCCGCGGACGAGTCGGTAGACGTCGGCGCGCTCGTCCGAACGATCGGGCGCGGGTGGCGCACCCTGTTTGCCGGCGCGTCGCTCGGCGCGCTGATCGGTTTGGCGCTCGTGGTCTTCGTGCGCCCGTGGTACCGCGGCGCGGCATCGGTGCTGGTTCGGAACGCGAACGACCCCACCGGGTCCTTGCTCTCGCGCTTCGGGATCGCCGGTGACATTGCGGGATCGGCCGCCGGCGGGGCGCTCGGCGGCGTGCTGAAGTCATCGCTCGAGACCGAGGTCCAGCTGCTGGAGAGCGGCGAGCTGGCCGGCCGGGTCGTCGACTCGCTCGCGCTCCAGGCCCGCGTCCTCGAGCCGCACGGCTTCCCGTCGGCCGCGTTGTTCGCGCCCGGCCCGATCGGCGGCTCGTTCCGGCGCCGTACGGTCACGTTCACGCGCGAGGCGGACGGGCGCTACCGCGTCGCCGGCGGCGACTCCGTGCAGCGCCTCACGCCCGGGAGCGCCGGTCCGATCGCCGGCGTCGGCGCGGTGACGCTGGCGCGCGGGGTCCAGCTCCCGACATTCGTCGTCCAGTTCGAAGACCGCGAGGACGCGATCACGCGCGCGGACGACCACCTCACGGTGGAGAAGGCCGGCGGCGACGTCGTCAAGCTGCGGTACAGCGGGCCCGACTCGGTCACCGCGGCCGCGGTGCCTAACGCCGCCGTGGCCGTCTACCTCGAGCTGCGCCGCACCGTCGACCGCGGCGTCAACCAGCGCCGGTACGAATTCATGGCCGCGCAGGCCGACACCGCCGCGCGCCAGCTGTCGACCGCGGAGGATGCGCTCGCGCGGGACCAGACGGCGACCGGCGTGTTCGACCCCGAACTCGTCGGCAAGAGCGGACTCGAGGCGATCCAGCAGGTCCGCTCGCAGTTCGTGCCGCTCGAATCCGAGCGCCTCGCCGCGCACGCGCTCGTCGACGCGGTCGAGCGCGGCAGCCTCAGCCCGCGCCAGCTCGCAGCCTTCCCGAGCTTCCTGCGGGCGCCGGCGATCAACTCGATCCTGACCCAGGTCACGCAGCTGGAAACCGAGCGGACGCGGTTGCTCGCGCTCCGCACCGAGCGGGACCCCGACGTCGTCGTGCTCACGCAGAGCATCTCGGACCTCGAACGGGGGCTGCTCCCGCTCGCGCGCACGTACGCCAGCGCGCTCGATCGCCAGACGCAGGAGCTGACGGCCGAGCAGCAGTCGGTGCAGTCGCGATTGGGGGCGTTGCCCGGACAGGCCGAGATCGCGCTCCGCCGCCAGCGGGATGTGAAGCGGCTGTCGCAGGTGCTGCTCGGCCTTCAGGCGCAGATGATCGACGCGCGGCTCTCCGCGCTGAGCGAGGGGGGCCAGGTCCGGCAGGTCGACGTGGCGATCCCGCCCAAGCGGCCGCTCTTCCCTCGCGCAGTGTGGACCTTGCCCGGCGGCTTGATCCTCGGCCTGCTTGCGGCCGTGGCGTGGGTGCTCGGGCGTGACGCGTGGTCGTCGCGCGTGCGCACGCCGGCCGACGCCGAGCGCGCGACCGGGCTGCCCTCGGTCGCGCTCCGACTCGGCGCGCCGCTGTTGCTGCCCGCCGCAGACGCGGGCGTAGTAATGGTGGTCGGGGCCGGCGAGGGACTCGGCACGGAGGGCGTCGCCGACGCGCTCGCCGCGCAGGCGCGGGCGCGTGGGCGGACCGCCGTGGTGCTCGACGTCGCGTCGACGCCCTCCGGCGGCCGCGGCGCGGTCGAGTGGGATTCGGCCGGGCTGCGCGCGGCGGTGCAGCGGGCCGATGCCGAGCACGATGCGGTGTACGTCGCGGCGGCGCCGCTCGACGACCCGCGTACGGCGGCCCTGCTTGACCCGAGCCGGCCGGTCGCCGTGGTCGCGGCCGCCGGCGTCACGCCGCGCGCGGACCTCGCGGCCGCGTCAGACGCGCTCGGCCGACTCGGCGTGCCCGTGTTAGGCGTCGTCGTGCAGTCGCCGGCCGCCGCCGGTCGCACCCGGTCACGTTAGGCGGTGGGGCCGGCCGGGACGCTGCCGCCGGCCGCGGGCGCGCGCCTGCTGCCCGGCGGCGCCGCGTGGGGCGCGCCGACGGGTGCGCGTCCGCGGGCGCGCCGCGCGCCGGTCGCCGGCGTGCGACCGGTCCGCGTGTTGTGTCTGGCCGTGGCGGGGCTCGTGGTCGGGAATCTGGGGCGTGCGCCGGTGCTGATCCGCGGCCCCGAGTACCCGGTCCTCCTCAACGACCTGTTCGTTGGTGCCGTGTTGGTCATCGCGGCGCTCGCGTGTCTGCAAGCCCGGCGCTTGAGGGTCGACGCGGTCGTCGGCGTCGCGCTGCTGTTTGCCGCGGTCGGGGTCGGCGCGGGCCTGTGGGCCGCGCAGAAGTACGGGATCTCGGCCGCCGAACTCCTCGGCAGCTTCGCCTACCTCGGGCGGTGGCTCGCGTACTTCGGGCTGTACGTCGCGGTGCTCAACGTGGCGCGCGACGACGACGCGCCGGTGATCTGGTCGGCGATCGAGCGGATGGTGCTGGCGTTCGCCGCATTCGGGGTGTTTCAGGTGTTCGCCTTCGAGCACTTCGCGCAGACGGTCTATCCGCAGGGGCCTAACATCCTCACCTGGGACTACCAGGGCCACCGACTCGTGTCGACCCTGCTCGACCCGAACTTCGCCGGAATTCTGATCGTCCTTCCCCTCCTCGTCCAGGCGGCGCAGGTCTCGTTCGGGGTCGCGGTGCGCTCGTGGAAGCCGGTCCTCCTGCTGGCGGCCCTCCTCATGACCGTCTCGCGCGGCGCCATCCTCGCGTTCGCGGCCGGGTTGCTGGTGATCCTCGCGGCCCGCGGGCTGCGGCCGCGGCTCGCGAAGGCGTTCGGGCTCGTCGGGCTGGTGACGGTCCCGTTCCTGCCGGTGATCATCGGGTTCGCGCTCTCGTTCCAGAAGTTCAGCATCGACGAGTCCGCGATGGCGCGCGTCCAGTCGTGGCTGCGCGCGATCACGGTGATCACGGACAACCCGGTCTTCGGCGTCGGCTTCAACACGTACCAGTACGTGCGGCGCGCCTACGGCTGGGCGGTCGCGGACAACCTGCCGGCGGCCGGTCTCGACGGCGGCCTGCTGTTCGTGACCGTGCTGACAGGTTTCGTGGGGCTCGCGCTCTACCTGGCCCTGCTCGGGCTGGTCGTTGCGCGGTGCCGGCGGCTCTGGCGCGATGCGGCCGCGCCGCCCGCGGCGCGCGCGTTCGCGTTAGGCACGACGGCGTGGACGGTCGCGCTCGTGCTGCACAGCGCGACGGTCAACTCGCTCCTGCTGCCGTTCCTCATGGAGCCGCTCTGGCTGATCGCCGGCGTCGTGTACCTGTACACGCGGGCCCACCGGACGGGCGGCGCGCCGGCGCCGCGATAGCCCGATGCTCGCCGGGGTTGGGGAGCTGACGCGCGGGCGACTGCTCGCGCGCAACGTCGCGCTCAACGCCGCCGGCTGGGCGCTGCCGGCCGCGTGCGCGCTGCTGGCGATTCCGGCACTCGTGCGCGCGATGGGCGCGGACCGGTTCGGCCTGCTCGCCTTCGCCTGGACGCTCGTCGGGTCGTTCAGCCCCTTCGACCTCGGGATCGGGCGGGCGTTGACGCAGGCGCTCGCCGTACGTGCCGGACGCGCGGACCAGGACGACTCGCCCGAGATCGTCTGGACCGCGTGGTGGTTGATGCTCGGCGTCGGGATCGCGGGCGCGCTCGCACTCGCCTTCGCGGCTCCCGCGCTCGCGGGACGGTGGCTGCACGTCGCGCCGCAGCTACAGGATGAGGCACGAGACGCGCTCCGCCTGCTCGCGGCGGCCGTCCCGCTGACCGTCCTCACGTCGGGCATGCGTGGCGTGCTCGAGGCGGGCCAGGACTTCCGCGCGGTGAACGCGCTCCGCGTCCCGCTCGCGCTCCTGACGTTCGTCGGCCCGTGGGCGGTCCAGCCGATCAGTCACGGCCTCGTACTCTCGGTCGGCGTGCTCGTCGCGGCGCGCCTCGTGATCTGCATCGCGCACGCCGTGATCGTCGGCGTGCGCCATCGGCAGCTCCGCCGTGTGCGGGCGCCGCGCGCGCGCGCCCTGCGAAGTCTGGCCGGGGTCGCGGGCTGGATGACGTTCAGCACCCTCGCCACGCCGATTCTCGCCACGGGCGATCGGTTCTTGATCGGCGGCGCGCTGCCAATTGCTGCGTTCGCACAGTACGCGGCCGTGAGCGAGGTCGCGTCCAAGTTGAGCGTCGTCAGCGCCGTGCTGCAGCCGGTGCTGTTTCCGGCGCTCGCGGCCGCGCTCGCGGCCGCGCCGCTGCGGGCGGCGGCGCTCTTCGACCGCGGCCTGCGAGCGACCGCGGCGGGCGTGGCGCCGGCCGCGCTCGTGCTCGTCGTCCTCGCGCCCGAAGGGCTGCGCGCGTGGCTCGGCGCGGCCCTCGCGCGCGACGCCGCGCCGGTCCTGCAACTGCTGACGATCGCGTGGTACGTCAACAGCTGCGCGCAGATGCCGTTCGTGGTGCTACAGAGCGCCGGGCGCGCTGATCTGCCCGCGAAGTTTCACGCCGTCGAGATCCCGCTCTACCTCGGCGCGCTCTGGGCGCTGCTCGAGCGCTACGGGCTGGTCGGCGCGGCGATCGCGTTCGCGCTGCGAATCGCGTTCGACACGGTCGCCCTGTACTGGGCCGTGCCGCGCGTGCTACCCGCGCTCGGCCCGGCGCTCCGACGTGGCCGCTGGGTGGCGCTCGCCGGCGTTGCGCTCCTGGGCGCGTGCTCGATCCCCGGTCCGCTCGCGGCGCGGGCGGCGATCGCCGCCGTCGCGCTCGGCGTGTTCGCGCTCGGCGCGCCGCGACTCCTCGTCACCGCGGACGAGCGCGCGTCGGGGGTCGCGTGGCTGCGTGATCGCGTCGCCGCGCGCCGCGCGCCGGGGACCGCGCCCGCACCCGACGCCGCCTAACCGGCGTCGCCGCGGCCCCGGGCCGCGGCCCGACGTGGCGCCGGCCTGCTTCACCCGCGCATCTCTCGCATGAACTGTCCCGCCTGTCACGGTCCCACCATCCCACGCAAGCGCTACGCGGTGCGCGAGTACCAGCTGGAGAGCGGCGACGTCTTCCACTACGAGCCGTGCGGCCAGTGCGGCACGAGTACGATCGTCGACCCGCCGCGGGATCTCGGGCCGTACTACCCCGCGACGTACGAACCTTTCGCGAAACGGACCGGCGCGGTCCTCGACGCGCGCCGGCGGCTCGGGCTCGACGACCGGTGGCGCGCGCTGCGGCGTGTGAGGCCGGCGCGCGACGCGCGGGTGTTGGACGCGGGGTGCGGATCGGGGGACTTCCTGACCACACTCTGGTGGCGCGGGTTTCGGCACCTCACGGGCGTCGATCCGTACCTGCCGTTCGAACCATACTCGGACGGGGCGCGGCGCTTCGTGCGCGGCGAGCTGGCGGATTTGCGCGGGGAGTCGTTCGATGTGATCACCATGCACCACGTGCTCGAGCACGCGTCTAATACGCAGCGATTCCTCGCGGACGCGGCCGCCCTGCTCGCACCCGGCGGCGCGCTGCTCGTCCGCGTGCCGCTCCTCGACTCGTGGGCCTCGCGGACCTACGGGGCCCGGTGGGTTCAGCACGACGCGCCGCGGCACCTCGTTCTGCTCACGTCGGACGGGCTCGGGCGCGCGGCGGCGGCGGTCGGCCTTCGGGTCGAGTCGAGTTGGCGGGACGAGGGCCGCTGGCAGGCGTGGGCGGGCGCGACGCTGGCCGCCGGCGCGAATCCGTTCGGGCGCGTGGGCGTCGGGACGAAGCTCGCGCGCGTCCGGTATTCGCTCGCCGCCGCCCAGCGGAACCGCGCGGGGACCGGCGACCAGGGGTGCTTCGTGCTCCGCCACGCGGAGGTAGGGGCCTAAGATCCGGCCGCGCGCTTCGGGACGGAACGGCGGGTGACGACCGCCGCTATCGCGCGACGAACGGGCGATCGCCGAGCGCTGGGGAGCGGAGGACGACGGTGTTGCGCGGACGTTCGCCTAACGACGGCGTGTAGCCGAGGCGGCGGCGGGCGGCGTGGACCACGCGCTGCAACCGCTCCGGGCCGACGACTGCGACGGCGGCGGCGGACGCGTGGAAGAGGGGCGAGCGCCAGAACCCGAGCCGGGCGAGTCCGCGGTACAGTGCCACGTACTCGCGCACGGGCTGCGCCGCGTGATGCGCGAAGGTGTTGTAGCTATGGTCCGCGAGGTCTCGACACACGCGGCGGCGCACGTCGGTGCCGTGGACCGCGTCGAACTGCTCCGCGATCTCCAGTGTGCCGGCGACGAGGCGCACGGCCTCGGTGACGTCGTGCGCCGCCCCGGGTGTGAAGCGATCCCGCTCCTTCGCACTCGTGCCGAAGTCGGAACGTCCGCCCTTGCGGTAAAAGGCCAACACCTCGGGGACGAACAGCCCCGGGCGCCGCATGAGGATGTGGGCGATCAGGTACATCTGATACCAGAGCGTGCCGTCGAACCGGTCCGTGTCGAGCGCGAGCGCGTCCCCCCGGTGCAGGACGAGGCCCGACATCGACGCCGCGCGGCGGTAGAACTGCACGACCGCGTCCGGCCCCGGCGGGAACCGCAGCTCGTCGGCGGAATAACGCGCAATGGTGTAGTAATTCTCCGGCCGGTCGCGGAAGTACGCGAAGCTGCGGAGGATGACGCCGACGTCCGGCGTGCGGCGGATCGCGTCGGCGACGGTCGCGAAGGCGCCCGGGGCGACGACGTCGTCGTTCCCCATGATGAAGCAGTACTCGCCGTGGGCGCGCCGGATCAGCTCGCGGAAGTTTGCGTCGTAGCCGAGGTTCTCGACGTTCTCGAAGTATCGAAGCCGCCCGCCGAGGGCCGGGGCGTACTCCTCGACGACCGCGCGGATCTGGGCGCGCTGCGGCGACCCGTCCTCGCAGATCACGACCTCGTAGTGTGGGTAGTCCTGGGCCCCGATGGAATCCAGGAGCTCGCGCAGCTCGCCCGACCGGTTGTACGCGGGGATGCAGACGGAGAGGCGGACGGGAGGGGCGATCGCGGTGGGCGTTTCGGGCGCGGCACTCATCGCCGCGTACGTGAATCGGCGCCGGTGGGCGCCGCAAGGCCGCGCGGGCGGCTGGAGAACCGGGCTCGCGGCGGTCAGATTAGGCGGGGATGCAACACGGATGCGGCAGCTGATGGGCGCGGCGATCGGCCTGCGCGGTGTGGGCGCGCGCGTCGCGCGCTCTGGGGCATGGCTGGCCGCGGGCGCGGTCCTCGGGGCGTCGGCGGCCGCGTGCGGGCCGTGCGGCGGCGTCGAATCGTGTCGCGAGTCCCCGCGGATCGGCGTGACCGGACAGATCGTCGACCGCGGAAGCCCGAGCAACGCGGACCGCAACGCGCAGTCTGGCGCGGACATCCCCCAGACCAAGGGGGCGCCGGGCGTTCGCGTCCAGGTCGTGCCGACTGCGGGCGCGGCGGTGGCCGGCGCGAGCGCCGCCGCGACCACGGACGGCGATGGCTTCTGGCAGGTCTCGCTTCCGGCAAGCAGCGAAGGCCCCGTCACGGCAGACGTGACCGTCACACCGCCGGACGGCGCGGGCTACACGGTGCGCGGCGTCGACCTGCGCGCGAGCAGCACGCGCGGGCAGGGCAACGGGCTCGGGCGTTGGACGCGCGACCTGTTTCTCACCACGATCGGCCTCGTGAAGGACGCCGCGACCGGAAACGGTATCGACGGCGTCGCGCTCACCGCGGTCCGACGGGGCGGCGTCGGCTACGCGTCCACGCCTAACACGCAATCGCCCATGGTCACGTACGGCGGCGGATTGTTCTTCCTCGACGTGCGCCCGCTGGGGGACGGTCCGCTCGTGCTCGACTTCGTCGTCCAACGCCCCGGGCTCGCGGCGACGCGGATCGACAGCGTGACGCTGGCGGTCCAGCACGAATGGCTGCCGCCCACCTTCGCCGGGAACCTCGTCTTCCGGCTCGACTCGGCTGGCCGTCGCGTCCTGCCGTGATCGGCGGACGGCGGCCCAGCCACGCGTCGTGACATGATCCGCGCACAGATCGAATACGCCGTCAAACGCACTTTGCTGCGGTGGGGCTGGCGCGTTGAGCGCAACATCGCGGCGCAACGCGGCTGGCAGCACGGCCGCACCTACTGGGAGCCGGAGTACATGCGCCGATGGGGCGCGCGTCCCGGGACCGTGATCGACGTCGGCGTCGGCAACGGCACGCCGCAGCTCTACGATGCCTTCCCCGACGCCTACCTCGTGCTGGTCGAGCCGCTCGAGGAGTTCGCGCCGGCGATCGCCTCGATCCTCGCACGGCGCCCGGGCGAGCAGTTTGCCGTCGCCCTCGGCGCGGCAGACGACGTGCGCGACATCCGCATCGAGCCGGGGCACCTGCAGGGCAGTTCGTTCTACGCGCGACACGCGCTCGAGGCGACCGGCCCGGTCGCCGCGGCGCGCCGCGTCCCGGTCCGGACGCTGGACGGCCTGCTCGGCGGCCGCGACCTCCCCAAGCCGTTCGGCCTGAAAATCGACGCGGAGGGCGCGGAGCTCGAGATCGTACGCGGTGCGGCGGCGACACTCGTGCGCACCGATTTCGTGATCGCCGAGGTCAGCGTCCTCGACCGCTTCGACGGCGGTCAGACATTCGCGTCCTTCGTGGGCGCGATGGCCGACGCCGGCTTCGCGGCGCGCGACATCCTGGGCATCGGTCGGGCCGACACGTCCGAGGTCACGTTCCTCGACGTCATGTTCCGTCGCCGGGCGTCCGAGTAGCGCGCTACGGAGCCGCGCGCGCGACAGGCGACAGGCGGAAGCCCAACGACACGTTCCGCACGTCCACGCTCCCGATGCCCAGGTAGTTGAACGTCCCGTTCTGGAACAGGTAGTTGAGCCGGTCGGTGTAGCCGAGGGTGGCGAGGGCGTCCACGCCGCGCACGCGGAGGCCCGCGCGGAGGCCGCCGGAGAGCGACACGTCGTGGCGGTACGCGTTCGCGATCGCGACGCGGTAGAGCGCGTCGTTCTGGTTGCGGGTGCGTTGCGCGAACGCGCCGAGCTGCCACCCCGCGGCGTAGTAGTCGACGCCCGCCCACTGGCTGGACGACCCGGGGCCGATCGCCGCGCCTAACGGCTGCCCGCGGCTCGTGAACCCGCGCGGCGCCGCCCGGCCGGTGTAGTAGTCGGGGGGCGTGGGGCGGTCGGTGAAGTTGCGCGTCTGCTCGAGGTCGGTCACCTCGGCGCTCGCGCGCAGCGCGCCGGCGCCGGGCGAACCCCACGCGTGCGCGAGACCCAGCGTGTAGGCGCCGGTGTTGAGCGGCTGCAGCAGGAAGTCCCGGACCGACCGCGGCAGCTCGCTGCGCGCGAACTCGCCGTACACCTCCGTGCGCCCGCCCGGGATGACGGCGCGCGCGAAGACCGACGCGAGCTGGTCGCTCTGCTGCCCCGTGTGCAGCGCCGGCCCGGTACCGAGGTTCTCGTTCCGAATCACGACGTCGAGCGCATGCGACAGGATGCCGCCCGCGCCGCGGGTGAGCACCAGGCGTGCCGCGCCTAACGTCAGATCGGGCGCGCCCGCGACGCGCAGTGTGACGACCGCGCCGTTGAGGTACCGCGCGTCCGACGTGTCCGGGGGCGGGTTGAAGTACAGCGACCCGGTCGGGCGGCCCAACATCCAGCGCGCTTCGACGTCGCCGATGCGCGTGTGGATCGGCCGCGCCGTGCGGACGAATGCGTGCGGCACTCCCTCGGCCGCGTTGCTCATTAGCAGGGCGTTTCGCGTGCCCGGGCCCCACCACTGATTTTCGTTCGAGAGCCCGACCACGACCGGTCCCGTCGTCACGGCGACGTAGCTCTGCCCGGGCGTGAGCAGCGTGTAGGCCTGATCGCCGAACCGGATCGGCAGGTCGGCCGAATAGACGCCGGTGAACCACTGCGCCGCGTACGGCCCGGTCGCCGGGCGCTGCCCGCTCGAGAAGGCCGGCTGGCTCTGGAACGTGCGGTTCTGCGAATAGGCAAGTTCGGGTACGAGCGCCGCTTCCAGTCGGCCGAAGCGTATGGCCACGCCCGCGCGCACGAGCACGTTCTGCCCGCGCCCCGCCCAGAGGGTGCCGTCGTTGTCGGGCGTCGGGACCGCCGAGTTGTACGTCGTCAGCACCTCCGGCAGCACGAGCCCGATCGAGACCGCGCCCGGTCGGGCCGCGAGCGGGGCCGTCAGCGTGGACGGCGTGCGTAGCAGGAACCCGCGCGTCGAATCCAGTCCGAACAGCTGCCCGAGCCGCGCCCGCTCCTCCGCGACGCTTCCGATCGTCACAAGTGGCTCGACGGTCGTCAGGACGCCGCCGGTCGCGGAGCGCGGGGCCGTTTGCGCCTTGGCGCCCGGTGCCGTGCCGACCAGCGCCGCGCCGAACAGGACCGCGCGCGCGGCGCCGACGCGGGCGGGCGTAGATTGCGCGGCGCGCGGCCACGGACGCCGCGGTGCAAGAACTCTCACGAACAATGCGGACTAGGGAACTGGGCGTAGGGTCGGCCGCGCGACGCGTGGATGGGAGGCCGCACGCAGTCGCGCGGCGCGGTCGCGGCGCCGTCAACCTTATCACGATGGGCCGCCGAAGGTGAGCACGACGCCGCCGCGACGCGTCCGCCGCGCCGTCGCGCTCGTGTGCGCGGCGGCTGCGGCGGGTCGACCCGCCCGCGCCCACGCGCAGGGCACCACGGTCGTGATGGGCGGCCGCCTCGCGGACTGGTCCGACGCCGCCGTCGGGAGCGAAGAGGAAAATTACCTGCGCGTCCTGCAGGTGGCCGGAATCGCCCGGCAGCGGCCGTGGTCCATCCGCCCGTTCGGTCCTAACGAGCTCGCGGGGATCCTGCCGGACACCGCGCGGCACCCGTGGCAGGCGCGGGCCGCGTTCGACGACCCCCGCGCGACCGCGTCGTTCCGCTGGACCGGCGCGGACGTCGGGGGCGCGTACAACTCCGCGGTCCCTTACTCGATGAACGCGGGCGGGATCTGGACGGGGCGTGGCGTGACCGGCTATGTGCGCGGCGGGTTCGCCGCGCGCTGGCGGTGGTTCTCGGCCCGCGTCGAGCCAACCGCCTTCGTCGCCTCTAACCAGGCGTACTCGATTCTGCCTAACGGATACACCGGCGCGCAGCGCTTCGCCGACGGTCTCGAGCCCTTCGTCATCGACCTCCCGCAACGGTTCGGCTCGAAGCGGTACGCCCGGGTCCTCCCGGGCCAGAGCACGGTACGGGTCGACGCGCTCGGGGTCACGGCCGGACTCACGACGGCGAACCAGTGGTGGGGACCGGCGCTCGTCGACCCGCAAATTCTAGGGGACAACGCGGCCGGGTACCCGCGTCTTTTCGTCGGCACCGCCCGTCCGCTGTCGCTGGGCGTGGCGACGATCCACGCGATCGCGCAGACGGGCCGCCTCTCGCAGAGTGCGTACTCCACCGTCTCGCCGGACTCGGCCTACCGAACGGGGATCGGCGTCGCCGCCGTGGCGACCGTGCGCGGCCTTCCCGGACTGGAGGTCGGCGGGTCGCGCTTTTTCCACGAGCGTTGGGACGGGACGTCGCACGCGCTCTCACGGATCGGCGCGCCGTTCCAGGGCTTCTTCGGCACGAGCGGTGGGACGACGATCGTGCAGAATCAGCTGAGCAGCGTGTTCGCCCGCTGGGTCTTCGCGCCCGCCCGCCTGGAAGTCTACGGCGAGTACATGCGGAACGACGGCAACCTCGACGCCCGCGACCTGGCCGGAGAACCCGATCACGACTCGGGCTACACGCTCGGCCTGCGTCGCGCAATACGACGAGCCGGCAACGCGATCGGCGCGTTCCGCATCGAGGCGCTGAACACCCGGATCACACACCTCGCGCGCGTACGATTGCAGACCACGCCCTACGAGCACTTCCCGATCCGGCAGGGCCACACCGAACTTGGCGAGGCGCTCGCGTCCGAGGCGGGACAGGGCGGGGAAGCGGAGACGATCGGCTACGATCGGTACGCTCCCGACGGCCGCTGGACGTTCGAGGTCGCGCGGCGCGTCGTTCAGACGTCACTGATCGAGGGCGCACCCGAGCAGCACTGGGACGTTCGGTACCTCGGGCGCGTGGAGCGGCTGCGGTTCGGGCGCGCGGCGGACCTGTTCCTCGCGGTCGGGCCCGTGGTCGAACTGAATCGGAACTTCGGCCACGACGCGTACGGCGTGCGCCTGGACGCCGGATGGCGCTTCGGGCATCTCCCCATGACGCGCACGCGGTAGGCCGTCCGGCCGGTCGGGGGAGTCGCGGCGACGCGCGGCACTCCCCCGAGCGCGGCTACTTCTTGTAGATCGCGACCGCCGTGATGACGGCCGCGAGCGTGCCGGCGATCTGCGCGAAGAGCGCGATGGACGTCGCCGCGCTGCCCGCGTCCAACGGACTCCGCGTCGGTACGGTGACCTCCGCACCCGCCCGCACCTCGGGCACGGACGTGGGCAGGAGGAAGAAGCGCTTGCGCTTGCTCTCGAACTTGCCGTTGGGCTGGCGCACGTACGCCCGCCCCTCGTCCGCGTCGCGCGCCGGGCCGCCGGCGGCGCGCACGTAGTAGTCGATGTTCCGCCCCGGCACGAATGCGACCGAGCTCGGCGCGTTGACCGCGCCGACGACGCGCACGACCGGGTTGTACGACGGTACGACGACGGAGTCACCGTCTTGTAGCACGAAATTGTCGCGCGCCCGCTGGTCACGGAGCACGTTCGGAAGGTCGATGCCGATACGCCCGGTGTTGCTGCGGCTCCGGTAGAACACGACGCCGTCGGCGTAACCTTCGGACGTGAGGCCACCGGCGCGGCCGATCAGATCGCTGAGCCGCTCGGTCTTGCGCCGAAGCGCGTACCGCCCCGGGAAACGCACCTCGCCGCCGACGAATACCGTGCGCTGCAGCTCGAAGTCGGGCTGGCGCAGGATGAGGACGTTGTCGTAGGGGCGCAGCACGGCTTCCGGCGCCCCCGACGCGGCCGCGGCGACGCCTGGAACGAAGCCCCGCGCGCCGACCTCGCGGCCGGGCACGTACGTCGAGTCGAGCGCGACTCGGATCGTGGTCGCCGTCGCGCCGTTCGCGCGCGATTCGGGCAGGCGGGCGATTTCCGCTTCAGTCAGCAGGGCGCCCTCGGTCGGTCCGTCGGCGAGCAGGACGAGGTCGCGCAGCGTCATCCCGTCGCGATACTTGAACCGGCCGCCGCGGCGCACGGCGCCGCCGATTGCGACGTAGCGCTCGGGGCGGAACGTCGTGAGCGCGAACACGCGGACCTCGTCGTCCTCTTGAAGCGGTAGGTCGTTGTACACGGCGCCGGTCAGGTCGCGCAGCACCGCGCGCAGCTGCACGCGGCTCGAATCGCGCTGCATGCGTGACACGAGCACCTGCCCGAGGTATGCGTCGGCCTTGAGGCCGCCGGCGGCGCGCAATGCGTCCGACAGCCGCATCCCCGGCGTGAGGCCGATCGGGCCGGGGGACACCACGTTCCCCTCGACGAGGACGCGGTCGCGCACCCGCATCGCGATGCGGGCCACGCGCACGATGTCGCCGTTCGCGAGCGGGAGGAGTGCCGTCGCGCCGTCGGCGGAACTCGATGCATCGATGACGACGCGGTCGCGACCGCCGAGGGCCCGTTGAGACGGCGGGAGCACGCGCTCGACGACCACGCGGCGCGGCGCGGCCAGGGCGGTGAAGCCGCCGGCGAGGCGCACGAGGTCGGCGAGCGTCTCGCCCGGTTTAATCTCGTACGTGGCCGGCCGCAGCACCTCGCCGAGCGCGCGCACGCGCGCCAGGCGTGGGGGCACGAACACGACGTCGCCGTCCTGCAGCCGGGCGTCGCGCGATGCGTCGCCCTGCGTCAGGTAGTCGTAGACGTCGAGCGTGCCGACGGTCCGGCCGTCACGCCGCACCTCGACGCGGCGAAGTGACCCGTTTTCCGACGGGCCCCCGGCGGCGTAGAGGGCGGTCAACGCCGTTCCGGCGCTCGAGACGCGGTAGCTACCCGGGCGCACGACGTCGCCGACGACGAAGATCTGCAGCGACCGCAGGCGCGCGACCGACACCGAGAACTGCGTGGTCCCGCCGCCGCGCCGCACGCCGGAGTAGACGCGGCCGAGACGCGCGTAGAGCAGGTCGTCCAACTGCGAGAGCGTCACGTTGGCCACGTACACCTCCCCGACTTGCGGGATGACGACGAAGCCCTCGCGCGTGACCTGAAGGTTGTACGACTGTTCGACATCGCCGGTCAGGATCAACACCAGGCGGTCGCCCGGCCCGAGTCGGTAACTGCGGTCCACCGGCCCGGCGAGGTTTGGATCGAACAGGGTGGTCGACGTGTTGCGGAACAGGTCGAGCCCGAAGATGGCGAGACCGCTGTCCCGCGCGATGCGTATGCTGTCGCGCACCGCGCGCGTGGTGTCCAGCGGCTCAAGGCTGTCGGCTCCGGCGCCGTACCCCGGACGCCGGATGATCCGACGGATGTAGCGCGTCGAGTCGCCGGGCAGCGGCGTGTAGATGACGGTGGTCGTCGTGTCGAAGTACCGCGGATTGACCGCGGAGCGCGCGACCGTGTCGACGATGAAGTCGCGGGCGCCGGTCGGGATCCGGATCGGGGCGCCCACCCGCCCGCGGCGGCCAAAGGTGCTGTCGCCCCGAAGTCCGGTCGAGTCTGCGCGCAGCGCGTCGATGTCGAGCGAGTCGGCGATTCCCAGCGCCGACATCGCGTTCAGCAGGGTCGAACTGGAGAGGGTGTCACCCGCGGCCCCCCGGCCGCCGCCGCCCGAGAGGTACGGGTCGAGCAGGTTGTCCGGGTAGCCGGACGCGCGGAGGCGGGCCCTCACCTGGTCGGGCGTGAGCCCCGAATTGAGCAGGCGTTGCTGAAGCTGCGCGAGGAGATCCGGGCGGTTCTGCAGTAGCTGCTGGGCCTGGGAAGCCGAGGGCTGACTGCTGCTCCCCGGGACCTGCGCGCGCGCGAACGGGGCGAACACAAAAAAGGCCGCGGCGAGTAGCAGCGGCCGAAGAAACCGTAGACGCATCTGAAGGTGCATGGGTGCTGCAGGACGGCCGACGGGCCGCCCAGGTCGAGATGGACGCGCAGGGACTCGAACCCCGGACCTCTGCTGTGTGAAAGCAGCGCTCTAACCAGCTGAGCTACGCGTCCTCGCCGCGGGCTGCCGCGCCGCGGAAGCGGAACGTAATACGAGGTTCGCGGGACGGGAAGACGGCCGCTACGCCGCCGGCGCGGCGCCCCGACGGCCGTCACGGTGGCCGTCGCGTGAGCCGACAGATGCTGCCGTCCTGCTGTTGGGTGAACAGGGCGGGGTGGACCGGCGTGTCCGGCGCGGCTTCCATAAAAATTGCCCCCACATGCCGCAGAAGCGCCGGGTCCATCGCGCGCACCGTCGCGACCTCGAGGCCCTCGGTGTCGAGCTTCACCACGTCGATCCGACCCTCGCGTACGAGCGCGTGTTCGAGGACGTCGTTGATCGCGACGCAGTCGACCTCGATGACGTTCGTCCCGGCGACGCCCACGCCGCCGTAGCGGCCGGTCGGCTCGGTGCCGAACCGGACCCGCCCGCCCGCGGCCGCGACCGCGACCTCATCGAGCGTCCAACGGTCTGCGTACTCGGCGAGGTTGTCGCGCAGCCGCGCGACGTTCCGCGGGTCCGGCTCGTACAGGTAGCAAACTGGACGCGACCGCCGCGTCAGAAAGTACAGCGCGCTCAGCCCGATGTTCGACCCGATATCGACGACGACGCGCGGGTCGGCGCCGCACGCGTAGTCCAGACGGCAGAACACCTCGTTGAGGGTGAGCATGTCGTGCCCGGTGTAGAGGCACGGCCGCACCACGCCCGCTGGCGTCCGGACCGCGACCCGCGCCGGGTAGTCCCCCGCGCCCCACAAGTAGCGCGCGAGCGCGTCGCGTGGGTCGGGGTACACGCGCGCCATGTTGGCCAGCGCCCGGTAGTGCTGCGGTCCCGCGAGGGCGCGAAGCACCCGCCCCACCGAACGTCCGCCTAGCAAGGCATCCTCATGCGGCGGGGGTACAGCAGGCAGACGGAGCGCGGCGGGGCACGAACGGCGGGAGGCGGATCCGGGATAGGCCCTGTGGGATTTGAACCCACGACCGAGCGATTATGAGTCGCCTGCTCTGACCGCTGAGCTAAGGGCCCCGACCGCGTGAAGATAGCGCGGCCGCGCCCGGCACGACCATTGCCCCGCCCGGCCGCGTGGCTTCCCTCACGACGCGCCTCAGCGCGTTCGCCCTCGGCACCGCCGAGGGCGCGCAGAACTTCGCGCAGCTCACGGGCAAATCCGTGCGCTTCGTCTTCGCGCGCCCATTCTACGTGACCGACATGTTCCAGCAGATGGACGCGATGGGCGTCCAGTCCCTGGGCATCGTCGTGCTCACCGGCTTCTTCACCGGGATGGTGCTCGCCCTGCAGTCGTCGGTGCAGCTGCGCACGTTTGGCGCGACGCAGTACATCGGCTCGCTCGTGTCGGCCTCGATGATCCGCGAGCTCGGCCCCGTGCTCGCCGGCCTCATGGTCGCCGGGCGCGTCGGGTCCGGGGTCGCCGCGCAGATCGGCTCGATGAAGGTGACCGAGCAGATCGACGCGCTCAACACGCTCGGCACCGACCCGATCAAGAAGCTCGTCACACCGCGCGTGCTCGCCGGCGTGATCATGCTGCCCCTGCTGACGGTCATCAACGACGTGGTCGGCATCCTCGGCGGCAACCTGATCGCGAAGATCTACGTCGGCCTGCCGACGTCATTCTACTGGCAGACCGTCTGGCAGCAGATCGCGCAGGGCGGCTTCTCGCTCGGCATCATCCCCAACGATTTCATCCAGGGGCTCGTCAAGCCGATCGTCTTCGGGCTCATTATCGCCGTCACGGCGTGTTACTACGGACTCGGGACGACGGGCGGAACGGAGGGCGTGGGCGTCGCGACCACGCGCACGGTCGTCGCGTCGAGCATCTCGATCCTCATCGTCGACTACTTCCTCACCCAGGTGTTGCTCGCCTTCCTCGGCCCGTGAGCGACCAAGACCAACGCCGCGTGCGGGCCGCGATCCGCCGCGAGCTCGCCGACGCCAGCCGCGGCGACGCGGAACGCCCGGACGCCACCGAGCCCGGGCCCGCGGAGGGCGCGATCATCGAGCTGGAACACGTGAGCCTCGGTTTCGACGGGCGCGCGATCCTCGACGACGTCTCGTTCCTCGCGATGAAGGGCGAGACGATCGTCGTCGTCGGCGAATCGGGCACGGGGAAGTCGACCACGCTCAAGCTCATTCTGCGGCTGCTCGTCCCCGACAAGGGGTGCGTCTACATTCGCGGCCGCGAGATCGCCAAGCTCTCCTTCGAGGAGGCGCTCGACGTGCGGCAGCAGATGGGCATGGTCTTCCAGGGCGCCGCGCTGTTCGACTCGATGAGCGTCTACGAGAACGTGGCGTACCCGCTCCGCGAGCACACGGACTACGACGAGGACGAGATCGAGCGGCGCGTGCGCGAAAAGCTGAGCTTCGTCGACCTCGACCCCGACGTCGTCATGCCGCAGCTGCCGTCGTCGCTCTCGGGCGGCATGCGCAAGCGCGTCGGCATCGCGCGCGCGATCGCCAACGACCCGCACATCATGCTCTACGACGAGCCGACGTCCGGGCTCGACCCGCTGACGACGGGCACGATCACGCGCCTGATCCTCAAGCTCCAGCGCGAGCTCGGCGTCACGAGCGTGGTCGTCTCGCACGACATCCGTTCGGTCTTCCGCATGGCGAGCTACGTCGCGTTACTCGCCGAGAAGCGCATCCGGTTCTTCGGGACCCCCGAGGAGATGGCGGCGAGCGACGACCGCTACATCCAGGACTTCCTCGGCGGGCTCTAGGCCGCCCCCGCCGCCCCCGCCCCCCTGCCATGCGCCGCAGCAGCGTCATCACCTACGAACAGATCCGCGTCGCCGGCGTCGTGCTCGTCGCACTCGCGATCCTCCTCTTCGGCGGGTACCGCCTTGGACAGGCCGCGCACCTGTTCAGCAAGCAGTACCAGCTCGTCGCGTTCGTACCGAACGCGAGCGGGCTACGCGTGGGCGGGACGGTCGCGGTCGCCGGCCAGGTCGTCGGGACGGTCGAGAACATCGCCTTCCTGCCGCCGGACGCCGACACGACACGCAACCTGAAGCTGACGGTCAAGGTCGACGAGAGCGTGCGCGACCAGATCCGCGGCGACTCGCGGGCGCGCCTGCGCACGCAGGGGCTGCTCGGTGACAAGGTGTTCGACATCAGCCCGGGCACGCCCAAGTTCGCGCCCCTCCGCGCCAACGACACGATCCCGATCGCCCCGTCGCTCGACTACGACCAGATCGTCCAGCAGGCATCGGGCGCGGTCGGCGACGTCGTCACGCTCACGCGCGACCTGCGCACGGTCACCGGCGGCATCGCCCGCGGCGAGGGAACCGTCGGCCAGCTCGTCACCAACCGCGCGCTCTACGACCAGCTCACCGGCACGCTCCAGCGCACCAACACGCTGATCGAGCGCATGCAGAACCGCAACGGCACCGTGGGCCGGCTGCTCGACGATCCGCAGCTCTACCGCAACCTCGTGCGCGTCACGGGCTCGGTCGATTCGCTCACCCGGCAGCTCGACGGCTCGCAGGGCACGGTCGGGCGCCTCCTGCGCGACGACTCGCTCTACGTGCGCATGGTCAGCGTCGCCGGCGGCGCCGATTCGCTCGTCAAACTGCTCACGCGCGGCAACGGCCTCGCGGCCCGCTTGCTGACCGACCAGCAGTCGTACGACCAGCTGAACAAGACGCTGACGGAGCTGAACACGATCCTCGAGGACGTCCGCCGCAACCCGCAGAAGTACACGAAGGGCCTCGTCAAGGTGTTCTGACGGCGTCGTGACGCGGCGGCCGCGGCACCTCCGGGCGCGAACAACCCGCGTCCGTGGTGTTCTGACGCCGCGTCCGCCCCCGTACCTTTGCGGGATGCCCCCGACGCGCACCTTCTCCCTCGACGTAGTGGCCACGCGCGGCGCGCTGGTCGAGGCGCGCCACGTCGTCCACGCCGCCGTCGTGAGCGCGGGCGCGACCGGGGACGCGCTCGTCGCCGCCGCCGGCAACCCGCATTTCGTCACGTTCTGGCGCTCGTGCGCCAAACCGTTCCAGGCGCTCCCGCTCCTGCGCGACGGCGGGTTCGACCGCGCACGCTGGGGCGACGATGAACTCGCGCTCGCCTGCGCCTCCCACGGCGGCGAGCCCGAACACGTCGCCCTCGCCGCCAGCATGCTCCGCGACCTCGGCCTCGAAGAGGGCGACCTCGCCTGCGGCCCGCACGAACCGCTCACCGCTCGCGGCGCGCGGGTCCTCCGCGACGCCGGCCTGCGCCCGACCCGCCTGCACAACAACTGCTCGGGCAAACACGCGGCGATGTTGGCCCGCGCTGTTGCCTGCGGCTGGCCCGCCGCCGGCTACGAGGGCGAACACCACCCGGTCCAGCGCGACTGCACGCGCGAGGTCGCCCGCTGGACCGGCGTGCCGGAACCCTCACTCGTCACCGCGGTCGACGGCTGCGGCGTCGTGGTCTACGGACTCCCGCTCGTCGGAATGGCGCGCGCGTACGCGGCCCTCGCCCACGCCGCGCGCACCGGCGCCGACGAGCCGGGCCGCATCCTCCACGCCATGCGCACCCGGCCCTTCCTCGTCGGCGGCACCGACCGTTTCGACACCGTCCTCTCGGAAGCCACCGACGGCCAGGTCGTGGCCAAGATCGGCGCCGAAGGCGTCCACTCGCTCGCTGTTGTCGACGCGGATCTCGGGATCGCGGTCAAGGCCGTCGACGGCGCCACCCGCGCCCAGTACCCCGCCGTGCTTCGCCTCCTCCAGTTCCTGGGCGTTCTCGGCGATCCCCTCCCGCCCACCCTCCGCGACTGGCTCGTGCGCCCGGTCCGCAACACGCGCGGCGCCGTCGTGGGCGAAGTCCGCCCGGCCGCGTGAGCGCGCGGCCGCAACGTTCCGCCCCAGTCGGCCACGTTTCGATGCACTCCCCGGGCACCCTGGACGGTACCCTATCGTCGGTCGAGCGCTCGCTCGTCCGGCTCGCCGCGATCGTCGCGACCTGCGCCGAACCGGCGGTCCGCGCCGCGCTCGCCCGCGCGGTCGCCGACACCCTACCGCCACTCTGGGTCGAAGAGGTGCTCCTGCAGTCGTACATGTTCGCGGGCTTCCCGCGCGCCCTCAACGCGATGCGCGAGTGGCGCCGCATCTCGGGCCTCCCCGCGCCCGACGATGACCCGGACCTGGACGCTGGCTCCTTCCGCGCCCGCGGCGAGGCCACCTGCGCCCACGTCTACGGCCGGTTCTACGACAAGCTCCGCGTCAACGTCGCGGCCCTCCACCCGGCGCTCGACCGCTGGATGGTCGACACGGGCTACGGCCAGGTGCTCGGCCGCCCCGCCCTCGGCATCGCGATGCGCGAGCTGTGCGTGGTCGGCGTCTGCGCGGCCGCGGCCCAGGAGCGTCAGCTGCAATCACACCTGCACGGCGCCCTCCACGTCGGTGTCCGGCCGGCCGCGGTCGACGCCGCCCTCGACGCGGTCGCCGACCTCACCCCCGACGGCGGCGACCGCGCCCGCCGACTCTGGGCGCACGTCGCCCAGTCACACGCCGCCCACCACGGCGCCTAATTCCCCCGTCCGCACCACGCCGCCATGTTCATCGATCGCGTCACCGTCCGCGTAGAAGCGGGCACCGGCGGCTCGGGCGCCAGCTCGTTCCGCCGCGAAAAGTTTGTCCCCATGGGCGGCCCCGACGGCGGCGACGGGGGTCGGGGCGGCGACGTCATCGTCCGCGGCGACCGCAACCTCGCCACCCTCCTGGACTACACGTACCGCGACCACTGGCGCGCCGAACGCGGCGAGCACGGCAGCGGCTCCAACCGCACGGGCGCGACCGGCGCCGACGTGATCCTCCCGGTTCCCCCCGGCACGGTCATCCGCGACGCCGAATCCGGCGAGTTCCTCGGCGACATCGTCGACGACGGCCAGGAAATGACCATCGCGCGCGGCGGACGCGGCGGACGCGGTAACGCGAAGTTCACCTCCGCCACCCACCAGGCCCCGCGCGAGTGGGAACCCGGGGAGGAAGGGCAACAACGCACGCTCGAGCTCGAACTGAAACTCATTGCGGACGTCGGCCTCGTCGGCCAACCGAACGCCGGGAAGTCGACGCTCCTCTCCGTCATCTCGGCCGCCCGCCCCAAAATCGCCGACTACCCATTCACGACGCTCGCGCCCAACCTCGGCGTGGTCCAACTCTCCGACCACCGCACGTTCGTCGTCGCCGACATCCCGGGCATTATCGAAGGCGCCCACGAAGGCCGCGGACTCGGGATCCAGTTTCTCCGCCACATCGAACGCACCCGCGTCCTCGCGTTCCTCATCCCGATCGACGCGATGGACTGGCAGGCGGAATACGACCAGCTCCGCCACGAAGTCCAGGAATACTCGGCCGAACTCGCCGCCAAACCGCACTGCGTCGTCTTCACGAAGCTCGACCTGCTCGGCGAAGACTACGCGCCGCCTATCGAGGCACCAGGCAGCTTCGGCAGCTTCGTCGTGAGCGCGGCGGCCCGCACCGGCCTCGACGCGCTCCTGAGCGGCTGGTGGTCGCAACTGCTCGCGATGCAGACCGAGAAGGTCACCGCCCAGGCCGACCTCGCCCTGCCCTGAGCGTGCGCGAGCCGCCCGACCCGCCCGCACGCAGCGGTCTGCCCACCGACGCCCACGCCCTCTTCGACCGCCCGCTCGCCGATCGCGTCGCGGCCGTGGCGCTCAGCGGCCTCACCGGCGTCGGCCCGGTGCGCTGGCGTACGCTCATCAGCGCCCACGCAGGCGACGGCGCCCGCGCGGCGGCCGCGATCGGGACCAAGGCCCCGGAGTGGACGCGCGCCATCGATGGAGCGGCGCGCACCATGCGCCCGCGCGTTGACGGGCTTGTCGTCGTGATCCCGGGCGATGCGGGGTACCCGCGCGCGTTACTCGACTTACCCGACGCGCCGCCCCTCCTCTGGATCCGCGGCGACCCGACCGCGCTCACGACGTCACCGCGCGTGGCGATCGTCGGCACGCGCCACAACACGTCCGCCGGCGCCTACACCACCCGCCGCCTCGTCGCATCGCTCGGCGCGACGGGCGCGTGCGTCGTGAGCGGCCTCGCCCGCGGCATCGACGCGGTTGCCCACGAGGCGGCGCTCGACGCGGACCTGGTGACCGTCGCGGTCCTGGCAACCGGGGCGGACGTCCCGTACCCCGCCCAACACCGCGCCCTCTACGCACGCATCCTCGCGCATGGCGCGGTGGTCAGCGAGCAGCCTCCCGGCACCCCCGCCGTTCCCGGCGCCTTTCCCCGCCGCAACCGCATCATCGCGGCGCTCGCGGAATGCACCGTCGTGGTCGAAGCGCCCGAACGCAGCGGCGCCCTCATCACCGCCGACATTGCCCTCGACGTCGGCCGCACCGTCGCGGCCGTCCCAGGACCGATCGACGCGCCCGCCTCACGCGGCACCAACGCCCTCCTCCGCGACGGGGCACACGTGCTCGCGACGCCCGACGACCTGCGGGCGCTACTCGAACCTGCGGTGGTCCGCCCGTCGGCGGCCCGAGCTTCAGGCCGGCGCGAGCGAGCCCGCGCCGCCCCGCCAAGCGTCGAACGCCGCCCCGATCTGGCCGGCGACGAGCTGGCACTGTGGGAGGCCCTCGAGGAACCCGCGGCCGACCCGGACGTCGCGGCCGCGCGTGCCGGCCTGAGCGCGCGCCACTGCGCCACCGCCCTACTCGGCCTCGAACTGCGTGGCGTCATCGCGACCGAGCTGACCGGTACGATACGCCGACTCTGACGCGGCGCCGGCGCGCAGATCGCGCCGGCCCACGCGAACGTGCGCGCCACCCGCGGGTACAAACTCCGTGCTCTCCCGTTACCGCCACGTCTACGTGCACGTGCCGTTCTGCGCACGCCGCTGCGTGTACTGCGATTTCGCGATCGCGGTCCGTACGCGGGTGCCCGTCGCGGAGTACGTGGCCGGCGTCGGCGCGGAGTTGCGCGCACGCTTCGGCCCGGCGTCCAGTCCGCATGAGCGTGTGCCGATCTCGACGCTCTACCTCGGCGGTGGCACCCCCTCTCGACTCGGCGGCCCGGGCATCGCCGCGCTCGTTGGAGAGCTGGGCCGCTGGTTCGTTTGGGACGAAGCCGCCGAACTCACCGTCGAGGCCAACCCTGACGATGTGAGCGCGGAGGCCGCGTGCGCATGGCGCGCGGCGGGCGTGAACCGGCTGTCGATCGGCGCGCAGACGTTCGGCGGCGACGCCCTCGCGTGGATGCGGCGCTCGCACGCCGACGACGCGGCGGAGCGCGCCGTGGATGCCGCGCGCTCCGCCGGGATCGGCGACATCTCGCTGGACCTCATCTTCGCGCTGCCGCATGGGGTCACGCGCGACCTCGTAGGTGACCTCGCTCGCCTCGTTGCGGCCAACCCCTCGCACGTCTCGATCTACGGGCTGACCGTCGAACCCGGCACGCCGCTCGGTCGCTTCGCCGAGCGCGGGCAGATCGGCGAGGCCGACGAGGGGCAGTACGAAACCGAATTCCTCGCCGCGCACGACGCCCTCGCCGCGGCGGGATTCGAACACTACGAGGTCTCGAACTTCGCGCGACCCGGCCGACGTGCACGCCACAACTCCGCGTACTGGTCTGGTGTCCCCTATCTCGGGCTCGGGCCGTCCGCGCACGGCTTCGACGGCCACGTCCGCCGCTGGAACGAGCCCGCTTACGCGCGGTGGCTACAACGCGTGATGGGCGGCGCGGACCCCGTGACCGGATGCGACCCCGTGGACCAGGAAGCGCGGACGACCGAGGACGTCTACCTCGGGCTGCGGACGCGCGACGGGCTCGCCGTGCGTGCGGACGAGCAGGATCGCGTCGGCCGTTGGGTTGCGGCCGGCTGGGCCGAATCGGCCTGCGACGTCGACGGGGTTGCGCGGCGCGTTCGGCTCACGCCGCTCGGCTGGCTGCGCCTCGACGCCCTCGCTGCCGACTTGACAGCAGTTCGAAGTCGTTCGTAGCATTAGACTTACCATGCATCAAGAGCTCTCCGACCGCGAGCGCCGCGTGCTCGAGGCGGTGATCCAAAGCTACGTGGCGACGGCCGAGCCTGCTGGCTCGCGGACGATCGCGCGCCAGTTCGGGCTGAATGTGTCGGCGGCGACGATCCGTAATACGATGAGCGACCTGGAGGAGAAGGGGTTCCTCTTCCACCCGCACACGTCCGCCGGTCGGATCCCGACGCACAAGGCATATCGCGTGTACGTCGACTCGCTCATCCACGTCCCCGCGCTCGCGCCGGCCGACGAGGATCGGCTGAACGAGCATCTTGCGACGACGGCCGCGACCGGCCGCGTCGACACGATCGAGGCGATTCTCCGGCGCGCCGCGCAGTCGCTCGGCGTGTTGACCCAGGAGCTCGGTGTCGCCATCGGGCCCGCGCTCGACGCGGCCGTGCTGCGCCGGATCGACCTCGTGCGCTTGGCGAGCGACCGCCTGCTCGTCGTCTTCACGCTCGACCACGGGGCGGTGCGCACCGTCTTCGTCGAGGTGCCCGGCGAGATCGCCGACGACGCAGTGCGCGAGGTCGCCCGCGTGTTGAACGAGCGGCTCGGCGGTCGCACGCTGGCAGAGCTGCGCGGAACGCTGCCCGAGCGGCTGCGCGACGCGCCGCCCAACCCCGACGCCGCCGGCCTGCTCAACATCTTCGTCGCCGGGGCCGGCCCGCTCATCGAGCCGGAGGGCGGGCCCGACGCGCCCGCGCTCGTGCTCGGGCGCCCGTCGCTGCTGGCCGAACAGCCCGAGTTCGCGAGCGGTGCCGAGATGCGCCGGTTGTTGGAGCTGACCGAGACGCGCGAGGACCTCGCGCGGTTGCTCGCGCGCCGCCCCGGCCACTCGCTCGGCCTCTCCATCACGATCGGCGACGAGCACGACGACCCGCGCCTCGCGCCGTTCACCGTCGTCACCGCCGAGTACCAGGCGGGCGGGTTGAGCGGGGTCATCGGCGTGATCGGGCCCACGCGGATGCCGTACGAGAAGGTGATCGCGCTGGTCAGCCACACGTCGCGGCTCGTCTCGGACCTGCTGCACTGAGCGGGCCACCACGAATCGTTAGGCACCGACGGTGTCGTCCCGAGCGCAGCGAGGGACCCACGCAACCCCGCAACGGCACGCCCGGGCCGCGACCGGCCCGGCCCGTCGTTTCGCACCCCAGGTCCCTCGCTGCGCTCGGGACGACACGCACCCATGGCTGACTACTACACCACGTTAGGCGTTGAACGCGACGCGTCCGAGGACGACCTCAAGAAGGCGTACCGCAAGCTCGCGATGCAGTGGCACCCCGACCGCAACAGCGGGTCGGCCGAGGCCACCGAGAAGTTCAAGGAGATCACCGAAGCCTACGACGTCCTGCGCGACCCGCAGAAGCGCGCCGCGTTCGACCGCTACGGCGAGGCCGGACTTCGCGGCGCGGGCGGCGGCGCCGCCTACCAGCACGTCGACCTCTCGGACGCGCTCAACATCTTCATGCGCGAGGCCGGGTTCGGCGGCCTCGGCGACCTGTTCGGCGCGGGCGGCCGCGGCGGCGCGAGCGGGCCGCGCACCGGCTCGGACGTGAAAATTGAGGTGCCGCTGACGCTATCCGAGGTCGCGACCGGCGTCGACCGCGCCGTCACGGCCAAGCTCCTCGACAGCTGCGACAAATGCGAGGGGAGCGGCGCCGAGCCGGGGTCGAAGCCGACCACGTGCGCGACGTGCGGCGGGACGGGCGAGGTGCGGCGCGCGCAGCGCTCCTTTTTTGGTCAGTTCGTGAGCGTCGCGCCCTGCCCGACGTGCGCCGGCGAGGGGACCGTGATCGCGACGCCGTGCAAGAAGTGTCGCGGCGAGGGCCGCGTGCGCGCCGAGAAGCAGATCAAGGTCTCCGTGCCCGCGGGCGTCGCGACCGGGCAGTACATGACCCTCCGCGGCCAGGGCAACGTCGGGCCGCGGGGCGGCCCGCGCGGCGACCTGATCACGATGTTCGAGGTCGAGGAGGACCCCCGCTTCGAACGCGACGGCGAGGACCTCTACTGCGAACGGCTGGTCAGCTACCCGCAGCTCGTGTTGGGCTCGGACGTCACCGTGCCCGGCGTCGTCGGAGAACTCTCGCTCCGCGTGCCGCCCGGGACGCAGAGCGGACAGGTTTTCCACCTGCGCGGCCGCGGGCTCCCCCGGGTCAACGCGTCCGGCGTCGGCGACCTGCACGTCCGCGTGCAACTCCACACCCCCGAGAAGCTCAACCCGCGCCAGGAGGAACTCGTCCGCGCGCTGGCCGACGCCTCCGAGGCACCGCCCGACAAGGCGCACCACAAGGGCTTCTGGGGCAAGATGCGCGAGGTGCTCCGCGCGTGACCGACATCGTCGGCTGGAACGCGGTGCGCGTGCGCCCGCGCGGCGGGCCCGACGCCGCGCGGCGCGTGTCGGACGCGCTATTCGCCGCCGGCTCGATGGGCGTGCACGAGGACGGGGCCGCGCTCGTGACGCAGTTCCCGGCCGCGGTCGACATCGAGGCCGTGCGCGCGGCCGTGCTCGACGCCGACCCCGCGGCCGACGTCGAGATCGCGCCCGCCGCCCCGGTCGACTGGTCCGAGCGCTGGCGCGCCCTCATCGGCGCGCACGACCTCGGCGCGCTCGCCATCGTCCCGCCGTGGCTCGCGGACGGGCGCGACGCGGCGCGCACCGTCGTGATCGACCCGGGGATGGCGTTCGGAACGGGCGACCACCCGACGACGCGCGGCGTGGCGCGCCTACTGCCTAACGCGATCCGCGCGGGCGACGTGGTCGCCGACCTCGGCGCCGGGAGCGCGGTGCTCGCGATCGCCGCCGCGAAGCTCGGCGCCCGCCGCGTCGCCGCGATCGAGTTCGACCCCGACGCGATCGGCAATGCGGAGGAGAACGTCGCGCGGAACGGTGCCGGCGGCGTGGTCACCGTGATCGAGGGCGACGCCGGCCTGCTCCTACCGCTCGTCGCTCCGGTCCGCGTCGTCCTCGCCAACATCATCTCCAGCGTGCTCATCGAGCTCATGCCCGCGATCGAGCGGTCGCTGGCCGCCGACGGCGACGCGCTGCTGAGCGGAATCCTCTGGGAGGAGCGTCCGACGATGGTCGCCATCCTCGAAGCGCGCGGGTGGCGCGTGGTGGCCGAGGACCACGAGGACGCGTGGTGGAGCGTGCACGTGCGGCGCGCGTGATCCGGGCGTGACCGCGTCGTGAGTCGCGGGGCGTCACCCGAGGCGCGGCCCACCGTCGCCTCGTTCGTGGCCGCCGGCCCGATCGAGGCGGGTCGGGTCGCGCTCGACGAGGACGCCGCCCACCACGCGCGCGTCCGCCGCCTCGACGTCGGCGACGCGGTGACCGTGCGCGATGGGCGTGGCGCGGTCGGGCGAGGCCGCGTCGTGCGGCTCGCCAAGCAGGCGCTCGACCTCGAGATCGAAGCGGTCGACCACGTACCCCCGCCCCCGCCGCTCCATCTGCTCGCGCCCGCCGGCGACCGCGACCGCATGCTCTGGCTCGCCGAAAAGGCCGTGGAGGTGGGCGTCGCGAGCTGGCACACCGTGCGGTGGGAGCGCTCGCGCAGCGTGTCGCCGCGTGGTGAGGGCGAGGCATTCGTCGCCAAGCTCCGCGCGCGCGCGGCGCAGGCGCTCGCCCAATCCGAGGGCGCGTGGCTCCCGACCGTCGTCGACGCGGTCGAGCTCGACCGGGCGATCGACGAGCTTCCGGCTGGCGCGCGTGTGCTGCTCGACGGCGACGGCGCCGAGTTCGAGCGCGCGGTCGAGCATGCGGTCGAGCACGCGCCCGAACTCGGCGGCGCACCCGCCGCGATCTGCCTCGCGCTCGGCCCCGAGGGCGGGCTGGAGGCGCGAGAAGTCGCGCGCCTCGAGGCGGCCGGATTCCGCCGCGCCCGCCTTCCCGGTAACGTGCTGCGCTTCGAAACCGCGGGCGTCCTCGGCCTCGCGTTCTCGCGCGCGCTGCTCGAGCGCCGCGCGGACGCGGGGCGAACGCCCCCCGTCCGTCGGTGAGCGCCGTGGCCGAGTCGTGTCTGTTCTGCCGGATCGTCGCGGGCGAGATCCCGGCCCAGATCGTCGCCCAGAACGAGCACTGCGTCGCGTTCCGCGACCTCGCGCCCCAGGCGCCGCTGCACGTGCTCGTCATCCCGCGAACGCACGTCGCGTCGCTCGGCGCCGCGTCCGACGCGGGCCTGCTCGGCGAGGTCGCGCTGATGGCCGCGCGCGTGGCGCGCGAGGCGGGCTACGGCGAGCGCGGCTTCCGCAGCGTCGTCAACGACGGCCCCGATGCGGGGCAGAGTGTCGGACACCTGCACATGCACGTGCTCGCCGGACGACCGCTCGGGTGGCCACCGGGGTGAGCCAGCTCGGAATGCCGTCACCCCCGCGCAACCGGGGGTCCACCCGTCCTGACGTCTACATCCTGCCGCCCGACATGCCCAGCCTCGCCGAACAACTTCAGTCCGACCTTAACGCCTCGCGTAAGGCGGCCGACAAGCCGCTCACGCTCGTGCTCGGGTCGCTCATCGCCGACGTGAAGAATCGTCGCATCGAGCTGCGCCGCGACCCCACGGACGAGGAGGTCGTCGACCTCGTGCGCCGCGGCATCAAGCGTCGGCGCGAGAGCGTCGAGATGTACCGCACTGGTGCCCGCCCCGACCTGGAGCAGAAGGAGGCGGCCGAGATCCTGCTGCTCGAACGCTACCTCCCGCCCGCGGTCGATGAAGCCGAGATCCGCGGGACCGCGCGCGCCGCCGTGAACGCCGGCGCGGGCAATCTCGGCGCGATCATGGGCAAGTTGATGGCCCAGTACAAGGGGCGCGTCGACGGCGGGGTGCTCAACCGGATCGCCCGCGAGGAGCTCGCCGCCGGGATGAGCTGACGCCGACTCGGGCCACCACACTCGACCGCTCCGGACCGTCACGCCGGCGCGATCCGCCGCGTTGACTCGGGGTACAATACCCGTGATGAACGCGCACGCCCTTTCCGTCCTCGAGTACCCGCGCGTCCTGGCCGTCGTCGCCGAGCGCGCCACCTGCACACTCGGCGCCGCCCGCCTCCGGGCGCTCCAGCCCTCGGCCGACATCCCGTGGCTCGAAGGCGAGCACCGGCGCGTCGCGGCCGTACGCGCCCTCGTGGCGAGCGAGGGCGGGTGGGCGCCCGAGCCGACGCCGGACGTCACCGAGCCGCTCGCGCGACTGCGCATCGTCGGGACCGTGTGGAGCGGGCAGGAACTCGTGCAGGGCGCGACGCTGCTCCGGTCCTCGCGTCGCACGCAGGGCGCGCTCTCCGACGCGAAGCGCCCGGCGATCGTCGCCGCCGTGCTCGCGCCGTTCGCCGACCGGCTGGTCAGCGCGTCCAAGACTGAGCAGACGATCGAGCGCGCCGTCGCCGAAGACGGCACGGTGCGCGACGACGCGAGCGCCGTGCTGCGCGGCCTGCGTCGCGAGCTGCGCGGCGCGCAGGGCGAGCTGATCGCGCTGCTCGAGCGCACGATGGGGCGGCTGGAAACGCACCAACAGGTAACCGACGGATCGGTCACCGTGCGCAACGGGCGCTACGTGATCCCCGTCCGCGCGTCGGCGCGCGGCGTCGTCGGCGGCATCGTGCACGACGCGTCGAGTACCGGCGCGACGCTCTTCGTCGAGCCGCCCGCGGCGGTCGAGTTCGGCAACCGCATCCGCGAGCTCGAGGCGCGCGAGCGGTCCGAGGTCCAGCGTATTCTGGCTGAACTGACCGACGAGTTGCGGCCGCTGCGCGACGCGATGCTCGACGCGCTCGACGTCCTCGTCGCGCTCGACACGCTGTACGCGCGCGCGCGTTTCGCCGTCGAGTTCGGGTGCGCGCCGAGCGACCTCGTGCCCGCGGGCGAGGGGTTCCAGGTCCTGAACGGGCGGCACCCGCTCCTGCTCGCGCAGGGCGTGCCGGTCGTGCCATTCGACCTCGCGATGGACGCGGGCGAGCACACGTTGCTCGTCTCCGGGCCTAACACGGGCGGAAAGACGGTGCTGCTCAAGGCGCTCGCGCTCATCTCGCTGCTGGTGCAGAGCGGCGTGCCGGCGCCGGTCGCCGAGGCGAGCCGCGTCGCGGTGTTCGACGACTTCTTCGCCGACGTCGGCGACGAGCAGAGCCTCCAGGCGTCGCTCTCGACTTTCTCCGCGCACCTCAAGAACCTCACCGAGATCGTCGGTGCGGCCACGCACGCGTCGCTCGTGTTGATCGACGAGCTGGGGTCTGGTACGGACCCGGTCGAGGGCGCGGCGTTAGGCGCGTCGGTCCTCGAGGAGCTCACGTCGCGCGGCACGACGACGATCGCGACGACGCACCTCGGCGCGCTCAAGGAGCTCGCCACCGAGGTCCGGGGCGTCGTGAACGCGTCGCTGCAGTTCGACGCCGTCGCGCTGGCGCCGACGTACCGGCTGCTGAAGGGCGTGCCGGGCCGGTCGTACGGGCTCTCGATCGCGCGCCGCCTGAACATGCCCGAGGCGATCGTCGAGCGCGCGGTCGAGCGCATCCCCAAGGGCGAGCGCGACGTCGACCGGCTGCTGGCCGACCTCGAGGCGCGCGAGAAGTCGCTCGAGGACCGCGAGACGCTGGCGCAGGAGCTCGTCGACAGCGGCCGCGCGCGCGCGGCGCGCCTCGCGGAGCGCGAGAAGGCGGTGCGCGACCGCGAGCGTACGGCGGAGCGCGAGGCGCGCTTGGAGGCGCGCCGCCACCTGCTCGACGCGCGCAAGCAGGTCGACATCATGCTGCGCGAGCTGAAGGAGTCGGCCGCGCAGCTCGCCGGCGTGTCGCGCGAGCAACTGCAGGCCGATCTCGACGAGCGCGCGCGGGCCGCGCGGCGGCGGGCCGAGGAACTCGCGGCCGGTCAGCAGGAGCATCTCGAACGGCTCGGGCGCGAGGAGCGCAACCTGTCGAAGCGCGCGGATCGCGCCGGCCGTCCGAACGGGTCGGCCCCGGCGCCCGCGGCGCCGCCGGCGGCGGGCGACACCGTCGTCGTGCAGACGTTGGGCGGCAAGCTCGGGCGCCTGCTCGAGGTGCGCGGCAAGGAGGTCGTGGTGTCGGTGGGCGCGTTGAAGCTGACCGTGCCGCTCGACGCGGTGGCCAAGACCTCGCAGCAGATCCCGAAGCCCGACGTCGTCCCGCAGGTCGGCACGATGCCGGAGTTCCGCGCGCAGACCGAGGTCGACCTGCGCGGCATCCGCGCCGACGAGGTCGACGACGCGCTGCTGCCGGCCATCGACGCCGCCGTGCACGCCGATCTGCGACACCTCCGCATCATCCACGGCAAGGGCACGGGCGCGCTCCGCGAGCGCGTCACCGAGCTGCTGCGCAAGGACACGCGCGCGCGGTCGTTCCGGATGGGGCTCTGGAACGAGGGCGGGTCCGGGGTGACCGTGGTGGATCTCGAATGATCACGCCCGAGTCCATCGAGCGCGTCCGCGAGGCCGCCGACATCGTCGAGGTCGTCGGCGAGCACGTGAAGCTCAAGCGCAGCGGCTCGAGCTTCCGCGGCCCATGCCCGTTCCACCACGGCGACGGTCCGAACTTCTCCGTCACACCCCGGACCAACACCTTCTACTGCTTCGTCTGCCACGCGAAGGGCGACGTGATCGGGTTCGTGCGCGACCACCTCGGGCTCGATTTCGTCGAGGCGGTCAAGTACGTCGCGGAGCGCGCCGGCGTCGAGGTGCAGGAGACCCGCGCGGCGCGCGGCGCCGAGGAGCGCGACGTGCGCGAGCCGCTCTGGGAGGCCAACGCCGCGGCGGCGGAGGTCTTCCGCGCGGCGCTCTGGGACGACCCCGAGGCCGCGCCGGCGCGCGACTACCTCGCGTCGCGCGACGTGGGGCGCGACGACGCGGACCGATTCGGGTTCGGCTACGCGTGGCGCGACGGCGGGCGCTGGGTGGAGAAGCTGCGCGCGTTAGGCCACGACGACGCGCGCCTGCTCGAGGTCGGGCTGCTCCGCCGGCGCGAGGAGCGCGGCGACGAGCCGTTCCCGTACTTCCGCGGGCGCCTCATGCTGCCGATCCAGGACGCGGCGGGCCGGACGGTCGGCTTCGGGGGGCGTGCGCTCCGCGACGACCAGAAGCCCAAGTACCTCAACTCGCCGCAGGGCCCGCTCTTCGACAAGGGGCGGCAGCTCTACGGCCTGTCGTGGGCCAAGCACCCGATCCGCAAGGCCGAGCGCGCGCTCGTCGTCGAGGGCTACTTCGACGCGATCCGCCTCGCGATGGCGGGGATCGAGGAGGCCGTCGCGCCGTTAGGCACCGCGCTCACCGAGGACCAGGGCGCGCTGCTCGCGAAGCTCACGCGTAACGTGTTCCTCGTCTACGACGGCGACACCGCGGGGCAGAAGGCGACCGTCAAGGCCGGCTGGGCGCTCCTGCGCCTCGGCGTCGCGCCGCGCGTCGTCTCGCTGCCCGGCGACGACGACCCGGACACGTTCGTGCGCGCGCGAGGGCGCGACGCGATGGAGGCCGCGCTCGCGCAGGGGCTCGACCTGTTCGACTGGCAGATCCTGCTCGTGCAGCGCCGCGCGTACTTCGAGGACCTGCGTCGCGCGCGGCAGGCGATCGACAAGCTGCTGCCGACGATCCGCGCGGCGAGCGACCCGCTCACGCGCGAGCTCTACTTGGGCAAGCTGGCGGCGGTGAGCGGGATCGACCGCGAGGTGCTGCAGCGCGAGGTCGACTCGCCCCGCGCACGGAACGCGGGTGCACCCAGCCCGGCCGCGCCCGCGGCAGCGCCGACCGACGATAGCGACGCCGCGCGTGGGCGGCCCGCCCCCGGCCCCCGCGTGTTCGAGCGGAACGAGGGCGCGGAGCGCGGCGGTCGCGGGCCGTATGCCCCCGCGGCGCCGCGGCGCCCCGACGAGGTCACGCCCGAGGGCGTCGTCTTCGTCGATGCGCCGCCCGTGCGCGACGGCGGAGGGCAGTTCCGCAAGCGCATCTTCGATCGACGCGCCCCGCGCGATCGGCGCGGCGAGGAGTGGCTCGTGGTGCGCGCGACGCCGCGCGTCCCGAGCACCGCGCGCGTCATGCGCGCCGAGCGCGACCTCATCCGGGCGATGGTGCAGGATCGCGCCCTCGTCGATGCCGTGAGCGAACGATGGCACCCGGAGGACTTCCACACGGCGGCGTACCGCGAGCTGTTCGCGCGATTGGTGGCCGACGGCAACCAGCCGCTCGACGACGCGACGGAGGGCTTCCCGCCCGAAGCGATCGCGGTGATCAACCGTGCGATCGAGGACCCCGATCCGACGCCGGGCCTGACGGTGTCGAGCTGGCTCGTCCAGCTGCAGGGATGGGCACTCGAGGACGAGATGGCCCGGATCATGGCGCGGCTGACCAGTCGCGAGGCGCCGGTCCCCGACAAGGAGCGCGAGGTCCTCACGTCGCGCTTCGTCGCGCTCAAGGCGGAGCGCGTGGCGCTCTCGCCGACGTTGTCGCGCGTTGCGCCGTCGGTGCGCAACATGAACGACCGGGCGATCGCCGACCGGCCGAACGCGTCGGCGGACGAGCCGCGCGGCTGACCCGCCCGGCTAACCCGGGGCCGCGCGCGCCGCAACCCGGTTCCGCGCGCGGCCGGCACCGGTAGATTGGCGGCGTGCCCGTTCCCGCCGCCAACCGCCCGGCCGCCCGCCCGCGGCCGCGCCCGCGCTGGACCGTCGCCCCCTCGCCCGACCCCGCGACGGTCGCCGCGCTCGCGGCGGCGCTCCAGCTCCCCGAGGCGGTGTGCCAGGTGCTCGCGGTGCGCGGGCACGCCGCGGTCGACGGCGCCAAGCGTTACCTGCGCCCGCGGCTCGACCAGCTGCACGCGCCCACGCGCCTCGGCGGCGTCGTGCGCGCGGCGGAGCGGCTCGCGGACGCGGTCCGCCGGGGCGAGACTGTGCTCGTGCACGGCGACTACGACGTCGACGGGATGTGCTCGACGGCGATCATGGTCCGCGTGCTGCGCGGCGTCGGCGGGCGCGTGGTTCCGTTCATCCCCAACCGCCTGACCGACGGCTACGACCTGACCGACGCGGGCGTGCGCGCGGCGCAGGCGGCTGGCGCGGCCGTGGTGCTGACGTGCGACTGCGGCACGAGCGCGCACGGCCCCGTCGCGCGACTTTGCGAGGCGGGAGTGGACGTGATCGTCAGCGACCACCACCTGCCGGGGCACGGCCGCGACGTGCCGGCGTGCCACGCGGTCCTCAACCCCAACGCGCCCGGCACCGACTACCCGGAGGGCGACCGCGGGCTGTGCGCGGCGGGCGTCGCCTTCAAGCTCGCGCTCGCCGTCGTCGACGTGTTAGGCGCGAGCGACGCCCTCGTTTGGCGGCAGCTCGATCTCGTCGCGCTGGCGACGATCGCCGACGTCGCGCCGCTCCGCGGCGAGAACCGGGTGCTCGCGCGCTACGGCCTGAAACTGATGGCCGAATCGCCCAACGCCGGGGTGCGCGCGCTCGTGCGCGCGGCCGCGCTCGACGGCAAGCCGCTCACCGCGGGGCGCGTCGGCTTCATCCTCGCCCCGCGGCTCAACGCCGTCGGCCGGCTCGGCTCCGCGCTGCGCGGCGTCGAGCTGCTGACCACCGACGACGCCCACGAGGCGAACGCGATCGCGCGCGAGCTCGAGGAGCTCAACCGCCGGCGGCAGGAACTCGACCGCGCGACGCTCGACGCCGCCCGCCGCCAGTTGGATCGCATCGACCTCGACGCGACCTACGGTCTGGTCATCGCGGGCGACGGGTGGCACCCGGGCGTGATCGGCATCGTCGCGTCGCGCGTCGTCGAGGAGACGGGGCGCCCCGCGGTGCTCGTCGCCCTGGAGAACGGCGTGGGGAAGGGGAGTGGGCGCTCGATCGCGGCATTCGACCTGCACGCGGCGCTCGCCGAGTGTGACGAGCGCGGGCTGTTCCAGCGCTTCGGCGGGCACAAGGCCGCGGCCGGGGTGACGCTCGACGCCACGAAGGTGCCCGCGTTCGCCGCGGCGTTCGCGGAGGTCGCGCGCGCGCGATTGACGCGGGATCAGCTCGTCCCCGAGCTGCGCGTCGACCTCGAGCTGCCGTTAGGCGCGGTGACCGACGCGCTCGAGGCCACGTTGCGGCACCTCGAGCCGCACGGGATCGGGAACGCGGCGCCGGTGCTCGCGGTCCGCGGGGCGCGGCTCGCCTCGCCGCCGCGGCCGATCGGGAGCGACGGCGTGCGCCTCGCGTTCCGAACGCCGGATGGCGGCGAGGTCGCGGCGATCGGGTGGGGGATGATCGACCGCGCCGACGGCCTCGACGTGCACACGCCCGTGGACGTCGCGTTCCGGCTGGAGCGTGACGACTACCGTGGCGCCGACCGGCTCCAGCTGCGCCTCGCGGACGTCGCGCCGGCCGCGGGCTCGTCGGCGGCGTCGCCGGCGGCGGGCTGAGGCCCCGATGCGCGTCGTCGCCGGCCGCTGGCGCGGGCGCCCGATCGACGCGCCGCGGGACGCGCGCGTCCGCCCGACGGCCGACAAGGTGCGCGAGGCGTGGCTCAGCATCGTCGCCGCCGACGTCGCGGGCGCGGCCGCGCTCGACCTGTTCGCCGGGTCCGGCGCGTTAGGCATCGAGGCGCTCTCGCGCGGCGCCGCGACGTGCGACTTCGTCGAGCGCAACGCGCCGTCGCTCAAGGCGCTCGCCGCGAACCTCGAGCGCGTCGGCGCGGGCGACGCGGCCCGCGTGCGGAAGGGCGACGCCGTCCGGTTCGCCGAATCGCTGCCGGCGTTCGCGTACGATCTCGCCTTCGCCGACCCGCCGTACGCGACCGACGACGCCGTGCGCATCGCCGAGCGCTGGCTCGCCGTCCCGTTCGCCCGCGTGCTCGGCGTCGAACACGACGCGCGCGTGACGCTGCCGGGCGGTGGGGACTCGCGCAAGTACGGCACGACGCGCCTCACCTTCTACCGCGTCGAGGACGCGGCGTGGACGCCCGCCGCGGCGCCCATCGCCGTGGCGCCGTGAGCCCGTCCGCCGAGCGGGGGCGGGTCGCCGTGTTCGCGGGGAGCTTCGACCCGGTCACGCGCGGGCACGTCGACCTGGTGCGCCGGGCCGCCGCGCTCGTCGACCGCGTCGTCGTCGCGGTCGCGGTCAACTCGGGCAAGCAGCCGCTCTTTTCGCTCGACGAACGCGTCGCCCTCGTCCGCGGCGCGCTCGACGCCGAAGGCGTCGCGGCGGACGTCGCGCAACTCGACGGGCTGCTGGTCGCGTTCGCGCGCGGCGTGGGGGCGCGCGTGCTGGTGCGCGGCGTGCGCGGGGTCGCCGACTTCGAGTACGAGCAGCAGATGGCGCGCATGAACCGCCACCTCGCCCCCGAGATCGACACCGCGTTCCTCTCGCCCGCGCCCGAGCTGGCGTGGGTCAGTTCGACGCTCGTCCGCGAGGTGTCGCGCCTCGGCGAGCGCGTCGACGCGCTCGTGACGCCGAACGTCGCCGCCGCGCTCGCCGCGCGATTCGCCGCACGATTCGCCGCGCCCGCGGCGACGCACGAGAACGCAGCGTGAGCGCGGCGACCCAGCCATTCCTCGCCGCGCTGCTCGCGCGCGCCGCGGCCACCCCGCGGCGCATCGCGTTCGCGGAGCCCGAGGACGCGCGCACCCGCACGGCCGTCGCGCGACTGCTCGACGCGCGCGTCGTGCGCCCGGTGCTCGTCGTCGCGAGCGACGAGGTCGACCGCCTCGTCGCGCCGCTGGTCGCGGCCGGGGCCGAGGTCTTCGACGCCCGCGCGCCCGACCTGCAGGAGCGGGCGGCCGCGCACCTGATGGCGCGCCGGGGCGCGAAGGGCCTAACGGAAGCCGACGCCCTCGCCCTCGCCGCGCGTCCGCTGTACGCCGCGGCGGCCCTCGTTGCGCTCGGCACGTGCGACGGCAGCGTCGCCGGCGCCATCGCGACGACCGCCGACGTCCTGCGCGCCGCGCTCTGGACGGTCGGTGCGCGGGCCCCGGGGGGGACGGTCTCCAGCGCGTTCTACATGGACGTGCGCGACTTCCGCGGCGCGGGCCCGGAGGTCCTCACGTTCACCGACTGCGCCGTCGTCCCCGAGCCCACCGCCGAACAGCTCGCCGACATCGCGCGGGCCGCGGCCGTCGACCGCGGGCGCATCGTCGGCGACGAGCCGCGCGTGGCATTCCTGTCGTACTCGACGCACGGCAGCGGCGGTGACGGCGCGAGCATCCGCCGCGTCCAGCGCGCGGCGGCGCTGCTGCGCGAGGCCGTGCCCGGCCTCGCGGTCGACGGCGAGCTGCAGGCCGACGCGGCGCTCGCCGCAGACGTCGGACGGCGGAAGGCGCCCGGCAGCGCGGTCGCGGGCCGGGCGAACGTGCTCGTCTTCCCCTCGCTCGACGCCGGCAACATCGCCTACAAACTGGTGCAGCGCGTCGCGCTCGCGAGCGCGGTCGGCCCGATTCTGCAGGGGCTCGCGCGTCCGTGCAGCGACCTGTCCCGCGGCGCGTCGGCCGACGACATTGCGCACGTCGCGGCGGTGACCGCCTTACAGGTCGCGTAGATTTCCGCTCCGCCAACCCGCACCCGAATCGAATTCGTATGAGTTTCACCATGCAGCACGAGGGCGACGTGCTCGTCGTCGACGTCGACGGCCAGCTGATCGTCGGCAACCGGCAGGAGCTCAAGCAGAAGGTCCTCGACGCGCTCGAGGGCGGCGAGCGCAAGTTCCTGATCGACTTCGCGAGAACGGGCTACATCGACAGTTCGGGCCTCGGCGTCCTCGTCTCGCTCAGCAAGAAGATCCGCGAACAGGGCGGTGAGCTGCGGCTCGCGAACCTCAACGACGACCTCAAGACGCTCTTCGAGCTGACCAAGCTCGACACGCTGTTCCAGATCTCCGAATCGCGCGAGCGCGCGCTCGAGAGCCTCTGAGCTTGTCGCCCGATCGGATCGACGCCGCCCGGCCCGCAACCGATCGGCGCGACCCGCTGCCGCCCGAGCTGGACCAGCTCGACCTCGCGATCCCGAGCGACGTCGGGCAGATCGAGCGGGTGGTCGACGCGGTGGTCGCCCGCTGCCAGGCGCACCACTACTCGCGCCGGGCGTGCGCGCTCAACGTTCCGGTCGCGTTGACCGAAGCGCTCGCGAATGCGATCGTCAGCGGCAACCGCGAGGACGCCGCCAAGCACGTCCGCGTGCGCGCGTCGGTCGGCGAGCGCGAACTCGTCCTCGAAGTGCACGACGAGGGGACCGGATTCGCCTTCGGCGAGCAGACCTGGGGCCCGGACGATCCCGACGCCCACGACCGCGAGGACGGCCGCGGGCTCTTTCTCATGCGGCGCCTGATGGACCACGTCGAGCAGTTCGCCGGCCCCGAGCGCGGGCACGTCATCCGGATGACGCTCCGGCGCCTGGCGTGACCGACCGCCGCGCGAGCGCGCGGGCCGCGGTCGAGTTGGCCGGCGTGCTGCGCGCGTTCCGCGCGGCCACCGGGTGTCGCGCGGCGTTGTGGCAGCAGGCGGGGGACGCGCCCCCGCACCTCGTCGCCGATGACGGCGGCGGCGCCCCGAGCGAGCCGGGTGCGCCCACGGCGGGCCAGCGCGCCGCGGGCGTACCGGGACTCAGGGGCAGCGCGCTCGTCCTCGGTCCGTGCGCCGACGGCAGCGCGCCGACCGCGGCACAGTTCGACCTGCTGTTGCCGCTGGTCGCCGCGCAGCTGCGCGCCGCGGCCGAGATCGAGCAGGCCGCGACCGAGCTCTCGGAGCGCTACGAGGAAATCAATCTCCTCTACACGATCAGCGAGATCCTCGGCCGCACCGTCACGCTCGAGGAGACCGCGGGCGTGATCCTGACCGAGGTGTCCGAGACCGTGGGTGCCGGGCGGGGCGCGATCTACCTGCACGACCCCGCCGCGGGCGCGCTCCGGCCCGTCGCCGTATTGGGCGTCGCGGCGGCCGAGGTCCCGCCCGTGCCGGACGACGCGCCGGGCACGGCCGCGCGGGTGTTCCGCGACCTGCACCCGACGATCAGCGAGCCGGCGGCGGCGGGCGACGCGGCCGCCGACGGCGCGGTCCGCGATGGCGCACTCCTCTGCGTGCCGATCGTCTGGAGCGGCCCGGACCGCGGCGAACCGTTAGGCGTGGTCGTGCTGTCCGGGCGGCGCGCCGGCCAGCAGTTCACGGCCGGCGACCTGAAGCTCGTCACCGCCATCGCGTCCCAGATCGCCGCCGCCGTCCAGAACGCACGCCTCGTCCGGGCGTCCATCCAGCAGCAGCGGCTCACGCAGGAGATGGCGCTCGCCCACGACTTGCAGATGGCGCTTCTCCCGCGCACCGACGCGGTCGCGCCCGAGGCGGCGGTCGCGGCGCGCGTCGTGCCGGCCGAGAGCGTCGGCGGCGACTTCTACCAGCTCGTCCGCCTCCGTGAGGGACGCACGGGCGTGATGGTCGGCGACGTGTCGAGCCACGGCTACCGCGCCGCGCTCATCATGGCGCTGACGATGAGCGCAGCGGCCATTCACGCGCAGCGGTCGTCCGATCCAGCCGACACGCTGCGCCGGGTACTGGAATCGTTGGGCGACGAGCTCGCGACCACCGAAATGTTCATCTCGACCGTGTACGCCGTGGTCGACCCGGCGTCGGGGAGTCTTCTTTACGCGAACGCCGGGCACCCGCACGCGTTCGTGCTGCGCGGCGACGGCGAGGTCGAGCGGCTCGGCGCGGGCGCGCCCCCTCTCGGGTTGGTGCCCGTGACGCCGGCGTGCGCGCACACGCGTTGGACCGCGGGCGAGGACGTGCTCCTCGTCTTCACCGACGGAATCAGCGAGGCCGTCGACCCGAGCGGGCGCATGCTCGGCGAGGAGCCGGTGCTCGACGCGGCGCGCGCGGTACGCGGCGGAACGCCCGACGAGATCCTCGCGGCGGTCTTCGCCGCGTTGGACGCGCACACCGGCGGCGCGGTCCTGCGCGACGACCTCACGCTCGTCGTGCTCCGGAGCTGACCCGTGTCCGACGCGCGCGGGCCGCGCGGGCGCACCGGACTCCCCGCGCCGCGCAAGCGCTTCGGGCAGCACTTCCTCCGGGACCGCGCGGTGCTCGCGCGCATCGCGGACGCGTTGCAGCTGACGGGTTCGGAGACGGTCGTCGAGATCGGCCCCGGTCGCGGCGCGCTGACGGACCTGCTCGCGCCGCGCGCGCGCCGCCTCGTCGCCGTCGAGATCGACCGCGACCTGGCCGCGCACCTGCGGGCGCGCTACGCGGCCGACCCGCACGTCGAGGTCCTCGAAGCCGACGTGCTCCGCGTCGCCCTCGGCGAGGTCGCCGGGCCCGACTACGTGCTCGCCGGCAACGTGCCGTACTACATCACGACCCCGATCCTCTTCCACGCGCTCGCCCCGCCCCGGCCGGCGCGTGCGGTCTACCTCGTGCAGCGCGAGGTCGCCGAGCGTCTAACGGCGGCGCCCGGGACCAAGGAGTACGGCGCGCTCGGCGTGAACGTCCAGGCCGTCGCGCGCACCGAGCTGATCTCGCGCGTCCCGCCCGGCGCGTTCGTCCCCGCGCCGAAGGTCGACTCGGCCGTCATCCGTGTCACGCCGCGGGCCGATCCGGTGGTCGCGCCAGACGACGAGCGCCGGTATCGCCGCTTCGTGCAGGCGGCGTTCGCCCTCCGCCGCAAGCAGCTGCGGCGCGTCGTGCGCACGATCGCCGGACTCGACGCGGAGGGCGCGGAGCGCGCGCTCGCGGTCGCCGGGGTCGACCCGGATGCCCGCCCCGAGACGCTCAGCCCAGCCGAGTTCGCCGCGCTGGTGCGCGCGCTCGGGGCCGCCGCCGACGGTGCGGGCGCCGCAGCAGCGGACGGGTCGTCCGCGCTTCCCCCCGGCGGCGTCTCGCCGTAGCTTCGCAGGCAACACGACCGGGGTGCCCCCACGCGTCGCTCGCTGAGCGGTGTTCGTGTGGGGCTGAGAAAAAACCCGTAGCACCTGATCCGGTTCGCACCGGCGTAGGGAGTCGCGTCGCCGCGGAGTCAGGGCCCCCCTGGGGTCCGCTTGCGGTTACACGGGAGCCAGCAGGCCCCGGCCGTGTCCGCGCCCCCGCGCGCGCCCGCACCGCGCGGAGCGCGCGCGGGGCCTAACGTCCGGACCGCCCGTGCCGTCGCTCGCGTCATCGCTCGTGTCACACCGCCCATCCCTCGCCGCGGCCGTCGTCGCCGCGTGCCTCGGGCTCCCGGTCGCCGCGCGCGGGCAGGCGACCCCGGCCGCCCGGGCGGACAGCGTGCCCCGCGACACGAGCCGGCCACGCCGCCTCGAGGGCGTGACCGTGCGCGCGGTGCGGTCGGGCGCGGCGCCCGCGCAGACGACGCTCGGCGCCGCGGAGATCGCGCGGACGTACACGGGGCAGGACGTTCCGCTCGTCCTCCAGCAGGCGGCGAGCGTGACGACGTACAGCGAAAGCGGGTCGCAGAACAACTACTCGTACTTCCGCCTGCGCGGGATCGACCAGTCGCGCGTGAACATCACGCTCGACGGCGTCCCGCTCAATGAGCCGGAAGACCAGCAGGTGTATTTCTCGGACTTCCCCGACCTCGCGAGCTCACTCCGCTCGGTGCAGGTGCAGCGCGGCGTCGGGACCAGCACCTTCGGCCAGGCGTCGTTCGGCGGATCGGTCAACCTCGAAACCGTGCCGCTCGCGGCGACGCCGCGGGGTGGCGAGGTGCAACTCGGCGGCGGGTCGTTCGGCGCCGCGCGCGTGAACGCGTCCTACGCGAGCGGACTGCTCCCGAGCCGGTTCGCCTTCGCCGCCCGCTTCTCCAACCAGAAGGAAGACGGCTACCGCCGCGCGTCCGGGCACGCGGGCAATAGCCAGTACCTCGCGGGCGGGTACTTCGGCGACCGCGACGTGTTGAAGCTGACGCTGCTGACCGGCGTCGAGAGCAACGACCAGGCGTACGAGGCGGTGCCGCTCGACACGCTCCGGATCGACCCGCGCGCCAACCCGCTCGCGGGCGTGGGGGACCGCTTCCGCGAGTCGATGGCGGCGCTGACGTACACGCGGCTGCTGGGCTCGGCGGTGACGCTGTCGACGACGGCATACGGCTTCCGCGCGGGCGGGACGTACGACTACCCTTCGGGCGGGCCGCAGGCGCCCTACCGCTACGGGCTGCAGTCGCGCTGGGGCGGGATCATCACCGCGCTGCACGCGAGCGCCGGCGCGGCGACGTTCGACGTCGGCGCGCACGCCGACGACTACTCGCGCGACCACACCTTCGCCGATCGCCCCGACCTCGACGCGCCCGCGTACGCCAATCGCGGCTACAAGGCGGAGCAGAGCGCGTTCGGCAAGGTGGCGTACGCGTTGGGCGGCCCGCTCGGCGGCGCCACCGTCTTCGGCGACCTGCAGCTCCGGCAGGCGGCGTTCCGGTACCGGCCGACGGCGGGCAGCGGGGTCCCGGCCGCGAGCGCGACCTGGCGCTTCGCGAACCCGCGCGCGGGGCTCGCGTACCGCCTCACGCCAGCGTCCGCGACGTCCGCCGTCACCGTCACGACGAGCTACGGGACGACCGGGCGCGAGCCCACGCGGGCCGATCTCCTCGCCGGCGCGGACGACGTCGCGCCGCAGGACGTCGACTCGCTGCTGCCGCTCACGCGCGTGCGTCCGGAGCGCGTGCGCGACTTCGAGGGCGGCGTCGACGTGCGGACGGGCGCGCTCGCGCTGCACGTGGGTGGTTACGTCATGCGCTTCCAGGACGAAATCGCGCTCACGGGCCGCACCACCCCGCTCGGCTACGACATCCGCACCAACGTGCCCTCGAGCGTCCGGCGGGGGCTCGAGTTCGAGGGCCACGTCGACGTGACGCGGGCGCTGACCGTCGGCGGGTCGTTCGCGCGCTCGCACAACCGGATCGCGCTCTACCGAGACGAGGCCGCGGGCGTCGATTACGCCAACGTCGCGCCGACGCTCACGCCCGGCGTCACGAGCATCCAGCAGATCACGTGGCGCGCGGCGTCCTGGCTCACGCTGACGGGCGACGGCCGGTATCAGGGCCGCACGTTCCTCGCGCCCACCGGCGACCCGAGCCTCACGACGCCGCCGTTCTTCGTGCTCGCCGGCGGCGCGACGTTCCGCATCGCCGGGCGCGAACTCCTCGTCGAGGGGCGTAACCTGCTCGACCGGCGCGCGTACCCGTCGGGCGACGTCAGTGGTGACGGGCTCGCGCGTTACTACATCCTCGCGCCGCGGAGCGTGGTCGCCACGCTGCGGCTCGGGTTCGGGGGCGCCTAACCGGGACGCTCGTCCTCGGCGAGGACGCCGGACTCTCGCATCGCCTCGAGCGCGGCGTCGAGGCGGGCATCGCCCACGCCCCGGACCCACGCGTACCGACAGCGAAACGTGCGCAGCGCCTGTTCGAAGCTGTCGAGCGAGGCGCGGCGCGCGGCCGCCTCGCCGCCGCCCGGGGTGCGGACAGGGTCGTCCGCCCATGGCAGGTCGACGTCGCACAGCAGGTACAGGTCCGCGCGCCGCCCGCGCGCGAGGCGCTCGAGCCAGGGCGGGCCGTCGGCGCGCCGCGCGTACACCCACGTGCTCACGAGGTCGGTGTCGCGCACCACGAGGGCGCCGCCGCGCGCGCGCGCCCGCTCCGCGGCCGCGACTTCCTGCTCGAGCTGCAGCCGCGCGATCGGTTCGAGGTCCTCGGGCGCGACGTCGGCCGACGCGCCGCGGGCGAGTCGCCGCTCGACGAAAAGGCGCGCGCCCTCCGCCGAATACTCGGCGCCTAACGTATCCGCCAGGCGCCGCGCGAGCGTGGACTTCCCGGTGCTCTCCGGGCCGGTGACCGTGACTACGCGGAGGTCGCCGTCGCCCACCCGCGCTGCGGCCTCAGTCGTCGCGGTTGCGGAGCGCGTAGCTCAGGCCCTCGAGCTCCATCGCCATGTTGACGTTCTTGAGCGTCACCGCGGGCGGCACCTGGACCTGCGCGGGTGCGAAGTTCAGGATCGCCGGGATCCCCGCGCGCACGATGCGGTCGACCTCGGGCTGGACGTCGTCCGCCGGGATGGCGAGCACCGCGATGTCGGGCCGCTCGCGCGCGGTGTCCGCTTCCAACTCGTCGATCGCCCGGACTACCTGACCGTCCCACGGCGCGCCGATCTTGCGCGGGTCGTTGTCGTATACCGCGATCACCCGAAACCCGCGTTGCGCGAACCCGCGATACGTCGAGAGGGCCGAGCCGATCTTGCCCGCGCCGATGATGACGACCTTCCACTCGCGCCCGAGGCCGAGGATGTCCTGCAGCTTCGTCGTGAGTTCCGCGACCGAGTACCCGAGGCCGCGCGTCCCGAACGATCCGAAGAAGGACAGGTCCTTGCGGACCTGGGCCGACGTCGTGCCCGCGTAGTGCGCGAGGTCCTCGCTCGAGGTCGTGGTTCCACCGCGCGCGGCGTGCTCTTCCAGGTACCGCAGGTACACGGAGAGCCGGCGGACGGTCGAGTCGGCGATGTGCTTCACGGGGGGCGGACAGTCAGGTCGCCGGCGTCGCACGCCGCCGACCGAGCTTGTGAAATCCTTCACAAGATAGCCCGCGCGGGCACCGGCGACCACCGGGGACCACCGGCGCTAGCTTGCGCGCGATGTCCGTTTCCGTCACGTCCGAAATTGGCGCGCTCCGGCGCGTGCTCGTGCACACGCCGGGTTCGGAGCTGCTCGCGGTCACGCCGAGTACGCGCGAGGACTTCCTCTACGACGACATCATCGAGGGCGAGAGCGCGCGCCGCGAACACGCGCAACTCGTCGCCGTGCTCGCGCGCTACGCGGACGTGCTGTACTTGCGCGACCTGCTGGCCGGCGTGCTCCGCGACGCGGACGTGCGTGCGGCGCTCGTCGGTGAGGCCCTCAGCGTACCGCTGGTGGACGCCCTCACGGAAGAACTGGTCGCGCTCGACGCCGACGCCCTCGCGGCCGCGCTGATCGCCGGCTACGCCGCCGAACCCGGCCCGCTGGCGCGCGCGCTCAACGAGACCACGTACGCGCTGCCGCCGCTGCCCAACCTGTTTTTCACGCGCGACACCGCGGTGGCCGTGGGTCGCCACCTCCTGCTCGGGCGAATGCGCCACGGCGCGCGCTGGAGCGAGGGCCTGATCATGCGGTATGTCGCGCGCCACCACCCCGCGCTCGGTAACTGCGGCGTGCTCTACGACGGGTCGGGCGAGCGCCGCTACGGGCACACGCTCGAAGGGGGCGACGTCCACGTCCTCAGCGACGACACGGTGATGATCGGTTTCTCCGAGCGGTCGAGCCCCGCCGCGATCGACCACCTCTGCGAACTGCTGTTCGACCGCGGCGGGATCGCGCGCGTGCTCGTCGTCGTGATGCCGGCCGAACAGACCGCCATCCACCTCGACATGATCTTCACGCAGGTGAGCCGCGACACGTGCGTCGTGTACCCGCCGCACTTCGTCGGGCCCAAGCGCCTGCCCGTCTTGCTGCGGCACCGCGGCGACGCGACGCTCGCCACGATGCCCGACGTGTTCGCGGGCCTCCGCGCGTGCGGGCTCTCGCTCGATCCGGTCCTGTGCGGCGGGATGCGCCGCGTCGACCAGGAGCGCGAGCAGTGGGCGTCGGGCTGCAACTTCGTCGCCGTGCGACCCGGCGTGGTCCTGTCGTATGACCGCAACGGCGAGACGCTTCGCGCGCTCGACAGCGCCGGCTTCGACGTGGTCGGCGCGGACGCGGTCCTTCGCGACACGGCGCCTCCGCCGACGGAGCGGACCGTGATCACGCTCCCCGGGAGTGAACTCGTGCGCGGCGGCGGCGGCCCTCGGTGTATGACCTGCCCCGTCGAGCGCGACGCGCTCTGACCCGCCCCGGCGTGACGTTCGCTCTGGGCACCCTCCACCCGTCCGCTCCGCACGTGCCCGTCATCCCTCCGTCCGACGTGCGCGCGCGCGGCGTCGCGGCGCGTCCGGTCGATAGCCTCCTCGTCGACCGCGCGCGCGACCTGCTGCGCGGCGGCCCCGCCACCTCGGCCCAACTGGTCGCGCGCGTCTGCCAGCTGCCGGCCGTCGCCCCCGCGATGGCCGACCGCCTCGCCGACGAGCTACTCGGCGCGCACCCGGACTTCACGCGCGACGCGGACGGCCGGTGGACGTTAGGCGACGCGTCCGCGCCGGCCGCGGCTCCCGCCCGCTCGGCCGCGCCGACGCCAACCTTCGCGGAGTGGCAGGCGGCGCGCTCGGCGGCCGCCGTTGCCGCGCCCGCGGCCCCGCAGGACGGAGCGCTGCTGCGGAACCGACGTGCGTCGGTCGGCCGAAAGCGCGCCGACGCGCCCGATCCAGCGCCCGCTCAGCCCGGCGACGACGACCGCCTCGACGCGCTGCCGTACGTCGTCGTCGACGTCGAGACCACCGGCGGCAGCCCGGACCACGGCCACCGCATCACCGAGATCGCGGCCGTCGTCGTCGAGGGCGGGCGCGTGCGCGACGTGTACGAAACGCTGGTCAACCCGGAGCGCCCGATCCCGCCCGAGATCATGCGCCTCACGGGGATCACGTGGGAGATGGTGCGCGGCAAGGCGGCGTTCGGCGCGGTGTGCGACGACGTGGTCGGGGCGCTGTCGGGACGCGTGTTCGTCGCTCACAACGCGGCGTTCGACTGGCGGTTCGTCAGCGCGGAGGTCGCGCGCGTGTCGGGGCGGCAGCTCGACGGCCGGCGGCTCTGCACCGTGCGGATGTCGCGCAAGCTGCTGCCGCAGCTGCGGAGCCGGTCGTTAGGCTACGTCGCCGAGTGGTACGGGGCGACCAAGTTCGCCGAGACGTACTTCGAGGCGCGACACGGGCGGGAGCGGCCGTGGCGGCACAGCGCGGCCGGCGACGCGGTCGCGACGGCGCACTGTTTGCTGCGGCTGCTCGACGACGCCGCGGGGCACGGCGTGGCGACGTGGGGCGAGATGGACCGGTGGCTCGCGGGCGGCACCGGCACGGCGCGGCGGCGGAAGCGGAGCGCGATGCCGACCGGCGTCTCGCGCGACCCGGAGGCCTGAATGGCGGAGCACACCGCGACGCGTCGGGTCGGGCGCCTGACGGTCCACACGATCCACGCCGGCATGCAGCACCTCGACGGTGGCGCGATGTTCGGCGTGGTGCCGAAGCCGCTGTGGGAACGCCGCGCCGCGCCGGACGCGCGCAACCGCATCCCGCTCGCGATGCGGTGCCTGCTGATCGAGTACGGCGACGGTCTGGTCCTGGTCGATGCTGGACTCGGCAACAAGGAGGACGTCAAGTTCCGCGACATCTACGGCGTCGAGAACGCCGGCGCCGACGGCCGCACGCGGCTCGAGGACGGAATCCGCGCGTTAGGCCACGCGCCCGAGGACGTGCGGCTCGTCGTCAACACGCACCTGCACTTCGACCACGCCGGCGGCAACACCTACCGCGACGCGGCGGGTGAAGTGCGCCCGGCGTTTCCGAACGCGCGTTACGTGGTGCATCGCGGCGAGTACGAGTACGCGACGCACGCGAACGAGCGCACCGCGGGCAGCTACCTGCCGCACAACTTCGCGCCGCTCGTGGCGGCTGGGCGGCTCGACCTCGCGGATGGCTCTGGGGAGGTGGTGCCCGGCGTCCGGCTGCTCGCGACGCCCGGTCACACGCCGCATCATCAGAGCGTGTTGGTCGAGAGTGGCGGCGAGACGGCGTGCTTTCTCGCCGACGTGATCCCGACGACGGCGCACGTGCCGCTGCCCTGGATCATGGGCTACGACGTCGAGCCGCTCAGGACACTCGAGTCGAAGCGCGCGCTGCTCGACCGGGCGGCGCGCGAGGGGTGGTGGCTCGTGTTCGAGCACGACCCTGCGGTCGGCTGGGCGCGGGTCGCGCACGACGGGCGGCAGGTCGCGGTAAGCGAGACGGTCTGACGTGCGTCGCCGGTGGCCGGTTGACCGGCCCACCCGCGCCGGCTATCTTTTCAGTTCACAATGCGCGAAGTGGGGCGACGTGCGTCTGCCCCCACCCTCCGGCCCCGACTTGTTGGACTGGCGACCTCGGTCGCCCGGGTGTGCTGCAGGAGTCCTGGCAACTGCCACGCGTCCCGACCGGGCGGCCCTGACGGGGTTGACGGCTGGGGCGCGTGCGCCCCGCAATCCGCGTGGCGCGGGCTCCGAATATTCGGAGCTCGCGCCGTTTGCGTTACCCCCTCCTCGAGGAGTACGGCGTATTCAGGACACGACGAAGCGCGTCCGCGTGAACCGGCAGATTCGCATCAGCCCGATCCGCGTGATCGCCGCCGACGGCAGCCAGCTCGGCATCCTGGAGGTCGAAGCGGCCCTCCGGATCGCCGAGGAACAGAGCCTCGACCTCGTCGAGGTGGCGCCGCTGGCACGTCCGCCCGTGGCCCGCATCATGGACTACGGGAAGTTCAAGTTCGAACAGGCGAAACAGGCGCGCACGGCGAAGAAGAAACAGCACGTCATCCAGCTGAAGGAAGTGAAGTTCCGGCCCGGGATCGACGAGCACGACTTCGAGACCAAGACGCGGCACGCGCGCCGCTTCCTCGAGGAAGGCAACAAGGTCAAGGTCACCCTCATGTTCCGCGGCCGGCAGATCACGCACCCGGAGCTCGGGCGCGCGGTCGTCACCCGCGTCGCGCAGGAGCTCGCCGACCTCTCCAAGGTGGAGAGCGACGCGCGCCTCGAGGGCAAGGCCATGACGATGATTCTCACCCCGAAGTGATCGGCGCGGAGGTGCTCCTCCGCCCCTCGTCCTTCGATTGACGCTCAGCCACTGAGCAGGAGCGGCGTAAGCATGCCGAAGATGAAGTCGCACCGCGGCGCCAAGAAGCGCTTCTCGGTCACCGGGACCGGGAAGGTCAAGCGCGCCAAGGCGTACAAGAGCCACATCCTCACCAAGAAGTCGCCCAAGCGGAAGCGCAACCTGCGCCGCAACACGACCGTGGGCACGAACGGCGAAGCGAAGGTGCTCAAGCGCCTCCTGCTCGCCTCCTGACGCGCGCCCCCGCTTCCGCGACGACCCCGAGAGGAGCCTAGACTATGCCTCGCGCAGTATCGAACGTCCCGCGCCTCAAGCGCCGCAACGCCACGCTGAAGGCCGCCAAGGGCGCCTACGGCGCTCGTTCCAAGCTCTACCGCCCGGCCAAGGAGACCGTCGAGCGGGCCTGGCGCTACGCGTACCGCGACCGGAAGAACAAGAAGCGCGACTTCCGCCGCCTCTGGATCGTGCGCATCAACGCGGCCGCGCACCAGCACGGCATGAGCTACTCGGTGCTGATCAACGGCCTCAAGGAGGCCGGCCTCGAGATCGACCGAAAGATCCTCGCCGACGTCGCCGTGCGCGACCCGGCCGCGTTCGGCATCATCGCCGACCAGGCGCGTGCGGCGCTGGAAAAGGCCGGGCATCCGGTCGCCGTCGCGGCGTAACCGCCCCGACTGTCGTCCGTTGATCCGCCGCGGCGGCGGTGCGACCTTGCGGTCGTGCCGCCGCCGCTTCGCGCGTCGGCTCGGCGCCCTCCCCAACGCCCCTCCGTGACGCTCTCCGATTACCTCGACCGCGGCGACGCGCTGCTCGCCGACGCGCGCGCGCTGCTCGACGCGCTCGACCCCGCGACCCGGCTCGACGACGCCAAGGGACGGCTCAACGCGCTCAAGGACGCGCCGCTCGCCGAGTTGCAGGCGTCGCTGCGCACGCTCGCTCCGGACGAGCGGCGCGGGGCGGGGCAGGCCTTCAACGCGCTCAAGACGGGCATCGCAGACGCGCTCGCGGCGTTCGAGGCGCGGCAGGCCGCCGCCGCGGTCCCGCGTGAGGGCGCCGACCTGACCATGCCGGCCCGACGCACCTGGGTCGGCGCCGTGCACCCCGTGACCGCGGTGATCGAGGAAATCTGCGGGATCTTCCGCGAGCTGGGCTTCGCCGTCGCGACCGGCCCCGAGGCCGAGCACGCCTGGTACAACTTCGGCGCGCTCAACTTCCCGGCCGACCACCCGGCGATGGACATGCACGACACGCTCTATCTCGCGGGCACACCCGACGCGGTGCTGCGCACGCACACGTCGCCGGTGCAGGTGCGCACGCTCCAACGCTACCGGCCGCCGGTGCGCGTGCTGATCCCGGGGAACGTCTACCGGCGCGACTTCTTCGACGCGACGCACGCGCCGGCGTTCGCGCAGCTCGAAGGGCTCGCGGTCGATGAGGGGATCTCGTTCGTCGACCTGAAGGCGACGCTGATGACGTTCGCACGCCGCTTCTACGGCGGAACGCGGCGCGTGCGCTTCCGCCCGTCGTTCTTCCCGTTCACCGAACCGTCCGCCGAACTCGACGTCGAGGTCGACCTCGACGACGGGCGGGGCCTGCGTTGGGTCGAGATCCTCGGGTGCGGCATGGTCCATCCCACGGTGCTCGAAAGCGCGGGGCTCGACAGCGAGCGTTACACCGGCTTCGCGTGGGGCATGGGGCCCGGGCGCATCGCGATGACGCGGCACCAGATCCCGGACATCCGGCACCTGTACGACTCGGACGTGCGCTTCCTCCAGCAGTTCGCCGGCGCGCCCGCGGACGGCGCCGAACGGGCGGAGGCGCGCGCGTGATCGTCTCCCACGAGTGGCTGCGCGCCTTCGTGCCGCACGACCTCTCGCCGCAGGCCGTGGGCGAGCTGCTGTCGCAGCACGTCGCCACGCTCGAAGGCGTCGAGGCGCTACGCGCCGACCTCGCGCCCTTCGTCGTCGGCCGCGTCGTCGACAGCGTGCGCATTCCCGACACCAAGCTTTCGGCGAACAAGGTGGACGACGGCTCGGGCGCGCTGCTCGACGTCGTCTGCGGCGCGCCTAACGTCGAGGTCGGCGCGAAGTACCCGTTCGCGCGCACCGGGACGACGATGCCGGGTGGCGCCCTCACGATCGAGCGGCGGAAGATCCGCGGGCACACGTCGAACGGCATGCTCTGCTCCGCGCGCGAGCTCGGGCTGGGCGACTCGCACGACGGCATCCTCGCGCTGGCGACCGACGCGGCCCCGGGCACGCCGCTCGTCGACGTGCTGCCAGTCGGCGACGCGAAGATCGAGCTCGACGTGCTGGCCAACCGGCCGGACCTGCTGTCGCAACGCGGCGTGGCCCGCGAGGTCGCCGCGCTGACCCGGGTGCCGCTCCAGACTCCGCCCGAGCTGCGCGACGTTCCGGCGCTTCGGCCGCCGGCGACGGGCAACGCACGGGCCGAGGCGGAGGGGGTGACGGTCCAGATCGACGACCCGGGCGGGTGCCCGCGCTACTGCGCCGCGGTCATCCGCGGCGTTCGGGTCGGCGCCAGCCCCGAGTGGCTCGCGCGCCGGCTCGAAGGCGTCGGCGCGCGCTCGATCAGCAACGTCGTCGACGCGACCAATTACGCGCTCCACGGCCTCGGGCAGCCCGTGCACGCGTTCGACCTCGCCCGTCTCGCCGGCTCGACGATCGTCGTGCGGCGCGCCCGCGCCGGCGAGGCGATCACGACGCTCGACGGCGTCGCGCGCGTGCTCGACGCCGAAGTGCTCGTGATCGCGGACGCCGAGCGCGCGCAGGCGATCGCGGGCGTGATCGGCGGCCGCGACAGCGAGGTCACCGAATCCACGACCGACGTCTTGCTGGAAGTCGCGTATTTCGACCCCGCGCGCACGCGCGCCTCGCGGCGCCGCGTCAACGTCGGCACCGACGCGAGCTACCGCTTCGAGCGCGGGGTGGACCGCGCGGCGACGCGGGAGTTACTCGACGAGACGATCGCGCTCATCACGGCCGTCGCCGGCGGACGGGTCGAGTCCATCTTCGACGTCGGAGCGGCGCCGGGCGCACTCCCGTCCGTCACGCTCCGAGCGTCGCGCGTCGCGCGCGTGCTCGGCCACCCGATCGCGCCGGCAGAGATCGACCGGTCGCTGTCCTCGGTCGGATTCCAGCTGACGCCCGACCACGCGCCCGACGCGGACGCGCAGTGGCGCGTGCAACCGCCCTCGTGGCGGCAGGACGTGCTACGCGAGATCGATCTGATCGAGGACCTCGCCCGCCTCGCTGGATTTGACGCGTTCCCGGACGAACTACGCCCCGTGCGCCCGGGTGCAGTGTCGGACGACCCGCTCGTGCTCGCGTCGCGCCGCGTGCGGGACGCGCTCGTCGCCGCCGGACTCTACGAGACGCGGCCGCTCCCCTTCGTCCGCGGCACCGACGAGTCGCACGTGCGCGTCGCCAACCCGCTCGGCGAGGATGAGCCGCACCTCCGCCGGTCGCTCCTCGAAACGCTCGCCGATCGCGCGGAGCACAACCTCGCGCGAATGAACGGTGACGTCCGGCTGTTCGAGGTGGGGAACGCGTTCGCGCCGACGACGCCGGGCGCGCTCCCCGTCGAGACGCTGCGCGTCGGCGCGATCGTCATGGGCGCGCGCCGCCCGCCGCACTTCACCGAGCAGAAGCCACCCGCGTTCGACGCGTGGGACGCGAAGTGGCTCGGCGAACTCACGGCGCGCGCGGCGCATCCGGGGCGCCCGGTCGCGCTCGTTCCCGTTGGCGAGACTGGAGACGCCGCGAGCGGTGCGTTGTGGCGCATCACGGCTGACGGCGCCGAGGTCGGGCGCGTCGCCCGGGTCGCGCTCGACGCGCCCGTCTGGGCCGCGCCGGCGTTCGGGATCGAAGTGGACATCGGGACGATCGCGTCGGAGCCCGTCGCCGCGGCGGGAGAGAATCGGTGGGGGGATGGTCCGTCGCCCTCGCTCGCGACGGAACCCGCCCCGGTGCGCTTTCGCCCGCTACCGACGACGCCGGCGGTCGAGTTCGACCTCGCGCTCGTCGTACCCGACGCGGTCGCGGCCGGCGACGTCGAGCGCGTGCTCCGCGACGCGGGCGGGTCGCTCCTCGAATCCGTAAACGTCTTCGACGAGTTCCGGGGCGGGGACCTTCCGCCTGGCACGCGCAGCCTCGCGTGGCGACTCGTCCTCCGAGACCCCGCGCGGACGCTGCGCGAGAAGGAGGTCGACGGTCGACGACAGCGGCTGCTCGCGGCGGTCAACGAGCGGCTGGGAGTCCGTCCGCGTGTCGGGTGATGCCGCGAGCGAACCCGCGGTCGACGACGCGCTCGCCACGCTCGAGCGCGTCGTGCTCGCGCTCGGGGACGAGCTCGCCTTCTTCCGCCGTCGCGCCCTCGACGCCGAGCGCCGCGTCCGCGACCTCCTCGCCGCCCAGCAGCGGGCGGGGACGGCGTCGCATCCGCCCGGTGAGATAGCCGCCCCCGATCCCGCGCGGATGGCCGCGCTCGAAGCGGAGAACGCCGACCTGCACGCCCGAATCGCCGAGGCCGCGGAGCGCGCGCGGACGGTGGCGAGCCGGCTGCGATTCGCGCGGCAGCAGGACGCCGCCGCGCAGGACGCGACCTCGTAAGTTCTCCCACATGAGAGCTGCATGAGCGAGCGACGGTCGGTCCGCGTCCGGATCGTCGGCGAGGAGTACGCGCTTCGGAGCGACGCCGATGAGGTGCACACGCGTGCGGTGGCGGCGCACGTGGACGGGGTGATCCGCCAGGTGATGGCGAGCGGAACCGTGGTCGACACGCAGCGCGCGGCGATCCTCGCCGCCCTCCAGATCGCCGACGAATTGGTCCGGCTGCGTTCGGCGTGCGCGGCGCGGGACGCGCGCGCGCTCTCGCTCGCCGACGAGGTCGCGCGCTGGCTGCCGCCCGCGAAGCGCGGCCCGGTCGACGGCGAGTAGCAGGGCACACCCGCGCGCGTGCGGTCGTGCGGCTGGGTGCACCACGCGGAGCGGCGGGGCGTTGTGTTTGCCTTTCACGTGTGCCGACGGTTAGCTTGGCTGGGCGCGGTCGATTCGGCGTATACGCAAGCCACAGCGTCACTTACGTGATGCGTACGCCGTTCCTCCCGGATCCCGCGCTCGGCGGCGGCGCCGCCGCGCCCCCTTGATGGGCTGGCGAGCCGGACTGGCTGACCTTCGTTCGACCGCGCGCCCTGGCGCGCTGGCATATAGAGATCGTCATGGCAGAGTTTCCGGTCCTCGCCCTCGCGGCGGTGCTCGCGGTGGTGCTCGCGGGCGCCGCCTTCGTGTGGGGACGTAACGCGGGCCGGGTCGCCGGTGAGGGTGCGGGGCGCGCGGACGAGCGCGCGAAGCAGTCGGCGGCGCAGGCGACCGCCGAGGAGGTCTCGCGAAGGATCGTGGGCGAGGCGGAGCGGGAAGCGGAGCGCATGAAGCGCGACGCGCTCGTCGCGGCCCGCGAGGAATCGCTCCGGGCGCGCGAGGTGCAGGACGCCGAAGCCCGGACCCGCCGCGAGGAACTGAGCCGCGAGGATCGCCGGATCCAGGAGCGTGCTGGCGACGTCGAGCGCCGGGCGGACGCGGTCGAGCAGAAAGACCGCGAGATCGCGCGCCGCGCGAGCGAGGTCGGCCGGCGCGAGAAGTTCGTGTCGGACAAGCAGACGGAGGTCGAGCGCGCCGAGCAGGAGACTGCTCGGCGTTTGGAAGAGCTCGCCGGCTTGAGCGCGGACGACGCGCGTAACGAGCTCATGCGTCGGATGGAAGAGCAGGCGCACGCCGACGCCTCGAACCGCGTGCGCGAGATCCGCGAGAGTTCGCGGCGGACGGCCGAGCGTGAGGCGAAAAAGATCGTCGCGCTCGCGGTGCAGCGGATCGCCGCCGAACACACGGCCGAAAGCACCGTGTCCGCGGTCGCGCTGCCGAACGACGAAATGAAGGGGCGGATCATCGGGCGCGAGGGGCGCAACATTCGCGCGTTCGAGCTCGCCACGGGGGTCGACGTGATCATCGACGACACGCCCGACACGGTGGTCGTGAGCGGTTTCGACCCCGTGCGGCGCGAGGTGGCGCGGCTCGCGTTGGAAAAGCTGGTAGCGGACGGGCGCATCCACCCCGGGCGTATCGAGGAAGTCGTCGCGAAGTCGCGGCAGGAAGTCGACCGGTCGATCATCGAGGGCGGCGAGCAGGCGGCGTACGAGGTGGGCGTGAACGGTCTGCATCCCGAGCTGGTGCGCCTCGTCGGTCGGATGCGCTACCGGACGAGCTACGGGCAGAACATCCTGCAGCACTCGAAGGAGGTCGCGTGGCTGGCCGGGATCATGGCCGCCGAGCTCGGGTTGGACGTTGCGCTCGCCAAGCGCGGCGCGCTCCTCCACGACATTGGTAAGGTGCTGACCCACGACCACGAGGGCACGCACGTCCAGCTCGGCGTCGAGATGGCGACCCGCTACGGCGAGCACCCGCTCGTCGTCAACGCGATCGCGGCGCACCACGACGACGTGCCGCACGAGAGCGAGGTCAGCGTGCTGGTGCAGGCGGCGGACGCGATCTCGGGGTCGCGGCCCGGCGCGCGGCGCGAGGCGTTCGAGACGTACGTGAAACGGCTCGAGGGGCTTGAGCGGATCGCCGCGAGCTACGAGGGCGTGGAAAAGGTGTACGCGATCCAGGCCGGGCGTGAGGTGCGCGTCGTCGTGCTCCCCGACGCGGTCGACGACGTCCGCATGGCGGCGCTCTCGGACGAGATCGCGCGCCGGATCGAGGCGGAGCTGCAGTACCCGGGGCAGATCAAGGTGGTCGTGATCCGGGAAACGCGGGCCGTCGACTTCGCGCGCTGACGCAGACGAGACGTGCCGATGACCGAAACGATTGACGACACGACTGAGGCAACGCTGATCGACGGCGCGGCCGTGGCACGCGGGGTTCGCGAGCGCGTCGCCGCGGAGGTGCGCGAGATCGTCGCGGCGGGCGTGACGCCCGGCCTGACGGTCGTGCTCGTCGGCGACGATCCCGCGAGCGCCGTTTACGTCGGGGCGAAGGCGAAGGCGTGCGACGAGGCGGGGATGCGTGGCGAGCAAATCCGGCTCCCCGCGAGCACGTCGGAAGGCGAACTGCTCGCGATCGTCGACGGGCTCAATGCCGACCCGTCCGTGCACGGCATTCTCGTGCAGATGCCGGTCCCGCCGCAGATCGACCCCGCGGCCGTGATCGCCCGTATCGACCCGGCCAAGGACGTCGACGGTTTCCACCCGATCAACGTCGGCAAGGTCTCTATCGGCGAGACCGACGGGTTCGCGCCGTGCACGCCGGCCGGCGTCGTCCGGCTGTTGCAGGAGACCGGCGTCGAGTTGCGGGGTGCGGAAGTGGTCGTGGTCGGCCGCAGCAACATCGTCGGCAAGCCGGTGGCGGCGCTGCTAATGCAGCCGGGCGTCGACGCGACGGTCACCGTCTGTCACAGCCGCACGCGAGACCTCGCGGCGCACACGCGACGCGCCGACGTATTGATCGCGGCGATCGGGCGGCCGCGCTTCATCACCGGCGACATGATCAAGCCGGGCGCGGTGGTCATCGACGTCGGCGTCAACCGGATCGCGGACGCTTCCAAGAAGAGCGGCACGCGCCTCGTCGGCGACGTCGATTTCGATGCCGCGCGGCGCGTCGCATCCGCGATCACGCCGGTCCCGGGCGGCGTCGGGCCGATGACGATCGCGATGCTGCTGGCCAACACCGTCCGCGCCGCGCGCCGCGCCGCGGGGCTCGCGGACGCCGCGGGCGCGGCGTCCGCGTGAGTCGCCGCGCGTGAGTCCACGGCGCCGCGCGCCGGACCCCCGTTCCGCGGGAGACGCGCTCGAACTCTTTGCCCCCGAGCCCCCGCGCCGCGCCGCCGTGGAACGCGCGGCCCCGCGTGCGACAGTCGAGCGCGAGCGGATCGACCGCGTATCGCTCGAGGTCGAGCTGGAGATTCCGGGTGCCTCGCCGGCCGCGGCCGTTCCGGTGAGCGCCGTCGCCGAGACGGTCAAGGAAGTCGTCGAGGGCACGTTCGTCCCGATCTGGGTGCGGGGCGAGGTCTGCGACTTCAAGGCGCACCGCAACGGGCATTGGTACTTCTCGCTCCGCGACCACGCCGCGCAGATCCGCTGCGTCGTCTGGTCGCGCGACGCGCGGCGGCTCCCCGCGCCGCCGGACGACGGCATGCAGGTCGTCGCGCTCGGCCAGCTCGCCGTGTACACGGCGCGCACCGAGTTGCAGCTGACAGTGCGCGCGCTCGACTCGGTCGGTGACGGCCTGTGGCGGAAGGCGCTCGAGCGGACGCGCGCAGCGCTCGCGGCCGACGGGCTGCTCGACGCGGAGCGCAAGCGGCCGCTGCCGCGCTACCCGCGTCGCGTCGCGATCGTCACCAGCCCCGACGGCGCCGCGCTACACGACGTCGCGGCGGTGCTGCACCGCCGGTGGCCGGTCGCGGAGCTCGTCGTCGTCGCGGCCAAGGTGCAGGGGGACGGCGCCGCCGCGGAGCTCTGCGCCGCGATCGAGCGCGTCGGACGCTACGGGGACGTCGACGTCGTGATTATCGGACGCGGCGGCGGCGCGACCGAAGACTTGTGGGCGTTCAACGACGAGGCCCTCGCCCGCGCGGTCGCGGCGTGTCCGATCCCGACCGTGTCGGCGGTCGGGCACGAGGTGGACGTGACGATCTGCGACCTCGTGGCCGACCTGCGCGCGCCGACGCCGTCGGCAGCCGCCGAAGCGGTGGCTCCGGTGCTCGACGAACTGCGCGACGAGCTGGACGACGCCGGTCGGGCGCTCGCGGCCGCGATGGACGCCCGCGTGGCCGCGGCCCGCGACGCCGTCCGGGACGCGCGCGCGTCGTTGCACGCCGCGCTGGCCGCGGTCGGCGACCGCCGCCGCGCGACCGTCGCCACGCGCGCCGCGCAGTTGCACGCGCTCTCGCCGCTCGCCACGTTGGGGCGTGGCTTCGCCGTCGCGCGCGCCGTCGACACCGGCGCGTCGCTCACGCGGGTGGCCGAGTTCGCGCCCGATCGGCCGTTCGAACTGCGCGTGCGCGACGGGCGCGTGCACGCGCACACGATCGCCACCACCCCGGACACGTCCGCCACCTCGACCCCGCCGTGAGCTTCGAAGACACGCTCGAGCGCCTGCACGCGATCGTCGCCGCGCTCGAGGGAGACGCCCTTCCGCTCGGGGACGCGCTGTCCCTGTTCGAGGAAGGCGTCGCGCGCCTCCGGGACGCGAACGGGGCGCTCGCCGATCTGGACGCCAAGCTGTCGCTGCTGGTGGAGCAGGCGGACGGCTCGTTCGAGCTGGCCGAGCTGGCGCGATGACGGCGCTCGCGCTCGACCCGGCCGAAGCTCAGGCGGTCGTCGCAACGTTCTCACGGCAGCGCAGCGCGGTCGACGCCGCGCTCACGACCGTCTGCGACGGGCACCTGGCGCCGCTCGACGCGACGACCGCCGGTGCGGTGCGCTACGGGCTCCTGAGCACGGGGAAGCGGCTCCGCCCGCTGCTGGTCCTCGCGGCGCACGCCGCCGCGCGCGGCCCCGCGATCACCGCGCCCGATTCCGACGCCGCCGTGCTCCTCGCCGCCTCGATCGAGATCGTGCACGCGTACTCGCTCGTGCACGACGACCTGCCGTGCATGGACGACGACGACGTCCGGCGCGGGCGGCCCACGGTCCACCGCGTGTATGGCGTCCCGGCCGCGACCGCGGCGGGACTCGCGATGGTGCCCCTCGCGGCCCGCTGCGCGCTCGAAGGGGCTCGCGCGCTCGGGCTCCCGTCGGCGGTGTCGGGGGCGATCGTGCGCGAACTGATGCGTGCGTCGGGCGGTGCCGGCATGATTGGCGGCCAGCAGCTGGACCTGGACGGGGAAGGGCAGGCGCACTCGCTCGACCAGCTCGAACGCATTCATGCCGCGAAGACGGGCGCGCTTATTCGGGCGGCCGCGCGCATCGGCGGCCTCGCCGCGCAGGCGTCGCCCGAGCGGCTCGACGCCCTCGGCGAGTACGGACGCGCGGTCGGCCTCGCCTTCCAGATCGCCGACGACGTCCTCGACGTGACCGCGACCACCGACGAATTGGGCAAGACGGCCGGCCGGGACGTCGCGCTGCAAAAGAGCACGTACCCGGCACTCCTCGGCGTCGACGGTGCGATGCACCGCGCGCGCTCGTTGGCGCAGCACGCGTGCGACGCGCTGCAGGACGTCGGGCTACTGACGCCATCCCTCGCCTACGTGGCCGAGTTTTCGGTGGCGCGGCGGTCCTGACCCGCGCCGCGGCGGGCGCGACCGCAACGGGAACCCATCCGGCGGGTACAGCGTCAACGTAGATTCGTGACCGGTCGGTGACGCGTTCCACGCGCGACGCGGTCCGCCGTTCTCACCCCTGCCGCGCCCCGACATGTCCCTGCTCGCCCGCGTCCAGTCGCCAGCCGACCTGAAGCGCCTCTCGCGCGACGAGCTGCGCGCCCTCGCCGCGGAGATGCGGGAGCGACTCATCGCGGTGTGCGCCACGACGGGCGGCCACATCGGCGCGGGGCTGGGCGTCGTGGAGCTGACGGTCGCCCTGCACCACGTGCTCGATACCCCGCGCGACCAGTTGGTGTGGGACGTGGGGCACCAGGGCTACCCGCACAAGCTGCTGACCGGTCGGAACGGCGGCATGGAGAGCCTCCGCCAGGAAAACGGCGTGTCGGGCTTCCTCAAGCGTACCGAAAGCGAGTACGACGCCTTCGGCGCCGGCCACGCTGCTACGTCGATCTCCGCCGCGCTCGGCATCGCGGCCGGGCGCGACATCACGGGGCAGGACTTCAAGGTCGCCGCCGTCATTGGCGACGGGTCGCTGTCGTCGGGGCTCGCCTACGAGGGGCTGAACAACGCCGGCAGCTCCGATCGCGACATCATCGTCGTCATCAACGACAACGAGATGTCGATCGCGCCCAACGTCGGCGCGATGCACAAGTACCTCGTGTCGGTACAGCGGAATCCGCTCTACAACCGCCTACGCACCAAGGTCTACGAACTCGTCACCGCCGTCGGCGGCAAGGGCGGCGTGCCGCAGGCCCTCCTGCGCAAGTGGGAGGAGAGCTTCAAGGCGTTCGTCACGCCCGGGATTCTGTTCGAGGAACTGGGATTCCGCTACTTCGGCCCCGTCGACGGGCACGACATCGACGCGCTCGTCGACACGCTGGCCGCGGTGCGCGGGATGAAGGGCCCGCGCGTCGTGCACGTGATCACGCAGAAGGGCAAGGGATTCCCGGCGGGCGAGAACACCGAGAAGTGGCACGCGCTGCCGCCCGGCCACGATCCCGCGACCGGCAAGCAGCTCAAGGCGAGCACCGCCAACCCCGCTTACACGGCGACGTTCGGCCGCGCGCTCGCCGAGTTAGGCAACGCCGACCCGCGCGTCGCGGTGATCACGGCGGCGATGCCGAGCGGGACCGGCACCGGCGTGTTCGCCAAGGCGCACCCGACGCGCTTCTTCGACGTCGGCATCGCCGAGGGCCACGCCGTGACTTTCGCCGCGGGGCTCGCGACGCAGGGCGTCAAGCCGATCGTCGCGATCTACTCGACGTTCCTGCAGCGCGCGTACGACAACGTCGTGCACGACGTCGCGCTGCAGCACCTGCCAGTGGTCTTCGCGATGGACCGCGCGGGCCTGGTCGGCGAGGACGGCGAGACGCACATGGGGCTCTACGACATCGCCTACATGCTCGCCGTTCCGGGCATGGTCGTCGCCGCGCCGAAGGACGGCACCGAGATGCTCGCGCTCCTGCGCGCGGGCGTCGCGTACGATGCCGGGCCGTTCTGCTTCCGCTACCCGCGCGACGTGGTCCGGGACGCGGTCCCCGCGCTCGCCGACGTCGAGCCCGCCCCGATCGGCACCTGGGAAGTTCTGCGGCACGGCCGCGACTTCGCGATCTTCGCCGTCGGCACGATGGTCGCCAACGCGATGGAGGCGGCCGCATCGCTCGCGGCCGAGGGGCTCGACGTGACGGTGGTCAACTGCCGCTACATGAAGCCGTTTGACGAGTTGACGCTGACGGCGCTCCTCGCCGACCACCGCCAGATCCTCGTCGTCGAGGAGGGCACGGTGGTCAACGGCTTCGGCGCGTTCATGGCTGCGGTGATCGAAAAGCGCGAGCCGCAGGTGCGCGTCATCGCGCACGGCGTCCCCGACCGCTTCATCTACGCGGCGTCTCGCGCGCGGCAGCTCGCGCAGTGCGGCCTCGACCCGGCGGGGATCGCGGAGCGCGTGCGCGCGCTGCACGACACGCCGCAGACGAGCGAGGCGGTCGCGGGCTGAGCGCGCCCGCGCCGCCCGCCGGGCCGTCGATGTCCGCCTCGCCCCCGTCCGCGCGCGTGTCGCGCGTCGGCGTCGTCGGGCACCCGCGCTACGACGGGCTCCCCGAAGTCCTCCGCGAGTTGCGGCGCGTCGCGGCATCGTTAGACGTCACGCTCGCGCCCGAGCCCGCCCTACTCGCGGCGCTGCCCGGCGCCGAGCCGCTCGCACACGGCGGTCCCCTCGACGCGGTGCTGAGCCTCGGCGGCGACGGCACGCTACTCCGCGCGGCCCGCTTCCTCGCCGGCCGTCCGGTCCCGATCCTCGGCGTCAACCTCGGTCGCCTCGGATTTCTTACGGCCCTCGCCGGGCACGAAGTCGAGGAGGGCCTTCGGAGGCTCGCCGCGGGCGAGTACCAGGCCGAAGCGCGCCTCGCACTCGAAGCACGCGTGCTCAGCCCCGACGGGAGTGTGCGCCAGAGTTGGCGCTCGCTCAACGATGTCGTGCTGCACAAGGGAGGCTTCGCGCGGGTCGTCCGCTTCATCGTCGAGGTCGACGGACAGGCGCTTGGCGCCTTCGCTGCGGACGGCGTGGTCCTGTCCACCCCCACGGGCTCGACCGCGTACAGCCTGAGCGCGGGCGGCCCGGTGATCGTGCCGACCGTCGACTCGATCGGCCTCACCCCGGTTGCCGCGCACACCATGGCCATACGGCCACTCGTGCTGCCGTCGACGGCGCGCGTGCGGCTGCGCGCCGAGTGCGAGCAGGAGACGCTCCTGGCGACGATCGACGGGCAGGTCGGCGCGCGATTCGACACGTCCGAAACGCTCGTCGTCGAACGGTCCGACGCGCCGGTGCTCGTCGTCCGGTTCAGTGACGGCTCGTTCTTCGAAACGCTCCGCCGCAAGATGGGCTGGGGCGGCCTCACCGAGCGCGACGGCGGCTGACTCGTCGGTTCGTCACCAGCCGCTCCTCGACGAATCGCTCGTACGCGAGCCGGACGCCGGAGTGCGCGTCAGCGGCTCCGCACGTCGTGGAGCGGCGGAGCCTCGGACGGGGTAAAATGCTGCATGCGCCCGCACGCGCCGCGGCGGCGGGCGCGCCCACGGCCCACGCTGCATGCTAGCCGAGCTGCGCATCAGGAATTTCGTCATCATCGACTCGCTCGCCCTGCCGTTGGCGCGCGGGTTCAACGTGTTGTCCGGTGAGACGGGCGCGGGCAAATCGATCATCGTCGGCGCGCTCGGCCTGCTCCTCGGCGAGCGCGCGAGCAGCGAAGTCATCCGCGCCGGCGCCGACCGCGCGACCGTCGAAGGCACGTTCGACGTGGCGGGGCGCGACGACATCGCGGCCGTGCTCGACGCGCGTGGGATCGAGGTGGACGCGAGCACGGTCGTGCTCAAGCGCGAGGTTGCCGCGGGCGGCCGCACGCGTGCGTGGGCGAACGGCACGTCCGTGACCGCCGGCATCCTCGCGGAGATCGGCCGATTACTGGTCAACCTGCACGGCCAACACGAGGCCCAGACGCTGCTCGACGCAGAGTCACAGCGGCGCACGCTCGACGCCTTCGCGGGCGCGCAGCGCCAGGCGGAGCGCGTGCGAACTGCCGCGCACGCCCTCGAGCAGGTGCGCGGCGAGGTGCGGACGCTCGTGGCGCGGCGGGCCGAAGCCGAGCGCCGCGCCGACTACCTGCGGCATGTCGCAAAGGAAATCGAGGACGCGAAGGTCGTCGCGGGCGAGGACGAGCGGCTCGACGAGGAAGCGCGGCGCCTCGAGCACGCGGACGAGCTACGCACGCTGGCCGCGGGCGCGTCTGGTCTGCTCGACGGCGGCGAGGACGCGGTGCTCCAGCAGCTCGCCGCGGTCCACCGCTCGTTAGGCACCCTCGAGCGGATCGACCCCGCACTCGCCCGCCTCGGCGAGCTGTACGACGCCGCGTTCTACGCGCTCGAGGAGCTCTCGCGTGAGCTGGTCGACTACGAGCGCGGCGTCGAACTCGACCCCGAGCGGTTGGACGAGGTCCAGCGGCGGCGCGACCTGCTGTTCAAACTCGTCAAGAAGTACGGCCCCACGCTCGCCGACGTCGTCGAGCAGGGGCGGCGCGCGCGCGAGGAGCTCGACCTCGTCGATTCTGCCGACTCCGACCTGCGCGCGCTCGAGGCGCGCGCGTCCGCGTCGCGCGACGAGCTGGTCGCCGCGGCCGCGGAGCTCACCGCCTCGCGGATCGCCGCCGCGGAGCGCCTGAGCGAGGCCGTCGAGCGCGTCTTCCCCGACCTCGGCATGGCGGACGGCCGCTTCCGCGTCGCGCTCACGCCACGCGCGGAGCCGACGGCCACGGGCGCGGAGGACGTCGAGTTCCGGGTTGCGCTGAACGTCGGCCACGACGCGCGACCGCTCGCGCGGGCCGCGAGTGGCGGCGAGCTGTCCCGCGTGATGCTCGCGCTCAAGACGATCCTCGCGCGGCTGGACCGCGTCCCCACGCTCGTCTTCGACGAGGTCGACGCGGGCATCGGCGGGCGCGTCGGCCTGCTCGTCGGCGAGACGCTGCGCCGCGTCGCGACGCACCACCAGGTGTTCGCGATCTCACACCTGCCGCAGCTCGCGGCCCGGGCGCACCACCACATCCTCGTCAGCAAGGGCGCGCGCGACGGCGTGACGACGGCCGACGTGCGCGTGCTCGCCGGCGAGGCGCGGGTCGAGGAAGTCGCGCGCATGCTCGGCGGCGACGCCGAGAGCCCGGTCAGCCGCGCGCACGCGCGCGAGTTGCTGGACGAGGCGGTGCGGACCGCGGCCGGCGGCGACGGCGCTGCGGCGCCGGTTCCGCGCGCCGCGTCGACCGTCGGGGCCGGTGCGAACGGTGGCGCGCACCCGCCCGCGAACGGCGCGGCGGGTGCGCCTAGCGCCCGCGCAGCGAGGCGTACACCCGCAGCGAAAGCACGTCCGCGGTGAGGCGCGGCTGCGAGGCGCCGGCCCCGGCCGCCGTCACCGCATGCAGGTAGCTCACCTCGACCGGCACTCGCGCGCGTCCGCGCGACCACGCCGCCACCGTCGAGTACGCGAGGCCGAGCCCCGCCCGCGTCTCGCGCTGCGCCGTCCCCGCGCCTAACGTCGACGCGTCGAACGAGAGCGGGACGCCGGCCTCGGCCGCCGTCGCCGTGTACTGGCCGCTGTAGCGGTCCCCCTGGTGGTCGCGCACGAGCGCCTGCCCCCAGAACGCGAACGCCTCGTTCAGTGCGTACCGCGGGTTGAACTCGAGCTGCACCTCGCGCCCGAGCTGGCGCGACACCGGCCGCTCGCGGAAGAGCGGGACGTAGCCGGAGTCGAGCGAGACAGGGATGCGGAGCGTCCGCGTGTCGCCGAGCGGCGCGACGACTCGGACGGCGCCGGACACCGAGAGCCGCGCGTTGAAGACCACGTCGGTGATCGAGCGAAGCAGCAGCGCGTTCGAATGCGTCGCGGGCGGCACGTCGAGCAGCACGCCCGGGATCTCCGCGTTTCCGGTCCCGAAACGGAACCCGGCGACGATCGTGCTGCGGACGCGGGTTCCGCGCGGGGCGATGCGCGACCGCACCGATCCGCGCGCGTCGGCCGGTCCGTCGAACGTGTTCAACCACTGGTACATCGCCGTCAGCTCGATGTCGCCGACGGACGTGCGCAGGTGATCGCCTAACGAGTCGCGCGCCGCGAGCCCGAACGACGTGTCCGCGACCGCGCGCCGGAACTGCGACACGCTGAGCCGCGCCTGCGCCGCGGCCGGCACGGCCGTCGTATCGAACGTCGTCACGCCGGCCGCGCGCGCGCTGGCCGCATAGTGCGAGAGCTGCTGGAGCACCAGCCGCTGCGCGTCCGACCCGAGCAGCGGGACGGCGTTCGCGCCGGCCGCGGTTCCGGTGCCGTACACCGAGGCGAGCCCGCCGGCGAATCGCATGAGCGAGTCCGCGAGCGCGGTCGCGCCGCTCGCGCGAACGGCGGACGCGACCGTGAGGAGGTTCGTCTGGGTGCGGCCGTTCTGCAGGAGCGCCGCGGTCGCGTTCGTCGCGCCCGACAGCGCGGCGTTGGCCGGGTTGAAGCCGAAGTTACCGGTCGCGCCGTTGGTGTTGACGGCGGATGAAATCGTGATGTGCGTGCGGTTGAGCGGCACGGTGAGCCCGATCGCGAACCGCCGCGCCACGCCGACTTCGAGCAGCAGCGGCGTGATGAGCGTCTGCGCGTACGCGCCCACCTGCACGTGCCCGAGCGACAGCGCCAGCGCGCTGTTCCCCGTGATCGCGCGCAGCGTGTCGCGCGCGCTCCGCAGCCCGGGCAGTTGCGTCGGCCCGATCGAATCGGTGGTGAAGTTGCCGCCGAGCCCGCGCAGACCACCGGTCCCGAACGTCGAGCCGTAGCCGGTGAACGTCGGGATCGCGCGCGCGCGCGCCTGCCCGGGCACCGGGATCGTCGCGTCTTCGCCGGCGCCGAGCACGGGCTGGGCGCGGGCGGGACGCGGGGCGGCGAGTGCCACGACGAGCGCCGCGGAGGCGGCGGCGGCCGCGCGGGCCGCCGCCGTTCGAAAAGAGCCGGGCAACACTATGCTCCACAACGCGTTAGACGATGCGCCGTGAGCCGGGCGCGCGGGGGCTAGATTAGCCGCGCCGCGGGGGAGCGTCAACGTGGCGCACCCGGCGCGGCCACCCACCCCGTCGAACGTGCGCACCGCTCCGCCCTCGCAGGTCCCCTGGCAGGTCACCGGCAACCACTGGCTCTCGCTGCCGTGCATCCACCCCGCCGACGGCGCGATTCACGCCGTCGGGGTCCTGCACCGGGGGGCGCGTGCGGCGGTCGAGTTTGCGGGTGATGCCGAGTTTCTCGGCGGCGGCGGACCGGCCCTCCTCCGACCGATGCTCCGCGTCGACGGCGAGCCGGTCGCCCTCGGCGGTGAAGGAGGAACGATCGCGTGGGAGCGCGCGATGCACTGGCTTCCCACGTTCACTTCGACGGTGCGCGGGACGCTCATCGTGCGCGGGACCGTCTTCGCCCCGCACGGGCGCGACGCCGACCTCTCGGGCGTGGTCTACACGATCGCCGTCGAGAACCGCGGCCCCGCCCCGGTCGACGTCGAGATCGCGCTCGAAGGCACGCTCGGCCATCGACAGCTCCGCGTGCGCTCGCCGCGCGCGTTCGACGACGCGGCGCGCGTGCACCGGGCCGGGGACGACGTGCTCGTGCTCGAAGGCGCGGCGCTGCCCGGGCTCGTCGCGTTCGCCCTCGGGGCGGACGCGGACGCAGCGGTCGAGGCCGACCCGGCACGAGCGGAGTACGCGATCCGGCGGCGCTTTCGCGTGGAGCGGGGCACGACGCAGCAGGCGGCGTTTTACCTCGCCGCGGGCCCCGAGCGAGACGGCGCGGAGGCGACCGTGGCCGCGATGCGCCGCCGCGGCTGGCGCGAACTTCTCGCGCGGACTCGGGACGCCCTCCGCGAACTCGAGCAAACCACGGGCAACACGGCAATCGACCGGCTGCTCAACCGCAATCTGCTGTTCGCGTACTTCTACGGCTGTGGCCGCGCGCTCGACGACGCGCACTTCTACTTCGTCCGCACGCGCTCGCCCGCGCACGCGCTCGGCGTCACGGTCCGCGACTGGGAGGCGCTGATGTGGACGCTGCCGGCAGTGCAGCTCGCCGATCCGGGCCTTGCGCGCGAGCTGCTGCTCCGCTGCTGCGAACTCCACGGCTACGCGCCGGGTGAGGGCGTGCACTACCTCGACGGCACGCTCTTCGAGCCCGGGTTCTCACTCGAGGGCGCGGCGGCGTACGCGCTCGCCGCCGATCGCTACGTCCGCGACACCAACGACGATCAGGTCGTCGAGGAAGGCGTGCTTGCCGATACGCTGTACGCGGCACACGACGACATCGCGGGTCGGCGCGACGAGCGGCAGCCGCTCTACTCGACCGCCGTGGGCGTCTCGGGTGAACCGGCGCTCCACCCCTTCACGCTCCACGGAAACGCCGTCGTCGCGCAGGCGATGACCGTGTTCCGGCGCACGCTCGACGAAGAGACGGCGAAGTCGGTGCAGGACCCGGAAGCGATCCGGGCGGCGCTGCTGCGCCAGTTCGCGGTCGACCGCGATGGCAAGAGCGTGTTCGCCGCGTCGATCGATCTCAAGGGCGCGAGCGCGGACCGCGACGACCCGGTCGGCTCCGCGTTGTGGCTGCCGCTCTACGAGGCGCTCGAACGGAGCGACTCCACGTACCGGCGAACGGCGCGCGCGCTCGGCGCGCAGCACGGCGGTCAGTTCGCGGCGCAGCTCGCGCGGCTGCTCGGGCCCGACGCGCCGCAGGTGCTGCAATGGTTGCGACGCGCACCGCTCGACCACGGCGTCGCGGCGGAGTTCGTCGACGACGACGGTCGGGCTACGGGCAACGGTGGCGACGCGGCGCTCTCGGGGTTGCTCGCGGCGACCGTGTGGCACTCGGTCCACGTCCTGGGCATCACGCCCTGATCCGAAGGCGCGGCGCGACCCGAGGTCGCTTGCCTGGCGACCGCGGCGCCGCTACGTTCGATGTCCGCGCGGGAATAGCTCAGTTGGTAGAGCACAACCTTGCCAAGGTTGGGGTCGCGGGTTCGAGTCCCGTTTCCCGCTCTCAGCAGGCGTACGACGTGTACGAAATGCTCGCGGCGTCAAGCGCGGACGACCCACGTGGGGCGTCCGCGCTCGTCGTTTACGAAACGTGGCAGCGGCCCCGCACGCGGTGCGCGGACCGGGCCGCCCGGATGGCGAAATCGGTAGACGCATGGGTCTTAAAAACCCTGGCCCTCTGGGCGTGCGGGTTCGAGTCCCGCTCCGGGCACTGGTAGGCGCGTGACGAAGGGGCCGGCTACGCACTGCGTAGCCGGCCCCTTCGTGAGATCGCCGCCCGTCCGGTCGGCCGTGGGGCGGCTCAGAACGGAAGGTCGTCGTCGTCGATCGGTCCGCCTAAGGGGGCCGCGTCGAAGCGCGGTTCGGCCGCGGCGCGGGCGCGGGTCCGGCCGCCCTCGCGCGCCGGGGTCGGCGCGGGTGCGGGCGCCTCCGCGGCCTCGCCCGGGCGCGTCGGCCAGATTACGCCGTCACAGCTCCGGTCGCGGCACTTGTAGTCGGGCGCTTTCGGATTGCGCTTGGTCAGGCGGTTGTCCCACATGCGGCCGCTGCACTTGGGGCACGACGGGTCGTCGCCGGCGGGGTTTGCGGAGCCGTTCTCAGGCCCGTCGTGCGCGCCCGCCGCCGGCTCGACGACGTCGGACGCTTCGACCGGGACCGGCGTCGCGTGCGCGCGAGTCGCCGCGCGCCGCACCGGAGCCGCGGCCGCGCGGCGCGTGTCGGCGGCCGCAGGCGCCTCGTGCGGTTCGGCGAGCTCGGGCCCGTCGACCGCGACCCAATTGGGCTCGCGGTCGGTGAGCTCGTGGCCGATGCCGAATCGCACGGCGGCGCGGGCGAGCGCGTCGCTCGCGGCCGTCTTGTAGTCGGGGCCGGTCCCGACGTCCTCGCGGATCACGCCGAGGATCTGGAGGCGCGCCTTGAAGGCGCACTCCTGCGGGTCGCCGGCGCGCGCCGGAAGCGGCGGTAGCAGTTCGAGCGTGAGGTCCCACTCGCCAGGGACGACGCGGTCGAGGCGCTCGCGCACCGCGTTGGCGCTCGGGTGGGCCGCGTAGCGGACGTACCAACCGCCGTCGCGCGCGACCGGCGCGCCCTCGGGCCGCCACGCGGTCGCGTCGGCGTCGAGGGGCGCGGCGAGCGCGGACCAGAGGTTCGGCTTGTCGAGGGATGTGGGGGCGTCGTGGCGTGCGATCATGCGTCTCTCATCCGTCCAGTCTGGGGCTGCCCCGGTCGAGGGGGCGTGAGGTGAATCGCTGGCGCGCGGACGGCGTGCGATGGGTGCCGGCCGCCGCGCGCGGCGTGCACCCCGCCTACTGACTGTGGCTACTGACTTTCGTGCCTTGCATCAGGTGAATCGGACGCGAAACCCGCGCCCTCCGTGGCCAGCGGTCCAACCGCTACTAATACCCCGGACTACCGCCCGCGAGCCGCGCCCGTGCGACGCGCGCGAAGTTCCGCGTGCACGTCGCGGACGGCGACGCAACTCGCACCGTGCACGCAGTACCACCCGTGCCGGTCAAAGAACACGAGGTGCACCGTCGAGTTGCCCGCCACCTGCTCGTCCACGCGGTAGAGCTGCTCGACGCACGTGCCGGGGCCGCACCGCGCGCACGGATCCAGCGCCTTGATGCGCACGAGGCGGGTCGCCGCGGCCGCGACGCGCAACGCGGACTTCGCGCGCCCGACCGTCGCGCTCGCTCGCCGCCCGCGCTTAGGAACGACCGGCTTCGTCGCAGCTCGCTTCGCGACTGAAGTAGCGGCGGCCCGGACCGCCTTCTTGGCCGGCGGCGTGCCGACGACCCGCGTCGCCGGCTCTCGTGCCGCTGCTTTCCCCGCCGCCTTCGTCGCGGGCGTCGCGACCAGCTTGCGCGGCGCCTTCGTGGGCGCCTTCGCGAGTGCAGTCGGCTTGGGCGCCGCACGCGGCCGCGACACGACCTTGGCCGGCGTGGTCCGCGGCGCCTTCGCGCTCTCGACCGCCTCGGCACGCGCCGGCACGCGCCGCCCCTTCGTGCCTGCAGCTGTCGCCGCCACCGGCGCGCTCGCGGGCGCCTTCGGCGCGCGCCGCGACGGGGGCGCGGGCGCGCGCACCACGGCATCACGCGCCGAAGGTTGGCTGGAGCGGCGACGCGGCGCGGAACGCGTGGACGGCACGGCGGGGCGGGGCAGAAGGAAGCGGAGAGCGGACCGAATATTACCCGAAGATCCGGACGCCGTCAACGCGCCACGGCGACGAGTTTCGTTCGCGTCACAAATCGCGTAAACTATTGTCGGTGAACGTGTTACACGCGCGCGATCGGCGTCGTTCCGCCCGTCGTCCCGACCGGTAGCCCAGCCCGCCCCCATCGCGCCCCGAATCGCCCGCTGCACGACCTACAGATGGCGCGCGACGTGCAAACCGGGCGCGCGACCACCCCACCACACAACGAGGCACGCCATGGATCGCGGACGAGATTTCCTCAAGAGCCAGGTCAACAACTGCGTGATGCAGCACCAGACCTTCCTGCGCAACCTCGAGGACCACGAGAAGCAGGCCCAAGATCCGCGCTTCCGCGACCTCTGCACGCGCTACATCGCGCCGATGCGAGAGCACCAGCGCATGATCGAGGAGTACGCCCAGTCGATCGGCGCCGAGTTGGGCGCCGGCAAAAAGGCGCTCGGCGCGGCCTTGGGCCTCGCGCGCGACATCGCCGACGTCGCCCGCGAAAGCGACTTCCTCCGCCTCGTCGGCGACATCGTCACCGCCCGCCAGTCGCAGGACACGTTTTCGACCTTCGCCACCGTCGGCCCGCAGATCGGCGAACCGCGGCTCGCCCAGATCGGCGAGACGGGAAGCAGCCACCACAAGCAGTACGTGGACGAGGCCAACGCGCTCGTCGCGAACATGTTCGTCGACCACGTCAACAACACCGAGCCGGGCGGCTCCACGTCCGCGAGCGGCTCGAGCGCCGCCGCGGCGCACTGACCGCGCGCGGCGGGCCTCCTGGCCGACGATCTCGCGGACGCCCCGACGGGCGTCCGCAACGCGGGCCCGCGCGTGGCACCCCACTCGCGGGCCCGCTAGCTTAGCGCGCCATGCAGCCAGCCGCGCCCGACGTCGTTTCCCTCGCCGCCGAACTGCTGGCCGCGCAGTCGTCGACTGGCGCCGAGGGCCCGGCCGTCGACTTCGTGTCGAGTTGGCTCATTCGGCGCGGTTGGGACGTCATGCTCCAGGAAGTCGGGCCCGGGCGCAGCAACGTGTGGGCGACGCGCCGCGGCGGAGGCGTCACGCTCTCGACCCACCTCGACACCGTGCCGCCCTATTATCCGCCGCGCCGCGAGGGCAGTCGCCTGTACGGGCGCGGCTCGGCGGACGCCAAGGGCATCGCCGCCGCGATGATGGTCGCGGCGGACCAACTGGCCCGCGCCGGCGAGGAGCGCGTCGACCTCCTCCTGCTCGTCGGCGAGGAGAAGGGCTCCGACGGCGCGCGCGCGGCCAACCACCTGCCCGCGACGAGCGCGTGGCTCGTCAACGGAGAGCCGACCGAGAGTAAGCTCGCGAGCGGCGCGAAGGGCGCCATGCGCGTCACCGTGCGCACCCGCGGCCGCGAGGCGCACTCGGCCTACGCGCACCTCGGCCGATCCGCCATCGACCCGCTCGTCGACCTGCTCGCCTCGCTCCGCACGCTCGCCTGGCCGAGCGACCCAGCGCTGGGCGAAACGACGTACAACGTCGGTGTGATCCGCGGCGGCTCGGAGGCGAACATCGTCCCGGGCGCGGCGGAAGCCGAGATCATGTTTCGCGTCGTCGGCGACCCCGCCCCGGTGCGCGACCAACTGACCGAATGGGCCGGGGCCGCCGCGCAGCTCGAGTGGGGCTCGTACATCCCGGCGCAGCGCTTCCACACGATCGACGGCTTCGAGGTCGCGCCGGTGTCGTACACCTCGGACATCCCGCTACTCGGGCGGTGGGGCACGCCGCTCCTCTTCGGGCCGGGGTCGATCACGGTCGCGCACACGCCGGACGAATACGTCGCGCTCGACGAGCTGCGCGACAGCGTCGACGCGTACGCGCGAATCGCGCGCGCCCTCCTCGCCTAACGGTCGCGCGTGCCCGACGCCATCCCCGGCGCCCCGCCCGGCGGCGCGCCCTGGCCGGTCGCCGTGCTCGGCGCCACCGGCGCGGTCGGCCAGACGTTCCTCCGCCTGCTCGATGGGCACCCGTGGTTCCGGGTCGCCGAGCTCGCCGCCTCCGAGCGCTCGGCCGGGCGGCGGTACGCGGACACGACGCGCTGGCTGGAAGGCGAGATGCCGGCCGGGCTCCGCGACGCGGTGGTGCTGCCGTGCGACCCCGCGGCCGTTACGGCGCCGATCGTGTTCAGCGCGCTCGACAGCTCCGCCGCGGGCGCGATCGAGCCCGCGTTCGCCGCCGCGGGGCGGCTCGTGCTCAGCAACGCCAAGAACTACCGGATGGCGCCCGACGTCCCGCTGCTCATCCCGGAGGTCAATTGGCCGCACGCGGCGCTGCTCGCGGCCCAGCCGGCGTCGCGCGGCTGGCCCGCGTGCGGCGGTCTCGTGACCAACGCCAACTGCTCGGCGACCGTGATCGCGATGGCGCTCGCGCCGCTCCACGCCGCGTTCGGCGTCGAGCGCGTGTTCGTCGCGACGTTGCAGGCCGTCTCCGGCGCCGGCTACCCCGGCGTCCCGTCGCTCGACATCCTGGGCAACGTCGTCCCGTACATCGCCGACGAGGAGCCGAAGATCGAGGCGGAGCTCCGGAAATTGTTAGGCGCGGTCGACGGCGGGGTGACGCGCGACGCGCCGGTGCTCGTCGCCGCGCACGCCAACCGCGTGGCGGTCGAGCACGGCCACACGGCCTGCCTCTCCGTCGGCCTCACGCGCCCCGCGACGCCATCCGAAGTGGAGGAGGTGCTGCGCGCGTGGCGCGGGCCGGACGGGCTCCGGCCGTGGCTCGCCCGCTCTCCCTCCGCGCCCTCCGCCCCGCTCGTCGTCAGCGACGCCGCCGACCGGCCGCAGCCGCGCCGCGACCGGAATGCCGGTGCCGGGATGGCCGTCACCGTCGGGCGCGTGCGCGAGGACCCGCTCTTCGACGTCCGACTGGTTGCGATGGGGCACAACACGATCCGCGGCGCGGCGGGCGGCTCGGTCCTCAACGCCGAGCTCCTCGCGCTCGGCGCGCCGCCGTGCGACGGGCCCGTCGGCCCGTTCCGACGTTAGGCGGAGTGCCCGGACGGTGATCGTCGTCAAGTTCGGGGGCACCTCGGTCGGCGACGCCGAGTCGATCCGGCGGGCCGCGGAGATCGTCCGCGGTCGGGCCGTCGCGCGCCCGCTCGTCGTCGTCTCCGCGATGGCCGGCGTGACCAACGCCCTGCTCGCCCTGGCCGAGCAGGCCGCGCGCGGGCACCTCGTCGGAGCCCTCGCCGGCATCGCGGCGCTGCGGCAGCGCCACCTCGGCGCCGCCGTGGAGCTCGTGCCCGGTGAGGCGGGCGCGGACCTCGCGGGCGAACTGAGCGCTTCGTTCGACGAACTCGCGCGGTTGGCGGAGGCGCTCAGCGTCTTCGGCTATCTCACGCCGCGCACGCTCGACGCGATCGCCGCACAGGGCGAACTCCTCTCGGCGCCCATCGTCACGGCCGCGCTCCGCGCCGCCGGGGTCGACGCCGTGTCGCTCGACCCGCGCCAGCTCATGGTCACCGACGACACGTTCGGCCGCGCGGAGCCGCAACCGGAGGCGATCGCGGCGGCCGCGCGCGACCAGGTGCTGCCTGCACTCCGCGAGGGGCGCGTCGCGGTGACCGGGGGATTCGTCGGCGCGACGCGCGACGGCATCACGACCACGTTAGGCCGCGGCGGGTCGGACTACAGCGCGTCGCTCCTCGGCGCGGCGCTGCAGGCCGACGCGATCGAGATCTGGACCGACGTCGACGGGATGTTGACCGCCGACCCGCGCGTCGTGCCGCACGCTCGGCTTATCGAGCGCATCCGCTTCGACGAGGCCGCGGAGCTGGCGAGCTTCGGCGCGAAGGTGCTGCACCCGAGCACGATCACGCCGGCCGTCCGGCGCGGCATCCCGGTCTACGTCTACAACTCGCGCCGGCCGGAAGGCACCGGCACGCTGATCACCGCCGACGCCCCGCGTCGCGCGGTGAGTGCAGTCGCGGCGAAGCACGAGACGACGATCGTCAAGCTGCGCTCCGCGCGCATGCTGCTCGCGCACGGCTACCTGCGCAACGTCTTCGAGGTGTTTCACCGCCACAACACGTCCGTCGACGTGATCGCGACGTCGGAGGTCTCGCTCTCGGTCACCCTGGACGACGCGCGGCAGCTCGACGCGCTGCTCGCCGACCTGCGCGCGTTCGGCGACGTCAGCGTCGAGCGCGGTCGCGGCATCGTCTCGGTCGTGGGCGCGGGGCTGACCGACGACCCGCGCGCGCTCGCGCGCGCCTTCGCGGCGTTAGGCGAGGGCGTGCGCGTGCACATGGCCACGGTGAGCGCGACGGGGATCAACCTCACGCTCGTCCTGGACTCGGATCAGGTCGGCCCGGCGATGCGGTCGCTGCACGACGCGTTCTTCGACCAGCCGGTCGACCCCGCGACGCCTGCCGACGTCGCCGCGGCGGTCGTCGCCCGCGCCACCCCGGAGTCGGTCGCCCGCCTGGCCGGCGCCGCGTCGGCCCCGGCGTGACCGCGACGGCCCCAACGCCCGCCGCGCTGATCGGGCGCGGCAAGATGGGCCGCGCACTCGAGGCGCTCGCCGCCGAGCACCGCATCGACGTCGTCGCCGTCCTCGGGCGAGGCGACCGGATCGACGCGGCAGGCCTCCGCGGCGCCGCGGTCGCGATCGAGTTCACCGAGCCCGGGTCAGCGTTAGGCAACCTGCGCGCGTGCGCGCTCGCCGGATGCCCGGTCGTGGTCGGCACCACCGGGTGGGGTGGCGGCAGCGACGCGCTCGCGGCGGAGCTGCGCGCCGCGGACGCCCGCGCGCTCTGGGCCGCGAACTTCTCGCTTGGCGTCAACGCGATGATCGCGGCGGCGGGTGCGCTCGCCGCGGCGCTGACGGCGGCCGACTTCGCGCCGCACCTCGTCGAGACGCACCACGCGGCCAAGAAGGACGCGCCGTCGGGCACCGCGCTCGCCCTCGCGGCCGCGACCGCGCTCGACCCGCGTCTGATCACGAGCGTGCGCGTCGGCTCGGTGCCGGGCACGCACACGCTCGTCTACGACGCGCCCTACGAGCAGGTGCGCCTCACGCACGAGGCCCGCGACCGGCGGGTGTTCGCGTCGGGCGCGCTCGTCGCCGCCCGCTGGCTCGCGCGACCGCGCGCCGCCGGCCTCTACACCATGCAGGACGTCCTCGCGCCCACGCGCGACGCGTCGGAGCCCCCACGATGACCGTGCAGCCCGCCCCGTTGTCGACCGCGCCGTTGTCGACCGCACCGTCGTCGTCGACCCGCCCAGGCGCGCCGCTCCGCGGGTGCGGCACGGCGTTGGTCACCCCGTTCACGCGGTCCGGCGCGGTCGACGAGGCCGCGCTCCGGCGCTTCGTGGCGTGGCAGCTCGCCGAGGGCGTGCACTTTGTCGTCCCGTGCGGCTCGACGGGTGAGGCAGCGACGCTCACCGCCGCCGAACACCGGCGCGTGGTCGAGATCGTCGTCGAGGTCGTCGACGGGCGCGTGCCCGTCGTCGCCGGCGCGGGGTCCAACGACACCGCGCGGGCGATCGCGTTCTCGCGCGAGATGGCCGCGGCGGGCGCGACGCACCTCCTGCACGTCTCGCCGATGTACAGCAAGCCGCCGCAGCGCGGGATCGAGGCGCACTTCCGCGCGGTCGCGGATGCCACGGCGCTTCCCGTCGTGCTCTACAACGTCCCCGGGCGCACGGCGAGCAACGTGGAGGCGGCGACGACGCTTCGCCTCGCTTCGGTGCCCAACATCGTCGCGATCAAGGAAGCGTCGGGGAACCTCGCCCAGGTGGACGCGATCCTGCGCGACCGCCCGGACGACTTCGCCGTGCTCTCGGGCGAGGACGCGCTCACGTATTCGATCCTCGCGCTCGGCGGCGACGGCGTCATCTCCGTCACCTCGAACGTGGCCCCGCGGGCGCTGGCGCAGATGTGCGACGCGGCCGCGGCGGGCGAGGCCGACGTCGCCCTCGAGCTGCACCGGCGGCTCGCGGCGTGGACCGACGCCGCGTTCGTCGAATCCAATCCCATGCCAGCCAAAGCCGCGCTTCACATGCTCGGCCTCATGGACAACGTGCTCCGCCTACCGCTCGTGCCGCTGGCCGACGCACACCGCGCCCGCGTCGAGCACGCGGTGCGCGCCGCCGGCGCGTCCGAGCACGCGCCCGGCGCGCCCGAGCCGTCCGCGCCGTCCGCGGGCGAAGGCCTCGCGACTGCCTAACGTTATGACACCCGACAGCTCTTCGTCCGCCGCGTTGCCGCCCGTCGCCGCCGACCTCGGCGCGCGGATCACCGCGGCCGCGGACACCCCACCCGGCCAGCTGCTCCCCGCCGACACCTCCGACGCCGTCGCGCAGCTCCTCGCCGCGCTCGAGTCTGGCGACCTGCGCGCGGCGGAGTGCGACGCGGATGGCACCTGGCGCGCTGTCGCGTGGGTGAAGCGCGGGATCCTGCTGGCGTTCCGACTCGGCAGCGTCGTCGACATGTCGCCCGCCGACGCCGCCCCGGGCTTCCGCTTCTTCGACAAGGACACGGTCCCCCCGCGCCCGCTCGGCGTGGAGTCGGGCGTGCGCATCGTCCCGGGGGGTTCGGCGGTCCGGCGAGGGGCGTACCTCGCGCCCGGGGTGGTGTGCATGCCGCCGATGTACGTCAACGTCGGCGCGCGCGTCGGCGCCGGTACGATGGTCGACTCGCACGCCCTCGTGGGGTCGTGCGCGCAGGTCGGCGCCCGCGTGCACCTGAGCGCCGCCGCCCAGATCGGCGGCGTGCTCGAACCCGTCAACGCGGCGCCGGTCGTGATCGAGGACGACGTGCTCGTCGGCGGCAACTGCGGCGTCTACGAGGGGACCGTCGTCCGGCGGCGCGCGGTGCTGGCCGCGGGCGTCGTGCTCACGCGCGGCACGCCCGTGTACGACCTCGTGCGCGAGACCGTCTACCGCGCCACGGCCGACGCCCCGCTCGAGATTCCCGAGGGCGCCGTGGTCGTCCCGGGCGCGCGCCGCGTGCGCGGCGCGTGGGCCGAGGCCGAGGGGCTCGCGCTCCAGACGCCCGTGGTCGTCAAGTACCGGGACGAGCGGACCGACCTCGCGACCGCCCTCGAACAGTGGTTGCGGTAGGCGTGGCCGGGACCGCCGTCGCCGGCACGGTGCGCGTGCCCGGCGACAAGTCGATCAGCCACCGCGCCCTGATCCTCGCCGCGCTCGCCCCGGGCGCGTCTTCGCTCCGCGGGCTACAGGACGGCGCCGACGTCCGCGCGACCGCCGGGGCGCTGCGCGCGTTAGGCGTCGAGCTCGTCGGCGACGCCGCGTCGATGCGCGTCGTCGGCGGCCCGCTCGCCCCAGCCCCCGGCGCGATCCATTGCGAGAACAGCGGGACGACCGCGCGTCTGCTCGCCGGCGTGGCGGCCGCGCATCCGTTCGCGACGCGCTTCATCGGCGACGCGTCGCTCTCGCGCCGGCCGATGGCGCGGGTCGCGACACCCCTGCGCGCGATGGGCGCGAGCGTCACGTTCGACGAGCCGGCCGGGGCTCACCTGCCGATGACCGTCGCAGGCGGTCCGCTCGAGCCGCTCGACTTCGCGAGCCCGACGGCGAGCGCGCAGGTCAAGAGCGCGCTTCTCCTCGCCGGACTCCTCGCCGGCGTCGAGGTCATCGTCCGCGAGCCCCACCAGTCGCGCGACCACACCGAACGGATGCTCGCCGCCCGGGGCGTCGACGTATATGTGAATGACGGCGCGATCTGGATCCCCGCGGGTCAGCGACCTGCCGCTCTGGACGTCGAGGTGCCCGCGGACCCGTCTTCGGCCGCGTTCCTCGTCGCCCTCGCCGCGCTCGCCACCCGCGGCTCGCTCGCGCTGCCGGACGTGTGCCTGAACGTGACGCGCGCCGGCGGGTTCGCGGCCCTCGCGCGCATGGGCGCCGAAATCGACTACGACGACCGACGTAGCGCCGGCGGCGAGCCGCTCGGCACCGTACGCGTCAGAGCGGGCCGTGCTCTGACCGGCACCGCGATCGAGCCGGACGAGGTTCCATCACTCATTGACGAACTGCCGCTCCTCGCCTGCGTCGCGTCTCAGGCCCACGGCGATACCGTCGTGCGCGGGGCCGGCGAGCTGCGCGTCAAGGAGAGCGACCGGATCACGACCGTGGTCGAGAGCCTGCGCGCGATCGGCGCGGACGCCGACGAACTGCCCGACGGGTTCGTCGTGCACGGGCGCGGCCCGCGCGTGCTCCGCGGCCGCGTGCGCACCGCCGGCGACCATCGACTCGCGATGGCGTTCGGGGTACTCGGCGCACTCGCCGGCAACGACGTCGAGATCGACGACCCCGCGTGCGTCGCCGTGTCGTATCCGGGCTTCTGGGCGGACCTCGCCCGCGTGACGGGGGCGCCGCCGTGAGCGAGCCCGCGCCGATGATCATCGCCATCGACGGTCCGGCCGCGAGCGGCAAGTCGTCGACGGCGCGCTGGGTCGCAGAGCGGCTTGGGATCCACCACGTCGACTCGGGCGCACTCTACCGCGCGGTGACGCTGCTCGCGATGCGCGCGCACGGCGACCCCGCGGGCTGGGTGGCGGAGACCCTGGTCGGCGCGGCGGACCGCATCCGGCTCATCCCGGTGCCGGCCGGGTTCGACCCGGCGATCGATGGCGAGTCGGTGGCCGAGGCCGTCCGCGGCTCGGAGGTGACGCGGAACGTGAGCGCGGTGGCGCAGATGGCGCCGGTGCGCGCGTGGGTCAACGAGCGGGTCCGGGACGCGGCCCGGGCGCATTCGGTCGTGGTCGACGGCCGCGATATCGGCACCGTCGTCTTTCCGGACGCGACGCTCAAGGTCTTTCTCGTCGCAGACCCGTGGGAGCGCGCGCGTCGGCGGTTGCTGCAGACGCTCGGTCGCGCGCCTTCGGACGCGGATGTGGCGACCGAGACCGACCAGCTGGTGCAGCGAGACGCGCGCGACGCGACGCAGACGGTGCAGGCGCGGGACGCCGTGCTACTCGATACGACGTTTCTGACGCAGGCTGACCAGGTCGAGCGGATCGTCGCGCTCGCGCGGTCGCGGGTCGCGTCGCGTTCGGACGCGGCGGCCGAGCGGGTGGATGGCGCCGGAGCAGGCCCGGCCGCGTAAGTAGCGCGGGGATAGGCACTTCCGGGAGTGCGCGCGTTGACGCGCCCGCGGGGCCGCGCTATGATGCAAGGTTCGCGCTGCGCGAACGGCCCGGGGCTGATGCCACGGCCGGCAGCGCCTCCTCCATGACTCGACGCGGCGAGCCTAAATCCACCGCGGTTCGGAGAACAGCTTCGGTATGACCGAGCTCGACACCAACACCACGCAGGACGCGCAGGACGACTCGTTCGCCGCGGCCTTGAACGCCAGCTTTGGGATGGGCAGTGGCCTCACGGCGCGCGAGAAGCGCGACCTGCAGCGCTCGCAGCTCCGCCCGCTCGCCAACCGCCGCCCCGAGCTCTACGACGAGGACGAATACTCGTCGGACGAGTACGACGCGATGGTCGACATGTACAACGGGACGCTCGCCTCGATCGAAGAGGGCGAGATCGTCAAGTCGCGCGTGCTCGAGATCCGCGACAACATGGTCGTCCTCGACATCGGCTTTAAGTCCGAGGGGACTGTCCCGCTCGAGGAGTTCAAGGATCTGCCCGACCTCAAGGCCGGCGACGAAGTCGAGGTGCTGCTCGAGCACCTCGAGGACGCCGAGGGCTCGGTCGTGCTGTCCAAGAAGAAGGCGGACTTCATGCGGGTGTGGGAGCGCATCCGCGTCGCGTACGAGACCGACCAGCCCGTCACGGGCACGCTGACCAAGAAGATCAAGGGCGGCGTCGTGGTCGACCTCATGGGCGTCGACGCGTTCCTCCCGGGCTCGCAGATCGCGCTGCGCCGCGTGCCCAACATCGACGACCTGCTCGGCCAGACGTACGACTTCAAGATCATCAAGCTCAACAAGCGCCGCCGCAACATCGTGGTGAGCCGCCGCGTGATCCTGGAGCAGGAGCGGAGCGGCAAGCGCGAGAAGCTGATGAAGGAGCTGTCGAAGGACCAGATCCGGAAGGGCGTTGTCAAGAACATCACCGACTTCGGGGCGTTCATCGACCTCGGCGGCGTCGACGGCCTGCTGCACATCACGGACATGTCGTGGGGGCGCATCCAGCACCCCACCGAGATGGTCCAGATCGGGCAGGAGCTGGAGATCAAGGTCCTCGACATCGACTGGGACCGCGAGCGCATTTCGTTAGGCCTCAAGCAGCTCCAGTCGTACCCGTGGAAGGACGTCGCCGCCAAGTACCCGGTCGGCACGCGCGTCCAGGGCCGCGTCGTCAGCATCACCAACTACGGCGCGTTCATCGAGCTCGAGCCCGGCATCGAGGGCCTCGTCCACATCTCCGAGATGAGCTGGACGCGCAACGTCCGGCACCCGTCGAAGCTGGTCAGCATCGGCGAGAACATCGAGGCGGTCGTCCTCAAGGTCGACCCGGACGAGGAGAAGATCTCGCTCGGGATGAAGCAGACCGAGACCGACCCGTGGACCGTGCTGCCGCTCAAGTACCCGATCGGCACGCGCATCACCGGCAAGGTCCGTAACCTCACCTCGTTCGGCGCGTTCGTCGAGATCGAGCCCGGCATCGACGGCCTGATCCACATCTCCGACATGAGCTGGACCAAGCGCGTCCAGCACCCGTCGGAGGTCGTGAAGAAGGGCGACACCGTCGACGTCGTGATCCTCAACATCGACAGCGAGAACAAGCGGATCTCACTCGGCCTCAAGCAGGCCGAGGCCGACCCGTGGCTGACGATCGCCGAGACGCTGGCGATCGGCACCGAGCAGCGCTCGACGATCGTGCGCCTGATGGACAAGGGCGTCGTCGTCGACATGGGCGACAACCTCGAAGGCTTCGTCCCGCTCTCGCAGCTCAACGTCACGGGCCGGGTCGTCAGCAACCCGGCCGATGTCGCGTACGAGGGCATGCTCCTCGACACGCGCGTGATGGAGGTCGACCCGATCCAGCGCCGCATCGTGCTGTCGGTGACCAGCATCCCCGACGAGCAGCCGCCCCGCCCCGAGACGCCCTCCGTGGTGCACTCGAGCGAGGAGGAGGGGCTCTAAGCTCCTCCGCCTCGGCGGAGCAGTCGGTTTCGAAGCGCCCGGGCGTTCACTCGCCCGGGCGCTTCGCGCGTGCGGCCCCGCGCGCTAGGTTGGCGGCCACGATGTCCATGCGCGACAAGCTCGAGATCCTCGCCCACCGCCGCGCCGAGTCAGAACTCGGCGGCGGCGCGGCCCGCCTCAAGGCCCAGCACGACAAGGGCAAACTCTCCGCGCGCGAGCGCCTCGACGTCCTGCTCGACGAGGGGTCCTTCGTCGAGCTCGACCGGTTCGTCACCGCGCGGTCCGCGGCCGACGGCGCGAGTGGCAGCAGCGGCGACGGGCCGGCGTTCGGCGACGGCGTGGTCACCGGCTCCGGGCGGATCGACGGGCGGCTCGTGTACGTGTTCTCCCAGGACTTCACCGTTTACGGCGGGTCGCTCGCCGAGGCGCACGCGCAGAAAATCTGCAAGGTGATGGACCTCGCCGTGCGCAACGGCGCGCCGATCGTCGGCCTCAACGACTCGGGCGGCGCGCGCATCCAGGACGGCGTCGTGGCGTTAGGCGGCTACGCCGACATCTTCCTCCGCAACACGCTCGCCTCGGGCGTCGTGCCGCAGATTTCGGCGATCCTCGGCCCGTGCGCGGGCGGCGCCGTCTACTCGCCCGCGATCACCGACTTCATCTACATGGTGCGCGGCACGAGCTACATGTTCGTCACCGGGCCCAACGTCGTGAAGACGGTGACGCACGAGGACGTCACGATGGAAGAGCTCGGCGGCGCGGGCACGCACGCCGGCACGTCCGGCGTCGCCCACTTCGCGCACGACTCCGAGCTCGCGTCGTTAGGCGCGATCCGCGAGCTGTTCCGCTACGTGCCGAGCAACAACGTCGACGACCCGCCGCGCGGGCGCGGCACCGACCCGCGCGGCCGCCGCGACGAGGCGCTCCTCGACGTCGTCCCCGACCACCCCAACCGGCCGTACGACATGCACGACGTGATTCGCCGCGTCGTCGACGACGGCGAGTTCTACGAGGTGCACGCGGAGTACGCGGCCAACATCGTCTGCGGCTTCGCCCACCTCGGGGCGTTCTCGGTCGGCGTCGTGGCCAACCAGCCGGCGGTGCTCGCGGGCGTGCTCGACATCAACGCCTCGCTCAAGGCGGCGCGCTTCATCCGGTTCTGCGACGCGTTCAACATCCCGCTCGTGACTTTCGAGGACGTGCCCGGCTTCCTGCCCGGCGTGGCGCAGGAGCACGGCGGGATCATCAAGCATGGGGCGAAGCTGCTGTACGCGTACTGCGAGGCGACCGTGCCCAAGCTCACCGTGATCACGCGCAAGGCGTACGGCGGCGCGTACGACGTGATGAGCTCGAAGCACATCCGCGGCGATTTCAACGTCGCCTGGCCCACCGCGGAGATCGCCGTCATGGGGCCCAAGGGCGCGGTCGAGATCATCTACAAACGCGAGATCGCCGACGCGCCCGACGCGGTCGCCGCGACCGACGCGCGCGTCGCCGAGTACACGGAGCGTTTCGCGAACCCGTACGTCGCGGCCGCGCGCGGCTACGTCGACGACATCATCGATCCGCGCGACACGCGCCCGCGGCTGATCGACGCCCTCGAATCGCTGCAGGGCAAACGCGACCGGAATCCGGCGAAGAAGCACGGGAACCTGCCGCTCTGATGTTCTCCAAGGTCCTGATCGCCAACCGCGGCGAGATCGCCCTGCGCGTCGTCCGCGCGTGCCAGGAACTCGGCGTCCGCTCGGTCGCGGTGTACAGCGACGCCGACGCCCAGGCGCCCCACGTCCGCGCAGCCGACGAGGCGGTCCACGTCGGCCCGAGCCCGTCGGCGCAGAGCTACCTCGTGGGCGAGCGCCTGATCGATGCCGCGCGGCGGACCGGCGCCGAGGCGATCCACCCGGGGTACGGCTTCCTATCGGAGCGCGCCTGGTTCGCGCGCGCGGTGCGCGACGCGGGGGTCGTCTGGGTCGGCCCGCCGGCGGAGGCGATCGACGCAATGGGGAGCAAGACCGCCGCGCGCCAGCTCGCGATCAGCGCCGGCACCCCCGTCGTCCCGGGCACGACCGAGGCCCTCCGCGACGCCGCCGAAGCCGAGGAGACCGCGGAGCGATTCGGCTACCCGGTACTCCTCAAGGCCGCCGCGGGCGGGGGCGGGAAGGGGATGCGCGTCGTGCGCGCACGCGCCGAAATGGCCGACGCGTTAGGCTCGGCGCGGCGCGAGGCGCGGAACGCCTTCGGCGACGACGCGGTCTACGTCGAGAAGTACGTCGAGGGCCCGCGCCACGTCGAGATCCAGGTGCTCGGCGACCAGCACGGCACGATGCTGCACCTCGGCGAACGCGAGTGCTCGGTCCAGCGCCGCCACCAGAAGATGATCGAGGAGGCGCCGAGCGTGGCGGTCACGCCCGAGCTGCGCGAGCGCATGGGCGCGGCCGCCGTCGCGGCCGCGCGCGCCGCGGGGTACGTGAACGCGGGCACGTGCGAGTTCCTGCTCGCGCGCGACGGCGCGTTCTACTTCCTCGAGATGAACACGCGCATCCAGGTCGAGCACCCCGTGACCGAACTCGTCACCGGCGTCGACCTCGTGCAGTGGCAGCTCCGCATCGCGGCCGGCGAGCGGCTGCCGTTCGCGCAGGCCGACCTCGCCCCGCGCGGTTGGGCCATCGAGTGCCGCATCACCAGCGAGGACCCGGCGAACGGATTCCTTCCGTCGACCGGGCGCGTGTCTTACCTGCACCTGCCGAGCGGGCCCGGCGTGCGCTGGGACGGGGGCATCGAAGCCGGAAGCGACGTCGGACTGTTCTACGACCCCATGCTCGCCAAGCTGATCGTGTTCGCGCCCGACCGAGCGCGCGCGATCGCGCGCATGCACCGCGCGTTAGGCGAGCTCGCGATCGACGGGGTCGAGACCTCGCGCGAGTTCCACCTGCGCGTCATGGAGCACGACGACTTCCGCCGCGGCGACATCTCGATCCAGTGGTTGGAGCAGCACCTCGCCGAGATCACCGGCGCGCGCCCGTCGCCCGAGCAGCGACGCCTCGCGGCGATCGCCGCGGCGCTCGTCGCCGACCGCGACCGCGCCGGCCGCGGGAGCGGGGCGTCACACGCGGGCGCGTCGGCCGAGCCGGGGACCGTCGCCTCCGCCGCGGACGGCTGGCGGGCGGTGGCGCGCCGCGAGGGGCTCCGGTCGGCGTGAACGGCCCGGACGACCGACGGCGTCCGCCCGCGGGCCGCGGGCGCGCGCGCGCCGCACGGCCGGTCGCGGCGGCGCCGACGGGACCGGCACGCGAGCTCGCGATAGACTCGATCGCGGCGGGGGGCGACGGCGTCGGGCGGGCCGATGGACGGGTCGTCTTCGTCCCGCGCACGGCTCCGGGCGATGTCGTGCGCGCACGGTGGACGGCGGGCGGTCGGTTCGCGCGCGGCGTGCTCGCGGACGTGGTCCGCGCCTCGCCCGATCGGGTCGCGCCGCCCTGCCCGCACTACACGGGCGACCGCTGCGGCGGCTGTCAGCTCCAACACCTCGCGCTCGACGCCCAACTCGGCGCCAAGCGCGCGATCGTCGCCGACGCGCTCGCGCGAATCGGAGGCCGCGCGGTCGCGGTCGACCCCGTGCTCGCGAGCCCGACCGCGTGGCGCTACCGTCGGAAGCTCACGTTGGCGCTCCGCCGACGCGGCGGCACGTGGCTCTCCGGGCTGCACCCGTACGACGCGCCGGCCGACGTCTTCGCGCTCGCGGACTGTCCGATCACGGACGCACGCGTGCTCGCCGTGTGGCGGGAAATCATGACCGCGGGCGCGCTGCTGCCGAACGACGTCAGCGAACTGCGCGGCGCCGTGCGGTTGCTGCGTTCCGACCACGATGGCGGCGCCGATGCGGCGTTCACGCTCGAGGGTGGGGGCCGCTGGACGGCCGCTGCCGAGTTGTTCGACGCGGTGCCGGCGCTCGCAGGCATCTGGTGGCGTGCCGAGCGCGGCGAGCGTCGGCTGCTGCATGAGCGCCGAGGCGCGGGTGCCGGCGCCTCGTTCGCGCAGGTCAACCCCGGCGCGGCGGCGCTGCTCCGCGCGGCCGTGCTCGCGACCCTCCGAGCCGCTCGTCCGCGCACCGTTGTCGACGCATATGCGGGCGTCGGCGACGTCGCGATCGCGCTCGCAGCCGACGGTGCCGCGGTGACCGCGATCGAGCTCGACGCCGAGGCGGTCGGCGTGGCCGGCGAGCGGCTGGCCCCGTACGGCGGGCGCGCGGTGGCGGCTCGCGTGGAGGACGCGCTCGCGGGCGCGCTCCCGGCCGAGGCCGTATTGGTCAATCCGCCGCGGACCGGCTTGGACGCCGCCGTGCCCGAGATCCTCGAGCGGGCGGCCGCCGGTGCGTTCGGGCCGTCGCCGCGCGTGCTGGTTTACGTCAGCTGCAACCCCGCGACGCTCGCCCGCGACCTCGCGCGGCTGCCGTCGTACGCCGTCCGGCGCGCGACGCCTTATGACATGTTCCCCCAGACCGCGCACGTGGAAACGATGCTCGTCCTCGAACCGGCGGAGCGGGCGCACCCCGCCCCGCCCGCGTGAGACCCCCATGAGAGACGCGTGAAGTACATCGTCGAGATTGATGGCGAACGCACCGAGGTGGACATCGTCGGCGACGAAGTGCGCGTCGACGGCGCTCTCGTACGCGCCCGGCTCTCCGACGTGCCGGGCACGCCGATTACGCTGCTGACGGTAGGCGACACGGTGCACCGCGTGCTCGCGCGGCGTGGGACCGCTCGCGGCCAGTACGCGCTCACGGTCGACGGGCGCAGCTTCGGCGCCGACGCGCTGGACGAGCGCTCGCGCGCGATCCGCGACCTGACGGCGGCGGGCGCGGCCGCGACGGGTCCGGCGCCGCTCGTGGCGCCGATGCCGGGGCTCGTCGTCCGGGTGCAGGTCGCCGCCGGGGACGTGGTCGCCGCCGGCCAGGCGCTGGTCGTGATGGAGGCGATGAAGATGGAGAACGAGTTGCGGGCGTCGTCGGCCGGGACGGTCCGGCGCGTCGCGGTCGAGGCCGGGACCGCGGTCGAGAAGGGCGCGGTCCTCGTCGAGCTGGAGTAGGCGATCGCGTCGCGGGTACGACGGAGCGCGCGCGGCTAACTGCGTGCGTTGACAACGACTTACGCTCCAGCTATCGTCCGTGACTGCGCGAAAACGCCCCCCGCACGGACCGGGGGGAGGCCGAGACCCGGGTTGCGTGACGCACCGGTGAGGCGCCGTCGTCCCCGCTAGGACCCGTACATGCGTTCCACCTACACCGCGACGCCGGCCGACATCGAGCCGCGCTGGTACGTCGTGGACGCCGAGGGCATGGTCCTCGGCCGCCTCGCCGCCGAGGTCGCCCGCGTGCTCCTCGGCAAGCACAAGCCGATGTACACGCCGCACATGGACACCGGCGACTTCGTCATCGTCGTCAACGCGAGCAAGGTGCGCGTGACGGGCCGGAAGGCGGAGCAGAAGACGTACTTCAAGCACACCGGCTACATGGGCCACGACCGGCAGATTCCGTTCGCGACCATGATCGCCAAGCACCCCGAGCGGGTGATCGAGAAGGCGGTGTTCGGCATGTTGCCGAAGTCGTCGCTCGCGAAGCAGGAGATCCGCCGCAAGCTCCGCGTCTATGCGGGGGCGGACCACCCGCACGTGGCGCAGCAGGCCGCGCCGCTCACCTTCGACTCACTCACCGCCGCGGGGTCTGGGAAGTAACATGGCCGACGGAACCACGCACGCCATCGGCCGCCGCAAGGAAGCGGTGTGCCGCGTCTACATGACGCCCGGCTCGGGCAAGTGGGAGATCAACGGACGCCAGCTCGGCGACTACTTCCCACGCCCGGTGCTCGTCAGCTCGATCCAGCTGCCCTTCGCGGCGACCGAGAGCCTCGGCAAGTGGGACGTGAAGGCCAACCTCGACGGCGGCGGCGTCGCCGGGCAGGCCGGGGCGCTTCGCCTCGCGATCGCCCGCGCGCTCGTCATGACCGACGAGACGCACCGCGTGAAGATGCGCGAGCTCGGCCTGCTCACGCGCGACGCCCGCGCGGTCGAGCGCAAGAAGCCCGGCCGTCCGAAGGCGCGTAAGCGCTTCCAGTTCTCGAAGCGCTAGTCGCAGTCCAGCTCGTCTCGACCATCTCGCACGCCCTCTGAGTGCCGCGCGGGTGCCCGTTCTCCGGAGCGGGTCGCGCGGCGCCGCGACGGGGGCGGACGACCAACCAACGTTAGGCACATACCACCATGGCCACGACCATCACGCCCGACCAGCAGCAGCAGCCCGAGGGCGACGCCCCGGCGCCGCGCATGCTGGACCAGCTCCTCGCCGCCGGCGTCCACTTCGGACACCAGACGCGGCGCTGGAATCCCAAGATGCGCCGCTTCATCTTCGCGGAGCGCAACGGGATCCATATCATCGACCTGCAGAAGACGCTGCGCCAGCTCGAGCTCGCGCGTCAGCTCGTGCGCGAGACCGTCGCGCGCGGCGAGCAGGTCCTGTTCGTGTGCACCAAGCGCCAGCTCGCCGCGATCGTGCAGAGCGAGGCCGAGCGCTCGGGCTCGTTCTACATCACCGAGCGCTGGCTCGGCGGCCTGCTGACCAACTACTCGACCGTCAAGAAGCAGATCAAGAAGCTCAAGGAGCTCGAGGCCGGGTCGGAGGAGGGCGGCGACTTCTCGAATTACACGAAGAAGGAGCAGCTCATGATGAGCCGCGAGCGCGACAAGCTCTCGAAGAACCTGTCGGGCATCAAGAACATGGGCCGCCTCCCCGGCCTGCTCTTCGTCGTCGACTCGAAGAAGGAGCACATCGCCGTCGAAGAGGCGCGGAAGCTCGGAATCCCGGTCGTCGCGATCGTCGACACCAACGCGGACCCCGACCTCATCACGGTCCCGATCGCCGGTAACGACGACGCGATCCGCTCGGTCGAACTGATCGCGCGCACGGTCGCCGACACGATCGCGGAGTCGCGCCGCGAGGCGCCGCAGCGCCAGCAGGACGACGAGTCGCAGGAGTCGTACACGTACTCGTCCGAGCGCGGCAGCGAGCGCGCGGACCGCGGCGGCGACCGCGGGCCGCGCGGCGGCGGTGGCCCGGGCGGCGACCGCGGTGGGCAGGGCGGTGGTCAGGGTCAGGGTGGTGGGCAGGGCGGAGCGCCGGGCGACGACCGGACGCGCCGGCCGCGCCGGCGCCGTGCGCGCCCCGACGCGATCGCGGCCGTGCGCCGGCCGGGTGCCCCCGGCGAAGCGCTCGAGAGCGGCAGCGGCAACGAGGGCGCCGACGCCGACAACGCGCAGGCCAGCGACGGCACCGCCGGCGAGGTCTAGGCGCGCGGAGTTACGCCCGCGGCGGGCCGCCCGGCCCGCACGCCGCCGCTAGATTCGATGCGCCGCCGGCCCGTGCCGGCGGCGTTTCCACGACAGCCCCGCGCCGCCTCGGGCGACGCGCTCGGAGATACAGGTCATGAGCACCACCGCGTTCACCGCGAAGGACGTCCAGGAGCTGCGCCAGCGCACCGGCGCCGGTATGATGGACTGCAAGAAGGCGCTGGAAGAGAACAACGGCGACATGCAGGCGTCCGTCGACTTCCTGCGGAAGAAGGGCATCGCGAAGGCCGACAAGCGCGCCGGTAAGAACACCAACGAGGGCGTCGTGCGCGCCGAGATCGCGCCGGGCGGGCGCGTCGGCGTGCTCGTTGAGGTCAACTGCGAGACCGACTTCGTCGCGCGAAACGAGGGCTTTCAGGAGATCGCGAAGACGGTCGCCGACCAGGCGCTCGCCACGGCGTCGGCCGCCGACGCCGCCGCGCTCCTCGGCACGACGCTCCCCGCGGGCCAGTCGGTCGAGGAGTACGTGAAGGAGAGCTCGGCCAAGATGGGCGAGGCCGTCAACGTGCGCCGCGTCGCGCGCTTCGACGCGCCCGAGGGCGTGGTCGGGTCGTACGTGCACTTCAACGGCAAGATCGGCGTGCTCGTCGCGGTGCAGGCGGCGAACGGCGAGGCTCACGAGGCGCTGACGACGCTCGCGAAGACGTTGGCCGAGCACGTAGCGGCGGCGTCGCCGGTCGGGATCGACCGCGACACCGTGCCCACCGACGTCGTCGAGCGCGAGCGCGCGATCTTCGTCGACCAGGTGCGCGCGAGCGGCAAGCCCGAGGCGATGATCGACAAGATCGTCACCGGCAAGATCGAGGCGTACTACAAGGACGTCGCGCTCCTGCACCAGGCGTGGATCCGCGAGCCGAAGACGTCGATCCAGCAGCTCGTCGACCAGGCGGCCAAGCAGGTCGGCTCGCCCGTCAAGGTGACGCGCTTCACCCGCTTCCAGCTCGGGCAGGAGTGAGCGAAGCGGGCGACGTCCCGGCCGCGCCCGCGGGCGTGCGCTACCCGCGAGTCCTCCTCAAGCTCTCCGGGGAGGCGCTCGCGGGCGAGCGCGGGTTCGGGTTCGATTTCGAGCGCCTCAAGTTCTTCGCGGAGCAGATCGTCGAGGTCGCGCGCGCGGGGATCTCGCTCGGGCTCGTCATCGGCGGCGGTAACATCGTGCGCGGGGCGCAGCTCTCGCGCATGGGCATGGAGCGCGTCGGCGCCGACTACATGGGTATGTTAGGCACCGTGATCAACGCGCTCGCGCTGCAGGACGCACTCGAGAAGCGCGGGCTCGACACGCGCGTGATGACGGCGATCCGGATGGAGGAGCTCGCGGAGCCGTTCATCCGGCGCCGCGCGCTGCGGCACTTCGACTCCGGTCGCGTGGTGATCTTCGCGGCGGGCACGGGAAATCCATACTTCTCGACCGACACCGCCGCCGTCCTGCGCGCGATCCAGATTAAGGCGGACGTGATCGTGAAGGCGACGAGCGTCGACGGCGTCTACTCGGCCGACCCGAAGCTCGACCCGACCGCGACGCGGTACGACACGATCAGCTACCGGGACGTGATGCTCGGCGACTTGCGGGTGATGGACCAGACGGCCGTCACGCTCTGCCGCGAGAACAACCTCCCGATGATCGTGCTCAACATCCACGAGGCCGGCGCGGCGCTGCGCGCGGTGCGCGGCGAGAAGGTCGGCACCCTCGTGAGCTGACCCGCTGGCCGACCCACACCAGCTGACCAACGTATGGCGACGATCAAGGACATCACCCAGCAGGCGCGGCAGTCGATGGAGAAGGGCGTCGAGGCCGCCAAGCGCGAGTTCGCGACCGTGCGCGCCGGCAAGGCGAGCGCGACCATGCTCGACGCCGTGCGCGTCGAGGCGTACGGCTCGGCGCTGCCGCTGAACCAGGTCGCGACGGTGAGCGCGCCCGAGCCGCGGCTCATCCTCGTCACGCCGTTCGACCGCACGCAGGCCAAGGCGATCGAGAAAGCGATCCGCGACAGCGACCTCGGGCTGGAGCCGAGCAACCAGAGCGGCGTGATCCGCGTGCCGCTCCCGCAGCTCAACGAGCAGCGCCGCAAGGAGCTGGTCAAGGTCGCCAACAAGTACGCCGAGGACGGCCGCGTCGCGGTCCGCCACGCGCGCACCGAGGCGCGCGACAAGATGAAGAAACTTGAGGGCGTCTCCGAGGACGAGAAGTCGCGGGCCGAGAAGGAACTTCAGAAGTTCACCGACGATCACATCGCCAAGGTCGACGCCCTTCTGAAGACGAAGGAAGCCGAGATCCTCGCGGTCTGACGCCGCGCGCCGCCTAACGCTTCGTGCCGGACCCGTCCGCGGATGAGCTGCTCGCGCGCCTGCGCGCGAGCGGCGACGTGCCGCGGCACGTGGCCGTGATCATGGACGGCAACGGGCGCTGGGCGCGCCAGCGCCTCCTCCCGCGCCCGGTCGGGCACCGCTCGGGGATGAAGAGCGTGCGCGCCGTCGTGAGCGGCGCGCTCGAGGCCGGCGTCGAGTACCTGTCCCTCTACGCCTTCTCGCAGGAGAATTGGCAGCGCCCCGCGCCCGAGGTCGGCGCGCTCATGTCGCTGCTTGAGGAGTACATCGCGCGCGAGGTCGACGAGCTCCGCGAGCGCGGCGTCCGCGTCCGGGTGCTCGGCGACCTCTCGCGTCTGACGGGTGCGCCGGCGCGCGCGGTCGAGCGGGTCGTCTCCGAGACCGCGCACAACGAGCGCCTCGTACTCAACCTGTTCATCTCGTACGGGTCGCGCGCGGAGCTGCTCGCGGCTGTGCGCTCGATCGCGGACGACGTGGCGGCGGGTCGCCTGCGCCCTGAAGACCTGCGCGAGGAGCACGTGGCCGAGCGGCTCCTGACCGCCGGCATCCCGGACCCGGACCTGCTGATTCGGACCTCGGGCGAGCAGCGCCTGTCCAACTTCCTGCTGTGGCAGATCGCCTACACCGAGCTGTTCATCTCTCCCGTGCTGTGGCCCGATTTCGGGCGCCGCGAGCTGTTCGAGGCGATCGCCGCGTACCAGGCGCGGGACCGGCGGTTCGGGCGCGTCTCCGCGTGAGCGCGCGCGCCACCCTCCGCCGCGCCACCCTCCGCCGCGCCGCGTGAGTAACCTCGCCCAGCGGATCGCGTCCGCGGTCGTCATCGCGCCGGTCGTCGTCGCGTGCGTCTGGTTCGGCGACGCGGCCCTCGCCACGCTCCTCGCCGTCGCCGCGGCCCTCGGCGCGTGGGAGTTCTACCGGATGGCCGACGCGGCGAGCGGCGCGCGGGCGTTCGCGGGCACCGGGATCGCCGTCGCAGCGATCACGCCGATCTTCGTGCACGCGAGCACGCGCGGGCTCGGGACGCCGCCGTTCGCGGCCGCGATCCTCCTCGTGTTAGGCCTGTTCGCGCTCGCGGTGTGGCGGCGCGGCGTCGACGGGCACCCGCTCGTCGCGGTCGCGACGACGGCGCTCGGCGTGGCCTACACCGCCGGGCCGCTGTCGTACGCGTACGCGATTCGTCACCATAACTTCGTGGTGGGGGCGCGCGCCGGGACGGCGCTGCTCATGCTGCCGGTGCTGTGCACGTGGGCCAGCGACATCGGCGCGTACGCCGCGGGGCGTGCCGTCGGCGGCCCGAAGCTGATTCCGACCGTTAGCCCGGGCAAGACGATCGCCGGCGCCGTCGGGGGTATCGCCGCCGCGGCCGCGCTCGCGGCGGTCTACGCGCCCCGCGTGCTCCGCCCGTCGGCGAACCTCGGGTTCGCGCCGGGGCGCGCGATCCTGTTCGGCGTCCTCGTCAGCCTCGCCGCGCAGCTCGGCGATTTGGTCGAGTCGCTTCTCAAGCGCGACGCGGGCGTGAAGGATTCTTCCAACCTTATCCCCGGCCACGGCGGGGTGTTGGACCGCGTCGACTCGCTCCTCTTCGTGCTCCCGATCAGCTATCTGCTGCTCGGCGCACTCTTGTTGCCCGCGTTCGGCGGGTGAGTCGCATCGCTTCCGCCCCGGACGCACCGCTCGGCGTCGCCGTCCTGGGCAGCACGGGGTCGATCGGGACGGCGACGCTCCGCGTGCTCGCGCGCCACGCCGACCAGTTCGCGTTGCGCGCGATGACGGCGCACCGGAACGCGACCTTGCTCGCCGACCAGGTCGCCGCGTTCGCCCCCACGTTCGTCGGCGTGACCGACGCGAGCTCCGCGCGCCCGGGCTGGTACGCCGAGCCCGACGTGCTGCAACGGGCGGCCACGCAGGACGACGTCGCCGTCGTGGTGAACGCGGTCGTCGGCGCGGCGGGGCTCGACGCGACGCTCGCGGCGCTGCGCAGCGGACGCCGGGTGGCCCTGGCGAACAAGGAAACGCTCGTCATGGCGGGCCCGATCGTGCGGGCCGCGGCGCGCGCGGGCGGCGGCGAGCTCGTCCCGGTCGACAGCGAGCATTCGGCGATCCTCCAGTGCATCGCCGGGCGTGCTGGACAGGCCGTACGTCGGCTCATCATCACGGCCTCGGGCGGCCCGTTTCGCACGTGGGACGCCGATCGGATTGCGGCGGCGACGGTAGCCGACGCGCTCCGTCACCCGACGTGGTCGATGGGGCGCAAGATCACGGTGGACAGCGCGACGCTCGCCAACAAGGCCCTCGAGGTCATCGAAGCGCACGAGCTGTTCGGCGTCGGCTACGACCAAATCGAGGTCGTCGTGCACCCGCAGAGCGTCGTGCATTCGATGGTCGAGTTCGTGGACGGCAGCGTGCTCGCGCAACTCGGCGCGCCGAGTATGGAGGTGCCGATCCTGTACGCGCTGACGCATCCCGCGCGGACGTCGGACACCGGACTTCCGCCGTTCGACCCGGTCGCGCACGGCAGCCTCGACTTCGAGCCCGTGCGGCGCGACGCGTTCCCGATGCTCGCGCTCGGCCTCGACGCCGGACGCGCGGGCGGAGCGGCGCCTGCGGTGTACAATGCCGCGAACGAAGTCGCCGTCGCCGCGTTCCTCGACGGGCGCGTGCGGTTCGGCGACGTCCCGACGTTGGTCGGGCGCGCGCTGGAGGCGTTGTCCGACACGCCCGGCGACACGCTCGACGCGCTACGCGCCGCGGACCGCGCGGCGCGCGCGCACGTCGGCGGCGCGCTGTCGCAGAACGCGCCTACGTAATCGACGGCGACGGCCGCGTCTCCTGATTCACCCGACCCACATGCTCGCTTTACTCGCCCCCTTGCTCGTGTTCGGCCTCGTGGTGTTCGTGCACGAGCTCGGGCACTTCGTCGCCGCCAAGCTGACGGGGGTGTACGCGCCGCGCTTCTCGATCGGGTTCGGCCCGGCGCTGCTCAAGAAGCGCGTTGGTGAGACGGAGTACGTGCTCGCGGCGCTGCCGCTCGGCGGCTATGTCCGCATGGCGTCCCGCGAGGACGAGGCGGTCGCGTTTCTCGAAGGGGGCAGCGAGCACGCCCCCGGTACCATCCCCACCACGGGCGGCAACGCGTCGGGTCGCGCCGTCGACGACCACAGCGGCGACCCGGAGCGCGGACCCGACTGGGACCCGAACGCGCTCGCGCCGTTCGGCCCGCGCCCGGTGCCACCCGACCGCTGGTTCGAGTCGAAGTCGCTGCCCGCGCGCCTCTTCATCCTGCTCGCCGGCGTGACGATGAACTTCGTCCTCGCCTTCCTGGTCTACGCGGGGAACGTCGCCCTGCGCGGCCGCCCGTACGTGCCGCCGGTGATCGACTCGGTGATGGCCGGCAAGCCGGCCGCGCTCGCGGGGTTGCAGGCTGGCGACAGCGTGACGGCCGTCGACGGCCGCCCGATCCGGGCCTGGACCGAACTGGTGTCGCGCGTGAGTCCCATCCCGCCGAGTACCGTGACCCTGGACGTGCACCGGGCCTCCGGCACGACGCGCGTCCGATTGACGCCGGTCGTGGCGGAGTCCCCGGACCCGATGACGGGGGCGCCGCGCACCGTGAGCCAGATCGGCGCGTACGTTCGGCCGACGATCGTCCGAGAGCCGGTCGGGCTGGGCGAGGCGTTGCGCGAGGGAGGGCGCATGACGTGGGCGACCGCGACGTCGGTCGGGGGGATGCTCCGCGCGCTCGTGGGCGGCAAGGTCGCCGTCTCGAATCTCGGCGGCCCGATCATGATCGCACGGACGTCGGTCGCGGCCGCGCGTCAGGGGTTCGAGTCGCTGATCATGCTGATCGCGTTGCTCAGCGTGAACATCGCGGTGCTCAATCTGCTCCCCGTTCCGGTGCTGGACGGCGGCCAGGTGTTGATCAACCTGCTGGAGACGGCGAAGGGCAGCGCGTTCAGCTCGCGCGTGCGCGAGCGCATCCTGCGCGTCGGGCTCGCGGCGGTCGCGCTTCTCCTGGTCACCGTGATGTGGAACGACCTCTCACGGCTGGTCGGAGACATGCTCCGGTGAGACCGAGGCCGCTGCGCGTGCTGCTCGTCGCGGCGGCGGCTTTGACTGGCGCGTGCCACGTGCGCGCGCCGGAGGTCGCGCCCGGGCCAGCGCCGCAAGGTCAGCCGCCGACGGTGCAGTTGCCGGTCGGGACGGGGCCGATCGAGGAGACCGCTCCTCCGGCCGCGCCGTCGGCGGTCGATCCGCAGCTCCGCCGATTCGACGTGGTCGCGGTGCAGGACACGACGTTCACGATCCTGATCGGCACGGCGCGCTGGATCCGCCGCGGCACGACCGGGGTTGCGGTGGACCCGAAGCGTCGCGACGCGCTCGTCGCGCGCTTCCGGGTCCTGTCCCGCGACGGCGACAGCGCGACGGCGTTGATCACGGGACAGACGACCCGCGTCTCGCCGACGCACGTCGCGCTCGTCCGCGAGCCGGCCTCGGGGCCGCTCGGACAGGGGGTCTTCTGGGGCGGGGTCCTGCTCGGACTCGCCGCGGGCGTCGGCGCGGCGGTGCTGATTCGCCGCTGACGCGCGTCTAACGCGTCGGCGCCCGCGCGAACCCTTCGGGCGCGTCGGTGTGCGCCTACTGGCAGATGAGCGCGTGCGACTCGCGGCGAGTCGTGCCGGCGACGACCGGGATCGTGTCGACGTACTGGGCGCACGCGCGAGCCTGCACCGTGAGGCGGTAGCGACCGTCCGGGAGGACGAGCGCGCGGCCGAGCGGCAGCACTCCCTCGGTCGGCGCGCCGCCGTTTACGGGTTCGAGCGTGTAGTGCGGCGCGTTCGTCGCTGAGACGTCGAGCAGCAGGCGCCCGCACGCGACGGGGGTGAGCGTCAGCGTTCGCCGGCCGCGGGCCGGCAAGTCGGCGACGGCCGCCGTGTCGGACGAGGCGCATCCGGGCAGGCCGCCCAGGCTGGCGCGGACGCTGTAGCGTCCGGCGGGGAGCGGCGCGCTCCGGTACGTGCCGCGGCCGACGAGGGCGCCCGCGACGTACACGTCGGCCTCCGCGGGTGCGAACACCGTGAGCGTCCCGGTACCGAGAGGTAGGGGCAAGCCGACCGAATTCCCGGCCGCGGGCGACGTGCGGGGGCGACCGGCGCGCGTCGGCGTGTCCTCTGCCACCCGCGGAGTCCTACCCTCGCGCGACGCGACGGTCCCCCCGGTGGTGGCCTGCCGCGTCGCCTCGGCGTCGGACGAGCGCGCAAGGCTCGCGACGACGGCCGCCGCCGCCGCGGGGCTCGCGTTAGGCACGGCCGCCGCCGTGGGGAGGGCCGGCGCGCCGGCCGCGGTCGCGCCGACGACGACCGTCCGCGCGGTCGCGGGCGAGTCGGAGAGAGTGGTCGCGGCCGGAACGGTCGGCGGACGCGGGACGCGTTCGACCGTGCCGCGAACCGCGAGGATGCGCGCGCCCGCGACGGCGACGCTCGCGGCCGCGAGTGCGGCACCGACTCGGCGCCAGCGACGGACCCGTGCGGAGGGCGCGCCGCTCGCGACGCGCGGAATCTCCGTGGTGTTGTGTCGGTTGGCGCCCGGCGCGCCGCGGATGGCGTCGAGCGCCTCGGCCATCGCGTCGCCCGTCGGGAACCGCGCGGCGGGGTCCTTTGCCAGCGCGCGCGCGAGCGCCGCGTCGAACGCCGGGCTGATCTCGGGGTGGACCTCGGACGGCGGCGGCGGCGTCTCTTCGACGTGTTGCCGCATCACCACGTACCAGTCCTCGCTCGCGAACGGCACGCCGCCCGTCGCGGCGCGGTAGAGCGTGACGCCGAGCGAGTACAGGTCGCTCCGGCCGTCCAGCGGCAGGCCACGGGCCTGCTCGGGGGAGAAGTATGCGGGGGTGCCGAGGAGCACCTGGCGGCTCGGGCCCGAGGGCGCGGCGCTCAGGGCGCGTGCGATGCCGAAGTCGGTCACGACGGCGCGTCCGTCGCGAGCGAACAGGACGTTTTCCGGCTTGACGTCGCGGTGGACGATGCCCTGCCGGTGGGCGTAGGCGAGGCCCCGCGCGACCTCGGCGCCGATGCGGGCCACGTCCGCGTCGGGGAGTCCGTCCCGAGCACTCAGCCGGTCGGCGAGCGAGTGCGGGAGGTAGTCCATCACGAGGTAGGGCGCGCCCGCGGGGATGCCGTCAAACGGTTCGGTCAGCCGGCCGACGGTGAGCACGGTGATCACGTGCGGGTGGCGTAGCTTCGCCGCGGTCATCGCCTCACGCCGAAAGCGCTCGACGACGTCGGCGTCGTGGGCGAGCTCGGGGCGGAGGACCTTGACCGCGACGTCGAGTTCGAGGTCGGGGTCGATCGCGTGGTAGACGCGCGCGAAGCCACCCACGCCGACCGAGCGGACGACGCGGTAGCGGCCGAACAGGCGCCCGCCAACGTCGGCGTCGGGTGCCTGGGGTGCCGCGGCGGACGCCGTTGACGGCGCTGGAGGAGGCGCCGGTTGGGGCGCCGTGTGGGGCGCTGGGGCGGGCGCGTCGGGCAAACGGCGGTGCGGCAGAGGATGAGCGCTCGCGCGGACGGCCGCGTTCGACGGCGCAGGCTTGTCACGCCCGGCTTGCGCGAGTAAGCTTATGTGCTTACGAGGTTTGCGCGCCAGCGCCGCCGGACGTGCGGAGAATATATAGCCATGGCTTTCGAGAAAGCACCGACCATCACCAAGTACAAGACGCACGAGACGGATACCGGCTCGTCGCGCGTGCAGGTCGCCGTTCTGACCGACCGCATCAATTACCTCACGGATCACTTTCGCACGCACAAGAAGGACCACCACGGGCGGCTCGGGCTGCTCAAGATGGTGGGCAAGCGGCGTCGGCTGCTCGACTACATGAAGCGTACGGACGTCGCCGGCTATCGCCAGCTCGTCGCCGATCTCGGACTCCGCTACTGAGCGGTCCCTCCGATCCGCTGCGCGGACGCACCCGGTGCGTCCGCGCAGCTTTTTGCGTTGCGCGCGGTTCCGCGCGCCGCACTGCGCCATGCGCCGTCTCGTACGCCGCACGGTGATGCAGCACCCGCAGGACCACGCCGCCGGGTGACCGCCACCCCGGCCGCCGGCCGTGCCCCGGGCTCCACGATTGGCTAGCGGCATGCTAGCGGGCCCAGACGGCTTCCCATTCCGCGCCCCAGGCGCGAATCAGCAACCCCTATGACGCAACGCGTAGAACGCACCTTCGCCGGCCGCCGGCTCTCCATCGAGACCGGCCGGATGGCGAAGCAGGCGGCCGGTTCCGCCCTCGTCCAGTTCGGCGACACGATGGTGCTCGCCACGGTGACGGTGAGCGACAACCAGAGCACCCTGCCGTTCTTCCCCCTCACGGTCGAGTACCGCGAGAAGACCTACGCCGCCGGCAAGATCCCCGGCGGCTACATCAAGCGCGAGACGCGCCCGTCCGACGCGGAGATCCTCTCGGCCCGCATCATCGACCGCTCGATCCGCCCGCTCTTCCCCGAGGGCTTCAAGAACGAAGTCCAGGTGTTCGTCTACGTCATCTCCGCCGACCAGGAGAATGACCCCGACGTGCTGGCGCTCCTCGCCACGAGCTACGCGCTGAACGCGTCGCGCGTGCCGTTCCTCGGGCCGATCGCCGGCGTGCGCGTCGGCCGCGTGCAGGGCAGCTGGATCCTCAACCCGACGTTCCAGCAGCTGCAGTACAGCGACATGGACCTCGTCGTCGCGGGGTCGCAGGACTCGATCGTGATGGTCGAGGGCGGCGCGCTCGAGGTGAGCGAGGACGACGTGGTGCAGGCGCTCACGGTCGGCCACACCGGCATCCGCGAGCTGATCGACGCGCAGCGGGAGCTGTTAGGCAAGGCCGGCCCCGCCGAGAAGATGGCGTGGAGCAAGACCGAGATCTCCGACGCGGTCACCGCCCGCGTGAAGGCGGTCGCCGAGTCGCGGATCGCCGAGGCGATCAACCAGGCCGACAAGGCCAGCCGCGTGCAGGCCGTCGAGTCCGTCAAGAAGGCCGTCAAGGAACAGCTCGCCCCCGAGCTCCCCGACAACACGAAGGAGTTCGGCTCGGTCCTCGGCGACATCGAGTACAACGCGCTCCGCGGGCAGGTGCTCGACACCGGCTTCCGCGTCGACGGCCGCAAGCCGAACGAGGTCCGCGCGATCACGATCGACGCGCCGATCCTGCCGCGCGCGCACGGCTCGGCGCTCTTCACCCGCGGGCAGACGCAAGCCCTGGTGTCGGTGACGTTAGGCACCTCGGCCGACGTGCAGCGGATCGACTCGGTCAACGACTCCGCCGAGACGACGAAGTCGTTCATGCTCCACTACAACTTCCCGCCGTTCTCGACCGGCGAGGTGCGCCCGGTGCGCGGCACGAGCCGCCGCGAGATCGGCCACGGCAACCTCGCCGAGCGCGCCCTGCAGGCCGTGCTCCCCGAGTTCGACCAGTTCCCGTACACGATCCGCATCGTCTCCGACATCCTCGAGAGCAACGGCTCGTCGTCGATGGCCTCGGTGTGCGGCGGGTCGCTCGCGCTCTTCGACGCCGGCGTGCCGATGCGCGCGGCGGTCGCCGGCGTCGCGATGGGCCTGATCAAGGAAGGCGAGCGGTACGCGGTCCTCACCGACATCCTCGGCACCGAGGACCACCTCGGCGACATGGACTTCAAGGTCGCCGGGACGCGCGAGGGCATCACCTCGATCCAGATGGACATCAAGATCGAGGGCCTCGACCTCAAGATCCTCGCGGAGGCGCTCGCGCAGGCCAAGGACGGCCGCCTGCACATCCTCGGCGAGATGGACAAGGCGCTCACCGCGCCGCGCGGCGAGATGTCGGCGTACGCCCCACGGATCGTCACCATCCAGATCAGCCCCGAGAAGATCGGCGACCTGATCGGGCCGAAGGGCAAGACGATCCGCGGCATTCAGGAGGAGACGAAGACCGAAGTCACGGTCGACGACACCGGCCTCGTGACGATCGCCGCCGTCGGCGCCGAGCCGATGGAGCGCGCGAAGCAGATGGTCATCGCGCTCACCGCGGAGCCGATCGTAGGCGACGTGTACGAGGGCACGGTCAAGAGCACGACCGCGTTCGGCGCCTTCGTCGAGATCATGCCCGGGACGGAGGCGCTCCTCCACATCTCCGAGATGCGCCACGGGCGCGTCGAGAAGACAGAGGACGTCGTCAAGAAGGGCGACACCGTGAAGGTCAAGCTCATCGAGCGCGACGAGCGCGGGCGCCTGCGCCTGTCGATGAAGGCGCTCGAGCCCAAGCCCGAGGGCACGCCCGAGGGCGAGTCCAACGGCGACGGCGCGCCGGCGGGCGTCGGCGCGGTGAGCGGGTCGGGCGAGGGGCGCGGCGACTCGCGCGGCCCGCGTTCGGGCGGGGACCGCGGGGGCCGCGACCGCGGCCCGCGCGGCGAAGGGTCCCGTAGCGGCGGCCGCGACCGCGAGTGACGCTCCCCACGGCACGAGGGGGCACGGCCGACCCGGCCGACGCCCCCCGCGCCGCACGACGCTGCCGAACGGACTGACCGTACTCTCGGCCCCCGTGCCGAGGGTGCGGTCGGTCGCGTTCGGGGCGTTCGTGCGCGCGGGGTCGCTGCACGAGCCGGCGGGGAAGACCGGCGTCGCGCACCTGCTGGAGCACATGGTGTTCAAGGGGACGCCGACGCGCACCGCGCGACAGCTTTCCCTCGATGTCGAAACGCTGGGCGGGTCGCTCGACGCGTACACGACGCGCGAGTACACGTCGTATCAGGCGCGCGTGCTGGCCGACGACCTCCGCGTGGCCGCCGACGTGATCGGCGACCTCGTCTTCCGCCCGCTGCTCCGCGACGCTGACCTCGCGCTCGAGCGGAACGTGATCCTCGAGGAGATCGGGACGATGGAGGACACCCCCGACGACCTCGTCTTCGAGCTGCACAACGCGCTTCTGTGGGGCGACCACCCGCACGGGCAGTCGATCCTCGGCACGCGCGAGACGGTCTCGTCGCTGTCGACCGACGATCTGCGCGCGCTGCACGCGCGCGCGTACCACCCGGGACAGATCGTCGTCGCCGCCGCGGGCAACGTCAGCCACGAGCGGCTGCTCGACGCCCTGGCCGAGACCGGTTGGGGCGACGTGCTCGCCGGCGACGCGACGCCGCTGGTCGCGCCCCCGCCGCGGCCGGCGCCCCCGGCGTACAAGCACGTCGCCAACAAGGAGCTGACGCAGACGCACGTCGTCTTCGGCGCGCCCGGGGTCTCGCACGCCGATCCGCGGCGCGACGCGCTGGCGATCGTCAGCACCGTGCTCGGGGGCGGCATGAGCTCGCGCCTGTTCCAGACGGTGCGCGAGGAGCTTGGCCTCGCGTACGCCGTACACACCACGCAGAGCGTGCACGCGGACGCGGGCACGCACGGCGTGTACCTCGCGAGCGCGCCCAAGACGGCGCGGAAGGCCGCCGAGGCGGTGCGCCGCGAGTACGCGCGGCTGCAGACGGAAGGTTTGCCCGACGCGGAGCTCGCGGCGGCGAAGCGCCAGCTCCGCGGCCAGGTGTTGATGGGCGCCGACAGCGTCACGAACGCGATGTACCGCGCGGCGGAGACGGTGCTGTTCGACGAACCGTACCGTTCGCTGGACGAGGTCGTGGCGCGCGTGGACGCCGTGACACCCGACGACGTGCGCGCGCTCTGCGCGGAGCTGTACGATCCGGAGCGGCAGACGGTGCTCAGCCTCGGCCCGAAGCCGGTGGCCTGACGGCGCCGCGCAGCGGCTAACTTCTTCCGCCTCGGATTGCGCGTCCCCACCTCGCTCTGACGTTCCTCTATGCTGATCGGCGTTCCCAAAGAGATTAAGACCAACGAGAACCGCGTCGCGCTCGCCCCGGCGGGGGTCGAGGCGCTGGTGAGCGCCGGGCACGACGTGCTCCTCGAGATCGGGGCGGGGGAGGGGAGCGCGTTCTCGGACGAGTCGTACGTCACCGTCGGCGGCCGCATCGCGCCGAGTGCGGAAGCGGTCTGGGGCGAAGCCGAGATGATCATGAAGGTCAAGGAGCCGATCGAGCCCGAGTGGTCGCGGATCCGGCGCGGGCAGACGCTCTTCACCTACTTCCACTTCGCCGCCGACGAGCGCCTAACGCGCGCGCACCTCGAGAGCGGCGCCACGTGCATCGCGTACGAGACGGTCGAGCTGCCGACGCGCGAGCTGCCGCTGCTGACGCCGATGAGCGAAGTCGCCGGCCGCATGGCCGTGCAGGAAGGCGCCAAGTACCTCGAAAAGCTTTACGGCGGGCGTGGCGTTTTGCTGGGCGGCGTCCCCGGCGTGGCGCCGGCGAAAGTCGTGATCCTGGGCGGCGGCATCGTCGGGATCAACGCGGCCAAGATGGCCGCGGGCCTCGGCGCGAAGGTGGTGCTGCTCGACATCAACCTCGACCGACTGCGCTATCTCTCGGACGTGATGCCCGCCAACGTGCAGCTGATCTACAGCAACAGGCAGAACGTGTTGGAGCAGATCGCGACCGCGGACCTCGTCGTCGGGGCCGTGCTGATCCCGGGCGCGAAGGCCCCGAAGCTCGTGCGCCGCGCCGACCTCGCGCACATGAAGCCGGGCGCGGTGATCGTCGACGTCGCGATCGACCAGGGCGGGTGCATCGAGACGATGCACCCGACGACTCACGAGAATCCGACGTACGTCGTCGACGGGATCATCCACTACGCGGTCGCCAATATGCCGGGCGGCGTGCCCCGCACGTCGACGCTGGCCCTGACCAACGCGACGCTGCCGTACGCGCTGCAACTGGCCAACAAGGGTTGGCGCCGCGCGCTGCAGGACAACGCCGCGCTCCGGAAGGGGCTCAACGTGGCGGACGGTCGCGTGACGTACGCCGCGGTCGCGGAGGCGTTCGGGCTGGAATACACGCCGGCCGACGAATTCCTCGCGCTGGAACCGGCCGGCGTTTCGTGACCTGCGCCACCCCGCGGCGAGCGGGCGTGCGCGTGGTTGAACGGGCCGGCGGCGCGGAGTAGGTTTCCGCCGTGCCCATGACCCCCACCGGGGGTCACGGGCCTTCGTCCCGACCGCGCGTGCGCGGTGGGTCATCCCCGCGCCGTCGCCCCCGCGGCCCCCCGCGCCGGGCGCGGCGCGGTCCTCGTTCCGTACTTACGCGCTACGCATGCGCTGGCCTTTCAAGAAAGCGGGCTCGCTCTTCCCCGCAAACGCGATCGCGGTCGACCTCGGCACCGCCAACACGCTCGTCTACGTCAAGGGCGAGGGCATCGTCCTCAACGAGCCGTCGGTGGTGGCCATCGACCGCGACACGAAGCGGATGCGCGGCGTCGGCCTCGAGGCCAAGCGCATGCTCGGCCGCACGCCCGAAAGCATCATCGCGGTTCGGCCGCTCAAGGACGGCGTGATCGCCGACTTCGACGTGACCGAGAAGATGCTGCGCTACTTCCTCACGCTCGTGATCGAGAAGCACGTCTTCAAGGTCAAGCCGCGCGTGATCGTGTGCGTGCCGTCGGGCATCACGGAAGTCGAGAAGCGCGCCGTGCGCGACTCCGCGATCGGCGCGGGCGCCAAGGAAGTGTTCATGGTTTCGGAGCCGATGGCCGCCGCGATCGGCGTCGGGCTGCCGGTCGAAAGCCCGACCGGCAACATGGTGATCGACATCGGCGGCGGGACAACGGAGATCGCGGTCATCGCGCTCTCGGGCATCGTCAGCGACACGTCGATCCGCACCGGCGGCGACGAGCTGGACGTCGCGGTCGTGCAGTTCATGCGGAAGAACTACAACCTGCTAATTGGCGAGCCGACGGCCGAGCAGATCAAGATCCACATCGGCTCGGCGTTCCCGACCGGCGACGAGCGCGAGATGGACGTCAAGGGGCGCGACCTCGTCTCGGGCATTCCGAAGACGGTGCGCGTGCACTCAGCCGAGATCCGGGAGGCGATCCAGGAGCCGATCCAGCAGATCGTCGACGCGGTACGCCGCGCGCTCGAGATCACGCCGCCGGAACTCGCGTCCGACATCGTCGACCGCGGGATCGTGATGACCGGCGGGGGCGCGCTGATCCGCGGCCTCGACCTGATGCTGAGCCAGGAGACCGGGCTGCCGATCCACGTCGACGGCGACCCGCTGACCTGCGTGGTCCGCGGCACCGGGCGGATCCTGGACGACGAAGAGAAGTACTGGTCGGTGCTCTCCACCTGACCCGAGTTTCGCCGATGGCCGTATCGCTGCCCGCCGGACGTCTCGACGGACCGCGCCGCTCGCGGTTCGGCCGCCGCACGCGGCTGCCGGGCGCGACGCCGACGCGCGCGCGAAATTCCGCGGCGGTCGACTCGGTGATGCTTGGCGTCTGCGTGGGCCTCGCGCTGCTCGCCACGCTGCTACCGTCGCCGGTGCGGGACCGCACGGCCGCGAGCCTGCGTCGCACCGCGGCGGCCCCGCTCGCGATGCTCGAGCAGTGGTCGGAGCTCCACCGCGCGGCGTTCCTGTCGTACGACGACCGGGTCGCCGCGCGCGGGACGGTGGTGCGGGACGCGCAGGAGGCGGCCGCGCTGCGCGGCGAGAACGCGCGCCTGCGCCAGCTCCTTGGCCTCGGCGCGCGGCTCCAGTGGGGGTTCGTCACGGCCGAGGCGGTTCCGAACCAGCAGGCGGGCGAGCTCGGGGCCGCGCAGACGTTGCAGGAATTCAAGGTCACCGTGGGGAGCCGCGCGGGCGTCGCGCTCTTCACGCCGGTGGTCGCGCCCGCCGGCCTGGTGGGCATGGTCCAGCAAGTCGACCCGGTACGTAGCCAGGTGATCTCGTACGCCCACCCGGACTTCCGCGTGAGCGCGCAGGCGGATTCGGCGTACGGCATCGTGCAGCCGCATCTCGGGGCCGGCGCCGAGCGCGGGCTACTGGAGCTGCATGGCGTGGCGTTCCGCATCGTGCTCAAGCCGGGGCAGTCGGTCTACAGCTCGGGGCTCGGCGGGACCTATCCGGCGGGAATCCCGATCGGGACGGTGATCCGCGAGATACAGACGCCCGAGCGTTGGGCGCGGACGTACCTCCTGCAGCCCGCCGTCAACCTCGCGGAGGTCGGCCCGGTGCTGCTGTTGCTGCGCGCGCGCGCGGACCGCGGACTCGACTCGGTGTGGGCGTCGCCTAACGCGGTCGAGGTGAACGCCCGCCGCGTCGCTGCGGCGGGTGACTCGATCGCGCGCGACGAACTCCTGCGCGAGGCCGCCGCGCGCCGCGCCGCCCTCGATTCCGCGCGAGGCGACAGCGCGCGCGCGCCCGGCTCGGACTCCGCGTCGGCGCCCCCCGCGGGGTCGCGTCGCGGCGCCGAGCCGAGCCTGGCCGATTCGGGCGCGGGGTCGGGCGCAGCGTCGGCTGGCGCGCCGAGCGCTCCGAGCGCGGCGGCCGGCGCGACCGCGCCGACTCGCGCGAAGGTTCCGCACGCGACGGTGCCCACGCCGACCAGGCGTGACACCAGCGTGGCGCGCGTCCGGGCACGCGCGGACACCGCGGCCCCGCACGCGCGGGCGGCGCGCACGGCCCCGCGCACGTTGGAGGGCGCGGACGGAACCGCGGGCTCGGCCGCCGTCACGCCACGCTCCGCCTCGCCGCGGCCGGTCCCGGCGCGCAGCGACAGCGGCGCGCGCCGACCGCCGCGGCCGACGGTCCCGGCGCCCGGAGCGACAGCGCGGCCGGCCGGCGCGACGCGCCCGACGCCTCGCCTGTGAGGGGGCCGTGAGGGCGCTCGTCGCGGTCCGCGTCGGGCTGATCGTCGTCGCGCTGATTGTGCTGCAGTTCACGGTCCGCCCGTTCCTCGGCTGGCGCGCGCCGATCGATTTCCTGACGATCGCGGCCTTGCTCGCCGCGGTCCGCGTACGCCCTGGGGCCGCGGCGGTGATCGGGCTCGTGCTCGGGTCGCTGGCGGACGCGCTCACGCCGAGTGCGTTCGGGTGCGGCGCGCTCGCGCTCGCGGCCGTGGCGTACGGGGCATCGACCCTCAAGGCGGTGTTCTTCGCCGACAACGCCGCGCTCAGCGCGCTGTTCGTGTTCGCGGGCCAGTGGATCTTCGACATCGTCTATCTGGTATCAGAGCGCCGCGTGCGCGGGGCCGAGCTGATCGTGCAGCTGCTGCTCTGGTCACCGCTCACGGCTGCCGTGACCGCGCTCACGGCGCTGTTGCTGCTCGTCGCCCTCCGCCCGGCGATCGGGCGCGCGACGGTCTAGCCGGCGGGGGCGCCTCGTCGGCGCCCTTTGCCGCACCTCTCCGACGTCTCGGTCGTACCGCCCTGTGAGTTTCCTCACCAGCGACGTGGTCCGGCGCGCCCGCGCGGCGCGCCTGGTCCTCCTGCTCGCGTTCCTGTTCCTCGGCGCGGGGTTCTACCGCGCGCAGGTACTCCGGCACGCCGAGTACGTCACGCAGTCGGAGGAGAACCGGCTGCGCGAGATCCCGCTTCCGGCCGCGCGCGGGATCATCTACGACCGCAACGGGAAGCCGATCGCGGAGAACTTGCCCGGGTACACGGTGTCGCTGCTCGCGCCGACGGCGGACTCGCTGCGGTCCGCGCTCCGGCGGCTGCAGGAGATCGTGAACGACAGCGCGCGCGGGCGTTTCCCGATCACCGACGACGATATCGAGATCGCGGTCAAGCGCTTCAACCGCGCGCCGAATCGGCCGGCGGTGGTGCTCGCGGACGCCGCATTCCAGCCGGTGTCGATCCTCGAGGAGCACCGCAGCGAGTTCCCGGGCCTCATCATCCAAAGCACGCCCAAGCGCTGGTACCCCGACGCGGTCGCGGTCGCGCCGTTCATCGGCTACACGGGCGAGATATCGGAGGCGGAGCTCGCCTCGCCGCGCTTCGAGGGCTACAAGGCCGGGATGCGCGTCGGCAAGCGCGGGTTGGAAGAGCAGTACGAGTCGACGCTGGCGGGGAAGGAAGGCTACCGGTTCGTCGAAGTCGACGCGCGCGGCCGCGTGGTGCGCGAGGCCGGCGCGCGCGACGACCAGGAGCCCGTGCCGGGGCCGAACCTGCAGACCAACATCGACGTTGATCTGCAGCGGTTCGTCATGCACTACTTCTCCGACTCGCTGCAAGGAGCGGTCGTCGCGCTCGACCCCAAGACGGGCGGCGTGCTCGCGCTCTACTCGGGGCCGAGCTACGACCCCAACAAGTTCACCGGCGGCATCCCCAAGGCGTACTGGGATTCGCTCAATACCAACCCCAAGCGGCCCCTGTACAACAAGGCGGTCCAGGGGCGGTATCCGCCGGCGTCGACGTTCAAGCTCGCGACCGCGGTGCTCGGGCTGCAGAGCGGGATCGTGAAGCTGACGGACCACATGCCGCAACCGTGTACGGGCGGGTTCACGTTCGGGCGCTACTGGAAGTGCTGGAACAAGCACGGCCACGGCGACCTCACGCTCGAGCGCGCGATCGAGACGTCGTGCGACGTCTACTTCTACCAGCTCGGGCTCAAGATTGGGCTGCGCAACCTCGTCGCGGGCGGCGTGTCGCTCAAGTTCGGCGAGCGTAGCGGCATCGACCTGCCGAGCGAGACGAAGCCCGAATTTCCGTACGCGATGGACTACTACAAGCGGAAGTTTCCGCGCGGCTTCGTCCCGGCATCGGAGGCGCTCAACGTCGCGATCGGGCAGGGGTCGGACGCGCAGACGGTCGTGAACATGGCGAAGTTTTACACCGCGCTCGCGAACGACGGCGTGATGGTGCAGCCGTCGATCGTGCGGCGCGTGACGCCGCGCCAGCGCGTCTTCCAGCTCGCCGACACGGACATGGCCGGCGTGCGGAACGCCCTCGCGGGCGTGCTCGCGCGCGGGACGGCGCGGAGCGCGCAGCTGCAGGGCGTGGCGATTGCGGGCAAGACGGGTACGGCGCAGAATCCGCCCAACCCAGACCACGCGTGGTTCGTCGGCTACGCACCTGCGGACGACCCGAAGATCGTCGTCGCGGTGTTCCTGGAGTACGGGCTGCACGGCGACCACGCCGCGCGCGTCGCCAGCAAGATCATCGAGTCGTACCTCAAGAAGCCGATGGTCGCCTCCGAAGCCGTGGTGCAGGGGGAATGACGACCGCCGGGCCCGCGGGGCTGGTCGCGCGCCGCGGGATCGCGGACTGGACGTTCGTCAGCTTCGCGATCCTGCTGTCGATCTACGGAATCGCGATGGTCTACTCCGCGGGACAGACCGACGTGGTGAACGCCTACGTGGCGGGCGCGTGGAAGCGGCAGTTGACGTGGTTCTTCCTCGCGTTGCCGGCGGCATACGCGGTGAGTCGCGCGAATTTGCGCTTCATCGAGTGGCTCGCATGGCCGGGGTACCTGGTCGCGATGGGGCTGCTGGTCCTGACGCTCTTCATCGGGTCGGGCGCGGGGACCGCGGCGTCGTCGAAGGCGTGGCTCACGATCGCGGGCGTCCGGTTAGGCCAGCCGTCCGAACTCGCGAAGCCGCTCACGGTGCTCCTCCTGGCGCGCGTGCTCACCGACCGGCGCGAGGACCCGAAGTGGATCCCGGACCTGTGGCGGCCGCTCGTCGCCGTCGCGATCCCGTGGGTGCTGATCATGCTGCAGCCGGACCTCGGCTCGGGGCTCGCGTTCATCGGCGTGCTCTTCGCGATGCTCTTCTGGGCGGGCGTCCCGTGGGCGATGATCATCCTGCTCGCGAGCCCGGGCATCAGCCTCGTGCTGTCGTTCTCGCAGCCGCTGTGGGGCGCGTGGTTCTTCGTGCTGCTCGCGCTCATCCTGTACTACAAGCCGTATCTGCTCGAGGGCGTGGCCCTCGTCGTGTTCAACGTCGCGATGGGGCTCGCCGCCCAGCCGTTCTGGGATAAGCTGAAGCCCTACCAGCAGAAGCGGCTGCTCGTCTTCCTCGACCCGTCCAACGATCCGCGGGCGTCGGGCTACCACGTCATCCAGTCGATCGTCGCCATCGGTTCGGGCGGCTGGCTCGGGAAGGGGTGGACGCAGGGGACACAGAAGCGCCTCGCGTTTCTCCCCGCGCAGCACACCGACTTCATCTGGGCGGTGGTCGGCGAGGAGCTCGGGTTCGTCGGCGTCGCGATCGGGCTGACCCTGTTCCTCGCGCTGTTGCTGCGCGGAACGCGGATCGCGGCGCGCGCGACCGACTCGTTCGCGTCGCTCGCCGCGTTCGGCCTCGTCGCGATCTGGTTCGTGCACATCCTCGTCAACGTGGGGATGACGCTCAACCTGATGCCGATTACCGGCATCCCGCTTCCGTTCTTCAGCTACGGCGGATCGTCGCTGCTCATCAGCTGGCTCATGGTCGGGCTCCTCGTGCGGATCGCGAGCGAGGGGAGAGGGCGAACGGACGCGGTGACCGTCTAGGGTCGCGCGCGCCACGGACCGTGTAGCTTTCGGGGATGGCCTGGTTCCGTAAAGAGAAGAAGCCGCGCGTTCCGCAGCGCGAGCGGCTCGAGATTCCGCCGGACGCGTGGGAGAAGTGCGAGGCGTGCGGGCACACGGATCTGCGCGAGAAGTTCGTGCGCAACCTCAACGTGTGCCCCAACTGCGAGTACCACCGGCGCATCCGCGCGCTCGACTACATCAACATCCTGCTCGACGAGGGCTGGAGCGAGACCGAGACGTCGCTCCGCTCCGCGGACCCGCTCGGCTTCCCCGAGTACCAGGTGCGCCTTGCGAAGGCGCAGACGAAGGTCGGCGAGTCCGACGCGATCCTCACGGCCACGGGCACCGTCGGCGACATCCCGGTGAACCTGGGCGTCATGGACTTCGCGTTCATGGGCGGCTCGATGGGCTCGGTCGTCGGCGAGAAGATCGCGCGCGCGGGACAGCGCGCGCTCGAGAAGAAGCAGCCCTTCATCATCGTCTCGACGTCGGGCGGCGCGCGGATGCAGGAGGGCGTACTCTCGCTCATGCAGATGGCGAAGGCGTCGGCCGTCCTCTCGCAGCTGGCCGAGCGGCGCATCCCGTACGTGTCGCTGCTGACGAACCCGACGACCGGCGGCGTGAGCGCGAGCTACGCGATGCTCGGCGACGTGATCCTCGCCGAACCCGGCGCGGTGATCGGGTTCGCGGGGCCGCGCGTCATCAAACAGACGCTCGGGCAGGATCTGCCCGACGGCTTCCAGACCGCGGAGTTCCTGCTCGAGCACGGGATGCTCGACGCCGTCGTGCACCGCCGGCAGCTCAAGAGCACCGTCGGGCAGATGCTGCGCCACATGACGGGCAAGCCCGCGGCGGCGGGCTACGCGGCCGACTGAGCACCGACGCCGCGCGCGTGCCGGGCGCGTACGGGGCCGCGCTCGACGCGCTCTTCGCGCGCACGGGCGGCGCGAGCGTCTACGGGCTGGAGCGCGTGCGCGCCCTGCTCGCGACGTTAGGCGACCCACACCGCCGCTACCCGGTCTTCCACGTCGCGGGGACTAATGGCAAGGGGAGCACGGCGGCCGTGCTCACGGCGCTCCTCCGCGCGCGCGGGCTGCGCGTCGGTACGTACACCTCCCCGCACCTGGTCGACTTCCGCGAGCGCTTCGTCGTCGACGGCGCGCCCGTCGACGAGGCCGCGGCCGTCGAGTTCCTCGCGCGCACCGCCGGCGACGCCGAGCGACTCGGGGCGACGTTCTTCGAGATCACGACGGCGCTCGCGTTCGACCACTTCGCGGCCGCGCGCGTCGACGTCGCCGTGATCGAGACCGGGCTCGGCGGTCGCCTCGACGCGACCAACGTGGTCGACCCGCTCGCCGCGGGCGTCACCGAGATCGGCCTGGACCACACCGAGTTGCTCGGCGACACGATCGAGGCGATCGCGGGCGAGAAGGCCGGGATCTACAAGCGCGGGCGGCCCGCGGTCGTCGGCGCGTGGGGCGCGGTCGCGCGCGAGACGCTCCGCGCGGCGGCGCTGGCCGTCGGTGCGGCCCCCGTGCGCGACGTCGCGTCGGAGGTCGCGATTGAGGACGTGCGCGTCGGCGCGGGCGGCACCGGTTTTCGCGTGACCATGGGCGGCGATTCGCGGGATCTGGTCGTCGGGCTGGTCGGCGCGTTCCAGCCGCGGAACGTCGTGACCGCGCTGACGATGCTCGACGCCGCGGGCACGCCGTACGCGACGACGCTCGCGGACGCCGCGCCGGTGCTCCCGGGCGTGCGTCTCGCCGGACGCGCGCAACGGCGAGGGCCATGGCTGTTCGACGTGGCGCACAACGCGGACGGCGCGCGCGCGCTGCGGGCGACGCTGGATGCGCTCGCCGCGGCAGGCGGCGAGGGGGCACTCGCGCGGCCGCTCACGGCGCTCGTCTGCGTGCTCGCCGACAAGGATTGGCGCGGGGTGCTGGACGCGCTCGCGCCGGCGGTCGACTGCTTCGTGCTGTCGACGGCACCGACGGCGCCGGCCGGACGCGTGTGGGACCTGGGAGTCGTCGCGGCGTATGCGCGGGCGCGCGGGTACGGCGTGCGCGTGCTGCCGGGATTCGACGAGGCGCTCGCGGACGTCGCGCGCGCGCCCGGGACGGCCGTGGTGACCGGCTCGTTCCACACCGTCGGCGACGCCATGGCCCGCTTGCAGGTCGATCCGCTCGGCGGGTAGCTTAGCCGGATGTTCGCAAAGCCACTCCCGGGGTTCCGCGACTTCTACCCTCAGGAGTTCGCCGAGCGTGCGCACATCTTCCGCGTGTGGCGCGAGGTCGCCGGGCGGTACGGGTTCGTCGAGTACGACGGCCCGCCGCTCGAGCCGCTCGACCTGTACACGCGCAAGAGCGGCGAGGAGATCGTTGGGCAGCTCTACGCGTTCACCGACAAGGGCGGGCGTGACGTGTCGCTGCGACCCGAGATGACGCCGACGTTCGCGCGGCTCGTCGGCGCTCGGGCGAACGCGCTGCGGAAGCCGGTGCGCTGGTTTTCGATCCCGCAGCTCTTCCGGTACGAGCGCCAGCAGCGCGGGCGTTTGCGCGAGCACTTCCAGCTCAACGTCGATCTCGTCGGCGAGGCGCACGTGACCGCGGACGCGGAGTTGCTCGCGGTCGCGATCGACATCATGCGCGCGTTCGGGTTCGGGGCGTCGGACGTGCGCGCGCGCGTGAGCGACCGACGGCTGCTCGCGGCGCTGCTGCGCGGCGTCGGCCTAACGGAAGGCCAGCTCCCCGCCGCGTACGCCGCCGTGGACAAGGCCGAGCGCGAACCCCGCGACGTCCTCGTCGCGCGACTGGCCGGCCAGGGCGTCGCGGCGGAGGTGGCCGGGCGCGCCCTCGACCTCGCGCGGGCGACCACCGTCGACGCGCTCCGTACGGAGCACGGGGCGGACGCCGCGGTCGGCGAGGCGCTCGACCGGATCGCGCGCTACCTCGACTACTGCGGCGCGCTCGGCGTGGCGGAGTGGGTGTCGCTCGACCTGTCGATCGTGCGCGGACTCGCGTACTACACGGGAATCGTCTTCGAGCTGTTCGACGCGCGCGGCGAGTTCCGGGCGATCTGCGGCGGCGGGCGGTACGACGCCTTGTTAGGCGCGCTCGGCGGGGCGGACCTGCCGGCGCTCGGCTTCGGGATGGGCGACGTGGTGCTCGGTGAGCTGCTGCGCGACCGCGGGCTGATGCCGGCCGCGGAGCCCGCGCTCGACTACTGGGTCGAGGTGGACCCGGGCGCCGCGGATGGCGAGCTTCGAGCGATGGCGATCGCCGCGCGCCTGCGCGCGGCGGGCGCGCGCGTCGAGTACCCGCTCCGGGCGCAGGCCGTGGGCAAGCAGAAGAAGGCGGCGTTCCACGCGGGCGCGCGGCGGATCGTGCGCGCGGTCGCGCCGGGCGGCGAGCCGGGCGTCGAAGCGCCTGAGGCGTCGGACGACGAGTACGAGATCGAAGTGCTGGCCGACGGCGCGCGGACGCGCGTGCGCGGCGAAGGCTGGATGCGCGACCCCACCACGTAATGGCCGACGACAAGAAGCTGACCACCCGCGCCGCCGACTTCAGCGCCTGGTACAATGAGCTGGTCGTGCGGGCGGAGCTCGCCGACTACGCGCCCGTGCGCGGGTGCATGGTGATTCGGCCGAACGGGTACGGCATCTGGGAGCGCATGCAGCGCGCCCTGGACGACATGTTCAAGGAGACCGGGCACGTCAACGCGTACTTCCCGCTCTTCATCCCGCAGAGCTTCCTGAGCAAGGAGGCGCAGCACGTCGAGGGCTTCGCGCCCGAGACCGCGGTCGTCACGCACGGCGGCGGCAAGGTGCTCGAAGAGCCACTCGTGGTGCGCCCCACCTCGGAAACGATCATCTACTCGATGTTCGCCAAGTGGGTGCAGAGCTACCGCGACCTGCCGCTGCTCTACAACCAGTGGGCGAACGTGGTGCGCTGGGAGATGCGCACGCGGCTCTTCCTGCGCACGCTCGAGTTCCTCTGGCAGGAGGGGCACACGGCGCACGCGACCGAGGGCGAGGCGGAGGCCGAGGCGCGCCAGATGTTAGGCGTGTACCGCGACTTCATGGAGGGCCACATCGCGATGCCCGTCGTCACGGGGCAGAAGACCGAGAGCGAGAAGTTCGCCGGCGCCGTCCGCACGTACAGCTGCGAGGCGATGATGCAGGACGGGCGCGCGCTGCAGGCGGGCACGTCGCACAACCTCGGGCAGAACTTCGCCAAGGCGTTCGACCTCACGTTCCAGAGCGAGGCCGGCACGATCGAGCACGCCTGGAACACCAGCTGGGGCGTGTCGACGCGGCTCGTCGGCGGGCTGATCATGACGCACTCGGACGACAACGGCCTGCAGACGCCGCCGCTGCTCGCCCCGGTCGAGCTCGTCATCGTGCCGATCTACCGCACGGACGAGGACCGGGCGCGCGTGGTCGAGGCCGCCGAGCGCATCCGGCGGCAGCTCGCCGAGTGGGAGCGCCGCGAGCCCAACCGGTTGCGCGTGCAGGTCGACGCGCGCGAGGGAATGAAGCCGGGCGCGAAGTACTATCACTGGGAGCTGCGCGGCATCCCGATCCGCATGGAGCTCGGGCCGCGCGACCTCGACGCGAACCAAGCCGTTCTCGTCCGGCGCGACACGCGCGCCAAGAAGACGGTCTCGCTCGACGCGATCGGCGAGGAGGTGGAGGAGATGCTCGAGTCGATGCAGGACGACATGCTCGCGGCCGCGCGCGCCCGGCTCGACGCGCGGTCCCACCGCGGCGTGACGAGCTACGAGCAGTTCAAGGAGATCGTCGAGGCGGGTGGGTTCGTCTACGCGGGGTGGAATGGCGACCCCGCGGTCGAGGCGCGCGTGAAGGAAGAGACCAAGGCGACGATCCGCGTCATCCCCGACGAGGAGTTCCGGAGCGCGGAGGCGCCGACGCGCTGCCTCGTCACGGGCGAGCCGGCGCAGCACGAGGTGCTGTGGGCGCGGGCGTACTAGGCCGCGCGGTAGGCGGCGGCCGGAGCGACCGCGCGCCCGCCGCGCCCGCGGCGGAGCCGAGCGCGTTGCTGGCCGACATCGCGGCGGCGGTCGGCACGCCGTGCTACGTGTACGACGCGGACGTCGTGCGGCGGCAGTACCGACGCCTCGACGCCGCGTTCGCGGGCGCGCCGCACCGCGTGCACTACAGCATCAAGGCGAACTCGAATCTCGCGCTTCTGCGCGTGCTACGCGCGGAAGGTGCGGGCGTCGACGTGGTGTCGGGCGGGGAGCTGTACCGGGCGCTGCAGGCCGGATTCGCCGGCCCTGACATCATTTTCGGCGGCGTCGGCAAGACGGCGCGCGAGTTGGGCGAGGGCTTGGACGCGGGCGTTCGGTTCTTCAACGTCGAGAGCGAGGGCGAGCTGATCCTGCTCGACGCCGTCGCTGCCGCACGTGGCGTGATCGCCCCGGTGTCCCTCCGCGTGAACCCCGGGGTGTCGGTCGAGACGCCGCACCACTACATCCGCACCGGCGAGGAAGGCCACAAGTTCGGCATCCCGTTCGACGAGGTGCAGGACGCGGCCGAGCTTGCGCGCTCGCTGCCGCACGTCCGCCTGATCGGGCTCGACATGCACATCGGGTCGCAGCTCGCGACCTACGAACCATACGGGGCGGCGATGCTCCGCATCCTCGGCCTGCTGACGCGGCTTCGCGCGGACGGTGTGGACACGCTCGAGTTCCTCGACGTCGGCGGCGGGCTGTCCGTCCGCTACCACGACGAGGAGCCGGCCGACGTCGAGCGCGTGGCGCGCGGGGTCCGGGACGCGACGCGCGGCCTCGGCCTCACGATCATCGTCGAGCCGGGGCGATTCCTCGTCGCGGAAGCCGGCGTGCTCCTGGCGCGGGTGCTCTACCGGAAGCGGAGCGGGGGCAAGGAGGTCGTGGTGACGGATGCGGGGATGAACGATCTCATCCGGCCCTCGCACTACGACGCGTACCACCGGATCAGCGCCGTCGCGCCGCGCGGCGGTCGCGTGACGGCCGACGTCGTCGGTCCGGTGTGCGAGACGGGCGACTTCCTCGCGCTCGACCGCGAGACCGACGACCTTCAGCCGGGGGACCTGATCGCCGTGCACACTGCGGGCGCGTACGGTTACGTGATGGCGAGCAACTACAACTCCCGCCCGCGCGCCGCGGAGGTGCTGGTCGACGCGGGCGCGTGGCGCGTGGTCAACGAGCGGGAGCGGTACGAGGACCTGGTTCGGGGGGAGCTCGCCGCGACCGCGGCCGGCCCAGCGACATGAAGATCGGGATCCTCAGCGAGACCCACGACCGCGTGCCCGCGGTCACCGCGCTGCTCGGGCGGATGGCGGACGCGGGGGCGTCGTTCGTGCTGCACGCCGGTGACTACTGCGCACCGTTCGCACTCGCGCCCTTTCGCGCGGCGGGACTGCCGCTGTTAGGCGTGTTCGGGCGCAACGACGGCGACCGCGACGGGCTGCGCGCCGCGGCCGACGCGTTGCCGGCGGGCGGCGAACTGTTCGAGTCGCCGCACTCGCTCGAGCTCGCGGGGCGAGGCATTCTGCTGGTCCACGACCTCGGCGACGCGCTGTCGCGCTCGGTCGACGGGCACGCGGTCGTGGTGCACGGGTGCTCGCACCGTCCCGAAGTTCGCCAGCGCGGCGGCACGCTCGTCGTGAACCCCGGCGAGGCGTGCGGGTGGCTCACGGGCACGTGCACGGCGGCGGTGCTCGACCTCGACACGCTGCAGGTCGAGCGGATCGCGCTCGACCCCCGCTCGATCGTCTAACGATTCCCGCCGGCGCATGTCCAGCCGCATCCTCATCCTCGACTACGGCTCGCAGTACACGCAGCTGATCGCGCGCCGCGTGCGCGAGGCCCGCGTCTACTCCGAGATCCACCCGCCCACGCGCTCGCTCGACTGGGTGCGGGAGTGGGGCCCGACGGGAATCATCCTCTCCGGCGGCCCGAACTCGGTCTACGGCGACAACGTGCCGACCGCGGACCTCGCGCTTCTCGACATCGCGCCCGTGCTGGGCGTGTGCTACGGGATGCAACTCATCGCGCACCTACACCGCGGCGGCGTGGAGCGCGCGGGGCGGCGCGAGTACGGACGGGCCGAAGTCACGGTGAACGACGCGACGGGGCTGTTCGCCGGGTTCGGGGCGGGGGAGGGGTTCACCGCGTGGATGAGCCACGGCGATCACGTGGAGGTCCCGCCGTCCGAATTCGTCGTGACCGCGAGTAGCGAGAACTGTGCGGTCGCGGCGATGCGCCACCGCACGAAGCCGATTCACGCCGTGCAGTTCCACCCCGAGGTCGCGCACACGCCGCGGGGCACGGAGCTGATCGCGAACTTCCTGTTCGACGTCTGCCGCGCGGAGGGCACGTGGACCCCGGGCGCGTTCGTCGCGGAGGAGGTCGAGCGGGTGCGGGAACGGGTCGGGACGTCGCGCGTGATCTGCGGCCTATCCGGCGGCGTGGATTCGGCGGTGGCGGCCGCGCTCGTCCACCGCGCGATCGGCGAACAGCTGACGTGCATTTTCGTCGATACCGGACTCCTGCGGCGGCACGAGCGCGAGCAGGTCGAGCGCACGTTCCGCCAGCACATGCACGTGGACCTGCGGGTCGTCGACGCCTCGGAGCGCTTCCTGTCGGCGCTCGCGGGCGTCGACGACCCGGAGCGTAAGCGGAAGATCATCGGTCACACGTTCATCGACGTGTTCGAGGACGCGGCCGCGACGGTCGGGGCCGACGTCCGATTCCTCGTCCAGGGGACGCTCTATCCGGACGTCATCGAGAGCGCGTCGCCGTCCGGCGGAGCGAGCGTGACGATCAAGACGCACCACAACGTCGGCGGGCTCAAGCCCGGCATGCAGTTCCAGCTGATCGAGCCGCTCCGCGAGCTGTTCAAGGACGAGGTGCGGAACGTCGGGCGCGAGCTCGGCCTGCCCGAGGAGATGGTCGGGCGGCACCCGTTCCCGGGCCCGGGGCTGGCGATCCGGGTGTTAGGCGCCGTGACGCCGGCGCAGCTGGAGGTACTCCGCGCCGCGGACGCGATCTACCTTGAGGAGATCCGGTCGGCGGGTCTGTACGACGAGATCTGGCAGGCGTTCGCCGTGCTGCTCCCCGTCCGGAGCGTGGGCGTGATGGGCGACGAGCGGACGTACGACTACGTGCTCGCGCTCCGCGCCGTGACGAGCACGGACGGCATGACGGCGGACTGGTACCCGATGCCGCACGACGTGTTGGCGCGGATGTCGAACCGGATCATCAACGAGGTGGACGGTGTCAACCGCGTCGCGTACGACGTCAGCTCCAAGCCGCCTGCGACGATCGAGTGGGAGTGACGCGCGCGGGCCGGCTCCGGACGCGACCCCCCCGGAGCCGCCCGGTACCTGCGCGAACTGCGCTGCGCCCCTAAGCACGCCGTACTGCGGCGCGTGCGGTCAACGCGACCTGCCGCACAACCCGAGCGCCCGCGTGTTGGTCGGCGAGGCCTGGGACACGTTCGGAACGATCGACGGCAAGCTGGTGCGCACGGTGGCGCTGCTGATGACGCGCCCCGGGGCACTCACCGTCGAGTGGCTGCGGGGGCGGCGCGCCCCGTACGTCTCGCCGATCAACCTGTACCTGACGGTCAGCGCGGTGTTCTTCACCGCGCTCGCGGCGACGTTCGGTCCTGCGGACGTGAACTCGCTCGGCACCACGGACGACCAGCGGCGCCGGACGGAGTTCCGCACGAAGGTCGAGCGCAAGTACGCCGGGGCGTCGCCACCGATCCGCGTCCTGACGTTCGGCCTCGCCCGATTCGGCGCCGATCCACTCGCCGGGATCCGCACCGTGCTGCCGGTCTTCCCGCGGATCATGTTCGTGCTCGTGCCGCTCTTCGCGGTGCTCCTGCAGCGCGCATTCCGGGGGCGCGGGTGGCGGTACCCGGCGCACCTCTACTTCGCACTGCACCTGTTCGCGTTCTACTTCGCGGTGCATCTGATCGAACGCGGCGTGGCGACGTACGGGCCGATCTGGGCGCACACGCCGTTCAACCGCGTCGTGTCGTTGGTTTCACTCGCGTACGCGGTCATCGCCATGCGGCGCGTCTACGGCGGACGCTGGTGGGCCACGGCCGCGCGCGTGGTGGCGATCGCGGGGCCCTTTTACGTGGCGGTGGTGCTCGGCCTCGTGGTGGTCGGCGTCGCGACGCTCGGAATGCGGTAAGCGGGCCCGCGGGCGCGAGGCGACGTCTCCGTCGGTGCGCCCGCGCTAGACGCCCTTTTCTTTCAGCAGCTCCATGAACTGACTCGGCTGCGTCAGCTCCAGCAGCCGCTGCGGCACGTCCGGCTCCTTGCTGAACTGCGCGATCTTGCCTAACACCGGCAGGTACTGGTTCGAGACTTCGAGCGGCGGCGCGACGATGAGGAAGCAGAAGTGCACGGGCTTCTCGTCGATCGCCTTGAAGTCGATCCCCTCTTTCTTGCGGCCGAACGCGACCCGCAGCTTGTTGACGACGAGCGAACGGCAGTGCGGGATCGCGATGCCGCGGCCGATGCCGGTCGAGCCCAGGTTCTCCCGGCGCTTGAGCATCTTGAAGAGCATGCCCTCCGACTTGTCGTCGAGCTTGAGCAGCCCGATCAGCTCCTTGAGGACGTCGTCCTTGCTGGTCGCCTCGAGGTCGAGTTGGACGGCGTCCTCGGAGAAGAACTCGCGCAGTTCCATGGGGCACGTACGGAGGGGTGACCGCGCTGGCGCAGGAGCGGTGCTGCGGCGCGGACAAGCACGCCAAGCTAGGAACGCCCCGGACGGCCGGCAAGCGCGTGGGCGGCTCCCGCGCTGCGAGCGTGACCGGGCCCGGCTAACTTTGGGGCATGCCCGCGTTCCCGTTTCCTGTTGCCGCCGAGGTGCCGCTCTACCTGGCGCCGATGGCCGGCGTGTCGGAGTCGCCGTTCCGCCGGCTCTGCCGCGCGCACGGCGCGGACGTCGTCGTGACGGAGTTCCTCTCGGCCGAGGGCATCCGCCGGGAGAACGAGGCGACCATTCGGAAGCTTCGCTTCGGACACGAGGAGCGGCCGATCGGGGTGCAGATCTTCGGCGCCGACCCGGTCGCGATGGGCGAGGCCGCGGCGCTCGTCACGGACGTGTTTCAGCCGGAGTTCGTCGATATCAATTTCGGCTGTCCGGTGAAGAAGGTCGTGCGGCGGAACGGCGGATCGGGGTGCCTGAAGGACATGGACCTCGTCGCGACGATCATCCGCGCGGTCGTGGGCGCGACGCACCTGCCGGTCACGGTCAAGACGCGCAGCGGCTGGAGCGAGGACACGCGGGATCCGGTCGGCATTGCGCTGCGCATGCAGGACGCGGGCGCGCGCGCTTTCACGCTCCACGCGCGCACGCGCACGCAGATGTACACGGGGCACGCCCGCTGGGACGAGATCGCCGCGGTGGTCGACGCGCTCGACGTGCCGGTGATCGGCAACGGCGACATCAAGACCGCGGACGACGCGCTCCGCATGCGTCGCGTGACCGGCGCGGCGGGGGTCATGATCGGGCGCGGGTCGTACGGGCAGCCGTGGATCTTCGATCAGACCAAGGATCTGCTCGCCGGGCGCCCGATGCGCCCGGCGCCGGACGTCGAGGACCGGTTCGCGATCGCGCTCGGACACGCGCGCATGGTCCAGGCGTACGAGGCAGACCCGGTCGGCGCCGCGCTGGAGTTCCGCAAGCACCTCGGCTGGTACGTGAAGGGCCTGCCGAACTCGGCCGACCTGCGCCGGCGCCTCCACACGGTCAACTCGTTCGACGAGGTCGAGGGGATCTTCGCCGACTACCTCGCGCGGCGCGCGCGCGGCGAACTGGCCGACGCGGGCGAGGCGGTCGCGGCCGGCGTCGACGACGGCGGCCCGGAGATCGTCGACCCCTGCTGCGCGGCCGACTGACCGGGTCGCCTGGCACTCCCGCCGCCCCCGGGTGTATACTCCGGCAACGGGGGTGACCTGGCTTCGACGGGGTCAGTAACGCCGTGGTTGCGTGCCCAGGTGCTGAGCCCTGGTGAAACACTCGGCAAAACACTACACGCCAACAACAACCTGGCGCTCGCTGCCTAACCCTTCGGGGTTAGCGTAGCAGTGCTCACGCGGTAGCCCGCCCGGGGCGACACGTGAGTATCGAAAATCTGGGCTAGCCCCGCCGTGTGCCGCCGGCGGTGGGGCGAAACAAAGGTGGCTTGTCCGGGAGTGGGCGGCCTGCTGGCCAGCGACCGGAGACCCCAATCAGCAGGATACGCACGTAGACGCTGCGGTATAGCTCATCTCGGACAGGGGTTCGACTCCCCTCACCTCCACTGTCACAGCGCGGCCCGGGGCTCACACCCCCGGGCCGCGCTGTGTATGGGTCCCGAGGGTCAGTGGATCTGCCGCGCGCTGATCGAGCCCGCGCGCTCGCCGGTGTTCCGGCTTGCGAGCGCCGCGTGCGCCGCGGCGAGGCGCGCGATTGGGACGCGGTAGGGCGAGCACGACACGTAATCGAGCCCGCTCCGGTGGAAGAATCGCACCGACTTGGGGTCGCCGCCGTGCTCGCCGCAGACGCCGAGCTTGAGGGCGGGGCGGGTCTCCCGGCCGTCGAAGATGGCGCGGCGGATCAACTTGCCGACGCCTTCCTCGTCGATTGTCTGAAACGGGTCGTCGGGATAGATCCCCTGCGCGACGTATTGCGGCAGGAATCGCCCCGCGTCGTCGCGCGAGAGCCCCAGCGTCGTCTGCGTGAGGTCGTTCGTCCCGAACGAGAAGAATTCGGCCGTCTGCGCGATGTCGTCGGCGGTGAGCGCGGCGCGCGGCAGCTCGATCATCGTGCCCACCGTGAACGGCACCTGCTCGTCGAGCCCGCCGAAGACGGCGTCCGCGACGTGCCGGACGATCGCGGCCTGGTGGTCGAACTCCCGCCGCGTGCTGACGAGCGGGATCATGATCTCGGGGTGGACGTCCACGCCGCGCCGCGCGACCCGCACCGCGGCCTCGAAGATCGCGCGGGCCTGCATCTCGGTGATCTCGGGGTCGGTCACGCCGAGCCGGCAGCCGCGGTGGCCTAACATCGGGTTCGACTCGCGCAGTTCGTCGACGACGCGGTTGACCTCCTCGCGCGAGACGCCGAGCGTCCGCGCGAGCAGCTTGGCCTCCTCGCCGCCGTGCGGGAGGAACTCGTGGAGCGGCGGGTCGAGCAGGCGGATCGTCACGGGCAGGCCCGCCATCGCCGTGAAGATGCCTTCGAAATCGGCGCGCTGCATCGGGAGGAGCTTGGCGAGCGCGCGCCGACGCCCGCTCTCGTCGCGCGCCACGATCATCTCGCGCATCGCCGTGATGCGATCGCCTTCGAAGAACATGTGCTCGGTCCGGCAGAGCCCGATCCCCTCGGCGCCGAACGACCGCGCCACGCGCGCGTCGCGCGGCGTGTCGGCGTTCGCGCGAACCCGGAGCGTGCGCACCTCGTCCGCCCAGCCTAACAACCGGTTGAACGCGCCGTAGACGGGGGCGCGCGCCGCCGCGAGCTGGCCGCTCACCACGCGCACGACCTCGCTCGGCACGGTCGGCAGATCGCCCAGGAAGACGTTCCCGCTCGCGCCGTCGAGGGTGAGGTAGTCGCCTTCGTGGACTTCCGTGGTGCCCGCCGTGAATCGGCGGCGGTCGTCGTCGACCACGACGCTCGTCGCGCCGACCACGGCGCACTTGCCCATCCCGCGCGCGACGACCGCGGCGTGGCTCGTCATACCGCCGCGAGACGTCAGGATGGCGCGCGACGCGACCATCCCGTGGAAGTCCTCGGGCGTGGTCTCCTCCCGCACGAGGATCACGGCCTCGCCCGCGGCCGCGCGACGCTCGGCGCTGTCGGCGTCGAACACGGCGGCGCCGCTCGCGGCGCCCGGGCTCGCCGGGAGGCCGGTCGCGATCGGCGTCGCGCGGACCGTCGCGTCGATCACGGGGTGCAGGAGCTGGTCGAGCTGCGCGGGCTCGACGCGCGCGACGGCCTCCGCGGGCGTGATCAGCCCCTCGCCGACCATGTCCACCGCGATGCGGACGGACGCCGCGGCCGCGCGCTTGCCCGTGCGGGTCTGCAGGATGAAGAGTTTGCCGCGCTCGACGGTGAACTCGATGTCCTGCATGTCGCGGAAGTGCGACTCGAGCCGCTGCTGCGTCCCGAGTAGCTCTTCGTACGCTCCCGGCAGTCGCTCGGCCATCTGCCCGATCCGCAGCGGCGTGCGGATGCCCGCGACCACGTCTTCGCCCTGCGCGTTGACGAGGAACTCGCCGTAGAACGTCCGCTCGCCGGTGGACGGGTCGCGCGTGAACGCCACGCCGGTACCCGAGTCGTCGCCCATGTTCCCAAAGACCATCGCGACGACGTTCACCCCGGTGCCTAACGCTTCGCCGATGCCGTTCACGCGGCGGTAGTCGACCGCCTTCTTGAGCGTCCACGAGCTCCAGACCGCCTCGATCGCGCCCCACAGCTGCTGCTCCGGGTCGGACGGGAAGTCGGCGCCGGTCGCGGAGCGCACGAGCGTCTGGTACTCGCGGACGAGGGCGCGGAGGGCGTCGGCGCCGAGTTCGGCATCACTGTCCACGCCGGCCGCGGCCCGCTTCGCGGCGAGCTGGAGCTCGAAGCGGTGGAGCGGGACGTTGAGCACCACGTCGGCGTACATCTGAATGAAGCGTCGATACGAGTCGTACGCGAACCGCGGGTTGCCGCTCAGCCGCGCGAGCCCCTCGACCGCCTCATCGTTCAGGCCGAGGTTGAGGATGGTCTCCATCATCCCAGGCATCGAGACGGGCGCGCCGGAGCGCACGCTGACGAGGAGCGGGTCGGCCGCGTCGCCGAAGCGCTTGCCGGTATCGGCTTCGAGCCGGCGGAGGTTGCGCGCGACCTCGTCGCGGAGGGCGGGCGGAATCTGCTTGCTCGCGAGGTACTCGCCGCAGACGCGGCAGGCGATCGTGAACCCCGGCGGGACCGGTATGCCGAGGTTGGTCATCTCGGCCAGGTTCGCGCCCTTGCCGCCGAGGACGGCCTTCATCTCCCGGGTGCCGTCCGCGCCGCCGGGGCCGAAGTAGTAGACGAGGCGCGCGGTGCTGCTCGCGCTCGCATCCGACGACGCCGGGTTCGCGTCGCCGGTGTGGGCGTCCGCGGGCTCGCCGGGGCGCACCGGATCCTCCTCCGCCTGGTCGATCAGTGCGTCGGCGGCATCGTTGGCCGCGTTGTCGCCGACGTCGGCCGACGTCGTGTCTTCCACTTCCGTCGGGGCCGGCGACGCGGGTTCAGGGAGCGGCGTCGGGTCAGCGCTGAGGTTCGGAGGAAGAGGAGGCGCGACGTCCGGCGTCATAGGCAGCGCTGGGGTGGAGCCGCGCGCGCGCTGCCTGAGCGCCGCGGCGCCGCTAGCAGCCGCAGCCTTCGCGCAGCTTGACGGGATCGGTTGGGGGCGGCGTGGGATAATCGCCCGAGAAGCACGCGTGGCAGAAGCCTTCGGGCCCCGTCGGGACTGACTCCAGCATCGCGTCGAGCGGAAGGTAACCGAGGGAATCCGCGCCGATGGCCGTCGCGATCTCGTCGATGCTCATCTGCGCGGCGATCAGTTCATCGCGGCTCGGCGTGTCGATGCCGTAGTAACAGGGGCCCGTGACCGGCGAGGAGCTGACGCGCATGTGCACCTCGCGCGCGCCCGCGGCGCGCACGAGCGAGATGAGTCCGCGCGTCGTCGTGCCGCGGACGATCGAGTCGTCGACCATCACGACGGACTGCCCGTCGAGGACCTCGCGGACGGCGTTGTACTTCACCTTCACCTTGAGGTCGCGTTCGTCCTGGTTGGGCTGGATGAACGTACGCCCGACGTAGTGGTTGCGGATCAGGGCGAGCTCGTACGGAATCCCGGCCTCCTCGGCGTAGCCTAACGCGGCCGAGTTGGACGAGTCGGGGACGCTGAACACGAGGTCCGCGGCGGGCGCGGGCGCCTCGCGCGCGAGCCGCCGCCCGAGCGCGCGGCGGGCGCGGTCGACCGAGCCGCCGAAGATGCGGCTGTCCGGGCGCGCGAAGTACACGTGCTCGAACACGCACCGCTTCAGCTCCTGCTTGGCGAACGGGTAGATGGAGCGCTCGCCGTCGGCGTCGACGACGAATATCTCGCCCGGCTGGATCTCGCGGACGAGCGTCGCGCCGACGATGTCGAGCGCGCACGTCTCGGACGCGAAGACCATGGAGTCGCCGAGCCGGCCCATGACGAACGGGCGCCAACCGCGCGGGTCGCGCGCCGCCACCAGCGCCTCGCCGATCACGATGAGGAGGCAGTACGCGCCCTCCACGCCTTCGAGCGCGGCGGCCACGCGGTCCTCGGGGGCGCCTTCCGGCGATGCGCGCGCGATCCGGTGCACGACGACCTCCGAGTCCATCGTCGACTGGAAGATCGCGCCCTGCTCCTCGAGCTCGAAGCGCAGCTCGGCGGCGTTGGTCAGGTTGCCGTTGTGCGCGAGGGCGATGTGCCCGCCGCGCGAGCGGGCGAGGACGGGCTGCGCGTTCTCGAGCGTGGACGAGCCCGCGGTGCTGTATCGCGTGTGCCCGATCGCGACCGGTCCGGCGAGGGCCGCGAGTTCGTCTGGACGCAGGCCCTCGCCGACGAGGCCCATGCGCTTGACGGCGAACGCGTGGTGCTCGTCGGCCGCGGCGATCCCGGCCGATTCCTGGCCGCGGTGCTGGAGCGCGTAGAGCCCGCGCTGGACGAGGTGCGCCGCGTCGGCGCGGCCGTGGACGCCAAAAATGCCGCACATAGCGGGACTGCTCGCGTGAACTCGGGGAAGGGCGCTGCGGGGCGGATTACGCCGCGGCGGCCGGCCCGGCCATCGCGGCCGGGATCGTGTCGTGATACCCGCGGGCCAGGGCGTCGATCGGGCACGACCAGACATTGCCCCCGATCCGCACCGCAAAACCCGCAGCCGCGTCGGTCACCCGCCCGATGACGGCGGCCGGCACGCCGAGCTCAGCCGCGACGGCGAGGACCGCGTCGGGCGCGTCGGTGGAGACGACGACGCGCCCGTGCGATTCGGCGTAAAGCAGCGCCCGTGGGGTGAGGTGCGCCCACGCGGAAAGGTCGACCGCAACACCGGTCCGCGCGTCGGGGTCGGCCATCGCGCACTCGGCGAGCGCGACCGCGAGACCGCCGTCGCTCGTGTCGTGGGCGGATCGGACGTGGCCGGCGCGGATCGCCGTGAGCAGGACGTCGACGAGTCGCCGCTCCGCGTCGAGGTCGACGCGCGGGGGCGCGCCGGCGACGACGTCGTGGACGCGCGCGAGGTACTCGCTTCCGCCGAGCTCGTCGGTGTTGGCGCCGAGCAGGACGACCGCGTCGCCGGCTGCGCCCGATGGCGCGCGGAAGGTCGCCCGCGTGACATGGGCGAGCGAGTCGATCAGCCCGACCATGCCGACGACCGGCGTCGGGTAGATCGCGCCGCGCGGGTTCTCGTTGTAGAGCGACACGTTGCCGCCCGTGACCGGGGTGCCTAACACTCGGCACGCCTCGCCCATCCCCGCGACCGCCTCGCGGAGCTGGTGGTAGACGTCGGGGCGCGTCGGGTTGCCGAAGTTCAGGTTGTTGGTGATCGCCATCGGCCGCGCGCCGGTACACGCCACGTTCCGCGCGGCCTCGGCGACCGCTGCCTTGGCGCCCTCGCGCGGGTCGAGGTAGCAGTGCCGGCCGTTGCAGTCGGTCTTCACGGCGACGGCGCGGTCGGTCCCGCGCAGGCGCACGACGGCGGCGTCCCCACCGGGGCCGATCACCGTGCTGGTGCGCACCATCGTGTCGTACTGGCGGTAGACCCAGCGCTTGCTCGCGACCGTGGGGCTCGACAGCAGCTCGCCTAACGCCCAGAGCGGGTCGGACTCCTCGGGGCGCTCGGGGATCGCCGACACGTCGCGCTCGCGCAGCGCGCGCACCGCGTCCGACTCGCGCGCCTCGGGCGTGTACATCGGACAGTCGGTGACGAGGCGCGTGCCCGGAAACTCGGCAACGACGCGGTCGCCCTCCGTCACGCGGTACACCGGCTCGGCGATGACCTCCCCGATCACCGCCGCGGTCAGGTCCCACTTCTCCAGCACGGCGCGGACCGCGTCCTCGCGCCCGCGCTTCGCGACGACGAGCATGCGCTCCTGCGATTCGCTGAGCAGGATCTCGTACGGGGTCATGCCCGGCTCGCGCACCGGCACCTTGCTGGTGTCGATCGTCACGCCGACGTCGCCGCGCTCGGCCATCTCGGCGCTCGACGACGTGAGGCCGGCCGCGCCCATGTCCTGGATCGCGACGATGTCGCCAGACCCGATCAGCTCGAGCGACGCCTCGAGCAGCAGCTTTTCGGTGAACGGGTCGCCGACCTGTACGCGCGGGCGCTTCGCCTCGGTCGCGGCCGAAAGGTCCTCGCTGGCGAACGACGCCCCGTGGATCCCGTCGCGCCCGGTGCGCGCTCCGACGGCGATGATCGGGTTGCCGACGCCCTGGGCGACCGCGCGGATCAGTTCGTCCTCGCGAAGGAGGCCGACGCACATCGCGTTGACGAGCGGGTTGCCCTCGTACGCGGGGTCGAAGGCGACCTCGCCCCCGACGGTCGGCACGCCGACGCAGTTGCCGTAGTCGCCAACGCCGCGAACGACGCCCGCGAAGAGGTGCCTAACTCGCGGCGAATCGAGCGGCCCGAAGCGGAGCGAGTCGAGGATCGCGATCGGCCGCGCACCCATGGTGAAGACATCGCGCAGGATTCCGCCGACGCCGGTCGCGGCGCCCTGGTACGGCTCGACCGCGGACGGGTGGTTGTGCGACTCGATCTTGAACGCGACCGCCAGCCCGTCGCCGACCGCGATTACGCCCGCATTCTCGCCCGGCCCCTGCAGCACCCACGGCGCCTGCGTGGGAAGCGTGCGGAGGAGCGGGCGCGAGTGCTTGTACGAGCAGTGCTCGCTCCAGAGCGCGCTGACGACGCCGAGTTCGGTGAACGTCGGCGTGCGCCCGAGCATCGCGACCAGCCGCTCGTACTCGAACGGCGTGAGCCCGTGCTCGGCGACGAGTGCCGGGGTGATCTCCGGGTCGCCGGGGCGGGGGAGGGCGGTCGCGGTGATGGCGTCGGTCACGCGGGTGTCGGGATCGGGGCGGGCGTTAGGCACGCGCGGCTGGCTGCGGGGCGGGTCACGCCGCGACCGCCGAGAGCAGGGACTCGAAGACGCGAAGCCCGTCCTCGCCGCCGACGAGGGCGTCGACGGCGCGCTCGGGGTGCGGCATCATGCCGAGCACGTTGCGCCCGGGGGAGAGGATGCCCGCGATGTGTCGCATCGAGCCGTTCGGGTTCCCCTCGTCGCCGGGCGCGCCGCGTTCGTCGACGTAGCGGAACGCGACCAGCCCCTCGCCCTCGAGGCGGTCGAGCGACTCGGCATCCGCGACGAAGCGGCCCTCGCCGTGCGCGATCGGGACGCGCACGAGCTCGCCCGCGGCGTACCGCGCGGTGAACGGCGAGTCGGCCGTTTCGACGCGCAGCGTGCGCCACTCGCAGACGTACTTGAGCGACGCGTTGCGGAGCAGCGCGCCGGGGAGGAGGCCCGCCTCGCACGCGATCTGGAAGCCGTTGCAGATCGCGAGCACGGGCGCGCCGCGCCGGGCGTGCTCGGCGACGGCCTGCATGACCGGGCTGAAACGCGCGATCGCGCCGCAGCGGAGGTAGTCGCCGTAGCTGAACCCGCCGGGGAGCACGACCACGTCCACGCCGCCGAGCGACGTCTCCTTGTGCCAGACGTACTCGGCGCGCTCGCCGAGGCCGTCGACGACCGCGTGGTAGGCGTCGTAGTCGCAGTTTGAGCCGGGGAAGGTGACGATGCCGACGCGCACGGTCGCGGCTCTGCTAGGCGACGGCGGAGCCGGCGAGCGGCTGCTCGGCGACCTGCTCGACGACGTAGTCCTCGGTCACCGGGTTCGCGAGCAGGCGCTCGCAGGCCGAGGCGGCTGCGCGCCGGGCCGCGTCGGCGTCCGTCGCGCGCAGGTCGACGACGAGGTGCCGACCGACGCGCACGTCGCCGACGTCGGCGAAGCCGAGCGCGTGCAGTGCGTCGGCGACCGCCTTACCCTGCGGGTCGAGGAGGCCGCGGCGCGGGACGACGCGGATGTCGATGCGGTACGTGGGCACGGCGCGGATTACGTAGGGGGAAGGTCGGCGGCGCGGGCGTCGGTGACGAGCCGTCGCGGTCGCGCGCGCCCGAAGCGGCGGCGGCGCCGCCCGTCGTCGAGCGGGGGCGAGCCGTATGCCTCGAGCGGGTCGACGTAGTCGTCCGCACGCCGACGCGGGCGTCCGCTCCGGTCCTCCGGCGGCAGGTCGATCAGGCCGAGGATCAGCGCCCGCACGAGGCCGAACGCGAGGTACGACACGCCGAAGAGAAAGAAAAAGTAGTGCGGGAACCCGATCGCGCCGACGAGGATGCCGACCAGAAGCAGCGACGCGCCGACCTGCCGCGCCGACCGGAAGCCGGGCTTGGGCCACGTCGGGTACGGCACGTTGCTGATCATCATCGCCGCGAGCAGCAGCATGAGCAGCGGCATGATCTCCTGCCACGGCAGGTCGACGATGCGGGTCTTGAGGTACAGCGGCGTCTGCGTGAACCAGTAGAACGTGGCGAGCGTGCCGCCCGCTGCGGGGCTCGGGAGGCCGATGAAGAAGCTCTTCTTCGCGCCGGCCTGCACCACGTTGAAGCGAGCGAGCCGGATCACCGCGCACGCGGCGAAGATGAACACCGGGAAGCGGGCCCAGCCGTCGCGCGGCAGTACCGAGAAGTACACGATCATCGCCGGCGCGAGCCCGAACGAGATCGCGTCGACCAGCGAGTCGAGTTCCTCGCCGAACCGGCCGCCCGTGCGGGTCGCTCGCGCGACGGCGCCGTCAAACGCGTCGCAGACGCCGCCGAGCACGATGAACAGGACCGCGTTCCCGAACTCGTGGTTGGCCGCCGCGATGATCGCGAAGATGCCGAAGAGCAGGTTGCCGAGCGTCAGACCGTTAGGCAGCGCCGGCGCGGCGCGGCGCAGGCGGCGGCGGCGCATGCTGGGCGGCGGCGCGTCCTCGGCCTCCTCGCCGTCCTCGCCGTCGTCGATCGTCAGCGCCGCGTCACGCATCCGGAGCGCTCGGCCGGGCGCGGTCAGACGTCCAACTCGGCGATGACCGTCGCGCCCGCCGCCGTCTGCTGCCCGAGCGCGACGCGGAGCGTCGCCGACAGCGGCAGGAACACGTCGACGCGCGAGCCGAAGCGGATCAGGCCCATCCGCTCGCCCTGGTGCACGTGTTCGCCGTCCTGGCTGTACGTGATGATGCGCCGCGCGATGAGGCCCGCGATCTGGCGCACCAGCACCCGGCCCGTCGGCGCGTCGATGCCGACCGACATCTGCTCGTTCTCGGCGCTCGATTCTGGCGTGACCGCGTTGCGGAACTTGCCCTTGGCGTACAGGACGTGCCGCACCGTGCCGCTGACCGGGTACCGGTTCACGTGGACGGAGAACACGTTCATGAAGATCGAGACGCGCCGAGCGCGTCCGCCCATGAACGACGGCTCGTCGACGTCGGTGATCAGCACGACCTTGCCGTCGGCGGGTGCGACGACGTACCGGTCCCCGCGGTCGCCCTCGCGTTCGGGGTCGCGAAAGAAGTAGGCCACCCAAACGGCGACGGCGACACACAGCAACGCGAACGCCCACGCGAACGTACCGCCCGCACCGATGCCGCCCACGCCCGCCGCCCACAGCACGACGGCCGCGGCGACGAACGCGCTAATCACGATGAACGGGCGACCCTCGCGGGCGAAGCGCACGGGCGGACGGGCACGGGGCGGCGACGATCGCGCGGCAGCTGCCGCGCGGGCCGGGGCTACGCTGCCGAAACGTCGAGCGGCGCGCCTGTGATCCGGCGGAACGCTTCAAGATAGCGCAAACTGGTCGCCTCGACGACCGCGGCCGGGAGATCGGGGCCCGGCGCCTCGCCGTTCCAGCGCCCCGCGCGGCGCTCGTCGGCCAACCAATCGCGCAGCGGCTGCTTGTCGAAGCTGGGCGGCGCCCGCCCCGGCACGACCGCGTCGGCCAGCCAGAAACGCGAACTGTCCGGCGTCAGCACCTCGTCGACGAGGACGATCTCGTCGCCCGCGCGCCCGAACTCGAACTTCGTATCGGCGATGATCAGCCCCCGCGTCGCCGCGTGCTCGCGCCCGAAGCCGTACACGGCGCGGCTGGCCCGTTCGAGCTCGGCGGCCACGTCGCGGCCCAGACGTTCGGCGACGACGGCCGGCGGGATGTTCTCGTCGTGGCCCGACTCGGCCTTGGTCGCGGGCGAGAACAGCGGCGGATCGAAGCGATCACTCTCGCGGAGCCCGGCCGCGAGCGGCTCGCCGGCGAGGGTTCCGAGCTCGGCGTACTCCTTCCACGCCGAGCCCGCGAGGTAGCCGCGGACGACGCACTCGACCGGGAAGACGTCGGCGGCTCGGCAGAGCATCGCGCGCCCGCGCAACTCGGCCTCGCGCCCGGCGAGCCTCGGCAAGGCGGCGACGATCGCGGACGCGTCCGCGGCCAGCATGTGATGCCGCACGACGCCGGCCGCTTCGAGCGCGCGCAGCCACCACGCGGTGAGTTGCGTGAGCACGGCTCCCTTGTTCGGGATCGCGTTCGGCATCACGACGTCGAACGCACTCACGCGGTCGGAGGCGACCAGGAGCACCCGGCCGTCGCCGGCGTCGTATACCTCGCGCACCTTGCCGCGGCGGAGCACCGGGAGCGGCAGGGCGCTCTCGCGCAGGGGGACGTCGGAACTCCGGGCGTCACTCATACGCGCACGTCGTCGAGCACCGCGTCCTGCCCGACGCCCGCGAGCAGCGGTGCGATCTCCTCCGCCAGGAACTCGTCGACCTGCTCGGGCGACCGGCCGACGAAGCGGCTCGGGTCGACGGCGGCCCGCATGTCGTCGATCGCGAGTCCGAGCGACGTGAATTCCGGGTCGGCGGCGAGCCGCTCGAGCATGTCGTTCCGCTCGATCTCGCCGTCCTTGAGGGCGCGCGCGGCCGCGACCGAGTGCCGGCGGATCACCTCGTGGACCGCCTGGCGGTCGCCGCCGGCGCGGACGGCGCGGACGAGCAACTCTTCCGTCGCCATGAACGGCAGCTCGTCGGCGACGCGGCGTCGGATCCGCGCGGGGTGCACTTCGAGTCCGGACGCGACGTTCCCGTACAGCACGAGGATCGCGTCGGTGGCGAGGAACGCCTCGGGGAGCACGAGGCGCCGGTTCGCCGAGTCGTCGAGCGTGCGCTCGAAGTACTGCACGCTGTGCGTCGCGTTCGCGTTAGGCTCAAGCGATAGGACGAAGCGGGCGAGGGCGTTGATGCGCTCGCTCCGCATCGGATTCCGCTTGTAGGCCATCGCCGACGACCCGATCTGCTCGGTACCGAACGGCTCCTCGACCTCGCCGAACGCCTGCAGCATCCGGAGGTCGGACGCGAACTTGGCGCCGCTCGCCGCGAGGCCGCTCACCGCGTGCAGGACCTGCGCGTCGATCTTCCGCGAGTAGGTCTGCCCCGATACGGGCACCGCGGCCGGGAAGCCCATCTTCTCCGTGACGAGGCGGTCGAGCGCGCGCACCTTCCCGTGGTCGCCGTCGAAGAGGGCGAGGAAGCTGGCCTGCGTGCCGGTCGTCCCCTTCACGCCTAACGCGGGGAGGGTCGCGACCCGGCGGTCGATCTCGGCGACGTCGAGCGCGAGGTCCTGCATCCAGAGCGTCGCGCGCTTTCCGACGGTGACGAGCTGCGCGGGCTGCAGGTGGGTGTAGCCGAGCGCCGGCTCGGCGCGCCACCGCCTGGCGAACGTCGCGAGCGCGCCGATGACGCCCACGGCCTTGCGGCGGAGCAGCTCGAGGCCGCGGCGCATCAGGACGAGGTCGCCGTTGTCGGTGACGTAGCAGCTCGTCGCGCCGAGGTGGATGACGGGGCGCGCGGCCGGCGCGCGGTCGGCGAACGCGTGCACGTGCGCCATCACGTCGTGGCGGAAGCGCGCCTCGTACGCGGCGGCCGCCGCGAAGTCGATGTCGTCGAGGTGCTCGCGCATCTCGGCGATCGCCGCGTCGGGAATCTCGACGCCGAGCGCCTGCTGCGCCTCGGCGAGGGCGAGCCACAGCCGGCGCCAGAGCGCGTGACGCTCCTGCGCCGACCAGAGGGCGAGCATCGCGGGCGACGCGTAGCGCGCGCCTAACGGGGACGCGTAAGCGTCGTGACTGGTCGTCGCGGTCACTGGCGGATGAGGAAGTCGGTGAACGCGTAGCGGCCGCCGCGCTCGAAGACGACGCGGATCGGGCCGCGGCCGGCGTACGCGTCGAGCGCGCGCGCGACCTCGTCGGCGCTCTGCACGGGCGTGCGGTTGACCTGCACGATCACGTCGCCGGGCTCGATCCCGAGGTCGGCCGTGACCCGCGCGGTGGTCTGGAAGACGAGCGCGCCGGCCGCGGACTGCACGCGCCGCTCGGCGCGGATCGCGGGCGTGAGCGTCACCAGCTGCAGCTCGCGGAGCACGGTCACCTTGGGCGCCGACACGTCGGGCAGGTCGGCCGGGGTCAGCGAGGTCTGCCGTTCGGTGCCGCTGCGGCGGACGACCAGCGGCGTCGACTCGCCCGGGCGGAGGTCGAGGAGCGCGGCTTCGTAGTCGAACGGGTTGCGGAGCACGCGCCCGCCGATGCGGCGGAGCTGGTCCCCGGGCGCGATCCCGGCGCGCGCCGCGGGCGACCCCGGCGCGACCGAGCGCACGACGACGCCGGCGGCGAGCAGGTCGCGCGGGTTGTTGGTCGGCGTCGCGTCCAACGTCAGGCCGACGAACGCGCGGCGGACGACCCCGTGCGCGAGCAGGTCCTCCGCCACGCGGCGCGCGCGGTTGATCGGGATGGCGAAGCCGAGGCCGACGGAGCCGCCGCTCGGCGTGAAAATCGAGCTGTTCACGCCGATGACTTCGCCGGCGGCGTCGACGAGCGGCCCGCCCGAGTTGCCCGGGTTGATCGCCGCGTCCGTCTGGAGCATGTCGACGTATACCCCGCCGCCCTCGGCGCCGCCGACGAGGTTGCGACCGGTCGCCGAGATCACGCCGGCGGTGACGCTCGGCTCGGTGTTGCCTAACACGAAGCCGTAGGGGTTGCCGATCGCGACGGCCCACTCGCCGATCATCAGCCCGTCGCTGCTCCCGAGTGGCGCGACCGGCAGGTTGGTCGCGTCGATCTTGAGCACGGCGACGTCGTTCGGCTCGTCCGCGCCGACCACGCGCGCGGTGTACGTCGTGCCGTCGCGCATGGCGACCGACACGCGCTGGGCGCCGCTCACGACGTGGGCGTTGGTCACGACCACCCCGTCCGCGCGGACGATGAACCCCGAGCCGATCCCGGATCGGCGCTGCGCGCCGCCCTGCCGCTGCCCGAAGAAGTAGTCGAACGGGTCGACCGGCGTCTGCTCGACGGACTCGGTCTGGACGGTGACGACCGCGGGCGCGACGCGCGCGACCGCACTGACGATGGCGGTCCGCCGGCCGGCGTCGATCGCGGCGGGCGACGCCGCGGGCGCGGCGGGGATCGTCGAGCCGCCCGGCAGACCTCCGGCCGGCGCGCCCGGCTGTGCTCCCGAGCTGGCCGGCGTGCCCTGACATCCGACCGCGGCCAGCACGGCGAGCGCCGCCGTGCGGCGACGCATCGCCGCCGCCCCGATGATCGGCCGCACGAGACGCCTCACGCCGGCGCGAGGCGCGGCCTGGGCCGCGCGGCGAGTTCCTTGAGAAACGTGTCCACGCCGCGGTCCGTCAGCGGGTGCACGAGGAAGCTGCGCAGGCCGGCGACGTCGAGCACGACGGCGTCCGCGCCGGCGAGGCCGCACGCCGTGAATGCGGCCGCGGTGCGCGGGAGCGACGCCACGACGTCGCACTCGACGTCGCCGCGGTCGAAGAGCTGGCGGACCTCGCGCACGACGGCGAGGCTGTCCTGGCCTAACGCGTCGAGCTGGTCTACCGGAACGACGACCGTCGTCGCGCCCGCCTTCGCCGCGAGCAAGGCCTGCGCGGCGCTGAAGACGAGCGTCGCCGCGACGCGCACGCCCTCACTCTGCAGTCGCCGGATCGCGGTCACCGCCTCGTCGACGAGCGGCACCTGCACGACGATGTTGTCCGCCACCCGCGCGATGTCGCGCCCGTCCCGGTAGATGTCGTTCGCGTCGACCGACGCGACGCTCGCGTGGACGGGGACGAGCACGCCGCGCGCGATCTCGCCGAGCAGCTCGCGCTGAGACGGCGGGTCGCCGGCGCGCTCCTCGGCCAGGCGCGCGGGCGACGTGACGACCCCTTCGGCGAGGCCGTGGTCGGTCGCCCAGCGCACGTCGGCGGGCGAGGCGGAGGCGAGCAGGATCTTCATGCGGCGAGGGCCGGGGAGGTCGGGACGTGTGCGGCCGCGAACTCCGCATCGACGTAGAGCGCGGCGGGGTAGCGGACGGCGTCGAGGTACAGCGCGTGCGGCGCGGCGGGCGCGGACGCGCGGCGGTTGTCGGCCGCGTCGAGCAAACGGGCGACGTCGCCGGGGTCGCGCCGCCCGCTCGCGCCGTCGAGCATCGTGCCGACGAGGAAGCGCACCATGTGGTGGAGGAAACGGTTCGCTTCGACCGTGAACGCGAGGCCGCCCGGGCGCTCGCGCCACTCCGCGCGCGCGACGCGGCAGCGGTGGTCGTCGCCGGCCGGCGCGGTCCCTTTCACGGCGTAGCCGCGGAAGCCGTGCTCGCCGACGAGTGCGTCTGCCATGCCGCCGAGCGTGGCCCGGTCGAGCGGCGCCGCGAAGGCGAGCTCGCGCCCGCGGCGGAACGGCGACTCCGCGTCCGTGCCCGTCGCGACGAGGTACGTGTAGCGGCGCGCCACGGCGCTGTACCGGGCGTGGAACTCGGCGTGCATCTCGCACGCGGCCGCGACCCAGACGTCCCGCGGGAGTACGGCGTTGAGCGCGCGCCGGAGCGACGCGGGCGTCCAGCGCTCCGCCACACGGACGCCCGCCGCCTGCCCACGCGCGTGCACCCCCGCGTCGGTCCGTCCCGCGCCGAGGACCGGGACGTGGACCCGCGTGAGCCGCTCGAGCGCGGCTTCGAGCACGCCCTGGACGGTGCGCGCCTCGCGCTGCCGCTGCCAGCCCGCGAAGCCCGCGCCGTCGTACTGCAGCACGAGCTGCAGCGAGCGCCCGGGGGGGTCCGCGGTCGGTGAGCTCATCGCGGGCTAAGCTAGCCCCGCCGCGAACGGCCGAGCAACTTACGCGGCCACCTCTGACCGATGCCCGCTCCCGCCCGCACTCTCGCGTCCCTCGCGCACGCGCTCGGCGCCGCCGCAGACGCCGACGCCGCGCTGCTCGCCTTCGGCGAGTCGGTCGCGGAGTTGGACCGCGGCGCGCAACCCGCGCTGTTCGCGTACGACGGACGACGGCAGCTGCTGGTCGCGCGCCGCACGGTCGCGGACGGGCGCGTCCTCGTCGCCGAAACCGACGTCAGCCTCGACCACCTGCCGTCGAGCGTGCGCCAGCAGCTCGCGCTCGGCGGCCGGTTCACCGATCTGGGCGATCGATCGCCCGAGTACGCGCGCCTGTTCGGGCTGGCCACGTCGCTCGACGGCTCGCTGGCGCTCCGGGGCGTGCGGGCCGAAGGGCAACTCGTCGCCGTGCTGACCCTTCGCGAGCCGCGGCGCATCTTCGGCGCGCGGGTCGTCGACCGTGCCGAGCCGGCCGCCGCGCTCCTCGACCTCGCGCTCGCGCGCTTCTCGGAGCGCGACGCGCGCGTCGAGGCCGTCCAGACGCTCGAGACGGTGACGCGCCGCGTGCACGGCGAGTACGTGCGCAAGCTCAACGGCCTCGAGGCGGAGCTCGCGACGTTGCGGTCGGCGAGCGCCGACGCGGGCGCGTCGACCGCCGAGCGAGCGCGGTCGGCGGCACGCCTCGTCGAGGAGCGAGAGACGGCGCAGCACGCCGAGCAGTTGCGCCGCGCGGAGCGTCGCGCGGAGCTGCTGGAGGAGCAGCTGGCCGCCGGCATCGGGCAGCTCGCGCAGGCGCAGCTCGAGGCGCACCGGCGGGGTGTGGCATTGCGTCAGACGGAGCGCACGCTCTATCTGCTGGATCGAGTGCTCGCGCTCGACGCGGCATCGACCGAGCCGCGCGAGCTCGCGGACGGCCTGCTCGCGCTCGTCGGCGACGACACGCAGGCGCAGCGCTGCTCGCTGATGTTGTGCGCGCCGGAGCCCGGATGGCTCTACCTCGCCGCGGCGCGGGGCGTGGCGCCGCATGTCGTCGATGGCGTGCGCGTGCGGATCGGCGAGGGCGTGGCGGGGCGCGTTGCGCAGGCACGGCAGCCGCTGCTCGTGCGGGACGTGCAGGACGCGCCCGCGCACCCGCTCCTCCACGACCAGTACTTCACGACGGGCAGCTTCATCAGCTTCCCGCTCGTCTACCACGGCGAGCTGGTCGGCGTGGTGAACCTGACCAACCGCGCCTCGGCGTCCGCGTACGGCGAGGATGACGTCGAACGCGTGCGACTGCTCGCGCTCGTGATCGCGCTGGTCGCGACGCACGCGCGGTTGCCCGAGCGGCTGGCCGCGGACGACCCGCGCCTCGCGTGGGCCGGCGCGAGCGCGGCCGCCGAATGACGGTAGACAGGTGACGGAGGTGTCGAGCGACCCGTTGCGCGCGGTCCTGCGCGACCTAGCCGCGGCGCGCGCTATCGAGCCCGCGGCGGTGACGGCGGCGTTCGACGTCGTGATGCGGGGCGAGGCGACGCCTGTCCAGATCGCGGCGCTGCTGATGGGGCTACGCGTGCAGGGCGAGACCGCGGCCGTCATCGCCGCGGTCGCGCGCGCGCTCCGTGGCGCGATGGTGCGACTGCCGGCGGCGGACCCGGACGCGCTCGTCGACACGTGCGGGACCGGCGGCGGCGCCGTGAGCACGTTCAACATCTCGACCGCGGCGGCGTTGGTCGCGGCCGGCGCGGGCGCGCGTATCGCGAAGCACGGCAACCGGTCGTTCACGTCGCGCTCGGGAAGCGCCGACGTCCTCGAGGCGTTAGGCGTACCGGCCGACCCCGCGCTGGCCCAGATGGAGCGCGCGCTCGTCTCGGCGGGGATCGCGTTCATGTACGCCCCGGCGATGCACCCCGCCATGCGGCACGTCGGCCCCGTTAGGCGCGAGCTGGGCGTCCCGACGGTCATGAACGTCGTCGGCCCGCTCGCGAACCCGGCGATGGCCGGGCGGCAGGTGGTCGGCGTCGCCGACGCGCACCGGGCGCCGCTGATCGCGGGCGCGCTGGCCGAACTCGGCGCGGTCCACGCGCTCGTCGTCCACGGCGCCCCCGGCCTCGACGAGGTGTCGCCGCTCGGGCCGACGCGGGTCTACGAGGTCCGCGCGGCCGAGCCGGGCGCGGTGCGCGAGTGGACGATCGAGCCAGAGGCGCTCGGACTCGGGACGCGGGACGCCGAGGAGCTGGCTGGCGGGAGCCCCGAGGAGAACGCGCGGATCGTGCTGGAGGTGCTCGGCGGCGGCGGACCGGCCGGGGCGAGGGCTGCGGTGCTGCTCAACGCGGGCGCGGCGATCTACGTGGCGGGACTGGACGACGCGTACGAAGCCGCCGTCGAGCGCGCGCGGGCGGCGCTCGACGGCGGCCTGGGATTGCGGACGTTGGAGCGCCTGCGGGCGGCGTACGCGGCCTGAGGTCGAGACGGCACCACCACGACGCTAGCGGCCGAACGATGGCGCGTGCTCCGCGGTACTCCTCGCCAGGGAGCGGCGGATTCCCGCTCTCGCGCGGATGACCGGCGAAGCGAGCGACGGTGACATACCGGCGCGCACGACGGCCTTCGAGGTGTCGCCCCGGCGGAAGCGGGAGTCCGTGGCCGCCCTACACCGAGACTAGAACCGCCGCAGCACGCCGACGACGACGCCCTGGATGCTGATGTCGTTCTCGTGCACGTAGATCGGCTCCATCGTTTCGTTGGCGGGCTGGAGTCGGATGCGGCCGTCGCGCTCGCGGAAGAACTTCTTCACGGTCGACGAGCCGCCGGCGGTGCCGTGCGTCATCGCGATGACCATCTCGCCGTTGTCGGCGCTCCGCCGCTCGTTGACGACGACGAAATCGCCGTCGTGGATGTGGGCGTCGACCATCGACTGTCCGCGCACCTTGAGCACGTAATGCGATCCGCTCTTGCGCAGGAAACTCTCCGGGACGCACATCGTTTCGCCCGAGGTCATCGACTCGATCGGCACGCCGGCGGCGACGGCACCGAGCACCGGGAGTTCGACCGCGCGCGGATAGGCGTCGGTTTCGAGGATCTCGATCGCGCGGCTCTCGTTGTAATTGCGCTTGATGTACCCCTTGCGCTCGAGATTGCTCAGGTGCTCGTGCACCGTCGCCAGCGAGTTATAGTTGAACGCGTCGGCGATCTCTTCGAAGCTCGGCGCGAAGCCGTTGCTCTGCGAGTAGCTGCCGAGGTAGGTGAGGATCTCGCGCTGGCGCTTCGTGAGCGGCATGGGGTCTCCCGGGCCGGTCGGCCCGTCGGTTGCGACCGAGAGGTCGCGGTAGGAGCGGCGGACGGTGTTCGAGGCCGTCCGCCGCGGGTGGGGCACGAAACACGAACCGGTGACCCTCGGCGCACGGACGTGCGCCGCCCGAACAGTCGCCGAAAACGCTAGCCGAAGATCGGCCGAAGTGCAAGCAACACGCGCCGCAGTCGCGGCCCCGATTCCACAAAGCGGCGCGAGCCGCTGGACGCCACCGACGGGCACTCTGGCGGCGCTGTGCGCGAGCGCGCGCGAGCGCGTTGCCGCGCTCAGGCTTCGGGCGGCGGAGCTGGAGCGCGCGGCCGCCGCAGCGCCCGCGGGGCCCGGCTTCGCGGCGGCGCTGCGGGGGACCACGGTCGCGGTGATCGCGGAGATCAAGCGCGCCTCGCCGTCGAAGGGCGCGATCGCGCCAGGCATGGATGCGGGTGCCCAGGCGGCCGCGTACGCCGCAGGGGGTGCGGCCGCGCTCTCCGTGCTCACCGAGCCGACGCGCTTCGGCGGTGACACGGCGGACCTCGACCGCGCCGCAGCGCGGGCCGGCGCCGTGCCGCGGCTGCGCAAGGATTTCATCGTCGACCCGTTGCAGATCGTCGAGGCGCGGGCGCACGGCGCGTCCGCCGTCCTGCTCATCATGCGCGCGCTCGCGCCCGCGGACGCGCGCGCGCTCGCGGCAGCGGCCGCGGCGCTCGGCCTCGACGTGCTGACCGAGGTCCGCGACGAACGCGAGCTTGACGCCGCGCTCGCGGCGGAGGCGGCGGTGATCGGCGTGAACAACCGCAACCTCGAGACGCTGGCGATCGACCTCGCGACGGGCGAGCGGCTCGTGCCGCTGATCCCGGCCGACCGGATCGCGGTCTTCGAGAGCGGCGTGCACGGACCCGCCGAGGTCGCGCGCGCCGCCGCGGCGGGCGCGGACGCGGTGCTCGTCGGGTCGAGCGTGTCCGACGCGAGCGACCCGGCCGCGGCGGTGCGGGCGTTGACCGGGCAGCCGCGGCGCGGGCGTCCGGCGAGATGACGACGGCGGTGGCGCGCGCCGCGCCGGCGCTCAAGTTCTGCGGAGTAACGCGCGCGGACGACGCCGCGTACGCCGCGCGGCTCGGGGCGGCGTACGTCGGCTGCGTCTTCGCGGGCGGGCCGCGGCTCGTCACGGCCGACCAGGCGCGCGCCCTCGCCGCGGCGGCGCGCGCGGACTCGGCGGGCGAGGGCGCGCCCGACGCGCCGCCCCGGCTCGTCGGCGTGCTGGGCGCGGTCGACGCGCGCGCGGTCGCCAACATCGCGGGCGCGGCCGGGCTCGACGTCGTGCAGTTGCACGCGGACCCGGACGCTGCCGCCGTGGCGGCCGTGCGGCGCCACTGGGCCGGTACCATCTGGGCCGCCCTGCGCGTGCGCGGCGCCGATCTGCCGGAGCACGCGGCCGAGCTGTTCGAGTGCGCGGACGCGGTCGTGCTCGACGCGAAAGTCGACGGCGGCGCGTTGGGCGGGACCGGCGTCGCGCTGCCCTGGGCGGCGATCGCCGGCGCGCTGGCCCCGCTCCGAGGCGGGGCGCCGCTCGTGCTCGCCGGCGGCCTGCGGCCGGAGAACGTCGCGGCGGCGGTCGCCGCGCTCGCGCCCGACGTCGTCGATGTATCGTCGGGCGTGGAGTCCGCGCCCGGAGTGAAAGACCGCGCCCGCATGGCCGCGTTCGCGGCCGCGGCGCGCGCCCCCGTACCACCGCCGTGCCCTACGCGACCCTGAGCGCGCCATGACCTTACTCGACCTCACGCCTTCGATGGCGTCCGACCGCTTCGGCCCCTTCGGCGGGCGCTACGTCCCCGAGACGCTCATCCCCGCGCTCGACGAGCTCGAGGCCGCCTTCGACGCGGCGATGGCCGACCCGGGCTACCGCGCGCAGCTCGACGACCTCCTGCGGACCTACGTCGGGCGCCCGACGCCGCTCAGCGCCGCGCCGCGGCTCTCCGCGTACGTCGGCGCGCCCGTGTGGCTCAAGCGCGAGGACCTCAACCACACCGGCGCGCACAAGATCAACAACACCGTCGGGCAGGTCCTGCTCGCGCGCCGGATGGGCAAGCGGCGGATCATCGCGGAGACCGGGGCGGGGCAGCACGGCGTCGCGACGGCCACCGTGTGCGCGCGCTTCGGGCTGCCGTGCGTCGTGTACATGGGCGAGGCCGACATGGCGCGGCAGGCGCTCAACGTGTGGCGCATGCGGTTGTTAGGCGCTGAGGTCGTCCCCGTGACGGCCGGGACGCGCACGCTCAAGGACGCGACGAGCGAGGCCATCCGCGACTGGGTGACCAACGTCGAGTCGAGCCATTACATCATCGGCTCGGTGGTCGGCCCCGCGCCCTACCCGCGCATCGTGCGCGAACTGCAGGCCGTGATCGGCCGCGAGGCGCGCGCGCAGATGCTGGAGCGCACCGGCCGCCTGCCGCACACGGTGGTCGCGTGCGTCGGCGGCGGCTCGAACGCGATGGGCATCTTCGCGGGCTTCGTCGGCGACGCGTCGGTCGAGCTCGTGGGTATCGAGGCGGCGGGCGAGGGCGTCGAGACGACGCGGCACGCCGCGTCGCTCACCAAGGGCACGCCGGGAGTGCTGCACGGCGCGCTCAGCTACCTGCTGCAGGACGCGCGCGGCCAGGTCGTCGACGCGCACTCGATTTCGGCGGGCCTCGACTACCCGGGCGTCGGGCCCGAGCACGCGCACCTGCGCGACACCGGTCGGGCGAAGTACGTGCCGGTGACGGACGCGGCGGCGCTCCGCGGGTTCGCCCTGCTCAGCCGGCTCGAGGGGATCATTCCGGCACTGGAAACGTCGCACGCGATCGCATGGGTCGGCGACCAAGCGGGCGTGTGGGCGGCCGACGCGCCGGTGTTGATCTGCGTCAGCGGGCGCGGTGATAAGGACGTCGCGCAGGTGAGCGGCTTGGGTGCACTCCCCGACGTCGGCCCGCTGCCGCCGTATCCGGACGCGGACGCAGCGGCGTGACCGCCAGCGAGACATCGGATCCGCGCGGTCACGACGCGTCGGAGGCCCCGCGGACGGCCGAGGACGGCGCGATCGCCGATCGCTTCGCGCGGCTCCGACGGGAGAACCGCGCCGCCCTCGTTTGCTACGTCACGGCCGGTCACCCCGACCCGGAGCGCTCCGTCGCGCTGCTCCGGGGGCTCGAGCAGGCGGGCGCGGACGTGATCGAGCTCGGGGTGCCGTTCTCCGAACCGCTCGCCGACGGGCCGGTGATTCAGCACAGCTCGAGCGTCGCCCTCGCCCACGGCGTCGACCTGTCGGGCGCACTCGCCCTGCTCGAACGCGCGGCGCTCCGGGTGCCGGTGGTCCTGTTCACATATCTGAATCCCCTCCTCGCGGCCGGGCCCGACGTGCTCGATCGCGCCGCCGCCGCGGGGGTGTCCGGTGTCCTCGTGACCGACCTGCCGGTCGGCGCGGATCCGGCGCGCGAGGCGTGGGTCGGCGCGGGCCCGCTCGACTTCGTGCGCCTCGTCGCACCGACTACGCCGTCGGCGCGCATGGCGCTCATCGCGCGTCACGGGCGAGGATTCGTCTACCTCATCAGCCGGCTGGGCGTCACGGGCGAGCAGGACGCGTTGGCGGCGACCCTCCCGGCGACGATCGAGCGCTTGCGCGCCGCGACCGACCTGCCGATCTGCGTCGGCTTCGGCATCGCGCGCCCCGAGCAGGCCGCCGAAGTCGCGCGCCTCGCGGACGGCGTCGTCGTCGGCAGCGCGATCGTGCGCGCGGCGGACCGGAGCGTCGACGAGGCGGTCGCGCTCACCGCCGCGCTCCGCGCCGCCATCGACGGTGCGCGTGCGCCGGCGACCGCCGACGCGCGTTGACCGGTCGGGCCGGCGTTCCTACGTTCCCGCCGTGACCAACCCCGCGCCGTCGACCCGGCCCCCGGAACGCGTCGACCGGCAGACGGTGTCGCTCGTGGGCATGCGCTTCCACACGCGCGTCGGCATCCTCCCGCACGAGCGCGAGATCGCACAGCCGCTGGAAGTCGACGTCACGGCCGTGCGCGCGGGCGCGGCGTCGGCGTACGCGAGCGGCGACGTCCTCGACTACCGGCGCGTGTACGGCGTCGTCGCGGAGGTGGCCGCGGGGCCGGTCGAGTGGCTGGAGGACGCCGCGGGACTGATCGCCGCGCGTCTCCTGGCGTCCGAATCGCTCGCGCGCGTGCGCGTCGCGCTCCGGAAGCCGCACGTCGCGCTCGGCGGACCGCTCGCCTACGCGGAGGTGTGCGTGGAGCGCGACGCGACGCCTAACGACCCCGGGGCGACGGCGTGACCGAGACGGCATACCTGGCGCTCGGCTCCAACCTCGGCGACCGCGCGGCGTACCTCGCGACCGCGCGCGCCGGCGTCGACGCGTTGCCCGAGACGCGGGTCGCCGCGGCGTCGCCCGTCGAGGAGACCGCCCCGATCGGCATCGCCGGGCAGGGCGCGTACCTCAACCAGATGCTCCGTGTCGAGACCTCGCTGGACCCGGGCGCGCTTCTCGCGGGCGCGCAGGCGATCGAGCGCGCCGCGGGGCGGCGGCGCGACCCGGCCGCGCGCTGGGGGGCGCGCACGCTCGACGTCGACGTCATACTGTTCGGCGCGCGCGCGGTCTCGCTCCCGGGGCTGACCGTGCCGCACCCGGAACTCGCCCGCCGCGACTTCTGGCAGCGCGAACTCGCCGCGTTAGGCGTGGACTGGCGCGCGGCGCTCGCAGCGGCCCGCGCGGACGCGGCGGACGTCGCGTGATGGCCGCGTGAGCTACGTCGCGCCCGGGCCCAAGCGCGTAACGCCGCGCGCGTTCGCGGCCGGCAAGGGACGCGGCGAGCCGCTCGTCGTCGTGGCCGCCTACGACGCGCTCTTCGCGCGGCTCTCCGAGGAGGGCGGCGTCGACGCCGTGCTCGTCGGCGACTCGTTAGGCAACGTCGTCGCGGGCTACGACTCGACGCTGCCGGTCACGCTCGAGATGATGCTCCACCACGGCGCCGCCGTGCGGCGCGGCGTCTCGCGCGCGCTCGTGATCGTCGACATGCCGTTCCTCACGTACGAAGTCACGACCGAGCGCGCACTGCTGAACGCCGGCCGGGTGATGCAAGAGACCCGCTGCGACGCGGTCAAGCTCGAAGGCGGCTCCGAAGAGACCGCGGCCACCGTGGCCGCGCTCGTGCGCGCCGGGATTCCGGTCATGGGGCACCTCGGCTTCACCCCGCAGCGGGTCAACGTGCTCGGGGGCTTCCGGGTGCAGGGGCGCGAGGCGGAGGACGCGGACCGCATCGTGCGCGAGGCCGAGCGCCTGGAGGCCGCGGGCGCGTTCTCGATCGTGCTCGAGCTCGTCCCCGCGGCCGTGGCCGCGCGCGTCACGGCGGCGGTGCGCGTCCCGACGATCGGCATCGGCGCGGGCTCCGCGTGCGACGGCCAGGTTCTCGTCCTCGCCGACCTGCTGGGTCTGACCGACGGGTTCAAGCCGAAGTTCGTGAAGCGCTACGCCGACCTGGCGGGCGACGTGCGAGGTGCGGTCGCGCGTTTCGTCGGCGAGGTACGCGCGCGCGCGTACCCGGACGCCGACCACGCGTTCTGAATCGGAGCCGCGCGGTGCTGGCCGTCTCCACGGGGCGTGAGCTACGCGCGGCCGTCGCCGCGCGTCGCGCGGCCGGGGCGCGGGTCGCCTTGGTGCCGACCATGGGCGCGCTGCACGAGGGGCACCTCGCGCTCGTGGACGAGGCGCGGCGCCGCGCCGACGTCGCGGTGACGAGCATCTTCGTCAACCCGCTGCAGTTCGCGCCGACGGACGACCTCGCGCGGTACCCGCGCGACCCCGTCGGCGACGCGGTGAAGGCGGCGTCCCGCGGCGTCGACGTGCTATTCACGCCGGATGCGGGGGAGCTGTACCCGCGTGAGCCCCGCGTGCGCGTCGTCCCCGGGGCGGTGGCGGACCGGTGGGAAGGTGCCGTGAGGCCGGGGCACTTCGCGGGCGTGCTCACCGTGGTCGCGAAGCTGTTCCACCTCGTCCAGCCGGACGTCGCGGTGTTCGGGCAGAAGGACGCCCAGCAGGTCGCGGTCGTGCGGGCCATGATCGCCGACCTCGACTTTCCCGTGGATCTCGTCGTCGTGCCGACCGCGCGCGAGGCGGACGGCCTCTCGCGCTCGAGCCGGAACGTGTACCTGAGCGTCGAGGAGCGCCGGCGGGCGGCGGCCATCCCCGCCGCGCTCGCGGCGATGGAACGCGCGTTCGCCGGCGGCGAGACGGACGCCGACGCGCTGGCCGCGACGTTCACGCGCTCCCTCGGCGACGCCGGCGAGATCACGCCCGACTACGTCGCGATCACCGACCCGGACACGCTGGAGCCGGTCGCACGCGCCGCGGCGGGCACGCTCGTCATGGTCGCCGCGCGCGTGGGGCCGACCCGCCTGCTCGATACGATCGCGCTTGGCGACGCGCGCTACGGCACGCGTCTCACGGATCGCCCGTCGCCGTGACGGCGGACGAACTGGCCCTCCCCGCGTGGGCGCGGGTCGGCGAGAAACGGCGCGCCCACATCGCGCGCGTCGTCACCCTCGTCGACGCCTGGGCTCCGCACGTCGCCGCCGACGCCGGCGAGGCGCGCGCCATGCACGACGCCGCGCTCTGGCACGACGCACTCCGCGACGCGCCCGAGGGAGAGCTGCGCGCGCTGGCGGCCACCGACGAGCAGGCCGACGCGACGAGCACGCCGGTCGACCTGTTGCACGGACCCGCGTCGGCGGCGATGCTCGCGCGAACCGGCGAGCGCCGGGTGGAGGTGCTCGACGCGGTCCGCTGGCACACGCTGGGTTCGGCGGGCTGGGGCCCAGTCGGGCGCGTGCTCTACCTGGCCGACTTCCTGGAGCCCGGGCGCAAGTTCGCCGTGGCGGACCGCGCCTTCCTCGCCGCGCAGGTGCCGCACGATTTCGCGGGCGCGTTCCGGCAGACGGTGCGCATGCGGCTGCAGTGGTCGCTGAACGAGGGCAAGCAGCTGTACGCCCCGACCGTCGAGTTGTGGAACGCGGTTCGTTAGACCGGACATGAGCGCGATGCCGCTGCCCGTCGACGACGGCGGTCCCGAGCCCCCGCCGCCGAGCTCTGCGCGGGCCCGCGTGGCAGCGCTCGTCGCCGTGGCCGTGCTCGTGCTCGGGGGCGGCGGGTGGATCGGCGCGCGGGTGCTCCGGGCGCGCCAGCCCGTGGCGGCCCAGGTTGCCGGCGCCGCGGCCGGACCGGACATGACGACGGACTCGCTCGCGCGCGCGCCCGCCGGCGTGCGCGTGAAGGTGCAGGTCGTCAACGCGACCAAGGTGCGCGGGCTCGCCCGCCGCGCGACGCAGGCGCTGCGCGACCGCGGCTACGACGTCGTCGAGGTCGGGACGACGCGGCAGCTGCGCGACTCGTCCCTCGTGCTCGACCGCTCGGGGCACGCGGAGTGGGCGCGCCGCGCCGCCCGGGCGTTAGGCGGGGCGCGCGTCGAGGCGCGCCCCGACAGCTCACACTACCTCGACCTCACGGTGCTCGTCGGCCGCGCGTGGCGCCCGGCGGCCGAGCCGTTCTACCCGTAGCTGCCCGCACGCGGCGGCGATGTCAGTGCCGCGGCTGCGACGGACCGCGACCTCGACGCCCGCGCCGCGGACGAGCCGCGCGAAGCGCTGGATCTGGTCCGCGGGCGTCGGCACGAACGACCCCGCCCCGCCCGGGTGCAGCGGGATGAGGTTGACGAACGCGCGGCACTCGCGCGCCAGCGCGCCGAGTGCGCGGGCGTGCTCCACGCGGTCGTTCACCCCGCCCAGCATGACGTACTCGAACGTCGCGCGGCGGTCGAACGCCTTGGCGGCCGCGGCCACGTCGGCGAGCGGGTACTTGATGTTGACCGGCATCAGTGACCCGCGCAGGTCGTCGTCGGGCGCGTGGATCGAGAGCGCGAGGCGGAACTGCTCCGGGCGCTCGCCTAACGCGACGATGCCGGGCAGGACGCCGACCGTGGACACGGTGATGTGTCGGGCCCCGATGCCCAAGCCGCGCGCGTCGTTGAGAATGGTCAGCGTCGGCGAGACGGCGCCCCAGTTCATCAACGGCTCACCCATGCCCATGAAGACGATGTTCGTCGGGCGGAGCGGTCCGTCGTCGAGCAGCGCGAGCTCGCGCACCTGACCCGCGATCTCGCTCGGGCGCAGGTTGCGCTGGAAGCCCATCGCGCCGGTCGCGCAAAACGCGCAGGCGAGGGCGCACCCGGCCTGCGACGAAATGCAAAGGGTGAGACGCCCATCGTCCGGGATCGCGACCGTCTCGATCGTCTGCCCGTCGGCGAGTCGAAAGAGGAACTTCTGCGTGCCATCCGCTGAACGCTGCCGCGCCGCGAGTTCGAGCCGGGGCAGCTCGAAGCGCTCGGCCAGCGTACTGCGCAGCGCCGCCGGTAGCTCGCGCATCGCGTCGAAGCTCGGGGCCGGGTTCTGCCACAGCCGCCGGAGGACCTGCCCGGCGCGGTACCCGGGCTCGCCGAGCTCGACCATTGCGGCGGCGAGCGCGCGCTCCGCGTCCGCCGGCTCCAGATCGAGGAGCGTCGGCGTCGGGGCGCGTCGGGCGCCCGCGTCGGGGCGCGCGTCGAGGGTCGGGAGCGTCGGCGTCACGGGTCGGAAATCTAAGTGGGGCAGGAACTTGCGTCCGCGGCGGCGGGCGACGGAATGTGGAGTTCTCCTACCTCGACCCCACGGCGTTCGTTAAGATCCTGTATGCTGCCGCGCCGGGCCACCGGGGCGGTTGGGCCTTTCGCTCGCCTTCGTGTCCGACCCGATTTCCGGCTCGCTCGCTCCGGCCGCGGGACTTCCCGCGACCTCCATTCGGTCCCACTCCTGCGGCGCGCTCCGCGCCGCCGACGCCGGCGCTTCCGTCACGCTCGGCGGCTGGGTGCACCGCGTACGCGACCTCGGCGCGCTCGTTTTCGTCGACCTGCGCGATCGGAGTGGCATCGCGCAGCTCTCGTTCGACCCAGCGTGGTGCGACGCGAGTGCAATCGCCGCGGCGGCCGCCGTCGGCGTCGAGAGCGTCGTGGTCGTCGAGGGTGAGGTCGCGCTCCGCCCGGCCGAGCGCCGGAACGCCGAGATGGAGACGGGCGACGTCGAGGTCCGCGCGCGGTCGATCCGCGTCGTCGGCCCGGCCGTCACGCCCGCGATCCCGGTCGCGCGCGGCAAGGGAGACAAGCTGCCGGCCGAGGATTTGCGGCTGCGGCATCGTCACCTCGACCTGCGGCGACCCGAACTGCAGCAGAACCTCGTGCTCCGCCATCGCCTTCTGCAGGCGACGCGGCGGTACCTCGTCGAGCAGGGGTTTCTCGAGCTCGAGACGCCGATCCTGACGAAGCCGACGCCCGAGGGCGCGCGCGACTACCTCGTGCCGAGCCGCGTGCATGGGGGCGAGTTCTACGCGCTGCCGCAGAGCCCGCAGCTCTACAAGCAGCTGTTCATGATCGCGGGCTTCGATCGGTACTTCCAGATCGCGCGCTGCTTCCGCGACGAGGACCTGCGCGCGGATCGGCAGCCCGAGTTCACGCAGATCGACGTCGAGGCCTCCTTCGTGACGCAGGACGACGTCGTCGCGCTCACCGAGGGGCTGCTCGTCGAGCTGTTCGCCGTGGCGGGCCTAACGATCGCCGCGCCGTTCCGCCGCATGACCTACGCCGACGCACTCGAGCGCTACGGCGTCGATCGGCCGGATCTGCGCTACGGGCTCGAGCTGGTCGACGTCAGCGACGTGTTCCGCGGCACCGCGTTCAAGGGCGCGGCGGAGCTGCTCGCCGGCGGCGGCCGCTACCGCGGGTTCGTGGCCCCGGGCGGCGCGCGCTTCTCGCGAAAGGAGCAGGACGAGTTCACCGCGCTGGCCAAGGGCGCCGGCGCGGCGTTCGCGATCGTGCTGAAGCAGGTCGACGGCCGGCTCGAGGGTTCCGCGGCCAAGTTCCTCGGCGCGGACGCCGCCTCGCAGTTGGGCCTTATCGATGGTGCCGCGGCGGTGATCGTCGGCGGCCCCGACTACGTCACCAGTCCCGCGCTCGACCGACTCCGCCAGGACGTGGCGCGGCGGCTCGACCTCGTCCCGGGCCGAGCGCTCGAACTGCTCTGGGTCGTCGACTTCCCGATGTTCGAACGCGACCCGGCGACGGGTGCACTCGCGGCGATGCACCACCCGTTCACCTCCGCGCAGCCCGAGGATTTGCCGCTGCTCGCGGCGGAGCCGTGGCGCGCGCGCGCGCGGGCGTACGACGTCGTGCTCAACGGTACCGAACTCGGCGGCGGCAGCATCCGCATCAGCGACGCGGCGCAGCAGGAGCAGGCGCTCGCGCTGTTGGGGATCGACGCCGAGACGGCGGCGGCGCGCTTCGGCTTCCTGCTGGAGGCGCTGCGGAGCGGCGCGCCGCCTCACGGCGGGATCGCGCTCGGCTTCGACCGGATCGCGATGCTGCTGTCCGGCGCGGCGTCGCTGCGCGACGTGATCGCCTTCCCGAAGACGACGGCTGCGCGGGCGCTCTTCGAGGGCGCGCCGGCGGCGGTGCCCGAGCAGGAGCTCCGCGAGCTGCGCTGGGGCGCCGCGGCGTCCGGCGTGCCTACCGACGAGGCCCAGTGAGCGACGACGGCCCGTACCGCGCGGCCGACCCGGCCATCACGCAGCGGCTCAACACCGAGGGCGCGGACCTGCTGACGCTCGCGGGCGTTAACGACCAGAACCTCGTCGAGCTCTCGCGCGTGACGGGCACGCGCGTCGGGCTGCGCGGCGAGGCGCTCACGGTCGCCGGCGGCACCGACGGCGTCGCGCGCGCCACGGTCGTCGCGCAGCGGATGATCGAGCTCGCGCGCCAGGGGGTGGTGCTCACGCCCGACGACGTGCTGCGCATCAGCCTCGACCCGGGCCGCGACGGCGACGGCGCGGTCGCGGGCTCGGCCAACGGGGCCTCCGCTGGCGGGTCCAACGGCGCGCTCGGCGGCGGCGCGGACGGGCGGCTGGCGCTGCCGGGCATGCGCAAGCTGATCCAGGCGAAGACGCCGGGGCAGGGCGAGTACATGCGGAAGATCGCCGAGCACGACGTGGTGGTCGGCATCGGCCCTGCCGGGACGGGCAAGACGTACCTCGCCGTCGCGATGGCCGTCGACGCGCTCGTGCGCAAGCGCGTGCGCCGCATCGTCCTCGCGCGGCCGGCGGTCGAGGCCGGCGAGTCGTTAGGCTTCCTGCCGGGCGACATGCAGGCCAAGGTGGACCCGTACCTCCGCCCGCTCTACGACGCGCTCGACGAGATGATGCCGCAGGAGCGCGTGCAGAAGGCGCTCGAGACGCGCACGATCGAGATCGCGCCGCTGGCGTTCATGCGCGGCCGCACGCTCGGCGACGCGTTCGTGATCCTCGACGAGGCGCAGAACGCGACCAACCTGCAGATGAAGATGTTCCTCACGCGGCTCGGCGTGAACTCGAAGGTCGTGATCACGGGCGACAAGACGCAGATCGACTTGCCGAAGCGCGAGGACTCGGGGCTCATGCAGGTGGAGCGGATCCTGCACGGAATCGAGGGCATCGCGTTCCATTACTTCGGCGAGGCCGACGTCGTACGGCACCGCCTGGTGCGCGAGATCATCAAGGCGTACGCCGACGACGCGGGCGACTGAGCGCGGCCGCGGTCGCGGGCGAGGCGGGAACTAGCCGTGGGACTCTGGGGACTGCCGGCGGTGGTGTCGTCGGAGCACGACGCGGGCGGCCGCCGGCGCCGCGAGCACGTCGCGCGCGCGCTCGTCGCCGTCGCGCTCGCGGCGCTCGTCTACCTGCTCTTTCCGTCGGCACCGGCCGCGCTCGCTCCCCTCTACGACGTGGGGAGCGTCGCGCCCGACGCGGTCGTCGCGCCGTTCGCCTTCACGGTGCCCAAGCCCGAGGCCGCGCTCGCGGCGGAGCGCGCCGACGCGGCGGCCGGCGTCGCGCCCGTCTTCGTGCGCGAGCCGAGCGGGCTCGACAGCGCGCGGGTGCGCCTGGCCGCGATCGACTCGGCGCTCGGGGAGCTCGCCGCGGGGCGCGCGGCGGCGATGCCCGAGGGCGTTCGCCTAACGCCCGCCGAGCTCGCGCTGGTCCGCGATCCGCGCCGCCGCCGCGCCGCGGTCGACAGCGCGCGCCAGGCGCTCGAGCAGTGGCTGCCGCGCGGCGTCGTACAGACGCGCATGCTGCGCGACGTGCGCGGCCCCGTGGCGGTGATCGTCGACAGCGGACGGGACGCGCGCACGGTGAGCTCCGCCGCCGTGGATAGCCTCGAGACGTTCGCGACGTTCCTCGAGCGCGCGGCGCGCCCGGGGGTCACGGACCCGTCGTCCACGCTCCGCACCAAGCTGCTGAGCGCGAGCTTCGCCCCGACCCTCGCGTACGCCCAGGACGAGACCGAGCGGCGGCGCGCGAGTGCGTCCGCGGGCGTCGCGCGGGTGCGCGACGCCGTGCGCGCCGGCGAGCGGATCGTCGGCGCGCGCGAAGTCGTCGGCCGCGACGGGTACGAGCGGCTCCGCGCGCTGCGCGAGATGCAGCAGGCCCGCGCCGGCGCGGGCGGGCGCGCGGAGGCCCGCCGCGTGCTGGGCTCGGTGCTCCACAACCTCGTGCTCGTCACGCTCGTGGGCGTCGTGCTGTTGCTCTTCCGGCCGGCGATCTACGCCTCGCTCCGCGCCGTGCTGCTCTTCGCGGGCGCGTTCGCCGCGGTCGTCGCCGCCGCGGCGGCCGTCGTGCGGTGGGGCGACGGGCGGGCCGAACTCGTGCCGGTCGCGTTCGCCGCCATCCTGTTCAGCACGCTGTTCGACGCGCGCATCAGCCTCCTCGCGGTCACTCTGCTCGCCGTACTGTTGGGCGAGCAGGGGCCGTTCCGTGGCACCGACGCGACGTTCCTCTTCCTCACCGCCGGGGCGGCCGCCGCGGTCAGCGTACGCACGGCCCGGCGGCGGAGCCAGGCGTACCTCCCGGTGCTCGTCGTCGCCGCCGGCTACGCGGTCGCGTCGGTCACGCTCGGGCTCGCGCTTGGCTGGTCCGGGGTGGCGGTCGCGCTCACGGCGGCCGGCGGCGGACTCGCGGGCCTCGTCTCGGTCGCGGTCGGGATGGCGGTGCTGCCGCTCGCGGAGGATTTCACGGGAGTCGACACGTATCTCCGGCTGCTCGAGTGGTCGGACCTGAACCGGCCGCTCATGCGCCGGCTCGCCGTCGAGGCGCCCGGGACGTTCGCCCACACGATCGCGATGGCCAACCTCGTCGAGAGCGCGTCCAACGCGATCGGCGCGAACGGACTCCTCGGGCGCGTTGGCACGTACTACCACGACATCGGCAAGCTCGAGCGGCCGCAGTACTTCGTCGAGAACCAGGGCCGCGGGCGGAACCCGCACGACAAGCTCAAGCCGTCGGCGAGCGCGGCGATCATCCGCGGCCACGTGCGCGAGGGGCTCGCGCTCGCCGACGAGAACAAGCTGCCCAAGGCGGTGCGTGCCTTCATCACGCAGCACCACGGCACCAACCGGATCGTCTACTTCTACGAGCGCGCGCGCGAGCGCGGCGACGCGAATCCGGTCACGGCGGAGTACGCGTACGGCGGTCCGCTGCCTAACACGCCCGAGACGGCGATCTGCATGCTCGCGGACGGCGTCGAGGCCGCGGCGCGCGCCCTGCCCGAGCCCACGGCGGACCGGATTCGCGACCTCGTCGAGCGCATCGTCCAGCAGCGCCTCGAGCAGGGCCAGCTCCGCGACGCGCCGCTGACCATGCGGCAGTTGGAAACGATCAAGGAGGAGTTCGCGCGCGTGCTCCTCGGCATGTACCACGGGCGCATCGACTACCCCGCCGCCCCGCCGACCGGTGGCGGAGCGTCTAACGGGAACGGCGCGATTGCGAACGGCACGACTCCGAGCGGCACGCCCTCGAACGCGGCGGCCCCGAACGGTGCGCCGGTTCCCGCGGGCGGCTCGGCGCCCGCCTCCGCCGAGCGCGCGTGAGCCTGGACGTGCAGGTAGGCGCCGCGGGCGTGCGCGTGCCGCTCGCGCGCGCGCGGGTTGCGGAGCTGGCGCGCGCCGTGCTCCGCGCCGAGCGCACCGGGGCGGCCGCGCTATCGATCACGTTCGTGACGAAGCACGCGATCGCGGCGCTCAACCGCACGCACCTCGGCCACCGCGGCCCCACGGACATCATCACCTTCGAGCTCGCCCCGGCGCCCGGCGTACTGGGCGGCGGCGACGTGTACATCTGCCCCGACGTCGCGCGCGAGCACGCGCGACGCTACGGTCGCCCCGTGCGGGAGGAGCTCGCGCGGCTGGTGGTGCACGGAGTGCTGCACGCGATCGGGCACACGCACCCGGAGGACGCGTCCCGCGAGCAGTCGGACATGTGGCGACGGCAGGAACGGTACCTCGCGCGGTTCTACGCGGCCGCGCACGGGCCGGCGCGCGCGCGGGCGGCCGCGTGATCCTCGTCCTCCTCGCGGGCGCGGCGCTCGCGCTCGCCGGCGCGTTCGCCTGCGCGCGCGCCCTCGGCGTCCTCCGGCACGTGCACGGCGACGTACCGCCGGGGTCGCGGCCCGACGCCGACGAGCGCCGCTACCAGGCGTTAGGCGTCGTCCGGCTCGCGGCGCACGCGGCGGCCGGCGCGGCGGTCGTGCGCGCCGGGGCCGAGGCCGAACTCGGGCCCGCCGGGTTCGCCGCGCTCGTCGTGGGCGGCGGTGTCGCGGCCGCGTACGCCGAGCTGGCCGGCCGCGAGTCGGGCGACGCCGCTGGCGCGACGGGCGACGCGGAAGAACGGCGCGCGCGGCGCACCGCCGACATCGGCCGCGTGCTCCTCGCGCCGTGGGTGGCGCTCGCCGAGCGAGTCGACGAGTACCTCGCGCGCGTGCTCCCCGCCGCCGACGTCGACGACGCGGCCCGCGACGAGGCGGCCGAGCAGTTCCGCGAGATCGTCGAGGCCGAGGCCGACGTCGGCGCGGGCGAACGCGCGTTCCTCGCCGGCGCGTTCGCGATCACGGACACGCCCGTGTCGGACGTCATGGTGCCGCGCGTCGACGTCGTCGGGGTGCCGCGCGACGCGCCGTGGGCGGAGGTCGTCGCGCGCGTGCGCAGCGCCGGCCACTCGCGGCTGCCCGTCTACGACGAGACGATCGACGATGTGGTCGGCGTGCTCTACGCGAAGGACCTTCTGCCCGCGGTCGTCGCCGACGCGCCGCCCGAGCACTGGGACGCGCTCGTCCGGCCCGCGCTGTTCATCCCGTCGACCAAACGCGTCGACGACCAGCTCCGCGACTTTCGCGCGGCCCGCAACCACTTCGCCGTCGTCGCCGACGAGTACGGCGGGACGGCCGGCATCGTCACGATCGAGGACCTGCTCGAGGAAATCGTCGGCGAGATCCGGGACGAGCGAGACGACGAGCTGCCGCCGATCGAGTCCGAGGGCACCGACCGCTTCTGGGTGTCCGCGCGCGTCACGCTCGCCGAGCTGAGCGAGGCGCTCGGCGAGCCGGTCGAGCACGAGGAGGTGTCGACGGTGGGCGGCCTTATCTACGAGCTGTTAGGCCGCGTGCCGCGTAACGGCGAACGCCTCGCGATCGGGTCGTACCGCGTCGTCGTCGAGCGCGTCGTGCGCCGCCGGATCCAGCGCGTCTACTTCGAGCGTCAGCCCGCGGCCGCCGCGGCCGCGGTCGCGACGCCGGCGGCGGGCGGGACGGCCGTCTCGGTCGAGGGGCAGGCCGCGTGATGGGCTTCCTCGTCGCGCTGTGTGTCGTCGCGATCGCGCTCGCCACGGCTGGTTCGTTCGCGCTCCGCACCGCGAGTCGCATTTGGCTCCGCCACCTGCTCGAGAGTCAGCCGGCCGGGTCGGTGCTCGCGGACCAGTACCTCTCGCGCCCGCAGCGCCTGCACGCGGCCGCCGGCGGTGCGACCGCCCTCGCCGCGTTCGCGCTCGGGGCCGCGGCGGCCACGTCCGGCGGTGCGGTCGCGGCCGCGGCGTGGTTGGTGGGCGGCTTCACCGTGATGTGCGTGCTCGGCGTCGCCGTCGCGCGCGGGCTCGCGCGGCGTTTCCCGACGCGCGTCGTCCCGGTCACGCTCCCCGTCCTCCGCGCCGCGGACGTCGTCGTCGCGCCGGTGCGCGTGCTCGCGGAACGCATGGTCGGTGGGCGTCGCCCGGCGGTCGCGCTGCCGGCACCCGCGCCGGACGACGCGGCGCGCGCGGACCTGGACGACCTGTTGCGCGAGGGTCAGCTGGAAGGCGTCGGCGAGGAGGCCGAACTCGCGATCATCAGCGGCGTGGTCCACTTCGGCGACAAGTGCGCGTCCGACGTGATGACGCCGAACGCACGGGTGTTGGCGCTCGACGCCGACGCGCCCGCGCCCCTGCTCGCCCGCGCGATCGCCGACTCGGGCTACAGTCGGATCCCGGTGTACCGCGGCGCCCGCGACAACATCGTCGGCGTCGTGCTCGCGTTCGAGGTGCTGCAGACGGCCGGCGAGACGGCGCCGCGCGTGCACCCGATCTTCGCCGCCACACCCGACCTCGCGTGCACCGATCTGCTGGCGCGCATGCTCCGGGCCCGGCTGCACATGGCCGTCGTGGGTGACGCGCCCGGGGTGATGCTCGGCGTCGTCACGCTCGACGACCTCCTCGAAGAACTCGTCGGTGACATTCGCGACGAGCACGACGAACCCGCGCCCGGGGATCCCGAGGCCGTCGAGGGGCCCGCGGTCGCGCGCTAGCTTGGCGGCATGTCGTCTCTGACCGCCGCGCCGATCGCCCCCCGCCCCGACCCGATCGCCCGCGTGCTCGCCGACCTCGACGCGGGCCGCGCCGCGGGCGTCGCGCGCGCGGTGAGCATCGTCGAGAACCACCGGCCCGGGTTCGACCGGCTCCTCGCCGCGCTGCACCCGCGCCTCGGGCGCGCCGAGCGGATCGGCATCACGGGGCCGCCGGGGGCGGGGAAGAGCACGCTCACGACCGCGCTCGCCCGTCGGCTGCGGGAAGCGGGGAAGCGCGTCGGGATCGTCGCGGTCGATCCGACGTCGCCTTTCACCGGCGGCGCGCTGCTCGGCGACCGCGTCCGCATGGAGGCCGTCGCGCTCGACCCCGGCGTGTTCATCCGCTCGCTCGCGACCCGGGGCTCGTTAGGCGGATTGTCGAGTGCGGCGCGCGAGGTCTGCGACGTGCTCGACGGCGCCGGCTTCGACGTGATCCTGCTCGAGACCGTCGGCGTGGGGCAGAGCGAGCTCGACGTGTCGCGCGCGGCCGACACGACGCTCGTCGTGCTCGTGCCGGAGAGCGGGGACTCGATCCAGACGCTCAAGGCGGGCGTGATGGAGATCGCCGACGTGTTCTGCGTCAACAAGGCCGACCGCCCGGGCGCGGACCGCCTGCGCAACGACATCGAGCTGATGCTGGGCCTTCGCCGCGGCGGGGCCGGCGGCGACGCGTCGACGGGCTTCGGGCACCACGGCATCGACCTGGCCGCCCTGGCCGAGGACCCGGCCCACCGCGACCACGTGCGCGATCTCCTGAATCCCGCGCGGGCGGCGCGGCGGGCGGCCGCCGACGCGCAGGAGACGACCTGGACGCCGCCGGTGTTGCGGAGCGTCGCGGCCAAGGGCGAGGGCGTCGACGAGGTGCTCGACGCGCTCGCCCGGCATCGCCGCTATCTTGCGGCCAGCGGCCAACTTGCGGAGCGGCGGCGGGCGCGGCTCCGCGAGCGGGTCGTCGAGATCACGGACGAGAAGTTGCGGCGGCGGCTGTGGGGCGACGCGGACACCGGCGCGTGGCTGGACGGCCAGCTCCTGGCGGTGCAGGGCGGCGCGGCGACGCCGTTCGCCGTCGCCGACGCCCTGATCGCCCGGAGCGGCGCGCTCCTGCACGGCGCCGCGCGCCCCGCCTAACCGACGCACGCGAGGACTCAGCGATGGCCACAGCCCAGGAAGTGTCGACCGAGCGCGGCGACGACCTCGTCCGCGAGCGCGACGACGAGATCGCCCGCCTGCGCGCCGAGGTGGCCGGGTGGCGCGCCCGGTACGCGGCCAGCAGGGTGCGCGACGTCGCGTACACGAATTCGGCCGACGAGGTGGAGGCGCTCTACACGGCGCTCGACACCCGCGGCGCGGTCGAAGCGGAGGTGCCCGGCGCGTACCCGTACACGCGCGGCATCCACCCGACGGGGTACCGCGGGAAGCTCTGGACGATGCGGCAGTTCGCGGGCTTCTCCACCGCGCGCGAGACCAACGAGCGCTTCAAGTTCCTCCTGGCGCAGGGGCAGACCGGGCTCTCGGTGGCGTTCGACTTTCCGACGCTGATGGGCTACGACGCCGACCACCCCCGCTCCGAGGGGGAGGTCGGCAAGTGCGGCGTGAGCATCTCGTCGCTCGCCGACATGGAGGCCCTGATGGCGGGCATTCCGTTAGGCCGCGTGTCGACGTCGATGACGATCAACGGGCCGGCGATCATCCTGTTCTGCTTCTACGCCGCCGCCGCGGAGAAGCAGGGGGTGCCGCTCGCGCAGGTGCAGGGGACCGTCCAGAACGACATCCTCAAGGAGTACATGGCGCAGCACGCGTGGTGCTTCCCGATCGAGCCCGCGCTCCGCCTCATCGTCGACATGTTCGAGTGGTGCTCGACGAACACGCCGAAGTGGAACACCATCTCGATCTCGGGCTACCACATCCGCGAGGCCGGGAGCACCGCGGCGCAGGAACTCGCCTTCACGCTCGCCGACGGGTTCACGTACGTCGAGCGCGGGATCGCGCGCGGGCTCGACGTGGACGCGTTCGCGCCGCGGCTCTCGTTCTTCTGGGACGTGCACAACGACCTCTTCGAGGAGGTCGCCAAGTTGCGCGCGGCGCGGCGCATCTGGGCGCGGCACATGCGCGACGTCTACGGCGCGAAGGACCCGCGGTCGTGGATGCTCCGGTTCCACTCGCAGACGGCCGGCGTCACGCTCACGGCGCAGCAGCCGGTCAACAACGTCGTGCGCGTGGCGTACCAGGGCCTCGCCGCGGTGCTGGGCGGGACGCAGTCGCTGCACACGAATTCGATGGACGAAACGCTCGCGCTGCCGACCGAGGAGGCCGTGCAGGTCGCGCTCCGCACGCAGCAGGTGCTCGCCTACGAGACCGGCGTGCCGAACGTCGTCGACCCCCTCGGCGGGTCGCACTACGTCGAGGCGCTCACCGACAAGCTCGAGGCCGACGCCGAGCGACTCTTCGACGAGATTGCCGCGCAGGGCGGCGTCGTCGAGGGGCTCGAGGCGGGGTGGTTCCAGCGCCGCATCGCCGAGAGCGCGGCGCGCCAGCAGTGGGAGTTCGAGCAGCGCCGCAAGCTGATCGTCGGCGTCAACGAGTTCGTCACTGACGAGCCCGAACTCGGGATCCCGCTGCTCAGGATCGGCGAGGACGCGGAGCGCGAGCAGCGCGAGAACATGGCGCGCATGCGCGCCTCGCGCGACAACGCGCTGGTCGCCGCGCGGCTCGAGGCGCTGCGCGAGGGCGCGCGCGGGACGACGAACGTCGTCCCGCTCATCCTCGACTGCGCGCGCGCCTACTGCACGCTCTACGAGATCCGCGCCGCGCTCGAAGACGTCTTCGGCGCGTACCGGGAGCCGGTGTTCTTCTGAGCCCGGCCCGCAAGAAGGCGCCCGGCGCGCCCGGCGCCGCGGACTGGTGGGCCACGTACTTCGACGCGCACTACCTCACCGAGTACGAACCGCTCTTCACCGAGGCGAACGACCGGCGTCAGGTCGCGCGCCTCGTGCAGCTGCTGGAACTCCCGGCCGGTGCCCGCGTGCTCGATTGCCCATGCGGGCAGGGCCGCCACGCGCAGCTCCTCGCCGAGGCGGGGTACGACGTGGACGGGCTCGATTACTCGGCCGAGTTGCTCGGGCAGGCCAAGGCCCGCGCCGCGGCGTCGGACATCGCGCGCACGCTCCGCTACACGCGTGGCGACATGCGGCGGCTTCCCGCTCGCTGGACCGGGCGCTTCGACGTCGTGCTCGACCTGTTTACGTCGTTCGGGTTCTTTCTCGATCCCGCCGACGACGCGCGCGTGGTGGCGGAGTTCGCCCGCGTGCTCAAGCCGGGCGGCGTGCTCGTCTGGCACGGCGGGAGCCGCGACGGCGTGATGGCGCGCTTTCTCGACCGCGACTGGTGGCGGTCCGAGACGGGCACGATGATCGGACACGAGCGCGAGTTCGACGCGCTCTCGGGCGTACTGACCGTCCGTACGACGTGGCAGGGCGCGGCTGGCGCCGGCGAGCGCGAGCACCGAATCCGCCTCTACACCGCGACGCGATTGGCCGAGCTGTGTGCGACCGCCGGCCTGATCGTTGAGGCGGCCTACGACGGGTGGCGCGACCGGCCGCTCAGGCGACGGTCATCAGAAATGCTACTGGTCGCCCGGCGCGAGGCCGCGGGCTAACTTGCGCCCGCTATGAGGCCGCTGCCATGACCCGCCCAATTCGAGTACTCGTCGCCAAGCCCGGCCTCGACGGCCACGACCGCGGCGCGAAGGTCGTCGCCGCCGCGCTGCGCGACGCCGGCATGGAGGTCATCTACACCGGCCTCCATCAGACGCCCGAGATGATCGCGACCGCCGCGGTGCAGGAAGACGTCGACGTCGTCGGCCTCTCGATCCTGAGCGGTGCGCACATGACGCTGTTCCCGCGCGTGCTGGAGCTGTTGCGTGCGGAAGGGCGCGACGACGTGCTCGTCACGGGCGGCGGGATCATCCCCAAGGAGGACGTCGAGCGCCTGCGCGCGGCCGGGGTGGGCGAGCTGTTCGGTCCTGGTACGCCGACCGGTGCCCTGATCGACTACATCCGCCGCTGGGCGGCCGCCCGCGACGCGGCGGAGCAGGACGCCGAGGCGGGGGCGTGAGCGCCGGCGCGCTCGCGCGGTCGAACGCGGTCGCGCCGGAGCGCGCCGCCGGCCGCCTGCGGCAGCTGACGGACGAGGTCCGCGCGCTCGAAGCGCGGCTGCGCGAGGGGGGCGGCGCGGACAAGGCCGCGAAGCAGCACGCCCAGGGCAAGCTGACGGCGCGCGAGCGCGTCGAGCGGCTCTGCGACGCGGGCGCGCCCTTCGTCGAGCTCGGCCTGCTCGTCGCGTACGACCAGTACAACGGGCAGGCACCCGCCGCGGGGGTTGTCACGGGCCTCGGCGTCGTGCACGGGCGCGAGGTGGTCGTCGTCGCCAACGACGCCACGGTCAAGGCCGGGTCGTGGTGGCCCGAGACGATCCGCAAGATCCTGCGCGCGCAGGAGGTCGCGATGCGCTGCCGCGTGCCGATCGTGTACCTCGTCGACTCCGCCGGCGTGAACCTGCCGTACCAGGGTGGGGTGTTCCCCGGCCAGTACGGCGCGGCGCGGATCTTCTACTACAACTCGATCATGCGGCGGTACCTGCGCGTCCCGCAGCTCGCGGCCGTGATGGGGCCGTGCGTCGCCGGCGGCGCCTACCTGCCCGCGCTGTCCGACGTGATCGTGATGACGAAAGGCACGTCGTTCATGGGGCTCGGCGGCGCCAACCTCGTCAAGGGCGCGACCGGGCAGACGACCGACAACGAAACGTTAGGCGGCGCGGTCACGCACACCGAGCGCTCGGGCGTCGCGCACTACGCCGTCGACGACGACGACGCGTGCCTCGCGAAGCTGCGCGACCTCGTCTCGCGGCTGCCGGCGCAGCGCGCGGTCGCCACGGCCCCCGCGCGCGAGCCCGCCGCGCCGCCCGCGACGCTCTACGACGTGCTCCCGGCCGACCACCGCATGTCCTACGACATGCACGACGTGCTGCGCGCGGTCGTCGATGCGGGCGAGCTCGACGAGTTCCAGGCGAATCTGGCGCGCGAGATCATCTGCGGCGACGCGCGGATCGACGGCATCGCCGTCGGCGTGATCGCCAACCAGCGCGGGCTCATCAAGGGCCGCGCCGGCGAACGCCCGCGCTTCGGCGGCATCCTCTACGCCGAGAGCGCGGAGAAGGTCGCCTTCTTCATCGACCGCTGCGACCGGCAGGGGATCCCGCTTCTCTTCGTGCAGGACGTCTCCGGCTTCATGGTCGGCCCCGACGCGGAGCACGAGGGGATCATCCGATCGGGCGCGCGCTTCGTCGAGGCGATGGCGACGGCCCGCGTGCCCAAGCTCGTGCTCACCGTCAATCACGCGTCCGGCGCGGGCTACTACGCGATGGCCGGGCAGGGCTTCGACCCCGACTTCATCTTCTCCTGGCCGACCGGGCGGATGGGCGTCATGGAAGGCGAGAGCGCTGTCCAGGCGGTCCACGGGCCGGCGATCGAGCGCGCGCGCGCCGCGGGCACGCCCGTCGGCGGAGACGTCTCGGCGTCGATGGACGAGATGCGCGCCGACTACGAGCAGCAGCTCGACGCGCGCTACGCGGCGGCGCGCGGCTACGTCGACGCGATCGTCACGCCCGAGGACACGCGCGCGACGCTCGCGCTCGCGCTCCGCGCCGCGCTGCAGAACCCGGGGCCGCACCTGGGCGCGTTCGTGCTGCCGTCCGGCGCGTGAGCGATCGCAAGCCGCCACGGACGACCACGCTCTACCTCCACTCGTGACCAATCCGCATACCAACGGCCGCGTCGTCCGCGTCGCCTCCGGCCAGGGCTTCTGGGGCGACTCGCTCGACGCGCCGCGCCAGCAGGTCGAGGGCGGCCCGGTCGACTACCTGATGCTCGACTACCTCGCCGAGGTCACGATGTCCATTCTGCAGAAACAGAAGGAACGCGACCCGGCGATGGGCTACGCCCGCGACTTCCTCGGCGCGGTCGAGAGCGTGCTGCCCGCCGTGATCGGCCGCGGCGTACGCGTGATCGCCAACGCCGGCGGCGTGAATCCCGAGAGCTGCGCGACCGCCGTGCTCGACGTCGCCGCGCGTCACGGGGCCGACGGCCGGCTCCGGGTCGGCGTCGTGACGGGGGACGACCTGCTCCCCCGTCTCGACGAACTCCTCGACGGCGGGCACGAGCTCCGCAACATGGACACCGGCGAGCCGCTGAGCGCGATCCGCGACCGCGTGCTCTCCGCCAACGCGTACATCGGCTCGACGCCGATCGTCGAGGCGTTAGGCCGCGGCGCGAACGTCGTCGTCACCGGGCGCTCCACCGACACCGCGCTCACGATGGCGCCGCTCCGCTATGAATTCGGGTGGGGCGCGGAGGAGTGGGACAAGCTCGCGGCGGGCATCGTCGCCGGGCATATCCTCGAGTGCGGCGCGCAGTGTTCCGGCGGCAACTGCCTCTACGACTGGCGCGACGTCCCCGACCTCGCCGACGTCGGGTATCCCATCGCGGAAGCGTCGGCCGACGGGTCGTTCGTCGTCACGAAGCACCGCGGCACCGGCGGCCGCGTGTCGTTCCACACGGTCGCCGAGCAGCTCGTCTACGAGATGGGCGACCCGCACGCGTACATCACGCCCGACGTCGTGGCCGATTTCACGTCGATCCGCCTCGAAGAGCTCGGGCCCGACCGCGTGCGCGTCTACGGGATCGCCGGGCGCCCCGCGACCGACAAGCTGAAGGTCTCGATCGCCTTCCGCAGCGGGTGGAAGGCCGTCGGCACGCTCGTCTACGCGTGGCCCGACGCGTACGAGAAGGCGCAGGCCGCCGAACGCGTCCTGCGGGCGCGCCTCGATCGGCTCGGGCTCGCATTCGACGAGCTGCTCGTGGAGTACGTCGGCGTCAACGCGACGCACGGCGCGCTCGCCGGGCCGCCGCCGGCCGACCTCGCCGAGGTGCAGCTCCGCGTCGGCGTGCGCGGCCCGGATCGGAAGGCCGTCGAACGGTTCACGCGCGAGATCGCGCCGCTGGTCCTCAACGGGCCGCCCAGCGTGACCGGGTTCGCGGGCGGCCGGCCGAAGGTCGAGGAAGTGGTCGCGTACTGGCCGGCGCTCGTCGACAAGACCGTGGTCACGCCCAAGGTGGAGGTCCGCTCGTGACCGATGCCGCCGTGCGAGTCAGACTGCTCGACATCGCCCACGCGCGCTCGGGCGACAAGGGCGACACCGCCAACGTCGGGTTGATCGCGCAACGCCCCGAGTGGTACCCGGTGATCGAGCGGCACGTGACGCGCGACCGCGTCGCGGAGCACTTCCGCGGCGTGATCACCGGTGACGTCGTGCGCTTCGAGCTGCCGAACCTGCTCGCGCTCAACTTCCTGCTCCACGGCGCGCTCGGCGGCGGTGGCACGCTCTCGCTCAAGACCGACGCGCAGGGCAAGGTCTACTCGACCGCGCTGCTCCGCATGGTGCTCGACGTCGACGCCGACGAGGCGCGGGCACTCGACCTGCCCGGCGCGCGTTGAGCCGCCCACCGGAAATGGGAAGCCGTGGACGCGGTCACCAGGGCTAAACTCGGGCTCGCCGTAATGGCGGCTATTTTCTTCGCGGGCTCGCTCCGCTCGGCGACCGACTGGCCGCGCTACGTGGCCATCGCGCTGCTGGCCGCCGCGGTGCTGCTCCGCTTCGTCACGACACGCCGGGGGCGCGAATGATCTTGTTGCTGCAGGGCGAGAACGAGGCGGTGTCCGCCGGACAGGTCGCGGTCGAGCTGATCGGATTCCTCGGGAGCTACGCGCTGTATGGGGCAGTCGGCGCCCGCATCATCGGGCCACGCCTGGTCGGCACCGGCGCGTCCGCCGCCGATGGGGCGCGCGCGCGCGGTGCGGGGACTGGCGTCGCGCTGATCGGTGCCGCGGGCGCGCTGCTCTCGCTCGCGACGATCGTCATCGGCGCGGCGCAGCGCGCGGCCGAGCGGCACGTGTCGGTCACGGCGGCGTTGGGCGCCGGCGGTTCGCGGATGGCGACCCAGGGCGTGCTGCTCGCGCTCGCGCTCGTCGGGCTGCTGCTCGCGAGCCGCCGCGTCGCGGCCGGCTGGTACGCGGCGTTCGTTGCGGTCGCCGGACTCGCCTTCCAGAGTGCGTTCTCGGGGAAGTGGGCCGGGCTGGTCAACCCGATCCACGTGCTCGCCGGCGGCCTGTGGCTCGGGACGCTCGCGGTGCTCGTCGCGGTACTCTTCCCGGTGTTGCTCCGCGGCGACGCGACCGGCTACGACCTCGGTGTGCGTCCCGGCGGGTCGCGCCTCGACGCGATCGTGCGGCGCTTCTCGCGACTGGCGCTCGTGTCGTCCGCGACCCTCGGCGTCACCGGCGTGATCACGGCGTGGCGGCACCTGGGCTCGATCGACGCGCTGTGGACGAGCGCCTACGGGTGGGCGCTCGACATCAAGCTGCTCATCGTGGCCGCGATCGTCGGGTTCGGCTTCTACAACTGGCGGTACGTGACGCCGGCGCTGAGCGCGGGAAGCGGCGACGCGCGTATGGTGCGGTCGTCGCGGCGCGAGGTGCTGCTCGGCCTGGCCGTCCTGATCGTGACCGGGGTGCTCGTCTCGTTACCCGCCCCCGCCGAGCAGCGCCACGGTGGTGGACACGACGGGGGGCACGCAGGCGGCCCGCGTTCGGCCGCACCAGGAACACCGGGCCCGGGCGCGAACGCGACGCCCAAGGCCGCCGCCGGGGATCCCGACGACCACTGAGCCGGGTCGGCGGGCGCGGGGGTGAACTCCCCAGCAGCGCTCGGGTAGTGCAACGGGCCGGGAGCGACGACGCTCCGGGCCCGTGCGTCTTGTCACGGGCCGGCGCGCCCGGTCGGCGCGCACGGCTACGTTGTCCTCCCCCGCTCCTTCACGAGCGTCCAGCATGAGCGCGCGCCCGATTCCCGAACTCCTCGCCCCCGCCGGCACGCTCGAAGCCGTGCGCGCCGCCGTCGCGAACGGCGCCGACGCCGTCTACCTCGGCGCATCACGCTTCAACGCGCGCGACGATGGCGCCCAGTTGACGCTCGACGAGTTGGAGCAGGCGTGCGCGATCGCGCACGGGCGCGGCGCGCGCGTCTACCTCACGTTCAACATCCTGATCAAGCCCGCGGAGCTCGCCGACGCCCTCGCCTACCTCGGCGAGTGCGTCGACCGCGGCATCGACGCGGCAATCGTGCAGGACATCGGGATCGTGCGCCTGATTCAGCGCGTCTACCCGACGCTCGAGGTGCACGGCTCGACGCAGATGACGGTGCACGACGCGAGTGGCGCCGCCGTGATGGAGCGCCTCGGCATCGACCGCGTCGTGCTCGCGCGCGAGAACACGCTCGACGACGTGCGCGCGATCCGCGCGGCGGTCCCCGACCTCGGGCTCGAGACGTTCGTGCACGGCGCGCTCTGCATCTCGTACTCGGGGCAGTGCTACATGTCGGGGATGATCTCCGAGCGCTCCGCCAACCGCGGCGCGTGCGTGCAGAGCTGCCGAAAGGACTACACGCTGGACGACGTCCTGACCGGCGTGGAGCTCGACCGCGGGTACCTGATCTCGGCGAAGGACCTCGCCGCCCACGATCACCTGCCGGAGTTGGCGGCGGCGGGCGTCGGCTGCCTCAAGATCGAAGGCCGGAAGAAGCGCCCCGAGTACGTCGCCACCGTGACGAGCGGCTACCGCGCGTGGCTCGACCGCCTCGCGGACGGCGCGTGGACGGCCGCCCCCACGGTGGACGAGACCCAGCCGCTCGTGCAAATCTTCTCGCGCGGGTTCACGGGCGGTATGTACGGCGGACGCGCGGGGCGCGACTACATCACGCGCGAGCAGCCCGACAACGCGGGCGTCACGTTAGGCACCGTGGTCGGTCGAGAGCGCGGCGAGCTGCTCGTCGACGTCCGCGAACCGCTCGAGGTCGGCGACGGCGTCGGACTCGAGCCGCCCGCCGACGCCGCGGCTCAGGGCGCCGGACAGGGTCTGATTAAGAGTACGGGCTTCAGCGTCAGTGCAGCGCGCACTGTAGGCCGGCGCGGTCCGCTCACGCGCCAGGCGCTGTCCGGACGCTCGGCGGGGGCCGCGGGGATCGGGGCAGGGAACCTGGTCGGCTGGCGCGTCGTGCGCACATCGCACGCGGCCCTGCTTGAGCGGGCGCGGGCGAGTTACTCCGCGCTCCCGGCCGACGCCCGAGCGCGCAAGACGCCGGTCGACGTGCGCCTCTTCGGCTCCGGCGGCGGGCCACTCAAGGCGGTGTTCCGCAGCGGCGAGGACGAGGTCACGGTGCGCAGCGAGGTCGCTCTCGCGCCCGCGAGCAAGCGCGCGCTGGACGCGCAGACGCTGCGCGACCAGCTCGGGCGCCTGGGCGAGACGCCGTTCGCGCTCGGCGCGGTCGACGCGGCCGGACTCGCGCCCGGGCTCTTCCTACCGATTAGCGAACTGAATCGCCTGCGCCAGTCCGCGACCGACGAGCTGATGACGCGCCGCGACTGGGCGCGCCAGGGCGAACTGGCCGCGCGCGAGACGCGGATCGCCGAGGCGGTACGCGAGGTGTCCGTGGCGAGGCGCGTCGGCCTCGCTCCGCCGGAGGCGCCGTACGCGCTCCGCGCGTCGGTCTACGATCTCGCCGACGCGCGGGCGGCCGCCGCGGCAGGCGCCACCGAGATCGTGCTCGATCCGTTCCTCCGTCACCCGACGCCGCCGCTCGCGCGCGTGCGCGCGCTGGCCGACGACCTGCGCGCCGAAGGTGTCGGGCTCCGGCTTCGCACGCCGACCGTGGTGCGCCCCGCCGAACGGCGGGTCGTCGACAAATGGCTCGCGCTCGGGCTCCCCACGATGACCGGGCACCTCGGCCTCCTCGCCGAAATCGCCGGCGCCGGGCAGGACGTCGTCGGCGATTACGCGCTCAACGCGTTCAACCAGCACACGGCGGCCGAGCTGTTCGCGCTCGGGGCGTCGCAGCTCACGCTCTCGGTCGAGCTGACCGCCGACGAGATCGAGCAGCTCGTCGCACCATGGGGCGGTGCGGGTTTCGACGCGTTCGTCTACGGGCGGCCCGAGGGGATGACGATCGAACACTGCGTCCTCAGCGCCGCGTTCGACCGAACGCCGACCACGTGCCGCGACCTCTGCGTCCAGAAGCACCCGAACGTCGCGATCACCGACCCGCACGGGTACACGTTCGCCGTCGCCACCGATTCGGCGTGCCGAAACCGTCTGCTGCACTCGCGTCCGGTCGACGGGTCGGAGTTCCTGCCCCGTCTCTGGCGCGCCGGCATCCGCGGCTACCAGCTCGTCTTCAACGTGGCGGACACGCCGGTCGCCGACGTGGTCGGCGCCACGCGGCGGGCCCTCGACGCACTCGCCGCCGCGGCACGCCCGGACCTCGCCGCCGTCCGCGCCGCGGTCGGACCGGCGTTCACCCGCGGACACTTCGCGCGTGCGGTCTGAGCCACGACCCCTCCGCGGGCCGCCCCGCGACGTTCGACCCCACTCGGCAACGTTTCGGCCTCGTTCGCCGCGCGAGAACACGCTAGCGTGCCCGGCATGGCCACCGCTGTGACCCCCGCGTCGCGCGCGAGCAGCGCGCCGACGCTCGACGACGCCCGCACACTCCTCCGCGCGAGCTTCCATTACGAAGCGTTCCGCCCCGGGCAGGAGCGCGCGGTGTCGGCGGTGCTCGACGGACACGACGCCGTGGTCATCATGCCCACCGGCGGTGGGAAGTCGCTCTGCTATCAGGTCCCAGCGCTCCTCCTCCCGGGCCTCACGGTCGTGGTCAGCCCGCTGATTTCGCTGATGAAGGACCAGGTCGACGCGCTCACCGCGCGCGGGCTGCCCGCAGCGTTCGTCAACAGCACGCTGACCACGGCGCAGTCGACCGAGCGCTTCCGCCAGGCCGCCCGCGGCGAGCTGAAACTGCTCTACGTCGCGCCCGAACGCTTCGACTTCGGCAACACGGCCGACCGGCTGCGCGACATCGGCGTCTCGCTGCTCGCCGTCGACGAGGCCCACTGCATCAGCGAGTGGGGCCACGACTTCCGCCCGAGCTACCTGCGCATGCGCTCGGTGCGCGAGCGCCTGGGCGACCCGACGACGATCGCGCTCACCGCCACGGCGACGCCCGAGGTCCGCCGCGACATCGAGACGCAACTCGGACTCGTCGAGCCCGAGCGCGTCGTCACGGGCTTCGATCGGGCCAACTTGCACTACCACGTCGTGCGCGTGAAGAACGACGCCGAGAAGGACGCGGCACTCGTCGACGTGCTCGACAAAAACCCCGGGCTGGGCATCGTCTACGCTGCGACGCGCAAGGCGGTGGAGCGCGTCACCGACGTGCTCAAACGTGCGCGCGTGCCTGCGGTCGGGTACCACGCCGGACTTGACGACGCGCACCGGCAGCACGTGCAGGACGCGTTCATGAACGAGGACGTGCGCGCGATCGTCGCGACCAACGCGTTCGGCATGGGCATCGACAAGCCGAACGTGCGCGTCGTCGTCCACCACGCGATGCCGGGCTCGCTCGAGGCGTACTACCAGGAAGCGGGGCGCGCGGGACGCGACGGCCAGCGCAGCGACGTGTTCCTCCTCCATTCGTTCCCCGACCGCTTCACGCACGAGTTCTTCATCAAGGGCGCCTACCCGGAACGCCCCTTCGTCGAACGTGTCTTCGACCGCCTGCGCCGCGACGCGGACCGCGCCGGCCAGATCGGGGCGGTCGATCCCGCGCGCATCGCGAACGCGCTACCGGACAAGGCCGGCGCGCGCGACGTCGAGAGCGCGATCCGCGTGCTCACCACGGCGGGCGCGCTTCGCAGCGAGAGCGAGTCGCCGTCCCGGGTGTGGGTGCGCCTGCTCGCGACACCCGATCGCATCAAGCGGGAGCTGACCGACCCCGGCGAGCTCGAACTCCTGCGCGCACTGTGGCGCGCGGCCGCGAAGCAGCTCGAGACCGGCGCGACGGTCGAACTCGACGCGCTGCCACCCGGGTTCGGCGGCGGGCAGGGCGCGCTCCCGATCCTCGAAGCGCTCCAGTCGCGCCAGTTCGTGCACGTGGAGCGCGCCGGGGGCGGTCTCCGCCTCACGGACCCGTCGCTCACGAGCGCGAAGCTGGGCATCGACTGGACGGGGATCGACCGGCGCCGCCGCGGCGAGCTAGGGAAGCTGGACTCAGTGCAGAAGTACGCCTACCACTCGCGCTGCCGCCGCGAGTTCGTGCTGCGCTACTTCGGCGACCCCGCCGCGCGCGCGGAGTGCGCCGGCTGCGACAACTGCCTCGGCATCACGCACACAGTTGAAGCCGCGCCGGCGGCGCCGCGCGCGCGCCGTCGCGGGCCGACGACCGCGTTCGGCGAGGCCGTCCCGCCGGCGTTTGGCGGGGGGGCGGCGCGCTCGCCGGGTCGCGCGACCGAAGCCACCTCGGCGCCGGTAGGCGACGTGGTGTTGGGCCCGGCCGACGCCGAGTTGTTCGGCCGCCTCAAGGCGCTCCGCGGCGAGATCGCGCGCGCCGACAAGGTGCCCGCCTACGTCGTGTTCCCCGACCGCACGCTCGCGGAGTTCGCCGTGCGCCGCCCGCGCACGCTCGCCGCGATGGGGGAGGTGCGCGGCGTCGGGCCGGCGAAGCTGGAGAAGTACGGCGAGCGATTCCTCGGCGCCGTGCGCGACGGCGGCCGCGGCGACGAGGCCGCCTAACGGCCCATTCCGCCGCGGCGGGCTACCGCTCCGGCATGTCCTCGGGTCGCGTGAGCGACGCGACTAGCAGCCCGAACAGCCCGACGCCGACGAACGTGTTGCGCGCCCGCTCATCGTCGTTGAACCCGAAGAGCCACGGCGCCGCGAGGGCGAACACGCTGACCGCCACGTCGAGGCCGAGGTGGACCTTGAACGGGATGACCCGAATCACGCCCGCCTCGAAGCGCGTGAACACGGTCGAGACGAGCGCCGCGCCGCTGATCGCGCGCGCGACGCGGGTCGGCGTGGCGTCTCCGGCGAACTTGACGAGGCTGGGCGCGGCGGCGACGGTCGGGACGTAGACCCAGTCCAGGATGCCGTGCTGCGCGCGCGAGATTGGCTGCTCCACGGATGCTCTCCTCGGGGTGGCGGTGGCGCCGGCGCGACGAGCGGCGTGTGACCTCTGGGCTGCGCGCGGGCGGGGCGCGGTTCGCAAACCCCCGGCCCGCCCGCCCCGATCCCCCCGACCGCCCGCCCGAGCTGGCGACGCGCGCGCACACGTGCCGATATATTCACGCACACGTGCCACTCAAGCCCCATCGCCAGTGACTGCCGCCCACCTGATCGAGTTCCTGAACGAGCCCGCGACGGCCGAGTCGCGCCGACCCGGGCCCGCGCTCACGGCCGTCGAATCGTTGACGACAGACCTCGACCTCGCGCGGGCCGTCGCCCGAGGGCTCCCGGTTTCGACCGTGCGCCGACTCACGACGGCGGACCCGGCCGACGGCGGCCTCACGCCCGACGAGGTCGACGCGCTCGTCATTCCGCGGCGCACGCTCACCAAACGGCGCGCGCGCCGGCAGCGTCTCACCGTCGAGGAATCCAACCGGCTGGCCCGCCTCGCCCAGGTACTCGCCGCGGCGTTCGAGGCGTTCGGGGGCGACGCGGCCGACCGCTTCGGCGCCGCCTCGCGCGAGGCCGCCCGGCGCGCGAGTGTCTGGCTCCGGCGCCCGCACCGCGCGCTCGACGGCGAGGTCCCGCTCCAACTCTGCACCACCGACGCCGGCGCGCGGCTCGTCGAGGACGCACTCGGCCGCATTGCCTACGGCGTCTTCGCCTGACCCCCTGCCGCCAGAACTCGAAAGCCGAGCGCCGACGCCCGGCGCGACCCGGCTCTGGCGCATTGCCCCCGGCCGCTACGATCCGCTCTCGGGCGAGGGCGCGCGGCGCTTCGGCGGGCGCTGGACCTCGCCCGGGCGCGCCGCCGTCTACCTCGCCTCACAGCTGCCACTCGCGGCGCTCGAAGTGCTGGCGCACGTCGACCCGGACACGCTGCCGCTCGACCTCGTCGCCTGCGCCGTCGACGTCCCGGCCGACCACGGGCCGCCCGAGCGATGGGCGCAGTGGGACGACCCGGCCGAGGCGGGACTGCCGCGCCGCGAACTCCCCGCCGCCTGGCGCGACGTCGCGCAGCCACTCGCGTGTCGCGCGGTCGGCGACGCGTGGCTCGTGCGGCCCGACGAGGGGCGACCGGCGCTGCTCCGCGTCCCGACCGCGGTCCTGCCCGCGTGGGCGGAGCCGGCCGGAGCGGGGCTGGCAGCCGGAAGCTGGTGCGCGGTGCTCGACCCGCGTCACCCGGCCGCGGGCGGTGTGGGGGTGACGGTGCAGCACCCGTTCTCGTTCGACGCCCGGTTGCTCCGTCGCGCATGACACCTCGTGTGACGTCGGCACGTGTGTCACAGGACGTGTCCCAAGGCGCGACGCGCCGAGCGGGGTAGAACTGAATACGAGGCACCCGCATTGGATGCGCACCGGAGACGTCGGCGTGCTGGTGCGGCGTCGTGCCCGTGGTGACCTTTCCGGTTCGTGCGGCCGCTGCCGCCCCCGACCTTCGACTTCGTATGGAAGACTCGCTGTACTTCACCGACCAGCACCTCGCCGTCCGCGACATGGTGCGCGACTTCGCCACGAGCGAAGTCGCGCCGGTCGCCGGCCACTACGACGAGGTCGCGCAGTTCCCGTGGGAGAACGTCAAGCGCATGGCCGAGCTCGGCCTGCTCGGCGTGCCGTGGCCCGAGGACGTCGGCGGCGCGGGGCTCGACCTGACGAGCTACATCATCGCCATCCACGAGATGGCCAAGGTCGACGCCTCGCACGCGATCACCATCTCAGCACACACGACGCTCGGCACGTCGCCGATCTACTACTTCGGCACGGAGGCCCAGCGCGCGCGCTACATCCCGCTGCTCGCGAGCGGGCGCGTGCTCGGCGGCTTCGGCCTCACCGAGCCCGACGCCGGGAGCGACGCGGGCGGCACGCGCACGACCGCGGTCCGAAAGAACGGCCACTACGTCCTCAACGGCTCGAAGCGCTTCATCACGCACGCGTCGGTGGGCGAGGTGTTCGTCGTCACCGCGGTCACCAACCCCGAGGCGGGGACGAAGGGGATCAGTTCGTTCATCCTGACGAAGGAGACGTCGGACCTCGACAAGGTGCGGGGCATGGGGATCGGCCACGACGCGTCGCTCGCGCCGCTGGCCGGGTTCCGCGCGGGCAAGAAGGAGGACAAGCTCGGCTGGCGCGCCTCCGACACCGCGGAGCTCATCTTCGAGGACGTCGAGGTCCCGGCCGAGAACCTCCTGGGCACCGAGGGGCTCGGCTTCGTCAACTTCATGAAGACGCTCGACGCCGGACGGATCGGCATCGCCGCGTTGTCGTTAGGCCTGGCCGAGGGCGCGTTCCAGCAGTCGCTGCGCTACACGAGCGAGCGCAAGCAGTTCGGCCAGGCGATCGTCAACTTTCAGGGCGTGTCGTTCCCGCTCGCCGACATGGCGACCGAGATCGAGGCGGGGCGGCACCTGCTGTACTCCGCGACCAAGCTCGCGCAGGAGGGGCGCCCGTTCGGGAAGCAGGCCGCGATGGCGAAGCTCTTCTGCTCGGAGCTGTCGATGCGGGCGACGGTGAAGGCGATCCAGCTGCACGGCGGGTACGGCTACACCAAGGACTACCCGGTCGAGCGCATGATGCGCGACGCGAAGATCTGCGAGATCGGCGAGGGGACGAGCGAGGTGCAGCGGCTCGTGATCGCGCGGCACCTGTTGCGGGAGCTCGAGAGTTGAGCGACGCGGTGCCCCGCGGCGGGGCACCTCCGAGCACCCCGGCGTCCGGCAAGTCCCTCCTGCAGCGCGTGCGCGTCCCCCTCGGCTTCGTCGTCGGGGGGCTGTACCTCTGGCTCGCGCGCCCCAACCCGACGACGTTAGGCGTCGGCGCGGCGGTCGCGCTCGCCGGGGTGCTCGCGCGCGCGTGGGCGGCGGGGCACATCGTCAAGAACGGCCGCCTGGCCACGACGGGGCCGTACGCGCACACGCGGAACCCGCTCTACGTCGGGAGCTTCCTCATTGCCTGCGGCTTCGCCGTGATGGCCCAGCCGTGGTTGCTGCTCGTCGTCGGGGCGTTCTGGGCCGCGGTGTACGCGCCCGTGATGCGGCGCGAGGCCGAGCACGTGCGCGCGCTGCACCCCGGCGCGTACGACGCGTGGGCGGCGGGCGTCCCGATGTTCGTGCCGCGGCTGACGCCCTGGCGCGCGGCGACGGCCGCCGAGACGGCATCCCCGTCGCGGTTCGACCCGCGCCTTTATCTCTACCACAAGGAATGGCAGGCCGGTCTCGTGTACGTGCTCGCCGTCGCTTGGATGACGTACCGCGTGCGCCGTTGACGCGCGCCGCGGGGACGAGGAGTGTCCGAATGAGCAGAATGAGAGGGCGCACGTGAAGCGCGAGATCCTCATCAACGCCGGCGCGCGCGAGATGCGCGTCGCGATCATGGAGGACGACCAGTTCGTCGAGCTGCTCGTCGAGCGGCCCGAGGCGCGCCGCATGGTCGGGGACGTCTACTTCGGCAAGGTCGAGGCGGTGCTGCCGGGCATTCAGGCGGCGTTCGTGAACATCGGCACGGACAAGAGCGCGTTCCTGCACGCCTCGGACGTGGTCTTCGACGAGGGCGCGGACCCGGACGACGAGGACGACGACGACGAGGAGGAGGGCGCCGAGCCCGATGCTCCTCCTCGCCGACGCGCGGGGCGCGCGAAGGCGCCGCCGATCGAGGAGGTGCTCAAGAAGGGGCAGGAGCTGCTCGTGCAGGTGACGAAGGAGCCGATCTCGACCAAGGGCTCGCGGGTCACCGCGCAGGTCTCGCTCGCCGGGCGATTCCTCGTGTACATGCCGCACGCGCCGTCCAGGGTCGGCGTGAGCCGGAAGATCACGGACCGGGACGACCGTCGGCGACTGAAGGAGCTCGTCGGCGCCGTGCTGCCGCCCGACTCGGGCGGCGTGATCGTGCGCACGGTGAGCGAAGAGGCGTCGGCGGAGACGTTCGGGCGCGAGCTGACGACGCTCATCAACCAGTGGAAGCGGATTCAGCGCAAGACGCGCTTCATGCGCGCGCCCGCGCTGATCCACCAGGAGACGAGCCTGGCGCGCGGGCTCGTGCGCGACCTGTTCAGCGACAAGGTCGATGCGCTCGTCGTCGACTCGCGCGCGCTGCAGGGCGAGATCCTCGAGTACCTGCAGGGCTTCGCGCCCGAGCTGGCCGCGCGCGTGCGGCTGCACGAGGCCGCGACGCCGCTCTTCGACGAGTTCGGCATCGAGCCCGAGATCCGCGACCTGTTCAAGCGGCGCTGCGACTTGCCGTCGGGGGGCTACTTGATCGTCGAGCCGACCGAGGCGCTGGTCTCGATCGACGTCAACTCGGGGCGCTTCGTCGGCAAGAAGGACCCCGAGAAGACGGTACTCAAGACGAACCTCGAGGCGGCCCGGGAGGTCGCGCGGCAGCTGCGGCTGCGCGACGTCGGCGGCATCATCGTCTGCGACTTCATCGACATGGAGCCGCAGGCCAACCGCGACCGCGTGCTCCAGGAGCTTCGGCAGGCGTTAGGCCGCGACCGGGCCCGCACGAAGGCGTACGCGGTGAGCGAACTCGGCCTGATCGAGATGACCCGCCAGCGCGTCCGGCAGAGCCACCTGCAGAGCATGACGGCGCCGTGCCCCACGTGCGCGGGCACGGGGCGCGTGTTCACCCCCGAGACGGTGGTACGTCGGATCGAGCGCGCGGTCCGCCGCATGGCCGCGGAGGGACGGCGCGACGCGGTGCAGGTGCGCCTGCACCCCGAGACGGCCCTGCACGTGCTGACCGAGGAGCAGGATCTGCCGGGGAAGCTCGAGCGGGCCGTCGGCTTCGGGCTGGAACTGCGCGACGACCCGCTGCTCCGGCCGGACGAGTTCAAGCTGGTCGTGCCGGGCCTGGCGAACGCGGAACAGCGGGACGTGACGGAGCGGTATGCGGTCGCATGACGCCCTCGCGCGACGCCCGAGCTTGACGGCTAAGTCGTGATTTGATATGATGCTAGGCTCTTCTGGACCGCTACTCATCCGCTCATGAACTACGCCATCATCCGCACCGGCGGCAAGCAGTACCGCGCCGAGCCGGGCAAGACGCTCCGGATCCCCACGCTCGTCGGCGAAGCCGGGACTCAGATCGAGTTCAACGACGTACTCCTCGGCTCGGTCGATGGGTCGGTGCGCGCGGGCGTGCCCACGCTCGCCGGCGCGAAGGTCACGGCGGAGATCGTCAAGCACGGCCTCGGCGACAAGATCATCGTCTTCAAGTTCAAGCGCCGCAAGAACTACGCGCGCAAGCAGGGCCATCGGCAGGGGTACACCGAGGTCCGCTTCAAGGACATCACGCTCGGCTGACGCCGGGCATCGGCTAACCTGTAGGAGACCGCGCAATGGCTCACAAGAAGGGCGTCGGCTCGACGCGCAACGGCCGCAACTCCAACCCGCAGTACCGCGGGATCAAGAAGTTCGGCGGCGAGCAGGTGATCGCCGGCAACATCATCGTCCGCCAGTGCGGCACGAAGTGGCACCCCGGCAAGAACGTCGGCATGGGCCGCGACTACACGATCTACTCGCTGGTCGACGGGGTCGTGCAGTTCGAGCACCGCAACAAGTCGCAGCTCAAGGTCAGCGTCTACCCGGCCGCCGAGCGGCCCGCGGTGAACATCGACGCCCCGACCCAGACCGCGGACGCGACCGCGACGGCCTAACCGCCGCCGGCCGCAACGCCGCGAGGGGCCCCGCCGACGCCGGCGGGGCCCCTCGTCGCATTCGGCCTGCCTGCGGTCGTTCTACGGCCGCGTGTAGGCCGGCGGCAGCGTCCGGTACCGACGCGTCAGCTCGTCCTGCCGCGAGTCGCCGGTCACCTCGCGCCCGCGCACGTACACGTGCTCCGCCCGGGTGGCGAACTCGAACGGGTCGCCGCTCCAGACCACCACGTCCGCGTCGCGCCCGGGCGCGAGCGAGCCCACGCGATCCGCAACGCCGAAGACCTCCGCCGGCGTGAGCGTGACCGCCCGGAGCGCGGCGTCGTAGCGCATCCCGTACGCGACCGCGTTTCCCGCCTCGAAGCGCACGTTCCGGACGTTGAACAGCTCCTCGTCGCCGCCGCCCGAGTTGCCGATGATCGCGACTGCCACGCCCGCGTTCGTGAGCAGCGCCGCGTTCTCCTGGCGCTGGCCTAACGAGGCGAAGCTCGACGGGATGTTGTTCATCGCGCCCGTGAGCACCGGCACGCGCTCCGCCGCGAGCCGGTCCGCGACCTCCCACGCCTCGGCGCCGCCCAGGATGATCATGCGCAGCCCGAACTCGCGCTTCAGGCGCAGCGCGGCGTCGATGTCCGACGCGCGGTCCGCCTCGATCAGCATCGGCAGGCGGCCGGCGAGCACGGGCTGCAACGCCTCGAGGTCGGCGCGCGACGCCGCGAACTGGCGCGTCTGGTTGCGCTCGAACGCGGCGCGCGCGCGCCCGAACACGCGCGCGTCCGTCAGCAGGTCGCGCAGTCGCCCGATCAACTCGCCGCGTGAGCCGACGCCCGCCTGCCGCGCGTCCCCGACTTCGCCGACCATCGCCGCCGAGGGACGGAGCACCGCGTCGCCAGCCGCTCGGCCGTCCAGGTGCACCACCGCGGCCTGCCCGGCGATCAGCCCGCCCGTGGGGACGACTACCACCGTCGTGACGCCCTCGCGGCGCGTCGGCGGGATCAGGACCGACGCGGGGTTGAATCCCTCCCAAACGGCGAACGCCGCGGCGACGCCGTCGCGCCCCCGCGCGGACACGTCGCGCGTGTCGCGCACCGCGCCGATCTCGACCACGCCGAGCTCTGTGCTCGCGTCCACGAACCCGGGCGTGACGATCCGCCCGGCGGCGTCCACTCGCTGCGCGCCGGCCGGAATCGGGACGTCGGCGCCGACCGCGACCACGCGCCCATCGCGAATCAGCACGGTGCCGCGCTCGATGCGCGGGCCCGACACGGGATACACGGTCCCGCCCACGATCGCGATCGTCTGCGCGCGTGCGGAGGTCGTCGTCGCGCCGACCGCGCCCAGTGCGAGGAGGGCGGCCGCGACGCCGAGCATGGGGCGCCCGATCGCGCGGGCGTTAGGCCGTCGCATCAGCGCGTCCCCCCGGACGGTGTGATCGGCGCCGCCGGCGTCGCGGGCGCGACCGGCGTCGGCGGTGCGACGAACCCGAGTTCGAAGTCGGTCCGCCACTGCCGCCGCGGGTCCGAGCGGTCGTAGAGCATCGCGCCGTCGATCCAGACCTTCTCCGCCCGGGTGTAGACCGAGAACGGGTTCCCCGACCAGAGCACGACGTCGGCGTTCTTCCCGGGCTCGAGCGACCCGATGCGATCGTCCAGGCCTAACGCCCACGCCGCGTTGATCGTCAGCCAACGGACGGCCTGGTCCTCGCTCACGTTGATCCCCACTGCCCGACCGGCCGCGATCGCCTTGGCCGCTTCCTGGTTGAGCCGCTGCGACCCGGACGGATCGTCCGAGTGCACGATCGCGCGCGCGCCGGCCTCGTTGACCAGCGCGAGGTTGGCGGGCACCGCGTCGATCGCCTCCATCTTGAAAGCGCCCCAGTCCGCCCAGAGCGCGCCCGCGACCGAGTCGCGCGCGAGCAGGTCGGCGATCTTGTACGCCTCGACGCCGTGGTGGAACGCGCGGATCTTGTAGCCGAACTCGCGCGCGATGTCCATCATCTGGCCCATCTCGTCCGCGCGGTAGCAGTGGTTGTGGACGAGGATGTTCCCGCGGAGCACCTCGGCCAGCGTCTCGAGCCCGAGGTCGCGCGCGGGCGGATCGCCCTGCCGGTTGCCCGCGAGGTACGCGTCCCACCGTCGCCGGTACGCCTCGGCTTGAATCCAGGCCGTGCGGTACCCCGCGACGTTGCCCATGCGCGTGCTCGGGCCGCGGTTGGCGTAGACGCGTTTGGGGTTCTCGCCGCACGCCATCTTGAGCCCGTACTTCGCGCCGGGGAACTTCATGCCCTGCACGGTCCGCGACGGGACGACCTTGAGGACGACGCTGCGCCCGCCGATCAGGTTCGCGGATCCCGGAAGCACCTGCAGCGTGGTGACGCCGCCCGCGAGGTTGCGCGGGAACTGCGGGTCCTGCGGCCAGACCGAGTGTTCGGCCCACACGTAGGGCGTGGTCGGGTTCGTCGCCTCGTTTCCGTCCGAGAGCGCGTCGCCCCCGGGAGCCGCGTACACGCCGAGGTGTGAGTGGATGTCGATGATCCCGGGCGTGACGAACTTGCCCGCACCGTCGATCACGGTCGCACCAGCGGGCGCGTCGACGCTCGCGCCGACGCTGACGATCTTGCCGTCGCGAAGCAGGATTGCGCCGTTGCGAATCGTCGGGCCCGCGGCCGTCATCAGCGTCACGTTCCGGATCACCGTCGGCGCGGACGGGACCGGCCGGTAGGTGCTCGGGAACGGGTCGGCGAGCGGCGTCGAGAGCGCGCCGCGCCCGGGCCCGTGCAGGCTGGCCGTGTTGGCCGGCGTCGACGCGGAGTTGCCGAGCGGGCCGGTCGTGGCCCCGGCGGTCGTCGGGCCGGGGATCGTGCCCGGCGCAGGCGCGCTCGGGGTCTGCGCACGCACGGGCGTCGCGACGACGCAGGCCGCGAGCGCGCACGCGGCGGTCGCGACGCCGCGGACCGCGGTTTGGCGGGAAGGCATGGTGTGGCGGGGGACGGGCGCGGAGGCAGGACGGGGACCTTCGCCGCGGTTACGCCGCCGCCGTCCGGGGCGTTGACCTGTGGAGTGGCGCGGCCCGGCGCGTCATCCTCGGGCGAGGGCCGCGCGGACCAAGGGAACGTCGTTCGTGCAGAGCGCGTCCACGCGCAGCTCGGCCAAGGTCCGCGCGACGTCGGCATCGTCGACGGTCCACGCGACGACTCTGCCACCGACGCCGTGGACAGCGTCGACCAGCGCCGCGTCGATCTGCGACCAGTGCTGCCAGAGGTCGCGGGCGCGGGCCGCCCGCAGCGCGCCGACCGTGTCGACGAGGTAGCTCTCGCTCAACACGCCGACGGGCACGTCGGGGCGCACGGTCGCGGACCAGCGCGCAACGCGGTGGTCGAATGCGTGGATTGCGTATGGCAACACGCCGGCGCTCGACGCGGCCGCCGCCCGCGCGAGCACCGCGTGGACGGCATGCACCGCGTCGACGGCCGGTACGGCCCCGCCGCCCTTCAGCTCGACGTATAGGATCGCGCGACCGGCGACCAGCGTGGCGACGTCGTGCAACGTAGGGAGCGGCGCGCTGAGCCCGCCGCCCTGGCGGGTGAGGTCCGCGGCGGAGAGCGCGGCGATCGCGCGCCCCGCGAGTGGGCCCGTTCCGGCCGCGAGCAGCCGATCGTGGTGCACCACGGGAGTCCCGTCCGCGGTGAGGTGGACGTCGAGCTCGAGACCGACGGCGCGGCGCGCGAGCGCCCGCTCGAACGCGGCGATCGTGTTCTCGCGCGCCTCGCGTGGGGCGCCCCGGTGCGCGATGAGTTCGGGCAGCCCGGGACTGGGCAGCCCGGGACTGGGCAGCCCGGGATCGGCAAGCGCCGGCTCGGACCACGCGTCCGTGCGCTTAACGTTCGGCTCGTGGCCGCGTCCACCTGTTGGAATGCTCACCGTGAGTCACGCCTCCCTGGTCGACGAACACACCGACGACGCCCTCGACGGCGCGCTCCTGGCCCGCTGGCGCGGGGGCGACGAGCGTGCGGCGACGGCCCTCGTCGAACGGCACGCGCCGTCCCTCGCGCGCTACGTCGCGAGCCTCGGCGCGCGCGACGACGCCGAGGAGCTGGTGCAGGATACCTTCGTGCGCGCGTTCGAGGCGCTCGACACGTTTCGGGGAGACAGCTCGCTCCGCACGTGGCTCTTCACGATAGCTCGGCGGTTGTTTCTCGACCGACGGCGCGCGGTGGGCCGCCGCGCGCGCCACGAAATCGAAGCGCCCGAGGGGCTCGACGTCGCCGGCGATCACACGGCGCTCGACGAGGTCGTGGCTGGCGAAACGCAAGGCCGGCTGCGAGCGGCGGTGGCTCGCCTGACGCCGACTCAGCGGGAAGTCTTCCTCTTGCGTGTAGTAGACGGGCGCGCCTACAAGGAGATCGCGCAGATCGCCGGCACCACCGAAGGCTCGGCCCGCGTACACTACCACAACGCCCTTCGCACGGTCCAGGAGTTTCTCGATGTCTGACTACGGCCACACCACCCCTCGCGAGGAGCCGTTCGACGGCGCGCACGACGCCGTGCGCGACGCGCTACCCGCGCTCCTGCACGGGCGCGTGACTGCGGCCGAGCGCGCGGAACTAGACGCGCACCTCGCGGGCTGCGCCGGGTGCGCGGCGGAACTGCGCACGCTCGCCCGCTTGCGCGACCTGCAGCTCGCCGACGCGCCGCCGATCGCCCTCGACCGGATCGCGGCCGCCGTTCGGGCGCGCACCGTCCCGGTGACGCCGACGGCGCCGGGTCGGACCTTCGCGCCGCTCGTCGCGCCCATCGGCGCGCCGTCCGCGTCGCGCGCCGCCACGGCCCCAGCTCGCGCGCGCCGAGCGCCGGCGTGGGCGCGCCGCGGCTCGCTGCACGCGCTCGCGGCGACGTTGTTGGTCGCGTTCGGGTCCGGCGCGGTGCTGCTCCAGAGCAGCGATCACGTCCCGGCCCGCCGCGCCGTCCAAGTCGCCGCGCAGACCGCCACGCGAGGTGCCGTGCAGACCACCGCGCGTTCGATCGACGCGCCCGTGGCCGTCGCCGACCCGGGCGGATCGCTGCTCGGCGCCAGCTTCTCCGACCTCGACGACCGCGAGCTCGCCGCGGTGGTGGCCGCCGTCGACGATCCGGCACCCGCGGCCCCTTCGGCCGATCCCACGCCGGTCACGCCGACCGTTCTCGCGCCGGATGGCGAGTGAGCGACGCGTGACGAGGTGCGTGATGCGGCGGGCGTGGGTCGCCGCGGTGACGGCCGGCGGCCGTTACCGCGGCCGGCGGCGTCGCGAGTGCGCAGACGAGTGCGGACACCGCCCCGGGCGCCCGCCCCGGCATCCGGCAACTCGGCGCCGCCGTCCAGCAGCGGTTGCAGCTGACGGACGACCAGACGGCACGGCTCCGCGAGACCTCGCAGCGCTACGCGGCCCAGCGGCGAGCGCTTCAGCTCGACGAGCGCGACGCGCGGCAGACGGTCCGCGAGGAGGTCGCGCGCGGCGACGCCGCCGATCAGGCGCGGGTTCAGGCCGGTCTGGACCGGCTCTATCAAGTCCAGCAGCGCCGGAGCGAGCTCGCATCGAGCGAGCAGCGCGAACTCGCGACGTTCCTCACGCCGACGCAGCGCGCGCAGTACGCGGGCATGCAGGAGCGGGCGTTTCGCGCCGCGCAGGCCATCCGGCAGCAGCGCGCGGAAGGCCTGGGCGCGGCCGTGCCACCTTCGGGCGCTGCGCAACAAGCCGAGCGGCGGGCCGAGCGGCAACAGCAGCAGGCGATGGCCCGCCAGCAGCGAGCGGCAGAACAGGCCGCTCGGCGAGCGGCCCGCGCCCCGGCTCGGGGCAAGCCCTAGGAGTCGCCGGGTTTCACGCTCGCCCGGCCCGGCGCGCCGCGTCCGTGGTCTAGGTCCCGCCCGACCGCTCGGCGCGACCCGCGTCGCGCGAGCCATGTAGCATTGTTGAGGCACGTTCGGCCGCGGGCTACATTGCGCCGAGCAACGGACCCCCGGTCCCGCGCGCCGGGGTGGCGGAATGGTATACGCGGAGGTCTCAAAAACCTCTGTCCGCGAGGGCATACGGGTTCGAGTCCCGTCCCCGGCATCGATGCGGCGCGAGCCGCACGCGACGGCACGCGAGCCCGCGGACCACGCGGCGCGCGTCGGCGCGCGGTCACCCCACCCGCTGCCCCCGATGGCGAACTACACGTACGCGCAGGTCCCCGCGAACGGCGACCGCATCGACTACGCCGGCGACACGCTCCGCGTGCCCGACCGCCCCATCGTCCCCTTCATCGAAGGCGACGGCACGGGCCCCGACATCTGGCGCGCGTCGGTGCGCGTGTTCGACGCAGCCGTCCGGCGCGCGTACGGCGGCCAGCGGGAGATCGCCTGGATGGAGGTATTCGCCGGCGAGAAGAGCGTCGCGACCACCGGCGAGTGGCTGCCCGACGAAACCGTCGAGGCCCTCCGCGAGTTTCGCGTGTCGATCAAGGGCCCGCTGTCGACCCCGGTAGGCGGCGGGATTCGTTCGCTCAACGTCGCGCTCCGCCAGATCCTCGACCTGTACGCCTGCATCCGCCCCGTCCGCTACTTCGAGGGAGTCGGCGCGCCGGTCAAGGAACCGCAGAAGCTCGACATCGTGATCTTCCGCGAGAACACGGAGGACGTCTACTCGGGGATCGAGTTCCGCGCGGGGAGTCCCGAAGCCGACCAACTCGCCGGCTATCTCGCCGACCACTTCGGCAAGCGCGTCCGCGAGCACTCGGCCATCGGGATCAAGCCGATGAGCGAGTTCGGGTCGAAGCGCCTAGTCCGCATGGCGCTCGAGTACGCGATCAAGAACGGCCGCAGCTCGCTGACGCTCGTGCACAAGGGCAACATCATGAAGTTCACCGAGGGCGCCTTCCGCGACTGGGGCTACGAGGTCGCGAAGGAGAGCTTTGGTGGCACCGTGATCGACCGCGGGCCGTGGACGCAGGTGCCGAACGGGCCGGTGGTCAAGGACGCGATCGCCGACGCGATGTTCCAGCAGCTGCTGCTGCGCCCCGACGAGTATTCCGTGATCGCGACGCCCAACCTCAACGGCGACTACATCTCGGACGCGGCCGCGGCGCAGGTCGGCGGCCTCGGAATCGCTCCGGGCGGCAACATCGGCGACGGCCTGGCCGTGTTCGAGGCGACGCACGGGACCGCGCCGAAGTACACGAACCTCGACAAGGTCAACCCGGGCTCGGTGATCTTGTCGGGCGTGATGATGCTGCAGTACATGGGGTGGAACGAGGCGGCCGATCTGATCGTGCGCGGCATGGAGCGGGCGATCGGCGCGAAGACTGTCACGTACGATCTCGCGCGCCAGATGCAGGGCGCGACCGAGGTGTCGTGCTCGGGCTTCGGCGACGCCATCGTGCGCGCGATGGAGGCCTGACGCGTGGCCGCCAGCCTCTCGCTCTCGCTCGAATCCGGCGCGCCGGCCGACGTCAGGACCCCGTTGCTCGCCGTCGCCCTCGCCCCCGACGAGTCGGTGCCGGGCGCGCTCGTCGCGCTGGACGGACGCCTCAACGGCGCGATCGCCCGCGCCGTCGCCCGCCGCGACTTCCGCGGCGGCCGCGACGAGACGCTGCACCTCGCCGGGGTCGACGGTGGCGCCGAGCGCGTGCTCCTCGTCGGACTCGGCAAGGGCGAGCGGCGGCTCGCGCTCCGTCGCGCGGGCGCGGTCGTGGCGCGCGCCGCCGCGAAGCTCGGGACGGGCGCGCTCGCCTTCTACGCGGCGGACCTGGACGCGGACGGCGCGGAGCAGGCCGCGACGGGGATGTCGTTAGGCGCGTGGGCGTACGAGGACCTCAAGACGCCGCCGCCCGAGGGCGAGCGGCGCGCGCCGCTCGAGCGCGCGTCCGTCGTCGCCGGCACCGCGGCGCGGCCCGGCATCGCGGCCGCGGACGCCATCGCCGCCGGCTACGCCGTCGCGCGTCGGCTCGCCATGATGCCCGGCAACGTGTGCACGCCGGAGACCTTCGTCGAGACCGCGCGCGACATCGCGGGCCGCTTCGGGCTGGACGTGACGGTGTTAGGCCGCGCGGAGATGACCGAGCTCGGGATGGGGTCGTTCCTCTCGGTCGCGCAGGGCGTTCCGGAAGACCCAAAGCTCGTCGCGATCGAGTACCGCCGGGGCGGCGACGCCAAGCCGCTGGTCCTCGTCGGCAAGGGGCTCTGCTTCGACTCGGGCGGGATCAACATCAAGCCCGGCGAAGGCATGTTCAACATGAAGTTCGACATGTGTGGCGCGGCCGGCGTGATGGGGGCGATGGAGGCGATCGCGCGGCTCGGCCTCGCCGTCAACGTCGTCGGGGTCGTCGGGTCGACGACCAACATGCCGAGCGGCACGTCGATGAAGCCCGGCGATGTGGTGCGCAGCATGTCGGGCAAGACGATCGAGAATCACAACACCGACGCCGAGGGGCGCCTCGTGTTGTGCGACCTGCTGCACTGGGTGAAGAAGTACGAGCCCGCGGCCGTGATCGACGCCGCGACGCTCACCGGCGCGATCGTGATCGCCCTCGGGCACGCCGCCGTGGGCGTGTTCGGCAGCGAGGACGCGCTGACGCAGGAGGTGCTTGCTGCCGGGCGTCGCGCGGGCGAGAAGGGGTGGGAGCTCCCGATGTTCGACGAGTACCGCGAGCAGCTCAAGAGCGACGTCGCGGATATGAAGAACGTCGGCGGGCGCGCGGCGGGCTCGATTACCGCGGCCTGGTTCCTCCGGGAGTTCGTCGACGGCGCGTACCCGTGGGTCCACCTCGACGTCGCGGGGACGGCGTACTCCGAGACCGACCTCGGCTGGATCCCGAAGGGCCCGACCGGCACGCCGACCGGCACGTTCGTCGAGTTCGTTCGGGCGAGGGCGCGCTGAGCGACACCCCCGGGCGCGCCCGTCGCGGGCGCGCCGACCACGCGCGAGTGGTCCTCCGTCGCGCCCTGACGTTTGCCGCGACCGCGCTCGCCCTCGGGGCGGTCGCGGCCCGCGTCGCGCCGGCCCAGAGCACGCCGTCGCAGCCGACGTCGCCCTCTCCGGCGCCGATCGGCAGCGACCGGAAGCCGGCCGCCCCCGGCGCCCGGAGCGCGCCTAACGCGCGCGACACGCTCCCGCGCCCGGCCACGGCCGACACGGTGCGCCGCACCCGCGATTCGACCACCATCGCGGTCCCGATCGGCACGGACACGACGCGGCGCGCGGGCAACGACTCGCTCCGCGGCACGCCCGACTCGCTGCCGACTCCCAAGGTGAAGCGCGACAGCATCAAGGCGGCGATCGTCCGCGGCGAGTTGCCGACGCAGGGGATCGTCGCGGGCCCGGCGTACCGCTTCCGTGGCGACTCGATCCTCGCGACCGGGGCGCTGTCGGTCGCCGACCTGATCGAACGCGTCCCGGGCCTGACGGTTTTCCGCAGCGGCTATATCGCCTCCGCGCAGACCGCGGCCTACCTCGGCGACTTCCGTCGCGTCCGCGTGTTCCGCGACGGCGTCGAGCTCGACGCCGCCGACCCGCGGAACGGCGGGGTCCTCGACCTGACCGAGATTCAACTCTTCCAGGCGGAAGAGGTCAGCATCGAGCCGACCGCGGGCGAGGTGCGCGTCTGGATCCGCACGCGCGCGCCGCGCAACACGACGCCGCAGACCCGCGTCGACATCTACACGGGCGACGAGGAGACGAACCTCTACCGCGCTTTTTACGGCAAGCGGTTTACCAACGGCGGGCTGGCGCAACTCAACATCCAGCAGTTCAGCACCGGCGGCCGCAGCGCGTACGGCGGCGGCGGCGAGGGGACCAACGCGCTGATCCGACTCGGCTGGGCGCGCGGCAACCGCAGCATCGACGTGCTGCTGTCGCGCGTCGACCGACGGCGCAACCTGACGCGGAACCCGTTCGGCGCGAACGACTCGCTCCTCGTCAACTTCCTCGGTCGGCGCGACGAGGCGTACCTTCGCGCGGGCTATGGCGACCCCGAGCAGGGCGTCTGGGCGCAGGCGATCGCGAATGTGCTCCGCGTGCGCCAGGAGGCGCCGAAGCGGGCGCTCGGTGACACGCTGCCCGCGGCCGACACGAGCGTCTACCGCAACCAGTACGTGCTCACCGGCGGGTTCACCCGCTACGGCGTCCGGTTCACCGTGACTGACCGGTACCGCGTCGGCGAACACGCCTCGTACCACGCGCCGTCGGTGCGGGCGTCGTACGAACGCGATCGGCTGTCGCTGTCCGCGGTCGCCGAGCGCGTGGGGACCGACTCGACGAAGCGACTCGACGCGTCGGGCCGGTTCGCGATCCTGCCCCGCGTCGCCCTCGTCGGCGGGGTCAGCAGCACGACCGGCGATTCGGCGGTCGGCGGAACGCGACGTGTGGCGCGCGCCGAGATCGCGGCGCAACTCGCACGAACTGCGTGGCTCTCGATCGGCGCGGTGACACGCGACGGCGGCACCTTTCTCCCGCCGCGGATCTACTCGATCGGCGGCTCGACCATCGTTCCGGGGCAGGAGGGCGGGACGCCGATCGCGGTCAACGAGGGGCGTGCGACGGGGGTGATCGGCTCGTTCCGCGGCGAGGTTCTCCCGTTCGTCACCGTCGACCTGGGCGGGACCGGTTGGAGCTCGTCTGGCGTGTACCGACCGCGCTACCAGGGACGCGGCGAGGTGCGGTACGCCAGCAACTTCCTACGGCGCTTCCCGACGGGCGAGTTCGGGTTGACGGTCGCGCTGAACGACGAGTACCGAAGCAGCACGCTCTTTCCGTTCGCGACGAGTTCCGGCTCGACGCCGACGCCTACCATGTTGGACGTACTGGTGCCACAGCGCGCCGCGGCCAGCAACGTGATCGGCGGGCGCGTCGAAATCCGCATCCAGCGCGCGGTCGTCAGCTTCCGCAGCGTCAACATCGGGTCGCGGCTCTACCAGGAAGTGCCGGGCGTGTACTTGCAGCGGCGGACGGTCAACCTGTATGGCGTCCGATGGGAGTTCAGCAACTAGCCCCGGGCCGCGAGCGGCGCGCTTTGACAAAGTGCTTGTGCGACAATAGGTTGCGCCGCTTCTCATGATCCGAAGCATGACAGGGTTCGGCGCGGCCGACGGGGTGGTCGGCGCGTTGCGCGTCGAGGCCGAGGCCCGGAGCGTGAACCACCGCTTCTTCACCCCGAGCCTGCGATTGCCGCCGACGTTCGCACGCTGGGAGGTCGACGTGCGGGACGCATTGCGCACCTACGTCGCGCGCGGCCACGTCACGCTCGCGGTGCGCGCGGAGCGGGAGGGTGCGACCGCGGCCCGCGTGCGGCTCGACGCGACGCGGCTCGCCGACTACGCGGCCGCGCTGCGCGAGGTCACGACGGCATTCGGGGCCGCGCCGGTCGTCAGCTTCACCGACGTGCTCCGCCTGCCCGGCGTGCTGCTCGACGAGCAGGCCGACACCGAGCCGTCGGGGACCGGGGTGGACGACGCGGCGGAGCGCGCCGGCCTGCTGGCGGTGGTGGACGCCGCCGCCGCGGCCCTCACGACGGTGCGCGCGGCGGAGGGCGAGCGGATCGCCACGATCCTTCGCGAGCGGCTCGCGATCGTCGCGACCGCGTACGATCGCGTCGCCGCGCGCGCCCCCGAACGGCTCGTCGAGCAACGCGACCGCCTGGCGACCGCCGTCCGGGAGCTCGCGGCGGGCGTCGCGGTCTCCGAGGATCGCCTGGCGCAGGAGATCGCGATCCTCGCCGACCGTCTCGACGTCAGCGAGGAAGTCGACCGGTTCCGGACGCACGTCGACGCGTTCCACGCCGCACTCGACGCGGCGGGCTACGAGCCGGTCGGCAAGCGCCTCGGCTTCCTGCTGCAGGAGATGCTGCGCGAGACGAACACGACCGGCAGCAAGGGCAACGACTCGGCCGTGCTACGCGACGTCCTGCTGGTCAAGGAAGAGCTCGAGCGCATGCGCGAGCAGGTCGAGAACGTCGAGTGACGGTGGCGCCCCGCGGGGTTCCGTTCCCGGTCATCCTCTCCGCGCCGTCGGGCGGCGGTAAAACGAGCATCGCGCGTCGACTGCTCGCCGCACGTGCCGACGTCGGCTACTCGGTGTCGTGCACCACGCGTGCGCCGCGTCCCGGCGAGCAGGACGGTCGGGACTACTATTTCCTCTCGCCGGACAGGTTCGAATCGGCCGTCGTGCGGGGGGAGTTCGCGGAGTATGCCGTCGTGCACGGCAACCGCTACGGCACGCTCAAGCGCGAGGTCGAGCGCGTCCTGGGAGAGGGGCGCCACGTCCTGATGGACATCGACGTCCAGGGCGCGACGCAGTTCACGGTCGCCTTCCCGGGCGCGGTGCGCGTGTTCGTCCTTCCGCCGACGGGCGGGGTATTGCTCGAACGGCTCGCGTCGCGCGCGAGCGAGAGCGCGGCGTCATTCGCGCTTCGCGTCCGTAACGCGCGCGACGAGATTGCCGCCGCGCACGACTACGATTACGTGATCGTCAACGAAGACCTCGACCGGGCCGTCGCGCAGGTCGAGTCCATCCTCGAGGCCGAGGGCGCGCGCCGGGACCGGCTGCGCGAACTCGACTCGCAGATCGATGCGCTGGTCGCCGAGCTCGACGCCGCCGCCGGCTCCTGACGGCGCGCGGTTCCGCAAGCCGTACTACACGATCCACTACACCGGAGATACGACCCATGCAAGTGTTCACGCCGAACGAGATCGCTGAGCGGGCGACCAACAAGTACCTCGCCGTGCTCGTCGCCGCCAAGTACGCCCGGCTGCTCAACGAGTTTCCGCGCATCCCGGGTCGCTCGGGCGAGAAGAAGCTGACGACGCGCGCGCTCGAGGAGCTCTCGGGCGGGAACATCGGCTTCGACGTCGTCCCCCGTAAGCGTCCTGGAGCGGCGCCGGCCCCCGCGGAAGGCTGAGCCGGGCGGGCGCGGCGGCCCCAGCGCGCCCTCGGTAGGCCGACGCCCGCGTGCGACCGTTCGACGGCCGCCGCGTCCTGCTCGGGATCACGGGTGGGATCGCGAGCTACAAGGCCGCGTGGTTCGCGCGCCTCCTCGCCGGCGCGGGCGCGGAGGTCGACGTCGTCATGACGCGCTCCGCGACCGAGTTCGTCGGCGCCGTCACGCTCGAGGCACTCGTCGGCCGCCCGGTGCACACCGATCTCATCGCGGCCGGCCACGCGCTCGACCACATCAAGCTCGCGCGCGCGGCCGCCGCGGTGGTCGTCGCGCCGTGCACGGCCGACTTCCTCGCCCGCGCGGTCCACGGCGAGGCGGGCGACCTGCTGAGCGCCGCACTGCTCGCCACCGCGGCGCCAGTGCTGCTCGTGCCGGCGATGAACGACCGCATGTGGGCGCACCCGCAGGTCCGGCGTAACGCCGCGCACGCGCGCGAGTTAGGGTATCACGTGCTCGACCCGGACGACGGGCCGCTCGCGGCGGGCGAGGGCGCCGGCCCCGGCCGGATGCCCGAGCCCGACGTGATCCTCGCGTACGTCGGACGGCTGCTCGAGCCCGCGTCCGCGCTGGCCGGGCGCCGCGTGCTGGTCACCGCCGGCCCCACGCGCGAGCGCCTCGACCCGGTGCGCTACGTCAGCAATCACAGCAGCGGCAAGATGGGCGTGGCGCTCGCCGCCGCCGCGTGGCGGCGTGGCGCCGACGTCACCCTCGTGGCGGGGCCCCTGGAGGTAGCGGTGCCCGGATTCCTGCGCCACGTGGCGGTCGCGAGCACCGCCGACATGGCGGCCGCCGTCGCGGACGCGCTTCCCGAGGCGGACGCGACGATCATGGCGGCCGCGCCCGCCGACTTCCGTCCGTCGGAGGTCGCAGCGGATAAGATCAAACGCGCCGGCGCCGACCTCACGCTCGCACTCGTGCCGACGCCCGACATCCTCGCGACGACGCGCGCCCGGCGGCGGCCCGGCGCGGTCGTCGTCGGATTCGCCCTGGAAACCACCGACGGCGAGGCGCACGCGCGCGCCAAACTCGCCGCCAAATCGCTGGACCTCATCGTGCTCAACGACGCCACCGAACCCGGCGCCGGCTTCGGCGTCGACACCAACCGCGTGACCTTGTTAGGCGCGGACGGCTCCCGCGACGCACTGCCGCTCATGCCCAAGCGCGACGTCGCGGACGCGATCCTGGACCGCGTCGCGGCGTTGCTCGCGGCCCGCCCGGCGCGCCCCGGCCAGCAGGCGTCCGCGTGAGCCAGCCGAACGCCGGCGACGCGGCTGCCGCGCGCGAGCGCCTGCGGCGGTACCTCGAGCAGCGCCGTGAACTCGGCGAACGCGAACTCGTGCTCGACACGATGAACGTCGACGACGTGCTCCGCGTCATCGGGGCCAACCGCGGCGGCGCGGCCCTCCCCCCGCCGCGACCGCGTCCCGCCACACCGCCGCCGGAGCCGGAGGTGGCGCCCGAGACCGCGGCTGCGACGCCGGCCGCCGATGATGCGGGCGACGATCCCGACCCAGGCGCGCCCGCCGACCATCCGCGCCTGCGCGGCGACGGCTCGCCGAGCATCTCGGACGTTCCGGCCCCCTCGTCGGCGCTCGAACCAGAGCGCGTGGATCGAGTTGGTCCGGTGCCCGAGGCCACGCTCGACGCGGCGGCGAGCGGCGACTGGCGTGCCGCGCTCCGCGCAGCCGATGCCATTGCAGAGCCGCCCCGCCGCCCCTCGCCGGAGTCCGCCGCCATGCCGAGTCGCCGACCTGACACGCCAGAGCCCGCCGTGCCCGCGGCCGCCGACGAGCGCGCGAGTGCGGACGACCCGCCGGCCGCGTCCGCGTACGTCACGGGCGAACTCTTCCCCGGGCTGGACGTGCCGATCGGACTGGTCGCGCAGGGGGCCGGGACCGAACTCTTCGGTGGCCCGACCGAAGGTCTCGACGCCCTCGAGAACATCGCGCGGGCCGTCACCGCCTGCACGCGCTGCCAGCTCTATAAGACGGCGACGCACGGCGTCCCGGGCGAGGGCCCGCCCGACGCGGACTTCGTCGTCGTCGGCGAGGCGCCGGGCGCGGACGAGGACGCGAGTGGCCGGCCGTTCGTCGGCGCGTCCGGCCAACTTTTGACGAAGATCCTCGCGGCCATTAACCTCCGCCGTGAGGACGTCTTCATCGCGAACGTGGTGAAGCACCGCCCGCCGGGGAACCGCAACCCCGCGCCCGACGAAGTCGCGGCCTGCAGCCCGTATTTGGTCCGCCAGCTGGAGCTGATCCGACCCAAGGTCATCCTGACGGTCGGCAACTTCGCCGCGCAGACGCTGCTCGGCACCAAGCTCGGTATCAGCAAGCTGCGCGGCCAGGTGCACCTCTATCACGGGGTGCCGCTGATCGCGACCTACCATCCCGCCGCGCTCCTCCGGAATCCCACCTGGAAGCGCCCCACCTGGGAAGATGTCCAGCTCGCCCGTCGACTTCTCGATCGCGCCGCCTCCGCGGGTTGACCCGTACAAGGACCGGCGCCCGCCCTACTCCCTCGACGCGGAGCAGGCGGTGCTCGGCGCGATGCTCCTCGACCAGGACGCGATCCTGCGCGCCGGCGAGCACGTCGACGACACGATGTTCTACCAGGAAGGGCACCGCCGGATCTTCCGCGCGATGCTCGCCCTGTCCGAGCGCGGCGAGGTCGCGGATTTCTTAACACTCGGCGAAGAACTCGCGCGCCGCGGCGAGCTGGAGGCGAGCGGCGGCAAGGACTACGTCACGTTCCTGATCGACGCGGTCCCCACGGCCGCGAACGTCGAGTACCACGCGAAGATCGTCCGCGAGAAGGCGCTCCTCCGGCGGCTGATCGAGGTCTCGACGACGGTGGTGAGCGAGGCGTTCGAGGGGCGCCGGCTCGCCGCCGAACTGCTCGACGACGCGGAATCGAAGATCTTCCAGATCGGCGAGGCGCAGAACGCGAGCAACTTCACGCGGATCAAGGAGCTGCTCTGGCCCGCGATGGAGCGCATCGAGGCGCAGAGCCGGTCGGGGAACGCGGTCACCGGCGTGCCGACCGGGTACAAGGACCTCGACGAGATGACGAGCGGGTTCCAGCCGTCTGACCTGGTGATCGTCGCGGCGCGGCCGTCCATGGGGAAAACGGCCTTCACCCTGAATATAGCGCAACATGTCGCTATTACAGAGCAGAAGGCCGTCGCGTTCTTCTCCCTCGAAATGAGCAAGGACTCCCTCGTCCAGCGCATGCTCACGAGCGAGGCGCGCATCGACGCGCAGACGCTGCGCAAGGGACGGCTGCGCGACGACGACTTCCCGCGCCTCGCGCGCGCCGCCGGCATCCTCTCGCACGCGCCCGTCTTCATCGACGACACGCCGGGCATCACCGTCCTGGAGATGCGCTCCAAGGCGCGGCGCCTGAAGAGCGACCACGGACTCGACCTCGTCATCGTCGACTACCTGCAGCTCATGTCCGGCCCGAGCGCCGAGAACCGCCAGCAAGAAGTCTCGCAGATCTCGCGCGGACTGAAGGCCCTCGCGAAGGAGCTGCGCGTGCCGGTCGTCGCGCTCTCGCAGCTGTCGCGCGCGGTCGACCAGCGCGCCGGCGCCGAAAAGGGGCGGCCCGTACTCTCCGACCTCCGCGAATCCGGCGCGATCGAGCAGGACGCGGACCTGATCATGTTCCTCTTCCGCGAGGAGGTCTACGCGGAACGCGAGAACGGCCAGCTCAAGGACCCTGGGGTCGAGGGCAAGGCCGAGGTGATCATCGGTAAGCAGCGCAACGGGCCGATCGGCACGGTGCCGCTCTTCTTCCACAAGCAGTACACGCGTTTCGAGAGCGTTGCGCGCCGCGAGTACCAGGGCGAGTAGGCGCGCCGATCGGGGAGGTAAGGGGTATCACGGTCGTCCTGAGCGCAGCGACGGACCTACCTTCCGAGGTGAAGCGGACGGCCCCAAACCGGGAGCGTAAGTCCCTCGCTGCGCTCGGGACGACATCCCTGATTATGGCGAAACCGAAGACGGTCTACCGCTGCACCGAGTGCGGCGCCGAGTTCAGCAAGTGGCAGGGCCGCTGCGACACCTGCGGCGAGTGGAACACGCTCGTCGAGGAGACCGCGGCGCCCAAGATCTCCGGCGGTGCCAAGGGAGGCGGCGCGGCCCGCCGAATGGGCGGCAGCGCGGCGCTGAGTGAGGGCGGCACCGTCGTGGCCGCCCCGCGGCTGCGCGACATCGGCGGCTCCGAGCGCGAGCGCTGGCGGACCGGGCTCGGCGAGTTCGACTTCGTGTTAGGCGGCGGGATCGTGCCGGGGTCGATGGTACTCGTCGGCGGCGAGCCCGGCATCGGGAAGAGTACGCTGTTGCTCCAGATCGCCGCGCGCATACAGACCGAGGGGCGGAGCGCGCTGTACGTGTCCGGCGAGGAATCGCCGCTGCAGGTCAAGCTCCGCGCCGACCGCCTCGACGAGAGCGCGGCCGACGTCACGCTGCTCTCGGAGACGCTGCTCGAGACCGTCATCGCGACGGGTACCGCGAGCGCCCCGGACGTGATGATCGTCGACTCGGTGCAGACCGTCTTCACGCAGGACCTCGAGGGCGCGCCGGGCAACGTTGGTCAGGTGCGCGAGTGCGCCGCGCGCCTCATGCGGTTCGCGAAAGAGACGGGGACCGCGACCTTCGTCGTCGGACACGTCACGAAGGGCGGCGGCATCGCCGGGCCGAAGACGCTCGAGCACATCGTCGACACCGTGCTCTACTTCGAGGGCGAGAGCACACTCGACCACCGGATCCTGCGCGCGACGAAGAACCGCTTCGGCTCGGTCGACGAGATCGGCGTCTTTCGCATGACGCAGGGCGGTCTCATCGCCGTCGAGAACCCGTCCGAGCTGTTCCTCGGCGATCGCACGAGCACGGCGAGCGGGAGCGCCGTGACGGCCCTCCTCGAAGGCACGCGGCCCGTACTCGTCGAGATCCAGGCGCTCGCGGCGAAGGCGGGCTACGGAACGCCGCAGCGCGTGTCGACCGGCTTCGACGGGCGCCGCCTCGCGCTGCTACTGGCTGTGCTCGACAAGCGCGCGGGACTCAACTTCTCGCAGCTCGACGTGTTCCTCAACGTGGTCGGCGGCGTGCGCCTGACGGAGCCGTCGGGCGACCTCGCCGTGGCCGCGGCCCTCGCGTCGAGCGTCTACGATCGCGCGCTGCCGCGCGACGCCGTCTTCCTCGGTGAAGTCGGGCTGGGCGGAGAGATCCGCCCCGTGTCGCAGACCGAACGCCGACTCGGCGAGGCGGCCAAAATGGGCATGCGCACCGCGTACCTCGCGGAACGGGGCGCGCCCAAGCGCAACGTCGCCGACATCCGCGTCGTCCCGGTGCGTACGATCGGCGAACTCTTCGAGCGCGTGTTCGCGTGACGGCGTCGCGGTTACGCGCTGTATGAGCGACGACGCGTCCCCCCTCGACGTGGGCGGCCTGCGTCCGCGCCGCGTCGTCCCCCCTCCGACCCCGGTCGGCCCGTCGCGCCGCGCCCCGCCGCCGGGCGACTCCATCGGCGGCGTCGCGCGCGACGTCGGCGTCGTGATCGTCGCGGCCGGTCGCGGCACGCGCGTTGGCGGCACCGAGCTGAAGCAATTCCGGTGGGTCGCGGGGCGCCCGATGTTGCTCCACAGCGTGCAGACGTTCATGGCGCGACCGGACGTCCACACGGTCGTCGTCGTACTGCCGCGCTCCCACGCCGCCGACCCGCCACCCTGGCTGTTCCAGTGCGACGTCGACCGGCTGCTCGTCTCCGTCGGCGGGCGCGAGCGCGCCGAAAGCGTGGCGAACGGGCTCGAGGACCTCCCGGACGAAGTCACCACCGTGCTCGTGCACGACGCGGCCCGCCCGCTCGTCGACGACGCGCTGATCGGCCGGGTCGTCGACGAGGCACGGCGCGGCCACGGCGCCGTCCCCGCGCTGCCGGTGGTCGATACGTTGAAGGAGGTCGACTCGGACGGCCGGATCGTGCGCACCGTCGATCGCACGCGGCTCTGGCGCGCGCAGACGCCGCAGGGCTTTCCGCGCGAGTTGCTCGCCCACGCGCACGCCGAGGCACGCCGGGACCGCCGCGCGCCGACCACGGACGACGCGGCGCTGTTCGAGGGTAGCGGACTGCCGGTCGTCGTGGTGCGCGGGAGCGAGCGCGCCCTCAAAGTGACGGACGAGGCGGACTTCGCGCGCGCGGAGCTCCTCAGTACGCTTGCCGAGTGACGCAGACCGGCGCACGCGCCCGTAACACTTTCATGGTGCGCCCGTGATCGCGCCGCATGCCGTCCCATTCTGGTCGCCCGCGGAAGTGGAGGCGTCGCTCGGCGGCTCGATCGCGCACTTGCATGGCGGCGGCGTCCTCGCGTACCCGACGGAAACGGTCTATGGATTCGGGACCGCGCTGGACCACGCGAGCGTTGAGACGCTCGTGCGTCTCAAGCGGCGGCCACCGTACAAGCCGTTTCTGATCCTCGTCGTCGGCAGTGCGATGATCGAACGGCTCGACCTTCATCTGAACGCGGCCGCGGCGCGGCTCGCGGCGCGGCACTGGCCGGGCCCGCTCACGCTCGTGCTCCCCGGCGGCGAGCGTCGCGTGCCGGCGCGGCTGCGCGGCCCCGAGGGTGGGGTCGCGGTCCGTTGGACGCCCCACGAGGCGCTGACGCGGTTGATCCGCGCGTACGGCGACCCGATCACGTCCACGAGCGCCAACCGACCGGGCGTGCCACCGGCGATGCGGGCCGGCGAGATCGTCGCGCAATGGCCGGACGCGATTGTCCGCGGAACGCTCCGCGTGCTCGACGCCGGACTCATCCCGGACTCGGCGCCGTCGACGGTCGTCGATTGCACGGGGCGCCTGCCGCGCGTCATACGGCCGGGCGCGATTCCCGCTCCTATCCTCCGCCAAAGTGTCCCGGACCTCGTCGGCGATGCCTGAGGTACTACAGTGATGCGTCTTCTTTTCGTCTGCACGGGCAACACGTGTCGGAGCGCGATGGCCGAGGGCATCGCCCGCGGCGTCGCGGCCGAGCGCGGGCTCACCGACCTCGTGGTCGAGAGCGCGGGCACGGGCGCGGGGGCACTGCCGGCGGCGGGCGACGGGCCGGCGGCCGGCGCGTCGGACGGCGCGATGTTGGTGGCGCTCGAGGAGGGCGTTGATCTCACGCGGCATCGGGCGCGCGCGCTCACGGCCGGGATGATCGACACCGCAGACCTCGTCCTCGCAATGGGTTCTCGACACCTCGAGCGCGTGGCGGAGCTGGGCGGCGCGCGCAAGGCGCAGCTGTTGACGGAGTACGCGTCCGAGGGTCGCGTATCACGCGGGATCGAGGACCCGTTCGGCGGGCCGCTCGCGGCGTACCGCGCGACGTACGAGGAGCTCGACCGCGAAATCCGGCGCGTCCTCGACCGCGTGGTCGCGGCGCGCGGGCCCGACACCGGGCCCGACAGCGGCGCGGGCACGCCGTAGCCGCGGCAGCCGGGCCTCACGGGCGCCGGGTCGGCGCTCGGAGTCCGACGCGCGAGCTTGTCCGGAACGTTTCGGCCCACCTCGCAACGTTTCGGCCCGCCACGCGGCCGAAAACCGCGTAGTCTCGCGGCATGCCTGACGCCGTCCCACCGCCATCGCCGCGCCCGCGCCGCGTCGTGCTCCTCGGGCATCCGGTCGCGCACTCGCTTTCGCCAACGTTCCAGAACGCGGCGCTGGCGCGGGCCGGTATTCCGCTGCGGTACGAGACTCTCGACACGCCACCGGCGGCGCTCGCGCCACTGCTCGACGAAGTCCGCGCGGGCCGGTGGGCGGGGAACGTGACCGTTCCGCACAAGCACGCGGTCGCTGACGCGTGTGACGTTCTGACGCCGCTCGCGCGCGCCGCCGGAGCCGTCAACACGTTCTGGTGCGCGGACGGGGCACTCATCGGCGATAACACGGACGTCGCAGGTGCCGAGGTCGCGGTGCGCGAGCTACTCGGCGCGCGAGCGCCGGGGCGGGACACCTCGGGCGTGTTGCGGGTCGCGCTTATTGGCGCCGGGGGCGCGGCTGCCGCTTTGGTGCGCGCGATCTCGACCGGGTGGCCCGACGCGCGAGTGGTCGTGTGGAGCAGACGCCCGGCGCAGGCGGACGCGCTAGCCGCGCGCTTCGCCGCGCACGCCGAGGTCGCCGCTGCCCTGGGCGCCGCGTTAGGCGGAGCGGACCTCGTCGTCAACGCGACGCCGCTCGGGCTCGGGGTGGCCGACCCGCTGCCGTGCCCGATCGCGGCGCTCGATCTCGGTGCGGCCGTGTTCGACATGGTCTACGGACCGGACGAGACGCGCTGGGTGCGGGAGGCGCGAATCGCGGGGCACGCCGCCCGCGACGGCCTCACGATGCTCGTGGAGCAGGGCGCGCACGCGTTCCAGCGGTGGTTCCGTCATGCGCCAGACCGCGAGTCGATGTGGGACGCTGTCGAGACGCAGACGGGTCGAACGCGCGCCGGGGCGGGTGCGTGACCGCGGCGGTCGCGCGGCCGAACGCGTGGGCGATGCGACGCGTGGTCGATCTGGGGCGTCGCGGCGCGGCCGCACTGCTCGACTTCGTCCTGCCGCTGGCGTGCGTGGCGTGCGGGGCAACGTGGGCGCCCGACGCGCGCGCGCGGGCGCGCGACGGCGTGATCTGTGGCGCGTGTTGGGCGGCGCTTCCGCTGCTGCCGCACCCGCGCTGTGATCGGTGCGGGCATCCTCGACGGGTCGGGGTGGGTGCGGCGGAAGCGAAGTGTTCGTGGTGCGAGCTGTTGCCGCCCTACGTGCGTGCGTGCCGCTCGGTCTGCTACGTCCCCGACGGACCGGGCGGGGAGCTCGTGCGCGCGCTCAAGTTTGGCGGATGGCACGCGGCCGCGACGTCGATGGGGTTGCGTGTGGCCCGCTTGGACTGGCCGGATGACGTCGACGCCGAGCGCGCGGGGGTGGTGCCCGTGCCCTTGAGTACGGCGCGGCTGCGGGAGCGCGGCTACAATCAGAGTGCGCTCATTGCGCGTCGGGCCGCCGAGTGCTGGGGCGTCCCCGTGTGGGAGGACGTGCTGGTGCGATCGCGGGCGACGCAGGCGCAGGCGCGGTTGACAGCGGGGGAGCGTTTGACGAACGTTGCCGGCGCCTTCCGGGCCGTGGACGGTGGTCGCGAGCGGCTCCGCGGGGCACACGTCGTGTTGGTGGACGACGTGGTTACGACGGCGGCGACGCTCAACGCCTGTGCCGCCGCGCTGGTCGCGGGCGGCGCGCGCGTGGTGAGCTACGCGACGTTCGGCCGAGCCCGGTCCTGAGCGGTCGCGCCCGCCCCCACCTCCGACCGCAGGAGCATTCCGCGATGGCCATTCGCGTCGGTATCAACGGCTTCGGCCGCATCGGGCGCCAGGTTTTGCGCGCCGCCAAGCAGCAGGGGGTCGCCGACCTCGAGGTCGTCGCCGTCAACGACCTGACGGACACCAAGACGCTCGCGCACCTGTTCAAGTACGACTCGGTCCACCGAGCCTACCAGGGACAGGTCGAGGCGGGCGACGGTAGCATTTCGGTCGACGGGGAGGAGATCAAGATCTTCGCCGAGCGTGAGCCGTCGAAGCTGCCGTGGGGGGAGCTTGGGGTCGACATCGTACTCGAGTCGACGGGTCGGTTCACGGACGCCGACAAGGCGGATGCGCACCGGCAGGCGGGCGCGAAGAAGGTGATCATCTCCGCCCCGGCGAAGGGCGAGGACATCACGATCGTGATGGGCGTGAACTCGGACAAGTACGACCCCGCCACGCACCACATCATCTCGAACGCGAGCTGCACGACCAACTGTCTCGTGCCGATGGTGAAGGTCGCGATGGATGCCGTCGGGCTGCGGCACGCGACGATGATCACGGTGCACAGCTACACGAACGATCAGTCGATCCTCGACCTGCCGCACAAGGATCTGCGCCGCGCGCGCGCGGCGGCGCTGTCGATCATCCCGACGACGACGGGCGCCGCGAAGGCCACGTCGCTCGTGCTGCCCGAGCTGAAGGGCAAGATCGACGGGATCTCGCTGCGAGTTCCGACGCCGGACGTGTCGATCACGGAGCTGGTGATCGAGGCCGAGCGCGCGACGACGATCGACGAAGTGAACGCCGCGTTCCGCGCGGCCGCGGACGGGCCGCTGGCCGGGATCCTCGCGTACGCGACCGAGCCGCTCGTGTCGAGCGACTACATCGGAAACTCGCACTCCTGCGTGCTGGACTCTCTGTCGACCAACGTGATCGACGGTACGATGGTGAAGTTGTCGGGCTGGTACGACAACGAGTGGGGCTACTCGTCGCGCTGCGTCGACCTGATGCGGTTCGTCGGCGCGCGGCTGAGCTGACAGTACCGCGCGACTCGACCCATGGCCAAGAAAACCGTCCGCGACCTGACCGACGCGGAGCTTCGCGGACGGCGCGTGCTCGTGCGCGTGGATTTCAACGTCCCGCTCGACACCGATCGGCGCGTGGCCGATGACACGCGCATCGCCGCTGCGATCCCGACACTTCAGTACCTCGTCGGCCGCGGGGCGAGGGTCGTGCTCCTCTCGCACCTCGGGCGCCCCAAAGCGGCGCCCGACGCGAAGTACTCGCTCGAGCCGGTCGCGCTCCGGCTCGGCGCGTTGATGCCCGGCACGCCGGTCGAGTTCTGCGAGACGACGGACACCGACGACGCCGTGCAGGCGACCGAGCGCCTGGCCGCCGGCAGCGTCCTGCTCCTCGAGAACACCCGATTCCTCGCGGGCGAGGAGACGAATGACGAGCGGCTCGCGCGCGAACTCGCGAAGCTCGGCGACATTTACGTGAATGACGCGTTCGGCGCGGCGCACCGCGCGCACGCGTCGACGGAGGGCGTCGCCCACCTCGTTCGCCCCGCGGTGGCCGGCCTCCTCATGGAACGCGAGCTCGCCTACCTCGGCGCGGCCCTCGCGAACCCCGCGCGACCATTCGTCGCGATACTCGGCGGCGCAAAGATCTCCGGCAAGCTCGACGTCATCGCGCAGCTGCTGCCGAAGGTCGACCGCCTGCTGATCGGCGGCGCGATGGCCAACACGTTCTTCCGGGCGATGGGGCTCGAGACGGGCCGGTCACTCGTCGAGCCCGAGCGGATCGACCTCGCGACGGAGCTTCTGGCCAGCGCGGGCGATCGATTAGAGCTTCCCATCGACGCCGTCGTGGCGCCCGCGCTCACGGCCCAGGCGGAGGTCACGGTCGTGGCACGCGACGCGATCCCGGCCGACGAAGCGATGTACGACGTCGGACCGGACACCGTGCGCGCGTTCGGGGACGCGATTCGGAGCGCTCGCACGGTGCTCTGGAACGGGCCGATGGGCGTTTTCGAGACGCCGCCGTTCGACGCCGGGACGCTGGGCGTCGCGCACGCGCTCGCCGACGCGACCCGCGGCGGCGCGACCACGATCGTCGGCGGCGGCGACTCGGCCGCCGCGATCGCGCAGGCCGGGCTGGAGTCGGCGGTAACGCACGTCTCGACGGGCGGCGGCGCGTCGCTCGAATTCCTCGAGGGCAAGACGCTCCCCGGCGTCGCCGCGCTCGACGACGCCTAACGGCGCTCCCGCCGCACGCATGCTGAAGCCAATCTTCGCCGCCAACTGGAAGATGAACCACGGGCCGACCGATGCCCGCGCGTTCATGCGCTCGTTCCTCGCGCAGGCGCCGCGGGTGAACCGCCGCACGCTGATCTTCTTCCCGCCGGCCATCACGCTCGCGACGGTGCACGAGGCGCTACACGAGCGCCCGGAGATCCTGGTCGGCGTGCAGAACGTGCACGAGGAGCCGGCGGGCGCGTACACCGGCGAGATCTCCGCCGGGATGGCGCGCGACGCGGGCGCGCGCCTCGTCCTCGTCGGCCACTCCGAGCGGCGCCAGCTGTTCGGCGAGACCGACGTGCAGACGGCGCGCAAGTGCGAGGTCGTCGTTCGTGCCGGGCTGATTCCGATGCTCTGCGTCGGCGAGACGCTCGCGGAGCGCGAAGCAGGACTCACGGAGCAGGTCGTGGTGCGGCAGCTCAACGCCGCGGTCGAGCGCCTGGATGCGCAGCAGATCGGCACGATGCTTGTCGCGTACGAGCCGATCTGGGCCATCGGGACCGGCCGCACCGCGACACCCGACGACGCGTCGACGGTGCACGCCGAGATCCGCGCGGCGCTCCGGGTCCGCGTGGGCGATCGCGCGGCCGTGATGCCCATCCTGTACGGCGGGAGCGTCAACCGCGGCAACGCGCGCCTGCTGCTCGCCGCGGCCGACGTCGACGGGTTGCTCGTCGGGGGCGCGAGCCTCGACGCCGGCAACTGGGCCGCGATCGTTCAGGATTGACCCGCGGAGCGGCGCGGGCGGCGTGCCTCGCCGTCTCTGCCGGTCCGCCGGGCGACCGGGGCCGCTAGCTTACGCCGCGAGGCGCCGTACGGCGCCGCCATCCCATCCGTCACGCGCCCGCTGATGTATACGCTGCTGTTCATCGTGTTGGTCTTGACCTGCTTCGTCCTGATCGCCTCGGTCCTGCTGCAGGCAGGGAAGGGGAACGGGCTCGCGTCGAGCTTCGGGGGCGCGAGCTCCGCGGCGGAGACGGTGATCGGGAGCCGCCAGGCCGGCAACCTGCTCACGCGCACGACGTGGTGGGCTGGCGGAATCTTCGTCGGCCTCTCGTTCCTCCTCGGGCTCATCGGCGGGCGGCAGCGCGCACAGCGCTCGGTCCTCGATAACTCGTTCGCGCCGACCAGCCGCTCCGCGCCGGCGTCGAGCGGCGCCGCCGGGTCGCCCGCGGGCGGCCAAGGCGTCGCGCCGGCCGTCCCGCTCTCGCCGGCGGCCCCGGCGGGCGCAGCGCCGGCGGCGCCCGCGGGTGCTCCGACGCGCCGCTGACGCGCGCCGGCGGCGGCTGTGGACACGAGCACGGAGGGGCTGCTGCTCCTCGAGGACGGAACGGTCTTTCGTGGCGAGATCGTCGGCGCTCCGGGCCCGACGGTGGCGGAGGTCGTGTTCACGACGAACATGACCGGGTACCAGGAGGTGTTTTCTGACCCCTCGTACCGCGGGCAGATCGTCGTGATGACCGCCCCGATGATCGGCAACTACGGCGTGAACGGCGACGACCCGGAGTCGGCCGAGCCGCAGGTCTCGGGCGTAGTCGTGCGCGAGCTGTCGCCGACCTATTCCAACTGGCGGGCCCGCGGGTCGCTCGCCGACTGGCTCGGCGCCGCGAACGTCCCCGTGCTGACCGGCGTCGATACCCGCCGCCTGACGCGGCACCTGCGGAGCGTCGGCGTGATGCGAGGCGTGATCGCGGCCGGCCGCGAGCCTTCGGACGAGGCGCGCGCGGCGCTCGAGGCGTGCCCGTCGATGGAAGGGCTCGACCTGGCCAGCCGCGTCACCACGCGAGCGCCGTATAGTTGGGGCGACCCGCGCGCGCGGCACCACATCGTCGCGTACGATTATGGGATCAAGCGCAACATATTGCGCCTGTTCGACGAGCACGGGTGCCGGATCACGGTCGTGCCGTCGGACACGCCGCCCGAGGCGGTGCTCGAGCGCGATCCCGACGGCGTGTTCCTCGCCAACGGCCCCGGCGACCCCGCGGCGGTGACGTACGCGCCGGCCGCGATCCGCGCCGTGGCGGACGCGCACGTGCCGGTGTTCGGCATCTGCCTCGGGCACCAGCTGCTCGGCCTCACGTTCGGCGGTTGCACCACGAAGATGCCGTACGGGCACCGGGGCGGGAACCATCCGGTGAAGGACCTGACGACCGGGCAGGTGCTGATCACGTCGCAGAACCACGGGTTCGCGGTCGCCGGTGACGAGCAGGGCGTGGCGGACGCGCCCGCGTTGCGCGTGACGCACGTGAATCTCAACGACGGCAGCGTCGAAGGTTTGGCGCACCGCGAGCTGCCCGTCTTCGGCGTGCAGTACCACCCGGAAGCCGCGCCGGGGCCGCACGACGGGCGTCCGGTCTTCGACGATTTCATGCGCGCGGTGCGCGCGCGGCGCGGCGACTGACGCGGTTCGGCCCCGGGCGAAGCACGCGTGTTACGGCGCGCCTGCGGGCTCGTGCGGATGAGGCAAACCCTTGACCTACAACGAGTAAGCTCGTACGTTCGGGTCCTGTCCGGGTCGTCCGATCGCGACTCGGCCCGCCGTACACCGTCGCTGCGACGCCCGGGTCCGAGGCGTTGGGCGCGGCTCCGCGCGCGGCCGCGAGCCCGTAGCCTGAGAGTTGGGATGACCAAAGCCGACCTCGTCGAGTTGGTGACCGCCGCGATGGCCCGTACGGCCGGGCCGACGATCTCGAAGAAGGACTGCGCGCGTGTCGTCGACACGTTCCTCGACGCGATCAAGGACGCCCTGCACGAGCAGCGGAACATCGAGGTGCGGGGATTCGGCACCTTCAAGATCCGACACCGCAAGACGCGCATGGCCCGAAATCCACGCACGGGCTCGCCGGTCGAAGTCTCCGCGCGGCCGGTGCCCGTGTTCAAGCCGTCGAAGGAACTCCGCGCGCTCGTCGCCGGCGTCGACGTTTCGGTCATCGAGCGCGAGATGGAGCACGAGACCGAGTCGGTCGATTGAGCCCGTCTCGGCTCTAATCCCGGCGCCGAGCACACACGAGCTCATGGGAACGGCCCCGCACCCCGGGGCCGTTCGTCGCATACGGGGCCCGCATTTCCGTTGCTGCCCCTCGGCGCCACCGATACCTTGCCGAGGCAGGCCGCAACCCTCACACGCCCCGCCCGCCATGGTCAACAAGATCACGGTCGTAGGTGCCGGAAACGTCGGCGCCACCACCGCGCAGCGCATCGCAGAGAAGGAACTCGCCCGCACGGTCGTCATGGTCGACGTCGCCGAAGGCATCCCCCAGGGGAAGGGCCTCGACCAGTACCAGAGTGCGCCCGTCGAAGGCTTCGACACGCGCGTCGTCGGGACCAACGGCTACGACGAGACCGCCGGGTCCGACATCGTCGTCATCACCGCCGGGATCGCGCGCAAGCCGGGCATGTCGCGCGACGACCTGCTCAACACCAACGCCGGCATCGTCAAGTCCGTCAGCGAGCACGTCAAGCGGAGCTCGCCGGACGCGATCGTGATCGTCGTGAGCAACCCGCTCGACGTGATGTGCTACGTCGCGAAGGCGGTGACCGGCTTCCCGCGCGAGCGGGTCATCGGCATGGCCGGTGTGCTCGACACCGCCCGCTACCGCGCGTTCCTCGCCGAGGCGATGGACGTCTCGGTGCGTGACATCCAGGCAATGGTCCTCGGCGGCCACGGCGATACGATGGTTCCGCTCGTCAGCTACACGGCCGTGAGCGGCATCCCGGTCACGCAGCTGCTCGCCAAGGACAAGCTCGACGCGATCGTCGACCGCACGCGCAACGGCGGCGCCGAGATCGTGAAGCACCTCAAGACCGGGTCGGCCTACTACGCCCCGTCGAGCGGCGCGGTGCAGATGGTCGAGAGCATCGTGCTCGACCAGCGCCGCGTGCTGCCGTGCGCCGCGTGGCTGCAGGGCGAGTACGGCATGTCCGACCTCTTCCTCGGCGTACCCTGCAAGCTCGGGCGGGGCGGTCTGCTCCAGGTGCTCGAGGTGCAGCTGACCGACGACGAGCGCGCCGCGCTCGAAAAGAGCGCGGAGGCCGTCCGCGAGCCGATGGCCGCCGTCAAGCTCTGACCGTCCACACGCCCCATTCCTCGCACCATTCGATGCAGCTGGTCCGCAACTTCTGGCAGTCGCAACTCGGTAAGAAAGTCATCATGGCCGTCACCGGCCTGATCGGCGTCGGGTTCGTCATCGGCCACATGGCCGGCAACCTCCAGATGTTCGAGGGGCCGGAAAAGATCAACAGCTACGCGCACTTCCTGCACGGCACGATGGGCAACGCGCTCTGGATCGTGCGGCTCGTCCTGATCAGCGCGGTGGTCGCGCACGTGATCGCCGCGGTCCAGCTGACGCGACAGAAGCAGGCCGCGCGCCCCGCCGCGTACGGCTACAAGAAGTGGGAGCCGCAGGTGTCGACGTTCGCCTCGCGGAGCATCCGCTGGGGCGGCGCGTACCTGCTCGTGTGGCTCGTCTTCCACATCCTGCACTTCACGGGGCGGGCGATCTTCCCCAACTACAGCGAGACGGACGTCTACGGCAACGTGGTGAAGGGTTTCAGCCACCCGTGGGTGGTCGCCCTGTACGTGGTCGCGATGTTCTTCCTCGGGCTGCACCTGTACCACGGGGCGTGGAGCTCGGTGCGCACGCTGGGCCTGAGCCGGCCGAAGCCGCGGCCGATGTCGCGCAACGTCGCGACGGTAGTGGCCGCGCTCGTCTCCCTCGGCTTCGTCGCGGTGCCGCTCGCGGTGCTGTTCGGGGTCGTGCGGCCCCGCGCGGACTCGGTCACGGCCGGCGTGCCGGCGGGCGAGGCGGGGCCGCCCAACTCGGCCGCGCACGCGGAGCACCCCGCGGACGCGCCGCGCCCGGAGCGTTAGGCACACACGCGTTACGGATTCCAGGAATCTGACGATGGCAACCCTGATCGAACCGGCTCCGGCCGGCAGCACCACGCTCGACTCCAAGATCCCGGCCGGCCCGCTCGCCGAGAAGTGGTCGAAGCACAAGGCGAACATCCGCCTCGTCAACCCGGCGAACAAACGCAAGTACGACGTGATCGTCGTCGGCGCGGGGCTGGCCGGCGCGAGTGCCGCCGCGACGCTCTCCGAGCTGGGCTACAAGGTTAAGTGCTTCGTCTACCACGACTCGCCGCGGCGCGCGCACTCCATCGCGGCGCAGGGCGGGATCAACGCGGCGAAGAATTACCAGAACGACGGCGACTCGGTCCAGCGCCTGTTCTACGACACGATCAAGGGCGGCGACTTCCGCGCGCGCGAGGGCAACGTGTACCGCCTCGCGGAGGTGTCGGTGAACATCATCGACCAGTCGACCGCGCAGGGCGTACCGTTCGCGCGCGAGTACGGCGGCCTGCTCGCCAACCGGTCGTTCGGCGGCGCGCAGGTCAGCCGCACGTTCTACGCCCGCGGGCAGACCGGGCAGCAGCTGCTGCTGGGCGCGTACCAGCAGCTCGAGAAGGAGATCGCGCGCGGCAACGTGACGATGTACACGCAGCACGAGATGCTCGACGTGGTCGTCGTCGACGGCGTGGCGCGCGGCATCGTCGTGCGCGACCTGCGCTCGGGCGAGCTCGAGACGCACGCGGCGCACGCCGTCCTGCTGTGCACGGGCGGCTACGGCAACGTGTTCTACCTGTCGACCAACGCCAAGAACTCGAACGCGACGGCGATCTGGCGCGCGCACAAGCGCGGCGCTCTTTTCGCCAACCCGTGTTACACGCAGATTCACCCGACCTGCATCCCCGTCAGCGGCGAGCACCAGTCGAAGCTGACGCTAATGTCGGAGTCGCTCCGGAACGACGGGCGCGTCTGGGTCCCGCTCAACAAGGGCGACAAGCGGCCGCCCGCGCAGATCCCCGAGGCCGAGCGCGACTACTACCTCGAGCGGCGTTACCCGAGCTTCGGCAACCTGGCACCGCGCGACATCGCGAGCCGGTCGGCCAAGACGGTCTGCGACGAGGGGCGCGGCGTCGGCGAGACCGGCCTCGGCGTCTACCTCGACTTCGCCGACGCGATCAAGCGGCTGGGGCGCAAGACCATCCAGGAGCGCTACGGGAACCTCTTCGAGATGTACGACCGGATCACCGACGAGGACCCGTACCAGCAGCCCATGCGGATCTTCCCGGCCGTCCACTACACGATGGGCGGGCTCTGGGTCGACTACAACCTGATGACCAACATCCCGGGCCTGTTCGCGCTCGGTGAGGCGAACTTCTCGGACCACGGCGCCAACCGCCTCGGCGCGTCCGCGCTGATGCAGGGACTCGCGGACGGGTACTTCGTGATCCCGTACACGCTCGGCGACTACCTCGCCGGCGTGAAGCCCACGCCGGTGGACGCGAGCGCCCCCGAGTTCCGCGCGACCGAGGAAGCCGTGAGGCAGCGGATCACGACGCTCCTGTCGATCAAGGGGAAGCGCACGCCGACGTCGTTCCACCGCGAGCTGGGGCACATCATGTGGGACAAGTGCGGCATGGCGCGCAACCGGAGCGGGCTCGAGGAGGCGCTGCGGCGCATCCCCGAACTCCGCGAGGAGTTCTGGCAGAACGTCAACGTCGTCGGCGAGACCGGCGGGCTCGCGCAGCAGTTGGAGATCGCGGCCCGCGTGGCCGATTTCATCGAGCTCGGCGAGCTGATGTGCCTCGACGCGCTGCAGCGCGAGGAGAGCTGCGGCGGACACTTCCGCGAGGAGTACCAGACGCCGGACGGCGAGGCGCTCCGCGACGACGAACACTTCGCCTACGTGGCCGCTTGGGAGAACGGCGGCGACGCCGCGACACCGCGGGCACACCACGAGCCGCTGGTGTACGAGAACGTGAAGCTCGCCACGAGGTCCTACAAGTGAAGATCACGCTCCACGTCTGGCGGCAGGCGTCGCCCACGGCGGCCGGCAAGCTCGTGACGTACGAGGTGCCCGGCATCACGCCGGACATGTCGTTCCTCGAGATGTTCGACACCCTCAACGAGTCGCTCGTCGAGCGCAACGAAGAGCCGGTCGCGTTCCAGCACGACTGCCGCGAGGGGATCTGTGGCTCGTGCGGGATGATGATCAACGGCGCGGCGCACGGGCCGCTGAAGGGCGTCGCCGTGTGTCAGCTGCACATGCGCTCGTTCAAGGACGGCGACGAGATCGTCGTCGAGCCGTGGCGCGCGCGCGCCTTCCCGATTGTCAAGGACCTCGTCGTCGACCGCGGCGCGTTCGACCGCATCATCCAGGCGGGCGGCTACATCTCAGCCAACACGGGCGGCGCGCGCGACGCGAACGAGATCCTCATCCCGAAGCCCGACGCCGACGCCGCGATGGACGCGGCGGCTTGCATCGGCTGCGGCGCGTGCGTCGCGGCCTGCCCCAACGCATCCGCGTCGCTCTTCACCGGCGCGAAGGTCAGCCACCTCGGCCTGCTGCCCCAGGGGCAGCCCGAGCGCTTCCGCCGCGTCGTCGAGATGGTCGAACAGATGGACCTCGAAGGCTTCGGGCACTGCACGTGGTACGGCGAGTGTCAGGAGGCCTGCCCGAAGCTGATCTCGATCGACACGATCAGCCGCATGGACCGCGACTACATCCGCGCGTCGCTCTCGGCCAGTCAGTCGGCCGCCGCAGAGTACGCGGGATGAGTTGCAGCGGTGTCAGCCCTGCGACAGCGGGGGTCCACCCATCCTCGGCTACGCAGCAGTGACACGCGGGCCAGCGCCGAGACGGATCGGCGCTGGCCCGTTTGCTGCCTCAACCGTTCGGTGAACCCGTCACCTGAGCGGAGTAGACGAGCATGGCCGACGACATCACGCCGAGCGAGGCGAGCATCCTCCGCGGCGGTCCGCAAATGAACATCCACGAGGCGCGGGCCGTGGCGAACGAGGCCGGCACGGTGCGCGGAGACGCGCAGCACGACACCGCGGACCGCGACGTGCTGGAAGCGGGGCCGCGCGCGAACGTCGCGACGTCCAACCTCGGCGCGGCGCGCGGGGCAAGTGGCGGGACCGGGGACCTGCACGCGAACGAACGGCCGCCCGACGACCGCCCGTTCACTGACGCTGAGACCGCACTCGGCGGCGCCGACGCGGTACAGAAAACGACGTGGGGCGTCGGGCACGGCACCGAGCCCGACGGCACGCAGGAGTACGCGCCGGTCGGCCCGGGCGATCTCAAGAAGGGCGACAAAGGGCCGGTCGTCGCGCGCGTCGCGTCCGGCGGCGGCCTGAGTCCCGTCGCGCTGGTCGTGATCGTGCTGGCGGCGCTGGCGGGACTCGTGTACGCGTTCGGGCTGTTCGGAGGCCGTTAGGCTCGGCCGGGCGCTACAGCCTCGGCAGCGTCACGCCCACCTGCCCCTGGTACTTGCCGGCCTTGTCGCGGTAGGACACCTCGGGCGGCTCCTCGCCCTTGAAGAAGAGTACCTGAGCGATCCCCTCGTTTGCGTAGATCTTGGCCGGCAGGGGTGTCGTGTTCGAGATCTCGAGCGTGACGAATCCCTCCCACTCCGGCTCGAACGGCGTGACGTTGGTGATGATGCCGCAGCGCGCGTACGTGCTCTTCCCGACGCATATCGTCATCACGTCGCGCGGGATGCGGAAGTACTCGACCGAGCGCGCGAGGGCGAACGAGTTGGGCGGCACTATGCAGATATCGCCCTCGAACTCGACGAACGACTTGGGGTCGAACGCCTTCGGGTCGACGATCGAGTTGAGCACGTTAGTGAAGATGCGGAACTCGCGCGCGACGCGCATGTCGTAGCCGTACGAGCTGACGCCGTACGAGATCACGCCGGAGCGGACCTGCCGTCCCTCGAACGGCTCGATCATGCCGTGTTCCTGGGCCATGCGGGTGATCCAGCGGTCGGACTGAACAGTCATCGGGGCGCGGTTCGCGGGGCGGGGTCGGGAGCGAGCGGTGGGGCGGGAACATAGGCGCCGGCGCCCACGCTCGGGTAGCAGCCGCGCGTTACCCCGTCGGGTAGCAGTGAGGGTACAGGTCGACTAGCTTAGAGCTGTGTTTGTGAATCTTTTCACGAGCGGTCAGACCCCCGCGAGACAGGCTCAAGCGTGACGCGCGCGTACCTCCCCATCCTGCTGTTGATCGCCATCGTGTCGGCGATGGCTGCGGCGTTTATCGGGCTGAGCGCGATCACCGTCAAGCAGCAGCGGAACGCCGTCAAGCAGCAGGCCTACGAGTCGGGCATCGCCCCGATGGGCGACGCGCGCGAACGCTTCTCGGTGAAGTTCTACCTCGTCGCGATGCTGTTCATCGTGTTCGACATCGAGACCGTGTTCCTCGTGCCCTGGGGCGCGTACTACCGGCAGCTGTCGTGCGTAGTGCCGCTCGTCGACGGCGCGTGCCCCGCGGGGCAGGCCTCGTTCTTCGGGCTCGGCGAGATGCTCGTGTTCATGACCATCCTCGTCGTGGGGCTGGTCTACGTGTGGCGGAAGGGGGCCCTGCAGTGGGATTGATCACCACGCCCGAAGCGCCGGTTGCGGCCCGCGGCGTCACCCAGAGCGGGACGGCGAACGCGTCGCCGGACTCGTGGGTCACGACCCGGCTCGACTTCCTCGTCAACTGGGCGCGGTCCAACTCACTGTGGCCGATGCCGTTCGGCACGGCGTGCTGCGCGATCGAGTTCATGGCCACCGCCGCGAGCCGCTTCGACCTCGCGCGCTTCGGGATGGAACGGCTGAGCTATTCGCCGCGCCAGGCGGACGTGCTGCTCTGCGCGGGGCGGGTGCCGTTCAAGCTCGCGCCGGTGATCCGCCGCATCTACCAGCAGATGCCCAACCCGAAGTGGGTCATCTCGATGGGCGCGTGCGCCTCTACGGGCGGCATGTTCGACAACTACGCGCTCGTGCAGGGAATCGACACGATCATCCCGGTGGACGTCTACGTGCCCGGCTGCCCGCCGCGCCCGGAATCGCTCATGTACGGCATCATGATGCTGCAGGACAAGGTCAGGAACGAACGCCTGCGCGACGCCAACCGGCACCGCGAGATCGCGCCCGACCCGTCCAGCCAGCTCTATATTCCGCCGTCGGCGATCGACGAGCTGTCGGAGAACTTCGGCAACTCGGTGCACCAGACGCGTTCTGGCGTCTGAGCGCGGGGACCGCATCGTGGCCGTCGCGTTCCGCCCCTACGCCGCGGGCTCGGCGCTGCCTAACGGTAGCGCCGAGCCGCGCACGCTCGTCGGCCTCCCGCACCGGGGCGGCGAGCCGAACCCGAGCGCCGCGGCGCTCCGCGCGCAGTTCCCGGACGCGGTCCGGCGCGTCGACGTCGTGTGGGGCGAGACCACCGTCCACGTCGACGGCGCGCGCCTGCTCGACCTCGTCCGCTGGCTGCACGACGATCCGACGCAGCGCTACGACTACCTCGTCGACGTCACCGCGGTCGAGTACCGCGACCCCGAGCAGGACATCGAGGTCGTCTACCACCTCCGGTCGATCCCGTACCGCCGTTTCCTTCGCCTGAAGGTGCCGATCGCGAAGGGTGCCGCGCTCGCGGTGTCGAGCATCTGGCCGGTCTACAAGTCGGCGGACTGGCTCGAGCGCGAGTGCTACGACCTGTTCGGCGTGCGGTTCGAGGGGCATCCGGACCTGCGGCGCATCGTGCTCTGGGAGTCGTACCGCGAGGGCCATCCGCTGCGGAAGGACTTCCCGCTGCGTGGGCGGTTCAGCCGGTCGGAGCAGCTGCGGCAGGCCCTGTCGGCGGAGCCGGAGGCGAACTACTCGATGGAGGAGCTGACGGTGGCGGAGGCGTACGCGCACCTGCCGGCCGAGATGCGGCAGCGGTTGGGCGCCGGGCCGCGGGGCGGTCCGGCGGAAGCGACGGAAAAGTAGGGCGGGGCGGGGGAGACACTCATGGCAACGAAGACGCGCACACTCGAAGTCGCACTCGGCACGAGCGGCATGGGCCGCGACGGTCGGCCGCAGCCGTCGCCGCTCACCGTGGCGGAAGGCGGCCGCGCGGTGGCGCTCGAGGACGCCTACGGCAGCCGCGGGATCGCGGGGGCGCCCGCGACCGGCGACACGCCGGCCGCGCCGGAGCTCGAGGGCGAGCACATGCTCATCAACATCGGCCCGCAGCACCCGGCCACGCACGGCGTGCTGCGGCTGGTGCTGGAGCTCGACGGCGAGACGGTCGTGCGCTGCGTCCCGCACATCGGCTACCTGCACTCGGGCTTCGAGAAGATCGGCGAGTACCGGCAGTACAACCAGATCATCCCCTGGACGGACCGCGAGGACTACCTCAACTCGCCGGGCAACAACTGCGCGTTCGCGTTAGGCGCCGAGCGGCTGTTCGGGATCGAGATCACGCCGCGGTGCACGGTGCTGCGCGTGATCGCGATGGAGCTATCGCGCATCATGTCGCACCTCGTCTGGCTCGGGACGACGGCGGTCGACATCGGCGCGTTCACGCCGTTCCTCTGGACCTTCCAGGAGCGCGAGGCGATTTACGACCTGCTCGAGGCGTGGTGCGGCGCCCGCCTCACGACGTCGCTGACGCGCGTGGGCGGCATGGCGGCCGACATCCCGGACGACGGGTGGCTCGACGGCCTGCGCGACCTCACGCGGCGCCTGCCCAAGACGCTCGACGAGACCGACCGCATGCTCACGCGGAACGCGATCTGGGTCGGGCGCACGATCGGCCTCGGCGTGATGAACCAGGAGGAGGCCATCAACTACGGGCTCTCCGGCCCGATGCTCCGCGCGTCGGGGGTCGCGTACGACGTGCGGAAGGACTTCCCGTACCTCGACTACGAGACGTACGACTTCGACGTGCCGATCGGGACCAACGGCGACGTGTACGACCGCTACCTCGTGCGGTTCGAGGAGATGCGCCAGAGTGTGCGCATCCTGGAGCAGGCGCTCGCGCGACTGCCGGACGGGCCGATCAACGTCGACGACCCCCGCGTCATCCTGCCGCCCAAGCACAAGGCGCAGAGCGACATGGAGAGCATGATCCATCACTTCAAGCTCGTGATGGAGGGCCCGCGACCGCCGGTCGGCGAGGCGTATGTCGCGGTCGAGAGCCCGAAGGGGGAGAAGGGCTACTACATGGTCTCGGACGGCACGTCGAAGCCCGTTCGGTGGCGCATCCGCCCGCCGTCGTTCGTGAACCTGTCGGCGATCCCCAAAATGGTCGAGGGCCACCTGCTGTCCGACGTCATCGTCGTGAACGCGAGCATCGACATCGTGATGGGAGAGATCGACCGGTGAGCCACGGCCCGATGACCCCGACGGCCGCGCCCAGCGAGGTCCTGAGTCGCGCTGGCGACGGGCACGGCGACGCGCCATACCAGCCGGTCTTCCCCCCCGGCTCGGCCGCGCGCGCCGAGCTCGACACCTTGCTCACGCGCTACCCGAACAAGATGGCCGCGCTGCTGCCCGCGCTCTGGATGGTGCAGCAGGCGCGCGGATGGGTGAGCGACGAGGGGATGACCGAGGTGTCCAACGTGCTCGACCTCACGCCCGCGTACGTCAAGGGCGTCGTCACGTTCTACACGATGTACCACCAGCATCCGGTGGGCGAGCACTTCATCCAGGTCTGCACCACGACGCCGTGTAACGTGTGCGGCGCGGAGGACGTCGTCGAGGCGTTCCTCGAGCACACGGGCTGTAAGGAGCTCGGGGTCACGTCGCCCGACGGCCGGTTCACGGTGATCGAGGTCGAGTGCCTCGGCGCGTGCGGCTTCGCCACGCCGGTGCAGATCAACGACACGTACGTCGAGTCGGTGACGCCCGAGCGCGTCCCCGCCGTACTCGCGGCGCTCCGTTAGGCAGAGGCAGACGCAATGGGCTACCCGCACGCGCCGCACGCGCGCGAGACGCAGGTCCTCTCGAAGTACTTCGGCGACGCGGAGGCGCGAACGCTCGCGGGCTGGCGCGCGCGAGGCGGCTACGCCGCGCTCGAGAAGGCGCTGGGGATGGATCCGGTCGAAGTCCAGAACGTCGTCAAGGACAGTGGCCTCCGCGGCCGGGGCGGTGCCGGATTCCCCACGGGCGTGAAGTGGAGCTTCATGAAGCCCGACGGGAAGCAGCACTACCTGTGCTGCAACGCCGACGAGAGCGAGCCCGGCACGTTCAAGGACCGCGAGATCATGCGCTGGACGCCGCACGCCCTCGTCGAGGGCGTCGCGATGGCCGCGTACGCGATCTACGCGACCGTCGGCTACATCTACGTCCGCGGCGAGTACACCGAGCCGATCGCGCAGCTCGAACAGGCCGTCAAGGACGCGTACGCGGCCGGCATCCTGGGCGACAACGCGATGGGCACGGGCAAGACGGTGCACGTCCACGTGCACCGCGGTGCCGGCGCGTACATCTGCGGTGAAGAGACCGCCCTGATGAACTCGCTGGAGGGCCGCCGCGGCAACCCGCGGATCAAACCGCCCTTCCCGGCCGTCGCCGGACTGTTCGCGCAGCCGACGACGATCAACAACGTCGAGTCGCTCGCCGCCGCCACGCACATCGTGCTCAACGGCGCCGACTGGTACAAGCAGTACGGCCGGCCCGACAACCCGAAGAGCACGGGGACGAAGCTGTTCTCGGTGTGCGGCAACGTCGCGCGCCCGGGCAACTACGAGATGGCGATGGGCTTCCCGTTCGGAGAGTTCCTCTGGGACGTCTGCGGCGGCGCGGCGGACGGGCGCGAGATCAAGGCCGTGATCCCCGGCGGCTCGTCGGTGCCGATCCTGACGCCTGACGAGTGCAAGACCGCCTTGATGGACTACGAGGGCATGGTCGCCGCGGGCTCGATGCTCGGCTCGGGCGGCGTGATCGTCATGGACGACCGGCAGGACATGGTGCGCCAGATCGCGCGGCTCGCGCGCTTCTACGCCCACGAGAGTTGCGCGCAGTGCTCGCAGTGCCGCGAGGGCACCGCGTGGACGACGAAGATCCTGGAGCGCATCCGCGACGGGAACGGGACCGCCGCGGACCTCGACACGCTCCTCGCGATCGCCGACGGCATGACGGGGAAGACGATCTGCGTGCTGAGCGACTCGTGCGCGACGCCGGTCGTGTCGGGCCTGAAGAAGTTCCGGCACGAGTTCGAGGCGAAGCTGAAGCAGAGCCCGAACGTCGTCAGCTTTGCGGCCGCGCAGCAGGCGTCGCAGCAAGCGGCGCGCGGCGGGTCGAGCATGGCCGCGCGCGTCGCGGCCTCGATGGGGCAGTGAGCGCGCGACGACCCCGAGCTAACGAATAGCCGTCGATGAGCGAAGCGAAGCCGGTGAAGATGGTCAACCTCACGATCGAGGGCCGTCCCGTGACGGTCCCCGACGGCACGAGCATCCTCGAAGCGGGGAAGGCCGCCGGGGTGCTCATCCCGCACTACTGCTACCACCCCGGCCTCCCCGTCGCCGGCGTGTGCCGCATGTGTCTGGTCGAGGTGGAAAAATTCCCGAAGCTGGCGCCCGCCTGTGCGACGGCCGTCGGCGAAGGCCAGATCGTGCACGTGCACAGCGAGAAGGCGCGCGACGCGCGCAAGAGCGTGCTCGAGTTCCTCCTCATCAACCACCCGCTCGACTGCCCGATCTGCGACCAGTCGGGGCAGTGCGAGCTGCAGGATTACACGTTCCAGGAAGGGCGCGCCGAATCGCGCTACCTCGAGCCGAAGCGCTTCAACGCGGCCGAGGACTTCGGCGGCGACGTGCTGTACGTGACCAACCGCTGCATCCTCTGCACGCGGTGCGTCCGCTTCATGGACAAGGTCGCGGAGGAGCCGGTGCTCAACGTCAGCGAGCGCGGCGACCGCGCGGTGATCGGCATCCACCCCGAGCACGACCTCGGCGACAACGTCTGGTCGGGGAACGTGATCGACCTGTGCCCCGTCGGCGCGCTCATCTCGAAGGACTTCCACAACAAGGCGCGCGCGTGGGAGTTGGAGCGGACGGCGTCGGTGTGCCCCAACTGCTCGCAGGGGTGCAACATGATCGTCGAGACTCGGGACGACACGGTCGTGCAGCTGCGCCCGCGTGCCAACCCCGAGGTCAACCAGTACTACATGTGCGACCCGGGCCGGCTCGGCTACCGCTGGATGAACCGGCGCGACCGCGCCGAGGTGCCGTACGTGCGGGTGACGCCGAACGTGCCCGGCACGCGCGCGAGCGACCTGGAGCCGGCCGACTGGGACGACGCGGTCGCGGCGGCGGCGCGGCTGATCGACGGTTCCCGCACGTACGTGCTCGCGTCGCCGATGCTGCCTAACGAGGCGCTCTCGCTGCTCGCGCGCGTCGTCGAGCGCACCGGCGGGGAGGGGTACTTCGCGGTCCAGACCGGACGCGAGCAGCCGCTCCCCGGCGTGCCGGACCTCGCCTTGCGGGCGGACCGCGCCGCGAACGTGCGCGGGGCCGAGCTGCTCGGCTTCACGCGGGTGGAGCGGGCGCGCGCGCTGGCCGGGCTGCGAGCCGGCGACGTGCTGATCGTCGCCGACGAGGAGCTCGCGGGCGAGATGGTGACGGCGCCCACGGGGCTACGCACGATCGTCATCGGCACGACGGTGCCCACCTGGGCCGCGCACGCCGACGTCGTGCTGCCGATCGCGAACACGCTCGAGGAGGACGGCACGTTCACGAACGTGCACGGCCGCGTGCAGCGATTCCTGCAAGCGAAGTCGGCCCCGGCGCTCGCCCGCCCGAGCTGGTCGGTGCTCGGTGACCTGCTCGCCGCGATGGGCGACGGCGCCGGCTACTGGGCGGCGAGCGACGCGTTCGCCGCTCTGGCGGGCTCGCACGCGGCGTTCGCGGGCATGTCGTACGACACGTTGGGCCTGCGCGGACGGCCGGTCGCGGAGCAGGGCGCGCCCGCCGATGCCGCCGTGGCGGAGGCGGCGCCGTGAGCCTGCCGCTGATGCTGCTCCAGACCGCGACCGTGACGCAGGCCGAGCCGACGAGCGACGTCGCGTTCGTCGTCTACGCGCTGGTGAAGATCCTCGTCCTTATCGGCGGGGCGCTCACGCTCGTTGCGCTGCTGACGCTGGCCGAACGGCGGATCGCCGGCTGGATTCAGGACCGCCACGGGCCCAACCGCGTCGGCCCGGGCGGCCTACTGCAGCCGATGGCCGACGGGCTCAAGAACTTCATGAAGGAGGCGTCGGAGCCGGGCGCCGCGAACAAGGCGCTCTTCCTCCTCGCGCCGGCGCTGTCGTTCGTTCCGGCGCTGATCACGCTGTCGGTGATCCCGCTCGCGTCGCCGCTGCCGGTCACCCTCTCTATCCTCCCGGCGAGCTGGCGGGGCCTCGTGCCGATGCAGGTCGCCGACCTGCCGATCGGGTTTCTCTACATCCTCGCGATCACCTCGCTCGGCGTGTACGGGCTGACGCTCGCGGGGTGGAGTTCGAACAACAAATACGCCCTGTTAGGCGGTCTGCGGTCGAGCGCGCAACTCGTGAGCTACGAGCTCGCGATGGGACTCTCGACGATCCCGGTGCTGCTGCTCGCGGGGAACGTCACGTTCAACCAGATCATCGCCCAGCAGGCGCGAGGCGGGTTCTCGTGGAACGTCGTGCTGCTCTCGGTCGCGTTCTTCACCTTCCTGGTGAGCGCGTTCGCCGAGACGAACCGGCTGCCGTTCGACCTCCCCGAGGCGGAGTCGGAGCTGGTGGCCGGATACCACACCGAGTACAGCGGGATGAAGTTCGCGATGTTCTTCCTCGCCGAGTACTCGAACATGATCACGGCGAGCGCGTTCGTCGCGACGCTGTTCCTGGGCGGGTGGGACATCCCGTTCACGACGTGGGACAACGTGCCGCCGTGGACGCTGCTGAAGACGGTCGCCACGTTCGCGTTCTTCGCGGCGAAGGTGCTGTTCTTCTTGTTCCTGTACATCTGGATCCGCTGGACGCTGCCGCGCTTCCGCTACGATCAGCTCATGGCGCTCGGCTGGAAGTTCATGCTGCCCGTGTCACTTGGGTACCTCGTGGTGATCGCGGCGGCACTCCTCGGCCTGCAGGTCGCCGGGTTCGCGCCGGGGACGCTCGCCTTCAACGGCGCGCTCTTCCTGCTCAACGTCGTGCTCGTGGGCGTACTGTTCGTGGTCGTGGACCGCGGACGTCTGATCAGCCCGGCGAGTGCGCGGGCGCGCACGGCGGAAGTCGAGCGTCTGCGCGGACTCGCGCGCGCGCGCGTCGCGGCCATGCAGGCGCGCCGCGGTGTGCCCGCCGCCGAAGCGTCGCCCGTCTCGGGCGACTGAACGCCGTCACAACGACTCATGGCCATCTCCGTCAAGGTCCTCGACCGGCCGGTCGAGCAGGTCAGCTACGTGCGCGCCACGCTCACCGGCATGGCGAACACGATGCGGCACCTGCTCAACCCGCATAAGGTCACGACGCAGTACCCCGAGCAGAAGGAGACCGTCTCACGCCGGTGGCGCGGGACGCACCGCATGCTCACCACCGAGACCGGCAAGGCCAAATGCGTCGCCTGCGGCCTGTGCCCGACCGTCTGTCCGGCCAACTGCATCAAGCTCGTGCCCGGCGAGGACGAGGACGGGAACCGGTATCCCCTGGTCTTCGAGATCGACGAGTTCCGCTGCATCTTCTGCGGGTACTGCCAGGAGGTATGCCCCGAGGAGGCGATCCACGTCGGGCGGCACTACGAGAACGCGGAGTACAGCCGCGAGGGATTCGTCTACGACCTCGAGCGCTTGATGGCGCAGACGCACCCCGTGAGCGAATTGTGGGACCCGGCCGACCCGCGCGGCGAGTGACGCCGCGCCGTGCCTTCGCCTAACGTCCGCCCGCGATGACCGGCTTCGAGCAGTTCTTCTTCTACCTCTTCGGGCTGATCGCCCTGGGTTCCGCGCTCCTGTTCGTCACGCGCCGGAGCCCCGTGGCGGCCGCGCTCTGGCTCGTGAGCACGATGTTCTCGCTCGCCGCGCTCTACATCCTCATGGACGCGCAGTTCGTCGGCGCGGTGCAGGTTCTCGTGTACGCGGGCGCGATCATGGTCGTGTTCCTCTTCGTGGTGATGTTGCTGAACCTGGGCGAGGCGAACGCGGGCGCGGACTTCCGGACGCTCGCCGTCCGCATCGGGGCGGGACTCCTCGGCGCGGCCCTGCTCGCCGAGCTCCTCGTCACCGCGCGGTCGCGGCTCCCCGCGGACCTCGGCCTCGGGCTACCCGCGACGGTGGTCGTCGACGGCGATCAGAACGTCATCGCACCCGTCGCGTCGGTACTGTTCACGACGCACCTGCTCGCGTTCGAGATCACGAGTCTGCTGCTGCTCGCCGCGGTCGTCGGAGCGGTCGTGCTGGCCAAACGCCGGGGCGAGGCATGATCGCCGAAGCGCTTCTCGTCGCCGCGGGCCTCTTCGTCATCGGCGTGGTCGGCGTGCTGACGCGCCGCAACGCGCTGGTGCTCTTCATGTGCGTCGAGCTCATGCTCAACGCCGTCAACCTCACGTTCGTCGCGCTGTCGCGCCTGCACGGCGGGACGCTCGGCCAAGCCTTCGTCGTGTTCGTCATGACGGTCGCGGCCGCCGAAGCCGCGGTCGGCCTTGCCATCGTGATCGCCGTCTTCCGCCACTTTGGGACGGTCGACCTGGCTGACATCAACTTGCTCCGCGGCTGATGCTAGACGTTACCTCGACGGTCGCGGCGGCGCCGGCGCACCCGCTCGCGGGCGGCGTGGCCGGGCTCGTGTGGCTGTTGCCGCTGCTGCCGCTGCTCGGCTTCCTGCTCAACGGCGCACTGTCGCTCGTGCCGGCCGCGCGTACGCATGGCGCGGGGGCGACCGAGGGTGCGGGTGGCACCGACGACATCCACGGCGGCCCGCCCCGCGACCACGCGCCGCCGTACGCCGGGCTCGTGAGCGTGATCGGGCCAACGGTGATCGGGCTCGCGTTCGCGCTCGCGGCGACGATGTTTGCGGCGATGCTCGCGGTGCCGCGCGCGACGCTGGTCGCCGCGGGCCCGTTCGTCGCGCGGTACGGCGCGTGGATGCCCGCGGGCGACCTGCGGGTGGACTGGGCGTTCCAGCTCGACCAGCTGTCGATGCTGATGACGCTCGTGATCACGGGCGTCGGCACGCTGATCCACATATTCAGCGTCGGCTACATGCGTCGGGATCCCGGGTACGCGCGCTACTTCGCCTACCTCAACCTGTTCGTGAGCTTCATGCTCGTGCTCGTGCTCGGGGCGAACTACCCGGTGATGTTCATCGGGTGGGAGGGCGTCGGGCTCGCGTCGTACCTGCTGATCGGCTTCTGGTTCGCCGAGTCGTCCAACGCGACCGCGGGGCGCAAGGCGTTCGTCGTGAACCGCGTCGGCGACTTCGGGCTGCTGATCGCGATGTTCCTCATCTTCGCGAACTTCCGCACGCTCGACTTCGTCGGCGTGAACGCGGCGGCAGCCGGCACGCTGGCCGCGGGCAGTTCGGTCGCGACGCTGATCTGTCTGTTCCTGTTTCTCGGCTGCGCCGGCAAGAGCGCGCAGATCCCGCTCTACATCTGGCTGCCGGACGCGATGGCCGGCCCGACGCCCGTGTCCGCGCTGATCCACGCGGCGACGATGGTCACCGCGGGCGTGTACCTCGTGGCCCGTAGCGGCACGCTGTTCGCGCTCGCCCCCGCGGCGTCGCTGACCGTGGCGCTCGTCGGCGCGCTGACGGCGTTTTTCGCGGCGACGGTCGGGCTCAAGCAGTGGGACATCAAGAAGGTGCTCGCGTACTCGACGATCTCGCAGCTCGGGTACATGTTCATGGCGGCGGGCGCCGGCGCGTATACGGCGGCGGTGTTCCACCTCGTGACGCACGCGTTCTTCAAGGCGCTCCTCTTCCTCGGATCGGGGTCGGTGATCTACGCGCTGCACGAGGCGTATCACGCGACGCACCGCGACGACGAGGACGCGCAGGACATGCGGAACATGGGCGGGCTCCGCCGGACGATGCCGGTGACGTGGATCCTGATGTGGGTCGCGACGCTCGCCATCTCGGGAGTGCCGCCGTTCGCGGGCTTCTTCTCGAAGGACCAGATCCTCGGCTCGGTGTTCGAGCGCGCGTCGGAGTCGGCTGCGTTCCGCGGGCTGTCGTTCCTCGGCCTGAGCGGGTCGACGTGGCTGTACGTCGTGTACGCGATCGGGCTCGTGACCGCGCTCATCACCGCGGTCTACATGACGCGGATGATGCTCTACACCTTCCACGGGGTGAACCGCACGGGTGACGGCGAGCGCCCGCACCTGCGCGAGGCACCGTGGGTCATGACCGCGCCGCTCGCGATCCTCGGCGTCCTCACGGTCGTCGGCGGCTGGCTGAACCTGCCGGCGCTGTTCGGCGGCCTCGGCTCGGTCGGCGCGCTCGACCGCTGGCTCGAACCGGTGGTGGGGGCGCCGTCGGCCGCGCTCGCGGGGTCGGGCGCGACGCGCCCCGCGGCGTCGAGCCCGGAGACGATGCTGATCGGCGCCGCCGTCGTCGTCGCGGCGTTAGGCATCGTGCTCGCGGTCGCGCTGCTCAAGCCCGCGCGCCTGGTCTCCAAGGCCGAGTACCGCGTCGCGGAGTCGGGCGTCGAGCGCACGCTGCGGCACGCCTACTACGTGGACGAGGCAGTCGACCGCGGGCTCGCGCGCCCGCTCATGACGTTCGCGCGCAACGTGCTGTGGCGAGGCGTCGACGCCGGGATCATCGACGGACTGTTCGTCCGCGGCTCGGCGCTCGCCGCCCGCGGCGCGGCGTGGCTCGGGTCGCAGGCGCAGACCGGGCGCGTGGGCAACTACGCGTGGGTCGTCGCGGTCGGCGCGGTCGTGGTCATCGGCGCGGTGGCGTTCCTGTGATCCGCGAACTGCTGGCCGGCATCGGCTACGGCAGCTGGGTCCTCCCGGCGTTGCTCACGTGGCCGCTGATCGGCGCCGCCGTGCTGCTGTTCGCGGGCCGCCGCGGCGACGCCGCCGCGGCAACGGGGGACGTCGCCCCGGCCCGCGGCGGAAGTCCCGGCGGCGTCGAACCGCGCGTGATCGCCGCCGCCGTCCTGATCGGCGAGGCGGTGCTCGCGCTGGGGCTGTGGGCGTATTTCGAGCCGGGCGTGACGGGGTGGCAGGCGCGCGTCGCGTTACCGTGGATCCCGGAGTGGGGCGCGCGCCTGACGCTGGGCGTCGACGGACTGTCGCTCGTGATGGTCCTGCTGACGGCGCTCCTGATGCCGCTCGCCGTGCTTGGCTCGTGGCGCTCGGTGGTCGAGCGCCCCGGCTCGTACTACGCGTGGCTCCTCGTCCTGACGTCGGGGATCGTCGGCGTCTTCGTCTCTCTCGACCTGTTGCTGTTCTACCTCTGCTGGGAGCTCGTGCTCATCCCGATGTATTTCATGATCGGGATCTCGGGGCAGGGGGAGCGGACGCGCGCGAGTCTGCAGTACTTCATCATGGCGACGCTCGGCTCGCTGCTGATGCTCGCCTCGATTGTGGCGCTCTGGAACGCGGCGGGGCGTACCACGTTCGACATCGACCAGACGATCGCGGCGGTGCGCTCGACGATGCCGCCGACGCAGCAGCGCTGGCTGTTCGTCGGCTTCTTCGCCGCGCTCGCGATCAAGAGCGCGTACTTCCCGCTGCACAGCTGGCTTCCCGGCGCGCAGCGTTCGGCGCCAACCAGCGCCGCCGTCGCGCTCGGCATCAAGGTCGGCACGTACGGGATGTTTCGGTTCGCGCTGCCGCTGTTCCCCGCGGCGGCGCTCGACCCGACGCTTCGCGTGACGATCGTCGCGCTCGCGGTCGCCGGGATCCTCTACGGCGCGCTGGTCGCCGCCGCGCAGCCGGACCTGCGGCGACTCGCGTCGTACGCGTCGGTGAGCCACCTCGGCTTCGTCGTGCTCGGGATTTTCGCGCTCACGCCCGAGAGCATGCAGGGCGCGATGCTGGTCATGGTCAGCCACGGCGTCTCGCTCGGCGCGCTGTTCGTGCTCGCCGGTATCCTCGAGGACCGCGCCGGCACGTCGTCGCTCGACCGCTTCGGCGGCCTCGCGCGCTCGCTGCCGATCTTCGCGGTCGCGATGGTCGTGGTCGCGCTCAGCGCGCTCGGCCTGCCCGGGACCAACGGCTTCGTCGGCGAGTTCCTCGTGCTCATCGGCGCGTTCCAGACGTACCCGGGGATGACGCTCCTCGCGACGGTCGGCGTGATCCTCGCCGCGGTCTACCTCCTCGGCGCGCTGCAGCGCGTGCTGTTCGCCGCGCGCCGCGATCCGAGCGCCGACGCTCCGATCGACACGTCGCCGGTCGTGCGCATGCGCGACCTCGACGGGCGCGAGCTGGCCGTACTGGCCGCATTCACGGTCGCGATCGTCTGGCTCGGCGTCGCCCCGGGCGCGACGCTCCGTCGCATGGAGGGGCCGATCCGCCGCATCGTCGAACAGGTCCAGAGCGGCCCCGTGACGGCCGCCGCCGACGTGCGGTGAGCCGCGTGACTTTCCGCTTTCCGCCGACCCCCGCCCGCCCGTGACCGGATTCTCGACCGCCGCGATCCTGCCCGACCTCGTCGTCGCGACGGGCGCGCTGCTCCTGCTGCTGTGGAGCGCCGCGCGGCGCGATGACGACGTCGGAGCCGCCCGGGCGGCCGCGTTAGGCGTCGTCGGCGTCTGCGCCGTGGCGCTGGCGTCCGTCGCGGCGCTCGCGACCGGGGCGATCGGCGCGGGCGACGTGCCGGGCCTCGCGGTCGACGGCTTCCGGTGGGGCGTCGACGGCGTGGTCCTGATCAGCGCGGCGCTGAGCGCGTTTCTGGCCGGCGACGAGGCGCGCGCGTCGCGCGCGCCGCAAACCGAGACGTTCGCGCTGATGCTGCTGTCGGTCTCGGGCATGATGCTGCTCGCCGGCGCGCGCGACTTGATCCTGGTGTTCTTGGGGATCGAGTTGATGTCGATCCCGACCTACGTGCTCGCGGCGAGCAACCGACGCAGCCCGCGCTCGGCCGAAGCCGGCCTCAAGTACTTCCTACTCGGCGCGTTCTCGACGGCGTTCCTGCTCTACGGCGTCGCGCTCGTCTACGGCGCAACCGGCGCAACCGAACTCGGCGCGATCTCGCAGGCGATCGCCGGCTTCGGGGCGGGGCCGCTCCCCGTGATGCTCGTACTCGGCATCGCCGCGGTCCTCGTCGGACTCGGGTTCAAGGTCGCCGCCGTGCCGTTCCACATGTGGACGCCCGACGTGTACGAAGGCGCGCCGACGCCCTACACCGCGTTCATGGCCGCCGCCGTGAAGGCGGCCGCGTTCGCCGCGCTCGCGCGCGTGTTCATCGAGGGGTTCGGCGAGACGGCGGCGCTCCAGCGCTGGCACGACGTGCTCTGGTGGCTCGCGGTAGCGACGATGTTCGGCGGCAACCTCGTCGCGCTCGCGCAGCGGAGCGTCAAGCGCATGCTCGCGTACTCGAGCGTGGCGCACGCCGGTTATTTGCTGGTCGCCGTCGTCACGAACTCCGCCGTCGGAAGCTCGGCCATCGTGTTCTACCTCGCGGCTTACAGTCTCGCCACGATCGGGGCGTTCTCGGTCGTGCAGGCGCTCGCGGCGGGGAGCGACGGCGACGCGGGCGCGCGCTGGGACGGGCTGTTCCGCGTCCGCCCAGCGCTCGCGGTGGCGATGGCCGTGTTCATGCTCGCACTGCTCGGCTTCCCGATCGCGGGCGGCATGGGCTTTTTCGCGAAATGGTACGTGCTGCAGGCCGCCCTGGCGCCCGTCGCTCCGCAGCAACCACAGTCGCGCCTCGCGGTCCTCCTCGTGCTGGCGAGCGTGATCTCGGCCGGCTACTACCTCGCCGTGGTTGCGCGCATGTTCATGCGCGCGCCGGCCGAGGACGCGCCCGCGCTGCCGCCCGTAGCCGGGTGGACGCGCTGGGTGATCTACGTCTGTGCCGCTGTGCTGCTCGTCCTCGGACTCTACCCGACGCCGGCGGTCAGTCTCGCGCAGTCCGCCGCGCTGCGCCCGGGCTCCTCGGTGCCCGTCACGCGGCGGGCTGGCCTGAGCGCGCCGACCGACGCGGTCGTCGGCTCGTCCGCACTGGCCACTCGCGGGCGCCGGCCGTGAGCGCCGCCTCGGCGGCCGCCGTACCCGCACCGCACGGCCCGTTGTCATGAACTCTCCCTCCGTGCTCAATCGCCAGATCTTCCGCCAGTACGACGTCCGCGGGATCGTCGGACGCGATCTCACGCCCGACGTCGCGCGCGCGCTCGGGCGCGGCTACGCGGCCCTCCTCGAGGAGCGCGGAATCCGGGGCGCGGTCGCGGTCGGCCGCGACAACCGCCCGAGTGGGGACGGCCTCCGCGACGGACTCGTCGCCGGGCTCACCGGATGCGGCGTCGACGTGATCGACGTGGGCGTCGTTCCGACCCCGCTGCTGTACTGGTCGCTGTTCAACGAGCCGGTCGTGGGCGGCATCCAGATCACCGGGTCGCACAACCCTCCTGAGTACAACGGCTTCAAGCTGTCCGTGGGGAAGACGTCGATCCACGGCGACGCGATCCAGCACCTGTACGACCTGGCCGTCGGCGACCGATTCCCGTCGGGGAGCGGCACCGTGCGCGACTCGGCGATCATCGACCGCTACATCGACGACGTGGTCGAGCGCGTAGGACCGCTCTCGCGGCCGCTCAAGATCGTCGCCGACTACGGCAACGGCGTGGGCGCGGTCGTCGGCCCGCAGCTCCTCGAGCGACTCGGCGCGCGGGTGACGCAGCTCTTCGCCGAGAGCGACGGCACGTTCCCGAACCACCACCCGGACCCGACCGTCGTCGAGAACGTGCAGGACCTGATCACGGCCGTTGGGCGGGAGGGGGCCGACCTGGGCGTGGCGTTCGACGGGGACGCCGACCGGCTCGGGCTCATCGACGAGCACGGCGAGATCGTCTGGGGCGACCACATCCTGATCCTCTACGCGCGGGACGTGCTCGCACGGACCGGCCCGGGGCAGTCGGTGATCTTCGACGTGAAGTGTTCGCAGGCGCTGCCCGACGCGGTGCGCGCGGCCGGCGGGGTTCCCGTGATGTGGAAGACCGGGCACTCGCTGATCAAGGACAAGATGAAGGAGGCGCGCGCGCCGATCGCGGGCGAGATGAGCGGGCACATGTTCTTCGCCGAAGGCTTCTACGGCCACGACGACGCGCTGTACGGCGCCGCGCGGCTGCTGCGGATCGTGGCGGATTCGGGCACGACGGTCAGCGGGCTGCTCGCGGACGTCCCGAAGTTCGTGTCGACGCCCGAGCTGCGCGTCGACGTCGACGAGGAGCGCAAGTTCGCGGTCGTCGAGGAGGCGGCGCGCGACTTCCGCGCGCGCTACGACGTCGTCGACGTCGACGGGGTGCGCGTCCTGTTCGGCGACGGGTGGGGGCTGATGCGCGCGTCGAACACGCAGCCGGTGCTCGTGATGCGCTTCGAGGCGCCTAACGCCGAGCGGCTCGCGGCGATGCGGGGCGAGATGGAGGACTGGCTGCGCGCGCGCGGGGTCGACCCGACGCCCGGCGTCGGCCATTAAGCGAGCGGGCGGGCCCGGATGACGCGCGGTCGCTGGCTCGCGGTCGCGCTCGGGGCAGCCCTGGCGCTGCTCCTCGCGCGGGCGGCCGCCGTCGCGTTCGTCGAGTACCGCTGGTACGAGGCGTTCGGGCCGGGCTTTCTCGACGTGTGGCGGGCGCGCGCGGTCGATCTGCTCCTGCTGCGCGTCGGCGCGGCCGCGGCGGCCGGCGCCTTCCTGTACCTGAACCTGCTCGGCGTCGCGAGCACGATCGACGCGGTCGCCGTCTCGCGCCGGCTCGGCGGGATCGAGATCGCCGAGACGGTGCCAGCGCGCCGACTGCGCGGCGTGTTGGTGCTCGTGAGTGTGTTGTTCGGGATCGCGATGGCGCTGCCGGTGAGCGACTGGGTCGCGACCGAAGCGCTGCTCAGCGGACACGCGTTGGGCGAGATCGAGCCGTACACGCGGCGCGACCTCGCGTTCTTCCTTTACTGGCTGCCGTTCGAGAACGGCGCGTACGCGTGGGCGCTCGTCGTCGTCGCGTTCGTCGCCGGCGCGGTGATCGCGCTGTACGCCCTGACGCCGGGACTCCGTTGGGCGCGCGGGCGCGTGCGCGCGACCGTGCGCGTGCGGCGGCACCTCGCGCTCTTCGGCGTGGCGATCCTGCTCCTGCTCGCGTGGGGGCACCGACTCGACGCGTACGCCCTGCTCGTCGACGGTTCGGGCGCGAAGGGCGAGTTCACCGGGCTGGACGAGCTGGCACTTTTGCCGGCGCGGTTCGGACTCGCGATCCTGTCCGCGCTGGCGGCCGTGGTCGTCCTCCGGGCGGGGTGGGCCGGCCAGGCGCGGCTCGCGTTCTGGGCGGTGACGGCGGTGGTGCTGACGACGATCGTCGGCCGGAGCCTGGCCGGTCCGATCGCATCCGTCGCGCTCGCGCCCGAGCGCCTGACGATCGCCAACGGTGCCGCGGCGGCGAACCGCGCGCTCTACACGCGCCGCGCGTTCGCCGCCGATCAGGTGCGCGACGGGCCCGACGTCAGCGCGGAGCTCGCGTCGGCGGCGGACGTCGCGGCCAACACCGCGGTCTGGGATGCGGGGGCGCTCGCGCGCGCTGCCGCGCCGACCGCTGACGCGCGCAGCGTCGAGCGGACGTTCGTCGGGTGGCAGCTCGTGAACGACACGATTGTGGCGGCGGTCGTGACGCCGCGTCCCGTCGCCAGCGTCGCGGGCACGGCCACCCTCGCTGGGGGACCACGCGCGTCGTGGCGCGCCACCCTTCTGGATCCGCGTTCGCCCGGTCTACCCGTCGTCAAGCCGCGCGTGGCGGGACCGGCGGCGGCGCCTAACGAGATCCCCGGGGTCGTCTACCCCGGGGCGAGCGACGCGGCGGTCGTCCGCGACGCGGGCCCGGACGTCGTGGGCGAGGTGTTCGGGCTCTGGCCGGTTCGCCTCGCGAACGCGCTCGCGGCGCGCGACCTCCGCCTGCTTCGCGCCGACGACGGCGACGGCCGCGGCGCCCGCCTTGTCCGCCGGCGCGATCCCCGCGAGCGCGTGCAGGCGCTCCTGCCTTTCTTCGCGGTCGCGCGCGATGCGTCTCCGGTCGTCGCCGGCGACAGCGTGTGGTGGGCCGTGAGCGTGCTCGCCGCGTCGAGCGACTATCCGCTCGCCGAACACCTGCCGCTCGACGGCGCGGACGCGTCGGGGGTGACGAGGTTGCGCTTCGCCGGCACGGCGCTCGTGAACGCGGCCACGGGGTTCGTCCAGCTCGTCGCGGCGCCGGACCCGGACGCGGACATCCGGGCGTGGTACGCGCGGTTCCCCCGCTTGTTCACCCGGGCCGAACTGTTGCCTCCCGCGCTCGCGGCGGCGCTCCCGGTACCGTACGACGCGGCACTCGCGCAGGCGTACGTCTACGCGGAGTACGGGTCGCGGAGTGGACGTTTCGCGCCCGGCCGCCGCGTACAGACCGTCGACACCGGCGCGACGGCCCGCTACGGCGGCGCGTTCGGCTCGCGCATCGGCGCACACGCGCCGGCCGTGGCGACGGCGATTCCGCTCGTCTCCTCGGCGGATGCAATCGCCGGCGTCGTCGTCGCGACCGGCGGAGCAGCGCCGCGGGCGACCTGGGTGCCCGCACCGGCGACGCCGATCGGCGCGCGGTGGCAGGATCTGCTCGACTCCACCGCCGCCCCGGTCGCGGCGCCGCAGGCAACGCTCGGCAACCCGGCGGGCGCGCGCGAGGCGCCCGGCGTGGTCGACGGCGCGCTGCACGTCGTCCCGACTACGGACGGCCCGCTGTTCGTACGCTCGCAATACGTGTTCGGCGCCGACAACCGGCCGTCGATCGCGGCGACGTCGGTGGTCGTCGGCGGCCGCGTGCTGCGCGGCCCGGTGCTGCGGAGCCTCGTGCCGGGCTCCGGGGCGCCGGGCGCCGCCACTGCTCAGCTACGGCCGACGGTTCCCGAAGACCGATTGGGCGCGGCGCGCGGGTTGTACGGCGACGCGCGCCGCGCGCTGCAGCGCGGCGATTGGGGCGCGTTCGGGCGCGCGCTCGACGATCTCGGCCGCGTCCTCGGCGGCGCGACGTCGCCGTGAACCGCGTGTGCTTGTCCGAACGCGGCCGCTATCGTACCCTTGGCCATCTTTGCCCGCCTCCGGACGGGCGGGTCTGAGAACGCCTTCACGGGACCGCGCAGCCCTGCGGCGCGCGGTCCCTCATCCCACGAGCGTGTTGTGAACATTCACGAATACCAGGCGAAGGACGTCCTCCGCCGTTACGGCGTGCCGATCCCACCCGGCGAGGTGGCGACCACGCCCGACGAGGCCGAAGCAATCGCGCGACGCGTCGGCAAGCCCGTGATGGTCAAGGCGCAGGTCCACGTCGGCGGCCGCGGTAAGGCCGGCGGCGTGAAATACTGCCCGACCCCGGAGGCCGCGCGCGAGAAGGCACAGGCGATCCTCGGGATGGACATCAAGGGCCTGACGGTCGAGAAGGTGCTGGTCACTGAGGCCGCCGACATCGGCACCGAGGCGTACGTCGGAATCATCGTCGACCGAGCCAGCAAGAAGCCGGTCTTCATGGTGAGCGCCGCGGGCGGCATCGACATCGAGGAGGTCGCCGCGACGACGCCAGAGAAGATCAAATACCACCCGGTGGACCCCGTCTTCGGCCTGCAGCCGTTCGAGGCGCAGCAGCTCGGCTTCTTCCTCTACCAGGATGCCAAGCAGGCGCGCGCGGCTGCGCGGATCATGCAGGCGCTGTACAAGGCGTTCGTCGAAAACGGCTGCTCGTTGGCGGAGATCAACCCGCTCGTCGTCACCCCCGCGGGCGAGGTGATCGCGGTCGACGCGAAGATGGTGATCGACGACAACGAGCTGGAGCGCCGGGCGGACTTGGAGGCATTACGCGACGAAAGCTCGGAGGCGCCGAGCGAGGTGGCCGCGCGCAAGGCCAACCTCACGTTCATCAAGCTCGACGGGAACGTCGGGTGCGTGGTCAACGGCGCCGGGCTGGCGATGGCGACGATGGACCTCGTGAAGTACTACGGCGGCGATCCGGCCAACTTCCTCGACATCGGCGGCTCGTCGAACCCGGAGAAGGTCGTCAACGCGCTCCGGATCATCACGGCCGATGAGAACGTCAAGGCGATTCTCTTCAACATCTTCGGCGGGATCACGCGGACGGACGACGTCGCGAACGGCATCGTGACCGCGACGAAGCAGAATCCGCTGAAGGTGCCGATCGTGATCCGCCTGACGGGCACGAACGAAGAGATCGCGGTGAAGATCCTCGAGGAGAACGGATTCACGGCGATGACGGACATGGACGAGGCAGTGAAGCGCGCGGTCGAACTCGCGACGGGCGGGACCGCGGCGATGGCGGGGGCGGCCCAGTGAGCGTCTTCGTCGACAAGAACACGCGCCTCGTGGTACAGGGCATCACGGGCCGCGACGGCTCGTTCCACGCCCGGCAGATGCTCGAGTACGGGACGAACGTCGTCGCGGGCGTCACGCCCGGCAAGGGCGGCCAGACGTTCGAGGGCAAGGTGCCGGTCTTCAACACGGTCGAGGAGGCGGTGCGCGAGGCCGGCGCCAATACGAGCGTGATCTACGTGCCGCCGCCGTTCGCGGCCGACGCGATGATGGAAGCGGCGGCCGCCGGCGTGAAGCTCGTCGTCTGCATCACGGAGGGCGTCCCGGTCGTCGACATGCTGCGCGTGCGACCGTACGTGATCGCGCAGGGGGCGCGGCTGATCGGACCCAACTGCCCGGGCCTCATCACGCCCGGTGAGGCGAAGGTCGGGATCATCCCGGGCCGCATCTGCACGCCCGGCAACGTCGGCGTGGTGAGTCGCTCGGGCACGCTCACCTACGAGGTCGTGTACCACCTCACGCGGGCCGGCCTCGGGCAGAGCACGTGCGTCGGGATCGGCGGCGACCCGATCAACGGCACCGGCTTCCTCGACGTGCTCGAGGCATTCGAGCGCGACCCGGAGACGAAGGTCGTGGCGATGATGGGCGAGATCGGCGGCACCGACGAGCAGGACGCGGCCGCGTTCATCAAGGAGCACATGACGAAGCCGGTCGTCGGCTTCATCGCCGGGCAGACCGCGCCGCCGGGGCGCCGCATGGGCCACGCGGGCGCGATCATCTCGGGCTCCTCGGGAACTGCGGCGGAGAAAATCGAGGCGTTCCGCGCGGCCGGGATGGGCGTCGCGCAGCGGCCGATCGACTTCGTCTCGCTCGTCCGCGATCGGATGGGCTGACGCGACCCGCCTAACGCGGCGGCGGCCCGACCCGGGCCGGACGCCGCGAAAGACGGTCCGCCGCCGGCGTGCATGCAACTCAGCGACTACCTCACGCCCGACCGGGTCGTCGTGCCGCTCGCCGGCGCGACGCTCCGCGACGCCGGCCGCGCCCTCCTCGAGCGGCTGGTCGCGACCGGTGCGGTGGCCGACGCGGACCGGCTCTGGGCGCGCGTCGACGAGGAGCGGCCCGAGGACCTGGTCGCGATGAGCGACCGCGCGTTCCTGCTGCACTACCGGAGCGACGCGGTGCGCGACATCGCCGTCGCGATCGGCACGTCCACAGCGCCGGTCACGCGAGGGCTCGGCGAGAGCGACGAGCGGCAGGAGGCGCGGATCGTCCTCCTCGTCGCGGCGCCGCCGCGCTTCGCCGGCCGCTACCTGCAGGTGCTAGGCGCGCTCTCGCGGCTGCTCTCGCGCGACGACGTCGTCGACGCGGTGCTCCGGGCGACGAGCGCGGAGGCGGTCGCGGGGCTCGCGGCCTTCCGCGAGGTCACGCTGCGGGACCAGCTCGCCGTGCGCGACCTCATGACGCTCCGCCCGCGATCGGTCGCGCCGGACACGCCGCTGCGGGACGCGGCGCTCGCGATGACCCGCGCGGGCGTGGCCGGCCTGCCCGTCGTCGAGCCGGACGGGCGAGTCGTGGGCATGCTGGGGCAGCGGGAGCTGCTGCAGCACCTCCTGACCGAGTACCTTGACCGCGCCGGCGCGGCGCCCCGGGCCGCGCCGCTCGAACAGCCGTCGCGCTCGGTGCGCGACGTCATGCGGCGACAGGTGCTTTGCGTGTCGCCGGACCAGCCGCTGGCCGAGGTCGCGGCGATGATGACCAACAAGGACGTCGACCGCGTGCCGGTCGTGCGGGAGGGGCGGCTCGTCGGCTTCCTCACGCGCGGCGACATCGTGCGCAAGCTGATGGGCTCGTGATCGCGCGCCCGCCGACGCCCCATTCCCTCGAACGCATACAGGCACGTTCATGTCCAATCGTACGCTCGCCATCGTCAAGCCCGACGCGTTCAACGCCGCGAAGGCCGGCAACATCCTCGCGCTGCTCGAGTCGCGCGGCTTCGTGCTCCGGGCCGCGCGCGTCGTGCACCTGAGCGCGGCGCAGGCCGGCGAGTTCTACGCCGTGCACCGCGGGCGGCCGTTCTACGACGAACTCGTGTCGTTCATGACCTCGGCGCCGTGCATGCCGGTCGTGCTGGAACGTGACGGGGCGGTGGCGGCACTCCGCGAGGCGATCGGCGCGACGGACCCGGCCGAGGCCGCGGAGGGGACCGTGCGCAAGCTCTACGCGGAGAGCAAGGGGCGGAACGCGATTCACGCGTCGGACTCGGACGAGAACGCGGCGCGCGAGATCGGGTTCTTCTTCGCCGCGTCGGACGTCCCGGTCGCCGGGTCCGCGGCGTAAGTCGCGATCGCACTTCGACTTGAAATGGCCATCGGGGGCCGGTAGCTTGGAAGGCTATGCTGTCCTTCGACCTTCGCGCGCTGGAGGCGCGGGCCGCCGTGGTCGACGGCGTGCTCGAGCCGACTGACCCCATCTGGGACGCTGACGACCCGCGTCCGGCCGAGCCGCTCCACGTGACGGGGCGGCTCTCGACGGCCGGCGCGGGCCACGTCTATTTCCGCGGCCGGATCGAGGGCGTCGCCGCCGGCGAGTGCCGTCGGTGCCTGACGGACGTGACGACGCCGGTCGCGCTCGAGAGTCACCTCGTGTTCGTCGCGGCGGACGCGGAGGGCGCCGACGAGGAGTCCGACGCGTACGGGTTCGATCCGGACGCGCTCGAGCTCGACCTGCGTCCCGCACTCCGCGAGGAGTGGCTCCTGCACGCGCCAGCCTTCCCGCTCTGCCGCGAGGATTGCCAGGGGCTGTGTCCGACGTGCGGGACCGACCGCAACCTGCCGGCCGGTGATCCGAGCGCGTGTCACTGCGCGCCCGCCGCCGACCCGCGTTGGGCCGCGCTCCGCGACGCGGCGGCGCGCTAGCGACGCCGACCGCGCCGGCCGGCGCACTCCGCGGGCGCGCTGCACGAGCGCGTCTCACCAGCGCGCCTCACCAGCGCGGACCGTTAGACGCGGCGGACGCCGCGCGACCACCGACCGATCGCGGGCCGCCCGGCGGCCCGCTTCCTCTACCGAAGACCGACACATGGCCGTCCCGAAGCGCCGTACCTCGAAGCGGAAGAAGCGCGCCCGCAACACGCACAAGACCGCCCCGGTCATCGCCATCCAGGCGTGTCCGCAGTGCCGCAGCATGCGCCGCCCGCACCACGTGTGCGGTACGTGCGGCTACTACGACGGCGAGCTCCGGATCGAGACGCAGCAGGACGCCTGAGTTGGCGCGCGTCGCGGTGGACGCGATGGGGGGCGACTTCGCCCCCCGCGCGCCGGTCGAGGGTGCGTTGCGCGCGCTCGCGGAACTGCCGGCGGAGCACACGATTCAATTCGTCGGCCAGACCGACGTCGTGCAGACCGAGCTCGAGGCGCTGCTCGCGGGCGAGCTGGCGGCGTTCGCGCCGCACCGCGACCGCGTGCGCGTCGTCGAGGCGCCGGACGTGATCACGATGACGGATAAGCCCGCGAGCGCGATCCGAGGCAAGCCGCGGAGCAGCATGGTCGTCGGGCTCCGCCTCCAGGCGGACGGGCTCGCGGACGCATTCGTCTCGGCGGGGAACACCGGCGCGCAGATGGCGGCGTCCTGGTTCATCCTCAAAGGGCACCCCGGGCTCAAGCGGCCCGCCATCGGCACGATCCTCCCGACCGCGCGCCGTCCGGTGGTGCTCCTCGATTCGGGCGCCAACGTCGACTGCTCGGCCGAGGAGCTCGTGCAGTTCGCGCGGCTCGGCGCCGTGTACGCGGAAGACGTCCTCGGGCGAGAAAACCCGACGGTCGGCCTGCTCTCGATCGGCGAGGAGCCGGAGAAGGGGAACGCCGCGGTGATCGAGGCGCACCAGCTGCTGCGCCAGGAGCCGGGCCTCGCCTTCGTCGGCAACGTCGAGGGCCGGGACATCCCGACGGGCGCCTGCGACCGCGGCCCGATCGACGTCGTCGTCTGCGACGGCTTCGTCGGCAACGTCGTGCTCAAGTTCTACGAGGCCCTCGCGCCGTCGCTCATGGGCGTGTTCGCGCGCGCGTTAGGCGCCGAGCGCGACGTGCTGGCGCAGGCATTCCGCGAGCTCGACTACTCCGAGCACGGGGGCGCGCCCTTGCTGGGCGTGCGGGGCGTGAGCATCATTTCGCACGGCAAGAGCACGCCCAACGCGATCAAGAACGCGGTCAAGGTCGCGGTGCGGGTCGTCGACGCGCGCATGAGCGAGCACATCGGCAACCGGCTCGCCGGCCCGGCCGGCGGGTCGCCGGACGACGCGCCGACCGCCTGACCTTCCCGCGGCGCGGCCGGCCACCGGCCGACCGCGCCGCCGCCAGCCGCCCCACCCCGTGTCCCCGTGCCGCCCGTGAAGCGTCCCGTCGCGTACCTCGCCGGCACCGGCCGCTGCGTTCCGTCCGCCGTGATGACCAATCACGACTTCGCGGCGCGCGGCATCGAGACCACGCACGAGTGGATCGTCGAGCGCACGGGCATCCACGAGCGCCGCATCGCGGCCGCCGAGACGACGACCGCCATGCTCGCGGCCGACGCCGCGCGCGCGGCGATGGCCCGCGCCGGCGTGCAGGCCGGCGAGCTCGACGCGATCGTTCTGAGCACCGCCACCGCGGACCGACTCCTCCCCTCCACCGCGGTGGACGTCCAGGCCGCGCTCGGCGCGACGCGCGCTGCGGCGTTCGACCTCGCCGCGGCGTGTTCGGGCTGGCTCTACGGCCTAACGGTCGGCGAGGGCCTGATCGCCGCGGGCACGGCCGAGACCGTCCTGGTCATCGGCGCCGAGAAGATGAGCGCGATCGTCGATTGGACCGACCGCGCGACGTGCGTGCTCTTCGGCGACGGAGCGGGCGCGGCGGTGCTGCGGCGCCAGAAGCCGTCGCTCGGCGCCGCGTTGCGCGGCCCCAAGGGGATTCTTTCGTCGTTCATGCGCTCCGACGGGACGCTCGCCGAACTCTTGTGGCGGCCGAGCGGTGGCGCGACGGTTCCGTACAGCGAGGCCGTGCTGGCGGACCGCTCGCACTTCGTCCAGATGGCCGGGCGCGAGGTGTTCAAGCACGCGGTGCGTTCGATGAGCGAGGCGGCGAACCGCGCCCTGGACGGGGCGAAGCTGACCGGCAAGGACATCGACGTGATGATCCCGCACCAGGCGAACGTGCGCATCATCGAAGCCACCGCCAAGCACGCGAACGTGTCGATGGACAAGGTCTACGTCAACGTCGACCGGTTCGGGAATACGTCGTCGGCGTCGATCGGCATCGCGCTCGACGAGGCGATCGAGACGGGGCGCGTCAAGGAGGGCTCGACCGTGCTGATGGTCGCCTTCGGTGCGGGGCTGACCTGGGCGTCGATGATCGTGCGGTTCTGATGCCGGTCGCGCAAATCGTCCTGCTGTTCCCCGGCCAGGGGTCGCAGACGCCGGGGATGGCGGCGGACCTCGCGTCCGCGTACCCGGCCGCCCGCGACGCGCTCGCGACGGTCGACGACACGCTCGGGATTCCGCTCAGTCGCATCATGGCCGACGGGCCCGCCGACGAGTTGACGCGCACCGACCACGCGCAGCCGGCGCTGCTCGCGCACGGCGCGGCCCTGTGGGCGGTGTTGCGGGACCGCATGGCCCACCGCGTCGTCGCCGCGGCCGGGCACTCGCTCGGTGAGTTCACGGCCTACCACGCCGCGGGAGCGCTGACGCTCGGCGAAGCCGCGCGGCTCGTGCACGCGCGCGGCGAGGCGATGTACGCGAGCGGCGCGGCGCGCCCCGGCGCGATGGCCGCGCTGTTAGGCGAGCCGAACCGTCCGGTCGAGGAGCTGTGCGAGGAGGCGTCGCGCGACGCGGGGATGGTCGTGCCGGCCAACTACAACGCGCCAGGTCAGCTCGTGATCTCGGGGGAGGTCGCGGGCGTCGAGCGCGCGATGGCGCTGGCGAAGGCCGCGGGCGCGAAGCGCGCGCTGCGCTTGCCCGTCAGTGGTGCGTTCCATTCCCCACTGATGCGCGACGCGCAGACGGGGCTGGACGAGGCGCTCGCGGAGATCGACCTCGTCGATCCGGCATTCCCGGTCTACGCGAACGTGACGGCGCAACCCGTTGTGAGCAGCGAGGATGCACGTCGACTCCTCTCGCAGCAACTCACGTCGGCGGTGCGGTGGACCGAGACCGTGTCGGGGCTCGCCTCCGCGTACCCGGACGCGCTGTACGTCGAGCTCGGGCCGGGCACGGTGCTGGCCGGGCTCGTGAGAAAAACCGCCCCCGCCGTACGCGTGCTGTCGTGTGGGACCGCGCCCCAGGTCGAAGCGCTCCTCACCGAACTCGCCGCGTAACCGGAACCTACGATTGATGCGCATTGATTTGAGCGGGCGCGTCGCGCTCGTGACGGGGAGCACGCGCGGCATCGGGCGCGCGATCGCAGCGGCGCTCCTGGACTGCGGCGCCCGGGTCGCCGTCGTCGGGCGTGACGCCTCGCGCGCCGAGGCCGTCGCCGCCGAGCTCGCCGTCGAGGACGCGGCGCGCGCGATCGGGTTCGCGGCCGATCTGGTCGACGTGAGTCAGGCCGCGGCCCTTGTGGCCGACGTCGAGCGCGCGTTCGGCGCGTGCGACATCCTCGTGAACAACGCCGGGCTCACGCGCGACAATCTCCTCATCCGCCTCAAGGACGAGGACTGGAGCGCGGTGATCGACACCAACCTGCGCGCGGCGTTCGCGACGACCCGCGCCGCGGCGCGCGGCATGATGAAGCGCCGCTGGGGCCGCGTGATCAACGTGGCGAGCGTCGTCGGGATCACCGGCAACGCCGGCCAGGCCAACTACGCCGCGAGCAAGGCGGGCCTCATCGGCTTCACGAAGAGCGTCGCGAAGGAGCTCGCCACGCGCAACGTCCTCGCCAACGTCGTCGCGCCCGGGTTCATTGAGACCGACATGACCGCCGCGATGCCGGCCGAGGCGCGCGCCAAGCTCGCGGGCGCGATTCCGGTCGAGCGCTTCGGTCGGCCCGAGGATGTCGCCGCCACGGTCGCGTTCCTCGCGTCGGACCTCGCGGCCTACGTCACCGGGCAGGTGCTCGTCGTCGACGGCGGCATGGTCATGTAGGCGTTCCGCCCCGGGGACGGCACCACTAAGTTACCGCCCCGCTTCCCCCCTTATCTCACACACCCCGCCCCAACCATGGCCGACCATTCCGCGAAAGTCCGCGACATCATCGAGCGCGAGCTCGGCGTGGAGCGCGAGAAGCTCACCGACTCCGCCAGCTTCATCGACGACCTGGGCGCGGACTCGCTCGACATCGTCGAGCTGGTCATGGAGTTCGAGAAGGAGTTCAACATCGACATCGCCGACGAGGAGGCGGAGAAGCTCCGCACCGTCGGCGATGCGGTGCAGTACCTGAACGAAAAGGTGCCGGCGTGACGCGTCGCCGGGTCGTCGTCACCGGGCTCGGGGCGGTGACGCCCGTCGGGAACGACGTGGCGGCGACCTGGCGCGCGCTGCTCGACGGCCGCTCGGGCGGCGCCGAGATCACGAAGTTCGACGCCTCCAACTTCGCCGTGCGTTTCGCGTGCGAGGTCAAGGGCTTCGACGCGGGCGCCTACATGGACCGCAAGGAGGCGAAGCGCGCGGACCTGTACACGCAGTACGCGCTCGCCGCGGCCGTGCAGGCGATGCAGGACGCGGGGTTCGCCGACGGCACGGGCGCGGGGACCGGCTACACGCCGGAGGAGACCGGCGTGATCATCGGTAGCGGGGTCGGCGGGCTCAGGACGTTCGAGGACCAGCACAGCACGTACATGGCCGGCGGCCCGCGGCGCATCTCGCCGTTCTTCGTTCCGATGTTCATCACGGACATCGCCGCCGGGATCGTCTCGATGCGCTTCAACTGCAAGGGGCCGAACTTCGCGACGGTGAGCGCCTGCTCGACGAGCGCGCACGCGATCGGTGAGGCGCTCCGGACGATCCAGTACGGCGACGCGGAGGTCATGCTCGCGGGCGGGTCCGAGGCGGCCGTCACGCCGATGGCGATCGGGGGGTTCGCGAGCATGGGCGCGCTCTCGACGCGCAACGACTCGCCGGCGACGGCGTCGCGGCCGTTCGACGCGACGCGCGACGGGTTCGTGTTGGGCGACGGCGCGGGCGTCGTCGTGCTCGAGCACCTCGAGCACGCCCTCGCGCGCGGGGCCCGCATCTACGGCGAGGTCGCCGGCTACGCCGCCACCGGCGACGCGTACCACCTCACCGGGCAGCCCGACGCCCACGAGGGGCTGCAGCGCTCGATGCGGCGCGCGATGGCCGACGCCGGCGTCGGACCGGCCGACGTGGACTACATCAACGCGCACGGCACGTCCACGCCGCTCAACGACCCGAACGAGGCTCGCGCGATCCGCGCCGTGTTCGGCGAGCACGCCGACGCGCTGGCGGTGAGCTCGACCAAGTCGTCGACGGGGCACATGTTAGGCGCGACCGGCGTCGTCGAGTTCATCGCCTGCGCCAAGGCGATCGAGGATGGCGTGATCCCGCCGACGATCAACTACGCCACGCCCGACCCCGAGATCACGCTCGACGTGACGCCCAACACGCCTCGCCACCGAGACGTGGAGGTCGCGCTGAGCAACAGCTCGGGGTTCGGCGGCCACAACGCGACGCTCGCGCTCCGGCGCTACCGGGCCGCGTGACCGCGCCCGAGGTGCGGGTCGGCGTCGGTTACGACTCGCATCGCTTCGGCCCGGGCGGTCCGATGCGACTGGGCGGGATCGACGTACCCGCCGACGTCCATTGCGACGGGCATTCTGACGGCGACGCGATCTGCCACGCGCTCACCGACGCCGTCCTCGGCGCGGCGGGTCTCGGCGACATCGGCGAACTGTACCCGGACACCGACCCGGCCAACCGCGGGCGCGACTCGGTCGAGATGCTGGCGGCGGCGCTCGCGCTCGTAGGCCGTGCGGGTTTCCGCGTCGTGAACGTCGACGCGACCGTGGTCGCCGAGCGGCCCAAGATCGGCCCGCACCGCGCGGCGATGCGCGACCGGCTGGCCACCGTCCTCGGCGTCGCGGCGGACTGCGTGGGGGTGAAGGGGAAGACGAACGAGCGGATGGGCTGGGTCGGCCGCGGCGAGGGCCTCGCCGTGGTCGCCGTCGCCATGCTCGCGCGCGGCTGACCGCCCCACGCACCGCCAGGCACGCGGCGCCCCGGCGTGCAGCCGTTGCTCCAGTGGCTCGCCCGCCTCGATCCGGCCGCGCTGTACGCGGTCGCCGCCGGGTCGGCCGCGCTCGAGAACGTGTTCCCGCCGTTGCCGTCGGACGCGGTCGTCGCCTTCGCGGCGTTCGCCGCGGCGCGGGGCCGCGGCGCGGTCGCGTTCGTCTTCACCGCCGTCCTCGCTGGGAACGTCGCCGGCGCGCTCTTCACGTACGGCGTCGGGGCGCGCTACGGAGCGGCCGCCGTGTTGCCGCGCTTCGGCGCGACTGCAGAGCAGGAACGACAGATCCGTGCGTGGTACCGGCGATACGGCCTCCTCGCTATCGCGGCGAGTCGGATGCTCCCGGGGGTCCGGGCCGTGGTCCCGCCGGTGGCCGGCGCGTTAGGCATCGGCGTGATCCGGACGGGCGTTGCGACGGCACTTCCGTCCGCGCTCTGGTACGGCGTCATCACATACCTCGCGTTCACCGCCGGCGGCGACTTCGACGCCTTCACGAGGCGCATCGGGGCGGGGCAGCGGTGGGTCGGATTGGGCGCGGGCGCGATCGCGGTCGCCGGACTCGGCGCGTGGCTCGTCCGGCGGCGTCGGGCGCGCGCGTGAGTGCTTCCGGCAAGCCGCAGGCGACCACGGCGGCGCTCGGACCCGCGCTCCCCGACGAAGCGGCCCGCGCGTTCCGGCTCGAGCAGTTCCACGACTACCTCGCCGTCGAGCGCGGGTCCGCCGCCAACACGCAGGAGGCCTACGCGCGGGACGTCGGTCGCTTCGTCGTGTACGCGACGGTCAAGGGCGTGGCGTCGCCGGACCGGGTGTCCGCGCGCGCGCTGCGCGAGTTCGTGTTTCACCTCCACGACCTCGGGCTCGCTCCGGCGTCGATCCGGCGCGGCATCAGCGCGCTCCGCACGTACTACCGTTTCCTGCTCGACGAGGGTGTGGTCACCAACGACCCGAGCGAGCGACTCGACGCCCCGGCGCGCTGGCGCACGCTGCCCGAAGTGCTGAGCGTGGCCGACGTCGAGCGCCTGCTCGCCGCGCCCTCGCTGGACGAGCCGCTCGCCTTCCGCGACCGCGCGATGCTGGAACTCGCCTACGGCGCGGGGCTCCGCGTTTCGGAGTGGATCGGGCTCGGCGTGCGCGACGTGCGCTTCGACGAGCAGCTGCTCCGCGTGTTCGGCAAGGGATCGAAGGAACGGCTGGTCCCGATCGGGCGCGCCGCGATCGGCGCGGTCGCCGTGTACGTCCGCGAGTTGCGCCCTCGGTTGGAACGCGGGGCGGGGGAGGGCATCTTGCTCCTGAACGTGCGCGGCGAGCCGCTGACGCGGATGGGCGCCTGGAAGATCCTGCGCAAGTACGTCGAGCGCGCCGGCATCACCACGCGCGTCACGCCGCACACGCTCCGCCATAGCTTCGCGACGCACCTGCTCGAAGGCGGGGCCGACCTGCGCGCGGTGCAGGAGATGCTCGGCCACGCGAGTATCGCCACCACGCAGATCTACACCCACGTCGACCGCGAGTACCTGCGCGGCGTGCACCGCCAGTACCACCCGCGCGCCTAACGGTGCGCCGTCGCCCCCGCGTCGCCATGATCCTCGTCGTCGACAACTACGACTCGTTCACCTACAACCTCGTCCAGTACCTCGGCGACCTCGGCGCGGACGTCGTCGTCCGCCGCAACGACGCGATCGGCGTCGAGGAGGTCGGCGCACTCCGGCCGCGCGCGATCGTCCTCTCGCCCGGGCCGTGCACGCCGCGGGAGGCGGGGGTGACGGTGCCGCTGATCCGCCGGTGGGGCGCGGAGGTCCCGACGCTTGGCGTGTGCCTCGGGCACCAGGCGATCGGCGAGGCGTACGGCGGCCGCGTGGTGCGCGCGGGCCGGATCATGCACGGGAAGACGTCCGCGCTCGACCACGATGGTACCGGGCTGTTCCACGGCCTGCCACGCCCGCTCACGGTCATGCGCTACCACTCGCTCGTCGTCGAGCCCGCGACGATCCCGGACGAACTCCGCATCACCGCGCGCGCGACCGACGATCCCACCGAGGTCCACGCGCTCGCGCACACGCATCACCCGGTGTGGGGCGTCCAGTTCCACCCGGAGTCGGTGCTCACGCAGGGTGGTCGCCAGCTCCTCGCCAACTTCCTCGCGCTCGCCGACGCGTTCCACGACGGGGCCGAGCCGGCCATCGCCTAACGCACCCTGTCCCCACACTCGAGGCCTGTCTGCATGACCACCCTCACGCGTTCACGTCGCGCGGCGGCGACGGCGTACGCGGTCGTGGTCGCGGCGGCGGGCGTCCGCTCCGCGGCCGCGCAGTCGGCCGCCGCCGATACCGGAGGCCAGGCCGCCGTCCGCGCCGCGTTCGTCGCAGACCGGCACCTCGTCGTCGATGACCCGGGGCCCGGGCTCGCCGGGCGCACGCTGGCGGCGATCGTCGGCCGGTCCCACGTGGTCCTCGTGCCGCCGGATACGGGCGTCACGATCGGGCGCGGGGTCAGCGTCGATCGCGCGTTAATCGTGACGCGCGGGCCCGTGCGGCTCGCCGGAACGGTGCAGGGCGACCTGGTCGCGTTCGGCGACGTCTTTCTGCGGCCCGGCGCGCGCGTCGGCGGCCGCGTCATATCGCTCGGCGGTGGCGTGTACGGCTCGGCGCTCGCTCTCGTGCGCGGAGAGGTAATCGCATACCGCGACGTCTTCGTGCGGCAGCAGTTGGACGGTGCGACGATGCACGTGTCGCTGGTCGAGGGGACGGTCGCGCGCGCGCCGCTCGTCCGGCTGCCGGGCGTCATCGGCCTGCGCGTCCCGACGTACGACCGCATCGACGGGCTCTCCGTCTCGCTCGGGCCCGAACTCGGACTCGCCGCCGGTCGCGTCCGGCTCGAGCCCTTGGTGACCTACCGTAGCCACCTCGGCGCGTTCGATCCCGGCGTGCGCGCGCACGCCGAGCTCGGGAACCGCTACGTCGTGGACGCCGCGTTCGAACGCGGGACGTACACCAACGACCGCTGGATCCGCGACTCGTTCATCAACTCGCTCTCGACGCTCGGGAGCGGCGACGACGCCCGGAACTACTATCGGGCGACGCGACTCGACGGGACCGTGGGCCATGCGTACGACGTCGCCGCCGGCGTGCTCGAATCCTACGTCGGCGCCCGTACCGAGCGCGCGGTCTCGGTCGCGCGCGACACGGGAAGCGAGTCGTACCCGTGGACGCTCCTGTCCCGAAGGTCCCTCGAAGGCTCGCGCCGCGCGAACCCGGCCGTGACCGGCGGGCGGATTACGTCCGCGCTCGCGGGGGCGCGTTACACCTTCGAGCGGCCGCGGCTGATCGGCCGCGCCGGGGCGGCCGTCGAGCGTTCGCTCGACGTGGCCCGCGGCGCTCAGTTCACCCAGCTTACCATCGACGCCGCGCTCACCGTCCCGACGGCGGACGAGCACCTGTTCGAGCTACTCGCGCACGGCGTCGCCACGTCGGGCGGGCTCGGCGTGCCGTCGCAGCGCTACTCCTACCTCGGCGGCAGCGGCACGTTGCCGTCGCTCTTCTTACTGGCTGAGGGAGGCACCGAGCTCGCGTGGGGGGAGGCGCGCTACACGGTGCCCGTACGCCTCCTGCGCGTCCCGTTCGGAGTGCCCACGCTCACCGCGCGCGCGATGGCCGGCAGCGCCGGGGTGAACACGTTACCGGCGCTCACGCCCAACCTCGGCGTCCGGGCGGCGGTGTCGTTGCTGCGCGCGGACTTCGTCTTCGACCCGCGCGGGCGCGGGCGCCGCGTGTTCACCCTCGGCGTCGGCTTGCGGTAAGCACGCGAACGCCCCCGCCGCGCGAGTAGACGCGCGCGACGCGTTAGGCGCGCGTCCGGCCGGCCCGTGCCCCCGGCGGGAACGCGACCGAGGCCGCGACCGAGCCGCCGAGCAGCCCGACGACGATGACGAGCGAGGCGAGCGCGGAGACGTCCCAGACGCGCTGGAGGAGCATCTTCGCGCCGACGAACGCGAGCACGCCGGCGACGCCGAAGCGGAGCAGGTGAAACCGCGAAGCGGCCGTCGCGACGAGCGGGAAGAGCGAGCGCAGGCCGAGCACCGCGAACACGTTCGAGCTGTAGATCACGAGCGGGTCGCGCGTCACGCCGAAGACCGCCGGGATGGAGTCGAGCGCGAACACCAAATCGGTCAGCTCCAGAACGACGAGTGCGGCGAAGAGCGGCGTCGCCGCCCACCGGGCAGGCCCCGAGCGCCGCGACACGCGCGAGAAGAACCGGTCGCGATCGAAGGTCTCGGTGACAGGAAACACGCGACGTAGGGCGCGAAATGCCGGGTGTGCTCTCGGCTCGCCCGCGTCGACGTCCTCGGCCATCGCGAATCGAACGCCCGCGACGACGAGGACGGCGCCGAACAGGTACGTGAGCCACGCCGCGCGCGCGACGAGCGCTGCCCCGCCGGCGATCACTACGCCCCGCAGCGCCATCGCGCCTAACACGCCCCAGAGCAGCAGGCGGTGCTGCAGCGCGGGCGGAACGCGGAAGGCGGCGAACACCGCGACGAAGACGAACAGGTTGTCGACCGAGAGCGACTGCTCGACGACGTAGCCGGTCGCGTACTCGGCGGCCGCCTGGGCACCGCGGACCAGCGCGAGCGCACCGCCGAACGCGGCCGCGAGCGCGACCCACGCGCCACTCCACCACGCGGCCGCGCGCCACGACCGCGCTGACCCGCCTCGGTCGGCGGCCAGATCGAGGGTCAGCAGCGCCAGCAGTGCCGCTCCGCACCCGGCCCAGAGCCATGCCGCACTCATGCGGCGGTAAGTTACCGCCGCGCGACGGCTCGGCCCGAGACCGCGCCTCGCGCCCGGGACTGCGATGCGGGCCGCGATTGTCGGCGGTGCTCTAACACGCTATCGTTCCTGGCGTGAAAGTTGCTGCGCGCTCCGCGATCGTCGGATGACGTCGCTCGTCGTCATCCCCGCCCGACTCGCCGCAACGCGGCTGCCCCACAAGCCCCTTCGCGATCTGGGCGGGGCTCCGTTGATCGTGCGCGTGTGGCAGCGCGTGACGGCCCTCGCCGTCGCCGACGCCTGCGTGGTCGCGACGGACGACCCCCGCGTGCGCGACGTGGTCGTCGGCGCCGGCGGGCGAGCCGTGCTGACCCGTGCCGACCACCCTTCGGGCACCGATCGCGTCGCCGAAGTCGTGACCCGCGACGAATTCGCCGGCGTCGAACTCGTCGTCAACGTACAGGGCGACGAGCCTTTCGTCGGCGTGGACGTCGTCCGGGCCGCCGCGGGTGTCGTCTCGAGCGGCGCCGCACCGATCGGGACTGCCGCAGCGCCGGCGACGCCCGACATGCTCGGCGCGCCCGACGTGGTCAAGGTCGTTTGCGACGACCGCGGTCGCGCGCTCTACTTCTCGCGCGCGCCGATCCCGTACTTGCGGGATGGGTCAGACGCCGGCGCTGTCGAGACGCGCGATCGTCTCGTGCGCCGCCACATCGGCGTCTACGCGTACACGCGGGAGGCGTTACTGCGGTGGGTGTCGCTGCCGCCGCACCCGCTGGAACTGGTCGAGCAACTCGAACAGCTTCGGCCGCTCGCGTCCGGGATTGCGATCGGCGTCGGATCCGTCGACGCGGCCGGCGAGCCGGGTGTCGACACGCCCGCAGATCTCGCGCGCGCCAACGTGCGCTGGCGCGCGGAGCACGGCGACCACGCCCACCCGGTCGCGGTCGCGAGCGTTGCGGCCTCGGTCGATCCGGGGCCACATTCCGCGTTGATGCGCGCGCCGTCCGGCGCGCCGTCGCCCCGCCCCGAGCCCGCCCGATGACTCCCGCCGCCAGCGCCGCCCCCGCGCCCGAGCACGCGTCCGCCTCGCGCCCTACCAAGTACATCTTCGTCACCGGCGGCGTGGTCTCGTCGCTCGGGAAGGGGATCGCCGCCGCGTCGCTCGGCCGCCTGCTCGTCGCGCGCGGGCTGACGGTGACGTCGATGAAGTTCGACCCGTACCTCAACGTCGATCCGGGCACGATGTCGCCGTTCCAGCACGGCGAAGTGTTCGTGACCGACGACGGGGCGGAGACCGACCTCGACCTCGGCCACTACGAGCGGTTCCTCGATCGCGCGCTCTCGCAGGCGAACAACGTCACGCAGGGCCGCATCTACCTGAACGTCATCTCGAAGGAGCGCCGCGGCGAGTACCTCGGCTCGACGGTCCAGGTCATCCCGCACATCACCGACGAGATCAAGAGTGCCCTGAAGCGGATCGCGCCGGGCAACGACGTCGTCCTCGTCGAGATCGGCGGCACGGTCGGCGACATCGAGTCGCAGCCGTTCCTCGAAGCGATGCGGCAGCTGCGGCAGGAAGTCGGGCGCTCGAACGCGATCTTCATCCACCTCACCCTCGTCCCGTACATCGCGGCCGCGGGCGAGGTCAAGACGAAGCCCACGCAGCACTCGGTGCGCGAGCTGATGGAGGTCGGGATCCAGCCCGACGTCCTGATCTGCCGCTCGGAGCGCCCGCTGACCGAGGACGTCAAGCGGAAGATCGCGCTCTTTTGCAACGTCGATTTCGGCGCCGTCGTCGAGAGCGTGGACGTGCCGACGATCTACCAGATCCCGGTCGAATTCCACGCGCAGGGTCTCGACGCGCTCGTCTGCCGCAAGCTCGGCCTCGACACGCCGGCGCCGGAACTCGCGCGCTGGCGCGAACTCGTGCGGCGCGTCGTCGAGCCGCGGACCGACGCGCCGCGGATCGCCGTCGTCGGGAAGTACACCGACTACGTCGACAGCTACAAGAGCGTGCAGGAGGCGCTCGTCCACGGCGGCGTCGCGCACGACACCGGCATCGACGTCGACTGGCTGTCGAGCGACCGCTTCACGTCGTACGACGAAGCTCGCGCGATCCTCGCGGAGTACGACGGGCTGCTGGTCCCGGGCGGCTTCGGGGTGCGCGGCGTCGACGGAATGGTGGAGGCGATCCGGGTCGCGCGCGAGACGCGGCTGCCCTACCTCGGCATCTGCCTCGGGATGCAGACTGCGATCATCGAGTTCGCCCGCAACGTCTGCGGCATCTCCGACAGCCACTCGAGCGAGTTCGCCCCGGAGTGCGCCAACGCCGTCGTCTCGCTCATGGAATCGCAGCAGCACGTCACCGACATGGGCGGCACGATGCGGTTAGGCGCCTACCTGTGCCGGCTCCGTCCGGGCACGCGCGCGCGCGCCGCCTACGGCGCCGACGAGGTGAGCGAGCGGCACCGCCACCGCTACGAGGTCTCGAACCGCTTCCGCGACACCTTCGAGCGGCACGGGATGGTGTTGAGCGGCCTGTCGCCGGACGGCTCGCTCGTCGAGATGATCGAGCTCGCCGACCACCCGTGGTTCGTGGGGTCGCAGTTCCACCCCGAGCTCAAGTCGCGCCTCACGCGCCCGCACCCGCTCTTCGCGGGCTTCGTCGCCGCGGCCGCCGAGCACGCGCGCGTGCGCCAGTTAGGCGCGGAGCGGGCGCGCCCGCGCGCGGACGCCGCGGACGCCGCGGCTCCGCGGCGCGCGCTCGCCGAGGCAGCCGCGTGACCGACGCCCCGCGCGCGGTCTTCCCGCGCGGCGCGCTGTTCCTGATCGCGGGGCCGTGCCAGCTCGAGGATGACGCGCTGAACCTGCGCGTCGCCGAACGGGTCGCGGGGCTCGCCGACCGCCTCCCTGGCGGCGTCATCTTCAAGGCGAGTTTCGACAAGGCCAACCGCTCGAACCCCGGCGCCGCGCGCGGGCCGGGGCTGGACGCCGGGCTCGAGGCGCTCGCGCGCGTGAAGCGCGAAACAGGATTGCGTGTGATCACGGACGTGCACCTGCCGGAGCAGTGCGCGCCCGCGGCGGAGGTGGTCGACGCGCTGCAGATCCCCGCTTTCCTGTGCCGACAGACTGACCTGCTCGAAGCGGCCGGCGCGACCGGGCTCCCGGTCAACGTGAAGAAGGGGCAGTGGCTCCAGCCCGAGGGGATGCGCGGGGCGGTCGCCAAGGTGCGAGCGGGTTGCCGCGGATGCGAGCGCACGACGGTGCCCAACGGGTCCGGCGTCGCGGTGACCGAGCGTGGGACGTTCTTCGGGTACGGCGACCTCGTCGTCGACATGCGCTCGATCGCGCGCATGCGCGCGGCCTGCGACGCGCCCGTTGTGTTCGACGCGACGCACTCGGTGCAGCAACCCGGGCGCGGCGAGGGCGGCGCGAGCGGCGGCGCGCGCGAGCACATTCCGGCGCTCGCCGCGGCGGCGATGGCGGCGGGCGCCGACGCGCTCTTCCTCGAAACGCACCCCGACCCGGACCGCGCGCCGAGCGACGGCCCCAACATGGTCCCGTTAGGCGAGCTCGACGCGCTCGTCGGTCGGCTCGTGCGCGTGTGGGAGGCGGCGCGCGCGTGACGCACCCCGAGGTGCGGCCCGAGTCGCAGCGCGCCGCGTTCGGCGCGACCGCGATCGACACCGCGGCCGCGCGCCGCGTGCGCTGGGTCGGCTTCGACGTCGACGGCGTGCTGACCGACGGCGGCGTCTACCTCGGCGACGTCGACGGGCGCCGGCTGGAACTCAAGCGCTACGACATCCAGGACGGCCTGGGCGTACTCCTGTTGCGGATGGCCGGGCTGGCGGTTGGGATCGTCACCGGACGCGTGAGCGAGAGCGTGCGGCTCCGCGCGGCGGAACTGCGCGCCGACGACCTCGTACAGGACCCGGCCGCGCGCAAGCTGCCGGCCATCCGCGAGATCGCCGCGCGCCGCGGGCTCGAACTCTCCGAGATGGCGTTCGTCGGCGACGATCTCCCGGACGTACCAGCTCTCCGCGCGGTCGGACTCGGCGTCGCGGTCGCGAACGCCGGCGAGGATACCGCGCGCGCGGCGGACGTGCGGCTGGCGCGCGCCGGCGGCGCGGGGGCCGTGCGCGAGTTCGCCGAAGCGCTCCTGCGCGCCCGCGGGGACTGGGATGCGGTCGTCGCGCGCTATCTCTCCGAACGCGTCGAGGAACGCGGCGAGGGCGCGCCGGCCGCGCTCGCCAGCGCGGGGGCGAGCGCGTGAGCGCCGCGACCTCGCTGCGCGCGCCCGGCGCCGATGCGGCGCTGCAGCCGACCACCGCTCCCGCGCTCAGCGACGCGGAGATCCTCGCGATCGGCCGGCGCGTCCTTCGCCTCGAAGCCGACGCGGTCGCGGCGACGGCCGACCGACTCGACGACGCGTTCGCGCGCGCGGTTCGCCTGATCACGGCAGCGCGGGGCCGAGTCGTCGTCACCGGTGTCGGGAAGTCTGGCCACGTCGCGCGGAAGATCGCGGCCACGCTCACGTCCACCGGCACCGCCGCGAGCTTTCTTCACCCGGTCGAGGGTCTGCACGGCGACCTCGGGATCGTCGGCCCGGACGACGTGGCGGTGCTGGTTTCGAAGAGCGGCGACACGACCGAACTGCTGCCCCTGTTGGAGCACCTCGAGCGGTTCGGCGTGCGCACGGTCGCGGTCGTCGGCCGCCTCGACTCGACCATCGGCCGGCACTGCGACGTGACGCTCGACGCCGCGGTGCGCGAGGAGGCGTGCCCGCATGACCTCGCGCCGACCACGAGTACGACCGCGGCGCTCGCGCTCGGCGACGCGCTCGCGGTCGCGCTCCTGCAGACGAAAGGATTCCGCCGCGAGGATTTCGCGCGGCTGCACCCGGGAGGCGCGTTAGGCCGGCGGCTGTTGACGCGCGTCGCCGACGTCATGCTCGCCCGCGACCTTCCGGTCGTGACCGGCGACGCGACGATGCGCGCGGCGGTCGTCGCGCTCGCGCGCGGGCGCGGGATCGTCGCGGTCGTGGACGAAAGCGGCCGCCTCGCCGGCGTGGTCACGAGCGGCGACCTCACGCGCCTCGTCGAGCGCGCCGAGGAGTTCGCGGACGTTCCGGTGTCTGACGTCATGACCCGAACGCCGAAGACCGCGCGGTCCGACGAACTCGGGAGCGCCGTGGTCTACCGGATGGAACGCGACGGCATCATCGCGATGCCGGTCGTGGACGGCGGCGTCGTGATCGGCGTCGTCCACCTCCACGACCTGCTGCGCGCGGGGGCCGCGTGACGCGCCGCCCCACGCGCGCCGCGCTCCGTTCGCTGCTGTCGGTCGCGACGCTCGGCACCGCCGCTTGCTCGTCGAAGCCCGTGACGGGGCTGTCAGCGAACGCGGCGCTGCCCGACTCCGCTGAGCAGGTGATGTACGGTCTCCGCAACGTGCAAACGAACGCTGGCGTGCGGAAGTCGGTCCTGTACGGCGACACCGCATACTTCTACAACGACAACACGCTGATCGACCTGCGCCACGTGCGGATCGTCTTCTTCTCCGCCGCGGGCGACTCGAACGCCGTCATGGTCGGACGCACCGGGCGCTACGACACGCGCACGCAGCGCGTCGAGGGACGCGGCGACGTGGTCGTCACGAGTACCGACGGGCGCCGGCTCGCCTCGCCGCACCTGGTGTACGAACGGTCGTTGAATCAGATCACGAGCGACACGAATTTCACGTTCACCGAGCCGGGACGCACGCTCGAGGGCATAGGGCTCCGCTCGGACCCGCAGCTGCGGAGCGTGCAGGTGCTGAAGGCGGCGCGCGGACGCGCGGCTCTGCCGCCCAACTCCGGCTCGACCGGGGCCGCGGCACCCGCGCCATCGGGCGGCACCCTCGGGCGGCCCGTTCCTCCCGCGGCCGAACCTCCCGCGGCGACGACCACACTTCCCACGTCGGCCCCGGCCCCGCGATGACGCGCTCTTTCTGGTCGGCAGCCCGCGTGCGTGCGGCGCGGGTCGCCGTCGTTTCAGCCATCGCCCTGGTGAGCGCGCTCGCCGCATGCGGGCGCGCGCCCGCGCCGCGTACGGCGCCCGGGCCGGTCGGCGCGACCACGGAGACTCGCCGGACGACGGCCGACACCGCGCGCGCGGACCCGTCGACGCGGCCGCGCGTCGCCGCGGACACGCCGCGAGTGGCGGCCGTCGCCGCGCCGGCCGCCGCGCGCACCCCCGCCCGGCGCGCGACCACCAATCGACGTCGCGGCAACGGCGGGCCGGCGACGCAGTGCGGCGTCGTGAACTTCTACGAAAACCCGGTCACCGCGCGCCTCAATAGCGTCAAGGACCTGCAGACCAACCTCAACACGATCTACGTGGGCGGCGGCGCCGTCGCGCGGTGCGAGGGCGTCAACAATCGCCTGACCGCCGACAGCGCCGAGTACTACCAGGCGGTCGGTCTGCTCGTGCTGATCGGGAACGTGGTGTACGACGAGCCGACGCGCGCGCACCTGACCGCGCTCCGCAGCACGTATTACACGCGCGAGGAGCGACTCGTCGCCGAGGGCAACGTCGTCGTCACGCTGCCGACGGGGACGACGATGACCGGGCCTAACGCGGAGTACCTGCGCCCCGTCCCGCCGATCCGGACGGAGAGCCGCCTCACCGCCACCGGCCGTCCGACCGTCCGCGTCGTCGGCGGCGCCGACCAGGACGCGCCCCCGCGTGGGACGGCCGCCGCGCGCGCCACCCCGCGCGACACGTCGACCACGGTGATCATCGCCAACACGATCGTCGACCAGGCCGACAGCGTCGTGTACGCGTCGGGCCAGGTCGACATCACGCGAACCGACGTCCTCGCCAACTCCGACTCGGCCGAATTCGAACAGGAGACCGAGACCGCGCACCTCATCCGCGACGCGCGCATCCGGGGCCGCCGCGGCCGCCCATTCACGCTGACCGGCCGCCTCGTCGACCTGTTCACGCGCGAGCGGCAGCTGTCGCGCGTCTTCGCGCGTCCCGACGCGCAGGTTGTCAACGACAGCCTCACGCTGACGTCGGACACCGTCGACCTCCGCCTGACGGACGGACTGGCCGACCGCGCGTACGCGTGGGGCCCGAAGCGCGCGACGGCCGTGTCGCCCGACCGCGATCTGATCGCCGATTCCATCGCCGCGTACCTGCCGCGCCAGCGCGTCCGCGAGATCCACGCGCTCCGCATGGCGGTCGCCCGGTCGGTCCCCGACACCACGAAGGTTCGCTCCAACGAGCGCGACGTGCTCCGCGGTGACACCATCGTCGCGCGCTTCGACACGCTCGCGGGCCAGCGGGACACGACGCGTACGCCTCCGGTCAAGCAGCTCGTCGCCGTCGGGCGTGCGACGGCGTTCAACCAGCTCGCGTCGAGCGAGGGGCTCGCGGGGCGGCCGTCGCTCAACTACGTGCGCGGGCGCGTGATCACGGTCGACCTCGACAGCGGCCTCGTGCGCGAGGTGACCGTCGTCGGCAAGTCCGACGGCGTCTATCTCGAGCCGTCCGACTCGACGCGGCCCGACTCGACGAAGCCGGCGCGGACCGCACCGGCCCCCCGGTCGGGCTCCGGGACGACGTTCCGACTCCCGCGCGGGCCGCAGCCGCCGGCGGACGACGTCGGCGCGCCGGTGCCCGCCGGCGACGCCCGGCGGCCGAGATCCCCAGGCGAGGGCGGCGCGCCGTGACGCCTCCCAGCAACGGAGTACCGCCTACCGACGGGGCGGCGACCGGGGCCCCGACGGGAGGCGCGCGCGACGGGGCGGCGCTGCGCGCGCTGCTCGACGCCGCGAGCGCGGGCGACCGATCGACCGCCCTCGCGCTCCACGCCGTCCTCCACGAGGCCGACGAGCGCGGCTGGGCGTCGTTCGACGCGGTCGCGCGCTGCTACTGGGACGATTACCTCGCTGCGCTCCGGCAGGACGGCCGCGATTCGGCCGCCGAGGCGGGCCGCCTCAGCCTCGACCGCGTCCGCGGACACCTGCGCAGTTCGGTGCTCCCGCGGCTCGCCGCGCAGGGCGTGGTCGCCGTCGAGTACGGCGCGGATGCGGAGGCCGGCGTCACGCGCGTGCGCCTCCAGGATGCGCTCTGGCAGGAAGTCGCGCCGCGGCGCGCGGGCGTCGAGGCCGCACTGCAGCAGACCGGAGAGCACCGCACGCCGCCGCCGCGGGCGGGGCAGTCGGACGCGGCCGCGGCAACAGCCGCGCCCGCGCCGGGCGGCAGTCGGCTCGCGGCCGAGGGCCTGGTGAAGGTTTACCGCCGTCGGCGCGTCGTGAACGACGTCGCGCTCGAACTCCGGCAGGGCGAGATCGTCGGGCTGCTCGGGCCTAACGGGGCGGGGAAGACGACCACGTTCTACATGATCGTCGGCCTCATCGAGCCCGACGCCGGGCGCATTACGCTCGACGGCGCCGACGTGACGTCGATGCCGATGTACAAGCGCGCGCGGCGCGGCGTCGGCTACCTCTCGCAGGAGCCGTCGATCTTCCGCAAGCTCTCGGTCGAGGAGAACATCCTGGCCATCCTCGAGACGCTCGACATTCCGAAGCGCGAGCGCGAGGAGCGCTTGGAAGCGCTGCTGGACGAGCTGAGCATCCGGCACCTCCGCGCGAGTAAGGCGTACCAGCTGTCGGGCGGCGAGCGGCGCCGGCTCGAGATCACGCGCGCGCTCGTCACGCGCCCCAAATTCATGATGCTGGACGAGCCCTTCGCGGGCGTCGACCCGATCGCCGTCCACGACATCCAGACCATCGTCGCCGGACTCCGGCACCGCGGCATCGGCGTCCTCATCAGCGACCACAACGTCGAGCAGACGCTCGACATCGTGGACCGCGCGTACATCATGTTCGACGGGCGCGTTCAGGTGAGCGGCTCGGTGCGGGATCTCGTGTTCGACGACACCGTGGCCGACGCGTACCTCGGCCCGACCCTCGCGACGCGCCTCCGGGCGCGCTTCTCCGCCGACGGAGCCATATGAAGGCCGGCCTCAATCAGAGCACGCAGCTCAAGCAAGAGCTCAAGGTCAACCCGCGCCTGTACCAGGCGATGGACCTGCTCTACATGCCACTGCTCGACCTGCAGCAGCACCTCAAGCAGGAGCTGCTCAACAACCCGTTCCTCGACATGGTCGAGGTCGAGGACGAGGACGACGAGGACGGCGCCGAGACGGACTCCGAGCCCGAGCCGACACAGCAGGAAGAAGAGCGCAAGGAGAAGGACGACGAGATCGACTGGGAGGAGATCCTGCTCGACGGGTTCGACACCGGCGGCCGGCGCGAGGAGCACGAGGAGAAGGAGTACTACGAACCCGTGACCGTGGCCGAGCGCGACCTGCTCGACCACCTGCGCGACCAGATCACGCTGCAGGAGCTCTCGCCGCGCCAGCTCCTGCTCGCCGACGAGTTCCTCGGCAACATCAACGAGGACGGCTACCTGGACTGCCCGGTCGAGCAGATCGTGCGCTCGATCAACGAGGTCGTCCGCGAGTCCGCCGAGGAGCGCGGCATCGACGTCGACGACGCGCCGGTGTACGACGCGGCCGAGGCCGAGGACATGCTGCGCATCGTGCAGCAGCTCGACCCCGCGGGCGTCGGCGCGCGCGACCTGCGCGAGTGCCTGATGCTGCAGCTGCGCGATGCCGGGCTGGAGCACTCGGTACCGTACCGCCTCGTGCGCGACTGCTTCGACGAACTCATCGCGCACCGCTGGAGCGAGATCTCGAAGCGCTTCGGGATCAGCCCCACCGACGTGCAGCACGCGGCCGACGAGATTGCCAAGCTCGACCCGAAGCCCGGCCTGCTCTACGCGTCGGCGAAGGACAACTACATAATTCCCGACCTGGTCGTCGAGAAGATCGACCAGAAGTACCACGTCTTCCTCAACGACGCGAACCTCCCGCGCCTCAAGCTGAGCCGCGCGTACCAGGAGATCGCCCGCGACAAGAAGAAGTTCGACGGCGAGAGCAAGGAGTTCATCAGCTCCAAGCTCAACTCGGCCAACTGGATGATCCAGGCGATCGAGCAGCGCCGGCAGACGATGCTGAAGGTGATGAACTACATCGTCGACCGCCAGCGCGACTTCTTCGAGAAAGGGGTCCAATACCTCAAGCCGCTCACCCTCCGCGAAGTCGCCGAGGTGATCAACATGCACGAGAGCACGGTGAGCCGCGTGACGAACGAGAAGTTCGTCCAGACGCCGCGCGGCGTGCTCCCGCTCAAGTTCTTCTTCTCGTCCGGGCTGTCGACCACCGACGGCGAGGACGTGTCGGCGCGCGGCATCAAGGACCAGATCCAGAAGCTCGTCCAGGGCGAGGACGCCAAGAACCCGCTGACCGATCAGGCGATCGTCAACATCCTGAAGAAGACTGGCGTGAACATCGCGCGCCGGACGGTGGCGAAGTACCGCGACCAGCTCGGCGTGCTCTCCGCGCGCATGCGCAAGCGGGTGTGAGCACGGCCGTCCGCCCCGCGGCGGTTCCGCCGACGCCCGTGGCCCGCGCCGCGGCCGGGCTGACACCATCGCCCGCTCCGGCGCGCGTCGACGTGTCGGTGCTCGTGCCCGCGCGCGACGAAGCCGAAAACTTGCCGCTGTTCATGGAGCAGGCGGCCGCCGCGTTCGCCGGCGACCAGAACGTCGGGTACGAGGTCGTCGTCGTCGACGACGGCTCGAGCGACGCGACGCCGACCGTCTTGGCGGAGCTGCGACGCGCGTACCCGTTCCTGCGCAGCGTGCGGCACCGGACGGGGCGGGGGATCGCGGACGCGCTCCGCACCGGGTTCCTCGCCGCGCGCGGCGAGGTGATGGTGTTCTACCCGGCCGACCTGCAGTTCAGGCCCGAAGACATCCCGCGACTCGTCGCCCCGATCCTCGCCGGCGAGAGCGACATGGTCACGGGCTACAAGCAGGGGAAGTACGAGAAGGCGTTCGTCTCGCGCATCTACAACCGGCTGAGTCGAACACTCTTCGACGTGCGCGTGCGCGACCTGAACAACGTGAAGGCGTACCGGCGCGAGGTGATGGCCGGACTGCCGCTGCGCCCCGACTGGCACCGCTACATGATCGTGCTCGCCGCGTCGCAGGGCTACAGCGTCGGCGAAATCCCCGTCCCGCTCTACCCGCGACACGCCGGGCGCTCGAAGTTCGGCATCGGGCGCATCCCGATCGGCGTGCTCGACATGCTGGCCGTGTGGGTCGAGCTGCGCTTCGGGCGGAAGCCGCTGCTGCTCTTCGGTATGTTAGGCGCGGCGCTCCTCGCGGTGGGCGTGGTCGCCGGACTCGCGGCGCTCGTCTGGCTCGCCGCGACCGGACACGGGCTGCGCTCCGTGTGGACCGTTATCCAGACCTGCTTGCTGTTAGGCGGCGTCTTCTTCACGGGCGGGATCGTCGGCGAGATGATCGCCGGCCAGCGCGCCGAACTCGCCGAACTCCGGCGCGAGCTCGACGCGTCGCGCGCGCCGGAGACGCTCGGCTGAGCGACCCGGCGGGCGCGCGGCCGTTGCGCGTGCTCTTTCTCGCCCACTCGTTCCCGCGCTTCGACGATGACGTCGCGGGGTCTTTCCTGCTCCGACTCGCCCGGGCGCTCGCCGACGTCGGCGTCGAGACGCGCGTCCTCGCGCCCGCGGGCGCCGGCGTCGCGTCGGCGCAAACGCTTCGCGGCGTCGACGTACGGCGCTACCGCTACGCCGCACGACGCTACGAGACCCTCGCGTACACCGGCAACATGGCGGAGACCGCGCGCGCGTCCGTCGGCGGCATGGGCGCGCTCGCCGGTCTGATCGGCGCAGGCGCGCTCGCGGCGCGACGCGCGGTCCGCGCGTGGCGCCCCGACATCGTGCACGCGCACTGGTGGTTTCCGGGCGGACTCGCCGCGGCGACACCCGGCGTGCTCGACGCCACGCCGCTGGTGCTCACCCTGCACGGCTCCGACGTGCGGCTCGCGCGTCAGCTCCGCCCCGCGCACGCGCTGTTCGCGCGGGTGGCGGCGCGGGCCAGCTGCGTGACCGCCGTGTCGAGTTGGTTGTGCGAGGAGGCGCGCGCGATGGCGCCGGGGCTTGCCTGCGCGGTCGCGCCGATGCCGGTCGATAGCGCGTTGTATCGGCCCCCGCCGGACGACGCGACCCGCGACGGGATCCTGTTCGTCGGACGCCTCACACCGCAGAAGGGCGTCCGTCAGCTTCTCGACGCGTTCGCACGGATGGCCGCGCGAACCACGCTCGACGTCGTCGGCCGTGGGCCCGAGTACGCCGACCTCCGCGCGCACGCAGACGCGTTAGGCATCGCGCAGCGCGTGCGCTGGCTCGACCCGCAGCCGCCCGCGTCGCTCGCGCCGTACTACGCGCGCGCCGCCGCGCTCGCCGTCCCATCGACAGAGGAAGGACTCGGCCTCGTGGCCGTCGAGGCGCTGTTGTGCGGAACGCCGGTCGTGGCGTTCCGCTCCGGGGGGATCGTCGACGTCGTTCGCGACGGCGAGACCGGACTGCTCGCGCCCGCGCGGGACGTCGACGCATTCGCGGCGGCGCTCGACCGCGTCGTCTCCGACCCGGCGCTCGCGCGGCGACTTGCCGCGAACGGGCGCGCGTTCGTCGACACGCGATTCACGCCAGCCGCTACCGCTCACACCTACCGCGGCGTGTACGAGCGCGCCCGCGCCGCGTCGAGCCGCTCGCGCACGGGCGTTCCGTGATCGCGAGCCGCCCCAGTCTCCGAGGAATCGCAACCGCGGTCGGGCTGGCCGTCATCGCGTGGTTCGTCGTCCGCGCGCTCGCGGCGCACTGGTCCGACGTTCTCGCGGCAACGCGCGACTTGCACCCGCGGTGGCCGGGGGTTGTGATCGCGAGTGCGATCGTGCTCTCGACGCACGCCCTGCTGATCCAGAGTTGGCGCGGGCTGCTGCGCGGGTGGGGCGGCCGACTCGCCTATGGAGACGCCGTCCGGATCTGGACCGTGTCGAACCTCGCGCGCTTCGTCCCCGGCACGCTCTGGTCGGTCGGGGTCATGGGAGTGCTCGCCCGGCGTACGGGCGTCGCGCCCGCGGCGGCCGGCGGCGCGGCCATCCTGAACACGCTGCTGAATCTTGCCGCAGGGTTCGCGGTCGTCACGCTGGTCAGCGGCGACGTCGTGACCCGCCTTGCACCCCAGGTGCGGCACGCGCCGCTCATCGGCGCTACGCTCGGGGCCGCCGGCCTCGTGATCCTCCCGTTCGCCGTGCCCGCGCTGACCGGGATTGCGGCACGCGTCCTCCGGCGCGCGCCGCCGCCGCGGATCCCGGCCCCATTCATCTTGGCGGCATTCGCGGCCAACGTCGTCGCGTGGCTCGCCTACGGCGTCGCGTTCGGATGCTTCGCGCGGGCGGTGCTGCCGAATGCAGGTGACAACTGGGCCGGTTTCGTCGCAGTTTTCACCGGCGCGTACGTGATCGGCTTTCTCGCCATCCTCACGCCCGGCGGTCTGGGCGTTCGCGAGGGGGCGATGGTCGTCGCGCTGACGCGACTCGGCATGGCGTCCGCGGCCGACGCGGTCGTCCTCGCCGTTGCCGCGCGCCTCTGGCTCACGCTGCTCGAAGTCGCGCCAGGCGTCGCGTTCCTCGCGGTGACCGGCGCGCGGGCGCGCCGCGCCGCGGCCCGTCCCGTGTAGTTGCCGTGTAGTTGCCGTGTAGTACCGTCGTCGCGCAGTCCCGGCGTCGCGCACCGTCGTCGCGCGCCGCCGCGGCTCGCCGCTTTCCCGCGCCGCCTTCGCAACCGTCTCGTGGCTTCCGCATCGCAACCGATCTCCAGGACCGCCGCGCGCACGCGCGCCGGCCGCGCCGTCGACGCGCGCGCCGAGTATCCGCCGTTCGAACCGCCGCGCGCCGGGCTGATCGCGACGCTGGTCTTCGCGGTCGCGACGCTCCTGCTCGGCGCCCCGGCGCTCGCGGGCAAGTTCCTCGTCAATCCGAATAGCGACCAGTACATCGCGGGATATGCGTTTCGCGAGTTCGCCGCGACCTCGCTCAAGCAGGGCCACGGATTTCCACTGTGGAATCCGTACCTCTTCGGCGGAATGCCGTACGTCGCGGCGATGCACGGCGATGAGTTCTACCCGCCGTCGCTCGTGCTTCGGCTGCTACTCCCGACCGACGCGGCGATGACGTGGGAGATGATCCTTCACGTGTTCCTGGCCGGCGCGCTCACCTACCTGTTCCTGCGCGGCGCGCTCAAGCTCGCCTTCTTCCCGGCGCTAATTGGCGGTCTTGCCTACATGTTGGGCGGCAACGTCGCGGGGCTCGTGTCGCCCGGGCACGACGGCAAGCTATACCTCGCGGCGCTCCTTCCGCTGACCCTCTTCCTCGTCCACCGCCTCGTCGTCGACGGGCGATTCTGGGCCGTCGGTGCGCTCGCCATCGACGTCGCGTTCGCGGTTCTCACGCCGCATCCGCAGCTGCTGCAGTATCTGCTGTTGCTCGCCGCGGGGTACGCACTATTTGCCGCGTTCGGAATGGTCGACGCCGAAGGCCGGCACCTCGAGCGCCGCGCCGCTCTCGGCCGGCTTGCGATGGCGGCGAGTGCGACCGTGGTCGGATTCCTCGGGAGCGCGGTCCAGTACTGGCCGGTGCTCGAGTACACGCCGTGGTCACCGCGCGCCGGCGGCAAAGGATACGACCACGCGACGTCGTACTCGCTGCCGCCTGAGGAAATCATCAACACGTACGTCCCGGAGTTCTCGGGCATCCTGAACCGGTACACGGGTCGCAACGTGATCCACCTACACAGCGAGTACATCGGCGCCGCGGTGCTCGTACTCGCGCTCCTCGCGTTTTCTACGCGGGGCGTTCTTCGGCGTCAGCTGTGGTTCTGGGTTGGGGCCTTCATCGTCGCGCTGCTCTGGGCGCTCGGTGGGTACACACCGTTCTTCCAGCTCGTGTATGCACTCGTGCCCGGCACCAAGTTCTTCCGCGCGCCGAGCACGATGCTGTACATCGTATCGTTCTGCACGGCGGTGTTCGCGGCGTTGGGTGCGGAAGCCGCGCTCAAGCGTCCGGTCGCGCGCGCCTACCTACTCGGTGCCGCCGCCGTCGGGGTCGCCGTCGCGCTGCTCGCGACGTCCGGGGGGCTGAGCACGCTCGCGGCGAGCTTCGCGCGCCCCGAGTACGCGCCGATCGTCGAGGAGAATCAGTCCGCGCTCGTGCTCGGTGCGTGGCGCGCGTTCCTCATGGTCGGGCTCGCGATCGGGGGCGTGCTGCTGGCTGCGCGCGGGCGCGCGCGCGACGCGGGGATCGTCCTGGCGCTTACCATCGCGCTCGATCTCTGGTCGGTGGAACGGCGGTACTGGCAGTTCTCGCCACCCGCCGCCCAGCTATTCGCGACCGACGCCGTGCTCGAGTACCTGCGGAAAGCGCCGGAACCGGCGCGCGTGGTGCCGTTCGCGAACGCGGCGGAACTCGCGCCCGGACGCGACCCGTACTTCGGGGGGCAGGGGGAGGGACGCGCTGCCGGCCTCATGGTGCACCGGATCCGAAGTCTCGTGGGCTACCACGGCAACGAACTCGGGCGGTACGAGACGTTCACCGGTTGGGACGTGGGCGACTATCCGCGTCAACTCGGGAACCCGAACTTCCGACGCCTCACCAACTTACAGTACCTCTACTCGAATTCGGCTCAGCCTCCCGCGCAAGGGATGCCGCTGGTCGCGGGCCCAGTTCGCAACGCGGCCGGCAACATGGCCTACCTCTACCGCTTCCCGGAGTCGAACCCGTATGCCTGGGTGGCCCCGATCGCCATCAAGGCGCCCGACACGAACGTCGTCGCGACGGTCCTGGACCCGCGCTTCGACGTCGGTCGCGCCGCGTTGTTCGACACGTCGGCACGCGTGAACGCGCAACCTGTTCCGCCGCAACTACCTCCAGCGCTCGACGTGGCGACCCACGTCACACGCTACGAGCCCGGGCGCGTGGACCTGACGCTGAGCCGCCCCGCGCCGGCCGGCGCGGCGCTGGTCGTCTCGGAGAACTACTACCCCGGCTGGACCGCCACCGTCGACGGGCGTCCCGCCGCCGTCGGTCGCGCAGATTACGTACTGACCGGCGTGGAGCTTCCCGCCGGCGCGCAGCGAGTCTCACTGCAGTTCACGAGTCCACGCTACGAACGTGGGCTCCAGATCTCGCTGCTCGCCCTGATCGCGTCGCTGGGAGCGTTCGTGGCAGGGCTGGCCGCCGACCGCCGACGCGCGTCGGCGCGAGTCGCGGCCTGACCTCGTCGCACGTGTCCGTGACCGACGAACCTCCAAGCGCCGACGAGCTTGCCGTCGGCGCGCCGCACACGCGAACGCCCGCGCACGCGCTCCGGGCACTGCGACCGCCGCGCGAGGTCGCGCGCCCGCGCGCCACGGGGCCGGGGGCGACCTCGCGCGGTGCCGACACGCGGCACTCGGGCGACCGCGCCGTCGTGATCATCCCCACGTACAACGAGCGTGAGAACGTTCGACGCATCGTCACCGACGTCCTGCACCAGAGCGAGCGACTCGACGTGCTGGTCGTCGACGACGGATCGCCGGACGGCACGGGCGATATCGCCGACGGTCTCGCCGTCGACTACGCCCCGCGCGTCCACGTCCTGCACCGCGCGGGGAAGCTGGGTCTCGGCACCGCCTACGTCGCCGGCTTCCGGTGGGCGCTCGAGCGCGACTACGCGCTCGTGTTCGAGATGGACGCGGACTTCTCGCATGATCCGTCGCACTTGCCGCAGTTCCTCGACGCGGCGGACGCGGGCGCTGACGTCGCGCTCGGCTCGCGCTACCAGGGCGGCAAGGTCACCGTCGTCAACTGGCCGATCAGCCGCCTCATTCTGAGCTACGGCGCCAACCTCTACGCGCGCGCCGTCACGGGTCTTCCCGTGTACGACGCGACCGGCGGGTTCAAGTGCTTCCGGCGCGAAGTGCTCGCCGCGATCGACCTCGCGGACGTTCGCTCGAACGGCTACGCCTTCCAGATCGAGATGAGCTACCGCGCCTGGCTCCGCGGCTTCCGCCTCATGGAGCTCCCGATCGTCTTCGTCGACCGGACCGAGGGCGAGAGCAAGATGTCCGGGGCGATCGTTCGCGAGGCGGTCTGGATGGTCTGGCGGCTGCGCTGGTGGGCGCTGCGGGGGCGCCTGTGAGCGCGGCGGGCGGCGGGGCGGGGGAGTCCTCGAACGCCGCGGCTGCGCCGGTCCCGTTCTACAAGCTGACGGGATCCGGGAACGATTTCGTCTTCTTCGACGAACGCGCGCCCGCGGCCCGGATCGCGCTCGCGGCATATCGGACGCCCGCGATGATCGAGGCGGTTTGCGACCGCCGAAACGGCGTCGGCGCGGACGGCGTCGTGTTCGTCGAACGGGTGGTCGGCCGCGAGGTGCGGATCGCGTACTACAACCGGGACGGCAGTCGGGCGGCGCTGTGCGGGAACGCCACGCTCTGCACGGCGCGCCTCGCGGCAGAGCTGGGCGCGGTCGGCGAGCCGTCGAGTGGATTCGTCGTGGTGACCGACGCCGGGCGCCTCGCCGCGCGCGTGCCCGGCGTCGGCGATCCGGTGATCGAGATCGGCCCGGTCCTCGACGTCGCCGTCTCGGCGCCCGACGTGGCGCTGCAAGCCGGAGAACGCGCCGTCGGCTACGCGCTGGCGGGCGTTCCACACCTGGTCGTGCTCGTCGACGACGTACGAACGGTCGAGCTGACCGCTCGCGGTGCCGCGCTGCGGGCACCGACCCGCGAGCGTCCGAACGGAGCGAATGTGAACTGGGTGTCGGGCGCGGGCGCGCGCTGGCGCATGCGCACGTTCGAGCGCGGGGTCGAGGGGGAAACGTTGGCCTGCGGCACCGGGGCGGTCGCGGCCGCGACCGTGATCGCTCGCTGGACCGGCGAGCGCGCCGTGATCACGCTGGTGACAGGCTCTGGACGTCCGGTCGACGTGGTCCCGGCCGAGCACGACGGCGGCGTCGCGACGCTCGCGGGCGAGGGACGATTGGTCTACGCCGGGACGTTGACGACGCTCGCGTAGAGACCCGCTGGCGTCGGGCGCGCCGCGATGCGGTGGGCGCGCCCGCGACTGTGCGATCACACGGGTTCTGCGCACGGTCACAGGTGGAAGGACCGAAACATCGCTCCCGCAACGACTTAGAACACGTTGTCCACAGTACTCCACCTACCGTGGTTTACATAACATATATTATACGACGTCGCCGCGCGGTGGAGCGGGCACCCCGGCCCGACTCCGACCCGTCCGCCGGCACTCACTTCCCACTCGCTTCCAATTCGCCGAGTCGAACGCGCGCCTCGTCCGTCGCGCCGCGCACCCCGCTATCCAAGACGAGGTGCCAGGCCCGCCGAGCGCCCGCGGCGTCGCCGGCCTGGTCGTACGCGCGCGCTGCGTCCGCGAGAAGCATTGCGCGCGTGTCCGGCCCCGCGTCGCGCGCCAGGCTCTCGTACGTCGACGCCGCGTCCTTCGGCCGTCCGGAGCCGACCTCGCCCACGGCGCGCAGTCGTTCGGTCGCCTCGCGCCAGTCCGGTGGGACGTCGCCGCTCCCGAGCGCGCGCAACCCCTCGGCGTACTGCCCGCGGTCATAGTACGTCTGCGCCAGCAAAACGCGCGCGTGTGCCGCCGCCGCCGTCCCGCTATACCGGGTCGAGACCTGCTGCAGCGCCTGCGCCGCACCCGGATCACCCCCGGCGTAGCGCGACTCCGCCTCGTACAGCGAGCGCTCCGCACGCGCGGCGCTCGTCGCCTCCGATGAGCGCCACGCGAAGATCGCCGCGATCGCGACGGCGCCGACGACGAGCGCGCCGCCGACCGCACGCCCGTTCTGTTCGACCCACTCCGTCGCCCCCTCGCCCGACGACCGCCCGCGAGCGCGCCCAACTACGCGCGGCGCGTCGGCGGGAGCGGTCTCGTCGTAACTCGGGACAGGCGGCGGAGCGGTCATCGGGCGGGACGTAGGTGGTAGAAGACGCGCCCAAACGGCACGCCACGCCCCCGGCAGGACTCGAACCTGCGGCCAACAGTTTAGGAAACTGCTGCTCTATCCACCTGAGCTACGGAGGCCAACGGCCGTATCACTCGGCCACGCCACAACTTACGCCGCCTCGGCTGCCCCCGCCACCGCGTGGCCGCGGCGATTGGACGAGCTACGATTGCGGTGACTACTCCGCCCAGCCCTGACTGCCGAGCAGCGGAACGAACCGAACCGGCGACAGCGCGCGGACGCTGCGCCCGTTCCCCTGCCGCTCGTACACGTTCAACGTTTGTTCGTCGCGAGCCCCGACCGGCGCGACGAGCCGACCGCCCGGTCCCAACTGCTCCGCGAGCGCGGGCGGCAGCTCCGGCGCGCCCGCGCTGACCACGATCGCATCGAACGGCGCGTACTCGCGCCAACCCAGCGTCCCGTCGCCGAGGAGGAGCGAGACGTTCCGAACTCCGAGCTTCTTGAGCATCTCGCGCGCTCGGTCGAACAGCGCCGGCACGCGCTCGATCGAAAACACCTGCTCGGCGAGTTGCGAGAGAAGCGCCGTCTGGAAGGCCGACCCGGTCCCCACCTCGAGCACGCGCTCGCGCCCGGTCAGCCGCAGCGCTTGCAGCGACTGCGCGTGCACGCTCGGTTGCGAGATCGTCTGCCCCGCCCCGATCGGGAGCGCCGTGTCCTCGTATGCACGGTGCGCCACCCCGGTCGGGACGAACGCATGACGCGGCACGTGGTCGAACGCGCGCAGGACGCCCAGGTCCGAGATGCCGTTCGTCTGCAGCGTCTCGATCAGCCGGCGGCGCGCGCCGCGCATCTCGGATGTCGGCACGTCGGTCCGGAGCCCGCTCGCCCGGTCGGCGCCAGACCCGGTCACGGCGCGCGCCACCACGTGCCCGGCGCCGATAGCAGGTCCCGGTTGGTCAGATCCAGGTGTAGCGGCGTGATGGAGATATATCCGTCGCGAACCGCCTGGAAGTCCGAGTCCGCCTCGCCGCGCCAGGTCGCCGATCCACCGCCGATCCAGTAGATCTCACGTCCCCACGGGTCGCGCATCGGCGTGAGCGAGTTCGAGTACACGCGCCGGCCGAGGCGCGTCAGCCGCACGCCCTTCACGTGTGACGCGGCGATTGGCGGGAGATTGACGTTGAGGAGCGTGTCGGCCGGCAGATCGGGCAGCGCGAGGATGTGACCGAGCAGGTCGCTGAGCATCCCGACCGCGCCTTCGAGCACGGCCGGATCGGCGCGTAGGTCGCCGCCCGCGTACGACACGGCAACCGCGGGCACCCCGAGCATGAGCCCTTCCATCGCAGCCGCGACGGTCCCCGAATACAGGACGTCCTCGCCCATGTTCGACCCGTGGTTCACGCCACTCAGTACCACGTCCGGGCGTTCGGGCATGAGCGCCTCGATCCCGAGCATCACACAGTCGGTGGGCGTCCCGTCGACCTGCCAGCGGCGGTCGCCGCGCGGAACGGGGCGCACCGGGTGGTGGAGCGTAAGCGAATGACTCGTCGCACTCTGCTCCCGGTCCGGCGCGACGACCGTGACCTCGCCCAACTGTTCGGCGGCCGCGACGAGCGTGGCCAGACCGTGGGCGAGGAAGCCGTCGTCGTTCGTGCAGAGCAGGCGCATGATCGGGAATCAGGATCGCGCGCGCCCGCGACCGCGGACGCGCGAGACGCTGAATCTACGCGCCCCCGCCCTCGTCGCCGCCGGCCGGAACGCGCGCGGCGACCGGTCGACGCCCTTCGAGCACCTCGACGATCGCGCTCAGCTCGCGCTCGATCTCGACCATCGCGTCGCGCCGCAGCGCCTCGCGCGCCGCGCCACGCAGTCCGCCGGCACGCCGGTGTTCGTCGAGCTTCTGTCGGGCGCCGTCGACGGTGTACTTCTCGGTGTAGAGCAGCTGCTTGACCAGGAGAACGAGTTCGACCTCGCGCCGCGCGTAGACGCGGTTTCCGGATCGGTTTTTGGCCGGGCTGATCGCCCGGAACTGGGTCTCCCAGTACCGAAGGACGTGCGCCTTGAGCCCGGTGAGCGCGCAGACTTCGCCGATCGAGAAGTACTCCTGCACGGGCTCGACCCGTGCGCGCCCGACCCCCGCGCGGGCCTCGCCGTTCAGTGTCACGCCCGGGCACTCCGTGCGTCCTGCTCGCCGCGCAGCGCGCGCGACATCAGCTCCGTGACGGCCTGACCGACGGCGGCTCCTTCGAAGAGGATGCGATGGACCGCGTTCACGATCGGCATCTCGACGCCGGCACGCGCGGCGAGGTCGCGCGCGCTCCGCGTCGTGAGGACGCCCTCGGCGACGGTCTCGCGCTCGGCGAGCACCTCGTCGAGGGGACGCCCGCGGCCGATCTCGATGCCAACCGCGCGGTTGCGGCTGAGGGCGCCGGTACACGTGAGCACGAGGTCCCCCACCCCCGCGAGCCCCGCGAACGTCGCCGGCGACGCGCCTAACGCCCCCCCGAGCCGGGTCATCTCCGCGAGGCCGCGCGTGATGAGCGCGGCGCGCGAATTGAACCCGAGGCCGAGCCCCTCGAGGATGCCCGTGGCGACGGCCATGACGTTCTTGAGCGCGCCGCCGAGCTCGACGCCGAGGACGTCGTCGTGCGTGTAGACGCGGAACTCGGGGGAGCTGAGCGCGCGCTGCAGCCGCGCCGCGGCGTCCTGGTCCTCCGCGGCCGCGACCACGGCCGTCGGCTGGCGGGCCGCGACCTCCGCCGCGAAGCTCGGGCCCGACACCGCGACGACCGCCCGCCCGGGCAGCACGTCGGCGATGACCTCCGTCATCACCGAGAGCGAGCCCTGCTCGATGCCCTTGCTCGCGACGGCAAGCGTCGCGCCCGGCGGCACCGCATCCGCCGCGCCGCGAGCGACCGCCCGCAGGACGTGCGACGGCGGCGCGAACACGACGACGTCGCGCTCGGCCACGGCCTGCGCCAGATCGTCGGTCGCGCGGAGCGACGCCGCGAGCGCGTGGCCCGCGAGGAAGCGCCGGTTCTCCGATCGGGCGTTCACGTCGGCGACGACGTCGGATTCGCGTGCCCAGAGGACGACGTCGTTCCCGTTCCGCGCGAGCAGGTCCGCGAGCGCCGTCCCCCACGCGCCCGCGCCGACCACGGCGCACTGACGTGCGCTCACGCGCCCCGCCCCGCGCGCGCGGCGTCGCGGCCGCGCCGCGTGATGCGCGACTCCTCGCCGCGAAGCAGCCGCCCGATGTTGGCGCGGTGGGACCAGACCACGAACGCGGCGACCAACACGCCGACTGGGAAGATCGGCCCGCGCACCCCGGGCCCCGTTAGGCCGAGCGCGACGACGAGCGCGAGTGCGGCAACGATCGAACCGAGCGAGACGTAACCGCTCGCCGCGAGCGTCGCGGCGAAGGCCGCAAACGCGACCAACGTCGCCACCGGCGCGAGCCCGAGGAACACGCCCGCCGCGGTCGCGACCCCCTTCCCGCCACCGCCGCCGCGACCGATGAGGAACACCGGCTTCACGTGGCCCATGATCGCCGCGACGCCGTACGCGAGCGCCCAGTGCGGGTGAACGCCGAACCAGCGCCAGAAGAACGCGGCCGGGACGTACCCCTTGGCAGCGTCGGCCGCGAATACGGGCAGGCCCGTCCGCCAGCCGAGCACGCGGAGCGCGTTGGTCGCGCCGAGGTTACCCGAGCCCTGCTGGCGGAGATCGACGCCGTGCAGCCGGCCCGCGAGGTACGCGGTCGGAATCGATCCGAGGACGTACGCGACGACCAGCCCGACGACGGCGAGCGCGCTCACGAGCGCGCGCTCACCGGGCGATCGCAATCACGGCGCCGCACCGGACGCTGCGGCTCACGACCGCCGCGTCCGCGAACCCCGCTTGCGCCCTTCCCCGGCGCGACGCTGGCGAGGGCTCTCCTCGGCCGCGTCGACCGACAGGCGGCGGCGCGGCTCGCCGCGCACGCGCCGCCCGTCGTCCTTGTCCGGCGCGTTCTTCGCGCGCATCACGATGCGGAGCGGGTTCCCCATCCACGCGTACGCCGCCCGGAAGCCGTTGTGGAGGTACCGGATGTAGTGCTCGGGTACCGCGTCGGGGTGGTTCGAGAAGACCGCGATGACCGGCGGCGCGCTCTCGACCTGGGTCGCGTAGTTGAGCTTCACCTCGTGGTGGCCCGCCGCCTGTGGCGGCTGCGTGCGCCCGACCAGCGTCTCGAGCGTGTCGTTGATCTGCGACGTCGAAATCCGCTTCTCGCGCTCGGCCGCGACCTCGAGCAGCACGTCGAGGACCTTCGGCACGCGCTGCCCCGTGAGCGCCGACGTGAACAGGAACGGCACCCACGCGAGGTATGGCGCCTTGTCGATCGCGTCCTTCTGGAACTTGGCCGCCGTCTTGTCGTCCTTCTCCTTCAGGTCCCACTTGTTGATCACGAGGATCAGCGAGCGCCCGGCCTCCCAGGCCAGCGTGGCGATCTTCAGGTCCTGGTTCTCGAGGCCTAACGTCGCGTCGATCAGCAGGACGCACGCGTCGGAGCCCTCGATCGCGCGGCGCGTGCGGAGCGACGAGTAGAACTCGATGCCGTCGTCGACGCGCGACTGGCGGCGCAGGCCGGCGGTGTCGACGAAGACGAGGTCGCGCCCGTGGTAACGCATCGGCGTGTCGATCGCGTCGCGCGTCGTGCCCGCGATCTCGCTCACGACCAGGCGCTGCTGCCCGAGCAGGCGGTTGACGAAGCTCGACTTGCCGACGTTCGGGCGCCCGATCACGGCGACCCGAAGCGCCTCCGACGCGTCCTCGTCGCGTTCGGGCAGGCGCTCGACTACCGCGTCGAGGAGGTCGCCCGACCCCTTGCCGTTGCCCGCCGACACCGGCGCCGGGTCCCCCGCCCCGAGGCGGAAGAACTCGTAGTACTCGCTGCTCGACGGGTCGTCGACCTTGTTGACGACCAGCAGGAACGGCTTCCCGCTGTTGCGCAGTAACTCGACCAATCGCGCGTCGCTCGGGTGCACACCGGCCCGCGCGTCGGCGACCAGGAGCAGCAGGTCGGCCTCGGCGATCGCTTCGAGCACCTGGCGGCGGATCTCGACGTCCATCGGCAGCGACGAGTCCTCGACGAGGCCGCCCGTGTCGACGAGCCAGAACTGCTGGCCGTCCCACTCCGCGCGGCCGAAGTGCCGGTCCCGCGTGGTGCCCGCCTCCTCGCTGACGATCGCGGAGTGCTCGCCGATGATGCGGTTGAAGAGCGCGGACTTGCCGACGTTCGGCCGCCCGACCAGGGCGACGACGGGGAGACTCATGGGTGGTGCCCGGAAAGCGTTAGGCGGCGACCGCCGCGCCCGGCGCCGCCGCCGCGTCGCCCTCGAGCGCGAGGACGTCCGCGAAGTCGTACGACGGGTAGACGGGCATCGGCAGGCGCTCGCGCACCGCGGCGAAGCTGCCGTCGTCGAGGAACAGCCCGTCCTGGTTGATGCACTCGGCCGGGATGAGCGCGAGGTCGAGGTCCGCGCGCCCGGCGAGCGCCCGCTCGATGTCCGCGCCGACCAGCAGACCGGCGGTCGTGGTCGTCGGTCCGAACAACGAATTCTCCGCCGCGATCAGTTCGAAGCGTGCGCCCGTCTGCGCCGCGAGCTGCTCCAAGAGCGGCGGCATCAACGCGGCCATCGACGTTCCGGTGACCACGCCGATCCGGCGCCCGCCGAGCCACGGCAGCTCGCCGACGCTCTCCGCGACCCGCTGCCGGAGCGACGCGACGGCGCCCACGCCGTTCTCGATCTGCGAGAAATCGCCGTAGTGCTCGGGCGCCGGCAGCGCGCGCCCCGACAGCAGGTATAGCTCGTCCGAGCCGAAGACCCAGCGGTCGCCCCGCTCGGCGAGCGCCCGCTCCTCCCAGCGCTCGACGGCGGCGAGCACGCGCGCCGCGTTCACCTCGTCCATGGCGCGGCCGGTGTAGAGGTGCGAGAACTGCGTGACGCCGACCGGGACGAGGGCGACGGAGAGCACCGCGTCACCTAACGCGTACAGGTCGCGCAGACTCGCCTCGAGCACGTCGGCGTCGTTCAGACCCGGGACCACGACCATCTGGCAGTGGAACTGGATGCCGCCGGCCGCGAGCCGCGTCAGCTGCTCGACGATGTTGGGTACGCGCGGGTTGTTGAGCAGGACCTTCCGCGCTTCCCACGGCGTCGCGTGCACGCTCACGTAGAGCGGCGAGAGCCGGTACTCGAGGATCCGCGCGATGTCCCGCTCCTTCACATTCGAGAGCGTCGCAAAGTTGCCGTAGGCGAACGACAGCCGGTAGTCGTCGTCCCGCATGTAGAGCGGCTTGCGCAGGCCCTTCGGCAGCCCCTCGATGAAGCAGAACTCGCAGCGGTTCGCGCAGCGGCGGACCGTCGGCGGCTCGAGCTCCAACCCGAACGGCTCGCCCTCCGGCCGCTCGACCTCGTACACGACCGCCTCGCCGCCGGGCAGCGTCGCCTCGATCACGAGTTCGTCGTCGGCCGAGAGAAACTCCCAGTCGAGGAAGTCGGCGAGCTCGCGCCCGTTCACGCGCGCGAGCTCCGTCCCGGGCACGATGCCGAGCTCGGAAGCGAGCGTGTCGGGGTGAACTCGGGCGACGCGGACCACGGCGAGCGGACTAGGAGAAAGCGCACCGCGACGTCGGGCGCGCGTCGAACACGAGACGATCAAACGTAGTCGCTAAAGAGCCGCAAGACAATGCCGGGCGCGGACTTACGCCGCCGCCGCTCACGCGGCATCCCAGCTCTCGTTCGCTCCGAAACCCGCCTCGTCGTCGCCGCGGTACGACGCCCCGCTCCCGGTGTTGAAGAGCACGACCGTGTCGTCCGGACCGATCCGGCGCCCGCGCGCGAGCACGTCGAGCACCGCGAGCGCGCAGCCGCCCTCGGGCGCCGCGTCCACCCCGCTCGCCGCGGCGAGCGCCCGCGTCGCCTCCCGTGTCACGTCGTCGCCGATCGCCACCGCGTCGCCGCCGCTCTCCGCCAACACGCGCAGCACGAGGCGGTCACCGAGCGGCGACGGGACCCGCAACCCGCTCGCGTACGTCATCGGGTCCTCCCACGCGGTCGCGCGATCCTGCCCCGCCGCGAACGCGCGCGCGATCGGGGCGCACCCCGCGCTCTGCGCGACGACCATGCGCGGCAGCCGCGCGTCCGGCCCGAGCGCGCCCGCGGCGCGCAGCTCGCCGAGCGCCTTCCAGATCCCGACCGTGCCCTCGCCTCCGCCGGTCGGGTAGACGACCACGGTCGGCAGACCGCCGCCGAGCGCGTCGGCGAGCTGATCGCGGATTTCGTAGCCCATCGTCTTCATGCCCTCGACCCGGTACGGCTCGCGGAACGTACTCACGTCCGTCCATCCGCCGCGGGCCGCATCGGCCCGCGCCATCCGCCCGGCGTCGCCGATGTGCCCGTCGACCAGCCGCAGCTCCGCGCCGAACGCGCGCACGGTGCGCAGGATCGGCGCCGGCGTCGTGCGCGGTGCGTAGACGCGAACCGGCAGCCCCGCCGCGGCGCCGTACGCGGCGAGCGCCGCGCCCGCGTTCCCGGCTGTCGGCACGACGAGACCTTCCGCGCCCAACGCGCGCGCCCGCGTGACCGCCGCGCTCATCCCGCGCGCCTTGAACGATGCGGTCGGGTTCCGCCCCTCGTCCTTGACCCAGAGACGGGCGACGCCGATCCGCCGCGCGAGCGCTGGCACCTCGATCATTGGCGTGAGCCCTTCGCCGAGCGAGACGGGCGCCTCCCCCACGCCTAACGGCATCGCCGCCGCGTACCGCCACATGTCCCAGCGCGCACCCGACGCCGCGGCGGCCGCCGTCGCCGCGTAGCGGGCGAGCAGCGGCTGACCGCAGCGCGGGCACACCCCCGCGGCCTCCGCGCCGCCCTGCCTATGGTCGCACGCCGAGCACTCGAGCGTCCACGCCGTCTCGGCCGCCCGAGCGTCCGGACTGCCCGGATCGGTTCGCGCGCGCATGATTGTCCCGTGATCCGTAGCGTCCGCCATCATGCTCCCCCGTCTGTCGTCTCGCCCGTGCTCGCCGCCGCGGTCGTCTCCGCCGCGGTCGTCTCCGCCGGGCGCGTCGGGTCGTTCGCCGCGAGGCCGGCGAGCACCCGCGCCGCGCCCTCGCGCGTCCACCCCGGCAGCTCGGCGACCTGCTCCGCCGTCGCGGCGCGCAGCGCGGCCACGCTCCCGAAGTGCTGGAGCAGCTGCCGCCGCTTCACCGGGCCGATCCCGGGGATGGTCATCAACTCCGACGTCACTGTCCGCACCGCGCGGCGCTTGCGCTGGAACGTCACCGCGAACCGGTGCGCCTCGTCGCGCGCCTGCTGCAGCATCCGCAGTGCCGGCGATCGCCGCGAGATCCGTACGGATTCGCTGCGCCCGACCACGAACACTTCTTCCTCGCGCTTCGCGAGCGAGATCAGCGGCATCTCGCCAAGCCCGACCGCGTCGAGCGCTTCCTTCGCGGCGTTCAGCTGGCCCTTGCCGCCGTCGATGACCGTGAGGTCGGGGAGCGGGCGCTGCTCCTCCAGGCGCCGCCGGAAGTACCGGCCGACGATCTCGTGCATCGATTTGAAGTCGTCGATCCCCTCGACCGTCTCGACCTTGAACTTGCGGTACTCCGCGCGCTTCGCCCGCCCGTTCTCGAACCAGACGCAGCTCGCCACCGTGTCGGTCCCTTGCGCGTGCGAGATGTCGAAGCAAACGAGCGAGCGCGGCACGCGCCGCAGCCCGAGCTCGCGCTGCAGCTCGTAGACGGGGTCCGCGGCGCGCTCGCCGGCCTCGAGGTTCGACAGCTTCAACTCTTCCAAAAGGTGCCGGGCGTTCTGCTCCGCGAGGTCGACCAGCTGCCGCCGCGACCCGCGCTGCGGCACGAGCACCTTCGTCCGCTCGAGTGCCTCCTCCAGCATCTCGCGGTCCGGGAAGTCGAACGGGACGAGCAGCTCGCCCGCGCGCTCCTCGCTCGCGCCGAGGTAGCTGCGCGCGAGGAAGGCGGCGAGCGCGTCGGCGTCGTCCGAGCCGTCCACGTTCTCGAGGAACCGGTGGTCGCGCGCGAGCAGCTTTCCGCTCCGGATGCGTAGAATGGCGACGCACGCGTCGTCCCCGTCTCGCGCGTAGCCGACGACGTCCCGGTCGCCGCCCTCGAGTTCGACGACGACGGTCGGCTCCTTCATGCGCTCCAGGTGTTTCAGCGCGTCGCGCAGCTCGCCCGCGCGCTCGAAGTCCAGGCGCTCGGCAGCGTCGTTCATCCGCGCGCCGATCCGGCGCACGACCTCGTCCGTCTTGCCGTCGAGAAACACGACGACCTCGTCGATCATCCCCCGGTAGTCGTCGGCCGACTGGTTGCCGATGCACGGCGCCTTGCACCGCCCGATCGCGTGGTCGAGGCACGCGCGTTCGGGCAGCTCGCGCGGCATGTCGTAGTTGCACGACCGCACGGTGAAAATTCGCTTCACGACCGCGAGCGCGCGCCGCATCTGACCGACGTCCGTGTACGGGCCGAAGTAGCGCGCGCCGTCGGCCTGCAGCCGCCGCGTGACGAACACGCGCGGATACGTCTCGTTGAGCGTGACCTTGATGTACGGATAATTCTTGTCGTCTCGCAGCGCGATGTTGTACCGCGGCTTGTACTCCTTGATCAGGTTCGCTTCGAGGATCAGCGCATGCGCCTCGGTCGGGACGACGATCGTCTCGAGGTCACGCACGTTCCGCACGAGGCCGCGGGTCTTCGGGCTCTCCGGGTGGTCGCTCGCGAAGTAGCTGCGCACCCGCGAACGCAGGCGCTTCGCCTTGCCCACGTAGAGCACCACACCCTCGGCGTCCTTCCAGAGATAGACGCCTGGCGATTCGGGCAGGTGCGGAAGCTTCGCCGCGACGGCGTCGGGTGTCGTGATCATCTCCGAATCCTACCCGCATGCACCGGCGTCGTTCGGGAGGCACGATCTCGGACGCCTACCCCGCGCGGCGCACGCCGACGCGCGCGAGCACGCGTCGGACCGTCGCCCGTGCCTCGGCGACGCCGAGTCCGTAGGTGGCGGCCACGTACGCCCCGCCGTAGACCGCCAGCACGGGAACGCCGAGTATAATCGGCCCACGCGCACCGCCATGCGCGACGGCGATCTTGACGAGCCACGCCGCCACCGTCGCGAGCGCGGCCGCGCCCCAGACCGCGCCCGCGTACGAGGCCGGGATTTCCGCACGCCCCACGTCGCGCCCGAGCCGCGCGCGCAGCAGTGCGAACTCGACCCAGCCCGCGATCCCGGCGGACGCGGTCAGTCCGGCGACGCCCCATCGCGGCGCGATGCCCAGCACGCGCGGCAACGGAAACGCGAACGCGTACCCGAGCACGACGGTCAGCGCGATGCGCACGAGCGCGAATCGGAACGGCGTGCGCGTGTCCTTGAGCGCGTAGAACGCCGATGAGTAGAGTCTCGCGAGCGTAGAGGCGAGCAGGCCCACGGCCGAGCCCGCAAGCACGGCCCACACGTACACGCTGTCGGCTCGACGGAATGCCCCGCCCTGCAACACCACGCCCGCGATCACGTCGCCGAGCGCGAGGAAGGCGACCGCGCTCGGCACCACGAAGTACGCGATCCGCCGCATGTCGGTCGACAGCCGGTCCCGCAACGCGCCGCGGACTGCCTCGGCGTCGCCGAGCGCGCCCGACATCGCGGGCAGCGCGGCCGCCGAGATCGACATCCCGAACAACGCAACCGGCAATAAGTAGATCTGCTGGGCGTAGCCCAGGGCCGTCGTCGCGCCGCTCGGCAGGCGGCTCGCGAAGTTTAGGTCGACGTAGGCGCTGATGTTCACGGCGCCGCGTGCGAGGAAGACGGGCCCGAAGCTGCGAAGCACCGCTCGGACCGCTGGCCCGCGGTAGTCCAGCGACGGGCGGAAGCGCCCGAGCGCTCGCAGCGCCCACGGCAGCTGAACGCCGAACTGGAGCACGCACCCGACGACCGTGCCCCACGTCACGAACGTGACCAATCGGCCGCCCCGGAACCCCTGCCACCCGCCCCACGCCAGCGCGGCGATGATCGCGACGTTCCAGAGCGCAGGCGCCGCGTACGAAAGGAAGAACTGACGGTGGCTGTTCAGGATCCCCAGGCACCACGCCGAGAGCACCAGCAACCCCGTCCCTGGAAACAGCACGCGCACGAGCGCGACGGTCAGGTCGCGCTTGGCGCCCGTGTACCCATCGGCGATCGTGTCCACGAACAGCGGCGTCGCGAGCACGCCGAGCGCGACGATCGCGGTTACGAGCGTGGCCAGGAGTCCGAACACCGCGCCCGCGACGCGATCCGCCTCGGCCTCGTCCCCCTCGGCGAGCAGCCGCGCGTAGACCGGGATGAACGAGGCCGATAGCACGCCCTCGCCGAACAAATTCTGCAGGAAGTTCGGGATGCGCGTCGCCGACACGAACACGTCGGCGGCATCGGACGAACCGAGGTAGTGCGCGGTGACCTTCGTGCGGAGGAGCCCGAAAAGCTTCGTGAGCAGGATCCCGAGCGCGACGAGCAGTGCCGCGGCCGGTGCGCGACGCGGGCGCGGCGAATCCCGCGCGCGCTCCGCGCCGGGTGCGACGGCGTCGGGCACGCGTCTTAGGCGTCGTCCGCGCGCCCGCCCCGACGGACGATCGCGTCGGCGTGGGCGCGCGCGCCCGCGAGCATCGCCTCGACGAGCGCCGGCCCGTAGCGCGCGAGTAGCGGGACGAAGCTCAGCACGCGCTCCTGGCGCTCTCCGAGCGGACGGAGCGATCCCTGCGCGCCGGCGAGCCTGCGCATAGCGTCGTCGTGCCGGCGCTTGACCCCGGCCATCGCGCGCCGCTCGAGCCGCGCGACGCGGCCGCGGAGTTGCAGGCGCGCGCCCTCGCGCGCGCGCTCCGAAAGCAGCGCGGGGCCGCCGTCTCCGTCCGATCGCGTCGCGTCGGCCAGCGCGCCGACGCCCGCGTCGATCGACGCGCGCAGCCGCTCGAACGCCGCGCCTAACGATTCGGGCGCGAGGCGGCGCGCCAGCGCCGCGGCGGCCGCGTGCGGGTCGGCCAGGTCGGCCGCGTGCAGCCCGAGCCCGCCGAGCGCGCGCGCGACCCGCGGCTCGACGACCGTCGCCGACCAGCGCGGGACGGCGAGCGGGCGCGGGACGGCCAGCGCGTCGGCCGCGGCGCTGACCTGGGCGAAGTACGCGTACTCCCCCGGACCGGCGGCGTACGCGACCGTCGGAACGATCCCCCGTTCCACCACCGGCCGGAGCAATACGTTAGGCGAGAGGTCGCCCGGCGCGACGAGCGGGACTATCGACCGCGCCTCGTCGATGCGCAGGCGCCGCTTCCGCCCGTCGGGACCGTTCCGAAACACGAGTGATAGACCGGCGACGTCACGCACCTGCGGCGCGAATCCCGCCGATTCGATCCCGCGCGTGCGGACCGCGAGCGCGTCGGCGATCCCGGCGCTCCTGAGCATCGCACGCCGCATGAGCTGGAAGCCCGCGGCACGCGTCGCGAGGTGCGACGCGTCGAGGACCGGGATCCCGTACGGCGCCAGCAGCTCACGAAGGAGCATGACGTACGCGTCGCCGGCGCTCCGCCCGGGCTGGTACGCGCGCCGCGCGGCTTCGAGCACCGGAGCGTACGCGGCCGTGCCGCAGGCCGCCGCGAGCTGGGCGACCAACGGGACGACCTCGTCGCCTAACGGCGCGAGCGCGACCGGCGTGCCTTCCGCGGGCGCGGTCCCCAGGGCCAGCTCGCGAAGCCCGTCGGAGTCGGCGACGAACGCGCGCCGTCCCTCGTTCCAGTCGGTATCGTCGGTCGCGGCCCAGAACACCGGCGCGACCGGGACGCCGATCACGGGCTCGAGCCGCTCGGCGAGCGCCTTCGCGCTCAGCGCTTTGGCCAGCGTATACAGCGGTCCGCCGAAGAGGCCGGGCTGCTGCCCGGTCGTGACGACCACCCCCGCCCCGCCTCCGATCCGATCCAGCGCCGCGGCCGCGGCGCCGCTCGCGTCGAACGCCGGCGCGAGCAGCTCAAGCCAGGCGCCCGCGCGGAACTGCGCGTGGACGGCATCGGCCCGTGCGCTCCACGCCTCCGGGCCGTTCGGGACGTCGGGGTACCACGCCGGGTCGACGGCCCCCGCGAGCGCGGCGCGGACGAGCGCCCCGCCGCCGAACGGTTCGCGCCGCACGTCGAGCGCGTCCCACGGCGCGGTATCGAACGAGTCCGTCACTTGTGGTACGGCTCGCCGCGCGCGAGCGTGCCCGCCCGGTACAGTTGCTCGGCGAGTACGACGCGCGCGAGTTCGTGCGGCAGCGTCCACGGCGCGAGCGCCAGCCGGACGGCCGCGCGCTCGCGCAGCCCGGGCGCGAGACCCAGGGCGCCGCCGATCACGAACGCGACGTCGCGCGCGGCGTCCCGCTGTGCCGCGAGCCAGCCGGCGAACCGCGCCGACGTCCACGCCTCGCCACGTTCGTCGCAGGCGACGACGACGGCCCCGTCGGGCACCCGCGCGGCCAACCGCTCGCCCTCGCGCGCGAGCACCTGCTCGGGCGGCAGCGATCGCGCGGACTCCTCGCGCACCTCCGCCGAACGCAGCGGCCAGTAGTGCGCGGCCCGCCGCTCGTACTCCGCGGCCGCCTCGCCCAGCGCCCCGCGCGCGCGCCCGACCGCGATCACGACCAGCGCCACGCCCGCGGCCCGCGGGGCGCGGGCGCTCCGTTAGGCGTAGATCCCACGCAGCTTGTGGACGGCGGCGACGCGCGTGATCGACAGCATGTAGGCCGCCGTGCGCATGTTCACGCGGTGCTGCGTCGAGAGCGCGAGCACGTCCTGAAAGCTCCGCGTCATGATGTCGCGGAGCCGGTCGTTGACGGTGTCCTCCGACCAGAAGTACCCGCCGCGGTCCTGCACCCACTCGAAGTAGCTGACCGTGACGCCCCCCGCGTTGGCGAGGATGTCGGGGATTACGAACACGCCGTTCGACTCCAGGATCGCGTCCGCGGCCGCGGTGGTCGGGCCGTTCGCGCCCTCGCAGATCACCTTCGCGCGGACGCGGCCCGCGTTCTTGCTCGTGATCACGTTTTCCAGCGCCGCCGGCAGCAGCACGTCGACCTCGAGCTCGAGCAGCTCCTCGTTCGTCACGTGGTCACCGCCCGGGAAGCCCTCGAGCGTGCGACGCTCCGCGACCCACGCGATGGCCGCCTCGACGTCGACGCCCCCCGCGTTGTGCACCCCGCCCGTGCGGTCGGAGACCGCGACCACGCGAGCGCCCTCGCGCGAGAGCAACTGCGCCGCGACCGAACCGACGTTTCCGAACCCCTGCACCGCGACCGTCGCGCCCGCCGCGGGCATCCCGAGGTGCGCGAGCGCCTGCCGCGTGACGATCATGCAGCCGCGCCCGGTCGCCTCGCGCCGGCCGAGCGAGCCGCCCATCTCCACGGGCTTCCCCGTCACGACCGACGTGACCGTGTGCCGCGCGTGCATGGAGTACGTGTCCATGATCCACGCCATCACGCGCTCGTTGGTGTTCACGTCGGGCGCGGGGACGTCGGAGTCCGGGCCTAACACGGAGATGATGCCGGCCGTGTACCGACGCGTGAGGCGCTCCAGTTCGCCGACGCTCATCTGCAACGGGTCGCACACCACGCCGCCCTTCGCCCCGCCGAACGGCAGGTTCACCACCGCGCACTTCCACGTCATCCACGCCGCGAGCGCGGTGACCTCGTCCAGATTGACGTTCAGGTCGAAGCGGATGCCGCCCTTCGCAGGCCCGCGCGAGGTGTTGTACAACACGCGGTGCCCGGTGAACACCCGCACCTCGCCTGAGTCCATCATCACCGGCACGCTGACCGTGATCTGCTTCTCCGGGTGACGCAGCACCTGGTAGATCCCAGGGTCCAGGTCGAGCAGGACCGCCGCGCGATCGAAACGCGACATCATCGCCTCGAACGGGTTCTCCTCGTTGAGGAACGTGTCCTTGTCCGGCCGGACGATCGGCGTGGTTTGGAGGAGCTGGCTGGCCATGCGGGTTCAAGATTGCCGGCCGCGGGGGCCGAGGTGGGCGCGGTCCGGAGTTAGGCCCCGGCCGCGCGAGCGCGGGCCACCGCGGCGACGCCGTCGAGGAGCCGCGCGAGCTCCGGGGCGCCCAGTTCGACGGTCACGCGCTGCGTAACATACCACAGCGCGCCCGACGTGGCGGGCCACAGCGGGCCGAGCTTCACGGCGTCCTTGAGCGTCGTGACCGCGGCCTCGGCGCCGCGCGCGCGCCGCGCAAGGGAGGCCGCGTCGGCCGCGGTGTACGCGTGGTGGTCGGGGTAGCGCGCGAGCGACACCGTGGCGCCCCCGTCGCGTAGTTGCTGCGCGAACGCGTTCGGCGCGCCGATGCCGGCGATCGCGAGCACGCGCGCGCCGGCCAACGACGACAGCGCGTCGACCGTCCCGTCGTGCCAGCGCACGATCGACGAGGCCGCGAGGCGCACGATCGCGACCGGGACGTTGGCGCGACCGATCTCACGGCGGAGTCGCTCCGCGACCGCCTCCGCGCGCCCCGAGGTCGCCGATTTTCGCGTGACCACCACGACGTCGGCGCGGCGGAGCGCGCGAACCGGCTCGCGATACGGGCCGGCCGGGAGCAGACGCGTGCGGCCCCCGAACGCTTCCGCCGCCACGAGCACGACGTCCGCGTCGCGACGCGCGCGGCGGTGCTGGAACGCGTCGTCGAGCACGAGTACGTCCGCTCCCGCCGTCACCGCGGCCGCCGCGCCGCGCACGCGGTCCGGGTCGGCGACGACCGTCGCGTGCGGATTCAGCAACGCGTGCACCTGCGCCTCGTCGCGCCCCACGCCGCGCAGGAGGACGGCCGGTCGCGCGCCGCGCGCGGCGAGTTCGGCCACGATCCACGCCGCTACCGGAGTCTTCCCAGTCCCGCCGACGGTGAGGTTGCCGACGCTGATCGCCGGGGCCGGGAGCGCAAGCTGCGGCAAGACGCCGGCGTCGTACAGAAGGCCGCGCAGGAGGACCCCGGCGCGAAAGAGCGCGGCGAGCGGCGAGAGCGCGGCGCGGGCCGCCGCCGCCCCGCGCCCCGGCTCGTACCAGACGGTCTCCGCCCAACGCTCGGCCGACACGGCGTCAGCGCCCGTCCCGCGCGGTTTCTGCGATGCGCTCCATCTCCGCCGCGAACGCCTCCGCCGACGCGGCCGCGTCCGCCGGCGTCCGTCCGGGCACGGCGAACGGCGCGGTGTACGCCAGCGTGATGCGCGCGAACGGCTTCGGGATCTCGAGCACGTCCCACGTGCCCAGCCGCCATGCGCGGTCGACGTGGGCGAACATCCCGACGAGCGGCACGCCGGCGCGCTGCGCGGCAACGAGCGCGCCGGGCGCGAGCACGCGTCGCGGGCCCCGCGGCCCGTCGGGCGTGATCACGACGTCGGTACCGCGCTTGAGCATCCCGATGAGCGCGAGCAACGCGCGCGCCCCGCCGCGCGTCGTCGACCCCCGAACCGTGGCGAACCCGAACGACTCCGCCACGCGCGCGATCATGCCGCCGTCGTGGTGTTCGCTGATGAGAATCGCGATCCCGCGGTCGCGGAGGTGCGGGAGCGTGAGGATGTGCCCGTGCCAGATCGCGACCACGGTTCCCTGCCCCGCCTCGCGCCGCGCGGCCCAGCCCGCGTCGCCGACGTCGCGCACGCGCCACGTCCGCGCGAGCGCGTGCAGGGCCGCGGTGCCGCCTAACGCCGCGAGGCGGAGCCGCCACGGCAGCGCGTCCGGCTCCGCCGCCGCTCCCGTCGCGCGGTCCGTCACGCGCCCCCCAGCATCGACGCCGCGATCTCCGCCACGCGCTCCGCCGCGCCTGCGGTGCCTAACGCACCGCGCACCGCCGCGAGCTCCGCGAGCATCCGCCCCCGCTCCGGCGTGTCGGCGAGCAGCGGACGCAGCGCCGCCGCCATCGCGCCCGGCTCGACCGCGTGCTGCACGAACTCGCGCGCGACCTCGCGCCCCGCGACCACGTTGACGAGCCCGATCCGCGGAATCTCCACCACGCGCCGGGCGACCTCGTACGTCCAGCGGCTCGTGCGGTACGCGACGACCAGCGGGCACCCCGCGACGGCCGCCTCGAGCGTCGTCGTCCCGCTCTTGCAGAGCGCGGCCGTCGCAGCCCGCAGCAGGCGCAACGACCCGCCCTGGACGAGCGGGTACGGACAGCGAGCCGGGTCGATCCGGACCGTCGCGGCGACACTCACGGCGACGCGCAGGCCCGGCACGTCGCGCTCCAGGATTCGCGCGGTCTCGACGAACGCGTCGAGGTGTCGCGCGATCTCCTGCCCACGACTCCCCGGGAACAGCGCGAGCAGCGGGCCGTCCGCGTCGAGTCCTAGCTCGGCCCGCGCCTCCGCCGCGCCCGCCGGCAGTCGCGTCGCTCGGTCGAGCATCGGGTGGCCGACGAAGGTCGCGTCGATTCCGTGCTCGCGCAGGAGCGCTTCTTCGAACGGCAGAATCACCGCCGCGCGCGTGATCACGCGCGCCATGTTCGCGAGTCGGTGCCTCCGCCACGCCCAGACCTGCGGCGTGATGAAGTAGAGAACCGGCACGCCAGCCCGGCGCGCCTCGGCGGCCACGCGCAGGTTGAAGCCCGGGTAGTCGACGAGGACGAGCAGCCGCACGCGTCCGCTCCGCAGGTGTGCGCGCAGGCGCCGCAGCAGCGCGTAGTGAGCCGGCACGTGCCGTAGCACCTCGACGAACCCCATCACCGCCATCCGGCTCACGTCCTGCAGCAGCTCGACCCCGGCCGCCTGCATCCCGGCCCCGCCCACGCCGACTAACCGAACGTCCGGCCGCCCTTGTGCCAGCGCGGCCGCGACGCCGGCCGCATGCACGTCGCCGGACGCCTCGCCCGCCACGAACAACACCTCGGGACGGCCCGCGCGAGACCCGCGGGGCGCCAGCCGGTTAGGCAACGGCCGGAACGCCCCGGAGCGCCGGGAGCGTGCGCTCGATCTCGGCGACGATCTGCAGCGCCACCGCGAGCGCCTCGCGCCCGTCGGAACCCGTCACGGCGACCGGCAACTCGCCGCGGAGCGTCGCCGCGAAGCTCTCGAGTTCGAGGCGCAGCGGCTCGCCCTCGGGCGCGTCGAGCGGCACGCGCTCGACGAAGGCCGCGAGGTCCAACGGGCCGGCGCTCATCCCGTCGCCTCGCCCCGCGAGCCCGGCGGCGATCGCGCTCACGTCGACGTCGTCGCGGACGCGGTAGAACTCGCCGCCGCCCGCCGCGAGGTCGAGCGACAGATACCCGCTCTGCTGAAAAATCCGAACCTTCCGCACGCGCTCGCGCGACACGCGGCTCGCCGTGATGTTCGCGACCGCGCCCGACGCGAACGCGAGCCGCGCGCTCGCGATGTCGACCGTCGGCGTGAGCACCGGCACGCCGGTCGCGCGCACCTCGCGGACCGCGCCGCCGACGAGCGTGCGCACGAGGTCGATGTCGTGGATCATGAGATCGAGCACCACCGCGACGTCCGAACCGCGCGTCGTGAACGGCGCGAGCCGGTCGCTCTCGATGAAGCGGGGCGCGTCGACGTACGGCAGGGCGGCGCGCACGGCCCGGTTGAAGCGCTCCACGTGCCCCGTCTGCACGATCGCCCCCGACGCCGCGGCGAGCGCGAGCAGCTCGTCCGCCTCGGACAGCGTCGTCGTGATCGGCTTCTCGATCAACAGGTGACGCCCGCGCTCGAGCGCCGCACGCGCGACCTCGAAGTGCGCCGGCGTCGGCACGACCACCGTCAGCGCGTCCGCCGCGTCCAGCAAGGCGTCGTACGTCGCGTGCGCCTCGACGCCTAACGCCTCGGCCACGTGCGCCCGCCGCGCCGGGTCCGCGTCGTAGAAGCCCGCGAACCGCGCCCCGGGCAGGTCGCGCAGCAGCCGCGCATGGTGGAAGCCGAGCGCCCCGGCGCCGACGACGCCGATCCGCGGCCCCGCACCGCGGGCGACCGCGCTCAGAGGCTTACCCCGCGGCCACTCGTCGCGACGAAGTCGAGCAACGTTCCGACTTCGGGGACGCTCATGTCGAGCTCGTCGCGGGCGCGCGTCACGGCCGCGCTCAACATCAGATCCGACCGAAACAGCAGCCGGTACGCCCGCTTCAACTCCAGCAGCGTCGCCTCGGAAAACCCGCCGCGCTGTAGCCCGACAGAGTTCAGCCCGTAGAGCTTGATCGGGTTCCCCACCGCCTTCACGTACGGCGGCACGTCCTTCGAGACGCGCGAGCACCCGCCCACGAACGCGTGCCGCCCGATCCGCACGAATTGATGCACGGCCGACAGCCCCGAAACGATCGCCCGGTCCTCGATGGTCACGTGCCCCGCGAGCTGCACGCCGTTCGACAGGATCACGCCGTCGCCGACGTGGCAGTCGTGGGCGAGGTGCACGTAGGACATCAGGAAGCACCCGCGCCCGAGGGTCGTGCGCAGCGACTCCGACGTCCCGCGGTTGACGGTCGAATACTCGCGGATCGTCGTGTCGTCGCCGACCTCGACCCACGTCTCTTCGCCCCGAAATTTGAGGTCCTGCGGGTCGCCGCCTAACACGGTCCCGATCCCGACCTTCACGCGCGCGCCGAGCCGCACGTTGCGCTCCAGGGTCGCGCGCGCGCCGACCACGCACCCCTCGCCGATGACGCACCCGTCGCCGACCGCCGCCCACGGCCCGACCTCCACCCCCGCACCGAGCTGCGCGCGCGGGTGCACGATCGCCGTGCGGTCGACCCGCGTCCCGGCCGGAGCGGTCACCGGTCGCGGACCATCGCCGACATGTCGGCCTCGGCGACGACCTCGCCGTCGACGCGCGCCACCCCGCGCATGCGGCACATCAGCCCGCGCACCTGCACGACCTCGAGTTGGAGGCGCAGCTGGTCCCCCGGCTTCACCGGCCGGCGGAACTTCACGTTGTCGAGGGTCGTGAAGTAGACGACTTTCTCGCTGGCATCCGGCAGCGACCCGAGGAGAAGCATGCCGCCGGTTTGCGCCATCGCCTCGACGATCAGCACCCCGGGCATGATCGGGTGCCCCGGAAAGTGCCCCTGAAAGAAGGGCTCGTTGATCGTCACGTTCTTGATCCCGACCACCCGCTTCTGCGGCTCCAGCTCGATGATGCGGTCGACGAGCAGGAACGGATAGCGGTGCGGAAGCACCTTCATGATCTCTTCGATGCCGAGCACGTTCGGTCGGGAGGAGAGCGCAGGGACTGGGGCGGCCGGCGGAGCGGCCGCGCGCGCCGCGGCCACGAGCGCGCGCACGAAGCGAATCGTACCGCGATGGCTCGGCCGGTGCGCGACCACCCGGGCCCGCACGCGGCGCCCCGCGAGCGCGAGGTCGCCGACGCAGTCGAGGGCCTTGTGCCGCACGAACTCGTCCGGCCACCGTAGCCGGCCGTCGACGACGCCGTCGGCGTCGAGCACGACCGCGTTCTCGGTCGACGCGCCCTGTATCAGCCCCTTCGCGCGGAGCGCCTCGACCTCGTGGACGAAGCCGAAGGTGCGCGCGGGCGCGAGCTCCTCCGCGAAGGTTTCGGGGGTGACGAGGTACGTCCCGTGCTGCGCCCCGATCGCCGCGTGCGCGAACGCGATGTCGACGTCGAGCGAGAAGGCGGCGGCCGGATACGCCTCGTAGCGGCTCTCGCCGTCGGTCAGCCGCACCGGCGCGTCGAGTTCGAGCCACTCGACGGCGCCGCCGTGCGGGACGACGCCGGCCGACCGCAGCGCCGCGACGAACGGCGCCGCGCTGCCGTCGAGGATGGGCGGCTCCGGCGCGTCGAGCGCGATCGTGAGGTCGTCGACGCCGAGCCCCGCCACCGCGGCGAGCACGTGCTCGACCGTGTGCAGCGCGTCGTCACCGTGCCCGAGGACGGTCCGTCGCTCGCTCTCGACCGCCGCGTCGACGCGCGCCGCGATTTCGGGCGTCCCCGGGCGATCCGTTCGCCGGAAGACGATCCCCGCGCCGGGCGCTCCCGGCTGAAAGGAGATCGTGCACGGGCGACCGAGGTGAAGGCCGACGCCGCTCAACGAAACGGCGCGCGCAATCGTCTGTCGGCGCTGCGGCGCGGGCGGGTCGCTCGCCGCGTCGCACGACTCCGCCCGAAGTTCGGCGCGAGGACCCGTCGGCGTCACGTCCGGGCCCCGCCGGTCGCGAGCAGCCGCTCGATCGGTCGCACGAGCGCGGCGAGCCGGAAGAGCGCGGCGTGGGCGCGCATCGATTCTTTGTGCGGGCGGGCCGGATACCCGCTCCACGTCGCGCCCGGCGGCACGTCGCCGAACACGCCGGCCTGTCCGCCGATCCGCGCGCCGCGTCCAATCGTGACGTGTCCGCCGACCCCGGCCTGCCCGGCGATCACCACCCCGTCCTCGATCGTCGCGGAGCCCGCGAGCCCGACCTGTGCCATCAGGAGACACCGCTTCCCGATGCGTACGTTGTGTCCGACGTGGACGAGGTTGTCGATCTTCGTGCCGGCCCCAATCACCGTGTCTCCGACGCTTCCCCGGTCGATCGTGGTGTTGGCGCCGATCTCGACGTCGTCCTCGACGACGCAACGCCCGACGTGCGGGACTTTCTGGTGCGCCCCGTCGCGGAACACGTAGCCGAATCCGTCCGCCCCGAGCCGCGCCCCGCCGTGCACGACGACGCGCGCGCCGATGACCGTCCTCGGGTACAGCGTCACGTGCGCGCGTAGTTCCGTGCCCGCACCGATCGACGCGCCCTCGCCGACGTCGCAGTGCGGGCCGACCCACGCGCCGTCGCCCAACGTCGCGCCCGCGCCGATCGTCGCGTACGCGTCGATCCGCACGCCGGCCCCAAGTCGCGCGCCGACGCCCACCCGCGCCGTGTCGTCGACGCGCGCAGCGCGCACCGGGGTCGGGTAGAGTGCGGCGACGACCGCGAGCATCGCCTCGTGCGGCCGTTCGACGACCACGCGCGCGGCGGTCGTCGCGCCGGGCGCGTCAACGAGCTCCGCGCTCACCAGCACGGCGCCGGCCCCCGTCGCCGCGAACGCGTCGGCGTATCGACGGTCCGCGTAGAAGGCGACCGCGTCCGGGCCCGCGTCTGCCAGCGTTGCGACGCGCTGGAAGCGCCGAGCAACGGCGACGTCGCGCGTGCCCGCGGCGGGCGACTCGTCGCGGACGAGTCGCCCGCCGGCGAGGCGGGCGACGTCGTCGACCGTGAGGCCGACTGCCCCGTCGGGCACGCGAGGCGCGATCGCGATGCTTACGGCGTCGGCCGCGAGCGGACCGCACCGGCGGCGGCCGGCGCCGGACCAGCCGTCGGCCGAGTGGCCGCGCCGGCGCCCGTCCCACGCGTCGCCGCGATCGTCCGCAGGCGCGTGAGCACTTGGTCCGTCACGTCCAGGCTCTTGTCCGCCGACAGCATCGGCGAGTTCGGACCGAACGCGAAGATCATCGTGTAGCCACCGGTCGTGCGCACGTCGTCGATCGCCTGCCGCACGATGCCCTCGAAACTGCCGGCGAGCTCCTGCTGCCGGCGCTGCAGGCGCTCCTGGAGCGCCTGATCGCGCTGAATGAACTCCTGCTGCTTCGCCTGCAGCTCGCGCTCGCGCGTCTGCCGTTGGGCCGCGGTCAGGGTCGGCTGCGCCTTCTGATACGCGGCCCCGAGCGTCTGCAGCGAGTCCTGCATCCGCGCGCGCTCGGCCTGCGCGGCCTGGCCCTCGCGCTCGTAGCTCTGGACCGCGTCGGCGCGCCCCGGAACCTGGTCGAGCACCGTGCCGACGTCGACGTACGCGAACTTGGGGGCGGCCCCGGCGGCCACCTGCGCGCCCGCGGGCGCGACGGCCGCGCCGGCGGCCGTCAGGACGAGCGCGGCCGTGGCCGCGCGAAACGTGGAACGCATGACGCGAAAAGGTGCGAGACGAGTGATGAGCGACGCGGACGACGTCGGGACAGTACCGGGTCGGTCAGTACTGGATGTTGCCGAACCGGAAGTGCAGCTGAAACTTCGGGTCGGGGCGCGTGCCTAACGCCTTGTTGTTGACGTCGACGTACGCGCGGCGGTCGAAGCCGTACGCGTAGTCGAGGCCGAGCGGGCCGAGCGGCGTCACGATGCTCGCCCCGATCCCGGCGCCGCGGAACAGGCGCGTCGGGTCGAAGTCGGTCGCGCGCGCGTAGCTATTGCCCGCGTCGTAGAACGTGTTCACGTACAGCTGCTGGTTGAGCCGCAGCCCGAGCTCGGCCGTCGCCGTGAAGAAGGCATTGCCGAACGCGTTACGGCCCGACGTCGCCGACGTGAGCTCCGCGTTCGGGTCGAACCCGCGCGGCGTGATCGAGAACTCGGGGTACCCGCGCAGCTGCTGCCCGTACTGCACACCGCCGACCGCGAACGCCTGCTGAGCGAAGAACGCGCCGGGGTCGCCGATGATGGCGCCGCCGTGACCGCTGAGGCCGAACACGATCTTCTTCGGGTCGCCGCCCACGCCGCCGCCGAATTGCGCCAGCGTCGCGTACGAGCTCGCCTGCCCCGTGATGCGCTGGAACGTCGTCTTCCCGCCGAGGACGCCGCCGTTCAGGTCGAACGTCAGCGCCTGGATGCCGCCCGCGCTCGGATACGGCAGGTCACTACGCGTGTCGTGCGTGAAGTCGAACCCGACCGCCGAGCGGAAACAGTTGGTCAGGCAGAGCGCCGTCGAGTAGCCCAGCGTCGCGAGCGTCGTCGGATCGGCGTTCTTGTACGACGTCGCCTCCGCCGTATACGAGACGCCCAGCGTCGAGAAGTACGAGCCAGGCACCGGGAAGCCGAAGCGAAGACTCGCGCCCGTCGTCACCGTGTTGTCGCCGAAGCCGGTGATCGTGTAGCGGCTCTGCCGGCGGTACAGGCTCGTGGTCCCCGAAACGCGCGACTTGCGGAGCGCCGGGTCCGTGTACGACAGCTGGAAGTCGTTGATGTAGCGACCGAAATTCCAGTTGAGCGACCCGCGCTTGCACTGCCCGAACAGGTTGGGCTGGTCGACGCCGATGAACCCGCCGACGCCGACGCCCGTCCCGCCCACCGACGCGCCGAAGTTGAAGCTGCCGGTCCGCTTTTCCTTCACGCGGAAGATCACGTCGAGGTCGCCGTTCTCGTTCGCGGCGCGCGTGTCCGGCTGCGCGAGCGGCGTCTCGAAGAAGTTCAGGTTGCCGATGTTCTGCCAGCTGCGCAGTAGGCGATCCTGATTGAACACGTCACCAGGCAGAATCACCAGCTGCCGGCGGATGCATTCGTCGGTCGTGTAGTCGTTCCCCGCGATTTCGATCCGGTTGATAACCGCCGGCGTCTTCTCGTCGATCTGCCAGCGCAGGTTGACGACCGGCGTGGAATCAGGACCGACCTTCGCGCGCTCGACGACCGGCGTGACGCGCGCGTAGATGTACCCCTCGTTGCGATACGCGCTCTGCACGCGCTCCGTGGCCGCGTCCCAGCGCGCCTGGTCGAACACGTCCTTCGGCGCCGTCCGGCCGCGCCCGCGCGCGAGGCCCACCACACGCTCGGTGAGCGTCGGACCCGCGCCGGTGAACGGGTAGTACTGCTTCAACTCGTCGCTCGAGAAGCGGCGATTGTCCGTGATCTCGAAGCGCCCGATTCTGTACTGCGGGCCCTCGCGGACCGTAAGGTCGATCAACGCCTTTCCGAGCGCACGGTCGACGACGAGCGTGTCCTTGAGCACTTGGAAGTCGAGCAGGCCGTTGTTCGCGTACGCCGCCGGTATGCGCTCCGCCACGTCGCTGGAGAACTTGGCGTCGTCAAAGCCCCCCTTTCGCCACCACCAGAAGCCCTCGGGCTTCGTCTCCATCGCGGCCACGATCTGCGCCGTGGAGAGCTTCTGGTTGCCACGCACCCGCACGCCCGCGATTGCGAGGCGGCTGCCCTCGTCCACCCGGAACAGCAGCCGCAGCTTACCGTCCGACGTGACCGTGCTCTCCGGCCGCACGCGCGCGAGATAAAAGCCGCTGGCCTGGTACGCCGAGTCGAGTCGCGTCGTCGCCGCGGCCACCCGCGAAGGATCGAGCGGCGAGCCGATGACGAGATCCAACTTGCTCTTGATCGACCCGAGGTCTCGCGCCGAGCCGGTCACGTCGACGGCTTGGAGCACGGGGCGCTCGCGGACGGTGAACACGATCGCGGCACGCCGCGGCGTGCCGGCCGTCTCGCATCCGACTCGCACGTCGTCGAACTCGCCCGTCGCGTACAGACGCCGAATCGCGCCCTGCAGCTGCGGCGTGCCGACGTCCGACTTCGGCTGCAGTCCGATGTCGCCGAGCGCCGTCACCGGGCTGACGCGCGCAAGACCGCGCACGACGATCGTGTCCGGCGCGGCACACCGAAGCGCGGTGTCGGCGACGGCCGGGATAGCGGTCGCCGCGGCAGCCCCGGCGGACGGCGGCGCGGGGCGCGGCCCGGCAGGAGATTGGGCGGCGGCCTGGCCGACCGCCGCCGCTAGCAACGCGGCAGTACCGGCCGTGGCCTGGGCCGCGACGCGTGGAAGCACGAAACGCATGGGCCGAATATACACACGCCCGGCACGGCAGATCCGCGCGCTTCGGCCTTCGCCTCGTGCGCAAAACGACCCGGGCGGCGAGGTCCCTGGGACCCCGCCGCCCGAACCGCCCGTCAGTCGAGCGCCGCCGACCGCCGAAGCGGCCGGCGCGCGACGCCGCCTACTGCGGCGCCTGCGTCGTCGCCGAAAGCGCGCGGAATTCGAGCTTGTCCTTGTCCGCGCCCGTGTCGACCTCGATTTCGTCTCCCTTCGCGAACTCGGCCAGGAGGATCTTCTCCGAGAGCGGGTCCTCGATGTAGCGCTGGATCGCACGGTTGAGCGGCCGCGCGCCGAAGTTTTCGTCGTAGCCCTTCGTCACGAGGAAGTCCATCGCCGAATCGGTCAGCTTGAGCGTCATCTCGTTGTCGGAGAGGCGCTTGTGCAGATCCTTGAGCTTGACCGGGACGATCTGCGCGATCTGCTCCTTGGCGAGCTGGTGGAACACGATCACGTCGTCGAGGCGGTTGAGGAATTCGGGGTTGAACACGCGCCCCATCTCCTCCTTCACCTTCTCCTGAATCCGCTCGAAGTTGCGCTCGCTCTCATTGCCCTTGACGAAGCCGAGCGCGCGATTCCGCGTGATGTCCTTCGCGCCGACGTTCGACGTCATGATGACGACCGTGTTCTTGAAGTCGATCACCCGGCCGTAGTTGTCGGTGAGGTGACCCTCGTCGAGCACCTGCAGCAGGATGTTGAACACGTCCGGGTGCGCCTTCTCGATCTCGTCGAGCAGGACGACCGAGTACGGCTTGCGCCGCACCGCCTTCGTGAGCGTGCCCGAGTCCTCGTACCCGACGTAGCCCGGCGGCGCGCCGATGAGCCGCGACACGGAGAACTTCTCCATGTACTCGCTCATGTCGACCCGGATGAGCGCGCTCTCGTCCGCGAACAGGAACGTCGCGAGCGCACGCGCCACCTCGGTCTTCCCGACGCCGGTCGGCCCCGAGAAGATGAACGTGCCGATCGGGCGCTTGGGGTCCTTGAGCCCGGCGCGGCTGCGGCGAATCGAGCGCGAGATCGCGTGGATTGCCTCGTCCTGCCCGATCACGCTCTTGTGCAGCACCTCCTCCATGTTCAGCAGGCGCGCCGTTTCGGCTTCCTGCAGGCGCGTCACGGGAATCCCCGTCCAGCGGCTGACGATGAACGCAACCTCTTCTTCCCCGAGCACGGGGCGGAACGACGCGCGGCGCTGCTCGAACTCTTCCTGCGTCTTGCGGATTTCGCCCTGGAGCTCGCGCTCCCTGTCACGGAGCGCGGCCGCCTTCTCGAAGTTCTGGTCGCGCACCGCGGCTTCCTTCTCCCCGTTGACGACCTCGAGCTGCTCCTTGAGCGACGCCACTTCGGGCGGCGGCGCCTGGTTCGCGAGGCGCGCACGCGCCCCCGCCTCGTCGATCACGTCGATCGCCTTGTCCGGCAGGAAGCGGTCGGTGATGTAGCGCTCCGACTGCTTCGCGGCCGCGAGCAGCGTCGTGTCGGGGATCGTGACGCGATGGTGGTCCTCGTACTTCCCGCGCAGCCCCTTAAGGATCTCGACCGTCTCCTCGATCGAAGGCGGGTCGACGATCACCGTCTGGAAGCGGCGCTCGAGGGCCCCGTCCTTCTCGATGTACTTGCGGTACTCGTTGAGCGTCGACGCGCCGACGCACTGCAGCTCGCCGCGCGCGAGCGCCGGCTTCAGCATGTTGCTCGCGTCGATCGCGCCCTCGGCCGCCCCGGCGCCGACGAGCGTATGCAGCTCGTCGATGAACAGGATGATCTGCTTGTTCTGCGCGATCTCGTTCATCACCGCCTTGAGCCGCTCCTCGAACTGGCCGCGGTACTTCGTGCCCGCGATTACCGCCGCCATGTCGAGCGACAGCACGCGGTGATCCCGCAGCGAGTCGGGGCACTCGCCGTTGGCGATGAGCTGCGCGAGCCCTTCGACGATCGCCGTCTTGCCCACACCCGGCTCGCCGATGAGGACCGGGTTGTTCTTCTTCCGGCGCGTGAGGATCTCCATCACGCGCTCGATCTCCTTCGCGCGGCCGATGGTCGGATCCAGCTGCCCCTCCGCCGCCAACGACGTCAAGTCGCGGCAGAAGTGGTCGAGCGCCGGGGTCTTGCTCTTCTTGTCACCCTTGGCCGCGGCCGGCTCCTTCTGCGGGCCGTTGCCGCCCTTTTCGGGCGCACCAGCCGCCGCCTGCGGGGCTTCGTTGCCGAGCAACCGGAGCGTCTCCGTTCGCGCCGCCTCGAGGTTCACGCCCGTGTCGGTGAGCACCTGCGCCGCGATCCCCTTCTCCTCGCGCAGCAGTCCGAGCAGCAGGTGCTCGGTGCCGACATACGAGTGATTGAGCTCGCGGGCTTCCGCCATCGCCAGCTCGAGCACCTTCTTCGCGCGCGACGTGTAGGGCAGATCCGGCCCGGTCGCCTGCGCGGCCTTCCCCTTCTTTACCGTCTCCTCGATTTTCGTCTGGATCTCGTCGAGGTCGGCGTTCAGGTTCTGAAGCACTGCGGCGGCCACACCTTCTCCCTCGCGAATCAATCCCAGGAGAATGTGCTCGGTCCCCACGTACTCGTGGTGGAGGCGTGCGGCCTCTTCTCGCGCCATGGCGAGAACCTTCCGGACGCGCTCGGTGAAGTTGTAGCCGTTCATGGTTCCCCTCGGTTCCGGATGGGAGCTCGCTCAGCGGAGCTTCCGGGTGGACCCGCCCGGTTCGGCGCTTCGTGCCACGGTGGCCGCAGCCCACCCGCCGGACAGGGTCCGAGCGAGGCGGTACCACGGCCCAGAGGACGCGCAGCAAACACTACACGGAACATACTGCGCCCCCTGTGCCGCCGCGCCTCCGCCGTTCGGGCGAGCGCGCGGGAGGCGCGGCGACATCAGGAGGTGCTGCCGGTCTCGCCGGTCAACACGCCGCGAACGTATCGCGCCCGCGCGACGTTCGCGTCCGCTTCGGACAGGGCGCGGGGCCCGCCGGGTTCGGCGGCCGCCAGATGCGCCGGCTGGCAGAAAATCAGAAGCTTGTTGAGGCTATATACACTGAGGTCACGGATCAGTTTCAGACCTACGGCGAGCCGAACCCCGCTCAGGTAGTTCATCGCCTCGTCGAAGGTGAGGCTGCGCGCATACCGCAGCGTGCCGTACGCCCGCCACAGCTTGTCCTCCAGCACCGTGGCCGCGTCGCGCATCAAGACGCGCCGCGCCTCTTCTTCCTTCTCGATCACGCGCCGCACGATCTTCCCGAGGTGATCGATCAGCTCTTCCTCCGACCGGCCGAGCGTCGTCTGGTTCGAGATCTGGAAGAAGTTCCCGACGACCTCGCTCCCCTCGCCGTACAGCCCGCGGTACGTCAGCCCCATCTGCTGCAGTCCGCCGAGCACCTTCTGGATTTCCTTCGTGAGCACGAGGCCCGGCAGGTGGATCAGGACGCTCGCGCGCATCCCCGTGCCCGTGTTGGTTGGGCACGCAGTCAGAAACCCGAACTCCGGGTGATACGAGTACGGCACCTGGCCGCCGATCGCCTGGTCCAGCGCGAGCGCGCCCTCGAACGCGCTGGTCAGCGCGAAGCCCGAGCGCATCGCCTGCAGCCGCAGGTGGTCCTCCTCGTTGACCATGATGCCGTCCGACCCGGTGACGAGCAGCGCCGCACCCGTGCGCACGCCCTTGGCGTCGTCCACGCCCGCGAGCTCCTTGCTCACGAGGTGACGCTCGTGGAGTAAACGGCGCTGCGACGATTCCATCTCGTCGAGCCGGATCCACACGCCGTCGCACAAGCGCGGCAGGCGTTCGGCCGCCTCGCGGACCTGCGCGAGGACGCGCAGGCGCTCGCCGTCCCGCGCGCGAGGGGTGAACGCATACCCTTCGACGTTGCGCGCGAGGCGCACGCGCGTGGAGAGCACCACGCCGGCGTGATCGCCGGACGCGTCGAGCCAGCGCGTGCCGCCGTCCGGCAACAGCGTCAGGTCCACGCTCATGCCCGCGCCACGTTCGGCTCGCCTCCGGAACGCGACGACTCGCCCTCAGCCGTCCGCAGACGGTCGCGTAACTCGGCCGCGAGCTCGAACTGCTCGGCCGCGATCGCGCGTTGGAGACGATCACGCAGCTGCCCAAGGTTGCCGGCCACCTCCAGCACGGCGGCCGTCGGCGGGACGTACTTGCGGCCGGTGTGCTTGGCGTTCCCGTGCAATCGCCGCAGCAGTTCGCGCAGGCTGCGCTCGAACGCCGTGTAGCAGCGCGCGCAGCCGACCCGCCCCGATTGCCGGAAATCGCGCGCCGTCGCGCCGCAGAAGTGACAGGTCGATTGGTCGCCGGGCGCGGCGACGGCTTGTTGATTCACGGCCTGCAGGAAATCGCTCAACGCGGCCTTCGGTGTCGCGACCGTGGTCTCGACCCCCTGCTCAGCCGCGCAGCGCTCACACAGGTGTTGTTGGCGCACCGTGCCGCTCTCAACCTTGGTCAGATTGACAACGGCGTCGCGCTCGTGGCAGTTGTCGCAGATCATCGTGACTCCTCCCCCCATCGTCCCGTTGCGTCCATCCTCGTAGTACCGCGCGGCCGGTCGCGAGTGCCCACGGCGTTCGTCCACCGCCGCGTGTATGGCCGATCCGCATCCTGAGCCTAGCGCCCGCGACGCCGCGGCGTCTACGCCCGCGCGGCGTCGCGCACGGCCGCGGGCGTGTCGCGCCCGGCACCGCGATCTACGGCGCGGGCGTCCGCGTTGGATCGCCGGGTGCGACTTCGACGAGCCGGCCACTCGCGAGCCGGAGCACGCGCTGCGCGCGCGCGGCGAGGGAGGGATTGTGCGTCACGACGACGAGGGCAAGCGCCTCCTCGCGTGCGAGTCCCGCGAAGAGCTCGTGGAGACGCTCCGCGTTGGCCTGGTCGAGGTTCCCCGACGGTTCGTCCGCGAGCAGAACGGCCGGACTCGCCGCCAGCGCGCGCGCGACCGCCGCCCGCTGCTGCTCGCCCCCCGAAAGTGCCGAAGGTCGGTGCTCCATCCGGCTCGCCAGCCCGACGCGCGACAGCAGCCCGGCCGCGCGTTCGCGCGCCGCGCGCGGCGTCTCACCCGCGATGCGCAGCGGCATCATCACGTTTTCCAACGCGGTGAACTCGCGGAGCAGATGATGGAACTGGAACACGAAACCAACGAGCCGATTGCGCAGCTCGGCGAGGGCGACGTCCGAGCTGGCGTCGAGCGCCTGCCCATCCAGCCGCACTTCACCCGACGACGGGCGCTCGAGCGCGCCGAGGACGTGCAGCAGCGTGCTCTTCCCCGCCCCGCTTTCCCCGACGATCGCGACCATCTCGCCGCGGGGCACCGCGAGCGACACGCCGTCGAGCACGCGCAACCGCGTCCCGTCGCCGCCGACGTACTCCTTCGCGACGTCGCGCACTTCGAGCACCGGCGCCCCAGCGCCGCCCGCTTCCCCCGTGGCGCGATCCACCACTACTCGTGCCGGATCGCTTCGATCGGGTACAGCCGAGCCGCCTGAGTCGCGGGGTAGATCGTCGCAAGCGCGGCAATCGCGAGACTCGCGAGGGTCGTGATCAGTACGTCCGAAACGTCAGTCGCGACCGGCAGATGGTCGATGAAGTACACCGACGGGTCCAGCCGGATGAGCTGGAAGCGCTCGAGGATCAGCGCGCCCCCGAACCCAACGACGAGTCCGCCGACCGTTCCGACGACGCCGATCGCGAGCCCCTGGAGGAAGAACACGCGGCGGACCGACGCCGCCGAGAGCCCCATCGCCTTCAGAATTCCGATCTCGCGCGTCTTGTCGGTCACCACCATCGTCAGCGTGCTGACGATGTTGAAGGCCGCGACGACGACGATGAGAAGCAGGATGACACTCATGCCGAGCTTCTCGAGCTTGAGCGCCTGAAAGAGCGAGCTGTTCTGTTCCTGCCAGTCGCGCGCGTAGTAGGGAAACCCGAGGCGCTCCGCGAGGTCGCGCGCGACGCGGTCGGCGTGCCACCGGTCGACGGCGCGCACCTCGATTCCGGTGACCGCGGAGTCGAGGCCGGCGAGACGCTGCGCCGCCGGGAGCGCGACGTAGAGGTACGTGTTGTCGTACTCGAACATCCCCGTCTCGAAGATGCCGGTCACCTCGAACTGCTCGGCGGTCGGCGTCAGTGCGCCTGTGAGCGGGTTGATGGACGTACTCGCCTGCGTGACGACCGAGATCGTCATCCCCACGACCGCGTTCAGCTGCTCGGCCAGCCGCCGCCCCAGCACCGCGCCGCGCAACTTCCCGTCACCGCTGCGGAACGTGAAGTCGCCGGCCGTCGCGTGCGACCGCACCGAGGTTACGTCGACGGCGCCCGGACCCTTCGGCTCGATCCCGACGATCTGCGCCCCCGTCGTGTAGCCGCGCGAGCCGAGGCTGACGATCCCGTACGTGAAGACCACGGGCGCGGCGGCGGCTACGTTCGGCGCGGTGCGTATGCGGCGCAGCGCCTCGGGCCAGCGGTCCATGCGCATGCTGTTGCCGACCGTCACCACTCGAATGTCCGGACTCGCGACGAGGATCTTCTCGCGGAGGTCGCGCTGCAGCCCGTTCATCACTCCCATGATGAGGATCAGCGCCGCGACCCCCACGACGACCCCGGCGATCGCGATCGCGCTGATGAGGGAGAGCAAACCCGAGCCACGCCGGCTGCGCAGGTACCGCCAGGCGATCGACGCCTCGAGCGCGAAGCGCGTCGCCCGCGTCGGACCACGGCGCGGCGCGCGCGCGGACGCGCCCGCTCGTGGCAGTGCGGCCGTGGTCACTCGGGCCGCATGAGCGGGAACAAGATCGCGTCCCGGATGTGCGCCGTCCCGGTGAGATGCATGAAGAGGCGATCGATCCCGATCCCGACGCCGCCGGCGGGCGGCATCCCGTACTCCATCGCCCGGAGATAGTCCTCGTCGACCCCGACGGCTTCCTCGTCGCCGGCCGCCTTGAGCCGCGCCTGGGCTTCGAACCGTCGCCGTTGGTCGATCGGGTCGTTCAACTCGCTGAACGCGTTCGCGAGCTCTCGCCCGGCAGCGAACAGCTCGAATCGCTCCGTGAGCGACGAGTCGCCGCGCTTCGGCTTCGCAAGCGGCGAGAGGGCCACCGGATAGTCGACGACGAACGTCGGCTCTACGAGCTTTCGCTCGACGAGCGCCTGGAACATCTCGTCGAGCAGTTTCGGCCGGCTCAGGCTCGCGACGCGCTCGACGCCAACGCGAGTCGCCGCCTCGCGCAGCCCGCCGTCGTCGAGCGCGCTCGGGTCCGACCCGAAGGCGTCGCGCAGCGCGCGCATCCACTCGACGCGCGCGAATGGCATCGGCATGGCCGGTACCCGCTCGGTCATCCCGGGCACCGCGCGCACCGCGTCCGCGGCCGACGCGATCAGCCCCTCGACGCGGTCCATCATGACCGTGTAGTCCGCGTAGGCCTCGTAGAACTCGAGCATCGTGAACTCCGGGTTGTGCGTCCGGTCGATGCCTTCGTTCCGAAAATCGTGGCCGATCTCGTACACGCGCTCGAAGCCGCCGACGAGCAGCCGCTTGAGGTAGAGCTCGTCGGCGATACGCAGGTACAGCGGCAGGTCCAGCGCGTTGTGATGCGTCGTGAAGGGCCGCGCGGCGGCGCCGCCGTACAGCGGTTGCAGCACCGGCGTCTCGACCTCGAGGTACTCGAGTCCGTCGAGGTAGCGACGCACCGCCGCGATCATCCGCGTGCGCGCGACGAAGCTCTGACGGATCTCCGGGTGCACCGCGAGGTCCGCGTAGCGCTGCCGGTAGCGCTGCTCCGGATCCGAGAAGCCCGAGTATCGCACGCGCTGCCCGTCGACCGTGGCTTCCTTGCCGAACGGAAGCGGGCGCAGCGACTTCGCCAGCAACTCGAACGACTCCACGCGGACCGACACCTCGCCCGCGCGCGTGCGGAAACACGGCCCCGACACCCCAACCACGTCGCCGACGTCGACGGCCGCCCTGACGAGGTCGAATGTGTCGCCGAGGACGTCGCGGCGGAGGTAGAGCTGCACGCGACCCGCGGCGTCGCCCAGATGGGCGAACGCCGTCTTCCCTTGCGACCGCCACGACAGCAGCCGGCCGGCGAGCCGGACGATCGGCCCCTCGACCTCGGCCCGCGGCTCGTCGACCGGCCCCGCCTCGCCTAACGCCTGCGCTTCCGCCTCGAGCGCGGCGAAGGCGGCGGTCGCTTGTGCGCTCGAGTGCGTGCGGTCGAAGCGATACGCGAACGGCGCGACCCCGCGGGCTTCCAGGATCGCGAGCTTCTCGCGCCGCGCGCGCAGCACGTGATTCAGATCGTCGTCGGCGGCCGCGGCGCCGGTCGCGCCCGCTGACTGTTCGGCGTCGCTCATCGCGAGCCGTCGCCGGCCGCCGCCGGCGCGCCGTGCTCCTTCAGGTACGCCTGGATGAACGGGTCGATCGCGCCGTCCATGACCCTCTGCACGTCGGGGATCTTGAGCTCCGTGCGGTGGTCGTTGACCATGGTGTACGGCTGGAACACGTAGCTCCGGATCTGGCTTCCGAAGCTGACGTCCGTCTTGGTCGCGTTGAGCGCGTCCTTCGCCGCCTGCTGCTTGTCCGCCTCGATCTGATAGAGCCGACTCTTCAGCATCTTCATCGCGGTCGCCTTGTTCTTGAACTGCGACCGCTCCTGCTGCGACGAGACGACGACGCCGGACGGCATGTGACGAAGACGAACCGCGGAGGACGTCTTGTTGACGTGCTGGCCTCCGGCGCCGCTCGCGCGGAACACCTCCATCACGATGTCCTCGTCGCGCACGTCGATGTTGATCTCGTCGTCGACGACCGGATACACGAACACCGACGCGAAGCTCGTGTGCCGCCGCGCCTGCGCGTCGAACGGCGAAATCCGCACGAGGCGGTGGACTCCGGTCTCGGGGCGCAAGAACCCGAACGCGTACTGACCCTTGATTTCCAGCACGGCGCCCTTGATCCCGGCCTCCTCGCCCTCGGAGAGGTCGAGAATTTCGACGTCGAAGCCGCGGCGCTCCGCCCAGCGCGTGTACATGCGCATGATCATTTGGGCCCAGTCCTGCGCTTCCGTGCCTCCCGCACCCGCCGAAATCTCGACCTGCGCGTCGCGCGCGTCGTCCGCGCCCTGCAGGAGCGTACGCAGCTCGAAGTCGTCGAGCGCCTGCTCGATCGACGCAACCTCCTGATCGAGGTCGCGGGCGAGTGCCGGATCCGGCTCCAGCTCAAGCAGCTCGCGAAGCTCTCGCACGCCGGCGATGCGCGTGTCGAGGGTGTCGAACGGCTCTACCCACGCGCGCAGCGCCTTCACGTCCTGGACGACGCGCTGCGCCTGCTCCTGGCGGTCCCAGAAGCCCGGCTCGCTCATCTGTGCCTCGAGCTGCTCCAACCGATCGCGCTTGGACGCGACGTCAAAGATACCCCCGCAGCTCGGCGACACGATCCTGCTGTCGCTCGAGCTGCCGTACACGCTCGTTCTCCATGGCCTCGCTCACGGTGCGCACCGGCTCCGCGTCCATCGCGGGCCTGACCACGAAGTATAACGCCGCCGCGAAGTCGGTTTCCGCCTAAAACACGCGGCGTCCGCCGGCGAGTACATCGTTCAGTGCGTCCTGGAAGTGCGGCGTGGACTCGGCCACGGACGCACCGACCTGATCCACGTACTCTTCCCAACTCTTCCGGATCTCCTCGCGGAACAGCTGCCGGAGCGTCCCGTCGCGGAGCCCCTGCTCGCGCTTCTGCGGATTGTACGCGACCAGATCCGACACCAGCGCGCGCGCGAGGCGACGCGCGCGGAGCTCGGGCGTGTTGTTGAGGAACGGATTGACCGGCCGCGCCCGGGGCACGGTCGACGGCGGCGCTGGTTCGGTTTCCGACGGACCCACGGCGAACGCGGTGACCGCGGTGACCGCGGGCACCGGCGGCGCGCTCGGCGCCGACGCGTGCGTCTGGTTCGGTGCAGGCACGTCCGCCGCGACCATCGCCGGCGAATCCACCGGCGCAACCGGGATGATCGCCCCACACACCGAGCACCGCGCTCGGACCCCCGACGCGGGCACCTTCGCCGGATCGATGCGAAACACCGATCGGCACTCTGGGCAGGAGACGTTCACTCGAGGTTCGACGGTAGTGCTGCTGGCGTGGAGTCGTCGTCTCCCCGGCGATCGAACGCAAAGACCGACCCGGGAAGGGTTTTCGCGAAGCTCTTCATCTCGGACGCGAGTCTGCTCACGTCCGCCGCGGACCTGAAGCGGCGACGTTCGTTGGTCGCAACGCCGAGCGAGAGCGACATCAGCGGCACGCGGTGGAGTTGGCCCCGACGATCTTTGCCAAGATAGTAGCCCGCGCGACGATCGGCGGCGTTGTACTGCAGTGGGGCCAGCAGATCGAACGTCTCGACCATCAACGCGCACGCGTCCGCGGCAACCTCCAGGGGCAGCACGCAGAGAAAGTCGTCACCGCCGATGTGCCCCACGAACGCCTGCGTCCCCGCGGCGCCTAGCGCGACGTCGTACAGCATCCGTGCGACCATCCGGATCACGCGATCGCCCTCGTGGAACCCGTAGCGGTCGTTGTACTCCTTGAAGTGATCGAGGTCGGCGTAGCACGCGGCGAACCGGTCGGGCGTCCTGAGCTTCGCGTCCAGGAACGCCGTGATCGCGGGCGGACCGGGCAGCCCGCTCGTCGGCTGCGCCGCGAGGTCCCGTCGCGCCCGCGCGACGAGCGCGTCGAGCCGCGCGGCCGCCTCGGTCCTGTCCGATCCGGCCGCAATCACTTCGTCGGCGCCGCCCCGGAGCAAGGCGGCGACGTCCGCCGGGGAGGCGTGCGACGGCGCGACGACGACACACGGGGTGAGGGCGGAATACGGATCTTCCTTGCACCGGGCGCACGCGATCAGCGCGGTCGGAAGGTCGGCTCGCGCATCGACCACGAGTGCGGTCGCCCGCGAGCGCCGAAGGACTGCGGACAGGTCATCGACGTTCGCCACGAGGCGCCGATCGAGCGCGGCCATCCACTCGACCAGCCATTCCGGGCCCGGCGGCATCCGCGGGCTGCTCGCGCCGTGGAACACGACGACGAAGGGCGCGCCTCCGGCCGCACGGGCCGCCGCGCGGGCCGCCGCGCGGCGCGGTCCCGCGCGCCCGCTCACGCGGGGCACTCGCGCGCGGACGGCACGCGGGGGTTAGGCAGCGGCGAGAGGGACTGCCTCGTCGACGAGCATGATCGGAATTTCGTCGCGCACGGGAAACCGGAGACGACACCGGTTGCAATCGAGGGTCGCCTCGGGAGCACGGTACACGAGCTCGCCCTTACACCGCGGGCAGACGAGCACGGCGAGCAGTTGCGGCGAGAGCGTCATGCGTCCGTGACGGCGGGAAGGGTGTAGCCGAAGCGACGAAGCGCGCGCGCGTCGCGGCGCCAGTTCTTCAGGACCTTGACCCACAGGTCGAGGTACACGGCGTGGCCGATGAAGGCCTCTATCTTACCGCGCGCCGCACGCCCGATCTCGCGGAGTTGTGCCCCGCGAGCACCGATCAGGATCCCGCGTTGGCTGTCGCGTTCGACGTAAATCGTCGCGCGAATGTACACCGGCCGGCGCGCCTCGCGGTACTCGTCGACCTCGCAAGCGATCGCGTACGGGACCTCATCGCTGAGCACGTCCAACGCCGTCTCGCGGATCATTTCCGCGACAAAGTAGCGTACCGGGTGTGTGCTGATCTCGTCAGCCGGATAGAGGAACGGGCCTTCCGGGAGGGCGCGCGTGATGCGCTCGACGAGCGGCGGAATCCCTTCCCCGGTTGCGCCAGAGATCCAGAGGACGTCGCCGAACTCTGCCTCGAGCGCAACGCGCGCTGCGGCTGGCGCGACATCGCTCTTATTGGCGACGCGGACGATCGGGGCGCGGATCGGCGAGGTAAGCCCCGCCGCCGCCTCAAGGTCGACGACGTCGCGGGAAAGATCACCGGACGCGTCGATCAGATGCACGATGACGTCAGCGTCGCGTAAGGCGTCGCGAGCGGCGGACTGCATGGCCCGGTGCAGCTCGTAGCGCGGCTCGAGCAGGCCCGGCGTGTCGAGGAACACCAGCTGGACCGACGCCTCCGTTAGGATGCCGACGACGCGGTCGCGCGTCGACTGCGGCTTGGCGCTCGTGATCGCGAGCTTCTCGCCGATCAAGCGATTGAGCAGCGTTGACTTCCCCGCGTTCGGGCGCCCGACGATCGCGACGTAGCCCGCGCGGGTCGTCGGGGGTGGGGGCAGAGCAGATGCGGAGGTCATACCACCAAACAAAAGAGGCCCCCGATTGCGATGCAATCGGGGGCCTCGAATGGGTGCCGGCGACGGCCTACTCTCCCGCGCCCTCTCGGGCGGAGTACCATCGGCGCTGTCGGGCTTAACGACCGTGTTCGGGATGGGAACGGGTGTGGCCCCGACGCTCTAGTCGCCAGCGTGTTCGGTTGTGGTGCGAATGTATGAACGGCGGTGCCGTTCGACAAACGCGTGGCAGTGATGGGAGAGAACGAGGACAGACGCTTGCGGTCATGTCAGGTCCCTCTCACGTGGAGAGGGGATGGTCAAGCCGCACGGGCGATGAGGACCGCTACGCTCGGCGCGTGTTGCCACGCGTCCACGGGCGGCCTCGTGACGGGGTGGTCTCCCCCGGCCCTTTAGTGCCTTCAAGAGGCATGGGAGCATTCATCTTGGGGACGGCTTCCCACTTAGATGCTTTCAGCGGTTATCCGTGCCGATCATCGCTACCCGGCGGTGCCCTTGGCAGGACAGCCGGGACACGAGCGGATCGTCCGACCCGGTCCTCTCGTACTAGGGTCCGCGCCCCGCAATGCTCCAGCGCCCACGACGGATACAGACCGAACTGTCTCACGACGTTCTGAACCCAGCTCATGTACCACTTTAACCGGCGAACAGCCGGACCCTTGGGACCTTCTCCAGCCCCAGGATGTGATAAGCCGACATCGAGGTGCCAAACCGCGCCGTCGATGTGAACTCTCGGGCGCGATAAGCCTGTTATCCCCAGCGTACCTTTTATCCGTTGCGCGATAGCCCGCCCACGCGGCACTACCGGATCACTACGGCCGACTTTCGTCCCGGCTCGACCCGTCGGTCTCGCCGTCAGGCGGGCTTCTGCCGTTACACTCTGTAAGCGCGAGTACCGACCGCGCTGAGCCCACCGTCGCGCGCCTCCGTTACGCTTTCGGAGGCGACCGCCCCAGTCAAACTGCCCACCAGCCACGGTCCCAGGCCGGGTGTGCCGGACCTTGGTGAGCGCGCCGCATTCGGCAGGGTGGTATTTCACTGGCCCCTCCCCCCAAGCTGGCGCCTGGGGCTCGTCGGGTCCCACCTATGCTACACAGCCGAATGCAGCGAGCAATGGCAAGCTGCAGTAAAGGTGCATGGGGTCTTTTTGTCCTGTCGCGGGAACTCGGAATCCTCACCGAGACTGCCATTTCGCCGAGCGCGTGGTCGAGACAGTGCTCAAGTCGTTACGCCATTCGTGCAGGTCGGAACTTACCCGACAAGGAATTTCGCTACCTTAGGACCGTTATAGTTACGGCCGCCGTTTACCGGGGCTTCGGCTCAAGGCGTCGGGTTGCCCCTAACCTCTCCCCTTAACCTTCCGGCACCGGGCAGGCGTCAGTGCGTATACGGCGCCTTACGCGGCTTGGCACGCACCTGTGTTTTTGCTAAACAGTCGCTTGAGCCGATTCACTGCGGCACCCTTCGGCTATCCCAGGTCAACCGGGTCACCTACTGGATGCATCCCTTCTTCCGAAGTTACGGGATCATTATGCCGAGTTCCTTGACCACGTCTCACTCGTGCACCTGAGGCTTCTCGCCTCGCCCACCTGTGTCGGTTTACGGTACGGTCGTCGCCACACTCCGCCGCGAGCTTTTCTCGCCCGTCGACTCCACAGCCCTCGCCGCGTCCGAAGACGCAGCTCGCCATCCCCTCTCGGCTCGCGCCTACAGGCTTAGACGGTCAGTCCACAAGACCGCGGCTGCTTCGTTCCGGTGTCCCTCGCGGGTTCAACGTGTGGAAACGGGGCGGGACTGTTCGCCCGCTACCCATCGGCTACGCCTCTCGGGCCTCGCCTTAGGGGCCGCCTCACCCGGCGCTGATTGCCATGGCGCCGGAACCCTTGGGCTTCCGGTGTGCGGGGTTCTCACCCGCATTTGCGCGTACTCAGTCCGGCATCCTCACTTGTCGCCGCTCCACCCCTGCGGTCCCCCGGGGGCTTCTCCGCCACGACAACGCTCCCCTACCCCTGGCGCAATGCGCCAAGGCCAAGCTTCGGCGGGCCGCTTAATCCCGACCATTCTCGGCGCGTCGCCACTGGACCGGTGAGCTATTACGCACTCTTTCAAGGCGTGGCTGCTTCTAAGCCAACCTCCCGGTTGTCACGGTAGCGACACATCCTTCGCTATACTCAGCGGCCACTTCGGGGCCTTAGCTGTGGCTCTGGGTTCTTTCCCTCTCGCCGCCGGACATTATCGCTCGGCGACTGCCTCCCGCGGTCCATCGGTCAGGTATTCGGAGTTTGGTTGGGCTTGGTACCGGCTCCGCCGGCCCGCACCCATCCAGTCGCTCTACCCCCTGCCGACATACGAGCCCGAAGGCTCAGCCGCGAGGCTCTACCTCAATAGATTTCGGGGAGAACCAGCTATCTCCAGGCTTGATTGGCCTTTCACCCCTACCCACAAGTCATCCGAACGGTTTTCAACCCATACCGGTGCGGCCCTCCACTGGGTGTTACCCCAGCTTCAGCCTGCTCATGGGTAGATCGCCCTGGCTTCGGGTCTACCCCCGCGCACTCCACGCGCCCTGGTTGCAGGACTCGCTTTCGCTCTGGCTCCGGGCCATAAGCCCTTAGCCCCGCGCGCGAGGCGTAACTCGCCGGATCATAATGCAAAAGGCACGCAGTCAGGCGCTCCCCCCTTGCGAAGGGCCGCCCTCCTACCGCTTGTCGGCCAGTGGTTTCAGGCTCTCTTTCACTCCCCGCACGGGGGTGCTTTTCACCTGTCCCTCACGGTACTCGTCCACTATCGGTCACACGGGAGTCTTTAGCCTTGGAGGGTGGTCCCCCCAACTTCCCGCCCGGTTCCTCGTGCCGGGCAGTACTCAGGCACTCTGCTAAGCCGCGTGCCTCGCGTTCCGCTACCGGGCTCTCACCGTCTCAGGCCCCCCGTCCCAGGGGAGTTCGCGTCGCTTCACACGGCCCGTCCGCAGGGCCTATAACCCCTGGTCCACAAGGAACCAGGTTTGGGCTCCGCCCCTTTCGCTCGCCGCTACTCCGGGCATCTCGCTTGATTTCTCTTCCTCCGGGTACTGAGATGTTTCAGTTCCCCGGGTTCGCCTCACCGTCACCGGTGATGACCGACGCTGCCGTCGGCCGGGTTTCCCCATTCGGGCATCCGGGGCTCATCGCGTGTGTGCCGCTCCCCCCGGCGTATCGCCGCTTACCGCGCCCTTCCTCGCCTCCGTGTGCCCAGGCATCCCCCACTGGCCGTCTGTCACTTGACCACCTCTCCATCGGGTGGCAAGCGTCTGTCGTGCGGCGTGTCGCGCGCAATCACGCTTCGCCGCACCTCCTCTTCACGTCCAGCATCTCACTCGTTTGGCCGTCGATGACGACCGCTCGAGCTGGCATGCTCGGTTCGGTTCTCATTCCCAATCACTGCCACATCGTTTGTCAAACAGCTCGCGTCGCCGCGGAGTCAAGCTCCGTGGCGACGAACGCCGAGTAACTGCGCGTGAGATCGATGATGTCGAGGCGTGCGACTACCATTGAGGCCATTCGTCTGCCGTTGCGGGCAGCGTACTCGGCGCTCCGGTAAGGAGGTGATCCAGCCGCAGGTTCCCCTACGGCTACCTTGTTACGACTTCGCCCCAGTCACTGCGCTCGCCTTCGGCCGCTCGCCCCCTTGCGGGTTGCTGCACGGACTTCGGGCGCTCACAGCTTCCATGGCGTGACGGGCGGTGTGTACAAGGCCCGGGAACGTATTCACCGGGGCGTAGCTGATCCCCGATTACTAGCGATTCCAGCTTCATGCCCTCGAGTTGCAGAGGACAATCCGAACTGAGGCGGGGTTTCGGGATCCGCTTGCCGTCGCCGGCTCGCTCCCCGCTGTCCCCGCCATTGTAGCACGTGTGTGGCCCTGGGCGTAAGGACCATGATGACTTGACGTCGTCCCCACCTTCCTCCGGTTTGGCACCGGCAGTCTCGTTAGAGTCCCCGCCAGCCTTGCGGCCGCGCTGGCAACTAACAACAGGGGTTGCGCTCGTTGCGGGACTTAACCCAACATCTCACGACACGAGCTGACGACAGCCATGCAGCACCTGTGCACCGACCCCGAAGGGAACGCGGCCTTTCAACCGCGCGTCCGGTGCATGTCAAGCCCAGGTAAGGTTCTTCGCGTTGCGTCGAATTAAACCACATGCTCCACCGCTTGTGCGGGCCCCCGTCAATTCCTTTGAGTTTCAGCCTTGCGGCCGTACTCCCCAGGCGGGGCACTTAATGCGTTAGCGCCGGCACCCGGGGGGTCGCTCCCCCAAGCACCTAGTGCCCATCGTTTACGGCGTGGACTACCAGGGTATCTAATCCTGTTTGCTCCCCACGCTGTCGCGCCTCAGCGTCAGCCACTACCCCAGCGGGCCGCCTTCGCCCCCGGTGTTCTTCCGGATCTCTACGCATTCCACCGCTACACCCGGAATTCCGCCCGCCTCTGGTATGCTCCAGCCCCCCCGTTCGCACCGCCGACCCGGGGTTGAGCCCCGGGCTTTCACGGCACGCGTTATGGGGCCGCCTACGCGCCCTTTACGCCCAGTGATTCCGGACAACGCTCGCACCCTCTGTATTACCGCGGCTGCTGGCACAGAGTTAGCCGGTGCTTGTTCTCCCGGTACCGTCACAGCACTCGAAAGCGCTCGTTCGTCCCGGGCCAAAGGGGTTTACAACCCGAAGGCCTTCCTCCCCCACGCGGCGTCGCTGCGTCAGGCTTTCGCCCATTGCGCAAGATTCCCCACTGCTGCCTCCCGTAGGAGTCTGGGCCGTCTCTCAGTCCCAATGTGGCTGGCCATCCTCTCAGACCAGCTACCCGTCATCGCCTTGGGAAGCCGTTACCCCCCCAACTAGCTGATAGGCCGCGAGCCCCTCCCCGTGCCCGGCTTGCACCGGTTTCGCCTCGCCCCCCAACGGGGCAGGCCGTATGCGGTATTACCCGGCCGTTGGGCCGGCTATCCCCCACACAGGGGCAGGTCGCTCACGTGTTCCGCACCCGTTCGCCGGTGACCCCTTGCGAGGCCCCCCGACTTGCATGTGTTAAGCACGCCGCCAGCGTTCGTCCTGAGCCAGGATCAAACTCTCCAAGAGTGTTTGAAACGCTCGAACCGAACGCGGTCTCCGCTGAACGCGGTTACCCGCGTCCGGAATCACAATAGAATGTCAGATTGAACTCTCCCCGACGTCCTGACACGTCGGATCAACGAGTCCGCCTCGCACATCCTCGATCTCACTGCAGTTGTCAATCAGCTAAAAGTCGTTGCGCTTCGTTCCGCGCGACTTCGTATCATACGTCGTTCTTGGCACAGCGTCAAGTGTTTGCCGGAGATTTCCACTTCGACTCTACTTGAACCAGCGACGCGCAACCCATTGTCCTGCCGCGTGTTGCGTCGCTGTGCCGGCCGACTCTCCAACGTTAACCGCGCTCGACCAGCGGCGCAACCCCTAGTACGATCCGAGTTGCCGATGTCGTGCTGCTGGGCGACGCGGCACGCACGACTCGCGTCACCGCCGACGCGGAACGGGGCCGCCCCCGCGCCGCGAGGGCAACCCCGTCGTAGTGCACCGTCTAGGACTCGAACCTAGAACCTACTGATTAAGAGTCAGCTGCTCTACCATTGAGCTAACGGTGCGAACGGACTCGCAACATAAACCGGTCCGAACACGCGCGCCAGGAGGGACTCGAACCCTCGACCAACAGCTTAGAAGGCTGTCGCTCTATCCAGCTGAGCTACTGACGCACTGCATCCCCCAGGTCGTCGCTTGCGTCCGACGAGCGCGACGGCCGTCCGATCGGGGCGACTGGATTCGAACCAGCGACCTCCTGCTCCCAAAGCAGGCGCGATACCAGGCTACGCTACGCCCCGGACTCGACGTGAGTGTACGACGCCGAACCTGGTCCGTCAACTTGCGGCCCCGGTGTCGCCCGCCCGACGCCGAGCCGATCCAGCATCGCGACGGCCGCGCGCGCGCGGTGGCTCACGCGAGCTTTCTCGTCCGCGCTCGCCTCGGCGAAGCTCCGACCCAGCTCGTCGCTCCAGAACAATGGGTCGTAGCCGAAGCCGCCGAGACCGCGTCCCTCTGCCAGGATCCGCCCCGGCGTCGCGCCGGTGGTCACGACCGCCACGTTCTCCGACACGTAGGCCAGCGCGGCGACGAACACGGCTCGACGATCGGCGACGCCGGCCAACGCGCTGAGTAGCCGCGCGTTGTTGGCCTGCGCGACTGTCTGATCATCGCCGACGACGCCGGAATACCGCCGCGAGTACACGCCGGGGGCGCCGCCGAGACCGGTGACACAGAGGCCGGAGTCGTCGGCCAGGACCGCGCGCTCCTGGCAGCGCGCCGCGAAATACCGCGCCTTCGCGAGCGCGTTTTCCTCGAACGACGAACCGACCTCGACGCCGTCCTCGTCCGATTCGTACGGGACGCCCACGTCGGCCAGATCCAGCACGCGCGACCCGAGTGGCGCGAGCAGGGCGCGCAGTTCGGCCGCCTTGCCGCGGTTGCGTGTCGCGATGACGATCTCGCGCGGGGTCACCGAGTGTCTCGGATCGGAGCGTCTGCCGGCATCCGCTTCAGCGTGGACCGGCGCCGGCGAGCGCGTCGGCTTGCGCGCGATCGAGCGAGCGAATGCCACGCTCCGCGAGCGACAAGAGGGCATCAAGCTCCGCCCGCGTGTACGTGCCGTGCTCGCCCGTCCCCTGCACTTCGACGAACCCCCCTTGGCTACTCATGACGACGTTCATGTCGACCCCGGCTCGAACGTCCTCCTCGTAATCGAGGTCCAGGCGCGGCTCGCCGTCCACCAGCCCGACGCTCACGGCGGCGACGCGACGGCGAACCGGGGTCGCGGCGAGCATCCCCAACTCCACCGCCTGCGCGAACGCGTCGACGACCGCAACCGACGCCCCGGTGATCGCCGCGGTGCGCGTCCCGCCGTCCGCTTGCAGCACGTCGCAGTCGATGCGCGCGGTGAGCTCGCCGAAGGCGAAATCGTCGAGCATCGCGCGGACACTCCGGCCGATGAGGCGCTGGATTTCCTGCGTACGCCCGCCGAGTTGGCTGCGTTCGCGGGGACTCCGAGTGCGCGTCGCGCGCGGGAGCATCGCGTACTCTGCGGTGAGCCATCCCTGCCCCGACCCGCGGCGCCAGCCCGGGACGCCTTTCTCGATCGAGGCCGTGCACAACACGCGTGTCTTGCCGAAGGCGATCAGACACGATCCCTCGGCGTACTCCGCGACGTTTCGTTCGAGCGAGAGTGCGCGCAAGGCATCGGTCGCGCGGCCGGTCCGGGGACCCGGGGCGACGCCCGCGGGGTTCTCAGCGTCCACGAAGTTGCTCCACAATGCGGGTGGTTGACTGGCCCGGCGTCAGCGGAATGACGACGACCTCGCCGCCGCGGGCGCGGACTTCCGTCGCGCCGACAATCGTCGAGGGAGCGTAATCCCCGCCCTTGACGATCACGTCCGGCGTGAGCGCCTGGACGAGCGCGAGGGGTGTGTCCTCGTCAAAGAGGACGACCGCGTCTACCGCCGCGAACGCTGCGGCAACGTAGGCGCGCTCGGCCTCGGACCGAATCGGGCGGGTCGGACCCTTGAGCCGACGGACGGACGCGTCGCCGTTGAGCCCGAGCACGAGCGCGTCCCCGCAGCGGCGCGCGCCGACGAGCACGTCGACGTGCCCCGGGTGCAGAAGGTCGAACACGCCGTTTGTGAACACGACGCGCCCCGCCTGGCGGGCGCGCCAGGCGGCCGCCTGCTCGCGCGTCATGATCTTGCGGGCGGGGGCGAATGCGTCGTCCGCGACCGCGCTCACCACTGCGACTGCGCGCCTTCGATCACGTCGTTGACGACCTGCAACACCGCCTGCGCCCGTCCGGACGCCTCGTCGCGTTCGGGGTAGTCGCTCTTGACGGTGAGCGCCTTGCGCTCCCACAAGCTGCGGCCGGACGACTGGTCGATGATCGCCACGTCGACGACGAGTTGCAGCTGACGGCGCGCTTGCGTGGCCTGGCGGGGGTCCGCGCTATAGCCGACCGGCACGTCCGCGTCGTACTTGACGATGGCCCCGCGCACGATGGCGTCGGCCTTGGCCTCGGACGCGTCGCGCAGGTTCAGCTTCTCGCGGAGGCGGATGCGCATGACCTCGAAGAGGTCGCGCTGCAGCTCCGGAATGGGCGTCTGGTTGTCGAACGGTAGCACGGCGATCGTGCGGATGTTCGGCGGGAGGCCGCCGCCGGCGAAGTGGTACGGGTTCAGCCGGCACGCGACGGCCGCGGACGCGAGGGATGCGGCGGCGAGGCGGAGCCAGGTACGGCGCGTGACGTTAGGCATCTGCGGCATGGGCGCGTTCAGCGCGCGTCGAGCGGGGTGTCGCGCACGAGGTCGATGCGCAGGCTGCGTCGCTCGACCTCGTGGCGGTAGAGCACGGACGTCGCGCTGCGATCGAGACGTTCGCTGACGCGCCCGTTGTCGATGCGCTCGACCCGACGCAGCGAATCGCGGACGAGTGTAACGCGCCAGGTCGGCGCGTGCCCGACGTCGGCCCGGAGCGTGTCGCCGTCGAGCCGTAAGATCGTATCCGCCGCTGGTGGCACGGCCAGTCGCCCGAGCGCCGCCCACAGCAGCGGCGCGGCGGGTATCAACCGCCGGAACTCGTCGCGGTCCGGCAGCTCCAAGTGGTCGCCGGCGAGCGCGGCCGTCCCGGACCCGTATCCGCCGGCGAGGAAGAACTGCAGGCGGGCCGAATCCGGGGGAACGACGCGGGCGACCCCCTCGCCTCGAACGGAGACGCCGTTCTGCTCTTCATACCGCCACGTGAACGTGACGCGCCGAGGTTGCGGCGGGAGTCCGATGCGCGGTAGCGCGACGGACCGCGGTGCGGCCGCACCCGCGAGAGGCGCCGCGTGCGGTAAGCAGGCCGCGCCGCCGACGCTGAGCGCGAGCGCAACGAGGCCGACGGTGCCATGACCACGTGCGCGGCATGCGGCACCCGCGACTGCACTTTCCGTCCGGGTCACGCGCCGGCCGCGGCGGGCGATCGGTCTCGCGCGCGTTCGAGGAGGACGCGCACTGCCGCTGGGAGCGCTAGCATGCGCCCGGCGTGGTCGACGGAGATGAGCCGCGTCGACGCGGTGACGAGACGCTCGCCCGTATCGGCGTTGCGGATCGTGTAATCGAAGACGAGGGCGCGCGAGCGCACGTCGGTGAGGCGAGTTTCCACGTGGACGCGGTCGTCGTAGGTCGCCGAGCCGTGGTGGCGCATCGCCACCTCGCTGATCGCCAAGCCCATTCCGAGCGCCTCCATCTCGCGGTAACTCATGCCGGCGGCGCGGACGAACTCCGTTCGGCCGACCTCGCACCATGCGAGGTAATTCGCGTGGTAGACGACGCCCATCTTGTCCGTCTCGGCGTACCGGACGCGTAACTCGGTGACGTGCACGGGCTCCACGCGCGGAAGATCGCGGGCCGCGGCGGCCTTTGTCCAGCGCGCCGCACGCGGATAGACTCTCGCGGCGTGCTGCCCGCCCCTTGTTTCGTCATCTCGGACGCGCACCTTGGCGTGGCGAACGCGGCGTCGGAGCGGACGCTCCTGTCGTTCCTACGCGGGATCGTCGGCTCCTCGGGATCGCTCCTCGTGAACGGCGATCTGTTCGACTTCTGGTTCGAGTGGCGGACCGTGATGCCGCGGCGCGGCTACCGCGTGCTGGCCGCGCTCGCCGACCTGCGGGAGAGTGGCGTTCCCGTCACCTGGATCGCGGGGAACCACGACTGCTGGGGCGGCGACATCATTCGGGAAGATGTTGGTGCGACGTTCCACGTCGGGCCGTGGGTCGGCGCGCTCGGCGGATGGCGGACGCGGGTCGAGCACGGCGACGGACTCCGTCCGCGCGAGGATCGCCCCTACCGCGCGGTCCGACGCGTGCTGCGCAGTCCGGCCGCCATCCGCGCGTATCGTGCGCTGCATCCCGATTTCGCGACGCGGCTGGCGCTCCGCAGTTCGCACACGAGTCGCGCCCTCGGTCCGGGCGACGGAGGGAGGGGGCTGCGCAGCGTGGCGTTGGACATGCTCGCGCAGGATTCGACACTCGAGTTGGTGGTGTTCGGGCACTCTCACGTGCGGGCGCTCGAACGCGCGCCGGCGGGCGGTGTGTTCGCGAACCCGGGCGCGTGGCTGCACGAGCCGACGTATCTGCGCGTCACGCCCGCGTCGGTCGAGCTTCGGCGGTGGGACGGGTCAGCCGAGGGTGACCGTCTCGACGCCGTGGAGCGTCGCGCCTAGGAAGTGGCGCGCGGTGTGGGCGAAATGATCGGCTGCGTCGCTCACCACGAAGTGCGCTCGCCCGATTCGGTCGGCGGGGGCGGAGAGTCCTGCGCCGTCGAGGACCGATCGCGTCTCGGCCGCGGTCTCCTCCGCGCTGTCGATTAGCTGAACATCCGGACCGAGAACTCCCGAGATCACCGGCTTGAGGAGTGGGTAGTGGGTGCAACCGAGGACGAGCGTGCCGACCGACGCGGAGCGGAACGCGCTTAGATAATCTTCGGCGACCAGGCGGGTGGCGGGGTGATCCGTCCATCCCTCCTCGACGAAGGGGACGAACAGCGGGCAGGCCCGTGCGGTGACATTGGCCGCGGGCGCGAGCGCTGTGATCGCTCGCTCGTACGCGCCGGACCGGATGGTGCCCGCCGTGCCAATGACGCCGATGCCGCCGCCGTTTGCCGTCCGCACCGCCGCACGCGCGCCGGGCGCGACCACGCCGATGACCGGAACCGGGAGCTCGGCCGTCAGCGTCGGAAGTGCGTGGGCGGTGGCCGTGTTACACGCGACCACGATCGCCTTGACGTCTCGCCCGAGGAGAAACGCTGAAATCTCGCGGCTGTACCGCTCGACGGTTTCGGGCGACTTGGGGCCGTATGGGACGCGAGCCGTGTCGCCGAAGTACACGATGTCCTCGGCGGGAAGCTGCGCGCGGAGTTCGCGGACGACGGTCAGCCCACCGATGCCCGAGTCGAAGACGCCGATGGGGCGGGCGGAGCCGCTCATCGGGCTGGACCTACCACGCGATCGACAGCGCGACGACGGTGCCCTGCGACGACGGGAGCGCGCTGATCTGCGCGGGTAGGTCGTACAAGTTGGCCGAGACGAACGCCTCGGCGCCGGCGATCAGGTGGTTGAACGCGAGCGCGGCAATCCAATCCTCGCGGTGGAGCGTGCGCGCGCGGACCAGGTCCTGGCCCAATCCGCCCGTGCGCTGAGGCGGTCGCGGCACGTTGTTGCCCAGCGAGTCGACCGGGAACGCGCTGGCGACGCTGTCGGCCCGAAAGCGTTGGACGGCGCGAAGGTCCGTATTGGATTTCACGAGCATGGCGATGATGCCGAACTCGAGGCCGACGAACACGGCCCCGGCTGTCGGCCGCTGCAGCCGCGACTGCCCGAGACCCGGAAGGATCAACGACGAGAGGAACGCGCGTTTCGGCGTCACTGGCGGGAGCAGACCGGCGCGCTGCGGGCCCGCCGGGCGGCGGCGCGGCCCCCGAGTCGTGCGTCCGGTCGTATCGGCGGTGGTCGCGCGGGGCGTCGTATCGCGGCGTGCCGCCGTCGGCGGCGTGGCGGGTGCCGAAGCCTGCGCGCGCGCCGTGCGACTCACGACGACCGAAAGCGTGAACGCGACTGCGGCCGCACGGACGGCGCGACGCGCGACGCGTCCGAGGCAAGACGCTGGCACGTCAGGCGCCGACTGCGGCGATGACTTCGATTTCGACGCGCGCACCGCGCGGGAGGCCGGCGACCGCCACGGTCGAGCGCGCCGGGCGGGCGTCGCCGAGGTGCCGGGCGTAGACCTCGTTCACGCGGGCGAAGTCTGCCATGTCGGCGAGGAAGATCGTGGTCTTGACCGCGCTGCCCCACGACGCACCCGCGGCCGAGAGGACGGCGTCGAGGTTGCGGAGCACCTGGACCGCCTGCGCGGCGACGTCGCCGCCGACCAGCTCCATCGTGACCGGGTCGAGTGGGATCTGGCCGGCGGTGAAGACGAGGCCATTGGCGACGACCGCCTGCGCGTACGGTCCGATCGCGGCCGGCGCGGCGTCGGTGTGGACGGGATTGGGCACGGTGCGACGGGTGTGTGTTAGGCGGGAGCGGGCGCGAGGCCGAAGAGCCGCCGCGCGTTCTCGACGGTCTTGGCGCCTAGGACTTCGGGGTCAGCCCCGCGGAGCGCGGCGAGGCGTTCGACCGTGCGCCAGACCCAGGCGGGCTCGTTGCGGCGGCCGCGGTCGGGGACGGGCGCGAGGTACGGGGCGTCGCTTTCGGCCATCAGCCGTTCGTCCGGGACTGCTTCGAGGGCGGCGGCGTTGTCCCAGCGCTTGAACGTGACCATGCCGCTGAAGCTGACGAACCAGTCGGCGTCGACGGCGGCCTCGGCCAACGCGCGCGAGCCCGTGAAGCAGTGGAGGACGCCGCGCACCCGAGCGCGGGCGGCGGCGCGGAGCATCGCGAGCGTGTCGGCTTCGGCGTCGCGCGAGTGGACGACGAGGGGTCTGCCCGTCTCGGCGGCCAGCGCGAGCTGCGCGTCAAGGACGCTGCGTTGCACGTCGCGCGGGGCGTTGTCGTAGTAGTAGTCGAGGCCGCACTCGCCGACGGCTACCGCGCCGTCGCGGAGGTGGGCGCGGAGATCGGGCAGGTCGCGGCCGGCGTCGAAGCCGGCGGCGTCGTGCGGGTGGACGCCCGCGGTGAACCAGACAAAGCCGGGGCTCGCGCCGGCGACCGCACGCGCTCTGGTGGCGGCGGCGAGCGACTCGCCGATGCAGACGAGGCCCAACGCGCCCGCGTCGCGCGCCCGCTCGACGACGTCGGCGCGGTCGGCGTCGAACGCGGGGTCGCCCAGGTGGGCGTGGCTGTCGAAGAACGCGGGCACGCGGGCGGCGTGCGTCAGCTGGCCGCGAGCGTGCGGTCGGGGCGGACGGCCGCGCGCGCCGCGGGGGCGCGGCGGGCGTCCGCGGCGGCCCGCGGGTAGCGGCGCTCGATCCAGATGAGGATCGCGGACGCGACGTAGATCGAGCTGAACGTCCCGGTGAAGATGCCGAACGCCATCACCCACGCGAACGGGCGGATCACCTCGCCGGCGAAGAAGAGCAGCGCGAGAGTGGCGCCGAGCGTCGTCGCGTGCGTCAGGACCGAGCGCGGCAGCGTCTCGTTGACCGACCGGTTCACGATGTCGTAGAGGCCCATGCCGCGGTGCTTCCGCAGGTTCTCGCGGACGCGGTCGAAGATGATGATCGTGTCGTTCAGTGAGTAGCCGATCACCGTCAGGATGGCGGCGATGACCGTGAGCGACACCTCGAGGCGGAGGAGGCCGATGAACGCGATCGTCGTGAAGATGTCGTGTGCGGTGGCGATCACGGCGGCGAGACCGAAGCGCCACTCGAAGCGGAACCAGAGGTAGACGAGCGTGAGCGCGAAGCTGACGAGGATCGCGATGATCGCGCCCCGCCGTAACTCGCTCCCCACGCGCGGGCCCACGGCCTCGGTGCGGACGACGGAGTACGAGCCGGCGCCGAAGCGCTGGTTGAGGACGTCCTGCACTCGGTGCGCGACGGTTTCCGCGCCCTGCGTCGTCGGCCCGCCGTTCGCGTTCGCTTCCTGGGCGCGGACCGTGTACTCGCGGTCGGAGCCGAATTGCGTGATTTCCGCGTCGTGGACGCCGCCGGCGTCGAGCGCCGCGCGCAGCTGGCCGATGTCGGGGCGCTGCTTGAAGACGAGCTGCATGAGCGTGCCGCTCGTGAAGTCGATGCTGTAGCGCAGACCGCCGCGGGCGAACGTGATCCCGATCCCGACGATGATGAACGCCGCCGTCGCGATGGCCATCGTGCGCCACCACTTGATGAAGTCGTAGTGGGTATTTCGGAAGATTCGAATCATGGTCGGCCTGCTCAGATGCTGAGCGCCTGGGGAGCGCGGTCGCGGCCGAGCCAGAGGAGGTAGAACGTGCGGACAACGAAGATCGCGGTGACCATCGAAGCCGCGATGCCCGCGAGGAGCGTCACGGCGAACCCGCGCACGGGACCCGTCCCGAAGCTGTAGAGGACGATCGCGGTGAGTGCCGTCGACACGTTGGAGTCGACGATCGCCGGGAGGGCGTGACGGAAGCCTTCGTCGATCGCGGTTCTCACCTTTTTGCCGGCGTCGAGTTCCTCGCGGATGCGCTCGAAAATCAGCACGTTGGCGTCGACGGCGATACCAATCGACAGGACGAACCCGGCGAGCCCGGGGAGCGTGAGCGTGGCGTTAAAGCCCGAGAGGGTGGCCAACGTGTAGAGCACGTATAGCGCGAGGCCGCCGACCGCGAGGAGACCGGAGAAGCGGTAGTAGCCGATCATGATCACGATCACGAGGCCGATCGCGACGACGCCCGCCACGATCCCCTTATTGATCGAGTCGCGGCCGAGCGACGGGCCCACCTCGCGCGTCTCGACGACGTGAAGCGGGACCGGGAGCGCGCCCGCCTTGAGGACGATCGCGAGGTCCTGCGCGGCCTGGAGCGAACCGCCGCCGAGGCGGATCTGGCCGTTGGAGCCGATCGCTCCCTCGATGACGGGCGCGGTGATGACGCGCTGGTCGAGGACGACGGCCATGAAGTCGTGGATGTGCCGTGCCGTCTCGGCCTCGAAGCGACGCCCGCCCTCGCGCGAGAGCGTGAACTGCACGGTGTTGCCCTCCGTCGGGTCGCTCGCCGGGCGCGCGTCGGTGAGGTACTCGCCGGTGATGATCGGGCGCGAATCGAGCGCGTAGAGTGTGCGATACACGCGCGCGTCGCGCACGAGGCTGTCTGCGCCCCAGCGCAGGACCTTCCCCGGCGGCATCGCGGCCTGCACCTCCGGGCGATCAAGCAGCGGCTGCAAGCGGAGGTAGTCCGCTTCGGAGACCGCGTACTGGCCGGGCGCGCCGATCGGGAGGATCGCCTTGCTGAACGCGCCGTTGCTGGCGGGCTTGTTCGTGGTGTCACTCGCGCCGTCGCGCTTGGCGGAGTCGCGGCGGCCGCTGTCGTTCTTGGGCGTGAGGAGCGGGGCCCCGGCGGCGGCCTTCCCCGCCCCGCGCGCGGAGTCGGCGACGCGCTGTTTGGCGGCCGTGTCCCCGCCGGGCTGAAGCAGGCCAGCGATGCCGCCTGTCACGGGCTGCGGTGTCGCGCTCGCGCCCGGTGCGGCGGGACCGGCGGCCGTGCGCGCCGCGGTGAGCGCGGGCAGACGCTGGGCGGCGATCGCGTCCAACTTGCCGAGCGAGCGTTCGAGGGCCTGCGTCTTGTCGGTAATCTGGAACTCGAGGTACGCCGCGCGCTCGACCACGGCCCGGGCGCGCTCGGGGTCGTCGACCCCGGGCAGTTCGACGATCATCCGGTCCTCGCCCGCCTTCTGCACGAGCGGCTCGGACACGCCGAGTTCGTCGACGCGGTTGCGGACGACGGTGAGGGCGCGCTCGATCGCGTCCGACTTGTTGGCGATCGTCCCCTTACTCTCGTCCACCTCGAGGGCCAGGTGCATGCCCCCCTGGAGGTCGAGTCCGCGGCGGAGCGGGACGCGGCGCACGGTATCGGTGACGAACACGCCGTTGCGCTTCACGCGTTCGACGACCGTGCGCGGAAACAGCGTCCACAACGACGCGAGTACGAGCGCGCCGATGACGAGCAGTCGGGACCTCAGGTTGGACATGCGCCTGCAAGAGGGAGGGGCGCCCGCGCGCGGCGCGGCGCCTCGGGGCGGCTCGCGCGGATGCGCAACGTGCGTTCTGATCGGGACTTACGGCGGGGCGGCCGCGCTTCCGCGGCCGGGCGAACGTTACCGGTACCCCGCGAGGGGGTCAACGGAGCCGCCCGGTGCGCGACGCATCTCGGATGCGTCAGCGTCCGAGCGCAAAGCGCGCCGCCGCCGCGTCCTGGGCAAGCTGCGCCTTCAGCTCGTCGAGCCCCGCGAACCGGCGCACGTCGCGCAGTCGTTCGACGAACGCGACGCCGACGGGCGCGCCGTACCAGTCGCGATTCGCGTCGAACACGTGGACTTCGACGGAGCGCGCGGCATCGCCGACCGTCGGACGTGCGCCCAGGTTCAGCATGCCACCGAACTCGCCTTCGGGGAGGCGTACGTCGACGGCATACACGCCGTCTGGCGGGAGCAACTTCCGCGGATCGGGCAGGCGGACGTTGAGCGTCGGGTAGCCGAGGGTGCGTCCGCGTTGGTCGCCACGAACGACGTAGCCGCGTAGGGCGTAGCGTCGGCCGAGCAGGTCGCACGCGGCGACGAGATCGCCGCGACGGACCGCGTCGCGTGCGGCGCTCGACGACACGGGGCCGCCCGCCGCGCCTCGGACCGGCGGGACGACCGCGACTGCGAAGTCGTGGCCGGCGCCCAGGGCCTGGAGGAGGGCGACGTCGCCCGCGCGCCCGCGGCCGAACCCGTGATCGTGCCCGACGAGGAGTTCGTGCATGTGGTACCGTTCGCGCAGCACGTCGACGACGAACTGTTCGGCCGAGAGGGCCGCGAACGCGGCCGTGAACGGAAGGACGACGACGCGATCGATCGATGTCTGCGCGGCGGCGAGCGCTTCCAGCTTCTCCACCCCCGGCGTGAGCAGCGCAGGGGCGTCTTCGGGGCGGAGCGTCTCGAGCGGATGCGCGCTGAACGTGACGAGTACGCTGCGCAGCGAACGAGCGCGGGCGCGCGCGTCGAGTTCGCGGAGGACGTCGGCGTGGCCGCGATGCACGCCGTCGAACGTGCCGACGGTGATCACGGCGGCGAGCGGGTCGGTCATGCCGGCGATTCGTGGAGCACGACCCGCGGCTGCCACCGTTCTCCGTCGCGCACCGCCACGGCGACGAGGATGCCCGATCCCGCGTCGACCAGCGCGGCATGCTCGCCGGACACCGTTGCGGCGACGGAGTTTCCGGCGAACACGCGGCGGACGTCGGCCGCGTCGACCGCTTGCGTGGGGAACTCGGGGACGGCGTCCGCGGCCGGTCGGAGCGTCGCGTCGGCGTCGCGAAGCGCGTCGAGCGAGATCGCGTCCGCGACGTCGAACCTTCCGCTCCGAGTGCGCCGCAGCGCGGAGAGGTGCGCGGCGCTCCCCACCGCGCGCCCGAGGTCGCGCGCGAGCGAGCGGATGTAGGTGCCCGGTCCGCAGGTCACGCGTGCGTCGAACTCCACGACCTGTTCCGCACCAGTCGCGGCGACTGCGGCGGCGCGCCAGGCCAGCGGCTGCCAGCGATCGACGCGGACGTGCGCGGGCGCGAGTTCGACCGTTTCGCCGGCGCGTGCGAGGGCGTACGCGCGACGCCCCTGCACGCGCTTCGCGGAGTACGCGGGCGGGATCTGGGCGAGCTCGCCCGTCAATATCGGGAGTGCAGCGAGGACGTCTGTCTCGCTCGGCGCGGGCGCGGTATGGACGACCGCACCGTGCAAGTCGTCGGTCTCGGTTTCGGCACCGAACCGCACGGTCGCGTCGTAGACCTTCGGGTCACCGCTCACATAGGGCAACAGGCGCGTCGCCCGCCCGACGAGCAGGACCAAGAGTCCGGTCGCGAACGGGTCGAGGGTGCCGGCGTGCCCGATCCGTTTTTCGCCGAGTGCGCGCCGCGCGGCGTTGACCACGTCGTGCGACGTCACACCTGCGGGCTTGTCGACGAGGAGGAGGCCGTCGCGCGGCATGTCGCTCCTACACGCGGGCCGGGCCCGTCAGGGCGCCGGCTCTGGGCCTGGGTCGGCGGCCAGCTCGGTTGCTGGCGCGTCCTCGTGTTCTTCGCCGTCGCGCTCCTGACGCACCTGCTCCAGGAGCGTTTCGATGCGGGCCGCGTAATTCACGCTCTGGTCGTACTTGAAGGCGAGTTCCGGGGCGGACCGGAGGCGGAGCGCACGCCCGATGTGGCCGCGCAGGTGCCCGGCCATGGCCGCGAGTCCGTCGAGCGTTTCGCGGCGGGCGGCATCGTCGCCGAGGATGCTGACGAAGATCTTGGCGTGACGCAGGTCGCGGGTGATGTCGACGCCGGTGATGGTGACCAAACCGCGCACGCGCGGATCCTTCACGCCGTCGGTCAGGAACGTGGCGACTTCTTCGCGGATCGCCTCGGCCACGCGGTCGGGGCGGCGGTTGTCGAACGGCATGGGCGAATCAGGGTCAGGACGGAAAACGCGGCGGTACGTGGGGGCGAACGCACCGCGCGCGGGAGCCGTGGAATGGACTCCCGCGCGCGGCGGTGCGCGCTTACGCGCGCAGGGTCAGCTCGCGGCGGCGCTCGACTGGAGCGTGCGGGCCACCTGGTCCGTGCGGTAGCACTCGACGACGTCGCCGACCTTGAGGTCGTTGAAGTTCTCGACGCCGATACCGCACTCGAACCCGGCCTGGACTTCGCGCACGTCGTCCTTGAAGCGCCGGAGCGAGCCGAGGTTGCCGTCGTAGATCTCGACGCCATCGCGGATGACGCGCACCTTCGTACCGCGCGTGAAAGTGCCGCTCCGGACCGACGCGCCGGCGATCGTGCCGATGCGCGGGACCTTGAACAGCTCGCGGACTTCGGCCTCGCCGAGGATGACCTCGCGCTGTTCGGGGGCGAGCAGGCCTTCGAGCGCGGCGCGTACGTCGCTGACCGCCTCGTAGATGATGCGGTAGAGCTTGATGTCGACGCCCTCTCGCTCGGCCGCCTGGCGCGCCTTGGTGTCCGGGCGCACGTGGAAACCGATGATGATCGCGCCCGAGGCCTTGGCGAGCAGGATGTCGCCTTCGGTGATCGCGCCGACGCCACGCTGGACGATCTCGACGGCGACCTCGCCCGTCGAGAGCTGGCCGAGCGCGTCGGCGAGCGCTTCGGCCGGACCGCCCTGGTCGGCCTTGATGAGGAGCTTGAGGTTCCGCTTCTCGCCGACCGGCGCCTCCTTCATGAACTCTTCGAGCGTGACCGCGGACTTGCTCGTACGGCGGCTCTTGGCCTCGCGGTCGAGACGCTCGCGCCGCTGGGCGATCTCTCGTGCCTGCGTCGCGTCGTCGACCTCGAGGAACTGGTCGCCGGCCATCGGGACGCCGGTCAGGCCGAGGACCTGAACGGGGATCGCCGGGCCTGCGGACTTGACCGGCTTTCCACGCTCGTCGAGGAGCGCGCGAACGCGGCCGGAGTACATGCCGCAGATGAAGTCGTTGCCGACGCGGAGCGTACCGTTCTGGACGAGCACGGTCGCGACCGGGCCCTTGCCCGCGTCGAGCTGGGCTTCGACCACAGCGCCGGTGGCTCGGCGCTCGGGGTTGGCGCGCAGTTCGAGCAGGTCGGCCTGGAGCAGTAGCTGTTCGAGCAGCTCGTCGACGTTGGTGCCGAGCTTGGCGGAAATCTCGGTCGAGAGGACCGTCCCGCCGAAGTCTTCGAGCACGACGTTCTGCTGCAGGAGTTCCTGTTTGACGCGCAGCGCGTTGGCCTGCGGGAGGTCGATCTTGTTGATCGCGACGATCATCGGGACACCCGCGTTGCGCGCGTGCGAGATCGCCTCGATGGTCTGCGGCATCAGGCCGTCGTCGGCGGCCACGACGAGCACGACGATGTCGGTGACCTGCGCGCCGCGGGCGCGCATGGCCGTAAAGGCCTCGTGGCCCGGCGTGTCGAGGAAGGTGATTTGCCGGTTGCCAGGCAGCGAGACGTGATATGCGCCGATGTGCTGCGTGATGCCGCCCGCTTCGCCAGCGACCACGTTCGCCTTACGGATGTAGTCGAGCAGCGAGGTCTTGCCGTGGTCGACGTGGCCCATGATGGTGACCACGGGCGGCCGTGCGACGAGATCGTCCTCGCCGTCCGCAGCCTCGGGCTCGGCGGTCAGGTCGGCCGCGTACTCCTCCTCGCGGACGGCCTGGAAGCCGAACTCGGAGGCGATGAGGTCGATCTGGTCGAAGTCGAGGCGCTGGTTGATGGTGACCATCAGCCCGAGGTTCTTGAGCGCGAAGCCGACGATCTGCGTGGGAGGCACCTTGAGAATGCCCGCGAGTTCGCTAACCGTGATGAACTCGTTGACGCGAACCGTGGTGCGCTCGCGCTGCTCCTGCGCGACGCGCATCGCCTCGAGCTCCTCGCGACCGTCGTCCTCGCGTCGGCGGCCGCCGCGCGTGGGGGCTGCCCGCATGCCCTGCAGCGTGTTGCGGATGTTGTCGGCTACGGCGCCCTGGTCGACGCCGCGCTTGCCCTTCTTGCCAGCGCGCGCGCCGCGATCGGTGCGCGCCGCGCCCGGGGCGGCCTGGAACGGGCTGCCGAACGTCGGCGTGCCCGGCGCACCACCGGTGCGTCGGTCGTCACGGCGCGGCGAGCTCGGCGACGCGGACGCGACGGGACCGCCGCGCGGCGCGCCTGGTGTGATCGGGCGTGGACGCGGGGCGGCCGGCGTGATCGGCCGCGGCGCTGCGGGCGGCGCGCCCGCGGCACTCGGGCCGGCCGACATCACCGGTGCAACCGGCGTGGCCGTAGCGACCGGCGCGGGGCGCGCGGGCGCGGCCGGCGTCACGGCCGGGCGCGGCGGCATCGCCGCGCGCGCGGGAGCCGCGGGCGCGTTCGGGCGCGGGGGAGCGCTCGGCGCCGCAGGCGCAGCGGCGGGTGCGGTCGGCCTCGCAGCTTCGGCGTTCTGGGCGGCAACCCGGACGAGCTCGCGCTCCTCGCGGGCGCGCTGCTCGCGCTCGGCGTGGTCGCGCGCGGCGCGCTCGGCCTCGCCGCCGGGCGCCACGGCGATGATGTCGGGCTGGCGCTCCTCCTCTGCGGCGGAACCCGGCTGCGGCGCGGCTGCGGCGGGCGCAGTCGCCCTGATCGCTGGAGCGGGCGTCGATTCCGCGGTCGCGGGCGCGCGGCCGTTCTCCGTCGGCGGCGACGCGACCGCGACGATCGCCGGCGTCGGCTCGGGCGCGGCGGTCGGGCTCGGGTCAACGGACGAACCGTCGACAACGGCCGTCTGCTCTGGGCCAACGGTCGCGGGGACGTCGGCGTCCGCGCTACGGATGCGGCGGCGCACGCCGGGCGCGGTGGCCGCGGGCTCTGGAGCGGCCGCGACCGGCTCTGGGGCCGCCTTGCGGCGCCGGCTCGGCGCCGGGGCCGCCGCCTGGGCCGCGGCGGTCGCGCGCGTGCGCTTTTCGCGCTCCCAACGCATCCGGACGCGCGAAATCTGGTCGTCCGAGAGCTGCGTGAGCGCGCCCCGGGCCACCGGAATTTCCATGGAGCGCAGGAGGCCGATGACCTCGTCCGCTCCGATTTTCAGATCGCCAGCCAATTCGTCGACGCGCTTGCTCAATCCATCCTCCTGAAGTCCCCGCGCGGACGCCCCGTCTGGGCGCCGCGGCGAGGGACCGTACCGTCGCGCCCGCGGTCGGGCGCGTCCGTGGCGTCGCTGTCGACGCCCTGGTCCTGTTGTCGTGCGTGCGGTCGTGCGTACTCTGCTGCGTGCTGTCCTGCGTGGGCCTGCCGGATGCCCCGTGCGAGATGCACGTCGGTCACGCCCACGACGACCGTCGCCTCGCGCCCGACCGCGCGTCCGAGTGCGATCGCTGACGGCGCGTCGATGGTCGGAACGCCGCGCGCCGCGAGCAGCGGTCGCACCTTGTGCAAACTATGGTGTGAGGCGTCCGGCGCGACTACCGCCAGGCGCAGCGTACCCTTTCCGACCGCTTCGCGCACGCGCTCGACACCCACGATCGCGCCCCGCGACCGCACGCCGAGCCCGAGCAGGCGCAGCAGACGTGCGGTCTGTGCATCCAGCGCGGGCGCCGAGGCGTCGGTCAGGCGGCCACCGCCGAGCCGGCGTCGGTGTCGTCCCCGTCGCCATCGCCTTCGGTGGTCAGCGACTCGACGAGTGCGACGAGGTGGTCGGCCTCGGTGGGTGCGATGCCTGGCAGGCGCAGGAAGTCGTCGCGGTCGAGGTCGAGGATGTCGTCCAGCGTGCGGTAGCCGCCAGCTTCTAGTACGGCGGCGACGGCCGGCTCGATCCCTTCGATCTCGGAGAGTGGCACGTTCCCGCCGTCCTCGACCTCAGGTGCGACCGTCGCTTCGGCGGGGGCACGGTCCGTCCACTCGCGGCTCGAGTAGAGGTCGAGCTTCCAGCCCGTCAGTTCGGACGCGAGGCGGACGTTTTGCCCGTTGCGGCCAATCGCGAGCGAGAGCTGGTCGTCGTCGACGATGACCTGGATGGTCTTCGCCGCGTGATCGCTCAGCACGCGGGCGACCTTGGCCGGCGCGAGCGCGAGCTTCGCGAAGCGCTCCGGGTCGGCCGACCAGGGCACGATATCGATGCGTTCGCCGCCGAGTTCGTTGACGACGGTCTGCACGCGAGCGCCCTTCAGACCGACGCAGGCGCCGACCGGGTCGACGGCGTCGTCGCGCGAGAAGACCGCGATCTTCGTACGGCTGCCGACCTCGCGGGCGGCCGCCCGGATCTCGACGATCCCCTGCTGGATCTCGGGAACCTCGAGCTTGAACAGCGCCTGCACGAACAGCGCGTCGGCGCGACTCAGAACGAGGCGCGGCCCCTTGGGCGTGTCCTCGACCCGCTTGAGCACGGCGCGGATCGTCTCGCCCTGGTGGGCGTGCTCGCGGTGATTCTGCTCGCGATACGGAATGATGGCCTCCGCTTCGCGAAAGCGGTTCAGCATCAGCACGATCTTGCCGCGCTCGATCTGCTGGACCTCACCCGAGAGCAGCTCGCCGACCTTGGACGAGAACTCGTCCTTGATGCGGGTGCGCTCGCCCTCGCGGACGCGCTGGACGATCCGCTGCTTGGCGGCCTGCACGGCGGCGCGGCCGAACTCGTGGAACGGGATCTCGCGCTCGTAGATGTCGCCGACCTGGAACTCCTCGTCCATGAGGCGTGCCTCGTCGAGCGAGATCTCGCGCGCGGGGTCCTCGGGCTCGGCGGCGACGGTCTTGAGCATCGCGACGCGGATCGCGCCGGTCGCGTCGTCGATCGAGACCTCGGCCTGGACGGTCGGACCGTACTTCTTCTGCAAGGCGGCAAGGATGCCGTCCTCCAGCAAGCCCATCAGTTCCGCGCGGTCGAGCTGCTTGGCATTCGTCAGCTCACGAATCGCGGTCAGGACGTCGGGGGAGACGGCCATGGATCACTCCTTCCTTGAGTTCCAGTGAAACGCGAGGCGGGCTTGCGTCACGTCGGCGAGCGCGAGGTGGTGCTCCGCGCCGCGCGCGTCGCGCACGACGGCCACCTCGGCGCCCGGCTCGCCGTCGAGCGCGACCAAGGTGACTTCTGCCCGGCCCCCGGGGAGCGGCGCCGCGGTGACGAGGGCCGGCTGCCCGGCGAACCGTCGCCAGTCGTCCGGCCGCCGAAGCGGGCGCTCGATCCCGGGCGACGACACCTCGAGCACGTACCGCTCGCCGACCACGCGGCTCTCGTCGAGCCGCGCTTCGACCGCTCGCGACGCGCGCGCACAGTCTTCGATCGTGACGGCCGCGCCGTCGGCGCGCTCGAGCCGGAGGTCGAGGACCGGACGGCTGCGGCTGCCGCGGCGACGCAGCTCGACCAAGTCGAAGCCGAGTGCCGCAACTGCTTCGTGCACAAGGAGTTCGAGTTGGTCGCTCACGTGAGTCGGGAACGTTCAGGGCAATAAAAAATGTGGGGGGCTCCCCCACATTCCACGCCGGCGCCCGGGGCGCCCGCGTCTTCGCAACGTAGGCAGCGGCTCGGGGAGCGTCAATGCCACGCGCCCGGAGCCGCTGTTCAGCTCGTGAACAGTACCCCGAGCTGGCGGCCCGGATCCCCGGCCCGGTGCGAGAAGAACCGGTCGTTGTCGCAGCGTGTGCAGAACGCGGTTCCGAACACCTCGCCGATACCCGCTTCGCGGGCTTGACGCGCAATCACCCGGTCGAGCGCGACGGGCGTGGGACGGTCCACGGCTCGGCCGGTGAGTGCCCTAAACACGTCGGGGCTGACCTCGTAGCAGTCGCCGCATATCGCGGGGCCGGTGAGGAGGCGTAGCTCAGCGGGCATGCAGCCGGCGCCGCGCAGTCGTGCGATCGCGGCCGGAACGATGCCCGCGGCCGTGCCGCGCCAACCGGAATGGAGCATCGCGATGGCCCCGGACGGGTGGGCGACGTACACCGGCACGCAGTCGGCGACGGTGACGGCGAGAGTCGTTCCGGGGCGGAGCGCCAGGTGACCGTCGGCGGCGGGCCCACGAAGCCAGCCGCGCCACGATCCGTCGTGCTCGAGGAGGTCGGCGCCGTGCACCTGGCGGGCCGTGGCGAAGCGACCCTGCTCGCCGCCGGCCGTGAACTGCTGCAAGGCGCTCCAGCGGCCGAGCACCTCGCCGACGGGCGCGTCGCCGGCGCTCGCGAACGAGCCGGCGCGGCGCGTGGTGGCGATCGCATGCACCCCCCAGTCTGCGAACGCGTCGTACGCCACGTATTCACCGTGCGGGCCGGCCGGCGTCGCCGCCGAGATCTGGGCCGCGACCGCGGCGATGTCTGAGCGCATCGGTACGCGCGACTGGACGGAGCGCTGCGAATGCGCCGCGCGAAACGCTAGGCGCCGCGCCGGTTCTCGACGCGCTCGATCTTCGCCCCGAGGGCACCGAGCCGCTCGTCGATGCGCTCGTAACCGCGCTCGATCTGTCCGACGTTGTTGATGACGCTCGTGCCCTGGGCGCAGAGCGCGGCAAGCAACATCGCCATGCCCGCGCGGATGTCCGGCGACTCCATCGTCGCCGCCCGCAGCTGCGACGGGCCCGCGACGATGGCGCGGTGCGGATCGCAGAGGACGATGCGCGCGCCCATGCCGATCAGCTTATCGACGAAGAACATGCGCGACTCGAACATCTTCTCGTGCATCAGGACCATGCCCTCGCACTGCGTGGCTGTGACGATCGCGATCGACATCGTGTCCGCGGGAAACGCGGGCCACGGCTGGTCGGAGATCGTCGGCACGTGTCCGCCGAGGTCGGATTGGATGCGGCGCGACTGCTTCGCCGGCACCACGAGGTCGGCGCCCTCGGCGCGGCAGCTGATGCCGAGCCGTTCGAAGCCCATGAGCGTCGACCGGAGGTGTTCGACGCCGGCCTGCTCGATCCGCAGCTCGGAGCCGGTCACGGCAGCGAGACCGATGAACGAGCCGACTTCGATGTGATCGGGGCCGATCCGGTGCGTGGCCGAGCCGAGTGAGGCGCCGCCTTCGACCGTGACCGTGTTGGTCCCGACGCCGTCGATGCGCGCTCCGAGGGCGACGAGAAAGCGGGCGAGGTCCTGCACATGCGGCTCGCTCGCCGCGTTGCGGAGCACGGTCGTACCACGCGCCATCACCGCGGCCATGAGTGCGTTTTCGGTGCCCGTCACGCTCGGCTCGTCGAGGAAGACGTCGGCGCCGTGGAGCGCGTCGGCTTCGAGCGTGATCTGGGCGTCGACCGTGTAGCGGGCCCCGAGCTGTTCGAGGGCGAGGAAGTGCGTGTCGAGCCGGCGGCGGCCGATGACGTCCCCCCCGGGCGGCGGCAGCGTAACGCGGCCGCAGCGCCCGAGCAGCGGGCCGGCGAGGAGGATCGAGCCGCGGATCTTGCGCGAGAGGTCCCGGTCGAGTTCGGCCGGGCGGACCTCGCGGGCGTGGACGTGCAGCGTGTTGCGTTCGACCCATTCGATCGAGGGACCGAGGGACCGAATCAGCTCGACGAGTGTCTCGAGGTCGCGAATGCGCGGGACGTTTTCGAGCGTCACCGGATGCTCGGTCAGGAGCGTCGCGGCGACGATCGGCAGGGCTGCGTTCTTGTTGCCCGACGGGCGGATGCTGCCGGCGAGGCGGTGGCCGCCCTCGACGACGAACTGCACGGCTGTTGACGTGATGGCCATGGTGGGATCGGCCGCGAACAGCGGCGGTCGGAGGCGCGTCGGGAACGCGGAGTGCGGAGGGGCGAGAACGAGCGTACGACGGCGAGCCTGGCGATCTGCCCGACCGCGCACGTCGCTTGACGCCCGCCCGGCGAGCGGCGTACGATAGCCCGACCCCGGCCGCCGCCCAAGGCCGGCGCGTGACGCCCCGCCCCGCCCTGTTCTCGTCCTGATCTCGTCCTGATGCTCTCTGCGGCTGTGCCGCTCTCACTTCCCGCGGCGGCACGCGCCGCGGCCGTCGCGCCGCGTGCTGCGGCGCTGTTCGTGCTCGCGGTCCTGTGCGTCGCGCTCACGCCCGCGGCCGCGCACGCGTGGACGCCGGGAACGCACGTATTCCTCGGCGATGCGGTGCTGCGCGTGCTCGACCTGCTGCCGCGCGCGGTCGCGGCGCTGCTCCGCGAGTATCCGAACGACTTCCTCTACGGGTCGATCGCCGCGGACACGAGCATCGCGAAGAAATACGTGCCCGTCGGGCGGCACTGCCACTCCTGGCAGGTCGGGCGCGAGATCGCGCACGAAGCGCCGGACGAGGCGCTGCGGGCGTTCGCGCTCGGCTACCACGCGCACCTCGCGGCCGACGCGGTCGCGCACAATTACTTCGTTCCGCGGCAGCTCGCGGTCACGGCCAGCACGTCGGCGCTCGGCCACAGCTACTGGGAGAGCCGGTTCGAGACGCACCTCGGCGAGGGCGCGGCGCGCCGCGCGCGGGAGTTGATCCTCCTCGACCACTCCGCGGCGGACGGCCACCTCGACCGGATCCTCAGCCCGACGATCTTCAGCACGCCGACAAACCGCCGGATCTTCCGCGGCATGGTGCACGCGGCCGACAGTGATTCGTGGCAGCGGATTTTCGGGCTGATGACCGAGAACAGCCGGTGGGAGCTGACCGACGACGAGGTCACGCCGTACATCGCGCGGTCGTTCGATTACATCGTCGACTGGCTGCGGCGCGGGGCGGAGAGCGAGCCCGCCCGCCTGGACCCGTCGGGGGACGACGCGCTCTCGCAGGCGAAGCGCGTCCGGCGCGCGGCGCTGCGGGCGGGCGGCGCTGTCGCGGCGCGCCGGGAAGCGGAGCGGCGGTTCGGGATGCCAGCGACGTCGCTGACCTACGCCGCCGACGTTCCCGCGTCGCTGCTCAGCCTGGGATCCGGGCGGCGAGTAGCTCGTTGACGCGCTTGGGGTCGGCCTTGCCCTTCGACTTCTTCATCACGAGGCCGACGAGTACGCCCTGCAGCTTGCGCTCGCCGGCGAGGTAGCGCTTCGACTCGTCCGGGCGTTCCGCGATGACCTCGTCGATCCAGGCGCGGAGCGGCGCGTCGTCGCTGACCTGGGTGAGGCCGTCGCGCTTGGCGACGGTCGCGGCGGACTCGCCGGTGCGCCGCATGATGTTGAACACGGCCGTCCCCGCGCCGCGGCTCAGCGATCCGTCGCGGACCATGTCGAGGAGACCGGCGAGCTCGGTGGGGCGCACGCGCACGGCGAACTGTGCCGCACTTTCGCCGGTTTCGTTCATCGCGCTCAGCACGTCCCGGCTGATCCAGTTGGCGGCGGACTTCGGATCGCCGTGGAGACGCGCGACCGACTCGTAGTAGTCGGCGAGCGCGGCGTCGGCGGCGAGCACGTCGAGCTCCTGCGTCGTGAGGCCGTGCTCCTTCTTCATGCGCGCGCGTCGCGCCGCCGGGAGCTCGGGAAGGTCGGCGCACTGCGCGTCGATCCACGCCTGCGTGAGGACGAGCGGCGGGAGGTCGGGCTCCGGGAAGTAGCGGTAGTCGTGGCTGCCCTCCTTGGAGCGGGCCGGGCGCACCTCACCGCGCGCCGCGTTCCACAACATCGTCTGCTGTTCGACCGTGCCGCCCCGTGCCAGGATCGCGCACTGGCGGGCGAACTCGACTTCGAGTGCGCGCTCGACGCCCGAGAACGAATTCATGTTCTTGATTTCGCACTTGGTGCCGAGCTTCTCCTCGCCTTGCGGGCGCGCCGAGACGTTGGCGTCGACGCGGAGTGAGCCCTCCTCCATGCTCGCGTCACTCGCGCCGACGTACTGGACGAGTTGCTTGACCGCACGCAGGTACGCGCCCGCCTCGGCGCTCGACCGCATGTCGGGTTCGCTGACGATCTCGACGAGCGGCACGCCGGCGCGGTTGAGGTCGATCGCGGTCTCGCCCGCGAAGCGGTCGTGGAGCGACTTGCCGGCGTCCTCTTCCATGTGGACGCGGGTCACGCCCACCGTGATCGGCTCGCCGACGTCGTTCTCGCCGATCTGTACCTGACCGCCGGTCGCCAGCGGACGGTCGAACTGCGAGATCTGGTATCCCTTCGGTAGGTCCGGGTAGAAGTAGTTCTTCCGGGCGAAGACCGAGGTGGTGTGCACGGTGCAGCCGAGCGCGAGTGCGGCGCGGGCCGCGAGTTCGACGGCTCGCCGATTGAGGACCGGGAGTGCGCCCGGCAGGGCGAGGCAGACCGGACAGGTGTTCGCGTTCGGCTCGTCGCCGAAGTTGGTCGAGCAGTTGCAGAACGCTTTCGTCCGGGTGTCGAGCTGGAGGTGGACTTCCAGCCCGACGACCATCTCGTAGTCGCGCGTCCAACGCGTCGCGGGCGACGTCGGCGCGCGCTCGTCGGGGGCGCTCACGATGCGCCTCCGGCGACGCCGGGCGGCACGCCCAGATCGCGCTCGAGCGCGGCGGCGGCGCGGAACATCGTCGCCTCCCCGAAGTGTGGGGCGAGGAACTGGCCGCCGACCGGCAGGCCACCGACGTGGCCGATCGGGATGCTCATCGCGGGGACGCCCGCGAGGTTCGCGGTCGCCGTGAAGATGTCGCTGAGGTACATCTCGTACGGGTCGGACACGGCGCCTAACGGGAACGCCGTGGTGGGGGTGGTCGGGGTGAAGAGCAGGTCGACGTCGTCGAACGCCGCCGCGAAGTCGGCCGCGATCAGGCCGCGGACTTCCTGCGCCTTTTTGTAGTACGCGTCGTAGTAGCCGTGCGAGAGCACGTAGGTCCCGAGCAGGATGCGGCGCGTGACCTCGGGGCCGAAGCCTTCGGCGCGCGTGCGGTCGTACAACGCGCGGAGCGCGTCCGTAGCCGCGCGCGGGCCGTAGCGCACGCCGTCGAAGCGGGCGAGGTTGCTCGACGCCTCGGCCGGGGCGAGGATGTAGTAGACGGGAATCGCGAGCTCGGTGTGCGGCAGCGAGACGTGCTTGACCGTGGCGCCGAGATCGCGCAGTCGGTCGAGCGCCGCGTCTATCAGAGCGCGGATACTCGCGTCGAGCGCGTCCGGGAAGTACTCGCGCGGGCGGCCGATGCGTAGGCCCGTGAGCGGTAGGCGCCCGTCCGCGCCGTCCGCGGCTCCGAACTGCAGCGAAGGGACGGGGACGTCGGCGCTGGTGGCGTCGAGCGGGTCGCGCCCGGCGATCACCTCGAGCGCGAGCGCGGCGTCGTCGACGCTACGGCCGAAGACGGCCACCTGGTCGAGCGACGAGGCGAAGGCGACGAGCCCGTAGCGGCTCACGCGGCCATAGGTGGGTTTGACGCCGACGATGCCGCAAAACGCGGCGGGCTGGCGCACGGAGCCGCCGGTTTCGGAGCCTAACGCGATGCGGACGACGCCGGCCGCGACCGCGGCTGCCGAGCCCCCGGACGAACCACCCGGCACGCGAGACGGGTCGACCGGGTTGCGGGTCGGGCCGTAGGCCGAGTGCTCGGTGGAGGAGCCCATCGCGAACTCGTCCATGTTGGTCTTGCCGATCACGACCGCGCCGGCGTCGAGCAGGCGCGCGACCGCGGTGGCCTCGTACGGGCTCACGTAGCCCGAGAGAATCTTCGAGCCGCAGGTGGTCTGGAGCTCGAGGTCGGCGAGGTTGTCCTTGATCGCGATCGGAACGCCGGCGAGCGCGCCGTTCCGGGCCGGCGCCTTCGACGCGTCGCGGGCGGCGCGCGTCGCGGCGCCTGCGTTCGGATGGCGGTGGACGAACGCGTGGATGCCAGTCGCCTCGACGCGGTCAGCGGCGGCGACGGCGGCTTCGACCGCGGCGTCGCGCGCGACGCGCTCGGCGCGGACGGCGTCGACCAGGGCCGACGTCGGGAGGTCGAGCAGTTCGCGCGCGGTCACTCGGCGAGCTCCGCCGCGTCGGGGTCGCCGTCGTCGACGCTCGCTGCCTCGTCCGCCGCGTTGGGCGAGCCCGCGCCCGCCCGGACGTCGGCGTGCGTGGCGAGACGTGGGACGAGGTAGAAGCCGTCGCGCATCGCGGGAGCGAGCGCGCGCCGCGCGCGGGCGAGGGGGTACTGCGGTCCGCTGTCGGCTCGGAGCGGCATCCCGCCCGCGCCGACGCCAGAAACGGCGGCGCCGTCGCTCTTCACCTTTCGCAGCGCGTCCATGTGGACCAGGATGCCGTTGAGTTCGGCGACGAGCGCGGGCACGCGGGCCTCGTCGAGGCCGAGTCGGGCCAGCGCCGCCACGTGGCGCACGTCGTGTTCGGTGACGGCCATCAGTCCCAGTCGCGTTCGAGGTTGGCCTGCGCGACGACGAGGGTCTTGCGGCCGACGGTTTCGTCGTCGAAGTCGATGCGCACCTTGGCGTCGCGCCCCGAGCCCGCGACTTCGGCCACGGTACCCGCGCCGAACTTGCGGTGTCTGACGCGCGCGCCCGGCGCGAGCACGGCCGCGTCTTGGGACTCCTCGGCCGGCTCGGGGGTGGCGGGTCGGCGCTTGACCGTCGGGGTGTTGAACGACGTCCCGACCGGCGTGCCCGCGCGGCGGCCGGTGAAGCTCGGCGAGTCGTCCTCCTCGTCGAGGCGCCGGCCCGCGGCGGAGCCGCCACGCGACCAGCTGCTCTGCCCCCAGCCGCTGCCGCCGCGCCCGCTCCCGCCGCCGTAGCCGCCGCGACCCGCGCCGATCTCGTTGAGGTAGGCGCGCCCCGAGCTGCGCGCCTTGACGGTCAGCTTCTTGTCGAAGAGTTCGGCGGGCAGGCCGTCGAGGAAGCCCGACGGGCGGCCCTGCATCTTCTCGCCGTTGCGCATGCGCTGTTCGGCGTGGAGCAGGTACAGCTTCTCCTCCGCGCGCGTGATGCCGACGTAGAACAGCCGCCGCTCCTCTTCGAGCTGGGCGGGGTCGTCGTACGCCCGGGCGAGCGGGAACAGGCCGTCCTCGAGCCCGGTGATGAAGACGACGGGGAACTCGAGGCCCTTGGCGTTGTGCATCGTCATCAGCGTGATCGCGTCGGCGTCGGCGCTGAGCGCGTCGACGCCGGCGACGAGCGTCGCCTTCTGCAGGAAGTGGTCGAGCGGCGTGAGCCCGACCTCGCCGCCGTCGTCGACCACGGTCTCGACGGCGCCGTCGACGAGCGACTGCACGTTGAGCATGCGGTCCTGCCAGTCGGGGCCCTCGGCCTTGAGGTGGTCGCCGTACTTGACGCCGTCGATGAGGTCGCGGAGTAGCTCGTCGACGCCAGCGTTAGGCGCGGCCGCGCGTAGCCGGTCGACGAGGGCGACGAACTCGGCGAGCGGCGCGCGCGCGGCCGGGCGGAGCTGCGCCTGCACCTCGGGGCGGCGCGCCGCCTCGAGGAGCGGGACGCGCTCGCGCTCGGCGATTTCGGCGAGGAGGTCGAGCGACGTATCGCCGATGCCGCGCTTCGGGACGTTGACGACGCGGCGGAAGCCCTCGTTGTCGGCGGGGTTGGCGACCAGCTTGAGGTACGCCATGAGGTCGCGGATCTCGCGCCGGTCGTAGAAGCGCACGGCGCCGACGAGCCGGTACGGCAGCCCGCGGCGTCGGAGCGCCTCTTCGAGCGAACGGCTCTGCGAGTTCGTGCGGTACAGCACGGCGAAGTGGCGCAGCACGCGCCCCTCGCCCGCGCGCCGCGCGGCGACCTCCTCGACGACGAAGTCGGCCTCGTCGCGGTCGTCGAGCGCGCCGACCAGCGAGACGCGCTCGCCGGCGCCTCGCGTCGCGCGCAGGGTCTTGCCGCGGCGCGACGCGTTGGCGGCGATGACGACGTTGGCGAGGTCGAGGACGTTGGGCGTCGAGCGGTAGTTCTCCTCGAGCTTGACGACGCGTGCGTTAGGCCACGTCTTCTCGAAGTCGAGGATGTTCCGGACGTCGGCTCCGCGCCAGCCGTAGATCGACTGGTCGTCGTCGCCGACGACCATCACGTTCCCGCGCTCGCCGCTCATCAGCCGCACGAACTCGAACTGGGCGCGGTTCGTGTCCTGGTACTCGTCGACGAGCACGTACTGGAAGCGCTCGCGATAGTTGGCCAGCACCTGCGGGTGCTCGCGGAGGATTTGCACCGGGAGCACGAGCAGGTCGTCGAAGGTGACCGCGTTCGAGTCGCGCAGCGCGGGCTCCATCTCCGGGTAGAGCTTCGCGACGGTGCGGCTGAACGGGTCGCCCGCGAGCTCCGCGTACTCGCGCGGCGGGACGAGCGCGTTCTTGGCGTCCGAGATGGCCGAAAGGACGGCCTTCGGCGCGACCTCCTTCGGGCTGATCTTGTGGCGCTCGAAGAGGCGCTTGAGGAGGCCTAACGCGTCGTCCTCGTCGTAGATCGTGAAGCTCGCGGTGCGGCCGACGAGGTGCGCGTACGAGCGCAGCAGGCGCGCGCCGATCGCGTGGAAGGTGCCCACCCACATGCCGCGCGGCTCGAAGCCGAGGAGGCGCGCGATGCGGTCGCGCATCTCGCCGGCCGCCTTGTTGGTGAACGTCACCGCGAGGACGCGCGTCGGGTCGACGCCGTGTTCCTGGACGAGGCGCGCGATGCGGGTGGTGAGGACGCGGGTCTTGCCGGATCCCGCGCCGGCGAGCACGAGCGCGGGCCCGTCGACGTGGAGCACGGCCTCGCGCTGGGCGGGGTTGAGGCCGGCGAGCGGGTCGCCCTGCGCGAACCGCGACTTGCTGGGGATGGGATGCGACATCGCCGGCAAGATAGCGCGCCGGCCGCCCGCGCCGCCGGCGCGCGGCGCCCGAGCGTTACCGCGCCGCGCGCATCTCGGCGCCGACGTAACGGCGGAGCGGGGGCGGAACGGTGACGATCCCGTCGCCGGCCTGGTGCACCTCCAACAGCGCGGCAATCACGCGCGGGAACGCGAGCCCGGAGCCGTTGAGCGTGTGGACGAAGCGCGGCTTCTCGCCGGGTCCCGGGCGATAGCGGATGTTGGCCCGGCGCGCCTGGAAATCGGTGAACACGGAGCAGCTCGACACCTCGAGCCAGCGGCCGACCCCGGGCGCCCAGACCTCCAGGTCGTAGGTCTTCGCGCTCGAGAACCCGGTGTCACCCGCGGCGAGCAGCACGACCCGGTACGGGAGGCCGAGCGCCTGCAGGAGGCGCTCCGCGTGGCCGGTCAGCCGCTCCAACTCGTCGGCCGAGGACTCGGGCGTGGCGTAGCGCACCAGCTCGACCTTGTCGAACTGGTGCAGGCGCTGGATGCCGCGCGTGTCCTTGCCCGCCGAGCCGGCCTCACGCCGAAAGCACGGCGTGTACGCGACGAACGCCTTCGGCAGCTCCGCCGCGTCGAGGATCTCGTCGCGGTAGAGATTCGTGACCGGCACCTCGGCCGTCGGCGCGAGGAACAGGTCGTCGTCCGCCACCCGGTACGCGTCGTCCTCGAATTTCGGGAGCTGGCCGGTGCCGGTCATCGACGCGCGCGTCACGAGCGCCGGCGGCCACACCTCTTCGTAGCCGTGTTCGTCGGCGTGGGTGTCCATGCACCAGTTGAGCAGCGCGCGTACGAGGCGGGCGCCGCGGCCGCGGTAGCAGGCGAAGCCGGAGCCGCTGACCTTGACGGCGCGCTCGAGGTCGAACAGCCCGAGCTCGCGGCCGATCTCCCAGTGCGGGCGGACGCCCTCGCTCGGGCGCGGCTCGCCCCAGGCGCGGACGATCTGGTTGGCCTCCTCGCCGCCCGTCGGCACGTCGGGGAGCGGCACGTTGGGCACTTCGAGCAGCAGCGCGTCGAGCTCGGCGTCGATCGCGGCGAGGCGCGCGTCGCCCTGGGCGATCTCGTCGCCTAACGCGCGCGAGCGGGCGACGAGGTCGTCCGCGGGCTCCTTGGCCCGCTTGAGGCGCGCGACCTCCTGCGTGGTCGCGTTGCGGGCCGCCTTCTTGTCCTCGACGGCCGCGATGACGGTCCGGCGCTCGCGTTCGACCGCGTCGAGGCGGTCGAGCGTGGGGGCGAGCGCGCCGAGCGCGCCGCGCCGAGCGAGGCCCTCGCGAAGGCGCTCGGGGTGCGCGCGGAGGAGCTTGAGGTCGTGCATGGCTCGGGACGACGCGCGACCGGGCCGGTCGGACCCCGGACCCGCGCGCTGGTCAGTTAGGAGGCGGGAACGCCCGCGCCGAACGACTTGAAGCCGCAGTTCGGGTCGATCCGCGCGCGGACGTAGATCAGGCCCGCCGGTACGACGCTGTCGACGACGAGCTTCGCGTAGAGCGGCGACCCGAGCGCGCAGACCAGCGCGACGCCCTGGGCCTGGAGGACGACCGTTTGGCCGGTCTTGATCGGAACCGGCGTGCTGTCCTGGTACGTTCCGCCGGGGGCGGAGCCGAGCGAGTCGAAGGGCGTCGACACAATCTGGATCCCGGTTCGCGGAACCGACTGCGCGGCGGTCACCAACTTGGGCTGCCTCAGCACGAGGCCGCCCGATGCGTCGACGTCGAAGGCGACGTCGAAGTTGGGGACGAGCAGGCCGTTGAGCGTCGACACTTCGAGCCCGGGGCGGACGGCGAGCTGCGACCGCAGGTCGATCGCGGACCCGTACGGGGCCTGCGCGTGCGCGAGCGGGAGCAGGATGAACGTGGGCGCGACCGTCTGGAACTGCGCGACGGGCGCGTACGGGTCTTTCCCCCCACACGCGGCGGCGGTGGAGAGGACGGCAATCGCGGCGGTCGTGCGACCGCGGCGCAACGAGGACAGCACCATAGGTTGCAAGCATATCGTCCGGCGCCGGGCGCGAGCAACCGACGGGACATCTGGTTCCCCGACGGTTCACGCTTGACCACCGGGACGTACGGTCCTTAGTTGCCGCGACCCATCGTCGGCGGGTGGCCGGCGTTCAGCCCCACGCGATGTCATCGTTCCGCGACCAGCTGCGCGCGCTGCAAGCGCACCCCGGAGTTCGTGCCGTCGTCGCGGCCGGGCCCGACGGACTTCTCATCGATCACGCGGCCGCCGAGTCGGACGGCGACTCGGCGCGGGCCGAGCACCTGGCCGCGCTCGCGCCGGGCCTGGTCGCGGCCGCGCACCAGTTGGCCGGCGCCGGTACGGGCGACGGAGTGCGCGCGGTGGTGGTCGAGGTCGAGCGTGAGCTGCTCGTCGCGCTGCCGGTGACGCCGGACGTGACCGTACTGGCGACGATCGACGCCTCGCACGCCGACGCCGCGGCGGCCGTCGGGCGCGTCCGCGGCGAGCGCGGCACGCTCGCGGCCGCGGTCTGATGTCTGTGCAAGTTGGCGCAGCGCGCGCAGGGTCGGGGGGCACGCGCCACGTCCTCGTGGCGGACGACGAACCGCACATCGGGCGCATCATCCAGATGAAGCTCGAGCAGGGGCCCTTTCGCGTCACGCTCGCCAACGACGGGCAGGAAGCCCTCGACGCGCTCCGCGAGTCCGACGCTGGCGCCCGGCCGAAGGTCGACCTGCTGCTGCTGGACCTGATGATGCCGCGGCTCAGCGGGCTCGACGTGCTCGCGGCGGTGCGGGCCGACCCGCGGCACGCCGCGCTGCCGTGCATCATCCTCACCGCCGCCGGGCAAGAGCAGCAGTACCGGCAGGCGATGGCGCTCGGCGCGACCGATTTCATGACCAAGCCGTTCAGCCCCAAGAAGCTGTACGCTCGCGCGGCGGAGCTGGTCGGGATCTCCGAAGGCGAGGCGGCGGCGTGAGCAACCCGGCCGAGGACGGCTCAGCCGGAGCAGCGTGGGCGGTGGTGCTGGCCGGCGGCGTGGGCTCGCGTTTCTGGCCGATGAGCACGCCGTCTCGGCCGAAGCAGCTGCTTGCGCTGGTCGACGAGCATCCGCTCCTGGCGAATACCCTTGCGCGGCTCGCGCCGATGGTGCCGGCCGCGCGCACGCTCGTGCTCACGAACGCGACCCTGCGCGACGCGGTGCGCGCCCTCGCGCCGGAAATCCCGGCCGAGAACGTCATCGCGGAGCCGGTGCCCGCGGGGACGTGCGCGGCCCTCGCGTGGGCGGCGCACGTGATCGCGACGCGGGCCGGGCGGGGGACCGCCATCGTGTGCGTGCACGCCGACTGGGCGGTCGGCGACCCGCCGGGCTTCCGAGCGACGCTCGCGCGCGCGGTCGATGCCGCGCTCGCGCGACACAGCCTGGTGACGGTCGGCGTGGTGCCGACGCGCGACGACCCGGGCTTCGGCTACATCGAGCCGGGCGATCCGGTCGGGGACGGCGACGGGCCGGAGGTGCGGCGCGTCGCGCGCTTCGTGGAGAAGCCGACGCGCGAGCGCGCGGCGCGGATGCGGGCCGACGGTTACCTCTGGAATTCGGGGATCTTCGTGTGGCGCGCGGGCGACTTCCTCGACGAGGTCGACGCGCTCTCGCCCGAGGTGGGTCCGTCGCTGCGCGCCGCGGGCGACGACATCGCGCGCTTCTTCGCCGACGTCACGCCCGTCGCGGTCGACGTGGCCGTCATGGAGCGCAGCCGGCGCGTGCTCGTGATTCCTGGCGATTTCGGATGGGACGACGTCGGGACCTGGGGAGCGCTCGGGCGCGTGCGGCAGCGCGACGACGGCGACAACGCGTCGAGCGGCGCCGTCTTCGCGCTCGACGCGCGGCGCAACGTGGTGCACGCGGAGAGCGGGAACGTGGTCGTCCTGTACGGAGTAGAGGACCTGGTGGTCGTCGCCCGGCCGGGGCTGACGCTCGTCACGACGCCCGAGCGGTCGAGCGATCTGAAGGCGCTGCTCGACGCGCTGCCGACCGCGTTCCGCGAGTAGCGCGCGTACGCACGCGCCGGCGCGCGTCGGCGCGCGTTCCGCCTCGCTCCCCTCTCGATCCCCGCGCGTGCCTGGCCTTTACCTCTACGACGACGCCCTGGGGCGGACGTTCGCGCCGTTCGCGCTGACGCGGCCGTTGGGCGAGCTGCGCGTGGGGGCGCTGCTCGTGCGAGAGCGTTGGGCGCGCGCGCTCGGGGCCAAGGTCGCGGGCTACGTCACGTCGCCACACCTGGCGACGTTCGAGGAGCCGGACGCGCCGCCGGCGGCACCGGACGTGTTACCGGCGGGCTCGATCGTCGCGAACGCGCGGTTCGCGCCGGCGCTCTGGTTGCACGGGGCCGCGGCCCCGGCCGATCAGGGTGCCGCGGTGTGGCGCGCCGACGGACGGATCGCGGCGGTCCGCATCAACGCGCCGCTCGAGGCGGCGCGCCTCGTCGCCGGCGATGCGATCGCGGCGGGGGCGGGCGGCGTGGCCGACGTCGACGGGTGGTGGCACGACGCGGCATGGGACTACGTCGGGCACCTGCAGGCGGCCCTCGCGGCGGATCTGGCCGTGCTCGCGACCGAGATCGAGACACGCGACCACCCCGGCCACGTGCTGCACGGTCCGGGCGGTCGCGGCGTGTACGTGGAGGCCGGCGCGACCGTCGAGCCGCACGTCGTGTTCGACGTGAGCGCCGGGCCGGTGGTGGTCCGGCGCGGCGCGACGGTGCAGGCGTTCACGCGCGTCGCGGGCCCGTGCTACGTCGGTGAGGGGTCGCAGGTCGGCTCGGACCGCGTGTCGGGGTGCTCGATCGGCGACCACTGCCGCGTGCACGGCGAGATCTCCGCGAGCGTGCTGTTGGGTCACGCCAACAAGGGGCACGACGGATTCGTCGGCCACTCCTACCTGGGCCGCTGGGTCAACCTCGGCGCGCTCACGACGACGAGCAATCTCAAGAACACGTACGGGAGCGTCGCTCTCTGGACGCCGCAGGGCGTCCGCGACAGCGGCCTGCAGTTCCTCGGCACGCTCTTCGGCGACCACGCGAAGACCGGCATCGGGCTGATGTTGACCACGGGCACCGTGTTAGGCGCGGGCGCGAACGCGTACGACCGGATGCCGCCGAAGCACGTCCCGCCGTTCGCGTGGGGCGCGGGCGCGCCGTACGACACGTACGACGCGGGCCGATTTCTCGTCGTCGCGGAGCGCGCGATGGCGCGGCGGCAGCGGCCGCTCGGCGCCGGGATGCGGCGCGTGCTCGAGCAGGCCCACGCGCTGAGCCTCGGCGAGCGTGAGGGGCGGGGCTGACGTGCGCCTCTGGGTGTTAGGTACGGGGAGCCGCGGGAACGCGGTAGTCGTCGAGAGCGACGGCGCGCGCCTGATCGTGGACGCCGGCTTCGGCGTGCGCGCGCTTGCCGAGCGCCTCGCCGCCGCGCGCGTCGCGCCCGAGTCGATCGCGGCCTGCGTCGTCACCCACGAGCACGCCGACCACGTAAAGGGCGTGCGCCACGCCGCGGCACGCTGGGGCTGGGCGGTGCACGCGACGCACGGGACGGCGGGCGCGCACGCGCCGCTTCGCGCGACTGCGCCGACTGCGTTCGATGCGGGGGCGACGTTCCGCGTCGGACCGTTCGCCGTGCAGACAGTCGCGACGCCGCACGACGCGGCCGAGAGCGTCGCGGTGGTCGTGACGGCGGACTCGGGGGCGCGCGTTGGCGTGTGCTACGACCTCGGGCATGCGCCGGACCCGGTGCGTGCGGCGCTGGCCGACCTCGACCTGTTGGTGGTCGAAGCGAACCACGACGAGGCGATGCTGCGCGCGGGGCCGTACCCGCCCTCCGTGGCGGAGCGGATCGCGGGGCGGCACGGGCACCTGAGCAACCGCGCGGCCGGCGCGCTGGCGCGGCAGGTCGCCGGGCCGGGACTGCGGCAGGTCGTGCTCGCGCACCTGAGCGAGTCGTGCAACGAGCCTCGTCTCGCCGCCGCGGAGGTCAGCGCGGCACTCGCGCGCACGCGGTTCCGCGGCGCGGTCGTGCCGGCGCTGCAGGACGTCGTGGCCGGGCCGTTCGTCGCGCACGCGCCGCGCCGCGCCGCAGCATCGGAGCAGTTGGCGCTGGGGTTGTAGCTCGCCGCACCGCGCTGCCCGGGGCGCGGCGCGCGGGCCCGCCGTATTTCTTACTGTGCGACCGACTCGGCCGAGGGGCGCTGGCGGAGTCGCGACTGCATCCCCCAACCGACCCTGGCTTCCGTGCTGAGCAATCCGACGATGCAGGAATTCCAACGCCTCATCGAAAACAACCGGCGGTGGGCGGCCGAGGCGACCGCGGCGGATCCGACCTACTTCTCGTCGATGGCGGCCGGGCAGCAGCCGAAATTTCTCTACATCGGCTGTGCGGACAGCCGCGTGCCGGCCGAGGTCATGACGGGGCTCGGACCGGGCGAGCTCTTCGTGCACCGGAACATCGCGAACGTGGTGTTGCCGAGTGATCTCAACGCGATGAGCGTGCTGCAGTACGCGGTCGACGTGCTCGACATCAAGCACGTGCTCCTGACCGGGCATTACGGCTGCGGCGGCGTGAAGGCCGGGATGGGCACGCACGCCTACGGGCTCGTCGACCACTGGCTCGGTCCGATCCGCAACGTGGTGCGGTGGAATCGCGCGGAGCTCGAGGCGATCGAGGACGAGCAGGCGCGCTTCGACCGCGTGGTCGAGCTGAACGTGCTGGAGCAGATCTACCACCTGAGTGAGACGCCGGTGATCCAGCAGGCGTGGGGACGCGGCCGGCGTCCGCTCGTGCACGGGCTCGTGTACGACCTCCGTGAGGGACTGCTCCGCGAAGTCGCGACCAACATCGGCTCCCAAGCGGACGCGGACCGGCTCGGGATCAAGCGGCTGGCCGGCGCGGTGCCGCCGCCGCTGCCCGCCTCGGAGGATGCGTTCATCGACGAGATCGCGGCGCGCGTGGCGGAGCGGCTCGCCGCGGCCTCGCGCGGCTGACGCGAGGGTGGGCCGGGCGCGGAGGCGGCGTTGCACGCGCCGGGGGCGGGGAACTACGCACGAAACGGCGGGGGCGTCCGATGGACGCCCCCGCCGTTTCGTTCCGAGCTGCGACGAAGCTTAGTACATCCCGCCCATGCCGCCGCCCGCGCCGGCGCCGGCGCCCGCGGGGGCCTTGTCTTCCTTCTTCTCGACGATCAGCGCTTCGGTCGTGAGGAGGAGGCCCGAGATCGACGCGGCGTTCTGCAGCGCGGTCCGGGTGACCTTGGTCGGGTCGATGACGCCGGCCTGGACCAGGTCCTCGTAGCTGTCGGTCAGCGCGTTGTAGCCGAACTTGCTGTCCGAGTTCGAGCGCACCTTCTCGAGGACGATCGAGCCCTCGGCGCCGGCGTTCTGGACGATCATGCGGAGCGGCTCCTCGACCGCGCGCCGGATGATCTGCACGCCGATCTGCTCGTCGCTATCCGGCAGCTTCAGCCCGTCGAGCGCCTTCTGCGCGCGGACCAGGGCGACGCCGCCGCCCGGGACGATACCCTCTTCGACGGCCGCGCGGGTCGCGTGGAGCGCGTCCTCGACGCGGGCCTTCTTCTCCTTCATCTCGGCCTCGGTCGCGGCGCCGACGTTGATGACGGCGACACCACCGGCGAGCTTCGCCAGGCGCTCCTGGAGCTTCTCCTTGTCGTAGTCGGAGGTGCTCTTCTCGATCGAGCCGCGGATCTCCTTGATGCGGCCCTGGATCGCGTCCTGCGTGCCGGCGCCGTCGATCAGCGTCGTGTTGTCCTTGTCGATCACGATGCGCTTCGCGCGCCCGAGGTCGGAGAGGACGGCGTTTTCGAGCTTGAAGCCGACCTCGTCAGAAATGACCTGGCCGGCCGTCAGCGTCGCGACGTCCTGCAGCATCGCCTTGCGGCGGTCGCCGAAGCCCGGGGCCTTGACGGCGGCGACGCGGAGCGTGCCGCGGAGCTTGTTGACGACGAGCGTGGCGAGCGCCTCGCCCTCGACGTCCTCGGCGATGATGAGGAGCGGGCGCCCGGCCTGCGCGGCCTTCTCGAGGACCGGGAGGAGGTCCTTCATCGACGAGATCTTCTTGTCGTGGATCAGGATGTAGGCGTCCTCGAGGACGGCTTCCATCTTGTCCGGGTCGGTCACGAAGTACGGCGAGAGGTAGCCGCGGTCGAACTGCATGCCGTCGACCGTCTCGAGCGTCGTCTCGAGGCCCTTGGCCTCCTCGACGGTGATGACGCCGTCCTTGCCGACCTTCTCCATCGCGTCGGCGATGAGGTTGCCGATCTCGGGGTCGTTGTTGGCCGAGATGGCGCCGACCTGGGCGATCTCCTTCTTGCCGGACGTCGGGACCGAGATGCGCTTGAGCTCCTCGGTGACGGCGGCGACGGCCTTATCGATGCCGCGCTTGAGCGCCATCGGGTTGACGCCGGCGGTGACGTTCTTGAGGCCTTCGCGGAAGATCGCCTGCGCGAGGACCGTGGCGGTCGTGGTGCCGTCGCCCGCGTTGTCGGAGGTCTTGGTCGCGACTTCCTTGACCATCTGCGCGCCCATGTTCTCGAGCGGGTCCGACAGCTCGATCTCCTTCGCGACCGTGACGCCGTCCTTGGTCACCGTGGGGGCGCCGAACTTCTTGTCGATGACGACGTTCCGGCCCTTGGGGCCGAGCGTGACCTTGACGGCCTCGGCGAGCTGATCGACGCCGCGCTTGAGTGCCGCGCGCGCGTCCGTGTTGAAGTGCAGTTCCTTCGCAGCCATGGGGTGTCCCTGTGGTGGAAGTGAGAGTGAATTAGTTGCGGATCAGATCTAAACGAACGGCGGACGCGCTCAGCCGATGACGGCGAGGACGTCCGACTCGCGCAGGATCAGGAGCTGCTCGCCCTCGACCGTGACTTCGGTGCCGCTGTACTTGCCGTAGAGCACCTTGTCGCCGGACTTGACGTCCATGGGGACGCGCTTGCCGTTCTCGTCGTACTTGCCGGGCCCGACGGCGACGATCTCGCCCTGCTGGGGCTTTTCCTTCGCGGTGTCGGGGATGTAGAGGCCGCCGCGCATCTGCTCGGTCTCTTCGAGCGCGCGGACGACGACGCGATCAGCAAGGGGCTTCACGGCGCTGCTGATAAGGGCCATGGGTGCTGCCTCTGCGATAGTGTGAGGTGGGGAGGTACTAGCACTCAGTAGTGACGAGTGCTAACGAGCAAGAACGTAGCGACACCGCTCGCAGTCGTCAAGCGCCATCTCGCCGCGACGTTCGCGACCGTAAGCGTCGCCCGGGGCGAGAGTTACGCCCGCGCGGGCCTGACGCGCTCAGGTCGCGGCGTACTGCACCGACGCCGTCGGGATCGGATGCACGCGCCCCGCCGCGTCGCGCACGAGCAGACGCCCGGCCGCGTCCACGCCGTCGGCCCGCCCCGCGACGGGGGTCAGGACCCAGCGGCCGCGCACGGCGTCGCGCTCGGCGAACTGGACGAGCTCGGCGTCATCTAGCGGGCCGACTGCCCGCGCCGCCGCGCGTACCGCCGTGACCACGGCCGCGAGCACGGCGCCGCGTCGGACGGCGGGGCCGAGTCCGGCGGCGTCGGGGAGCTCGGCGGGTGGCGTGCGGTTGACGCCGACGCCGACCGCGACCCACTCGGGCACGCGTTCGCGCCAGCGGGCCTCGACGAGTATCCCGGCGAGCTTGCGCCCGCCGAGGAGTAGGTCGTTGGGCCACTTGACGGCCACCGGCGCGGCCGCGTGCGGCTCGAGGGCCCGCGCGAGCGCGAGGCCGACACGAAGGGAGAGCACGCCGACGGCCTCCGGATCGACCGGGCGTTCGAGCACCGTCGCCCACACGCCCGCGCCGGCCTGCGACGTCCAGGCACGGCCGCCTCTCCCCCGCCCCGCCGTCTGCACGTCGGCGACGAACGTGGTCCCGGCCGGCGCGCCCTCACCGGCGGCGGCGTGCGCGAGATCCATGGTCGAACCGGCGCTGCGGTACGCGCGGAGGGCCGGAATGCCGAAGGCGCGCGCGAGCTCCGCCGCGTCGATGCCGTCGTAGCTTTGGCTCGGGTCCGTCGTCGTGCGGCGCGCGGACGGGTCGATCAGCGTACCGCCGCCGGTGCGGGCTCAGGTGCCTCGGCGGCCGGATCGGCTGACCGGACGCCCGTCGCGATCAGCCCGAGCACCACGGCACCGAGGAGGACGCGGTAGACGGCGAAGGCCGCGAACCCGTGGCGCGTGAGGTAGCGCAGGAGCACGCTGATCGCGACCCAGCTACTCACCGCCGCCGTAATCACCCCCACGACGAGCGGCAGGCGGTCGCCGACGTCGTGCAGCATCTTGGGCAACTTCAGCACGACGGCGCCCGCGATGATCGGCATGCTCATCAGAAAGCTGAAGCGGGCCGCCGACTCGCGGTCGAGCTGGAGCGCGCGGCCGAGCGTGATCGTCGAGCCGGAGCGCGAGACGCCCGGGATCAGGGCGGCGACCTGGGCGAAGCCTAACGCCCACGCGTCCCCCGTTCGCATGCCGTCGATGTGGCGTGCCTGCGAGGCCCAGCGGTCCGCAGCCCAGAGCAGGATGCCCATGACGATGAGCATCACCGCGATGAGCACCGGCGAGCGGAACGTGTCCTCGGCCTTCTTCTCGAGGAGCTTCCCGGCGATCGCGCCGGGGATCGTCGCGATGATCAGGAAGATCACGCGGCGGTCCTCCGGCGTCTCTACCTGGCGGCGCCGGACGAGACTGATCGCGCTCGCGGCGAGTGCGATCCAGTCGCGGCGGAAGTACCACAGCAGCGTGATGAGCGTGCCCGCGTGCAGTGCGACGTCGAAGGCGAGCCCCGGGTCGCTGTTCCACCCGAACAGCCAGGGGGCGAGGGCGAGGTGGGCGGAGCTGCTGATCGGGAGGAACTCGGCGAGCCCTTGCAGAAGGCCGAGCACGAGCGCGTGCGAAAGCGGCATGGAAGCGGCGCGGGACGGGGCCGCGGGCGCCGGACGCCCGCGCGGACGGGCGGTAAGGTAGTCCGTCCGGCGTGCGGCGGAGGTATCCCGCGGCACACGCCCGCGAGGCGTCAGCGCGCGGCGGCGCTCCGGACGCGCGCGACCGTGCGCTCGTACAACGATTCGTACTGCGCCACGACCGTGTCCAGGGAGAAGCGCGCACGCGCGTCGGCCGCGGCCGCCGTGCTCATCGCGCGCCAGCGCTCCGGGTCCGAAAGGATGTGCGCGCCCGCGTCGGCCATCCCCGCGACGTCCCCGACCGGGCAGAGCGCGCCGGTCTCGCCGTCGCGAACGACTTCCGACAGCCCGCCCGTCTCGCTCGCGACCACGGGTACTCCACACGCGAGCGCCTCGAGCGCGGAGAGGCCGAAGGACTCGTTCTCGCTCGGCAGCAGGAACAGGTCGGCGCCGGCGAGCAGCGGCGCCACCGCCTCGAGCTTGCCGAGGAAGTGTACGGAGCGCTCGACGCCTAACGCACGCGCCTCCTGCTCGGCGTCGACGCGCTCGGGGCCGTCGCCGACCATGAAGAGCACGCTCGGCACGCGCTCGTTGACGCGCGCGAACACCCGCACCACGTCGCGCACGCGCTTGACGGCGCGCATGTTCGACACGTGCATGACCACCTTGCGGCCTTTCGGTACGAGCCACGACAGGGCGGGCGGGTGCGCGGCGCGGTCGTAGACCGCCGGGTCGATGAAGTTCGGGATGACCTCGACCGAGCACCCCGTGCAGCCGAACGTCGCGATCGTCTCGCGCTTGAGGTACTCGGACACGGACGTGATCGCGTCCGAGCGCTCGATCGAGAACTTCGCGATCGCGTGGAACGACGGGTCCTGGCCGACGATCGTGATGTCGGTGCCGTGGAGCGTGGTCACGACCGGCACGTCCCCGCCTTGCGCGCGGAGCATCTCGCGCGCGATCCACGCGCTCGTCGCGTGGGGGATCGCGTAGTGGCAGTGCAGCAGGTCGAGTTCCTGCGCGCGCACGACCTCGTGCATCCGCACCGCGAGCGCGAGGTCGTAGGGTGGATACTCGAACAGCGGGTACCGATTGACCTCGACCTCGTGGAAGAAGATCCGCGGGAGGAAGTTAGGCAGCCGGAACGGCTGCTGGTACGTGATGAAGTGGACGTCGTGTCCGCGCGCGGCGAGCGCGATGCCGAGCTCCGTCGCGACCGCGCCGGACCCGCCGTAGGTCGGGTAGCAGGTGATGCCGATCTTCATGCGCGGACTAGGGGCTGGTCGGGGACGGTGCTTCGTTCGGGTGCGGCATCTCGTGGTACCACTCGAGCGCGGCGTCCAACGCGCCCGGCTGCATCGGGTCGAGCTGGCGAACGGACGCGCCGCGAAGTTGGTGCCGGAACCACGTGCGCTGCCGTTTGGCGTACTGCCGCGTATCGATCACGACGCGGTCGCGCGCCTGCGCGGCCGTCAGCTCGCCCGCGAGGTGGGCGCGCCACACGTCGTACCCCGTCGCCTGCCACGCGGGCGCGGCGTCCGGTACGGCGCCCGCGAGCCGCGCGACCTCGTCGAGCCACCCGGCGGCGAGCATCGCGTCGATACGCCGCTCGAGCTGTGCGGTGAGCGGTGAACCGGGGTCGACGACGAGGTAGCGCAGCGCGACGCGCGGCGGCCGCGTCGCCGTCCGCTGCCAGACGCTCAGCGGCGTTCCCGTGAGCTCCATGACCTCGGCCGCGCGGAGCAGCTGCGCGCGCTGGCCGCGCGCGGCAACGCGATCGTACGCGATCACCCGTGCCCTCAACGCCTCGGTCGGCACGCGCTCCAACTCGGCGGCGAGCGCGGCGCGGCGTCCCGGGTCGAGCAGCGGCTCCTCGAACAGCGGCTCCGCAAGTGCGCGCAGGTAGAACCCGGTGCCGCCGACGAGTAGCGGCGCGCACCGGGATGCGTCCGCGGCGTCGATCCAGCCCGCGGCCTCGTCGGCCCACCGCGCGGCGCTCCAGCGCTCGGTCGGTTGCGCGACATCGATCCCGTAGTGCGGCACGCGCGCCCGCTCGTCTGCCGTCGGCTTCGCCGTGCCCACGTCGAACGCCTGGTACAGCTGGCGCGAGTCCGCGCCAATGATCGTCGCGCCGACGCGCTGGGCGAGGGCGAGCGCGAGTGCAGTCTTCCCCGCCCCGGTCGGCCCGACGACGGCCGGGACGACGCGGAGCGGCGGATCATCGGGCGGCATCGCGCGGCGTCGCTGGCGCGGGGCTCAGCGCCGCCCGAAACGGCGCTCGACCTCGTCCCAGCCGAGGTGCACGATCGTGGCGCGACCGTGGACGTCGTGGGCGGGGAGCGTCGTGCGGGCGAGGGCGGCGTAGAGGGCGCGCATCTCGTCGGGCGCGAGCGCGTCGCCGGCCTTGATCGCCGCCTTGCAGGCGACCGTGGCCGCGAGGCGCTCGTGCCGCGCGTGCGAGGCCGCGTGCCGGTCCCCACTGAGCGCCGCGAGCGTGTCGCGGAGGCACCGCTCGGCGTCGAAGCGCGGGTGCGGCGCCGGCACCGCGTGCACGAGCAGCGTGGTACCCCCGAACGGTTCCGCCACGTAGCCGAGTCGTTCGAGGCTCGGGCGCGCGGCGTCGAACGCCTCCGCCTCCGCCGCAGTCACGTGCACCGTGAGCGGGAAGAGCAAACGCTGCGACGGCGCGTCGCCGCGCTCGAGGGAGCCGAGAAAGCGCTCGTAGAGCACGCGCTCGTGCGCCGAGTGCTGGTCGATGAGCACCACGCCCTCGTCGCGCTCGAACATGAGGTACGTGCGCCGGAGCTGGACGAGCGGCGGCACGACGACCGCGTCGGGCGTCGCGTCCGGCGCGGGCGCCGGAGACAACGCCGCGGGGTACGCGGATCCGTTAGACGCCCGCGTGTCGTCGTCGCTGTCGTCGTCCCATGCGAGCGCGGGCGCGCCGACCGGCGCGCCCGAGTCGGCCCGCGGGTCGGCGGAGGCGTGGGCCGCCGCGTAAGGCGCGCCGTCCGCGTCGCGCGGCGCGCCGGGCGGAGAGAATAGCCCGGTCGAGAACTCCGCCACCGGCGCGAGCGCGGCGCGTTCGTCGAGCACGGTGCCGGCCGGCTCGGCGCCGCGCAGCCCGGCCGAGAACCACACGCGGCCGCCGATGCCGCTCGCGCTGTCGAGCGCGCCTAACGCCTGCCGCACGGCGCGGACGACCGCGCCCTCCACGGTCCACCGGTCGTGGAACCGCACCTCGGCCTTGGCCGGGTGCACGTTCACGTCGACGGCGTCGGGCGGCACGGCGATGTCGAGGAACAGCGCGGGCCGGAGCCCCGACGCGAGCGTGCTGCGGTAGCCCGCCTCGGCCGCGCGCAGCAGCCCCGCGTCTCGCACCGGTCGGCCGTTGACCGAGACGAAGGTACGACGCGGCGCGCGTCCCACGTCGCCCGGCCGCTCGACGAGGCCGCTCACCGTGATCGCGCCCGACACGTCGTCCACGTCGAGAAGCGCGTCGGGGTAGCGCGGCCCCCAGATCGCGCCGAGCCGCGCGCGGAGCGACGCGGCCGCGGGCCAGCTGAGCGCGGGGCGGCCGTCGTGCGTCGCCGCGAGGCGCACGTCGCGCCGCGCGAGCGCGACCGTGGTGAGGGTCTCGCTCACGCCGCGCCACTCGCCGCGCGCCGAGCGGAGGAATTTCTGACGCGCCGGCGTGTTGTAGAACAGCCGGCCCACGCTCACCGTCGTACCGCGGCGCCGCGTGGCGCCGTCGACAGCGTGCAGCGCGCCGCCGGCCGCGCGGACCGCGGTGCCCGCACCGTCTGCGCTCGCCGTTACGAGTTCGAGTTCGGAGACCGAACAGATCGCGGGCAGCGCCTCGCCGCGGAACCCGTAGCTCGCGACGCCGACCAGCTCCTCGGCCGAGCGGATCTTGGAGGTCGCGTGACGCGAGAGCGAGAGCACCGCGTCGTCGCGCGTCATCCCGTGGCCGTCGTCGCTGACGCGCACGAGCGCCCGACCGCCGTCCTCGATCGTGACCTCGATGCTCCTCGCGCCCGCGTCGAGCGCGTTCTCGACGAGTTCCTTGACGACCGAGGCCGGGCGTTCGACGACCTCGCCCGCGGCGATCTGGTCGGCGACGGCGGACGGAAGGATGGCGATGCGCGGCACGGGCGGAATGTAGCGCGGACCGGCGGCCCGCCCGCGCGTTACAGCGTGCCGTCGAGCGGGGCGAGTTGCGCGCTCGGCAGCCAGCCCTCGCGACCGCCGTCGAGGCGCACGCGCGTCCAGCCGCCCTCGACGTCGACGACACGTCCGACCTCGCCCGTCGCGGCACTCGGTACGACGGCTCCTGACCCGGCGTCGGGCGTTGCGCCCGGCTCCGGGCGCAGCAGGCCCGAGGCTCGGACCACGGCGTGCCCGCGCGGGTCCGCGGCCCGCGCCGCGTACGCTGCCGCGCCGGCGACGAGCACGGAGGCCGCGTAGCTTGCGAGCGCGCCGCGCCCGGACGCGAGCCGGCGCCGCGCACCGTGAGGCGCGCGCGTGCTGCCCGCGGCCGCGGCGAGCGTCCAGAGCGTCGCCGCCGCGCCGAGCGCGAGGGCGGCGGCGGCGAGCACGGAGGCGTCGACGCGAGCCAGAAGGCCCGGCAGTGCGGTCGGCGCGGCCGCGGGAAGCTGTTCGACCCTCGCGTCGAGCCCGGCCAGCCCCGGCGCCAGCCGCCCTGCCCGCTGCCACGCGAACGCGGCGTCGGCGGTGTCGCCCGAGGCCCACGCCGCGGTGCCCGCGTTGAGCCACGCCGCGGGCGCGCGGGGCGCGACGCCGGCCGCAACGGCGAAGAGGTCGCGCGCGCGCGGGAAGTCGCCCGCGCCGTACGCCGCGATCCCGGCGTCGAAGGGGGCGACCGCGCGCGCGCGGTCCGCGGCAGCGAATTCGGCGCCCCGCGGCGCGCCTAACCCAACGGCGGCGAGGGCCGCCGCGCCGCAGGCGAACGCGACGCCGTGGCCGAAGCGCCGGCGTGCGGCGCCCGGCGCGCGAAGGCTCCGCGCGTCGGAAGGCGCGCCCGCGACGCCGTCCGGCTCGCGCGCCGCGCGCCTTGCGCCGAGCTCCGCGGCGACGCGCGCGAGGAGGTCGCGGGGCGAGGGCTCGAGCGGCTCGGCGATCCCTGGCGCGCCGTCACCGTAGGCCGCGCGTGCCCACGCATCCGCCGCCGCCGCACACACGGCGGCAAGCGACGGCGTGACACCCGCGCGCCGCAGGGCGCGCGCGAGCGTCGCCGGTTCGAGTGCGGCCGGCGGGCCGTGCGCCGGCGCGAGTGGGCCGCCGAGTAGCGGCAGCACGCCGTCGGTGAACTCGCCTAACGCGCGGGCGGCGCGCGCACGCGGCGCGTCCGCGGGCGCGTCCGGCGATGGCGCCCGCGCGCGCCGACGGCGCGACAGCGTATACGAGCCCGCGGCCGCCAGCCACAGCGCGGCCGGCACGGGCACCGCCGCCAGTGCGAGCCAGAACTCGCGGCGCTCGGCCAACGACGGTCCGCGGTCCGGCCCGAGCTCGCGCACGACGTCGAATGCCGGGCCGGTGCGGGTCAACACGCGCGGGCTCGCCGCCGCCGGGGCGAGCGCAGCTACCCCAGTCGCCCGCGGCGTCGGCGCGACGCGCACGCCGACCGCGGGCGCGTCGGCGAACGCGTAGCCGCGCTCGGGGTCGAAGTACGCGTAGTGGACCGGAGGCACCACGCCGTCCCCCGCCGCGCGCGGCGTCAGCAGCCAGTCGAACTCCTTCGCGCCGCCGGCCGCCGGGCCGCTCGTGTCGACGACGACCCGTTCGGCCCCGGGCGCCACGTCTGCCCAATCCACCGCGAGCGGCGGACGCGGCAGCAGCATCAGGTTCCCGGTCCCCTCGACGCGGAGCGTGTAGACCACCGCGTCGCCGACGCGCGCGTGGGCCGAGTCGATGCGGGCCGCGGCGGTATACCGACCGACGGCGCCGTCCCAGGTGGGCGGGCGCCCCGCGGTCGGCGGCGCGACGACGACGATGTGCCGCACCGGCGTGCGCGCGCTGCTTCGCTCCTCGGTCCCGAACGGGTCGTCCGCCGGGGTAAGCGCGTACACGAGCTGCGCGGGCGGGACGTCGATCGTTCCCGGGGCGAGCGGGAAGAGGGCGCGCCGGTAGACGTGGACGTCGCCGGCGACGGTGCTCGCGTGGCTCGCGCGCAGGTCGTAGCTGACGACTCCCGCGACGGTCGGGAACGCAAACTCCGGGCTGCGGCGCAGGCGCTCGCGCACGCGCGCGCCGACGCCGACGCGCAGGTCGAGCGTCGCCTGCTGGCCGACGTACACACGCGACGGCGCGATCTGCGCGTCGAAGTCGAGGCGCTCGGGATCCGCGGTCCCCAGCTCGCTCCGCACCACCGCCGTCGGCGCGGGCGCGGGGAGCACTGCGATCGTCCAGGCGCGCGAGCGGAACGTCGCGGGCCGGAGGCCCGGCCCGGCAACGTCCGCCTCGAACGGTGCGAACGCGAAGGTCCCGGCGCCCGACGGGCGGAGCACGAACCGCCACTCGATGCGCTGTCGCCCCTGTAGCCCGGCGGTGTCGCGCGGCGTGTGTCCCGTTTCGGCCAGCGCGAACGGCACGAACGACGGCGGCGTGAGGCGCACGACGGCGCCGGCGGGCGCGGCGACTTCGACGCGGACCAGCACCGGCGCGTGCGCGGGCACGCTCGCCGGCGCGCTCACCGCGACCGTCACCTGCGTCCGCGCCGCCGACGTGATCCCGGCCAGGCACGCGACGAGGACGGCCGCGAGCGTGACGACCGCTCGCCGGGCGTCCCCGACTACCAATCCTTGCCCCCGGGCGGCGGCGGCGGCGTTCGCCGCTGCTGCTGCCCCTGCGTCGTCTTCTCCTCGCGCGACGCCGCCTGCAGGATCTCTTCGGCGGACTGCTGGCCGATGCCGCCGGCCGGCTGCGGCGCGGACGGATTGGGCTTGGGCGGCGCGTTCCCTCCACCGCCCCCGCCCCCGCCTCCGCCTCCGCCGCCGCTCGGGGGCGGACGACGGAGTGCGAGTTCGTAGTTCCACTTCGCGTCGACGTCGTTGGGCCGCATGCGGATCGCGCGCCGGTAAAGCGCGAGCGCGGCGTCGAGGTCTGCGCGCCCGTTCGCGCCCGCCGAGTCGCCGGCCGGCGCGTTGGGGTCGGCGTTCGGGTTCGGCTTCGGGCCGCCGCCGACGAGCGACGGCGGCGCCAGACCTCGTCGCAGGTGGACGAGGCCGAGGTCGAAAATCGCGCGCCAGCGTACCTCGCCGTCGTCGGCGCGGCGCGCGTCGGCCAGCAGGGACTCCGCGGGCGCGAGGGAGTCGGCGCGCAGCAGCGCCGTGCCCGCGTTGTAGCGCCCCAGCGTCGAGCCGCCCGCGGGCGAGAGCCGCGCGCGGTACGCCGCGACCGCGCCGGCGACGTCGCCGCCCTGGTAGCGCGCCAGCACGTCGTCCGTACGCGCCGGCCACGGCGTCTCGCACGCGCCTAACACCGCCGACCCGGCGAGCGCGAGCAGGACGACGGCCGCGGTCGCGCGCGCGGGGTTGGCCGCGGCGGGCGCCGGCACCGCGGGCAACGCGTCGCCGGTCACGCGCGACCGGCGCGGCCGGCGCGCGAGCCAGGTGTCGACGAGGAGCAGGAGCAACGCGGGCGCGACGAACCACTGAAACCGCGGCGCGAGGTCGCGCCCGACGCCGGTGGCGCGTGACGTCCCGCGCAGCCCGGACAGCGCGGCCCGGACCCGCGCGGCCTTGTCCGGCGCGTCCGCCGGCACGAAGGTCCCGCCGCCGGCCGCGGCCGCGGCCTGCAGCGTCGCCGGCGTGTAGTGCGTCACGACCACGTTGCCGTCCGTGTCGCGCTTCTCCCGCACCGTGTTCTCTTCCTTGACCGGGATCGTGCTGCCGGCGACGGTGCCGAACCCGACGGTCGTGACCGTGATCCCGACGGCGCGGGCTTCGCGGGCGGCGTCGGTGATGTCGGACTCGGGCTCGAACGACTCGCCGTCGCTCATCACGACGACCGCGCGATCGCCGCGCGACGGCGAGACCTGCAGCAGGTCGGTGGCCTGCCGGATCGCGCGCGCCATCGACGACCCGGCCTGCCCCACGACGGACGGGTCGAGGTTGTCGAGGAAGAGTTCGATCGCGCCCTCGTCGGTGGTCAGCGGCGTCAGAATGTAGCTCCGCCCGGCGAACGCGAGCAGCGCGACGCGGTTCCCGGGCGTGGCCGCGAGCAGCTGCCGCACAACCTGCCGCATGCGGTCGAGCCGGCTCGGCGGGTCGTCCGGCGCGAGCATCGAGAGGGACGCGTCCAGCGCGAGCACGACGTCGACGCCTTGCGAGCGGACGACGTCGCCGCGCGCACCCCACTGCGGCCCGGCGAGCGCGACCGCGCCGCACGCGGCCGCCGCCCCGAGGCGGAGCGCGCGCCACGGCGTGTCCCGCCCCGCGGCGGCGAGCGCCGGCGCGAGCCGCGCCACGAGGGCGCCCTCCCCGAGCTTCGCCGCGCGCGCGGCGCGCCGCCGCGCGCGCAGCACGACGAGCGCGACGACGAGCGCGGGCAGCACCGCCGCGAGTGGCAGCAGCCACGGCAGCTCGACGAACGAGAGCGCGGCGTTCACGGCAGCGGGCCGCGCCAGGCGGCGACGCCGAGCTCGAGGGCGAGCGCGCCGAGCGCGAGGCCTAACGGCCAGCGGTACTCCTCGGTGTAACGCACGTAGCGCTTCGCGTGCGACGGCGTGCGCTCCAGCGCGTCGATCTCCTGGTAGATGCGCGAGAGCGCCGCGGCGTCCTTCGCGCGGAAGTAGCGCCCGTGCCCCGTGCGCGCGACGTCGGTCAGCAGCGCCTCGTCGATCTCGACCGGACGCTCCTCGAAGCGGAGGCCGTAGAGGCCGCGTCCGACCGGGACCGGCGCCATGCCTTCGGTGCCGACGCCAATCGTGTAGATGCGGATGCCGAACGCGGCCGCCGCCTGCGCCGCGGTGCGCGGGTCGATCGCGCCGCGATTGTTGACGCCGTCGGTGAGCAGGATCATCACGCGCGAGCGACCGGCGACGCCGCGCAGGCGGTTGGCCGCGGTCGCGATCGCGGTGCCGATCGCGGTGCCGTCTTCGAGCTGCCCGGCCTGCAGGTTCTCGATCGCGGCGAGCACGACCGGGTAGTCGGTGGTGAGCGGCACCTGCGTGAGTGCCTCGGCGGCGAATGCGATCACCCCGATGCGGTCCGACGTGCGGCCCGCGACGAAACGCTTGAGCGTGGACTTCGCGACCTCGAGCCGATTGTCGGGCTGGAAGTCCTGCGAGAGCATCGAGCTCGAGAGGTCGACGAGGAGCGCGATGTCGATGCCGTCGCGCTCGTCGGGGATCGCGTGCGCGCCGGTCCGCGGTCGCGCGAACGCGACGACGAGCCCGGCGAGCGCGAGCCAACGGAGCGTCGCGAGCGCGCGCGCCACACCGCGGCCCGCGCGCGGTCCGCGCGCGAGTGCCCCGACGCGCGAGAAAGTGATTGCGGCGCGGGGCGCGCGCCGGCCCGCGTACCAGAGCAGCGGCAGCGCGAGCAGCGCGGCGAACGCCCACGGCGCCGCGAAGGTCAGCCCGCCGCCGGTCACGCGGCCCGCTCCTCGGGCGCGTCCGGCGGTCCGTCGCCGCCGCCCTGGGCCGCCCGGCGCCGGCGCTCGGCCTCGTACGCGCGGCGCGCGGCCGCCGCGGCGCGCGCTCGCTCCGCCGCGGCCTCCGCGTCGGCGGCCTCGCGGGCGCGCACCGCGGCCTCGGTCGACTCGACGGCCGCGCGCGCGTCGGCCGCGTAGCGCCGCGCAGCCTCGGGCGCGAGCGGCAGCGCGGCGAACTTGACGAGGTCGCCCGCGGCGAACACGTGGCCTACCGCAGTCGCGGGCACTTCGGGGCGCGGACCGAGCGCGGCGAGCAGCTCGCCGCTCGTCTGCGACGCGTCCGCCGCGCCCGCGAAGCGCGCGAGCAGGTACTCGCGCAGCAGGTCCACCGCGACGGCGACGTGCCGGCCGCCCTCGCCTAACGCGACGAGCCCGCGGCGGTCGAGCGCGTCGAAGCCGGCCAGCGCGCGCCCGTAGGGGTCGACCCCGGCCGGACGAGTCGCGCGGCGCCGCGGACGCCGCCGCGCGAGCCAGACCAGCGCCGCGACGAGTGCCAACAGCCCGAGCGCGACGAGCACGGTGCGCAGCCACCAGAGCCCGACGTCGGGGAGCGGGTCGCGCGCCGGCTTGGGATCGCGCTTCGTGCTGTCGGCCGGGAGCACCGAGCGCACGAACACCGTGAGCGGCGGCATCGCGATCCGCCGAACGACCGAGCCCGCGCGCACCGTCACACTGTCGAGCGCGACCGGCACCTGTCCGGTCGTCCACGCCACGACACTGTACTCGGCGGTGACGTCGACCGGCCCGCCAGGCGCGCGGTTCGCGCGCTGCCGCGGGCCACCGACGACCTCGACGGGCGCCGCGCTGTCGGCCGCCGTCGGGAACTCGACGCGGGCGCCCGCGGGCGCCGCGACGCGCAGCAGGACGCGGAACGGGTCTCCCACGCGCACGGTGTCCGGCGACCGCGAGACGCCGACCTGAACCGACGGCGCGGCCGCCAGAGCCGGGACGGGGGCGGCCGGCTGCACGATCATCGGCGCGAGACGCGCGTCTCGCGCGCCTTGAAGAAGCCGAGCAGCGGCTGCACGTAACCGCGATCGGTGCGGACCGCGATCTCGTCGACACCCGCGCGGCGCAGCGCGCGCGCGCGCGCCGCGATCTCTTCCGCGACGTTGGCCGCGAACGCGGCGCGCACCGCAGGGTCGCTCGTGTCGACCTCGACCTCCTCGCCGCTCTCCGGGTCGACGAAGCGCGCGAGCCCGACGTCGGGCAGCGCGTCCTCGCCGGGGTCGCTCACCGTTACCGCGACCACGTCGTGCCGAAGCGCGAGGCGCCGGAGCGGGCGCTCGACGTCGGGCGCGGCGAAGTCCGAGACAATGAACACGATCGCCTTCTGCTTGAGCAGCTTCGCCACGTGGTCGACGGTGCCGGCGAGGTCGGTCCCCGTCCCGGCCGGCCGCGGGGAGAGCAGGTCCCGCAGAAGCCGGAGGGCGTGCCGCCGGCCTTTGCGCGGGGGCACCTCGTGCTCGATGCGGTCGGTGAACATCGTGAGCCCGACGCGGTCATTGTTGCGCACGGCGGCGAGCGCGAGCACCGCGGCCAGCTCGACGGCCAGCTCGCTCTTGAACCGCGCCACGGTCCCGAATCGCTCCGACCCCGAGAGGTCGACGAGCAGCATGACCGTCAGCTCGCGCGACTCCTCGTAGCGTCTGACGAACGGGCGCCGCATGCGCGCGGTCACGTTCCAGTCGATCGCGCGCACGTCATCACCGGGCAGGTACTCGCGCACCTCCGCGAACTCCATCCCCTGCCCCTTGAACACGGAGCGGTACTCGCCCGCCCAGAGCGAGTTGACCGGCCCGCGCGTCCGAACCTCGATGCGCCGCACCTGGCGGAGCACCTCGGGCGGCACGGCGAGCGACGATCCGGCGTGCGGTGACGCCGCGCCGCGGTCCGCGGCCCGCTCGGGCGCGTCGCTGTTCACCGACCGGTCACGGACTCGGGACGCGCGCCAGCACGCGCGCGACGACGTCGTCGCTCGTCACCTCTTCCGCGTCAGCTTCAAACGACGTCAGCACGCGGTGGCGCAGCACGTCGGGGGCGATCGCCTTCACGTCGTCCGGCGTCACGTACGAACGCCCGCGCAGGAACGCGTGCGCTCGCGACGCCTGCGCGAGCGCGATCGTCGCGCGCGGGCTCGCCCCGAACTCGATCAGCGGCGCGAGGTCCGCGAGCCCGGCCTCCTTCGGCGCGCGCGTCGCGTGCACGACGTCGACGATGTAGTCGACGATCCGCTCGTCGACGTAGAGGCCCGCGATGCGCTTGCGCGCCTCCAGGATCTGCGCCGGCCCGGCGACCGGCTGCACGTCGATCGGCGCGCCGCCGGCCATGCGCCGCATGATTTCGCGCTCCTCGTCGCGCGTCGGGTAACCGACACGGAGCTTCAGCATGAAGCGGTCGAGCTGCGCCTCGGGGAGCGGGTACGTGCCCTCCTGCTCGATCGGGTTCTGCGTCGCGAGCACGAGGAACGGCTCGGGTAGCGGGAACGTCTCGCCGCCGAGCGTCACCTGCTTTTCCTGCATCGCTTCGAGCAGCGCGGCCTGCACCTTCGCCGGCGCGCGGTTGATCTCGTCGGCGAGCACCACGTTCGCGAACACGGGGCCCTTCTTGACGCTGAACCGCCCGGTGCTCTGGTCGAAGATCTGCGTCCCGACTACGTCGGCCGGCAGCAGGTCCGGCGTGAACTGGATGCGTTGGAACGTCGTGCGGATGGTCTCGGCCAGCGTGCGCACGGTCAGCGTCTTCGCGAGCCCGGGCACGCCTTCGAGCAGGACGTGGCCGCCGGTCAGGAGCCCGATCAGGAGTCGTTCGACCATGTACTCCTGGCCGACCACGCGACGCCCGACCTGCTGCAGCACGCTCTGCACGAGCGCCGCGTCCGCCGCGGCCGGCGCGTCCGGTCGCCCGTCGGCGCGCGGCACGTTCGGCTCCCGCATGGCCCCAATCCCCACAGCTTCGCTCCCCGTGTCGTTGATGTCCGGGAGGTCCCACGGGACCCACCGGTGCCCACCGCCCGTCGATCGACCGTGCGGCTGCGCCTCTACCCCGCACACGCGGGGCGGGTTCGGTCCGCTGCGCGCCCCGGGTCGCTGAGCGGCCGCAGCGACGTCGCTGCGGCCCACCAGCGACCGCTGTTATTCGGCGTAGAGGTCGTACGCCTCGCGCGGCACCGTCGGTTTGCTCAGCAGGTTGTCGAGCGCGCGGAGCTCGGGCGCGGTCAGCGGTCGCGCCTGACCGACGGGCAGATCGCCGAGCTCGATCGGGCCGAAGCGGATGCGGAGTAGACGCTCGACCTCGAGGCCGAGCACCTCGCAGACGCGGCGCACCTCGCGCGTGCGGCCCTCGGTGAGCGTGAGCTCGAACTCCCAACGGCGCGCGCCGAGCGCGTAGGCGTCCGCGTGTACCGCGCGGACGACGCCGTCCTCCAGCTCCACGCCCTGCCGCACGGCCTTCACCGCGGCCGGCGCGTTCCCGCGCACGAGCGCCACATACGTGCGCTGTACCTCGCGGCTCGGGTGCGCGAGCTTGTGCGCGCCCTCGCCATCCGTCGTCAGCAGCAAGACGCCTTCAGTCATGAAGTCGAGGCGCCCGACGTACGTGAGCCCGGGGCGGCTCGGCGCGAGGTCGAAGACGGTCCGCCGCCCTTCGGGGTCGTCGCGCGTCGTCATCACGCCGGCCGGCTTGTGCAGCAGGTACCACTCCGCCGCGGCCGGCGCGGCGACCGGCTTGCCGTCCAGCAGGATGCGGTCGCGCGCGGGGTCGACCGTCTGCCCCAACTGGGCGACGGTCCCGTTCACGGTCACGCGACCCGCGGTGATGATCTCCTCGGCGGCCCGGCGCGACGCGATGCCGGCGCGCGCGAGCGCCCGTTGCAGGCGCATGGGGCCGAGTGCCGCGGGCGGAGCGGGCGGTTTCGAGGGCGGGCGCGGCGACGCGGACTTGCGCGGCCCGGACGTGCGCGGCCCGGACGTGCGCGGCGCGGAAGTATCTGACGCGGACTTGCGCGGCGCCGACTTGCGGGGCGCGGGGGCGCGGTTGCCGCGCGCGCCCGGCCGTTCCTCCGAACGTGCCTCGGAACGTGTCTCCGGACGAGTGGTGGGGGGCGCGGGGCGCGATGGGCGGCGGGGGCGGTCAGCGGGCATGACGGAGTACCGGAATACCGAGGTCAGAGCGCGGCCGGGTTCGCCCGCAGGGCCACCGCGAGCTCGTCGGCCCGCGGTAGCTCTTCGAGGTGTCGGAGCGCGAATTGTTCGAGGAAGCGCGGCGTCGTGCCGTAGAGCAAGGGCCGGCCGAGCCCCTCCGCGCGGCCGACGACGTCGACGAGGCCGCGCTCAAGCAATGTCTTGAGTACGCCGCCTACCGCCACGCCGCGGATCTCCTCGACCTCCGCGCGCCCGATCGGCTGCCGATAGGCGACGACGGCGAGCGTCTCGAGCGCGGCCGCGGTGAGGCGTTGCGGCCGGTCGGCGATCTGGGCGCGCTCGATCGCCTCGGCGTACTCGGCGCGCGTCAGCAGCTGCCAGCCGCCGCCTTGCTCGACCAGCTCCACGGCGTGCCCGGCCTCGGGATCGTCGTAGTGCGCGCGCAGCTCGTCGAGCGCGGTCCGAACGCCGACCGCGCCCGCGTCCGGGTCGAGGCGGACGAGGTCCTCGTCCGCGATCGGCCGCGACGCGGCGAACAGCGCGGCCTCAAGCAGCTTCGCGAGCGCCGTCATCGTAGTCGTCGGCGCCGAGCGGACCGGCGATCGTCACGTCCGCGAACGCGCCCGCCTGGGTGAGTCGCAGCTCGCCGAGCTTGGCCAGCTCGAGCAGGGCAAGCAGCGCGCTCAGGACGCGCCACGGCTCCGCGTCGAGCGCCATCACGTCGACCCAGCGCGCGCGTCCGCGCCGCGCGAGGAGCGCGCGGACGTCGGCGATCGCGCCCGCGACGTCGAGCGCCCGCGGGACGACGTCGTGCACGGTCGGGCGGCGAACCGCGCGCAAGACGCGGTCGACGGAACCGAGCAGCTCGCCGAGCGAGAGCGCGAGGGGCACCGGGACGCGCTCTGACTCGAGGGTCTCGCCGCGGGTGAACACGGCGCCGCGTGCGAAGCGGTCGCGCCGTTGCTCCGCGCGCCGGTCGAGGTGGTCGACGAGCTCGCGGACCTGCTGGTATTCGAGCAGGCGCCGCACGAGTTCGGCCCGCGGGTCCTCCCACAGCTCGTCCGCGCCCCCAGGCCGCGGCAGGAGCAGCTGCGCCTTGATCCGGACGAGGCGCGCCGCCATGTCGAGGTAGTCGGCCGCGTCGTCGAGGCCCATCGCGTGGATGCGCGCCAGGAATTGCTCCGCGACGCGCGCGATCGGAATGTCGTAGACGTCGAGCTGCTCGTCTCGGATCAGCGTCAGCAGCAGGTCGAGCGGCCCCGAGAACGCGGGCAGATCGACGACGAACCCGCCGACGTCGAGCTCCGGGCCCGGCGCGCCGGCGAGCGGCGGCGCGTCCGCCGTCAGTGCCACGGCGCGCGCAGGACGTACGGCGCGAGCGCGTCGGTGGCGAGCGCGATGAACGTGTACGCCGGGCGCATCCACGCGAAGAGCAGCGGTCGCCCGAAGTAGAGGAACGCGAAGAGCAGCGCGAAGCCAAACCGCCCGACGCGCTCGTACTGCAGCGCCCACGCGGGCGGGAGCAGGTACTTGGCGACGTGCGACCCGTCGAGCGGCGGGATCGGGAGCAGGTTGAACGCCGCGAGCGTGACGTTGATGACGAGTCCGAAGATCATCATCTGCTGCAGGATGGCGCACGTCGTCGCGAGCGCGGGCGCCGCGGCGCCTAACAGACCCAACAGTAGTACGAGCGCGCCGCAGGCGAGCGCGATGAGCATGTTAGCCGTCACCCCCGCGAGCGAGACGATGATGTCGCCGCGCTTGTAGTTGCGGAAGTTCCCCGGCACGACCGGGGCCGGCTTCGCGCCGCCGAAGATGAAGCCGCCGGACAGGAGGGAGACCAGCGGCAGCACGATCGAGAACAGCGGGTCGATGTGCGGGATCGGGTTCCACGTGAGCCGCCCGAGCTGGTACCCGGTCGGATCGCCCTGCCGGAGCGCCGCGTACACGTGGGCGTACTCGTGCGCCACGAACGAGAAGAGCAGCACCGGGGCGCCGAGCAGGAGCGTAGTTTTGTCCACCGGCGGGTCGGGGGCGAGGAGCACGATCGAAGCGCACGAACGAGGCGCACGCACGAACCGCGCGAGTCACCAGCACGCGCGAGTACGCGCGGGCGCCGAACGGCGGAGTCTAGCGGGGGCGCCCCGGGGTGTCACGGGCGCGCGCGCGGAGTGCCCCCGAGCGACGGCAAGTCCATGTCACGCCTTGACATGCCCGCTCGCCACGCGTAACCTGAGCGGCTCGCGTGCGCCCTCGCCCCGGCCGGGGCGGGGTCTCGCTTGCCGAACGCCGCTCGCGAGTTCCGAACGTCGCTCGGACGTTCCTTGCTCACATCACCCGATCAGAACGACCGTGCCGAATATCGCATCCGCCAAGAAGAACATGCGGAAGTCGCGCGCCGCGGCGGTGCGCAATCGCGCGCAGCGCTCGGCGCTCCGCACCGCGCTCAAGAAGGCCCGCGTCGCCGCGTCGCCGAACGAGATCGTCGTCGAAGCCGTCAGCCTCCTCGACCGCGCCGCGCGCAAGGGCCTGATCCACAAGAACAAGGCCGCGCGCCACAAGTCGCAGCTGGCCCGCAAGGCGAACGCGGAGGCCGCGGCCCGCGCCGCCGCTGCCTAACGACCGGACGCGCGCGCCCGGTGCGCACCACGTAGGACCAGAAACAGACAGCGAGGCCCGGCACCGTCATCGGTGCCGGGCCTCGCTCGTCTCGGGCGGCGAACGCGTCGCCGCCTACCGATCCCGTGTGAGGCCTACAGCGCCGCGAGTTCGCCGCCGCACTTTTCGCAGTACCATTCGGTCGGGTAGTTGAGCGCCCCGCAATCCTGGCACCGGAGCGTCTTCTCCTGCCCCATCGCGGCCGACTCGGCGGCCGGCGCCCGGCCGCCCGAAAACGCCGACGCTCCGCCGCCCGCCCGAACCGCGTCGGTGAACGACGGCGTCAGCGAACGATCCGTATCGCCGAGGGCGACGCGAGCGGCGTCGACCGCGCCGTGGTCGAAACCCGCGCCGGCGCCCGTACCCGACTCCGCCGTCCCGGTCTGCGGCGGCTCGACGAGCGCGGCCGTCGGCGCGACATCGGCCGGGTCCTGCTCGGTGGCCGCCGATTCGGCCGAGCCGCTCGTCGCGGGTACCGCCGGCGCACTCACGGGCTCGCCGGCTGGCTGCGCGGGTACGGCAGCAGGCGCCCCAGCGGCCGGCGCTGTCGCGGACGGCGCGGCCGTCGTCGCTGGCGCGACGCGCGTCACCAGCCCGCGGACCTCGGCCAGCGACGACGACGATCCGCCGAGCTCGCGTTCGAGCGCGGCGATCGCCTGCTGGGCGCCAGCGAGGCGCTGCTCGCCCTCGTCGGCCGCGTACTCGCCGACGAGCGTGCGGAGCTCGATTTCGGCCAACGCGTCGCGCTGCTCGCCGAGCCGGTGCTCGACCTGCGCGTGGCGCTCGGCGAGCGCGGATTCGTGGGCACGCAGCGGACCCGCGTGCGAGTCGAGCCGCTCCGCGACGCGTCCGAGGCGGGCCGCGTAGTCCTGCCGGACGCGGTCGAGCACGTGCGCCGGCGTCGCGCCGCGGCGCGCCTCGATCGCCTGCAGCCAGCCCTCGTAGCGGCCGCGCTCGTCGACCAGGGACCGGATCTCGTCGAGCGGGAGCGCGCCCTCAGCGGCGGTGCTGTCGTGGAAGGCGGGCGCGGTGGCGTCGAGGGTGGTCATGCGCAAGCGGCGGAGCGGAGGGAGCGTGACGCGCCGGCGCCGTCGGGGCCGGCCGTGGGAGCGAGAAAGTTACGCGGCGCCGGCCGCGGATGCGCGGCCGTCGTACACGACGCGGCCGTCGACGATGGTCGCGACCGCGCGCCCTTGCAGCGTCCGTCCCGCGTAGGGCGTGTTGCGGCCCTTCGAGCGGAAGCGCGCGGGGTCGACCGTCCAGCGCCGCTCCGGGTCGAACACTGTGACGTCGGCCGGCGCGCCCGGCCGCAGCGTGCCGCCCGGTAGCCCGAACACGCGGGCCGGCGCGCAGGCCATGCGGTCGACCAGCTGGGCGAAGCTCAGGATCCCCGGCGCGACGAGCCACGTAACGACCACGCCTAACGCCGTCTCCAGCCCGACGATGCCGTTGGGCGCGTCCGCGAACTCGCGCTCCTTCTCGTCGTAGTGGTGCGGCGCGTGGTCGGTGGCGACGACGTCGATCGTGCCGTCGCGCACCGCCAACTGTAGGGCCTCGACGTCCGCCGCGGTGCGAAGCGGCGGGTTCATCTTCGCGTTGGTCTGGTATCCCTCGACCGCGTCCTCGGTGAGCGACAGGTGGTGCGGGCAGACCTCGGCCGTGACGCGGATGCCGCGCTCCTTCCCCCAGCGGATCAGCTCGACCGAGCCCGCCGTGCTCATGTGGCAGAGGTGGACGTGGCCGCCGGTGCGACGCGCGAGCAGAATGTCGCGGATCGCCATGATCTCCTCCGCCTCGGTCGGGATTCCCTTGAGGCCGAGCCGCATCGAGACCACGCCCTCGTTCATCGCGCCGCCGTGGGCGAGCGTCGGCTCCTCGCAGTGGTCCGCGACCGGGATCCCGAAGGTGCGCGCGTACTCGAGCGCCGTGCGCATGATCTGCGCGGAAACGACGGGCTTGCCGTCGTCGCTCACGGCGACCGCCCCGGCCCCGACCATCTCGCCGAACTCGGCGAGCGTCTCACCCCGCTGGCCCAACGTGATCGCGCCGACCGGGTAGACGCGCGCGGCCGCGGCGCGCTGAGCCTGGCGTGCGATGAAGCCGACCGCGGCCTGGTTGTCGGTGACCGGGTCGGTGTTGGGCATCGCGCAGACGGCCGTGAAGCCGCCGGCGGCGGCGGCGCGCGCGCCGGTCGCGATCGTCTCGACGTCCTCGCGCCCGGGCTCGCGGAGATGGCAGTGCACGTCGACGAAGCCGGGCGAGACGACGAGCCCCGCGCAGTCGACGACCTCGGCGTCGTCGGGGCGCCCGACGCGCTCGCCGGCGTGTGCGACGCGGCCGCCGACGAGGAGCACGTCGCCGATCGCGACGTCGAGCCCCTGCGACGGGTCGACGACGCGCCCGCCCGCGAGCAGCAGCGGGCGCGGGTCGGCCGCGCTCACGCGCCACCTCGCGCCGCTTCCGCGAGCTGCGGCGCGCCGCCGGCGAGGAGGTACAGGACGGCCATGCGCACGGCGACGCCGTTGGTCACCTGGTCGAGGATGACGGAGTGTGGCCCGTCGGCCACGTCGGAGTCGATCTCGACGCCGCGATTCATCGGTCCGGGGTGCAGGATGAGGAGGTCGCGCGGCGCGCGCTCCAGGCGCTCGCGCGTGACGCCGAACACGCGGTTGTACTCGCGGAGCGACGGGATGTAGCCGGCCTGCATGCGCTCCAGTTGCAGCCGCAGCACGTTGAGCGCCTCGGCCCACTCGATCGCCGCCTCGACGCGGTCGAACACCGTCACGCCGAGGGCGTCGATCGCGTTGGGCAGCAGGGACCGCGGGCCGCAGACGCCCACTTCGGCGCCTAACGCCTTGAGCCCCCAGACGTTGCTGCGCGCGACGCGGGAGTGGAGCACGTCGCCGACGATGCACACGCGCCGCCCGTCGAGCGGCCCGAAGTGGTCGCGCAGCGTCAGGAGATCGAGGAGGCCCTGGGTCGGGTGCTCGTGCGTCCCGTCGCCCGCGTTGATCACGGTCGAGTCGATTCGCTCGGCGAGGAAGCGCGCCGCCCCCGACGAGCCGTGGCGGATGACGACCGTGTCGATGCGCATCGCCTCGAGGTTCCGCGCCGTGTCGACGAGGGTCTCGCCCTTCGAGACGCTGCTGCCCGCGCTCGCGATGCTCACCGTGTCGGCGCTGAGCCGCTTTTCGGCAAATTCGAACGAGACGCGCGTGCGCGTCGACGCCTCGAAGAAGAGATTGACGACCGTCTGCCCTCGGAGCGTCGGCACCTTCTTGATCGCGCGCTCGCTCACGGCGCGCAGCGGCCCGGCGGTGTCGAGGACGAGCTCGATCTGCGCGCGCGTCAGGCCCTCGAGCGCGAGCAGGTCCTTGCCTAACGACACCGCGGTCGCGCCGGCGTCGCGAGCGGGCGCGGCCGGGCGCGCCGCCGTGGGCATCACGCGCGCCTCACGTGCGCCTCACGCGCGGTTCACGCGCCCGGCCCGCGCACGAGCACCCCGTCGCGCCCGTCAAGCTCCGAGACGAGCACGTCGACCCGCCCGCCCGCCGCGACGTCGACCTTGCGCCCGACCACGTCGGCGTGGAGGGGCAGCTCGCGCCCGCCGCGGTCGACCAGCACCGCGAGAGCGATCCGCGCCGGCCGCCCGAAGTCGGCGAGTTCGTCGAGCGCGGCGCGCACCGTGCGGCCGGTGTAGAGCACGTCGTCCACGATCACGACGCGCGCGCCGTCGAGCGTGGGCGGCAGCGTCGTCGGGCCGACTACTGGTCGCGGCCCGACCGTCTGCAGGTCGTCGCGGTAGAGCGTGATGTCGAGCGCCCCCCGCGGCACGGCCACGCCCTCGCTCGCCCGGATCAGCCGCCCGATGCGCTCGGCGAGTTGTACCCCGCGCCGCTGGATTCCCACGAGGAGCAGGCCGTCGGTCCCGGCGTTCAGCTCGAGGACCTCATTGGCCATGCGCGTCAGCGTGCGCTCGAAGGCGCGCGCGTCGAGCAGCGTCTGTTCCGGCACCGTCATGACGCCAATCTAACGGCGCGACGCGGGTGGCCGGCCCAAAGTCCGGCCGTCGGCCGGACGCCACGGACAGGGAGGGATTCGAACCCTCGAGACGGTTGCCCGCCCACACGCTTTCCAGGCGTGCGCCTTAAACCACTCGGCCACCTGTCCCAACCCGCTCGATCAGAAAAGCCGCGTGGGGCCCCGATCGCTCAAGGCCCCACACACGGACAGGGTGAGATTCGAACTCACGGTACCGTTGCCGGTACGCCGGTTTTCGAGACCGGTGCCTTCAACCACTCGGCCACCTGTCCACGTCCGGGCAGAGAGTCTAGCCCGGCCCTTCGGGGGTGTCAACGTTCGCCGACGCGGCCCGCCGGGCAGCGAAGAAGGCGCGCAACACGGCCGCACACTCGGCCTCGAGCACCCCGCCGCGCACCGCGGGCCGGTGGTTCAGCCGCGGGTGTCGGAGCACGTCCGCGACCGATCCGGCCATCCCCGCCTTCGGATCCCACGCGCCAAACACGACGCGGTCGACACGGGCCAGGACGAGCGCGCCCGCGCACATCGCGCACGGCTCCAACGTCACGTACAGGGCGCACCCGTCGAGCCGCCATCGGCCCAGGGCGGCCGCGGCTTCGCGCAGCGCCAGCACCTCGGCGTGCGCGGTCGGGTCCTGGTCGCGCATCGTGCGGTTGCACGCGCTCGCGACGACCGCGCCGTCGTGCACGACCACGGCACCGACCGGGACGTCGGACGCCGCGTCGGTGCCGATCGCGATCGCCGCGCGCATCCAGAGTTCGTCTTCGGCGAGCATGGTGGCGGGAGTGTAACGCGGGCGACGACGCGCCGCGGAACGCATGAAACCGGCCGACGCGCGCCGCGTACGCCCCAGCATGTCGCAGCCCACCCCGCAAGCACCGGCCGTCACGCCGTCTCCTACGGTCGCGCCGCGTCCGACCGCTCCGACTGCCGCGCCGATCGCACCGATCGCGCCGGCGGCGACCGACGGCGGCTCGTACGGCAGCGCGGCCCCCGCCGCGCCACGCACCGCGGCCGACGTCGCCGGGTTGCGTGGACGACTCGACGCGCTGCGGGGCGTGCTGCGCGAGACGCAGCAGCGCCGCGCCGACGTCGCCCACGAGCTTCGGCGCGCCGACCCGTACGCGCGCGTCGTGCTCGAGAACCAGATGGTGAACCTCGACGACCGCGTCGTGCAGCTGCAATCCGAGATCGCGACCACGCAGGGGCTCGCCGGCTCCGGGCCCCCAGTCGCGAGTGTGGCGAGCCGGCCGCCGCGCGGATTCGTGCTCGTCGGTCCGTACGGCCCGTCCGTGAACGTCGTCCCGGTGCTTCTGATCTGCGTGATCGTTCTGCAGCTCTTCACGTACCTGCGAAATCAGCGACGCCGCGTCGGCGCACCGGCGACGGACGCCATGCTCCGCGACGCGGCCGCGCGCCTCGCCCGCGTCGAGCAGGCCGTCGACGCCATCGCGATCGAGGTCGAGCGGGTGAGCGAGGGGCAGCGCTTCGTCACGCGCGCGATCGGCGAGGCCGCGCCGTATCCTGCGCGCGTCTCGCAGGCGCCCCGCCGGGAGCACGCGACGCCGGTCTAGCGCGTCGCGGACCGCCGCCGGCATCGCGCGCCTTGCGGTCGCTGGCGCGCCGGCGCATCGTGGCGACATGACGCGTCGTCCGTGGCTGACATCGCTGCCGTGGCCTGCCCGTCGTGCGACGCCCGAATCGATGCGCGGCACTGTCCGCAACGCGGCGAGCGCCGCCCGGCCGCGGGCCGGTTAGGACTGCGGAGTCTCGCAACCGAAACGCTCGAACAGTTCCTGGCGTTCGATGGCACCTTCCTACGCTCGCTCAGGACGCTCGCGTGGCACCCAGGGGCGCTAACCGAGGCGTTATGGAAATCAACACGTTCTGGTCGCCGCCGAGCGGCATCCGGCTGCGTGTAGTACAGGTGGACCCCCGCTTTCGCGGGGGTGACGACCATGCCGCTCCATCGTTCCCGCGAACGCGGGAATCCACCGCTGCTCCACGCACGCGCGCGCCACGCTAGACAGCGCCGGCCGGCACCAGCTCGTCCGCCCGCTCGAACGTCAGCGCCCCGCCACGCGCGGCGTCGACCCTCACGGTGTCGCCGTCGCGGAACTTGCCCTCGAGCACGGCCATCGCCAGCGGGTTTTGCAGCAGCCGCTGGATCGCCCGCTTGAGCGGCCGCGCCCCGTACGCCGGGTCGTAGCCCTCGGTCGCCAGCACCCGCCGCGCCGCGGGCGTGAGCTCCAGCGAGAGCTTGCGCTCCGCCATCAGCTTCCGCAGCCGACCGAGCTGCAGGTCGATGATCCGATCGATGTGCTCCTCGCCTAACGGCTTGAAGATGATCACGTCGTCGACGCGGTTGAGGAACTCCGGCCGGAAGTGTTCGCGCAGCGCGTCGTTCACCTCCGCCTCGACCACCGCCCAGTCGTCGGCCGCGTGCTCGAGGATGTGCTGCGAGCCGAGGTTGGAGGTCATGATGACGACGCTATTCCGGAAGTCGACGGTGCGGCCCTGGCTGTCCGTCAGGCGCCCGTCGTCGAGGATCTGCAGCAGGATGTTGAACACGTCCTGGTGCGCCTTCTCGATCTCGTCGAACAGGATCACCGAGTACGGCCGCCGGCGCACCGCCTCGGTCAGCTGCCCGCCTTCGTCGTAGCCGACGTAGCCCGGGGGCGCGCCGATCAGCCTCGAGACGGCGTGCTTCTCCATGTACTCGCTCATGTCGATGCGCACCATTGCCGACTCGTCGTCGAACAGGAACTCGGCGAGCGCGCGCGCCGTCTCGGTCTTCCCCACGCCCGTGGGACCGAGGAAGATGAAACTGCCGATCGGGCGGTTGGGATCCTGCAGCCCCGCGCGGCTCCGGCGCACGGCGTTCGCCACGGCCTCGACCGCCTCCTGCTGCCCGATGACGCGCTTGGCCAGCTCCTGATCCAGCTTGGTGACCCGCTCGCGCTCGCCCTCCATCATGCGCGTGACCGGGATCCCCGTCCACTTCGCCACGACCTCCGCGACGTCGTCCGCGGTGACCTCCTCCTTCAGGAACTGCGGCCGCCCGTCGTTCGAGGCGAGCTTGCCCTCCGCGTCCTTCATCCGCCGCTCGAGCTCGGGGATGCGGCCGTAGGTGATCTCCGCCGCCTTCGCGAGGTCGCCCGCGCGGGTGGCCTGCTCGGCCTCGACGCGCGCGGCGTCGATCTCCTGCTTGACCTTGCCGACCGCGCCTAACGTCTCCTTCTCCTGCTGCCACTGCGCCTTCATGCCGCTCGACCGCTCGCGCAACTCGGCCAGCTCGCGTTCGAGGTTGTGCAGGCGTTCCTTCGACGCCGGGTCGCTCTCCTTCTTGAGCGCGGCCTGCTCGATCTGCAACTGCACGACGCGGCGCTCGACCTCGTCGATCTCCTGCGGCATCGAGTCGATCTCGATGCGCAGCCGCGAGCTGGCCTCGTCGAGGAGGTCGATCGCCTTGTCGGGGAGGAAGCGGTCGCCGATGTAGCGCTGCGACAGCGTCGCCGCGGCCACGACCGCGCCGTCGGTGATGCGGATCCCGTGGTGCGCCTCGTAGCGCTCCTTGAGCCCGCGCAGGATCGCGATCGTGTTCTCCACGCTCGGCTCGCCGACGTACACGGGCTGGAAGCGCCGCTCGAGCGCGGCGTCCTTCTCGATGTACTTGCGGTACTCGTCGAGCGTCGTCGCGCCGACGACGCGCAGCTCGCCGCGCGCGAGCGCGGGCTTGAGCATGTTCCCGGCGTCGGGCGACCCTTCGGTCTTCCCCGCCCCGACGATCGTGTGCAGCTCGTCGATGAAGACGATGAACTTGCCCTCCGCGTCGGTGATCTCCTTGAGCACCGCCTTGAGCCGCTCCTCGAACTCGCCGCGGTACTTCGCGCCCGCGAGCATCGCGCCGATGTCGAGCGACAGCAGCGTCTTGTCGCGCAGCGTCTCGGGTACGTCGCCGTTCACGATGCGCTGCGCGAGCCCCTCGACGATCGCCGTCTTGCCGACGCCGGGTTCGCCGATGAGCACCGGGTTGTTCTTGGTGCGCCGCGAGAGCACCTGGATCACGCGCCGGATCTCCTCGTCGCGGCCGATGACCGGGTCGAGCTTGCCGCGGCGCGCGCGCTCCGTCATGTCGGTCGAGAAACGCTGCAGCGCCTGGTACTTCTCTTCGGGATTTTGGTCGGTGACCTTGTGCGTCCCGCGCACCGCCTTGAGCGCCTCGAGCAGGCGGTCGTGATTCGCGCCCGCGGCGCGGAGCAGCGCGAAGCTCTCCGTCCCCTTCACGTCGGACAGCGCGAGCAGTAAGTGCTCGGTCGACACGTACTCGTCGTCGAGCTTGCGCGCCTCGTCGTCGGCGCGGTCCGTCACCTGGCTCAGCTCGCGGCTGACGGTCGGCTGCGCGTCGCTCTGCTTGGGGTATCGCCCGGCCTCGCGCTCGGCCTTCTGGCGGAAGTCGGCGACGTTCACGCCGAGCTTCTGCAGGATGGGAGAGACCACGCCCTCGTCCTGCGCGAGCAGGGCGAGGAGCAGGTGGAGGTCGTACACCAGCGGGTTGCCCGCGCGCCGGGCCAGCGAGACGGCGTCGTTGAGCGCGTTGGCGGAATTTATGGTCAGCCGGTCAGGATTGATCATCTGGTCGGTCGTTGGAGGGTGTGGTAGCGTCCGCTCCGCGGGGGCGCGCCGGTCCGAGGCGCATGAGCTCGGCCGCGCCGCTCGGCCCGCGGGCGGGACGCGCGTCTACAGGGCAACCGCGATGCCCGCCGGTTACGCCGGGGCGGCGGTCCGTCGCCTCCGCGACGCGTCCCCCTGACGGGTCCCCCTGTCAGCGCGGCAGTTCGCCGAGCGCCGCCCCCTCCCACGCCTCGAAGGCGCGCAGCGGGCGCCCGTCGGTCAGGTGCTCGCGCAGGAACTCGCGCAGCAGCCGCTGGTGCGCCCGCACCGTCCCGTCGTCCATCGGCGCCAGATCGCCGGCCACGACGTCGCCGAAGAGGTCGTGGGGGTCGGCGCCGAGCCACACGCGGAGGGATGCGCGCGCGGGCGCGGGGAGGACGCGCGTCGCCCCGCCGAGCCGGCCGCAGGCGTCGCACAGCGCGCCGCCTAACGGTTGGCTGAACCGGGCGGACGCGTCCGGGTCGAGCTCGCGCCCGCACCGCGCGCAGGCGTCGAGCGACGGCGAGAAGCCTAACGCGCCGACGAGCGCCCACGCGCCGGCGAGCCCGGCCGCGCGGATCGACGTCGCGGGCGCGGCCTCGACGGCGTCGAGCGCCGCGACGAGCGCCGCGTACCACGCCGGGTCCGCCTCGTCCCGCCCGAACCGCAGCACGAGTTCGGAGATCACAGCGGCCGTCGTGAAGCGGCCGAGGTCGCGGCCGAGCGCGATCCGCGCGCGCGTGACGTCGAACGCGGCTAGCGTCTGCAGTTCGCGACCGGCCTTGGTGTAGTACGACGCCTCGCCGCCCGCGAACAGGTCGACCGCGCTCCCGAACCGGCGCTGCGTCTTGCGCGCACCCTTCGCCATCACCGACACGACGCCCTGCGCGCGCGTGGCGAGCCGCAGTATGCGCGAGCTCTCGGAGTAGAGCTGCGCGTGCAGCACGACGGCGTCGCTCGCGACTAACGGCATCCCGCAATGTACCGCCGTGGCGTTCGCGGCATCTCGCGTCGCGCGGGCAAGGTCACGGGCAACGGCTTCGACGGGATCACACGATTTGCAGGACTCGCAGGATTAAGCTCGTGCACGACGGTCCGTTACCGCATGACCCAGATAGCCTTTCACCCGTCGCGAAGGACTCATCCCACTGGAGCCAGATTCTGCGACTCCTGCACATCCTGTGATCCCGTCAACACTGCCCTTCTCCCTCTTGCGACACGCCGTCCCCGCTCAGCGCGCCGCGATCCGGTCCGCGAGCCGCCGTTTGAGGGCTGCGCGCTCCTCTTCGTACCGCGCCCCCCCGCCCCCGCCCTGCGCGTCGTCGAGCGCGGCGAGCTGGGCGAGCAACTCATCGGCGGTCGGCTCGGGCAGCGGTGTGCGTCCCACCGGCTCCGCCATACCCTGACGCCGCCGTCCGACGAGCACGAGCATCCCGGCCGTCATCGCGCCGCCCACGCCGACGATGAGCGCCGGCACGGCCCAGCGCGGCCACGCGTCGCCCTCCGCGGCGGGGATGTCGACCACCACCTGCGCGCCGGCCCGCACGTCCTGGCCGAGGTAGCGGTGAAACACGTGCCCTTCGACCGCCGCGGCCGCGCCCTGGACGAGTCCGCCGCCGCGCACGGTTCCGCGAGGGTCTTCGACCAGCACCTCGAGCACAGACGTCGCCGCTTCGACCGGGATGGCGAACGGAAACGCGCCGGCGGGCAGGCGGTACGAGAAGGCCACCTGCTTGAGCCCCGGCGCGAGCGGGACCCGGAGCACGGCCCGGCCGCCGGTCGCGCTCATCGCGTCCGCCGGCACGTCCGCGCTCGGCCTAACGGCGAACCCCGTCGCGCCCGCGGGCAGCCGCGCCGACCACACGCCGGTCCCGGTACTCACGTTCGGGACCGCGGTGCGCTCGGCGTCGTTCGACAGCTCGTAGACGTCCAGGACGTCGTGCGACCCGTTCGCGCCCGCGCGGCTGATGGCGACGTGGCGCCCGCGCACCGTGACCGGCACGGGCGCGCTCGTCGTGTCGAAGACGGTGATTTCCGCGCGCTCGCCGTCGACGACGGCGTCGCGGAGCGCGGAGGAGAAGTACGCGATCCCGCCGTACTGCGTCGACATGAAGTAGATCGCGCCGGCCATCCCGCGCGGGCGGTACCGGAACGTGAACCCGCCGTCGGCCCCCGTGCGCACCGAGTCGAGCGGACCGGCCGCGTCGGACGCGACGCGGTGCAGCGTCACCCAGACGCTCGGCACGCCGCGCAGCGCGCTGTCGCGCGGCGTCACCACGCGCCCGCGCACGCGACGCGTGCCGTCGGGCAGCGTCGCGTCGCGCTCCGCGCTCGCCGTATCCGCGCCGACTCCGAGCCGCGCGTCGGCGCCGCGCCCGGGCCGCTGCGCGCGTACGGGCATGGCAACGAGTGCCGCGCCGATCGACGCGACGACGCACGCGCGCACCGCCGCGTTTGCCGGTCTCCGCCATGTCGCCGCTCTCGGGCGCGCGCGCCGGCGCCGGCGCCCACGCCGGCTACAACCCGAACTTGCCAAAATCTTCCGGACGCAGGTTCTCCAAATGGGCCTTCAGCTGCTCGGCGCTGAGCGCCTCGGGCTCGCGCACGGCACGCGGGGCGGCCGGCGGCGACGAGTAGCCGTGCGAGTCGTCATCCTCATCCCGATCGGGCGCCGTGCTGAGGAGCGCGTCGGGCGCGTAGATCGGCGCGCCGAGTCGGATCGCAATCGCGATCGAATCCGACGGGCGGGCGTCGATGCGCACCGCGCCGCCCGCCGCCTGCAGGTGCAGCTCCGCGTAGTACGTCCCGTGGTGCACCTTGGTGATCTGGACGCGCTGCAGGGTGGCGCCCAAGCCGAGCACGAGCGACTTGAACAGGTCGTGCGTGAAGGGCCGCTCGCGCTTCGCCCCGTTCAGGTGCATTGCGATCGACTCCGCCTCCGGGTGGCCGATCCAGATCGGCAGCACCCGACTGCCGCCCTTCTCCTGCAGGATCACGACGTAGCTACTCGTCGAGCTGTCGAGCCCGAGGCGAGAGACGGCGACTTCGACCATCGGTGGACACTCCGGCCCGGCGGGCCCGATTGCGGCAGCCGCGGGGGGCCCGGCGAACCGCCTCGCCGCCTCCCCCGGGGTCGATGGAGCTTGGCCGCGGGCGCGCGCGGTGTCAACCGGCACGCCCCGAACGTCGGCTCAGCCGCCCCGCGCCACCGCCGCGAGCTGCTGCGCGCGGTCCGTCCGCTCCCACGTGAAGCCGGGGTTCGTCTGCGTCTCTTCGCGGCCGTCGCGCACGGCCGTGTGCGTCACGTTCTGCGGCTTGCGCCCGAAGTGCCCGTAGGCCGCGGTCGGCGAGTAGATCGGCGTCCGGAGCGCGAGCGCCTCGGTGATCCCCTTCGGCGTGAGGTCGAACACCTCGCGAACCGCGCGCACGATCGCGTCGTCCGAGACGGTGCCCGTGCCGAACGTGCTCACCATGATCGACACCGGCTCGCGCACGCCGATCGCGTACGCCAGCTGCACCTCGCAGCGCCGCGCCAGCCCGGCGGCGACGACGTTCTTCGCCACCCAGCGGGCCGCGTACGCGGCGGAGCGGTCGACCTTTGACGGGTCCTTGCCGCTGAACGCGCCGCCGCCGTGCCGGCCCATGCCGCCGTACGTGTCGACGATGATCTTGCGCCCGGTGAGGCCCGCGTCACCCATCGGGCCGCCGACCACGAAGCGCCCCGTCGGGTTGATGTGGTACGTGATGTTGGGGCTGCGCAGCTCGGCCGGAATCACGGGCTCGATCACGTGCTCGATGATCGCGCGGCGGATTTCGTCGGCGGTCACGTGTTCGGCGTGCTGCGTCGAGACGACGACCGTCTCGACCGACGTCGGGCGATCGCCCTCGTACGCCACGCTTACCTGCGCCTTGCCGTCCGGGCGCAGCCAGGGCAGCGTGCCGTCCTTGCGCAGCTCCGAGAGGCGCTGCGTGAGGCGGTGCGACAGGAGAATCGGGAGGGGCATCAGCTCCTCCGTCTCGTCCGTCGCGTAGCCGAACATCATCCCCTGGTCGCCGGCCCCGCCGGTGTCGACCCCCTGCGCGATGTCGGCGCTCTGCTTGTCGATCGTGCTCATCACCGCGCACGTCTTGCTGTCGAAGCCGTAGGTCGCGTCGTCGTAGCCGATGCGCTGGATCGTGTCGCGCACGAGCTTCGGGAGGTCGACCCAGGCGTGCGTCGTGATCTCGCCCGCGATCACGGCGAGGCCCGTCGTCACGAGCGTCTCGCAGGCGACGCGCCCCGACGGGTCGAGGTGCAGGATCGCGTCGAGCACCGCGTCGGAGATCTGGTCGGCGATCTTGTCCGGGTGCCCCTCGGTCACCGACTCCGAGGTGAAGAGGTGGCGCGTCCCCGCGGGCGCGGCCGCGGGGGCCGACGCGAGCGCGTCGGGCATCATCGTCGTGGACATGGGTGGGCGGTGTCCGGGGTGGGTTTAGTAGCGGTAGTGCGACGGCTTGTACGGCCCGTTCTGCGGCACGCCGATGTACGACGCCTGCTCGGGCGAGAGCTCGGTCAGCTTCACGCCGAGCTTGTCGAGGTGGAGTCGCGCGACCTCCTCGTCGAGGTGCTTGGGGAGGACGTAGACCTCCTTCGCGTAGCGCTCCGTGTGGCCGTACAGCTCGATCTGCGCCGCGACCTGGTTCGTGAACGAGCAGCTCATCACGAAGCTCGGGTGCCCCGTGGCGCAGCCGAGGTTCATCAGGCGCCCCTCGGCGAGAATCAGCACCGAGTGCCCGTCGGGGAACACGTACTCGTCGTACTGGGGCTTGATGTTCACGCGCTGCACGCCCGGGTACTTCTTCAGCCCGGCCATGTCGATCTCGTTGTCGAAGTGGCCGATGTTGGCGACGATCGCCTTGTCCTTCATCCGGGCCATGTGGGCCGCGTTGATGATGCCGTAATTGCCGGTCGCCGTGATGAAGAGGTCGGCCGTCTCGAGCACGTCGTCGAGCGTGAGGACCTGGTAGCCCTCCATCGCCGCCTGTAAGGCGCAGATCGGGTCGATTTCCGTCACGATCACGCGCGCGCCCTGCCCCTTGAGCGCCTGCGCGCAGCCCTTGCCCACGTCGCCATAGCCGCAAACGACCGCGACCTTGCCCGCCAGCATGACGTCGGTCGCGCGGTTCAGGCCGTCGATGATCGAGTGACGGCAGCCGTAGAGGTTGTCGAACTTCGACTTCGTCACCGAGTCGTTGACGTTGATCGCCGGGAACCGCAGCGTCCCCGCCTTCTGCATTTCGTACAGGCGGTGCACGCCCGTCGTCGTCTCCTCGGTGACACCCTTGATGTCCGCGGCGACCTTGGTCCAGCGGCCCGGGTTGCGATCGCGCTCCTGGCGCAGCAGGTCGAGGATCACGCCCCACTCCTCGGGCTCGTTCTCGGCGTCGAAGTCGGGGATCGTGCCAGAGGCCTCGTAGTCCGCGCCGCGGTGGACGAGCAGCGTCGCGTCGCCGCCGTCGTCGAGCAGCATGTTGGGCCCGCCGCCGTCCGGCCACGTGAGCGCCTGCTCGGTGCACCACCAGTACTCCTCGAGCGTCTCGCCCTTCCAGGCGAACACCGGGATCCCGGCCGGGTGCTCGACCGAGCCGTCGCGCCCGACGGCGACCGCGGCCGCCGCGTGGTCCTGCGTCGAGAAGATGTTGCACGACACCCAGCGCACGTCGGCGCCGAGGTCGACGAGCGTCTCGATGAGCACGGCCGTCTGCACGGTCATGTGCAGCGAGCCCATCACCCGCGCGCCGGCGAGCGGCTTGCTCGCGGAGTAGCGCGCGCGCATCGCCATCAGACCCGGCATTTCCTGCTCGGCGAGGCGGATCTCCTTGCGCCCGAGGTCCGCCAGCGCGAGGTCGCGCACCTTGAACGGCGGGCGGTCGGTCGTCTGACCGTTAGGCGCCTGGGCGGGCGCCGCGTACTCCTGCGTGGCGACGGCGCGCGGGGCGTCGGCGACGGAACTCGGCGGTGTCATGTATGAGCGGGGGTGGGGTGACGAACGAGTACGACGGGCGGCGCTTCCGCGGCGTCGGGGCGCGCCGGATGCGCCGTGCGACCGGCCGAGCTAACGCCCGTCCGCCGCGCCGTGGCGGCGACGAGCTGGGGCCCGCGCGCGGCCGCGTCGACCGGCAGCGGGGTGTAGCGGAGCGCGCCGAATCCGGCCGCGGCGAGCCAGCCCGCGAGCTGCTCCTCGGAGAATCCGAGCCACACGTGGCCCATCTCCTGGCGGTAGCGCTCGCGGTCGTGCGGCGCCATGTCGATCACGATCAGCCGCCCCGCGGGCCGAAGCGCGCGGGCGGCCTCCGCAAACACCGCGGCCGGGTCCGGGAGGTGGTGCAGCGTGAGCACGAGCAGCGCGACGTCGAGCGCCTCGTCGTCGATCGGCAGCGCTTCGAGGTCGCCCTCACGGAGCTCGACGTTGTCCCGCCCGTCGAGCCGCCGCTGCGCGACGGCGAGCATCTCGCGCGAGTGGTCGACCGCGATCACGCGCCCGACGAAGGGCGCGAGCACGTCGGCCACCGCCCCCGTTCCGCAGCCGAGGTCGCCGACGACCATGCGATCGTCGAGCAGGGCGAGGAGCGCCAGCAGCTCCGCGCGCGCGCCGAACAGCTCGACCCGGAGCCGATCCCACGCCTGCGCCGCGCCCGAGAAGAACGCGCGCGTCGCCGACCGCCGCTCGGCGAGGACCGCCCGCAACCGCTCGGTGTCGTGGGCGGCGGCCGGGAGCGACGCGAGCGGCCCGCGGACCGCCGCCCAGAGCGCGCCCGTGGACGTCTTGGCCCCCGTCGCGGCGAGGTGGTACCGGCGGCTCGGACCGTCGGTTCGCGCGCGGACCCAGCCGGCGTCGACCAGCGTCTTGAGGTGCCGACTGACCGTGCTCTGCGGCAGCTGCAGGATCGCCGCGAGCTCCCCGACGGCGAGCTCGTGCCGCTCGAGGGCGAGCAGCAGACGCCCGCGGACGGGATCCGCGAGCGCGGTCAGAGAGTCGAGGACGTCCACGGGGCGGGGGTCGTTTCCATTCATCCGGATAAGCGGATGAAAGGAACGCCGCCGACCGAGGCACGTCAACCGGCGTCGCGGGGTCTCAGCCGGTTGAAGGGCCCCGGCCGTTACGTCTCTCCGCGCCCCAACTCCGCGTCGAGCGCCGCGTGGAGCACGGCTTCCGCCTCCCGCGCCGTGGCGCAGAGAAGGGCCCGCTCGGCGGCCGCGGTCGCGCGGCCGGCGTGCGCGCCGCGGACGATCCGTTTCACGACCGCGACGTTCCGCGCGCCGACGGACAGCTGCCGCAGCCCGAGCCCGACGAGGGCGTAGGCCGTGAGCGGCTGCGAGGCCATCTCCCCGCAGACGCACACTTCCAGCCCGTGCTCCGCCGCCGTGCGAACGACGTGGCGCAACAGGCGGAGCACGGCCGGGTGCAGCGGCGTGAACCGCGGCGCCAGCTGCGCGTTCCCGCGATCCACGGCGAGCGTGTATTGCACGAGGTCGTTCGTGCCGATCGAGAAGAAGTCCACCTCGCCGACGAACGTTTCGGCCGCCATCGCGGCGGCCGGCGTCTCGATCATCACACCGACCGGCACGTCGCCCCGGAAGGCGGCCCCGCGCGCGTGCAGCTCGCTCGCGGCTTCGACGAGCAGCGCGCGCGTCTCGCGCACCTCGTCGACGCTCACGACTAACGGGAGCAGGATGCGCACGTCGCCGTGCGTCGCCGCGCGCAGGAGCGCGCGCAGCTGCCCCTTGAACATCTCGGGCTGGTCGAGGCACATCCGGATCGCCCGCCAGCCGAGGAACGGGTTCGCCTCGGCGGGGAATCCGCCGATCGGCAGCTTGTCGCCGCCGATGTCGAAGGTGCGGATCACCACCGGCCGCCCGCCGAACGCGTCGACGACGCGCGCGTAGGCCCGATATTGCTCGTCCTCGTCGGGCATCGTCGCCCGGCCGACGACGAGGAACTCGGTCCGCATCAGCCCCACGCCGTCCGCTCCGCTCGTCGCGGCCGCCTCGGCCTCGTCGGGCAGGTCGACGTTCGCGCGGAGCGTGAGTCGGGCGTGGTCGCGCGTGACGGCGTCCAGCGCGGTGAGCTGCCCGAGCTCTGCCGTTTCCTGCACTTCGAGCTGCGCGCGCACCGCGTACGCTTCGAGTTCCGCGGCGTCGGGGTCGAGCGCGACCGTGCCGGCCGCGCCGTCGAGGACGGCGCGCTCCCCCCCGCGGAGCCGCGACGTGGCGTCGCGCAGGCCGACCACCGCCGGGAGGCCTAACGAGCGCGCGAGGATCGCGATGTGCGACGTGTTCGTCCCCGCGTCGGTCGCGATGGCCGCGATCGCGTCGCGGTCGAGTTGCAGCGTGAGCGAGGGGGTGAGGTCGTGCGTGACGAGGATCGCGCCCGCGCCCTTTTCGACCGCGACCGGGTCGTAGTCCGGCAGCTCCAGCAGCAGCGACAACAGCCGGATGTGCACGTCGGTGATGTCGCCCACGCGCTCGCGGAGCATCGCGTGCGGGTGCCGCGCGAACTGCTGGCGCCACTCGAGCATCGCGAGGTCGACGGCCTTCTCGGCGCCGAGGTTCTGCCGCACGAGGGTCTCGACCTGGTCGAGCAGCGAGCGGTCGCGCAGGATCGACAGCTGCACGTCGAAGATCGCGGCCTCGTCGGGACCGGCCTGTCGCTCGGCGCGCGCGCGCACGAGTTCCAGCCGCTCCGCCGCGCGCGCGACCGCGACGTGCAGGCGGTCCAGCTCCGCGGGGATCTGGTCGTCCGTGACGATGCGCTGGGGCACGTCCGGCAGCTCCCAGCGCAGGAGGTGGACGGGCCCCACGACGATCCCGGGCGAGGCCGGGATCCCCGCGAGCTGGAGCCGCACGGCGGCTACCGCTCCCCGAACTTGGCGTCCACGAGCGCCTCGAGCGCGGTCACGGCGGCCTCGGCGTCGGCGCCGTCGGCGCGGAGTGTGATCGTCGCGCCGCACTCGGCCGCGAGCATCATCACCCCCATGATGCTCTTGCCGTTGACCTCCATGTCGTCGCGCGTGATGGTCACGTCGCTCTGGAAGCGCGACGCGGTCTTCACCATCTCGGCCGCGGGGCGCGCGTGCAGGCCGTGCTTGTTCTGGATCTGAACGGGCCGTTCGACCGTCGGCATGGGCGTGGGGGCGGGGCTAGCGGAGCAGTCCGTACAGCGTGAAGATGGCCAGAAGCGTGAGCGCGAGCCGCCACCCGTCGAGCCGGCCGTGTAACCGTGCGAGAACGACTGCGACGACGACGACCGCCACGAGCGTGGCGCCGAGCAGCGTGCGCCCCGGCCCGATCGCGCGGTCGAGGGCGAGCGGGAGCGCCGCGCCGCCGACGAGCGCGGCGGCCTGCGACAGCCGCTCGGGCCCCTGCCGGAATAGCGGGTGCGCCAGCGCCTGCGCCACCCGCAGCCCGAGCGAGAGGCCGGTGCGGAGCCCCCACGCGCGGAGCGCGACGTGCCCCGCGTTGTAGAGTATCAGGAACCCGCCGACCGTGACGGACGGCGACGCGCCCGCCCCGAACAGGAGCAAGGCCACCGCGGAGCAGAAGGGCAGCCACGCCGCCCAGACCAGCCGGTCGCCGACGCTGCCTAACGGACCGCACAGCGCCGTGCGGAACCGCTCGATCTTGGCCGCGGGCACGCCGTCGAGTTCGACGCGCGCCAGCGCGCCGACGGCGAGCGACGCGAGGTACGGGTGCGCGTTGAAGTACGCGCTCTCGCGCGCCAGCGCCTCGTGGTATGCCGGGCCGCCGCGGCCGCCCGGCAGGAGCGCGAGCGCTGGCTCGACGCAGAAGCCGATCCCCGTCCCGAGGAGCAGCTCGTAGTTCCACGACGCCTGGATCGCGAACAGGCGCGCGAGCATGACCGCCTGGCGGCCCGCGGGCACGACGGCGAGCGCGCCGGGCGGCGCGCCGACCGGGACGGCCGAGCCGCCCGTCGCGGGATCCGTGGTAGACACGCTCGCCCGGCCGGCGTCAGCGGATGGCGAGGCGCAGTAGCCCGCCCGCGATACCGAGCGCGAACAGCACGCGCGCGCGCGGGACGGTGTGGAACAGCTTCCACACCGCACTCCCCGCGACGGTCGCGGCCACCCCGACGACCACCGCCCGCGACAGCCGCGCGTCGGCGCCCCAGTGACCGACCGTCGCCGAGAGCAGCGGGAGCGACAGGTGCAACGCGAGCACGGTGAGCACGAACCCGCGCAACAAATCGAACCCGAAGCCCGCGAGCTGCAGACGCGTCACACTCCGCGCCGACCCGGCCTGCAGCCCGGGCGACTGCGCGCGCGCGAGCTGGCCGTTGAGCCGCCGCAGCAGGATCATGGACTCGCCGCCGACGAACGCGGTCGCGAGCGCGCAGGTCACCGCCAACACGAGCGCGCCCGCCGCCCCCTCGGGATGCAGCGCGTAGAGCGCACCGCCGACGACGGCCGCCGAACCCCACTCCGGATAACGCGACGCGCCCACGGGCAGCGTCTCGAGCGCGACGAGCTCGAGGATCGCGCCAACGAGCAGCCCGCGCCCGGGCTCGCCCGCGACGGCCGCCGCCAGCGTCGCGGCGACGATCGGCCGCGAGACCATCGCCTGCGGGAAGCTGACAACGTCGAGCCCCAGCACCGCGCCCAACAGCGCGAAGCGGAACACCGCGGCGTTGTCGATCCGCAGGAGGTCGAACGCGTGGAGCGCGGCGCGCGGGTCGGCCACGGGCGTTAGGCGTCCCCGCGCCCGGCGAGTACGTCGGCGAGCGGCACGGGCTTGGCGCCCGGGACGTCCTGCGCCGTGACCTGCACCCCCGACGCCGCGAGCGCCCGGAGCGCCGCCTCCTCGTCGGGCGCGAGGAAGACGTAGCGCATCCGCTGGACCCGCCCCGCGCGGTGGTGCACGCCGCCCACGTTGACCGCCGGAACCACCCCCGGGGCGGCGCGCACGGCGTCCACGAACCGCCGCATGGTCGTCACGTCGCCCGCGAGCACGACCGCGCGCGCCCGGCCGGCGGCCAGCGCCGCGTGCGCCCGCGCGCCGTCGTCGACCGAGACGAATCGCACCTCCATGTCGGGCGGCACCGCCATCCGGTAGAGCTCCTGCTCCCACTCGCTGGCCGCGAGTTCGTCGTCGACGACCACGACCAGCTCCAGGTCGAGCGGGCGCCCCCACCCGAGCACGACCTGGCCGTGGATCAGCCGGTCGTCGATCCGGTACAGCACGACCGGCATCAGCCGACGCGCGCGCCGCTCGGCGGCTGGAGCAGCGCCACCGGGCCGCGCTGCACGGCGCGTTCGGCCGCGGCGCGCGCGCCCGCAGCGGTCATCACCTCGCCGCCGCACGTGCCCCCCGCCGTACAGACGAAGTCGAGCAATGTCGAGAGGTTCGTTCCGGTCACCACGGTCAGCTCGGGACGGTCGCGCTGCACCCGGCGCGCGGCCATCGCGCAGCTGCCGGCCGGCAGGTCAGTGAACACGACGTGCGCCGACGCCGCGGCGAGGCGCTCGCGGATCGCGGCCTCGATCTCCGCGCCGCTCAGGTCGCGGTTGCTGAGCACGTCGAGCAGCGCGCCGCGCCCGGTGATTTGCTCGACCGCGGAGCGCAGCCCCGCGGCGAGGTCGCCGTGCGCCGCCACGAGAGCGACCGGCACGAGCGCGACCGGCACGTCGGGGCGGTCTGGGGCGTCGGGCGCGTCGGACATCGGCGTCACTCGTTGTCGTCGCGCAGGTAGCGCTGCAGCTCGGCGGCCCGGGCGCGACCGTTCGCGCCCAGGGCCGAGTCGGGGACGTCGTCGGGGGCGGCCGTTAGGCCCGCGCCGACATCGCCCGCGCGCCGCGTCTGCCCGCGAGCCGCGGCCTGCGCGCGCATGCGGCCGATGAGCCGCTGATTGAACGCCTCGGCCGGGTCGACGCCGGTGCTGTACCGCAGGAGATGATTCATCGCGATGACCTCGGCGATCACGGTGATGTTCTTGCCCGGATTCAGCGGCACGCGGATGCGCGGCAGCGCGACGCCGAGGATGTCCTGCGTCTCGCCGTCGAGCCCCGTGCGGTCGACGACCGCGTCCTGGTCCCACGGCTCGAGGTGCACGCAGACCTCGACGCGCTTCTGCTGCCGGACGGCGCGCACGCCGAAGATCGCCGGGATGTCGATCAGCCCGATCCCGCGGATCTCCATGTGGTGCCGCTGCAGTTCGTGCCCCCGGCCGATCAGCACGTCCCCGCCGCGCTTCTGCACGATGAGCAGATCGTCGGCGACGAGCCGGTGTCCGCGCTCGACGAGGTCGAGCACGCACTCGCTCTTGCCGATCCCGCTCATGCCGGTGAAGAAGAGCCCGACGCCGTACACGTCGGCGAGGGACCCGTGCAGCGTCACCGTCGGCGCGAACTCGTCGGCGAGCAGCGGCTTGATCTGCTCGTAGAACTCCGCCGTCTTGAGCGTCGTGCGGAGCACCGCGACCCCGGCGCGCTCCGCGGTCGCGAGCAGGCCGTCGGGCGGCTCCAGCCCCTTCGTGATGAACGCGCAGGGGATCGCGAACGAGAAGAACCGTTCGAGGTTGTGCCGCCGTACCGCGTCGTCGAGCGAGCGCAGGTACGTGATCTCGGTCTCGCCTAACACCTGCACGCGCTCGTGGGCGAAGCGGTCGACGTACCCCGCGAGCACCAGCCCCGGGCTGGACGCCTCGGGACCCGGGATCGGCCGGTCGAGCCCGACCGCCGCGCCGAGCAGCTCCAGGGGCGCGGTATCGCGCAGGCGCTCGACGAGTCGCTCCACCGTGAACGGCGCGCGCGCACCCTTCACGGGGCACTCTCCTCGACGACGGATCGCAGGTGAGCCGCCGTCTCGTCCGCGGCGCGCTCCCACGTGAACGACTCCGCGAATCGGCGCCCCGCGTCGCCCAGCCGCTCCACGAGCGCGGGCGAGTCCGCGAATGCGTCGAGCCGGGCCGCGATCGCGCCGACGTCGCCGTGGGGCACGAGGTAGCCCGTCGCGCCGTCGCGTACGCTCTCGCGCAGGCCGGGGGCGTCGGACGCGACGACCGGCGTCGCACACGCCGCGGCTTCGAGGTTCGTGATCCCCCACCCCTCCTTGGGCGACGCGAAGACGAGCGCCCACGCGCGCCGGAGCAGCGCGAGCTTCTCGGCCTCGCTGACCCGCCCAAGAAACCGCACGCGCCCGCCGAGGGCAAGAGAGTCGACCAGCCGTTCGAGCGCCGGCCGGTAATCGCCGACGCCCGCGATCTCGAGACGCGCGCGCGGGTCCGCCACCCGCGCGAACGCGCGCACCACGAGATCGACGCCCTTGTAGCGTTTGAGGCGCCCGAGGTACGCGAACGTCGGCTCGGCCGCGCGCGCGGCCGCATCCGGCGTGTACGCAGCCGAATCGATGCCGGGATAGATCACGCGGACCATGTCGCGCGGCACGCCGCGCGCGACGAGGTCGTCCGCCGTGCTCTCGCTGATCGCCTCGAACGGTATGCCGCGGTAAGCCCTCGCGAGCGGACGCTCGGCGAGCCAGACCGCCCCGGCTACGGGGAGCGCCGCCTCCCGAAACACCGTCCCACCGAAGAGGTGCGGCACGAGCGCGACCGAACGGCGCGCCCCCCACCGGGCCGTGTACAGCGGGACCTTGTTGATGTCCTCGACGAGAACGTCGAACGCCAAGCGCGCCAGTCGCTCTGTATAGTAGAGTTTCGCGAGGAACGGGAACGTGTAGCGGGTCCCGACCCGGTGGACCATGATCCCGTCGAGGACCGCGCGCGGCCGACACCCGGGCCACCCGCCGCAGAGCAGCGTGACTTCGTGCCCCGCCGCAGCCAGCCGGCCGAAGATTTCGTGCAGGTGGATCTCCGCGCCGCCCGCGAGCGGCGCGTCGCGGTCCTGCCAGTTCACGACGAGGATGCGCACGCGCCGCGCTGCTGGCGCCCGCGCCTAGAGCCGGCCGAGCCGTCGCGCGAGCGCGTCGACGATCCCGTTCACGAAGCGCGCGCTCTGGGCGCTCCCGTAGCGTTCGGCGAGGCGCACCGCTTCCTGGATCACCACCTTCGGCGGCGTCTCGCCGAGTCGCAGTTCGGCGGCCGCGAGTCGGAGCACGCAGCGCTCGATCGTGCCGAGGCGTTCGAGACGCCAGTTCGCGGTGACATCGGCGAGATCCTCGTCCACCGCGCGGCGGTTGCGGACGATTTCGCCGACGATCTTCGCCGCGATCCGCCGCTCCTCGGGGCCGACGCCGAGGTCGTCCCAGACGTTCGCAGCGACGCGCTCCAGGCCTTCCTCGCCGCGCACGTCCCACGCGTAGAACGCCTGCAGGGCGCGGGCGCGGGCGCGACTCTCGACGCGTGCCATCAGCCGTCCGCGGGGGCGACGTCGTCCAGTTCCTCGGCCTCGCCACCCGCCAACAGCTCCTCAGCGTCGGCGGCCGAGTCGAGGAGCGCGAACAGGTCGGCCATCTCGAGCGCGGCCAGTGCCGCGTCCCAGCCCTTGTTGCCGTGTTCACCGCCCGCCCGCGCCGCGGCCTGCGCCATGTCGTCGGTCGTCAGCAGCCCGCACGCGACCGGGACGTCCGCCTCGGCCGACGCGTCGGCGAGGCCGCGCATCGCCTCGCCGGCGACGAAATCGAAGTGCGGCGTGTCGCCGCGGACGACCGCGCCGACCGCGACGACGGCCGCGTAACGGTCGCTCGCGAGCACGCGGCGTACGGCGGCGGGCAGCTCCCACGCGCCCGGCACCCAGACCACGTCGACGTCGTCGAAGGCCGCGCCGTGGCGCACGAGGGCGTCGACCGCTCCGTCGGCGAGGGCGCGGGTGATCGACTCGTTGAAGCGGCTGCCGACCACGGCGAAGCGGCGACCGTTGCCGCGCGGGGCGCCGGTGAACTCGGGCATGGGATCTACGACGGGAAGCTGGCGGGGCATCGGAGCACGGTGTCGTCGCGAGTGCGGCGAGGGACCCACCCGCCGCGGCGAGGGGCAGGCCCCGTCGCCTCGGACAGTAGGTCCCTCGCTGCGCTCGGGACGAGAAGCTAGCGCGTTCGCCCCGCCCGTCCTACCGCGTCGCCGCGCTACGACGCGAGCAGGTGCCCGAGCTTCGCCCGCTTCGTGTCGAGGTACGCGGCGTTGGCCGCCGTACGGGGGGCCTCGATGCGCACGCCTTCGAGGACGTTGAGCCCGTAGCCCTCGATGCCGACGAGCTTGCGCGGGTTGTTGGTCATGATGCGGACGTTCGTCAGCCCGAGGTCGAGCAGGATCTGCGAGCCGATGCCGTAGTTGCGCAGGTCGGGCTTGAAGCCGAGGCGCTCGTTGGCTTCGACCGTGTCCGCGCCCCGGTCCTGCAGCTCGTAGGCGCGCAGCTTGTTGAGCAGCCCGATCCCGCGTCCCTCTTGATCGAGGTAGACGATCGCCCCGCACCCGGCCTCGACGATCATGTCCATGGCGCGCTCCAGCTGCCAGCCGCAGTCGCATCGGTCGGAGTGGAACACGTCGCCCGTTAGGCACTTGGAGTGCATGCGCACGAGCACGCCCTCGCCGCGCGCCGCGGCGGCCTGGACGTCGCCGTGCACGAGGGCGACGTGCTCGCGGTCGTCGACGTCGTTGCGGTAGCCGACGATGCGCCAGAGCCCGCGGGAGGTCGGGAGCTTGGCGTCGGCGACCCGGTGCACCAGGCGCTCGTGCTTGAGCCGGTGCGCAACGAGTTGGGCGACGGTGACGAACGTGAGGCCGTTGCGCTCGCAGTAGGCCTCCAGTTGCGGGCGGCGCGCGGTCGTGCCGTCCGCGTTGAGGACCTCGCAGATCACGCCCGCCGGCGTCAGCCCCGCGAGGCGGCACAGGTCGACCGCGGCTTCGGTGTGCCCGACGCGCTCGAGGACGCCGCCCGCGCGCGCGCGCAGCGGGTGGATGTGGCCGGGGCGGCGCAGGTCGCGCGGGCCCGACGTCGCGTCGGCGGCGACGCGGATCGTCGCCGCGCGGTCCGACGCCGAGATACCGGTCGTCACGCCATAGCGCGGCGCGGCGTCGATGCTGACCGTGAAGGCCGTGCGCATCGCCTCGGTGTTGTCCTCGCTCATCAGCGGGAGGTCGAGGCGCGTGCAGATCTCGGGGCTCAGCGCCAGGCAGATCATCCCCTTCGCGTCGAGCATCTGGTTGACCATCGCGGGCGTCACGAACTCCGCCGCGCCGATGAGGTCGCCCTCGTTCTCGCGGTCCTCGTCGTCGGCGACGACGATGAACCGGCCGGCGCGGAGGTCGGCGAGGGCCTGCTCGATGGTGCCGAAGGGCATGGGTCGGATTCCTGGTTGGACGCGGACTGTTAGGCGACCGCGGCGCGGCCCGCGACGTGCGCCGCGACGTACGGCGCGACGAGCCGCTGCACGTACTTGCCGACGACGTCGCCCTCGACGTGGACCGGGTCGCCCGGCGCGCGCAGGCCGAGGGTAGTGTGGCGCCACGTGTACTCGATGATCGAGAGCTGGAGTACCCCGGGGGCGGGCAGCGCGTTCACGGTCAGGCTCACGCCGTCGACCGTGACCGAGCCATGCGGGACCATGAGCGCGTCGAGCCCGGCCGGCAGCTCGACGTCGACGAGCCACGCGTCGTCGCGCCGGACCACGTCGAGCACCGTCCCCACGCCGTCGACGTGCCCCTGGACGAGGTGCCCGCCCAGCCGGTCGCCGGCGCGGAGCGCGCGCTCGAGGTTGACGCGCCGCCCGGCGCGCCAGGTGCCTAACGCCGTACGGTCGAGCGTCGTGACCACGGCCGCCACCGTGAACCAGCTCCGCGCGCCGTCGCCGTCCGCGCCGGCCACCGGGCCGAACTCGCGCACGGTCAGGCACACGCCGTCGCACGCGATGCTCTCGCCGTCGGCGAGGCCCTCGTACGCGGTGTGGATGCGGAACTCGCGGCCGGCCGCGGTCTCGTCGACCGAGGCGATCGTGCCGACGTCGTCGACGAGGCCGGTGAACATGGGCGAACGTGGTTCGGTGCGGGCCCGGCGAGCGGGCGTAGGAACGAGCGGGAAAACCGGCGCGAAATACGGTTAGGGCGCCGACCGGGTCGGCCCCGTCGGGACCGGGTGGACCGCGTAGGTGGTCTGCAGGTCGTCGCCCCGCGCGCGCCGGCCGACGACTCGCAACCGATTGGCCCCCCGCGCACGTTGCGGGGGCGCGCTCCCGAACCCGGCGAGCGCGCCCGCGCCGAGCACGACCGGCGCCTGAAAGGTAACCAGGCGGTCGACGAGGTCCGCGCCCCAGAGTGCGCCGGTGATCCCGGCGCCGCCCTCGACCAACACGCTCCGGATCCCGCGAGCCCGCAGGGCGACGAGCCCCGAAGCGATGTCCGCTGCAGCCACCACCTCGACCCCCGCGGCCGCGAGCGCGTCGCGGCGCCCGACGGGCGCGCTCGGTTCACAGACGACGACGGTCGGTACGTGACCGGCGGTGCGCACGAGCGCCGCCGCGAGCGGCAACCGCGCCGTGCGGTCGAACACGACTCGGATCGGCGGCACTCGGGGCGGCGGAACTCGACGCACCGTCAGCTGCGGGTCGTCGGCGAGCGCGGTGCCGATGCCGACCGCGACGGCGTCGTGCCCCGCGCGCATGCGGTGGACGGCGCGCCGCGATTCGGGCCCGGTGAGCCACGCCGGCCCGTGACCGGCGTCGGCGATCGCACCGTCGAGCGAGAGCGCGAGCTTGAGCGTCACCCACGGCCGCGTCGCCCCGGTCACGTCGAAGAAGAACGCCGCGTTGAGCTCGGCCGCCGCGCTCGCCCGCACGCCGACGTCGACCACGACGCCGTGCTCGCGCAGTCGCGCGGCGCCGCCGGACGCGATCACGTGCGGGTCCGCCGCGGCGACCACCACGCGCGCGACGCCGGCGGCGAGCAGCGCGTCGACACAGGGCGGCGTGCGACCCCAGTGGTTGCACGGCTCGAGCGTGACGTACGCCGTCGCGCCGCGCGACGCATCGCCCGCCGCGCGCAGCGCGTTCACCTCGGCGTGCGGGCCGCCGTACTCCGCGTGCCACCCCTCGCCGACGACGGCACCGTCGCGCACGACCACGGCGCCGACGAGCGGGTTGGGCGACACGCGCCCCCAGCCGCGGCGCGCGAGCCGCAGCGAAAGTCGCATGTAGGCCGCGTCCTCGCGAGCAGCGGACGCCTCGCCGTTAGTCACGCGTACGGACGCGCACGCCCCGAATCGTCACGGCTGGTGCGCGCTCACCGGGCGAGCGTGAGGCCGAGTGAGAAGTACGTGTAGCTCTCGCCGGCCACGTGCGACCCGAACGTGTTGAACGTCGGCGCGACGGTCCCGCCGGTCGAACGCCCCGCCTCACCGACGAGCGCGACGACACCGCTGCCCAGGCGCACGTCGGCGAAGTAGTTGGTGCGGGTCAGCGTCTGCGTCACGCTCGCGATGCCGCCGTCGTACGCGGGCGTGCTGGAGCTGACGTTGTTGGGCGCGAGCAGGCTGCGGGGCGCGACGTACGCCGAAAGCGACGCGCTCGACCGATACCGGTCCTGCCCTACCCCGGCGGCCGCCCCGATGAACCCCGTGCGCTTCGACGCGACCAGCCGCCACGCGCCGGTCCGGGCGCCGAGCCCGTTCACGCGGATCGTATCCTGCCCGCTCGCCGCGGCGATCGCCGCGGTCGGCAGGTCGCGCCGCAGATACGTGACCGAGACGCCCGGCACGAAGCGACTCTCCTCCAGAAGCCCGAATCGCGCGCCGAGCCCGAGCTCGAGCGAGCCGCCCGTGGTGCGCAGGGCGAAGCTCCCGCTCGAGTAGTTGGGCACGTACAACGCACTCACGAGGGCGTCGAGGCCGCCGACGCGCGTGAGTCCGACGGGGACGCCCGCGAACAGCCCCGCGGACAGCTCGGCGCCGGGGAGACCGACGACTTGCCCGTTCGTCGGGATCGCCGTTCGCTGCGGCCCGTCGGTGCTCAGCCGCACGTTCTGCAGTTGCGGGAGTGCGCCCTCGACGACGTTCGCGCGGAGGCCGACGCTGAAGTGCCCGAGCCCGCCTAACGAACCGCCGCGTCCGAGGACGGCGTTCCCGCCGGCGACCGAGGCCCCGAGCTGCGGCGCGATGAGTTGGAAGACGTCGACCGCCTTCTGGCAGGCGTCGCGCACGAGCTGCGCCTGCGCGTACGCCTGGCCTTGTGCGAGCGTCGCGAGCGCCGGGAGCGCGGCCGGGGCCGGCGGACAACCCGGGTCGAGGCGGCCGTTCTGCGCGGCGGCGGGCGCGGTCAGGCCGGTGAGGGCGAGGGCCGCCGTAGCGGCGGTGCGTCGAATCATCATTGCGCGTCGCGGGTGCGGGGAGTCGGGGACCGCCGGACGAGCCGTGCCCGTTCGCGCCCCCTCACTCCAGGATGACTCTCCCCGTGCCGGCGGTCACCCGCCCGATCACGCGCCCCGGCACGCCGGCGGCGGCGGCGCTCGCGACCACCGTGTCCGCGTCCGCGGGCGCGACGATCACGCAGAGGCCGATCCCCATGTTGAACGTCCGAAATTGCTCGTCGCGCGCGAGAGCACCCGCCTCCGCCAGCACGCGGAAGACGTTGGGCACCTCCCACGCGGCGGTCTCGATCCGCGCGTCGCACGCGGGCGGGAGCGAGCGGTCGAGGTTCCCGGGCAGGCCGCCGCCGGTGACGTGCGCCATCGCGTGGACGCGGCCTAACACCGGGCGCACCGCGGCGAGGTACGAGCGGTGTACCGCGAGCAGCACGTCGGCGACCGACGCGCCGGCGCCGGGGAACGCGTCCGCCGGGCCGAGTCGCAGCCGGTCGGCGACGATCCGCCGCGCGAGCGAGTAGCCGTTGGTGTGCAGGCCGCTGCTCTCGAGACCGACGACGACGTCCTCCTCCCGCACCCGGTCCGCACCCAACACGGCGTCCTCTTCCACGCTCCCGACGATGAAGCCGGCCAGGTCGAAGTCGGGCGGCGTGTAAACTCCCGGCATCTCCGCGGTCTCGCCGCCGATCAGGGCGCAGCCGTTTTCGCGACAGCCGGCGGTCACGCCCGCGACGACGGCTTCGACCGCGACCGGGTCCAGCTTCCCGAACGCGACGTAGTCCAGGAAGAAGAGCGGCAGCGCTCCCTGCACGAGCACGTCGTTGACGCAGTGGTTCACCAGGTCGTGCCCCACCGTGTCGAGCCGCCCGGCCTCGACCGCGACCTTCACCTTGGTCCCGACGCCGTCCGCGCTGGCAACCAGGAGTGGCGCACGGCCGCCGGCCGGCATCCGAAACATGCCGCCGAAGCCGCCGAACGCGCCGCGCGTGCCGGCCGTGCGCGTCGACTCGACCAGCACGGCCAACCGCCGCTTCGCGGCGTCGGCCGCTTCGAGATCGACGCCCGCCGCCCGGTAGTCGAGCCGCGCCTGCCCCGCCGCCGCGGCCCCGAGGTCGGTCACGCCGCGCCCGCTCCCATCAGGCCCGCCGCGGGCAGCTCGGCCTCGAACGAGACCAGTCGCCGGAACTCCGCCACCCGCGCGTCGATCTCCGCGCGCGTCAGCGCGATCGTGCGCTCGTTCGAGAACTGCTCGACGGCGAACGAGCCCATCGCCGACCCGTAGACGACCGCGCGGCGCATGTTGGCTTCGCTGAGGTCGTCGGTGGCCGCGAGCCAGCCGACGAAGCCGCCGGCGAACGAGTCGCCCGCGCCCGTCGGGTCGAAGATGCTCTCCAGCGGGTACGCCGGCGCAAAGAACACCGACTCGCCCGAGAACAGGAATGCGCCGTGCTCCCCCTTCTTGATGACGACGTGCTTCGGGCCGCGCGCCATGATCCACCGCGCCGCGCGCACCAGGTTCGACTCCTCCGTCAGCTGCCGCGCCTCGGCGTCGTTGAGCGTGATCAGGTCGACCTCGCCGAGAAGTTCGAGCAGGTCCGCGCGCCGACTCTCGATCCAGAAGTTCATCGTGTCGCACGCGACGAGCTTGGGGCGCGCGACCTGGCGCAGCACGTCGAGCTGCAGGCGCGGGTCGATGTTGCCGAGGAACACGTACGGCGCCGTGCGGAACGCCTCGGGGATCTGCGGCCGGAACCGCGAGAACACCCCGAGCCGCGTCTCGAGCGTCTCGGCGGAGTTGAGGTCGTGCCGGTAGCGCGCGCGCCAGCGGAAGCTCTCGCCCTCGGCCTGCTCCAGCCCCGAGAGGTCGACGCCGCGGGCGCGGAGCGGCTCGAGCTTCTCCATCGGGTAGTCGCTGCCGACCACGCCGACGAGCTGCACGGGACCGAAGTGGCAGGCCGACGACGCGAACATCGTCGCCGAACCCCCGAGGACTTCGTCGGCCCGGCCGAACGGGGTCTCGACCGAATCGAGCGCGACGGAGCCTACGACGAGGACGGGCATTGGTGGCGGAAAGGGGTGAGGACCTTACATCCGGTCCGGCGCCGTGATGCCTAACAACGCGAGCGCGTTGCGCAACACGGTCTGCGTCGCGCGCGCGAGCGCGAGGCGCGCGGTCGTGAGCGCGGACGCCTCGCCGAGGACGTGGTGCTTGTGGTACCAGGCGTGGGCGAGGTTCGCCGTCTCGAGGAGGTACGCGGCCACGCGGTGCGGTTCGAGCGTCTCCGCGGCCTGCCCGACGACGCGCGGGAAGTCGACGAGCTTCGTCGCGAGCTCCTGCTCGGCCGGCTCCGAGAGCAGCGAATAGTCGACCCCGCCGGCGAGCGCGCGGTCGACGTCGAGCCCCTCGGCCGCCGCGTTCCGGAAGATCCCCGACATCCGCGCGTGCGCCATCTGCACGCGGTACACCGGGTTCTCGTCGCTCTCGCTGCGGGCCAGATCGACGTCGAACACGAGGTGCGAGTCGCCCTTCCGCATGAGGTAGAAGTAGCGCACCGCGTCGCGCCCGACCCAGTCGATCAGGTCGCGGACCGTCACGTAGCTCCCGGCGCGCTTGGAGATCTTCACCTCCTCGCCGCCCCGCACCACGGTGACGAGCTGGTGCAGCACGTACTCCGGGTACCCGGCCGGAATGCCGACGCCTAACGCCTGCAGCCCGGCGCGCACGCGGGTCGTCGTGCCGTGGTGGTCGCTCCCCTGCACGTTGACCGCGCGCGGGAAGCCGCGCTCCCACTTGGTCACGTGGTAGGCGACGTCGGGGACGAAGTACGTGTACTCGCCGCCCTTGGCCGCGCTCCGGCGCATGACACGGTCCTTGTCGTCGCCGTACGCGGTCGTGCGCAGGAAGAGTGCGCCGTCCTGTTCGTACGTCGCGCCCGCGTCGACCAGCGCGCGCACCGTACGGTCAACGCGCCCGTCCGAGTACAGCGAGCTCTCGAGATAATACGTGTCGAACGCGACGCCGAACGCGCGCAGGTCGAGGTCCTGCTCCGCACGAAGCGCGGCCACCGCGAACCGGCGCATGTCGTCGAACAGGTGCCCCTGCTCCGGGCGCAGCCCCTGGACGATGCGCGCCGCGCCCTCGCGCAGCACCTCGCGGTCGGGCATCCCGCGCTCGGCGATGAAGGCGTCGGCGATCTCGACGACGTACTCGCCGTGGTACCCGCCCTCGGGCACCGACGCCTCCTCGCCCGCGCGCTGCGCCACGCGCGCCCAGAGCGTCTTGGCGAGGTTGTCGATCTGCGCGCCCGCGTCGTTGTAGTAGAACTCGCGGCTCACCTCCCAGCCCTGCGACGCCAGCAGCGCGCTGACCGCGTCGCCCAACGCCGCCTGGCGGCCGTGGCCGACGTGCAGGGGGCCGGTCGGGTTGGCGGAGACGAACTCGACCACCACGCGCTCGCCCGCCCACGCGGCGTCGGTGCCGTACGCGGCGCCTAACGCGAGGATCGGCGCGACGCCGCCGGCGACGAGCGCGGGGTCGAGGCGGAAGTTGAGGAAGCCCGCCCCCGCGACCTCGACCGCGCGCACGCCCGCGGCCGCAAGGTCGAGCCGCCCGACGAGCGCATCCGCGATCTCGCGCGGCTTGCGGCGGAGCGAGCGCGCCAGCGTCATCGCGAGGTTCGTCGTCCAGTCGCCGAACGCCGGGTCGCGCGGGCGTTCGAGTACGACGTCCACCGAGTCGTGCGCGCCGAGCTCGCGCGCGGCCGCGACCAGCGCGGCGCGGATCGCGTCAGGGCCGGCCAGCGGGGCGCCGCTCAGAGCGCCACTCGCGGCAGCGTCCGTCACGCAGCCCCGCCCGCGTTGCCCGACGACCCTCCCGACGAGCTGCCGCCCGAACTCCCGCCCGTCGAGCTGCCGCCGCTCGAGCTGCTACCGCTCGAACTGCTACCGCTCGAACTGCTACCGCTGCTCGAGCTACCGCCGCTCGATCCCTTCGACGACGAGGAGGAGCTGCCGCCGGACGCGTCGCCGCCCGCGCCTTTGCCACCGGACGACTCGCCCGAGCCGCCGCCGGACTTGGCGCTCGACCCCTCGCTCTTGCCTCCGCCCTCGCCGCCGTCACCCTTGGCCGGCGCCGACCCGCCGCGGTGCGCGTTCTTGCCGTAGTCGGTCAGATAGAACCCGCTCCCCTTGAACACCAGCCCCGCGCCCCCCGAGATCGCCCGTTCAGCCATCTCCCCGCAGATCGGACACGCCGCCGAACTCGGCGACTCGCTGATCTTGTGGAACTGGTCGAACGTGTGACCGTTGCTGCAGCGGAACTCGTAAGTCGGCATCGGATCGAGACTTATGACGGGAGCGGGACCGGGCGAAGAATACCGGCCCCGCTCGTTCGCTACAACCCGCGCGCCCGCCGCCGCTCGGCACGGCTCTTCCCAGGCGCGCGGGCATGCCCACCGCGACCCAACCAGCCCCCACGCAGGAGGGCGAAGCGCAAAGCTCGTCCGCGCAACTGCCGGCCACCGGGACGCGACTGTCCGCGGCCGAGATCCACGAGAACGTAGTGATCTCCGCCGACGAGGAAATGCGCCGGCCCGCCGCCGAACTCGCGCTCTCGGCGTTCCAGGCGGGGCTGATGATCGGGTTCAGCCTTCTCGCCTCCGCGTACCTCGCGTCGCTCGTCGGCCCCGAGCACCGCGCCGCCGCCGCGGCCGCCGGCTACCCGCTCGGCTTCATCTTCGTCGTGCTCGCGCGGAGCCAGCTGTTCACCGAGAACACGCTGGACCCGCTGCTGCCCCTCCTCGAGCGCCGCGACGTGCGGACGTTGCGCGGCGTCGCGCGGCTGTGGGCCATCGTGCTGCCCGGGAACCTGTTAGGCGCGCTCGCCTTCGCCCTGATCGCCGCCTACACGCCGATGATCGACGAGCCGCTCCGCGCGTCGCTGCGCCAGGTGGCCGAGCACGCGACCGAGGGCGGTTTCGGGATCGTGTTCTACCGCGCGATCTTCGGCGGCTGGCTCGTCGCGCTCATGGCGTGGCTCGTCGCGTCGACGTCGTTCACCGGCGCGCAGATCCTTTTCGTCTGGCTCACGACGGCGCCGATCGCCGCGTTCGGGTTCCGGCACGCCGTGGCCGGGGCCGCCGAGGCGTTCTACCGCGCGGCGAGCGGCGGGGCGACGTGGGGGGAGATGGTGGGCGCGTTCCTGGTGCCCGCGATCCTCGGCAACATCGTCGGCGGAGGCGTGCTGGTCGCCCTGCTCAACCACGGGCAGGTGGTCTCGACGATCGCTGAGCGCGTGCGCACCCGCCGGCGGCGCAAGACGCCGCGGCCCGCGCCATCCGCCTAACGCGCTCCGACGCGCCCGCGCAGGCGCTCCCACGCGGCCTCGACGGAGCGCGGCAACGCGAGGGCATCCGCGATCGCGGCGATCTCTTCGGCGTCGCGCCACGCGGCCTCAAGTGCGGCGAGCTCGCCGTCGAACGCGCGGCGCTCGGCGTCTTCGTGCAGGACCATCTCGAGCGCAAGGCGCTGCACTTCGGTCAGGGCGAACAATCCGCTCTCCGGGATCGGCGTCGCCTTGAACCACTGCGTCGGCGGGCCGCCGCTCGCGCGCGTGCTACGCCCGACCCACCGCGCCATCAGCGCGAGGTACTGGTCGGGTCCGCCGCGCGTCGCGACCGAGTGCACCGCCCCGCGGACGACAGCGTCGGGCGCGCCGGCCGCGTTCAGCGCCGGCGACAGCGTAGTGAGCGCGGCGAGCGCGACGGGGCCCGTCAGCTCGGCACGCCCGGTGTCGTGCCGCAGGTCGAGCGTGAACGCGCCGTCTGGCCCCGCGCGCAGCGTCGACTCCGCGAGATGGCCGCGGCGGACGACGAGGCGAGCGCTCGAGGCGTGTCCGTGCGTGACGCGTATGCGTCCGGCGACGCTGACCGCGCTTCCCGTGAGGTGGTGCGCGATCGCATGTTGGCCGCGATCGGCGATCTTGCCGATCAGGTCCGCAGCGAACACCGCGACGGCGCCGCTCACGATCGGACCGATGCCTGGGATATCGACGTGTGCCAAGCGCGCGGCGATGGTGGCCCCGCCACCGATCAGTCCGAGCGTGGCGGCCGGTGTCGCGCGAAGCACGTACCGCCGGCGCCGGGCCGCCAGCTGTGAACCGTAACGCCACCCGGCAAACTCGGGGCGCGGCGCGCGTCCCACCCGCACCAGATCCACCCGGTCCGCGACGCGGGCGAGCCCCACGTTGTCGGTGGACACGCGCAGCCTCGTCCCGCAGTACAACCGCTCCGCTTGCTCAATCGCCTCCCAGCGCTCCTCGAGCGGCGTGAGGTTCCAGCGGGCACACGCCGGACAGACGACCCACAGCCGCCCCTTGTCGGCGTCGTACGCCAGCCGCCGCCCGACCGGAAACGCCTCGAGCGCCTCGTTGCGCCCGAGGTCCGCGTTGCAGAACAGGCAGTGGGCGTACACGCGAGCACCCCGGCCTGGGCGTTAGGCGCTCGGGCGGTAGCGCCCCCACACGGCCGCGAGCGCGTCGGAAATTTCGCCCACCGACGCGCGCGCGCGCACCGCGTCGACGATCAGCGGCATCAGTGGCTCGCGCGCCGCGCCGGGCTCGGCGTACGGCCGCGCCACCACGGCCACCGCGGCCAGCGCGCGCTCCACGGCCGCGCCGTCGCGCCGCCGCCGCACGGCCGCGAGGGCGTCGACCTGCGACCGCTCGAGCGCGGCGAAATCCGGCGCCGGGATGATGGGCGGCTCTCGACCATCCGCGAACTTGTTGACGCCGACCACGACGGTTTCGCCGGCCTCGACGCGGAGCTGGTGCTCGTACGCGGAGCGCCCGATCTCCTCCTGAAAGAACCCCGCCGCGATCGCCGCGGCCGCGCCGCCCAACGCGTCGACGCGCTCGAGCAGTTCGAGCGAGCGCCGCTCGACTTCGTCGGTGAGCGCCTCGACGTAGTAGCTGCCCGCGAGCGGGTCGACGGTCTGCGCCGTGCCGCTCTCGTAGGCGAGGATCTGCTGCGTGCGGAGCGCGAGCGTCGCCGCCGCGGCCGTCGGAAGCGCGAGCGCCTCGTCGTAGCCGTTCGTGTGCAGCGACTGCGTGCCGCCCAACACCGCGGCGAGGGCCTGCACGGCGACGCGCACCACGTTGTTGAGCGGCTGCTGCGCCTGGAGGGTGACGCCGCCGGTCTGCGTGTGGAAGCGGAGCCGCGCGCTCGCGTCGGACGCGCCGAACCGTTCGCGCATGAGCCGCGCGTAGAGCCGGCGCGCGGCGCGGAACTTGGCCACTTCTTCGAACAGGTCGTTGTGCGCGGCGAAGAAGAACGACAGCCGCGGCGCGAACGCGTCGACCGGCAGCCCGGCCGCCACGGCGCGCGCCACGTACTCCATCGCGTTCGCGAACGTGAACGCGACTTCCTGCACGGCCGTGGCGCCGGCCTCGCGGATGTGGTAGCCCGAGATCGAGATCGGATTCCAGAGCGGCACCTCCGCCGCGCAGAACCGAAACGTTTCGGCGACGAGGTTGAGCGACGGCTCCGGGGGGAAGACGTACGTGCCGCGCGCGGCGTACTCCTTCAGGATGTCGTTTTGCGTCGTCCCCGACAGCTTCTCCCGCGCGATCCCCCGCTCTTCGGCCACGACGACGTACATCGCCAGCAGGATCGACGCGGTCGCGTTGATCGTCATCGACGTCGACACGCGGTCGAGCGGCAGGTCGGCGAGCAGCGCGTGCATGTCCTCGACGGTGTCGACCGCGACGCCGACCCGACCGACTTCGCCTAACGCACGGGGGGAGTCCGAGTCGATGCCCATCTGCGTCGGCAGGTCGAACGCGGTCGAGAGCCCGGTCTGCCCGGCGTCGAGCAGCAGCTTGAACCGCGTGTTCGTGTCGGACGCGGTGCCGAAGCCGGCGTACTGGCGCATGGTCCACAGGCGCCCGGTGTACATGGTCGCCTGCGGCCCGCGCGCGAACGGGAACACGCCGGGGTCGCCGAGGTCGGCCTCGTACCGCGCCGGGTCGGCCGCGACCGACGCGTCGGCCGGGCGGTAGACCCGCGCGACCGGGATGTCGGACGGCGTGGCGCGTCCGTCGCCCGCGGCCGTGGGCTTTGCGGGGGCGCTCACGGCGCGCCTCGCAGCGTCTGCCGCTGTGTCAGGAGGCGCTGTCAGGGGACGCCGGCCAGTTTGCGTTCGACCACGCCGCCCGAGGCGGCGAGCATCTCGACCGCAGTCTCTACTTCGCGCTTGCTGCCGATGAACAGCGGCGTGCGCTGGTGTAGTTCGGTCGGCTGTACCTCCATCACGCGTCGCGTCCCGTCGCTTGCCGCGCCGCCGGCCTGCTCGACGATGAAGGCGAGCGGGTTGGCTTCGTACAGGAGGCGCAGCTTGCCGCGCGGGCTCTTCGTGTTGGCGGGGTACGCGAACAGGCCGCCGCTCAACAGGTTGCGGTGGAAGTCGGCGACGAGCGAGCCGATGTAGCGCACCGAGAGCGGCGCCCGCGTCCCGTCGAGCCCGCGGAAGCGGCGCATGAGCGACTTGACCGGCTCGTTCCAACCCTGCTCGTACGAGTCGTTTACCGAGAGGTACCGGCCCGCCTCGGGGATGCGCATGTCGGGATGCGACAGGAGGAACTCGCCGAGCGACGGGTCGAGGGTGAAGCCGTGCGCGCCCTGTCCGGTCGTGTACACCAGCATCGTGCTCGACCCATAGATGACGTACCCCGCGGCGACCTGTCGGCGGCCGGGCTGCAGCATGTCTTCGAGCTCGCCCTTGTGGCCGACGGAGATCTTCTTCATGACCGAGAAGATCGTACCGACGGGCGAGTTGACGTCGATGTTGGACGAGCCGTCGAGCGGGTCGAAGGTCAGCACGTACTTGCCGCACTTGAACGGCGCCGGGATCGGGATGATGTCGGGCATCTCTTCCGACGCCATCGCGCACAGGCGGCCGCCGTGGTCCATCGCCTTGATGATGATCTCGTTGGCGATGACGTCGAGCTTCTGTTGGGCCTCGCCCTGGACGTTGTCCGCCCCGTACTCGCCGAGGATGTCGGCGAGCCCGGCCGCGCGCACCTTGTTGGCGATCATCTTCGCGGCGAGCGCGATGTCGTACAGGATGCCGGACAGCTCCCCCGTCGCTTCGGGGACCTGCCGCTCCTGTTCGATGATGAAGCGCTCGATCGTGACGACGGAGGTGGCGGTGTGCTTTACCACGCGGATGGGCCTCGGGCAGGGGTCAGGCGGGGCGCCCGCGTACGGAGCAGTCGGCGCGTCACGCCGCGCCTCGGGCGCGGGCGATCGTCGCCCGCGCGAAGTCGTCGGCTTCGGCTTCGAAGCGGTTCCGGGCGTACCCGTAGCGCAACGACTCCCAGCAGTACCGTACGGGGAACGAACGCCGTCGGGCAAACTGACGGACGTGCGCGAGTTCGTGCAAGAGCAACGCGACCGACGCGCGGTCGGGATGCGCGAGGTAGACGGTGCGCCAGAGCGTGATTCCGGACACGCTCGCGATCCCGAGACACCAGCCGCCCACCCGCAGCGGCAGCCCGCCGGCCCGCCATCGCGCCTCCGCTAACTCGGGATACGCGGCCAGCAGCGCGGGCGGTAGCGCGAGCGGTCGTCCCAGCAAGGCCGCGCGAACTGCGGAGAACAGGCTCACCGAGTCACCGGCGCGCCGGGCGCACGTCGACGCGACGGCCGTCGGTCGACACGACGAGCCCGCCGTCGGCGTCGGTCCGGCGTACCTCGGCACCGGACGCGCGAAGGCGGGCGACCACGCTCGGGCTCGGATGTCCATACATGTTCGCGGCACCGACGCTCACGAGGGCCACTCGTGGGCGCACGGCGGCGACGAATGCGGCGGTCGAGCTCGTACTGCTCCCGTGGTGGGCCACTTTCAGCACGTCGGCGGTCAGATCCGCACCCGGGTCGCCGGCCGCCGCGCGGCGGACCAGCCACTCTTCTTCGGGCGCTTCCGCGTCGCCGGTGAGCAGGAAGCGCACCGCGCCGTACTCCACGCGGACGACGACGCTCGAGAGGTTGGGGTCGTCGAGGCCCGCGGTCCACGCGGAGTCCGGCGCGAGCGCGACGAGGCGCACGCCGTCGACGACGAGTGCGTCGCCGGGGTGGACGCGGTGCCACGTCGCGCCCGCTTCGCGCGTCGCGCCCAGCACGTCGGCGTACGTCGCCGACCCAAGGGCGTAGCCGCCGTCCCACACCAGTCCGGGTCGGAGGCGGCGGATTACCGACGGGGCGCCGCCAACGTGGTCCGCGTGTGGGTGCGAGAGCACGAGGGCCGCTACCGATCCGCCGAGCCGGCGGACGTACGGAACGACCACATGCGCGCCCGCGTCGACCCCGCGTCCGCCCGGGCCGGCGTCGAACAGTACCCACCGGCCGTGCGGGGTGCGCAGGGCCAGCGCGTCACCCTGCCCGACGTCGAGCATGTGCAGTTCCAGACGGCCACTCCCGATCGGGCGAGCCCACGCGAGGGCGGCGCCGGCGAGACCGGCCGCGGCGCACACCGCGAGGCGGCCGCCGCGGCGTGCGCCGACGAACGCCCGTGCGAGGAGAGCGGCGGCCGCGACGCCCGCGCACGCCGTTCCCACCAACGTGGGCGTGAGTTGGAGCGTCGCACCCGGGAGTGCGCCGAGGTGGGATGCGATGGCCGTCAGCGCGCGGAGGAGCGGGCGGGTGCCGTCAGCGAACAGGCGGGCCGCGGGGCGAAGCGGTCCCGCGACGACGCTCACGAAGAGGGCCGGTTGGAGGAGCGCGAGCACCGGTTCGGCGGCGAGGTTCGCGAGCACGCCGACCACGCTCACGCGGCCGAAGTGCCAGGCGACGAGTGGCGCGGTCGCTGCTGTCGCGACGGCGCCGACGAGGGCTTCGGAGGCGACGCGCGTGCGCCACCCCGCGCGCCCACCGGTCAGCGCGAGCCACGCGCGGGTCGCGCGCGTAGCCGGCTCCGGTGCGGGGGTCGTCGGGCGGGCGATCGCCCGCGCCGCGCGGGTCAGGCGGCGTGCGAGCGCGCGCGAGGCGACGAGCGACGCCATCCCGGCCATCGAGAGCTGGTAGCCGAGGTCGACGACGACGCGCGGATCCGCGAGGGGGACGAGGCCGCCGGCGGCGAACGCGGTCCAGGGGGAGGTTGGCCGTTGGGTGAGTCGAGACGCCGTGCCCGCGGCGAGCATGACGGCCGCGCGCACGGCTGGTGGCGGGGCGCCGATGAGTAGGACATAGGCGCCCACGGCGAGCGACCCGGCGACGGCGGCGACCGTCGGCGGGAGGCGCGCCGCGTGGAGCGCGAGCGCGAGGGCGGCCGCGACGATCCCGACGTGCAGTCCCGAAACGGAGAGCGCGTGCACGAGGCCCGCGTCGGCGTACGCGTCGCGCACCTCCGGCGGGATGTCGTCCTCGTCGGCGATGACGAGGGCGCGAGCGAGCGGCGCGTCGCGCGGTCCGTAGAGTGTGTCGAGGAGCGCGCCGACGCGGGCGCGCGCGCGCACCAGGCGATCGACGCCCGGTCGTGGCGCGAGCGTGGCGTCGGGCACGCGGACGCCGCGCGTCGTCGGCCACGTGGTGCCGCGCACCGCCACGTGCGCGCCAGCGCGCGCGGCGCCACCCGCGATCCGCAGTGACGCGCGCGCGGCGCACGGCGACGACACCGCGACGCGGGCGCGGTCGCCGGGCCGCGCGTCGGCGAGGATCGTGCCTTCGAACGTGCCCTCGCGCACGAGTCGCGCGCGGCAGACCTCGTCGGTGCGGACGGCGCGGGCGGCCGCGACGGTACCGAGCGCACCGCACGCGGCCGTGAGCGCCGTCGCGCGCCAGCGGCGCGCGTCCAGGTCGCCGAGGGAACGGGCCAGTGCGGCGGCCGCCGCGGCCGCGAGGGCCAGCCCGAGCGCGTGCGCGGCCGACGGCCGTTGCGCCGCGACGAGGAAGCCGGCCGCGGCTCCGAGCGCGAGGGCGAAGTAAGTTCGGAGGATCGGCGGCACGCGCGCATGGTACGCGCCGCGTGCGGGCCCGCCCGCATCGAAACGTTGCGGGGTGGGCCGAAACATTGCTCCCGGTTCCCCGCCCGTGCCTCAGCCTGTGCCTAACCCGCGCCCCCGGTCCGAGCTCCTCGAACGCGTGCTGTCCGCGTCCGCTGCCGTCGTCGCGGTCTCCGCGCTGCTCGTCTCGAGTTACCAGACGAAGATCATGCGTGAGCAGCAGAAGATGAGCGCGTGGCCCCGGGTCGCGGAGGGCAACACCGGCGGCGACTCGACCTACGCGTGGGTCATCTCGAACGTGGGGGTCGGGCCGGCGGTCGTGCGCAGCGCGACGATCAGCACGCACGGGCGGGCGTTGCACGACTGGGGCGACGTGCTGCGGGCCGCCCTCCACATCGACGGCACGGCCCTGGACAGCGCGATCGCGCACGCCAGGATCACGACGTCGTCCGTCCGACGCGGCCGCGTGCTCCTGTCCGGCGCGACGACGGAGCTCATCCGCGTCGACGGGCCGCTCGGGAAGCCGTTGCGCCGCTTCCTGAACGACTCGACGACGCTGCTGCGCCTCTGCTACTGCTCCGTGTACGACGACTGCTGGGCGATCGACAGCCGGGCGGACGAGCCGGTCGAGGTGCGCGCGTGCCCCGACGAGCCGCCGCGCGAGTTCAGGCGTTAGGCGCCGGCCCGCGCGTCAGACCGTCGCCGTCACGGCGGCGGCCATCGGCAGCGCCGCGCGGCGCGGCGCCGCGTCGCGGACCACCGCGCCCGTGAAGGTCGACCCGGTCGTCCCGGTCAGCTCGACCGTATGGTAGTCGCCGACCGCCACGCCCTCCGCCGGCAGCATCACCGTCTTGAAGTCGCGCGTGCGGCCCTGCAACAGCCCGCCCCGCCTCGCCTCCTTCTCGACGAGCACCTCGTGTCGGGTGCCTAACAGCCGGAGGTTGCGCGCCCGCGCCCCCGCCCGCACGACCGCGATCAGCCGGTCGAGCCGCTCGCTCGCGACCGCGTCCGGGACGAACGTCTCGGGATCCATGCGCGTCGCCGGCGTCCCGTCGCGGGGCGAGAATTTGAACGTGTACGCGTCCTCGAAGCCCAGCTCCTCGACGAGCGACAGTGTTTCGGCGAAGTCCTCCTCGGTCTCGCCCGGGAAGCCGACGATGACGTCGGTGGTCAGGTTCACCCCGGGGATCGCGGCGCGCAGCCGCGCAACGCACTCGCGGTAACCCTCGCGCGTGTAGCGCCGCAGCATGCGCTTGAGCACCCGCGTGGACCCGCTCTGCATCGGCAGGTGGACGTGTTCGCAGAGCTGCGGCACGGCCGCCATTGCCGCCAGCACGCGGTCGGTGAAGCTGTTCGGGTGCGGGCTAGTGAATCGGATGCGTCGGACGCCGTCGACGGCGCCGACCGCGCGCAGCAGGTCGGCGAAGTCGTACGTTCCGTCGTGATACGAGTTCACGGTCTGCCCGAGCAGCACGACCTCGCCGATGCCGTCGCGCACGACCTGCTCGGTCTCGCGCACGACGTCCGCCAGGGCCCGGCTGCGCTCCGAACCGCGCGTGTACGGCACGATGCAGTACGTACAGCGGTAATCGCACCCGCGCTGCACGGGGATCCAGGCCTTGACCTTGTCGAAGCGGCGCGGCGCGAAGTCCTCGTAGTGCTCCTCGAGGTCGAAGCTCGTCGCCGTCACCCGCTCGCCCGAGCGCGCGCCCTCGATCAGCACCGGGAGCGTGCGGTACGCGTCGGGGCCGACGACGAGCGAGACGTGGCGTGCCTTCTCGAGGAGCGTCGGGCCGAGCCGCTGCGCCATGCAACCGGCCACGCCTAACACGGCGCCGGCCTTCATGTGCCGCTTCAGCTCGCCCAGGCGCCCGATCACGCGCTGCTCGGCGTGGTCGCGGATCGCGCACGTGTTGACGAGGATCACGTCCGCGCCGTCGGGGCCGTCGACCGGCGCGTACCCGTGCGCGACGAGGCTGCCGTACATCAGCTCCGAGTCGCTCACGTTCATCTGGCAGCCGTACGTTTCGATGTAGACGGTCGGACGGGACATGAGGCGCGGGCGCGACGAGAGGCGGTCCGGCGCGGAGAGCGCCGAACGCCTCGAAGCTAGCCCGTAACTACTTGCCCCGGCAGCGCTTCCGGCGCACCGCGAATCACGCGGGCACGAACGGTAGCAGAACGTGGAACACCGCGCCGACGTCGTTGCCCCCGGCGCCGCCCTGCACCCAGACTCGCCCGCCGTGCGCCTCGACAGCCAGCTTGCAGAACGCGAGGCCGAGCCCCGACCCACGCACGCCGGTGCGGGTCGGCAGGCGGACCGTCTCGAACTTGCGGAAGATCAGCTCGCGGTACTCCGCCGGCACGCCGGGGCCGCGGTCGGCGACCGTGAACAGCACGCCGTCCGCCGCCTCACGCGCCCCAACCCGGACGAACACACGCCCGTCCGCCGCCGCGCCGTGCGTCAACGCGTTCTGGAGGAGGTTGCCGAGCACCCGCCGGACGAGCGTGCGGTCCAGTTCGAGCGCGGGGACGGCCTGCGCCCCGTCGACGACGAGCTGTGCGCCGGCCGCCGCCATGCGCACCGCCCAGTCGCGTTCCAGCTCGTCCAAGAGCTCGGCGGGACGCACGCGCTCGGGACGGAGGGCGACGCTCCCCTCCTCGACGCGGGCCACCTCGAGCAGATCGTTGATCAGCTCGAGCAGATCTTCTGACTTCGCCTGCGCGTCACCGAGCGCGCCCTGCTGCGCGTCCGTCACCGGCCCGAAGTCGCCGTCGGCGACCATCTCGAGCGTCGCGAGCACCGACGTGAGCGGCGACTTCAGGTCGTGCACCATCATCTTGAGCAGGTCGTCGCGGACCTTCTCGAGTTCGCGCAGCCGCCGGACCGTGTCCTCGAGCGCGTCGGTCGCACTCTTGAGACGCAGCAGGGACCGCACGCGCGCGCCGAGCACCTGGCGGTTGTGCGGCTTGGTGAGGAAGTCGTCGCCGCCGGCCTCGATCGCGCGCACGCGGTCGGTCGCGTCGCCTAACGCGGTCACGAAGATGACCGGGACGCGCGCGGTGCGCGGGTCGCGCTTCAGACGCCGACACACCTCGTACCCCGTCGCGCGGTCCGGCACGCCGAGGTCGCCGGCGGGCATCGTGACGTCGAGCAGGCAGAGGTCCGGTCGCTCCGCGAACGCTGCGGCCAGGGCGGACGGCCCGTCGGTCGCCGTCGCCGTGCGGTAGCCGAGGATCGCGAGCTGGTCGGCGAGTAGCTCGATGTTCGCGGGCACGTCGTCCGCCACGAGCACGAGGGGCGCGTCGCGCGCGACCTCGCCCGCGACGGACGGCGCGACCGTCACGGCCGGACGGTGAACCCGATGCTGACCGTCCAGGCGCGCTCGCTCGCGCCCGGCAGCGTCGTCGAGCCGCCGTCGGGCGTGCGGTTGGCGTGCTGCACCGTGAGGTCCCCGAGCGCGCGGCCGCCCGCGAACGGCAGCCCGAGGCCGCCGGAGACGTCCGTCTCGCGGATGCTCGCGCCGCCCACCGCGAACGGCAGCGTGCGGCGGCGCGCGCCCGCGCGCAGTATCAGCGGCGCGGTGCCCAACGTGGGTCCGACCGCCTCGATGCCGCCCATCAACTCGTTCGCGTCGCGCGGGTCGAGCGTCGCGCTGCCGAGGCCCCGCATCCGCGACCACGACGTGTGCGCGTACGACGCGGCGAACGTCGCGCCGCTGATCCGGTCGAACCGCACGCCGACGCCGACGCGGTCCGGCGCGTCGGCGCGCGCGAGCACCGAGTCGTTACGCGCGACGCGAAGCCCGCCGCCGTGGCGCGCCGAGCCCGCGACGCTGAAGCCGCGCACCGGCGTCAGGATCACGCCCGCCGAAAGGCCGGACCCCGTGTAGTCGAGCGTGGTCGAGTCGCTCACCGACCCGAACTGCGTCGTGTCCGCGAACTGGCGGCCGCTGACGAGCCGATTCTGACCCGTCAGCCGGTGCACGGCGACGCCGACCTGCAACCACCGCGCGACGTACGCGCCGAGCCCGAGGCGCAGGTCCGAGATGCTGCCCCGCGAATCGATGTTCTCGTTCGCCTGCACCAACTGGCCGCCGACCGGCGTCGTCGTCTGGTATTGCGTCGTGAACGAGCGGTCCAGGAACGTCGACGCGCTCAGGCCGATCGTGAAGCGCTGGCGGAACGGCACTCCGAGCGCCACCACCGGGAAGCGCGCGATCGTGTTGTGGGACGTCGCGCCGCCGACGGTCGTCGTGCGGAACTCGGGGTCGTACTGGAACGAGAAGCCGGTGCGCCCGAACTGCGTCAAGGTCGCCGGGTTGATCGGCGTGATCGGGTCGAACTCGGCCAGCCCGCCGCCGGTCGCGAGCGCGCGCGTGCTGAGCTCCCCGGGCGGGTACCCGAACCCCTGCACGCTCAGGCTGCCCTGCGCGGCGGCGCGGGTCGCGCCGGGACCGAGCGCCGCGACCGCGAACGCCGCCGCGAGTACGGGCGCGGCGCGCCGATGCGGGCGGCGCGAACTGTTGTGCGTTGAGGTCACGGAACGCCGAACGAGGTGCGGGGGACGTACGTGAGGCGGAGCCGCGGTCGCACGGCGGCCGCGGCCTTCGAGGAGAAGAAGCGCACCTCGCCGGACTGCGTGCCTTCCTGGGTCGCGCGGATCGCGATCGCGCGCTGCGTGTTGGCGGGCAGCGAGCGGAACGCGCGCACGAGCGTGACTAACGAGAACGAGCGCGTCCCGCTGTCCCCCGGCGAGAGGCTGAGCGTGTCGGCCCCCAGACCGGCCGGCGCGGCGAGCAGTGCCGCCTGTACGAGGTCGGTGACGCTCGTCGTCGCGAGCACCGCCTCGCTCCGCACCCGCACCGTGTCCCTCGCCCCGACGTAGGGGGCGGGGCGCTGCGTCAGCTCCAACACCGCGCGCACGACGTCCGTCGAATCGGTCAGGTTGATCGGCAGCTTGAACTGGATGTACGTACGCCGTCCGGGCGTACCGCCGACGATCAGGTCGGTCCCGGCCGGCGCGCGCGGCGAGACGACGACCAGCGACTGGTCGATCGCCGCTCCCGCCGCGATCGGGTCGGTGGTCGGCGTCGTCGAGACCGGCGAGACGATCACCGCCTTGAACCCGGTGTCGGTCGCCGCGTCGAAGAGGATCGTCGGCGCGCTCGTCGAGATCGTCGTGCCTGTGCGGACACCAAATACGCGGAGCTGCGCGCGGTCCGTGCTTACGGCCCGAAGCCCGATGCGCAGCCGCGCACCGGTGCGCGCCTTCGCCGCGAAGGCGGAGTCGCTCAGCTTGAGCCGCAGGCTGTCCGGAAACTTCGTGGCCGCGGGCAGACCGACCGACCCGATCCGACGCGACGGCGTGAAGAGCGCGGCCAGCGTGGCGGTGGTCGTATCGGTGCCGTCCGGCGTGTCGACGTCGTACGCCTCGAGCGTGACGCCCGCGGTCGGCGCGGCCGCGGTGGTGTCGAGCTGCAGGCGCAGGTACGTGCTGTCCACCGTCGTGATCGCGACCGAATCGCCGCCCGCGGCGGGGCCGTACTTCCCGGGGATCGAGTCGAAGCGGATCACGGCCCGCACGTCGAGCGAGTCCGGCGCCGGCGCCACCCCGACGAGCAGCGGCCGCGTCGCGCCGGTCAGCGGAAACCCCGAGAGCGTCGTGTCGAGCGCTACGGGATCGAGCACCGTATCACGGAGCTGCTCGTTCGACAGCCCACAGAGCGCGCTGGCCGCGGTGCAGGTCTTCCCCGCATCGAGCTGCTCGGAGCACGCGCCCGCGCCCGCGAGTGCCAGCACGGCGCCGAGGAACGCCAACCGTCCGCGCCCGGGACATGGGCGCGGCGGATCGTCGTGTGAGCCGGATGTACGCATGCGCGACGCGCGCCGGAGCGCCGCGCGCAGCCGGTCGGTCGCGCGCCTGAAAACCAGAGTCGAGATCACGAGCAGAGAAAGGTCAGCGGAGCGCGCGTCCGGGAACCGGAGCGCGCGCGGCGGCGTGAGGCGGACGCGCCCTCACGTCGCGCCGAGCGAGGCAGGAAGGAACGGACGGGGTAGGAGTTCGGCGAGCGTCCACTCGTCGGCGCGACCGTCGGCGGCGACGCTCCGGATCGCGAGGGCGGGCGCGAACTCGACGAGCACCTGACGGCACTGCCCACAGGGCGGCGTCGGATCGGCGGCGTCCGTCACGATGACGAGCTGCGAAAACGTCCGGTGCCCCGCGACGACGGCGGCCATCACCGCCCCGCGCTCCGCACACAGGCCCGCGGGGAACGCGGCGTTCTCGACGTTGCAGCCCGACACGACCGTGCCGTCCGCGGTCCGGAGCGCCGCGCCGACGCGGAAGCGCGAGTACGGCGCGTACGCGCGGTCCATCGCCGCGCGCGCCACGCCCTCGAGCGCAGCGTCGGGATCGGCGACCGACGTGCGCTCGGGCACGGGCGGTCCCGCCACGAGCGGCTCCGCCGCGCTCACGCGCACCGGCCTTCACCGCCGTTGGACACGAGCACGGGCAGAAACGACGTTCCCGCACCACGGAACGCGATGCCCAACCACTCCGCGGCGGTCGCGCCGACGTCGGCCAACGTCTCGCGTTCGCCTAGTGCGGCCGGACGCACACGCGCCCCGCGCACGAGGATCGGGACGTACTCCCGCGCGTGGTCGGTCGAGGCCGTCGTCGGATCGTTGCCGTGGTCGGCGGTAATGAAGAGCAGGTCGTCCTCGCGAAGCGCGGCGTCGAGTGCGGGCAGGGCGGCGTCGACCGCGCGCAACGCGCCGGCGAACCCGGCCGGATCGTTACGGTGCCCGTACAGCGTGTCGAAATCTACGAGGTTGGCCAACAGCAGCCCGCCGTCCGCCCCGCGCAGCCACTCCTCCACGCGCATGAGCCCCTCGGCGTTGTCGCCGGTGTGTAGCGCGCGCAGCGAGCGGCCGGCGAACAGGTCGTCGACCTTTCCCACGCCGGCCCGCGGGACGCCGGCGGCGGCGAGCGCGTCGAGCAGCGTCTCTCCCGGCGGTGCCACGGAGAAGTCGCGGCGGTTGGCCGTCCGCCGATACGCGCCGGCCGCCCCGACGAACGGCCGCGCGATCACCCGCGACACGTCGTCGGGCGCGACGAGCATCGCACGCGCCGTCTCGCACGCCGCGTAGAGCTCCGCGAGCGGCACCACGGCCTCATGGGCCGCGACCTGAAAGACCGAGTCCGCGGACGTGTACACGATCCACGCGCCCGTCCGCTCGTGCTCCGGCCCGAACTCGGCCATGGCGTCGGTGCCGCTTCCGACGACGTTCCCGATCACCGCGCGCCCCGTTCGCCGCGCGAACTCGTCCAGGACCTCGGCCGGGAACCCATCGGGATACGTCGGAAACGGCCGCGCCAACTTGAGACCCGCGAGCTCCCAGTGCCCCGTCGTGCTGTCTTTACCCGCGGACGCCGGGCGCATCCGGCCCCACGCCGCGACGGGCTCCGCGACCGGTGCGACGCCGCGAAGAGGAGCCACGCAGCCGAGCCCCCACCGCTCCAGGTTGGGGAGCGCGAGCCCGCCCGCCGCCTCGCAGACGTGCCCGAGCGTGTTGCTGCCACGGTCACCGTAGGCGGCCGCGTCCGGCGCCTCGCCGACGCCGACACCGTCGAGCACGAGGATGACGGCGCGGCGGTCCGCCCTCACGCGCCGTCCTCGGCTCGCGTGACAGCATAGCGGCGGGGGACGCGGAGCGCGAAGCCGGTGAGGAGCTCGTACGGCGACAACTCGCCGCGCGCCGCGACGTCGGCGACGGTGAGCACGCGGCCGTCGGCCGAGCCCACCAGCGTCGCCACGTCCCCGATCGCGCACGGAATGTCAGTCACGTCGAGCATCGTCATGTCCATGGTCACCACACCGGCGACGGGCGCCAGATGCCCGTGCACGATGGCCGCGCCCCGATTGGAGAGGGCCCGGCGGTAGCCGTCCCCGTACCCCGCCGCGACGGTCGCGATCCGTCGCGGGCCATCGGCGCGCCAGCTCGCCCCGTAGCTGACCGTGCTCCCCGGCGCGAGGTCGCGCAGGTCGACGACGCGCGCCCGGAGGTGCGCGACCGGATCCGCCTGCAATCCGCCGTCGCGTTCGCCACGCGTCGACACGCCGTAAAGGAACACGCCCGGGCGGACCAGATCCCAGGGCGACGGCCCCTCGCCCTCGAGCGCCGGGCTATTCTCGACGTGCAGCAGCGGCGGTCGCGCCGGCAGCCGCGCGAGCGCGAAGAGGAACCGTTCCGTCTGCAGCGCGCGCGTCCCGTCCGCGCGGTCGGCGGAATGGAAGTGCGTCCCCGCGCCCTCGGGCGGGTGGGCTCGCACCGCGTCGAGCAGCGCGTCGTCGATCCGGTCCCACGGCACGCCCGCGCGCCCCATGCCGGTGTCGATGCCTAGGTGCCACGCCGCGCCGCCCGACGCGCCCGCCCACGCGCGGACGTCGCCCGCGCGGCTAAGCGTAGGCGTTAGGCCGAGCGCGTGCGCGCGCGCGAACTCCTCGCGGAGCAGCGGCGTGAGGACGAGCAGCCGCGCCCCGACCCGGGCGTCACGTAATGCGGCGCCCTCGGCGACCGTCGCGATCCCGAAGCCCCACGGCGGGTCGCGGTCCGCGAGCAGCGCGCGCGCGACCGCGACCGCACCGAGGCCGTAACCGTCGGCCTTGAGCATCGCCACGAGCGGCACGCCCGCGCGCGCGCGCAGTCGCCGCGCGTTCGCGACGATCGCCCCCAGGTCGACGTCGAGCCACGCCCGCGCCGTTTCCGGATCGGTAGATTCCGCGGCCATGGCCGCGCAACGTACCAGCCGCTGAACGACGTATGCAAGACGACGAGGAGAACCGTCGCCCCGACGCGACGCAGGAATCGGCCACGCTCGCCGACACGCTCGCGCTGATGCGCGACCTCCGCGCGCGCTGCGAGTGGGACCGCGCGCAGACGCACGACTCCCTCCGCCCGTACCTGATCGAGGAGGCGCACGAGGTCGACGACGCGATCCGCCAGGGGGACGACGGCGCGCTGCGCGAGGAACTCGGCGATCTCCTGCTGCAGGTCGTCTTTCACTCCGTCGTCGCGGAGGAACGCGGCGCGTTCGGGCTGCCCGACGTCGCGGCCGGGCTGATCGCGAAGATGCGCGACCGCCACCCGCACCTCTACCCGCCGGCCGGCGCCGACGCGCCGAGCGCGCGCCCGGACTGGGAAGCCATGAAAGCGCGGCGCCGCAAGCCCGGCATCGAGCGCGGGCTGCCGGCCGACCTCCCCGCCCTGCATCGCGCGCACCGGCTGCAGGACCGCGCCGCTGGCGTCGGATTCGACTGGCCTAACGCAGCCGGTCCGGCCGACAAGGTCGCGGAGGAGCTCGGCGAGGTCCGCGCGCTCCTCGCGCCCGACTACGCGCGGGTCGACATCGGCGCCGCCCACGCGGCCCTCGTCGAGGCCGAGCTCGGCGACCTGCTCTTCTCGGTGGTGAACCTCTGCCGCAAGGCCGGCGTGCACGCGTCGCTCGCGCTCGACCGCGCCAACTCGAAATTCGTCTCGCGCTTCACCGCCGTCGAGGCGCTCGCCGCGGAGCGCGGGATCGACATCGCGACCGCCGGCCTGGGCGTGCTGGACGCACTGTGGGAGGAGGCGAAGCGGGCGGAGCGCTGAACGTACCGTTCGTCCCGGGCGCCTAACGCGGCCGCGCTGCCTGCGGCCGGGCGGGCTACGGCCGCAGCCGCTCCATCATCCGCGGGAACGGGATGACCTCGCGGATGTGCTCCACGCCGCAGATCCACGCCACCGTGCGCTCGAGCCCGAGCCCGAAGCCCGAATGCACGAAGGTCCCGTACTTCCGCAGGTCGAGGTACCAGCCGTACGCCTCGATCGGCAGCCCCTCCTCGACGATACGCGCGCGGAGCTTGTCGTAGTCGTCCTCGCGCTGCGACCCGCCGATGATCTCGCCCCGCCCCTCCGGCGCCAACAGGTCCGAGCAGAGCACGGTGCGCGGGTCGGCCGGGTTCTCCTTCATGTAGAAGGCCTTCGCCTCCTTCGGGTAGTTCGTCACGAAGACCGGCTTCTCGTAATCCTCCATGATCTTCGCCTCGTCCGGCGCGCCGAGGTCGTCGCCCCACACGGTGTCGCTCCCCTTCGCGCGCACGAGCTCGACCGCCGCGCCGTAGTCGAGGCGGACGAACGGGGCCGCGATCTTCTCGAGCGGGGCCGTGTCGCGCTCCAGCAGCTTCAGCTCCTCGCCGCGCCGCTCGAGCGCCCGCGCGACGAGGTAAGAGACCAACTCCTCCTGGAGCCGCATGTTGTCGTCCTGGTCGAACCACGCCATTTCGGGCTCGATCATCCAGAACTCGGTCAGGTGCCGCCGGGTCTTCGACTTCTCCGCCCGGAACGTCGGCCCGAACGTGTAGATCCTGCCTAACGCCGCGGCCAGCGCCTCGCCGTAAAGCTGGCCCGTCTGCGCGAGGTACGCCGTGCCCTCGTCGAAGTACTCGGTCGAGAACAGCCCCGAGCGCTCCCCGATCGCGCCGGTCAGGATCGGCGAGTCGGTCCGCACGAACTCCCGCGCGTAGAAGAAGTCGTGGATCGCCTGCTCGACCTCGTGCCGCACGCGCAGAATCGCCGCCTGCCGCGGACTGCGCAGCCACAGGTGCCGGCGGTCGAGCAGGAAGTCGACGCCGTGCTCCTTCGGCTGAATCGGGTAGTCCGGGTCGCTCGCGCCGAGAAGCTCGACGGCGTCCGCGCCCATCTCGTAGCCGCCCGGGGCGCGCGCCTCCGCGCGGACCTCGCCGCTGACGGCGACCGCGCTCTCCAGCGTCAGCGCCGCGAACGTCGCCCACGTCTCCGCGCTCACCGCGGTCTTCTGCAGCACCGCCTGCAGCACGCCGGTCCCGTCGCGCACGACGAGGAACGCCACCTTGCCCGACGAGCGCACCCGCGTGACCCACGCGCGCACCGTCACGCGCTCCCCGACGTGGCGGCCCAACTCAGCGACACGGGCGAACGGGGCGGTCCCGACCAACGGAGATGTCATTGTACGCGAAGGAGTTAGCAGCGGCGAGCGCGACGCCGGGAACCTACCGCGCTTCCGCCGAACACGTCAACGCGACCGCACGCCCGGCCCGCCGGCCGTCCACCCCCGCTAGCTTGGGCGCATGTCGCGCCCGCGCACCCCGCGCCCGATCGCCCGCTCGTGACGCTCCGCCTGCGCCTCGTGCTCGGCCTCACCGCCGTCGCGTTGCTCCTCGCCGCGCCGCTGGTCGCGGCGTTCTACGCGCTCGACACGACCGAGGCGGCGGCCCGGTCGCTTCGAAACCAGGAGGTCGCCGCGTCACTCCTCCTCGGCCACGTCCTCACGGCCGCGCAGGAGGCGCAGCTCGCGGAAACGCGGGTCGGCGTGCAGGCGCCCGGCGACACGCTGACGCTGGCCGACCTGCGCGCGAGCGCGGCGAGCCTCGGCCGCCTCGCCGACTCCGTCCGCGCATACCACCTCGACGTCTTCGCCGGCCAGGTCGCGCGCACCGCCGGCGTCATCGCCGCCGAGGGCTCGGCCGAGTGGGAAGCCTACGCGCGCCACAACGCCGACGCCGGCGACAGCATCTCCAAGTACCACGTCACACCAGTGCTCGTCAGCCTCGAGCGAGGGGTCGCCGACGCGGGTCGCTCGATCAACACGCGGGCCGAACAGCACGCCAACTCCGCCATCGACGCCGCAAAGGTCGCGCGCCGCCAGGCGGTCTTACTTCTCATCGCCGCGGCCGCGGGCGCGCTCGCCGTCTCGGTCTGGCTCACGCGGTCGGTCAGCGCTCCGGTCCGCGCGCTCGAGCGCGGCCTCGCCGCCGTGGCCGGCGGCGACTTCACCCACGCGCTCGGCGTGCCCTCGACCCAGGCGGACGAGTTCGGGCGCCTTGCCGGGGGATTCGAGCAAATGGCGGCGAAACTCGCCGAGCTCGACCGACTCAAGTCCGCGTTCGTCTCGGTCGCGTCGCACGAGCTGAAGACGCCGATCAACGTCATCCTCGGCTACCTGACGCTGCTCAACGACGGGCTGTACGGGCCCGTCGCGGACGGACAGCGCGACGTGCTGGCCACGATCGAGCGGCAGGCGCGCACGCTCGCCCGCCTCGTCCAGCACCTGCTCGACGTGAGCCGGTTTGAGGCCGGCGTCGCGCGGCTCGAGCTGCGCCCCGTCGCGCTCCGGGCCGTGCTCCAGGACGCCGAGCAGGCGCACGCGGTCCTCGCACGGCAGCGCGGCGTCGTCCTCCGCGCGACGCTCTCGCCGGACCTGCCCGACGTGGTCACGTGGGACGCGGACCGGGTGCGCGAGGTGCTCGACAACCTGCTGACCAACGCCGTGAAGTTCACGCCCGCGGGCGGGACGGTCGAACTGTCGGCCGCGCCCGACCGGCGCCGCACGCCGCCCTCCGTGCAGCTCACGGTCCGCGACACCGGCGTCGGCATCCCCGCCGACCAGCTGCCGCGCGTCTTCGATAAGTTCTATCAAGCGAACAATCAGAGCGGCGCCGCCGCCAAGGGCACCGGGCTCGGGCTGGCCATCGCAAAGGAGATCGTCGAGGCGCACGGCGGCGTGATTACCGTCGACAGCGCGGCCGGGGCCGGGGCGGAGTTCCTCGTCACGCTCCCGGAGACCGCGCACGACGGGACATCAAACCTCCCCGAGCTGGAGCGAGCGGCCGCCGAAGCCTTCCCCGAACCGGCCGGCGCCGCGGCGGCGCCGGCGCTCGCTGGGAGCCGCTCGTGAGCGAGAAGCGCGCCCTCGTGCGTCGCGCTGCGGCCGCCGCCGCGGCGCTCTCGGCCGCCGCCGTCGCGGCCTGCCACGTCGCGACGCGCGGCTCGCACGCGCCCGTCGATCCGGCCGCGAGCGCCTGGGCAGCGACGCTGACCGACGCACGTGCCGCGCTGGCCGATGGGCGGCCGGCCCGCGCCGACACCGTGCTCGCGGCCTTCCACGACCGCTTCGCGTCCTCGCCGCAGGCGGTCGAAACGTTGTACTGGCGGGCGGTTGCGCGCGTCGACCTCGCAGCGCCTAACGTTCCCCTCCGCCCGGTCGTGGCCGACCTCGACGCCTACCGCGCCGCGCCCGGCGCGGAGCACCGCGCGGAGGCCGGGGCGCTCCGCCGGGCGCTCGCGCTCCTCGACTCGGCACGGACGGCGGCGGCCGCGGTTCCCCCGCCAGACCGCACGGCGTCGGCGCGCGCAAACGCGGGCATGGTGCCGCGCGACAGCCTCCGCGCCCTCGACGACGAATTGCAGCGCGCGCGCGTGGAGGCGGCCGCCGCGCGCGCGGAACTCGACCGCATCCGTCGGCGCCTCGCCGCGCCGGTACGCCGCCCGTAGGCCGCGGACGACGCGAGCGACCGCCTACCCGACGCGGAACAGCTCCAGCGCGCGGGCATACCGCGCCCCGAGGATCGCGCGGAAGTCGCGATGTTCGGGCCGGTCGAGCTCCGGATCACTCGCGAGCAGCAGGTCTGCCGACGCGCGCGCCCGGAGGTTGAGCTCCTCGTCCCGGATCGGGTCCGCGATGCGGAATGCCGGATCGCCGCTCTGCTGTTTGCCGAAGAGGTCGCCCATCCCCCGCAGCTGCAGGTCGGCGCGCGCGATCTCGAACCCGTCCTCGGTGCCGACGAACACGCGCAGCCGCTCGGCCGCCTCGTTCCCCACGTCGCCTAACAACACGCAGTAGCTCTGCGCCCCGCCCCGACCGACGCGGCCGCGCAGCTGGTGGAGCTGCGAGAGGCCGAAGCGCTCCGGGTGCTCGATCACCATCACCGTCGCGTTGGCGACGTCGATCCCGACCTCGATCACCGTCGTCGCGACCAGGACGTCGAGTTCGCCGTCGCGGAAGGCGCGCATCACCGCGTCCTTCTCGTCCCCGGGCAGCTTGCCGTGCAGCAGCCCGAGCCGGCGGTGCGCGAACGCGCCAGCGCCTAACTCCTCGAACGCGATCGTCGCCGCCTTGAGGTCGAGCTTTTCACTCTCGGCGACGAGCGGGTACACGATGTAGGCCTGGCGACCCTGCGCGACCTGCTGGTCGACGAACGCCATCACCCGCGACCGCGCGCCCTCCGGCCGCAGCCCACTCGTGATCGGCTGGCGGCCGGGCGGCTTCTCGTCCAGCAGACTCACGTCGAGGTCGCCGTGGAGCGTCAGCGCGAGCGAACGCGGGATCGGCGTCGCCGTCATCAGGAGCACGTCCGGCGACCGGCCCTTCGCGCCGAGGGCCTTCCGCTGCTCGACGCCGAAGCGGTGCTGCTCGTCGATCGCGACGAACCCGAGCCGAGCGAAGCGCGTCGCCTCCTGCACGAGCGCGTGCGTCCCGACCACGAGCAGCGGCTCGTCGCGCGCCATCCGCTCGGCCGCTTCCCGCCGCTCGCGAACGCCCTGCCGCCCGGTGACGAGCAGCGGTTCGACGCCTAACGGCGCGAGCAGCCGCGCGAACGTCCGGAAGTGCTGTTCCGCCAGCAGCTCGGTCGGCGCCATGATCGCGGCCTGGTAGCCGTTCTCCATCGCGAGCAGCGCGGCGAACAGCCCGACGATCGTCTTCCCGCTCCCGACGTCGCCCTGCAGCAGCCGGTGCATCCGGCGCGGGCTCGTCATGTCGACGAAGATCTCGCGCAGCGCCCGCGTCTGCGCGCCCGTGAGCTCGAACGGAAGCGCCGCGCGGAGCCGCGACGTGAGGTCGCGCCGGTTGACCAGGGCGACGCCGTCGCGCCCCTCGCGCGCGATCTGGTTGGCGCGCCGGTGGAGGATCTGCCACGCCAGCAACTCTTCGAAGGCGAGCCGCGCGCGCCCCTCCATCGCCTCCGCGATCGACGTCGGGCGGTGCACCATGCGCAGCGCGCTCGGCAGGTCGGGCACACCCGCGTCGCGGAGCATCGCCGCCGGCAGGTGCTCGCGGATCTGCGGCAGCAGCTCGTCGAGGTGCGCGTCGATCAGCAGCCGGATCTGCTTGAAGCTGAGCCCCTCCGTCGCCGGGTACACCGAGAGGACGCGCCCGCCCGAGGTGCCCGCGTCCTCCGGCCCGAGGTTGACGAACTCGCGCGGTTGCAGCTGACGGCCGTGGAAGAAGCGCACGCTCCCGCTCAGGAGTAGCATGTCGTTCTTCTGGATCACGCGGTCGAGGAACGGCTGCCCCGGCCAGCTCGCCTCGAGCATGCCGGTCGCGTCCTGGACGACGGCCTGGAAGATGCGCAGCCCCTTGCGCGTCGGCACGACGCCCTTCGACACCACCTTGCCGATCACCGTCCCGTCCATCCCGGGCTCGAGCGCCGCGATGCGCGTCACGGTGCTCGCGTCTTCGTACCGGTGCGGCACGTGCAGCAGGAGGTCGCGCGCGGTGTGGATGTTGAGCTTCGCCAGCGCCTCGGCGCGCGCCGGCCCGACGCCCTTCAGGTACGTGACGGGCGTGTCGAGCGTGAGGCGCGGGGCCGGGGCGGTGCGCGACGCTGGCACGGGCCGCCGTTAGGCCTCCGCCAGCTCGCGCGCGAACGCGGCCGGATCGAACGGCTCCAGGTCCTCCGCGGCCTCGCCGATGCCGACGAACTTGACGGGGAGGTCCAGCGCCTCGTGGACCGCGACGACGACGCCTCCCTTCGCGGTGCTGTCGAGCTTCGTCACGACGAGCCCCGTGACGGGCACCGCTTCGGCGAACTGCTTCGCCTGCTGCACGGCGTTCTGCCCGATCGTGCCGTCCAGCACGAGGAGCGTTTCGTGCGGCGCCCCCGGCAGCCGCTTCGCGACGACGCGGTGCACCTTCTTCATCTCCTCCATCAGCCCCGCACTCGTGTGCAGGCGCCCTGCGGTGTCGATGATCACGACGTCGGCGCCGCGCGTCACCCCCGCGTCGACCGCGTCGAACGCCACGGCGGCGGGGTCCGTGCCGGGCTTGCCGCCGACGAACTCCGCGCCGCTCCGCTCCGCCCACACGCGCAGCTGGTCGATCGCGCCGGCGCGGAACGTGTCGGCCGCGCCCACGATCACGCGCTTGCGCTCGCGCCGGAGCCGCGCGGCGAGCTTGCCGATGAACGTCGTCTTTCCCGCCCCGTTCACGCCGACGACAAGGATCACCGCCGGCCCACTCGCCGGCATGTGCAGCGCGACGTCGCTGTTCCCCTCGCGCAACTCCGCCTCGACCAGCCGGCGCAGCGCGTCCTGAAACTCGGCCTCGGTTCGGATGAATCCCTTCTGCGCGTACCCGCCGATCTTGTCGACGAGTTGCAGCGTCGTCGGTACGCCGAAGTCGGCCGCGAGCAGCCCTTCTTCGAGCTGTTCGAGCGAGCCTTCCTTGACGCCGCCGCGCAGCAGCACGCCGACGTCGGCGTTGGCGACGTCCTTGAACCGCTGCCAGAGCGACCGCTTGGGCGCGTCGCCTTCGCGACGAAAGAGCCGAGCCATGTCCGAAGATCTCGAGGGAACGGGTCACGCGACCGGGCGGGCCCGGAAGCGACCACCCGGGGTGGCGTCAGCGCAGGCCGAGTCGGCGGCGCGCCACCCACTCGCCGCACAGTAACAACGTCGCGGCCGCGAGCGGCCAGCCGGGGGCGATCGGCGCCGGGGCGGTCATCGCGACGGAGACCGCCGCGCCGATCGGGCCGGAGCGCAACGCCGCGCGTCGCGGCAGCAGTTCGGCCGACGCATTCACCACCAGCACGCCACCGCCGTGCACGTCGTACACTCCAGGCGCTGGAGAGTCGCTCGTCGCCTCCCCGGACTCCGCGTCGCGCCGCACCGTGAGCGCGCTCGCGCGCCCGCCTCGCCGCGACGTCAGCTGCACGACGGCGACGCTGTCGCGCGGCGCGAGTCCGCGCCACCGCACCTGCGCCCCGGATCGAACGCCCGCGTCCAGCGGGGCGAGCACGGCGGACGTGGCTGGTGGCGCGTCGGCCAGCCAGTCGAACAACGCTCCCCACACGGCCGGCGCGGCGACGGCACCCACGCCGCCGCGAAACGCCCATCGCCAGAGCCCGCCCGCGGTCACGATCGCGATGCGTCGGCCGCTCGGTTCCGTTCCGCCGCTGACGACTGCCCGCGTCGGGCCGGAGCGCCCCGCGTGGGCGAGCACCGCCGTCCACCGGTCGGGCAGTCGGGCCAGCGGCGCAGCGGCGTCGCCGCCCGTCGTTGGGACGTCGACGGGCGGCAGACTGTCCCAGGAGAGTCCGCGGATCGCGGCGAGCGGCCCCGGATTCCCGGCCGCGCTCGCGTACCAGTCGGTCGTGCTGTCGCCCGTGTCGCCGACCGGCAGGAGCGCGACCGCGCCGCGGCCGATCCTCCGCGGGGCACCGAGCGCCGCGGTGTCGCCGTGGACGACCAGCAGCGCGGCGGCCGCGGCGGCCGCGCGCACCTCGGACTCGCTCGCGGGCGCCAGCGTGCTGGCCAGGCGCCAGGTCCCGGGCGCCACGCGGTAGAACGCGCGGACCGGTACGCCGAGCGCGCCGCGGAGTACAGACGTCGCGAGGCCGACGTCGTAGTCCGGCGCGGTGCTCACCACGACGGCTCGCGGCGCCGCCGTGATCTCGACCGCTCGACTCGCCGAGTCGTTCCGGACCTCGCGGTCGCCGGGAACGGCGACGACTGCCGTGAGCACACCGATGCGCGACCGGTCCCCGGCCGGCACGACGAGCGGCACGTCGACGGTCGTCTGCCCGTACGCACCGAGTGCTGGGAACGGTCGCGCGACGGCGGCGGTCGCATCGAGCCGAACTGCGACGCGCCCGGCCGGCGCGCCCGCCGCATCCGCGACCACTCGCACCGCGACCGCGACCGTTTCGCCCGGCGCGGCGGTCGCGGGCGCCGAGACGTCTGCGACGGCCGCGTCGGCACCGCGCCGTGGCGGCGCGACGATCGCGCGTGAGCCCGCGGGCGCGCGCGCGAGCGACTCCGGGTCGTCGACCTCACCGTCGGTGACGAGCGTGAGCGGAACGCCCGACGCGGCGGCCGACTCCGCGGCGGCGGCGACCGCCGTGCGCCGGTCCGCGGGCACTCCGTCGCGCGGGCCGGCCACGCGGAGCGACTCGCCGAACGCGAGCACCCGGTCGCGCGCGCCTAACGCCAGCCGCGCCGCCGAATCGCGCGCCGCTCGCCCGCCCGCGTCCCCCGCGCCTCGCGTCCAGCTGGCCGAGGCGTCGACCGCCACGAAGCCGGCGCGCCGCGCGCCGCCCGGGAGTGGCGCGCCGACGGCAACCGCGGTGACCAGCGCCACCGCGAGTCCCCGGGCCGCGGCGAGCCCCGCGAACGCGGGACGGCCGCGGGAGGCGGGCGCGTAGGCGAGCAGCGCCACGACGAGGCCGACCGCGGCCGCCACCATCCAGGACATCACGTGCCGTGTACCGCGCGCGCGGCCGGTTCGGTCCGCGCGGCGTCGACGCCCGAGGGCGTCAGTCCATCTGACGGCGGATGAACGTCGGGATCTCCATGTCGCTCAGGTCCTGCACCGGCGCGCGCTCGGGTCCGCGGTCGGGCGGCGCGTACGGACGCGGCCGCGCCGCCTCGGCCGCCGGGGCGGCGCGCGGCGTGGGCGAGATCACGCGCGACCCGCCGAGCGGCGTGCGGTCGCGGCCGTCGCGGTTGAACGGCAGCACGTTGGGCCCCTTGAGCCCCGGGCCCGAGTCCGCGCCGCCCAGCGAGAGGACCTTGTCGAAGCCCGTCGCGATCACCGTCACGCGGATCTCGCCCTGCATCGCCGGCTCGTGCACCGCGCCGAAGATGATCTCCGCGTCGTCGCCGACCGCGTCGTGGACGATCTCGTTGATTTGGTGGACCTCGCCTAACGTCAGGTCCGCGCCGCCCGTGATGTTGACCAGCACGCCCGTCGCGCCCGACACGCTCACGTTGTCCAGGAGCGGCGACGAGATCGCCTGCTGCGCCGCCTCCATCGCGCGGTTCTCGCCGCGCCCCATCCCCGTGCCCATGAGCGCCGAGCCGCCGTTCTGCATCACCGTGCGCACGTCGGCGAAGTCCACGTTCACGAGCCCGGTCACCGAGATCAGCGACGAGATGCCCTGGGTCGCGTGCAGCAGCACCTCGTCGGCCTTCTTGAGCGCGTCCTGGAACGGGATCCCCTTACCGACGACGGCGAGCAGCCGCTCGTTAGGCACGACGATCATCGTGTCGACGTGCTTGCGCATCTCGCCGATCCCCTGCTCCGCCTGGCGCATCCGCTTCCGCCCCTCGAACAGGAACGGCTTCGTGACGATGCCGACGGTGAGCGCGCCCGCCTCGCGCGCGAGCTCCGCGACGACGGGCGCCGCGCCCGTCCCCGTGCCGCCGCCCATCCCGCACGTGATGAACACCAGGTCGGTGTTGGCCGTCACGCGACTCACCTCGTCGCGGTTCTCGTCGACGGCCTGCCGCCCGATCTCCGGACGCGCCCCCGCGCCGAGCCCGCGCGTGAGCTTCTTCCCGATCTGAATCTTGACGTCGCTCTTCGAGCTGAGCAGCGCCTGCGCGTCGGTGTTCACCGAAATGAACTCGACGCCCTCGAGGTGCTCCTCGATCATGCGGTTGACGGCGTTCCCGCCACCGCCGCCGACGCCCACGACCTTCATGCGGGCGTTCTGCGTGGCGCTCTCCTCGAACTCGAAAATCATTCGGACGCGACTCCGGAGAACAGCAAGGGTAAGGGCGACGGCGCGTACACGCGCCGAAGCGGTCCTGGGGACGGAGCGCCGACCGCGCGCGGCGCGTCTCGCTCACCGCGCGTCAACCGCGCGGCGTCCGGCGTGCTAGGCCGCGCCTGGGAGGGAGAGGGCGGCACGTCGTCGGTAACGGAACCGGAGCCGAATATAACGCGCGCCCGCGGCGCTGCCACCGCGGCAATTCGTGCCCGGCACCGCGTGCCGGACCGCACACCACCCGGCACGCAACGCCGCACTCAGAAGAAGTCCTGCAACCACAACTTCACGCGCGCACCCCACTTGTCCATCGCCGGCGCGCCGAGCGCCGGACGGCGTGTAGCAGGCGCGCTCGCGGCGCCCAGCGCCGCGCGCGAGGCGGCGTACAGCGCGAGCCCCGCCACCGTCGCCTCGCGCGGCGTGTCGAGCGCCTCGCGCAGCCCGTCGATGGTCTCCAACGGACGCCCAACGCGCACCGTCGCGCCGAACACGTCGCGCGCCAGCTCCGCCGTGCCCGGCAACTCCGCGCCGCCCCCGGTGAGCACGAACCCGGCGCCGACCTTGCCCCCAAACCCCGCGTCGTGCACGCCGCGCACGACGAGGTCGAAGATCTCGTCGAGGCGCTGATGGATGATGTGCGCGAGCAGCTCGCGCGGCACCTCGCGGCTCGCGTGCGTGGCCGACCCGGGGAGCGCGATCACCTCGTCCCCGCCCACCATCGTTTCGAGCGCGACCCCGTACTGCTCCTTCAACTGCTCCGCGTCGGCCTGCGACACGTTCACGCCGTGCACCAGGTCGCTCGTCACGTGCGAGCCGCCGTACGGCACGGTCGCGAGGTGGCGGATCTTCCCCTCGTGGAATAGCGCGACGTCGGTCGCGGTCGCGCCCATTTCGACCAGCGCGACGCCTAACTCCTTCTCGTCCTCGGTGAGCACGGCGAGCGCGCTCGCCAGCGGCTCGAGCACGAGCTCGCGCACCCGGTGCCCGGCGCGCTCGACCGCCTTCCGCACGTTCGCGGCGGGCTGGCTGCCGATCGTCACCAGGTACATCTCGGTCTCGAGCCGCATGCCGCCCATCCCGACCGGGTCCTGAATCCCCGACGTACGGTCGACCGTGTACTCCTGCGGGATCGCGTGCAGCAGCTCGCGGTCCGGCGGGATCGCGAGCGCGCGCGCGACGCCGTTGACGCGCTCGACGTCCGCGCGCGTGATCTCGTCGCCCGCGACGGCGACGATGCCCTGGCTCGTGACCGCGCGCACGTGCTCGCCCGCGATCCCGCAGTAGACGCCGTCCGGCCGCGCGCCCGCCATGCGCTCCGCCTCGTCGAGCGCCGTGCGCACCGAACGCGTCGCCTCCTCGATGTCCGCGATCGCGCCACGGCGCAGCCCGGTGGTCCGGGCCTGGCCGACGCCTAACACTCGCACGCCGGGGCGGCGCGGCCGGCCGCCGACCACCTCGGCGATCACCGCTGTCGTGCGCGCCGAGCCGATGTCAAGGCCGGCGACGATGTGTTCCTGCTTCATGCGAGTGGCGGGCGGGGGGACGAGCGGGGCGGCGAGCCGGGGGAGGCGCGGTCGGCCGGGGGGCAGGCGGACGCGCGGCGGGGGCGCGGACCACGGCGTGCGGAGGGTGCGGAGCAGCGGCGGCCGCGGCCGCCGCGGCGGGCGGGGCGGACGCGTGAGGAACGTTAGGCGTCGCGAGAGCGGGCAGGCGCGCGACGACCTGGTCGCGGAAGCGGAGGTCCAGCTCCGCCGCGCGCACGCCGCGCCGCGCGAGGTCGTCCTCCACGGGCCCGAGGTCCGCGAACCGCCCCGCGGTGACGTCGACCGCGGCGCGGACGAGGAGCGGCGGCGCCGTGCTCGGTACGTTGCCCGTGGGGGCCGACGCCGACGCCGCGGGCACAGGCGCGCCAGGCGCGAGCACGAAGTCGAGCTCGTCCCGCTCCGGCGAACCCGGCGACGCCGCGGCCGACCCCGCCAGCGCGAGCGACGCCCGGGGCGCGCGCGCCGCCTCGAGCACCCGCGCGTACAGCCGCGGCGCGTCGGACCTGAGCGAGCCTAACACACGCAGCAGCGCGGCGTCCGCGCCGGCCACGAGCGGCACGTCCACGCCGCCCGCGCGCGCCGGCGAGAGCGGCAGCGCCGCCCCGGTCGCGTCGTACACGACGAGCGCCCCGCGCGGGCCCTCGGCCGCCTCGGCCACCGGGACGCGCTCGTGCACCACCACCCGGAGCACGCCCGGCAACCGCCGCTCCACCCGCGCCCCGTCGACCATCGGGTGCGCCGCGACGCGCCGGGCGAGCGCGTCGAGGTCACCCCACACCGAAGCCGCGGTGTCCACGCCGAGGCGCGCGACGAGCTCCGCCGGTGCGGCGTAGCGCGCCCCCTCGATCTCGACCCGGCGCACGCGAAAGAAGGCGAGCCGCGACAGCGCGCGCGGGCCCCAGACGCCGGCCGTCGCGATCGCCGCGAGCGACGCCGTGACGGCCACCGCGCCGGCCGCGCGCCGCATGCGCGCGCCGCGCGCCGGCCGCGCCGCCGGGTCCGGAGCCGCGGCGTCGGGCCCCGCCAGCGGGCGCACGGCCGAGGCGCCCACGTCGCGCGCCCGGCCGCGCGCGGGGCGCGCGGCCGGGTCCGTCGCGTCGCCGTCACGAGCCTGACCAACCGGGGACGCACCGCCCGTCGACGGATCGGGGGCGGTCGTTCCGTTAGGCGGCGTCAGCCCTGGGTCGCCCGAGCGCGCCCCGGGCGCCAGCAGCCCGGTCACGCGGGCACCCGCGTCGCGTCTGCGCGGCCCAACAACGCCAGCAGCTCCGGCCCGGTCCGCGTCACGTCCCCCGCCCCGATCGTCAGGACCAGGTCGCCCGGACGCACGCGCTCGGCCAGCGCGCGGGCAAGCGCGCCGCGCGGCCCGCGCCACGGCGCGGGCGCGCCCGCGGCGACCATCGCCCCGCTCACCAGGTCGGCCGTCACGCCCGCGATCGGCTGCTCGCGCGCCGGATAGATGTCGGCGACGAGCGCCACGTCGGCAGCGCCTAACGCGCGCGCGAACTCGGGCGCGAAGTCCCGGGTGCGCGTGTACAGGTGCGGCTGGAACGCGGCGACGAGGCGCCGCCCCGGGTACGCCCCCCGAGCCGCCGCGAGCGTCGCATCCAGCTCGGTCGGGTGGTGCGCGTAGTCGTCCACGACCACGACGCCGCCCGCCTCGCCCAGCCGCTCGAAGCGCCGCTCCACTCCGCCGAACGCGGCCAGCCCCGGGCGGAGCGCCGAGAACGTGGCGCCCAGCAGCAACCCGACCGCGAGCGCCGCGAGCGCGTTCCGCACGTTGTGCAACCCGGGGACCCGCAGCTCGAGCGTGCCTAACGTGCGGCCGTCCCAGACGATCTCGCACGCCGACCCGCCGGCCGCCGTCGCCCTCACCCCGCGCCCGACCAGCCGCGCGTCGGCGTGCGCGTCGGTCCCGGCCGCGGCGGCGCTGTAGCGCACGACCTCCGAGTCGGGCCGCGTCGGCAGCGCGGTCGCGCCCGCGTCGTCCGCGCACAACACCACGAGGCGCGCCCGCCCGACGAACTCGGCGAACGCGGCCGTGATGTCCGCGAGGTCGGCGTAGATGTCCAGGTGGTCCGCCTCGACGTTCGTCACGACGGCCACGTCGGGCGTGAGTGCGAGAAACGAGCGGTCGTACTCGTCCGCTTCCACGACGAAGCGCCCGTGCCCGCCCGCGTCCAGGCTCCCCAGGCGCAGGTTCCCGGCCCACGCGCCGACTCGCCCGCCCACCACGCCCGTCGGATCGAGCCCCGCGCCCGCGAGCGCCTCCGTGGTCATCACGGTCGTCGTCGTCTTCCCGTGCGTTCCCGCGATCCCGATCGTGAGACCGCCCGCGACGGCCTCCGCGAGCGCCTCCGCGCGGCGGATGACGGGGAGCCCCGCCGCGCGCGCCGCTTCGAGCTCGGGGTGAGTGCGCGGCACCGCCGACGTGACGACCACCGCGCGCGCGCCCGCCACGTGCCCCGGGTCGTGTCCCGCTGCGACGGCGACGCCGAGTGCCCGCAGGTCGCCGGCCGCCTCGGGATGGGCGTCGCACCCGGTCACCGCCGCGCCCCGCCGAACGAACAGTTCGGCGAGGGCGCTCATGCCGGCGCCGGCGATGCCGACGAAATGCACCGGGCGCGGATCGGACGTGAGGAGCAACGGCATGGGGCGGCGGAATATGCGGGCGCCCCCAGGGCCCCTCAAGACGCCGACGTTGCCCGCGATAGCAAGCCCACCCCCTGGCCCTCGGCGCGCACGCCGCGCAGCACGGCGACCACGCGCGCCGCGATCCGCGCCGCTGCGTCGGGACGACCGCGCGCCAGCGCGGCGGCGCGCATCGTCGCCGCTCCGGCCGGATCCGCGCGCATGCGGGCGACCGTTTCCGAGAGCCGCGCCGCGCTCAACTCCGCCTGCGGCAGATGAACCGCCGCACCCGCTTCGGCGACGGTGCGCGCGTTCCGCGTTTGATGGTCCGCGGCCGACGTCGGCAGCGGCACCAACACGCTCGGCAACCCCCACGCGCACAACTCCGCGATCGTCATCGCACCGGCGCGCGTTACGGCCAGGTCGGCCGCGCCGTAGGCCCGTCCCATCGGCGCAAGGTACGGCAGCACCCGCGCCCGCTCACCGGACGCGCCGTCAAGCTCGGCGTACGGCTCGAACTGCGCTCGTCCCGTGGCCCAGATCAGCGCGACGCCCTCGGGCAACCCGCCGCGCACCCACGCCGCGAGCGCCTCGTTCAGCGCGCGAGCACCGCCGCTTCCGCCGAACGCGAGCACGACGTACGCGTCGGGCGCGAATCCCCACCCCGCACGTGCCGCGGCCGGAGGCTCCCGCGCGTCGTCCGGCGGCGGCGGGTCGATCGGGTTGCCGAACGCGTGCACCGCCGTGCGCGGCCCCGGGCGGATGCGCGCGGCAGCCTCGGGGAAGCCGAGGAACACCTCGGCCGCGCGCCGCGCGACGATCCGCGTCGTCACGCCCGGAAAGCTATCCGCGTCCCACACCATCGCGGGCACGCCGTGCGCGACCGCGTACGCGAGCGCGGCGCCCGCGGCGTACCCGCCAGTCCCGACGACCGCGCCCGGCCGCTCCCGCGCGAACAGTACGCCTAACGCACCCCACGCGCGCGCGCCGCCGACGGCCGTGCGCCAGTTCTCCCAGACGCGCTGGCGGTAGATCGGATGCAGGTCGAGCAGCGTGTGCCGGAACTCGGTGCCCGGCAGCAGTTCGCGCTCGATCCCGCGCCGCGCGCCGACGAACACCGGCTCGACGAGCGGGTCGAGTCGTACGACCGCGCGCGCGATCGCCAGCCCGGGGTAGAGGTGCCCGCCGGTGCCGCCGCCCGTGACGACGAGCCGCACCGGCCCATCCGCACGTCCCCCACTCGCGCTCACCCCGCCCGCCCCCGCCGCACGCCCGGCACGTTAGGCGAGGAGCGGGTTCGTCGCGGACTCGCCCACCACGCGCTGCCGCTCGCTCCCGATGTTGACCAGGATGCCGGTCATCAGCAGCGACAGCAGCAGGTTCGACCGCCCGTACGAGATGAACGGCAGCGTCAGCCCGGTCGTCGGTAGCAGCCCGATAACGACGCCGATGTGCAGGTACGCGGTGAGCGACGTCATCGTCGTTAATCCCACCGCCGTCAGCGCCTGGAACCGGGTCGTCGCCTGTCGCGCGATGCGGAACCCGAGCCACGTGTACGCCGCGAAGGCGAACGTGAGCAGGACGATGCCCACAAACCCCCACTCCTCACCGACGTTGCTCCCGATGAAGTCCGAATACGGGAACGGCAGGAATCCATACTGCTGGCGACCCTGCGCGTACCCGACGCCGAACCACCCGCCCGACCCCACCGCGAGCAGCGACTGCTTGAGCTGATAGTTCACCTCCGCGCGTGCGTCCCCCGTCCCGAGGAATGCGAAGATCCGCAGCATCACGTACTGCAGCTTCTCCACCTCCCGCCACAGCACCGGGACGCTCAGCACGCCGAGCGCGATGAAATGCCCGATGCGCACGCCGCCCGCGAAGAGGATGATCGCCATGATGAGCACGAACGTCATCGCGATCGACAGGTCCGGCTCGAGCGCGCCGAACACCGCGAGGCCGCCCACGACGAGCAGGAACGGGAACAGGCCCTTCGTCAGACGCCGCAGCTGCCCCGTCTCGAGCTTCTTCGCCAGCAGCATCGCCGTCCACACGATCACGGCAAGCTTCGCGAACTCCGACGGCTGAATCGAGCCGCCCAACAGGAACCGCCGCGACCCGTGGATCGGCGGCGCGATCCGGCGCGTGAACGGCAGCACGGTGAGCGCCATCGTCGTGTACGCGAGGCCCATGATCGGCCACGCCCACCGCCGCCACCGCTCCGCGTCCAGCTTGGCCGCGACCGCAAACACCACCGCCCCGGCCGCGATCCCTTGCAGCTGGCGCAGCAGGTAGTGCGCGCTCGGCTTCCCCTCCTGCACCGCGACGATCGCGCTCGCGCTGTAGAGCACCACCAGCCCGAACGCGAGCAGCGCAGCCGTCAACAGCGTGAGCGCGCGCGCCTCGACGCCCATCTTCCACCGCTCGCGCACGTCGGCGCGCGACCCGCCCCGCGGCTCGGGGCTAGCGCCCGCGGGGGGCGCGTCGTCCGCGGGCGCGCGCGGATCGGAGCGACGATCGTACGCGCCGCCGGAGGCCGGCGGGATCGGGGGTGCGAAGGTGGCCATCGGCGGGACGGACGTGGTGTCGCGCGAACGAGCGGTCGAATCGTGGAACGAACGCGCAGTCTACCGACGGGGAGAAGGCGCGCGCTCAGTTCGGCGCGGCCGCAAGTGCGCGGAACGCCGCGCCCCGTGCCTCGTAATTCGCGAACATGTCGAAGCTGGAGCACGCCGGCGAGAGCAGTATTGCCTCGCCCGGGCGCGCGATCTCCCGCGCGCGGGCGCACACCGCCTCGAAGTCGTCGCCCAGACGTTCGACCGGCACGAGCCCGCCGAGGTCCCGCGCGACGACCGGCGCCGCTTCGCCGTAAGCGAGCACCACGCGTCCTAGCCGCGCGAACGGCTCGGCGAGCGCCGTGTACGGCTCGCCCTTGTGCCGGCCGCCGAGCAACAACACGTACGGCCGGTCCATCCCCTCGAGCGCGACCCGCGTCGAACTCACGTTCGTCGCCTTCGAGTCGTTCACCCACGTCACCCCGCCGAACGTACCGACCACTTCCATCCGGTTGGGGAGCGCGCGGAACGACCGGAGCGCCCCCGCGATGCCAGCCCGCGCGTCTGCCGTCCGGTGCTCCGGGTCCGCCGCCAACACGGCCAGCGCGGCCGCGAGCGCGTTCGCCACGTTGTGCGCGCCGAGAAGCGGGAACTCCGACCGCGGCAGGAGCGGAACGCCCAACGCCCAGAGCCGCGCCGCGGCGATCCCAGGAGCCGACGCGACGAACGCGTCCCCGCCGGCCGCCCGCAGCGAGAATGTGAACGTTTCGCCCGCGAGCGCGGCCAGCCCCGCGCGCCGCGGCAACGCGAGCGTCTCGGCGTCGTCGCCGTTCAGCACCCAACGCGAGCCCGCGTGCGCGTTCGCGAAAATCCGCGCCTTGTCCGCGTAGTAGTCGTCGACCGACGCGTACCGGTCGAGGTGGTCCGGACTCAGATTCGTCACGACGCCCACCGTCGGGTCGACACTCGGCGTGTCGTGCAGTTGAAACGACGAGAGCTCGAGCGCCGCCCACGCCGGCGGCGACGGACGGAGCGCAAGCGCCGCGAGCGGCGTCCCGATGTTCCCCGCGGCGATCGCGTCGCGGCCTAACGCGCGGAGCAGGTGGTCGACGAGCGCCGTGGTCGTCGTCTTGCCGTTCGTCCCCGTCACCGCGATGTAGCGCAGGCCGGGCAGGTAGTGGAGCGCGACCTCGACCTCGCCGACGACGGGCACGCCGGCCGCACGCGCCGCGGCGAGCGGCGCCGCGCCCGGCGGCACGCCCGGGCTCGCGACGACGAGCGCCGCGCGCGCGATCCGCGCGAGGTCGTGCCCGCCCACGTCGACCTCGACGCCGACCGCCCGGAGTTCCGCACCCGCGGCGATCGCCGCGGCCCCGGACCCCGCGTCCGACGCGTACACGCGGTGCCCGTCGCGCGCCAGCAACGCCGCGGCGCTCCGCCCGCTGATCCCGAGCCCGACGACGGCGACCTCGCCCGGAAGCCGCCCGCGGAACATCCCGACGTTCACGCGCCCTCGCCCCGGATCAGCGCAGCTTGAGCGTGCTGAGCGCGAGGATCGCGCACAGGATGCCGAGGATCCAGAACCGCGTCACCACCTGCGTCTCCGGCCACCCCTTCAGCTCGTAGTGGTGGTGCAGCGGCGCCCGCAGGAAGACGCGGTGCGCCTGCGCGTACTCCAGCCCGTGCCGCCGCCGCCGGTACTTGAAGACGAACCGCTGCAGGATCACGCTCGTCATCTCGGCCACGAACACGCCGCCGATGATGAGCAGCAGGAACTCGCTCTTGAGCAGGATCGACACCGCCCCGAGCGCCCCGCCGAGCGCGAGCGACCCGGTGTCCCCCATGAACACCTGCGCCGGGAACGTGTTGAACCAGAGGAAACCGATGCACGCGCCGAGGATCGCCGCGCAGAACACCGTCAGCTCGCCGGCGCCGCGGACGTAGAAGATCAGCAGGTGCGCGCTCGTGTCGATCCGGCCCAACAGGTATGCGAAGATCCCGAGCGTTCCCGCCGCGATCGCCACCAGCCCGGTCGCGAGTCCGTCGAGCCCGTCCGTGATGTTCACGGCGTTGCTCGCCCCCGTCAGCACGAACGTCACCCACGGGACGTACAGCCACGTGAAGGCGGCGCTGGCCGGCGCGATCAGCACGTACTTGAAGAACGGCAGCGTCGTCGACGCGCCGGGCAGCGTCGACAGCGGCACAAGCCAGATGTAGAGCGCGAGCCCCACCCCCACGCTCACCTGCCCCGCGAGCTTGTACCGCTCGACGAGCCCCTCGTTCTTCAGGCCGAGCCGCTTTTGGCGCAGTTTGAGATAATCGTCGATGAACCCGATCGCGCCCATCCACGCCGTCACGAGCGTCGCGATCACCATGTACTGTCCGCCGCGGGAGTTGAACCGCCCCCACAGCAGGACCGGGATCAGCGTCGCCGCGAGGATGATCACGCCGCCCATCGTCGGCGTCCGCCCCTTCCCCGCGTGCGTGAGCGGCGTGCCCTCTCGCACGACCTGGTTGACGCTCATCGCGCGTAGCCGCCCGATCACGAGCGGCCCGACCACGAAGGCGACGAGCAGCGCCGTGACGAACGCGCCCGCCGCCCGGAACGTGATGTAGTTGAGGAGGTTGAACACCGTCGCGACGCGCGCGAGCGGCTGGAGCAGGTAGTAGAGCACGAAGGCAGGCGTTCGTCGTGGGTCGCGCCGGTGCGGCGCGTCAGGATTCGGACGGGCCGCCGGCGGCCCACGCGTCGAGGAGAGGGACGAGCTGTTCGAGCCGCACGCCGCGCGACCCTTTGAGCAGAATGACGGCGTCCGGCGCGAGACGCGCGGCCAGCCTAGGCCACAGCGACGCCGGATCCGCGGCGGCAACCACGCGCGGATCACCGGGCGCCACGCGCGCGAGCGCGTCCGCCAACTCGCCGACGCCCGCGATCACGTCATCCGGGCCGCCGAGCGCGCGCGTCGCGTGTCGCGCGACGTCGTCGTGCAACGCGGGCGCGGCCGCGCCCAACTCGCGCATCGTCCCGAGGACCGCCACCCGCTGCCGCGGCGGCGCGCCCGGCTCCCCCGTGCCGGCGGCGGCGAGCAGATCGAGCGCGGCGCGCGCCGACGGCGGGTTGGCGTTGTACGCGTCGTTGATCAGCGTCGCCCGGCCGAGCGCCGTCCACGCGGTCCGCATGCTCGGCACCGGCATCGCGGCGAGCCCGCGGGCCGCGTCGGCGACCGACACGCCTAACGCACGCGCGGCCGCGACGGCCAGCATCGTGTTGCGCAGGTTGTGGGCGCCTCGCAACGGCGTTCGCACCTCGACGCCGTCGACGGCGAGCGCGCCCGTGCCGTCCGCCTCCATCGACCACCACTCCGCGCGCACGTCCCCCGCGTCGAGTCCGGCCGTCATCACCGACAGGGCGCGCCCGCGCGCCGCGTCCGCGATCTCGGGCTGGTCGGCCGGCACGACCGCGAGCGCCGCCCCGTCGAACGCGTCGCTCTCCTCGCGCAGAACGCCCGCGAGGTCGCCGAGTCCTTCGAGGTGCTCCTCGCCGATCGACGTCATCACGACCACGTCCGGCTCGGCGATGGCCCGGAGCGCGGCGATCTCGCCGGGCGCGTTGGTCCCCATCTCGACGACCGCCAGGTCCGCGTCGTCCGGCAGCGCGAGCAACGTCAGCGGGACGCCGACGAGGTTGTTGAGGTTGCCCGCGGTCGCGTGCACCGAGCGCGCGGCCCCGAGCGCCGCGCGGAGCAGCTCTTTCGTGCTCGTCTTGCCGTTCGACCCGGCGACGCCCACCACCGCGCGCCCGGGCCGCGCCCACGCGCGCCGCCGGTAGCGCGCCAGCGCGCCTAACGCTTCGCGCGTGTCGCGCACGACGAACACCGGCACAGACCCGGGGACCTCCGCGCGGACGACGGCCATGAGGTCGTGCACGACGAGCCCGCGCGCACCGGCCGCGACCGCCGCGGCCAGAAACGCGTGCGCGTCGAACCGCTCCCCCGCGAGCGCGACGAACAGGTCGCCCGCGGCCAGGACGCGCGTGTCCGTCACCACCGCCCGGAACGAAGCGTCCGCCCGCGGGAGCGGCCGCGCCGCGACGTCGGCGAGCGCCTCCGCCGCGCGCGCGACCGTCCAGAACGGCCGCGTCGAGGACGCGCGCACCGCGTGCGACCCGCCCGTCACCCGCCGCTCCCGCGCGCGGCGTAGAGTTCCCGCACGATCGCCGCCTCGTCGAACGGCAGCGTCTCGGCGCCGCGAATTTGGTACGTCTCGTGACCCTTCCCGGCCAGCAGCACCAGGTCGTCGGGTCCGGCCACCTCGAGCGCCCGCGCGATCGCCGCCCGCCGGTCCTCGACCCGTTCGTGCGGCCGCGACAGCCCCGCCTCGACATCGTCGAGGATGAGCTCCGGGTCTTCCGTGCGCGGGTTGTCGCTCGTGATGATCACCACGTCCGCGCCCGCTTCGGCCGCGCGGGCCATCTCCGGGCGCTTGCCACGGTCCCGGTCGCCCCCGGCCCCGAACACGACCACCACGCGCCCCCGCGCGAACGGCCGCACCGCCGCGAGCGCACGTTCGAGCGAGTCCGGCGTGTGCGCGTAGTCGCGCAGCACCGGCGGACGCGCGTGCAGCAGCTCTAGCCGGCCCGGCACCTGCGGCAGCGTCGCGAGCCGCGCGGCCGCCGCGTCGGGCGGCATGCCTAGGGCTACCACGGCCGCGGCCGCGCCGAGCGCGTTCGCCACGTTGTAGACGCCGACGAGTGGTACGGCGGCGGCCACCTCGCGCCCGCCCGCGCGCAACCCGAACCGCGTCGTCGCGCCGCCCGCCCGCACGGCGACCGCCGCAACGTCGAGCCCGCGCGCGTCGGCCTCCGCCGGGTCGGCCGCGATCCCCCAGCGCACGGTCCGCGGCGCGGCCGGCAGCGCGTCCCAGGCGCGGTCGTCCGCGTTCACGACCGCGACGCCGTCGTCGGCCAACGCGCCGACGAGTCGCGCCTTCGCCGCGAAGTACGACGCCATCGTCCCGTGGTAGTCGAGGTGGTCGCGCGTGAGATTCGTGAACACCGCCGCCGCGAACCGCACGCCCTCGACCCGCCGCTGCTCGAGCGCGTGCGACGACACCTCCATCGCGACCGCGCGCACGCCGACGTCCGCCAGGGCGCGCAGCACGCGCTGCAGTTCGACCGGCCCTGGCGTCGTCAGCCCGCCCGCACGACCGAACGCCTCGCCCGCCGACCCCACCAGCACGCCTAACGTCCCGACCGACGCCGCCGGCGCGTCGGGCCGGTCGAGCAGGTGGCGCAGCATCGCGACCGTCGTCGTCTTCCCGTTCGTCCCCGTCACCCCGACGAGCGTCAGCCGCGCGGCGGGCTCGCCGTAGTACGCCGCCGCGGCGACCGCCGCGGCGCGCCGACCGTCGCGCACGACGATCGCGGGAAGCGACGTCTCCCCCGCCCGCTCGACGAGCGCCGCGGCCGCGCCGCCGGCCGCGGCAGCGCCGAGGTAGCGGTGGCCGTCGTCCGCGGACCCGCGCACGGCGACGAACAGCCCGCCCGCCGTTAGGCGACGGCTGTCGTCGGCGATCCCCGCGAGCGCCGCCGGCAGCGCCCCGGTCGTGCCTCCGAGCAGCCCCGCCTTCCAGAGCGCGTCGACCACGACGGAGGTCGCGACCGGAGCGGTCGGGTCGGCGTCTCCACGCCCAACGCGTGCGTCGTCCACGCGGCTACGGCTGGCGAAACAGCGTGACGACCGCGCCCGGCGCCGCGACGGCCCCGGCGGCCGGGACCGTGCGCGCGGCGGCCCGCCCGATCCCGCGCACAGCCGACCACGCCCCCGCCCCCGGCGCGACCCGAGCGTCGAACCCCGCCCGCTGCAGCGCGAACAGCGCGTCCCGGACCGGCAGCCCCTGCACGCGCGGTACCGGCCGCGGCGCGCCCGCCGACTCCGGCAGCGCGCGCCGCGCGGGGCGAACCGGCAGGTCGAGCACGACACGCACCGGCCCCGGCGACGCCGCCGACCCGCCGTCGCGCCGCAACTCCGACGGGACCAGGGTCTCGGGCGCGGGCGGCAGACTCTCCGGTGCGCTCGCCGCGGCCACGCTCGCCGGCCGCGGGTGCGGGCGGAACGCCTCGCGCGCCCGCGGCAGCACGCTCGGCGCGAGCGACGCCCGGTCCAACGCCGCGTCCCGCGCGGCCAGCGCCGCCTCCAGCACCACCTTCGAGACCGGCGCCGCGGTCTTCCCGCCGTAGTACACGCCCGCCGGGTTCTCGAGCTTCACGACGATCACGAACTGCGGCGACTCGACAGGAAAGAGCCCCGCGAACACCGCGTTGTAGTGCCCCGCCGCGTACCCCACACCGCGTTCGATCCGCCGCACGGTCCCGCTCTTGCCGCCTAACGTGAAGCTCGCGAGGTCAGCGCCGGCCGCGGTCCCGCTGTCGACGACGCTCTTGAGCATCGCCCGCACCTCGGCCGCCACCGCCGGCGGCATCACGCGACGCACCACCCGCGGCCGGTGCCGGAACACCACGCGCCCGTCCGCGTCGCGGATCTCGCGCACGAGCCCCGGCTCCAGCAGCTCGCCGCCGTTGGCGATCGCGCCGTACGCGGCCGCGAGCTGCAGCGGCGTCGCCGACAGCTCGTAGCCCATCGCGAGCGACGCCCGCGACTGGTCGGTCCACTTCTCCGGCGCGCGTAGCGTGCCCGCCGCCTCCGCCGGGTACGGCACCCCCGTCGGGGTCCCGAAGCCCACGTCGCGCAGCGCCTCGTACTGCTCACGCGTCGTGAGCCGCGCCGCGAACTTGGAGATCCCGATGTTGCTGGAAAACCGGATCACGTCGCGCAGCGACATCGACGCCGCCTTGTGCTCGTCGTGGATCGTCCGGTTGTTGACCGTCCAGACGCCCCCCTCGGTGTTCACGACGTCGTCGGGTCGCGCCTTGTGCAGCGTCAACAACGCCGCGGCCACGAACGGCTTCACCGTCGACCCGGGCTCGAACGGCTCCGCGATTGTCGTCGCCGCCGTCGAGCGCGCGTCGGAGCGCCGGCTCGCGAGCGCCAGCACCTCACCCGTCTTCGGGTCGAGCACGACGATGTCGCCCCCGGTCGCCGACATGCGCGCGACCGCGTCCGACAGCGCGCGCTCGCAGATGTCCTCGAGCGTCCAGTTGATCGTCAGCGCGACCGTGCGCCCCGGGCGCGCCGCCACCGACTGCACCCCCGGCGACTCGAACCGCCCGCCGCGCGCGTCGCGCAGCAGCATCGCCGTCCCGCGCTCGCCGCGGAGCACGCTGTCTAACGACAGCTCCACGCCGTCGACCGGCTGCCCCGACTCGTCGACGCGCCCGACGATGCGGCGCACCGCCTCGGTCGCACTGACGACGCGGTCGACCACCGGAACGGCGTGCACGCCGCGGATCGCCACCGCGGCGGCCGCGTCGCTCGGCAGGTATCGACCCGGCAGCTCCACCCACGCGCGCGTGCTGTCGGCCGCGCGCGCCACCCACGGCGCGGGCACGCCCGCCGCCGCCAGCGCGCGACGGAGCGCCGCGCGATCCTTCACCTCGCGCGGCGCGACCCGCAGCTGCACCAGCTCGCGACTTTCCACCAAGACGCGCCCGCCGGCGTCCGTCACCGCCCCGCGCGGCGCCGGCGTCGACGCGTCCGCCACCTGCTGCCGCTCGGCGCTCGTCCGCCACCGGTCGCGCTGCAGCAGCTGGACCTGCGCCGCCTTGACGACGATGGCGCCGACGAAGAGCACCAGCGCGCCGTGCACCACGGCGGGGCGGTCCATCCGCGGAAGGCGCACGACGCGGCCTGGCGACGCCTAACGGTCTCGCGCAGCGCCGAGAGCGCCCGCGCGCGCGACCAGCACGACCTGCGTGTCGCTCGGCACACGCATTCCGAGCCGCTCTTCCGCGACGCTCCCCACCCGCCCCCGCGCGGCGGCCAGTCGCACGTCGCCCTCGAGCGTCGCGCGCTCCGTGACGAGCTGCGCGCGCCGCGATTCGAGCGCGCGCAGCGATCGCGCGTGCTCGATCCCGAGGCTCCGCCGCCACACCGCGGCCGCTCCGACCAACACGAACACCGCGAGTCCGAGCGCCACGACCGCGCGCCCGCGCCCGGGCCGCGGCGCGGTCTTTTTCGCCGACGCGCGTCGCGTCACGCGGCGCGCTCCCACACGCGCAGCTTCGCGCTCCGCGCTCGCGGGTTCCGCGCGATCTCGTCGTCGCTCGGCGTCTCCGCCCGTCGCGTCACGAGCCGCCCCGCGGCGACGTGCGCGCACGTGCACGCGGGCTGCCGCGGCGGGCAGACGCACGCAGTGCTCCACTCGCGGAATGCATGCTTCACCTGTCGGTCCTCGCCCGAATGGTACGCGAGCACCGCCAGGCGTCCGCCCGGTCGGAGTAGGTCACGCAGCGCCGGCAGCGCGCGTGCGAGCCCCGCGGCCTCGTCGTTGACGGCGATACGTACCGCTTGAAAGAGACGCGCGAACTCCGCGGGCCCCGTGCGCGGGCCGAACGCCCCGCGGATCGCTCCGACGAGGTCGTCGCTCGTCGCCATCGGCGCGCGCGACCGACGGCGGACGATCTCGCGCGCGAGCCGGCCGGCGCGCGGCTCGCCCCCGTGCTCGCGGAACAGGGCCTCCAACGCGCGCTCGTCCGATCCGTTGAGCACGGCGGCCGCGTCGTCCGTCGTCGCCTCCGCCTCGCCACCCATCCGCATGTCGAGCGGCGCGCCTTGCCGAAACGAAAATCCGCGCTCGGGCATGTCGATCTGGTGGGAGGAGATGCCGAGGTCGAGGAGAATTCCGTCGAGCGACGCCGACTCGTCGATCGACGCGAGCGCAGCTGGCGCGTCCGCGTAGTTCGCGCGGACCGTGCGGAGCCGCCCGGCCTCGAGCCACGACTGCAACCGCCCCGCAGCCGCCGCCAGCGCGTCGGGGTCGCGGTCGAGCGCCACCACGTCACACCCGGCTTCGAGGAGCGCGAGCGTGTGACCGCCGCCGCCCAGCGTTCCGTCCAACACGAGCGGACCGCGCGGGCCGTCGGCCCCGGCCGCGGCGCGGCGCGCGAGGTGCGCGACGATCTCGCGGGCCATCACCGGCGCGTGATACGGAGAGTCCCAGCGGGCGCCGTCGTCCATCGGGCGGGTGAAGGTACGCATCCCCGACTCGGCGAGCAACCATCCCGCGCGACGGCCGCGGCGGCCGCCTACAGCCCCGTCGGGTAGCAGTGGCGCCACGCCGTAGCGGGCGAGCCGTGGGCCGTACCGGCCCAAAACACGAGGGCCCTCGCCGGGTTAGGCGAGGGCCCTCGTGCGCTGCGGTCCGGTGGTACCGACGCGGTTACTGCCCGCGTCCCGCCGTCGGCGCGGCGCACTTGAACGCGGCGCCGAGGCGGTCGGGGTACGGCGACACCTGCGCAAGCGCCGCCAGCGCCTGCTGGGCCGCCTGCGGGTCGACGCGCCCGCCCGCGGGCAGGTTCAGCTGGGCAGCGGTGAACGCCGTGCGCGCGGCGTTGACCGACTCACAGCTGCGCGTCTTCTGCGCGTCCGTGAGCAGCTGGCTGCCGAGTCCCAGCGACGCGACGCCGAGGTAGAACTGGCCGCGCGGCGTCGTCTTCGTCTTGTTCGCGAATTCGAGGTACTGCACCGCGCGCTGGTAGTCCGCGACGTTCTTCGACGCGCTCGCGGCCTGGTAGGCCGTCGCGCCCAGATTCACGGCCGCGTCAGTGACGGTCGAGTCGCCGTTCGCCGACGCCTGTTGCAGCGCCTTGAACGCGTCCTCGGGTCGCTTCAGCGTGATGTACAGGTTGGCCATCGCCGTGTAGAGGCCCGGCGTCTTCGGGTTCTGCGCGGCCGTCCGGTTGAGCAGGTCGAGCGCCTGCTGCGTCTGCCCCGACGCCGCCAGCGCGTCGGCGTAGTCCGAGAGCAACTGCCCGTTGTTGGGGAAACGCTGGACCGCCTGCGCCAGCAGCTGCGACGCGACCTGGGGCTGGCTGTCGAGCCGCGCGCCGATCGCGACGCGCGAGTACAGGTCGGCGGTCGCCGTCGCCGTGTCGGTGCGCGCGAGCTCCTGGAACGACGTCACCGCGCCCTTGTAGTCCTTCGCCGCGAGGTGCACGCGCGTCTGCAGCTGCAGGTAGCTCGGGTCGCCCGGGTTCTGGACGACGAGCGAATCGACGAGCGGGATCGCGTCGCGCGCGCGGCCGTTCGCGGCGTACTCGTTGATCACCTGCTCGCGGAGCCGCGTGTTCGACGGGTCGGCCGCGACGAGCCGCAGCAGCACGTTCGTCGCCGAGTCGCGCTGTCCGGCCGCCTGCAACCCGGCGTACTCGATGCGCAGCGCCGGCTGGCTGAGCGGGTCGAGCGTGAGGATCTGCCGCGCGACCTGCAGCGCCGAGTCGTTGTACGTGCGAACGCGCGCCGCGTTCGTCGTGTCGGCGTCGCGCTGCTGCTGGTAGACCTGCGCGAGGCAGATGCGGGCCAGCGTCGTCTTCGGGTACGCAGCAATCCCTCGCTGCGCCGCCGCGACCGCGTCGGCGTACTTCCCGCCGCGCGCCGCGTTCACGCAGTCCCGCTCGGCCGCGAACGACTTCTGCGCCGCCTGGAATTCGCGCGAGATCTGCGGCGCCGCCTGGTCCGGCTTCGACACCGTGTAGCTGCCGAGCGGCTGGACGAGCGTCACGTCGCGCGTGAGCACCATCTGCGCATCGACACGATTCTGCCCGGCCGCGTTCGCCACCGTGCCGACCACGTACTCGTCAGCCCGCAGCTGCTGGCCGAGCGCACGCGCGTCGTGCGGCGCGAGCGCCTCGTTCGTCGGGAAGCCCGACGCCTCGAGGTTTGCGTTCACGTCCGCCTTCGGCAGCACGTACAGCTGCTTGAGATTGAAGTCGCCCGCGAGGCGGTCGCGCACGGCATCGGCCACGCGCACGCCCGCGTTCTTGTCGGCGCTCCGGAAGACGGCCACCATCACGCGCGGCGCGTTCGGATCCGGGGTGCCACGCTGCTGCGCAGCAGCCGTGGCCAACGGGAGAAGGGCCGCGAGGGCGCCGAGCCCCGCGGCGGTCGATGCGGCTCGACGCGCCATGCTATTCGGACCGTTCAAGGGGGTAACCTCCAAATCGTGAAACATCCGTACCCAGGGCGCGTTGACTCGGTTCCGACGCACCACAGCATCGGCCCGGCCCTCGCCGCATCACGCGGGGCAAGTCCCGTGGCAGCTCGCGTGCCGCCGCGTCGCCGGGCGCACGCGCGAAGATGGGCGAAGAGGGACTCGAACCCCCGACATCCTGTGTGTAAGACAGGCGCTCTAACCAACTGAGCTATTCGCCCCGCGAGACCACACCCGGCGGTCCGCGACCGTCCGCCGGGCTACCGCAAAATCGCCAGCGGGACCAGCACGCAATACCCGAGCACGAGCAAGATCGGCGCGATCACATCCCCGCCCCGCGCCAGATCCGCGTATCCGAGGAGCAGCGCGAGCGCTGCCGCGAGCCACCACTGGTAGTCCTGCACGCGCCGCGCGCGCTTGGGTCCGGTCATGCGCGGCACGTTAGGTCGTGACGGAAACGCTGTCAACGCGCGCCGCCGTCGGGCCGAACCTCGAGGTCGCCCAGAAGCGCCGCGATCGGGTCGGACCCCTCCCGCGCCCGCGCGGCCGCACGCGCGTCGTCCGCGGCGTCCGCAGCCCGAAGGGCATCCAGGCGCGCCCGATCGCGACGCCGGCGCCGCAGGTAGAAGGGTGCAACGACGAGCAGGGCGACGATCGTGACCAGCGACACGTTCGTACCGATGGCGAGTGCGCCGTAGCGGCGCCGCGTCCGCGCGCGCCATGTGCTCTCGAACTGCCCGGCCGTGAGCCCATACGCGCCACGCACCGCCGCGTCGAACCGCCCGGTCTCGTCCCACACGACGAAGAACCGCGACAGTCCCCGATCGGGGTCCAACGCCGCGAGGTCGGCGACCGCGCGGTACGCGAAGGCGTAGCCATCCTGCGCCGCCCCGCCCCCGCCCTCGAACAGCGCGTCCAGCGAGTCGAGCGGCGGTACGCCGCGCGTGAGCAGCATCACGTTGGCCGCGAGCACCTCGTCGCGCCCCCACTCTCCGGCCGCGTACCCGGCGTATCCCTCGTCGAACCAGCGCGGCGGCAGGTCGCCCAACCGCTCGTGCAACGCGAGGTGCGCCAGCTCGTGGCGGAACACCGCCCGCGGCTCGCCCGCGTCCGACCCGGCGCGGTGGCCCTGCATCAGGATGCGCCCCGACGCGGGAAACGCGAGCGCGCTCCCCCACTCGGGCGCTTCAGGCCCGGCCCACGCGCGGAAGTGTGCCGCGTCGGGCGCGATCAAGAGCACGACGGCCGCGCGCGGCCGCGGCAGACCAGGAAACGTGTCCCGCCGCGCCGCATCGTCCAGCAGCGAGCGGGCGAGCGCCACGTCGCCCGGGTACGCCACCGCCGTGAACCGGCCGCGATCGAGGCGCACCGTCGCCGAGCCCTCCGCCGGCGCGCCCTGCCCCGCGACACGTCGCGGCGCCGCTCCCCCACTCGCCACGACGAAGGCGAGGCACACGGGGGCGAGGCACACGAGTGCTCGCCGGAGCCGCCCTCGGCCGGGCACCCTAGGCGCGTACGGGCTGGCGGTCGTCGATCTCGGCCAGGCGCTCGCGGCACCGCAGCGCCCAGGCGCTGAGTGCGTCGCTCGAGCCGGTCCGCCACTCCGCGGCCGCGGCGTCGTGCGCGCCCGCACGCCAGAGCGTACACCCGAGTTCGTACCGCGCCTCGACCAGATTCGGACCGAGGGTGAGGGCGCGGCGCAGGAACGCGACCGCGTCCTCGTACATCTCGCGGCGTTGGTACGCGACCCCGAGGTAAAGCGTCGCGTAGAGCGTCGCGCGCCGGTCGTCGGCGTCGCGCACCACGCGCGCCAGATGCTCGACCGCCTCGCCAACGATCCCCTTCGCCAGACACACACGACCGATGGCGACGCGGGCCAGCGACGCAGCCGGCCCACGCGCGCGCTGCACGATCACCTGCTGCGCGGCCATCAGGGCGTCGTCGCCGCGCCCGTTGGCCGCCCGCGCCCACGCGAGGAGCGCGATTGCCTCCGCGTCGTCCGGCGCGAGCGCGAGCGCGCGCTCGAACGCCGACTCGGCCGCGCCAAAGTCGGCCGCGGCGTACGCGTTCCACCCCTTGGCGACGAACGTAGACGCCCCGAGGTGGTCGCTCCGCCCAGAAATCGGCCGCGTTGCGCCGCGCGAGGTGATAAGCGGCGCTGCAGCGGACGGGGCGGACGGTGTGGGTCGAGGCGAGACACCCGACGCCTGAGCCGTCCCGCCGTGCGACGTGGCGCCCGACAGCTGCTTCCACAGCTCCGGCAACGCACGGGTGTCGTCGGCCAGCGCCCGCCAGGCCTGCGCGTGGGCCTCGGCCGCGCGAATTAGCGCTGCCACCTCCGCTCGCAGTGCTGACCGTAGCAGCTCAGGGACGGGTTCACCCGCTCCGACGTGTGTCCCGAGCGATATGCGTAAGGCGTCACAGCGCCGACGGAGTTCGCCGAGACGCCCATCGTCTTCCGGGCCCGATGATGTCGTCGACACGTTCTCGCCTCCGCCCGACTCAGGGCCGCCCCCGGCCGCGTTCATGCCCGCCGAAACAGCCGCTGGCGATGATCGATCGGGACATAGAGCCCGCGCACCCGACCGAGGAGCGTCTCGACCTTGCCGAGGAACAGCGTGCCCCCCGGCGCGAGCGCCGCGTGAAACCGCTCGAAGAGCGCTTCCTGTGAATCGCGATCGAAATAAATCACCACGTTCCGGCACACGATCACGTCCCAGAGCCCGGCGGGCGCGGGGTCGTGCAGCAGGTCGTGTTGCGCGAAGCGCGTGAAGGCGCGCAACTCGGGGCGCACGCGCGACGGCGCCGCGGGCGTGAAGTACCGGGCGCGAAGCTCCGCGGGCGTGTCCGCGAACGCACTCTCGGCGTATGCCCCGACGGCCGCGGCCGCGAGACTCGCGCGGTCGACGTCTGTCCCCAGCACTTCGAAGCGACCCGCGGGCGGCGCGGCGTGTGTTCCATCGCGCGCGTGCAACAGGGCGGCCGCGGAATACGCCTCCTCACCAGACGCCGTGCCCGCGCTCCACACCCGGATCGGACACCCGGGATCGGCGCACCGCGCCGCGAACACGCGCTCGTCCAGCGCGCTCCACGCATCCCAATTGCGGAACAGGCGCGTGACGTTGATCGTGAGCGCGTCCAACAGCCGTTCGTACTCGGCGTCGTCGACGTCCAGCACGCGAGCGTAATCGGCAAACGTGTGCACGCCGTGCGCACGCATGCGAACGCCGATTCGGCGCCGGAGGCACCGTCCCTTGTAGCTCCGACACTTGAAGCCGCGCTCCGCCTCTACCTTGACGAGGAGCGCCGCGAAGCCCTCCGGATCGTCGTCGGGCGTCGGCTCGAGCAGCAGGGCGTAGCGGGAGAGAGGCGCCGGGACGTCGGACACACGCGAACTTACGGGGTCCGCGCCGCCGCGGCCTCCGTGCGGCGGAGCGCCGCCAGGTTCGCGCGGGCGGTGGGGTGGTCGGGGTGCAAGCTACACGCCCGTTCCCACGCGTGGGCCGCGCTGGCAGTGTCGCCGGCGCGGAAGGCGAGACTCCCCAGGCGCGCCCAAGCGGTGGACGACGCGTCGGGTGCGAGCTCGGTGGCGGCCGCGTACGCACGACGCGCGTCGTCGAAACGGCTCTCGCGATAGTACAGGTCGGCGAGGAGTCGACGCGCCGGCGCCATGTGCTCGCACTCCGCCAATGCTCCCATCACGTCCGCGAGCGCGGCGACACGACTCCCGGCGGGCTGGCGCCCCTCGGCCGCCAACGCCGCGCTGTTCGCGAGCAGCGCCGCGGCCCGGGGGTGCGCCGCGCGCCCTTCGCGAAGCAACGTCGCTGCGCCCTGCTCGTCACCGACGCCCAGGGCGGCGAGCACGGCGTAATGGTACCAGATCGCGGGCGGCACGTCGGCCCACCGGATCCGAGCGCGCTCGACCCACTGACGCGCGTTGCCCCACGCCCGCCGGTCGAGCGCCAGCGCGGCACGCGCCGTCAGGTGCCGCGGGTCGTCGGCGAGCCCCATCCCCGCCGCCCGCGCATACGCGGCGTCCGCGAGCTCGAGCTGCCCAAGCCGATGCCGCGCGACACCTAACGCGTGCACGGCGCCCGCGGACACGCCCGGCAACGCGGCCGCTTCGCCGAGCACGGCCGCGGCCTCCTCGATCCGTCCGGCCCGGAGCGCGACCGCGCCGAGATGCCCGCGCGCGCGCGCGTCCGTCGGCCGGAACTCGAGCGCACGCCGCAGCTCGCGCATCGCCTCGTCCAGCAAGCCGGATCGCGCGAACGCGACGCCTAGGTTGAGGTGCTCGTCCGCGCGTGGGCCGGTATGACGCGGCGACTCCGCGTCCGTCGCCGGCGATGCGACCCGGCGCGCATGCCCCCGCTTGACGAGCTGGCAGATCGCGCGCGCCGCATGGAACGTCGATAGTCCGGTCGCGTCCGCGACGCCCTCCACGTCCATGCGACCGTCGAGCACTGACGCGACGCGCGCGGCTTCGTTCGTCGAGTCCTCTGCGAGTCCGAGCTGCGGCCCCGGATCGCCCGGGACGCGCGCGAAGACGCTACTCAGCCCGGGCACCTCGGTCGCAATCAACACGCCTTCGTCGGCCCGGCGCGCCGACTCGAGCAGCAGCGACCCGACATCGAGGCGCAGACGCAGCGGTTCGGCGACCGGCGCGACGTCGACGTCGAAGCTGAACGTGCCGCGGCACCACCCGAGAAGCTCGTACGCGGCTTCCTCAGCGACCGCGGTGACGTGGGCGCGAAGCGCGTCGGACGGCACGCACCCGCGCCGCAGCAGCAGGAATCCCAGCGGTGTGTCCGGCTCGGCCGCCTGCTCGACCAGCGCGGCTCGCAGATCGGCATCGTCGATCGCGCCGGCGCGCACGAGTGCGGCGCCGAGTGGATCGCGACGGTGCGCGAGCCGCGCGTGCGCGACGTGTCCGTCGACGAACCACAGTGTCCCGAGTTCGCCGTCGCGCGCGGCGCTCAAACGACCCGTCCGGCGTCCGAGCGCGAGTAGCTGGACGACGTCCGCGAGCGCGGCGTCGGCGATGTTGCCGCGAATGGCCATCAGTTACGCGCCTGTTGCCGCTGTGCGAGAATTTCGCGCACCTTGGATCACGCCAGGTCGCCCGCGAGCAGGTCGCCGACATCGGGCCAGTGCAACACCCAGTGTTCAGGCTCCGGGTAGGCGGTCTTAGCCGCGTTCCGAGCCGCGTCGCCGCGCGTGCGGCGGGCCGCGACGAGCGCGGCGGCCTCGCGAACTCGCGTCGGGTCGCGGAACACGGCGCTCCCGGCGAGCGACGGGTCGAGCGCGACGGCCTCCGCCTCGTAAGCGGCGAGCTGTCGCACCGCCCGCCCGAACGTTGCGAGGAGGGCGTCGACGTCGGGGGCCCCCGGCAACGACGCGGCCCGTTCGAGCACGGTCGTATCTGTGCCGCGGGCCCGATGCTCGGTCGCGGCAGCCGCGATGCGAGCCCGCCACGAGGGAATCACGTCGTCGAGTGCGCTCGCGACGTCGGAGACGAAGCTTTCGAACGCGTCCGAACTGGCACGGACCGACGGCGGCGTCATGCGACGTCCGCGCCGACCGTAGCCTCGGCGCGCGGGCTCACGAGCCCTAACGCGCGCAGGAGCGTGACGGACGCGCGGACGCGGGCCAGGTCCGCGCGCGTTGCCGCGGCGATCGCCGCGAGATCGCGGACGCCGTCAACCGCGGCGAGCACCCGCAAGTGCGCCGCCGTGAGAGAGCCGACCGCGGCGTCCTCGGGCGCGACGTCCGCGTCGAGGGCCGCCGGTGTGGGCACGTCCTGGCCACCGCCAGCACCCGGCATCGCGCCCGAGGCAGTTTCGTCGCGCCGGCGGGCGGCATCGAGGAGGACGGCACTGACCGAAAGGCAGACGTCGCCCTCGCGAGGCCGTACCCCCACGTCCCCGCCGCGTCCGAGAAACGTCCATCGGCCGGCGTTCAGGTCGAGCAACGCCGCGACGACCGCGACTACATCAGCGCCGGCGAACCGTGCGTGGCCGGGCGACGCCGCACCGACGATCCGCCCAGCGGCGAGTTCGAGCGTACCGCAGCCGAGCGGTCCACCGTCGACGACGAGGGTGCCAGATCGCGAGCCGAGTTCCAAGAGCTGCAACGCGTCCGCGAGGCCGAAATCGCTGAGGACGCCCGCGAGGAGCGGCACGGTCGAGTGGTCGGGTCCAGACATCGTCGGCGGGTGGTTAGGCGGCAGACTGAGCCGCATCGTCGGCCGCGGCATTCGCGCGCCGTCGCAGGCCCCGGCGCGCGCGCGCGGCACCGACCCCGACGGGGGACGCCGCGAGCGCTCGGTTCCAGAAATCTCGTGCCACTCGCGCGTCCTGCGTGGCCGCGCAGTCGCCCGCGACGGCGAGGGCGAGCGGGTGGTCCGGCTCGAGCGAGAGGGCGCGTGAGGCTGCCTCTCGCGCGTCGTCTGCGCGCGCGGTATCCACAAACGCCGCGGCGAGCGCCGCGAGGGCGTCGACGTCTCCGCCGTCGTGATGGAGAACGCGGGCGAGATGAGCGCCCGCCGTGGAGGGACGTCCGGCGGCGGCCGCGATCTCGGCGCGAGCGCGCCACACGTCGGGGAGGTCGGGTGCCGCCGCCGCGACGGTTTCGAGCACAACCTCGGCTGCGTCGGGGTCACCCGCTCGGGCGAGGGCGCGCGCTCGCGCGAGCGCTGGGGTCGCGACGGATGGGACGGCACGCGCTGCCTCCGCCCAGGCGTCCGCGGCCGCGCGCCACGCTCCGAGGGCCTGCCACGCGCACGCCACGTCGGCCCAGAACGCGGCCGCTTCGCCGGACGCGGCGCCGTCGAGCGCCTCGGCGGGCCGTGTCTGCGCGCACCGCGCGAGCGCGTCGGTCGCGAGGTCGATCGAGCCGCGGTCCGCCGCCGCCCGGGCGAGCAGCGATGCGAACGCCGGCACGGTCGGCCAGCGGTCGACCGCCGCGCGTCCGCGCTCGCAGGCTTCGTCGAGGCGCCCAAGCCTGTGCAGCGTGCGAAGCACGTGCACCTCCGCGTCCGGATCGGAGGGTCCCGCTGTCGCAGCGCGCCTGTACCGCTCGAGTGCCGCGGCCGGACGGCCGCTCTTCGCCAGCGCGTGTCCCGCGAGGAGCAGCCCTTCCCGCGGCGACGCGCCTCGTGCGAGCGCCGCGTCGGCCGCGGCCAACGCTCGCTCGTACTCTCCGGCAGCGAGTCGAGCGTCGACGTGGGCGTATTCGGCGCGACCGGCGTCGGCCGTGTCCGGGCCGCCGGCCGCCGCGAGGGCGCGCGCGGGCGTCCTCACGGCGGTCCCGTCTCCGGGCAACAGCAGCGGGCCGTCGGCGTCGACGATCACGCGAGGCGACGCGCCGCGGACGATCGGGCTCAGCGCCGTCGCCCGCGCGAGTTCGCGCTGGGCGACCGCGCGATCGCCGCAGGCACCAGAGGCGAAGGCGAGCCCGTAGCGCGCGACGGCGTCGTGCGGGTCGATCGCGCACGCGCGGGCGTACGCGTCCCGCGCCGCGGCGTACTGGCCCGCATCCGCGGCTGCCCGCGCGTACGCGGAGTGTGCGGCCGCGTCGATTGGCGCGAGCCGCACGGCCGCGGCGCCGGCGGCGACCGCAGCCACATGCGCCCCGGTTTCCGCGAGCAGCAAGGCGAGGTTCGCCGCCAGCGCCGCGCGGACCGACGGATCGAGCGTTCGGGCCTGCACCGCAGCGTCGAGCAGTCCGGCTCGCGCACGCGCGAGATCGCCCGTGCGCCACGCGACGAGCGCACGCGTCGAGAGCGCGCCGGCGCGGACCAGCGGCGACGCGCCCTCCTCCGCCGCCGCGCTCCGGGCGGCCGCATCGCTACCGGCGAGGTCGCCGGTCACGAGCTTCGCGGCTGAGAGCGCGAGCGCGAACGTGCCGACGCACGCGTTTGCGGCGCGAACCGCTTCGATCGCCGCGGACAGTGCGGGAATCGCGGCGGCCGCCGCACCTCGCTGAAGGTGGACCGCCGCGACGGCCGCGAGCGCGGCGGCACGCCGGTCCGGATCGGACGAGCCGACCAGCGGTGTGAGGGCGTGCATCGCGTCGTCGTAATACGCGCGATGCCGCGCCGCCGTCGCTCTCGCGATCGTCTGCTGAGCTTCGCGCGCGCTCGGACCGGCGACGCCACGCACCGGGGCGCTCGGGCCGAGGCTGACGTTCGGACGGCCCGCGCCGCCGCGCGACGCGGCTCCCGGGTCTACCTCGAGACCGGCCTCGACGCGGCCTAACGCGGGGTCGAGCGCCGCGGCGCGGGCCCGGCTCGCGGCCGCGGCGTCGACGTCGCCGAGTTCGCCGAGCACGAAGCTCCGGAGCAGTTCCGCTTCCGGGTCGTCGGGCATCGTCGCCCGCGTGCGCTCGACCGCGGCGAGCGCGCGCGCGGTGTCGCCGCGCTGGTAGGCGGCCCGGGCCTCGATGAGGTCGAACGAGGCCACGAGCGCCGCGTGGTGCCCAGTCGCGGGCCGGTCGGCCGCGAGCGTCCGCGCGCGGGCGAGCGCGGCCAACGCCGCGTCGGGCCTGCCCGCTTCCAACGCGACGCGGGCGCGCTCCGCCGCGGCTGCGACGGTCGCGCCCCCGCGCACCGTTTCCCACCGCTCGAGGGCCGCGGCGGCGAGGGCGAGCTCGCCGCGCGCGCCGTGGTGGCGCACGACGGCGCGCCACGCGTCGTCATCACTCGCGTCGGCTCGTACGTCCGCCCAACGCGACGACGCGGCCGCGGCGGACACTTCGGCCGGGATGCCGTGGAGATTCGCGCGCGCGACGCTCATGCCGCCGTCGAGCGCTATCGCGCGCATGAACGCGCCCTGTGCCTCAGCGGGCCGGCCAGCGTTCTGGAGCACGACGCCGAGGTTGTTCTGCGCGGCGGCGTCGGACGCGTCGGACAGCGCGACGAGTCGTGCCGCGACGGGATCGCCGATCCGCACGCGAGGGCCCGACGGGAACGCGGCCGACCGTTAGGCGACGCGGGCCGCGCGGAGAATCAGCCCGAGCGACGGCGCGTCCGGCAGCAACAGAAAGAACCCGCGCAGCGGCTCCGAGACGTCTTGGACGAAGAACTCGGTCTCGACGACGAACACGAACTCCTCGACCGCGTCGAGGCGGAGGAACGACGACGTGAAGATCGCGGCCGCGCGGTCGATGGCCAGCACCGGCGGCGACGGCAGGACGACGAGCGACATAAAGTCGCTCAGCGCGTTCAGGTACGCGCCGCTCAGGATGTTGCCCGCCTCCTTCAGCGCCGAGCGCTCGAGTTCGCCTAACGCGACCGACGCGCCGATGGGGCGGCGGAGCATGCGCTCGGCGAGGCGCAAGACCGTCGGCTTCGGGAGCACGAGCAGCGTGCGGCCGGTGAGGTCGCCCATCACGTCCATCAGAACGGCCGCGACCCGCTCCTCCCCCGCGGCGAGTTGCGGCGCGATGTCGCACAACGGAGCCACGTGCACGGTCGGCACGCTGATCATGATCGGACTCCCGGTGAGCTGCGACAGCGCCGTTGCGGCATGCCCCGCCCCGATGTTCGCCACCTCGCGGAGGGCGTCCCGCTGCACGTCGTTGAGCCGCCGCGGGTCGTCGGCGCGGTACGGGGCCGGGGAGAGCGCGGCGCGGGCGGGGGCGAGGGTCACGGCGGGGGTCTCGTGGCGGCGGGGGTGCGCGGCGTGGACCGCGACGCGACGGCGGGGACGTCGAGCACGAGCGCGACCTCCCCCTCGTCGAGTATCGTCGCGCCCGCCGCGATCCTGAACGCGCCCCGCGGCGTGGCGAGCGGCTTGAGGACGCAGTCGCGGGCACCGACGATCTTGTCGACGAGGACCGGGATCGGCGTCGCGCCGGACCCCGGCACCAGCAGGACCACGTCGCACCCGGTACGAACGTCGGTGTCTCTCTGTCCGAGAAGCGCGGCGAGCGACGTCCCTGACTCGTTGCGAGCGGGCTCGCGCGTCCCGCCGACGTGCGCGAACGGAAGCGCGTACGCGGCACCGCCGGCGCGTACGACGAGGGCGGGCACGACGGCCCACGAGAGCGGCATGCGCAACTCGAACGCGGTCCCCTGCCCCGCCTCGGTGCGAAGCGAGAGCGCGCCCCCGAGCGCGCGCACGCGGGCGAGTGCCGCATCGACACCGACGCCACGCCCCGAAACGCGGCCGACGCCCGACGCGGTACTGAGTCCCGGCAGAGCGAGGCAGCGCAGGAGAACGTCGTCGTCGCTCTCGGCGCCGATCCGCGCATGCGTGAGGCGGCCGCGTTCACGCGCGCGGGCCAGCACGGCCGCGCGATCCACACCGCGGCCGTCGTCCTCGACGGTGACCACGAGCACGCTGCCGTTCCGAACGGCGCCGACCACGATACGGCCCACGGTGGGTTTCCCGGCCCGTGCCCGGTCGGCCGGGGTCTCGATCCCGTGGTCGACCGCGTTGCGAAGCAGGTGCAGCAGCGGTTCTCCGAGCGCGTCGAGGACGGCGCGGTCGGCGACGACATCCGCGCCGGTGGTCTCGAGCACGGCCTGCTTGCCGCTGTCGCGCGCGGCCTGGCGCACAACACGGGGCAACTCTGCGAAGAGGTCGGAGACGGAGACGAGTCGCGCCGCGCGCACTTCTTCGGTCAACGCCCCCGACAGTCGCCCGAAGTCGGCGGCAGCGCGTGCGAGGTCGGCGTCCCCCGCCCGGGCCGCGCAGTCGGTGACGCGCGCGCGCAGGGCCGCCAGTTCACCCGCAAGATCGAGGAGGCGGTCGAGCACCGGAACCGCGACCGGCACGACCGCAGTCGACCGTCGACCGGGTAAGACGGGCGTCTGCGACTCAGATGGGCGGCGGCCGGTCGCAGAACGCGACGTGCCTAACAGAGTGCCCACCGCGGCGGCGGCCGGGTCGGGTGAGCGGGCTACGCCATCGATCGCGGCCGTGACGGCGTCGTCGAGAGCGTCGAGCGCATCGTCGAGTCGCAGGCGTCGCGCGGCTTCCTCGCCCGCGCCCGCCGCGCGAGCCAGCGCGTCTTCGAGGACGTGGGCGAGTTCCTCGACGACGGTGTGGCCCATCGCGCCCGCCATGCCCTTGAGCGTGTGAACGCTCCGGAACAAGGCGTCGAGGTCGGTTGCCGCGCCCGTGTCGGCGAGCGCGAGCGCGGCGCCGCGGGCCGAACGAAGTTGCTCGCGCGCTTCCCGGGCGAAGAGCGCGGCATACTTCGCCGCGGACAGCTCGGGCGTGGGCGCGCGCGCGGCGCTCAGGCCAGGGCCCGCTCGGCCGCTTCGACGACGCGCGCGGGCTGGAACGGCTTCACGACGAAGTCACGCGCACCGGCCTGGATCGCTTCCACCACGAGCGCCTGCTGTCCCATCGCGCTGCACATGACCACGCGGGCGCTCGGGTCCTGCGCGCGGATCGCGCGCACGGCGTCGACGCCTCCCATGTCGGGCATGACGATGTCCATCGTCACCAGGTCCGGTCGCAGATTCTCGTACTGCGCCACGGCTTCGGCGCCGGTCGAGGCTTCGCCGACGACGTCATAGCCGGCCTGCTGCAGGATGTCGGTCACCATCGCCCGCATGAAAAGGGCGTCGTCGCAAACCAGTACGGTGTGTGCCATCATCGCTCTCCGTCCGTGTCGTCGACCGCCGCTGCAATCAGCGCCGCCGCGTCGAGCAGCGGGAGGGGCGGGCCACCGGCGGCGTCGGGCCGTGCGGCGTCCTCGAGACGCACGGCGCCGGCGAGCGGCAACTCGCGCCCGGACCAGAGGACCACGCGCGGATCGCGCGGCGCGGTCGACCACCTTGCGCCGGTGACTCGGGTCGGACCGGCGCCGGCGAGGACGAGCGCCTCGCGGCCGTCGCTGACGAGGATGGCGGGACCCGACGCGACGTCCGGTGGCGCCAGGAACAGGACCGGAACGATCTGCCCGCGAAGCGCGGTCACGCCGGGCACATCGGCCGGGGCGCCGGGGTACGGCGTCACGCGCTCGAGGCGCGCGACCTCGCGGACGTCGGACGCGCGGATGGCACACAGCTTGGAGGTGCCGCCGACCGGCACGGCGATGACGAGCACGTCGAAGGCGTCGTCGGCGGCGACCTGTTCGGCGGCCGCGACCGGCTCGCCGGGGAGCATCGCGTGGTGCGCGGTTCAGTCCGCGGCGTAGAAGCCGAAGTAGTCCAACGGATCTTCCATTTCGGCCACCGCAGGATCGTGCACGAGAGCGCCGAGCGCGCGCCGAAGGTCGTCGGGAAGGGGCGAGCGGAACAGCAGTTCGCGACCGTCGGCCGGGTGCCGGAAGCGTAGCTCCGCGGCGTGGAGGAAGTGCCGCTGCGGCGGCAGCGCGACCAACCGTCGGCCACCACCGCCGCCGTACACGTCGTCGCCGAGGACGGGATGCCCGGTGCTGGCGAGGTGGACGCGGATCTGGTGCGTGCGGCCCGTGTGCAGGCGCGCGCGGAGGAGGTCGCCGACATCGCCGCGCGCGAGCCGGACGAAGTCCGTGCGCGCCGCCTTACCCGACGTCACCACCGCCATGCGCTGGCGATTGCGCGGGTCGCGCGCGAGCGGCTTATCGACCGTGAACCGTTCGGTGGTGACGTGGCCCCAGCACGCGGCGGCGTAGCGGCGGACGACCTGACGCGCCGCGAGCGCGGCCGACAGGACGCGGTGCGCGCGTTCGGTCTTTGCGACGACGAGGAGGCCGGAGGTGTCCTTGTCGATACGATGGACGAGTCCCGGCCGCTCCTCCCCGCCGCCGTCGGCCAGCGACTGGCCGCGCCCGACGAGCGCGTTGACGAGGGTGCCGGTCCAATTGCCTGGAGCCGGATGCACCACCATTCCGGCCGGCTTGTCGACGACGAGTACCTCATCGTCCTCGTAGACGATCGCGAGCGGGATGTCCTCGCCGACCACCTCGCGGCCCGCGGGCGGCGGCACATGCACCGCGACGCGCTCGGCCGTGCGGAGTCGCCAGCTCGCCTTCTCGCGGCGTCCCTCGACGGTGACGAGTTCGTTCGCGACGAGCGTCGCGGCCTGGGTGCGGGAGGTGCCGAGCCGTCGCGCAATGAACAGGTCGAGGCGCTCGCCGGCCTCGTCGTCGCCGACGGTGAGGTCGTGGAGCCCCGGGTCGGCCGTCGGCGCGGGGCCGGTCACGGGCGCGCGATCTCGATCGGCTCGGCGGGGCCGTTAACGGTCGCACCCGCGGTCGCGGTTGCCTGAAGGCGCGACTCGAACCGCCAGAGCAGGAGCACGAGTAGTACCGCGCCCACGCTCACGGCCGAGTCCGCGACGTTGAACGTCCAGAACCGGACGTCGCCGACCCCGACGTCTATGAAGTCGACGACGCCGGCCGGCGAGCGGAAGCGGTCCACCAGGTTCCCGACCGCGCCGCCCATCACGGCCGCGATCGCGAGGCGCAGTGCGCGCTCCGCGGGCGGCAGACTTCGATACAACCTGATAAGAAATCCGAGGATCATGACCGTCAGGGCCGGGAACGCCCACCACGAGGCGCGGCCGAGGTGCATGCCGAACGCGGCGCCGGGGTTGAAGGTCAGCGTGAAGCGGAGGACGTCGCTCACGACGTTGCGCGGCACGTGTGGGACAAGGGCCGCGACGGCGACGTGCTTCGTGTACTGGTCGGCGGCGACGATGGCGGCGATGAGGGTGGCGGTCGCGGCGACGGGCAGCGGGCGCTCGGCGCTGGACGCGCCCGCGACGGGGTGAGACGGAGTGTTCATACGAGCTCTGCCGGCGATTTTCCTAGTGAGGCGATCGGCCGGCGGGCGCGCTCCTGCTCCGCCGCGTCGACCGACTCGCGCCGCGCGTCCGCCGTCCAGACGACGCGGCAGAGGAGGAGCGCGCCCGCGGTCACCGCGACGTCAGCGAGGTTGAAGGTCGGCAGGCGATGCGCGCCGATGCCGACGTCCAGGAAGTCGACCACGCCATCGTCCGAGGCGAGTCGGGTGAGCGCGTTCCCGAGTGCCCCGGCGGCAAGTAGGGCGAGCGCGAGGACGCGGACGTTCGCGCGGTCGGGCGTCGCGCGGTAGAAGCGCCAGACGACGCGAAGCACGACGAGCGTGAGGGCGAGGAACACGCCGCGGGACCACGCCCCGACGTGCAATCCGAACGCCGCGCCCGGGTTGTAGACGAGCGTGAGTCGAAGCCAGCTTCCGGCGACCGCGTGTGGAAACCCGGCCGGGGTAAGCGCGTACGCCGCGAGCGCTTTGGTCAGCAGGTCGACCGCGACGACGAGGACCACGACGGGCCAGAACAGCACCCCGTTGGTATTGACGTCGGCCGCGCTCGTCGGCTCGCCCGGGCGGTCCACGCGCGGCGTCGGTTCAGCCGCCCTTGCGGCCATCCTCTTCGCGCTGCTTGCAGTCGATGCAGAAGCGCGCGTGCGGGAGCGCGTCGAGGCGCTCGAAAGCGATGTTACGGCCGCACGAGTGACACCTGCCGAACGTCTCGGGCGAGCGGTACAGGCGGCGCAGGGCTTCGTCGAGGTGCCAGAGGAAGCGGCCTTCCTGGCTGGCGAACAGGAACGCCTTCTCGCGCTCCATCGCGTCGGTGCCCTGGTCGGCCATGTGGAACGAGTACGAACTCAGGTCGCCGCCTGCTTCCTGCTGGCTGGCGCCGAACGTCTCGCCGTGGTGGCCGAGCTCCTTGAGCACGCGCTTGCGCTCCTCGAGGAGGCGCTTCTCGAAGTAGGCGATGTCCTTGGTCGCGAGGGGCGCGAACGGGGCGGGCGACGTCTGGTCGCCCGCGCCCGCGGGGGCCGCCGTCGGGCCGGGGTTAGCCATGCGGGTCAGTCTCAGCTGAGGGTCTTGCGGATGGTGACGTGGACGGCCGAGCCGTCGACGTCCAGCGTCCGCGAAACCGCGGAAGTTAGCGGATCGGACGCGCTCGCGGCGGCGGCGGTTCCCGCGTCGGACGCCGCCACGCCGGCGGGGTCGGGCGCGCCGACCTCGAGTGGGCGGGCGAGGACCTCGCCCGCGATGTACGCCGCGTGGGTCCGCACGGCGTCCTCGAGCGCCGAGTCGCCCCACACGCGGAGCGCGACGCGGTCGCTGACCTCGAGCCCGATCTCCTTGCGGAGGCGCTGTACGCGGCTGACGACCTCGCGCGCGACGCCGTCGGCGCGAAGCTCCGGGGTGACGGTCGCGTCGAGGGCGGCGACGTAGCCGCCTTCCTCCTGGACCGCGTACGCGCCGGCGGCGCGCCGCAGGACGGTAACGTCGTCGACGAGCACCGGGTGGTCGACGCCGTCGACCGAGATCGACACCGGCTCGCCGTGTTCGAACGCGCGGAGCGCGTCGGGCGCTAGGGCGGCCACCGCGGCGGCGGCGAGCGGCGTCGATTTCCCGAAGCGCTTGCCCAGGGCGCGGAAATTGGCCTTGGGCTCGAGCGTGACCAGGTCGTCGCCGCTCGTCGCCCACCGGACCGCCTTCACGTTCAGCTCGGCCGCGAGGAGGGGGGCGAGCGCGTGGAGCGCGGCCGTCACGCGAACCTCGTGGACCGGCGCGACCGCGACAAGCGTCGCGAGCGGCTGGCGAACGCCGAGCCCGACGTCCTCGCGCGCGGCTCGGCCGAGGTTGACGAGGCGGCGGACGGCGTCCATCGCGGCGGCGAGCGCGTGCGCGTCGTCGCCTAACGGCGCGACGTCGGCGCGCACGTAGTCGGCGAGGTGCACGCTCGCGCCCGCGTCCAGGCCGCCGGTGAGGGCGCGGTGCAGCCAGTCGGCGACGAACGGCGTGAACGGCGCGAGGAGGCGCGCGGTGACCACGAGCACCTCGTGCAGCGTCGCGAACGCGGCGCGCTCGTCGTCGGTCGCGACGTCGTAGAAGCGGGCGCGCGAGAGGCGGAGGTACCACTTGCTCACGTCCGCGTCGAAGAACTCGACGACGCGCCGCGCCGCGGCCGTCGGGTCCAGCGACTCGAGCAGCGCGTCGGCCTCGCGCTCGACGTCGGCGAGCCGGCCTAACACCCACCGGTCGAGGGCCGGGCGGTCGGCCGGGCGCGGGTCCGCGTCGGACGGCGCCCACCCGAAGTTCGCGTACAGCGCAAAGAAGGCGTAGACGTTCTTCAGCGTGACGAGGAAGTTGCCCGCGGTCTGGCGGATCTGCGCCTCGTCGAACGGCAGCTGGTTCCACACCTCGCCGCGGCTCACGAAGAAGAGCCGCGCCGCGTCCGCCCCGTGACGCTCCATCACGGCCCACGGGTCGACGGTGTTGCCCAGGCTCTTCGACATCTTCCGTTCGTCGGCGTCGAGGACGACGCCGTTGACGATGACCGAGCGATACGGCGCAGCCGGCTCGCCAGCGTTGTTGGGCAGGGCGTCGCCGACGCCGGTCGCGATGGCGAGCAGCGAGTAGAACCACCCGCGCGTCTGGTCCTGCCCCTCGGCGATGAAGTCGGCCGGGAACTGCCGCGCGACGACGTCCGCGTTCTCGAACGGGAAGTGCCACTGGGCGAAGGGCATCGAGCCCGAGTCGAACCACGCGTCGGCGACCTCGGGGATGCGGCGCATCGTGCCGGTCCCGCTCCTCGCCGGCCAGGTGTACGCGTCGATGAACGGCTTGTGCGGGTCAAAGTCGGGCGGCAGCGCGCGCCCGGCCCGCTCGGCCAACTCGGCGTACGAGCCAATGACCTCCACCTCGGTCGGGTCGGTGTCGTTGACCCAGACCGGGAGCGGCGTTCCCCAGTACCGGTCGCGCGACACGGCCCAGTCGATGTTGTTCTCGAGCCACTGCCCGAAGCGGCCGGCGCCGACGCTCGCGGGGTGCCACCCGATGCGCGCGTTCCGCGCGAGCATTTCTGCCTTGTACGACGTCGTGCGGACGAACCACGACGAGTGCGCGTAATAGAGCAGCGGGGTGCGGCAGCGCCAGCAGTGCGGGTACGTGTGCACGAAGGTCGACGCCTTCCAGAGCACGTCGCGGCGCCGGAGTTCGTCGATGATGACGGGATCCGCGCGCTTGAAGAACGTGCCGCCGACGACGGCCACCGACACGTCGAACTCGCCGCGCCCGTTGACCGGCTGCACGAACGCGAGGCCGTGCCGGCGGCCGGCCGCGTAGTCGTCCGCTCCGAACGCGGGCGACATGTGGACCACGCCGGACCCGTCCTCGGCGGAGACGAAGTTCTCGGCCACGATCACCTCGTGCGCGCCCGCGCCGGGCACGCCGTCGGCCGGGAACTGCACCCAGTCGAGCGGCCGGCGGTAGCGCCGGCCCGCGAGCTCGGTTCCGCGCATCCGCGCGGCCACGTCCCAGCGGTCCGCCCAGTCGGCGCCCAACACACCCGACGCGCGCGCCTCGGCCAGCACGATCGTCCACCCGTCCTCCGCCGACCCCTCCTCGCGGCCGCGCTTTCGCAACTCGACGTAGTCGAGCTCCGGGTTCACCGCGAGGGCCGTGTTGGACACGAGCGTCCACGGGGTGGTCGTCCAGACGAGGATGCGCCGGCGGCCGGCGTGCGCCTCGCCCGCGTTCGGCACGAGATCGAGCGCGACGTAGACGCTGGGATCCTCGACGTCCTTGTACCCCTGCGCGACCTCGTGGCTCGAGAGGGTAGTCTCGCAGCGCGGGCAGTAGGGCAGGATCTTGTAGCCCTGGTACAGCAGCCCGCGCCGGTGCAGCTGGGCGAGCGCCCACCACACGCTCTCCACGTAGTCGTTGCTGAACGTGACGTAGGGGTCGGCGTAGTTCAGCCAGTACGCCATCCGCTCCGAGAGCTGCTCCCACTCCCCGCGGTAGCGGAACACGCTTTCGCGGCAGAGGCGGTTGAACTCGGCGACGCCGATGCGCTCGATGTCCTGCTTGCCGCTGATGCCTAACGCTTTCTCGATCTCGATTTCTACGGGGAGTCCGTGCGTGTCCCAACCCGCCTTGCGCGGCACGTCGTGCCCGCGCATCGCGCGGTGCCGGCAGACGAGGTCCTTGATCGTGCGCGCGAAGACGTGGTGGATGCCGGGTCGGCCGTTCGCCGTCGGCGGCCCCTCGTAGAAGACGAACGGCGGCCCGCCGGCCCGCGCGGCCTGCGCGCGCTCGAACAGGTGCTCGTCGCGCCAGCGCTCGAGGAGCGCCTCTTCGAGCTCGCGCTGCGGGCGGTCGGCGAGGAGGATCGGATACCGCTGCCCGCCGGGCTGGGTCACGCCGCCGCTCCGGCGTGCACGACGTCGGGCGCAGGCGCGGCCAGCGCGGGACGCGCGCGCACCGGCGGCAGCGAGCGCTCCTCGGCGACCGAGAGTTCGGCGAGCTGCCGTTCTGCGAGGAGGCGGAGCTGCGCGAGGTAGGTGCGGTGCACGCGATCGAGCGACTCGGCTTCCTCTTCAAGTCGTCGGAGTTCGCCGCGGCGCTCCTCGGTGTGCCGCTGCGCCTCGGCGCGCGCCGCCTCGACCGTGCGCGCCGCCTCCTCGCGCGCGTCGCGGAGCACGCGTTCGGCCTCGCTCTGCGCCTCGCGCCTGACCAGCTCGGCCTCGCGGTCGGCGGCCTCGCGCGCGTCGACGCGGAGCTGCTGCGCGGCGATGAGCGCCTCGCTCATCGCGCGGTCGCGCTCGCGGAACGCGCGCAGCTGCTCGTGAAAGTTGCGGGCCTTCTGCTCGAGCTCCTGCGTCGTCCGGGTGAGGCGCTCGAGCTCCGTGGCGACCTGCTCCTTGAACTGATCCACGCGCGCCGCGTCGTAGCCGCGCAGGGCGCGGCCGAACTCGTAGCGCCGGACGTCGAGGGGCGTGAGGTGAAAGGTGTCGTCGGCCATGGGGCGAAAAAGGGGGCGAGCGCCCGGCCGTCGCGTGGCGGCCGGACGCGGGTGGGGCGCGCGGGGCGCGGAAGCTACGAGCGGGCGCCGAAGAGCGCGCTGCCGACCCGCACGAGCGTCGCGCCTTCTTCGACGGCGATCTCGTAGTCGCCGCTCATCCCCATCGAGAGCTCGGCCGCGGGGTGCCCGACTTCGACCAAGACGTCGCGGGCGGCGCGCGCCGTGGCAAAGATGGCGCGGAGCGCGCGTTCGTCGCCGTCGAGCGGGGCGATGGTCATCACACCGCGCACCAACAGCCCCGGACGCGTGGTGAGTCGCTCGGCCTCGGGGCGCACGAGGTCGGCGTCGTAGCCGCCTTTCGACGTCTCACCGCTGACGTTGATCTGCAGCAGGACCTCGACCGGACGATGGCGCGCGACCCCGTGCTCATCGAGCGCGTCGGCGAGGCGCGCACTGTCGCAGGAGTGAATCAGTGCGAACCCATCCGTCTGGCGCACCTTGTTGCGCTGGAGATGGCCGATCAGGTGCCACCGAACCGGCACGTCGACCGCGGCCATCTTCGCGGTCGCTTCCTGGATTCTGTTCTCGCCGACGTCGTGCACACCCGCGGCCCATGCGTCGCGCACGATGTCGGGCCCGTACGTCTTCGTCACCGCGATGAGGGTGACCCCTTGCGCGTGCCCGCCACGTTGGACCGCGTCGGCGATCCGACCTCGCACCTCCGTCACGCGCTCCGCGACCGGTGAACCGGTGGACGCGGCTGATGCGGCTAGGTGCATGTGGGGCAACGACATGGCTGCGAAACCTACCGCGCGCGGCAGGCCCCCTCAAGTGAACGCGAGGCGCCGCCCAGGGCGGCCGCGGGGCACGCGAGTTGACGGTATGCCCACGCGACGACGCCGTCGCCGGCTTCGTCGTGGAGCCAGGCCACGGGGACGCGGGGCGCGCGCGCCTCCGAAACGGCGAGCGCGGCGCGGTCGCCGACCGCGACGCCGGCCGCGTCGGCAATCGTCGGGCCGAGTGGGACCGTTCCGCGGTCCTGACCGGGCACGATCTGGACGGTGGACGTGGGAACCCAGCCGATCGTGAAGCCACGTAGGCGCCATTCGCCCGGCGCCGGCGCTCCGCGCACGATCGCGTGCCGCACATCGTCGTCGGTGCCCAGCGACGCGGCAATCGGGCGACCTCGGAGCGCAGCGCGCGCAGCGATCGCCGTCACGCTCGGCCCCGTTCCGACCCACGCGGCACCGCCGATGGGGAGGAGTCCCGCGCGCCGCGCGAGTTCCGCCCGGTACCACGCCGCGGGGAGCAGTGAGACCGTGACGACGGTGACATCGCGTCGCACGCCGCGCGCACCCTGCGCGTCCCAGAGCGGGTAGGTGTCGTTGTCGGCGTTTACGAAGAGCACCGCGTTGCGCGGCGCGTTCTCGAGCAGCGCGCGCGCGTACGCGGCGGCGGCGGGGGCGACGCGCGCGTCGCGCCGATCGGAGACGCGCCAGTTGAGCAGCGCTGGGAGCGCGGCGACGCACACGCCGAGCGACGAGCTGGCGCGGAGACCGCGCGCCCTCCCCTGCCCCGTGCGCTGCGCGACCCGCGCCGCGACCGCGCGGGTCGCGACGACCGCGCCACACCCCGCCCAGATCCCCCACGCCCACCACGCGAGGACGAAGAAGTAGTCGCGCTCGCGGGCTTCGTGGGGCGCGCGCTCGGGGAGCACGCCGGCGCCGATCGACGGGCCGGCCTTGAGGTTCAGGTAGCAGGCGACGCCCACGCTCCCCGCGCCTAACAACAGCAGCACGGCGGTCCACGAGCGGCGGTCCCGGCGGCGGTGCCACGCCGAGCCGAGGACGCCGAGGGCGACGAACGCCGCGGTGCACGCGGTCCGCGCTGCCGACGCGGGCGCGCCGGGATCGACGCCGAGCGCGACCTGCCAGTCGGCCCACTGGCCGACGTTGGCCAGCTGCAGCCACCAGGGCGCCTGCCGCGGCAGGAGCCCGGCGACCGCGTATTGGCGCCGGCCGACCACGTCGACGAGGCGCGCCCACGTCGAGGGGTCTCCCTGGTTCAACCACGGGTCTTGCGCGGCTCGCAGGGCGAGGATCGCGAGCCCGGAGAGCCCGAGCGCGGTCGCGCCGGCGACGGCGAGGGCTTCCAGACGCGGCCGTCGGGCCGACGCGACCGCGAATCCGGCCGCGCCTAACGCGACGACTCCCGCGCGCGACGTTCCGACGCCCGCGGCCAGCACGGCGGACGAGAGCAGCGCGAGCGCGCGGGACCGATCGAACACCCGCCCGGACTCACGCGCGGTCCCCTGCGCCGTCGCGACCGCGGAGCACGCGAGCCACAAGGCGGCCGGCGCGACGACGAGCGCGCTGAGATGCAGCGGCACCGCGAGCGCGAGTGCGTACGCGGTCGCGGCCGTGGCGCGAGCGCTCGCGACGGAGCTCGGCCCGGCGGACGCGCGAGCCCCCGCCGCATCCGCGGCCGCGAGCGCCGCGCAGGCGAGGGCGAGCGCGGCCGCGTACACCTCGGCCTCGGTCGCGTTGGACCACACGGTGCTCATCGTGCCGGCGCAGAGGGCCGCGGCGAGGCCGGCCACGCCGCTGCGCGTCCATCGCGTCACGAGCCACGCGGTGCACGCGCCCGCGGCGGCCGTGCACGCCACGGAGAGCAGGTTGCCGGCGGCCGCCGGCGCGGCCCCGAGCGCCACGGCCGCGAGCGTCCACACCCGCCCGAGCGCGACGAAGAGCGGGGTGCCGGGCGGGTGCGGGATGCCGAACGTCGCGAAGCTGGTGAGGAACTCGCCCGCGTCCCAGAACGTGACGTCGGGCGCCGCGGTCGAGGCGTACAACGCGGCGAGCACGACGCCCGCGGCCGCGGCCGCCCGCCGCGCGGGCGCCGTCACCCCACGAGTGGCATGCTCGCGTACTCGGACGTCCGCCCGCTGCGCCCGCGCAGCAGGTCGCGGAGCTCGGCGGGCGCGAGCGCGCGCCGCAGTCGGCCGTCCACGGCGAGCGACACGGTGCCGGTCTCCTCGCTCACGACGACGACGAGCGCGTCGCTCTCCTCGCTGAGGCCGAGGGCGGCGCGGTGCCGCGTGCCTAACGAGCGGTCCTCGACGCGGGCCTGCGAGAGCGGGAGGATGCACCCCGCGCCGACGATCGTGTCGCCGCGCACGATGACCGCGCCGTCGTGGAGCGGCGAGTACGGCGTGAAGATGGTCGCGAGCAGGTCGCCAGACACCTTCGCGTTGAGGGCGGTGCCGGTCTCGAGCACGTCGCCGAGCGAGACGTCACGCTCGAGCGCGACGATGGCGCCGGTGCTCGACCGGCTCAAGCGCTCGACGGCGTCGCCGATCTCGTCGATCACCTCGTCCTCGGCCAGCGCGCGGACGAGTCGTGTCGCGCGCGGCTGCGTGAGGTGCAGGATTGCCGCCCGCAGCTCGGGCTGGAACGCGACGAGCGCGACGATCGGGAGGTAGCGGACGGCTGTGGTGAGGAGCGAACCGAGGAGAGTCAGCTCGAGCACCCACGCGGCGCCGTAGGCGATCGCGAGCACGAAAAGCGCCCCGACCAATTGCACGGCCCGCGCGCCGCGGACGAGCCGCAGGAGCCGGTACGCGAGCCAGCCGACGACCCCGATGTCGAGGACGTCGCGCCAGCCGACGCGGAACGCGTCGCCGAGCGCGTGAGGGAGATCGGGGGCCGGCATCCGCCGAACATAGTCCCGCGCCGCGGTGGGAAGGACCCCCGACCAGGTCGCGGTTACGCCCGGCTCCGGCTCAGCAGTGCGACAACACCGCCCATGCCACGTCGAGCGCCTCGCGGTGCGCGCGCGCGTCGTGGACGCGGAAGAGCCGCGCGCCGCTCGCGAGCGCGGCGACGTGCGCGCCGACGCTTCCGTGCACGCGGGCCGCGGGATCGGCGACGCCGCTCAACTCGCCGACGAAGCGCTTGCGCGAGGCGCCGACGAGGAGCGGGCGGCCGAGCGCGGCGAGGCGCGGAAGGGCGGCGAGCACGGCGACCGAGTCGGCGCCTCGCTTCGCGAAACCGACCCCTGGATCGAGCACCACCGCCTCGCGTTCGACGCCGGCCGCGTCGGCACGCGCGAGCGAGTCCGCGAGTTCGGCCGCGACCTCGGCGGCGACGTCGGCGTACGCCGCGTGCGCGTAGGTCGCCATGTCGCCCACCGTACCGCGCGAGTGCATGAGGACCACCCCGGCGCGGGCCCGCGCGCAAACGTCGGCGGCCGCCGGGTCCAGGCGGAAGCCGGAGACGTCGTTCACGACGTCCGCGCCCGCGTCGAGCGCGGCCCGGGCGACCGCCGCCTTCACGGTGTCCACCGAGAGCACGATCGCCGGATGCGCGCGTCGCACGGCCGCGATCACCGGGACGACGCGCGCGCACTCGTCCGCCGCGCTCACCCCGCCGCCGTTGTGCGGGCGGGTCGACTCGCCGCCGACGTCGAGTCCGTCCGCGCCCTCCGAGACGAGCGCGTCGGCGTGTGCGCGCGCGCGGTCGAGCCGGTCGTACCGTCCGCCGTCGCTGAAGCTGTCGGGCGTGACGTTCAGGACGCCCAGGACGAACGGTCGGTCGAGCGTCAGGACTCGGCCGCGCACGCGCCACGTCGGCGCGTGCGCGACCCGTTCCGAATCAGTGCGCGTCAACCGCCGCGGCCGCGCCCTTGGGACGGCGCAGCAGGAGGATCGCGGGAGCGACGACGACGAACGTGAGGAGCAGCAGCAGCCACGCGTCGTTGTAACTGAGAACGGACGCCTGCGCCTGCACCTGTCCGTCGAGGACCTTCAACGCGTGCATCTTCGCCTCCGCGGCCGAGTAGCCGCGCGAGATGAACGCGCGCGACAGCTGCTGGATGCGCGCGTCGGTGAGCACGTTGCCAGTCGCGAGATTGCTCACCACGTCGGAGCGATGCAGCTCGGTGTGCGTCGTGATGTAATTGGCGAGGATCGCGATGCCGAACGAGCCACCGAGCTGGCGCGACAGGTTGATGAGCCCCGCGGCCTGCTGCGCCTCACTCGGCTTCAAGCTGGCGTATGCGACGTTGTTGATCGGCGTGAAGAGAAAGCCGAGCCCCGCCCCGCGGATCAGCAGCGCCGCGCGCGTGTCGGGCTCGCCCGCCGCCGTGGTGAGGTGGCCGAGCTTCCACATCGCCACCATGAAGAGCAGCATCCCGATCGCGATCAGGACACGAGCGTCGGCGAGCGGCTTGGCGCCGTTGAGCAACCGACCGCAGATGATCGCTGTGACCGCCGTCGCGAGTCCGCCGGGCAACATGGTCAGCCCCGTCTCGGTCGGCGAGAAGTGGAGGAGGCTCTGGGTGAACAGCGGGTAGATGAAGGTTCCGCCGTACAACCCGAAGCCGAGCGCGACGAACAGGAAGATGCTCGACGCGAGCTGCCGATTGTGGAGCACGCGGAAGTTGACGACCGGGTGCTTGTTGCGCGGCGAGAGTTCCCACCAGAGCATGCCCGCGAGCGCGAGGACCGAGACCACCGTGAGCCGCTGGATCCAGACATCGGAGAACCAGTCCTTCGTGTTCCCTTCTTCGAGCACGTACTGGAGCGAGCCGAGGCCGGTCGTCAGCAGCCCGATGCCGAGCCAGTCGACCGGAACGCCCTTGCGCTGCATTCCGGGCGGGTCGATGAGGAACGTGCTCACGAGGAACGTGCTGAGAATCCCGATCGGCACGTTGATGAAGAAGCACCAGTTCCACGTGTAGTTGTCGGTGATCCACCCGCCGAGCGTCGGGCCTAACGTCGGCGCGACGATGATGCCGAGGAGGAAGATCGCCTGCACGAGACCCTGCTGCTCCGCCGGGAAGATCTGGCGGATGGTCGCCTGCGCGGTCGAGAGCAGCGCCGCGCCGCCCGCGCCCTGCACGATGCGCCACATCACGAGCTCGCCCAGGGAGTGCGAATTTCCGCACAGCCACGACGCGATGACGAACAGAATGATCGAGAACGTGAGGTATCGCCGGCGGCCGAACCGTTCGGTGAAGAACGCGGTCATCGGCAGGAAGATCACGTTCGACAGGATGTAGCCGGTCGACACCCAGCTGATCTCCTCCTGCGTGGCGCCGAGGTTACCGGCCATTTGCGGGAGCGCGACGTTGATGATCGTCGTGTCCAGCACCTCCATGATGGCGGCGGTGATCAGGCCGAAGAGGATGATCCACTTGTAGTTCGCCTGATTGGCGGCGAACGCCGCGCTCGCCGCCTTCTGCGCGGCGGTGGGCGCGGGCGGGGCGGCAGCGCCCGGTCGGGCTGCGGTGGCCATGGGTCGGGATGTGACGGGGAACGACGAAGCGGGCGCCGCGACTGGGCGCCCGCTTCGTGCGAAGCTCTAACGTGAAACGCGAGCCGCGGGCTGCGCTTACGCCGGTGCGACTTCCGGGCCGCCGAGGAACGGCGGCGCGATGGGCTTGGGCTGCGGGATCGCTGCCGGCGCGACGGGCGCCGGGCCGGGCGCCGTCGGGGTCGGCGGCCGTGGCGGAATGGCCTCGCCGCGGCGCAGGTAGTCGATGTCGGCCAGCGACAGCGTCTCGAGTTCGAGGAGCGACGCGGCCACGGCGTGCAGCAGGCCCACGTTCTCCTGTAGTACCGACTTGGCGCGGTTATACGCCTCGTCGATTACGCGCTTGACTTCCGCGTCCACGAGCTGTGCAGTCTGCTCGGACACCTCGCGGCGGCTGCCGAGTTCGCGGCCGAGGAAGACCTCGTGCTCCTGATCGCCGACGAGGATCGGGCCGATCCGGTCCGAGAGCCCCCACTGCGAGACGTAGCGACGCGCAATGCCGGTGGCCTGCTGGATGTCGCTCGCGGCACCGGTGGTGACGCGGTCGCGGCCGAAGATGATCTCCTCGGCCGTACGCCCGCCGTACGCCATGACGAGGCGGGCCTCGATCTGCTGGCGCGTGACCGACACCCGGTCGTCCTCGGGGAGCGTGAAGGCGACGCCCAGGGCGCGGCCGCGCGGCACGATCGTGACCTTGTGCAGCGGGTCGTTCCCCTTGACGAGGATGGCGCACACCGCGTGGCCGGCCTCGTGGTACGCCGTCAGCCGGCGCTCCTCTTCCTTCATGACCAGCGACTTGCGCTCGGCCCCGAGCATGACCTTGTCCTTCGCCTCCTCGAGGTCGTTCATCCAGATCTTGTCGTGTCCCCGCCGCGCGGCGAGCAGCGCGCCCTCGTTGACGAGGTTCGCGAGGTCGGCGCCCGACATGCCCGGCGTCCCACGCGCGAGGGCGTTGACGGTCACGTCCTCGGCGATCGGCTTGTTGCGCAGGTGCACGCGGAGGATGCCCTCGCGGCCCTTGAGGTCCGGCGCGTCGACGACCACCTGGCGGTCGAAGCGGCCCGGGCGCAAGAGCGCGGGGTCGAGCACGTCCGGCCGGTTGGTCGCGGCGATGAGGATCACGCCGTCGTTCGACTCGAAGCCGTCCATCTCGACGAGCAGCTGGTTGAGCGTCTGCTCGCGCTCGTCGTGCCCGCCGCCGAGGCCGGCGCCGCGGTGGCGGCCGACGGCGTCGATCTCGTCGATGAAGATGATGCAGGGCGCGTGCGCCTTGCCCTGCTCAAAGAGGTCGCGCACGCGGCTCGCGCCGACGCCGACGAACATCTCGACGAAGTCAGAACCGGACATCGAGAAGAACGGACGGCCCGCCTCACCGGCGACTGCGCGGGCGAGCAGCGTCTTGCCCGTGCCCGGCGGCCCGACGAGGAGCGCGCCCTTGGGCAGGCGACCGCCGAGCTTCGTGAACTTCTGCGGGTCCTTGAGGAACTCGATGATCTCCTGCAGCTCGACCTTGGCCTCGTCCGCGCCGGCCACGTCGGCGAAGGTGACCTTGGGCGTGTCGCCGGTCAGCAGCTTCGCCTTGCTCTTGCCGAACGAGAACGCCTTGGCCCCGCCCGCCTGCATCTGGCGGAAAAGGAAGAGCCAGAAGCCGATGAGCAGCAGGTACGGGAGGAACGCGATCAGCATCCCGCCGAGCGACGCGCCTTCCTTTTCGCGCGAGACCTGGACGTTCTTGGCCGTCAGGTCCTCGACGATCTTGTCGGACGCGGGGGCCGCGAGCTGCGTCGAGTAGTGGTCGATCGCGCGGTTGCCGCGGCCGAGCGGGACCTTGGACTTGAACTCGCCGTTGATCGTCGTGGCGCCCGAGAAGATCGCGGTCTTCACGTTGCCGAGGGCGACCTGTTGGCGGAACGTGGTGTCGGTGATGTCGGTCGCGTCGCCGCGGCCGGCGCCGGTGAACTGCAGGAGCAGCACCGGGATGAGGATGACCACCAGCCAGAAGGCGATCGTCTTGGACGCGCGCCCCCAGTTGGCCGGCTTCTTTGGCGGTTGTGGCATCGACGGAGGCATCAGACTCCTGAGACCTTACACTGCGTGCGGCCGGGGCCGCGGGAAGCGCGCCGGTCGGCGCGCGGAGGACCAGACGAAAGGTGGTGCGCCGACGCGGGCGTCACGCCGCAAGACTCGCGACGTAGGGCACGTGCCGGAAGTGCTCGGCGTGATCGAGGCCGTAGCCGACGAGGAACTCCTCGGGGGCGTCGAAGCCGACGAAGCGCACCGGGTGCGTCAGGTGCGACGCGATGTGCTTGTGCAGGAGGGCACAGATCTCGAGCGACCGCGGGCGGCGCTCGCCGAGCAGCGCGACGAGCTTTTGCAGCGTGCGCCCGGAATCGACGATGTCCTCCACCAGTAGAATGTGTTTACCCTCGAGCGAGGTTTCCGGATCGTACACGAGGCGGACCTGGCCGCTCGACACCATGGCGTCGCCGTAGCTGGACGCGACGAGGAAGTCGACCTGCAGCGGACGGACGACCTGCCGCACGAGGTCGCTCAGGAAGATGAAGCTGCCCTTGAGCAGACCGAGCACGAGCAGCTCGCCGTCCGGATACGCGGCCGCGATCTCCGCTCCGAGCGCCGCGACGCGCGCGGCGATTTCCTGCTCGGTATACACCACGCGGCGGAGTTTGCGCCCGGCGAGTCGCGGGTCGCGGGCCGGGTCGGCCGACGCCCGCGCGGACGCCGTGACCGACGCGGCCGCGCCGTCGCACGCGGGCACGGCCGCGATGTCCGCAGCGGCAGACGACGTACGCGGTGGCGAGGAGGTCGAACCGTCGGTCACGGGCGCGCGGGCGGACGTGGGCGTGGGACGCCGGCGGGCGCCGGGCGACTATGCGTAATCAGATGCGCTCACCGCCGCCACGCCAAGTGCCCCGTTCGGGGGAGGCGGCGCGCGGGACCAGAGAACGAGGATGGACGACCAAGTGCCAGCCGCGCACCGTGCCGTCGACGGCGTGGTGTAGCGCAACCACCGCGCCGGGCGCGACCGGGACGCGAGCCGGCTGGACCGTCCCCCGACGCACCCGCTCGGTGACTTGCCCGGTGAACGCCACGAGACGCTCAAGCCCGCGGCGGTCGAGGCGAACGCCGCCGCGCGCCGCGAACGCGGGCCAGAAAACCGCGAGCGCCTCGGGCCCGAGTGCGGCGAGTGCGGCCACCGCGGCGCCACGCGCGGGATCCGGCGCGATCGCCCGCGCCCACACCTCGACCGCCGCGCGCCACGCGGCCGCGCGCTCCGCGGCGGCGCCGAGCCGAGTTGGAAGGAGGGGACGCGCGCGTTCGCACGCCGGCAGAAGCGCGGAGCGCACGCGCGAGCGCAGGTGCCGAGGGTCGGCGTTGGACGGATCCTCGACCCAGCGCAGGCGGTGCGCCGCGGCGTACTCGGCGACGACGGCCCGCGGCACGGCGACGAGTGGCCGCACGACGCCGGCGGACGCCGCGGCGAGAGCCGCAATCCCGCGGGGCCCGGCGCCGCGCAGGACGCGCATGGCGATGGTCTCGATCTGGTCGTCGGCCGTATGTGCCGTCGCGACCGCCGCCGCGCCGACGTCGGCGGCCGCGGTGCGCAGGAACGCCCATCGCGCCTCGCGCCACGCGTCCTCCGTGCGACCGGCCGTCGCGGCCGTGCCGCTCACGACCCCCAGGCCGAGTGCCGCCGCCGACGCGCGCACGCTCGCGGCCGCGTCGGTCGCGTGCGGGCCCGTTCCGTGGTCGAACGTCGCGACCGCGCGCACGGCGCCGCGCGCCGCCGTCGCCGCCGCATGGAGCAGGACCGCGCTGTCCCGCCCGCCCGAGACCGCGAGCAAGACGCCGCCGGGCGAGCCCGCCGCGGCTGACCAACGGTGCCCTGCGTCGTCATCGGGCGCCTCGTACGGCTCCAACGTCGCCGCGACCGCGCGAATTATTCGGTGCGAGGCGGACTCGGTGACTGACGCGCTCGAGGGCTCGGCCACGGCGACCTCAGCGCGCACCGCGCGCTGCGGCCCACGTCCTGCGCCTGCGTCGGCCGGCTACCTCGACCCGGATCGGGTCGTTACGTTTCCGCCGCTCGCACACCCCCGGGATAACGAATTGGAACACAACAACTACTTCGGAACGGCGTGGGCCGCGCTCGGCATGACGGCCTACTACCTGGCGCTGGTCTGGATCAACACCCTGCTGGGGCTGTTCCTGTCGCCGCTCTTCCTGATCCCGATGACGTGGCTGCAGGAGCGCGTCGCCGGCCGGCGTGGCGCCCCCGCGGTCGCGACCGGGCAGACGGTGACCGCCCGCCCGGCCGCCCCGGTCGCGCGCTGACACGTCGCACGACGTGGGAGCCCGCGCACGACGGCCGGCTCCCGCTCTGACAACCCCAGCCGCATGCGACGGGCCCCGCGGAGCGTTCCCCGCGGGGCCCGTCGCGCGCCAACGCCGGTCAGCTCTGCGCAACGCGCGGCGTGGCCGGCGGGACCGCCGCGAACGCGCCTAACTCCTCGGGCGGCAGGTAGACGCTGCCGCCCAGGGAGGCGCCGCGCCCGACCAGGTCGGCGTCGCCCTGGTAGGCACTCTCGCCGTGCTCGCTGACGTCGACGCCGTCGATCTCGTCGGGGACGCTGACGCGGAGCGGGGAGACGACGCGCACGAGGGCGAGGATTCCGGCGGTCAGCGCGCCGGCCCAGAGCAGGGTGGTCAGGACGGCGACCGCCTGGATGCCGACGAGCGCCGGGTTGCCGGCGAGCAGGCCGTCCGCGCCGCCGGGGTTCACGGCCTTGGTCGCGAACACGCCGGTGAGCAGCGCGCCGACGATGCCGCCGACGCCGTGACAGGCGAAGACGTCGAGCGAGTCGTCGACGCGCGTGCGGGCGCGCAGGTGCAGGGCGAAGAAGCTCGCCGCCGCGGCGATCGCCCCGATCGCGACCGCGCTCGCCGGGGTCACGTAGCCGGCCGCGGGCGTGATCGCGACGAGGCCGACCACCGCGCCCGTCGCGGCGCCGACCGCCGACGGCCGGCCGCCGCGCATGGCCTCGAGGGCGAGCCACGCGAGGAGCGCGGTCGACGCGGCGACGTGCGTCGTGACGAGCGCGTTGGCCGCGATGCCGTCCGCCGCGAGCGCCGACCCGGCGTTGAAGCCGAACCAGCCGAACCACAACACGCCCGCGCCCAACAGCACGAACGGCACGTTGTGCGGCACCGGCGGCCGGCGCTCGATCCCGCGGCGCCTGCCTAACGCCACCGCGGCGACGAGGGCGGCGGCGCCCGCCGAGATGTGGACGACCGTGCCGCCCGCGAAGTCGAGCGCGCCGAGCTGCTTCAGCCAGCCGCCGTCGCCCCACACCCAGTGCGCGAGCGGGTCGTAGACCAGCGTCGACCAGAGCAGCGCGAACGCGAGGTAGGCCGGGAACCGCATGCGCTCGACGATCGCGCCCGACACGATCGCGATCGTGATCCCGGCGAACATCGCCTGGTACGCCGCGTAGAGCACGTGCGGCACGCCGGCCGCGTACGCCGCGTTGGGCAGCGCGCCGACGCCGTGGAGCATCGCGTACCGCAGCCCGCCGACCCACCGGGAGCCCGGCGCGAAGGCGAGCGAGTAGCCGACCGCGACCCACTGCACGGTGACGAGCGCGAGCGACGCGACGCTCATCAGCATCGTGTTGAGCGCGCTCTTGCCGCGCACGAGGCCGCCGTAGAAGAAGGCGAGTCCGGGGACCATCACCATCACGAGCGCGGTCGCCACGAGGACCCACGCGGTGTCGCCCGCGCTGATCGCCGTCGCCACGGCCGGGGTCTGCAGGAGGGCGGTCATGCGGCGTCCCGCCCGGCCGCGGCGCGCTCGCGGCGCTGAACGGCGTCGGCCGTGACCGGGGTGAGCGCCGCGACGTCGCGCTCGCCGGTCCGAATCCGGATCACCTGGTCGAGCGGCTGGACGAAAATCTTCCCGTCGCCGACGTCGCCGGTTCGGGCGGCGGCGAGGATCGCCTGAATACACGGCTCGACGAACGGCTCCGAGCAGGCCATCTCGAGTCGCACCTTCTCGTGGAATTCCAGCACGACGGTCTCGGCCCGGTAGCGCTGCACGGTCTCGCGTTCGCCGCCGTGGCCGGCGACGCGCGAGATGGTCACGCCGGTGATGCCGACGCGGAAGAGCGCCGCCTTGACCTCGGGCAGTCGCTCCGGGCGGATGATCGCAGTCACGAGTTTCACGGGCGGGCGCGGAGGGGGAAAGGAGGAGGGATGCGACGCTAGCTTCGGGTCGTTCCTCCAACACTCTCGCAATCCGCCCTGTGCGTCAATCCACACGAGCGCGCGCGGTCGGACCGCGCGCGGCACTTCGAGCGTTCGTCACCCTCGCCGCGCTGTCGCTGACCGCGGTGGCGGGCCCCGCGGTCGCGTCCGCCGGCGCACAGCGCCTGACGCGCCCCGAACTCTCTTGGGTGACGTTCGAAACGGCGCACTTCCGCTTTCACGCGCCCCGGGACCTCGCGGGCTGGACGCGAGCCGTGGCCGAGCGGATGGAGGCGGTGCGCGGCGCCGAGCAGCGCGTGGTCGGCACCGTTCCGGGAGGCGTCACCGAGGTCGTCGTCGACGATCCGTACAACGTCGCGAACGGGTCGGCGTACCCATTCCTCGACGGGCCCGCCATTTTCCTCTGGCCGGTGCCGCCCGACCCGCGCTCGACGATCGGCAACGCGCGTGGGTGGGGCGAACTCCTCGCCGTGCACGAGTTCGCCCACATCGCGCACCTGACGCGGCCGTCGCGGAACTGGCGGCAGCGGCTGCTCCGCACGTTCATCCCGGGCCGCATCGGGCCGGTGACGACGCGCTCGCCGCGCTGGGTCATCGAGGGCTACGCCACGTACGTCGAGGGCACGCTGACGGGATCGGGGCGCCCGCACGCCGCTATCCGCTCCGCCGTCCTCCGCCGATGGGCGCTCGACGGCGCGCTGCCGAGCTACGGTGCGGTGAGCGGGGGCGGTGGTTTCTACGGCGGCAGCTTCGCCTACCTCATGGGATCGGCGTACCTCGAGTGGCTCGGTGCGACGCGCGGCGACTCGTCGGTAACGGCCGTGTGGCGCCGGATGACCGCACGCGCGGACCGGCCTTTCGACGCTGCGTTCGCCGGCGTGTATGGCGACGGGCCGGCGACGCTCTACAACCACTTCGTGGCCGACGTGACCGTATCGGCGTTCGGCGCCCGCGCGCAGCTCGACAGCGCCGGGCGGGTGGACGGGACGCTCGTGCAGCACCTGGCCCGGTCGACCGGCGACCCGGCCGTGAGCCCCGACGGACGGCGGATGGCAGTCGAACTCGCCTCGTCGGTCGGACCGTCGCGCATCGCCGTCGTCCGACTCGGTGCCGACGCGGCGCGCGATACGGCCGCCGACGCGGCGCTGGCGCGCGCGAAGCGGCGCCTGCTGCAGCGTGACCCCGAGGACGTGCCGGCGATCCAGAAGTATCCCCTCGCGCGCCCGAGCGTGGCGACGCTGCTCGCGGCGAACGGGACGCCCCACCACGACCCGCGCTGGTTCGCCGACGGACGGCGCGTCCTCGTCTGGCGCTCGGAGCTGACGCACGACGACGTGCTCCGGCCGGATGTCTACGTGTGGGACACCGGCACAGGCGCGCTGCGTCGCATCACGCGCGAGGCGAGCGTGCAGGACGGCGACCCGTCGCCGGACGGCCAGTCGGCGGTGGCGACGCGCTGCGCCGGCGGGCACTGCGACCTCGTGCGCGTCGACCTCGCGACGGGCGCGGTATCGACGCTGGTCGCGGGCACGTTCGCGCGCACGTGGACCCGCCCGCGCTGGTCCCCCGACGGCCGGCGCGTGGTCGCGCCGGTGCAGGAGGGCGACGCGTGGCGGATTGCAATCGTCGACGCCGCGACGGGGGCGTTCCATCTGGTCACGCCGGCGGACGGCGCCGAGCGGTACGACGCGGCGTTCGCGCCCGACGGCTCGGCGCTGGTCTACACGTCGGAGCGCGGCGGGGTGCCTAACGTGGTGTCGCTCCCGCTCGGCCCGGACGGCGCGGCGGCCGGTCCCGAGCGCGCGTTGACCCGGGTCGCCGGCGCGGCGTTCGCGGCCGCGCCTGACGCGGCGGAGCGGTCCGTCTACTTCCTCGACCTGACCTCGCACGGCCTGGACTTGCGCCGCGTCGTGCCCGACAGCATGCCGGTGCGCGGCGGCGTTGTCGACCTCACCGGTCCGGCCGTGCTGCTCCCGCGCACGCCGCAGGACGCGGTGCGGAGTGCGATCGCGCCGCGGCCGACCGTCGCGGTGGACACGTTTGCGACGACGCCGCTGCGCGCGCACCCGTACGGCATCGGTCCGCGCCACTACGTCGTCCTGCCGCTCGGGAACGCGACGCCCGACGGCGGCACGCTCGGGCTACAGCTGGCGAGCACCGATCCGGTGGGGCGGTTGACGTGGCTGCTGCAGGGGTTGAGCGGCGACCCGCGGACGTGGAAGGGTGGCGCGCTCCGCGCGACGTGGCGCGGGCTGCGGCCGACGATCACGGGCGAGGTGTTCGGGACGGACCAGCGGTTGGGGGCCGGGTCCTCGCTCGCGGGCTTCACCCCGGCGGCTCCGGCGCTCGCCGCGCGGACGCGCTTCGACGGGGCCGCGTTATTCGCAGGCGCGGAGCGCTGGTTGGTGTCGGGCGTGCGCGGCGCGGGCGACGCGCTCGCGTCGCCGGACACGGGCCGCCGACTACGGCCGACGCTCGGGCCGGTCGGGGGCGCGCCGGACGTGCGCGTGGCGGGCCGCCTCGGAGTGGTCGCCGGCCGCTTTCACCAGGACGCGGTCACCGAGACCGGCGCGTACGCGTTAGGCGGCAGCGTCGCGCCGGCCGTCGCATCGTCGCGCAGTCTCGCGCTGGCCGAGGGTTCGGTGAGCCTCAGGTCGGGGCGCGGCGACGGGGGGCTGCTGGCCGCGCTCGGCGCGAGCGGCGCGACCGGGCACACGGCGGGCGCTGCGTGGCGGCGCGGGGGCGCGACGGCGACGCTGGGCGCGTACTCGCCCGCGGGCGTGCTGCGCGTCGACGGTGCGTACGTGGTCGCCGGCCGCGCGTCGCCCGTCTACGAACGCCCAACCGTCGGCGGCCCGGCGCCGGAGCTCTTCGACGCGGCCGTACTGTCGCAGCGCCTCGTCCTCGCGGCCCTGCCGACCGCGTTTCGGGCGGGGCGGCAGGCGGCGCTCGCGCGCCTCTCGTACACGGCGGGCGCGCTCGTGCCGTACGCGGCGCTGGTCGCCGCGGGGGACGACCGACTCGGCGACCGCGCTCGGCTGGCCGGCGTCGAACTCCGCCAGCCGACGCCGTTCGCGCCGTTCGCGCGCGTGCCGGCGTCGCGGCTCGTCGCGGGCGTCGCGCGCATCTTCGACCGCCCGCTCGAGGGCCGGACGCGCGGCTACCTCTCGGTCGCCTTCCTGCCGTGAGGGCCCGGCCGCCGCGTTAGGCGATCTGCGCGCGCAGCGGGTCGCCCTGCGGCGGCTCGGGGTCGGCGGCGTCCCCCGGGACCGCGGCGTCCGCGGAACCGTCCGCGGCTCCGTCGAGTAGGGCGTACGCGCCTAACGTCAGGAACTCCGCGAAGTCGTCCGCCAGCACCAGGCGGTCGAGGAGCGCCGCCGCGTCGCCCAGTCGGTGGTCGGCGCCCGCGCGCTCGGCGAGGAGCGCGTCGAGCACGGACGCGCGCACCTCGCGGTAGTGCTCGGGCGAGACGCGGGTGCCGTCGGCCGTTGTCACGCCGCGGTGCACCCACTGCCACAGCTGCGCGCGCGAGATCTCGGCGGTCGCCGCGTCCTCCATGAGGTTGTGGATCGCGACCGCGCCCGCGCCGCGGAGCCACGCCTCGAGGTACTGCAGCGCGACGTCCACGTTCTGGCGCACGCCCGCGTCGGTTACGGTGCTGTTGGGTACGCGCAGGTCGGCGATCGCGGACGCGTCGGGCGTCACGTCGTCGCGCAGGCGCTCCTTCTGGTTCGGGCGGTCGCCCAACCGCTCGGAGAAGACGGCCATCGCCACGGGCACGAGGTCGGGGTGCGCCACCCACGTGCCGTCGAAGCCGTCGCCCGCCTCTCGGAGCTTGTCCTCGCGCACGCGCGCGACGGCCGCCTCGGTCACGGCCGCGTCGCGCCGGTTGGGGATGAACGCCGCCATCCCGCCGACGGCGTGCGCGCCGCGCCGGTGGCACGTGCGGACGAGCAGCTCGGTGTACGCCCGCATGAAGGGGACGGTCATCGTGACCTGGCCGCGGTCGGGCAGGATCGGCGCGCCCGGCGCGGTGCCTAACTTCTTGATCGCCGAGAAGATGTAATCCCAGCGCCCCGCGTTGAGGCCCGCGGCGTGGTCGCGCAGCTCGTAGAGGATCTCGTCCATCTCGTACGCCGCCAGGATGGTCTCGACGAGTACGGTCGCCCGCACGCTGCCGTGCGGAATGCCGAGCGTCTGTTGGGCGTAGGTGAAGACGTCGTTCCAGAGCCGGGCCTCCTCACGGGCCTCGAGCTTCGGCAGGTAGAAGTACGGCCCCGATCCGCGCGCGAGCGACTCGGCCGCGTTGTGGAAGAAGTAGAGTCCGAAGTCGAAGAGCGAGCCGGACATCGGACGCCCGTCCACGAGTACGTGCCGCTCGTCGAGGTGCCAGCCGCGCGGGCGGACGAGGAGCGTCGCCGTCGCCGGGTTCAGCGCGTATTGCTTGCCACCCTGCTCGAGCGTCAGCGCGCGCCGCACGGCGTCGGCGAGGTTGGCCTGCCCGTCGACAACGTTCCGCCATGTCGGGCTGTTGGCGTCTTCGAGGTCGGCCATGAAGCCGTCGGCGCCGGAGTTGAGCGCGTTGATCATCATCTTGCGGTCGACCGGCCCGGTGATCTCGACGCGGCGCCGGTCGAGGTCCGGGGGCGCGGGCGCGACGTGCCAGTCGCCCGCGCGGATGTCCGCCCCGTCGGCCCGGAAGTCGAGCCGCTCGCCGCGCGCGATGGCGGCCTGGCGAGTCTGCCTCGCGCGCAGCAACTCGCGCCGCCGCGGCCCGAACCGGCGCTCCAGGTCGACGACGAAGGCGATCGCGTCGGGGGTGAGGACCCGGTCGGTCTCGGTCGGGAGGTCGCCAACGGTCGGCGGGCGGAGTTCGACGCCTTCGGGGAGCGTGGGCATGGGCGCGGAAATTCGAGATCGGGACGCGGGCGCGGCCGGGCCGGGCCCGCGTGAGACCGGCGTAAGTAAGTTGCGGGCATGACTTCCACCACCACCACGCACCTATACGATGCGCCGCGGCGGGCCGCGGATGCGACCGAACTGCGCGCGCGCTACGCCGCCGCGCCGACGTTCGACGCCTCGGTCGAGGCCGCGGTCGCGAACGCGGACCTGTGGCGAACCGCCACCCGCCTCGCCAAGGTTCCGGACGAAGTCGTCGCGCAAGTAGCCGCGATCGGTCGTTCGTTCCACCTCCTGGTGCTGTCGGAAGACTGGTGCGGCGATGCGGTCAACTCGGTGCCGTACATCGCTCGTTTGGCCGAACTCGCCCCGAACCTCGACCTTCGCGTGCTGCCGCGGGACCAGAACCTCGACTTGAGCGACGCGCACCTGACGGGGAGCTCGCGCTCGATCCCGGTCCTGATCGTCTACGACGACGCGTTCGCGGAACTCGGCTGGTGGGGCCCGCGCCCGCGCGAGCTACAGGAATGGGCGCTCGGTCCGGGCCAGGCGCTCGAGAAGGAGGCCCGGTACAAGGAAGTGCGCACCTGGTACGCCCGCGACCGCGGGCGCGGAACGCTGACCGAAGTCGTGGCGTTGTTGGAAAACGTGGGCGCCGTTCGGGCGGCGTAGTCCGGCTCGCGTTGCGGCCACCGCGGTCGGTGCGGCGACCGCACCAGCTGCTGCACCGGAACCCCCGCATTCGCGGGCGGTAGGAGCGAGCCTGGGCCCCGCCGAACGACGCGCCCGGGCGTGACAGCCCGCGCGCGTGCGTCGTCTCGCGGGCTGGATCTCACGCCCCCCGACCCGTTCATGTCCTTGGTTCCTTCTCCAGAATCGCGACCGGCGTCCGCCACCCGAGCGGCGTCTAGGGACGTCGCCGCCCACGTCGCGTCCGGAGGTCCCGACGCGGACGAACGTCGCGGCGGACAGCCCGGGCGTGAGCGCCGCAACTGGCGCACGCGCGTCCGACTCGATCTCCTCACGCGCAGCGGCGGCCCGGTCCGCTACGGGCTCGTGATCCTGCTGCTCGTGCTCGCGGCGGCGGGCGTGGCGGCGTGGCGCGTCGTCCGCGGCGCGTCGGCGCCGGCGGTGACAGTCGCGTACTCCGACCTCGCGGCGATGATCGGCGCCAACCGGGTCGGCGAGGTGCTCGTCGACGGTGACGGCACGCGCGTCGTGGCACGGCTCCGCGCGCGGGAGCTCGTCGGCGTGCGCGTGACGGATGCCATCGCCGCTGCGGTGCCGGCCCGCGCGCTGACGGTCGACGTGCTCGACCGTTGGGCGCGGAGCGGCGCGCGCGTGCGCGTCGCAGACGCGGACGGCATGTCCGGGCAGGAGGTGTTGCAGCTGTCGAGCGTGTTCCTGCTGATCGGGCTCGTCGCGTTCACGATCGTGCGACAGCGCGGGGCGACGCCGGGGCGGTTCGGGGCGACGCCGCCCTCGCGGCAGCTGACCCTCGCGGACGTGGGTGGCGCGCAGGAGGCGCGCGCGGACGTGCGCGACGTGGTGGCGTACCTCAAGGACCCGGCGCGCTTCCGGGCGATGGGGGCGAAGTGTCCCAAGGGCCTGCTCCTCGTCGGGCCGCCGGGGACGGGGAAGACATTGCTCGCGCGCGCGATCGCGGGCGAGGCGGGCGTCCCGGTGATCCAGGCCGCGGGCTCCGACTTCAACGAGATGTACGTCGGCGTCGGCGCGAAGCGCGTACGCCAGCTCGCGAAGCAGGCGCGCGAGCAGGCACCGTGCATCGTCTTCATCGACGAGTTCGACTCCCTCGGTGGCCGGCGCGGGCGCCCCAACCGGTCGGGCGAGGAGGAGGTCACGCTCAACCAGCTACTCGTCGAGATGGACGGGATGGCGGGGAGCGACGGCGTGGTCTGGATGGCCGCGACCAATCGCGAGGACATGCTGGACCAGGCCGTGCGCCGGCCGGGCCGCTTCGACCGCGTCGTCGAGGTCGCGCTGCCGACGGCGGCCGACCGGCTCGAGATCCTGCGCATTCACGCGCGGACGGCGAAGCTCGCCGCCGACGTCGACCTCGAGCGGCTCGCGCAGCTCACCGTGGGCCACTCGGGCGCCGAGCTCGCCAACCTGCTGAACGAGGCGGCGATCGTCGCCGTGCAGGACGATGCCACGTCGATCACGGCCACGCACGTCGAGCAGGCGCGCGACAAGATCCTGCTCGGCCGCGTGCGCGCGGGCGTCGTCGTGCGCGACGAGGAGCGCCGGATGATCGCGCTGCACGAGGCCGGGCACGCCGTGGTCGGGCTGGTCGCCTGCCCCGAGGACCGGCTCCACAAAGTCACGATCCAGCCGCGCGGCCGGACGATGGGCGCCGCGCACTTCGCGCCCGACGCCGACCGGCACCTGCACACGCGACGCTACCTCCTCGGCGTGCTGGCCAAGACGTTAGGCGGGCGCGCGGCGGAGGTGGTCTTCGCGGGGCCGGACGACATTACGTCGGGCGCGGGCGGCGACCTCGTCCAGGCGACGAGCGTGGCGCGGCGGATGGTCGCCGACTTCGGAATGAGCGACGAGGTCGGGCTCGTGAGCGCCGACGCGTCGGCCAACGGCGGCGCGCCGTCGTCGCAGCTGCTCGGGCACATCGATACGGCCGTGCGCGCCCTCATCCGCGCCCAGGCGGACCGCGCGGAGGCGCTGGTGCGGGAGCACCGCGCGGCCGTCGAGGCGGTGGCCGACGCGCTGGTCGCGCGCGAGGTGCTGAGCGCGGACGAGGTGATCGACATCGCCGAATCGCACGGCGTCGCCGTCGCGCAGCGCCGGACGGCGGTCGCCTAACACGCTCCGCCGACCCGGCCCTGCGCCGACTCAGCGCCAGAACGGGATGCGGATGGGCACGGTGTCGGCCGGGGCCGGGTCGCGCCGCGCCGGCCGGAGCGACAGGACGTGTTCGCCCGCCGTCAGGTTCGCGGCCGGGATCAGCATCAGGAACCCGCGGCGCTCGGTGCGCGGGTTGCTGAAAAAGCGGAAGCGTTCCGCGACCGGGCGGCCGTCCAGGGCGACCGCGTGCAGCTTCGCCGCGCAGGCGAGGACGGCGTCGTCGCCCGCCGCGGCCGCCGACCCGTCGTCCCGGCTCGGCGGCCGCAGCGCCGGACAGACCCGACGTAGCGAGGGGTTGTGGGCGATCGGGCGGTACGGGACGAACAGGCGCACGTAGGGGTCGGTGACCACGTCGCTCTGGATGCTCGGCGTGCCTAACGGGACGCCGTCGCCGCGGAGCGAGTCGTAGTGGTCGGCCGCGACGACGCGGTCGCCGCGACCCTCCGCGAAGTACGCGTAGTTGGACGACCCGGGGAGTCCGCCGCCGTCGGCCATCGAGGCGAACGTGATGGCGTACGCGCTCCCAAACCCGAGCGCGAGCGTGCCGTACGCCACGCGCTTGCTGACGTTGCTCGTCACCACCGCGCCGAGGGACCGCACGGCGTCCGGCGTGAGCGCGCCATTGACGCGCAGGAGGACGCGCACCGCGCGCTCCGCCCGGCCCCCGACGGCCAACCGGGCGCCGCGCCGCATGTCGAGCACGGCGGCGCCGAGCAGCGCGAGCGTAGCGACGACGACGACGACGCCGACGACCGCCAGTGCCGCCGACAGCGGCAACAGCGCCGAGAGGAGCCCGAACAGCGCGAGGACGACGGCCGCGAACCCGAGGCTGACGAAGAGCAACGCGGCGAACAGGAAGCCGGCCGCGTACACCAGGCTCGCGGCGTCGTTGACCGCGCCGATGAAGGACGGGAGCGGGCGCACGCGCGGGCGCATGATTTCGGCCTGGATGCGCCCGTACTCGCGCTGCTTGTCCCAGCGGACGCCGTGCGGGAACACCGCGTTCACGCCGACCAGCGCGACCCAGTAGCCGCGCAACGAGAGCGCGACGACGAAGCAAACGACCAGCGCGTAGAGCGCGACGACGATCGTCTGCACGAACCCGCGGCCCGCGACCGCGCCGGCGAGTGAGAGGTGCGGTTCCCAGTGCCGCCACGCCCCCTCGAGCCACGGCGGGATCTGGAAGAGGCCGACGAGCACGATGCCGGTGACGAGCAGTTCCAGCTCCCAGGCCGGGCTGACGACCTGCGCATCGACGCTGACGAGGCGGACTTCGGTCGGCTCCGCGGTCGACGGGGAGCGCGCCGCGGAGTCGTTCGGTGTGGCTGGCGCGGTGTAGGTCGCGGCGCGCTCGCGCGCATCGGCCGGCGCGCTCACCGGACCTCGCCCGCGGACACGGTCCGCGCCGGCGAGGGTTCGGCCAGCCAGTAGCCGAACCACTGCCGGAGGCGGCCGAGGCGATCGGCCAGGAGCCACGGCTCGCCGCTGCGCGAGAGCTCGTGCGTGCTCCGCGGGTAGCGGACGAACTCCGCCGGGACGCCGCGCTTGCGGAGCGACATGAACCACATTTCCGCGTTCCCCATCGGCGTGCGGAGGTCGTCCTCGCTCTGGACGAGGAGAGTCGGCGTGCGCACGCGCGCGACGTGGCGGACGGGGGAGAGCGAGTCGTACATCGCCTGGTTCTCCCAGGGGCGCCCGGCGAACTCGAACTCGGTGAGGCCCTGCGCGTCGCTGGCCCCGTACCAGTACGTCCAGTCGCTGATCATGCGGTCGACCTCGGCCGCCCGGAAGCGGTCCGTGCGCGTCGTGATCCAGGCCGTCATGAAGCCTCCGTACGAGCCCCCGGTGACGCCCATGCGCGTGCTGTCGACGTCGGGACGCCGCGCGACGATGTCGACCGCGCGCATCAGGTCCTGGTAGTCCTCCGCCCCCCAACGCCCGCGCGTGGCGTACGTGAAGTCGGCGCCGTAGCCGGTCGAGCCGCGCGGGTTGGTGAAGAGCACCATGCACCCCGCGCCCGCGAGGTTTTGGAACTCGTCGAACCAATTCTCCCCGTAGTTGGAGTGCGGGCCGCCGTGTATATAGAGCACGAGCGGGTAGCGGCGCGTCGAATCGTAACCGAACGGCTTCATGAGCCACCCCTCAATCTCGCGGCCGCCGACGCTGGCGTACGTGAAGCGCTCGCCGGACTGGAAGCCGACCTCGCGGCGGAGCGCGTCGTTGAACCCGCTGATGCGCCGCTCGCCCGTCCCGTCGGAATTGGCGACGAACAGTTCGGTCGGCGAGGTCTGCGTCGTCGCGACGTAGGCCATCACGCGCCGCGCCGCGTCGAGGGTGAGGCCGCTGAGTCGCCGCGCGCCGCCGACGACCTCGCGCAGCCCGCCGCCGCCGGACCCGACGCGGAAGATGGCCGTGCGCCCGCCCACCTGCGCGCTCATCACGAGCAGGTTGTTGGATGACCACGCGAACTGCTCGGGTTCGTAGGTGAAGCTGCCTAACAGGTCGCGGACGCGGCCGGTGTTGACGTCGACCGTCGCGATGCGCGCCGACGTGGTGCGCCCGGGGTGCCAGACGAAAGCCACCGTTCGCGCGTCGGGCGACCAGGCGAGTTGCGACTCGTCGCCGCGCAGTGTGGCGAGCTTTCGGGGGGCCGCGCTTCCGTCGACCGGCACGACGAAGATGTCCACGTCGTCTCGATCGGCCGCCTCGCGCATCCTGTCGTACGGCAGCCGGGCGATCGAGTCGCGCCGGGCCTCCACGGCGGAGTCCGGGCGGAGCGCGGAGTCGGCGACGAATGCGATCCAGCGCCCATCGGGGGAGACGGCCGCGTCGCGGTGCGAGTACGCCGTCGCCGTGAGCGCGCGGCCGGCGGCGGTCGTCGTGGTCCACGCGTACAGTTGCGTCGGGTGGAACGCGGGCGGGCCGGACGGGTTGGGCACGAACCCGCGGTCGTTGCTCTTGTACGGAATCGCGACGACCTGGCGGCCGTCGAAGCGCGTGGGGTCGATCGGTCGGGTGACGGCACCGTACGGGGGCCGGGACATGGGGCGCCCGGCGTACGCGTCCGGCGCGGCGGTCGCGGCTGCGCCCGCGACGGCGGGCGAGCGGCGGCTCGTCGAGTCGCCCGGCGGCAGATCGCCGCGCGCGGTGTCCGCGGTCGGGCGCGCCGAGTCCGACCAGACGGCGAGCCGTCCATCGAGCGACCAGCTCGCGGTGGGCGGTGGGGCCGCGGCGACGCGTACGGGCGCAGCCGCCCGGCCCTCGGGGGCGAACGCGTACGTCTGGGCGCGCCCGCGGCGGGCGGCCGCGGACACGTACAGGCGACCGTCGGGGGCGAATCGCGGCGCCGTCACGTCCAGCGAGTCGGCGAGCGGCAGGCGCTTGGGGGCGACACCCGAGGTCGGCGCGATCCAAACTTCGGAGCGCCGGACATTCTGGCGCTCGTCGACCCGGGTGACGACCACCGCGACCCGAGAACCATCGGGTGCCATCGCGGGCGCGCCCAACGTGAGGACGCGGTACGTGTCGCTCGGCACGAACGCACGTTGGGCCGGTTGGGGCGGCGCGGCAGCGGGCGCCTGGGCTGACAACCCAGCCCAGGAGAGGGCGACGGCGACCGGAGCGAGTATCCCGGCGAGCGCGACGGTGCGACAAATGGACGGCACCGGGCGTGCGGTGCGGCGGAACGCGGGAGGCGGGCGCATGCCGGAAACTGACCTCGGGTGGGCTGGAACCGCTACCAACCCCGCGTGTACTTTGGAATGTCGCCGCGTTGGTCGTGGCGACACATCGATGCCCGATGTGCCACCCGCATCCGAGGAGGTGATCCATTGTCTAGTTCCTGTTCGCACGCCGGCCTGACCTGGGCAAACGGTCGCTCGACCGTTACCCGGTAGCACTGGGTCACCGGCCTTAGCGTCCGTCTCGGGCCGGCGTTGTCGACCGCGGCCCCCGCAGCGTTCTCGCTGCGGGGGCCGCGTTGCGTTTGGTGCCCGGCGTCACCACTTACGCGTCTCTCGCCCCGCGCGCACTTTTACGCGGCCCGCGCCTATGGCACGGATCGCCACGCACCCCGCGCGGCCGGTTCGCGCCCGCCTGCGCCCGCCCCCACCGCCGTTGCCCAACGGACTGCCCAGGCACACGGCCCGCGCGATCACGCGCCTGCCCTGCCGCACGGCCACGACGCTCGCCGCGTGCGCTATCGCGCCGCTGTCGGTCGCGGCGGCCCAGGCCGGGGGATCGGCAGCCGACAGCGGAGCGGCGGGCCAGTGCCGGCGGGTCGAGAGCCGGACGAACCTCGCCGCGCTGAGCGGCCGCCGGGTCGAGCGTTTCGACGTCGCGATCGCGTCGCCGCGCGTCGCCCGCGTCCCGCTCCTCGCGCGGCTCAACAGCCGGACGCACGTCCGCACGCAGCAGAACACGCTCCGTCGGTTCGTGCTCCTCGCGCCTCGCGACACGGTCGACACGCTGCGCGTGGCCGAGTCGCTGCGCCGGCTCCGGCGCCTCCGCTACCTCGACGACGTGCTACTGGTGGCGGACGATTGCGGCCCCGGGACGCCGGTCGCCGTGACGGTCATCGCGCGCGACGCGGCGTCGTTCCGGCCCGACCTGCGCTTCAACAGCGGAACGGCGCCTAACGCCGCCACCGGGACGGCGACGGCGTCGCCGGCCAGCTACAGCGTCGGCTTCGAGGAGCGGAATTTCCTCGGCACGGGGCGCGAACTCCGCGCCTCCGCCGTCGGCGCGAACCGCCGCAACGGTTTCGCCGTCGGCGCCGGCGACCCGACCGTGTTCGGCAGCCTGTACGCGGCGCGCGCGCGCCTCGCCCGCAACCCGCTGGAGAACGCGACGACGTTCAGCGTCCGCCCGCCCGACCGCGAACTGGCCGAGCAGTGGCGCGGCGAGTTCTCGGTCGCGAGCACGCGGCGGGCCGGCGCGGCGACGCGCGGCGCGAGCTTCGCGCGGTCGAGCGGGCAGGCGCTACTCGGGCGCCGCCTCAGCCTCGATGACGGACTCGGCACCGCGACCTTCCTCCTCGCGGGCGCGGAGGGCGAGCGCACCCGGCTCGCCGCCGCGCCGGGGGCCATCGTCGGCGGTCCGACCGACGTACGCCGCGACTTCAAGGGCGTCGACGTCGGGGTCGCGCGCTACGCCGAGCAGTACGGCGCGATCACGTGGCTGCTGCCCGACGCGCGGGTCGTCGACGTGCCGCGGGGGATCGAGACCGAGGTGATCGTCGGCGTCGGACGGGAACAGCTGGTCGCGCGGGAGGCCGCGCACGTCGATGCGTGGGCGGGCCGGATGTGGATCCCGGCGGACGGGCTCTTGCTCGTCGCGGACGCGTGGACGGGCGGCTACGTGCGCCGGGGCGCGCCGGTCTCGGGGGGGTCGACGCGAGCCGCGCTCACCGGCGCGGCGCGGCAGCGGGGCGGCTACGCATTCGTCCGCCTCGCCGTCGAACGCCTCAGTGCGCCAGACCCGGACCAGCAGGCGTTGCTCGGCTTCGACCCGACCGTGCGCATTCTGCCGACGCGCACGCGTCTGGCACAGACAGCGGTGGTCGGAACGGCCGAGCGTGACTGGCGCGTGACGAGTCCCCGCGGGCACCTCTCGCTCGACCTCGCGGGGTTCGGTGCGGCGTCGTACCGCGCGTCCGAACGTACGCCCGGCGCCGACGTGAACCAGACGTCGACCGCGGTCGGCGCCGGGGCGCACCTCGTGCCCAACGCGCTCGGACGTTCGGCGCTACGCCTCGATTACGTCGTCCCCGTGACGCACGGCCGCGGCGGGCATTCGCGCCCATACCTCGCGGCGTCGGTCACGCCGTGGATTCTATTCGACCGCTACCGGGACGGTCGGCGGGTCCGGTGAGGCGCGCTCGACCGTTCCGATAGCGGACGGACCCGCGGGAAGCGGGTCGCGCCGGCCTCGACGCTCCGCCGATCTGCTATGCATTCGGCCGGCACGGAACGCAACGTTGGGAGTACGAGTCGGGATCATGATGCGCGTCACACTCCGCGCCGCCGCGCGCCTGCTCGTCGCGGGCACGCTCGCGAGCACGCTCGGCGGCTGCTTTCTCGTCACCGCGTTGCGCCCCGGCGCGCGCGCGCCCTTCCACCCGACCGACGCCGCTCTGCAACGGGCGCCGCTCTACTTCTACCCCGCGCGGGACACGACGCGGCCGCCGCGCGCGGTCGTGTTCTTTCTCGGCAACGACGTCGGGTTCTGGGCGGCGCACCAGCGTCTGGCCGAGCTGCTGAGCCGCGAGGGCTACTCGGTCGTAGGCTTCGACGTGAAGCGTACGCTCGGCGGACTCCCGGACGGGCCGACGCGCGAGGCGGTGTACCTCGCGCGCGTCGACTCGATGCTCACGCACGCGCGCGCCGCACTCGGCGTGAGCGACCGGCCCCTCGTCATCGCGGGGCACTCGATCGGCGGCGAGATCGCGCTCTGGACCGCCGCGCACCTGCGGCCGCCGGGACTCGAGCCGGGCCTCGTCGGCGTGGTGGCGATGAGCCCGGGGCAACGTGGGCACCTGCGCACCGGGCTCTCGGACCTGCGCGGCGACGAGCCGCACGAGCGCGGCTCGTTCGCCGTCGACTCGCAGGTCGCGCTGCTCGCGCCCCGCGTGCGCGTCGCGCTCGTGCGCGGCGAGTTGGACGGCTTCCGGTACGCGGACTCGGGGCTCGTCGCCGCGGGGGCTCGGCTCTTTCTCGTGCCGAAACAGCACCACTCGCTCAAGGGCCTCACGGCCGCCGCGCCGGTGGTCCGCGCCGCGTTAGGCTACGCGCTCGGCGACACCGCGGTCGCGCTCGGAGGCCGGCCGTGAGCCGGCGGCGCAGAGCGATGGCGACGCGCCGGCCGACGCGTCGCGGGCGGGCGCCTTCGCGGGTCGCGCCGCCGAGGCGATCCGCGGCCGCGCGCGCCGTGGCGGTGCTCGCCGCGGCCGCGATCGCCGCCTGCTACGCGGGCGCGCCGCGCGGGCCGTCGGCGCCGACGCCCGGCGAGGGCGCGTCGGTGCGGCGGGTGCCGAGCGACTCGTCGCTGGCCGCGGCGGAGGTGCCTGCCGTTCGCCGCTCGAAGCCGGGCGAGGCGGGGTGCACGGTGACGCTGCTCGACAGCGCGGCGCGCCCGGGGGGCACCTGGACGCCGCCGCCGGTCGCGCGCGAGTTCCGCGCCGCGTGGGTGTCGCCGGTCGAAGGCGGCGAGTGGCCGTCGCGCGTCGGCATGACCGACGCGGAACAGCAGGCGCAGCTCGTGGGACTGTTCGACCGCGCGGCGGCGATCGGCCTGAACGCGGTGATCCTGCACGTACGCCCGGCCGCCGACGCGCTGTACCCGACGCCGCGCGCGCCGTGGTCGAGCTACCTGACGCGGGGCGGCGCGGCGCCCGGCTACGACCCGCTCGCCTTCGCGATCCGCGAGGCGCACCGGCGCGGGCTACAGCTGCACGTCTGGTTCAACCCGTTCCGCGCGGCGCCGCCCGACGAACGGCACGCGCCGGCCGGAGCGCAGCGCGTGGCGGGCGAGCACCCGGAGTGGCTCGTCCGCTACGGCTCGCAGCGTTGGATCGACCCGGGCTACCCCGACGCGCGCCGGCACGTCCTCGAGTCGCTCCTCGAAGTCGTCGACCGCTACGACGTCGACGGGCTGCACCTCGACGACTATTTCTATCCGTATCGCGAAGAAGAGACGGTCACGCGCCGCGTGCGCGTCGGCCGGCACACGCGCGTGGAGCACTCGTCGCACACGATCGCGTTCGACGACGAGCGCTCGTGGGCGCGCTACGGCTCGGGCGAGAGCCGCTCCGCGTGGCGCCGGGAGAACGTGTCGGAGTTCGTGCGCCAGCTGTACGCGGGCGTGAAGGCGCGCAAGCCGTCAGTGCTCGTCGGCATCAGCCCGTTCGGCATCTGGCGGCCGGGGTCGCCCCAGGGCGTCACGGGGCTCGACGCGTATGAGGAGATCTACGCTGACTCGCGCCGGTGGCTCCGCGAGGGCTGGCTCGACTACCTCGCGCCGCAGCTCTACTGGGCGAGCGACGGCGAGCAGGCGCGCTTCCGCAAGCTCGATGCGTGGTGGCGGAGCGAGAACCCGCAGCACCGGCACGTCTGGCCCGGCCTGCTCACGATGCGCGTCGCAGAGGGCAGTAACCGCTGGCCCGTCGGCGAGATCCCGCGTGAGGTCGAGCTCCTCCGCGCTGCGCGCGAGCCCGCGGGCGAGTCGCTGGGGCACGTGCACTTCCGGCTCAAGTCGCTGCTCGCGTCCGCGCCCGGCGGGCTGGGCGACCGGCTCGCGGCGACGCTCTACGCGGCGCCCGCGGTGCCGCCGGCGAGCCCGTGGTTGGGCGCCGCCGTCCCGGCCGCGCCGCGCTTCGCGGGTTGTGCGAACGGGTCGCTCGTCACCGTGTCGGCGGGCGACGCGACCCGCGTGCGGTGGTGGCTCGCGAGCTGGCGCGACGCGCGCGGCGTGTGGGAGACCCAGCTCCTGCCCGGCGACTCGCCAGTCATCTCGCCCGGGTTCGCGTCGGGCGAGAGTGCCGACGCGCTCGCCGTCTCCGCGGTGAGTCCGACCGGGGTCGAGGGTCCCGCGCTGGTGCTCAAGCCCGGGCGTTAGGCGCGTCGCTCGGCGCGCGGCGGGGCCGCCTACCGCGCGTCCTGCTCGCGCGTCTGTTGTTCGAGGAAGCTGACGATCAGCGCCGAGGCGTCGACGCCGCGCGAGGGGGGCGGCGCGAGGAACCACGGCTTGGAGCCGCCAGGCCAGGCGTGCGCCTGGCCCGCGACGATCAGCTCGCGGACGTCGCGCCCCGGCGGGCAGCCGAGCGCACGCACCTCGACCAGCGCGGGAGTGCTGTCGCGCGCGGGCGTCGCCTCGCACCCGTTGCGGCGCATCCAGTAGCGGAGCGCCCCGGCGAACGAGACGGCGAAGGCGTTCGCGTTGCGGCGCCGGTGGTCGCGCTGGTCGGCCCGCAGCTCGTCGTCGCGCGCGCCGCGCACGAGCATCACCGGCACGCCGCGGCGGCCCTGGCACACGGTGTCGGGCATCGCGCCCGCGACGTCGGCCACGCCCCGTACGAACGGCTCGTCCTGGCACGCGAGGCGGAGCGCGAGCATCCCGCCGTTGGAGAACCCGGTCGCGTACACGCGCGCGCGGTCGGCCAACCCCGCGCGCACGAGCGTGTCGACGAGCGCGCGCGCGAAGCCGACGTCGTCGACGCCGCGGTCCGGCGCGGTCCCGCAACAGCTGACGGCGTTGAACCCGAGCGCGACGTAGCGGAGCCCGCCGGTGCCGTTGGCGTACGCGACGGCCCACCCGCGGCGGTCCGCCGCGGCGTCGAGGCCGGTGGTCTCCTCCATGATGTTCGCGTTGGCCATGTAGCCGTGGAACGCGAGCAGGAGCGGGACGGGGTGCCTAACGCCCGGGGGGAGGTGCAGGAGGAACGACCGGCGCCGCGCGCCGACCTGCAGCGTGTGGAACGTGGTCTCGCCGGGGCGGGCGACGGCGAGCGGGCGCGCGCCTATCGCCGGCGCGCACCCCGCCCCGGCGAGCGCGGCGAGCGCGACTGACGAGAGCGCGGCGCGCGCCGGCGCGCCTACTCGCCGTACGGGACCCACACGTTCTTGACCTGCGTGGCCTCGCGCAGGTACGCGCGCCCCTCGGCGTTAGGCGCGTACCAATCCCCCGCGTCCCACGCCGTCCACGTGCGCTTGAGGTTGCCGGCCGAGGCGCGCTCGACCGCGGCGGCGCCGTCGCGCGTCCCGCGGTACCAGACTGCGTCCACGTCGTCGTGCTCGGCGAGCACGAGCGCGAGCGCGTCCCGGCCGCCGGTGAGGATGTTGAAGACGCCGCCGGGCACGTCGCTCGTGTCGAGGACGCCGTAGAAGTCGGTCGCCGCGAGCGGGTGGCGTTCCGAGGGGACCGCGACGACCGCGTTGCCCATCGCGACGAGAGGCGCCGCGAGCGAGACGAGGCCCAGCAACGGCGCGTCGTCGGCACACGCGACGCCGACGACGCCGATCGGCTCGTGCATCGCGAGCGCGACGCCCCGGATCGGCACGTCGTGCACCGCCCCGTCGTACTTGTCGGCCCACGCGGCATATGTGAAGAGGCGCCGCACCGAGGCGTCGACCTCCGCGGCGCCGGCGCTCCCGCCGCCCATCGCGTCGATCCGGGCCGCGAACTCCTCCGCGCGTGCTGCAAGATTCTCGGCGAGGTAGTAGAGCACCTGCGCGCGCGCGTGCCCGCTGGTGCGCGACCAGCCCGCGGCCGCCTTGTGCGCGGCCTCGACCGCGTTGCGCACGTCCTTGCGGCTCCCCTCGCCGACCTCGCCGAGGATCGCACCGTCAGGCCCGCGCACGCGGCGCGTGTAGCCGGAATCCGGGCGCGTCTGCTTGCCGCCGATGTAGAGCTTCGGCGTGCGGTCGATCGCCGGACGTGCCCCGCTTGGCGGCATCGACCGCGCGGACGCGACAGCGTCCGTCGCGAGATCGGCGGGGCGCGGCGCCGGAACCGGCGCGAGATACTCGTACATCCCCTCGCGCCCGCCCTCCCGCCCGAACCCGCTCTCGCGGTAGCCGCCGAATTCGGCGGCCGCGTCGAACTGATTCGTCGTGTTGATCCACACCACGCCGGCCTTGATTCGGGGCGCGACGTCGAGCGCGAGGTTGATGTTCTCCGTCCACACGCTCGCCGCGAGTCCGAACGCCGTGTTGTTCGCGAGTGCCACGGCCTCGCCCGGCGTTCGAAACGGCATCGCGACCGCGACGGGTCCGAAGATTTCCGTCTGCGCGACCGTGGCCGCGGGGGCGACGCCGGTCAGCAGCGTCGGGGGGTAGAACCAGCCGCCCTGCTCGACCTCCGCACGCGCCCACGACGGCTGCCAACAGACCGCACCCTCCTGCACTCCGCGCTCGACGAGCGCGCGGATGCGATCGAGCTGGACGGGGGCGACGATGGCCCCGAGGTCGACGCCCTTGTCGAGCGGAGGCCCGATGCGGAGCCGCTCCATGCGTTGACGCAACTTCTCGACGAAGCGGTCGTGCACGCCCTCCTGGACGAGCAACCGCGACCCCGCGCAGCACACCTGCCCCTGGTTGAACCAGATCGCGTCGACCACGCCCTCGACCGCGGAGTCGAGGTCCGCGTCCTCGAAGACGACGAACGGACTCTTGCCGCCAAGCTCCAACGACAGCCTCTTACCGCTCCCGGCGGTGGCGACGCGAATCGCGCGCCCGACCTCGGTCGAGCCGGTGAACGCGACCTTGTCGATGTCGTCGTGCGCGACGAGCGCCGCGCCCGTGCGCCCGTCGCCCGTGACGACGTTGAGTACGCCCGGCGGTAGGCCGGCGTCGCGCGCCAGCTCGGCGAAGCACAGCGCGGTGAGCGGCGTGAATTCGGCCGGCTTGAGCACGACCGTGTTCCCCGCCGCCAGCGCCGGCGCGACCTTCCACGCGAGCATCAGGAGCGGGAAGTTCCAGGGGATCACCTGGCCGACGACGCCTAACGGCCCGTAGCCCGGGAACTCCGCGTCGACGAGCTGCGCCCAGCCGGCGTGATGGTAGAAGTGGCGCGCGACGAGCGGCACGTCGAGGTCGCGCGTCTCGCGAATCGATTTCCCGTTGTCGAGCACCTCGAGCACGGCGAGAAGGCGGCTGTGCTTCTGCGCGGCGCGCGCGAGCGCGTACAGGTGGCGCGCGCGGCCGTGGCCGCCCAACGCGGCCCAGGCCGGTTGCGCCGCTCGCGCGGCCGCGACGGCGCGGTCGACGTCGGCGGCGGTGCCCTGCGGTACGCGCGCGAGGACGCGGCCCGTCGCCGGCTCGAAGACGTCGAACAGCTCGGCGCCGTCGGCGCGGAACCACGCTCCGCCGATGAAGTGGCCCAATCCGACTCCGCCGCCCGCCCCGCCCCGCTCGGCGATCCAGCGGCGCGCCTCGGCGTCGGACTCGGGGGCGGGCCCGTAGGCCATCGAGCCGAAGATCTCTGCGACCGTGGCGGCCATCAGACCATCGCGTGGCGGTGGGCGGCCGAATAGCGCCCGGTGACGGCGTGCTCGAGCTGGCGCTCGATGTCGGTGAGGAGCGACGACGCGCCGATGCGGAACAGGTCGTTGGCGAGCCAGCCCGGGCCCAACTCTTCTCGCATCACGTACTGGAACTCGAGCGCCTGCTTCGCCGTGCGGATGCCGCCGGCGGGCTTGAAGCCAACGGCGGCGCCCGTGCGCTCGCCGTAGTCGCGGATCGCGCGGCACATGACGAGGGCCACCGGCAGCGTCGCGTTCACGCCCTCCTTGCCCGTGCTCGTCTTGATGAAGTCCGCGCCGGCCATCATCGCGACCTGGCTCGCGCGCGCGACGTTCGAGAGCGTCGCGAGTTCGCCCGTGGCGAGGATGACCTTGAGGTGCGCGTCGCCGCACGCCTCCCGCATCCGGCGGACCTCGTCGTCGAGCGCCTCCCACTCGCCGCGGAGTACGTGCGCGCGCGTGATGACCGTGTCGATCTCCGCCGCGCCGTCCGCCACCGACGCGCGGATCTCGGCCAGACGCTCACGGAGCGGCGAGAGCCCAGCGGGGAAGCCGGTCGACACCGCGGCGACCGGGACGCCCTCGCCGCGGAGCGCGTCGACCGCGGTGGCGACGTACGCGTGGTAGACGCAGACCGCGCCGGCCCGGATGCCTAACGAGCCGACGCCGAGCGCCTCGACCAGGTCGCCCCGGAGTGGGCGGACGGCCTTCGCGCACAGGCGGCGCACGTTGGACGGCGTGTCGTCGCCGGCGAGCGTCGTGAGGTCGATGCACGTGATCGCGCGCAGCAGCCACGCGGCCTGGTACGCCTTCTTCACCGTGCGGCGCGCCGGGAGCGTCGCCGCGCGGCGCTCGACCGCGGAGCGGTTCACGCGCTGCGCGCGGACGAGGGCGAGGTCGAACGGCGCGCCCGGGTTGCGCACGCGGCGCGACGGAGGGACGGGCAGCGCGGCCGGCTGCCGCCCCGCGCCGTTCACGGCCGCCCGCTCGGGGGCGAGTGACGAGGTCGCGTCCATCGCCCCAATCTACTCCGGCGCGTCGGCTACCGGCTCCGGCGCAGGGCGCCGAGCAGCAGGCCCACGCCAAGCGCCGTGAGCGCCACCGCGAGCGGGCGGTCCGCGGCCTGCCGCGAGACGGCGGCGCCCGCGTTCGAGTTTGCGACCGCGCGCCGCGCACCCTCGAAGCCGCGCATGCCCCGCTTCTCGACCGCCTCGGCGGCGTCGTGCGTGCGCGCGTGGAACACCTCGACTGCGCGTGCGGCGACGCCGGCCGCGCTATCGTCGGTGACGCCGAGCGACTGGACGGTCATGTCCACCCAGTCGTAGTGGCGGCGCTCGTCGCTCGCCGCGGTGCGGACGACCGCCTGTACGTCGGCGGGCCACGCGGCTGCGGCCGCGGCGGCGCGGGCGTACTTGTCGCGGGCCTGCCGCTCGTTGTTGCGGAACTCGACCAGGACGTGCGTGTCCCCGCCCACGTCGCCGAATGCCTGCATCGCGAGCTTGTCGACGCTGCTCGGGTGCGGGGTCTCGCTCGGCTCGCCGCCGTACTTTCGGATCAGGCCGCTGAGTTCGTCGACGTGGCGCTCGTGGTCGCGTCGATAGCGGCGGATCGTCTCGCGGTACGCGGCGCTCTGCACCTCGCGCATCGCGAGGTCGTAGCTCGTCAGCGCGTCGCGGTCGAGCTGGAGCAGGTCGTTCAGCTCGGCGATCGTCGCGCTGTCGAGCGTGGGGGTCGGCTGGGCGGGAGCAGTCATCGGGCTCCGATGGTTGCGGGGTGACGAGGGAGCGTCCGAGCCTCGGTCGGCGTCGGCGGACCCACCCCCTCCGCACGGAGCGTGCGCCGGTCGCCAACGGACGTCGGCCCCGCCCGCGGCGGGCATTGCGCCGGGGGCGATCTTCCGGGCCGCCCACCCACACCCGGCCGAGATGTCCGACGTTTCCGCCCGCCGTCTCCGGACGGCCCGTGCTTCTGCCCAATCCGCGCGCGCGACTCCGCCCGTGCACGCCCCGCTCACGCCCGGCGCGCTCGAGTGGGTGCGGCGTGCGCCCGGCGTGCCGTACTTCGAACTGGAAGGCGGCGCCGCTTGGACGCCGATTGGCGCGAACGAGGCGATCACGTGGCCGGGGCTCGCCGGGCTGTTTCGGCGTCGCGACCTGGCCGGGGCCGAGGCATACGTACGAGCGTTGCACGCGAGCGGCGTGACGGTGCTCCGCCTCATGCTGGAGTACAGCCAGAGTCAGCATCGCTACTTCGAACGGCCCGCGGGCACGTTCAACCCCGACATGGTGCGGCTGTGGGACGACCTGTTCGCGATCTGCGAGCGGATCGGCGTGCGTGTGCTGCTCACGCCGTACGACACGTTCTTCCAGTACATCCGCTGGCGGCACCACCCGTACAACCGGCGGAACGGCGGCCCGTGCAGCGACCGCTCGCGGCTGCTGGTCTGCGCCGACACGCGCGCGCTCGTGAAGGCGCGCCTCGCGTTCGCGACCGAGCGGTGGGGCGGAAGCGGGGCGCTGTTCGCCTGGGATCTCTGGAACGAGCTGCACCCCGCGCAGGGGAACAACGACTACTTCGGCATGTGGGGCTTCATCACCGAGGTGGGCGAGTTCCTGCGGGAGCTGGAGGTGCGGCTGCACGGCCGTGCGCACCCGCAGACGGTGAGCGTGTTCGGGCCCGAGCTCCTGTGGAAGCCCGAGCTGCACGAGATGATTTTTCGCCACCCGGCGCTCGACTTCGCGAGCACGCACTTCTACGCGGAGGGGACGATCGACGCGCCGCGCGACACGGTCGCGCCGGCCGCGGCCGCGGCCTGCCTAACGTCGGACGCGCTGGCCGAGGTGCGCGACGCGCGACCGTTCTTCGAGAGCGAGCACGGGCCGATCTACACGTTCAAGGACCGCCACGTGACGCTCCCCGAGGCGTTCGACGACGAGTACTTCCGCAACATCCAGTGGGCCCACCTCGCCTCGGGTGGCGCGGGCGGCGGGATGCGCTGGCCGAACCGTCACCCGCACGCGCTCACGCCCGGGATGCGGGACGCGCAGGCGGCGCTCGCGCGGGTGGCCGCGCGCGTGGACTGGCTCGCGTTCCGGCGACGCTGTCTGAACGACGAGGTCGTCGTACGCGGCGCGGACGGGCGCGCGCTCGCGCTCGTCACCTCGCGCCCGCACACCCCGGCGGCGCACCCGCCGGTCGTGCCGGTGGACGGGCGAGAAGCGGCGGCGTTCGCCTGCGGGGACGACCGGCAGGCCGTCGTCTTCCTGCTCCGCGCGGACGCGCTGGCGGACGACGGGCGGCTCCGGCGCGACGCCCCGCCGCGCGAGGTGACGGTGGAGTTACCCGCGTTGGGCGCGGGCGCGTACGCGGTCGAGGAGTGCGACCCGTCGACGGGCGCGGTACGCGCGACGCACGCCATTGCGCACGCCGGCGGCGCGTTCCGTACCCCGCCCGTCGCCCTCGCGGCGGACGCGGTGCTGCTCGTCCGGCGTGTCGGCGAAGGCGCGGCGTAGCGCGCCGCCGCCGGTTCGGACGCGGCGCGCCGCGACGCTTAACGGCCCGCGAATCACGGCGTCTCTTACGGTGCGTCCGATTGGGCGCGAACCCGAGCTCTGTTAGGCACCGCGGACCCGCCGCGGTCCCGGGCTCGTCCACGCCCGGCCCCCGACCCATGCGCTCCGCCAGCCTGCTCACCCTCGTCGCGTTCGTCCCGGCCCTCGCCCTCGCCGGCGCCACGGCCGGCGCGCAGCAGCCGGTCGCCCCCGGCACCACGCCCGACAGCGGCGCCCGTGCCCAAGATCTGCGGCGCGACCGCCGCGACCTCCGGCGCGACGCGCGGCGCGACGCCACGCTGGACGGCGACGTCCGACGCGACCGCACGATCGACCGTCGCGACGACGGGCTCGTGAACCGCGACCGTCGCCTGCGCAACGACGACCGCCGGACCGACGGCGCCGCCGACAGCGCGGTCCGAGCCGACCGTCGCGCGCTCCGCGCCGACCACGCGTCCGGCAACAGCGCCGCGTACCAGGCGGACCGCCGCGCACTCGCGACGGCCAAGCGCACCGACCGCCAGGACGGCGTGCTGCTGCACCGCGACAACAGCGCCCTGCAGCAGGACCGGCGCACGGAACTGCGCGACGACCGGTCGACCACGCGCGACGTGCAGGCGGGCCGCCGCGTGGACCGCGCGGTGCGCCACGACCGTCGTGACATCCGCGGGGACCGCCAGGGCGCGCAGCCGTGAGTCACGCGCCGTAAGCGGCGCGGGGCGTCGGGAACGGCGCGACGGGCGCGGATCTTTGTCCCGTCGCGCCGGTCCGCAACCTGCTAGACTGGTCGGAGCCGGAGCGGGCGCACGGACGCGTGCCCGGTCCGAGTCACTACCTTCGCACCCGCCACGCGTCGGGCGTTCACCGCTCGCGCTTTCGCTCAGGAGCGCCTCGCCATGCTCGGTAACCTGCTCGCCCCGGAACACCTCATCCCGGTTCTGCTGATCATCCTCGTGATGTTCGGCGGCAAGAAGATTCCCGAGCTCGCGAGCGGCCTCGGCCGCGGCGTGCGCGAGTTCAAGAACGGCATCGCCGGCGCTGGCGAACCGGCCACGCCGACCACGACCGCAGCGCCTGCGCCCGCCGTCGCGGCCTCGGTTGCCGCCGAACCGATCGCGGTTCGCCCGGGCGAGACGGTGACCGTTTCGGCGCCCGCCCCCGAGCCGAAGCGCCTGATCAGCTGACGGCCGGCCACGAGCGGTCGCGAGCGGTCGCGAAGGCCGGCCGGGCAGCGCGCCGCGCACGCGAGCGCGTCTCGACGACGAAGCCCCCGCCGCTCGGAAGAGCGGCGGGGGCTTGTCATAGCAGGGGAGGGGCTCGAACCCTCGACCTCACGATTATGAGTCGTGCGCTCTGACCAGCTGAGCTACCCTGCCCCGGAATCGCCGTAGCGCCGGGCGGAACCGTAGAGCTTCGGTCCCGGGACGCGAACGGGCCGGCTTGTGGGCCGGCCCGTTCACATGGCGGGGGCGGGATTTGAACCCGCGACCTTCGGGTTATGAGCCCGACGAGCTACCAGGCTGCTCCACCCCGCGTCGTTGTGAAACGGAAAGTAATCGTCTAACGACGCGCGTCAACCCCCGTCCGCGCGGCCGAATCGGGCGGGGCGTCGGCGAAGCGGTAGAGCAGTTCTCGGTCGCCGCGCACCATCCCGAACTCCTCGCGCGCGACGGTCTCCTGCAGTACCGGGTCGGTGCGCAGCCGGCGGTCCAGCACGCGCAGCGAGTCGACGGCGCGCTCCAGCGAGTCGACCGCCGCGGTCAGCTGCCGCTCGCGCGCGCGCTGCCGCAGCAGGTCGGTCGTCGCGTACTCGCCGCCCTGCACCGCGAACACCGCCGCGCCGAGCGCGACCGCGCCCCACGCGAGCTTCCCCGCCGCCGACACGCCCGCGCCCCGCGCCTAACGCCGGCTCAGAGGCCGAAGGGCCCGCCCCCGACGAACTCGGCGACCTCGCCCAGCTGCTCCTCGATCCGCAGCAGCTGGTTGTACTTGGCGACGCGGTCCGAGCGCGACGCCGACCCCGTCTTGATCTGCCCGGCGTTGGTGGCGACCGCGAGGTCCGCGATGAACGTGTCCTCGGTCTCGCCCGAGCGGTGCGAGATGATCGACGAGTAGCCCGCCGTCCGCGCGAGCTCGATCGCCTCGAGCGTCTCGGTCAGCGTGCCGATCTGGTTCACCTTCACGAGGATGGAGTTGGCCACGTCCTCCTCGATGCCGCGGGCGAGGAACGCCGAGTTGGTCACGAACAGGTCGTCGCCGACCAGCTGGACGCGGTCACCCAGCGCCGCCGTGAGCTTCGCCCAGCCGGCCCAGTCGTTCTCGGCGAGGCCGTCCTCGATCGATACGATCGGGTACTGGTCGATCCACGACGTGTAGAGCTCGATCATGCCCTCCGCGTCGCGCGTCCCCGCCCCGCTCTTCTTGAACGTGTACGCACCGTTGTCGAACAGCTCGCTGGCCGCGCAGTCGAGCGCGAGCGCGATCTCGGTACCCGCCTTGTAGCCGGCCCGCTCGATCGCCTCGAGGATGACCGTGATCGCCTCCTCGTCGCTCGTCAGGTCCGGGGCGAAGCCGCCCTCGTCGCCGACGCCGGTCGACAGCTTCCGTCCGACGAGCACCTTCTTGAGCGCGTGGAACACCTCGGCGCCCATGCGCAGCGCGTCGGCGAACGTCTCCGCGCCGTGCGGGACGATCATGTACTCCTGGAAGTCGACCGTGTTGGTCGCGTGCGCGCCGCCGTTGAGAATGTTCATGAGCGGGACCGGTAGCCGGCGCGCCATGGGGCCGCCGAGGTAGCGGTAGAGCGGCTGCTCGAGCTCGTTGGCGGCCGCGCGCGCGACGGCCATCGACACGCCGAGGATCGCGTTCGCGCCGAGCTTGCCCTTGTTCTCGGTGTCGTCGAGCTCGATCATCAGGCGGTCGACGCCGATCTGGTCGGTGGCGTCGTGGCCGCGCACGGCCGGCGCGATGATCTCCTCGACGTTGCGGACCGCGGCCTCCACGCCCTTGCCGCCGTAGCGCCCCTTGTCGCCGTCGCGCAGCTCGAGCGCCTCGTGCTCGCCGGTCGAGGCGCCGCTCGGCACCGCGGCGCGCCCGGCGGCGCCGCTCTCCAGCGCGACGTCGACCTCGATGGTGGGGTTGCCGCGGCTGTCGAGGATTTCGCGCGCGCGGACGTCGATGATGGTCGGCATGGAGAGGACGGAGGAGTGGGGGCGGATGTTGGTCATGGAGGCGTTACGCGGCGGCGAGTGCGGCGCTCGGCACGCCGTAACGCGCCTCCAGCTCGCCCGCGAGGCGGTCGTGCACGCGCGCCGCGAGCGCGCCGCGGGCGTCGTAGTCGAGCCCCGCGGTCTCGACCGGCTCGAGCAGGTGCACGTCGACGCGCCCTGGGCGGAGCCAGAACGACCCGCGCGGCAGGGCTTCGAGCGTGCCGTGGATGAGCGTCGGGACGATCGGCACCGCCGCCGCGACCGCGAGCACGAACGGGCCCTTCTTGAAGGGCCGGATCTCGTACGTCGTCCCGCGCGTCCCTTCGGGGTAGACGACCACGTTGCGGCCGTCGCGGATGCGCTCGGCGGCCTCCTCGTACGACTGGAACGCGGCCGCGCGGTTTTCGCGGTCGATCGGGATCGTCCCGACCGCGCGCGCGGCCGCGCCGAAGAGCGGGACGCGGAACAACTCCGCCTTCGCCACGAACGAATAACGCGGCAGGTGGGCCACGAGCACGACCACGTCGTACCAGCTGACGTGGTTGCTGGCGAAGATGCGCGGCTCGCCGGTCCGCGCGCGCTCGGGGTCGTGGACGATGACCCGAATCCCGGACGCGGCGAGGATCCCGCGCGCCCACCACCGCGGCGCGCGCTCGTAGATCGTCCCCGGCCCGTCCGGCACGCCGAACAGCTGCGCCAGCAGCACGATCGGCCCGAGCACGACAGTGAGCACGGCGAGCGTGAGGGCGGCGGCCAGGGTGCGCATCAGCGCGTAAAGTGGTCGTGCCCGGCGGGGAGGTCAACGCGCGCGCCGCCGTCGAGGGCGACACTCGGGCCGGCCGACCCCGACGCGTCGACGCGTCCGACGGCCGTCAGTGGGGCGCCGAACGTGCCGGCGAAGGCGGCGACGTCCAGCCCCGGCGGGGCGGCACAGAGTAGCTCGTATTCCTCACCGCCAACGAGCGCGTCCTCCAGCGCCGCGCCGTCCACGCGTGGGACGGCGTCGGCATCGATCCATAGGCGACAATGGCTCGCGGCGGCGACGTGTCCGGCCTCGGCCAGCAGGCCGTCGGACACGTCGATCATCGCGCGCGCGCCGCGGGCGGCCAGCCACTCCGCTTCGCGGACCCGGGCCTGCGGCCGGGCGAAGCGCGCCCGGTCGCCCGGTGTGGGCGCGCGGCCGGCGAGCAGCGCCGCGAGTGCGCGGCGCGGCCCGCCGAGTCGGCCGGTGACGTAGAGCACATCCCCCGGGCTCGCGCCGGCTCGCGCGACCGGGCGGGCGGCCTCGCCGAGTACGGTCACCGTAAGCACGAGGTCGCGTCCCGCCGTGAGATCGCCGCCGACGATCGGGCAGTCTGTCGCGGCGGCCGCCTCGCCCACGCCGTCGGCCAGCGCGGGCAGCGCGTCCCGCCACGCGTCGGGCACGCTCGCGGCGAGCAGAAGTCCGACGGGGCGCGCGGCCATCGCCGCGAGGTCGCTCAGGGCGCTCGTCGCCGCGCGCCAGCCGATCTCCTCGGGCGTGAACCAGCGCGCGGCGGAAGTGCACCTCCTCGGCCGAACTGTCGGTGCTGACGACGAGTCGCGCGCCCGGTCGGACGTCGAGCACGGCGGCGTCGTCGCCGATGCCGCGCGCGCGGTCGCCCCAGCGCGCGAGTAAGGTGCGAACGGCGTCGAACTCGCGTCCCCCGCCGAGCGCCGTGTGCGCCGGCGCTCCATCGGCGGGCGGGCCAGCCGGCACGGGTCAGCCCGCGACCCGGGGCAGCTCGGCGAGTACGGGGTACGGCGCGCGGGGCTCGTCGCCGCGCGGCCACGCGTCCCGCAGCGCGTCGAGCACGTCGGCGAGGGTCGTCCCGCGCACGCCGCCCCGGCGCGCCGTCGCGATCTCGCCGGCGCGGCCGTGCACCCACGCGGCCGCCGCGCCGCGGAAGAGCGCCGCCTGGCTCTCGCCGGCGTGGGCGAGGAGCGCGGCCGCGACCCCGCCGAGCACGTCGCCGCTGCCGGCCGTGCCTAACGCCGGCGTGCCCGCGGCGCTGACGAGCGTCGCGGCGCCGTCGCTCACGACCGTGGGGACCCCCTTCAGCAGCACCGCCGCGCGCGCGGTGCGCGCCGCCTCGCCCGCGATCTCGAAGCGCCGGGCGAGGACGTCGTCGACCGTGGTGCCGAGCAGGCGCGCGAGCTCGAGGGGGTGCGGCGTGAGCAGCGCGGGCCGGCCGTCGAGGAGCTTGCCTAACGCGTCGAGGCGGCCCGCGTAGTGGTTCAGCGCGTCGGCGTCGACGACGACGGGCCCGCGCCACGACGCGAGCACGCGCTCGAGCAGGCCCGTCGCAGCGTCGGAGCGGCCGAGCCCCGAGCCGACGAGGAGGACGTCGGCCCAGTCGAGCACCTCGCGCCTGAGCGTGTCCTGGTCGTCGGGGGCGGGCCAGGCGGTCGCCATGGCGGCGTGGAGGCTGTTCTGGAGGACCGCCACGCTCTCCGGTGCAACGACGGCGCGCACCATCCCGGCGCCGCTCCGCAGCGCGGCGTCCGCGCCGAGGACCGAAGCGCCGGCCATCCCGGGCGCGCCGCCGATGATGGCGACCTTGCCGCGAGTGCCCTTGTACGCCGAGGCCGCGAACGGTCGCACGCGCGGTCGCACCATCGCCGCAGTCACGAGCGCAGGTCGGGCGCTCAGGTCGCCACCGGAGGGGTCGCCGGGTCCAGGCGGTGCGCCGTCCGGTCGCGCGATCCCAGCCGCGTCCAAGCCGATGTCCAGCACCGCGATATCGCCGGCCGCGTCGCGGTTGACCAGTAGCCCGCGCTTGAGCGTGCCGAACGTCAGCGTGAGGTCGGCGCGCACGCACGAATCGCCGATCTCCGCACCCGTGGTCGCGTCGAGGCCGGTCGGCACGTCGAGTGCGACGACCACGGGACGGAGCGCGGGCGCGGCGCGGCGCTGCGTCTCCGCGACCTGCCGGACGTAGGTCTCGACGAATTCGCGGGCGGGCGCGCGCGCGCCCGTGCCGAGGACGCCGTCGACGATCACGCGCTCGGCGCCCGTGGGGGCGCTCGGCTGCACGAACGCGTCGCGGGCGCGGGCGAATTCGAAGCGCGCGTCGTCGGTCGCGGGCGCGGCGGCGCCCCACTGCGTCGCGCGGACGTCGACGCCGTAGCGCGCCAGCGCGCGCGCGACGACCCACGCATCGCCGCCGTTGTTGCCGGGTCCCGCGTGGACCGCGACGCCCGCGCCTAACACGTCCCCGTAGCGGCGGACGAGTTCGGCGGCCGCCGCGGCGCCGGCGCGCTGCATGAGCGCGCGCGACGGCGTGCCGGCGGCGATCGCGGCGGCGTCGGCGGCCGCGGCCTCGGCGGCGGTGGTGACCCGGACGGCGGGGTGGTCCACCGCGGCGCCGCGCCTAACTCACTTGCTCGACGGCCCGACGGCGCGGCCGTAGCCGATCTCGCCGTTGTCGATGCGGAGGTTGAAGCCGCACTCCGGGTTGCTGCACACCCACGCCTTGTAGGTGATCGGCGCGCCGTCCCGGCCGTAGTCGCTGAGCGGGAGCAGCGTCCCGTCGCTGCACTTGTGGCAGGGGGGCAGCTCGGCGGGCATGGCGGTCACGCGGCGTACGTCAGAGGGCGGTCAGGTCAGCGCGGGGCAGCGCCACGGGTAATCGCGCGCGAACGCGATGTCGAAGTCGAACACGCCCGCGAAGTCGCCGCGCGTGTCCTGCGGCTGCGCGGCGAGCAGTTCGAGATCGACGAGGGCGAACACTACGTCGCCGACGTCCTCCGTGCGGCGGATGCCCCAGTATTCCAGGACGTCGCGCGCGAGCACGCCGAAGCGCTCGATCGCCAGGTCGCGCACGGCGCGCGCGAGGTCCGCGCCCGAGATGTGCCGTCGTTCCGACCGCCGCGCCTGTTCGAACTCCAGCGCCGCGAGCACGAACAGGTACCCGCGCTCGTGGAAGCGCGGTTCGCGAAGCCGGATTTGGTCCATCAATCCGTCGTGGAACGCCAACTCAGGCAACGGTGCGACTCTCCGGGCGGCAACAGGAACGCCAGCCGAGGCTGGGCGGAACAGCGCGGCGCCGCGGGCTACAGCGCGACGGGCGACAGACTGCAATACTGCCGTGCGGCATCCCGCCCCGCAACCGGCCCAACTTTACCCCGCGGCCGCGGTCGTGGTCCGCCCGGACCGCCGATCGGCCCGCTCACAGCCAGACCTGAAAGGGCGCCGGCGGTGACTGGGCGACGAGCACGTCATTCACATAAACCGACGCGATTGCCGAGAGCCCGTAGCAGATGGCCCCGCCCGTCGGCTGCAGATTGAGCGCGAAGAACGGGATCCCGAGCGCGAACCCGAACACGTCGAACGTCGGAACCTGAACCGGGACGGGAGACGTCCCGGTCGCCACGTATCCAGCAACGTCGCGGTACGTGCGCTCCATCGGATGCGCGACGAGCAAGGCGCCGTTCGGGAACATGAACCGGACGACGACTTGCAGCGTCGCGCCGATCGCGTTCTGCACTGACCCCGGAATCCGGACGCCGATGCCCGGGGCCATCCCGAATCCGGCCGCGTTCTGGACTGGCACGCCGACCACCACCTGCGCAGGCCCGAGCGCAGCGGACGGCTGGGCCGGTACCGGCGCGGGCGCGGGCGCACGGAACGCGTTCGGCGTACCCGGCGCGCGCGTCGGGCCCCCGGCGTCCACTTGCGCGACGAGGCGCGCAAACCCCTCGGCGCTGCGGCGCCGGGCCGCCTCTTGCGCCGGAGCTGCATCGGCAATCTCGCGGGCTATCGCGGCCGCGCGCACGGAATCGTCCGTGGGCGCCGCATCCGGTTGCGGGGGAGGCTCGGGGGTGTCCACGGGCGGCGACGGCGGGGTCGCGTCGAGACGTTCGAGCTGGTGCAGATAGAACGCCGGCGTGAACGCGCCCGCGACGAGATCCTTCACGAGGCGCAGCCAGCGGGCGTCGCGCGCGGACAGCGCATCCGGATCGCGACGCAGGAGCGTAACCGCCGCGTTGTATGCGGCGCCGTCGAGCCGCCCGCCATCGTAGTGCGCGTACAGCACGCGCTCGGCCGGGTCGAGCGCCGCCCGTCGCGCGGCGAGGGCCGCGAGTGCGGCGGTGGCAACCGCGTTCGCTGGCTCGACCCGCAGCACCTCGCGCCACTGCTGTTCGCCGCCGTCGAGGTCCCCGCGCGCCGTCGCCGCGCGCGCGTCCTCGATCAGCGCGCGCTGGCGTCGCTGCGTCGGCGACTCGTACCAGGTGAGCAGGACGTCTCCGCTCACCGACCCGGTGCGGGTCGGCGCCATCGCACCGCCGGCGGCGCGCGCGGCCCGCCGCACCGCGTCGGACACGTACGTGTAGAGCTGGTCGACCGTGACGCGACCGGTCGCGTGGTCGCGGTCGGCTTCGCCCTGCAGACCCTGGAGCAGGTAATACGTGAACACGCCGTGCCCGAGCGTCTCCTGCTCGAGCGAGACCTGACTCGCGCTGCAGGCGGTGACGACGAGCCGCCCGTCGCCGCCGACCTGGTCGAGATAGTCGTCGGTCAGCAGCGCGCGGGTCGCGAGGCCCGGCGGTTGGAATCCCCGCGCGACCACCCCGGCGCCCGCGGCGTCGCCGCTGTAGCAACAGTCGAGGAAGACGACGACGCGCCGTGAATCCAGCCAGCTCATGAACTGCTGGACCTCGCTCATCGAGATCGCCGTCGCGCGTAACGCATCGGCCCGCGCGTCGTACGGCACCAGGAACTTCTCCATGCCGTCCCCTCCGCCGCCGCGCGCCGGGAGCGGCGCGCCGTGGCCCGCGAAGAACAGCACGACCGTGTCGTCCGGTCCGGCCCGCCGCGACACGGCGTCGACGGCCGCGCGGATCGCCTGCGTGGTCGCCGCCTCGTCGACGAGGAGCGTCACCTGTTCGGTCGGAAAACGGCCGACCGCGGGGTCTCGCAGCACCCCCGCCAACGCCTCCGCGTCGGCGCGGGCGAAGCGCAGGCGCGGGATGCTCGCGTCGGCGTACGCGTTGATGCCGATGACCACCCCGTACGCGTCGCCCCGCGGCCCCTCCGGCCGTGTGGCGGGCGCCGCCGCGGGCGCCGGGTCGCCGGGGGGCCCGATGTCCCGGGCGCTTGGGCCCACGCGCGCGCGCTCCGGCGTCCGCGGTCCGCCGTTAGGCGGCGCCCGCGAGCATTCCGGCCGGCGCCGGGTAGAGGGGGAAGCGCGCCGCGAGCGCGCGGACCTCGCCGCGCACGGCCTCGATCACGCCCGCGTGCTCGGGGTCGCGGAGCACGCGGTCGATGAGCCCCGCGATCTCCTCCATCTCCGTCAGTCCCATCCCTCGCGTCGTCACCGCGGGCGTGCCGACGCGGATGCCGCTCGTCACGAACGGCGAGCGCGTCTCGCGCGGGACGGTGTTCTTGTTGACCGTGATTCCCGCTCGGTCGAGCGCCTGCTCGGCGAGCTTCCCCGTCAGCGTCTCGACGCCGCGCGCGCGCAGGTCGAGCAGCATGAGGTGATTGTCCGTGCCCCCCGAGACGACCTCGACGCCGCGCCGCACGAACGACGCGGCGAGCGCCTGCGCGTTCGCGACGACCTGGCGCGCGTAGTCCCGAAACTCCGGACGCAGCGCCTCGCGGAACGCGACCGCCTTCGCGGCGATCACGTGCTCCAGCGGGCCGCCCTGCGTGCCCGGGAACATCGCCTTGTCGACCGCCTTGGCGTGCTGCGCCTTGCAGAGAATCAGACCGCCGCGCGGGCCGCGCAGCGTCTTGTGCGTCGTCGTCGTGACCACGTCGGCGAACGGCACCGGCGACGGGTACACGCCCGCCGCGGCCAGCCCCGCGAAGTGGGCCATGTCGACCATGAAGATCGCGCCCACGTCGTCCGCCGCGTCGCGGAACTGCTGCCAGTCGATGACGCGCGAGTACGCGCTGTACCCCGCGATGATCATCTTCGGCCGGTGCTCACGGGTGAGGGCGCGCATCCGGTCGTAGTCGAGCAGGCCGTCGTCGGTGACGCCGTACGACGTCGCGTTGTAGATCAGGCCCGAGAAGTTGACCGGCGAGCCGTGCGTCAGGTGCCCGCCGTTAGACAGGTCCATGCCGAGGAACGTGTCGCCCGGCTTGAGGAAGGCGAGGAACACGGCGGCGTTGGCCGACGCGCCCGAGTGCGGCTGCACGTTGGCGTGGTCGGCCGCGAACAGCTCCTTCGCCCGGTCGATCGCGAGCTGCTCGACCTTGTCGACGACCTCGCACCCGCCGTAGTAGCGCTTCCCGGGAAGCCCCTCGGCGTACTTGTTGGTGAGGGGCGAGCCCATCGCCTCGAGCACGGCCGGGGAGACGAAGTTCTCGCTGGCGATCAGTTCGAGGCCGTCGTTCTGGCGCTCGGTCTCCTCGCCGATGAGCTGGGCGATCTCGGGGTCCGCCTCGGCGAGCATCATCCCGGGCGGGCAGCGGTCCCACGCCTTCCACGTCAGCATCAGAGGTTACCGGTTCGGGTCCTGGGGGCTTCGGCCGTGGTCGACTTGTTGGGCCACTGCGGCCACGTGCTCATCATCGAACCAAGCGAGGCGATGCGCCGTTCCGCTACCCGGTCGGCCGCCTTGTAGCTCGGGATCCCGTCCTGGGCGGCGATCTCGAAGACGTTGGCGATCGTGTGGTAGATCTCGTCGGCCTTGCGGAGCGCGCGCTCGCGGCTCCAGCCGGCCAGCTCGCTGTAGACGTTGATCACGCCGCCGGCGTTGGCGACGTAGTCCGGGGCGTACAGGATTCCGCGGGCCTCGAGCTCCTCGCCGTGTCGGTCTTCGAGGAGCTGGTTGTTGGCGGCGCCGGCGACGATCTCGCACCGGAGCTGGGGCAGCGTGGTGTCGTTGATCACCGCGCCCAGGGCGCACGGGGCGAAGATGTCGGCGTCCTGCGCGAAGATCTCGCCCGAGGCCACGGCGCGCGCGCCGGTGTCGGAGACGACGCGGGCGACGCGCTCGGCGTCGATGTCGCTGACGACGAGCGCCGCGCCGTTGCGGTGCAGCTCGCGCGCGAGGTGGTACCCGACGTTGCCGCAGCCCTGGATCGCCACGGTCTTCCCCTCGACCGAGTCCGAGCCCCAACGGCGGCGCGCCGACGCCTGGATCGCGCGGAAGACGCCGTGCGCGGTGACCGGCGACGGGTCGCCCGACGCGCCGGCGAGCCCGGCGACGTAGTCGGTCTCCATGTGCACGAAGTCCATGTCGCCGGTGCTCGTGCCCACGTCCTCCGCGGTCACGTAGCGGCCGCCCAACGAGTCGACGAAGCGGCCGTGCGCGCGGAACAGCAGCTCGCGCTGGGGCGTGCGGTTGTCGCCGATGATGACGCTCTTACCGCCGCCGAGGTTGAGGCCGGCGACGGCGTTCTTGTAGGTCATTCCGCGCGCGAGGCGGAGGGCGTCGACGATCGCCTCCTCGTCGGTCGCGTAGTGCCAGAAGCGCGTGCCGCCGAGCGCGGGGCCGAGCGTGGTGTCGTGGATCGCGATGATGCCGCGGTAGCCGCTCGCCTTGTCGTGGCAGACGACGAGCTGCTCGTGGCCCATCTCGGCGATCGTGTCGAACAGGCGGAGCGCGGGCGACGCCGGGCGCGCCGAGAGCGCCGGGCCGGCGCGGGGCGGCGTGATGGCTGCAACGGTCATATGGAGAAGAGTAGAGTCTCGTGTTAGGCGTACAGCTCCCGCGCGATGACGACGCGCTGGATCTCGGACGTGCCCTCGTAAATCTCGGTCACCTTCGCGTCGCGCAGGTAGCGCTCGACGGGGTAGTCCTTGACGTACCCGTACCCGCCGAAGATCTGCACCGCCTCGTCGGCGACGAACATCGCCGTCTCGCTCGCGAGGAGCTTGCACATGGAGCTGTACTGCGTGACGCGCTCGCCGCGGTCCTTCGCGGCGGCCGTCATGTGGAGCAGCGCGCGGGCCGACGCGATGCGACTGGCCATGTCGGCGAGCTTGAACTGAATCGCCTGGAAATTGCGGATCGGCTGCCCGAACTGCTTGCGCTGGTCCGCGTAGTCGCGCGCGGCGGTGAGGGCCGCGCGCGCGATGCCGAGGGCCTGCGCCGCGATGCCGAGCCGGCCGTGGTCGAGCGACTGCATCGCGTAGCGGAACCCCTGCCCCTCCTGGCCGACCATGTGGTCGGCCGGGACGCGCAGGTCCTCGAAGACCACCTGCACCGTGGGCGACGCGCGCAGGCCCATCTTGTTCTCCTTCTTGCCGACCCGGAAGCCGGGCATGTCGGGCGTGACGACGAAGGTCGAGATCCCCTTGCTGCCGCGCCGCGCGTCCGGCGTGTCGGTCCGCACCATCGCGAGCAGCACCAGGTCCGGGTACGTGCCGTGCGTGATCCAGGCCTTCGTCCCGTTCAGCACCCAATGGTCGCCGTCGCGCACCGCCTGCGCGCGGAGCGAGGCCGCGTCGCTCCCCGCGTCGGGCTCGGAGAGCGCGAAGCCGCCGAGCGTCTCGCCGCGCGCGAGGGCGGGCAGGTAGCGCTCCCTGAGCGCGTCGCCCGCGAAGTGGAGCAGCATCTGCGTGGGGAGCGAGTTGTGCACGCTCATCATCACCGCCGTGCTCGCGTCGGCCGCGGCGATCTCTTCGAGCGCGAGCAGGTAGCTCGACGTGTCGAGCGCGAGCCCGTCGTACTGCTCGGGCAGCAACATGCCCAGGAACCCCGCCGCTCCGAGTTGCGGGACGAGCGCGGGCTCGAAGCGCTGGTCGCGGTCCCACTCCGCCGCGAACGGCGCCACATGCTCCGCGGCGAACGCGCGGGCGAGCTGCTGGATCTCGCGCTGCGTGTCGGTCAGCGGGAGGACGCCGTCGAAGGCGACGACGTCGGCGGGGGTGAGCGTGGCGGACATGGCGTTCCTATTGGGATGGGGTGGCGCGTGTCGTCGAGGACTGCACTCGAGACGGCACGGGTCAGGCGCTCTGGTACTTGTAGAACCCGCGCCCGCTCTTGCGGCCGAGCCAGCCGGCGGCGACGTACTTCTTCAGCAGCGGGCACGGCCGGTACTTCGGGTCGCCGAGGCCACCGTGCATGACCTCGAGGATGGCGACGCAGGTGTCGAGGCCGATGAAGTCGGCGAGGGTGAGCGGGCCCATCGGGTGATTCATCCCGAGCTTCATCACGGTGTCGATCGCCTCGGGGGTGCCCACGCCTTCCATCACGCAGTACACCGCCTCGTTGATCATGGGCATCAGGATCCGGTTCGCGACGAACCCCGGGTAGTCGTTCACCTCGACCGGGGTCTTGCCGACGGCGCGCGCGAGCTCGAGCGTGCGGCGCGTGGTCTCGTCGCTCGTCGCGAGGCCGCGGATCACCTCGACGAGCTGCATGACCGGCACCGGGTTCATGAAGTGCATGCCGATGACCTGCTCGGGGCGCTTCGTGCGCGCGGCGATCTCGGTGATCGAGATCGAGCTCGTGTTACTCGCGAGTACCGCGTCGGGGCCGGCCAGCCGATCGAGGTCCTCGAAAATGCGGAACTTGAGGGCCGAGTTCTCGGTCGCCGCCTCGACGATCAGGGCGGCGTCGGCGGCGGCGCCGAGGTCGGTGTGCGTGGCGACTCGGCCTAACGTGGCGTCGCGCGCCGCTGCGTCGAGCGCACCCTTCTTGACCTGGCGGTCGAGGTTCCGGGCGATCGTGTCGCGCCCGCGCTGGAGCGCGGCGTCGTTCACGTCGAGCATCGCGACCCGGAAGCCGCTCTGCGCGAACGCGTGTGCGATGCCGTTGCCCATCTGCCCTGCGCCGACGACGGCGACGACGCGCGCGGCGTCGGACGAGTGGGTGTGCTGCGGTGCGGCCTGTACGTCGGTCATGAGTCCGGGAGAAGCCGGCGGCCGCGGCCGCCGAAGAAGTCGAGGGAGGTGACGTGCCGCGGCCAGCGGGCGAGGACGGCGAGGCCGCCCAGCATGCCGGCGAGCGCGGCGGCGCCGCCCTCGGGCCCCCACGCGCCGCCGGTGAGCCACGCCGGTCCGGCGTCGACGACGCGGTAGTCGGGGGTGGGAAACGGGAGGCCGCTCACCGAGGCGTGCAGCCCCGCGGCGAGCGTCCAGTTCCAGGCGAGGTGCGCGGCGAACGCGGCCCACAGGCTGCCCGTCGCGAGCCGAATCGCGCCGAGGAACACGCCCGCGAAGGCGACGACCGCGGCGTAGCCGAGCGACCCGTTGGGATTCTGCAGGTGAAGCGCGCCGAAGACGAGGCTGGTCAGCACGAGCGCCGGGCCCGCGCCTAACGACTCCTTGAGGACGAGCAGCGGGTAGCCGCGGACGAGCAGCTCCTCATAGAGCGCGGCCGGGGCGAGCGCGACGGCAAGCGACGCGGCCGCGGCGAGCCAGTTCCCGTGCGGCATCGGAACCGCGCGCAGGTCGCCGGCCGCGAGCAGGAGGGCCGACGGCACGCCCACCGCCCCGGCGCCGAGCAGCGCGCCCGCCGCGAGAAGGGCCGGGCGCGCGTCCGCGCGGCCTAGGCCGACGTCGGCGAACGGGCGCCGCTCCACGCGCCCGAGGACGAGCCAGTGCGCGATCGCCGCCGCGCCGAGCAGCAGCCAGAACTCGAGCGACGGCCGCTCGACGAAGCGTCGGGCGAGCGCCAGCAGCGGCGCGTAGGCGACCCCGAGCATCAGGAGCACGCCGGCGAACAGCGCGACGACGTAGAGCAGCAGCCGCCACGGCGCGCGCAGCCGACCGGCGCGCGCGTAGAAGGTGGTCCGGAGCGCGTCGTCGCCTAGAGCGGCGTCGCTCACGGCGCGCTCGCGGCCAAATCGCTCACGGCGGGGTCCGGTCGGCGGGACGCGCGGCGCGCGTCGTTAGGCGACGCGCTCGACCGAGAGCGCGACCGCGTCGCCGCCGCCGAGGCAGAGCGTGGCGAGTCCGGTTTCGGCGCCGCGGTCGCGCATCGCATACAGCAGCGTGGCGAGCACCCGCGCGCCGCTGGCCCCGATCGGGTGGCCGAGCGCGATCGCGCCGCCGTTGACGTTGACGCGATCCCACGCCCAGTCGAGGCCCTGCCCCGTCGCCAGCGCCTGCGACGCGAACGCCTCGTTCGCCTCGATCAGGTCGTAGTCGTGGATCGAGGTGCCCGTCTTCTTCATCAGGTTGTTGACGGCCTCAATCGGCGCGAAGAAGAGGTCCTGCGGCGCAACGGGTCCGGTCGCGTAGCCGGTCACGCGCGCCAGGACGTCGAGCCCGTGCGCCTGCGCGTACGCCTCGCTCGTCACGACGACCGCGGCGGCGCCGTCGTTGAGCGACGACGCGTTCCCGGCCGTCACGGTGTACTCGTCGGTGATTTCCTCCGCCGACGACTTGCCGGGGCCGGCGAACGCCGGCTTGAGCTTGGCGAGCGACTCGATCGTGGTGTCGGGGCGCACCCCCTCGTCGGCGTCGATCGTCGTCGGGCCCTTCCGACCCGGGATCTGCACGGGGACGATCTCGTCCTTGAACTTGCCGGCGGCGGCCGCCGCCGCGGCCTTGCGGTGCGACGCGGCGGCGAACTCGTCCTGCGCCGCGCGCGTCACGCCGGCCTTGCGCGCCGTGTACTCGGCGTGCGACCCCATCGCGACGTCGCAGGTGGCGCACCAGAGCCCGTCGAGCTGGACGCCGTCGGCCAGGGTCTGTTCGCCGAACTTGGTCCCGGTGCGCATGCCGAAGTTGTAGTACGGCGCGTTGGACATCGACTCCTGGCCGCCGGCGACGATCACGTCGGCGTCGCCCGCCCGCACGGCCTGCGCGGCCAGCATGACCGCACGGAGGCCCGAGCCGCAGACCATGTTGATCGTGAGCGCCGAGACGCCGGGGTGCACGCCCGCCTTGAGCGCCGCCTGGCGCGCGGGCGCCTGCCCCACCCCGCCCTGCACGACGTTTCCGAAAATGACTTCCTGCACGTCGCTCCCGGGGACGCCCGAGCGGCGAAGCGCCTCGCCGATCGCGATCGCGCCGAGGTCGGGCGCCTTGAGCGACGCGAGGCCGCCAAGGAAGCGGCCGACCGGCGTGCGGGCGGCGGCGACCAGGACGGGCGTGCGGGCGGGGTCGGACGAGCGGGTCTGCGCAGGCATCGGAACGGGTCCGAGAAGAGTCGGGGTCTTGAAACGCAAAGGGCTGCACCGGGCGCAGTTGCGCGCCGGTGCAGCCGATGCAAGTTACCCGTGCGACCCGAACGATTCAACGCGGCCGAACCGGTTCGGACGAGTTCGGCGTGACGCGCGGCCGGCGTCGCGTTCTGCGGCCGACGCTTGCCGCGCCGGCGCGCGCGTCAGTTCCGCGCGAAGCTGATGTTCACGCGCGCGTACACGAACCGGCCGTTGAAGCCGAACGGCGAGTACCCGCTGTACGGGTTGAGGCCGAAATTGCCGTTGCCCGAGTAGCCGGTCTGCGGGTTGCCGAAATCGACGTTCCGGTCGGGGTAGACGTCGCCGACGTTGTCCGACCCCACGGTGAGGCTCGCACGGCGCTGGAGGTTGGCCGTCAGGCTCACGTCGGTGATCCACTTCGCCCCGAACGTCTGGTCGGGGATCTGCGGACTCGACACCGGCTGGATGACGGTGAACGCCCCATAGCGCTGCGTGCGCGCCATGAGCGTGAACACGCGCAGGTCGTAGCTCGCGGACGCGAGCAGGTTGCTGCGCGGCTGCCCCACTTCGATGCGGCCGCGCTCGTCGCGCGCGAAGAGGTTGACGCCGAGGGCGCCGAGCTGCGGCGGGTTGGGGATGACGTGCGTGACGTAGTTCCGCGTGTTGTTGTACCCGCCCGTGAGGCGGAGGAGACCGCCCTGCGGCCCGGCCGCGAGGCTGTAGTTGGCCACGACGTCCAGGCCCTGGGTGCGCGTATTGATCGCGTTGGTGAAGTAGCGCGCGCCCTGGACGCCGGGGACGCCGATCGCGGTGAGCTGCTTGCGCACCGTGTCGCCGATGAAGTTGCCGGAGAGCACGATGCGGTCGCGGATGAAGATGTTGTAGTAGTCGAGCGTCACACCGAGGTTGCGCGCGGGCTCGACCGCGAAGCCCGCCCCGAAGTTCGTCGAGTGCTCGGCCTTGAGCGGCTTCGCGCCGAGCGTCTGCGCCGCGGCCGTGTTGACCGGCAGCGTGCGGATGTCGAGGAACTGCCCGGCGATGAGGTTGGTCGCCGTCGCCGAGAAGTACTCCTGGCCTAACGACGGCGCGCGGAAGCCGTTGCCCGCCGTGCCGCGGAACGCGATGCCGGGGGCGAGCTGCACCCGCGCACGCGCCAACCCCGAGAGCGCCGAGCCGAAGTCGCTGTAGCGCTCGGCGCGCCCCGCGACGCCAAGGAGTAGGCGCTTGGTGAGGTCGCTTTCGAGGTCGACGTAGCCGCCGACCGTGCTACGCGTCGCCCGCTGCTCGTCGGTGGGGCGGAATCCGGGGAAGCCCTGCGCACCGGCCGCGGGGAGCACGGTCGCGCTGTTGGCGTTGGGCCCGTCGAGGATACGCGCGCCGCCGTTGATCCACGACGCGGTGTCGCCGGCCTCGAGCCCGTATCGGTCACGGCGGAACTCGCCGCCGACGCCGATCCGCAGCGGCTGCCCGCCTGGGAGGGTCGCCTTCCGCGAGAGGTCGAGGTTGCTGGTGGACTGCGCGAAGACCAGCTTGCCGTCGTAGAAGTCCCGCGGGCTCGCGGCGCCGAGCGACGCGTTCTCGCTCGAATCGGTGTTGAAGCCGAACGCGTTGCGCCCGTACACCGTGCTCAGGTCGTAGTGGAACCCGAGCGCGTCGCCGCGCGCCCCGACCGTACCCGAGGCGTCGGTGATGTCGGACTCGATGAGCGGCAGGAATCCGTTGGGGTAGTATCCCGCAACCCGGAGTGTGCTGTTGCCGTTCGGCAGGCGCCAGTTGGCGGCCGACTTGCCATCGCGGCGCGAGAGGCCGGCGAACGCGTACAGCTCGACGCCGCGGGCGACTGTCGTTCCGGCGTTGACGAAGCCGTCGAGGTCGGTCGTCGCCGCGTCGCCGAGGCGGAGCGTCGCCCGCGGGGGATTGGCGTTGCGCGGGTCACCGGTGAAGTACTGCTGGCGGAAGTCGAGTCCCGAGCGGTTGCTGAACCCGCGGTCGCGCACCTCGCCGCCGACGTTGACGAACCCGTTGGTTCCGAAGGCGTAGCCGTAGTTGGCCCCGCCCTGCACGACGCGGCCGTCGTGCGCGCTCTGTGCCGGGCGCGCCAGGCCGGCCGGGGTCGCGGGGAAGTCGTTCCCCCACGTGGTCGAGTTCTCGCCCGCGGTGGCCGTGAAGGACCCCGGGTCGGTGCTCTTGAGGACGATGTTGATGACGCCGGCGATCGCGTCCGATCCGTACTGCGCGGCGGCGCCGTCGCGCAGGATCTCGATGTGGTCGATCATCTGCGCCGGGATGGCGTTGAGGTCGACGCCCGTCGACCCGCGCCCGATCGTGCCGTTGACGTTGACGAGGGCCGACGTGTGGCGCCGCTTGCCGTTCACGAGCACGAGCACCTGGTCGGGCCCGAGCCCACGCAGCGTGGCCGGGCGCACGTGGTCCGTGCCATCGGCCACGGTCGGCCGCGGGAAGTTGAAGCTCGGCGCGAGCGCCTGGATGATCTGCGCCGTCTCGGTGCGGCCGGTACTGCGGATCTCGGCCGCCGAGAGGACGTCGACGGGCGCGGGCGATTCGAGCGACGTACGCGGCTGCGTGCGCGAGCCGAGGACGACGACCTGCCCGATGCCGGCGGCGGCTTGTGTGATCCGGAAGTTGCGGGACACCGTCTCGCCGGCGCGGACGACGACGGTGTCGCGCGCCGACGCGTAGCCGATCAGGCGGGTCCGCAGCTCGTAGGTGCCCGGGCGGAGGGCGAATCGATAGCTGCCGTCGCCTCGGGTGATCGCGCCGGCGGGCGCGCCGGTGACGGCGATCGTGGCGCCCGGGATGGGCGCGCCGGTTTCGGCGTTGGTGACGCGGCCGATCACGGTGCCTGTCGTGACCTGCGCGGCGGCGACGGCCGGGGCGCAGGCGGCGATCAGGATCCGGGCGACGACGCGCGGGGAGAGGGGGGAGAACACACGCATGCGACCGCCGACGGGCGTAGGGTGGTATGCGCGCCGGCGGGCGGGAGGGCCGGGCGCGCGGATCCGCGGGGGGGCGGATGCTTCAGTGCTGAAGTGAGACCCCGGCCCGGCGGGCTCCGTCACCGGCGCCGGATCGCCGAACCCGGGCGCGCGCTGGGCGCGCGGTCAGCGCGCGCCCGTCACGTTCGTGACGCCGCCGTGCGCGGGCGAGCCGTCGGTCAACTCGCCCTCGGGCACGTCGGCCGGCACGTAGTCGTGCGGCAGCGCGCGCGTTCGCACTTCCTCGGCGCAGCGCGCGACGAAGGCGTCGAGCGTCATGTTCTCCTGCTGCTTCTCCTGCCCCCGGCGGCGCACGGTGACCGTGCCCGCCTCGGCCTCGCGGCGGCCGAGCACGGCCATGTACGGCACCTTGAGCTTGCTCGCGTCGCGGATGCGGACGCGGTGGTCGTCGGTGCTCTCGGCCTCGAAGCCGACGCGGATGCCTTCGGCGCGCAGGGCGTCGGCGACGCGCTGGCCGTAGTCGTTGAGCTCGGGCGAGATCGGGATGATGGTCACCTGCTCGGGCGCGAGCCAGAGCGGGAACGCGCCGGCGAAATGCTCGATGAGGATCGCGATGAATCGCTCCAGCGACCCGCACACGGCGCGGTGGATGACCACGGGCCGGTGCGCGTGGTTGTCCGCGCCCGTGTACGAGAGGTCGAACCGGTCCTCGCCGGGCGCGGCGTAGTCGAGCTGGATCGTGCCTAACTGCCACGCGCGCCCGATCGAGTCGGTGACGTCGAAGTCGATCTTCGGCCCGTAGAACGCGCCGTCGCCCGCCTTCAGCTCGTACGGTCGCCCGGTCGCTTCGAGCGCGCCGCGCAGCGCGCCCTCGGCGCGGTCCCACATCTCGTCGGTGCCGATGCGTTGCTCGGGGCGCGTGGCGAACTTGAGCGAGGCCGTGAGCCCGAAGGTCGCGTAGTGACCGAGGATGAAGTCCATGAGGAAGCGGACCTCGCCGGCGATCTGGTCCTCGCGGAGGTAGACGTGGCAGTCGTCCTGCGCGAACTGCCGAACGCGCGTCAGCCCCGACAGCGCGCCCGAGAGCTCGTTGCGGTGCAGCACGTCGAACGTGACGTAGCGGAGCGGCAGCTCGCGGTACGAGTGCTTGCGCGACCCGAAGTACAGGTGGTGCGACGGGCAGTTCATCGGCTTGAGCGACATGTCGTGCTCGTTCGTCTCGTTGTCGAGCACGAGGAACATGTTCTCGCGGTACTTGCCCCAGTGGCCGCTCTGCTCCCAGAGCTTCTTGGTGAAGAGGAGCGGCGTCTTGATCTCCTCGAAGTCGCGCGCCTGGCGCTCGCGCACGAAGTCGACGAGGGTGTTGTACAGCGTCGTGCCGCGGGGCGTCCAGAACGCGGCGCCGGGCGCCTGCGGGAAGAACTGGAACAGGTCGAGCTGCCGGCCTAACAGCCGGTGGTCGCGTCGCTTGGCCTCCTCGATGCGGTGCAGGTGCGCGTCGAGCGCGTCCTTCTTGAAGAAGCTCGTGCCGTAGATGCGCTGCAGCGCCTGGTTGCGCGCGTCGCCGCGCCAGTACGCGCCGGCCGCGTGCGTCAGCTTCACGTGCCTGAGCCACCCGGTGTCGGGCACGTGCGGGCCGCGGCACAGGTCGACGAACTCGCCGTCGCGGTAGACCGAGATGACCTCGTCCGCGGGCAGGTCGGCGAGGCGCTCGCGCTTGAGCGGGTCGTCGCGGAAGATCTCCGCCGCCTCGTCGCGCGTGACCTCGCGCCGCTCGAACGGCAGCTTCTCGGAGGCCACCTTGCGGAACTCGGCCTCGAACTGCTCGAGGTCCTCGGGCGTGAAGGGCGCGCCGACGCCGAAGTCGTAGTAGAAGCCGTCGTCGATGGCCGGACCGAAGCCGATCTGCGCGTCGGGGCGCAGGCGGCGCACGGCCGTCGCGAGCGCGTGCGCGGCGGAGTGGCGGAGCACGCCGAGCGCCTCGGGGTCGCGCTCGGTGAGGACGCGGAAGGCGCCGCCGCGGCGGATCGGCGTCACGAGGTCCTGCACCGAGCCGTCGATGCTCACGGCGACGGCCGCGCGCAGCAGGCGCTCGCCGATCGTCGCGACGACGTCGCGGGGGAGAGTGCCGGCGGCGACGTCGCGCGTGTCGCCGTTGGGAAGGATCAGGCGAAGCACGGAGGACGTGGGGGGCGGAGCAGCGAGGTCGGTCATCGTCGGCGCGGGCGGGCGGGGGGACCGTGGGTGGCCTTGAACTTGCGCCCGCGGACACGCCTGCTGAAGACGACCCGCCGCGGCGCCGCGGCCGCGCGTACGCACCCGCGAACGCGCGGCGAGGCCGACCCCTGCCGTAAGGGCCCAAGGTAACCGTACCAGACGAACCCCCGCCACCACACCGACCGCATGTCAACCATCCGCTACCGCGACCGCGAGAGCTCGGCGACGAGCGCCGTCCTCGTCGCCGTCGGCGCACTCGCCGGGATCGCCGCGGGCGTGCTGCTCGCCCAACGCATGGGCGGGATCTCCGGGATCAGCGCGCGCGTGCGCGACCGCCTCGCCGACGCGCGCGGCATCGGCGGCGACAACGACCGACGCCCGGTCGGCCACGACGAACCCGAATACGGGGACGAGCCCTTGGAAAACCACGGCGGCCGCCACGCACAATCGTCGGGCGGCGCGCCCGCGCGCGCGCCGCAGTCCGACGACGACGGCGAGGCGCTCGAGGAGCGGGTGCTCGAAGCGTTCCGTAACGACCCCATCCTCAGCGAGCGCGCCGTCGACATCGGCGCGGTCGGCCGCGGCATCATCGAACTGACGGGATTCGTGCAGGCCGACGCCGAGTCGCACAACGCGGTCGTCCTGACGCGCGGGGTACCGGGCGTCGTGACCGTGGTCAACCGGCTCGAAGTCCGCGAGGACGAGGCGCGCTTCGAGCAGAACGCCGCGCAGTACGAGGCCGGCGACGCGCCGGGCGGCGCGATGTGGGAAGGCATGCAGATGGGCATCGGGCGCCCGCGCCAGGGCACGTCGAAGGACCCGGGGCGTCACTCGGATCCGAAGGGCACGCTCGAAAACCGCTGGCTGGGTGAGCAGGCGTCGATCCGCGCCGCGGCGGACGACCTCAGCGGCATCGCCGAGCGCCGGCACCACACGCCTGACATCCAGGGCGACGAGACCGGCGGCGCGCCGATCGCGCCGAGCGGGGTGCCGAAGGGCGACCACGTCGCCGACCCGGCCTCGGCGGAGCCCTTCCTGCGCGAGCAGACGGGGCGCATCGACCCGAACCTGCGCGCCTGATCGCGGCGCGACGAGCTCGGGCGAGTAGTTCACACCAGCAGAGGAGAGCACGCATGTCGGAACGCAGCAAGCCACATCTCGGCCGCACCTCGCACGGCGACCTCGAGAAGCCCTACGACACGCTCGAACTGGCCGGGACCGACCCGCAGGGGACGGCCGGCGTCGCCGACAGCGTCGACATCGCGGGGACCCGCTCGGACGTGGGCGTCAACGCGAACGCGCACGCCGACGAGCTGCAGCGGATGATCGACAACAATCGCGAGGACGTCGAGAAATTCCGCCACCCGGACGCCGGGCACACCGGGCGGCGGTGAGAGGACGGCCGGACGTCGTCTGAGCGAAGGCCCCCCGCCGCGGCGGGGGGCCTTCGCGCGTGCGGGGCAGTAGCGTCGGGGGCGGTAGGGAGAGCGTGACGGGCCCGCTACCTTACCGGCCATGACCGACCACCAGCCGGGCGGCCCCGAGCGGGGCGACGCACTCCCGGCCACTTACGACGCCGCGGCCACCGAGGCCGCGATCTACGCCCGCTGGCAGGACGCGGGACTCTACACCGCCGACGCGGCGCGCTCCGAGCGCGACGGCGGGACGCGCGCACCGTTTACGGTGCTCATGCCGCCGCCCAATGTGACGGCGGTCCTGCACGTCGGGCACGCGCTCAACAACACCGTGCAGGACGTGCTCGCGCGGTGGCGCCGCATGGCGGGGGACGAGGCGCTGTGGGTGCCCGGGACCGACCACGCCGGGATCGCGACGCAGAACGTCGTCGAGAAGCAGATCGCCCGCGACGAGGGGCTGAGCCGCTACGACATCGGACGCGAGGCGTTCGTCGAAAGGACGGCCGCGTTCGTCGAACAGACGGGCGGGCAGATCCTCGAGCAGCTTCGGGCGATCGGGGCGTCCGCGGACTGGTCGCGCACGGCGTACACGCTGTCGCCCGCGCTGTCGCGCGCGGTGCGCGAGGCGTTCGTGCGGCTGCACGAGCGGGGGCTCGTGTACAAGGGGCACCGCGTGATCCACTGGTGTCCGCGCTGCATGACGTCGCTCTCGGACGAGGAGGCGGAGTTCCACGACCTCCCGGGGAAGCTCTATCAGATCCGCTACGTCGTCAGTGGAGACCCGGCGCGCGCGCTCGTCGTCGCGACCACGCGCCCCGAGACGCTCTACGGCGATGTCGCCGTCGCGGTGCACCCCGAGGACGAGCGGTACGCGGATCTAGTCGGGCGCACGGTGCGGCTGCCGCTCGTGGGGCTCGACATCCCGGTAATCGCGGACGATTATGTCGACCGCGAATTCGGGACGGGCGCGCTCAAAATCACGCCGGCGCACGACCCGAACGACTTCGAGGTGGGGCGGCGCCACGGGCTACCGGCGCCGGTGGTGATCGACGCCGCGGGGTTCGTGCGCGCGGGCAGTGAGGCCGCGGGGCGCGTCATCGCGGCCGTCGACGGGATGGACCGCTTCGATGCGCGCGCGCGCACGGTCGAGTTGCTGGAGGCTGAAGGCACGCTCGTGCGGACCGAGGCGCACCCGCACGCGGTGCGGCGCTGCTACCGGTGCGACACGGTGGTCGAGCCGCGGCTGTCGGACCAGTGGTTCGTGCGCATGGCGCCGCTCGCCGGGCCCGCGCTGGACGCGGTGCGGAGCGGCGCCGTGCGCATCCTCCCCGAGCGGTGGGAGGCGGTATACCTGCGGTGGATGGAGAACATCCGGGACTGGAACATCTCGCGGCAGCTCTGGTGGGGCCACCGCATCCCGGTCTGGTACGACGACGCGACGGGCGAGACGTTCGTCAGTCGCGACGACCTTACGCACTCGCCGACGACGGGCAACCCGGTGCGGCAGGACGAGGACGTGCTCGACACGTGGTTCTCGTCGTGGCTCTGGCCGGTCTCGACGCTGGGGTGGCCGAACGAGGGCGCGGCGGACCTGCGCGCGTTCTACCCGACCGACGTGCTGGTGACCGCGCCCGAGATCCTGTTCTTCTGGGTCGCGCGGATGATCATGGCCGGGTACGCGTTCCGGGGCGCGGCGCCGTTCCACACGGTGTACCTGCACGGCACGGTGCGCGACACGCTGCACCGGAAGATGTCGAAGTCGTTAGGCAACGGCATCGACCCGCTCGAGGTCGTGCGGCGCTACGGGGCCGACGCGCTCCGCTGGACGTCGATCGCGGGGCTCGGGATGGGCGCGGACGTGGTGCTCGACCCCGAGGACCTGGAGAAGTCGTTCGCGCCGGGCCGCAACTTCTGCACGAAGCTCTGGAACATCGGGCGGTTCCTGCTGACGAACGTCGGCGACGCGCCGGTGCTCGCCCTCGACGCGATCGCACCGGGGCGGCTGACGCACGCGGACCGCTGGGTGCTGGCGCGCCTGGACGCCGCGGTCCGCGACTGCGACGCCGCGTTGGGCCCGGCGCGCCCGCCGGGGCCGTGCTGGCCCGAGGCGGAGCGCTCGGCCGGGCTGCGCCTCAACGAATACGCCGAGGCCGCGCGGCGGTTCGTCTGGAGCGAGCTGGCCGACTGGTATCTGGAGAGCACGAAGACGCGTCTCGCCGCCGGCGGCGACGCGGACGACCGCGCGGTCGCGCGCGCGGTGCTCGCGCACGCCTTCGACGGCGCGCTCCGGTTGCTGCATCCCGTCGTGCCGTTCATCACCGAGGCGCTCTGGCAGCGGCTGCCCTCGTCGCCGGCGGGCGCGTTCCTGGCCGCGGCGGCGTGGCCTTCGCCGCGCGGTGCAGCGGGGGCAATGGATGCCGCCGCGTTCGAGACGGTGCGCGCGTGCGTCGAGGGCGTGCGGCAAATCCGCGCCGAACACGCTGTCCCGCCGGGACGGCGCGTCGACGTGTACCTCGAGCCGCGCGCGGGCGGGATCGACGCCGAGTCGGCGGCCGCGGTCGGCGCGCTCGCGCGGGCGGACGTGCGGGTGTTGGGCGCGTCGGCGGAGCACGGTGATGCGCTGCCGTTCGACGCTCAGGCCTCGGCGCGGCAGGTCGTGCAGGGCGCGACGGTCTACGTTCCGCTCGCCGGGCTGGTCGATCTCGTGAAGGAGCGCGAGAAGCTGACGAAGGAACTCGCCGGGCTCGAGAAGCAGCTCACCGCGCTTCGCGGGCGGCTGGACAACCCCGGGTTCGTGGGCCGCGCGCCCGCGGCCGTCGTCGAGGCCGAGCGGGCGAAGGCGGACGCGTGGGCCGAGCGGGCGGCGCAGCTCGCGGCGTCGATCGCGGCCCTGTCCCGGCAGTCGTGAGGGGCGTGTTCGGCGGGTCCGGTCGCGCGCGCGGCGCGGCAGCACCGGTGGTCGTGGGTGTGGCGGGGGTGCTTGCGTTAGGCGCGGCGTGCGCGTCGCCGGGGTTCCCGCCCGGCGGCCCGCCGCGCTTCACGCCGCCGCGCCTCGTCGCGGTGTCGCCCGAGACGCTCGCGGTCGGCGTGCGCCCTCGCACGGTGCAGTTCACGTTCGACGAGGTGATCAACCAGGCCTCCCGCGGGAGCGGCGCGTCCGGGGGCATCGGCGGCGGCGCGACCGGGCTCGAGTCGGTGGTACTCGTCTCGCCGCGCAACGGCTCGGTCTCGGTCGACTGGGGCGGCGACCGGATCTTCGTCCGGCAGCGGCGCGGCTTCCGGCCGAACGTGACCTACACGGTCACGATCCTCCCCGGGCTGTCCGACCTGCGCAACAACGCGCGCGACTCGGCGGTGGTCGCCGTGTTCACGACCGGCGGCGCGATCGCGGCGAGCGAGCTGCGTGGGACCGTGTTCGACTGGGTGAACGCGAAGGCGGCGCCGAGCGCGGTGGTCGAGGCGGTCGGGCCGGACAGCGTCCCGTACGTGACGATCGCCGACAGCACCGGGCGGTTCGTCATTCCCAACGTGCCGCCCGGGACGTACCTGGTGCGGGGCGGGGTCGACATCAACGGGAACCGCGCGATCGACCCGCGCGAGCCGTACGACACGACGCGCGGGTCGGCGACGGCGCGCGCCGGCCGCGTGGTGTTCACGCCGCCGATCCGGCTCGCGGTCCTCGACTCGGAGCTGGTCAGCGGCGCCGACACGACGCGCCCGCGCCCGCGGCGCCGCGCGCCGAGCGGCGCCGCCGTCCCGGACACGGCTCCGTTAGGCATCGCCCTGTACGCGTTCGTGCACGACACGACCGTGCCGCGGGTCGGGACGGTCAACGTCGTCGACAGCACGACGCTGCGCCTGCTGTTCGACCGCGCGCTGCGGCCGGACCAGCCGTTCGGCGCCGCGCAGATCCGCGTCGTCGCGGCCGACTCGGCGGTGGTGCCCGTGCGCGAGGTCGTGACGGCCGGCGTCGCCGATTCGATAGCCACGGCCGCGGCGGCGCGCGCGCCGGCCCGAGTCGACACCGCGGCGCGGCGCGATACGGCCGCGCGGCGCGACACGGCGGCGCGCGCGCCCGCGGCCACGGTCGCGCCCGTGACCGTGGGCCCGCGACTGCGGCGCCCGATCCCGCCGGTCGAACTGGTCGTTCGGCTCGGCGCGCCGCTCCGGCCCAACACGATCTACCGCCTGACCGTGCGCGACATCCGCTCGATCACCGGCGTCGGCGCCGTCACGGACCGAACGTTCACGACGCCGCGGCCGGAGCGGCGCCCGGCGGCCACGGCCGCGCCGACGCCGGCCCCCACGAGCCCGACCGCGCCGAAGCCGACGACGGCTCCTCCGCCGTCCTCTCCCCCGCCCGGCCGTGGCCCCTGACGCCGCATTGCCGGGGCCGGCCCTGCGCGGCGTCGTGTTCTTCGACCGCGACGGGACGCTCATCGCCGACGAGCACTACCTCTCCGACCCCGAGCGCGTGCGGCTTCGCCCCGGCGCGGCCGCGGCGGTTCGCGCGGTGCACGACGCGGGGCTCGCGGCCGTGGTCGTGACCAACCAGTCCGGGATCGCGCGCGGGATGTTCACCGAGGCCGACTACGAAGCCGTGCGCGCGCGGCTCGACGCCTTGCTCGCGGCCGAGGGCGCGCGGTTGGACCTGAGCGTCCACTGCTCGCACGGGCCGGACACCGTCCCGGCGTGCGACTGCCGGAAGCCCGCGCCGGGTCTCTTTCAACGCGCCGCGGACCGGCTAGGCCTCGACCTCGCGCGCGCCGGCGGGATCGGTGACCGCGTGCGGGACCTCGCGCCGGTGGTCGCGCTGGGCGGGGTCGGGGTGCTCGTGCCGTCTCCCGCCACGCCCGCAGCGGAACTCGAGCGCGCGCTCGCCGAGTACGCGGTCGCCGACACGTTGGACGACGCCGTCGCGCGCGTGCTCGCCTGGATCGCGGCGCGCGCCGCGCCGGCGTGAGGAACTCGTGACGCGCGCTGACCGCGCCCGCGCGCGCGTTGCGGTCCTCGCGTCGGGAGGCGGGAGCAACCTCGCGGCGCTGCTCGCGCACCTCGACGCGCTGGGCGAGGCGCGCGCCACGGACGTCGTGCTCGTCGCGAGCGATCGGGCGGGCGCGCCCGCGCTGGAGCGCGCGCGGGCGTGTGGAATCGAGGCCGCGCACCTGGCCGCCCCATCCGACGCCCACGCGATTGCGCGCCTCCTCGAGACGCACGCCGTCGATCTCGTCGTGCTCGCCGGTTACCTCAAGCACGTGCCGGCCGCGGTTACCGCGAGGTACGCGGGGCGCATGCTCAACGTGCACCCGTCGCTCCTGCCCGCGTTCGGCGGGCCGGGGATGTACGGCGCGCGCGTGCACCGGGCGGTGCTCGACGCGGGGACGCGCGTGAGCGGGGCGACCGTGCACTTCGTGGACGAGGCGTACGATCGCGGGCCGGTCGTCGCCCAGTGGCCGGTGCCCGTGCTCCCCGGGGACTCGCCCGAGTCGCTCGCCGCGCGCGTGCTGCGCGTCGAGCACCTGCTCCTCCCGCGGGCGGTCGAGGCGGTCGCCGCCGGTCGCGTGTCGCTCGGGCCGAACGGCCGGACGCGCCAGGCCGGGTCGGCGCCCGACGCGCTCTACACGCTCCCGCCCAACGCCGAGGAGCGCGGCCCCGAGGACCGTGACGCCGCGGCCGCGATCGACCGCGCGCTCGGCGCCTAACGCAGCCGCCCAACGTCCACGCCCGACCCCGCCGCATGCCCCGCGCCCTCCTCTCGGTCTCCGACAAGACCGGCCTCGCCGACTTCGCCCGCGGACTCGCCGCGCTCGGCTTCGACCTCGTCTCGACCGGCGGTACCGCGCGCGCGCTGCGCGACGCGGGCCTCACCGTCGCCGACGTGAGCGACGTGACGCGCTTCCCCGAGATGCTCGACGGCCGCGTCAAAACGCTTCACCCGGCCGTGCACGGCGGGCTCCTCGCGCGGCGCGACAGGCCGGAGCACGTCGCGACGATCGCGGCGCACGACATCGCGCCGATCGACGTGGTCGCGGTCAACCTCTACCCGTTCCGCGAAACCGTCGCACGCGCGGGGGTCACGGCCGAGGAAGCGGTCGAGCAGATCGACATCGGCGGCCCGTCGATGCTCCGGTCGGCGGCGAAGAATTTCGACGCGGTCACGGTGGTCGTCGACCCGGGCGACTACTCGGCCGTCCTCGACGCGGTGCGCGCCGGCGGTGACGCCGAGCTGCGACGTCGGCTGGCGGCGAAGGTCTACGCGCACACCGCAGCGTACGACGCCGCCATCGCCGCGTGGTTCGCCGAGCAGGCGGACGAGCGCTTCCCCGAACGATTGACGCTGACGGGCGAGCGCGCGCAGACGCTGCGTTACGGCGAGAACCCCGACCAGCACGCCGCCTTTTACGTCGAGCGCCCCGGCGCCGGGCTCGGCGCGCTGCGGCAACTGGGCGGGAAGGAGCTGTCGTTCAACAACCTGCTCGACCTCGACGGCGCGCTGCTGGCGTGCGAACCGTTCGCCGGCGACGCCGCCGCGGGCGGGGCGGCGTCGGCCTGCTGCGCGATCGTGAAGCACACGACGCCGTGCGGGCTGGCGGTCGGCGCGACCGCGCGCGAGGCGTACGACAAGGCCCTCGCGGGCGACCCGACGAGCGCGTTCGGGTCGGTGATCGCCTTCACCGTGCCGGTCGACGACGAGGCTGCGGCGGCGCTCGCGCAGCTGTTCGTCGAGTGCGTCGTCGCCCCCGAGTTCTCGGACGGCGCGATCGAATTGCTGGGGCGCAAGAAAAACTTGCGCGTCCTCGCGGGCCGGGTCGCTCCCGACCCGCGCGAGCTCGATGTCAAGCGGGTGCGGGGCGGGTTCGTCGCGCAGGAGCGGCAGCCGCTCCCTGTGGTCGGCGATGCCTGGCGCGTCGTGACCCGGCGGGCGCCGTCGCCTGAGGAAGCGGCGGACCTCGGCTTCGCTTGGCGCGCCGTACGAAGCGTCAAATCGAACGCGATCGTGCTCGCCCGTGGCGGGATGACGCTCGGGATCGGCGCGGGGCAGATGTCGCGCGTAGACGCCGCGTTCGTCGCGGGCCACAAGGCCGCCCAGGCCGGGCACGACGCCCGGGGCGCGGTGCTCGGCTCGGACGCGTTCTTCCCGTTTCGCGACGGGGTGGACCAGGCGGCGGCGGCCGGGGTACGCGCGATCGTGCAGCCCGGCGGCTCCGTCCGGGACGCGGAGGTGATCGCCGCGGCCGACGAGCACGGGATGGCAATGGTGTTCACCGGACAGCGACTGTTCCGGCACTAGCGCGTCCCGGCGGCCAGGTCCGGTCGGACGCGGCGGGCCGCGCGCCAACGGTTCACTCCCGGCCGGTGTCCGACCAGGGCACCGGCCCGCCTTACCTTTGGGGCTCTCCACGCCCTTCCCCTCCCTGATGTCCGCTGCCGTTCTCCGCCCCGACACCGTCGCGACCGCGGGCCGCCCCGCCGCGCCCGCGGTCGAGGCCGACCTCGACTACACCCCGTCGTACAAGGCCGCGGGCCTGACGTCGCTCGGCGTGTTCCTGTTGTACCTGCTCACCCTCGCGCCCTCGACGGGCATGTGGGACGCGAGCGAGTACATCGCCGCCGCGTACGTGCTCGGCATCCCGCACCCGCCGGGGAACCCGTTCTTCGTGCTCATCGGGCGCGTGATGTCGATCCTGCCCATCGCGCCCAACGTCGCGATGCGGATCAACATCCTCGCGGCGATCTCCTCCGCGGTCGCGGCGGGAGTCTGGTTCCTCGTGACCGAACGCGTGCTCGTCAGCTGGCTGACGCGGCGCTGGCTGCGCATCACGGGCGGTGTGCTCGCGGCGTTGCTCGGGGCGACCGCGTTCACGGTGTGGAACCAGAGCGTCGTCAACGAAAAGGTCTACACGGTCTCGCTCGCCTTCTTCGCCCTCGTGTCGTGGCTCATCGTCCGCTGGTGCGACGACCCCGACAGCCCCAAGGCAAACCGCCTGTTGCTGCTCGCGGCGTACCTGATCGGGCTCGGATACGCGAACCACCCCGCCGGGTTCCTCGTCGCGCCGGCCGTCGCCGCGGGCGTGCTGATCCGGAAGCCAACGACGCTCCTCAACTGGCGCCTGCTCACGCGCGGCGCGCTCTGCTTCGCGCTCGGGCTCACGCCGTTCCTCTACCAGCCGATCCGGGCCGCGCAGTTCCCCGCGCTGAACGAGGGCGAGCCGACGGCGTGCACGACGAAGCTGGAGGTCGCGTGCACGTTCAACAAGGTCACGCTCGACCGCTTCATGGCGAACGTGAACCGCGAGCAGTACGGCAAGCCGGACCTCACCGAACGGCAGGCGCCGTTCACGGCGCAGGTCGGGATGTGGTGGCTGTACTTCAAGTGGCAGTGGCTGCGCGACGCGCACGGCGAGAAGGCGCCGCTGCAGAATGCGCTCGCGGTGCTCTTCCTCGCGCTCGGGGTCATCGGCGGGTGGGTGCACTTCAAACGCGACCGGCAGAGCTTCTGGTTCTTCGGGCCGCTCGTGTTCTCGGTGACGCTGGCGCTGATCTTCTACATGAACTTCAAGTACGGCGCGTCGCAGGCCCCGGAGCTGGGCAACGACGTGCCCCGGGAAGTACGCGACCGCGACTATTTCTACCTCTGGAGTTTCAGCACGTGGGGCGTGTGGGCCGCGCTCGGACTCGTCTGGGTGTGGGAGTCGCTCGCTTCACTCCTCGGTACTGAGCGCGCGCGCCTCGGCCGCGACACCATCGACGTCCCGCGCGAGCGCTCGTGGATCGGCGCGTCGCCGGTGCTCGCGCTCGCCGTGATCCCGCTCGCCGGCAACTGGCAGCAGGCGTCGCGCGCCGGGCACCGCGACACGGCCGCGTTCGCGCGCGACCTGCTCAACTCGGTCGAGCCGTACGGCGTTCTCGTCACCGCGGGCGACAACGACACGTTCCCGCTGTGGTACGCGCAGGAAGTCGAGGGTGTGCGGAAGGACGTCACCGTCGCGTGCACCTCGCTGCTCAACACCGACTGGTACGTGCGACAGATGGTGCGGCGGCCGGTCTACACGTACGACGCGGCCACGGGCCCGGCGATCTACCGCGGGCGCGAGTGGCCGAAGCCGACGGGCCCGGTGCTCAAGATGAGCATGGAGCAGCTCGACGCGATTCCGCTCGCCGTGCCGCTCGACCAGCCGCAGGTCTTCCAAAAGGTCGTGGGCACCGACACGCTCCGCGCGACGCTCTCGCAGCAGCAGGTGCTGCGGCAGGACCTGGTCGTGCTCTACCTGATTCGCGACGCGTGGCCGGCGCGCCCGATGTACATCAGCCGCACCTCGGGCGGCTACGGGCAGGAGCTCGGGCTCAACAACAACCTCCTCAGCCAGGGCCTCGCGCGGAAGCTGGTGCCGACGACGCCCAAGTCGGGGCGCGATACGCTCCTCGTGCAGGGCGAGGGCTACGTCGATCTCGCGCGCAGCGTCGCGCTGTGGAACAGCTTCGAGGGGCCGCAGGCGCTGATCAAGCGCGGCGACTGGGTGGACATGCCGAGCGTCGGGATCCCGAACCTGTACACCCTCACGGGGCTGATGCTGTCGGAAGCGCTCGAGCGCACGGGCAGGGCGCAGGAAGGGCAACAGATCTACACGACGGCGGAGCGTGTGGCGGCCGCGACGCACCAGACGCACGAGTTCGGGTTCGACCAGCGGCAGCCGCCGGGCGCGCCGGGCAACAACGACAATCCGCTCCAAAGCCTCGTCGCTCCCGATTCGGCGGCGATGCCGGGCGCGCGGCCGGGTGGTGCGCCGGCCGCCGCGGTCGTTCCGCGCGGGAGCGCCGGCGCGCCGCGCCGGCGCTGACCGCGGGTGTGCCCGCGGGTGTGACCGTCGATGGGCCGGCGCGCTGCGGCGATCCGCGTCCCTCAGAAACACCTCGCGCTCCGCTCGCGCGGTTCGGCGCACAGGCTTTGTCGAGCCGGTGCGCCGTTTGCGTTGCCGACTACGCGGTACGAGGCCACGCGCCGGCTCGGGCCCTGTTCGTTTCTCGTCCAGAACGATCCCGGAGGACCGATGCCCGAAGCTCAAGACCCAGAACGCCTCACCAGTCCGCTCGGCGACGAGCGTGTCGCGTCCGACCGGCCCGAACGGCGCCGACGGCGCGTGCTCGGATCGGCCCACAACCCGCGGATCGCGGCGGCGCAGTTCGTCGCGCGCCACCGACTCGAGCCGTTCGTCCGCGCGATCGGCGGTCTCGCGGAGTCCGTGTTCGGTCCCGACGCGACCGTGATGCCGCACCTGCGGGCCGACGGGCGGAAGCAACGGCTGACGTTCATCGTCGATGCCGCTGACCTTCGCGCTGGCGTTGACTACTCCGAGTTCCTTCCCAAGGAACGCGCGTTTTGGACGGCGTACGCGCAGATCCCGAAGCCCGACGTCCCGTTCGCCGTCGCGATCCGGCCCGCGCGCGGCTGGTGCCGGACCGAGGCGCTCGCCCCATTCTTCGCGTACCTGCCGAAGAGCGACGACGTGATGTGAAGCGCCGCCCGACGCGCGTGTGACGACGAACGGATGGGCGACGTTGGCGCGGATCGTTACCGCACGCCGATCGACGCCTCGAACGGCGACGTCGCGCTCAGGCGACGCGCGTGCCCGCCGGCCTCGAGTGTGAAGAGCGGCGGGAGCGCGACGTCGGACAGCGCGTCGCCCGCGGCCAGCGACGCGCGGGGCCCGCGAGCGGTGGTGAGGGGCGCCGGCACGGCGGGCAGGATCGGTTCCGACGCGAACACGTTCACGTTGTAGCCGAGGTCCGCGAGGCTCAGGATGGTGAGGCGCGACGCGGGGTGGGTTGGCGCGGACATCAGGTAGCCGGTCATGAGCTCCGAGGCGAAGACCGACGAGCGCCAGTGCGAGTTGGCCGTCCCCGACCCGCCCGTGTTCTCGACGGGCACCCCGACGCCGCCGGCCGTGAAGCCGAGGACGGCGCTCGCGCTCTCGCCGGCCGGCCCCACGTACTGCGGGTCGAAGGTGTTGTAGCCGCTGAGGTAGGCGCGGACGCCCGAGACGTTCCAGAGCGTGCCGATGCCGAGCACGTGTCCCATTTCGTGTCGTATTACGTCGTAAGCCATGCCGCGCGCGACCAGCGCGCCGATATCGGCCGAGTCGAGGCGCATCGTGCCGAGCACCGGCAGCCCGCGCGCGCCCGTCGCGGCGTCGCTGCGCAGGATGCACGGGCCGGCCGCGCCGAGGATCTTGCCGAGGCCGTCGATGCTGTCGACGCGGAAGAAGATCGTGACGCCGGTCGTCACCGTGTTGACGGCCGGCGTACCTGCCCCGCACGTCGCCGTGTCGACGTTCAGCGCGGCGCTCGGCAGGGCCGTCGTGAGGACCGACTGCCAAAACGCGGCGGCTCGCGCGAAGAGCGCGGCGTAGGTCGGGTTCACGGGCCCGACCGCGACGAGGTCGATGTGGAACGGACCGGGCGCGATCGGGGCGGCCGTCAGCGGGATCATTGTCGTTAGGCCGTGGCCGCGGAAGTCGGCGCGGACGGTAATCGTGGCCGATCCGGCCGCGGCGACGGCGATCGACCCGGTGGTGGCGGCCGCCGCGCCGGCGATCGACCCCGGCGCGACGCTCGAGACTGCCGCGACGGCGGCGTTGTCACTGGTGTAACTGACGGGGTAGCTGATCGCGTTACCGCCGGCCTCGTAGACGACGGCACTGATGCCGACCGTCGATCCCGGCGCGGCGTCGACGCGTCCCGGCAGCGCGCGGATGCGCGCCGCGGGTAGCAACGAGACCAGCGGGTGCGTCGCGTGCGAGAGCGACCCCACGCCGGGAACGCCGGTCGTGTGCGCCGTGACGGTCGCCGAACCGGCGCCGACGAAGTGCACCACGCCGGTGGTCGAATCGACGCGGACGACGAACCCGTCCGAGCTCGTGTAGACGATCGCGTAGTTCGGGGCGGTGCGACCGGATGCGTCGATCGCGCGGCCGCCGAGGGCGACCGAGTCGCCGACGAGCGCGCTGTCGGGTTCGACGGCGAACGCGATGCTGGTCGGGATGATCGGCGCGGGGCCACCGTCACCACCGCTGCACGCGGCGGCCGCGGTCGCGGCGAGGACGAAGGCGAGGGCCGCTAGCGCGGGGCGGGATCGCATCGCGGGTGGAGGACCGAGGGGGGGAGCGGCGAACAACGTGGAGCGACGAAAGCTCAGTAGGCGCGCTAACTTCCGGCAGCCCCTCGTGGGGCACCGGAGGGCTGGCAGAATGGCTATTGCAACGGTCTTGAAAACCGTCGTCCGCAAGGACTTGTGGGTTCGAATCCCACGCCCTCCTCGTTCCGCACCATGTTCCACTGCAGCGTCGCTCCGCACGCGCCGCCGCGCGGGTATGCGCTCGACTGCTTCATTTCTGTATTTTTTGGTACTGAGACACTTGCGCGCCGCGACGGCCCGGCGGAGCTTGCGGCAGCCGCGACTCACCCGCCCGCCCGCGCCCGGGCGGCGGGCGAGTCGCTTCCCCGCCGCAGCCACCCGGGACCCGTCATGCCCCGCATCCTCCACATCGATTCCAGCGCGCGCCACGACGGCTCGCTCACCCGCCAGCTGAGCCGCGAGTTCGTCGAGGCGCTCGTCGCCGCGGACCCGTCGAGCACCGTCGTGTACCGCGACGTCAGCCAGGAGCCGATCACCCACGTCGAGAACAACTGGGTGGCGGCGAATTTCACCCCGCCCGACGCCCGCAAGCCCGACCAGGTCGAGTCGCTTCGCTTTTCGGACACGCTGATCGACGAGCTGCAGGCCGCCGACGTGCTCGTGGCCGGCGTGCCCGTGTACAATTTCAGCGTGCCGGCGGCGTTCAAGGCCTACATCGACCAGATCGCGCGCGTCGGGCGAGCGTTCCGGTACACGCCGCACGGCCCCGAAGGGCTCGTGAAGGGGAAGCGCGCCTACGTCTTCGGCGCGAGCGGGTCGGGCTCGGCGAACCTCACGACGTGGGGGCTCAATTTCCACGAGCCGTTCCTGAAGGGGTTCTTCGGCTTCATCGGGATCACGGATCTGACCTTCGTCACCGCGGGCGGAAGCGATCCCGCGACCGTCCATCGCACGATGGACGAGGCGCGCGCCGAGCTGCGGAAGATCGCCAACACGTTCGAATCGAGCGCCGTCGCGAGCACCGCCTGACGATCCGTCGGAGCTGAGCGCCGGGGCGCACGCCGCGCCCCGGGTTGCTCGCGCTCCGGCCGCGCGTTAGCGTATGCTGCGTCGCGCACGCGTCCCGTCGTGTTCGCGCGCGCGACGCACAGGTCGTGGAGGGGTGGCCGAGAGGCTGAAGGCACCGGTTTGCTAAACCGGCATAGTGGGAAACTGCTATCGAGGGTTCGAATCCCTCCCTCTCCGTTCCGCGGGCCCGCCGGTCGCTCCGGCGGGCCCGCGGTGCGTTTCAGGCCCCCGCCCCGCCATGTCCGCACACGAGACTCCGCCCGTCCGCCCGCGCCTCCGCTTCGCCCCGTCGCCCACCGGCTACTTGCACGTTGGCGGCGCGCGCACGGCGCTCTTCAACTGGCTCTACGCGAAGCACACGGGCGGCCAGTTCCTGCTGCGCATCGAGGACACCGACAAGGCGCGGAGTACGGACGACAGCACGCGCGCGATCTTCGACGGCCTTCGCTGGCTCGGGCTGGACTGGGACGAGGACGTGGTCTACCAGGGCGCGAACGTCGCGCGCCACCAGGCCGACGCCGACCGCCTCGTCGCGACCGACGCCGCGTACCGGGACTTCATGCCGCAGGAGGAGCTGCAGCGGCGGCGGGCCGACGCCGAGGCGCGCGGCGAGCCATTCCGGTTTCGCCGCGAGTGGGCGGAGCTGCCGCGCGACGAGGCCGAGCGCCGGGCCGCCGCCGGCGAGCCGCACGTGATCCGCTTCCGCGCGCCGCTCGAGGGCGAGACGTCGTGGGACGACCTCGTGCACGGGCGCATCGCGTTCCCCAACAAGGACATCGAGGACTTCGTCGTCCTGCGTACCGACCGCACGCCGATCTACAACATGGCCGTGGTCAGCGACGACGTCGCGATGCGCGTCACGCTCGTGATGCGCGGCGACGACCACATCTCGAACACGCCCAAGCAGATCCTGCTGTACCATGCGTTAGGCGCCGAGCTCCCCTCGTTCGCGCACCTGCCGATGATTCACGGCACCGACGGCAAGAAGCTGTCGAAGCGGCACGGGGCGACCGCCGTGGGCGACTACCAGTACCTGGGCATCCTGCCGCAGGCGATGACCAACTTCCTCGCCCTGCTGGGCTGGAGCCCGGGCGGCGACCGCGAGGTGCTGACCGCGGCCGAGCTGGTCGAGCTCTTCACGCCGGACGGGCTCCTGCGCAAGGCGGCGATCTTCGACCCGCAGAAGCTGGAGTGGATGAACGGCCAACACCTCTCGCGCCTGCCGCTCGAGGAACTCAAGCCGCGCGTCACCCCCGCGCTCGTCGCGGCGGGGCTCGCGACCGCGGCGGAGCTCGACGCGCGCGGCGCGTGGTACGACCGGTTGCTCGACCAGCTCCGCGTGCGCGCGCGCACGATCGACGACGTCGTGCGACAGGCCGCGCCCTACCTGCGCGACGCGATCGAGTACGACCCGGACGCGGTCGCGAAGCAGTGGACGAAGGACCCCGCCACGGCGCGCGCGCTGCTCGCCGATGCGCGCACGGCGCTCGCGAGCCTACACGCGTGGACGCCCGAGACGATGGAGCCGGCGCTGCGCGCGGCGGCCGAGTCGCGCGGGCTCGCGGCGGGCAAGCTGTTCCAGCCGCTGCGGGTGGCGTTGACGGGCCTCACCGTCAGCCCGGGGATCTTCGACGTGCTCGAACTACTCGGCCGCGACCGTTCGCTCGCGCGCATCGACGCGGCGCTCACGCGCATCGATGGGGCGGCGGGCTGACCGGGGATTCGTGACGTCCGGCACTCTTGCCGGTTCCCGAATTCATCCGTATCTTCGCGCCGACAAGGCCGCCGGGGCGGCGCCGCGCTGCTACGCGCGGGCCGCCCGGCGGCTCCCTTCTGCTGTGGAGATCGCGATGGCGGAGCCGCTCACGCCGGTCGAGCGTAAGGTCTACCAGTACCTGATCGACTTCCTCGCGGAGAACACGTACCAGCCGAGCATCCGCGAGATCGGCAAGCGCTTCCGCATCAAGTCGACGAAGACCGTCTCCGACCTGCTGCACGCGCTCACGGAGAAGGGCTACATCGAGCGCGACCCGGCACGCTCGCGCGGGGTGCGGATCCTCGGGCACCAGGGCCCGGCGGGAATCCAGCCGCTCCCGTACTACGGCCGTGTGCACGCCGGCGAGCCGACGCTGCTGGCCGAGCACAAGCTGGGCGCGCTGACGTTCGACCGTCGCTTCGTCGCGAGCGACGACACGTTCGTGCTGCGCGTCGTGGGCGATAGCATGATCGGCCGCGGGATCCACGAGGGCGACTACGTGCTCGTCACGCCGACGCGCGACGTCAAGGACGGCGACGTGGTCGCGGCACGCATCGGCGAGGACGCGACGATCAAGACGTACGAGAAGCTCGTCGACGGCATCGTTCTCCACCCCGCTAATCCGGCCGACCGCGAGATCCGCCTGCGGCCGACGGACGATTACGCGATTCTGGGCACCGTGACCGGGGTCTTCCGCCCGGGCGTGGAGCGCGACCTGTTTGAGGGCGCCATCGCAGAGTGATGCGCGGGCCGGGTGCCATCATGCGCCCGGCCCGCTGCGCCCGGCGCGGCCTGACGACCAGCCGTACCGCCGAGGCGTCTACCGCTGCGAGCCGGGCGCGGGCGCCGCGTCGCCCGAGCTTGCGGCGAGCTCCGCGGCGCGCTGCCGCTCGGCGAGACGCTCGTTGCGCTCGCGGTCCTTGCGGGCGCGGATCTCGCGCACCGCGCCGCGGAAGTCGTCCTCGGCCATCGAGCGCTGCGCGTGCTCCAGCAGGTCGCGCCGGACCTCGCCCAGGCGGCGCGCCTCGACGGCGGCGGTCGGGTTGCCGCGCAGGTTCTGCTGGAACTTGCTCGACAGGAGCGCGAGCACCGCGTTAGGCACGGCGATCTTGCCGAGGTGGATGGAGTGGTCGTCCATCCCCCACGTGCCGCCCGGGCCCTTGAAGGTCCAGTCGCCCGGCTTGCGTTTGCCCGCCGCCATCTCCTGCGCGGCGAGGATCGAGTCGCGCGCCGCGCCGAACGTCTGCGTGAGGACGCTGTCCGCGCGCTGCTTGGGCGTCTTGGGCGCGGTCGCGAGCGTGCCGGGACGCGTCCAGAGCGCCGGGTCGCGGTACTCGGGCGTGATACCCACCCCCGCGCCGGCACTCCCCTGCCCCGCGCCGCCCGCGCCCACAACCGGTCCCGTCCCACCCGCGTCCACCGCCGGCGCGCCGCGCGGCGTGGCCGGCACGGTGCTCGGGACGACGCGGGGGGCGACGATCGGGCGCGACCGCGTCGGCGTCGCGCTCAGCGGGCGCCCGTCGCCGCCGCTGCGTGTAGCGGACGCCGCGCCCGACGCGCGCGGTGCCTGGACGAACGCGATCCGCTCGGCCGGCGCGGGCGCGGGGCGGTGTCGCAGGTCCGCCCATGAGTAGCCGCGCAGCACGGCCTCGAAGAACGCGCCGATGAGGAGCGCGTTGACCCCGATCGACGCGGCCAGCGCCGCGCGCGACCGCGCGCGCCGGCGCGCGCGGTCGGCCGGCGAACCGGATCCCCCACGGTGGATCGAGAGCATGGCGGACGGCTACCCCGCTGCTGGCTGAAAGGGTTCGGGCGTGCGTCGCGCGGCAATCCGCCCCGCGCCCGGCCGGCCGTCAGGCGACGGCGGCAACGACCGGATTGCTGACCGTGCTGTACCCGACGACTTCCACCTCGACGACGTCGCCGGGCGCGAGGCGCCCGACGCCGGCCGGGGTGCCGGTCGCGACGACGTCGCCCGGTTCGAGCGTCATCACCTGCGAGATATAGGCGAGGAGCGTCGGAATCGCGAACGCCATCTCCGCGGCCGACGCGCGCTGACGCTCGACGCCGTTGTGACGCGTGACGACGGTGAGCGCGGTCAGCCCGTCGACATCCGCCGGTGCCGGTGCTTCGGGGCCGATCGGGCAGAAGGTGTCGTACCCCTTGGCCCGCAGCCACTGCGGCTCCGACTTCTGCAGGTCGCGCGCGCTGACGTCGTTGAGCGCGACCACGCCGCGCACCGCGCGCGCCGCCGTGGCCTCGTCCGCACGTCGCACGCGCGTGCCGATCACCAGCCCGATTTCCCCCTCGTAGTCCACGTGCGTGCTGTCGCGCGCCGGCGGTAATTCGATCGCGGCGCCGGCCGCGATCACGCTCGACGGCGGCTTCAGAAACAGGAGCGGACGTTCGGGAACGTCGTTGCCGAGCTCGCGCGCGTGCTCGAGGTAGTTACGACCGACGCAGACGATCTTGCCGGGGCGAAGGGGCGAAACGGACATGTCGGAGTGTGAGAGGCTGACGGCGAAACGCCCGGGCGCGCGAATGTGTTTACGGCCGGACCCCGACGTGCTCGCGCGCCGCGCGGGCGTCGGACCGCCGAACGATACGCAAGCGCGCGCAGGACGTCCCGCTCCGGCCTTCAGGGCGCGGGCGAGAGACTTCGCCGGGAGAGACACCGCCGAGGCTGTCGTCCCTCATCCGGTCCGCCGCGGCGCCCGCCCTTGCGTGCCTCTGCCCGGACCTCATGTTTGCCGCTGAGGGTCCGGCCGATGCACCTGGACCGTCAGCGCGTGCTCGTGCGTCGGTTCCTCATACGTCCTCCACGACGACCTCCCGAGGCCATGCCGCTCTTCCGACGTCCGCGCGGTGCGCGCCGCCACGCCGCCCGTGTCACACCGTCGCTCGTCGTCGGCCTCGTCGCTGCCGCCGTCGGGGCGCCGCGGCTCGGGCGACCGCTGCTCGCGCAGGGCCCGGCCGCCGGCCGCGTGATCGGCGCGGTTCGCGACAGTACCACGGCTGCCCCGCTCGGAGGCGCGGTGGTGCAGCTCCGGGATTCGCTCGACCACACCGTGGTCGAGACGGTCACCGACGAACGCGGCCGCTACTCGCTGCCGGCGTCCGCGGCGGCGCGCAAGCTCCGTGTGCTGCACATGGGATTTCGGCCGGCCGACGTTCCCTTCGCACCCGGCAGCTCGGCGGCAGCGAACGTCGCGCTCGCCGCCGTTCCGCCTCTCCTCGCCCCGGTGCGGGTGACCAGTACGCCCGCTGCACGCTGCCCGCGGCAGACTAACACGCCCGCCGCGCTCGGGCTCCTCGATCAGGTACGGGCCGGACTGCTCGCGACCGTGATCGCCGGGGCGCAGCAGCCGCGCACGCTCACAGTCCTGAGTTTCGAACGTGACTTCGCGCCGGGCAACGCGGACGCGGACTCGCCCGACCGACCGACCGTGGCCCGCCAGACGGTACGCCTCCAAACGAGTCAGGCGATGGCCGCGCCGTTCGGCGCGAGTCGCACGGCCGCCGAGTTCGTGGCCGCGGGGTTCCGAGAGGACGGCGGAGGCGGGTCGCGCTACTTCGCCCCGGACGCGACGACGCTCGTCGACGACGATTTCGTGAGCGGTTACTGCTTCCGCGTGGTCAAGTCGGACAACGCGTCCGAGGTCGGACTCGGGTTTGCGCCACCCCGGACGCGCGAAGGGCGCATCGACGTCGACGGGGTGCTCGCCGTTGACACGCTGACGCGATCGCTCCGCGCGCTCACGTTCCGCTACGTCGGACTGTCGCGCAACGTGAGCGCGCTGCGCCCGGGCGGACGCGTGTCGTTCGTCACGATGCCGACGGGGGTCGCGTTCATCGACCGCTGGTCGCTACGACTCGTGACCGGGCGCGACGCGCCGGAAGACGGCCGGCGCGAGAGCCTCGGCGGCTCGTCGTCGTACGCCACGTCCGACTACGGGTCGAGCGCGCGCGCGGCGAGCTTGACGGTCCGCGAGATCGGCGGCGAACTCTCGCGCGTCCTCTGGCCGGACGGCCGCGAGTGGCGGGCCCCGCTCGGTGCCTGGCGCCTGCACGTCGCTGATCAGAAAGGCCGGCCGGCCGCGGGCGCGGTCGCGCGCCTGGAGGGGACCGATTTCGTGGGGGCGGCCGATTCGGCGGGCGTCGTCACGTTCGATGGCCTTCTTCCCGGCCCGTACACGGCGTCGGTGATCGACCCGGTGCTCGAGTCGATGCAAGGCGGCCATCCGGTCGAGCAGCGCGTGGTCGTCACGCGCGACTCCGCGCTCGACACGCGGGTGAGCATCGACATGGCGGAGCGCGTCGTAGCCGTGCGGCCGACCACGCCCGTCCGCGGTCCGGGCGACTCGCCGATTCGCACGCCGCGCGACACGTCGTCCGTCGACATCGGCGCTGGGAAGTCGATCGAGCGGCTCTTCACCGGCCGCTTCGCCGGCGTCGAGGTCACGCAGGGGAGCGACGGGTCGCTGCACATCCGCATCCGCGGCGCGGTGGCATCGTCGGGGAGCTCGACCGAGCCGCTCTTCGTGCTCGACGGCACGCCACTCCCCCAGGGGTCGAACGGGGTGTTCGCGCTGAGCCCGTACGACATCGCGAAGATCGAGGTGCTCAAGAACGCCGAGGACGTGGGCGTCTACGGGCTCCGCGGGGCGAACGGCGTCGTCCTGATCACGACGAAGAAGGGTCCGACGCCGCACTGAGCGGCTCGGCGGGTCGTTCGGTCGGCCGCCCGCGGTAGAACGCCTCGACCTGCGGGAGGGCCCGCGCCCACGGTGCGACGACGCGCGCCGCGGGCGGCAGGCCGGCCAGCAGGTCGCGGCCGTAGCCCTTGGTCACCGCGCGCGAGTCCGAGAGCACGATCACGCCGCGGTCGGCCGCCGTGCGCACGAGGCGCCCGAACCCCTGCTTGAGCCGGAGCGCCGCGTGCGGCACCATGTAGTCGCGGAAGCTGTCCCCGCCGCGCGCCTCGATCGCCTCGCAGTGCGCGGCCGTCACGGGCTCGCTCGGCACGCGGAAGGGGAGCTTGGCGATGACCATCGCGCGGAGGGCGTCGCCCGGCACGTCGACGCCCTCCCAGAACGTCGCGGTGCCTAACAGCACCGCGCGCCCGCTCTCCCGGAATCGCCGGAGCAGCGCGTCGCGCCCGTCCTCGCCGTGCACGAGCAGCGGCCACCGCCGGTCCGCGCCGCGGGCGCGCAGCTCGTCGGCCGCGGCCTTCACGTCCTTGTGGCTCGTGAAGAGCACGAACGCGCCGCCGTCGCTCGCCGCGCACAGGTCGAGCGTGTGGCGGACGACGGCGAGCAGGTGCCGGCCGGCGTCGACGTTGGGTGCCGGCGTGTCGGTCGGCACGACGAGCAGCGCCTGCCGCGGGTAGTCGAACGGCGACGGGAGCGCGGCCGTGCGCGGCGCGAAGTCGGGGGGCGTGAGTCCAAGCCGGCCGGCAAGGAACGCGAAGGCGCCGGCGTCGGGCGCGCCGCGCGCGTCGGCCGCGCGCGTCGGCGCATCGTCGGCCGACGCGTTAGACAGGGCACCCGTGCCCCGGCCGCGCGTTGCGAGTGTCGCGCTCGTCAGCACAGCGGTCTCGACCCGCTTGAAGAGGTCTTCCCTCAGGATCGGCGCCAGGTCCAGCGGTACGCTCGACACGACCACATTCCGCTCCTTGCCGCGGAGCTCGACCCAGCGCACGGTCGCGTTCCGGTCCGCGGCCTTGGGCCGGAGCGCGCGCCCGAGCCCGTCGCCCGCGGCCTGCAGCCGCTTCGCGATCGCGCGCACCTCGCCCAACAGCGGCGCCAGCGCCTCCAGCCGCCGCTCGTCGGTCTCGAGTCGCTCGCGCACCAGGCGCAGCCCGTCGTGCAGCAGGTCGACTTCGGCCAGCAGCTCGCCCAACGCGTTCTCCAGCCCGCCCGCCCATACCGGGTCGCCGGCGAACGCGTCGGTGAGGCGCACGACGGGCTGCCCCTGCCGCTCGCACCACGTCTGCAGGAGGTCGAAGACGAGGTCGGCGCGGTCCCGGGCCGCGTGCGCGGATGGGATGAGCCGCGACTGCACGAGTTCGAGGCTCGCGACGCTCAGCAGGTCGGTCGACGCGGCGAGCTTGGCGACGAGCGCGGCGAGCAGCCCCTTCCCCTTGCGGTCGAGGCGCCCGAACGAGCGCTGCAGCGCGCGGCGTGTGACCGAGGTCCCGAGGTGCGCGGCGGCCGCGTCCTCGAGGTGGTGGCCCTCGTCGACGACGAGTCGCTTGTAGGCGGGGAGCACGGCCGCGTCGTCCCAGTTGCCGGTCGTGCGTCGGACGGCGACGTCGCTGAGCAGCAGGTGGTGGTTGACGACAATCACGTCCGCCTGCGCCGCGTCGCGACGGGCCTTGAAGAGAAAGCACTTCTCGAAGTGCGGGCAGCGCGTGCGCGTGCAGAGATCTGGCTCGGCCGAGACCTCGTCCCACACTTCCGAACGTGGGGGCGTCGGCAGGTCGGCGAGCGAGCCGTCGCCGGTGCGCTCGGCCCACGCGGCGAGCGTGCCCAACTCGGCGCGCATCCCCGCTTCGAAGAGGGCCGCGCCGCCCCCCATCGCCTGCTCCAACCGCGCGAGGCACAGGTAGTTGCGCCAACCCTTGAGCAGGGCGTAGCGGACCGGCTGGTCGCTGAGCGCGTCGGCCAGGAACGGCAGGTCCTTGCCGACGAGCTGCTCCTGTAGCGCGATCGTGGCGGTCGAGACGACGGTGCGCTCGCCGGCCGCCGCCGCCCAACGGAGCGCGGGCACCAGATAGCCCATCGACTTGCCGACCCCCGTCCCGGCCTCCAGCAGCCCGACGCCGCCGTCGTTGTAGAGCGCGGTGACCGCGTCGGCGAGCGCGCGCTGACCAGGCCGGTCCTCGTACTGCCGCATGTGCGCCGCGATCAGGCCGTCGGGGCCGAGGTCGCGCGCGATGGCCTCGGGATCCACGGCGGCCTGCGCCGAGCGCGGCACCTCGACGACGACGTAGAGCTCGGTCGCGTCGTTGTCGACGATGCCGAAGCCGACGCCGTTTCCGTGGATGCGTGAGGCCACGTCCATGTCCGGCCCCGACGGCTCGAGGATGCCGCTCGGGTGGTTGTGCACGAGCATCTCGCCCCGCTCCGCGAAGCCGGGGAGCGCGAGCACGCTCCGCACGTCGCCGCGCGCGACGACGCGCGCGGTGCGCACGATGCCGCCGTCGTCGACCGTGCACGCGAAACACACCTCGCGCCCGCCGGCGAGCTTGATCGCGGCGCGCATCGCGGCGGCCGCCGGGCGCGCGAGGCGGCCGTCCGTCGAGACGGGAAGGGGAAAGGTAGAGAGGACCACTGCGGCGTTGGGCTCCCCCAACATACACCGAAAGGGTCGCGATACTCGGCGTTGTTCGGCGTGAGCGACGCCGTTTCACGGAGTTTTCACGCCCGCGGCGTAGGATGGCCGCTCGGTGATCGCCGCCGCGCGACGCGCCGTCGAAGTTGTCGTTATCGCCGCCCCCTTATCCAACCGTTCCGTGCCTCTCCGTCCTCAGCTCCTCGCCACGCCGATCGCCGTCGTGGCCCTCGCGCTTACCCTCGCGACCAAGTCGGCCGCCGCGCAGCGGGGGGTCGGCGCGGCGTACGCCGCCCGCGACCCGCGGCCCTGCCCCACCGTGCAGGCGACGGCCAACCGGCCTCCCGACGTTGCGACAGCGACGGCCGCTTTCATCTGCAAAGCGGAGCACGTTTTCTCCGGCAGCTTGTTCCTGGTGAGCGACGTGCGCGTGCAGGTCGGCGGCGGCACGCCTTTCCGCGAGCTGCCGGGCATCCATCGGCCCGGAGGCGCCGATCCGAACGCCACCGTGTACGCAATCCGCGGTAGCTACGCGTCGTATATGTGTAATTCGGTCGGCACGGGTCCCTACGCCTATAAAGCGGGCGAAAACTGTCGGCGGTACGACTACCCGAGCGCGGAAGGAACCTGCTTCCGCGACAACTTCGGCGAGTGGAGCTGCCAGATGTTGGGCGACGCGCAGCCGAAGTACGGAACCGACAAGCAGCCGGCGCCACGCAGCTGATCCCCCGCCCACATGCTGCCCGGCGTGTCGTCTCGCCGGTGACTCGCCCTCGCGCGCTCGGTCGCACGTGTCCGAGCGCGTACCCTCGCCCGCTATCCCCGCTCCGCCGACCATGTCCGCCCTCCGTGCTCACGCTTTCGGTCGTCCCACCTCGCTCGCGACCATCGCATTTCGGACCCAAGCTGCCCGCGTCGCCGGTACCCGAGCCGTGTTGACCGCGGCCGCGCTGGCGCTCGGCGCTGGAACGGCAACGGCACAGGCGGGCGTCGGCGCGCATTACGGCGCCCGCGACCCGCGAACCTGCGCGAGTCAGACCGCCCCGAGCCGCGGCGCGATCGCCGCCGCGCTGGCCGCGCAGTACTTCGTCTGCGCGGAGGAACAGGACTACCGCGGGAATCTCATTCTCGTCGATGACGTGCGGGTGCAGGTCGGCGGGGGCAGGCCGTACGACTACTGGCCGGACCACCGGAAGACGGGCATCGACACCGGCCAGCCCGTGTACGCGATTCGTGGGAGCTACGTCCGGTACTCGTGCGATCCGCCGCACGCGGCCACGCCCGGAGTGTACGGCGGCCCCAGCACCGTGGGCGCGAACTGCCGCGCGTACGACAACCCTCACGCGGAGGGCGAGTGTTACAAGAACACGGCGGGCGTGTGGTACTGCAACATGCGGGACCCGAACGCGCCAATTACGCCGAGCCGCGAGCGCGTGCCACCGCCGCGCTGACGGGTTTGGGTACCCGTACGGAACGCACCGCCGACGCCCGCCCGCGTCGGCTGGACCCGGTGGTGCGTCACACTTCCGGATTGCGGCTCGTGCGAATCGGCGAGACGCTCGCCGGCACGGTGATCGGCTCCGCCGTGTCGCGCGGGCCACTCGGCGACACGGCCGCGGCGTACCGCGTCTTCGACGCCCCGGACGATCTGGACGCGGCGCTCCGGGGCGTGGCGGGATCCGCGGGCTGACGCTCAGGTCTTTCGCGGCTTCTTCTTCGCCGCCGGGAACAGCACGTTGTTGAGGATCAGCCGGTACCCGGGCGAGTCGGGGTGCAGCGCGAGGTCCGTGGGCGCCGAGCCGATTGCGTGCTGCGGGTCTTCCGGGTCGTGCCCGCCGAGGTACGTCCAGGCACCCTTGCCGTAGTCGCCGTGGATGTACTTGACCCACGGCGCCCCGTCCTCGGTCGCGAGCACGGTCACGCCGGGCTTCACCGTCGCCTTGGTGAACGACGTCGTCACGCCGTAGAAATCGGGGATGCTGGTCCGGTGGTCCTGGACGAGCATCGACGCGACCGGGTCGAACTTGGCGGAGAAGGCGAAGAGCTGGAACGTGCCTAACGGCTGCCGGCGACCCGGCACGTTCACTTGGTGGCCGTCGATGTCGGACAGCGCGGTCACGAACGGCGGCGCGAGGTGCGCGTTCTGGAACGCGAACGAGCGCGCCCAGACCATCTTGCGGTCGGCGTCCGGGTCCGGCGGCGGGCCACCCGCGGACGCGGCGGCGAAGTTCACGTCCTCGCCCGCGATCGCGAGGTCGAGCGACTCGGTCGCGCCGCACATCGCGAAGAGGAACCCGCCGTTCTCGACGTAAGTCCGGATGCGCTCGCCGACCGCCTTTTTGAGGGCCGGGATCGACGCGTACCCGTGGCGCTGCGCGGCGTCGAGCAGCACGGCGCGCTGCTCGCGGAACCACGGCGCGCCCGAGTACGAGAGCGCGAGCTTGTTCTGCTGCCCCGTGAAGTCCTCGTGGAAGAGGTGCACCCACTCGTACTTGCCTAACCCTCCCGCGAGGACGTCGTCGTCCCACACCTTGTCGAACGGGATCCCGGCGTAGGTGAGCGCGAGCGTGACGGCGTCGTCCCAGGGCTGCGAACCCGGCGGCGTGTAGATCGCCACGCGCGGGGCGCGCTCCAGCGGCACCGCGTCCATGTTGCCGCCCGCGAGCTCGCGCCGCACGTCGGCCACCTGCGCGACGTCCTCGGCCTCGACGCTCACGCCCGCGAGCGCGGCGCGCCGGCGCAGCTCGGGGAGGTCGGGGATGAAGAACGCGCCGCCGCGGTAGTTCAGCAGCCACTCCGCCTTCTGGCCATCCTTGAGCACGTTGTAGACGAGCCCGTACGCCTTGAGGTGGTTGCGCTGCGCGTCGTCCATCGGGACGAGCAGCGTCTGCGCGCGCGCGGGCGCGGCGCCGGCGAGGAGGGCGGGCGCGAGGGCGGTCGCCGCGGCGGCGAGCGCGCGGCGGGTCCGTCGGGTTCGGGCGAAACAATCCGTGCGGCGGGTCATACGTTAGGCACTTCCGGCTGCGCCCCCGAGGCGGTCGAGCTCGCGGCGCGCGAGGGGCACGAGCGCGCTCTCCGGGTAGGTCGTGATGAGGTGTTCGAGTCGGGCGCGGGCCGCCGCGCGGTCCCCGCCCGCGACGAGCGCCCGCGCCCACGCCAGCTCCGCGGCCGGCGCTTCGGGCGCGTCGGCCGACTCGGCGAGCACGCGCTGCCAGAGCCCGGCGGCGCGGGCGCGGTCGCCCGCGCGCGCCGCCAGCTCCGCCGCGGCCACGAGCAGCGGGGGCGCGGCGTCGGGGAGCGCGCGCGCGGCGCGCTCGAGCGCCGCGGACGCGGCCGGCGCGTCGCCCCGCGCGCCGGCGAGCACCGCGTCGCCGAGCGCGGGCGCGGAGTCGACGCGCGTGCGGGCGAGCGCGGCGCGGACGGCGTCGCGCACGTCCCCGGCGAGCCCGACGGGCGCCGCAACATCCGGCGGCGCGTGCGCGAAGATCGCACGCGCGCGGCGGAGGTCGCCCGCGGCCACGGCCAGCCATCCCGCCGCCTCGCCGCTGTCCGCTCCGGTGCCGCCGCGGCGGAGCGCGGCGTTGGCGCGCGCGACGTCGCCGCGCGCGGTCCACGCGGCGGCGAGCGCGTCCGCCGCCGCTCCCCCGGCGCCGGGCGGCAGCGCCGCCGCGGCGCGCTCCGCCTCGTCCAGCCGCCCGAGCGCCGCGAGCGCGCGCACGCGGAGCTGCTGGGCGCCGACGCTCGACGAATCCGCGCCGGGCGCGCGCGCGGCCGCCGGCGACGCATCGAGCAGGGCGAGCGCGCGCGTCGGGTCCCCCGCGAGCAGCGCGTCCTCCGCGGCCCGCGCTGACGCCTCGCGCGCGTCGCCGCTCGTGCGCGGGGCGAGCTCGAAGACGCGCTGCCACGCGGCCGCGCCGTCGCGGCGCGCGCCGGCCGCATCGAGCTCCGCGGCGACGCCGCGCGCCAGCTCCAGGGTGCTGGTGTCGTGCGGGAGCGTCGCGGCGATTCGCCACGCGGCCGTGCCCTGGTGCCACACGGCGAGGAGGCCGGCGGCGGCGTAGCGCGCCGCGGCGGGGCCGCCGTCGTCGGCGTTAGGCACCAGCGCGCCGACGACCGCGTCGTGCTGCGCCGCCGGCGCCTGCCGCAGCGCGAACACGACCGCGTTCGCGTACGCGGACTCCGTCGTGAGCACGTCCCGCCACGCGCGCGCAGCGTCGGCCCACGCCCCGGTCGCCGCGAACGCGCGGGCGCGCGTCGGCCCGAGTTGCTCGCGCGCCTCCCGACCGAGCGGCGCGCGCGCGGCGTCGGCGAGCACGCTGTCGGCCCCACCGGTCCGCCGCGCGTCGAGCAGCAGGCGGGCGTACTCCACGTACGGCGCCGCGTCGGTCGGGCTGGCTTGTCGCCACCGCGCGTACGCCGCGCGGGCATCTACGTCGCGATGGAGCGTCGAGTACGTCCGCAGCGCGACCGCGATCGCGACCGGGTCCGAGGGCCTCGCAGCGAGGACCTCGGCGACGACGGCGAGCGTCGAGTCCGGTTGCCCGGCGTCGCTCCACGCGCGTTCGGCGCCGAGGAGGGCGGAGGCGTGCGCGTCGGCGTCGCGCGCGGCATCGGCGAGGGCGAGCGCGCGCCGGAACGCCGCCGCCGCCTCGCGCGACCGGCCGGCGCTTTCGAGGTCGAACGCGTGCGAGAGTACGGCCGAGAGCGCGGCGGGAGCCGCGACCGCGGCTGGCGCCGCGACCGCGGCAGGCGCTGCCGCTACGCCCTGGGCCGTCGCCAGCTGGGACCCGACGCCGAGTACGACGATCGCGACGGCGGCTGCGATCCACGCGGGCGATGAGCGGAGCCCGCGGTCGCGGGGCGGCGTTCGTCTCACGGAGCGGCGTTCAGACGCCGGAAGTACTCGAGCACGAGGCGGCGCTCGTCGGGGGAAAGGGCGCGCAGCTCGTTCCACGTCGGGGGCGCGACGCGGGTCGCGGACCGGCCCGACGTCGCGCCGGTCGCCGGGGCGCCATCCCCGACCGCGACCCCCGCGCGCGACTCGCGCGGGCCCTTGTCGTCCTGCTCGTCGCGCTCGAGCGACTGGCCGGCCTCCAGGAGCTTGCGGTAGAGCTGCTGTTGGCGCGCGAGCGTGACGGGATCGTTCGGCGTGCCCGACGACGCCTGCCGGTCGAGCGTGGCTGCGAGCGCCCGCGCCTCGCGGGCGAGCTCCTCGCCGCGCCCCGACCCGTCGCCGTCCGCCATCCCCTCGAGGCGGTCGGCGATCGCGCGCTGCTCGGCCGCGAGCCGGCGCGCGGCCTCGCCTCCGCCCTCGCGCCCGCCGCCGGGCTGCGTCCCGCCCGGCCGTTCGGCGCGGCCGTCCTTGCCCGGGGCCTGTCCGTTCCCCTGCCCCTGGCCGCTACCCTGACCCTTCTGTGGGAGCGTGAGAGACTGTTCGTTCAGACGCGCCTGCTGCCCGGCCGCCGCGCGGAACTGCGCGAGGACCTCCTCCGCCCCCGCCGCGCTCGACGCGTCCCGCACGCGTGCCCGGTCGCGCACGAGCGCGTTCGACGCGCGCGAGAGCGCCTCCTGGGCGTCGGCCATCGCGGCGTCGGCGCCGGCGCGGCCGGGCGGAGGGCCTCCCTGGCCGGCGCCGCGCGCCCGGGCGTTGAGCGCGCCGGCTTGCGCGCCACTCTGTGCGCCGCCCGGCTGTGCGCCCGCCTGGCCGTCCGACTGTCCGCCCGGCGTACCCCCGCGTTCGAGCGCCCGGGCCGCGGCCGCGACCTGCTGGCGCGCCTCGTCGACCGCGCGGCGCGTCCGCTCGGAGAGCAGGGCGGACGTGCGACCGGCTTGGGCGAGGCGGCGCGCGGTCTGCTCGACGCCGTCGCGGATCGCGCCTTCGGCGCCGCGCGCGCCCGCCGCGTCCGCGCCCCCGCGCGCCGTCTCGCGCACGGCGGCCTGCTCGCGCGCGAGCTGCGCCGTCTCGCTCGCCGCGCGGTCGAGCTCCGCGCCTAACGTCGCCTTCCACGCGTCGATCTGCGCCGACCGCCCCTTCGCCAGCGCGTCGGCCGCCTGGCGCATCTCCGCGGCCGCGTTCTCGGCCGAACCCTGCGCCGACGCCCCGGCCGACGACGCGCCCTGCTCCGACGGCGCGCCCTGGGCCGACTGCGCGGCCTGCGCCGCCTGCGACGCCGCGCGCTGCATCGCCTGGGCCGAGCGGGCGGCGTGCGCGTTGGCCTGGGCCGCGCCGTTCGCGCCGGCCGACGCCTGCTCGCGCCCGAGGCGCGCGCGGAGCGAGTCGATCGCGTCGCGCACCGCCGCCGCGCGCGCCGCTGTCCGCGCGGCCTCGCCCGCGGACGCCGAGTGGGCCGGGTCGCGGGGCGATCCCTCGCGCGGAGCGCCCGCGCGCGGGGCGCCCGCCCGCGGGACCGCCCGCGCCTCCGCGGCCGCGACCTCGCGCGCCTCATCGCCTAACGTCTGCATCGCGCCCTCGAGCGCGGCGCGGCGCAGGACGTCCGCCGTGCGCTCCAGCCGCTCGCGCAGCTCGCGCTGCGCTTCGGCCAGCTCTTCGAGCGTCTGCCGCGTCTGCGCGCCGCTGGCGCCCGCCCCGCCCTGCTGGCCTAACGTCGCGAGCTTGGCTTCGAGCTCGGGGGTGAGCGCGTCGCGGAGCATGCGCTGCGCCTCGGCCAGCTGCCGCGCGAGCGCCGGGTCGAGCGCCCCCGCGCGCTCCAGACGCCGCTGCAGCGCCTCGGTCTGCGCGCGCGCGGCGGCGACGTCGGCCTGCAGCTGCCGCTGCTGCGCCGCGAGAGCGCGGGCGCGTTCCGCCGCCGCGTAGCTCGCCGGCGACGACGCGCTCGATCCGCCGCTCGCGGCCGCGGTCGGCGTGGCGAGCGCGCGGCTGCGCGCGGCGTCGGCGGTGCGCTGCTGGAGGTCGCGCGCGGCCGTGAGCGCGGCCGCGACGCCGGCCAGCGCGGAGTCGGCGGTCGCGCGCGCCGCGCCCCGCATCGCCTCCCGGGTCGGCGCGGCGAGCGTGAGCGGCGCGCTCCACCCGCGCTGCGCCCACGGCGACGCGTCGACCGCCTCGATGCGCACCACCACGACCTCCCCTGGCGCGACGCCGAGGCGCGCGGGGTCGACGGTCGCGGCCCCGCTCCACGCCGGCGCGCTCGACGCGGGCGCGCCGCCCAACGCAAAGAGGGTCACCGGCGCCGCCGCGGCGCGCTCGCCGCCGCCCGCGCCCCGGCGGAACACGTGCAGCCGCACCGCCGCGAGCCCGTGGTCGTCGCCGGCGGTCACCGTGAGCACCGCCGGCCCCGCGCCGTCGTACGCCGCTCCGCGCACGGCGACCCCGGCGACCGGCGCCGCATCCGACGCCACCGCGACGACGAACGGCGCCGGCACGTCGACCGCGCCCCCCGCGCGCGCGGCCGCCCGCAGCGCGACGCGCGCCACGCCCGCCGGCGTCCAGCGCGCCAGGACCGAATCGCCCGCGAGCACGGCCGCGACCACCGGGGGCTCGCCGCGCGCTCCGCCGCGCGCTCCGCCGCGCGCTCCGCCGCGCGCTCCGCCGCGCCGACGTCGAGCGCCGCCCACGCGAGCGGCGCCGACGCCCGGGCGCCGAGCGCGAGCACGGTCCCCCGCGGCACGCGCACGGTGTCGCCTAACGGGACGTCGGCCGCGGCGAGACCGAGGTAGGCGGGGTACTCGGCGCGCAGCCGCGGCGCGCCGACGAACGCGCGGTCGTCGGCCGCGACTCGGAGCGTGTCCGTCCGCGCGCGGCCGTCCGTCGCGACCGCGGCAAGGTCCGCGTCCACCGCGTCGAGCGCGAGGACCGCGCGGCCGGCCGCGTCGGGCGTGAGTGCGCGCGCGACCCACGGCCGCCCGGCCGCGCGCCAGGCGACCTCGACGCGCCGCCGCCCGGGCGCGTCGACGACGAGGCGCAGCGGCCGCCCGCGAGCCACCCGCGCCGGCGCACCGACGAAGCGCATCGCGGGGAGGAGCGTGCCGCGCGCCGCGTCGGCCGGGTGGGCGAGCGCCGCGGCGCCGTCGTCCCAGCGGCGCGCGCTCGCCGCCAACGCCACCGCCGCCGCCGCGAGCGCCCCGCCGGCCCACACCGCCCGCCGCGCGATCCCGCCGCGCCACGCCGGCGCGAGCGCCGCGCCGGGGGCGTCGGCCCCCGGGCTCGCGAGCGCCGGCGCGAGCTGGGCCGCGGCGAGCGCACCCATCGGGCCGGCCGCGCCCAGCTCCAGCGCCACCCGCAGCGCGCCCGCGCGCAGCGCGCGCTCGGCCTCGACCCGGCGCACGACCGCGTCGCGCGCGGTCGCCGCGCGCACGCGCCGCTCGGTCGCGAACGCGCCTAACAGCCCCGCCCCGCCCAACGCCACCCAGCAGAGTGCCGGCGCCGCCGCCGGCCCCGCGAGCCAGCGGCCGTCGCCGAGCGCCCAGACCGCGACCGCGGCCCCGCCCGCGGCGCCCGCGCCTAACGCCGCCCCCGCGGCGAGACGCGCGAGCCGCCGCGCCCCCGCCGCCTCCGCCGCCACCCGCTCGGCCAGCGCCCCGCCCGTCACCGCCGCGCCCACGTCACCCCGCGCGCGACGCGACCGCGTAGACGAACAGGTTCACGCCCATGCGCAGCGCCTGCTCGTGTAGCGCCGGCGGGTCGTTGGGGTACGTGCCGACCGTCTCCCACCCGTTCCCGAGGTCGCACTCGACCGTGTAGAACACCGCGAGCCGGTCGCCGACGAAGATCCCGTACCCGCGCGCGGGCTTGCCGTCGTGCTCGTGGATCTTGGGCAGCCCGCGCGGGAAGTCGTACACGACGTGGTAGATCGGGTGCGTGCGCGGCACCTCGACGAGCGGGCGGTCCGGGAAGACGCGCGCGATCTCGCGCCGGAAGCTCGCGTCCATCCCGTAGTTGTCGTCCGCGTGCAGGAACCCGCCGCGCAGGACGTACTCCCGGAGCCGCGCCACCTCGCCGGGGCTGAACTTCACGTCGCCGTGCCCCGTCATGTGCAGGTAGGGGTAGTCCCACAGCCGCTCGTCATCCAGGCGGACGCGCGCCTCGGCCCGCGCCGGGCGGAGGGTCGTGCGCTCGCGCACCGCGGCCAGAAGGTTGGGCAGGCTCGACGGGTTGGCGTACCAGTCCCCGCCGCCGTCGTACTGCAGGCGCGCGATCGTCAGCGCCGGAGGCGGCGGCGCGGCCGACACCCCCGCGACGACGCACGCGCACGCCAGCGCGAGCTGCCGCGCGACCCACCCCGTGCGGCGCCTAACGCTCGGCGCCGTCGACCGCGCCCGCATCCGTCGCCCCGCGCTCATGCCTTCCACCGTCCGCCCCCCCGCGCTCCTCTTGCGTGATCCGGTACGCCGCGTTCCGCCCGAGCCCGAACGCCTCGGCGAGCGCGCGCGCCGCGTCGCGCGGCGGCGTGCCCGCGGCGAGGAGCGCCCGCGCCCGCGCGCGGACGGCGTCGTCGTCGACCGGCGCCGGCGTGTCAGGGCGCCCCGCGACGACGAGGACCACCTCGCCGCGCGGCGCCGCGGTCGCGTGATACGCCGCGAGCGCGCCGAGCGTTCCGCGGCGGACCTCCTCGTACTGTTTCGTCAGCTCGCGGGCCACCGCTGCCGGGCGCTCGCCGCCGCAGGCCTCGGCGAGGTCGGCGAGCGTGTCCGGCACGCGGCCGGGCGCCTCGTACACGACCGTGGTGTAGGGCGACGCGGCGATCGCGGCGAGCTCGGCCGCTCGCTCGCGCCCGCGCCGCGCCAGGAAGCCGAAAAATGTGAACCGTTCCCCGCCGATCCCGCTCGCGACGAGCGCCGCGAGCACCGCTGACGCGCCTGGGAGCGCGACGACGCGGACGCCGCCCGCGATCGCCGCGTCGACGAGCCGTGCACCCGGATCGGAGACGAGCGGCGTACCTGCGTCCGACACGAGCGCGAACGTCGCGCCGCCGGCGAGCCGCCGGACGAGCCCGACACTCCGCGCGGCTTCGTTGTGCTCGTGCAGCGCGATCGTCGGCGCGCGCGATCCGAGGTGATCGAGCAACCGTCGCGAGTGCCGCGTGTCCTCGCAGAGCACCGCGTCCGCCCTGCGCAGCACCTCGGCCGCGCGCGCCGTGATGTCGCCGAGGTTGCCGATCGGCGTGCTCACGACGTAGAGCGTGCCCGGCGTGGAGCCCGGCACAGCGCCCTCGGCCGAGTCGACCGGTTCTGCGTCCGCCTCCGCCGCGTCGTCCGACATACCCAGCATACCCGGCAACATACCGCCGCACCCGGCCGCGACGCGCGCGGGACGCACAGAGGGCGGGCCGGCGCCTGGCCGACCCGCCCTCCGGGGTGACGCGCGTCGCGCCGTCGCTTACGCGGCGGCCTCGACGGCGTGCTGCTTGAACTTGGCCTCGAGCGCCGACTTCGGCACCGCACCCACGATCGTGTCGACGACCTTACCGCCCTTGAAAAACAGGATCTGCGGGATCGACCGGATGTTGAACTTCATCGCGGTCTGCTGGTTGGTGTCGACGTCGAGCTTCAGGACCTTCGCCTTGCCCGCGTACTCCTGCGCGAGCTGGTCGACCACGGGCGCGATCATGCGACAGGGCCCGCACCACTGGGCCCAGAAGTCGACCACGGTCAGGCCGTCGTGTTGCTCGACCTCGTTCAGAAACTCGGCGTCGGTCACTGGATTTACGTTCGCCATATCGGCTCCTCGCGGGCCCGATCCGGCCCGCCGTCTTCGGGGCCTCGCGGCCCGGTGGCTTACCTTTGGCGCGACCACGGCCCGTCCGCATCGACGCCCATGACCGCCCCGCAACTTACGAATACTACCCCGTCCGCGCCCCCAGGTGCGCGCGGCACTCGCATCGCCCACATCGGGATCGCCGTCGAGAGCCTCGCGGCGATCCTGCCCTTCTACCGCGATGTGCTCGGCATGCCGGAGGTTCCGTTGGACGACGCCGACGGCGCGCGCATCGCCGGTCTCGCGGCGGGCGAGTCGCTCGTCGAACTGCTCGAGCCTGCCGCGCCCGCCACACCGATCGGCAAGTTCGTCGCCAAGCGCGGTCCGGGGATCCACCACGTCTGCTTTGCCGTCGACGACCTCGACGCGGCGCTCGACCGGTGCCGCGCGGCGGGACTCCGGCTCATCGACGAGGTGCCGCGGCTCGGGGCCGAGGGCAAGCGCATCGCCTTCCTCCACCCGAGCGCGACGGCCGGCGTCCTCGTCGAGTTGAGCGAGCATTAGCACGCTTTCGGCGCGCGGTCACCCCGCCTAGCGGGCGTCGTAGTCGCCGGCGCGCAGCCGACGGAGCGCGACGAGTTCCCCCGCAAGCAGCGGCCGCGGCTCGAATGGCGGCGGGGGTCGGGCACCTCGCTGAATCGATGCCTAACGTACGGGGCGGCACAGGTCGCTCACCGCGTCGATGTCGAACGCCTGCACGAACCACCGCCCGCCCGGCCCGGGCACCACGGTGAACCGCGTCTGCCGCACGAGCTCGCGCTGGCGGAGTTCCACCGTCACCGTCCGGTCGCCGGCGTCGCCCATGCCGGGCACGTCGCCCAGCACGCGCGCGGCGTCATGCTGCAGGTAGCAGGCGAGCGCGATCATCCGCTTCTCGACGTCGGGGCCCGGGTCGCGGAGCGTCGTCGGCCCCGCGCGCGTGCCGAAGTACCCGCTCATCCCGCGCGCGTCGGTCACGCGGGCGGCAGTCAAGAACCCGTCGACCGCCGCGGAACTCGTCACCCCACCGGGCCCCGCGGCGACCGGCGCGGCCGCGGACGTCGCGCCGCGGCCGGCGGTCGGCGCCCCGCTCGGGCGCGGGTTGCCACCGCACCCCGCGGCGAGCGCAAGGATGGACAGCGCCCCCACGGCTCCCGCGGCGGATCGGACGAGTATGTTTCCCACGGCGTGCTCGGCGAAGGGTCGGGCGCGCGGCCCGGCCGGCCGCGCCGCGCGCAAGCTAGCGTGCCCGCGGCGGCAGACCGACGCGCCCTCCCCCGTTCCCCCGCCCGCCCCGCATGTCCGACGGACACCCGCTCGCGCCCCCGCGCCTTCATCAGCGGCTCTACGTCAACATCGACCACGTCGCCACGCTGCGGCAGGCGCGCCGCGGCGACGAGCCCGACCCGGTCATGGCGGCACGGGTCTGCGAGGACGCCGGCGCCGACGGCATCACGGTCCACCTACGCGAGGACCGCCGCCACATCCAGGACCACGACGTCGAGCGGCTCGCCGCGGCCGTGCGCACGCCGCTCAACCTCGAGATGGCCGCGACCGACGAGATGGTCGCGCTCGCCCTGCGTCTCCGCCCGCAGCAGGTGACGATCGTCCCGGAGCGGCGCGAGGAAGTCACGACCGAGGGCGGGCTCGACGTGCGGCGCGGCGGCGAGCGTCTGGCGCGCCACGTGGCGGCCCTCGTCGACGCGGGCGTCCGCACGAGCCTCTTCGTCGGCCCGGCCGCGGACGTCGTGCGCGCCTCGGCGGGCCTCGGCGTCGCGGCCGTCGAGCTACACACCGGACCCTACGCCCACGCCCCCCACGATCCGGCGGCGCGAGCCGCCCTCGCGGCCGCGGCGGCGCTCGCCGCGGCGCTCGGGCTCGCCGTGCACGCCGGCCACGGGCTGACCGCCGACAACGTCGGCCCCGTCGCCGCGATCACCGAAATCGAAGAGCTCAACATCGGCCACTCGATCGTGAGCCGCGCGGTGTTCGTCGGGCTCGACGCGAGCGTGCGAGCCGTGCGCGTGGCGATGGACGCCGCGCGAGGCGCCGTGGCCGCGCCGGCCGCCGGATCGTCCCGCGCCTGATGAGTGCCGACCTGTCCTCCCCGTCCACGCCCGTCCTGCCGATCGGCGCGCTCGCGTACGACGGCGACGCCGCCTACGTCGTCGAGCGCGCGGCGGAGCCGCCGACCACCGCCCAACGCCGCTTCCGCCAGGAATCGGCGCCGATCGCAGCCCGCGTGGCCGAGCAGGTGCGAGCCGCGCGCGACCTCCTGGCCGGCGCCGCGCTGGACGCCGGCGCGCGCGCCGCAGTCGGCCGCGGCCTGCAGGCCGTCGTCGTCGAACTTCGCGAACTGGCCGAGAGCTACGACCAGGCACCGGTCGCCGACGTGTGTCGCGCGCGCGAGGCCGGCGCGGCGACCCTCGATCCGCGCGCCGTGGCCGGGATCGAGCACGTCGCGCACGGGCTGTTGCAGGCCGTCGCCGACGCGCCGACCGCGCCGTCGCCGGACGACCCGCCACCGCCCGCAGACGCGCCGACCGCGGAGGCATCTCCGGCGGACGCACCCCAGCGAGACGATAGTCCGCGCGGCGACGCGCCGGTCGAGACGCCCGTCGAGGACGCAGCCGCGGCGCCTGCCGTCGCCCCGGAGCCGTTCCGGCCGCCGACCGGTCCCGCGCTCGTCGCGTTGCTCGAACACGGCATCACCGGACTCGAGGGCTTCCCCGGCACGCCGCTCGACATGCCCGCCGTCCCGGCAGCCGCGCCGGTCGCCGCAGCGGAGGACGGCGTCGTCGCGATCGCGTCGCTCGTCTACCGGGGCCGCGCGGCTCTGACGCGCGCCCGCGAGGTCCGCGACCTCCTCCGCGCGCAGAACGGCGCGCCGGACCCCGAGCTCCTCGCCGAATTGTACGACCTCGTCGACCTGGCCGCGGCGGACTGACGGGGTGCGGCTCGACTGGAAGGCCGGGGCGGGCATCGCGCTCAGCGCGCTGCTCCTCTGGTGGACGCTGCACGACGTCGATTTCGCCGCGGTCTGGCACGAACTGGGCGCGTCGAACGGCTGGCTCTGGCTCGCCTCGACCGTCGCGGCGACATTGCTCTTCCCGGTGCGCGCGCGGCGCTGGCGGACGATCCTCGACCCCGTCGCGCCGCGGCTGCCGTTCGGCCCGCTCTGGCGCGCGACCGCGATCGGCATGATGCTCAACAACGTCGCGCCGGGCCGCGCGGGCGACCCCGCGCGCGCCTTCGTGCTCCGCCGCGAGCGGCCCGAGATTCCGTTAGGCGCGGCGCTCGCCTCGGTCGCCGTCGACCGCGTCTTCGACGCCGTCGTCCTCCTCGTCTTCCTCTTCGCTGCGCCGCTCGACCCGCGCTTCCCCGCGCACGCGGTGATCGGCGGCTACTCGCTCCCCGCCCTCGCGCGCACGCTCGTCGTGCTGACGTCGGGGCTCGTCTTCGGCCTGTACGCGGTCGTCGCCGCGCCGGAGGTGCTCGCGCGCGCGCTCGCCCGCGCCCTCCGTCGCGTCGCGCCGAGGTGGGAGTCGCGCGGCGCCGCCGCGGTGCTGGCCTTCGCCGGGGGGCTCGGCGTGCTGCGCGACCCGCGCCGCTTCGGCGCGGTCTTCGCCTGGAGCTTCGCCCACTGGCTGCTCTGCGCGTGGTCCGTATACCTCGGCTTCCTCGCGGTGGGCATCCCCGCCCCGCTGACCGCCGCGCTCTTTCTCAACAGTCTGTTAGGCGTCGCGTCGGCGCTGCCGGCGTCGCCCGGCTTCTTCGGACTCTTCGAGGCCACCGCCCGCTACGGCCTCGCCGTGTACGGCGTCGGCGCGACGGCGGCCGTCAGCTGGGCGCTCGGCTACCACATTCTGACCTTCGTCCCGATCACGGTCCTCGGCCTCGTGCACCTCACGCAGCTCGGCCTCACCCTGCACCAGGTCGCGGACGCGTGACTGGCGCCGGTACGGCGCGGACCCGCGCCCAGGCCAAGGTGAACCTCTTCCTTCGCGTGCTCGCGCGCGAGGACACAGGCTACCACCAGCTCGAGACGCTCTTCCAGCGCCTCGAGCTTGCCGACGGCGTGCGCATCCGCGCGGGGCCGGGCGTGACCGGGCGCACGCTCGACGTCTCCGGCGCGGATGGGGACGCGCTCGGCCCGGTCGAGCGCAACCTCGCGTGGCGCGCCGCGATCGCCTTCGCCGAGTCGGCCGGCTGGCCCGACGCCTTCGCGATCGAGCTTACCAAGGAGATTCCCGTCGGCGGCGGGCTCGGCGGTGGGAGCGCGGACGCGGGCGCGGTACTCCGGTGTCTGAACGCGCTCGCCCCACGCCCGCTCGACGCCGGAGACCTGCTCGCGGTGGCCGGGCGGCTCGGCGCGGACGTGCCGTTTCTCACCGCGGAAGCGCCGCTCGCGCTCGCGTGGGGGCGCGGCGACCGGATGCTCGCGCTCCCGCCGCTGCCCGCGCGGCGCGCGCACCTCGCCGTCTTCCTCGAAGGCATGTCGACGCCCGAGGCGTTCGGCGCGCTCGCCGAGTACCGCACGACGCATCCGACGCGGACGCGGCCGATCGTGTGGACCGCCGACCGGCTGGCCCGCTGGGACGACGTCGCGCTGGTCGCGGTGAATGACTTCGAGCCGGCGATTTTCGCCATGCGGGAGGACATCGCCGGAGTTCGGGAGCTCTTCGGCGACGTCGCGCGCGAGGTGGACCGCCGCAACCTCGACCCGGACGAGGACGACGTCGAGGCGCGGGCCGCTGACGGGCCGCTGGACGAGGGGGATGCGACGCCGATCGCCCTGATGACCGGGTCGGGCGCGACCGTGGTCCTGCTCACGCCACTGGCCGGCGTGACGGTCGGATTGCAGGTCAACGCGCCCCCCGACGCGGTCGGCGCGCCGGCGATCCGCATCGTCGAAACGCGGACCGCGGAGCGCGTTGCCGCGGTCGACCTCGGCGAGTAGGTTGCTGGCGCTTGCCCCGTCGTTCAACGGCAGGACCCTGCACTTTGGATGCAGTGATCGTGGTTCGAATCCACGCGGGGCAATACCCCGAGCGCCGGCACGCGAGGATCGTCCCGCGGCGGGCCTCGACGCCGGAGACTGACGCATGGGCACCCAGCTCCTTCCGAATCGCGTGAGCCCGCACCTCGGGTCCCAGTCGGCCACGCGCGACGGCAGCTCCGCCGCGGGCCACGCCTTCAAGCTCATGGCGGGCGGGGCGAACCGCGCCCTGGGCGAGGAGATCGCGCGCTGCCTCGGCGTCGAGCTGTGCAAGCTGACCTCCACGCGCTTCGCCGACGGCGAGATCTTCGTCCGCATCGACGAGAACATCCGCGGGATGGACGTCTTCATCGTCCAGCCGACCAACGCGCCCGCGGACAACTTGATGGAGCTGCTGCTCATCGTCGACGCGTCGCGGCGGGCGAGCGCGGCGCGCATCACCGTCGTCATGCCGTACTACGGGTACTCGCGCCAGGACCGCAAAGACCAGCCGCGCGTCGCGATCGGCGCGAAGCTCGTCGCCAACATGATCCAGGCCGCCGGCGCCGACCGGGTGTTAGGCATCGACTTCCACCAGCACCAGCTGCAGGGCTTCTTCGACATCCCGGTCGACCACCTGTACGCGAAGCCGGTGCTCGTGAACCACTACCGGCGAAAGAAGCTGACGGATCTCGTCGTCGTCGCGCCGGACGTGGGCGCGGCGAAGATGGCGCGCGGCTTCGCGAAGCAGCTGGACGCCGCGTTCGCGATCATGGACAAGCGCCGCCCGAAGGCGAACGTCGCCGAGGTGCTCAACGTGATCGGCGACGTCGACGGGCGGCCGTGCCTGATCGTCGACGACATGATCGACACGGCCGGTACGGTGAGCGAGGCGTCGCGCGCGCTGCTCAAGCGCGGGGCGCGCGAGGTCTTCGTGTGCGCGACGCACGCGATCCTCTCCGGGCCGGCGCGCGAGCGCCTGAGCGACGCTCCGATCACCGAGGTGACCGTCACCGACACGATCGCGATCCCCCCGGAGCGCCGCTTCGACAAGCTGCAGGTGCTGTCGGTGGGCGAGCTGCTGGCGAAGGCGATCCGCTTCACGCACAGCGACCAGTCGGTCAGCAGTTTGTTCGAGTAGACGGGGGCGGTTATGTTGCGCGGCTGCGGGTGAGAGGCGGCCGACGGCAATCCGGTGCCGCGGCCGAGGGTAGCCCGCGCTTCGCCCCACGCTTCCGGATTAAGAGTTTTCCGTTCCTATGGCCACCGCATCCCTGAGCGCCGAGCTCCGCACCGAGACCGGCAAGGGCGCCGCGCGCAAGCTGCGCGCGACCGGCCGCGTCCCCGCCGTCGTCTACGGCCACGCGCGCACCCCGCAAGGCCTGTCGCTCAACGCCCGCGAGCTCGGCCGCCTGCTCGACACCGTCTCGGCGGGCAGCACCGTCATCGAGCTCGGCCTCGGCGGCGCCACGACGCGCACGTTGATCCGCGAGATCCAGCGCCACCCGGTCGACCGCTCGCTGGTGCACGTCGACTTCCAGGAACTCGTCGCCGGTGAGCGCATCACCGTACGCCTCCCGCTCGTCTTCGTCGGCACCGCCATCGGCGTGAGCGAGCAGGGCGGCCTCCTTTCCGAGCAGCTCCGCGAGGTCGAGGTCACCGCCGACCCGGCGAGCCTCCCCGACCGCATCGAGGTCGACATCACCGACCTGCACCTGGGCCACCCGCTGCACGTGCGGGACCTCAAGGTGCCGGCCGGCGTGACCGTGCTGTCGGACCCCGACGCCCCGGTCGCGAGCGTCACCTCATCCGCCGCGTCGGAGCAGGCCACCGAGCCGCAGGGCACGGACGACGCGGCCGGCGCCCCGGTCGTGCTCCGAGAGAAGCCCGACGGCGAGTAGTGTCGGGTTCAGGTAACGTCGGGGCGCCGTGAAGGTCATCCTCGGCCTCGGCAACCCCGGCGAGGAGTACCGCGACACGCGACACAACGTCGGCTGGGTGGTGCTCGACCACCTCGCCGACGTTTGGCGTTTCGACCCCTGGCGCACGGACGGCGACAGCCTCGCCACCACAGGCCTCGTCGGGCCGCTCAAGGTGCGTCTGCTGAAGCCGCAGACCTACTACAACAACAGCGGGCAGGCGCTCAAGCCGTTCGCGCGGCGGCCGTTCTGGGCGCCGCAGAGCGACCTGCTCGTCGTCAGCGACGACGTCGCGATCCCGGTCGGCACGTACCGGCTCCGCCCGCAGGGCAGCGCCGGGGGGAGCAACGGCCTCAAGTCGATCGAGCGCACGTTGGGCCACCAGAACTATCCGCGGCTCCGGGTCGGAACCCGGCCCGCCGACGAGCGCGGCGAGATCGGCAACCTCGTCGACTTCGTGCTCTCGCCCTTTGACCGGGCAGAGCGGCAGGCGGTCGTCGACCTGCTGCCGCGGCTCGCGGACGCGTGCGAGGTGTGGCTCCGCGACGGCATCGTCGCGGCAATGAACGCGCACAACGGCAAGCAGTCCGCCTGACGGCGGCAGTCGGTCCCACCGCGGCCTAACGGCCGCGCCACGCAAGCCCCAGAAGGCACGCATGCTCCGCATCGGCATCGTCGGCCTGCCCAACGTGGGCAAGTCGACGCTCTTCAACGCACTCACCTCGGCGGGCGTCCTCGCCGCCAACTACCCCTTCGCCACCAAGGAGCCGAACGTCGGGCGGGTGAACGTCCCCGACGCGCGCCTCGACGTCCTGGCCGACGTGGTCAAGCCGCAGCGCACGGTCCCCGCGGCGGTGGAGTTCGTCGACATCGCCGGCCTCGTCAAGGGCGCGTCCCAGGGCGAGGGGCTCGGCAACCAGTTCCTCGCCAACATCCGCGAGACCGACGCGATCGTACACGTCGTCCGCTGCTTCGACGATGACGACGTGCTGCATGTGATGGGCTCGGTCGGCCCCGCGCGGGACCGCGAGACGATCGAGTTCGAACTCGCGCTCGCGGACCTCTCGGTGGTCGAGAAGCGACTCGACCGCGCGCGCCGCTCGGCGAAGACGGGCGACAAGGACGCGCAGACCGAGGTCGGGGCGCTGGAGCGCGCGTACGCGTACCTCAAGGACGGCCGCGCGCTGTTCGAGGCGAAGCTGCCCGCCGAGGACCTCGCGCTTCTGGAGCCGCTGTCGCTGCTGACGACCAAGCCGATCCTGTACGCGGCGAACGTCACCGACGCGGAGCTGACCGGCGACGAGGGGCCGCACCTGACGGCGCTGCGCGCCGCGGTCGAGGCCGGGGGCGAGGTGGCCGAGGTGGTGCCGTTCTCGGCCAAGATCGAGAGCGAACTGGCCGAACTGCCAGAGGGCGACCGCGCCGAGTTCCTGGCGTCGTTAGGCCTGGAGAGCGCAGGGTTGGACCGGCTCATCCAGGCCGGCTACCGGCTGCTGGGCCTGCAGACCTACTTCACCGCGGGCGAGCAGGAGGTGCGCGCGTGGACGATCCACCGCGGGGACACGGCGCCCAAGGCGGCCGGGGTGATCCACACGGACTTCGAGCGCGGCTTCATCAAGGCCGACACCGTCGCGTACGACGAGTTCGTATCGAACGGCGGGTGGAAGGGCGCGCGGGAGAAGGGCGCCGTGCGGAGCGAGGGGAAGGAGTACGTCGTGCACGACGGCGACGTGATGCTGTTCAAGTTCAACGTCTGACGACGACCACCTGTCGGCCCCGTGGGGACGAGCGGCTGGACCTACGGATTCGCGACGCGGTTGGCGTCGGCGGTGAACTTGGCCCCGACGCTCGTCCCGTACGCCTTCGCGCCGACCATGGCGACGATGACGAGGAAGGCGATCAGGAGCGCGTACTCCGCCATCGTCGCGCCGGCCTCGGCGCGGGCGAAGCGCCGGCCGGCCCGCATGGCATGTCGGGCGAACGCGTGAACGGGAGACATCGCGAGACGGCGCATCGGCGGATTGAAACATCGAAGTGGCGACCGAACGGGCCGATCGCGAACGCGTAAAGACGCGCGCCACCACGCGGCGTCACCCGACGCCCTCACCCCGCCTCGCCGCCGGGGCCCCAACGCCGCCACTCCAGCGCGTCCTCGTCGACCGACGGACTCGGCGAGTCGAACCAGTCGGCCGCCTCGTCGGGCACGCGCACGAGCTCGACGGGCGCGCGGCGGCGGACGCCGTCGAGCGCGTCGTCGATGAGCGCGGCGAAGTGGTGCAGGCTCACGTGCCACTTCGAGAACACGAAGTGCGTCGCCGGGTGGTCGCGCAGGAGGCGGCCTAACTTCTCGCGCGAGGTGACGCCGCACTCGCCCCAGAACGCGGCGTCGCGCCCCGTCGCGCCGACCGCGTAGAGGTCCGGCTTGAACCGGCTGGGGAACGGCAGCACCTGCTCCACGCGCAGCTCGGGGTACCGCGGGAGGTAAAGCGTCCACAGCAGCGCCTTCTGCACGACGTGCTCGCCGCGCTCTTCGGGGCGCTTGACGAGGACCAGTGTGCGGCCGTGCGCGCGGACGGTGAGCTTGCGGCGGAGGCGGTCGGCGGGGGGCACGGCGTGCCGCCTTGCAGCGCCCGTGCCCCCGGCGCGGCGTCGCGGGCGCGTCCGATCAGGCGATGCGGTGCGGGACGAACCGGCTCAGGTTGGTCGTGATCGGTCCGTCGCTTTCGCGGACGCCGACGCCCGCGGCCTCGCCGGCGACGACCCACGAGCCGAGTACGGGCGTGCGCCCGTCGTACTGCGGGAGCGGCGCGAGGGCCTGGTAGACGTAGCCTTCGGCGCCGTACTCGCCAGCCGACCGGGCGATCTCCCGTCCGTCGGCGACGAGGGTGACGTTGGACCCCTCGCGCGAGAGGAGCGGCTTGCGCGCGTAGGCGGCGAGTCGCGCCGGGTCGAAGTACGCGGGCAGCAGGTTCGGGTGGTCCGGGAACATCTCCCACAGGATCGCGAGGACCCCCTTGTTGCTCAGCACCATCTTCCACGCCGGTTCGACCCAGCGCGTCGGGGATTCGAGCAGGTGCGCGCCGAACGCCTCGCGCGTCATCCACTCCCACGGGTAGAGCTTGAACGCGGATGCGATCGGCGCACCGTCGAGGTCCACGAACCGGCCGCGGGCGGCGTCCCACCCGACGTCCGCCATTCGCAGCTGACGCGTCTCGAGCCCCGCCTGCTCGGCCGTGTCGCGCAGGTAGACGACGGTCGCGTCGTCCTCGGCGTCGTCGCCCGCGGCGAAGTGCACGGGGCCGGGCGGCAGCGCGAGCGTCGGCCACGCCGCGATCAGGCGCTCGTGGATGGAGTTGAACTGGTCGGCGGCGGGGTCGGTGTCCTGTAGCCAGTACCACTGCGCGACCGCCGCCTCGACGAGTGCCGTCGGGGTGTCGGCGTTGTACTCGAGCAAGCGCGGCGGGCCCTCGCCGTCGTAGGCGAGGTCGAAGCGGCCGTAGAGCGTGGGCTCGTTCGCCCGCCAGCTCCGTTCGGCGAGTTGCGCGGCCGCCGGGCCGATCGCGAGGTCCGCCCACCGCCGCTCCGCGACGACGTGCCTAACGGCCGCGAGGCAGAGGCGGTGCAGCTCGTTGGTCGCGTCCTCGAGCACGTCGACCTCCGCCGCGCCCAGCACGTAGGACGCGCTCTCGTCCCAGTACGGCGCGCCGCCGGCGCCCGTGTGGTGGGGGAGGCCGACCGACTCGACGCGCGCCTGCCAGCCGGTGCGCGGAGGATGCGTGAGGCGTCGCACGTGTGGCGAAGCGGTCGCCGGCGGATGGGCGGGTCGCGTCAGCTCGCCGACGCGTGGCCGGCGCCGGTGGAGCCGAACCCGCCGCGGCTGATGCCGCCGCGGGCGGCCCCGCCGCGCTCCGCGCCGCCGCCGAATCCGCCCCCGGCCCGGTTACCAAACACGCGGGAGAAGAAGCCCCGGCGCGCCGTTCCGGTCGCGGCGTAGCCCGCGCCCGAGCGGTAGCGCACGCCTTCGGACGGCGCGTAGCTGCCCGCGCTGGCGTAGCCGTTCGCGACGCGGCCGCCGTAGTACCAAAGGAAGAACGGCAGGTTAGAGCCGCCGCCGTAGGAACCGGGGCGTTGTCCGGTCACGGCCCGGGTTCCCTTCCCCGAGTCGCCGAACGCGCCCGACGCGCCCGCGGGCTCGCCGAAGGTGCCGCTCGCCGCGCCGGCCGCGGTGCGGCGCGCGGCGTCGCAGAGCGAGTCGGGCACGACGCGGCTGCTCCCGCGCTCGACGCAGTGCAGCGCGTCGGCGGCGCGGGCGGATGGGGCCGCGCACGCGGACGGGGCGGCGGCGGACGCCGTCGCGGAGGCGGCGAGGGTGAGGCGGACGGCGCGCGAGCGTTTCACGGCGGCAATGGTACGCGCGGGGTGCGATGTCGGATAGCCACGGCCGATGCCCCAGCACGCCGCGCCGATTCGCCGCAATTGTCGTAACTCTCGGTTCCCGTTACATTTGCGGGTTCTCCGCGACGGGCGCACGAGGTGGCCGTCGCGGAGCTGTCCCCTCCTGCTGCGCCGGCAACCCGCGGCAGGCGGTGTCTTCACGGCCCGCGCGACGCGGGCCCCGACCACAGGGAGCGTTTGCCGACCGTGCCGATCAAGGCCACGCGTACGTACGAAGTCGTTTACATCTTCGACTCCGCGCTCGAGGATCCCGCGATCAACGAGCGACTGGAACGTTTCCACGGCATGCTGAGCGCCTCGGGCGACATCAGCGTCGAGCACTGGGGCCGGCGCGCGCTGGCCTACGCGATCAAGAAGCGCGAGAACGGCTATTACGCCATCGCGCGTTTCGAACTGGGGAACGTGAAGGTGCTCCCCGAGTTCGAGCGCGCCCTCAAGCTCGACGACGGCGTGCTGCGCTACCTCATCTCGCTGCACGAGCGCGAGCTCGGGGCGCCGCCGATGACCGAAGAAGAGCTCGCTCGGCGCAAGGCCAGCGACGACGACGACGACGAGGACTAGCCCATGCGCCGCCAACGGAAGTCTGACCCGCTCGCCGAAGCGCGCATTCGCTTCGTCGACTACAAGGACGATCGCCTCCTGTCGCGCTTCATCGGCGAGACGGGCAAGCTGCTGCCGAGCCGCCTGACGGGCGTCACGGCGCGTCACCAGCGCCAGATCGCGAAGGCGATCAAGAAGGCGCGCTACCTCGCCCTGATCCCCTACACCAAGGGGTCGCAGGGCTGAGCCGGGCGCCGGGCGTGGCGGGCGGCGGGGCCGCGTTCGGCGCGGCGTTCGGCGGGCCGGTTGGCGGCCCGCTGCGCGAGCGGCTGTCGGGGCGGTTGGGCGCGGGGCAGGGCTGGGTGGCGCCGCTCGCGGCGCTTGCCGCGGCGCTGGCCGTCGCGGCCGCGCCGCTCTGGCCGACCCCGTTCGCGCCGGCCGCGGCGCTCGTCGGCGCGCTCGTGCCGGTCGAGCAGACGATGCTCCTCGTGGTGCCGGCCGTGGCGGCGTGCGCGCTCGTGGCGTGGCTGCGGGGCGGTCGGGGCGTGGTCGCGGCGGGATGGGTCGCGCTCGCCGCGCTCGTGCTGACGCGCCCGCTCCCGGGCGACGTCGCGGGGTACGCGGCGGTCGCGCGCGCGTGGGCGCTCGTGCTCGCGGGCGCGTTCGGCGTGGTGGGCGTGCTCGCGGGCGGGCGGACGTCGTTCCTTCCGCGCGCGCTCGCGGCAGTGGCTGTGTCGGCGTGCGTCGCGGCGGCCGCGTCGGCGGGCGCGGGCGGGTTCGGGCGCGTCGGCGCGGTGGTGCACGCCGAGGCGCAGCGTCGCGCCGACGCGGCGCTCGCGCCGTGGGGCGCGCGGGCGGCGACGCCGGCGTGGGCCGCGGCCGCCCGGCGCGGGCCCGAGGCCGCGGCGCGCGCCGTCACCGCGGAGGCCGTCCTCCGCGCGCTGCCGCGGGGCGCGGCGGTCGTCGCGCCGGCGCTCGTGGCGCTCGAATCGCTCGGCGCGCTCGCGCTCGCGTGGGCGCTGTTCCACCGCCTGTCGCGGGCGCCCGCCGGGCCGCCGCTCGCGCCGCTCGCGGCCTTCCAGTTCAACGACCAGCTCGTGTGGGGCCTGGTCGTCGGCGCGACGCTCGTCGTCGTGCCGACGCTCGCCGGGTTCCGCGGGTTCGGATTCAACTTGTTGCTGTTCTTCGGCGCGCTCTACGCGCTCCGCGGCTTCGCGGTCGTCCGCTGGGCGCTCGGCCGGGGCGGCGTCGAGCTCCCGCTCGGCGCCGGCGTCGCACTGGGCGTGCTGTTCCCGCTCCTGGGCGGGGTGGTCGCCGTGGTGCTCGCGGGCGCCGCGGTCGCGCTCGGGCTCGGCGACTCGTGGGGCGGCTGGCGCACGCGCGGCCGGCCCGCCTAACACCCGTACGACGATCCCCGGGCGCGACGCGCCCGCTCACGCAGTCCTCTACTCAGCCCCGTCTTTGACGGAGGTCATCATGGAAGTCATTCTCCGCCAAGCGGTCGACAGCCTCGGGCACCCGGGCGACGTCGTAACCGTGTCCAACGGTTACGCGCGCAATTTCCTGCTGCCGCGCGGGGTCGCGTTCCCCGCGACCGAGGGCAACAAGAAGCGCATCCAGCAGGAAAAGGCGCGCCTCGAGGCGGCCGAGTCGGCGCGGCGCGACAACGCGCAGCAGCTCGCCGACAAGCTGGCCGAGGTGTCGATCACCTTCGCGGCGCGGGTGGGTGAAGAGGGCAAGCTGTTCGGGTCGGTGACGGCCGCGGACATCGCGCAGCAGCTCGAGGCGCAGGGCCACCACGTCGAGCGCCGCATGATCGACCTGCACGACCCCATCCGCGCGCTCGGCGTGTACCGGGTGCCGATTCGGTTGCACGCGGACGTGCGCCCCGAGATCAAGGTCTGGGTCATCAAGCAGTAGGGCCGCGCCGTCGGCCGAACGTTCGCCGAAACATCGTGGGGCCGTCCGGGGTAGATTTCGGATGCCCGCGGTGCGTCGCGACGACGCGCCGCGCCCCCGCGTGCCGTTTCACCACCCCGCATCCGTCCTGATGGCCGCAGCCAGCCCCGCTCCGGAAACGATCGCCCGTCGTGCCGCCCAGCTCGCGCTCGACATGAAGGCGAACGACGTCGTCGTGCTCGACTTGCAGGGCGTCACCGACATGACGGACTTCTTCGTCATCGCGAGCGGGACGTCGGACACGCACGTGCGCGCCACCGCCGAGCACATCGCCGAGCAGCTCCGGAAGGAGGGCGCGGCGGCGAACCACGTCGAAGGGCTGCCGCAGGGCCGCTGGGCCCTGATGGACTTCGTCGACGTGATCGTGCACGTGTTTCACCCGACGTTGCGGCAGTTCTACCAACTGGAGCGGCTCTGGGCCGACGCGCGGGCGGTGCCCGTCGGCGGCGGCAGCCCGGTCGGCTCCGGCGTCGCGATCGCCGCGGCGTCGTAGCGCGCGTCGTCCGGCGCTCGCGCGCTGGTCGGCTCTAGGTCTGTAGGTCGTCGACGCGGGGCGCGGCAGCGCGCGAGCAACCTACGCGACGATCGCGCGCCGTCCGCACGGCGTCGTCGGCACTCAGTAGTCTCCACCTGTGCGACGCCGCACTCGGCCGGTACACCGGACGCCGAGTGCGGCGTAGCTTTTCCCGCCGTGCCCGTCCCCCCCTTCGTTCCCCGCCAGGTCCCGCCCGCCCCGCCGCGCGCCTCGGCCCGCCGACTCGGCGCGGCGTTAGGCGTGGTCCTGTTAGGCGCGGCGGCGTGCGGCCGCGACCGCGGACCGGCCGCGCGCTCGGGCGGCGCGGCGCCGCGCGGGACGGACGCCGTCCTGCTCCGCGCGCCGAGGGCCGGGGATCCGGCCGGCGGACCCGGAGGGCGCATGACGGCGGTGCTGTACCCGCGGATCGACTCCGTGATCTGGCGCTCGACCGACGACGTGCCGCCGCTCGTGCGCGTCCTCGGATTCGACCCCTCGGCCGGCCAGGTGGACGCGATCGACGGGCGAGGGCTGCCGACCCGCGTCGACTTGCGACTCGGCACGGCGCGCGTCGTCGGGCGTTCCGCGCTCGGCGCGGTCGCGGCAGGCGGCGGCGCGTTCTTCGGCCTCGCGCCCGACGGCGCGGTCACCCGCGTCACCGCCGCGGGCGGCGCGTGGCGCGTACGCCTGGCCGAGGCGCCCCAGGCGCTCTACCCGCAGCGTGACGGCTCGGTGCTCGCGGCGGCCGCGCGCGGCGGATCGGGTCGGGTCTGGCTGCTGCGGCCGCCGCGGGCCGCCGCGGACGAGTCGGTCTCCGTGCCGGGCGCGACCGCGCCGATCACCACGGGGGCGAGCGACGGCGTGTACTTCGCGGGCGGCGACGAACTGCTCGGCGTGCGCGCGCGCGGACTTCGGCCGGCGGCCGCCGTGTCGTTAGGCGCGCCCGTGCTCCGCGCCGCCGCGACGCCGAGCGGCGACCGACTGTACGTGCTCACCGCGCGCGGCGCCGAGATCCGCGTCGTCGACCGGTACGCCGACCGCGTCGCCGCGACGATCGCGCTGCCCGGCGGCGCGCGGGACCTGCGGATGGACCCGCTCGGCCGCTACGTCCTCGTGCGCCCGGCCACCGGCGACTCGGCCTGGGTCGTCGCGGTCGGAACCGATCAGGTGCTCGGTGCGACGCCCGCGGTGTGGCGCGCCGACCTTCCGCTCGTGCTCCCAGACGGCGCGGTCGCGGCGGCGGTCGGCGCGGACGTGGTCATCGTCGATGGCGAGACGCTCAGGCGGCGCACGACCGTCCTCGGTGGCGCGTCCGATCTGTGGCACGTCGTGATGTGGAACGGGTTCCGCGGGCGCACCGGCGGCCTGACCCCTGCCCGCCGCGGGCGCGCCCCCGACAGCGCGGCTGCCGGGGACGACAGCACGCCGGACGCGGACGGCCGCGACTCCGCCCCAGCGCGTCCGCGCGCGGCCGACACGGCCGCACCCGCACCCGACTCGGCGCGCCCTCCACGGACGAGCGCGCGCTCCAGCGCCGCCGGGTCAGCGACGATCCCGGCGCGCTACGTGCGGCCGACGAGCGCGCTCGCGGTGCCCGGAGCGCCGGCGCGTGGCGGCGCGCTTGGATCGCCGGCCGCGGTCGTGCCAACGGCGGACGTGCCGGCCGCGGCGCCGGCCGCCGGGACCGGGCGCGGGTTCACCGTGCAGTTTGCGGCCGCGCCGACGGAACGCGAGGCCTTGAGCGCGCTGCGCCGGCTGTCGCTGCCGAGTCCGGGGGGGCGCGTGGTGCCGCGGACGATCGACGGGAAAGTCGTGTACCGCGTCGTCGCGGGGCCGTTCGCCACGCGCGCCGAAGCCGAGCGCGTGCGCGGCGCGGCCGGAGCGGCGGGAGCGGGGGCGTGGATCTACAGGGGTGCACCGTGACGAACCTTCCGTCGACCGGCCCGACGTCGCCGCCACGCGTGGGAACAACGTCGCCGTGGTATGACGAGGGCGTGCGCGCGGGCGGCGCCCTCGACCGTGTGGCGTCGGTGCTCGTCACCGGGCGGGACGGCGAGGCGGCGGCGTGGGTGGCCCTCGGGCTCGCGCGGGCGCAGGCGGACGGACGGCGCGTCGCGGTCGCGGACCTCGTCGGCGACGCGGCGGCGCTCGCGACCGCGGGCGACGACGATGGCCTCGGCGTGTCGGACAGCTTCACGTACGGGGTCTCGCTCAACAAGATCGCGCGCGCGGTCGACGAGGGCGGGCAGCTGTTCGTGCTCCCGAGCGGGAGCGAGCCGGTCGCCACCGAGGCGATCGTGGGTAGCGACCGGTGGGCGCGGCTCGCGGCCGGGTTCCGGGAGGCCGGCGCGCTGCTCGTGGTCGCGGCGCGCGCCGACACGCCCGGGTTGGGAGCGCTCGCGGCGGCCGTCGACGGGATGGTCGTCGCGGGCGATCTCGCGGGCGCGCTACCCGACGCGGCGCCGCCGCTCGCCGTGGTCGCGCCGCCGGCGGCGCTGCGGCGCGCGCGACTCGGCCGTCCGCGCCTCGCGCCGGCCGGCGACGCCGGCGCGGGCGTGCCCGCGTCGGACGCGGACGGGCGGGTGCCCGGCGCGGCGACGTCGGAGTCGCCGACGTTAGGCGTGGCGTACCGCGGGCCGACGCCGCCGGTCGGGACGCAGTCGGTGCTGCTGGAGCCGCCCGCGTCCGCCGCGCGGCGCGGCCCGTTCGGGACGCGGCGGGCGCGGCTGATCGGGCTCGGGCTGGCCGCGCTCACCGGCGTCGCGGGGGCGGCGTTCTGGCTGCTGCCGCACGGGCTCGGGCGCGACGTGCCGCCGGCCGGTCCGCCGCGCGCGACGCGCGGCGCGGCGCAGTCCGGTATGCCTAACGCGGCGGTCGTCGCGCCGGCCGCGCGCGTGGCCGCGGGCGGCAGGGACACGACGCCGGCTGCCGCGGCGCCGGTCGTCGACCCCGGGCCGATCCGTCTGGTCCCCAGCAACCCGGGCGACTCGGCGTCGGCGGTCCTCTACGCCGTACACGTCGTGTCGTCCAACACGCCGGACGGCGCGTCGATCGACTGGCGCGTGGACCGCACGCCGCCGGTGCTCGCGCTGACGCCGGTGCTGCAGGACGGCGCGCCCACGTACCGCCTGATCGTCGGCGCGTACCGCACGCGGGCGCAGGCGGACTCGCTGCTGCGCGACCTGCAGCGGCGCGGCGTGGTCGGCGACTCGTCCGGCAGCGTGGTGCGCGCGCCGTACGCGCTGCTCGTCGAGGCGCGCGTGCCGGCTGCCGAGGCCGCGCGCCGCGTGCAGGCGCTGGCGGCGAAGGGCGTGCCGACGTACCCGCTTTCGCGCGGCGACGGGACGGTGGCGCTCTACGCGGGCGCCTTCCAGACGGCGCAGGAGGCGGCGTACCTCGCGCGCGCCGCGCGGGCGGCTGGCGTCGCGGCGACGCTCGTCTACCGCACGGGCGCGGCGCTCTGAGCGCGGGCGCGGCGTGCGGCTGACCAAGCTGGAGCTGCAGGGCTTCAAGTCGTTCGCGGACCGCACCGCGCTGCGTTTCGAGGCCGGCGCGACGGCCGTGGTCGGGCCTAACGGCTGCGGCAAGTCGAACGTCAGCGACGCGATCCGATGGGTGCTGGGCGAGCAGCGCGCGCGCATGCTCCGGGGCGGGTCGATGACCGAGGTGATCTTCCAGGGCTCGTCGGCGCGGCGGCCGGTGAACGTCGCCGAGGTGTCGCTGCACTTCGACAACTCGGAGGGCGTGATGCCGGTGCCCTTCCGCGAGGTCGTGATCACGCGGCGGCTCTCGCGCTCGGGGGAGAGCGAGTACTTCCTCAACCGCGCGCCGTGCCGCCTGCGCGACGTCCAGGACCTGATGCGCGGCACGGGGCTCGGCGCGGACAGCGGCGTCGTGATCGAGAGCAAGATGATCGACGCGCTGCTCTCGGACCGCCCGGACGAGCGGCGGGAGCTGTTCGAAGAGGCCGCGGGGGTTGGGCTCTACCGCGACCGGCGGCGGTCGACGGAGCGGCGGCTCGAGGAGACGGCGCAGGACCTCGGCCGCCTCGACGACCTGGTCAACGAGGTGGCGAGCCAGACGCGCGCGTTGGCGCGCCAGCGGAAACGCGCCGAACGCCACGCGGAGTTGACGGCGCGCCGCTTCGCGCTGGAGCTGACGCTCGCGGCGCGCGAGATGCTCGGCTGGCGCGACGAGCTGCACGCGCTCGACGCGCGCCTCGCCGAGCTGCAGCTCCTCTCGCCGCAGGCGGCGGCGCGCGAGGCCGAGGCGGAGCGCACGCGCGAGGTCGCGGCCGGCGCGCGCGCGAGCGCCGAGGCGGCGCGGCACGAACTCGTGCGCATCGCGGGCGCGTCGCGGCAGGCCGTACTCACGCTCCGCGGCGAGCTGGCGGTCGCCGACGAGCGACAGCGGAGCGCGTCGTCGCGCCGCGCGCGCGCGGAGGAGGAGCGGCAGCAGGGGCAGGCCGCGGGGGAGCGCACGGCGGCCGAGCGCGAGCAGGCGGCCGCCGACCGAGCGGAGCACGAGCGCGCGTTGGCCGACGCCGCCGCCGCGTTGGGCGAGCGCGCCGCGATCGAGGACGAGACGCGCCGCGTCGCGGCCGCCGCGCGGCAGGCCGCCGAGCAGGCCGAGCGGCAGGCGCGCGAGCTGCGCGAGCAGTCGCGCCGGCTCGAGATCGACCGCGACGCCGCGAGGCGCGAGGAGCGGGAGACGGCGGCGCGCCTCGAGACGCTCGACCGCGACGTCTCGTCCGCGCGCGAGCGGCTGGCGGTCGTGCGGCGCGACGCGGAGCACGCGGGCGAGGCGATCGCCGCGGCGCGTGAGGGCGCGCTCGTCGCGCAGCGCGACCTCGACGAGGCGCGCGCCGGCGTGCGTGCGGGGCGCGAGGCGGAGGCGGTCGCGCGGGCCGAGCTCGCGCGGGCCGAGCAGGAGCACGCCGCGTTAGGCGGCCGGGCGCACGCGCTCGAGGCGCTGGAGCGCGACCGCGTCGGGCTCGCGCCCGCGGCGGCCCGGCTGCTGAAGGAACGCGCACGTTTCGGCGACGGCGCGGTGCTCGGGCCGCTCTCCGACTTCCTCGACGCCGACGCCGAGGCCGCCGCGGAGGTCGAACGCTTCCTCGGCGCGAACCTCTACGCGGTGGTCACGCGCGACCGCGCGGCCGCGGACGCGGTGCGCGCGTGGCACGCGACGGCCAACCCGGGCCCGCTGCTGCTGCTTCCCGCCGACGCGGCCGGGGCGGCGTCGACCCAGGGCGGCGGGCTCGCCGAGCGCGTGCGCGCGTCGGGCGGCGCGGCGGGGTGGGCGCGCGCCCTGCTCGGCGGCGTCGTGGCGTTAGGCGGGGGGGCGTTCGCCGACCCGCGCGGGGCGGTGCTGTTGCCGGGCGCGGCCGCGGGCCCGGGCGCGCTGCGCCGCCGCGCGGAACTCGCCGAGCTGCGCGCCCAACTCGACGCGCTCGACGCCGTGCGCGACCGCGCGCGCGAGGGCGTCGCCGCGGCGAGGTCCGCGCTCGCCGACGCGGAGCGCGGACAGGCGCACGCCGCGGAGGCACTCACGGTCGCGCAGCAGGAAGCGCGGCGCGCGGACGACGTCGCGGCCGACCTCGCGCGCCGCCGCCAGCGCGCCGAGCGCGAGCTGGCCGACGCCGAGCACCTCGCCACCCGGCTCGGCACACGGGGCGAGGAGCTCCGCGCGCGCGCGGAGCAGCTGACGGAGCGGGCAGGCGTGGTGGCCGACCAGGCCGTCGCGCGCGACGCGGAGGCGCGCGACGCACGCGCCGCGTTCGCGGAGGCGGAGCAGGCGTTGGAGATCGCGCGCGAGGAGCGTACCGTCTGGCAGGTCGAGCAGGCGCAGGCGCAGGCTCGACTGCAGAACGCGGCCGACCGCGAGCGCCGCCTCGCGCGGGACGCGGAGACCGCCGCGGCGCGCGTCGAGCAGATCACGCGCGAGCTCACCACGCTCGACTCGGCCGACGGCGAGTTGGCCCGGCGCGCCGCCGAGTGGCGGGTCGCCCTGGAGGCGCGCGAGGGCGAGCTGGCCGACGCGGACGCGCGGCTCGCGGACGCGGAGGACGCGCTGGCGGCGGCGGCGCGCCGGTTAGACGAGGCGGGCGAGGCGCTCGACACGCTGCGCCGGGACAACGCGCGGTTGGCCGATGAGACGCACGCGGCGGCGCTGCGCCACACGCAGCTCGCGGGGCGGCGCGACGCGCTCCGCGGCCGGCTCGAGGCAGAGTGGCGGCGGCCGATGGACGAGCTGCTCGCGCGGCACGAGCCGGTCGAGGGCGAGCCCGAGGCGCTCGCGCGCGAACTCGTCGAGGTGCGCGCGCAGCTCGAGCAGCTCGGCGTGGTAAACCCGCTCGCGGTCGAGGAGCACGAGGAGGAGGTACGACGGCTCGACTTCCTCACCGGGCAGCGCTCGGACTTGCAGCAGGCGCGGAGTTCGTTGCAGCAGGCGATCAGGGAGATCGACGCGACGGCGCGCGAGCTATTCCTCGCCACGTTCACGCAGACGCGCGAGAACTTCCGCCAGATCTTCCAGACGCTCTTCGGCGGCGGCGAGTGCGACCTGCGGCTCGAAGACCCGTCGCGTCCGCTGGACTGCGACATCGAGGTGCACGCGAGCCCGCGCGGCAAGAAGACGCAGCGCATCCACCTGCTATCGAGCGGCGAGCGCGCGCTCGTCGCACTGTCGCTGCTGTTCGGGATCTTCCTGACGAAGCCGAGTCCGTTCTGCCTGCTGGACGAGGTGGACGCGCCACTCGACGACCAGAACGTGGGGCGGTTCGTGCGCATGCTCAACCAGTTCAAGCGCAACACGCAGTTCATCATCATCACGCACAACCCGCGGACGACGACCGAGGCGGCCGACGCGGTCTACGGCGTGACGATGCAGGAGCCGGGGGTGAGTTCGGTGGTGAGCGTGCGGCTGCGCGGCGGTCCGACGGTGGACGCCGCGCCCGGCGACGGCGGCGCGGACGGCGCCGAAGCTCCGCGCGAAGAGGGCACCAACCGTACGCTCGCGCTCGCGGGCGACTGACGCGGCGGTTCGCCGTACGCGGCGCGGGCGAGCGTGCGGGGCGTAGCCGGCGTGCTACGAACGGCGGACGGGAGATAGAGTAGCGCTCGCGCCACGAACGGGCGCCCGCTGTTCGGGAACAATTCGCGCGGCACGAATCTCGCCCGCAACGATTTCGCTGCGGGTGTCACCGGTCGCACTGGTGTGCCGGCCGTCCGCCGCAGCGCTCGTCGTCCGGGATCCGCGCCCACGTTGCGTAGTTCCGGCCCGACGCCGACCACCCCGACCGAGGCTCCCCCCATGCGCACGACTATCCTGTCTAACGTTCTCACCACCGCCGCCGCGCTGGTACTCACGCCGCTCGCGGCGCGGGCGCAAAGCAACGCGTGCAATTCGATCACGGGCCCGATCACGTCGCCGCTCGCGACGATCACGGTCGGCGGTGCGTGCCAGGACATCAGCTCGTTCATCCAGCCCGTTGCCGGCGCGAAGGGGCTGTACCAGATCGTCGCGTCGCAGGCCTTCGTCCTCGGTGGCAACACGATCCTGTTCACGCCGAACGCGACGCAGTTCAAGGTCGACCCGTACATCAACTTCGGGATGACCACGACGGGTGCGGGCACTTACACGTTCGCGTTCTACACGCCGATTACACCGGGGCAGTACACGAGCGCGCTCGCCTCGGGCGGCCTGAGCGTGACCGACGTGTCGGGCAATGGCACGACCGTAGCGCAGAGCGGCGCGAACCCGTTCATCGCCGCGTTCGGTTCGTCCGGCAACGTGCTCACCAACCTGGGCACGAACATCACCGGCGGGGCGTGCACGGTGAGCGCCGCGGGGACGCAGACGTGCAACTACGGCACGGCGAAGAACTCGTTCCAGCCGGCCTTCTACGACAACTTGGAGGCGCGACTCACGTACACGCAGACCGGTGTCGGGACCGCCTCGTGGTCGGGTGGGGTCTCGATCGCCGCGTCGACGGTGCCGGAGCCCTCGACGTGGGCCCTCGTCGGGACCGGCGTCGTCGCGCTGGCCGGGATGGCCCGGCGGCGACGGAACGCGTAGGCCTGACCGCGCCGCTGCACGGCGGCCCGGACGTTCGCGGGGGTCCCACACGGGATCCCCGTTTTCGCGTCGCCGCGCACGGGAGATGCGGGCCCCGCGTCGTCCCAAGGGCGAATAACTTCGGTCCGCATGTCCGCCGCCCTCCCGCCGGGAGCCCTCCGCCTCACGACGATCGGCACCGGGACGGTGCCGCCGTCGCCGACGCGCGTCAACCCCGGGCACCTCGTCGAGGCCGGGCCCGTGCGCCTGTTGATGGACTGCGGCGCCGGCGTGGTGCACCGGATGGCCACGTTAGGCATCGACTGGTCGGGGCTCACGCACCTCGCGCTCACGCACTTCGACCAGGACCACACGACCGACGTGGTCGCGCTGTTTATGGCCTGGCGCTACGGGCAGCTCCCCGCGCGATCCGCGCCGGTGGCCGTGCTGGGCCCCGCCGGCACGCGTGCGCTCTTCGATCGGCTCGCGGCGGCGCTCTGGCGCGGGCTGCTCGCGCCGGGATTCCCGGTCGACGTCGTGGAGCTCGCGCCGGACGCGGCGCACGACCTCGGCGGCGGCGTGCGACTGTCGACCCGCAAGGTCACGCACGAACCCGAGAGCCTCGCGTACGCCGTGGAGTACGCCGGCCGGCGCGTGGTCTACACCGGCGACACCGCGCCCGACCCGACGTTAGGCGTGTGGGCGCGCGGGGCCGGCGGGTGCGACCTGCTGCTGACGGAGTGCTCGCTCCCCGAGTCGATGGCCGTGCCGTCGCACCTCACGCCCGAGTCCGTGGGCGAGCTCGCCGCCGCGGCCGACCCGGGGGTGCTGGTGCTCGCGCACCTCTACCCGCCGGTCGAGGTGCTGGACCTCCCGGCGCTCGTGCACGCGCGCTGGCCCGGCGAGGTCGTGGTGGCCCACGACGGGTGGTCCCGGGCACTCGCCCCACGCTAGTACGCGTTACACTCACACACGTCCCCCACCCGAGGAAGAGATGCTGGTTGTCATGCAGGCCGACGCCACAGCGCGCCAGGTCGACGACGTCTGCGACGCGATCCGTGCGATGGGCTTCGAGCCGGTGCCGATGCCCGGCGCGCAGCGCACCGCCGTGGGCCTCATCGGCAACGACGGGCAGGTCGACGGCTCGCACATCTCGGGGATGGGCGGCGTGGCGCAGGTGCTCGCCGTGTCGAAGCCGTACAAGCAGGTCTCGCGGGAGTGGAAGCCCGAGAACTCGGTCGTGGAGATCGCGCCCGGGGTGCGCTTCGGCGCCGGCGAGGTGCCCGTGATCGCGGGGCCGTGCTCGGTCGAGACGGAGCGCCAGATCATCACCGCAGCCGAGGCCGTGCGCGACGCCGGCGCGGTCGCACTCCGCGGCGGCGCCTACAAGCCGCGCTCGTCGCCCTACGCCTTCCAGGGGCTGGGGGTCGAGGGGCTCAAGCTCCTCGCGAAGGCGCGAGAGGAGACCGGCCTCGCGATCGTGACCGAGGCGCTGGACGAGGAGGGCGCGCACTACGTCGCGGAGTACGCAGATCTGGTGCAGATCGGCGCGCGCAACATGCAGAATTTCGCGCTCCTCAAGACCGTCGGACGCCTCGGGCGGCCGGTGCTGCTCAAGCGCGGGATGGCGGCGACCGTCCAGGACTTGCTGCTCGCGGCGGAGTACGTGCTCGCCGCCGGCAACCCGCACGTGATCCTCTGCGAACGCGGCGTGCGCGGCTTCGATCCGGCGACGCGCAACCTGTTCGACCTGAGCACGGTGCCGCTCGTGCACAAGCTCTCGCACCTGCCGATCGTGGCGGACCCGAGTCACGGCGTGGGCGTGCGGGAATTCGTGCCCGCGATGGCGCGCGCGGCGATCGCGGCGGGGGCCGACGGGCTCATCATTGAAGTGCACCCGACGCCCGACCGCGCGCTCTCGGACGGCGCGCAGTCGCTCTACCCGGAGCAGTTCGCGCAGCTGATGCGCGAGGTCGAGGTGATCGCGCGGGCGATCGGGCGCGACATCGCGGCCCCGCTCTCCGCGCCGCTGTCCAGCCCCGTGGCCGCGGCGGCCTGACGCCGGAACGGCGCTCCGTACGGCGGGGTACCACCGGCATGACGATCCGGTTCCGACTCCTCCCGCTCGCCGCCGCCGGTTGCCTAACGGTGGCGCCCCTGCTCGGCCCCGCGCTGCTCGCGCAGGACCCGGCGTCGGCCGCGATCGACCGCGCGGCGCAGGCCTTCCGCGCCGCCCGCACGGTCCACGCGACGTTCGAGCAGACGCTCAGCAACCCGGCGACGGGGACGACGAACACCACGTCGGGCGACCTCGCGCTAGCCCAACCCAACCGCGTCGCGCTGCGCTTCAACAACGCGGGCGGCGACCGCGTCGTCGTCGACGGCCGAAACGCCTGGGTCTACCTGCCGAGCGCGGCGCCGGGCCAGGTGCTGAAGCTGCCGGCGCGCGGCGGGAGCATGGCCGGCGTCGAGAGCGTGAGCGAGCTGCTCGCCTCGCCGCGCGCGAAGTACGCCGTCGCCGACGGCGGCGCGGCCAGCGTCGGCGGGCACGCCACGCGCGTGGTCGTCCTCACCCCGAAGGCCGACGGGCAGGCCGTGACGAAGGCGCGCGTCTGGGTCGACGACCGCGACGGCGCGGTGCGGCAGTTGGAGCTGACGGACGCGAACGGGCTCGTGCGCTCGCTCCGGATGACGACGTGGGAGCCGAACGCGAAGCTCCCGGCCAACGCGTTCACGTTCGAGGTGCCGAACGGCGTGCGCGTGGTCGACCGCGCCTCGCCGGCCGCGCGCTGAGGCCGAGGGCGTGGCGCGGGCCGCGCCCGTCATCCCAGAACGGCGAGGAGCGTGGCGGCCCCCGCGGCGTCGATCCGACCCGACGCGCGGGCGAGGTCGACCGCGGACCGCGTGAGGGCGCGGTAGAGCAGGCCGTCGGCGTCGTCGGGCCCGAGCGCCGCGACGTGGCGCGCCACGGTAACCGCGTCACCCCGCGCCACGGGCCCTGTGAGCACGTCCCCGACCCGCCCGTCTGCCGGGGCCGCCGCAACGTTCGCGGCCGCGGCGGCGAGTAGCTGCGTCGCGGCGCCGCGGGCCGACCCGGCGTCCACGCCCGCGACCTCGAACAGGCGTTGGGCGACCGCCGCGAGGACGACGGGGAAGTTGGAGGCGAACACGGCGGCCGCGTGGTAGCGCGCACGCCCCTCCGCATCGCCCGGTATGCGGAGCGTGCGGGCATCGACGAGGGCGGCCAGCCGTTCCGCCGTCGCGATCGCGGGCGCGTCCCCGCCGACGCCGACCCACGCACCGCGCAGCCGCTCGGCGCCTAACGCCGGGTCGGAAAGCGGCGCGAGCGGGTGGAAGGTCCCGACCGCGGCGCCGGCCGCGCGCAGCGCGTCGTCCGCGGCGTCGGGCGCGCGCGCGCCGCTCAGCTGCAGCACGACCGCCCCGGGCGCGAGGGGCGCCCGCGCCAGTTCGCCGAAGACGGAGCCGACGGCGCCGTCGGGGGTGGCGACGAGCACCACGTCGGCGCCGCTCACCGCGGGCGGAAGCGGCCGGGCGCGGCCGTGGGTCTCGACCGCGACGCCGGCCGCGCCTAACGCGGCCGCGAGCGACCGCCCGGCCCGCCCGGCGCCGAGCACCGCCGCGCGGGGGGGGGCCACCGCAGGACCCGGGAGGCGCCCGGGCCTAACGCCCGGCCGACTCGGCCGCGGCTCGCGCGCGAGCCGCGCTGTCCGCGCGCGCCGCGGCCGCCGCGCGGGCGAGCACCTGCGCCGGCGTCGAGGCGCCCGCAGCCAGCGTGCGCGCCGCGCGGAGCGCGGCGTCGTCCGGCGCCCGCCGCTCGAACTCCGCCTCGGGCCCGAAGACGACGCGCGTCACCTCGTAGCCGATCTGCCGATCCACGAGCGAGCCCGCGGCGTCGAACGTCGCGCGCGTCATCTTCACCTTGCGCGCGGTCAGGCCGCGCCACACCGCGTCGCGCGCCGCCGCGGTTACGACGAAGCCCGGCCGCGCCGCGAGCCCACGCGCGGCGGGGCTGGCCGCGTACTCGGCCACCGCGTCGCGGAAGGCGGTGACCTGCCGGCCCAGCGCGCGGACGAACGCCAGCTCCGCGGGGGCCGCGGCCGTGTCGACGACGACGACGTCGGGCGTAATCCCGCCCGCGCCGAAGACCGCGCGCCCGGCGTCGGTGCGGAAGCGCGGCCGGCGCGCGGCGCTGTCCTTGGGCGCGACCGGCGCGTCCTCGTCGCCGAGGTCGTCCTCGTCGGCCGCGGCGAGCGGGCGGTTGATCGAGCGGCCCGACGGCGTGTACCAGAGCGCAGTCGTCAGCTTCAACGCGCCTCCGCCGGCGAGCGGGAAGACGTTCTGTCGGCTCCCCTTGCCGTACGTGGTCGTGCCGACGACGGCGGCCCGGTCGTGGTCCTGGAGCGCGCCGACGACGATCTCCGCCGCGCTCGCCGTGCCCGCGTCGACGAGCACGACGAGCGGCAGCGACGGGTAGCGGTCGGGGAGCGAGTCGACGAAGCGCTGCTCGGGCTCGGGGGCGCGGCCGGCGACGCGGGCGACGAGCTGGCCGCGGCCGAGGAAGAGGTCGGCGACGGCGACGCCCTGGTCGAGCGGGCCGCCGGGGTTGCCGCGCAGGTCGAACACCACGGACCGTGCGCCTAACGCGCGCAGCGAGTCCACCGCGCGCCGGACCTCGTCGGCCGAGGACGCCGAGAAGGTCGCGAGGTCGAAGTAGCCGACGCGGTCGGCCGAGGCGTCGCCGCCCGCCGGGGCGGCCGCCGGAGCGCCCGCCGCCGGGGCGGTGAGCAGGGCCACCCGCCGCACGGAGCGCACGCGAACTTCCTCGCGCGTGACCGTGACCGGGATGCGCCCCTCGACGCCCGGGCGCTCGACGACGAAGCGCGCCGGCGTGTTGGGCGCGCCGCGCAGGCGGCGCGTGGCCTCCTCCGCGGTCAGCCCGCGCGTCGGGTCACCCGCGATCTCGACGATCCGGTCGCCCGCGCGGACGCCGGCCCGCTCCGCCGGCGAACCCGGGACCGGGCCGACGACGGTGACCATCCCGTCGCGCACGTCGAGCCGCAGGCCGACGCCGGCGTAGGTGCCCGCCGTGGTCTCGGTCAGGCGCCGCAGTCGGTCCGGGGTGAGCAGCGCGCTGTTGGGGTCACCGAGCTCGCGGACGAGGCCGGCGGCGGCCTGGTCGCGCAGTCGCTCGACGGAGATCGAATCGACGAACTCGCGCGCGACGCGCTGCGTCACCTCGTCGAACAGGTGCGCGCCGGTCGCCGTCGTCGGTCCCTGCCCCTGCACGCCGCGCCCCATGAGCCACGCGCCCGAGACCACGGCCGCGCTGAGCGCGGCCAACACGACCACGGGCTTCGGGCGCACGCGAAAGGGCGGAGTATCGGACACGGCGGGGCTGGTGGCGGCGGAAAGCGAACGCGACGGCGAGCGGAAGCGTCGCCGACGCTAGTGAGACTCTATGGGCGCGCGGAATGTTTCGGGAGGCGTGGTGGCGTCCGCCATGCCACGCGCGTCGCGGAGCGCGCGGCCCAGGTCGGGCCAGCGATCTGCGAGCGCGGCGTGCACGCGCGCCTCCACCGCATCGGGCGGGCCGTCGGCGTCGACGAGGGCGACGGGCCCGACTTCGGGGTGTGCGGTCTGCCACGCCGGCTCCGCGGCCGCGGCGAATGCGGTCGCGACGCGCGCGTGGAACGCCGCCCCAGCCTGCTCCAGCCGGTCGGGCGCGCCGCGCGCGGCCATGCGCGCCTCACCCACCCCGGGGGCGCACGCCAGCAGCAGCGTGAGCCCCGGGACGAGCCCCGCGGTCGCGAGGGCGTTGGCGGCGCGCACCCCGGCCTCATCGAGCCCGCGCCCGGCGACCTGGTAGGCGTACGTGGAGAGAAAGAACCGGTCGAGCACCACGAGCCGCCCCGCCGCGAGGTCGCCCGCGAGCCGCGCCACGAGCTGCGCGCGCGCGGCCATGAAGAGCAGCGCCTCCGCGCGCGGGTCGACGTCGGCCGCGGGGTCGAGCAGCAGCGCGCGCACGCGCTCGCCTAACGCGGTCGCGCCGGGCTCGCGGTAGCCCGCGTGCGGAAGGCTGGCGGCGGCGCAGGCCGCGGCGAGCCGCGCGACCTGCGTCGACTTCCCCACCCCCTCGGCGCCCTCGAAGACGACGAGTCGCCCGGGGGGCGGCGCGCCGGCGCGGGCGCCGTGGGCGCCCTCACGCGCGCCCGCGGCCACGGTCGTCAGGCGAGCGTGATGATTGGGCTCGCCGCGCCCTTGCGGATCCCCTCGGAGATCCACTCGTTCACGCGAAGCATGAGCTTGTCGAAGTTGTCCTGCGCGGCCACGTAGCGCTGGTACGTTCCGTTGGTCTGCACCTGGCCGAGCAGCTCGTCGAGGCGCTGCTCCATCTCCTCGCTCGGGTTCTCGCCGCGTTCGAGCAGGCGCTGGGCGTCGACGCGCAGCTGCTCCATCTCGCGGAGCGCCGTGACGGCAATGCGGTCCTCGTTCAGCGCGTCGCTCGAGCGCTTGACGGCCTTGTACTCCTCGCTCTGGCCGATCTGGCGGCCGAGCTCCTGGGCTTTGTCCTGGATCATGCCGAAAGCTAAGCCCGATGGGGGGCGCGGTCAGCGCCGCGTGGCGAGCACGAACCGTTCACGCCCGGCGAGGTCCAGCCGGACCGCGACGTCGGCGTAGCGCGGATCGCGCGCGGCGAGCTCCGCCGCGGTGCCGGCCCGCCGCGCGTCGACCTCGAGCGCGAGCAGCCCGCCCGCCTCGAGCACCAGCGGCGCGTCGCGCACGAGCGCGGCGATCGCGGCCATGCCGTCCGCGCCGGCGAAGAGCGCGAGCGCGGGCTCCCAGTCGCGCACCCCGGGCGGGAGCGCCGCCGCTTCGTGGAAGGCGATGTAGGGCGGATTGCTCACCACCACGCGCACGCTGCCGCGCAGCTCGGCCACCGGCGCGAGGAGCGAGCCGTGGCGGAACTCGACCGAGGTTCGCAGCGCGGGCGCGGTGTGCGCCGCGTTGGCGCGCGCGACGTCGAGCGCGTCACCCGACACGTCGGTCGCGATGACGCGCGCGAACGCGCCCTCGCTCGCCAGCGACAGCGCGATCGCGCCAGACCCGGTGCCGACGTCGACCGCCGTGCCCCCCGGCGCGCCGGCCACGCGCGCGAGCACCTCGTCGACGAGCACCTCGGTCTCGGGGCGCGGGATGAGCACGCGCGCATCGACGTCGAGCGTGAGGTGCCGGAACGCGGCGCGACCGACCGCGTAGGCGAACGGCTCGCCTCGCACCCGACGCGCCGCGGCCGTATGCGCTGCGGCCACGAGCGCCGGGTCCGCGGGATCGGCCGCGCGCACCGTCGGCCAGAACCGCGGCTGGTCCGCCAGTGCCGCGACGAGGTCGCGCGCCTCGGCCCGTGCGTCGGCGAGCCCGGCGTGCGCGAGCACCGGCGCGATCGCGCCGACGAGCTCCCCGACCGTCGACGCGGCCGCGACCGCCACGCGCTCACTCACCCGCGAGGCGCTCCTCGACGTCGGCCACGGCCAGCGCGTCCACGAGCGGCGCGAGGTCGCCGTCCATCACGCGCGGCAGGTCGTAGAGCGTGAGGCCGATCCGGTGGTCGGTCACGCGCCCCTGCGGGTAGTTGTAGGTGCGGATCTTCGCCGAGCGGTCGCCAGTCGACACCTGCGACCGCCGCTGCCGCGAGCGCTCGGCCTCGCGCTCCGCGATCATCCGGTCGAGCAGCCGCGCCCGCAGCACGTCCATCGCCTTGAGCTTGTTCTGCAGCTGCGACTTCTGGTCCTGCTGGCTCACGACGAGGCCCGTCGGGAGGTGCGTGATCCGCACGGCGCTGTCGGTCGTGTTGACGCTCTGGCCGCCCGGGCCCGACGAGCGGAACACGTCGATCCGCAGGTCCTTGTCCTCGATCTTGAGGTCGATCTCCTCGGCCTCGGGGAGCACGGCGACGGTCGCGGCGGACGTGTGGATGCGGCCGGCGCTCTCGGTCGCGGGCACGCGCTGCACGCGGTGCACGCCGCTCTCCCACCGCATCGCGCCGTACGGCCCGTTGCCGTCGACCTTGAACACGGCCTCCTTCACACCGCCTAACGTCGCGTCCGCCCACGAGATCGGCTCGATGCGCCAGCCGCGGCGCTCGATGTAGCGCGTGTACATGCGCACGAGGTCGGCGGCGAAGAGCGCGGCCTCGTCGCCGCCGGTGCCGGCGCGGATCTCGACGATGCACGGCCGCTCGTCGAGCGGGTCCGGCGGCACGAGCAGCGGCTTGAGCACGCGCTCGACGTCCGTGATCTCCGCCTCGAGGCGTTCGACCTCCGCGCGCGCCTCGGCCGCGAACTCGGCGTCGTCGCCCGCGGCGAATTCGCGCGCCTCGCCCAGCTCGCGCTCGGCGCGCTCGAGGCGGCGGGCCTCGGCGACGACCTGGGCGAGGCGGTGGTGCTCGCGACCGAGTGCGGCGAGCTGGGCGGCGTCGCGCGCGACGTCGGGGTCGCCGAGCGCGCGTTCGACCTCGTCGGCGCGCTGGACGGCGTCGGCGAGGCGTTCTCGAAGTTGAGGCAACATGCGGTCGGCGAATCTAGCCGCCGGCTGGCGGGCCGTCGGGGACAGGTCACAAGCCTGCAGATCCGCGTGAATCGCGTGATCTGCGGCACCGTATCACAGAGTGCCCCCGTGCGCGTGACCTTCGACGGCTTGACGCGGACCAACGCGGGCGGCACCCTGCCACCATGTCGAGCATGCCTGCGCCGGCCCCGCACCCGCGGGTGGCCGAGTTCCTGGGGTACGTCCCGATCCTGCAGCGGCTCGCGCCGGAGGAACGACGGGCGCTCGCGGCGCTCGTCCGCGAGCAGCGCGTCCCGCGCGGTGGTCTGATCGTCCGCCAGGGCGACCCGGGTGACGCGCTCTACATCGTCCGTTCGGGCATGGTGAAGGTGGCGGTGGTCGGCGACGACGGGCGCGAGGTGATCCTCGGCACCCTCGGGCCGACCGCGCACTTCGGCGAACTCGCGCTCGTCGACGGGCAGCCGCGTTCGGCCCACGTGCTCGCGATGGAGCCGACGGCGCTTTACGTGCTGCGACGTGACGACTTCCGCCGGCAGGTCGAGCAGATGCCGCGCGTCGCGTGGGCGCTGCTGGAGGAGATCTCGCGCCGGCTGCGCGAGGCGGACGCGAAGATCGCCGGGCTCGTCCTGCTCGACGTGCCCGGTCGCGTGGCGCGCCTCGTCCTCGACCGCGCGACGGGGACGCCCGGCGTCGTCGAACGCGCGCCGACGCACGAGGTGATCGCGCACATGATCGGCGCGAGCCGCGAGACGGTCTCGCGCGCGATGAAGGAGCTGCAGGGCGGCGGCCTGCTGCGGATGGAGCGGCGGACGATCATGGTCCTCGACCGCGAGGGGCTGGAGCGGCGCGCCGCGCCGGGCGCCGGCGCGCGCGCCAAGGCCGAGCGCGGCGCGGCCGACGCGGCGCTCGTCGCGCGCGTGGACGCCGACGTGGGCGACGGTGTTGGGGATGGCGCTCGCGACGGCGCGCAGGACGCGCCGACAGCGGACGGCGCGCGGGCGGCGGCCGCGGGGTGACCGTCGCGGGTCACGCCGTCGCCCCGCGCGGGGACGGCGGCGAAGGCGCCCCATCCGAGCGTGCGCCGGCCGCGCGTGCGCCGGCCGAGCGCTTGGGCGCCGAGCGCGCGGCCGAGACGGGCCTGGTCCTCGTCTGCTGGGGCGTGCGCGGGTCGGTCCCGGCGCCCGGGCCGGCGACGGCACGCTACGGGGGGAACACGCCGTGCGCAGAGCTGCGCGCCGCCGACGGGCGCCGCCTGATTCTGGACGCGGGGACGGGCCTGCGCGCGTTAGGCGGCGCGTGGGGCCCCGGCCCGGACGTGCCCGATGCCGCCGTCGATGTGCTGGTCTCTCACGCGCACGGGGACCACCTCCACGGGCTCGGCTTCTTCGCCCCGCTCGCGGCCGGCCGCGCGCGGGTGACGCTCCACACCGCGCCCGAACAGGTCGCGCCCGTGGAGAGCGGCGTGCGCGCGGTCCTCGGGCCGCCGCTCTTCCCGCCGATTGACGGGTTGTTGGAGAGGGTGCGGGTGCGGGCGCTCCCGCCGGACCGGCCGACGCGCGTGGCGGGCTTTGACGTCTGCCCGGTGCCCGCGGCGCACCCGGGCGGCGCGGTCGGCTTCCGCGTCGCCGACGCGGAGGGCGACGGGGCGCTGGTCTACCTGCCCGACAACGAGATCGCGGCGGTCGACGCCGCGGACGGCGCGCGCGACGCGCTCGTCGCGGCGATCGCGGGCGTCGACCTGCTGGTGCACGACGCGACATACCTGCCGGCCGAGTTGAGGCGGCACCGCGGGTGGGGGCACTCGTCGTACGCGGACGCGGTGCGGCTGGCCTCCGAGGCGGGGGTCGGGCGGCTCGTGCTGTACCACCACCACCCGTCGCGCGGGGACGACGAGGTCGACCGGCTGCTCGGCGCGGCCCGCGCGTTAGGCGAGGCGGCGCGGCCCGCGGTCGACGTCGTGGCGGGCGTCGAAGGCGAGGTCGTGCGGGTCGGGGCATAGAGCCCGCGCGGCGGGAGTGCCGTCGCGGCGGCCGGTTTCACCCTTCGCCGACCGCCTCCTGTATGCCCCACCCGCCGCCGCCCGGCGTCTCGATCCGCACCACCTCCCCGGCGGCCACGTCGCCACGCCACTTCGCCGGCAACTCGCGCCCGTCCAGCGCGTTGCGCCCCGCGAGCGCGTCTCCCCCGCCCCGTGCGCCCCGGGGCCGGATCGCGCGCCGCTCGGTCAGCAGCGTGACCGTGCATGGTGCGAGCGCGCGATACTCGCGGACGATGCCCTCGCCGCCGGCGAACCGCCCCGCGCCGCCGGAGCCGTCGCGGAGCGCGTACCGCTCGACGCGCAGCGGGTACGCCCGCTCGAGCGCCTCGACGGGCGTGTTGAGCGTGTTGCTCATCCCCACGTGGACTCCCGACGGCCCCGGCCCGCGCGACGACGCGCCCTGCCCGCCGCCTAACGTCTCGTAGAACGTCCAGCCGGCGCCCCCGGCGGCATCCCCGCCGAAGGTCACGTTGTTCATCGTCCCTTGCCCCTGCGCGGCGACGTCCAGCCCGGCGTCGGCGAGCGCGGCGAAGATCGTGTCCGTCAAGCGCTGCGACATCTCGACGTTGCCGGCCGCGACCGCCGCCCCGCGCGGCGCGTCGGCCGCGCAGCCGGGCGGCACGCTCAGCACCAGCGCCCGCCCCACGCCATCGTTGGTCGGCACGTCGTCGTCGACCAGCGTGCGGAGCGCGAACACGCCCGCCGCGCGCGCCACCGCACGCGGGCAGTTGACGTTCCCGCGGACCCGCGGCGACGTGCCAGCGAGGTCGACGTGCAGGCGGCCGTCGCGCACGTGCACCGCCGCGCGCACCGGCACGCGCGCGTCGCTCACGCCGTCGCCTTCCAGGGCGTCCTCGGCGGCCCCGCGCGCGCCCTCGTACCGCGCGAGGCGCGCGCGCGTCCGGCGCTCCGCGTAGTCGAGCAGCGCCGCGCACGCCGCACGCACGCGCGCGCCTCCCTCGCGCGCCCAGAGCGCCCGCCACCCCTCGCGCCCCGCGGCGCACGCGGCGAGCTGCGCGCGGAGATCGCCGAGGCGCTCCTCGGGCGTGCGCACGTTGGCGAGCACGATCGCGAGCACGTCCGCGTCCGGCGTCCCGACGGCGCCGCCCGCGTCGCCGCGCGCCTCGGCACGGACGAGGCGAACCGGCGGCAGCACGAGTCCTTCCTGCACCAGTTCCGTCGCGCCCTGGGGCATGCTCCCGGGACTCATGCCGCCGACGTCGGCGTGGTGCGCGCGTACCGCGACGAAGCCGATCAACGCGGCGGGGTCGTCGGACGCCGCGACTGCCTCGACGAGCGTGAGGTCGGGGAGGTGCGACCCGCCGGCGAGGGGGTCGTTGAGCAGGAACACGTCGCCCGGCCGCGGCCCGCGCGCGCGCACGGCGGCGACCGCCTCGGGCATCGCGCCGAGGTGCACGGGGATGTGCGCCGCCTGCGCGACCATCGCGCCGTCCGCGTCGAACAGCGCGGCCGACGCGTCCCGCCGCTCCCGGATGTTGGGCGAGAGGGCCGTCCGCACGAGCAGCGCGCCCATTTCCTCCGCGATCATCGCGAGCGCGTGCCCCCACACCGGCAGCGCGAGCGCGTCGATCGTCTCCGCCCGCGTCGAATCCGGCTCCATGTCAGCGCGCTCCGTCGAGTTCGAGCATCCAACCGCCGACGCCGAGTGCGACGGCGGTCCACCCCGCGGGCACCCACGCGGTAGCGTCGGCGAGCACGATAGCCGACGGCCCGCGGATGACGTCACCCTCGCGCGCCGCCGCATCGTCGACTGCGCCGGCATCGGCCACGCCTGACGCGCGCGCCGCGGGCCGCCGGGCGAACACGGCCGCCGCGCCGGGCGTCACCGCGGCGTGCCGGAGGGTCACGACCTCGACCGCGCGGTCGAGGGTGAATCCCGCGCGCCGCGCGTGCGCCGCCGCGAAGCGCTCCGCGACCGCGACGCCGTCGTCGCCGTCCCGGAGCGCGACGTCGAGCTCGGCGCCCTGCCCCGCGTAGCGCGCCCGCGCCCACGTGCGCCGCTCGCCACCCGCGCCCGTGCGCGCCGCGGCGCGCGCGACGGCCGCGCCTAACGCGTCGGCGGTCAGCCCCGCCGCGTCGCGCGCGACGCCGACCAGCGCCTCGCGGCGGTCGGGCGCGGCGGCGAGGCCGACCGCGCTCAGCACCCCGGCGTGCGGCGGAACGAGGACGCGCGCGGCGCCGAGCCGCGCGGCGAGCGCGCAGGCGTGCAGCGGCCCGCCGCCGCCGAAGGCGACGAGCACGAGCCCGCGCGGGTCGACGCCGCGCTCGACGCTGACGCGCCGGAGCGCGCGCGCCATCTCCGCATCGGCCGCGTCGACGATGCCCTGCGCCACGGCCGCCAGGCGCGCCGCGTCGGGCGCGCGCCGGTCGAGCGCCTCCGCCACGCGCGCCACCGCGGCCCCGGCGCGCCCCGCGTCGATCGTGACACCGCCGCTCAGCCGACTCGGCGCCAACCGGCCCAACACGACGTGCGCGTCGGTCACGGTCGCCTCGGTCCCGCCACGCCCGAACGCGGCCGGCCCGGGCACCGCGCCCGCGCTGCGCGGTCCCACGCGGAGCGCGCCGCCGTCATCGACCCATGCGACGCTGCCGCCGCCGGCCGATACGGTGTCCACGAGCACGCGCGGCAGCGCGATCGGGACGCCCGCCACCACGCCCCCGGCCTCGACGAGCGGCTCGCCGTCGAGGACGAGGCCGACGTCCGCGCTCGTGCCGCCGACGTCGAGCGTGAGCGCGTCCCGAATGCCTAACGCACCGAGGACCGCGGCCGCCCCGGCGACGCCGCCCGCCGGGCCCGAGAGCGCGAGCGCCGCGGCGGCCTCCGCCGCCTCGCCCGCGCGGAGCACGCCGCCGGCGGAGGTCATCACGCCGGGCGCGGGGTGGCCCGCCGCGGCGAGCCGCTCGCCGAGCCGGCGCAGGTACACCTCGACGCGCGGGCGGGCGTACGCCTCGGCCGCCGTCGTCGCCGCGCGCTCGTACTCGCGCGGCTCGGGGTTGACGGCGGACGAGCGCACGACCGGCACCCCCGCGGGGAGCGCGGCTTCGAGCGCCGCCGCGATCCGGCGCTCGTGCGCGTCGTGCGCGTAGGCGTGCAGCAGTACGACCGCGACCGCCTCGGGGCGGCGCGCAACCACGGCGGCAACGACGGCCGCGACCGTGTCGTCGCCCAACGCCCGGACGACGCCGTCGGGACCCATCCGCTCGGCCACCGGTACGGCGTCCGCGGCCGCGACGAGCGGCGCGGGGTGGTGCGCGGCGAGGTCGTAGAGCTTCGCGCGGTCCTGCCGCCGCAGGCGCAGCACGTCGGTGTGGCCTTCGGTCGCGCAGAGCACGACGCGCGCGCCGGTGCGTTCGAGCAGCAGGTTCGTCACGACGGTCGTCCCGTGCACGACGCGTCCGACCGCGCCCGGCGCGAGCCCCGAGGCGCCGAGCGCGTCCAGCACGCCCTCGCTCTGGTCGGCCGGGCGCGTCAGCACCTTGGCCGTCGAGACCGCGCCGTCGGGCGCGACCGCCGCGAGGTCGGTGAACGTGCCACCGACGTCGACCCCGACCGCGTACATCGTCCGACCCCCTAGGCGGCGCGCGGCGCGCGACCCACGCGAGCGCCGCGGCGAGCGCGACATTCGCCGGCACGAGCATCGCGAACAGCTCGCCGCTCCGCTGGCCGACCCCGGGCGTGAGCACGAAGGCCGCGCCGGCGACCGTCAGCGCCGCGAGCAGCCACGCGGCGCGCGCGGCGCGCCGACCCCGCCGGACCCGCGTGTCGGGACCGGCCGCCATCGCCGCCGCGAGGAGGCCGGCGACCGCGAAGGCGAGCGCGTTCGCGCCGAGCAGATTCCAGTTGCGCCCCATGTAGGGCGCGTGCTTGGTCACGGTGCCCGCGAGCAGCAGCGCGACCCCGAAGAACCCCAGCACGAACGTCCACGCCCCAGCCAGCAGTCCGAGCGCGAGCCGTCCGACGCCGCCGCCCTCCGCGGCCAGCCACGCGGCGAGGCCGAACAGCAGCGCCAGTCCGAGCCCCGCGAGCGCGTACGCCACGGCGTGCGACGGCTCGGCGGTGGGCGGCGGCTCCGGCGGGCGCGGGGCCTCGTAGACGGTCCGCTCACTCGCGACGAGGGGCACCACGCGCCCATCCGGCCAGCGGACGCGCACGCCGCGCAGGTGCGCCATCATGCGCACCGGGAGGAAGCTCTCCTCCCACGCGTCGATCGGCCGGTCGGCGGGGCGGCCTAACGCGAGCTGAATGCCGGTGTAGACCGCGGCGTCGCCGTCGGTGAGCCGGCGCGTGTGCGAGCGGTACGACGTGCCCGTGGGCACGCCCGCCAGCGCCGCGCGGATCGCGCCGCCGGTCACGCGGTCGAGCGCGTCCCGGGCCCGCGTCGAGCAGTTGTCGCGGTAGTAGTCGTACCGGTAGTAGCGGTTCTCCTCGCGCGCGTTCCACTCGAGGAAGTCGCGCAGCGCGGCGCGCTGCGAGGGCGCGAGGGCGAGCTCCTGCAGGTAGATGCTCCGGTTCTCGACCCGCGAGTAGTGCTCCAGCATCACCGAGAGGTCGATCCCCTGCACCCAGTACTTCGTATCGCCGGTGAGGAAGCGGCCGAGAAAGTTAGGCTGGTTGAAGTCGAACATCCCCCAGTTGTAGGCGACCGCCGCCCCCGTGCGCGCGTCGCGCAGCACGATCGCGTCGTGTCCGAAGCGCGCCCACACCTCGTCGCCCTGCCCGATCGTCATCAGTGCGACGGTGAGGCTGTCGCCCGGAGTCGGCGCCATCACGCCGGGCGATGGCGGAGCCGTCGTCGGGACGGGGGTCCCCGCCTGCGCACCCGCGCGCCGCGGCGCCGCGCTCACCGCGAGGAGCACGAGGACGGCGAGGAGTTCGAGGAGCCCCAGGAGCCGCACCGCGGCGGCGCCGGCGCGCGCGGCCGCGCTCACCGCGCGCGCCGCTCGAATACGTAGCCGCCGCCGGCGCGGATCGACCCGAACCGCGCGCCGTTGAACAGGTCGTAGCGCGCCTCGGCCGACAACCGCAGGTTCGCGAACAGGGCCAGGTCGGCGCCGATCGCCCCGGTCGGCCCGAACGCCACGCCGTCGAGGGTGCGCGCGACGAACGTCCCGTCGAGCGCGGGGTTCTGCACGTTGATGAAGTGCGCCCCCGCGCCGAGCGCGACCCACGGCCAGAGCCGCTCGGAGGCCCGGCGGACGGCGCCCGTGCCGCCGAGGATCGACGGGCGCCACCGCGTCTCGGCCGCGAGCGCGACGTCGGTGCTGCGCACGGGCCCGACGTCGACCGGCGGGTCGGTCGGGCCGCGCCCGGCCACTCGCCCCAGCGCCTGCCCGAACTCAGTCACGGCGGCGTCCGAATAGCGCGACGTCCAGTACGACGCGCCGAACACGACGCGGAAGCGCGGCACGATCTCGCCATAGTCGGCGTGGAGCGCGTAGAGCGTCGCGCGTCGCACCTGGTCCGGGAACGCGAGGCCGCCCGAAAGCCCGATCTCCGTGAGGCGCAGCTGGTCCACGTTCACGAGATCGACGAGCGAGCGGTGCGGGCGGCGCGCGACCGCGCGCAGCTGCCCGGCGACGATGCTGTCGCGCGACGTCGAGTCCGTGATCGGCCGCCGGAGCGAGTCCGCGCGGGCCGTGTCGCGCGACGCCGGCGACGTCTGTGCCCCCGCGCGCGCGCCGGCCAGCGCGAGCGCGCCTAACGTCGCGCGCCCTCGCCACCGCTCAGTCCAGTGGCTCAACGCTCGTCCCCGGGTAGTAGGTCTGCAGGATGCGGCGGAAGTCCTGCCCGGCCCGCGCGCGGCCGATCGCGCCCCACTGGCACATCCCCACCCCGTGCCCGTTGCCGCGCCCGTGCAGCACGAGGCGCCGCACGCGCCCGTCCTCGACCGTCGCGTCCGCGTCGAACCACGTGCTCGGCAGGATGTCCGTGCCGGTCCGCATCGCGAAGCGGATCCCGTTGCCGCGGAGCACGAACCGGCCCGCGTCCGTGGTCACCGCGACCGACGCGTTCCGCCCCGACCCGGTCCGCTCGCCGGGGCGCCACTCGCGAGTCCTGCCTAACGCACCGCCGCCGACGTCGCCGCCGCCCGCGGCGAACCGCCGCAGGTAGCGCGCGAGCACGGCGTCGAGCGCGTCGGCGTCCCACGCGCGCTCCCAACGGGCCCGCGGCGCGAGGTCGCAGTACGCGCGCGCCTCGCCCGGCACCGAATCGCTCACGCGCCGCAGGTACGGCGCGCGTTCCGCGCCCCACACCTCGGACGGGTCCGCCGTGCTCCCGCCGCACGCCGAGTAGTACGGGGCGGAGACGACCGCGCCGTTGTACCGGAGGATGAGCCCGGCCGTCGCGAGGAGCGCGCGGTCGGCGGTCGGCTGCTCGGCGTTGGCGCCGCCGTAGAGCTGGTCCTCGACCGTCGCGCGCACGTCGTACGGCACGGCCGCCCGCGCGACCGCCGCCGCGCGCGGCAGGAACTCGGCGACGTGCGTGTAGAGGTAGCTGCGCGCGGCGACCGCCTGCGCCTCGACCGCGGCCATGTCGCCGGGCCGCTCAGTCGGCAGCTCCAACGGCAGCACTCCGCGCAGATAGTCCTCGGCGCCAAGCCGGTTGACCACCGTCAGGCGTCCCCCCGCCGCGTGCAGCCAGAGCGCGCCGCGGTAACGCCGGGCGCCGTAGCGGACGATGCCCGCGCGCTCGGGCCGGGCCACGAGCGGCCCGTCGACCCAGGGCGTCTCCTGCCCCGAGCCCGAGAGCGCGCGCACGCGGCCGCCGCGCGCTTCGGCCGTCCACACGCTCCCGGCCGCCGCGTGGGCGAGCACGCCGCCCTCGGCCGTCGCGACGACCCACGGGTCGGCGGACGACAGGTCGGCCGACGCGACGCCGGTCGCGAGCGCGACGCGCACCTCGCGCCCGCCGGTCGGCACGGCAACGTCGCCGCCCGACACCGCCGCCTGCGCGGCGCCGCGCGCCACGCCGCGCGCCACGCCGGGCGCCGCGGCCGCCGACGTCGCCGCGGCATGGCAGGCGAGCACGCCGCCGCCGAGGGCGCCGCCGAGCGCGCAGACGCTCGCCCAGCGCGTCGCGCGCGGGGCCGTCGCCCGCGCGGTCACCGCCCGTAGCTGCCGATGGTGGTCGGGAGCGGGCCCGCGAGCGGCAGCGCGCGCGGCACGCGCCGGCGCTCGACCGCGATGACCGGCGCGACCGCGGTCGCGGCGAAGTCGTAATCGTCGACGACCTCGTCGATCGTGACCTCGACGAAGCTCCCGGCCGGGGCGGACGTCTCGACCCACGTCACGCCGTCGACGTCGTCGGCCTGCCACGGCGCTCGCGCCTGCGCCGGCGCGCCGTCCGCGCCCGCCCGGTCGACCAACACCGCGGTCCGCGACCCGATGCGCTCCTCGTACCGCTCGGCCGTGATCGCGCGCTGGAGCTCGGTGAGGCGCTCGAGGCGGTCGCGCTTGATCGTGTCGGGCACGTCGTCGGCGAGGTCGTACGCGCGCGTGCCCTCCTGGGGCGAGTACGTGAACGCGCCGACCCGGTCGAAGCGGGCTTCCTCCAGAAAGTCGCACAGCGCGTCGAAGTCCGCCTCGGTCTCGCCCGGGAAGCCGACGATGCACGTCGTCCGGATTGCCACGCCCGGCACCGCGTCCCGGAAGCGCGCGAGCTTCTCGCGCATCGTGCGCGCGCGCTCGGGGCGCCGCATGCGCGCCAGCACGGCGTCGCTCGCGTGCTGGATCGGCATGTCGAGGTAGCGCACGACCCGGGGGCTGTTCGCGACGACCTCGAGCAGCCGCGGCGTGATCCCGGTCGGGTACAGGTACAGGTTGCGGTACCACGCGACGTCGGTCTCGGCGAGGAGCGCCTCGAGCAGGTCGGGGAGCCGCACGCCGTCCCGGCGGTCGCGCCCGTAGTGCGCGAGGTCCTGCGCGACGAGGTTCACCTCGCGGGCGCCCTGCAGCTCGAGCAGCTGCGCCTCGCGGACGACGTCGGCGACCGCGAACGACCGGTGCCGCCCGCGCATCAGCGGGATCGCGCAGAACGCGCACCCGTGGTCGCACCCCTCGCTGATCTTGAGGTAGCGCACGTGCGGCAGCTCCCCGCCGTGGAGCCGCACGCCCGGGTGTTCGGCCAGCCGGTCAGGGGCGACGAGCCCGCGCGCGGCGAGCCGCGGCACGAGCTGGTCGACCTCGCTCGCGCCGAGAAAGAGGTCGACCTCGGGGAGCGCTTCGGCCAGCTCGTCCTTGTGCCGCTGCACCATACAGCCCACGGCGACCACCACCTGGCACGCGCCGTCGACCTTGAGCCGCCCGGCGCCGACGAGGGCGTCGATGCTCTCCTGCTTGGCCGCGTCGATGAAGCCGCAGGTGTTGACGAGGATCACCTCCGCCTCGCTCGCGTCCGCGGTCGGCGTCGCGCCGTGCGCGACGAGCTCGGCGAGGTACCGCTCCGAGTCGACGGTGTTCTTGTCGCAGCCGAGCGTGAGCAGGGCGACCTTGACGCCTAACATGACTTCCCGGGACTAACGATAGTTGCCGAACTTCAGCTCGACGCCGAAGTCGCCCTTCCTGAGCAGCTGGATCGCCGCCTGGAGGTCGTCCTTGTCGGGCGCGGTGACGCGCACCTGCTCGGCCTGGATGCTCGCCTGCACCTTCTTGAGCTTGGCCTCCTTCACCGCCGCCGCGACCCTCTTGGCCGTGTCGCTGTCGAGCGCCGTCTTGAGCGTGACCGCGCGGCGCACCGTGTCGCCGCCCGCCTGCTCGATCTTGCCGATGTCGAGGTTCTTCACCGGCACGCCGCGCTTGATGAGCTTGGCCTGCAGCACGTCGAAGAGCGCGGTCATCTGGAAGTCGCTGTCCGCCACGAGCGCGAGCGTACTCTCCGCGCGCTGGAAGTCGATCGCCGCCTTCGACCCCTTGAAGTCGTAGCGCTGCGCGATCTCCTTCTGCGCCTGGTTCACGGCGTTGTCGACCTCCTGGAGGTCGACGCCGGTGGTTACGTCGAACGAGTACGTCTGGGCCATGTGCCTTCTATCGTCAGCGCCGGTCCTGCCAGCGACGGGGATGCCGCGTGTTGTGAGTGCACGCGACCACGCGCGCACCGTCGCCTGCGAGGCGGAACGTCAGAGCGTACGGGAACCGCTCCACGGGAGCTCGCCGCAGGTTCCCGTAGACCACTGCGAAGCGTTCGGGGCCGATAGGCAGCCCTCGGCGGCGAGGCGGCTGCGGATGCGCGCGATCGGTACCTCCCACGGAACAGCGGCGCGAGGATCGCGGTCGGCTTCGGCCACGCGCTCGTGCAGGTCGGCGCACTCCTCGTCGCTCAGCGGTAGGAGCTCCGGCCTGACGTTGATTTCCTGGGCGATCGAGTCCCCGATGTCGCCCGCGAGCTGGATCCGTTCGTCCATGCTGAGGCTCCGGTAGTCGAAAGCGGGGGTGTCCATCCCGGGAATCTCCCGCGCCGCGCCCCCGCTCGCAAGCGCGATCGCCCGGGCGCGTCAGTCAAGGCGGAGCGCCGCCCCCAGCTCGTCGACCGCCGCGAACAGCTTCGCGAAGTCGTCGACCACGAACAGCACGTCCTGCATGCGGTCGATCGCGAAGGGCTGCGCCACGACGTCCGCCAGCACGAACGGCCGCCGTTCGCACGCCGGCCCGAGCGCGTTGGCGGCGTCGCCGTGCGACGAGATCAGCCCGCTGCCGTACACGCGCACCGCCCCGCGCTCACGCACGAGCCCGAACTCGACCGTGAACCAGAACAGCCGCGCCATCGCCTCGGTCTGTTCCGGCGTGCGCGCGCGCGCCGCGATCGCGCCGAAGCGCTGCAGGAACGCCGCGAACGCCGGGTCCGCGTGCAGCGGCACGTGGCCGAACACGTCGTGGAAGATGTCGGGCTCGGGCAGGTAGTCGAGCTGCGCCCGCGGGCGCACGCCCAGCGTGGTCGGGAAGCGCCGCGCGGCGAGGCAGCGGAAAAAGTCGCCCGCGGGGAGAAATCCGCCCACGCCCGCCGCCGCCCACCCCGTGAGACCGCCGAGCCGGCCGTTGACGTCGGCCAGTTCGGGCACGCGGTCGGCGCGGAGCCCGATGCGGGCCGCCCCGCGCAAGAACACCTCGCTCCCGGTCTCCTCCAGCGTCGCCATCCGCCGCGCGTACAGGATGCGCCACACGTCGTGCGCCTCCGCGTCGTACCCCGCGTAGTCCTGCGCGAGAAACGCGGGGAGCGGCGACGCGCGAAGCTCGGGGGCGCGGACGGGGTCGGCGAGGGTTTGCATGGCGCGGCGGTGGTTGGGGGAACACGAAAAAGCGGCCCGTGGGAGATTCCCACGGGCCGCGGTGGCTGCCGGCGATCGGGCGTCGGTGCCTAACGGATCACGATTCCGCCGGCCACGCGCGCGCGCCTACCACGTCGGCCCGCGGGGCGGGCGGCGCGATACGCGTGATAGCGGGGGGCGCGAGTTGCGGCTGACATCGGGCGACAGCCTATGCCGGGGACGCCGACGCGTCAAGCGGCGGTGCGCGGCGGCCGTCAGCCGAGGAAGCTCGCCAGCCCGCGCGCCTGCGCCTGGTGCCGCAGGCGCGAGATGGCCTTCTCCTTGATCTGCCGCACGCGCTCGCGCGTCACGCCCAGCAACACGCCGATGTCCTCGAGCGTCATCGGCTCGCCACCGTCGAGGCCGAAGTAGAGGCGCAGGATCTTCGCCTCGCGCTCCTTCAGCGTCGAGAGCGATTCCTCGACCGCCTCGGTGAGCGCGCGCTCGAAGGTCTGTTCGTCCGGGCGGGCGCTGTCCTCGTCGGCGAGGTAGTCCAGCAGCCGCGTGTCGTCGCCCGGCGAGAGCGGCGCGTCGAGCGAGAGGTGGGGCTGCGAGATCGCGACGGTCTTCGCCACGTCCTCTTCGGTGAGGTCCATCCCCTCCGCGATCTCGGCGTGCGTCGCCTCGCGCCCAAGCTCCTGCTGCAGCGCGCTCGCGCGGCGGCCGATGCGGTGGAGCGCGCCGGCGCGGTTGAGCGGCACGCGCACGATCCGGCTCTGCTCGGCCAGCGCCTGGAGGATCGCCTGGCGGATCCACCAGACGGCGTAGGAGATGAACTTGATCCCCTTGGTCTCGTCGAACTTGTGGGCGGCGCGGATCAGGCCGAGGTTGCCCTCGTTGATCAGGTCGGAAAGGGAGACGCCCTGGTTCTGGTACTTCTTCGCGACCGAGACGACGAAGCGCAGGTTGGAGCGCACGAGCGTCTCGAGCGCGTCCTGATCGCCCGCGCGGATGCCCACGGCGAGCGAGGCCTCCTGCTCGCGCGTGATGAGCGGGAAGGCGCTGATGTCGCGGAGGTAGTGGTCGAGGGAACCCTCGTCCGACGCGCGCGCTCTGCGGGGTACGGTCGCTACGGCCATCTGTGTCGCTCCTGGCGCCTGCGGTGCCGGCTGCCGCGCGCCACGCCGGGAAGGAGAGGCGTCGCGCGGGGCGGTGCTACGGGTGGGGGGGGGACGTGCGTCGTGCGGGTCGAACCAACGGCGGCCCGAAACGCGGGCCTACACAGAATGCGGAAATCGCGCGGTTATCGGATCGCGGAGAACAGCCGGCGCCACCGCACGCGCGTCGCCCACGGGACGGACGCGGTCGTGTCGGGGGCGTAGCTGTAATAGACGAACATGGGGCGGCCGATGAGGAGCGAGTCCGCGACGAAACCCCAGTATCGGCTGTCGAGCGAGTTGTCGCGGTTGTCGCCGAGCACGAAATAGTGGCCGGCCGGTACGATCAACGGACCCCAGTTGTCGCGCGACGGGTGCGCCGCCGGCTCCGCGAGCGGCAGCAGCGGGGCGCGCGCGGCGGCGGTCCCGGGCCCGGCGTCGCCGCGGGCCGGCGGCGCCGGGGCGGCGGCCGCGGTGCGCACCGCGAAGTGCGTCTGCCACTCGAAGTCCGCCGCCGCCGGGTCCGACCCCGGTTCGGTGTGCTCGACGTAGCGTTCGGCGCGCGGCACGTTGTTCACGAGCAGCGTCCCGGCCCGCATCGCGAGCGTATCGCCGGGCACGCCGGCGATGCGCTTGACGAGATTCTTCTCGGGGTCGCGCGGCCAGGTGAAGACGACGATCTCGCCGCGCGCCGGCGTCCGCAGCCGCGGCAGGTGCCAGCGCGTCAGCGGGACCTCGGACGCGTAGCCGACCTTGTCGACGAGCAGGAAATCGCCGACGAGGATCGTCCGCTCCATGCTCCCGCTCGGGATTTTGTACGCCTCGACGAAGAACGCGCGGACGAAGAGAAACAGCACGACCGCGAGCGCACACACCCGGACCCACTCGCCCAGCCAGCCGAAGACGCGCGAACGCGGTCGCCGGTTGACGCGCTCGAGCGCGAACGCCCGCTCGGTATCCGAACACCACGCCGACGCGCCGGGGATCGGCCCGGGCGACGAGGTGATCCCAACGATCGGCAGGTCGGCCCCGATCCCAGATTCCATTACGACGTGGTGGGCGGGTGGCAGGCGGGAGGTGCGCGGCCGACCACGCGGGGCGTGGACGGGCCGCTCACCCCGTGAATAAAAAGAAGGGGCTTGACACGGTGCAAGTGCAACGCTCGTCGCGCGTTGCCGGTGTGCACGATTCCGTCACCGAGTCGGTACCCGCGTCCCGACCCGCTCAGTCTGGCGTGCCGAGGTAGTTGTCGATCTGCGCGCGCTGGAGCGTGCCGGAGTAGTCGACGTACCCGACCTTCGTCTCGGAGTAGAAGTCGTAGACCTCCCACCCGCCCTCGCGGTGGCCGTTGCCGGTTTGCTTGACCCCGCCGAACGGCAGGTGCGCCTCGGCCCCGATCGTCGGGGCGTTGACGTACGTGATCCCGTTGTCGAGCTCCTGCAGCGCGCGAAACCCGAGCGCGAGGTCGCGCGTGTAGACGCTCGACGAGAGGCCGTACTTGACGTCGTTGTTGACCGTGAAGGCCTCGTCGGCGCTCTCGACGCGGATCACCGACAGGACGGGGCCGAAGATCTCCTCCTGCTCGAGCCGGCTGCCGGGGCGCACGCCGGCGAAGATCGTCGGCTCGAAGAACCACCCGTGCTCGAGCGCGTCGCCGGTCGCCCGCCGCCCGCCCGTCACGAGCGTGGCGCCCTCCTCGCGGCCGATCGCGACGTAGCGCTCGACCTTCTCGAGCGACGCCTCGTGGATGAGCGGACCCACGTCCGTGCCGGCGCGCCGCCCGTCGCCTAACGCGAGCGCACGCGCCCGCTCGGCCAGCCGCTCGACGAAGCGGTCGTGGACGCCTCGCTGCAGGACGAGGCGGCTGGTGGCCGTGCACCGCTGCCCCGTCGTGCCGAAGGCGCCCCAGAGCACGCCCTCCAGCGCGAGGTCGAGGTCGGCGTCGTCGAGGACGATCTGCGCGTTCTTGCCGCCCATCTCGAGCGAGAGCCGCTTGTGCGTCCGCCCGCACGCCTCGCCGACGAGCGAACCCGTCTCGGTCGACCCGGTGAACGACACCGCGTCGACGCCCGGGTGCGCGACGATCGCCGCGCCGGCGTCGCCCTCGCCGTGCACGAGTTGGATCACCTCGGGCGGCACCCCGGCCTCGAGGAGCAGCTCGACGAACACGTGGCCGGTGTGCGGCACGTCTTCGGCGGGTTTGAACACGCACGCGTTTCCGCACAGTAGCGCGGGGAACATCTTCCACGTCGGGATGGCCAGCGGGAAGTTGAACGGCGTGATGATGCCGCATACGCCGATCGGCCGCCGGTACGTCATCGCCCATTTGTTCCGCAGCTCGCTCGGCACCGTGTGCCCGAACAGGCGGCGGCCCTCGGTCGCGGCGTAGTAGGCGGTGTCGATGCCCTCCTGGACGTCGCCGCGCGTCTCGGTGAGCGGCTTCCCCATTTCGCGGGTCATCAGGTCGGCGAGTTCCTCCTTGCGCGCGACCATGAGGTCGCCGACGCGCCGCAGCACGTCGCCGCGCGCGGGCGCGGGCGTGCGGCGCCACGCCTCGAACCCGCGCCGCGCGCTCGCCACGGCGCGGTCGACGTCCGCCGCGCCCGACCGCGGAAAGCGACCGACGAGGTCGCGCGTGTCGGCGGGGTTGCGATTCTCGAAGTACTCACCGGTGGTCGGCGCGACCCACTGGCCGGCGATGAAGTTCTGGAAGGTCGTGCTGTGTACGGCGGTCATGGCGGGCGGGTACGATCAGTCAGTCGGCGTGCGGAGTGGCGCGAACGGGCGCGCGGGCGCCAATCTACGGGCGCGCCCGCGGTGGGCCGGATTGACCGGACGCGGCCACGCGGCACATTGGGGGGCAGTCGTTCCGCCCCAGCTCTCCCTCCCGCCCGTGCTCATGCGGCCCCCGCCCCCGCCTCCCGCCGCCCTCCCGCGCGCGGTCCGCGCCGCGATTGCCCTCCTCGGCGTCGCCGCCGTTCCGACCTCCCGACTCGCCGCGCAGGCCGCAGCGACGGTGCCGCCGTCGGCGGCGTCGGCACCGTCCGCCGTTCGGGTGCCCGTGCGAGGCACGGTGTACGACTCACTCGGACGCGGCCCGCTCGCGGGCGCGACGGTGCAGGCCGTCCGCGCGGACAACCCGGCGAGCGCGCGGTCGGCCGTCACCGACTCCACGGGGGCGTTCCAGATCGACTCGCTCGCGCCGGGGCGTTACTTGCTGGGGTTCCTGCACCCCACGCTCGACCTGCTCTCGATCCAGGTCGCGCCGATCGTCGTGATCGCGGACGGCCGGCCACTGCCCCCGGTCGTGCTCGCGCTGCCCGGCTCGTCGGCCGTCCGCGGCGCGCTCTGCCCGCCGACGCCGCCCAACGATTCGTCGGGCGCGGTCGCGGGGCTCGTGCGCGATGCGGCCACCGGAGATCCGGTGGCGGGCGCCACGGTGGTCCTCTCGTGGGAAGAAGTCGGCGTATCGGCGCGGGGGCTGAACCGCGAAGTCCGGCGTGTCCCGACGACGGTGCGCGCCGACGGCGGGTTCCTCGTTTGCGGGGTGCCGACGGACGTGCCGCTCGCGGCGAGCGCGAGCACCCCGAACGCGACGAGCGGCCTGATCGAGCTGTCCGCCCCGGTCCGCGGACTCCTGCTGCAACGCTTCTCGCTGGGTCCGGCCGCGGTCGGCGCGGCGGCCGCGCCGACCGACTCGGCGGACGCGCGCCTTGCGGGTCCGGTCCGCCCGGCCGCCGGCACGGCGCGCGTCGCCGGCCGCGTCCTCGGTCCCGATCAGCAGCCGCTGGCGCGCGCCGCCGTCCGCGTCTGGGGAACGGCAGGGCGCGCGCAGACGAGCGCCGACGGCCGTTTCGCGATCGACTCGCTGCCGGCGGGCACGTTCACGGTCGAAGTGGTGGCGATCGGCCTGCAGCCGTCCCGAACGGCCGTCGATCTCGAGAACGGCCGCACGGCCGAGGTGGCGCCGACGTTGATTCGACAGGCGGCGCAGCTCGAGCGCGTCGCGGTGATCGGCACCGGCGCGCCGCGCAGCGGACTGCTGGACGACTTCGAGCGCCGACGCCGGACGGGTCAGGGGCAGTACTTCACGCGTGCCGAGATCGCGAAGAGCGGCACCACCGCGCTCACCGACGTGCTGCGCACGAAGAGTCTGTCGTCGCTGCGGATCATCCCCACCGGCGCACGCGGCAACGTGCTCCGCGGGCGGGCCGGGTGCCTGCCGCAGGTGTGGCTCGACGGCAACGTGATCCGCGGCGGCGCCAACGACATCGACACGATCGTGTCGGCCCAGGCCGTCGACGCGATCGAGGTCTACGGCAGCGGCGCGATCATCCCCGCGCAGTACAACCTGACCGGGAGCGGCGGGTCGCTCAGCGGCGGTCCGGTGTCGTGCGGGGCCGTGCTGATCTGGACCGTGCGATAGCGGCGCCGCCGCGGAACCAATCGCCGGGTAGTCAGTATGGGTCTTCGTACTCGCCGGGTGCTCCCTCGCTCGGCGGGTGTCCTGGCCCGTACGCGTCGTTCTCCCCTTCTCCTCGCCTCGGTCCGCCGTGCCCCGCTGCCTCCGCGCCCTGCCCCGTCCCGTCACGTACAGTTCGCCGTCACCCCTCCTGATCGCCGGCCTCGCCGCGGCCGTCTCGGTTGGCGCGACGCGTTCGGTGGCCGCGCAGGCGGCCCCCCGCGCCGGAGCGATCGGTGGGACGAGCACGCGCCCGACGCGTGGGCCGGTGCGCCAGCCGCCCGATGCCGCCGAGCCGGCCGCCGCGGTCGTTAAACCGCAGGCCGCGGGGCGGACGATGGCGGTGTCGGGCCTCGTGTACGACTCGCTGAGCGACGCGCCCCTCGCGGGTGCCACGGTCCAGTTCGCCTCGGACGCCGAGCGCACGCACGCCTACTCGGCGCAGACGGACTCGCTCGGTCGGTACCGCATCGGCGGCCTCGCGCCGGGCCGCTATGTGGCCGGGTTCCTTCACCCGGACGTCGACGCCCTCGGGGTTGAGCTCCGGCCGCTGCTCGTCGAACTCCTGCCGGATTCGGTGGCGCAGGTCGATTTCGGCGTACCGGGCTCGCGCACGCTGCTCCCGGCGCTCTGCGGCCCCAACAACCCGGCGGGACGCGCGTCGACGGGGCAGGATGAGGCGCTGAACATGATCCTGCAGCCCAAGCCGCCGGGCGCGCTGACCGGAAGCGTGCGCGACGCCGACACGGGCGCGCCGATCCCGGGCGCGAAAGTGGTCGTGACGTGGAAGGAAGTGAAGAGTTCGGGCGGCGCGCTGATCAACGCGAGTCGCCGGATGCCGGCGACCGTGCGGGCCGACGGCGGGTTCGTCGCGTGCGGCCTTCCGTCGGACGTGGACCTCGTCGCCAGCGCGGAGGCCCGCGGGCGCCACGCGGGGCTGATCGACGTCCGCCTCTCCGCGAATCGGCTGGCGCGCCGCGACTTCCTGCTTGGTGATACGGCGACCGCGGTGGTCGTCACGCTGCCGGATACGACGGCGCAGCGCGAAGGGCGACTCGCCGTGCCGCTGACCGTCGCGCGCGGTCGCGCGCGCCTCACCGGGGTCGTGCGGACCCCGGACGGGCGGCCGCTGAGCGGCGCGACCGTCGTCGTCTATGGCACGGACGTGACCGGCACGACCTCGGCCAACGGCGTGTTTTCGCTCACCGGCCTACCCGCCGGGACGTACAGCGCCGAGGTGCGGGCGATCGGCTACGCGCCCAAGCGGGTCCCGGTCAACCTCTCGGCCACGCGCGTCGCGTCGGTCGCGATCCCGCTCGACAAGCGCGTCCAGCAGATCCAGGGCGTCGTCGTGCGCGCGGACGCGACCAAGCTGCAGAAGGACTACACCGGGTTTCTCGACCGCATGAAGCACGGGATGGGGCACTACATCACCGAGGATCAGCTGGCGCTGCGTCAGGCGATCCAGTTCACGGACGTGTTGCGGATGACGCCCGGCCTGCACGTCGTGCCTAACGGGTCGATGGGGTACGCGCTCACGGGGCGCGGCAACTGCACACCCGACGTGTACGTGGACGGCATGCCGATCATCGACGGCGCGTCGAGCATCAACGACCTCGTGAACCCGAACGACGTCGCCGGCGTCGAGATCTACAACGGGGGCGCGACGGTGCCGGTGCAGTTCGCGAGCGTCGGCTCCGGCGGCGGGAGCTGCGGCACGGTCGTCGTCTGGAGCAAGCGCGGCCGGCCGAACACGCCGACGTCGTCGGGGTCGTCGGAGCGTTAGGCGCCCGCTCCCCGGCACCGCGCCCGACTCACGGCGTGCAGGTCCAGGTGGCGGGGTGGGCGAGCGACGGGACGGCGTAGCCGACCTTGGGCAGGACTTCGCGGGCGCCGAGTGTGACGGCGCCCGCGAGCATTGCGAGCCCGAGGAGGTGGACGACGCTCGAGCGGTGGCGCCAGGCCGAGGTCGATGTGGCGACGCCGGCGATGCCGAGTAGGGCGACGAGGCCGAGGTAGTACCCGAGTTCGATGCCGCAGCGGGCGGAGTACGGCCAGTAGATGAGGGCCGCCACGACCGCGACGCCGACGAGGACGCGGAGGAGGAGTGCGAGTTGCGCGCGCCAGGATCGGCGGCCGCGGGGCGCGGGCGTGCCGAGCGAGCGCGTGGCCGGCGCGGTCAGGGGTGCGGCGACCGTGGCCGGTACCGCCGTTGTCCCGGGCGGGATCGTTGCGGCGCGCGCCGGCCCGCCCGCGGCGGGGGTGCCGGGCGTGGGCGGCGGGTCGGGGACGGACGCGAGGCGCCGATCGAGGTCGGCGAGTTCGCGGTCCCAGTCGCGGTCAGACATCGCGTCGCGGGTCGGAGGCTGGGGCGGGGCCGCGTCTCACGCGCCTTCGCGGCGCAGGCCGTAGCGCTCGATCTTCTTGTAGACGTTTGAGCGCGGCATGTCGAGGGCGCGGGCGGTTTCGGAGACGTTCCAGTCGTGCTCGCGGAGTTTCGACAGCAGAAAGGCGCGTTCGGCCGCGTGCTTGAACTCCTCGAACGTGCCGGCGTCGCCGAGCGGGCCGACGGAGTCGGCGTCGGGCGCGCGGCGACCGACGAGGCGATCCACGTCGGCTTCGACGACCGCGGGCCCGGGTGCGAGGATGACGAGGCGTTCGACCGTGTTGCGCAGCTCGCGGACGTTGCCCGGCCATTCCCACTCCACCAGGCGCTGGAGCGCTTCGTCGTCGATGGACTTGGGTGGGAGGCCGTCCTGTTTGGAGAGGACGTTCAGGAAGTGGCGGACGAGGAGCGGGATGTCTTCGCGGCGGTCGCGGAGAGCCGGGACGCGGAGTGGGACGACGTTGAGGCGGTAGAACAGGTCTTCGCGGAAGCGGTTGGCCGCAATTTCCTCTTCCAGCGTCTTGTTGGTCGCCGCGACGACGCGGACGTCGACCTTGACGGGTCGCGATCCGCCGATGCGGGTGACGACGCCGTCCTGGAGCACGCGGAGGACCTTGGCCTGGGCCGCGGGGGACATGTCGCCGACTTCGTCGAGAAAGAGCGTTCCGCCGTCAGCCTGTTCGAACTTGCCGGGGCGGTCCTGGATGGCCCCGGTGAACGAGCCTTTCATGTGGCCGAACAGCTCGCTCTCGATGAGTTCCGACGGGATCGCCGCGCAGTTGACCTCGACGAACGGCTTCTTCGTGCGCGGCGAGTTTTTGTGGAGGGCGCGGGCGACGAGCTCCTTGCCCGTCCCGTTTTCGCCGGTGATGAGGACGCGGGCGGGGGTCGGTGCGACGCGTTCGATCTGTTCGATGAGGGCGCGGATCGCGTACGAGCGGCCGACGATTTCGTGGCGGCTTTCGACCGCGTCGCGGAGGGTGGCGCGCAGGCGGGCATTCTCGTCGCTGAGATCGGCGTGTTCCAGCGCGTGGCGGAGGAGGAGCAGGACGCGGTCGGTGTCGAGCGGCTTCTCCAGGAAGTCGTAGGCGCCGGCCTGCGTCGCCTCGACGGCGGTCTTGATCGTGCCGTGGCCGCTGATCATGACCACGACCGCGGTCGGGTCGAGTTGGCGCAGTTTGCGCAGCGCGTCGAGTCCGTCCATCCCGGCCATCTTGATGTCGAGGAAGACGAGGTGTGGGCGGAAGCGGTCGTATTCGACCAGCCCTTCGGCCGCGGCTGGAGCGGTGCGCACCTCGTAGCCCTCATACTCGAGGAGTTGGCCGAGTGCGGTGCGAATGCCGGGTTCGTCGTCGACGACGAGGATGCGCCGAGGCATGAGGTTAGGGCGTGGCCTTGTAGAGCGTGACGCGGCCGCGGGCGATTCGCACGTCGCCGATGTAGGGCGGGAGCGGGATGCCGATGGCGTCGTCGCCCACGCCTGCGGGCGGGGCGCCGTGCCGCAGGCGGGCGACGACGCGCGGGATCAGTGCGGCTGGGACGGGGACGGTGCCGATCTGGACGTCGCGGACGCGGAACTGTGCGAGGCCGGGTCGGACGACGTCGAGGGTGGCGCCGAGCCGGAGCGTGTCGCGTTGGTGAAGCAGGCCGCGGACCGCGGGGCCGAGGAGGCCGGCGAAGTCGGCCGGTGAGACGGACGTGCGGAGGTAGATGCGGTCGCCGAGTACGGCCGTCTGCGAGGCGCGGAGGGCGGGTGGGAGGGCGTCCGAGAGCGAGAGGAAGGCGTAGGAGGCGAGTTCGCCCGCGCCGAGGTTGACGTAGACCGGGCCGCGTCGGGTGGAGAGGGCGCGGACCGCCTGTTCGCCGCGGGTGGCGGCGGCCGGGTCGAGCGGTTGCCAGGTCGCGAGCGTGTCCGCGACTGCCGCATCGCGCGAGCGCAGGCGAGCCGCGAGCGGGAGCCAGCTGTCGCGCGTGACCGCGAGTGCCGCGAGGATGCCCAGGATCGCGAGGCAGCCGAGCCGGCGGAGGCAGCCGAACATCAACGCTCGGGGTGGCGGGCGGCGGGGAGCGGCATGTCAAGGAACGTAGCGATGCGGGCGTCACGCCAGAGGGGACGTCGCGTCGTCGGGGTGGCCCCAGCGGCGGGCGGGCGTACGGACCGAGGGTGGGGTCGTGCGCGTGGCCGGGGTGCGGTAGCGGAGCGCTTCGGCGATGTGTGCGGCGTTCATCGCCGGGTTGGCGTCGAGGTCGGCGATCGTGCGGGCGACTTTCAGGACGCGGAAGTACGCGCGGGCGGAGAGGCCGAGGCGATCCGCGGCGGTGACGAGGAGGTCGCGGGCGGCGGCGTCGATCGGCGTCTCGCGGTCGATCCAGCGGCCCGCGGCCTGTGCGTTGGTGGTAACGCCGGGGAGTGCGAGGTAGCGTCGATGTTGGAGCGTGCGGGCCGCGTCGACGCGGGGGCGTATGGCAGAGGACGGTTCGCCGAGCGAGCGGGCGCCGATCGCGCGCGGGGGGACCGCGCCGACGCGGACGTGCATATCGATGCGGTCGGCGAGCGGGCCCGAGAGTCGGGCGGCGTAGCGTTCGACATCGGTCGGGGCGCAGGAGCAGACGGCGTCGGGTTCGCCGGCGCGGCCGCAGGGGCAGGGGTTCATCGCGGCGACGAGCGTGATACGGGCCGGGTAGGTGACGGTCGCGGTCGCGCGTGCGAGGGCGACGTGGCCGTCTTCGATTGGCTGGCGGAGGCTGTCGAGGACGTGCCGGGGGAACTCGAGCAGTTCGTCGAGGAAGAGGACGCCGAGGTGGGCGAGGGAGACCTCGCCGGGGCGCGGGGGCGAGCCGCCGCCAACGAGGCCCGCGGTCGAGATGGTGTGGTGCGGGGCGCGGAAGGGCCGTTCGGGGGTCGCGTCGGTGGCGGTCGTTAGGCCCGCGACCGAGCGGATCGCGAGCACGTCGAGTGCTTCGCGGTCGGTGAGCGGGGGGAGGATGGAGGGGAGGCGGCGGGCGAGCATCGTCTTCCCGGCGCCGGGCGGTCCGACCATGGCGAGATTGTGGCCGCCGGCCGCGGCGATCTCGAGGGCGCGCTTGGCGGTCTCCTGGCCGACGACGTCGGCGAAGTCGGCCGACGAGGTGATCGGCGGTGTGCCGGGCGATGGCGGCGCGCTGCGCGGGAGCGGGCCCGCGGTGAGGGCGTCGACCAGTTCGCGGAGGGTGGCCGGGGCGTAGACGGCGAGGCCGAGGACGCGGGCCGCTTCGGCGAGGTTGCCTGGCGGGACGACGAGTGCGTGGCCCGCGTCGGCCGCCCAGCGGGCGATCGGGAGGATGCCGCGGACCGGGCGGATCGTGCCGTCGAGGGCGAGTTCGCCGACGACGGCGAGGTTGGCGAGGGCGTCGCCGGGGAGGAGGCCGGTGGCGGCGAGGGCGCCGAGTGCGATCGGGAGGTCGAAGCCCGAGCCGACTTTGGGGACGTCGGCCGGGCTGAGGTTCACGGTCGTTCGGCGCGGGGGGAGCGGGAGGTCGGTGTTGGCGAGGGCGGCGACGACGCGTTCGCGCCCTTCTTTCACCGCGCCGGCGGCGAGGCCGACCACCGTGAGCTGGGGGAGGCCGAGTGCGGCGTGCACCTCGACGGTCACCGCGAAGGCGTCGATGCCGTGGAGGGCGGCGGAGCGGACTGATGCGAGCACGGGCCCACGGTAGTGCCGCGGGCCCGTCGGGGGTGCATCGAATCGTTGCGGGGTGGGGCGAAGCGTTGCGGCGATCCGTGGTGGGGCGGCGGCCGCGACGCTCGCCGTAGCTCAGCGCGTCGTGCGGACGGCGGAGGTGGTCGTCGTCGCGGGCGCGACCACGGCGGGGACGTCGACGTCGAAGATGAGAATCGAGCCAGCCGGGATTCCGCTGCCGCGGCTTGTGTTGCCGTAGCCGAGCGCGGGCGGGATGATCAGGCGGCGGCGGCCGCCGGCGCGGACGCCGAGAAGGCCGCGTTCGAAGCCGGGAATCACACCGCCCTTGCCGACGACGAAGGTGTCGGGCACGGCCGCCACGCCCGTCGTGCTGATGTCGCTTCCGAAGCGACGGCCGTCGGTCAGGTAGCCTGTGTAGAAGTAGCGGATCACGTCGCCACTCACGGCGACCGTTCCGGACCCGACGGCGATGTCGCGGTAGTAGACGCCCGACGTGTCGCGGGTAAAATCGCTGAGGCGGATGTTGAGCGCTGGGGCGTAGCTGACCGTCGTCGGGTCCTGGGTGGGCGCGGTCACGTCGCGGCAGGCGGCAGCGGCGAGGGCGGCCAGCATCACGGCAACGACGGCCGCGGTCGCGGCGCGGGGAGCGGGTCGGAACATCCGGGGCGTTTGGGAGTGCGAGAAGGGCGTGGCATAATGTACGCACCCCCCTCGCACCCATTCCAATGACCGTCCCACTCGCCCCCGCCGCGTCCGGCTTTACCTGGCGCGAACTCGCCCAGCGCGTACGCTGGGCGCTGCGGCTGCGGTGCCCGAATTGCGGCGGTGGGCCGGTCCGGACGTCGTGGCTCAAGCGGCTGCCAGGGTGTCCGGTCTGCGGGCTGCGACTCGACCGCGGCGAGCACGACTACTTCATCGGGTCGTACATGGTCAACCTGATCGCGGCCGAGGTGCTGCTCGCGTTCGGGCTACTCGCGGTCCTGCTCGCGACGTGGCCGGCGCCACCGTGGGACGCGATCCAGTACGGCGGCGTGGCGCTGATGCTCGTCCTCCCGCTCGCGACGTACCCGTACACCGAGCTCCTCTGGCTCGCCGTCGACCTCTGCTTCCGGCCGCTCTCGCCGGCCGAGATGGAGTGGCACCGCGAGGGGAGTCTGGACGGGCGCGAGCTGCCGCACCGCTAACGCCTGGCTCGTTCGGCGTTTCTCCCGACCCCCGCGCCCAGCTCGTCCATGGCGATCGCGACCGTCAATCCCGCCACCGGGGCGCTCGTACGCGAGTTCCCCACCCACGACTCGGCCGCCGTCGAGCGCGCGCTCGCCGCGGCCGCGGATGCGGCGCGCGCGTGGCGCGCGGCGCCCGTCTCGCTCCGCGCCGCGGTGGTCGCGCGAGCCGCCGAACTGCTGGACGCGCGGCGGGACGCGTACGCGCGGCTGATGACGCTCGAAATGGGCAAGCCGATCCGCGCGGCGCGCGACGAGGCCGCCAAGTGCGCCACGGCCTGCCGCTTCTACGCGGAGCACGGCCCCGCCTTCGTCGCCCCCGAAACGTTGGTCGACGACGACACCGGCACGGGGCGCGTTCATTACCAGCCGTTGGGCGTCGTGCTCGCCGTGATGCCCTGGAACTTCCCGTTCTGGCAGGTCGTCCGCTTCGCCGCACCGGCGCTCGTCGCCGGCAACGTCGGCCTGCTCAAGCACGCGAGCAACGTCCCGCAGTGCGCGCTCGCGCTCGAAGCACTCTTCGGCGACGCGGCCCGCGACGTCGGCGCGCCCCCCGCGCTGTTCCAGACGCTGCTCATCGGCTCGGGCCCGGTCAACGCGATCGTCGCCGACCCGCGCGTCGCGGCCGTGACCCTCACCGGCAGCGAGGGTGCGGGCGCGTCCGTCGGCGGCGCCGCCGGCACCGCGCTCAAGAAGTCCGTCCTCGAACTCGGCGGCTCGGACCCGTTCGTTGTACTGGCCGACGCGGACCTCGACGCGGCCGCGCGGGCCGCGGTGACCGCGCGCACGATCAACAACGGGCAGTCGTGCATCGCGGCCAAACGGTTCATCGTCGAGGCCAGCGTCCACGCCGCGTTCCTCGAGCGGCTCGCGGCGGGCGTCCGCGCGCTCCGCATCGGCGACCCCGCGGACGAGGCGACCGACGTGGGCCCGCTCGCGACGGCGCAGATCCGCGACGACATCACCGACCAGGTGCGCCGCACCGTCGCGGCCGGGGCGCGCGTGGTCTGCGGCGGCGCGGTGCCCGAGGATCCGGCCCTTGCCGCGGGCTTCTACTATCTTCCGACCGTGCTCGCCGACGTCCCCCGCGATTCGGCGGCCGCGCTCGAAGAGACGTTCGGCCCGGTCGCGCCGGTGTTCCGCGCGGCCGACGCCGGCGACGCGCTCGCCCTCGCCAACGCCACCCCGTACGGACTCGGCGCCTCGGTCTGGAGCCGCGACTCGGCGGCCGCGGAGCGCTTCGCCCTCGGGGTCGAGGCCGGGTCGGTATTCGTCAACGGGATGGTCGTGTCCGACCCGCGGCTCCCCTTTGGCGGGATCAAACGCTCTGGGTACGGCCGGGAGCTGAGCGCGGTCGGGCTCCGCGAGTTCACCAACGTCAAAACGGTGCGGACGGCGGCCGCCGGCGCGGGCGCGCCTGGCGGCACGACGGAGTAGCCGGCCCGGGCCGCGCGTCCTGAGGCCCTGCTACTCGCGGGGCGCGCCTAACACGGGCTGCAGTACCCGGCGCCACCAGCGCGCGCGCTTCTCAACCCGCACGGCCTGGCGCCGGATCCGCCGCCACGCCTCCAACATCGCGCCCGCGTCGGCGAAGCGCCGCTCGGGCTCGGGGTCGAGCGCGCGCTTGAGGAACTCCGCCACGACCGCCGGAAACCGGTCCAGCGACGGCGCGCCGCGCAGCTGCGCGGCGAGCACCTCCGGGCCGTCCGCGCCGGCGAACGGCGGCCGCCCCTCGAGCGCGTAATACAGAATCGCGCCCATCGCGAACACGTCGACCGCCGCGCCCTGCGGCTCGCCGAGCAGCTGCTCGGGCGGCGCGAAGGCGGGCGTGCCCGAGGCGCCCGTGACCTCCTCGCCTAACGCGCTCGCGATGCCGAAGTCCGACACGCGCCAGCGGCGGTAGCGGTCGATCAGCAGGTTCTCGGGCTTGAGGTCCCGGTGCGCGACGCCGATCGCGTGCGCCGCGGCCAGCCCCTCCAGCACGAACTCGAGCTGCGCCGCGACGTCGGCCAGCGTGCGCCCGCCCGCGCGCCGCACCAGTTCGGCCAGCGACCCGCCGTCGGCGAGCTCCATCGTGTACCAGCTCACGCCGCCGCGCGAGTCGAAGTCGAAGATCGGCACGAGCGCGGGGTGCGCGAGCTGCGCGGCGAGCGTGGCCTCGCGTCGGAAACGCGCCACGGCGTCGGCGTCGCGCGCGACGTGCGGGTGCAGCATCTTGAGCGCGACCTCGCGGCCGAGCGACAGGTCGCGCACGCGCCAGACCGAGCCGAAGGTTCCGGTGCCTAACGGGGCGAGCGTCTCGTAGTCGTCGCCCGTCGCCCAGCGGAGTCGCGCCTCCGCCGTGAGCGCGACCGTCTCGCCGGTCGCGCCCTCGCTCGCGACGATCGGCGACGGACGGACCGAGACGCCGCGGTCGAGCGCGCGCACCATCGCCGCGACCGAGTTGAAGCGCCGCGCGGGGTCGGGGTCGAGCGCGCGCTCGATCACGTCCGCGGCGCTCGCCGGACACTCCGGGCGCAGCAGCCGCAGCGGCGGGACGTCGCCCGCGGGCGGCATTTCGCCGCTCAACGCGAAGAACGCGAGCGCGCCGAGCTGCCACTGGTCGCTCGCCATCGTCGGCGCCCAACGCCCGCCCTGCTCGGGGGCGCGCGGACTCGCGGCCGGGTCGGGCACGACCCCGGGCGGCAGCCGGTCGCGCGCGACCGCCCACTGCCAGCCCAGCAGCCAGAACCGGCCCGACGCGGTCAGCCGCACATTGCTCGGCGACACCGCCCCGTGCGGCCCGCCGCTGTCGTGCAGGTACGAAAGCGCGGCGCCCGCCTCGCGTAACAGCCGGAGCACCGCGGGGACCTGGTCGGGGCCGTGGCGTTCCACGCGGGCGCCGAGCGGCTCGCCGCCGATCCAGCGACGCAGGTACCCGGGCCCGCGGCGCGGCTCGCGCGCCTGCGCCCAGTAGTGGTACGTCGTCGGGACTGCCGGATGATTGCGGTGCGCCAGCGCGCGCGCCTCCGCCAGCAGCCACGCCGCGTGCGACGGGTCGGGCACCGTCACGAGGGACAGCGAGCGCCCGAGCGCGTCGATGATCTCCTGGTAGTGACGGTACTCCTCGTACAGCGAGTCCCCGCCCCACGCCCAGCCCGGCGGCAGCTGCCAGAGCGCGAGGTGCGGCGGCAGCCGCGACGGCTGCCCCGCCCGCGGCGTGCGGCGGCGTTCGACCAGGCGGTCGGCGGACGACGCACCCGAGCGCTCTGGTGTTCGGTCGGAAGAGGCGGACGACATCGGCAAGCGTCGGGGAGCCCGAAGAGTTTAGGGCGCCACGTCGGCAGCCCGCAACGTGACGGTCACGCACGTGCCCTCGCCGACGGTGCTTTCGGCGTCGATCCGGCCGCCCCACGCGTCGACGAGCCGCCGTGCGATCGCGAGGCCGAGCCCGCTTCCGCTCGTGCGCGTCGAGAAGTGCGGGTCGAAGATCCGCGGTAGGACGTCGGCAGGAATGCCGTGTCCGTCGTCCCGCACGGCGAGCGTCACCGCGCTCGCGCCGCCGCTGGTATTGCCGCCGCTGCTCGTGCCGCTGCTCGTGCCGCCGCTCGTGCCGCCGCTCACGCCGTCCGCGGTCGAGACGCTCACCCGCACGCACGACGCGCCGGCCAGGCGGGCGTTCTCCAACAGGTTGAGCACGACCTCGCGGAGTTCGCCGTCGCGCGCCCACGCCCGGGCCGCCGGCGGCAGGACTTCGTCCCACTCGGTCTCGCCGCCGCCCAGGCGCTCCAGCGCGACGACGTCGCGGGCGATCGCCGCGACGTCGACCGGCTCGGGCGGCGGAGCGTGCGCGGCCGTCGTCCCGTACCGGCTGAACGCGCGCGCGATCTCGTCCAGCCGGTCGATCTCGGCCAGTACGCGCTCCGCGTTCGATTCGAGCAGCGCGCCGAAGTCGCCGCGGCGGTCGCGGTACGCGCGCCGGAGCAGCTGGACGCCGAGCCGGATCGGGGTGAGCGGATTCTTGATTTCGTGCGCCACCTGGCGGGCCATCTCGCCCCAGGCGAGCGCGCGCTGCGCTTGGGCCAGCTCGGTCACGTCGTCGAGGGTCAGGACCGCACCGGCCGCGTCCTCCGCCGGGCCGGTCCCGTCGCCGTGGGCGTTCCGCGGCGCGCCCGCCGATGCGCCTAACGTGGTGAGCCGCGCGCGCAGTTCGCGCCCGCGCACGCGGACGTCGAACGCGGACGCGACGTCGCGCCCCGCCGGATCGTCGCGTCCGTTGTCGTCGATCGCCGTGCCGCGCGGGGATGCCCCGTTATGCCGCGACGCCGCGGCGAGGAACGCGCGCACGCGGGCGGCGATCTCGGGCGGCACGACGTCGGTCACCGGCTGCCCCACATCGAGCGCGCGCCCGAGCAGCGCGCCGGCACGCGGGTTGGCCACCGTGACGCACGCGGCCGCGTCGACGGCGATCACGCCGCTCGCCACGTCGCGCAGCACGGCCGCCGTGCGCTGCCGCGCCGCTTCGAGCGCGAGCTGGGTGGCGTCGAGTTCGACCGCCATCTGCCGAAACGCCCCGAACACGGGGCGGAACTCCGCCGGCGGCTCGCGGTCGAGCGCCGCGGCGACGCGCGCGGCCCCGCGCCCGGCCCCCGAGGCGCGCGCGGCGTCCGGCCCGCCCCCGGCGCGCGCGAGCGCGAGCGCCGCGCGGCGGAGCGAGCCGACGGGCCGGGCGAGCTGGCGCGCCGCGACGCCGCTCAGCCAGAGTGCGGCGAGCGCGCCGCTCGCCCCGGCGAGTAGCACGAAAAATCCCAAGTCACGGCGCCGCTCGGCGCGCCCGGAGTCGTCCGTGCGCGCAGGCGTGGCGAGCACCACACGCCGCCCGCCCGGGCCGAGCGCGGCACGGAAGCCAATCAGCGCGCCGCCGAGCGCGCCGGGCGCGTCGAGCGTCGCGTTGACCTCGTCGCCCGCGCCGATGCTCAACATCTGCGCGGGCGGCAGCAGCCGGCCTAACGGGGCCAGCGCGAGCACCGCCGGCTCGCTCGCCCCGGTCAGCACGCCGCCGTCGTAGGAGAGCAGCGGCGCGCCGAGCCGCGCGGCCGTCGGCGCGAGCCCGCGGGTCCCGCCGCCGTCGGCGACCGCCGCGCGCAGCGTCTCGCGCACGAGCAGCGCCCGCGCCTCGCGGTCGCCGGCCTTGAGCTGCGAGAACGTCCACCCCCCGAACGCGAGCGTCGGGACGGCGAAGAAGCCGAAGAGCGCGGCCGTGAGGCGCGCGCGGTAGCTCCCGGTCCAGTAGCGCCAGCCGCGGATCGGCCGCGGCCACCGCACCACGTCGAGCGACGGCAGCCACCACAGGGCGCCGACCACGACGAGGTTGGCGAACACGAGCAGCGCCGCCCGCTCCGCGAGCACGGCGAGGGTGCCTAACCGGATCTCGACGTGCGCCGCCGCGGGCCCGTCCGGCAACAGCACGCGCGCGTCGGCGTGCGCGACGGCGTCGCCGCGAGTCCAGCGGAGCACCGGTCCCGACGCGGCCGCCGGCGGCGGCACGAGCGATCCCGTAGCCGGGGCCGCGCCGCGGTCCCCCTGGCGCAGCAGCGAGAGCAGGTACGGCGGGTCGTCGCCGCGAGCCCGCCCGCCCAAGAGCGTCCCGAGCGGGTCGACGGTGACGAACTGCGCCCGCGGAAAGAGCGTGACCGTCGCGACCCGCCCGTCGCGCTGCGGCACAGCGAGCAGCGTGGCCGCGCCCGGATCCGCCCCGATCGCGCGCGTGACCGGCGATCGGCTCACGGCGGCGTCGCGTACGGCGCCCTCGACGGCGGCCGTGTCCACCGCCCACAGCACGAACGCCACGCGCTCGACCGGCGCGCGCGCGCCGGCGGCCGTGTCCCAACGCGCGAGCGCGACCGGGTACCCCGCGGCCGCGAGCGGCGACGTCGCGTAGCGCCGGAGGAGCGCGGCACCGCCGGCGTCGCCCGCGGGCGCCGTGTCCGCCGCGAGCGCGCGCCCGAAGCGGGCGAGTAGCGCGGTCGCGTCGGGCTCGGGTTCGGCGAGCGCGCGCACGTCGTGCGCTGCGAGCATCACCTGCCGCGCCGTGGTCGCGCCCCACACGAGGGTGCTCGCCCCCAGGCCGGCGACCGCGATCGCCGCGGGCACCGCGCCCCGACCCGCGCGGGAAAACACGACGGCCAACGCCGGGATCACCCAGAGCGCGGGATACCAGGCCGGCCACCCGCCCGCCGGCTGCCACTCGAGCGCGCCGACGAGCGCAACCCCGACGCCGAGGAACGGGCCCGCGATCGCGTACACCGCCGGCGAGCGCCGCGCGCGCCGCCGCGTGAGGCGTGTCAGGAGCGGCCGCATGAGCGAGAGCACCCACAGCAACACCGCCGCGGCGACGAGGCAGAACGCCCCCTCCCACGCCACGAAGAGCGCGATCGTCGCGCCGCCGGGCGGCGGGCTGATGCCGCGTGCGAGCCCACCGATCAGCCAGGCGCCGCCCGCGAACGCCGCCGCCGCGAGCGCGGCACCGCCGCGCGCGCGCAGCGGGCTGTTCCACCGCGCCGCGCCCGCGGCATCGGCGCCGCGCCAGGCCGTCGCGACCGCGAGTACCGCGACCGCGCCCGTCGCCGACAGCGCGCCGAGCGTCGACGTCAACGCCCCGCCGATCGGGGAGAAGTAGACCGCCGGGTCGAACAGGCGGGTTACGTTGGACAGCGACCCGAGCGGTGTCAGCGCGAGCACCGCGAGCGGCAGCCCGAGCGCGGCCGTCGACGCGCTCGCGCGGGCCATGCGCGTCCGCGCGCCGAGTTGCCACAGCGTCGCCGCGGCCAACACGGTGAGGAGCGCCAGGCCCGGTGCCGCCACGCGACGCGCGTCCTCGAGCAGCCCCGCGCGCACCGCCGCGGGGTCCGGCGGGATCGCGCGCATCGCCAGTCGGTCCGCCGTGCCGGGGACGACTACCGTCTGCCACCCCGCCCCGACGAGCGGCGGCTGCCCCGGGCCGAGCGCGCGCACGTCGAGGCCGCGAAGTCCGCTCTCGCGCAGCACCGCGGCGTCCAGCGCTCGCGCGAGCCGATCCGCGGGCGGCTCGGCGTGAAGCACCATGGCCGCGACGGCGCGGCGCGGCTCGGCCCCGCCACGCCCGCCTGCCACACGCCCCTCGGCGATCGCGTACAGGACGACGTAGAACGGCGAACTCGCCACGCCCGTTTTCGGCGCGGCAGCGCCCGGCGCGAGCGAGTCGGGCCGCACCCGCCACGTCCCCGCCCACGCCACGGGCGCCCCAGCGCCGTCGAGCAGCGCCACGGCCCGCTCGCCCCGGCGCGCGTCGCCCGAGTCGCCCAATGGCGCGAGCGCCTCGAATCGTCGCGCCGGGGTGAGGCTCGCGTCCCCCGCCCGCGCGAGCGCGGCCTCCGCCGTGCCGGCGAGCTGGCGGAGGGTCGGCGCCACCGCACGCGCGACCGCCGCGACCGCGGCCGCGCTCGGGTGCGCGAGGCGGGCGCGGGCCATGCGGAACGCCGGCGCCGCCACCAACACCGCCGCGAGCGCGAACAACACGGTCGTCCCCCGCTCGACCATGCGCGCGTCCCGCCCTGTCTCCGCGCCCGCGCTGCGCGCGCCGTTGACCCAGCGGAGGGCGAGCGCCGCCGCGCTGGCGAGCGCGAGAACGACCGCGTAGGCTTCGACCGCCTCGCGAAACCACATCGCCGCCGAGATCGTCGCGAGCGCCTGAAGTCCGCCCGCCGCCGCCGCGGCCGCCCGCCGCCGCTCGCTCACCCGCCGCTCCGATGGCCGCCCCGCCCGCCCTCGCGCCGAGTCCGGCCTCGCGCCCTGCCCCGCGTCCCGCGACGTCCCGCGCCCGACGCGTCGCCGAGCTCACGCCGGGCGAACTCCGCGACGCGCTCCGGGCCGACCCACGGCTGCTGCTCCCGGTCGGCGCACTGGGCGTGCGCTGGCCGCACCTCCCGGTCGCGACCGACACCCTGATCGTCGACCGCCTCGCCGACGACCTCTCGGCCGGCTGCGGCGTGCTGCGCGCGCCGACCGTCAACTACGGCGTGTCGGCGCCCACCCCCGCCGGCACCGTCGGTGCCACGTCGGCCCGCAAGAAGACCCTGCACCGGCTGCTGAACGACCTGCTCTCCGAGTGGGAATTGCACGGGGTCGACGAGTTCGTGCTGTTGAGCGCGCACCAGTATGATCCACACCTCGAAGCACTCGCGACGGTGATCACCGCCCGGGCGCGCGTGCGCGTGGTCGACGTGCTCGCCGTCGATTGCTCGGACCTTCTCGACGCGCCCGAAGGCGACGCGCGCGGCGACGAGGTCGCGACGTCGCTGCTGCTGCACGTCGCGCCCGACCTCGTGCGCGCCCGGCCCGACGCGGGCAATATGCCACCACACCCCGCGAGCGCGCCCTCCGCCGAGCGCGGGGCGCGGCTCTACGCACGAATCCTCGGCCGGATCGCCGATCGCGTGCTCCACGCGCCGCTCGCCGCCGACGGCGGCCGATGATGCGGCAAGCGTGACGGGGGCGCGCCGGTGTCGTGTACGCGGTATGCCCCGTCCGGCGGAGCGCACGCGCGGCACATCGGCCCCGCCACGATGGTACAACCCTCCAGGGTCGCTCCGCGCTGCCGTGCGCGCGCCCCCAACCCCCGCCACCATGCCCCGATCGACCACACCTGCCGACCGCGCCGGCTTTGCGCGCGCGGGCGCGCTGACCGCCGCCGCGCTGCTCCTCTGCGCGCCGGCCGCTCGGGCGCAGGTCGTCGCGGTCGACGAGGGCAGTTTCGCGGTGAGCCGCGGCGGTGCGACGGTCGGACGCGAAGAGTTCCGCATCGTCCGCCAGCCCGCAGGCCGCGGGGCGGCGTTCGTCGCGCGCTCGGTCGCCGGCTACGGAACCCGCCGCGTCATGCCCGCGCTGCAGGCCGCGGCCGACGGCGAACCCGTTCGCTACCAGATGGACGTCCGTGGCGCGGGCGCGGGCGCGGACGAGCGCGTCGCCGTCGAGGCGGGCACGTCGGGGCACTTCGCGATGCAGACCCAGCGCGGCACGCGCGAGGGCGCCCGGGAGTTCGTCCTGCCACGCGGCACCATGGTCGTCGATGACGAGGCGTACCACCAGCTCTACTTCGTCGCGCGCCAGGCGCTCGCCGGCGCGACGAGCGTCTCGGTGCTCGTCCCGCGTACGGACGCGCAGCTGACGGTGGCGGTGACCCGCGTCGACGCCGAGCCGGTCACGATCGCCGGCCGCGCGATTCCGGCGACGCACTTCGCGCTCGCCGACGCGCGCGCCGGCTGGCGCCGCGAACTCTGGGTCGACACCGAAGGCCGCGTGCTGCGCGTTGTGGTGCCCGGCCTCGCGATCGACGCCGTGCGCGAGGACGCGCCGCGCTGAGCGCAGCCCCCGGCCCAGCACGGAGCGCGGCGCGCCTGAAACCGGGCGGCCCGCGCCGTCGTAGGCCCGCGCGGTCGCCTTCCTCCGTCCTCTCCGACATGCGTTTTCGTCCCGCCCCCGGTCGCGCGGCGCTCGTGCGCCGCGGCACTCCGGCCGTGCGCGCCATCCTCGGCGCCCTCCTGCTCGGCACCGCCGCGGCGCCCGCGCGCGCCCAGGGTCCCACGGGTACGACGCCCGCGCCCGCCCCGCCGACCGCCCTCTCGATCGAGGACGCGGTCGCCCTCGCGCGCACCAACGCGCCGTCGTACCTGCAGAGCGTCAACCAGCTGCGACGGTCGGACGCGCAGGTCCGGAGCGCGCGGGGCTCGCTGCTGCCCAGCGTGAACCTCACGAACCTCGGCTACCAGTACCGCGAGGGGCGGCAGCAGTTCATCGCCGGCCAGACCTTCGGCTCGGGGGTCAGCCAGATCACTGGCAGCGCCTACCTCGACGTGGGCACGACGTACAGCGTCGCCTCGCTGACGGCGCCCAAGCTCCAGCGCGCCAGCCGCGACGCGGTCGAGGCCGACATCGGCGGGTCCGGCCAGCAGCTGCGCACGGGCGTGACGCAGCAGTACCTGACCGCCCTGCAGCAGCAGGCCCGGGCCGAACTCGCCGACACGCTCGTCGCCACGGCGCGCACGCAGCTCGAACTCGCCAAGGCCAGGGTCGCCGTCGGCGCGGCGACGGTGCTCGACGTGCGACGCGCCGAGGTGGCGCTCGGCCAGCAGCAGGTCGCCGGCATCCAGGCGCGCAACCAGGCCGAGGTCGAGCGCGTGCGCCTGCTGCAACAGATCGGCCTCGATCCAAGCCGGCCCGTGGCGCTCACCTCGCGCTTCACGGTGAGCGACCCCGGGCTCTCCCTCCCGTCCCTGCTCCAGCAGGCTCGCACGGCCAACCCGGCGCTGCTCGCGCTCCGCTCCCGCGAACGCGTGGCCGCGCTCGCGGTGCGTCAGGCGCGCGGGGCGTACCTGCCGTCGCTCAACCTCGACTTCCAGGTGAGCGGGTTCAGCAGCACCTACACGAACACGGACGCGCTGGTCACCCAGCAGCTCGGCTTCGCCCAGAGCACCTGCCAGAGTCAGGGCTTCGCGACCGCGATCGCGACCGGGACCACGTTCAATGCGGCGACCTGTAACAACGTCAGCCTCACGTCGCAGCAGATCGCCCAGGCGCGCGCGAGCAACGGGAGCCTCACGGGCTTCACCCGCAACCCGTACACCGTCTCGGCCTTCCTCTCGATCCCGATCTTCAACGGCTTCCAGCGCGAGCTCGGGGTCCAGCAGGCGCGGGCCGACCAGTACGACGCCGACGCCCGCACGCGCGCGCAGGAGTTGGCGCTGACGGCCGACGTCACCTCGGCCTACCGCACGCTCGACTCGCAGCGCCGCGTCGTCGCCCAGCAGGAGCAGAACGTCGCGACCGCGAAGGAGGCGCTGTACCTGGCCCAGGAGCGCTACCGCGTCGGCGCGGGCGCGTTCCTCGACGTCTCGCAGGCCCAGGACGCGTACAACACGGCGCAGACCGACTACGTCAACGCGGTCTACCAATATCACAGCGCGTTCGCCACGCTCGAGAGCGCGGTCGGCCGCCCGCTCCGTTAGGCTCGGCCGCACGACCCCGCGCGCCATCCGTTAGGCTTCCCTCCCCCGACCGCCCATGCGCAAGAGCGCCAAACTCACCATCGCCGGCGTCGCCGTCGCCTCGCTCGCCGCCGTCGCGGCCGCGGGCGCGAGCCGGCGCTCGACCAAGGCCGTCGAGGTGAAGACCGAGGCCGTGCAGCGCCGCGACCTCGTCGCCTCCGTCACCGCGAGCGGGCAGGTTCGCCCGCACACCAAGGTCGACGTCGCCGCCGACATCAGCGGCCGCATCGTCCGCCTCGCCGTCAAGGAGGGGCAGCTCGTCACCAAGGGCCAGTTCCTCCTCCAGATCGACCCGGCACAGTACGCCGCGTCCGTCCAGAGCGCGCAGGCCGCCGTCTCGCAGGCCCGCGCGCAGCAGGCGCAGGCGCAGGCCAACCTGATCCAGGCCCAGCGCGCGTACGAGCGCCTCGCCGCGATCAAGAAGCAGAACGCGCAGCTCGTCTCGGAGAGCGAGATCGACCAGCTGCACACGCAGGCCGACGCCGCCCGCGCCTTCGCCGAGGCCGGGCGCTTCGCGGTGAACCAGGCGCAGGCCCAGCTGCAAAACGCCCAGCAGGCCCTCGCCAAGACCACGATCGTCGCCCCGATGAGCGGCCGCATCACCCGCCTCTCGGTCGAGCAGGGCGAGACGGCCGTACCCGGCACCTTCAACAAGGACGCCGCGACGCTGCTGACGATCAGCGACATGAGCGTGCTCGAGACCAAGATCAAGGTCAACGAGACCGACGTCGCGCGCATCCAGCTCGGCGACTCCGCCATCGTCCAAGTCGACGCGTTCCCCGACTCGACGTTCACCGGGCGCGTGACGCAGATCTCCAACAGCGCGCTCAAGAGCACCACCTCGGCGGCGTCCGCCGACCAGGCCGTCGATTACGAGGTCACCGTGCAGCTCCTCAACCCGCCGGTCGACACCCGGCCGGACTTCTCGGCGACGGCCAAGATCGTAACCGCCGCGCGCCAGCACGCGCTGTCGGTGCCGATCATCGCGCTCACCGTGCGCGAGAACGAGCCCGTGGGCGCCGGCGACTCCGCGCAGGGCCTCGGCGGCAAGAAGCCGGTCAAGCAGGTCGGCAAGCAGGACGCGGAGGGCGTGTTCATCGTCGGAAAGGACAACAAGGTCCAGTTCCGCCCCGTCAAGGTCGGCATCGCGGGCGAGAAGTACTTCGAGGTGACCAACGGGCTCCGCGACGGCGAGACGATCGTGAGCGGCACGTACCAGGCCATCCGGGACCTCAAGGACGGCGCGCTGATCCGCGTCGCGCCGGCCACCGACAGCAGCAAGAAGGCGGGGGCGAAGTCGTGAGCATGATTCTGACCGCGGCCGGCGACCCCGCCCTCGGCGTCACCGCGGAGCGGCGCGCCATCACCGCCGCCGACGGCGCGGCGCCGAGCGGCGAGTGGGTGATCGTCACGCGCGGCCTGAAGCGCGAGTACGACATGGGCGGCGAGGTCGTGCGCGCGCTGCGCGGCGTCGACCTCGCGATCCGCCGCAACGAGTACGTCGCGATCATGGGCCCTTCCGGCTCGGGCAAGTCGACGCTGATGAACGTGATCGGCTGCCTCGACACGCCCAACGCGGGCGAGTACTGGCTCAACGGCACCCAGGTCTCGCGGATGAGCGACGACGCGCTCGCGCACGTGCGCAACCGCGAGATCGGCTTCGTCTTCCAGACCTTCAACCTGCTCCCGCGCTCGACCGCGCTGCAGAACGTCGAGCTGCCGCTCGTCTACGCGGGCGTGTCCTCGTCCGACCGCCGCAAGCGCGCCACCGAGGCGCTCGAGCGGGTCCAGCTGGGCGAGCGCCTCACGCACCGGCCCAACGAGCTCTCGGGCGGCCAGCGGCAGCGCGTCGCGATCGCGCGCGCGCTCGTCAACAACCCCGCCATCCTCCTCGCCGACGAGCCCACGGGCAACCTCGACTCGCAGACGTCCGAGGAGATCATGCGCGTTTTCGAGGGCCTCGCCGACCAGGGGCAGACGGTCGTGATGGTCACGCACGAGCCCGACATCGCCGCGCACGCGCGGCGCGTGGTGGTGCTCCGCGATGGGCTGATCGCCAGCGACGAGTCCCAGGCGCAGTTCGCGGCGCGCCTGGCGACGGTCGCGCCGGTCGGATGACCGGGCGTTAGGCAACACCCGCCCATGCACTTCGCCGAAGCCGTCCGCCTCGCCTTCACCCAGCTACGCGTGCAGAAGCTCAAGAGCTTCTTCACGCTCATGGGCGTGACGATCGGCGTGATGTTCCTCATCGCCGTGGTGTCGGTGGTCAACGGCATGGGCCGGTACGTCGAGCAGGACTTCGCCGGCAAGTTCCTCGGCGTCAACACGTTCACGCTCCTCAAGATCCCGCACATCAACGACGTCAACTCCTCGGACGAGTGGCGGCGGCTCCAGGCGCGGCCCAACATCCTGTGGGAGGACGCGGCCGCGGTGCGCGACGCCGTCGGCCCCGGCGCGCACTGGGCGGTCTACAACTCCGACTTCGTCCAACCGACGACGCGCTACGCCCGCGGCGGGCCGCAGGTCATGGCCTACGCCGCCACGCCCGGCTACTTCACCGTCAAGAACCTCGTCGTCGCCAGCGGCCGCGCCTTCGGCGACCAAGAACAGGCCCAGGGCACGCCGGTGGCGGTGATCGGGCGCGACATCGCGAAGGACTACTTCCCCGGCGTCGACCCGCTCGGACGCGCCATCCTCCTCGACCACACCCCGTACCAGGTGGTCGGCGTACTAGAGGAACAGGGCACGGTGTTCGGACTCAACCTCGACCGCCAGGTGATCGCGCCGCTCGCATCGCCGCTCCGCCGGGCGACGCGCCACTCGCCGGGCGTGGACGCGGTCGTCGTGCAGGCGCCGAACCCCGCGGCGCAGAGCGCGCTGCAGGAGACCGTGCGCGAGCTCATGCGCCGCCGGCACAAGCTGCGCCCCGCCGCCCCCGACGACTTCTCGCTCGAGAGCTCGGAAAGCGCGCTCAAGCAGTGGCTGACGATCAAGCAGTACCTCGTGATCGCCGGCGTCGCGCTCCCCGCGATCGGCCTGGTCGTGGGCGCGATCGTGATCATGAACATCATGCTCGTCGCGGTCTCGGAGCGGACGCGCGAGATCGGCGTCCGTAAGTCGTTAGGCGCGCGCCGCCGCGACATCCTCGGCCAGTTCCTCGCCGAGAGCACCACGCTCAGCGTGGTCGGCGCGGCGCTCGGCGTGGCGCTCGGCGTCGCGCTGTCCGCGATCGTGAAGGCGGCCACGCCCCTCCCGACGGCGGTCGCGCTGTGGTCCGTGGTCGTCTCGGTCGGCCTCGGCGCCGGCGTCGGGATCGTCGCCGGCGTGTACCCCGCGAGCCGCGCCGCGCGGCTCGACCCCATCACGGCGCTCCGCGCCGACTGACGCCCCGGGCCCCGCATGCGCCTCCTCGACCGACTGCTCGCGCTCGGCGAGGGCGTGATCATCGCCCTCGATTCGATCCGCCTCAACAAGGTCCGCGCCGGACTCACGATCCTCGGGATCGCGGTCGGCGTCTTCGTCGTGACCGCGATGTCCGCCGCCGTGCACGGCATCAACGCGGGGGTGAGCAAGTCGATCGGCGCCGCGGGGCCCACCACGTTCTTCCTCACGCGCTGGCCCAACGACCAGGCCAACAACTGCAACAGCCCGGACGACTGCCCCTGGCTCCGCCACCCGCCGCTCACCCCGGAGGAGGCGGCGCGCATCCGCGCGCTGCCCAGCGTGCAGCTCGTCATCGAGGAGACGGGAAACACCATCGAGGCCCGCTACGGCGCTCGCACCCTGCCGAGCGTGCGGCTCACGGCGTACTCGCCGGGGTGGGCGGCGATCGCCGGCGGCGACCTGACGTCGGGGCGCGACTTCACCGAGCGCGAGGACGCGACCGGCGCCGCGGTCGCTATCGTCAACGAGAAGCTCGCCGAGAGCCTGTTCGGCCGCTCCGAACCGATCGGCAAGCCGATCCGCCTCAAGGGGCAGCTCTTCACCGTGATCGGCGTGTACCACGCGCTCGGCAACGCGTTCGACGGGGGCGACAAGGGGCACGTCTACGTCCCTTTCGTGACCGCGCACCACACGCTCGACCAGGGCATCCACTGGATGCAGCTGACGGTCAAACCCAAGGACGGCGTCTCGCGCGACGCGGCGATGGACGACGTGCTGACGCTGCTGCGGTCCGAGCGGCGCCTGCGCCCCGCGCAGGCGAACGACTTTTTCATCTCGACGCCCGACTCGATCCTCAAGCTCTACAACAAGATCGTCGGCGCGTTCTTCCTCGTCATGCTCGTGTTGTCGGCGGTGGGCCTCATCGTCGGCGGCGTGGGCGTGGTCGCGATCATGATGATTTCGGTGAGCGAGCGCACGCGCGAGATCGGCGTGCGTAAGGCGCTCGGCGCGTCGCGCGGGATCATCCTCTGGCAGTTCCTCGTCGAGGCCGCGACGCTCACCACCATCGGCGCGGTCGCCGGGCTCGCCGTCGGCGGCGGGCTCGCCGCGGTCATCCGGCACACGACCCCGATCGAGGCGTCGGTGCCGGCCGGCGCGATCGTGGCCGCGCTCGCCGCGAGCGCGTTCACGGGCGTGCTCTTCGGCATGCTGCCCGCGGTCCGCGCCTCACGCCTCGACCCGGTCGAAGCGCTGCGGTACGAATAGGCACGGCCCGGGTACCTTCCCGCTACCATGCCGCTGCTCGAAGCCGTCCGCCTCGCCCTGCAACAGATCCGGGTCCAGAAGCTCAAGAGTTTCTTCACCGCGCTCGGCGTCCTGATCGGGGTCACGTTCCTGATCGCCGTGATCTCGATCGTCCAGGGCATGAGCAACTACCTGGAAAACGACTTCGCGGGCAAGCTGATCGGCGGCAACACGTTCACGCTCCGCCGCTTCAGCTTCATCGGCCAGGGGAACGTGACCGAGGCGCAGTGGCGCCGCATGCAGCAGCGCCCGCGCGTCACCACCGTCGACGTCGACGTCCTGCGGAGCGCGCTCCCCGCAGGCACGCAGAGCGCGATCGACAGCGAAGAGTTCGTCTACGGGTCGACGGCGTACGCCCGCCCGCGCCAGGTACAGGCGGTCGCGACCGACGGCGACTTCTTCCGCATCAAGAAGTACGATTTCACGAGCGGGCGGGCGTTCACGCCGCAGGAGGCGTCGCTCGGCCTCCCGGTGATCGTCATCGGTGACGAGGTGCGCGAGCGGATGTTCCCATCGGTCGACCCGGTCGGGCGGGCGCTCAAGATCAACGGCATCCCGTACACGGTCGTCGGCGTGATCGCCAAGCAGGGCAGCGTGTTCGGCTTCTCGCTCGACCGGATCGCGGTGGCGCCCTTCAAGTCGCCGATCTCGCGGTTGACCAACCCCAGGGGCGACGTCGACGGCCTCATCGTCTCGGCCCCCTCGCGCGAGCAGCTGGGCGAACTGCAGGAGACGACGCGCGAGGTCCTCCGCTCGCGACGGCGGCTGCCGCCGGGCGCGCCCGACGACTTCGCCTTCGAGACCTCGGAGAGCGCGCTCGCGTTCTTCGCCGGCATCCAGAGCAAGATGCTCACGTTCGGCACGGCGCTGCCGCTGATCGGCCTCGTCGTCGGCTCGCTGGTGATCATGAACATCATGCTCGTCGCGGTGGCCGAGCGCACGCGGGAGATCGGCGTGCGCAAGGCGTTAGGCGCGCGGCGGCGCGACATCCTCAGCCAGTTCCTCGTCGAAGCCGCGGTGCTCTCGCTCATCGGCGCCGCGGTCGGCATCGCGCTCGGCATCGGCGGCGCGAAGCTGCTGTCCGCCGCGTTCCCGTTCCTGCCGTCGGGCGTGGCGCCCTGGTCGATCGCGGCCGCGCTCGTGATGGGCGCGGGGGTCGGCATCGCGGCGGGCGCCTACCCCGCGAGCCGCGCGTCGCGCCTCGACCCGATCACGGCGCTCCGCGCCGAGTGAGCACGGGGGACCGCATCGCATGCGCCTGATCGACCGCCTCGTCCAGATGTTCGAGGGCGTGGTCATCGCCCTCGAGGCGATCCGCGCCAACAAGGTGCGCGCCGGACTCACGATCGCCGGCGTCGCGATCGGCGTCTTCGTCGTCGTCGCGATGAGCGCCGCCGTGCACGGCATCACGGCGAGCTTCCAGAACGACGTCAACGACCTCGGCGCGACCACCTTCCAGGTCAGCCGGCGCCTGACGATCGGGCCGAGTTCGTGCGACGGCTCGGACGACAGCTGCCCCGACCGCCGCAACCCCGCGCTGACCGTCGACGACGCGGCGACGCTCCGCCGCGTCCCGTCCGTGCGCTCCGTGACGGAGATGTCCGGCGGGACGGCCGCGTTCACGTACCGCGACCGCGACCTCGCCTCCGTCGGCTTCGACGCGATGAGCAGCGAGTGGATCGACACCGACCCGAGTGACATCTCGCCCGGGCGCAACTTCACGGCCCAGGAAGCCGCGTCCGGCGCGCGCGTCGCGCTCGTCAACGACACGCTCGCCAACCGCCTCTTCGGCGACTCCGACCCGGTCGGGAAGACGGTCACCGTCAACGGCCAGGCGTTCTCGATCATCGGCGTCTACCACCCGAAGGGCGGCTTCCTCAAGTCGCTCGGCGGGCGCGGGCCCGACAACCCACGGGCCATCCTGCCGATCGAGGCCGTGCGCCGCTACCTCGACCTGTGGCGGCGCGGGGTCTACTTCACCGTCAAGCCGCGGGAGGGGGTCGCCCAGAACGACGCGATGGACGACGTCACGGGCGCGCTGCGCGCGCGCCGCGGCCTCCGCCCCACGCAGCCCAACAACTTCGGCCTCGTCACGCAGGACCGCCTCACCGAGACGTTCGACAAGCTGTTCGGCACGCTCTTCGTCATCGGCATCGCGCTCTCCGCGGTCGGACTGCTCGTCGGCGGGGTGGGCGTGGTCGCGATCATGATGATCTCGGTCACCGAGCGCACCCGCGAGATCGGCGTGCGCAAGGCGTTAGGCGCCACGCGCGCCGTGATCCTGCTGCAGTTCCTCGTCGAGGCCGCGACGATGACGAGCATCGGCGCCGCGATCGGCCTCGTGCTCGGCGCGTTCGCGGCGTGGCTGATCCGCACCAACTCGAGCGTGCCCGCGTCGGTCCCGGCATCCGCCGTCGTCGTCGCCCTCGGCGCGAGCGTGCTGACCGGGGTGATGTTCGGGATGCTGCCCGCGTTCCGCGCGTCGCGGCTCGACCCGGTCGAGGCGCTGCGGTACGAGTAGCGCCGCCGCCGCGCATCGGGGCGCGGCGTCGTCCCTGGGCGCCGCGACCGGTCGAGGCCCGGGGGTTGCACGGACTCGCCCCCGACCACCCCGCGGCCGCGAAGAATCGACGCCCCGCACGCCTCTGCCCCCACGCCCGTGTCCCAACCACTCTCCCGCGCCTCGTTCGGCATCCTCGCGCCGCTCGGCGGGCTGCTCGTGCTCGTCTTCGCCATCGGCTTCGCCGTGTTCGGGTTGCACTCGACTGCGTGGCAGATGCTCCTGCCGGTCGGGATCGTGCTCATGCTGATCCAGGGCGTGATCCGCATCGGCGGGGGCAACGACGGCCCGGACTGACGCGGTAGGTTGTCGCGCATGTCCGACGACGCCCCGCTCGACCTCCTCGCGATCGGCCCGCACCGAGACGACGTCGAGCTCCTCTGCGGCGGCACGATCCTCAACGCCGTCGCGTGCGGCCGCCGGGCCGGCATCCTCGACCTGACCCGCGGCGAGCTCGGCACGCGCGGTTCGGCCGAGCTGCGCGAGGAGGAGGCCGCGCGCGCGGCGGCGGTGTTAGGCGTCGGCGTGCGCGAGAACCTCGGCCTGCCCGACGCCGGGATCACCAACACGCTCGAGACGCGCGCGAAGCTCGTCCAGGTGCTCAGGCGACTGCGCCCCGCAGTCGTCATCGGCCCCGCGCCAAGCGGCCGCCACCCCGACCACCGCGTCGCCTCCGCCCTCGTGCGCGACGCGTGTTTCCTGGCGGGGATCGTGAAGTTCGCCCCCGGCCTCCCGGCGCACCGGCCGCGCAAACTGCTCTACGCGATGGCCTACCGCGAGGACGCCGAGAAGCCGACGTTCGTCGTCGACGTGTCCGACACGTTCGAGCGCAAGCTCGACGCGGTGCGGTGCTACGGCTCGCAGTTCGACGGTACGACGCAGGCGGGCGAGGTCATGCCCAACGGCGAGCCGCTCTACGACATCGTCCGCCACCACGCGGCCCACTACGGGTCGCTAATTCGCGCCCGCTACGGCGAGCCGTTCGTGACGCTCGAAACGATGCGCGTCGACGACGTGACTACCCTCGGGGTCTCGACGTTCTGATGGCGGGCGACGCGGGCGTCACCTACGAGTCCTACCTCGCCGTCGACGAGCTGCTGGCGCTCCAGCGTCCCCGCTCCGCCGTCGGGGGCGCCGAGCACCCCGACGAACTGCTCTTCATCATCGTGCACCAGGCCAGCGAGCTGTGGTTCAAGGTGATCCTGCATGAGATCGCCGGGCTCGACATGGCGATGCGCGCGGGCGACGCGGGACTCGCGCTCTGGCGCGTGACGCGCGTCAACTCGCTCACGCGCATCGTCGCCGAGCAGCTCTCATCGCTCGACACGCTGCCGCCGCAGCGATTCCTGCAGTTCCGCGCCCACCTCGGATCGTCCAGCGGCTCGCAGAGCGCGCAGTTCCGCCAGATCGAGCACCGCTCGGCGGAGCTGGAGTCGGCGTTCGAGGCGCTGCTCGCGGCGGACGCGACGACGGTCGAGGCGCTCTACACGGGCCCCGGCCCCGGGACGCTGTTCTTCATCGCCGAGGCGCTGCTCGAGTACGACCAGCAGTTCGCGCGGTGGCGGTTCCAGCACGTGCAGCTCGTCGAGCGCATCATCGGGCCCGCGACCGAGGGGACGGGCGGCTCGTTAGGCGCGTCGCACCTGATGCGCACCGTGGGCAAGCGGTTCTTCCCGGGGCTGTGGGCCGCGCGCACGCGCCTCTATCGCGACGCGGCCACGGCGGGATGAGTCCTTCGGGCGGCGCCGACGCGGCCGGCGCGCTGATCGACGTCTCGGTCCGCGTCGCGCCAGGGACGCCCGAGTGGCCGGGCGACACGCCGTACGCGTGCGGCTGGACCGCGCGGATCGCCGACGGCTCGACGGTCAACCTGTCCGTCATCACGCTGAGCCCGCACGTGGGCACGCATGCGGACGCCCCGCTGCACGTGCGCGACGGGTGGGCCGCGTCGGACGCGCTGCCGCTCGCGGCGTTCGTCGGCTCCGCGCTCGTGGTCGACCTGTCCGGCGCGCGAGGCGAGGTCTCGTTCGATGCGCTTGCCGCGGCGGCGCGCGCGCAGGGCGTCCCGTTACGCCCCGCGGCGCGCCTCCTGCTCCGCACGGGGCGCACGATCGCGCACGGCGCCTTCCCCGACTCGTGGCCCTGGCTCGCGCCCGCGTGCGTCGAGCGCCTGTGCGGCGACGGGCTGGTGTTGTTAGGCGTCGACGCGCCGAGCGTCGACGGGCGCGAGAGCAGGGACCTCGCGACGCACCGCGCGCTCTTCGGCGCGGGCGCGTTCAACCTCGAGAACCTGGACCTCCGCGCCGCCGCGCCGGGGCGCTACGACCTGCTCGCGCTCCCGCTCTCCCTCGGCGGACTCGACGCGGCACCCGCGCGCGCGGCGCTCCGCCCTCTGAGCTGAGCGAGTCAGTGACTCTGTAACTCGCCGTCCCCGACCGCAGGTCGACGTTGGCCCTACGCGACGCGCCCGAGGATCGCGCCCGCGGCCGCCCCGACGAGCAGTCCCAGGCCCACCTCGACCCAGCGGTGGCGACCGAGCGCGACGCGCGACCACCCGACTGCGGGCAGCCCCGCCGCGAGGACCAATCCCGCGGCCGGCGCGCGCGGAATCAGCACGGCGGCCGCGAGCGCGCCGGTCACCATGTGAAGTGAGAGCTTCACCCGCGGCGTGATCGCCGCGCACACCGCCACGAGCACGAGCGCGCCGACGGTTCCCGGCACCAGCGGCGAATGCGGACGGGTGAGGAGCAGCCCGCCGAGCAGGGTCGCGAGCCCCACGGCGCCGACGAGGAACAACACCGGGCGCTCGCGCGGGTCCGACGCGTCGGGGTTGCCCCACGCGCCGCGGCGCACCTGGCGCGCGGCCAGCAGTGACAGCGGCACGAGGACCAGCACCACGACCAGCGCGACCGCCCGCGCGACCGCCCGACGTCCGGCGGGCGCTTCCACGCCGGCCACCAGCGCGAGCCCGGTCACGAAAGGGTGTCCCGCGTTGGACAGCCACGCGGCCAGGCGCGGCCCGCGGGCGGCGCGTTCACGACGGCCCGGCATGCGACGAATTCAGGGCGGACACGGGGCACGAAGGGAGGGCCTAACGGCGTCGGACCGCTGACGACCCGGAGTATACGTCCGCCGCCGGCCGCCGCGCGTCCGCCGGTGGCTCCCGGAGTCCGGCCCGGGGTACCTTTCGCCATGCCCGAGCCCATCTACCTCGACCACGCCGCGACGACGCCCGTCCGGCCCGAGGTGCGCGCGGCGATGGAGCCCTTCTTCGGCCCGACGTTCGGCAACCCGTCGAGCGCGCATCGATGGGGCCGCGCCGCGCGCGCCGCGCTGGACGAGGCGCGCGAGCGGGTCGCGCAGACGGTCGGCGCCCGCCCCGACGAGATCGTCTTCACCTCGGGCGGGACCGAGGCCGACAACCTCGCGGTCCTCGGCGCGTGGCGCGCACGCCGCGATCCGGCCCGTCGAGGCGTCGTCAGCACGCCCGTCGAGCACAAGGCGGTGCTCGCCGCCGTGCACCAGGCCGAGGAGGAAGGGGCCGCCGCGCGGTTGATGGCGGTCGACGCGGATGGGTGCGTCGACGCGAGCGCGCCCGAGCTCGACGCCGACGCCGCCCTGTGCTCGGTGCTGTGGGTGAACAATGAGACGGGCGTCGTGCAGCCGGTGCCCGCGCTGGCCGCGCGCGCGCGCACGCTCGGCGTGGTGTTCCACACCGATGCGGTGCAGGCGTTCGGCAAACTCCCGATCGACGTTGCCGCCATTGGCGTCGACCTGCTGACGGTCAGCGGGCACAAGGTCGGCGCGCCCAAAGGGATCGGCGCGCTATATGTCCGGCGAGGCGTCCCACTGGCGCCGATGCTCCACGGCGGCGCACAGGACCGCGGCCGCCGCCCCGGAACCGAGAACGTCGCATACGCCGTTGCGCTGGCCGCCGCGGCCGAGTTGGCCGTCGAGGAGCGCGAGGCGGATCGTGCGCGACTCGGCGCCCTGCGGGACGCCCTCGAAGCGTTGATCCTCGCCTCGGTCCCGGACGCGGTCATCCACGGCCGCGGCGCCGAGCGCGCGCCGCACGTGTGCAACGTGAGCGTGCCCGGGGCCGACGGCGCGGCGCTCCTCATGGCGCTCGACCTCCGCGGCGTCGCGGCGTCGGGCGGCTCCGCGTGCCAGACCGGGAACGTCGAGCCGTCGCACGTCCTGCTCGCGATGGGCGTCGCGCCCGATCTCGCGGCGAGCGCGGTCCGCTTCAGCGTCGGCGCGCTCACCACGCCCACGTGCGTCGAGCGCGTCGGCGCGCTCTTCCCCGCCCTGGTTGTCAAGGCGCGCGCCGCGTCGGCCGTATGAGCGGAACGATCAGCCTCGCCGGCGTAGCCGGGACTTCCGTCCCCGGCCTCGCGCCCGGCCGCGGCGAGCGCGTCCTCGTCGCGATGAGCGGCGGCGTCGATTCGTCGGTCGCCGCCGCGATGCTCGTCGAGCAGGGCTACGACGTCGTCGGCGCGACGATGAAGCTCTTCTGCTACGGCGACGACGTGCCGGACCGGCCGTGCTGCTCGCTCGACTCGATCAACGACGCGCGCCGTGTGTGCGAGCGGCTCGGCGTTCCGCACTACGTGCTCAACCTCGAGGATCGCTTCGGCCAGGACGTCGTCCGCGACTTCGTCGACGAGTACGCGAGGGGGCGCACGCCGATCCCGTGCGTACGCTGCAACACATTCACCAAGTTCCGCGACCTGCTCCGCACCGCGGACCTCGTGGACGCGCGCTGGATCGCGACCGGGCACTACGCGCGCGTGGCGGACGGCGCGCTCCACCGCGGCCTCGACCCCAGCAAGGACCAGAGCTACTTCCTCTGGGGCATCGACCGACGCGTCCTCGGACGCATGCTCCTGCCCGTCGGGCACCAGACGAAGCCCGAAACGCGCGCCGCCGCCCGGCGCCTGGGCCTAACGGTCGTCGCCGAGAAGGTCGAGAGCCAGGACATCTGCTTCGTCCCGGACGGCGACCACACGAAGATCATCCGCCGCACGCTCGGCGACGACGCGCCGTCGCTCCGGCCCGGGCCGTTCGTGACCGTGGATGGACGCGTGGTGGGCTCGCACGAGGGGCACGCGCGCTACACCGTCGGGCAGCGCCGCGGACTCCCCGGCGGGTTCGCCGAGCCGATGTTCGTCGTCGCGATTCGCCCCGGCGACCGGGCCGTCGTCATCGGCCCGCGCGACGCGATCTTGGGGCGCGGCGTGACGGTGCGCGAGGTGAACTGGCTCGGCGAGCCGGCGTCGCCGGGCGCGTCGGTCGCGGTGCAGGTCCGCCACCGGGCGCGCGCCGTGCCGGCCGCGGTCGTGCGGGCCGACGCCGATGAGGTCGAGGTCGCGCTCGACGAACCGGTCGCCGCCATCACGCCGGGCCAGTCACTCGTCTTCTACGACGGCACGCGCGTCCTCGGCGGCGGCGTGATCGAGGCCGCGGTCGGGCGACGTGCGGCGCTGCCGGTCGTCGCGGGCTGACCGAGCCCCGCACTTCGCGCCCGGCGGGGCGGGGTGGCGGCCCCCGTGCGGGGCGCACGGCAGGGCGGCATTCTCGCCGATCTGCGCTGTTGACGACGAGATGATTTCGGATGGTGGGGATGATTCCCTTTTTCGACGGACACGGGGCGCCCGGCCCAACTCGGCCGGGCGCCTCGCCGTCCGATCCCGACGCCTCAGCGACGGGGCGTCGCCTTCGGCCTCGATCTCAGTACTTGATCCCCGCCGCGTCGGCGAACTCGCGCATCTTCTCCTGCTGCTCCTCCGTCAACTGCTCCGGCACGGTCACGCGCAACTCGACGATCATGTCGCCGCGCGTCTCGCCCTTCGCGATGCCCTGCCCCCGCACGCGCAGCCGCCGGCCGCTCGACGTGCCCGCCGGGATCCGCAACGCGACCTTCGTCCCGTCGAGCGTCCGCACCTGCATCTTCGAGCCTAACGTCGCCTGCGCGACGTTCACCGGAATCGTCGCGATCACATCCAGGCCCTCCCGCCGGAACAGGCGATCCGGCTGCACCTGGAACGTGATCACCAGGTCACCCGCCGGCGCGCCCTGCTCGCCGCGGCCGCCCTGCCCCTTGAGCCGCACCCGCGACCCCGAGTCCGCGCCGGCCGGCACGGTCACGTTCACCGTCTTGCGCGTGCGCACCTGCCCCGCCCCGCCGCACGTCGGGCAGCGCTCGCTCGGCACCTGCCCGCGCCCCAGGCACATCGGGCACGGCCGGTTGACCGCGAACCCGCCCTGGCCGAACGAGATCGTTCCCCGCCCCGCGCACTCCGGGCACTGCTTGAGCGTCGCGCCGGGCGCCGCGCCGCTCCCGTGGCACGTGTCGCACTCCTCGGCCACCTCGAGCTCGACCGGCACCTTCCCGCCTAACGCCGCCGTGCGGAAGGGCACCTCCACCGTCAGCTCGACGGTCTGCCCGGGTTCGGGTCCGCGGCGCGCCCCGCCGGGCCCGCCCCGCGACGCGCCGAAGATCGAGCTGAAAATGTCGCCGAAGCCGCCCATCCCGCCGACGTCGACGTTGGAGAAGTCGAACTGCGCCCCGCCCGGCGGAAACCCGCCCGGAGAGCCCGGCCCCCCGCGCGCACCCCCGGCCCGCCCGCCGCCGAAGCCGCCGAACGCGCCGAGCCGGCGCATCTCGTCGTATTGCTTCCGCTTCTCCGCGTCCCCGATGACGTTGTACGCCTCGGAGATCTCCTTGAAGCGCTCGGCCGCCTTCGCGTCGTTGTTGTTCGCGTCCGGGTGATGCTGCTTGGCCAGCCGGCGGTACTGCTTCTTGATCTCCTTCTCGTCGGCCGTCGGCGACACCCCGAGGACGGCGTAGTAGTCGCTAGTCTGCGCCATCCCGTCTCCCGATCACCCCTGCCACTGCCGCACGACGACGCGCGCCGGGCGTAGCAGCTGCCCGCCGAAGCGGTATCCCAGCTGGTAAACCCGCGCGACCTGGTGATCGTCGGCGCGGCTCGCGGCCGGCTCCGTCGCCACCGCCTCGTGCAGCGCCGGATCGAACGCCTGCGCCGTCGGGTCGATCACCTCGAGCCCGGCCGCGGCGAGCGACTTGATCAGCTTCTTCTCGACCATCGCGACGCCGTCCACGACGGTCGCCGCGTCGGTCGTCGCGGGGTCGACGTGCGCGACGCGCGCGAGGTCGTCCATCGCGTCGAGCAACTGCTTGGTCAGCTCCGCCTGCGCCCGCGAGCCCGCGTCCAGGCGCTCCTTCGCCGAGCGCCGCCGGTGGTTGTCGAACTCGGCGGCGAGCCGAAGGTAGCGGTCCTGGTGCTCGGCAAGCTGGCGCTGCACGTCGTCGCCCGAGACGACGCCGCCCGCGGCCGCGCCGGACGCCGGAGAACTCGGCGGGTTGCTCTCGAAGCCGTCGCCCTGCGGGGCGGCCGGGGTCGCGGCGTCGGCCGCGGCGGTGGTCGGGTCGTAAGAAGAGGCCATGACGGGAAGTCAGAAATTCGCGATCGGAGTGAAACTCGGACGGCGCCGAAGCGCGCGCCGTGGGAGCGATCCGCGGGCGTGGGGTGCAACCGATATGCCCCGCACCGCTGCCGCGACGGCGTGACGGGCGGCGAACCGCGTGCCGCCCCGGCGCGCGGCCCCGAGCCAATCTGCCGCTTTCGCGTGCTCGGGGGCGCTCGGCGGTTCCTGGACCTCCGCCGGCCGGGGTCAGCGCCCCGCCGCGGCCGGCGCGGGCGCGTCGCCCGGCGTCGGGAGCGGGGCGGACCCCGGCGTGAGCGCCCGCCGCACCAGATCCATCGCGAACTGCGCCGCACGAAACCGGATCTCCTCGCGATCGCCGATGAACACGTTCCGCACGGCACGCGTCTCGCCGGCCACGTCGATCCCCATCCAGACCGTGCCGACCGGCTTCTCCGCGGTTCCGCCCCCCGGTCCAGCCACCCCGGTGAGCGAGATCCCGAGGTCCGCGCCGAATCGCGTCCGCGTCCCCGTCGCCATGGCCAGCGCGACCCGCTCGCTCACGGCCCCGTCCGACGAGATGATGCGCGCGTCGACGCCGAGTTGCGCGGTCTTGACGTCGTTCGCGTAGGCGATGATGCCGCCGCGCACGACATCGCTGGAGCCGGCCACGCTCGTCAGCCGCGCGCCCAGGAGGCCGCCCGTGCAGCTCTCCGCGACCGCGATGGTGTAGCCACGCGCCCGACAGAGGTCGAGCACGACGGCGGCGAGGTCGGTCGCGTCCTCGCCGTACACCCAGCCGGCCACGCGCGCGCGCACGAGGTCGGCCGCGCGCGTCAGGGAGGCGTCCGCCGCCTCCGATTTGAGACCGCGCACCGTCAGCCGCAGGTCGACCCCCTCGCGCCCGGGGAGGTAGGCCAGCCCGCAGCCCTCCGCGCCGCCGGCCAGGTCGCCCAGGCGGTCGGCGATCGCGCTCTCGGCGATCGACGTCGTCCGCAGCGTGCGCGACCGCACGACCGGCGGCGTCGCGCCCCCGGCTTCCGCGCGCGCCCGCTCGGCGATGATCGGGCCGAGTTCGTCGGCGAGCATCCCGCGCATCTCGCGCGGCACACCCGGGAGCATCGCGACCCAGCGCCCGCGCTCGTCCTCGAGCCACACGCCCGGCGCGGATCCGTGGCGGTTGACGAGCACCCGCGCCCCGTCTGGGAGCATCGCCTGCTGGCGATTGCTCGCCGGCAGGTCGCGCTGGAAGCGCGCCTTCCACCGCGCCTCGAGCGCCCGGAGGATCTCGTCGTCCAGCACCATCCCGCGCCCGAACAGCGCGGCGATACTCGGTTTCGTGAGGTCGTCCGACGTCGGGCCAAGGCCGCCGGTGGTGATCACGGCGCCGGTCCGGTCGAGCGCTTCGCCGACGGCCGCCGCGATCTCGTCCGCGCCGTCGCCCACGCTCGACCGGCGCACGACCGTGACGCCGACCCCGGCGAGTTCGCGCGCGAGGTGCGCGCCGTTGGTGTCGATGGTGAAGCCGAGCAGGAGCTCGTCGCCGATGGTGATGATTTCGATCCGCATGGACCGGCACGCTACGCGGGGCGTGTGCCGCGAGGCACGCGACGGGGCGTGACGTTCCGCGGGACGGGCGGTCCAACGCCCGTAGCTCGCCTACGACCCCCTCCCCCACCCCCTCTCCATGCTCGCGATTCTGCGCCGCTGGTTCCGCCGCGCCCCAGTCGTCACCTCGACGCGCCCGGCGACGCCCGCGCGCGTCACCGCGCCGCGTGCGTCGGCCGCGGGGCCGGCCGGGCCCGCGGTTCCTGCGGTGCCCGCGGTGCACGACGTCGTGACCGAGGCGGCCCTCGCGGCGGACCTTCGCGCGCGGGCCGAGGCGCTGCTCGAGGCCACGCGGGTGCCTAACGAAGACGCGGCGCACCGGGCCGGCCTCGCCGCGCTCGCCGCCGCCGTGGTCGACGCACCGGCCGACGCCGTCCGCCAGCTGCCGAGTGCGGCGCGCGAGGCGCTCGCGGTGTGTGACGACTCCGACGCCGGCTCCGCCGACCTGGCGCGTGTCTGTGAGGTCGACCTCGCCGTCGCGCGCGCGCTGCTGCGCGAGGCGAACTCGACTTTCTACGCGGTCCGCGGCCAGTCCCCGGCGGCGTCGCTCCGCGAGGCGATCGACCGTGTGGGCACCGGCGGCGTGCGCGGCGTCCTGGTGGACGTCACCGTCGCGGCGCTGCTCTGCCCGTCGGGGTCGCGGCACGCGGCGATCACCGCGGCGATCTGGGCGCACGCGCAACGGACGGGCGCGCTCGCGCGCGCGGCGGCCGGAGCCTTCGGCGTATCGCCCGAGCGCGCGTACACCGCGGGGCTACTCCACGACGTCGGCAAGCTGGTACTGCTCGACCGCGCGGCCGCCCTCGGCGAGCAGCGCGCGGCACCGCCGGTCGCCTGGCCCGCGCTCCGCGCCGCGCTGATCGCGCTGCACGAGCCGCTCGGCGCGCTGACGGTGCTGCGCTGGGGCATGGGCGCCGACGCGGCGCGCGCGATCGCGACCCACCACCGCACCCCCGCACCCGACGCCCCCGACATGATGAGCGAAATCCTCTTCGTCGCCGAGCGCGTCGACCACGCGTCGAGGAATAGCGAGCCCCTCGACCTCGAAGCGCTGTGGGCGGAGTTCTCGTTGACAGGCTCGTACGAGCGTGCCGCGCACGCGCTCGCGCGGCACCTAGGGCCCATGACGCCGTTCGCGGTCGAGGGCGACGGCGCGCGCGCTCCGCGGTCGAGCCTGGTTGGGGCCAGCTAGCGGATGACGCGTAGGCGGCGCGCGGCGCTCAGCCGCGCAGCACGCCCCCGTAGCGGCGCGCGTACAGCACGAGCGAGTAAAGCGTGAGCACCACCGCGATCGCCATCGTCGCCGCGCCGACGACGCCGTTGAACAGGGCGAACGCGCGCCACCACGGTTCGCCGCCCCACGCGCGCCCCCGCGCCAGCGACGCCGCGAAGAACCAGAAGTAGGCCGCGCCGACCCACACCGCCTGGAAGCCCGTCTTCCACTTCGCCGGGCCGATCGCGGCGATCACGACGCCGCGGCGCGCCGCGCCCTGCCGGAACACGGTCATCAGCGCCTCGCGCCCCAGCACGACCGCGACGACCCACCACGGAAGCGTCACGAGGCCGAACGGCGTCTCGAAGGGGAACGGCGGCGCCGCCCCGCCGGGCGCGAGGCCGGCCGGCAGCACCAGCGCACCGACGCGTCCCATGAGCCAGTACATCGGCACGAACGTCGCGAGCAGCAGCAGCTTGTCCGCGAGCGGGTCGAGCAGACGCCCGAGATCCGTCACGAGGTTGCGCGTGCGCGCGAGGTGCCCGTCCCAGTAGTCGGTGACCGCGGCCACCACGTACAGCGCGAAGGCGACGAAGCGCGTCCCCGGCGTCGGCGCGAACGGGAGCCACGCGATCAGCGGCGCGACGGCGATCCGGGCGACGGTGATCGCGTTGGGTAGGTTGACGGAGCGGGGCACGGGGTCCCGCTAAGCTAACCCGGGGCGGGTCCGCCCCGGGAAGCGGGTGCGGTCAGCCGATCGCGCGGATGACCAGCTTCGACACCGCCTTGAGCGTGTCGAACACGCCCGCGCCCGACGACGCCACCGCCTCGAACGTCGGCGCCCGTTCCCACCACTCGCCGGTCGGCAGTTGCTCGACGAGCATCTCGCCGGGGCGGAAGGGGTTTTCGGCGGCACGCTGCTTCACCGGGTCGGTGACCTCCCACCCCGGATTGAGGACGCCGTCGAGCTCCGCCGTGGCGGCCGCGTCCGGGAGGTCCCGCTTGTTGTACTGCACGACGAACGGGATCTTCGTCAGGTCGTAGCCGTGCTCGGCGAGGTTGTCGTACAGGTTCTGCATCGACTCGACGTTGGCCTCGTGGCGATCGGCCTGCGAGTCGGCGACGAAGACGACGCCGTCGACGCCGCGGAGGATCAGGCGACGGCTGGCGTTGTAGTAGACCTGCCCGGGGACCGTGTACAGGTGGAAGCGTGTCCGGAAGCCGCGGATCGTCCCGAGGTCGACGGGGAGGAAGTCGAAGAAGAGCGTGCGCTCGTTCTCGGTCGCGAGCGAGATGAGCTTGCCGCGAGTCGACGGGCTGACCTGCTCGTAGACGTACTCGAGGTTCGTCGTCTTGCCGCCGAGTCCGGGCCCGTAGTACACGATCTTGCAGTTGATCTCGCGCGAGGCGTAGTTGACCATCGACATGGGCGTTCTCCGAAGGGAGGGCGTTAGGAGAAGAGCCGGTCGATCTCGTCTTCCGCGCCGGCCAGCAGGTCGGTGAGGAAGGCGGGCATCGGGGCCGCGGGCGCGCCGTGCGGGCGCGCGGGCGGCGTGGCCTGCGCGACGGGCTGCGCGGCCCCCTGTGGGCCGCCATACACCGGCGCGAGCGCCGCCGACGGACCGCTGCGCGCGAACACGGCCTCGAAGCGCTCGGTCAGCGCGTCGACGACGCCGCGGAGCTTGAGGCGCACGAGGCCGAGCGTGGTGCGGTTGTCGAAGAGCACGACGAGGATCACGCGGCGTGCGACGTCGGCGAGGTACATCGACTCGCGCTCGCCCTGGTGGAAGAGCGTCGTGAAGTCGCGCTCGCCGATCAGCCGCGCGAGTTGGTCGTTGGCGCTGAAGTCGGCCGCGGTGAGCGAGGCGAAGGCCACCGCGTCGAACGCGGGCACCTCGCCCACGGTCGCCACGAGCTGGCCCGCGCGGTCGACCAGGAGCGCGGAGCGCGCGCCGGTCTCGCGGAGGAATCGCTGCACCGCCCCACTGATGGCGTGCGCGTCGTCGTCGGTGAACGTCCAGCTAACGGCGCCGGGGGGCATGGCCTGGGGAGAGGGGACGCTGGAGCTGCTAGAGCGAGGCCTCGACCGCGCGGAGGACGCGACGCGCGCGGCGCCGCAGCAGCGGGTGCTCTTCCCAGCGCAGGTAGTCGCGTAGGAGGCGCGCCGTATCTACGCTCGGGCGGGCCGCGAGGTAACTCACCGCGTGATACCGGCTCATCGGGTGCGGCGAAAAGAGTCCGCGCCGGCTGCCGGCCATGAGTCGGTCCCACACGGCCGCCCCCGCGAGGAGTCCGCCGGCGAACCCCGCGCCGAGGAGCGCGCTGATCGGCACGCCGAGCCCCGAGCCCGCGCCGCGCGCCCAGTCGTCGCGGCGCCTACCGCCGCCGCCCCCGCGCCGATCGGTGGCCTCGTGCGCGGCCACGCGCCGCTCCTCGTCGGGTCGCTCGTCGGGTCGCTCGTCGTTGGGCGACGCGTCGCGCGCTTCGTCCCGCACGCTCACATCTCCCGCCGCGCGGACAGCGCCTGCGCGATCGTCACGCCGTCGGCGTACTCGAGGTCGCCGCCGACGGGAAGGCCGCGCGCGATGCGCGTGACCTGCACCGCGGGCGCCTGCTGCGCGAGCTGCCGCTGCACGTAGAGCGCGGTCGCCTCGCCCTCCATGCTCGGGTTGGTGGCGAGGATCACCTCGCGCACCCCCGCGCCCTGCGCGCGTTCGACGAGGCGGTCGATGGCGAGGTCCTCGGGCATCACGCCGTCGAGCGGCGAGAGGCGCCCGCCTAACACGTGGTAGACGCCGCGGTACTCGCCGGTGCGCTCGATCGCGCCGATGTCGCTCGCCTCCTCGACCGCGCAGAGCACGGCGGCGTCGCGGCGCGGGTCGCGGCAGACCGCGCACCGCTCGTCCTCCGTGAGGTTGCCGCACTCGGCGCACGGGTGCACGCGCTCGGCGAGCGTCGCGAGCGCGTCGGCCAGGCGGCGGCTCTGCTCCGGGCGCTGCCGCAGCAGGTGGTACGTGAGGCGGAGCGCCGTCTTCCGCCCGATGCCGGGCAGCTTGGCGAACTCGCCGGCGAGCTCGTCGATCGCGGACACGCGGGGCCGGTGGGGCGTGAGGTGCCTAACGGAGAATCAGAACGGCGGGAACGGCAGGCCCATGCCGCCGAGGTCGAGGCCTCCGGTCGCCTTGCCGATCTCGGACTCTTGCAGCGTGGCCGCCCGCCGCTGCGCGTCGGCCACCGCGACGGTGATGAGGTCTTCGAGCATCGCGACGTCGGCCGGGTCGACGACCTTGGGGTCGAGCGTGACCTTGCGCACCGTTCCCTTCCCGTCGGCCTCGACGGTGACCATGCCGCCGCCGGCGGTTCCGGTCACGGTGCGCTCGGCAAGCGCGTCCTGCGCCTCCTGCAGGCGGCTCTGCATCTGCTGCGCCTGCTGCATCAGTTGGGAGAGGTCCATGGGGAAGAACGTAATGGGGAAGGAAAAACCGGTGTCGACGCGTCCGGGCGGCTCGGCCGACCGTCCACGCCGTCGGCCGGAACGCGCTTATTCGAGCAACTCCAGGTCGAGCGCTTCGATGGCGGCGCCGAGGACGACGTCGCGTCGCGCCAGCATCGCGAGCCGCTCGGCGCGTACCCCTTCGGCCGTGAGACGTTGCGGCGCGGCCGCCGCGCCGGCGGTCCGTGCGCCGCCCGCGCGGAGCACGACGCGCGTCGCCGCGGGGTGCACGCCACGCACGGCGCCGAGGACGTGGTCGTGCGCGGCGGCGAGCGCCTGCGCGAACGCGTCGTTCGGCTCGAGGAGTTCGACGGTGACGACACCGGCGGTGCTGACGCCCACGGGGCGCGCCGCGGCGAGGGCGGTCGCGACGAGCGGACGCACGACGCGGGCGGCGTCGACGACCGTGGTCCAGCCGGCGGCGAGGGCACTTGCGTCGGCCGCCGTCCCGGTCGGTCCGACGGGCTCGACGACGACCGGGGCGGGCGCGAACCCCACGGCCGAGCCGGTGATCGGACCGTCGGGGTGGTCGGGGAGCGGCGCGTCGGAGTGCCACGCCGGCGGCCGCGCATCGTCGACCGCGGACTCGTACGCGGCGCGGAGGGCGCCGCTCGCACCCGCGCTCGCGCCCGCGCCCGCGCCGCCGGCGCCCGGCGGCCGCGGCGCGGCGGCGCGCCCGGCGGCAGGCGGCACCGGCGGCTGCGGCGCCGGCGGGGCGGGCGCGGGTGACGGCGGGGCCGATCCGTTCGGCGCGGACGCCGCGGGGCCGCCGTCGTCGAAGCCGCGCAGCACGGCCTCGAGGTCGACGGCGCGGTCGGCGAGCGCGAAGCGCACGAGGAGCGTTTCGAGGAGGAGCTGCTGCTGGCCGCTCTTGCGGATGCGCGGCTCGGCCTCGACGAGGAGCTGCAGCATGCGCACGAGGTCGGCCGCGCCGAGGTGGCCGGACACGCCCGGGCGCGCCCGCTCGGCGAGCGCGGCGCGCAGGCGCTCCGAGACGTCGGGCGCCTGCCCGCCGAGCGTGAGGGCGAGCAGCGCGCGGAGCGCGTCGCCCAGCCCCGCCGCGAAGAGCGCGAAGTCGACCCCGCCCTCCGCCAGCCGCGCGACCTGCGCGAACACGTCCCCGGCGCGCCGCTGCGCGACGAGGTCGAGCACGGCGACGTACTCTTCCTCCGGGACGAGGCCGAGCGCCTCGCGCACGCGGTCGGCGGTGACGCGCGCGTCTGCGCCTAACGACAGCACCTGGTCGGTGAGCGAGAGCGCGTCGCGCAGGCCGCCGTCCGCCGCGCGGGCGAGGGCGGCGAGCGCGTCGGGCTCGTAGGGCACCCGCTCCTCGTCGAGCACGGCGGCGAGGCGCGCGCGGATCTCGGCCGGGCCGATGCGCTTCAGGTCGAAGCGCTGCAGGCGGCTGAGGATCGGGGCGGCCGCCTGCGCGATCTTCTGCGGCTCGGTAGTGCAGAAGACGAAGACGACGCGCGGCGGCGGCTCCTCGAGGACCTTGAGGAGCGCGTTCCACGCCTCGCGCGTGAGCATGTGCGCCTCGTCGACGATGTAGACTTTGTAGCGGCCGTCGCCCGAGGGGGCGTACATGGCGCGCTCGCGCAGGTCGCGGGCGTCGTCGACCGAGCGGTTGCTGGCCGCGTCGATCTCGACGACGTCGAGCGACGACGAGCCGCTCCAGATGCGGCGGCAGCTCTCGCACACGCCGCACGGCTCGCCGTCGGGGTGTTCGGCGCGGCGCTCGCAGTTGAGCGCCATCGCGAGCACCCGTGCGAGGGTCGTCTTGCCGGTCCCGCGGGGCCCGCAGAGCAGGTAGCCGTGCGCGACGCGGCCGCGCGCGATGGCCCCTTTCAGCGTGTTCGAGACGTGCGACTGGACGGCGACGTCAGCGAACGACTTGGGGCGGTACTTCCGGGCGAGGGCGAGCGACATCGGGGCGGCGAGGGGCGAGGGGCGCGGCCCGCGTAATCTCGCGCGTCGGCGGGGGGGGTGCCAGCGCGGGCGATCCTGCCGGTTGCTGGGGCGGGTTCATCGATCGGCGTGGCCCTGGGTCTCCCACCACGCGGCGTACGGGGTGTTGCGGGCGAGGTGCCGATTCCAGTCGGGCGCGCCGTCGTCCCACCAGACGGGGCCGCGTTCGCCGAGTCCGACCTTCGCCGCCTGAACGGCGGCCCGGGCAGCGCGGAGCGCGTCGGCGTCGTCGCCGGCCCGCGCGTCACGCACGCCGCGCCGGGCGTGCATGAGCGCACGCACCAGGGCGTCGCGCGCCTCGGGGGCAAGCGCGGGGTTGCTGCGGCGCCAGAGCCGGCCGCGGACGACGAGGTAGCGGCCGTCGGGCGTGACTGGCGCGGCGGCCGGGGAGTCGGCGGGCATGAAGGCCTAACGTTGAGGCCTAAAGCGATTCGGCCGACGCCGCCCCTCGCGTTGCGCGATCGGGGGCGGACGTCGGCCGGGTACTCCAGGTCTGACGGAGCAACGCAAGACACCACACGGCGCTGCTACCTGCGGGGTCCTGACGCGGTTAGCGGGCTTACGCCCTCCGGGACCTGGAGCACCGGTATGTTACCCCGCGCCCGCGTCGCCCACAAGCGGCCGCACGCCCGCTCCGGCCGCATGATCTCCCTTCCCGTCCTCAGCCTGTGGGTCGCGTCCGGCGTGGCGCTCGGTCTGCCGCGCGTAACGGCGGCGTACGCGCGGCGCGTCGGCCGGCGCGCCGGGCGGGTCGGCTGGGGCGAACCGGTGGTCCGCGCGCGACACGCGCTCGACCTGGTGCGCTACCACGACGCGGTACGCCTGGCGCGGCCGGCCGCCGCGCGCCCGATCGACGCGCGGACGTGGACCGACCTCGATCTCGACGCGGTGTTCGCGCACGTGGACCGCGCGAGCGGCGCGCCGGGACAGCAGGTGCTTTACGCGTGGCTCCGCGCGCCGGCCCAGTCGGCGGCGCCGCTCCGCGAACGCGAGCGCGTCATCACCGCGCTGGGCGACAGCGAGGGCGCGCGCGCCGCGGTTCGGGCCGCGTGCGAGCCGCTCGGCGAACGCGGCGCGCACGCCCTGCCGCTCCTCGTCTGGGGCGAGCTGCCGGCCCGCCCGTGGTGGGCGCTACTCCTTCTCCTCCTTCCGTTAGGCACGTTGGGCGCGCTCGCGGTTGCCGGCGTGTGGCCGCCGGCGCTCGTCGGCGCGCTCGCGCTCGGGGCGGCGGGGGCCGTCGTTCGCGCGGTCGTGCGCCCGCGGGTGGACGACGTCGCCGAGGCGACGCGGCACCTGCGCGCGCTCTGCCGCGCGGCGCGGCACCTCGCGCGCAACCTCGCCGCGCACCCGGCGCTCGCTCCCGAGGCGGCCGTGCTCGGCGCGTGCGCCCCCGCTCTGCGGCGGATGGAGCTCGCGAGCGCGTGGGTGGCGCTGGACGCGAGCGCCGACGATACGGCGCTCTCACTCGCGGGGTTCGTCAACGTCGCGTTCTCGCTCGACGTGGCCACGCTCTACGCGTGTCTGGGCGCGCTGGCGCGGCGGAGGGCCGAACTTCAGCGCGCGTTCGAGCTGGTGGGCGCGCTGGACGCGGCGGCCGCGGTGGCGTCCTGGCGGGCCGGATGCGGGGCGTGGGCGCGGCCTGTGTTTGGGCCGGCGGCCGGACCGGTGCGCGCGATCGGCGTGCGGCACCCGCTCGTGCCCGACGCGGTCGCGAACGACTACGCGCCGCGGCTGCCGGGCGTCATCGTCACCGGGACGAACATGGCGGGTAAGTCCACGTACGTGCGCTCCGTCGGACTCGCGGCGGTGCTCGCGCAGGCGCTGCACACCGTGCCGGCGGACGGGTACGCGGCGCCGTTCCTCACCGTCCGGACGAGCATCGGCCGCGCGGACGACGTCACGGCGGGGACGAGTTACTACCGGGCCGAGGCCGACGCGGTGCTGGCGCTCATGACGGCGGCGCGCGACGGCGCCGCGGAGGGCGCGCCGCACCTGTTCCTCATTGACGAGCTGTTCCGCGGGACCAACGCGGTCGAGCGCGTGGCGGCGGGGGCGGCGGTCCTCGACGACTTGGCGGCGCCGCGGGCCGGGTCGTCGCACGCGCGGGCGCGACACCGGGTCGTGGCCGCGACGCACGACGGCGAACTGGTCGAGCGGCTGGCCGACCGGTACGAGGCGTGGCACTTCCGCGAGCGGGTCGGCGCCGACGGCCTCGCGTTCGACTACCGGATCCACCCCGGGCCGGCGACGACGCGCAACGCGATCGCGCTCCTCGCGCGGCTCGGCGCGCCGGCGTCGGTGGTCGAGCACGCGCTCGCCGCCGCCGCGGAGATCGACGCGGCGGGCCCTAGGCGCCTAACGTCCGAATGACGGGGGGCGAACTACGCCGCCGGCGCCCCGGCGAGCGCCTCTTCCAGCGCGCGGGCCACGACGTCGCCCGCGCGCCGCGCGCCCGCGTCGTCGACGTCGAGGTGCGTGACGAGGCGCACCCGCGTCGGCGACCACACCGACACGCGAACGCCGACGGCGGCGGCGCGTGCGGCGACGTCCGCGGCCACCGGCGCCGGGAGGTCGATCATGAGGATGTTGCTCTGCGGCTCGACGACGCGCGCGCCGCCGGCACCGTCCACCGCGTCGGCGAGCGAGACGGCCCGCGCGTGGTCGTCGGCCAGCCCGGCGTAGTGGTGATCCAGACCGTAGAGCGCGGCCGCCGCGAGCACGCCCGCCTGGCGCATCCCGCCGCCCATGCGTTTGCGCACGACCCAGGCGTCCTGCATCGCCGCGGCGCTCCCGGCGAGCACGGCCCCCACGGGCGCGCCGAGTCCCTTGGAGAACGCGACCATCACCGTGTCGAAGTGCCGCGCGAACTCCGCGGGCTCGGCCCGGGCGGCCACGGCGGCGTTCCAGAGGCGCGCGCCGTCGAGGTGCGCGGGGAGACCCGCCGCGCGCGCGACCGCGGCGATCTCGGCGAGCGCGGCGGGTGGGGTCACGACGCCCCCGGCACCGTTGTGCGTGTCCTCCGCACAGACGAGCGACGTGCGGGGCGCGTGCGGCGACGCCGGGCGCATCGCGGCCCGCAGCGCGTCGGCGTCGAAGACGCGCCGGCCCGCGCGCGGCGGCACCGGTCGGATCTGGACGCCCGCGAGCGCGGCGAGTCCCGCGTGCTCCCAATGCACGAGGTGCGCGTCGGCGTCGAGCAGCACCTCGGTGCCGCGCTGCGCGAGCAGCCACACGGCGGCCTGGTTGGCCATCGTGCCGCTCGGGAAGAAGAGCGCGCGCTCCTGCCCGAGCAGCTCGCACGTGCGGGCCTCGAGGCGGCGCACGGTCGGGTCGCCGTCCAGCACGTCGTCGCCGACTTCGGCGTCGGCCATCGCGCGCCGCATCGCGGGCGTGGGGCGGGTCACCGTGTCGCTCCGCAGGTCGACCGCGGCGCTCGCGGCGATGGTCGTCATACTCGGGTACCGGTCATCCCACAAAACAAAGGGCGCCCGCAAGGGGCGCCCCGGACTACACCGTCCCGATCTCGCTTACGGCTTCTTGGGCGCGTTCACGGTCGGCACGGTCACCTCGGTCTTCTTCGTCCCGACGACCGGCTTGTCGACGATCAGGGTGTCCTTCTGCGTGCCGACGACGGGCGTGTTGATCGTGTCCTTCTTCGTCCCGACGGTCGGCGTGGTGACGGTCGTGGTGTTAGTCCCGACGCTCACGGCGGGCGTTTTCACCTGGTACTCGCCGTCGCCGGTCTTGGTGCAGGCGCCAAGGGTCGCGGCCAGGGCGAACGTGGCCAGCAGAGAAGTGTTACGCATGTTTGGTCTCCATGAGGTGGTGCGGGTGGGTGCAGCCCTCTCCGGGCAACCATCGGGCCAACGGCTCAGCTGGTCGGATCCGCGGGCGGCCGTGGACGCTCAATCCTCGAGGACGGCGCGCTGCGTGCGGCGCACGTGGCGCAGTTCGAACACCTGTGCTACCTCGCCGCCGAGGATGAAGACGACCGACGCGTAATAGACCCAGACGACGACGATTACGAACGCGGCGAGCGTGCCCGTGTAGAGCGACCCGGGGTTGAACGACTTCACGTAGAGGGTAAAGACGACCTTCGCGACCTCGAGCAGTGCGCCTGCGAAGGCCGCCGCGAGGAGCGCCGTCTTCCAGCGGATGCGTCGGTTAGGCAGGGTCTTATACAGGCCGAAAAACATCGCCGTGATGAACGAGAACGCCACGCCGCGCCCGGCCCAGTATTCGAGCCCGCCCATCACGTCCTGCCGCACGCCGAGGCTGATCAGGACGCGGACGCCCGACGACGTCGCGAGGCTCAGGTACGCCGAGAGCGCGGAGTAGGCGACGACGAGCAGCGTCGAGACGACCGTGACCTGCACGTCGAACAGCTTCCCGGCGACGATGCCGCGCTCCTGGTCGATGTCGAACACGGCGGCGAGCACCGACCGCAACGACCCGAACAGGCGCGTCGAGAACCAGACGAAGGACACCGCCGAGACGAGGCCGACCCGTCCGCGCGTGCGGATCGCGTCCGCGATCACATCGCGGAGGAGCGAGCTGCCCGAGCTCACGCCGAGCGGCAGGAGGCGGTCGAGGAGCGCGGAGACTTCGGCCGTCGACGCGACGGCCGTTTGCTGGAGCACGGTCGCGGCCGCCGTGATGAGCAGCAGCGTGAAGGGAACGACCGCGAGCAGGATGTTGAACGCGATCCCGCCGGCGAGGAAGAAGATGTCGTCCTCGCCGGAGTTGTCCCACACCCGGCGGCCGTAGTCGCCGAGGGTGCGCCGGAGGCGACGTGAGAGCGGCTGGGTGGCCTTGCGGCGCGCCGCGGTGGTCAGCGGGGGACTACCCTTCGAGGCCGTCGTCGTCGAGCGGCTCGTAGCCGCCCGTCGCGACGCCGTGGCTCCGGCCTGTCGTCCGTTCGCTCGCTCGGTCGGCCGGACCGCCCACGGCGCCTGCCTGGTACGCCGCCTTGGTCTCGGCGAGCCGACGTTCGAGGTCCTCGCGCGCCTGGGCGGCGGCGACGCGGCCGGCTTCGACCGCGCGCTGGACCTGGTGGCGACGCATCTCGACGGCGCTGCGCGCGCGCTCGAACTGATCGGTCACGCCCGTCGAGACGTCGTCGACGAGGCCCTGCGCCCGCCGACGCGCGGTCCCGCCGGCGTCCTGCGCCCGGCGCGAGAGCTGGCGGCGCGTGTCGCTCCCCGCCCGCGGCGCGAGGAGCAGGGCGGCCGCGGCGCCCAGCCCCAGGCCGAGCAGGAACGAGCCGACGCCGGCGCTCTGTTTTTCGATGATGACGACGCGCTCGTCGTCGGGCGGGGGGGCGCGCATGATCGTGGGGCCTTCGCGTGGGTCGGTCAGGACGTCTTACGGCCGCGGCTCGCGACGGGCGGCTTCGTCAGCTTCCCGACCGGCGACGGTGCGTCGTCGGGCAGGACGACCGGCGGCGGCAGCGGAGCCGGCGCGGCGAGCTCCGGCGCGGCGGGCGCGGGGTCGGCGTCGGGCGCCGTGCTCGCGTCGGTCGCGCCGCCTTGGGCCGCGGTGTCCGCGGCGCGCGAGCCGCGGCGCTCGAGGATGGCGAGGAGTTCGGCGCGCAGCTCCGCGACCGGCATTCCCGACTCGCGCGCCGCGCGGTCGAGATCCCCGCCCGCGGCGGCGAGCGCCTTGACGACGATCTGGCGGCGCGCCTCGGGGAGACTGTTGGGGCCGAGCGCGACGGTGATCGTCGCGGCGGCGGCCCCGCCGTCGCTGGCCGCGCGGTGCCGGCGCGACACGAGGTCGTCGACCGACACCTGCGGCCCGCGCGTCATGATCACGGCCTTCTCGACCGCGTTGCGCAACTCGCGCACGTTGCCCGGCCACGAGTAGCTGTTGACCCACTCGAGCGCGGCGTCGTCGAAGCCCTCGAGCTTCTTGCCGTTCTCCTTGGCGAAGCGGGCGAGGAACTCCTTCGCGATGAGCTGGACGTCGGCGCCGCGCTCGCGGAGCGGCGGCAGGTCGATCTCGACGACGGCGAGGCGGTAAAAGAGGTCCTCGCGCAGCTCGCCGTCGGCGATCGCCTTCTGCAGGTCCTTGTTGGTCGCCGCGACGATGCGGATATCGACCGGGATCTCCTTCTTGCCGCCCAGCCGTCGGACCATGCGCGACTCGAGCGCGCGCAGCAGCTTCACCTGGATGTCGGGCGGCATCTCGGCCACTTCGTCCAGGAAGATGGTGCCGCCCGAGGCCTCCTCGAAGGCGCCGGGCTTCTCGTTGGTCGAGCCCGTGAACGCGCCCTTTTCGTGACCAAAGAGCAAATTCTCGAGGATCTCCTTCGGCAGCGCGGCGCAGTTGAGCGGGTAGAACACGTTGCGCGCGCGGTCGCTCTTCTTGTGCAGGGCCTTCGCGACCAGCTCCTTGCCCGTGCCGCTCTCGCCGAGGATGAGGACCGAGGCCATCGACGGCGCGACGCGGTCGATCATCTGGTAGACCGCCTGCATCGGCTCGCTCTGGCCGACCATCTCGCCGAAGCGCGTGTAGCTCTCGAGCTTGGTCTCGAGCTCCTCGTTCTTCTGCTCCAACTTCGCGCGCTCGAGCGCCTTCGGAATCAACGCCTTGAGCTTGGCGAGGTTGATCGGCTTCTCGAGGAAGTCGTACGCGCCCTGCCGCATCGCCTCGACGGCGAGGTCGACGGAGCCCGCGCCGGTGATCATGATGACCTGCGCCTGGTGCTTGCGCTGGCGGAGCTCCGTCAGCAGCGACATGCCGTCGAGCTTGGGCATGTTCTGGTCCGCGAGCACCACCGCGTACGCGTCGCCGCCGGGACCGGTCAGCATGTCGAGCGCCTTCTGCCCGTCGGCCGCGCTGTCGACCGCGAACCCCTCGGCTTCGAGGATCGCGGTGAGCGGGATCACGGACTTCTGCTCGTCGTCGGCGATGAGAAGTTTGGGCGACATGACCGAAGAATAACCGATAGGGGAACGGCGCAGCGACGCCCGGCGTCCGCCGAACGCTACGGTTACTCGGACGGGACGTTCAGGGGCGGCGCAACGGGCGGCTCGAAGGCGAGCGTCCAAACGGCGTCGCGAGTTCCTTCGGCGCCGGCGTCGCGCGTCACGGTGAGTCGCAGCGCCGGGGCTGCACCGGCCGTGGCGTCGGTAGCCGCGAGCACCACGCGTGTCACCGCGACGCGGACCCGAGTCGCGTCCCACGGCGTGCGGGCCGGGCCGGCCGCAGCGAGGGCGAGCGAGCCGCCGCGGGCGCGGAGTCCGGGCGCGAGCAGCGAGACCACGTGGGCGACGGTCTCTCGAACGTCGCACCCGACCGTCAGCGGCTCGCGGGCGAGCGCCGTGAGCGCACGCACCATCGCGACCACCTCGTCATGCGATTCGGCGGCGGCGGCCGCGAACGGCGCGACGCGCCCGGCGTCCGCGCCCGGGACCGCGCGCAGGCGCGCCACTTCGAGGTTCATCGCGACCGCGTTGAGCGCGTTGTTGAGGTCGTGCGCCGCGCGCCTGACGAGCGCGCCGTACGCGTCCTGCCAGGCGAGCGCCGCGGCGCCGGCGTCGTCGCCGGCGGCGCCAGCCGGCCCGCCGTTAGACGACGTCAGTCGCTCAGGTCCGCGTCGTCCGGCGCGGCCTCGACCGCCGGTCGCCCGTCGACCGGCGCCTGGCGGTGCAGGTGCGGCGCCGTCACGAAGCGGTCGACGTAGCGCTTCGTGTCGCCCACGGCGAGCTGCGTGAAGAGGAAGCCGAACTTCTCGTCGAACACCGCCGCCATCTGCGCCTTCACGTCCTCGGGAAGGTCCCACACGCGACGCTTGAACGGCCCGATCGCCTTCTTGCGCGCCTTGTAGTAGAACTGCTCGTCGGTGTCCGTCGGCTTGCGCTCGTCCTTCGCGTTGACGTCCAACCACGCGTACATCTCCCGCCGCAGGTCCTCGGGCAGGTGGTCGTAGAGCATGTTTTGAAAGTTGGTCGCGAGGTGGATCTCGGCGGTCTCGACCTTCGGGAACTGGTCGAACTCCGAGTCCGGGAGCGTCGACGCGCCGTGCTGCACCGCGCCCGCCATTCCGTACTCGCGGCGCGCCACCTCGCCCAGGTCGCGCAGCACGTTGGTGTCGAGGTTGACCGCGGCGATCGAGCCGTCGGCGTTGACCGTGCCGCCGTGCGAGGTGCCGGTCTGCACCGAAATCTTCGCGAGCCCGGGCGTGCCCGGGGCGACCTCGGACAGCACCTGGTTGAAACCCTTCATGTACGCGTCCAGCTCCTCGCGGGTCGAGTTCTGCAGCCCGACCTCGCCGATCTCGCCGCCTAACGAGATGGTCACGCCGTGCGGCTCGAGCGAGCGCACGTGCCGCGCGAGGTCGACGGCGGTCTCGTAGTTGAGGCGCTGCTGCTCGTCGAGCGACTGGTACGTGAGGTCGACGAGCGTCGACGTGTCGATGTCGATGTTGTAGAAGCCGGCGTGCACGGCCTCCGTGGCGAGCTGCTTGACGCCGTCGACTTCGAGCTTGGGGTCGACGGCGAACTTCTTCGCGTTGACCTGGAAGTGGTCGCCCTGAATGAAGAGCGGCCCGCGGAACCCCTCGCGCAGCGCGGCCCCCAGCAGCACGCTCACGTACTCGGCGGGGCGCTGGTCGGTGTAGGCGATCTCGGAGCGCGCGATCTCGAGCAGGAACGTGCCGGCGTTCATCCGGATGGCGGTGCGGAAGATCGCGCGGGCGGTGTCGTACGTCGCCATGCGCACGTTGATCGCGGGCACCGTGAAGCCGGAGACATCGCCGCGGCCGCGCGCCATGTACAGCTCGTAGATGGACGCCGGGCGGACGCCGACCGCCTGGCCGATCTCCCAGAGCAGCCAGCGCGCGTACTCGCGCGCCTGCCCCTCGGCGAACACCGCGTCGCGCACGACCGCGTCGATGCGGTCGCTGGCGAGCACGGAGGGGTCGGTGACGGTGACGCGGCCGTCCTGGACGGCGACCGCTCCGGGGAAGTAGTCCGTCTCGGGGGAGCGCGCCTCGGGGGCGATGTGCGTGGTCATGGTCGGGAGCAGCGGAAGTGGGCGGGGGCCGCGCGGCCCCCGCGCAATCTCGGCGGGGCCGGCGGGGGATGCTAGGCGGCGCCCCGTGTCGCGGCGCTCCGGGGCGCGGTCAGACGCGCCGCTTCGGGTCTGACTTGGGCAGCCGGTCGAACTCCTCGCGCGCCTGCTCGAACCCCGGCCGCCCGATCATGCCGTACGTGAAGTGCTTGCCGAGTTCCACGCCGGGCTGGTTGAACGCGTCGATGCCGTAGAACTCGCCGGAGTACGCGGTGGCGGCCTCGAGCAGCATCATCAGCCCGCCGACGTGGAACGCGTCGACGGCGTCGAGCGTGATCGTCATGTTGGGCCGGCCGCGGGCGGCGAGCGCGCCCGCGGTGGCGCGGCGCTCGACGTCGAGCAGCTCGCCGAGCGTGTGCCCGCCGAGGTAGGCGAGGTCGGGGACGTCCTTGTAGAGGGCCGGGATCCGGCCGCGGTCGGTGCGCCCCTCGACCGAGACGAAGGTCACCGTCTTGTCCGCCGGGCCTTCCATGAAGAGCTGCACCTGCGCGTGCTGGTCGGTCGTGCCTAACGCCGGGACGGCGGTCGGGCCGACGTGGGCGCCGTCTGCGCGCGCCTTGCCGAGCGACTCGTCCCACAGCTGCACGAACCACGCGGCGAAGTCGCGCAGCGGGTCCGCGTAGGGCATGAAGACCTGCACCGGCTTGCCGTGCGCGCTCGCCGCGAGGTACTGGAGCGCGGCGTAGACGCCGCCCGGGTTCCGCGCCAGGTCGTCGGTCTCGCAGCGGCCGCGCATCTCGGCCGCGCCGGCGAGCAGCGCCGCGACGTCGACGCCGAGGAGCGCGGCGGGGAGCAGGCCCACGGGCGTCAGCACCGAGAAGCGGCCACCGACGTTGGGCGGGATGTCGAGCGCGGCGAGGCCCTCCTGGTTGGCGATCGGGCGGAGCGAGCCCTTCTCCGGGTCGGTGATGAACACCAGGTGCTCCTTCGCCTGATCGCCCAACGCGGCGTCGAGCGCGGCGCGGATCAGGAGGTACTGCGCCATCGTCTCGGCCGTGCCGCCCGACTTCGAGACAACGAGGACGACGGTGCGCGTGAGGTCGAGGCGCGCGAGCGTGGCCGCGATCGTGTCGGGGTCGACGTTGTCGAGCACGTGCAGGCGCGGGTGCCCGTCGCGCTCGGCGTCGGAGAGCGTGTTCCACGCGGGCGGCCGGAGCGCCGTGCGGAGCGCGATCGGGCCGAGCGCGGAGCCGCCGATGCCTAACAGTAGGACGTCGGTGTAGCGGCCGCGCGCCTTCGCGGCGAAATCGGTCGTCTGCGCGAGGAGGCGCGTGTCGTCGGGGAGGTCGAGAAAGCCGAGCTCCCCGCGCGCGCGCTTGGCGGCGACCGCGGCGTGCGCGTCGCGGAAGCGGCCGGTGATCTCCGTCCACTCGGCGTCGGTGACGGAGCCGGGGAGGAACATGTTGGTGTAGTCGAGCGAGATCGGCATCGGCGCCTCGGCGTCAGGGAAGGAGAGGGAGTGAAGCCACGCGCTCAGACGTCGACGACCAGCCCGTCGTACGCGGGCCGTACGCCCGGCGGGAGCCCCGCCTCGAGGCTCGCGTGCGACGTGTGGTGCGTGAGGTGCGTGAGGTACGTCCGCTCGGCGCCGACCCGGCGCGCGGCCTCGACGGCCTCCGAGATGCTCAGGTGCGTCGGGTGCGGCTTGTGGTAGAGCGCGTTCAGGACGAGCACGCGCACCCCGCGCAGGATCTCGACCGCGTCGTCGGGCAACACCTTGGCGTCCGTGACGTAGCCGAGCGGGCCGAGGCGGAAGCCGAGCACGCGGATCACGCCGTGCGGGACGAAGAAGGGCGTGACCGGGACGCCGGCGATCTCGCGCGTGACGCCCGGCTCGAGGGTGTCGAGGTGCCCCTCGGGCTTGAACGTGCCCGGGAGCGGCTTGATCCGGTCGTCGAAGATGTACGGGAACTTGCGCGCCAGCCCCGCGGCCGTCTCGGCCGACGCGTAGGCGGGCACCGCGCGCCCCGTCGCGGCGGAGAAGGCGCGCAGGTCGTCGACGCCGTGCGTGTGGTCCGCGTGGTCGTGCGTGAAGAGCACGGCGTCGACGGCGCCGACCCCGGCGGCGACGAGCTGCAACCGGAGTTCGGGCGGCGTGTCGATGAGGATGCGGCGGCCCGCGTCGGTCTCGACGAGCGCGCCGACGCGCGTGCGGCGGTCGCGCGGGTCGTCCGAGTGGCAGACCGCGCAGCCGCAGCCGATCTGCGGGACGCCGAAGCTGGTCCCGGTGCCGAGGAAGGTGACGCGCACGCGGCCGGCGGGCGCCGCCGCGTTAGGCGGTCGCGGCGTCGGACGCCGGCACCGTCTCGACCTTGAGCGTGTTGGTCGTCCCGGGCACGTTGGGCGCGCCGGCGGTGACGACGATCCGGTCGCCGGGGTTGGCGAGCTCGCGGCGCATGGCCGCCTCGACGCCGACGCTCACCATCGCCTCGTAGGACGCCTGCGCGGGCACGACCTCGGGGACGGCGCCCCAGACGAGCGCAAGCTGGCGCGCGGTGCGCGGGTCGTCGGTGAGCGAGAGGATCGACACCGGCGGCCGGTGCGCCGCCACGATCCGCGCCGAGAAGCCGCTCTTGGTGAAGACGATCACGAGCGGCGCGGCCAGCTGGCGCGCGGCGGCCACCGTCGCGGCCGCGATCGCTTCTTCGGTGGTGACCAGGAGGCCGCGCGCGCGGCGCTCGTCGCGGAGCCCCGCGCCGATCACCGGGTGCGTCTCGATCTCCTCGATGATCCGCCGCATCGCCTGTACGGCGAGCCGCGGGTACGCGCCCGCCGCGGTCTCGGCCGAGAGCATGACCGCGTCCGTGCCGTCGAGGATCGCGTTCGCGACGTCGCTCGCCTCGGCGCGCGTCGGGCGCGGGTGCTCGACCATCGACTCGAGCATCTGCGTCGCCGTGATGACGGGGCGGCTCAGGCGCTGGGCGAGGGCGATGATCAGCTTCTGCGCGAGCGGGACGCGCTCGAAGGGGAGTTCGACGCCCAGGTCGCCGCGGGCGACCATGACCGCATCGGAGGCGCGGACGATCTCCTCGATGTTGTCGAGGGCCTGATCCTTTTCGATCTTCGCGCAGATGAGCATCCCCTTGGGGAGCATCGCGCGGAGCCCCTCGACGTCCGCGGCGCGGCGCACGAAGCTGAGGGCGACGTACTCGAGCTCCTGCTCGACGGCGAAGGCGACGTCGGCCCGGTCCTTGTCGGTGATCGACGGCGCGGACACCGTGACGCCGGGGAGGTTCATCCCCTTGTTGCTCTTGATGGGGCCGCCGTGCACGGCGCGCACGGTCACGCGGCGCCCCTGCACGTCGAGCACGACCAGTTCGATCAGGCCGTCGTCGACGAGGACGCGGTCGCCCGCGCGCACGTCGTTGGCGAGCGCCTCGTAGGTGACCGGCACCTCGTAGCGGGCGAGGTCGTGCGGCTCGCTCTCGGGGACGAGGGTGAGGCTCTGCCCGGGCTCGACCTGGATGGCGCTGGCGAGGGCGCCGATGCGGATGCGCGGGCCCTGCAGGTCCCCGAGGATGGCGACGTGGCGGCCTAACGACTCGGCGACCTCGCGCACGGTGCGGATGCGCTCCGCGTGCTGCTCGTGGGTGCCGTGGGAGAAGTTGATACGGGCGACGTTCAGCCCGGCCTCGATGAGGCCCCCGATGGCCTCGCGCGACGTCGAGGCGGGGCCGAGGGTGGCGACGATCTTGGTGCGGGGCGTGTAGCGGACGGTCACGGCGTGGGGGCGGCGGGGGCGCGCTGGGGAGGCCCGGCTGTGGAGGTCACGGACAAGGTAACGCGGCCGAGTCGCGCGGCCACGCGGCCCCGGACGAGCCCAGCGGCGAGGATCGCCGCGGCCCAGGCGAGCGCCGCGGCGAGGGCCAGCGTGAGGAGGGCCGCGGCGACGGTCACGAGCAGGCCCGACGCGCCGCGCGCGCCCGCGAGCCCGCCAACCATGTGCACGACGCCCGCGGCGCGTCCGCCGACGAGTGCCCACGCGAGGAGCGCACCCCAGCCGACGACGGCACCGAGCGCGGCGCCCCGCGCGCGCTCCGCGGCCCGCGCGCGCTCCGCGGCAACGCCGGCCGCGGCGCCGACCACCGCGGGCGCGGGCCAGCCGAGCCATACGGTGCCGATCACCACGGCGAGCGCGACGGCGAGCGCGACGGCGAGCGGCACCACGCGTGCGCCCGCGGGCGCGCGGGCCGGACCTGACGCGGAACGGGGCGCAGGCATCAGTGCGCCTAACGCGGGACCAGCGTGAGCGTCCCCGCGACGTCGGCCGGCGCGAGCGCGTCGGGCGTGCGCGGGACGAGCAGCGCGTCGAGCTGCCCCGCGGCCCAGCGCGTCAGGCGGTCGCGGGAGGTGGGGTCGAGCGGGTTGCCGCGCTGCCCGCCCGGGTAGATGCCCCACGCGCGGACCGCGTCGCCGCCGTCGCGGCTTCCAAGGTCGACGACCATCCGCCAGCTCGGGCCCGCGGTGCCCTCGCCCGACGACGGCCAGAGCGTGTTGGGCCCGCCCGGGACCGGGACCTCGGGCGCGGCGAACGTCGGGATGCGCGCGAGGTGGCGGATGTTGGCGTGGCGGAGGCGGCGCCACGTCCAGCCGCCCGCGTCCGGGTCGCCGTACTTGCGACGGCAGCTGTCGAGCGCCGCGACGAGGCTCTGGGCGAGCACGTCGTCGCGCGTCTCGCGCGCGGGCGTCGCGCGCTCGTCCCACCATGCGCTCGACGAATCGGCGAGCAGCTCGGCGAGGACGGCGCCCGACGGCGTGAAGTCCCGGTCCGGGCGCGTGCTCGGCCGGCCGAATGGGTCGATGCCGGCGACCAGGCGGGCGCCCGGCGCGTCGAGCTCGTCCCAGGTGCGCGCGGCGAGCTCGCGCATCGCCCACTCGAAGAGCACCGCGCGGTTGTTGTCGAGCGTGTAGCGCCGGTCCCACTGGCCGAGGAGGCGGCCCGCGTCCGCGAGCGCGCGCGCGGCCACGCCGGCGGGCGCGGGCCGCGCGGCCGCGCGCAGGAAGTAGGGCGCGAAGCGGTCGGCGCGCGCCGAGCCCGGGTCGGTCTGGTAGCGGCGCATCGCGTCGACCGTGACGTGCGCGTCGGCGCGGAGAAGCCCGTTGATGCGCAGCGCGCGCCACGGATCGTAGCCGCCGCCCCAGTAGTCGCCCGCGTTCGGGGCCCCGGGACGGACGTCGACCGGCTGCTGGTTGGCGGAGGCGACGTATCCCTGCGCGGGGGAGAAGGCCTGCGGGTAGCGATCGACCGGCAGGTCGCCGATCCAGTCGCTGGCGCGGGTGCGACCGTCGCGCACGACGGTCCCCGAGTGGTCGCCCGGGCGGACCGGGAAGCGGCCCGTCGAGCGGATCGCGATCGCCCCGCCGCGGTCGGCGGCGAGCATGTTCTGCGCGGGCGAGCGGTAGCCACGGGCCATCGCGTCGAGGAACGCCCGCGCGCTGGTCGCGCGCGCCCCCTCGCGGAACGCGCCGAGCTCGTCGCCGGGCTCGAGCACCGTCCAGCGCATCGAGAGCCAGCGGGGCGACGCGTTCGGCGATGTGTTAGGTGGCGAGCCCGGCGCCGTCGGTTCGCGGCGGAGCGGCCCGCGGTGCGTGAAGCGGAGCGTGTCGACGGCGACGAGCGCGCCGGCCGCGGTGCGGTACTCCTCGACCCGCCGCTCCAGCGGCGCCCACGCGCCGTCGAGCCGGTAGCGCGTCGGGCGCGCGGGATCGTCGACCGCCTCGGCGTAGAAGTCCTTCACGTCGACGCCGGTGTTGGTGAAGGTCCACGCGACGTCGCGGTTGAAGCCGATCACGATCCCGGGAACGCCGGGGATCGTCACGCCGTAGACGTCGAGCTGCCCGGGCACCACGAGGTGCGCCTCGTACCAGATACTCGGCAGCGTCAGCGAGAGGTGCGGGTCGCCGGCTAGGAGCGCGTGACCATTCGCCGAGCGCGCGGGGGCGACCGCCCAGTTGTTGCTGGCGAGGTGCGAGCGCTCGTCGGGCGGCACGGCGGTGGCCGCGCGCGGGAAGAAGGCGCGGTACGCGGCGGCGACGCGCCCCGCAGCGGCGTCGGGCGCGCCCGGCGCGGGCAGCGGGGCGAAGTCGTCGCGCGGGGCGCCGTCGCCGTCCGGCTGGATCGGCTCGACGATCGGCTCGCGATCGGGGACGAGCGCGGCGGCGGCCGCCGCGCCCACGCGCGCGGCCGCCGCGGCGCGGTCGACCTCGCGCGCGCCCGAGGCGAGGTCGTAGCCCATACGGTTGATCACGTGGACGGCGTCGATCGCCCGCCACGGCCCCGGGCGCGTGCCGGTCAGCGTGAACTCGACGGGCAGGTCGCCCGGGCCTAACGTCGCGACGTAGGCGTTGACGCCCGCGGCGTAGGCGTCGAGCAGCGCGCGCTCGTCCGCGGGCATGGCGCGGAGCTTGGCCTCCGCCGCCCGCGGCAGCCCGAGTCCGCGCGCCTCCCGGTCGAGCGGGAGCGCAGCCGCGCCGGCGAGCTCGGTGAGACGCCCGCTCGCCGCGAGCCGCTGCACGTGAAGCTGGAACAGCCGGTCGCGCGCGACGACGTAGCCGAGCGCCTGGTAGGCGTCGAGCTCGGAGGCGGCGAAGATGTGCGGAACGTGGCGTCGGTCGTAGACCACGCGCACGCGGCCGGCGAGGCCGACGACCGCGAGCGTGTCGTGCGGACCGACGGGGCCCGGGCCGCGCGCGGCGGCCCACACGCCGCGGGTCGGATCGAGCAGCGGCCCGAGCGCCGGGAGCGGCCCGATCGGCCGCGACGCGGCGAGGCCGCCGGCCCCGAGGAGGAGCGCGGCGGCCGCGGTGCGGGCGGCGTTAGGCCGCCCGTCGCTCGGCATCGCGGGCTACCGCGCCGCCAGCGCGCCCATGCGCTTCTCGATGTTGGTGAGGAGGCCGTCGAAGGACTTCTGGAAGCTGGCGATTCCCTCGACGAGGAGCTTGCTCGTCACCTCGTTGATGTCGATTCCGAGCGCGGCCAGGTCGGCGAGGTCGCGCTCCGCCTGGTCGACGTCGGTGGTGACGGTGACCGCGGTCTCGCCGTGGTCGCGGAAGGCGTCGATCGTGGCCGGCGGAAGCGTGTTGACCGTGTCGGGTCCGATGAGCTGCTCGACGTAGAGCACGTCGCGGTAGGCCGGGTTCTTGGTGCCGGTGCTCGCCCAGAGCGGGCGCTGCACCGCGGCGCCCTTCGCGGCCAGCGCCTCCCAGCGCGGGCCGGAGAATTTCTCCTGGAACAGCTTGTAGGCGAGCCGCGCGTTGGCGATCGCCGCCTTGCCGCGCAGCGCGAGGGCGTGCGCGCGCCGGTCCTCGGGGAGCGAGGGGGCGAGGGCGTCGATGCGCTTGTCGACCTCGGTGTCGACGCGGCTCACGAAGAAGCTCGCGACGCTGCCGATGCGGTCGATCGGCTCGCCCTTCGCCACGCGCTCCTCGAGCGCGTCGAGGTAGGCGTCGATCACGCGGCGGTACGCGTCGAGGCTGAAGAGGAGCGTCACGTTGACGTTGACGCCCTCGGCCAGGAGCGCGCGCACGGCGCGGGCGCCGCTCTCGGTGCCGGGGACCTTGACCATCACGTTCGGGTGGTCGACGTGCGACCAGAGCCGGCGACCTTCTTCGATCGACGCGTCGGGGTCGTTGGCGACGCCCGGCGAGACCTCGATCGACACGAAGCCGTCGCGCGCGCCGGTCTGCTCGTAGACGGGGGCGAAGATCTCGCACGCGCGTTTCACGTCCTCGACCTCGATCGTCTCGAACAGCTGCCAGGGGGTCAGGCCGGCCTTGGCCGCGTGCAGCGACTCGTCGTAGGCGTCGCCCGTGGCGAGCGCGTTCTGGAAGATCGTCGGGTTGGACGTCATACCGGTGAGCGCGTCGTCGCGGATGCGGCGCTCGAGCGAGCCGTCGTGCAGAATTTGGCGGTCGATGAAGTCGAGCCAGACGGACTGGCCGGCGGCGTGGAGTTGCTGAAGGCGGTTCGGCATGGGGTCGTTATCAGAAGAGGACGAAGGGAACGTCATCGTGGGCGCGGCGAGAGATGACGCCGAAGAGCGCGCGGGTCACCGCCCCGTATAGACGATTTTCCAGATTCGGCCGCGCGCGTCGTCGGTCACGTACAGCCCGCCGTCGGGCGCCTGGGCCAGCCCGACCGGTCGGTGCGAGCCCTCGCGGAAGCCGTCGGCGAACGTCTCGTACTTGCCGGACGCGCGGCCGTTGGTCATCGGCTGGAACACGACGCGGTAGCCCGCCTGCGGCAGCGGCGCGCGGTTCCACGAGCCGTGGAAGGTGATGAACGCGCCGCCGTGGTAGCGCGCGGGGAACGAACGGCCCGTGTAGAACATCGACGCCATCGGCGCCCAGTGGCCGGGGAACGCGGCGAGCGGCGCCTTCTTCGCGGCACAACGCCCGACCTCCTTGCCGTCGCCGCCGTACTCGGGCGCGAGGACGAGCTTCTCCTGGAACTGGTCGAAGTAGCAGTACGGCCAGCCGAAGTCGTCGCCGGCGTTGACCTCCATGAACTCCTCCGCGGGGAGCTCCGCGCCCTGCTCCGCGTTGTACTTGTTGCCCCAGTTCTGGTAGAGCTGGTCGCGCCCGTGCTGGGTGGTGTAGATGCGGCCGTCGATCGGGTTGAGCGTGAGGCCCATCGCGTTGCGGACGCCGGTGGCCCAGCGGGCCGCGGGCGAGAAGCGCTGCCCGGGGCGGTCGTCGGAGAACTTCCAGATGCCCGCGCGCGTCTGCAGCTCCGGGCACGGGTCGTCGCCCGGCGAGCCGCTCTTGCGGTCGTTCTGCTGGCAGGAGTTGGTGTTCGACCCGACGTTCACGTACAGCGTGCCGCGCCCGTCGAGGACGAGGTTGCGCGCCTCGTGGCCGCCGGTCGGAAGCCCGGCGACGATCACCTGCCCCGCCCCGGTCGGCTCGAGCTGCCCGGGCGCGATCGGGTAACGGGTGATCTGGCTGCCCTCGTCGACGTAGACGAAGCCGTGCGCGACCGCGACGCCCGTCCCGCCGTGCTCGCCGAAACCAGCGACCTCGTCCGATCGGCCGTTGCCGTCGCGGTCGCGGAGGGCGAGGACCCCGCCCGCGGCCGTCGAGCCGCGCTCGCTCCCGAAGCGTTTGGGCACCTGGAGCGCGACGTAGACGATACCGCCGGGGGCGACGGCGATGTGCCGCGGGCTGCCCACGCTGTCGGCGAAGATGGTCGCGCAGAACCCGGCCGGCAGCTTGAGGCCGCCGTTGTCGGGCGCGCACGCCGGGGCGGCCGCGGGGGGCGCGTCGGCCGCGAGCGCCTCCGCCGCGTGCGGCGGTGGTCCGCCACGCCCGCACGCGGCAAGCGCGGACGAGGTGACGATGGCGGCGGTCAGGACGCGCGCGGGAGCGATCGAGGAACGAGTTTCGCGACGAAGCATCAGTCGAAGCAGCGGGAGCACGGTCGATGGAAGCGCGCGGACGAGCGCGGGGCGCGCCTCCCTGCGCGCGCAAGCCTCACGCCACGCGGCGCAGGCCGGGTAAGTTGCGGCGCGGCCTGGCGAACGGTCCCGGGCGCGGACCGTCGCTCTCCCACGCTTCCCACGACCATGCTCCCCGCCCCGATCCCGACCCTGACCGGGCTGCCGCCCTACGTCTTCGCCGAGCTGGACCGTCTGAAGGGCGAGGCGCGAGCCCGACTGGCCCGCGAGGGGCGCGGACTCGTGGACCTCGGGATCGGAAGCCCCGACCAGCCGACCCCCGCCCCCGTCGTCGACGCCGCCTGCCACGCGCTCGGCGACGTCGGCCGCCACGGGTATCCGCCGTTCCGCGGCTCGCCCGAGTACCTCGGCGCGGTCGCGGGGTTCCTCGACGATCGGTTCGGCGTGACCGTCGACCCCTCGCGCGAGGTGGTCGCGCTGAGCGGCTCGAAGGAGGGCGTGGCGCAGCTCATCCGCGCGTACTGCGGCCCGGGCGACGTCGCCCTCGTGCCCGAGATCTACTATCCCGTGTTCGCGCGGGCCGCGCTGCTGCACGGCGGCGAGGTCGAGTACATGCCGATGCGCGCCCCGAGCTTCCTCGCGGAGTTCGACGCGGTGCCGGCGGACCGACTGCGGCGGGCGAAGTTGATGGTCATCAACTACCCCAACAACCCCACGGGCGCGTCGTGCGACGCGGCATACCTGGCCCGCGCGGTCGAGTTCGCGCGGCGGAACGGGCTGCTGCTGATCAGCGACCTGGCGTACAGCGAGTTGACCTACGACGGGTATCGCGCGCCGAGCGTGCTCGAGCTGCCCGGGGCGCGCGAGGTCGCGGTCGAGCTGCACTCGTGCTCGAAGACGTTCAACATGGCCGGGCTGCGCGTCGGCTTCGTCGCGGGCAACGCGGCGGTGTGTGACACGCTGCTCGCGTACCGGAGCAACGTCGGCTACGGCACGCCGTGGGTGGCGCAGGCCGCCGGCGCGCACGCGCTGACCCACCACCGGACGCTGACGCCGCCGATCGTCGCGGAGTACGCGGCGCGGCGCGACGCGGTCTACGGCGCGCTCGCGGCGGCCGGGTGGGACGCGACGCCGCCGCGCGCGGCGATGTACGCGTGGCTGCCGGTGCCGGGCGGGTACGACGACTGGGGGTGGGTGCGCGCTGGGATGGACGAGGCGGGCGTGGTGGTCACGCCGGGCGTCGCGTTCGGCCCGGGCGGCGCGGGCTACTTCCGGATCTCGTTCGTGCGGCCCGCCGCGGAGCTGGCCGCGGCGGTGGACCGGCTCACCGCGCTGGCCGCCGCGGCGGTGTGACCGGCCCCACGGGAGACCGTTAGGCGCTGGCGCGCGAGCGCCTAACGGTCTCCCGTGCTCAGCGGCGCGGGCCGGAGGGCGCCGTCACCCGCCCGCGAGCTGCCGGCTGGCGGCGGTCAGCTCGCTGCCGATCTCGTTGAGCGTCGTAGCGACGGGCCCACTCTGCATGCCCGCGACGCGGCTGACCTTGGGCCCGATGCGGCCGAGGATCGCGCCGATGCGCGGGCCGTTGACGGTGCCCGCGCTGAGCTCGGTCTGGAGGGCCGACAGGTCGGCCGCGATGCTGCGGAGCGCGGGGCTCCGGCTGCCGGCGAGCTTGCTCTGTATGCTGCCGACGAGCGCCGCCGCGGCGGCCGGCGGCAGGTTCGTGAGCCCGGCCTTCGCGGCCGAGTTGACGGTGTCGAGCTGCGCGACGAGCGAGCTGTCGATCCGGCCCCCGCGGCCGCCGCGCATCGCGCGTGTCGATGCCGTCGTGTCCTGGCCGGGGCCGACGACCGGGAGACCGGCGCCGGGCGTGGTGCCCGGGATGCCGGCGTTGGGGGTCCCGGACCCGGGGTTGGCGGCCGGGCGACCGGCGGGGCTCTGCGCGTGCAGGGCCGCGGACGAGCAGGCGAGCGCGGCGGCGGTCGCGATGAGGCGGAGCGAGCGAGTCATGTGCCTTCCTTGGCGGGTGGGTACGGTTCGCGACCGCGGCGGACGGTCCGGCGCGGCGTCCCGGCACAACAGCACGCCCTAGGCCGCCGTTCCCGCATCATGGTGCCCACGCTCACGCGTCGGCGCTCGCCCTCGGTGCTCAGCGCCCGAGCCAGTACGTGGCCTTGAGCTGGAAGACATTGATCGGCCGGTCCCGAAAGAGCGCCGCGCGATCGCGCACGAAGTCGAAGTCGCCGAACGCGGCCGACCCGGTGCGCTGCTGCGTCCAGACGGCGAAGATCGTCGAGCCCGGGCGGTACTCCCAGCGAAGCACCGCGGTGCCGCGCAGCGAGCGGTAGTTGAAGTCTGGGTCGCCGATGTTGAAGCCCGACGACGGCGCGCCGCCGGCCACCGGGCACGGCGTCCCCACCGACGCGGCCGGGTCGATCGTGTAGTTGCCGCCCGCGTCGCGACAGATCGTGCCGAGGTCTCGCCCGTAGAGGCGCATCGCCGACGTGCGCGGGGCGGCGAACTCCTTGAACTCGCGGTAGGACCCGCTCGCCAGGAACGGCTGGGCGTACAACTCGAGCGAGAGGCTGGGCGTGAACGTCGTGTTCACCCGCGTCTCGAGCGCGAGCGTCCGCTGGTCGACGGTGCCGAAGACGTACCGCTGCCCCGCGAAGCCGGCGGGCGCCGTCGCATCGGCGACCGCCGTCACGTACTGCTGAGTGGTGACGTCGCGGCTGTAACTCGGCGAGAGGCTGATCAGCACGCGGCTGGACGGCTTGATCGTCGCCCCCCCACTCACCTGGTTGGTGAGGCCCGGGTTGCCGAGTCCGTTGGCGCGCCCCAGCTGCAGGTTGTAGACGACCGTGCGGCGCCCGTCGGTGTTGAGGCTCGCCTGCGCGTACTCATAGCCGAAGCGGCGCACCACGGGCCCGCCCCGCGTCAGGCGGTCGTCCAGGTTGTCCGGGTGGTACTGGGCGAAGATCGACGCCGACCAATAGTTGAGAAACTGGGCCTGCGTGAATCCGTGCAGTTCACCGTCGGTGCGGTCGCCGTCGAAGTTGTACGCGAGCTGCGGCCCGACCAACGCGACGGCGTTGCGGAACCACGAACTCGGCGTGGTCCACTGGCGGCCGAGGTTCGCGTTCATGTAGCGCACGTCGGAGCGGGTGAGGAACCCGAGGTCGTTGAGCTCGTAGCCGGGCGAGCGCCAGCGCTGCTGCGTCTCCCAGAGCCAGTCGCCGTTGTCCTTGGCGAGGCGGCCGTAGAGCGCGTAGCCCCCGAGCGACCGGCGCGCCGGGTCGTACGCGGTCGAGAAGAGGCCGTCGGAGCGCACGTGCCGGTCGGGCCGCTGGAAGTAGTGCGCGCTCGTCTCCTCGGTGCTGCGCATGACCGCGGTGTCGCCCGCGACGTCCGAGACGATTGCGTGCGCGAGGAACGAGTAGGTGCGCTGCTTCCAGTGGTGCTCGAGGTCGACGCCCGCGACGGAGGCGCGCGAGCGCAGGTCGGCGCGCTCGAGCGAGTCGCCGAGCGCGCGCGTCGTGAGCGCGAACACGCCGCCGACGCGCGTGTCGCCGCCGCGGAAGTCGCGCCCGACGTGCCCGAGGAAGTAGTTGGTGAGCGGCTCGACCGCGCGCGTGAGTACGGGGGCCGACGCGTTAGGCGCGGACCCGTCGGCGGGCGAGGCGACGTACCGCGCGTTCGCGCGCCCGGTCAGCGCGTCGAGCACCCCGACGGTCCAGCCGCGGCTCGTGCGCCCCGTGATCTTGGCGGCGCCCAGGATCGACGTCGCGTCGGGCGCGTCGATGTACGCCGCGCCGTCGGAGACCGCGCCGACGAGCTGCGGCGCGCGCCCGATGCGCCGCGAGTAGAAGAGGCTCGCCGCGCCGGTGTTGGAGCAGATGAAGCAGTTAGTCCCGCCGAAATCGAAGTAGCTCGAGTTGGCGATGAAGAACGGGCGCTTCTCGTCGAAGTACGTCTCGTACGCGGTGAGGTTGACGGTCGCTGGGTCGACTTCGACCTGCCCGAAGTCGGGGTTCACGGTCGCGTCGAGCGTGAGGCTGGGCGTCAGCAGCACCTTCACGTCCGCGCCGACGCGGGCCGTGCGTTGCTGGTCGCGGTGAAGCGGATCGCCGAACGCCGCAGCGGCGAACTTGTCGCTGGTGACGGCGTAGGGCACGAGCTCGATCTGCCGCGGCTGCGCGCCGAAGATCAGCCCGCTCACCGTGCCGAAGTACTTCGGCCCGCCGGACTCGTTGCGGCGCGCGAACGCCCACATGTCGGTCTCGTTCCGCCGCGAGAGACCGCGGTAGAACTGCAGTCCCCAGGTCTGCCCGAGGTCGCCGCCCGCGCCGGTCGGCGCGACGCGCGGAAATCGGAGTTGGGACAGCGGGATCCGGATCTCGGCCGTCCAGCCGAGCGAGTCGACGTGCGTCGCGCACTCCCAGATCGGGTCCCACGACGGGTCGCCGTTGAGCTGGTCCTCGCGCACGCCGGCGGGGTTGACCCCGAACCAGGCCCGGGTGTTGCCGTCGCGGAACGGGTCGAACACGACGGTGAACCGGTCCGACGCGGCGGCGAGTGCGCCGGAGTTGTCGTTGAGCAACGCGTCGCGGCGCGCCAGCACCGCGCGCGGCGTCTGCCGGTCGTACATGCGCGCGCCGATGTAGAGCGCCCCGTCGTCGAAGAGGACGCGGATCTCGGTGCGCTCGCTCGGATCGCGCCCCTCGTCGGGAACCTGCTGGCGGAGCTGCGTCACCGGCGTCGCTGCGGCCCACGCGGCATCGTCGAGGCGGCCGTCGATGACGATCGGGCTCGTGCGCCGCACGGCGCGGAACGTCGGGCGCGGGTCAATCTGGGACGCGACCGCACCGGGCGCGGGGACGCGCGACGAATCGGGCCCGGGTACGGGCTGTTGCGGCACCGGCGGGGCCGGCTGTTGGGCGTGCGCGGTGCGCCCGGCCGCGAGCCCGAGGGCCGCGGCCCACGACAGCGGGCGAAACGCGCCGCGCGGGCGCGGCGGACGAGCGGACGGCATGCGACGGCGATGCGGAAGCGGGCGGGCCGCGTTGACGCGCGGTGGGTGCGATGCGCGCGCGGTGAGCGCACGAGTGGTGAGCGCCCCTGAGACAGCGGCACGCCCCGAACGGTTGCGCCCGTACGCGCCGGGCCCGCGCGGAGTTACAGCCGAAATCGGGGTGGCCCGCGCGCATCGCCGCGTAGCGTTCTGACACACGGTCGCCCGCGCCGCGACACGGGGGGGGCACACGCGGGGGCACACGCGCGGCGGGGCGGTCGGCTCGATCGCCGACCGCCCCGCGCGTTCCGCCCGATGCCGTTAGGCGCGGTCGACTGCCGTCAGGCGCTCACGACCTCAGCCGCACTCGCTGAAGCCGCACACGTGGCACTTGACGCAGCCCTCGGCGAACTCCAGCTGGCTGCCGCAGTCCGGGCACGTGCCCATGAACACTTCGCTCGGCGTGTAGGCGCCCATCGGGTCGCTCTGCGCGTCGACCTGCATGTTGAGCAGGTTGCCCTGCACCGCCGCCGGCTGCGCGGCGCCGACCGCGGGCTGCGAGGTCGCCGGGGTCTGCAGCAGGTCCGTCTGCACGCCCTGGTGCTTGTCGCGCCACCACTCTTCGAGCGCGATGCCGACGGCGTCGGGCATCGAGAGGACCTTGTTGGGCCCGAGCCCGACGGCGCGGTCCGACGAGATCCCGCGCAGCTGGCGTACGATCTCGGGGAGGGCGATCCCGGAGCGGAGCGCGAGCGAGACCATGCGGCCTAACGCCTCCGCGTCGGCCATCGCCGACCCGCCGGCCTTGCCGAGCGAGATGAAGACGTCGAAGGCGTTGCCGCGGTCGTCCTCGGAGATGTGGACGAACATCGTGCCGAGCGGCGTCTCTTTGCGCATCGACGTCGAGCGGAGCTTGTCCGGGCGCGCGCGCTTGGTGCGGCGCTGGAGGTTCTCCGCCTCGGCCTCGTAGAGCGCCTTCTTGGTGCGGTCGAGCTCCGCGTTCACCTCCGCGAGTGTGCCCTGCAGCTCGCCGAGCTGGCGCTTCATCGCGGGGTCGGCCGCGGGCGCGGCGACGTCGGGCTTCGCCTCGGACTTCGCGTCGCCCTTGGCCTCGGGGCCCTTGCCGCGCTCCTTCTTGGCCTGCTCGGTCGCGCCGGTCGAGAGCACCTGGCCGTCGCGCGAGCCGTCGCGGTAGACCGTGACACCCTTACAGTTGAGCTCGTAGGCCAGCTCGTAGATCGCGCGGACGTCGTCGATCGTCGCGCTGCCGGCGAAGTTGGTGGTCTTGCTGATCGCCGAGTCGCAGTGCTGCTGGAAGGCGGCCTGCATGCGCACGTGCCACTCGGGCGCGATGTTGTTGGCCGTCACGAACACGCGCTGCCACTTGGCCGGCACCTCGGGGTGCTGGACCGTGCCGGTCTTCGCGATGCGCTCCATGAGCGCGTCGGAGTACCAACCCTCCTGCCGGGCGATGGCGACGAACTCCTCGTTCACGTCGGGCATCATCACGCCCGCCTGGTTGCGCATGAAGGCGACCGCGAAGAGCGGCTCGAGCCCCGACGAGCAGCCGGCGATGATCGAGATCGTGCCCGTCGGCGCGACCGTCGTGACGTTGCAGTTGCGCAGGAGCTGCATCGGGCGGATGCGCTGGCCTGCGGCGTCCCTCGCGCACGTCGCGTCCGGCCCCCAGATCGAGCGCGCCCACTCGGGGAACGGCCCGCGCTCGTTGGCGAGGCGTTCGCTCTCGTTCTTGCTCTCGACGTCGAGGAACTCCATCACGCGGCGGCCCATCTCGACGCCCTCGGGCGTGTCGTAGGCGATGCCCATCTTGATCAGCCCGTCGGCGAAACCCATCACGCCGAGGCCGATGCGGCGGATGCGCTTGGAGAGCGCGTCGATTTCGGGGAGCGGGTACTTGTTGACGTCGATGATGTTGTCGAGGAAGTGCGTCGCCGTGCGGACGTCACGCCCGTAGGCGTCCCAGTCCATCGCGCCGTCCTTGACGTAGTACCCGACGTTGACCGAGCCCAGGTTGCAGACGTCGTAGGGCAGGAGGGGCTGCTCGCCGCACGGGTTGGTCGCCTCGTAGGCGCCCATGTGCGGGACCGGGTTGTACTTGTTGGCCTCGTCGATGAAGAACACGCCGGGCTCGCCGGTGCGCCACGCGCCGAGCACCATCTTGTCCCACACCGTCCGGGCGTCCATCTGGCCGGTGACCTGCTTGGTCACGGGGTCGACGAGGTCGTACTCGGTGCCCGCCTTCACCGCGTCCATGAACGTCCCGGTGATCGCCACCGAAATGTTGAAGTTGGTGATCTGCGTCAGGTCTTCCTTGCACGTGACGAAGTCCATCACGTCCGGGTGGTCGACGCGCAAGATGCCCATGTTCGCACCGCGCCGCGTGCCGCCCTGCTTGACGGCGTCGGTCGAGGCGTCGTAGAGCTTCATGAAGCTGACCGGACCGCTCGCGACACCGGTGGTGCTGCGGACCATCGCCCCCTTGGCGCGGATCCGGCTGAAGCCGAAGCCCGTGCCGCCGCCGCTCTGGTGGATGAGCGCCATCGAGCGGAGCGTGTCGTAAATGCCGGTCTGCCCGTTGCTGAGCGCGTCGTCGACCGGGAGGACGAAGCACGCGGAGAGCTGGCCCAGCGGGCGCCCGGCGTTCATCAGCGTCGGCGAGTTAGGCTCGAACCGGCGCTGCGTCATGAGCGCGTAGAACTCGTCGGCCAGCGCCTGCACCTGCGCGTCGCTCGCGCCGTACCGCCGGTCGGCCTCGGCGACGACCGTCGCCACGCGCCAGAACATGTCCTCGGGCGTCTCGGTGGATTTGCCCCGGGCGTCGCGCACGAGGTAGCGCTTCTCGAGGACGATGCGGGCGTTCTGCGACAGCTCGGCGGGGACGGCCGGCGGCGTGGTGGACAGCGGCATCAGGCGGCTCTCCTGCGGGTGACGCGCCCGCACGCGGAAATGGCGCGGGCGGAGGCGGTGGTGGTGGTCGTCGTCGGCCGGGCCGGCCGGGAGCGGCGGCGGACGACGCGGACGGGGCAGCGACTGCGCGTACGGGAGACGGCGGCGTGCGGTGGGGCGGCGTGCGGTGCGGCGGCGTACGGTCTGACCCCGGGGAGGACGGCGTCAGACGGGGGAGTGCGGGCGCCGAACCGCGCGGCGGCTCGGGGGGCGTTGGGGCGGGAAATGGTGCGGGGGGCAGAACCTAGGAGTGCTTGCTCGCAGGCACAAGCCGCCGTCACGCACCACGTCGAACGTCCCATAAACACCGGTTCCTGATGTCTTGGAAAGTGGACGACAGAGCACTCGGCCAGTTCGGCAGATTCGAGCTCAAATCGTTGTGAACAAGCCGCTTACGCGTTCACACTTCTTCGCGATCAGCGTCGAACTGGGCAAGGTTTTCCGCACCCCACATCCACCCGTCCCCGCCGTCCCGTCGGCGACTTGCCTGCTTTCACGTCTTCGCATTACGCGTGCCGCGGTTTACCCCGAAAACCAGTGCCCGGACGCGCCCGCTCAGCCGCGATCAACCCCGCGCAGCGCCGGAAACTCCCCCGCGCGGTGCCGCGCCTGCAGGCGCAGGTACGCCGCCGCCGTTCGTGCGAGGCGCTCCCGTTCCTCGTCCGTGAGCGGCCGCACGACGCGCGCGGGCACGCCGGCCGCGAGCACGCGCTCCGGCACCTCCGCCCCCTCGCGCACGAGCGCCCCCGCCGCCACCAGCGCGCCCGCGCCGATCCGCGCGCCGTTCAGCACGATCGCCCCGATCCCCACCAGCGCGCCGTCGCCGACCGATGCGCCGTGCACCACCGCGCGGTGACCCACGCTTACGCCCGCCCCGAGCGTGCACGGCACTCCCGGGTCGGCGTGGAGCACGGCGCCGTCCTGTACGTTCGCGCCCGCGCCGACGACGATCCGCTCGTTGTCGCCGCGCACGACAGCGTACGGCCAGACGCTCGCCCCCGCGCCGAACGCGACGTCGCCGCAGACGAATGCGAGCGGGTGTACGAACGCGGCGGGGTCGATCGTCATCGCGGTCGGGGCATCGCGGTCGTCGATCGGCGCGCGCGCGTCAGCGGGCGGCGAGCGCCCGGAAGTAATCTTCCAAGCCGTCGACGATCGCCCGCGCGTACCGCTCGCGCCCCTCGGGCGTGCGCATCGCCGCCTCCTGCTCCGGCAGCATCAGGAACAGGCCCTCCGTGAGCGCCTCGGGTACCCACGGCGGCCGCGCCACCGCGAGGTTCTGGTAGTGGATGCCGAGGTCGCGCAGGCCGAGCCGGCGGACGAGCTGGGCCTGGAGGGCGCGCGCCAGCGGCTCGGCGTGCTGGTGGAAGAAGAGCGTGCTCGAGCCGTTCGCCGGAAACGGGTTCACGCCGTCGGGGAGCGCGTTGAGGTGCACGCTGACGAAGGCGTGGGCGTCGGCGCGTCGGGCGAGCGTCGGACGTTCGGCGAGGCCGACCGGGTCGGCCGTGGTGCGCGTGAGCAGCGCGGTCGCGCCGCGCTCGCGGAGCAGTTCGGCGACGCGCAGCCCGACGGGGAGGACCGCGACGGGCTCCCACAGCCCGGTCGGCCCCGTCGCGCCGCCCGGCGGATGCCCGGGGTCGACGACGATCGTGAGCCCGGCGAGCGGGCGCGCCGGGTCGACGCGCGGCGGGCGGCGCACGCGTAGCACGAGGGCGTTGCGGGCCGGGTCCCAGAGCACGAGGTAGCCGTACGGGTCGCGCGACAGCCGAAGCGTGACGCGCGCGCGGTCGTCGGTCTCCTGCTCCCACACGACCTGGCGCACGAGCGAGTCCGACGCCGTTCCGTCGAGGCGCAGGATCTCGGGCGACATCGTGACGCCGTAAAGCACCAGCTCGAGGTCGCGACCGCGCTCGATCACCTGGTATGGCGGCCGATCGCCGGTCGGCAGCACGAGGTCGACCCAACCGGCCGCGGGGAGCACACGGGCCGCGCCGACGACCCGGCGCGGGGGCGCGTAGCCCTCGGGCAGCTCGCGGGCGGCGTCAGCGTCGACCCACGCCTGCAACCCCGCGTCGAGGCGCACCCGCGCCATGCCGCCGACGACCGCCGTGCGTTCGGCGACGGTGCCGGGGAGGAAAAAGTACCGATAGGTGCCGTCGGGCGTGGGGCGACCGACGATCGCGCGATCGGTGTCGGGCACCGCCGCGGCGCGCCCGAGCTGGACGTAGCCGCGCGACCCCGGCGGCCCGAGGAGCGAGACGGCCGCGAGCGGGAGGCGCACCGTATCAGCGCCGCGCGCGGCGACCACACGCGGGGCACGGCCGGCCGCCGCGAGGCGGGACGCGGAGACGTCGGCGGCCCAGAGCGCGAGCGCGTCGCCCCCACCGGTCGCGTCGCCCCGCGCGGCCGCGGCGTCGACGAGCGAGATGCGGGCCGGCGCGCCCGGCCGCGCGCCGGCGGAGTCGGCCGGCAGCTCCAGCCACACGCGCGCGGCGCGCGAGGCACGGAGCGAGACGCGCACCGGCTCGCCCGCGGGGAGGCGCGCGCGCGCGTCAGGCGTGACGCTCGCGCTGTCGACGGCGAGGGCGCCGGGCGTACCCGCGCGGAGGCGTGCGGCGCGCACGGGCACATTGGCGCGCGCGGTGTCGCTCCGGCGGCTCGCGATGAGGTCGTAGCGCGGAGCGGTCGCGGGCGGCGTCGGCAGGTAGGCGAGGAAGGCGCCGTTCGGCGCGACGGCGACCCGCGTGCCGTTGATCGTGAGCGTGGCGGCCCCGCTGCCGACCGACCCGAAGACGAACGTCGATTCGGCCGGCACGCGCTGGTCGGGCGTCGGCGAGACGACGCGCACGGCCAGGGCGCCGTCGACCCGTGAGACCGCGGGAAGCCCCGTGCCGGGGTCCGGGGCGCCCGGGGCAGCGCCGCGGGCCGACGCGGTGGGCGCGGGCGCGCTCGCCGGGCGGCGCGGGGCGCCGCAGGCGGCCGCGGCGAGGGCGAGCGCGGAGGCGAAGGCGAACGGCCGGGCGGGCGGCATCGCGCCCAAGGTAGCCGGGCCGGAGGGCGGCGGGTAACTTCGCGCGCTCATGCCCCTGCCCTCCTCGCGCGCAACCCCGGCCGCCACCCTTCGTACGGCGTGCATGCCCTCGGACCGTCGGGACGTGCGCGGGTGAGCGCGGAGCACAGGGAGGAGCACGCGGACACGTCGCGGGCGCGGATCAGCGCGCTCACGGACGTGGGCCGCACGCGCGAGCACAACGAGGACGCGTTCCTCGTCGCCGACCTCGCGGCGCGCGAGCCGCTCGACTTCGCCCCGGCCGGCGGCGCCGGCGCACTGCCGGCGGAGCGGACGTGCGAGCTGACGGGCGCGGGCGTGCTGCTGGTGGTCGCGGACGGGCTGGGGGGCGCGGCGGCCGGCGAGGTCGCCAGCCACCTCGCCGTGCGCGTCGCACACGAGGCGCTCCGCCGCGCGCTCGGCGACGTCGCGATCTCCGCCGCCGACGAGGTGACGACCGCGTCCGCGCTCCGCGACGCAGTGCTCGCCGCCAACCAGGCCGTGCACCGGCTCGGCGGCGAGCGGTCGGAACTGCACGGCATGGCCTCGACGATCACCGCGGCCTACCTGCGGGACGACGGCGTCACGGTCGCGCAGGTCGGCGACAGCCGCGCGTACGTCATCCGCGCGGGCGAGGCGCGGCAGATCACGAAGGACCAGTCGCTCGTGCAGCGCCTGGTCGACGCGGGGGAGATGACGCCCGAGCAGGCCGAGACGAGCCTGCGGCGGAACATCATCCTGCAGGCGTTAGGCCCGGAGCCGACGGTGCGCGTCGACGTCACGCGGCAGACGCTCTGCCGCGGCGACCTCGTCCTGCTCTGCAGCGACGGGCTCTCGGGGCAGCTCCGCGCCGGGGAACTCGGCGCCGCCACCCTGCGCACGCCGTCGCCCGGCGCCCTCTGCGCCGCGCTCGTCGCGGCGGCCAACGCCTCGGGCGGGCCGGACAACATCACGGTGGTCGCGGCGCGCGTCTCGGGCGACCGGCTCGCGGTCGCGCCCGGGGGCGAGACGGAGGAGGAGTGCGAGCCGGTCGCGCCGCACCGGCTGTCGCTGGACGCGACGACGGACGAGGTGCCGGTCGTCCGCGCGGCGCCGGCGGTGGTGGGTGCGCCGACGTTGGTGCCCGCGCCTGTCGCCCGGGCCGCGCCCGGGGTGTCGGGCGGGGAGCTCGCGTCGCGGCGGGGGCGGGTGCGGGCGGTGTACGCGGTGTTAGGCGCGGCGGCGGTCGCGGCGGCGGCGTGGACGTGGCACCTGTTCGCGCGGTGAGGCCGCGGGCGCGACGGGAGCGTTAGGCGACGGGTCGCCGGGTGCGGGCGGTACGACGGGTGGGGCGGACTTGGTGCGGCGCTCGTGGTGCGGCGCTCTTGGTGAAACGCCGTTGATACCGGGCTGTTCAAAGGGCGCCGTTGGTGCGGCGTGTGACAGACACGACGGCAGCGCTCAACGGCGCCCCACAAGCCCGCCGCACCGCTCGTGCCGCGCCGCCCCGCCCCACCCTTACCCGACTGCCGCCCCCGCCCGCCGGGCCGTCAGCCACCGCGCCGCCGCCTGCTGCATCGCCCGGTCTCCCGACCACGCGCACAACACCGGAGCATCCACCTCGACCGCCACCCGCGGCGGCGCGAACTGCACGACCGTCGCCGCGCGCCCCGCCGCGCGCGCCCGAGCGATCGCGTCGCGGACGCGGCCGAGCGTCCCGGCGTCGTACGGCGGGCAGCCCACGCGGACCCGCTCGCCGCCGAAGAGCGCGACGAGGAGCGGGACGTCGGCGCCGAAGACCGTGTCGTCGTCGCGGAGCTCGATGCCGGCCGTCGCGAGCGTCTCCGCGAACTCGTCGTGACGCGGCGGGGCCGAGCCGCGGGCCGCGCCCGGATCGCCCGCGTCGAGCGCGGTGCCGTCGACGACGAGCACGGCGGCCGCGGCGCCGAGCGGCGCCGGGTCGTGGCGCACCGCGTGGACCGCGCGTTCGGCCAGCTGCGCGCCCCAGGCCGCGTCGGCGGCCGCCGGACGGCGCCAGTCGTTGGGCGGCGCGGCCCACTGCGCCCAGCGCAGTCGGCGGCGCACGCTCTGCTGGACGCGCACCGGGTCGAGCACGTGTGCGTCGAGTGCGCGCTCGAGGGCCGCGGCGACCGCGCCCACGTCGCCAGGCGCGAGCACCACGTCGCACCCCGCGGCCACCGCCCGGACCGCCGCCTCACCCTCGTCGCCGCCGGCGGGATCGAGCACGCCGGGCATGTCGAGAGCGTCGCTCGCGACGAGACCGTCGTAGCGCAGCTGCTGGCGCAGCAGCCACGTGAGAATCTCGCGCGAGAGCGTCGCCGGCTGGCCGCTCGGGTCGAGCGCCGGGTACGCCACGTGCGCGGTCATGACCGACGCGATGTTGGCGGCGAACACCGCGCGGAACGGCGCGAGGTCCTGCGCGTGGAGCACGTCGCGCGGCGCGGAGACGCTCGCGGTCGTCTGGTGCGGGTCCTCGCGCGTCCGGCCGTGTCCCGGGAAGTGCTTCGCGCACGCGAGCACGCCCTCAGCCTGACACGCCTCGGTCCACGCGACCGCGAGCCGGCTGACCCGCGCCGGGTCGGCCCCCAGCGTGCGCGCGCCGAGCACGGGGTTGTCGGGCTCGACGTCGAGGTCGCAGACCGGGGAAAGATTCCAGTTGACGCCGAGTGTGCGGGCCTCGCGCGCCGTCAGCCGCGCGGCGCGGCGCAAAGCCTCGATGTCGTCGAGCCAGGCGAGCGCGCCGAGCGGCGGGAGCCCGGTCGCGCCCGCGAACTGCTGCCCGGCGCCGCGCTCGAGGTCCGCGCCCAACAGCAGGGGCGTGCGCGAGCGCTGCTGCAGCTCCTTGGTGAGCGCCCGCACCGCGTCCTGCTCGCCGCCGTACAGCAGGAAACCGCCGACCCCGAGCGCGAGCGCGGCGTCGACGCCCGCGCGCGCGGCGTCGAAGCGCCCGTCGGCGCCGGCGACGATCGTGGGGACGAGCAGCTGGGCGACGGGCGACAGCACGTAGCGGGCGCGGGCGAGAGACCGGGTGACGTTAGGCGGGCGTGAGGGCGCCGAGCACGCGGGGCCCGCGCGCGCCGGTCGCACCGGGGACGTTCCCCGGCAGCCGCGAGACGTGAAGATAGCCGAGCAGCGCGAACGCGACCGCCTCCTTAGCCTCGCCGTCGAAGAACACGTCGGCGAAGGCGCGCACCCGAAGCCCCGGCACCGACCGCCCGAGCGCGGCCGTGACCGAGGCCACAAGTGCCGGGTTGCGCGCGCCCCCGCCCGAGAGCAGGACGTCGGCGATCGGTTCGGGGATGAAGCGCCGGTACGCGTCGGCGACCGACTCTGCGGTCAGCAGCGTCGCCGTCGCGACGACGTCCTCGTCCCGGGCCGCGGGGTCGGCCGCGCGCACGGCCGCGTCGAGCCGCGCCGCGTACGCCGGACCAAACAATTCGCGCCCCGTGCTCTTGGGCGGCGGGGCGGCGAAGAACGGGTCGGCGAGTAGCGCCCGGACGACCTCCGGCCGCGCCGTGCCCGCGCGGGCGAGACGTCCGTCGACGTCGTAGGGCAGTTCGGGGCGGAGGGCGCGGACGAGCGCGTCGACCACGGCGACCCCCGGGCCAGTGTCGAACCCCCGCACGCCGCTCAGCTCGGGCGCGCCGCCGCCTGCCCCGCGTGGTGGCAGGATCGTCACGTTCCCGATGCCGCCGAGGTTCTGCAACGCACGGGATGTATCAGATGCGAACAGGAGCGCGTCGGCCGCCGGGACGAGCGGGGCCCCTTGCCCGCCGGCGGCGACGTCGCGCGCGCGGAAGTCGCTCACGACGTCGACGCCGAGCCGTTCGGCGAGCATGCCGGCGTCGCCGAGCTGCCAGGTCGAGTGGCCGGGCTCGTGCCAGAGTGTCTGCCCGTGCGAGGCGACCGCGCGCACCGACGCGCGCGCCACGCCCGCGTCGGCCAGCAGCGCGGCCGCCGCGTCGGCGAACCAGCCGCCGAGGTCCACGGCGAGGCGGCAGTACTCGCGCGCCGTGCCGCCCTCCATCGCCGCGAGCAGGCGCTCGCGCTGCGCGGGTGTGTACGCGTGCTGGACGAAGCCGAGCAGCTCGCAGCCGGCCGGCAGACGGCTCGTCGCGGGGCGACCGTCGGCCGCGGTGAAGCGCACCGCCGCCGCGCTGACGCCGTCGCAGGACGTGCCGGACATCAGTCCGACGTACACGTCGCGGGAGACGTCGCTCGCGGACGCCGCGCCGCTCACCCGCCCCTCACGCGGCCCTCACGCGGCCGTCACGCGGGCTCGGCTGGTGCCACGGGCGGCGGCGCGGCGCCCGTGGCCCGCCGGATCACGCCGCCCGCCGCGGCGAGCGCCGCGTCCGCGCCGGCCGCGTCGGCGCCGAGGAAATGCATGACGATCGCCGTCTTCACGCGGCCGTCGGCGCGCGCGAGCAGCGCGCGCGCCTCGTCGCGCTCCACCGCGCAGACCTCCACGACGATCCGCTCGGCGCGGTCGACGAGTTTGGCGTTGGTCGCGCGGAGGTCGACCATCAGGTTGCCGTATGTCTTACCGAGCCGGATCATCGCCCCTGTCGTGAGCGTGTTGAGGATCAGCTTGGTCGCCGTCCCGGCCTTGAGCCGCGTCGAGCCGGTGAGCACCTCGGGGCCAGTGCGCGCGACGATCACGTGGTCGACGACGGCGCGGGTGGCCTCGGGCGGCGGTGAGCACGCGACGATCGCCGTGACCGCGCCCACGGCACGCCCGCGCGCGAGGGCGCCGCGCACGTAGGGCGTCGTCCCGCTTGCCGCGATGCCGACGAGCACGTCGCCCGCGCGGACGCCGCGCGACTCGACGTCGCGCGCGCCGCCCTCGGGCGAGTCCTCCGCGCCCTCCTGCGCGCGGAACATCGCCGCGTCGCCGCCAGCGATGATGCCCTGCACCAGGTCGAACGGGACGCCGAACGTCGGCGGGCACTCGCTCGCGTCCAGCACGCCGAGTCGACCCGAGGTGCCCGCGCCTGCGTAGAACAGCCGGCCGCCGCCGCGCAGCGCGTCCTCGATCGCGGCCATCAGCGCGGCGATCCGCTCGCGTTCGGCAGCGACCGCGTCGGCCACGGTGCGGTCTTCCGCGTGCATCGCGTCGACGATCTCGAGCGGCGAGGCGAGGTCGATCGCGGCAGTGAGCGGGTTGCGCTGCTCGGTAAGGCGAGGGTCGCGGGCGGTCACTCGGAGTGCGCGGCGGGGACGTCGCGGTGGTGGCCACCAGCGAACGGCTAAGTTACCGGACCCTGGCGGCCCCGCACACCCCGGGACCGCCCGGCACACCCCGACGCCCCGTCCCGCATGCGCCGTCTGTCCGCTCCCCTGGCCGCCTCGCTGGCGCGCGTCTCGTTCATCCCGTTCGCGGCCGCGGCGCTCGCGGCCGCACTGGCGTTGCCCAACGCCGCCGTCGCCCAGCGGGCCTCGTCCGCAAGCGCCGCGCTGCCGCCGCGCCGTCCGGCTACGTTCCCGGCCGACTGGCAGTTCCCGGCGGGCGCCCCGGCGACCACCGCGCCCAACGGCATGATCGCGAGCGCCACCGCGCTCGCCAGCTCGGCGGGCGTCGAGATCCTGCGCCGCGGCGGCAACGCGGTCGACGCCGCGGTCGCGACCGGGTTCGCGCTTGCCGTGTCGTACCCGGTCGCGGGCAACATTGGCGGCGGCGGCTTCATGGTGATCCACTTCGCCGACGGCCGCGCGGCAGCGCTCGACTTCCGCGAGACGGCGCCGGCGGGCGCGACGCGCGACATGTACCTCGATTCGTTAGGCCAGCCAACCGATAAGAGCCGCGTCGGGCACCTGGCCGTCGGCGTGCCGGGCTCAGTCGCCGGCCTCACGGCGGCGCTCGCGAAGTACGGGCGGCTGCCGCTCGCGGCGGTGATGGCGCCGGCGATCCGGCTGGCCGAGCGGGGCTTCCCGGTGGACAGCGCCCTCTGGCGCTCGCTCGAGGGCGACAGCGCGAAGCTCGCGACGTACGCGGCGGGCTCGCCGTTCATGCCGGGCGGGCGTCCGCTCGCCGTCGGCACCGTGGTGACGCAGCCCGAGCTCGCGCGCACGCTCCGGCGCATCGCCACGCGGGGCGCCGCAGGCTTCTACCGCGGCCCGACGGCCGCGATGCTGGGCGAGGAGATGCGCCGCGGCGGCGGCCTGGTCACGCCCGTCGACCTCGCCAACTACAAGCCGCTCTGGAAGCAGCCGCTCCGGACGACGTACCGCGGCTACGGGGTGTTAGGCATGCCGCCCGTCTCCTCGGGCGGGACGACGTCGTTCGAGATCCTGCACATGCTCGAGGCGTACACCAGCGGGCGCGGCGACACGTTGCCGACGTTCGGCGGGGCGGCGTACGCGCACCTGATCGCCGAGGTCGAGCGGCGCGCGTTCGTCGACCGCAACAGCAAGCTGTGCGACCCGACGTTCTGCACGCCGCCCGTGGCCGAGCTGACGAGCAAGGCGTACGCGCGGCGCCTCGCCGCGACGATCGACCCGGCGCGCGCGACGCCGACGACGAGCGTGTCGTCGCTGCCGGACCGCACGCACACGACGCACTTCGCCGTGGTCGACCGCGACGGGAACGCGGTCAGCACCACGACCACGCTCAACCTCGGCTACGGCTCCGGGGTGTTCGTGCCGGGTGCGGGGTTCTTTCTGAACGACGAGATGGACGACCTCGCCGCGGCGCCCGGCAAGCCGAACGCGTTCGGGCTCATCGAGGGCGCGCAGAACGCGGTGGAGCCGGGCAAGCGGCCGCTCTCGTCGATGACGCCGACCGTGGTGCTCGACAAGGCCGGGCGGACGCTCCTCGTCGTCGGCGCGGCCGGCGGCCCGACGATCATCTCGGGCACGACGGAGGTGATCCTCAACGTGCTCGACCACCGCATGTCGCTCGCCGACGCGATGCGCGCGCCGCGCCTGCACCACCAGGCGCTGCCCGACACGCTCGTCTACGAGACCGGCGGCCTCACACCGGCGGTGGTCGACTCGCTGCAGGCGATGGGGCACGGACTGCGCGCCCAGCGGCGGCTGGTGACGGTGAACGCCGTGATGCGCGTGCCCGGCGCGTGGGAAGGGGTGAGCGAGCCCCGGGCGAGCGGGGCGGCGGTCGGGTACTGAGGGGGCCCGGGCTCCGTTAGGCGCGGGGCGGGCGGTCGAACCTCGACCGCCCGCCCCGCGTCGCGTCAGATCCCCGGGTCCGGCGCGCCGTCCGCCCCGCGCGCGAGCCGCACCTGCACGCCGTCGTTCAACCGCGCCCGGATCCCGGCGCCGCTGTTCAGGCACCCCTCGTAGCGGGCCGTCGCCGCGGCGACGCCGGCGCCGGCCGCCGCACCGCCGGCCGCGCCGATGATCGTGCCCCTCGCGTTGCCGCCGAGGATGCGGCCGAGGATCGCGCCGGCGACCGCGCCGCCGATCACCTTCTCCGGATCCTTGCTCGCGCCGCCGTTCTTGACGCGCGTCACGTCGGCCGACTCCGTGGTCGCGGAGACCGCGTACGTGTGCCCGCCGTAGTTGATCGAGGCCACGCGGAGCCCGAGGTCGATCGGGTCGTTCGCGCTGCCGCTCCCGCTGACGCGCGTCACCTCGACGTTGGCCGTCGCGCCGGCCGGGATGGTCGCGCCGTTGCTGCCCGTGACCGACTCGCTCAGCGCCGCCGTGAAGTGGTCGCCCACGCTCGCGTTGTTGGTGCACACGCTGCGGTTGGACGCGAAACGGAGCGTCGTGCCGGCCGGGATCGTCCCCACGCCGCCGCGCTCCGCGTTGTTGGGCGCGGGGCGCGGGCCGACGTCGGTGCCCATGCCGGTACCCGCCGCGGTGCCAGCGCCGATCCCCGCATCGGCCGGGGTCGACGCGTTCGGGTTGCTACGCCGCGGCGCGGCGGACCCGGCGGCGGCCGTCGTCGTGCGCGCCGGCCGCTCGCGGATCACCTCGCGGATGATCTCGCGCCGCGGCGCGGGCGCCGGGGCGGCCGCGGCCGGCGCGGCGGCGGCCGCCGGAGCCGTCGCGGCAGGAGCCGGGGCCGCGGGCACGTCCTCGAGCTGCGGCTGCGCCGCCGCCTGCTGGTTCGCCAACGAGAGGTCGCGCGCGAGCGCGGTGTCGCTGTTGAGCGCGGCCGCGTCCTGCTTCTGCGCGTCGCGCCCGCAGGCGCCGAGCGCCAGCGCGCCGGCGACGGTCGCGGCCACGCCGGCGCGGGAGGCGAGTCGGCGGGCGGTATATTGAGACATGCGGCAGCTCCTGGGCGGTGTGGTGTGGCGGGGTCGGCGAAAGCGCGGCGGACGACGGCTCGGCGCGAACGTTCGCGGGAAAGACACGCGCGAGCGAGGGTCCCCCGTTGCCGCCGCGGTCGCCCGCGAGCGAGCGGCGGCCCGAGCATTCATCCAAGCAGTACCCGCGCCGCACGGCTCGGTGCCGGACGGGCGAACCCTCGTCGGTCCCGCGCCCGACCACTCGGCCGTGCCCGCGTCGGCGGCGCCCGCGAGCCGGGCCCCATGACGGGGCGGAAGCGCGACGCCGCCCGCGTGCCCGCCACGCGGACGCTCCGGCGGCTCATCCCCTTCCTCCGGCCCTACACCGGGCGACTCGTCTGGGGCCTCGTGCTCGTCGTCGTCGGGGCCGGGTTCGGCAGCATCGTGCCGTGGATCCTGCGCGCGGCCATCGACGGGCTCACTACCGGCGCGCCGCCGTCGCGCACCTGGGAGCTCGTCGGCGTGATGCTCGCGGCGGCCGTCGTCGGCGGCGCGATCCGCTACGGCATGCGCGAGATCCTCAACGGCGTGAGTCGCCTCGTCGAAACCGACCTGCGCGACGCGGTCTTCACGCACCTGCTCTCGCTCGACCCGGCGACGGTCACGCGCTGGCGCACCGGCGAACTCATGGCGCGGCTGACCAACGACCTGAGCGCGGTGCGGATGACCGCCGGGCCGGCGATCATGTACCTCGTCAACACGGTCGCCGGCGGGGCGTTCTCGCTCTATTTCATGTTGCGCATCGACGCGCGGCTGACCGGCCTCGCGCTGCTGCCGATGGCCGGGCTGCCCTTCGTCATGATCCGCCTAGGCCGCCTCGTGCACGACCGCTTCGAGGCCGTGCAGGAGCACTTCGGCGCACTCACGACGCGCGTGCAGGAGAACCTCGCCGGCACGCGCGTCGTCCGCGCCTACCGGCAGGAGCGGGCCGAGGGCGAGCGCTTCGACCGCGACAACGCGGAGTACGCGCGGCGCAACATCGCGCTCGCGCGGCTCAACGGGATCATGAACCCGGCGTTCGGCCTCCTCGCCGGCGTCGGCGCGGCGGTGGTCCTCGGCGGCGGCGGCACGCTCGCCCTGCGCGGCACGATCTCGACGGGCGCGTTCGTCGCTTTCGGACTCTATCTCGCGATGCTGACGTGGCCGCTCATCGCGCTCGGCTGGACGACCAACCTCTTCCAGCGCGGCGCGGCCAGCCTCGCGCGCATCGCCGAGGTGCTCGACGCGCGCCCGGCGCTCGACGAGCCGGCCCGGCCGCGCGCGCTGCCGGCCGCGGCGGGCGGGCGCTCACTCGAGTTCCGCCACGTGTCGTTCCACTACCCGCGCGCGGCCGCGCCCGACGCGGCCCGCTCGACCGCGGCAGACGACGCGCCCGTGCGCTGGGTGCTCCGCGACGTGTCGTTCACGGTGCCCGCGGGCGCGACGTTCGGCATCGTCGGCGCCGTCGGCAGCGGGAAGAGCACGCTCCTCGACCTCGTCACGCGCCTGTACGACCCGCAGCAGGGCGCGGTGTTGCTCGACGGGGTCCCGATCCGCGAGCTGTCGCTCGGTGCGCTCCGCCGCGAGATCGGCGCGGTCCCGCAGGAGAGCCTCCTGTTCTCCGAGACGATCCGCGCCAACATCACCTACGGCGCGGGCGCCGCGTCCGACGCGGGCGGCGACGGATCCGAGGCCACCGACGGCACCACGGCCGCGCCCGCCGACGCCGTCAATCTGACGCCTAACGAGGGCGGCGTGCCCGTCCGGCTCGAGGAGGCGACCGCGGGTTCGGCCGAGCCGACGTCGCACGACCTCGTCGTCTGGGCCGCCGACATCGCCGACCTCACGACGACGGTCGTCGACTTCCCCGGCGGCTTCGACACGTTGCTCGGCGAGCGCGGCGTGAACCTCTCGGGCGGGCAGAAGCAGCGCGCGGCGATCGCGCGCGCGCTCGCGCGCCGGCCCGCCGTGGTGCTGCTCGACGACGCGCTGTCGGCGGTCGACACGCAGACCGAGGCCGCGATCCTGCGCGGGCTGCGGACCGCGCTCGCCGGCCGCACGACGCTCATCACCACGCACCGGGTGAGCGCGGTGCGCGACGCGGCGTGGATCCTCGTGCTGGACGAGGGGCGGGTCGTCGAACAGGGCACGCACGACGCCCTGCTCGCGCGCGGCGGGCGCTACGCCGCGCTCGCGCGACGCCAGCAGCTCGAGGCCGAGGTCGACGCCGTACCCGCCGGCGGCGCCGAGACGGGCGACGCGGAGCCCGGGGACGGCGACGCCGTCGGGAGCGAAGACGGCCGCGCGCGCGCCGTGGCCGGCGCGGGCTCGGCGGCGTAGGTTTGCCGCATGCTGCGCCCGCTCTCCCCCGTCCAACGCGCCACGCTCGCGCCGCCCCTCGAGGCGCCCGCCGGCGGCGGCCCCGACGCGCTCGAAGCGCGCCTCGAGGCGCTCGAGGCGCAGACGGCCGAGGCGACGCGCCTCATCGCCGAGCTGCAGGCGCGCGACCAGCTCAAGACGCAGTTCCTGTCGAACATCTCGCACGACCTGCGCACGCCGCTCACCGCGATCATCACGCACGCCGAGATCCTCGGCGACGGCATGCTCGGCGAGCTCACGCCGCGGCAGCACGCGAGCGTGAACGGCATCAGCAAGGGCGGCCGTCAGCTGCTGGCGATGGTGGGCGAGATCCTGACGTACGCGCGCGGCGCCGCCGACCAGCTCGCGCTCGCGCCGACGACGTTCGCGCTCGCCCCCGTGGTCGAGCAGATGGTCGAGCTGAACGCCCCGGTGGCCGAGCGCAAGCACGTCGCCGTCGACGCGGCGCTCGCGCCCGACCTCGCCCCGGTCACGGCCGACCGCGAGAAGCTCTCGCACGTGCTCAACAACCTGTTCGGCAACGCGGTGCACTTCACCGGGCTCGCGGGCGGCGGTCGCGTGTGGGTGCGCGCCGCGTTCGAGGACGAGGGCGCGGCGCGCGCGCTGCACGTCGAGGTCGGCGACACCGGCATCGGCATCGCGCCCGAGCACCACGAGCTGGTCTTCCGCGAGTTCGCGCAGGTGGACTCGTCGACGTCGCGCCGGCACCACGGCACCGGGCTCGGGCTCGCGATCGCGCGGAACCTCGTCGAGCTGCACGGCGGTCGCATCTGGGTCGAGAGCGCGCTCGGCGAGGGCGCGCGGTTCCACTTCACGATCCCGCAGCCGGATGCCGCACAGCCGGACGCGCCGGAGGCGGACGCGTGAGCGCCCCGCGGCGGGCCGTCCTCATCGTCGAGGACAGCGCCCTCGTCGCCGACGCCCTCGGCGTCCTCCTCGAGGCGAGCGGCTACACGACGGGCGCGGCGACGACCGTGGCCGACGCGCTGACCGCGCTCCGCAACGAACGCTACGACGCCATGCTGCTCGACCTCACGCTGCCTGACGGCGAGGGGCTCGACGTGCTGGCCAGCGCGGAGGACGCCGGCGTGACCCCGCCGCCGACGCTCGCGCTCACCGGCCACGACGACCCGCACACGGCCGCGCGGTGCCGCGCCGCGGGCTGCGTCGCCGTGCTCGTCAAGCCGGTGCGGCGCATCGCGCTGCTCGGCGCGCTGCAGGCCGCAGGCGTCGCGGCCTAACGGCTAACGGCCGGGCGAGACGGGACGCGCCCCGGCCCGGGTCACACACCCTACAGCCGCGTCCGCACCGCGTCCGGCGTCCACGCCTGGAGCGACGCGCCGAGCCGCGCGACGGTGCCGGTCAGCATCAACACGCCGACGACGACGAGCAGCGCGCCCGACAGCCGCGACACGGCGCCGAGGTGCGCGCGCACCCTCCCGAAGACGGCGAGGAACCGCTCCAGCGCCACCGCCGCGAGCACGAACGGGATCGCGAGCCCGAGGGAGTACGCGACGAGCAGCAGCACGCCGCGCCCGAGGTCCGGCGTCGCGAGATTGTAGGTCAGGACCGCGCCCAGCACCGGCCCGATGCACGGCGTCCACCCGGCCCCGAACGCGACGCCGACGAGCAGCGTGCCGAGGTAACCCGCGGGCTTGTCGGCCAGGTGCACGCGCCGCTCGCGCGTCAGCGCGCCCGGCGTGAACGCGCCCAGCAGGAACAGCCCGAGCAGCACGACGAGCACCCCCCCGGCCCGCGCGATCACGTCGCGATACGCGGCAAGCATCCGGCCTAACGTCGTCGCCCCGGCGCCGAGGGCGACGAAGATGAGCGAGAACCCCGCGACGAAGAGCAGCGCGTGCAGCAGCGCGGCGCGGCGCGAGCGCCCCAGGTCGTCGAGCGTCAGCCCCGTGATGAACGTGACGTAGCTCGGCACGAGCGGGAGCACGCACGGCGACAGGAAGCTGAGGAGCCCCGCGCCGAAGGCGACGACGAGACCGATCGAGGGGGCGGGCATGCCCCACAAGTTAGCCGCCCCGAATGACCCCGAGCGCCGCGGCGTCGAGCCGCACGGCGTCCGCGCCGTCGCCCGCCCTGCGCCCGACGCCGCGGACCACGGCATCTACCGTGAGGAGTGGCGCGTCGGCCTCTTCCCGCACGGCGACGTCCCAGCGGCCGCGCTCGGGCCCCTTGAGGGTAAACCGGTACCGGGCGACGTAGACGACGTGGGTCCCCGGCCGAAGTGGGGCGCCGGGCGGCGCGTCGTCGCCGTGCGCCGGGAGCGCGGCCAACACCGCCACGCCGCTCTCGACGCCGCCCTGCCGCATCGGGGCAAAGAGGTGCGCCTCCACGACTCGTTCGGCCGGCACGCGCGCCAGGACGTCCCGCAGGAAACGCTCGCGCACGTCGGCGGCGGCGCGCGGGGCGAGGAGGTCGGGCGGGGCCGGAGTGCGAGTCACCCGGGGAATGTGACCGCCCCGTTCGCCGGGCTCAAGCAGGGGCGTGCGCGGTGATGGCCCGCCGCAGTGACGGGGGTGTGACGCCGCGGGCGCAGTGTAGCGGAACTGCGACGCTCTACGTCACGCCCGGCATTCCGCTCACAAAGCTAACTCGTTGCTGTTAAGGCGTTTATGCGTTCGACCCCGAGGGAGCAGGGTTTGCCTTTCTCGACGGGAACTCCCCTCCTCTCCCGCTCGCCGATGCCCCAGCACTCGCCTACGGCAACGCCCGCCCGCCTCGTCGCACTCGACCAACTCCGCACCCTCACGATCGGCTACGTGCTCTGCTACCACGTCGCGCTGATCTGCGCGAACGGTGGGACCTCACCGGGCGTCTCGGACGCCGCGCGGTGGTTTCTGTTGCCGGCCGTGCTCGCGACGGGGCTCTGGCGCATGCCGCTGATGTTCCTGATCGCCGGCGCGAGCACCGAGCTGTTCCTCCGTCGCCGGTCCTGGCGCGAGTTCGTCGCCCTTCGCGTACAGCGCCTGCTCGTCCCGGCGGCGTTCGCGCTGGCCGTCGTCGTCCCAGTCTGGCGCTACGCGGAGGTGGCCTCGCGCGAGACGCCGGTCGCCTTCGCGGCGCACGCGTGGGATTACCTGGCCGGCGCGAACGGCCCGGACTGGTATCACGTGTGGTTCATCGTCTACCTCGTGGCGATCACGGCGGCGGCGCTCGTCGCCCGGCCACTCGCCGCGCGCGTGCTCCGATCGGTCGCCGGCCGGTACGCGCGTTCGTCCGCCGCGGCAGCCATCGGCGAGCGCGACCTCGTCCCCATTACGATCGTCGTCGCCGGCGCGCTGCTCTCGATTGCCGTCCAGGCCGTCCCGACACGGATCGCGATGTCCCTCGTGCTGCTCGGCGTCGACGCACGGCGGCTCGCGGCATTCGGCGTGTGCTTCGCGGCGGGAATCGCATTCGCCCGCGTCGACCGCGCACTCGCGCTCGTCGAGGCGCGCCGGAGTACGCTGGCGGTGCTCGCGATCGGATTCGGTCTCGCCGCCGGCACGCTCGACGCGGCACTCATGTCGCGCGTCGAGCTTCTTCCGGCGGTCACGATGGGGGGTCGCGCAATCGGCCTGGACGAATGCGCCCTCCGCCTGGTCGGCGGCGCCGGCGCGTGGTTCGGCGCGTTGACGGCGCTAGGCTACGGGCAGCGCTACTTCCGGACGAGTTCCACCGCGTTCGAGTACCTGCGCGACGCCTCGTTCGCGGTGTACCTCCTGCACCAGGCCGTCCTCGCCTGGATCCTGCGCGGGCTCGCTGGTTGGGAAGCGCGCGTCGAGACGGAGTACGTCGTCCTCGTCCTGCTGACGGTCGTGGCGACGTTGGCGTGCTACGAGTTCGCGGTCCGCCGCACGCGGCTCGGGCGCGCGGTATTCGGCCTCCCGGCGCGCGTGGCCGACCAGCCCGGGCTCGTCGAGGGCGTGCGGGTGTTGGCCTACGCGACCGTCGAGGTCCTCGACCGCGTCGCGCGGCGCCGTACCGCCCGCGGTGCCGCGCCGATGCGCCGCCTGACCGCGTGGCGGAACGCCGCCTCGGAGCGGTAGCCGAGGCGCGCGGCGAAGCGGGAGCGCGACGTCGCCACGTCTCGCGCGCACCCGGCCACGGTCCACGGCCGCTTCGGGTGCGCGTGGCGACACAGACCGTCTCGCGCGAGGAACCTACCTTTCGGGCATCCGAGCGCAGCCGCACCCCGCGGCGCGTTGCCATGAACCTTCGAGCACACGTCGATGCCCACCATCCTTGTCACGACCCCGACCGGTCACATCGGCGCACGCGTCGTTTCCCAGCTGCTCGACGCCGGCGCGACGGTGCGCGTCTTCGTCCGCGATCCGGCCCGCCTCGCCGACGACGTCCGGCCGCGCGTCGACGCGCGCGTCGGCACGCTCGAAGACGTCGGCGCGCTCACCGACGCGCTGCGCGGTGCCGACGCCGCGTTCTTCCTCGTGCCGCCCAACATGACGTCGGACGACTGGCGCGGGTTCATCCGGCAGATCGGCCGGAACATGGCCGCGGCCGCGCACGCCGCCGGCGTCCGCCGCGCCGTCCTCCTCTCATCGATCGGCGCGCACCGCACGGATCTCGGCCCCGTTTCGGGACTCGGCGAAGTCGAAGCGATCCTCGAGCCCGCGATCCCCGACCTCGCGATCCTGCGGCCGGGCTACTTCTTCGAGAACAGCTTCGCCGCGCTCGGCACCGTTCCGCAGACCGGGAGCGTCTTCGGCGCGCAGCCCGGCGACCTCGCGTTCCCGCAGGTCGCGACCCGCGACATCGGCGACGTCGCCACGCGCTGGCTCCTCGACTCGTCGTGGACCGGCCAGCCGATCATCGGGATCCACGGGCCGCGCGACCTCTCGATGGATGAACAGGCCCGCCTCATCGGCAACGCGATCGGGCGCGACGTGCGGTTCGCCGAGGTGCCGGTGGACGTGATCGCCGACGCGATGCGCGGGATGGGGATGAGCGCGGACGTCGTCGCGAGTTACCGCGAGATGATCGCCGGCTTCGCCGCGAGTCGGTACGAACACCCGGAGCCGCGTACCCCGGAGTCGACGACTCCGACGGAGTTCGGCGACTGGGCGCGCGCGGTGCTGCGGCCGGCGTTCGAGGCGGCTGGCGCGGTGCCCGCACGCGGCTGAGCGGGGCGCGCGGGATCGCCGTGGCCGCGCGCGCGCGATCCCGACGCGGACGGTACGGCGCAGTCCCGGCGCGTTACTGCGGAGGCTGCGCCGGGGGGTCCGTGCATACCCGGCGGCTCCCAGGGCTCGTTAGGCATCCCGGGCGATCGCTACTGGCACCGCGCCGGATCGGGCCCGCCGACACGGACGGCGACCACCGTGTCGCGCGGCGCCGATATTTCGGCCGCGCCGGCCCCCCACGACGTCCCCGAGCCGGCCAGTCGGCCGGCGCCCCCCACGACGCGGACCGTGTACCCCGCGTCGGGCGAGCGGTACAGCGGGAACTCGATCCGCCCAGAGTCGCCGGGCGCCGCAGTCCAGCGGAGCGTCCCGCCGCTCACGATCCCGGCGTACGAGTCGTGCTGCGCACGGTGGTGGCGAACGGCGAAGCACCCGTTCGCGGCCCCGCGCTGCCACTCCGGGCGGGGTAGGTCGCGACGCGCCGCGTCCGCACTGTCGAAGAGCACGAGGGTCACCGTCAGGTACGCGGCGCTGGTGTCTCCGGGCGCGCACCGGGCGGACCGGCAGAGCGCGAGGTCGTAGGTGCCCGACGGCGGGCCGGCCGGGGCTTGCGCCGCGGCGGGGCACGCCGCGAACGGAACGGCCGCGGCGGCGAGGAACGAGAAGGCGAACGCGCGCATACGGGTCACCTGTGTGGACGTCTAACGCCCGTCGAACGGACCGGCCCGGGACGCCGCTCGCGGCGTAGATCTCCGGCGACGCCGCGCCGCGGTACGTGCCACTTGCAGCGGCACCGGTGTCGCGGCCGTCTCGAAGGAGAGGCCGCTTGGCCTCACGCGGGACAGCGCCGGGCGGCCCACGCGGCGAGCTCGCGCACCCGCGACCGCTCGGGCGCGGTGAGCGCCCGCGGTGCCGTGGGCTTGACCGCGACCCGCGGCGGGAGTAGCGGCCGCCCGTCCGAGCCCCGCCCGCCGTTGGCCACCTGCATCGCGTTGTGCAGCCACGTGCCGCCCCACTCCCCGTCGCGGCCGAGCGCGGCAACCACCGCGTCCCCAGTCCCGCCGTCGACGCCGTTGAACATCGACGCGTCGTCAGCGTAGCGCACGACGCGCCCCGCGCTATCCACGAAGACGGTGATCTCCCGGCGTGCCGCGCCGGGCGCGGCACTCACCATCGCGAGTTGTCGCCCCCGCAGCCGCCGACGCGAGGGCGCTCGGGGATGCCGGGACGGGGGAGCAGGTTCCGACGTCGCCCGGCGGGAGCACGAGCGGCGCGAGGTGGGCCGGCACCTGGGCGCGGAGCCCGCGGGGGCTCCCGACCGACACGGCCGCGAGAACGGCGGTGCTCAGCACGCATCGCAAGGGGCTGCGCAAGTACGGTGACCTGTGAGGAAGTGTGAGTGAGGTCTGATGCCCGCCGAACGGACCAGCGTCTCTCGCCGCGCGCCACCTAGAGATTTGGCTTCAAGCGCGCTGGCGAGTCTAGCTCACCGGCGGCGCGCGGCCGCCCCGCGGCTCACATCAACGACACCGGGTCCCGGTCGATCGCCACCCGCAGCCCGTCGCGCTTCGGCACGTCGAACCGCGCGGCGAACTGCCGCAGCGCCCGCGTCATCGCCCCCGCGTCCGCGGTCCGCACCAGGAAGTGCCACCGCCACCGCTGCTTGATTCGCTCTACGGGGCACGGCGCCGGCCCGACGACGACCACCCGCCGCGCCGCGTCGTCCGCACCCGGCAGGCGCGGCGCGAGCGCCCGCAGCCAGTCCGCGGCCTGGTCCGCGTGCTCCGCGACCGGCTTCTCCGCAAGCCCGCTCACCACGACGTTCGCCAGCCGCACGGTCGGCGGGTACGGCGGGTCACGCCGCCCGCCCAACTCCTCGCGCACGAACCCCGCGTAGTCGTGCGCCAGCGCGCACCGCACCGCGTGGTGGTCGGGCACGCGCGTCTGGATCAGCACCTCCCCGCCCTTCGGGCCGCGCCCCGCCCGCCCCGCCACCTGGCTCAGCAGCTGGAAGCAGCGCTCGGAGGCGCGGAAGTCGGGGAGGTTGATCCCGGTGTCCGCGTCGATCACGCCGACCAGCGTCACGTTGGGGAAGTCGAGCCCCTTCGCGATCATCTGCGTGCCTAACAGCACGTCGACCTCGCCGCGCCCCACCCGGTCGAGGATCTCGGCGTGCGCCCACTTCGCGCTCGTCGTGTCGACGTCCATGCGCGCGACCCGGGCCGCCGGCCAGCGCTCCGCCAGCAGGCGCTCGACCTGCTGCGTGCCGATCCCGCGCTGGCGGAGGGTCTGCCCGCGGCAACGCGCGCACCGCTCGCGCGGCGCCTCGTGGTGCTGGCAGTAGTGGCAGACCAGCCGTTCGGGCGCGCGGTGGTAGGTGAGCGAGATGCTGCAGTCCGGGCAGGTCGCCACGTCCCCGCACTCCTTGCACTGCACGAACGCCGAGTAGCCGCGGCGGTTGAGCAGCAGGATGCTCTGCTCGCCGCGCTCGATCCGCAGTTCGAGGGCGCGCGCGAGCGGCGCGGAGATCACGCCCGCCAGCGGGTCGGTCGCCGCGAGCGCCTTCCCCGCCGCCTGTGCCCGCGCCTCGGCCCGCAGGTCGACGACGTCGATCCGGGGAAGCCGCGCGCCGCCCGCGCGCTCGGGGAGCGTCAGCAGCCGGTACTTGCCGCGGCGCGCGTTCTCCCAGCTCTCCAGGCTCGGCGTCGCGCTGCCTAACACGACCACCGCGCCCGCCGCCCGCGCCCGGACCACGGCGACCTCGCGCGCGTGGTAGCGCGGGCTCTCCCCCTGCTTGTAGCTCGCTTCGTGCTCCTCGTCGACGATCACCGCGCCGAGGTCGTCGAGCGGCGCGAACACGGCCGAGCGCGCGCCGACGGCGATGCGCTTCTCGCCGCGGCGGAGCGCGCGCCACGCGTCGTACCGCTCGCCGTCCGAGAGCGCCGAGTGCAGCACCGCCACCGTGTCCCCGAACGCCGCGCGGAAGCGGTCGACCGTCTGCGGCGTGAGCGCGATCTCGGGCACGAGCACGATCGCCGTCTTCCCGCGCTGCCGCACGACGTGCTCCAACAGCTCGATGTACACCAGCGTCTTCCCGCTCCCCGTGACGCCGTGCAGCAGGAACGTCTCCCCGGGCGCGCCCGCCGCCATCGCCGCGATCGCCGCGCCCTGCGCCGCGCTCGGCGTGTGCTGCGCGCGCGCGGCCGCGGTGCGCGCGGCGAACGGGTCGCGCCCGACCTCCTCGTCGGCGACGGCCGCGAACCCGCGCGCGACGAGACCCTTGAGCACCGACGGCGAGAACTTGAGGTGCTCCAAGAGGTGCGAGACCCCCGCCCGCCCGCCGACGCTCTCGAGCAACTCGTAGAGCGCCCGCTGCTGCGGCGCCCGGGCGAAGACGCGCTCACGGTGCAGCAGCGAGTCGACGCGCCGCGCGAGCGTCACGATCCGCCGCGTGCGCACCGCGGGCTCCGGGTGCGCCGCGCCCGTGAGCAGCGCGGGGAGGGCCGAGCGGAGCGCCACGCCTAACGGCACGGCGTAGTAGCCCGCCGCCCACCGGCAGAGGTCGAGGAGGGCTGGCGTGACCGCGGGCTCCGCATCCGGCACGTCGACCAGCGGCTTGGGCGTCACGACCTTCCCCGTGCGGCCGACGAGCGTCGCCGGATCGCCGGGCCCGAGGTAGATCCCGACCTCCTTGCCCGTGCGGAGCGGAACGACGACCCGCTGCCCGGGCACGAGCGCGTGCCGCAGTCCCGCGGGCACCGCGTACGTCCACGTGCGGAAGAGCGGGAGCGGCAGCGCGACTTCGGCGAGGACCGGCGGGGCGGCCGGCGCCGGGGGCGCGAAGGCGCGCGGCGCGGCGGTCAGGCGGGTGGGGGTTGCCACGCTCTAACGTTAACCGCCGCCGACGGGCCCGGCCCGCGCCGCGCCAGCCCGCGCGAGTCGGCGCCCCCGCCCGTCAGCGCGTCGGGGTCGGCTTCCCGCGCGTGGCCCCGCTCCGGTCGATCGGGCCCTGCGCGTCCTGCAGTGGGTCGCCGCTGCCATTTCCGAGCGAGGTCGGGTCCGCCACCCGCGGCGTCGCGCGCGGGCGCCCCACGCCGCGGAGGAGCCCCCGCCGCCACTCCACGAGCCGCGACGCGCGCTTCCCGTTGCCGCCGGCCATCGGGTCACCGCGGTCGGTGCGGAGCGCGCGGTCCGACGACCACGGCGCGTTGGGCGCCATCGTCAGGGTCGCCAGCTCCAACAGCACGTCGTCGTACTGCACGCGCGCCGCCACGAAGTCCGCCCACGCCTGCTCCGAACTCACGCCCACCTCCAGCCCCTCCAGGCGCAGTCGCTCGTACACGGCGTCGAACTCGTGCCGACGCACGCTCACGGGACCGCCCGGGTCCGGGCGCGCCTCGTATGGGATCTCGAAGAACTCCGCGATCCGGCGCAGGGCGAACACGCCCGCACGCAGCGTCATGCGCTCCTGCGGCGACGGGCCGCGCTCGAGCACCGCGCCGACGAGCGACACCGAATCGAGCACCGCCCCGGCCGCCGTCACCCACGAGCGCTGCGGCTGTGGCGACCGGAAAAACGTGAGCGCCGCGAGCGACGTGTGGCTCTCCTCCAGCTCGACGAACCACTGCTGCCAGTCCGCCCAGTACGCGTCCAGCCCGTCGAAGCCGCCCAGCTCGTGCACCCGCGTCAGCAACTCCCCCGCACTCGGCGGCGACCCGGCCCGGATCTCGAGTAGCGTGACCGCCGCCTCGCGCCGGGAGAACGCGGAATACATCGCGGGGAGGTACGAAACGAGGAGGGCCACCAGCGTGAGCCCGATGCCCGCCTCGGTGAACGCGGCGACGATCCCGGGCCACCCGTCCGGCTTCTCGAAGCCGAGCGTGAGCAGCGACGAGCCGCTCTGGACGAACGCGCGACCGATCGGCGTCCCGGCGGCCCAGAACACCCCCGCGTACCCCACGAGAATCATCAGCCCCCACGCCACCACGAGCCCGAGGATCGCCACCGGCGCGAACAGGGCCATCACGCGGTCGCGCGACTCGAAGTCGTGCGACCAGCGCAGCCGCACGTCGAACACCGCGCGCGCCACGACGAACACGAACCGCGTCACGGGGTCGCGCGCGCTGCGCGGCAGCACGAACGTGCGTACGGCCGAGCGGAGCGTGGCGAGCACCAGCGCGAGTCCGGCGACGGCGGCGACGATGCGCAGGAGCAGTCCCATTGCCCGAGCTCAACGCACGCTTGGGGCCGCCGAGTGCCCGGTCGCTCGCCCCGGTCCGACGCGCGCTATATGGTGCCCGGGCTTGGTCCCTCCTCGTCCGCCCCCGCCTGATGCCGATCGCCTCGCCCTTCTCGTCCGCCCGTACGGGGACCGTGCTCGGCCTCGTCGCCGGCCTCCTCTTCCTCGCCGCCGCGGGTCTTCGCGTCGTCAGGGCCGGCCACGTCACGCCGGAGGCCGGCTACCTGCTGGCCGCCGGCGCGTTCTGGATCCTGCTCACCCGCCGCAAGGCGCGCGAGCGGGGCGCCGCGCCGCTCGACCGTTAGGCGCCCGCGGCGCCGGCGGGCCGCGGCCGGACGCCCAGGCCCGGCCCGTCCGGCAGGCGGATGATCCCGCCGGCGATCGTCGCGCCGACGTAGGGGTCGTCGGCCAGGAGCGCCGCGCCGTCGAGGTCCGCGGCGTCGAGGAGCGGCGCGAGGTGCGCCGCGGCGGTGATCCCGAGCGAGCTCTCGATCATGCAGCCGCACATCACCAGCAGGCCGTGCGCGCGCGCCGTGGCGACGATCGCGAGCGCTTCGCGGAGCCCCCCGCACTTCGCCAGTTTGAAGTTGACGCCGTCGACCGCGCCCGCCCGCGCGAGCCGGGCCACGTCCGCCGCGTCGACGCACGACTCGTCCGCCACCACCGGCAGCGCGCCGTGGTCGCGCACGTACCTCAGCCCGTCGACGTCGCCCGCGGCGACCGGCTGCTCGATGAACTCGACGCCGATGTCGGCGAGGCCGGTGCTGATGCGCGCCGCCGTCTTGGGCGTCCACGCCGCGTTCGCGTCGACGCGCAACACCTTGTCCGGCGCGAGCGCGCGCACGCGGCGCATCGTCGCCGCGTCGCGCTCGGGGCCGTGCGGGCTGCCGAGCTTGACCTTGAGGATCGGGTACTCGGTGGCGGCGGCCACGCGGGCCTCGAGCTCCGCGTCGTCGGCCGCGAGCGCGATCGTGTAGCTCGAGCGCGGCGCGCGTTCCGGATCGAGGCCGAGCATGCGGGAGAGCGGCACGCCGAGCCGCCGCGCCGCGAGGTCGTGGAGCGCGACCGAGACCGCCGTTCGCGCCGCGCCGTTCCAGCGGAGCGCGGCGCGCATGCGCCGCTCCGCTTCGTCCAGGTGCCACGGGTCGCAGCCGGCGAGGGCCTGCTCGAGGCGCGGTAGCGCGCCCGCCACGCTCTCCGGCGTCTCGCCGTAGAAGCGGCTCGGCGCGGCCTCGCCCCAGCCCTCGGCGCCGTCGGCGTCGCGCACGCGCACGGTCACCGTCGGGTACTCGCTCGCCGCGCCGCGCGCGATGACGAACGGCCGCGCCGTGCGCACGGGCCGGTACGCGCCCGAGATCGAGAGGCCCCCGTCGGTGATCGTCATCGGGCTCCGGGGTTGGCGGGGGGCGGCTGCGCGAAACGCAGCGCGCGCCAGGCCAGCCGCAGCTCCGGCGCGTCGCGTTCGAGGAGGAAGCCGACGAGGGCGTCGGCGAGGTCGCCCGCGCGCTGGTAGCGCTCGTCCGCGTTCTTCGCGAGCGTACGCATCACGATCGCGGCGAGCGCCGGCGGCGCGCCGGGCGCCGCGACCTCCAGCGGCACGGGCGCTTCGTGGACATGCTTGTAGCCGACCTGGTACGGGTCGGGCGCGTCGAACGGCGGCGCGCCGGCGAGCGCCTCGTACAGCACGACGCCTAACGCGTAGACGTCGCTCCGCCCGTCGAGCACGCGCCCCATCGCCTGCTCGGGGCTCATGTAGTGCGGCGTACCCATCGCCCGCCCCGTCGCGGTCATGCGCGCGTGGAAGCGCGCGCTCGCGATCCCGAAGTCGGTCACCACCGCGTAGCCCTCGCGGTCGAACAGGACGTTGTCGGGCTTCACGTCGCGGTGCACGACCCCGCGGCGGTGCGCGTAGTCGAGCCCCTGCGCGGCCTGCGCGGCCGCGGCCGCGGCGCGCTCCGGACTCAGCCGCCGCCCGCGCCCGCCCGCGTCGGCCATCGACCCGCCGCCGTAGAACGGCATTACGAGGAACTCGACCCCCTCGCGCGACGCGGCGTAATCCAGGATAGGGCACACGTGCGGGTGCTGCAGCCGCGCCGCCGACTCGGCCTCGCGCCGGAACCGCGTGCGCATCTCGGGGTCGCGGGCGAGGTGCGGGTGCAGCACCTTGAGCGCGAGCGGCGTGTCGAGCAGCGCATGCCGCGCGCGGTAGACCGTCGCCATGCCACCCCCCCCGACCCGCCCCTCGACCGCGTAGCGGCCCCCCGCCGCGCGGCGCACCGCCGCGAGATCGGCGTCGGGCGGGTCGGCCGCCGCGGGCGGCGGCAGCTCGGGGAGCAGCGCCTCACACCGCACGCAGCGCGGCGACGTCGCGCGGTTCCAGGTACCGCAATCGGGGCAGAACATGCGCCGTCGGCGTCAGCCGCCGAGGTCGAGCCGCACGAAGTCGTACGGCGGCCACGGGCCGGTCAGCGCGAGGCGCAGGTCCGACCGCGCGCCCTGCTCTCGCGCGACGGCCGCGGCGAACGCGCCCCAGTGGGCCCGCTCGACGAGGAAGGCCGCGCGCGCGGCGAGCTCGCCCGCCGGCTCGGCCGCATCCTGCTCGCGCAGTACGAGCAGCGCCACCGCGTCGCCGCGTAGGACGCGCAACACCTCGGGGAGCGGGCCCGGCGCCGGCGCGCCGGGTAGTGCGCCCCCGGGTCCGAGGCGTTCGACGTGCACGCGCGCCTCGACCCGGTCCTCGACGTAGCGCAGCGCCTCCGAGAGCGCCGCCGCGTGCAGCTCGACCCAGGCCGCGACGGCCTCGCGCGAGCGGAACACTGTCCCCGGCGCCGCGGGCAGGATCGCGCGCTCGACGAACAGGGCCGCGACCACCGCGTGCGTCGCCGCCAGCTCGCCCGGTGTCGGCGGCGACGCCGCGAACGGCGCCGGCGCTACTGCCGCGACGAGGTCGCGCACGCGCAGCAGCTCGATGACCGCGAGCCCGGCGGGGGTCTCGTAGCGCCGCCCGTGGCCGCGCCCGCTGCCCGCCGCGGGCGCGTCGCCGTGGGCGGCGGACAGCACGCCGTAGAGCCGGACGCTCGACGGCACGTCGCGCCCGACCGACCCGCCCGGGGCCGGGGCCGACTCCGCGCGCGCCATCACGCCTCGCCCCCACGCGGGCGCGCCGGCTCGCCGCCGCGCGCGTGCGGCCACTTCACGCCGCGCACCACCTGAAAGCCCAGCGCCCGCTCGCGCGCCAGCTCGCGCAACAGCATCTCCTCGCGTTCGACGGCCTCGCGCGCGCCGCGCCAGCCCCAGCGCTTCCACGCGTGCGCCATGATCTGCGCCTTCTGCTGCCACGTCAGCTGCGGCGCCTCGTCGGCCGCGCCGTCCTCGCCCGCGTCGGTCCAGTCCTGCACCTGCAGGTCCACCACGCCCGCGTCGCGCAGCAGTTGCTTCCACTCGACCAGCAGCCGCGGCCGCATCCCGAGCCGTTCGACCAGCAGCCCCCGCGCCTCGGGCGAAAGCTCCGAACTCCACGTCAGCTGCAGCAGCACGACCGCGCCTAACGGCTTCGTGACGCGCGCCAACTCCGCGACCGCGCGCCCCGCGTCCGCCGCCGCGGCGAGCACCGGCTCGCCGACCGCGGCGTCGAACACGCCCGTCTCATGCGGGAGGTCGTCGAGCGCCGCCTGCTGGAAGCTGAGCGGGAGCGGCGCCCCGCGCTCCGCGCGCGCGCGCGCCCGCGCGTCGGCCTCGTCGACGCGGCCCGCGTCCGGGTCGACGCCCGAGACGGCCGCGCCCGTGCGCTGCGCCAGCCACTCGCAGGTCGTGCCGTCGCCGCAGCCCGAGACCAGCACCTCCTGCCCGCGCTCCACGCCGAGGAGCGTCGCGACCTCGCGGTAGAGCGCCTCGCCGCTCGAGCGCCACCGCCCGAAGACCAGCTCCTGTACGAGGCGGAAGACCGCCGGCGCCGGGGCGGGCGCGTGCGCGTCGCTCAGGAGGGCCCCACGGCGGGCGCCGCGGCCGAATTCAGAGGAGCGCCCGCAGGTGCGCCGCGGCGGCCTCGCCGAGCCGCTCGGGCGCGTAGCCGCCCTCGAGCACGCTCACGAGCCGCCCGCCGGCGAGCGCGTCGGCGCGCGCGCGCATCTGCCGCGTCAGCGCGTCGACGTCCTCGGGCTCGAGCGTGAAACCGCCTAACGGATCGCCGGCCAGCGAGTCGAACCCGGCCGAGACGACGATTAGGTCCGGCGCCCACCCGCCGGCCGTCGCGGCGTCCACCGCGCGCGTGAACGCCTCGACGTAGCGCGCGCGCGCGAGCCCCGGCGGGAGCGGCACGTTCCACACGCTCCCGTGCGGTCCTCGGTCCTCCGCCGCCCCCGTCCCCGGGTACCACGGCCACTGGTGCATGCTCACGAACCGGACGTCTGGCTCGTGCTGCACGATCGCCTGCGTGCCGTTGCCGTGGTGCACGTCCCAGTCGACGATGAGCACGCGCCCCGCGCCGTGGCGCGCACGCGCGTAGAGCGCCGCCAGCGCCGCGTTCCCGAACAGGCAGAAGCCCATCCCCGACGCGCGGAGCGCGTGGTGGCCGGGCGGCCGCACGGCGACGAAGCTCCGCCGCGCCGCGTCCGGTGCGCCGTCCGGCGCGAACGCGAGGTCCACCGCGTCGAGCGCGCCGCCTGCCCCCGCGGCCCCTGCGGCCCACGAGCCGGCGCTCACCCGCGTGTCCGCGTCCAGCGATCCACCGCCCTCGTCGGCCAGCGCGCGCACCCGCGCCACGTACGCCGGGTCGTGCGCGAGCGCGAGTTCCTCGGGCGTCGCGTGCCGCGCCTCGCGGTGCTCGACCGCCTGGAACAGCTCCGGGTCGCGCCCCACGGCGCGCAGCACGGCGCGCAGGCGCCCCGTGTGCTCGGGGTGATGCCAGCCCGTGTCGTGCAGGCCACAATCGGCGCTCGAGATGAACGCGACGCGCCGGGCGGTCCGTCCGGGGTCCGCGGCGCTGGATTCGGCCACCGGCCGCCTACCGCACCGGGCGCCGCCGCCGGTGCGTGACGAGGAAAATCGACCCGTCCAGCGCGCCGACGGCCGCGAGCGACGCGCCCTCGTCGAGCACCGTCGCGCCATTCAGCTTGACCACGTAGTCGTCCGCCGACGCCGTGCCCGAGAGCAGCGTCGCGAGCGCGGCCCGCTTCACCTCCGCCACCGGCGCGCCCGCCGCCGCGTCGAGTCGCACCACGTCCCACACCTCGGGCACCTCGACGCGCACCGCGAGGCGCGCCCCGCCCGCCCCGGGGGCGACGACGAGCCGCGTGCCGGGGCGCGCGCGGAGTCCCTCGACGACCGGCAGCGCCGCGGGCGGGAGGGTGTAGGCGTCGTCGTCCGCACGCGGCCGCCCGGGCGCCTCGGCCGGCGCGACCGCGTCGTGCACGCGCGCGGGGGACGCGGCGGGCGTCCCGCGCGGCGGCACCTCGGACGGCGCGTCGATCGGCGCCGCGCCGCCCGCGCGTCCACCCGCCTCGCTCACGCGGGCGACCCCCCGACGCGCGCGGCCGCCGCGGTCGGCGCGGGCGCCGGTGCGGCCACGCTCGCGCCCCCGGCCGGGGCCGCGTCGCTCGTCAGCAGGTCGGGCGTTACTGGCAGCTCCGCGACCGGCGCCGCCTCGGGCGCGGGCGGCAGCGAGCCGAGGAAGCGCGCGACCTGCGCGTCGAACATGTAGGTCGACCCCGACACGCGCGTGCCGCGCGCGTCCGGCAGCACGCCGATGACCAACTCTTCCCCGCCCTGCCCGCGCATGCTCACGAACGTCGGGCCCTCCTTCTCCGGGTAGGCGTTGTAGATGCCGGGGCGGGTCGAGAAGAAGCGCTTGGCCTCGGCCAGCACGGCCGCCGGCTCGAGGGTGGTGACCGTGTCCTGCAGCGTTCGGCCGTATTGGTGGTTCATGCGCCAAAGCTACACGCCAACCGGGCGCGGTCGCGAGCACCGGGCCCGGGTCGCGCCCAGGTCACAGCAGCCGCTCGACCGCCCGCCAGCGACGCCCCAGCTGCCACCCGCCGTTCCGGTGCGCCATCACCGTGTCGACGCCCAGTTGCAACGTGACGAGCAGCGCCAGCAGCCCCCACGCGAGCCCCGCGCGCTTCGCGCGCGCCGCGCGTCCACGCACTTCGGCGGCCGCGGGCAACGACCCGCGCCACAACACCCACCCGACGACCGTCACGGACACTTCGACCAGGAGGTCCCGCGCGGGGTGGAAGTACCACATCAGCCCCACGCTGGTCGGCCCGCCCGGCCACGTCGGCTTGCCCCCGGTGACGTAGTCCACGAGCCAGTGCGATACGCACGCCAACGCCGCGAGGCCACCCGCGCCCCACGTCCCGGCGAGCCGCCGCGCGACCACCGCCGCCGCGACCGCGCCGAGCGCCACGAGCGGCCAGCCGTGCGGCGACCATCCCGGGTCCTTGGGCTGCCCGCCGTACAGCTCGAGCAGGGCGTCCCCCCAGTCCGGCAGCTGCGCGGCGGCGACCAGCAGCCAGAGCGGCGGCGCGCCCCGCACCCGCCGCAGCCCGAGCGCGATCCCGACGTGGCCCGCGTACACGCGCCTAACGCTCGGCCGCGCGCCGGCGCCGCGCGCGCCCGGCCGGGCGCCGCGGCGCGCGCCGCAGCCACGCGTCGACCGCGACCGCGACCACCGCCGGCGCGGCGAGCGCCGCCGTCAGGATCGCGTTCTCGCGGTCGTACGCCGTCGCCGGCAGCAGCAGCAGGACGAGCGCGAGCCGCCGGCCCCCCGCGGGCCGGCCCGGGAGCGGGAACACCCGCTACTCCAGCGTGCGCACGAGCGCCGCGGCGAGCGCCGCGCCGTCCGCCGGCCCGCCCGCCGCGACGCCCACCGCCCCCCCGAGGTCGCCGCCCGCGAACCACGCCGTCGCGAGCCACGCTCCCGTGCGCGGGTTGCGCCACCAGTCCTCGTCGAACCGCTCGCGCAGCTGCGCGGCGAGCGCGCCGGCCGTCAGCCCCCGCCCGAGCGCGTCCCCCAGGGCGAACGGCGGCTCCAGGTCCGCCATCGCCTCCCCGGGCCCCGGCTCGACGCCGAGCGCGGCCCGCGTCCGCTCGGCGTAGACCGCCTCGACGTCGCCTAACGCGACCTCGTCGCCGTACGTCGCCGCCGACACCACCGTGCGCGCCGCGAGGGCCCGCGCCGCCGCCAGCTCCCGAAACGCCGCCCCGCGCGCCGCCGCGTCGAGCGCCGCGCCTGACAGCCCGGCGTAGCGCCGCAGCCAGCCGCGGTCGCGAAGCAGCCCGCCCAGCAGCGCCCCCGTCGCGCGCGCCGCGACCGCGCCCGACTGCCAGCGCACCTCGAACGGCCGCGCCGGGTCCGCGTAGGCGAGGTGCAGCGCGCGGCCTAACGCCGCCAGGTACGCGCGCGGCCCGCCCGGGTCCGGCGCGGCCGCGCCGTCGCCGCCCGGAACCAGCAGGTACACCTCCTCCGGCACCCGCACCGGCACCACCCGCGCGCCCCCCCCCGCCTCGCCGCCGCGAAGCCCGAGGCGCACGCGGCCCCGCGCGTCCGGGTCCAACCCCATCGCCGCGACCTGCGTGCGCGCCGCGGCCGCGAGCGCGCTCCCGCGCGGCGAGCCCCCGCCGTCGCCCCCGCCGAGCACCGCCGGCAGGTCGGCCGCGACCAGGTCGCGCGGCGCGAGCCCGACGGCGCGCCGCGCCCGCTCCGCGAGCGTGTCGGCCCAGACGGCGTCGGTGCGCGCGAGCCAGTCGGCCGCGACCGCCGCGCGCGACGCGACCGACTCGCCCGCCAGCCGCGCGAACGCGTCGTCGTAACTCCCCGCGAGGTCCAGCGCCTCGAGCGCGGCGCACGTCCGCGCGGCCCGCTCCCGGGCGAGCGGCGCGAGCTCCGCCGCGGCGAGTCGCGCGCGCGCCTCGCCCAACGCGCGGCGGGTCGCCGCGTCGCCGGCCAGCGCGGCCAGGCGCGCCGGGATCTCGCGCCACGGCACCGCCGCGACGCCCGGCATCCGCACCGCGGCCCGCCGCTCCCAGTCCTCGACCCGCGCCTCGTACGGCGCCCCCGCCGCGCGCAGCCGCGCCGCCGCGATCCAGCGCGCCAGCGGCGCGCCCAACGGGCGCCGCCCGTCACCGCGCCGCCGCCTGCCCCCTCGCGCGCCTCGCGCGCCTCGCCACGGGCGTCTTCGCGCGGCGCATCCTCGAGCGCCGCCGCGAGCGCGTCCGCGCCGCCCAGCAGCGGCCACCGCGCGAACACGGCGTCGAACCGCGCCGCCCCGCCGGCCGACCGCGCGGCGTCCCGGACCCGCGCCGCGCCCCACGCCGCCGCGCACGCCTCGGCCGCCGCGCGGACCGCGTTCGCCGTCAGCTCCGCCACGCGCCCGCCCGCCCCGCCCCGTTCGCCACCCCGACGGCCCGCGAGCCGCCGTTAGGCAGCGGCCCGCTCCGGCGCCCCGGCCGCGTCGCGCCCGGCCACCCGGTCCGCGATCACCGCCCGCACCCGGTCCGCGGCGACGCGCTCCTGCGCGAGCGTGTCGCGGTCGCGCACCGTCACCGTCCCGTCCTCCATCGTCTGCCCGTCGACCGTGACGCAGAACGGCGTCCCGACCTCGTCCTGCCGCCGGTACCGCCGCCCGATCGCCCCCGAGTCGTCGTAGAAGACCGGGAAGTCCGCCCGCAGCTCGTCCGCCACCTTGTGCGCGTACTCCGGCATGCCGTCCTTCTTGACGAGCGGAAACACCCCCGCCTTGATCGGCGCGATCGCCGGGTGCAGGCCCAACACCACGCGCCCCTCGCTCTCCCCCGCGACCTCCTCCTCCCGGTACGCGTTCGCGAGCGCCGCGAGCGTCACCCGGTCCGCGCCCACGCTCGTCTCGACCACGAACGGCACGTACCGCCGGTTGGCCGGCTGGTCGAAGTACTCGAGCTTCTTCCCCGAGTACTCCTGGTGCCGCGTCAGGTCGAAGTCGCCGCGGTGGTGCACGCCCTCGATCTCCTGGAAGCCCAGCGTGCCGCCGAAGTCGAACTGGATGTCGAACGCGGCCCGCGCGTAGTGCGCCAGCTCCTCGGGCGTGTGCTGGTGGAAGTGCAGCCGCGACTCCGACAGGCCTAACGAGCGCATCCACCGCATGCGCTCCGCCTTCCAGTACTCGAACCACGCCATGTGGTCCGACGCCGGGTCGACGAAGAACTGCATCTCCATCTGCTCGAACTCGCGCGTGCGGAACGTGAAGTTCCCCGGCGTGATCTCGTTGCGGAACGCCTTCCCGATCTGCGCGATCCCGAACGGCACCTTTTGGCGCGTCGACTGCTGCACGTTCAGGAAGTTCACGAAGATCCCCTGCGCCGTCTCCGGCCGCAGGTACACGACGCTCGCCGAATCCTCGAGCGCGCCCATGAACGTCTTGAACATGAGGTTGAACTGCCGCGGCGCCGTCAGCTCGCACTGCTCGAACTCGCCCGGCCTCCGGCTCGGCTTCCGCGGGCACCGCGCGTCCTCGAGCTTGTCCGCCCGGAACCGCCCCTTGCACGCCTTGCAATCGACCAGCGGGTCGACGAACCCGGCCACGTGCCCGCTCGCCTCCCACACCCGCGGGTGCATCAGGATCGCCGCGTCCAGCCCCTCGACGTCGTCGCGCATGCGGACCATGCTGTGCCACCAGCGATCCTTGACGTTCTTCTTCAGCTCGACCCCGAGCGGCCCGTAGTCCCACACGGACCCCGTGCCGCCGTACACCTCGGACGACTGGAAAATGAACCCGCGCCGCTTGCAGAGCGACACGAGCTTGTCCATTACATCAGGCTGGGAGCTGTCCGGGGGCATCGCGCGGTCGTACGGGTCGTCGAGCGGGGAACCCGTAAGGTACGGCGCCCGAGCAGCGGGCCAAGGGCCACGGCGACACGACCGGTGCCGCGCGTATGGTGAGGCGCTGTGGATGAAACGCTGTTGATGCCGCGCTGTTGGAGAGGCGCTGTTGGAACGGCGGGTCACGCGGAGAGCCGCCGGGCGACCGCCGTTCCAACAGCGCCCCTCCAACAGCGCGGCATCAACAGCGTCGTACCAAGCGCGCGATACCAAACCCGCAGTACCGGTCGTGCCCGTCCCGCCCTTCCACCCCCCGGCCCCACCGTGCTCTACCGCGGCCCGGCCGGCGCCCCCGCACTCGTCAGCTCGGGCATCGGCGCATAGGTCGGCACCTCCACCCCCGTCAGGTGCCGCACGATCAGCGCGCCGTGGTCCCGCCCGTTCTCGATGAAGATCCGGTTCGCGTGAAACCCTGACGCGATCACCCCGGCGATGTATACGCCCGCCACGCTCGTCTCCATCGTCGCCGGGTCGTGCGCCGGGATCCCGTCCTCCGGGTCGAGCGGCACGCCGAGCGCCTCGAGCAGCCCCGTGTTGGGCAGGAACCCCGTCGTGAGGTAGACCAGCGTCGCCGGAATCTCGCGCTCCTCGACCGGCAGCCCCGCCGCCTCCGCGTGCGCCGGATCGCCCTGGTCGCTCAGCACCACGCGCACCGCCTCGGGCCCGATCGAGCGCACACGCGCGTTCCACACGCCGCGGATCTTCCCCTCGCGCAGCCGCGCGCTCACGTCGGGCAGCACCCACGGCTTGATGTTCGGGTCCAGCCCCGGCCCGAAGTGCACCAGCGTCACCCGCGCGTCCGCCCGATACAGCTCGAGCGCCGCGTCGACCGCCGAGTTCCCCCCCCCGACGATGACGACCTCTTGCTGAAAGCCGTAGTGCCCCTCGTCGAAGTAGTGCGAGACGTGCGGCAGATCCTCACCGGGCACGCCCAGCCGGCTCGGCGTGCCGAAGTAGCCCGTCGCGACGACGATCGACCCCACGCGCCACACCCGCGCGCCGCCCGTCCGCCCGCGCGAGCGCACGACGAAGCGCGCCCCGTCGCCGTTCGCCGACGCGCCTAGCGCCTCGACGCCGACGACCTCCTCGTACTGCCGGACGTCGAGCTCGCAGTACGCCGTCACCGTGCGGTAGTACGCGAGCGCGTCGCGCCGCGACGGCTTCTCCGCCGCGATCGGGAACGGCACCCCGCCGATCGCGATCCGCTCCGCCGTCGAGAAGAAATTCATGTAGGGCGGATACGCCGCGATGCCGCTCGCCAAGCACCCCCGGTCGAGCACCACCGCGCGCAGCCCCGCGCGCCCGCACGCGATCGCCGCGGCGAGCCCGCACGGCCCCGCGCCGACGATCAGCACGTCCACGCGCTCGGTTGCTGCTCCGACTCCACGCCCGCCCGACTCTGCCGCCATCCCGCCCCCTCCGTTAGACCCCCGACGCCGCCCCGGCGACCGCGCCCGCGCCCCGCGCGGCGTCGAGGGCGATGATCTGGTCGCGCCGCGTCCCCACGCTCACGTACGCGATCGGCGCGTCCACCAGTTCCTGTACCCGGTCGAGGTAGGCCCGTGCCTCGCGTGGCAGGTCCGCCATCGCCCGCGCACCCCCCGTGTCGCGGCGCCACCCCGGGAACCACTCGTACCGCGGCACCGCCCGCTCCAGCGCGACCAGGTCGCCCGGAAACTCGGTGTGTAGGTCGCCGTCCACGTCGTACCCCGTGCACAGCGCGATCCGGTCCAACGTGTCGAGCACGTCGAGCTTGGTCACCGCGAGCCCGGTCAGCCCGTTCACTCGCGTCGCGTACCGCACGACCACGGCGTCAAACCAGCCACACCGTCTCGCGCGCCCCGTCGTCGCCCCGAACTCGTTCCCGAGCCGCCGCACTTCCTCGCCGAGCGCGCCGGCGATCTCGGTCGGCAGCGGGCCGTTCCCGACGCGGGTCGTGTACGCCTTCACGACGCCCAGCACCGCGTCGATCGCCGTCGGCGCGATGCCGACCCCGGTCGCCGCCCCGCCGCTCGTCGTCGAGCTCGACGTCACGTACGGGTACGTGCCGTGGTCCACGTCGAGCAGCGAGCCCTGCGCCCCTTCGAGCAGAACCCCCGCCCCCGACTTGATGGCGCGGTACACGGCGAGCCCGACGTCTTCCGCCAGCGGGAGCAGCCGCGGCGCGAGCCGGTCGAGGAGCGCCATCGTTTCGTCCACGTCCACGCGTCGAGCACCCCCGCCGGCCGCGCTCGCGCCCAACGCAGCCGCGCCCGCCGCCAGCTGCGCGTTCGCGTGCTCGACGCCCTTTTCCACCAGCGCCCGCAGCCGATCCGGGTGCCGCAGGTCGAGGACGCGCACCCCGCGCCGGGCGATCTTGTCCTCGTACGCGGGCCCGATCCCGCGACCCGTGGTCCCGATCGCCCGGCTGGCCGCGCTCTCCGCGTCGACCAGCTTGTGGTACGGCAGCACGAGGTGCGCGCGCTCGCTGACGTACAGCCGCCCCTCGACGTCGACGCCGTCGGCGACGAGCTCGTCGATCTCGTGAAAGAGCGTGTCCGGGTCGAGCACGACGCCGTTCCCGATCGCGCACCGCACGCCGGGGTGCAGGATGCCGCTCGGGATCTGGTGCAGCACGAACGACGCGTCGCCGATGTGCACCGTGTGCCCGGCGTTCGCGCCGCCCTGGTAGCGCACCACCCAGTCGGCGCGCTCCGCCAAGACGTCGACGAGCTTGCCCTTCCCCTCGTCGCCCCACTGCGCGCCGACGACGACCAGCGTCCGCGTCGCGGAATCGAACATGTCTCGTGCCCCTCTATCGATCGCGCCCGCGAGCAGCACTCGGCGGGCGTGGCTTGAACGCAAAAACGCCCCGGGCGGTCCGGGGCGTGGGAGAAATCTAGTCGGGCCGGCCCGGCCCGCGCGCCGCCGCGAGGAGCGTCCGCGCGAGCGCCACCAGCACCCGGGCGGCCGCGGCCACCCCGTCGCCCCGCAGGTTCGCGAGCGAATCCCGCGCCGTATGCACCCGGCGCAGTGTGCCGTACGTCCCCTTGCTCACCGTCACCGCGTCCCACCCCGCGGCCGCGAGCGCGACGCCGTCGACCAGCAGCCCCGGCGGAATCCGCCGGGCCCGCGCCGCCGGGACCGCGGCCAGCGCGCGCCTAACGCGCGACCCCACCCGCGCGCCCCGCAGCACCACGACCGGCCCGGCGTCGTCCACGCCGTCGCAGTTGAGCGCCACCGCGGGCGCGCGCCCGGCCGCCGCCCACGACGCCGCCCACGCGTGCGCCCCCGCGAGCCCGAGCTCCTCCGCGCTCGTCAGGAGCACCCCGACCCGCGCGCCCCCGCGCGCCAGGACCACGGCCGCGTCCAGCACCGCGGCGACCCCCGACGCGTTGTCCAGCGCCCCGTCCGAACCCTCGCCGACCGTCGTCAGCGCGACCGGGGCCGCCGCCGCCACGCCTAACGCGCCGAGCGCCGTCCAGCCGCGGCGCGCCACCACACCCCGCCCGGTCGCCAGCTCCGCCGTCGCGACCGCGGCGACCGCCGCCGCCGCGGCGAGCGTGCCTACCACCCCGCCCACGCGCGCCGCCATCGGCACCGGCTGCGACTTCGAGTCCAGGTGGGCGACCAGCCACACGCCGAGCCCCGCACCGGGCGGGCCGCCGTCCGCGGGCGCCGGCGTCCCGCGCGGCACCGCGACGAGGTTGACCCCACGCCGGACGCCCAACGGCATGCCGCGCACGCCCGCGCGCGCCGCCCACAGCCCCGCAGCGCCTAACGCCGCGCCGCCGCCCGCGACGACCGCCAGGGCCGCCCGCGGACGTCCCGCGCGCCCGGCCGCGGCCGCCGCGGCGAGTGTGAGTCCCGCCCACACTCCGGCCGCCGGCGTCCCGTACCGCCCCGGCACGTCGCTGTAGCGGAACGGCACCTCGTGCACGGCGTACCCGGCGCGCCGCAACACCTCCGCCGCGTACGCCCGCGCCGCCGCCTCGGCGGTCCCCCCGGCCGGGCGCGGCGCGGCGCCGAGCGCGCGCAGGTGCGCCGCGCCGCCCGACGCCGCGCGCGCCAGCGCCGGCCCGCGACGCGTCGCCCCCGGGCCGGCGGTCACGCGGTCGGTCCCGCGGTCCGCCCGCGCGCGGCCGCCGCGGCGGCCGCGCCACGCCACCACGCGTCGAGCGCGCCCACGCCATCCACGCCTAACGCCCGCGCGACCGCCACCAGCAGCGCCTCCGGGACCGCGGGCGCCGCAATCAACCGGCGGAGCCCGGCCGCCCCCGAGCGTCGGTACACCGCGTCGACGAGGAGCGCGCCCGACGCGTACGTCGCGTCCGACGTCGAGACCGCGTCGATCGTGTCGGCCACGTCGCCCCGCACCAGCGCGCCGAACGAGACCGCGGGGTGCGCCCGCTCGTACGCGACGAGGACGCGGTAGAGCGCCGGCGCGTCCAGCCCGCGCGACCCGCCGAGCCACACGGCAACCCCCTCGCCCACGAACCCCGACCAGACGCGGCGGCCGAGTGTCGCGTGCACCAGCTCGTGCCGGTACAGCTCGCCCTGGTTCGGGTCGCCCGCGAACAACACTCCCTGGTCCACGCCCGTGTTGCCGCCCGTCGCGTCGCGCCGGCTCGACCCGAGCACCCAGAAGTCGAGCCCGATCGCCCGGAAGTACTCGTCCGGCGAGGCCGCGACGTAGTAGTCCAGGCGCGCCGGCGCCGGCACTCCGAACAGCGCCGCCACCGAGTCCACGAACCGCGCCGCAGCCGCGGCCCGCGCGGCGTTCGGCAGCTGTCCCGGCGCGTAGTGGAACGTGATCGGCCCCGCCGTCGCCGTCCCCCACCCACGTGTCAGCCGCGGCAACGCCGCCTCGAGCTGCCACCCGTACGCACTGCCCGCGGCGCGCACCGCGTACAACCGCTCGAGCGCGATCGGCGACGCCGGTCCGCCCGCGCGCGCGGCGCGCGCGTGCAGCAGCTTCACCACGTACACGCTGTCGCCGGTTCCGGTCGCGAGCACGCCGGCGATCGTCGCGGGGAAGCCCTGGTAGGCGAACCCGCCGGCGAGGTCGCCGATTCGGCGCGCCAACGCGTCGTCCGCACGCCACAACCCGCGCGCCCGCGCCGTCGAATCCGGACGCGCCAGATACGCCCGCACGAGGCGCACGATCGGGCCGACGTCCGCGTGCGCCGTGTCCACGCCGAACCCGAGCCCCACCTCCGGGGCCGGCGTCTGCGCCGCCAGACGGCGCGCGCGGCCGCCTAACGCCGCGAGCATGACGACGCCGCCGGCGAACGCGGCGCGCCGACCCCGTCTCACGCCGCGGCCGCGGCGGGCCGGCCGAGCTCCACCCCCGCCGCCGACAGCCGCTCCGCGACCACCGCCCGCTCGTCCGCCGTGCACCGGAGCAGCGGAGCCCGCGGCGCCCCGCCCGCGCGCCCCACCAGGTCCAGCGCGCACTTGAGGCCCGGCGGTCCGAACGCGGCCACGACGTCCCGCCCGATCGGCGCGAGCCGCGCCTGCGCCGCAGCGGCCCCCTCCCCGTCCCCCGCCGCGTGCGCGGCCAGCGCCTCCAGCACCAGCGCCGGCGCGAACAGGGCCGCCGCCAGAATGCCACCGCTCACGCCGAGGGCGAGCGCGTCCGCGAACGTCCCCGCGTGGCCCGTCAGCACGCGGAAGTCCGGCCCCTGCGCCTCGACGTACCGTGCCAACACCGGCAGCTCCCCCGCGCTGTCCTTCAGCCCCACGACGTTCGGATGGCGGGCCAGTTGCGCCACCAGGGCCGGCGGCAGCGCGAAGTGCGCGTACGCCGGGATGTTGTAGAGCAACACCGGCAACGGACTCGCCTCCGCGACCGCCGTGTAGTGCGCGCCGAGCGCGGCGTCGCTCATCCGGCGGGCGTAGTAGTGCGGCGCGACGACGAGCACCGCGTCCGCGCCGGCCGCCGCCGCGTCGCGCGCGCGGCGCACGGTCGCGCGCGTGCTCTCGCTTCCGACGCCCGCGATTACCGTGGCGTCGGCGCCGGCCGCCTCGCGCGCCCACTCGACTAGGGCGACCCGCTCGTCGTCCTCCAGCAGCGCGGCCTCGCCACTCGACCCGGCGACGACGACGCCGCCGATCCCCGCGACGCGGTGCGCGCGCACGTTCGCCCGAAACGCAGCCGGGTCTAACGCACCCGTGTCCGTAAACGTGGTGACCACGGGCGCAAAGACGCCCGAGAGTTGGAGCGGCATGATTCGAAGCGGAACGAGGGCGGGCAGCGGTGGCGCGCCCGCCCCGACCGGCGGACGCTCAGCCGTGCAAGAAGTCGAACCCCGCGCCCGCGGGCAACCCGGCCCCCGCCACGCCCCCGCTCACGGACGGCGCACCGACCGCCGGAGCCGCCACGGCCGCGCCCGCCGCGTGCAGCGTCCGGAACTGCAGCGCGAAGTCCGCCGGCCGCGTCGCCGCGCCGAGCGCGACTTCGTACGCGACCGCGCCGCTGCGCACGAGTTCGCCCAGGTGCTGGTCGAACGTGTGCATCCCGTACTGCTGCCCCTCGCCGATCAGCTCGCGCACCTCTGCCACGCGCCCCTCCGCGATGAGGTCGCGGATCGCCGGCGTGACGACCATGATCTCCGCCGCGACGACGCGCCCCTTCCCCGACGCCCGCGGCAGCAGCCGCTGCGACACCACCGCGTGCAGCGACTCGGCCAGCCGCAGCCGCACCACCGCCTGCTCCGCCGCCGCGAACATCGCCACCGTCCGCAGCACCGTACTCTGCGCGTCCGGCGTGTGCAGGGTCGAGAGCAACAGGTGCCCCGTTTCGGCCGCCTTGAGCGCGGTGTCGACAGTCTCCGCGTCGCGCATTTCGCCGATGAGGATCACGTCCGGGTCCTGGCGCAGCGCCGCGCGCAGCCCGTGCCGGAAGCTCTCCGTGTCGACGCCGACCTCGCGCTGCGTCACGCTCCCCTTCAGGTCCGCGTGCAGGAACTCGACCGGGTTCTCGAGCGTGAGGATGTGTTTCTCGCACCGCGCGTTGACGTGCCGGATCATCGCCGCCAGCGTGCTCGACTTGCCCGACCCCGTGACGCCGGTGACGAGCACCATCCCGCGCTCCGCCTCCGCGATCCGCGCCACCGCCGCCGGCAGGCCGAGCGCCTCGAGCGTCGGGATGTCGTGCGGGATGAGGCGTAGCACTGCGGAGAACGTCCCGCGCTGCCGCATGAGGTTGACGCGGAACCGCCCCACGCCCTCGACCGCGTACGAACAGTCGTAGTCGGTCATCGCGTCGAGCCGCGCGCGCTCCTCGTCGTTAGGCAGCAGGCGCAGCGCGATCGCGCGCGTCTGCTCCGCGCTCAGCGGCTGGCGCGTCAGCGGCACCAGCCGGCCGTCGACCCGCGCGCGCAGCACGTCGCCCGCCTTGACGTGGAGGTCGGACGCGCCCCGCTCGACGGCGGCGCGGAGGATGGCATCCATGGCGGTCGGTCCCGGGGCGGGCGGTGGCGGGGGGAGAACGTCCCGTCCGCGCCGCGGCCGCCGCGCCGACCGTTAGGCCGTCAGTACCCCGCTTCGAGGTCGACGGCGTTGCGGAGCGGCTCGCCGCGGTCCCAGCGCGTCCAGTTGTCGAGGAACACGGGCAGCATGCGGGACCAGAACCGCCCCGGCGACGTCCCCGATACGTGCGGCGTCACGAGCACGTTGGGCAGCGCCCAGAGCGGGCTCGCCGCCGGCAACGGCTCCTCGGCGAAGACGTCCAGCACCGCCCCGCGCAACCGCGCGACGCCGCCCGCCGCGCCGAGCGCCTCGCCGAGCGCCACCTCGTCCACCAGCGAACCGCGCCCAACGTTGACCACGATCGCGCCCTCCGGAAGTAGCGCTATCCGGCGCCGGTCGAGCAGCCCGCGCGTCTCCGCAGTCGCGGGCGCCGCGAGCACGACGACGTCCGCCTCGGGCAGCACCGCGTCCAGCGCCGACGTCGCGACCACCCGCGCGAACCCCGCCGGCGCCGGCGCACCGGCGTCCCGTCGTACCCCGACGCACGTCGCGCCGAGCGCGGCCAACCGCGCCGCGAGCGCCGCGCCGATCCCGCGCACCCCGACGATCACGACGCGACACTCGTCGACCTCGCACGGCCGCGCGTCCGGCCCGCCCGCGACCGGCTGCACCCACGGCGAGCGGTCCCACCGCGCGGCCCGCTGCTGTCCCACGGCGACGTCGAACCCGCGCAGAAAGTGCAGCACCCCGCCGAGGACGTGTTCGGCGATCGGGATCGCCATCACGCCGGCCGCGTTGGTCAGCGCGATTCCCCGCTCGACCAGCGCCGCGCGCGGGAGCGTCCCCACACCCGCCGCCGCGCTCTGCACCCACCGCAGCACCGGCGCGGCGTCGAGCAACCCGGCCGAGAGGCCGAACCCGAAGTACGCCTCCGCGGCATGCATCGCGACGGCGAGGTCCGGCGCGACCGCCACGCCCCCGTCCCCGTCCGAAACCGCCGGCGTGCGCAGGATCTCGACCGACCACCCCGGCGGCGCCCCGGCCCGCAGCCGCGCCGCCGACGCATCGTCGAGCGCCCACCGCCTCGCCCGTGCGTTCAGATCGACGACGAGGTGCCGGGTACGACGTGCCGAACGCACGCCGGGTGTCCCGCGTGCCGGAGGCACGCCAAACCTCACTTCATGTCGAGGTCGCGCACTTCCTCGGGCGCACTCTGCGGCGACGAATCCCCGTACGCCTCGCTTCGCGCGACCTCCTCCATCTGCGCGATCGACGCCTCGTCGCGCCGGGTCGGCGTGTCGAACGCGCGGAACACCCCGCTCCCACACACCTGACACTTCATCGCCGCCGGAACCTCGCCGCGGAAGAACTGCTCCGCGCCGCACGTCACGCAGACCATCGTCGTGACCGACGCGATCACCGGACTCGCCATCTGCCGCCGGAGCGCATCGCCGCTCGCTTCCTTGCCCAGCCGGCGGTCCGCGTCCGCATCGCCCGAGTGGTCGCCGCGACGCGTCTGTTCGTCCGACGAGTCGGGTTCGTGCCGACCGCCCGCCGCGCCGCGCGCCGGCTTGTGCGTCTCTTCGGGACGTTGCGGGTTGAGCGTGCTCTCGTTGTCCTTCGGCAGGTCGGCCATGCGGGGGCTCTGGTTCGGGTCGATCAGGCGCTTCGAGCGTTCCCCGGGGTGCAAGAGCTGTGCGCCGCGGCCGCGTCGGCCCGCCCCCCGGCCCGTCCCGCGCCTAGCGCAGCCCCATCGCCTCGCGCACGTCGCGCATCGTCTCGCGTGCGATCGCGCGGCACCGCTCCCCGCCCACCTCGAGCGCGTCCGTTACCTGCCCCGGGTCCGCCCGGAGCGTCGCCGCCCGCGCGCGAATCGGCACGAGCTCCTGCTCCATATGGTCGTGCAGCACCTGCTTGCAGGCGATGCACCCCCACCCGGCCGTCCGACACTTCTCGGCCACCTCGTCGACCACGGGCGCGGGCGAAAACGCCTTATGCAGGTGATAGATGTTGCACACCTCGGGCGTCCCCGGGTCGGTCTTCCGCACGCGCGCCGGATCCGTCACCGCGGGCCTCAGCTTCGCCCAGATCGCGTCCGGCGACTCGACGAGCCCGATCGTGTTCCCCATCGACTTCGACATTTTCGCCTGGCCGTCGAGCCCCATCACGCGCCGCGTGGGCGTCAGCAGCGCCTTCGGCTCGGGGAAGTACGGCCGGTCGTCGGGCGCGAACCGCGCGTTCCACTTGCGCGCGATCTCGCGCGACAGCTCCAGATGCTGCACCTGGTCCTCCCCGACGGGAACGGTGTCCGCGCGGTAGAGCAGGATGTCCGCCGCCTGCAGCACCGGGTACGTCAACAGGCCCACGACGACGCTCTCCTGCCGCGCGACCTTGTCCTTGTACTGCGTCTGCCGCTCCAGCTCGCCGATCGGCGTGAGCGTGTTGAAGATCCAGGCGAGCTCGGTGTGCTCCGGAACGTCGCTCTGGCGGTAGAGCGTCGCCCGCGCCGGGTCGATCCCCGCGGCCAGCAGCGACAGCGTCATCTCGAACGTGCGCCGCCGCAGCGCGTCCGGGTCGTACGCCCCGGTCAACGCGTGGTAATCGACGATGCAGAAAATTGTCCCCGGGTACTCGGCCTGCAGCCGGACCCAGTTCTGCACCGCACCCAGATAGTTGCCGATGTGCAGCTCGCCCGACGGCTGAATCCCGCTGTAGATCTGTGACATGCGCGCAAGCTACCAGGGCCCTTTCGGCCGCCCCAGCTTCGGCCCTCTCAACGCCGCTACGATCCCCGCATGAACGCCGCCCTCGAACAGACCATGCGCGACGCCGCCGCGCACGCCGCCGCCTTCATCGCCGACCGCGCCGCGACCCGCGCCTCGCTGACCTGGGAGCACAAGGGCCCCGCCGACTTCGTCAGCGAGGTCGACCTCGGCGCCGAACAGCGCATCCGCGACGTCCTCCTCGGCGCCTACCCAGACGCGGCGTTCCTCGGCGAGGAGTCGTACGACCCCACCGCCGGCCTCGGCCCGGGCGTCGGCTTCGTCGTCGACCCGCTCGACGGTACGACCAACTTCCTCCACGGCTTCCCCTGGTACGCCGTCTCGATCGGCGCGACCCTCGCCGGCAGACCGGTCGCCGGGGTCGTCCATAACGTCGCCACCGGCGAGGTCTTCTCGGCCTACGACGGCCACGGCGCCTTCCGCCGCGCGACCCCCACCGCACAACCCGAGCGCATCGCCGTCTCGCCGATCGCCGACCCCGCCCGCGCGCTCATCGGCTCGGGGTTCCCTTTCAAGAACCACGAACAAATCCCGGCCTACGCCCGCCAGTTCGCCGCGGTCACCCGCGCCACCGCGGGCATCCGCCGCGCCGGCTCCGCCGCCCTCGACCTCTGCGACGTCGCGTGCGGCCGCTTCGACGCCTTCTGGGAGCTGAACCTCTCGCCGTGGGACTTCGCCGCCGGCCTGGTTATCGCGCGCGAGGCCGGCGCCGTCGTGACCACGCCCGACGGCGCCGACGCTCCCATCGCGCCGACGGGACTCTGCCTCGGCAACCCGGCGATGCACGCGTGGCTGCTCGACGTGCTCCGACATGCCTAACGGCACCGCCGCGCACCACCGCGTCCCGGAAACGCCGGCCGTGCCGCAAGACCTGGTCGAGTGCGTCCCCAACTTCAGCGAGGGCCGCGACCCCGCCGTCGTCGCGGCCATCCGCAACGCCATCGCCGCGGTGCCGGGCACGCACGTCCTCGACACCACGGCCGACGCGTCGCACCACCGCAGCGTCGTCACGTTCGTCGCCGACCCCGCCCGCGCGGTCGACGCCGCGTTCGCCGGCATCGCGGCCGCGCGGGCGCGCATCGACCTCCGCGCGCACGCGGGCGTCCACCCCCGCATCGGCGCCGCCGACGTGGTGCCGTTCGTCCCGCTCGCGGCGTGCGGCACGACGATGGCCGACTGCGTCGCCCTCGCCCACGCGTTAGGCCCTCGCGTCGCCCGCGAGCTCCGCGTCCCGGTCTACTACTACGAGCGCGCCGCCCGACGCCCCGACCGCGCCAACCTCGCCGACGTCCGCCGCGGCGGCTTCGAGCGGCTCGCCGCCGACATCGCGACCGACCCGGAGCGCGCGCCCGACGAGGGTCCGCCGCGCATCCACCCGAGCGCGGGCGCGGTCGCCGTTGGCGCGCGCCCCGTCCTCGTCGCCTTCAACGTCCACCTCGGCCCCGCCACCAACCTCGCCGCCGCGCGCGCGGTCGCCCGGGCAGTGCGCGAGTCGGGCGGCGGCCTGCCGGCCGTGAAGGCGTTAGGCCTCGAGGTCGACGGGCAGGCGCAGGTTTCGATGAACCTCGTCGATCTCGACCGCACCAATCTCGCGGCCGCCTTCGACCGGGTCGAGCACGAGGCCGCCGCCCGGGGCGTGGCGGTCACATGGAGCGAGCTGATCGGCCTGCTCCCGGAGCGCGCCCTGGACGGCACGAGCCCCGAGCGACTGCGGCTCCGAGACTTCGACGATGACCGCGTCCTCGACCGCCGCCTCGCCCGACTCAGGCGGTCGAACGACCCGAGCGCCTGACCGGGCGCCCCACCCCGCTCAGCCGGCGCCGAGCGCCGCCGCCGCGACCCGAGCGGTCGCCGGCGCCGCCGCGAGCGTGAGCACGCGGGGTCCCTGCTCGGTGATCGCGACCGTGTGCTCGAAGTGCGCCGAGCGCTTGCCGTCGATCGTCACCACCGTCCACTTGTCGGAGAGCGTCCGCGTCCCCGGCTTGCCCGCGTTCACCATCGGCTCGATCGCGATCGTGAGCCCCGGCAGCAGGCGCTCGCCGCGCTTCGGCTTGCCGTGGTTGGGCACCTGCGGGTCCTCGTGCGGCCCGCGCCCCACGCCGTGCCCCACCAGCTCGCGGACGACGCTGTAGCCCGCCCGCTCGACCAGGGTCTGCACCGCGTGGCCGATGTCGCCGACGTGGTTGCCGACCTGCGCCGCCGCGATCCCCGCCGCCAGCGCGTCCTGCGTCACGTCCAGCAACCGCTGGTCCGCAGGCGAGATCTCGCCGACCGCGACCGTCACCGCCGCGTCCGTGTACATCCCCTCGTACTTGACCCCAGTGTCGAGCGAGATGATGTCGCCCTCGACCAGCACGCGCTTGCGCGACGGGATGCCATGCACGATCTCTTGGTTGATCGACGTCAGCACGCTTCCGGGGAAGCCGTAGAGCCCCTTGAACGACGGCGTCGCGCCCGCGTGCGAGCGGATGAACTCCTCACCCACGCGGTCCAGCTCGCCCGTCGTGACCCCCGGGCGCGTGGCCGCCGCGAGCGCGGCGAGCGTGGCGGCGAGGATGCGCCCGCCGGCCTGCATCGTGTCCAGTTCGCGCGCGCTCTTGAGCTGAATCCCGCCGCGCGCGTTGGCCGTCGTCACGCGACCCCGCGCGCCGACGCGTCGCGCGGCCCGGCGAGGCCTAACGCGTCCAGCGCCCGCCGCGTCACCGCGTCGACGCCGCCCACCGCGTCGATCGTCCGCACGGCCGCCCCGTCCTGCTCGTACCACGCGAGCACCGGAAGCGTCTGCGCGCGGTACACGTCGAGCCGCGTCCGCACCGCCGCCGGCTCGTCGTCTGCCCGCCGGACGAGCGTGCCGCCGTCGCACTCCGGGCAGGCCGCTCCCGCCGTCATCCCCGTGAACGGCTGCTGCGTCCGGTCGCACACGACCCGCGACGACGTCCGCCGCACGATCTCCTCGTCGTCGATGTCGAAGACGAGCACGGCGTCCAACTTGCGCCCGAGCTCCGCGAGCACCCGCCCCAGGCCCTCGGCCTGCGGGACCGTCCGGACGACGCCGTCGAGCACCGCGCCCGGGGCGAACTGGCCGCCCGCGAGCGCCTCCTTCACGATCCCGAGGATCACGGCGTCCGGCACCAGCTGCCCCGACTCCATGTAGCGCTTCGCCTCGAGCCCGAGCGGCGTCCCCGCCTTGAGCGCGGCCCGCAGCACGTCCCCCGTCGCGAGGATCGGGGCGCCCAACGCCTCGGCCAGCTTCGGCGCCTGCGTCCCCTTCCCCGCCCCGGGCTTCCCGAATAGAACGACGATCATCGCGCGCGTTCTCCCGCCCGCCTCAGAACGCGCCGCCCGGCGCGGCGCCGCGGTACCGCACGCGACCCTTCTTCATGAACCCGTCGTACTTGCGGAGCAGCAGGTGCTGCTGCATCTGCGTGAGCGTGTCCAGCCCGACGCCGACCACGATCAGCAGCGACGTCCCGCCGAACTGGAACGGCACGTTGATCAGCTTCGCGATCAGCGCCGGCAGCACCGCGATCGCCGTCAGGAACAGCGCCCCGGGAAACGTGATGCGCTCGACCACCTGCTCGATGTACTCGGCCGTCTTCGCGCCCGGCCGCACCCCCGGCACGAACCCGCCCTGCTTCTTCAGATTCTCCGCCAAGTCGACCGGGTTGAAGATGATCGACGTGTAGAAGTACGTGAACAGCACGATGAGCACGGCCTGCAGGACGAAGTAGAGCCACGACCCCGGCTGCAGGTACTCCGCGGCGTTCTTGAGCCACTGCACGTTGCTGAACTGCGCCGCCGCGCCCGGCACGACGATCACGCTCTGCGCGAAGATGATCGGCATCACGCCCGCCGTGTTGATGCGCAGCGGGATGAAGTTCTTCGCCGCCTCGCGCATGCGCCCCTTGGCCATCGTGCGCTGCGGGATCTGCACCATCACGCGGCGCGCCGCGACCGTGATCGCGACCACGCCCGCCACGACGCCCACCATCACCAGCCCCAGCACGACCAGCGAGAGCAGCGACAGCGCGCCCGTCGACACGAACTTGAACGTGTCGAGGATCCCGGGCCAGAAGCGCTCGATGATCGAGAAGAAGATCAGCAGCGACGCGCCGTTGCCGAGCCCGCGCTCCGTGATCTGCTCGCCGAGCCACATCACGAAGACCGCGCCCGTCACGAGCGCGAGCACCATCGGCACGACGAACGAAAAGAACCCGGGGCGCGACACCGCGCCCGGCAGCGTCTGCGTGAACAGCGCGAAGCCATACCCCTGCAGCATCGCCAGGATCACGGTCGCGTAGCGCGTCCATTGCGTCAGCTTCTTCCGGCCGTCCTCGTCCTTCTGCATCTTGTCGACCGTCGGGACCACCGTCCCGGCGATCTGCGCGAAGATGCTCGCCGAGATGTACGGCGTGATGCCTAACGCAAAGACCGTCATGCGCGACAGGCCGCCGCCGACGAACAGGTCGTACAGGCCGAGCAGCCCGCCGCCCCCGCGCTGGTTCGCGAAGTACGTCGTGATCGCCTCGACGTCGACGCCCGGCACCGTCACGTGCGCGCCGGCGCGGTAGACGAGCAGGCAGACGAACGTGAACGTGATCTTCTGCCAGAGCTCGGGCGTCTTGTAGATGCTGCTAAGTGCCTCGGCCGGGTTGGACTGGGCCACCGGTTACCTCGGTTGACTGCGGGAAGCGGAGAGAGAGACCGACGAATTTATTCGGACGCGAACGCGCACGGGCCGCCGCCCCCTAGCTTGGAGGCGGCGGCCCGCGGCGAGCGCGCGACCGGACGAACGAGCCCGGGCGGTTAGTCCTCGACGCGGCCGCCGGCCGCCTCGATCTTGGCCCGCGCGCCCTCGCTCACCTTCAGGCCGCGCACCGTCACCGCCGCGCCGACCTCGCCGTTCGAGAGGACCTTCGCCGGGCCGCCGTTGGCGCGGATCACGCCGGCGGCGACCAGCGTCTCGCGCGTCACCTCGCCGCCCGCGGCGACCTGCTGCGCGATCTCGGCGAGGTCGCCGAGGCGCACGAGCTGGTTCTCGACGCGGAACTGCGTGTTGTTGAAGCCCTTCTTGGGCAGGCGCCGCGTGAGCGGCATCTGGCCGCCCTCGAAGCCGGGCTTGCCGCCGCCGGGGCCGCCGTGCCCCGCGCGCGCCATCGAGCCCTTGTGCCCCTTGCCCGACGTCTTGCCCGTGCCCGACCCGGGGCCGCGGCCGAGGCGCTTGCGCGCCCGGTGCGACGCCGGCGCCGGCGACAGGTTGTGCAGGCCCACCTTCCCCATCGGGAGCAGGCCCACCGCGTCCGTGTTCGTCTCAGCCATTGGCGGTCGCGCCTCCTGCGACGGTGCCTTCAACCGCGGTCACCTGGATCAGGTGCCGCACGTGCTTGAGCTGGCCCCGCAGCGACGGCGAGTCCGGCTTCACGATGGTCTGCTGGTGGTGCCGCAGCCCGAGTGCCTCGAGCGTGCGGCGCATCCGCCACGAGTGCCCGATCGACGACCGGACCTGCGTGATCTGCAGCTGGCCGAGCGAGGCCGGCGGCAGCTTGGCGGTCTGCTTGGGCCCCTTTCCGGGGTGCCAGACGAAAGTGCGTGGCATGGTTAGACGGCCTCCACTGCGGCCGCGCTCGTCGTCGCCGTGCGGCGCGTCAGCGAGCGCGCGCGGTAGCCGATCTGCGAGACTTCCAGCCCGCGCTCGCGCGCGATCTGGTCCACCGTCGTCAGCTGCGCGAGGCCGTCCATCGCCGCGCGCACCATGTTGTGCGGGTTCGTCGAGCCGAGGCTCTTGGTCAGGATGTCCGAGATGCCCGCGCACTCCATGATCGCGCGCACCGCGCCGCCAGCGATCACGCCGGCGCCCGGCGCCGCGGGCTTCATCAGAACCTTGCCCGCGCCGTGCTCGCCGACCACCTCGTGCGGGATCGTCGCGCCCGTGAGCGGCACCGAGACCATGTTGCGCCGCGCGCCGTCGACCGCCTTGCGCACGGCCTCCGACACTTCGTTCGCCTTACCGGTCGCGTAGCCCACGCGCCCCGCGCCGTCGCCCACCGCGACGAGCGCGTTGAACGAGAAGCGCCGGCCGCCTTTCACGACCTTCGCGACGCGGTTGATCGCGACCACGTTCTCGACCAGATCGCTGCCCTCGCGATCCTGGCGCTGGTCGCCGCGTCCGCCGTCGCGTCCGCGGCGATCACCGCCCGGGCCGCCACCGGGGCCGCCGCCAGGACCACCGCGCCCGCCGGGACCACCGGGGCCCCGACCGCCCGGTCCGCCCGGACCACGCCCGCCGAAGCCGCCGCCGGGGCCGCCACGACCGCCGCCCGGGCCGCCGCGCCCCGGACCGCCGCCGGGCCCGCGCGCGCCCCCGAAGCCGCCACCGCCGCCGCGCGGGCCACCGGCGCCGCCGCCCGGCCCGCGGCCACCGCCGCCGCCCGCGCCGCCGCCGAAGCCGCCGGCGTTACCGCCGAAGCTGCGCGTCTGGCCGCCCGACGAGCCGCCGGCGCCGCCGCTTCCACCGCTCCCGCCGCTCCGCGGCGGCCGATTCCCAGATTCCGCCATGTTAGAACTCCAGCCCGCCCTCGCGGGCGCCGTCGGCCACCGCCTTCACGCGGCCGTGGTACTGGTAGCCGGCGCGGTCGAACACCACGCGCGTAATGCCGGCCGCCTTCGCCCGCTCGGCGACCTGACGGCCGACCTGCGCGCTCTTGTCGCTCTTCTTCCCCTCGAACTTGATGTCCGTGACCGTGAAGAGCGTGCGCCCCGTCGTGTCGTCCACGACCTGCGCGGTGATGTGCTTCAGCGAACGGAAGACGACCAGGCGCGGACGCTCGGCGCTGCCATTCAGCACCTTCCGCACGCGCAGGTGGCGCCGCTGGCGCTTCTCCTGGCGCGTCTTCGGAATTGCGATCCTCGGCATTACTTACCTCCCGCCTTGCCGGCCTTGCCCGCCTTGCGGCGGACGGTCTCGCCCTGGTACTTGACGCCCTTGCCCTTGTAGGGCTCCGGCGGACGCAGCGACCGGATTTCGGCCGCCACCTGCCCCACGACTTCCTTATCCGCCCCGTCGATCACGACCGTCGTCGGATTGCTCGCCGTCAGCTTGATCCCCGTCGGCGCCTTGTACTCGATCGGGTGCGAGAAGCCGAGCGCGAGCTGCAGCCCGTAAGGCCGCGTCTCCGCCTTGTAGCCGACGCCCACGATCTCGAGCGTCTTCTGGAACCCCTTCGTCACGCCCTCGACCATGTTGTTCACGAGCGAGCGCGTGAGCCCGTGCAGCGACTTGTGCTGCGGGTCGTCCGACGGGCGCGACACCACCAGCCGGCCCTCCTCCTGCGACACCGTGATCACCTGCGGGAGCGTGCGGGACAGCTCCCCGCGCGGGCCCTTGACCGTGATCCGGTTCCCCTGCTGCGACACCGTCACGCCGTTAGGCAGGCCGACGGGCATCTTTCCGATACGCGACATGGGCGGCTCCTTACCAGACGAGGGCGAGCAGCTCGCCCCCGGTCTTCTGCACGCGCGCCTGGCGGTCCGACAGGACCCCCTGCGACGTGCTGAGGATCGCGATGCCGAGCCCGTTGCGCACGCGCGGGATCTCCGTCACGCCGACGTAGCGGCGCAGCCCGGGCGTCGACACGCGCTGCAGCTCGCGGATGACCGGCGCGCCGCCGGCCGCGTACTTGAGCACCACGCGCAGCGACGGGAATCCCTCTTCGGTCTCCACCAGGCGATAGTCCTGGATGAAGTTGTTCTCCTTCAGAAGGCGCGCGATCTCCACCTTCATCTTCGACGCCGGCATGTCCACGCGCCGGTGCTTGCTCGTGCAAGCGTTCCGGATCCGCGTGAGCATGTCGGCGATCGGGTCGGTCATGCTCATAAGTGTCCTATGGTATCCCGGCGCCCTCGCCCGGGACCTGTAGGAAGGAAATGAATGGCGGCCGCGCGACGGCGCGGCCGCGGAGCCCCGGTCCGCCAGGGCTCAGAAAAGAACTACCAGCTCGACTTCGTGACGCCCGGGATCAGCCCGGCCAGCGCCATGTCGCGGAACGCGATGCGCGAGAGCCCGAACTGCCGCAGGTACGCCCGCGGCCGCCCCGACATCGCACACCGGTTGCGCACGCGCGTCGGCGACGAGTCGCGCGGCAGCTTGCGCATCTCGGCGTACGCCGCCTGCTTCTCGTCGTTGCTCGCCGTCGCGCTCTTCACCGTCACGCGCAGCGCGTTCCGCTTCTCCGCGTACTTCGCGACGAGCACCTTCCGCTGCTCGTTCCGAACGATCTTGCTCGTCTTGGCCATAGGGGGCCCGATGTAGTGGGTCTGAAGCGTGGGACGCGCCGGCGCGGGGCAGAAGCCCCGTTCCGGCGCAGCCCTGCAATTTATGCCGCGGCCGCGACTTCCGTCAGGGCCCCGGCCGCGCGATCCGGCCGCGGCACGATCGGCTTCTGCTCGCCGCGGAACGGCATCCCGAGCTCGCGCAGCAGCGCGAACGCCTGGTCGTCCCGGGTCGTCGTCGTCACGAACGTGATGTCCATGCCGTGCACGCTCTCGACCGTGTCGTAGTTGATCTCCGGGAAGATCATCTGCTCTTTGACGCCGAGGCTGTAGTTGCCGCGCCCGTCGAACGAGCGCGTCCCCAGCCCGCGGAAGTCGCGGATGCGTGGGATCGCCACCGAGATGAAGCGGTCGAGGAACTCCCACATGCGCGCCCCCCGCAGCGTCACCATCGCGCCGATCTCCTGCCCCTCGCGGAGCCCGAAGTTGGCGATCGACTTCTTCGCCTTCCGCCGCACCGGCTTCTGCCCCGCGATCAGCGCCAGCTCCTCGACCACCGTGTCGAGCGCGCGCGGCGTCTTGATCGCCTCGCCGACGCCGCAGTTGATCACGATCTTCTCGAGGTTCGGGATCTCGTGCACGTTGCCGAGCGAGAACTGCTGGCTCAGCCGCTCGCGCACCGTCGTCGTGTAGTAGTCCTTGAGCCGCGGCGCCGTGACCGGCAGCCCCGCGCCCGCGTGGCTCTTGGGCGCGAGCGATTGCCGCTCGCCACGGCCGCCGGCCTTGGCCCCGCCCTTCGCGCCGCCCTTGCCCTGCGGCGCCGCGTTCTTGTTGCCCGGCGGGTTCTTGCCGCCGCCGCCCTTGCCGCCCTTCGCGCCGCCGGCGTTCTTGCCGCCCTTGGCGTTGTCGTTCTTGGCCATGTCCTGTCGCCTCCGTTAGTCGCGAGCCTGGGCTCGGTTAGGCCCGCGCGGGCTCGGGGATCGCCGCGCCGCTCTTGACGGCCACGCGCGCCTTCGCGCCCTCCGCGTCCGCCTGCTTGCGCGTGCGCGTCGGGAGCCCGGTCTGCGGGTCGAGGAGCATCACGTTCGACGACGCGATCGGCGCCGCCACCTCGAGGATCCCGCTCTGCTCCTCCGGGCGACGCGCCCGGCGGTGCTTCTTCACGATGTTCACGCCGTCGACCAGCACGCGGCCGGTCTTCGTGAACACCTTGAGCACCTTGCCCTCCTTGCCCTTGTCGCCGCCGCGCATCACGCGCACCGTGTCGCCCGCGCGCACGTGCAACTTGACGCGCTCGCCCTTGTTGGCGTGGCGGCCCGACGTCAGCCGCTCGCCCTCGGTCTTCCGGTACTTGAGAATGCGCATGTCAGAGCACCTCGGGGGCCAGCGAGACGATCTTCATGTAGCGCCGCTCGCGGAGCTCGCGCGCCACCGGGCCGAAGATGCGCGTCGCGCGCGGCTCCCCGGCGTCGTTGATGATCACCACCGCGTTCTCGTCGAAGCGGATGTAGCTCCCGTCCTTGCGGCGGGTCTCCTTTACCGTGCGCACGACGACCGCCTTGGCGACGTCGCTCTTCTTCACGGTCCCGTTGGGCAGCGCGTCCTTGACCGCGACGATGACCTGGTCGCCCAGGCCCGCGTAGCGGCGCCCCGTGCCGCCCAGCACGCGGATGACGAGCGCGCGCTTCGCGCCCGAGTTGTCCGCGACGCGGACCATCGATTCCTGTTGGATCATGGCGGATTACCTCGCGCGCTCGACGATCTCGACCACGCGCCACCGCTTGTCCTTGGACAGCGGGCGGGTCTCCACGATGCGGACCGTGTCGCCCTGCTTCGCGGCATTCTCCTCGTCGTGCGCCTTAAACTTCTTGGAGCGCGTTACCATCTTGCCGTACACCGGGTGCGGCACCCGGCGGTCGATCTGCACGACCACGGTCTTCTGCATCTTGTCGCTGACGACGAGGCCGGTGCGGACCTTGCGGCCCCCGTACGGCTTTTCCGTCGCCCCCGCGCCGACCGCGGCACCCGCCCGGCCGGCCGTCTGCGTCTGGTTCTCTGCCATTGTTCGCTACTCCCGCTCAGGTCGTCGGTGCGGCCTGGCCGGCCGTGGTCGTGCGCTTGACACTCTTGCCGCCGCTGCCCTTCGGCCGCCGCGCGACCGAGGGCTGCTTGCGGTTCGCGCGGTCGGCCGCGCGGATCACCGCGCGATCCGCCGCCTTGCCGCGCCGGCGGTTCTGCCGGCGCCGCTCCGTGGGCGTCAGCTCCTGCTTCGGCGCCGCCTGGATCTCGCGCTCCCGCAGCAGCGTCAGGATGCGGGCGATGTCGCGCCGCACCGTGCGCAGCCGCAGCGGCTGCTCCAGCGTTTCCGTCGCCGCGCGGAACTTGAGGCGGAACCGCTCCTCCTCGAGCTCCAGCACGCGCGCCCGCAGGTCGGCTTCCGACATGCCGCGGATCTCTTCCGTGATCGCCATCAGTGCGCGCCTCCCGACGCCGCGCCGGCCGCGCCCTCGCCCGCACCGGCCGCGGCCCCAGCCGCCGCCGCGTGCGTGACGTCTTCGCGGACGACGAACTTGCTCTTCACGCTCAGCTTGGCCGCCGCGAGCGCCATCGCCTGCTCGGCGACCTCGCGCGTGACGCCCTCGAGTTCGAACATCATCCGCCCCGGCTTCACCACCGCCACCCACGCCTCGGGCGAGCCCTTGCCCTTCCCCATTCGGGTCTCGGCGGGCTTCTTGGTGATCGGCTTGTCGGGGAAGATGCGGATCCAGATCTTGCCGCCGCGCTTGATGCTGCGGCTGATCGCGACGCGGCACGCCTCGATCTGGCGGTTGCTGATCCAACCGGGCTCCATCGCCTGCAGCCCGAAGTGGCCGAACGAGACCTCCGACCCGCGGTACGCGGTGCCGGTCGTCCGGCCCTTGAACATCTTGCGGAACTTGACGCGCTTGGGACTCAGCATGTGTTAGGCCCCCCCGCTCAGCTCGCGCTGGTGTAGGTCGTCGCGCCGGCGCGCCGGCCCTCGACGACCTCGCCCTTGAACACCCAGACCTTCACGCCGATCGTGCCGAACGTGGTCTTCGCGGTGCTCGTGGCGTAGTCGATGTCGGCGCGCAGCGTGTGGAGCGGCACGCGCCCCTCGTGGTACCCCTCGACGCGCGCGATCTCCGCGCCGCCGAGCCGCCCGCCCGCCTTGACCTTGATGCCCTGCGCGCCGGAGCGCATCGCGCTCTGCACGGCCCGCTTCATCGCGCGGCGGAAGCTCACGCGGCCGGCCAGCTGCTGCGCGATCGAGTCGGCGACCAGCTGCGCCTCGACCTCTGGGCGCTTGATCTCCTCCACGTTCACGCCGACCTCCTTGCCGGTCAGCTGCGCGAGCTCGTCGCGCAGCTTGTCGACCTCCGCGCCCTTCTTGCCGATCACGACGCCGGGACGACCCGTGTGGATCGTCACGACGACCTTGCCCGGCTTGCGCTCGATCGTCACGTCCGCGATCGCCGCGTGCCCCATGCGCTGGCGCAAGTACTTCCGGAGCAGCGCGTCCTCCTTCAACAGCTGCGGCATCTCCTTCTTGCCGGCGTACCACGTCGACCGGTGGTCGCGCGACACGCCGAGTCGGAAGCCGATCGGGTGCGTCTTCTGTCCCATCAGCGGGCCCTCTTCTTCGAGCCGGCCTGCTTGCCGGCGCGCTCGGCCACGACGATCTCGATGTGGCTCGTGCGCTTGTGGACGGGCGTGGCGCGCCCCATGGCCGCCGGCGTGAAGCGCTTGAGCTTGCGCCCCTCGTTCACGATGGCGTGCGCCACGTACAGCGTGTCGACGTCGACCGCGGTGCCGTTGCGGCGCGCGGCGTCTTCGCAGTTCGCGACGGCGCTCGAGAGCACCTTGGCGATCTCGTCCGACGCGTGCTTCTTGCTGAACTCGAGCAGCGCGAGCGCGTCGTTCACGCCCAGGCCGCGGATCTGGTCGATCACGAGCCGCACCTTGTAGGGCGACTGCCGCGTCGAGCGCTGGAACGCGCGCGCCGCGTTGGGCAGCCCGAGCGCGCGCTCGGCGTTGAGGGCCCCGGCGAGGCCCGGCTTGCCGTGGGACGGCAGGTGGTGCGGCGCGAGCGCCGGGACCGGCGTAGCGTTAGGCATAGGTCAGTCTCCCGCGCTCAGCGCTTGGCGCCGCCGGCCTTCTTGTCGGTCTTCTGCGCGACGTGGCCGCGGAAGAGCCGCGTGGGCGAGAACTCGCCGAGCTTGTGCCCGACCATGTTCTCGGTCACGTAGACCGGGATGAACTTGTTGCCGTTGTGCACGGCGAAGGTGTGCCCGACGAACTCCGGGAGGATCGTCGACGCACGCGACCAGGTCTTCACGACCCGCTTCTCGTTCCGGCCGTTCAGCGCGTCGACCTTGCCCACCAAGGCCTCCTGCACGAACGGGCCCTTCTTGATGCTCCGAGCCATCCGTATCTCCTCTCGCCGCGGTTACTGCGTGGCCTTGCCGCGGCGACGGCCGCGCACGATCAGCCGCTCCGACGCCTTCTTCTTGTCGCGCGTCTTCACGCCCTCCTTCTTGCCCCACGGGCTGACGACATTGCGCCCGCCGCGCGTGCGCCCGCCGTGCGGGTGGTCGACGGGGTTCATCACCTCGCCCCGGACCTTCGGCCGCTTGCCCATCCAGCGGCTCTTGCCCGCCTTGCCCCAGCTGACCAGCTCGTGCTCCGCGTTCCCGACCTCGCCGATCGTCGCGAGGCAGCGGCGGTGGATCATCCGCGTCTCGGTCGACGGGAGGCGGAGCGTGACGTACTCGCCCTCCTTGGCGACGACCTGGAGCGACGTCCCCGCCGAGCGCGCCATCTGCCCGCCCTTGCCGGGCTTGAGCTCGACGTTGTGCACCGACGTGCCGAGCGGCACCTCGCCCAACGGCAGCGCGTTGCCCGTGCGGACGTCCGACCCCGGGCCGGCCGTGACCGTGTCGCCCACCCCGAGCCCCTTCGGGTGCAGGATGTAGCGCTTTTCGCCGTCCGGGTACTCGACGAGCGCGATGCGCGCCGAGCGGTTCGGGTCGTACTCGATCTCGCGCACCGTGGCGGCGACGCCCTGCTTGTTGCGCTTGAAGTCGATGATGCGGTACTTCCGCTTGTTCCCGCCGCCGATGCGGCGCATCGAGATGTGGCCGTGGTTGTCGCGGCCGCCCGAGCGCGGCAGCGCCTCGGTCAGCGACTTCTCCGGCGTGGTGCGGGTGATCTCGGAGAAGTCCGAGACCGAGCGGAAGCGCGTGCCCTTGGTGACGGGCTTGAACTGACGGATAGGCATTGCGTTAGCCCTCGAAGCCGAAGCCCTCGATCGTCCCTTCCTTCAGGGTCACGATCGCCTTCTTCCAGTGCGGACGGCGCCCGAGGTTGGTCCCGACGCGCTTGGCCTTGCCGCGGACGTTCATCGTCCACACGGCCGCGACCTTCACGGCGAAGAGCTTCTCGACCGCCTGGCGGATCTCCTGCTTGTTCGCGGCCGGGTTCACCTCGAACACGTACTCGCCCTTCTCCTGGTAGGCGAGCGACGTCTGCTCGGTGATGATCGGGCGCACGATGGTGCGGTGCAGCGTGGGCATCGGTTAGGCCTCCGCCTCGGTGGTCGCGCCGCCGTCCCGGCCGTCCGCGGACGCGGCGGGCCGCGCGCCGGCGGCGAGGGCCGCGAGCGCCGCGGCGTCCTCCGCCTCGGCCTTGGTCGGCGCGGTGAGCGCGGCGCGCTCGACGACGACGACGTCCGACCACAGCACGTGGTAGGTCGACGCGTCGGAGTACGGCATGACGTGCGCGTTCGTCGTGTTGCGCGCGCTCAGGTACGTCGCCTCGCGAACGCCGTCGGTCAGCACCAGCACCTTCTTGCCCGCCACGCCGAGCCGGTCGAGGAGCGCGAGGAACTGCTTCGTGCTCGGCGCCTCCATCGTCGAGCGACTCGACGACGAGGAAGTCGCCCTCGCGGGCGCGCGCGTTGAGCGCGCTCTTGCGCGCGAGCGCCTTCACCTTGCGGTTGGTGCGCTGCGTGTAGTCGCGCGGCGTCGGGCCGAACACCGTCCCGCCGCCCGGCCAGTGCGGCGCGCGGGTCGAGCCCTGGCGCGCGCGGCCGGTGCCCTTCTGCTTCCAGGGCTTCTGGTTGCCGCCCGTGACGAGGCCGCGCGTCTTGGTCGACGCGGTGCCCTGGCGCTGGTTGGCGAGGTAGGCCTTCACGACGTGGTGCATCACCGGCACGTTGACCGTGCCGTCGTAGAGCTCGGCGGGCAGCGTCACGCGCTCGCTCTGCGCGCTGCCGTCGGCGGCGTAGGACGCGGCCTGCAGCGCGGGGGATTCGTTAGTCTCAGCCATGGCGTCAGCCCTGCTTGCGCACGAGGACGAGCCCGTTCGTCGGGCCCGCGACCGCGCCGCGGACGTAGATCAGGTTGCGCTCGGCGTCGACCCGCTCGACGCGGAGCCCCGCCTGCGTGTGCCGCTCCGCGCCGTAGTGCCCGGGCATCTTCTTGCCCTTGATGACGCGAGACGGGTCGGTGCCCGGCCCGATCGAGCCCGGCTTGCGGTGCTTGGTGTTGCCGTGCGTGTTGGGCCCGCCGCCGAAGCCGTGGCGCTTGACCACGCCCTGGAAGCCGCGCCCCTTGGTCGTGCCCGTGACCTTGACGCGCTCGCCCGCGGCGAAGATGTCGACGCCGACGGTCTGCCCCGGCTCGTACGTCGGGACCTCCGGGCTCTTGCCCGGCGCGTCGTCGAGGCGGAAGGAGCGGAGGTGCCGCGGCGCGTAGTCGAGCCCCGCCTTCGCGGCGTGGCCTAACGCGGCCCGCGTCGCGCGGTGGCCCTTGGGCGTCTTCTCGCCCGGGCCGTTCTCGCGCGGCGTCCGGAACGCGCCGTGCCCGAGCTCGACCGACGCGTAGCCCGCGGTCGCCGCGTCGAGCACCCGGGTGACCCGGTTCGGCTCGGCCTCGATGACCGTGACCGGGACCTGCTGGCCCTGCTCGTTGAAGATCTGGGTCATGCCCAGCTTCTTCCCGATGATGCCGATCATTGGTGTGTCCTGGAATTAGTCGCGGCCCGCCGGCGACCGCTGTGTCGCCCGAGCGTTGCTGGCCGTTGGACTGTGGATCCCACCGCGGGGACGTGACCACTCGCACGTCAGCGGTCCCCGCGGGCCGGGATCTCGTCGGCGGGGCCTTGTTTCACCGAGGCCCCGCCCTGCTACTCGCCCTGCTACTCGCCGGGCTACTCGACCTTGATCTCGACGTCGACCCCGGCCGGCAGGTCGAGCTTCGTCAGCGCGTCGACCGTCTGCGCCCGGCTGTCGAGGATGTCGATGAGGCGCTTGTGCGTCTTCAGCTGGAACTGCTCGCGCGACTTCTTGTCGACGTGCGGCGAACGGAGGACCGTCCAGCGCTGCGTCTTCGTCGGGAGCGGGATCGGCCCCGAGACCTGCGCGCCCGTCTTCTCGGCGGTGCGCACGATGTCGGAGGACGCCTGGTCGATCACGGCGTGGTCGAACGCCTTGAGGCGGATGCGGATGCGGCCGGCCATGTGAGGCAGTCTCCCTTACTTCAGGATTTTGGTGACGACGCCGGCGCCGACGGTGCGGCCGCCCTCGCGGATGGCGAACCGCAGCCCCTCGTCCATCGCGATCGGCGTGATGAGCGAGATCGTCATCTGCACGTTGTCCCCGGGCATCACCATCTCCATCCCCTCGGGCAGCTCGCACGTGCCCGTCACGTCGGTCGTCCGGAAGTAGAACTGCGGCCGGTAGCCCTTGAAGAACGGCGTGTGCCGCCCCCCCTCCTCCTTGGTCAGCACGTACACCTCGGCCAGGAAGTCCGTGTGCGGCGTGATCGAGCCCGCCTTCGCCAGCACCATCCCGCGCTCGATCTCCTCCTTCGCCACGCCCCGCAGCAGCAGCCCCACGTTGTCCCCCGCCTCCCCCTGGTCGAGCAGCTTCCGGAACATCTCCACGCCCGTCACCACCGTCTTCTTCTCGGCGTTGAACCCGACCAGCTGCACCTCCTCCTGCACCTTGATCACGCCGCGCTCGATCCGGCCCGTCGCCACCGTCCCCCGGCCCGTGATCGAGAACACGTCCTCGACCGGCATCAGGAACGGCCGCTCCACCTCGCGCACCGGCTGCGGGATGTAGCTGTCCAGGGCGTCCATCAGCTCGCCGATCTTCTGCCCCCCACTCGCTGTTCGGGTCCCCCGACTGCAGCGCCTGCAGCGCCGAGCCGCGGATGATCGGCGTCTCGTCCCCCGGGAAGTTGTACTGCGAGAGCAGCTCCCGCACCTCGAGCTCCACCAGGTCCAGGAGCTCCGGGTCGTCCACCATGTCCACCTTGTTCATGAACACCACCACGTAGGGCACGTTCACCTGCCGCGCCAGCAGGATGTGCTCCCGCGTCTGCGGCATCGGGCCGTCCGCGGCCGACACCACCAGGATCGCGCCGTCCATCTGCGCCGCCCCCGTGATCATGTTCTTCACGTAGTCCGCGTGCCCCGGGCAGTCCACGTGCGCGTAGTGCCGCTTCGCCGACTCGTACTCCACGTGCGCCGTCGAAATCGTGATCCCCCGCTCCCGCTCCTCCGGCGCCTTGTCGATCTGGTCGAACGCCACCTTCTGCGCCAACCCCTTGTTCGCCTGGATCGTCGTGATCGCCGCCGTCAGCGTCGTCTTGCCATGGTCCACGTGCCCGATCGTCCCCACGTTCACGTGCGGCTTCGTCCGCTCAAACTTGGCCTTGGCCATTGGATTCGTCTCTCTTTGGTAGTTAGTAGCTGATCAGCTGACGGCGGTTACGCCTTGACCTTCTGGATGATCTCGTCGGCCTTGGCCTTCGGGACCTCCTCGTAGTGCGCGAACTCCATCGAGTACACCGCGCGGCCCTGCGACATCGAGCGCAGCTTGGTCGAGTAGCCGAACATCTCGGCGAGCGGCACGATCGCGTTGATCACCTGCGCCTCGCCCCGCTGGTCCATCCCGCCGATCTTGCCGCGGCGGCTGGAGATGTCGCCCAACACGTCGCCCATGTACGCGTCCGGCGTCACGACCTCGACCTTCATGACCGGCTCGAGCAGCGCCGGGTTCGCGCGCGACGCGGCCTCCTTGAACGCCATCGAGCCCGCGATCTTGAACGCCATTTCGCTCGAGTCGACCTCGTGGTACGACCCGAAGACGAGCTGCACCTTCACGTCGACCATCGGGTAGCCGGCGAGGATGCCGTTCTCGAGCGCCTCCTTGATGCCCTGCTCGACCGGCCCGATGTACTCGCGGGGCACCACGCCGCCGACGATCTTGTCCTCGAACACGAAGCCCTGGCCCGGCTCGGCCGGCTCCATGTTGATGACCACGTGCCCGTACTGGCCCTTGCCGCCCGACTGGCGCACGAACTTCCCCTCGACCTTGTCGACGCGCTTCTTGATCGTCTCGCGGTAGGCCACCTGCGGGCGGCCCACGTTCGCGTCGACCTTGAACTCGCGCATCATGCGGTCGACGATGATCTCGAGGTGCAGCTCGCCCATCCCCGAGATGATCGTCTGCGCCGTCTCCGGGTCCGAGTGCACGCGGAACGTCGGGTCTTCCTCGCTCAGCTTCTGCAGCGCGATCGCGAGCTTGTCCTGGTCCGCCTTCGTCTTCGGCTCGATCGCGACGTCGATGACCGGCGCCGGGAACTTCATCGCTTCGAGGATGATCGGGTGATCATCGTCGCAGAGCGTGTCGCCCGTGCGCGTGTCGCGCAGCCCAATCGCGGCGGCGATGTCGCCGGCGCGAACCTCGACGATCTCCTCGCGCTTGTTCGCGTGCATCTGCAGCAGGCGGCCGACGCGCTCGCGCTTGTCCTTCGTCGAGTTGTAGACGTACGAGCCCGACGAGAGCACGCCCGAGTACACGCGGAAGAACGTCAGCTTACCGACGAACGGATCCGTCGCGATCTTGAACGCGAGCGCCGAGAACGGCGCCTCGTCGCTCACGTCGCGCGTCTCGAACGTCTCGTCGTGGTGCGGCAGGTGCCCCTTCATGGCGGGCACGTCGCGCGGCGCGGGCAGGAAGTCGATGACCGCGTCGAGCAGCGCCTGCACGCCCTTGTTCTTGAACGAGGCGCCGCAGAGCACGGGGACGAACTCCATCGCGATCGTCGCCTTGCGGATCGCGCGACGGATCTCGTCGACCGTCAGCTCCTCGCCAGCGAGGTACTTCTCGATCAGCTCCTCGTCGTACTCGACCGCGGCTTCGATCGCCGCGAAACGCGCCGCCTCGGCGGCCTCTCGCAGATCGGCCGGGATGTCGGTGACCGTGAAGGTCTTCCCGAGCGTCTCCTCGTCGAAGATGTACTGCTTGCGCTCGATAACGTCGATGTGGCCGGTGAAGAGCTCGCCCGAGCCGACCGGCAGCTGCAGCGGAAACGCCTTGCGGCTGAGCCGGTCCTTGATCATCGCGAGGCAGCGATCGAAGTTCGCGCCCGTGCGGTCCATCTTGTTCGAGAAGATCATGCGCGGCACGCGGTAGCGGTCCGCCTGGCGCCACACCGTCTCGGTCTGCGGCTCGACGCCGGCTACCGAGTCGAGCAGCGCGACGGCGCCGTCCAGCACGCGCAGCGACCGTTCGACCTCGACCGTGAAGTCGACGTGGCCGGGCGTGTCGATGATGTTGATGCGGAACTCCGGGCCCTCGCCGGTCTTGTCGCTCTGCCCGTGGCGCTGCCAGAAGCAGGTCGTCGCGGCCGACGTGATCGTGATGCCACGCTCCTGCTCCTGCTCCATCCAGTCCATCGTCGCGGCGCCGTCGTGCACCTCGCCGATTTTGTGCGACTTGCCCGTGTAGTACAGGATGCGCTCGGTCGTCGTCGTCTTGCCGGCATCGATGTGCGCCATGATGCCGATGTTGCGGTACTGCTCGAGCGGGGTTGTCCGTGGCATATGCGAGACCCGTAGCGGGTGCAGAGTACTTGGCTTGGAACAGCCGTGACCTAGAGCAGCCTGATTGACAACAGAAAAGCGGGTGGACCGGTCGCCTTTGCAAAGGCCGGTATCCATCCGCCACCGCCGGGTGTGCTCACCACTGCTGCGCGAGCGGGGACCCAAGGCGCATCGGGACCGCGCGGCTGCGCGACTACCGTCCCGACGTCTCGTTGTGTGTGCTACCGATACCCGGGCGCGTCGAAATCGTGCCGCGCGCGCCAAGCCTGCAGAACGTACGCGTTAGAGGGGCGAAGTCAATGCCCGGTCACCTCTTACGCCGTCGGACCCCGCAAACGTCGAACGGCGCCGGCCCGTGAAGGGCGGCGCCGTTCGTATACCGCAGGATCGCGCCAGATCGGCCCTCCGACTACCAGCGGTAGTGGGCGAACGCCTTGTTGGCCTCGGCCATACGGTGCGTGTCTTCCTTCTTCTTCACCGCGTTGCCCTCTCCGCGCGAGGCGGCGATCACCTCGCCGGCCAGCTTCTCGGGCATCGACTTCTCGCCACGCGACCGCGAGTACGAGATCAGCCAGCGCATGGCGAGCGCGTTGCGGCGCTCGGCGCGGACTTCGACCGGCACCTGGTAAGTCGCGCCACCGACGCGGCGGCTCTTCACCTCGACGACCGGCTTGAGGTTGGCCAGCGCCTGCTTGAACACCGTGACGCCGGGCTGCGACGTGCGCGACTCGACGAGGTCCATCGCGCCATAGAAAATGCGCTCGGCGGTGGACTTCTTCCCCTCGTACATCATGCAGTTGATGAACTTGGAGACCGTCTGGCTGTCGTAGCGCGCGTCGGCGAGGACGGGGCGCTTGATGGCCTTCTTGCGGCGACTCATCTACTTCTTGCCTCCCTTCGGCGCGCCCTTGCCACCCTTGCCGGCAGCGGGCTGGCCGGGCTTGGGCTTCTTGGTGCCGTACTTGGAACGGCTGCGATTGCGGCCGTTGACGCCCGAGGCGTCGAGCGTGCCGCGGACGATGTGGTAGCGAACGCCCGGGAGGTCCTTCACGCGGCCGCCGCGGACGAGCACGATCGAGTGCTCCTGCAGGTTGTGCCCCTCGCCCGGGATGTAGGCGATGATCTCGAACCCGTTGGTGAGGCGCACCTTGGCGACCTTGCGGAGCGCCGAGTTGGGCTTCTTGGGCGTCGTCGTGTAGACGCGCGTGCAGACGCCGCGCTTGAAGGGATTCTCCTTCAGCGCCGGCGACTTGGATTTGTCGACGACCGCCTCGCGGCTGCGTCGAACGAGCTGATTGATTGTCGGCATGAGATGGATCGACAACGGACTCTGACCGCGCACCTCCGGGCGCCGTGCGGCAGCGCGGGGAGGTACCTGGCCTCGAACCCGTCAACGTAACGGCGTTCGGCTCCACTCACAACCGGGCGAGCTGACCTGTTGCATGCGTCCCGCACCGGCGTCGCGGTGACGCGACACCCCCGGACGCAACGCGTACCCGCTCCCGAACGCGACGAACCCCCCCGGGCGTGTAGCCCGGGGGGGTCGAGGGTCGAGCGAGCAGGAACTGCTTAGGCCGAGCGACGGCGACGCGCCGCGGCGACCATACCGACGAGACCCATCGCCATCATCGCGTAGCTCGAGGGCTCCGGCGTGGTCGTGGCCGTGGCCACAATCCGGCCGCCGATGTTGTTGGGCGACGTCCCGATCGCGTCCGGGTTCACCGTGATCGTGCCCGAACCGCCGGTGAACGTGAACGGCGTCGACCCACCGCCGTACATGATGTCACGCGAGCCCTGCCCGTTGACGCTCCCGACGAAGCCGCTGACCACGAAGGTGGTCGCCGGCGACGACGCGCCCGCCGGAGCGGTCAGCGAGAAGAGCAGCGTGAACGGCGTCGAGAACATCGTGTTCGGCGTGCTGCCGCTCGGCGACGGGACGAGCTGGAACGAGCCGAAGCTGCCGACCGAGAAACCGCCGGTCGTCGGATTCGTCGTTCCGGTGAAGTTCGGCGTACCCACGAACTGGATCGTCTCGCCCGAGGCGCCGATCGCGTAGCTCGCCGTGCTCGTGTACGTCGTGCACCCGGCGCCGAAGCACCCAGTCGTCGAGCCCGTGACCGTCGTCTGCGCGCCGGCGACGGCCGCCGACGTGGCGAGCGCCATCGCAAAGCTCGCCGTCTTGGTGATGAACCGCATGTGCTTCTCTCCCCTGGTGGTGTGCCCGTGTAGCAGAGTACGCCCAAGCAGCCGGTAAGCTGCCCTCCCGTGGACGTCACCTGCTTTCTTCTGCGACCGTTGTGGCCGCGCAACCGTTCCAGCGAACTTCGTGCCGCGTATCACGAACCCGTCATTCGCCGGACTGGACGCGCCGGTTCACCCGACATGGTGAGCCCGACGCCCCAACTTGTGGCTGCCGAGAACATCACGCAAGGGCGAATCGGGTGAAAAATGACGAAACGTGACAAGGCGGTGACCGGATGTTCCCCGGCCACCGCCCTCCGAACTCTGGTGCTACCTCGATCACGCAGTTCGACCGACTTCCGGCCGACTCAGCCGTGTGGTCGGATCGCCGGGCCGGCGCGATCCGACCTGCGCAACCCGCCTTACCCCTGCGCCCCGAAGAGGCCCGGGAGGCCGAGCGCTTCGAGGACGCCGCCCGCCCCGTCACCCAGGTCCAGCACGCCGGCCGCCGGCTCGGGCGGCAGCTCCGGCATCGGGGGGAGCGACGAGCGCTCCACCTCGACGTCGTTGTAGCGGTACATCCCCGTCCCGGCCGGGATCAAGTGACCGATGATGATGTTCTCCTTCAGGCCGAGCAGGTCGTCCTTGGCCCCGCGGATCGCCGCGTCGGTCAGCACCCGCGTGGTCTCCTGGAACGACGCCGCCGAGACGAACGACTGCGTCGTGAGCGACGCCTTCGTGATCCCCAGGAGCAACGGCTCCTCGGTCGCCGGCGTGAGCCCCGCCGCCTCGGCCGCCGCGTTCCCGGCGCGGAAGGTCGAGCGGTCGACGTGCTCGGCCTCCAGGAACTCCGTCTGGCCCGGGTCCAGGACCCGCACCTTCTGGAGCATCTGCTTGACGATCACGCCGATGTGCTTGTCGTTGATCTTCACGCCCTGCAGCCGGTAGACCTCCTGCACCTCGTTCAGCAGGTACTCCTGCACCGCGCGCGGGCCGCGGATCCGCAGGATGTCGTGCGGGTTCACCGGCCCCTCGCTCAGGCGGTCACCCGCCCGCACGCGGTCGCCCTCGTGCACGCGCAGGTGCTTGCCCGCCGCGACCTCGTACTGGTGCGCCTCTTCCTCGTTGGGCGTCCCGTCCTCGTGCGACGGGATGACGCGGATCTCGCGCTTCCCGCGCTTGATGTCGCCAAACTTCACGAAGCCGTCGATCTCGGCGATCGTCGCCGGGTCCTTGGGCTTCCGCGCCTCGAAGAGCTCCGCCACGCGCGGCAGGCCGCCCGTGATATCGCGCGTCTTGTACGCCTCGCGGCTGACCTTGGCGAAGATTGTCCCCGCTTCGATACGGTGTCCGTCCTCCACGGTGAGCACCGCGCCGACCGGAATGATGAAGTCGCGAACGCGCTGCTCCTTCCCGCCCTTGTCCTGCCAGATCTCGATGTGCGGGTGCAGCTTCTTCTCGCGGTCCTCGATGACGACGCGCTGACGTAGGCCGGTGAGCTCGTCGAGCTCCTCGGCGATCGTCTCGTCCTCGTTGAGGTCGACGAAGCGGATCGTGCCCGACACGTCCGAGATGATCGGGTTCGTGTACGGGTCCCACGTGAAGATCACCTCGTCGCGCGCGACCTTGGCCCCATTCTCGACCTTGAGGATCGCGCCGAGCGGTACCTGCACGCGCGCGCCCACGCCGGCCGCCGCGTCCACGCTGGCACGGATCGTCATGCCGCCCTCGTAGGAGGTGACGATGCGGTCACCCTGCGGGTTGGTGACGTAGACCAGCCGGTCCCCGAACTCGATCACGCCCGCGACCTTGCTCTTGCGCGCCGTCTGCTCGGCGATACGCGCCGCGGCGCCGCCGATGTGGAAGGTGCGCAGCGTGAGCTGGGTGCCCGGCTCACCGATCGACTGCGCGGCGATGATGCCCACCGCCTCGCCGGGGTCGACCATCTGCATGGTCGCCAGGTTCCGGCCGTAGCAGAGCGCGCACAGCCCGCGCTTCGCCTCGCAGGTCAGCACCGTGCGGATGTGCACCCGCTCGATCCCGGCCTCCTCGACCTCGCGCGCCATGTCCTCGTCGATGAGCGTGCCCTTGGCGATCAGCACCCGGGGCTTGCCGCCCTCGTCGGTCATTTGCGGGTCGAGCACGTCATCCATCGCGACCTGGCCGACGATTCGCTCGGCCAGCGCCTCGATCACGTCCTCGCCCTCCTTGAGCGCCTCGACCTCGAGCCCGATCGTCGCCCCGCAGTCGTGCTCCTGGATCGTCATATCCTGCGCGACGTCGACCAGGCGGCGCGTCAGGTAGCCCGCGTCCGCCGTCTTGAGCGCCGTGTCGGCCAGACCCTTCCGGGCGCCGTGGGTCGAGATGAAGTACTCGAGCACCGACAGCCCTTCGCGGAAGTTGGACTTGATCGGGCTCTCGATGATCTCGCCGATGCCGCCCGTCAGCTTCTTCTGCGGCTTGGCCATCAGGCCGCGCATCCCCGCCAGCTGGCGGATCTGGTCGCGGCTACCGCGCGAGCCCGAGTCGAACATCATGAACACGGGGTTGAAGCCGCCCTTGTCCTGCCGGAGCGACTTCACCATCGCGTCCGTGATGTCCGAGTTCGCGTGCGTCCACGTGTCGATGACCTTGTTGTAGCGCTCGCCGTTCGTGATGTTGCCCGTCGCGTACGCGCGCTGGAAGCGCTCGACGCGCTCGGTCGCCTCGGCGAGCAGGACTTCCTTCTCGCCGGGGATGTGCAGGTCCTCGATGCCGATCGACACGCCGCCCTTGGTGGCGTTGGCGAACCCGAACGCCTTGAGGCGGTCCAGGAACTGGACGGTCTCGGCGAGGCCGGCGCGGCGGTAGCTCTCGAACACGAGCTCGCCGAGCGCCTTCTTCTTCATGTCGCGGTTCTGGAACCCGATCGCCGTGGGGACGATCGCGTTGAACAGCACGCGCCCCGCGGTGGTCGTCTCGAAGCGGCGGCCCGCCGCGTCGTCGACGAGGAAGCGCAGCACGGTCGCGTACGCGATCCGACCTAGGGCCATCGCCGACTCGACCTCGCCGACCGTGCCGTAGACCTTGAGCCCCGCGACGCGCCCGGGGTCGCCCGCGACCGCGTCGAAGTCTGACGGCGCCTTCGTCGCGAAGTAGCAGCCGAGGACGATGTCCTGCGACGGCTCCGCGACCGGGCGGCCGTCGGAGGGCTTGAGGATGTTGTTGCTCGACAGCATGAGCACGCGCGCCTCGGTCTGGGCCTCGAACGAGAGCGGCACGTGCACGGCCATCTGGTCGCCGTCGAAGTCGGCGTTGAACGCCGCGCAGACGAGCGGGTGGATGCGGATCGCCTTGCCCTCGACCAGCACCGGCTCGAACGCCTGGATGCCCAGCCGGTGGAGCGTCGGCGCGCGGTTGAGCATCACCGGGTGGTCCCGGATGATCTCCTCGAGGATTTCGTAGACCTCGGGGCTCTCGCGCTCGACGATCTTCTTGGCGCGCTTGACCGTCTCGGCGATGCCCTTGTCGACGAGCTTGTGGATGATGAACGGCTTGAACAGCTCGAGCGCCATCGCCTTCGGCAGCCCGCACTGATGCAGCTTGAGCTCGGGGCCCACGACGATCACCGAACGCCCCGAGTAGTCCACGCGCTTGCCGAGCAGGTTCTGGCGGAACCGGCCCTGCTTGCCCTTGAGCATGTCGGAGAGCGACTTGAGCGGGCGCTTGCCGCGGCCGCGGATCGCCTTCGAGCGGCGGCCGTTGTCGAACAGCGCGTCGACCGCCTCCTGCAGCATGCGCTTCTCGTTCCGGAGGATGACCTCCGGCGCGCGGTGCATGATGAGCTTCATCAGCCGGTTGTTGCGGTTGATGACGCGGCGGTACAGGTCGTTGAGGTCGGACGTCGCGAAGCGGCCGCCGTCGAGCGGCACGAGCGGCCGCAGGTCGGGCGGGATGACCGGGATGACGTCCAGGATCATCCACTCCGGCTTGTTGCGGGCGTCGCCCGACTGGCCGGAGTTGCGGAACGCGTCGACGATCTTGAGACGCTTCAGCATCTGCTTCTTGCGATGCTGCGAGTTCTCGTCGACGACGTTCGTGCGCAGCTCCTCGGCGATCTTGTCGACGTCGAGGCGCCGCAGGAGCTCGCGGACCGCGGGCGCGCCGATGTCGGCGACGAACGCGCCGTCGCCCTCCTCGCGCGCCTTCTGGCGGAGCGCGAGGTACTCGTCCTCGTCGAGCAGCTGGGCGGAGCGCACGTCCTGCGCGCCCGGCTCCACCACGACGTAGTTGCTGTAGTAGAGGACCTTCTCGAGATCACGGAGCGTGATGTCGACGAGGTTCCCCATCGGGCTCGGCAGCGTCTTGAAGAACCAGATGTGCGCGACCGGCACGGCCAGCTCGATGTGGCCCATGCGCTCGCGCCGCACCTTCGAGAGCGTCACCTCGACGCCGCAGCGGTCGCAGATCACGCCGCGGTAGCGGATCCGCTTGTACTTGCCGCAGTGGCACTCCCAGTCCTTGACCGGGCCGAAGATGCGCTCGCAGAAGAGCCCGTCCTTCTCGGGCTTGAACGAGCGGTAGTTGATGGTCTCGGGCTTGAGCACCTCGCCCCACGACCACCAGGTGCGCAGCCCGGCCATCTCCAGCCGCTCGCGCTCCTTGGGGTCCTTGGGGCCGCGGATCTCCTCGGGGGAGGCGATCCGCACGCTCATGTAGTCGAACGCCGACGCGCGCGTCTCGCGCGTGGAGCGGAAATCGATCATCGGTTACTCCTCGCCTTCGTTAGCGGACCCGGTGGCGTCGACGGCGTCGGCGCTCGGCGTCTTGCTGACCTTCGCGTCGGCCTTGGCGCGCGCCGGCGTGCGGCGGCGCACCGTCGGCGCGGGCTCGTCCTCGTCGTCCGGCGGCAGCGGCGCGACCACCGCGGTCGCCGGGGCCGCGGCCGTGGCGGCGACCGCCTCGGGGTTGCCGAGGACGCCGAACGCCTCGTCGTCGTCGCCCGCCGTCGCGCCGAGCGTGACCTTGATGCCCAGCGCCTGCAGCTCCTTCACGAGCACGTTGAACGACTCGGGGATGCCCGGCTCGGGGAGGTTCTGCCCCTTGACGATCGCCTCGTAGACGCGGCTGCGCCCGTTGACGTCGTCGGACTTGACCGTGAGCATCTCCTGGAGGATGTGCGCCGCGCCGTACGCCTCGAGCGCCCACACCTCCATCTCGCCGAAGCGCTGGCCGCCGAACTGCGCCTTGCCGGCGAGCGGCTGCTGCGTGACGAGCGAGTACGGCCCGATGCTCCGGGCGTGGATCTTGTCGTCGACCAGGTGCGAGAGCTTCAACATGTAGATCTCGCCCACGGTGACGGGGTTGGCGAAGGTCTCGCCCGTGCGCCCGTCGCGGACGCGGATCTTGCCGCCCGGCGTGAGCCCGGCGAGCCGCATCAGCTCCGCCGCGGCCGCGTCGAGGTCGCCCTCGCCCTTCTTCGCCGAGAGCATGGCCGCGAGGGCCGGTAGCTCCTCGCGGGTCAGGACGTCGGCCGGCGCGCGGCGCGCGTCGCCCTCGAGCTCCGCGACCACGCCGTCGCGGTCGGCGACGTCGCGCGCCGCCTCGGAGCGGTGGAACGCGAGGCGGTTGCCCGCCTCGGCCTGCTCGCGCGCGACGAGTTCGCGCGCCGCGCTGACCAGGAAGTCGCGCACGCCGGTGCCTAACGTGCGCGTCGCCTCCGACATGCTCTCCGACAGGAGGTCGTTGAGCGTGGCGTCGTTCAGCAGGTAGACCTTGTCGGCCTCGGCGAGCGACGGGCGGATGTCGGCGACGATCTGCTTGACCTCCGCCTCGGCGACCGTGGGCGCCTGCGCCGTGAAGCCGAGCGTGCGCGCGGCCGTGACGAGCCCGGCCAGCTTGAGCAGCAGGCCGATCTCGCGCTCGTTGGCGCCCTGGAAGACCGGCGTCTTGGCGTAGAACCCCAGCAGGCGCGCGGCCCAGCCCAGGTGCGTTTCGAGGATCTGCCCGACGTTCATGCGCGACGGCACGCCGAGCGGGTTGAGCACGATGTCGACCGGGCGGCCGTCGGGGAGGAACGGCAGGTCCTCCTCGGGCACGATGCGGGCGACGATACCCTTGTTGCCGTGGCGGCCGGCCATCTTGTCACCGACCGAGATCTTGCGCTTCTCGGCGAGGTAGACCTTGACCAGCTGGATGACGCCCGGCGGGAGTTCGTCGGGCTGCAGGATGCGGTCGATCCGCTCCTCGGCGCGCTCCTCGATGCGGCCCTTCTCTTCGTTGGCCGCCTCGATGATGGACCGGATGCGGTCGTTGGTCGCCTTGGTCTCGACGCGGAACGTCTTGAGGTCGACGGTGGCGAACTTGAGGCCGCGCAGCACGTCGCGCGTGAGCACGGTGCCCTGCTCGACCGCCTCTTCGACCGTGCCGCTCTTGAGTGCGAGCGCGACCGTCTCGCCCTCGAGCGCGTCGCGGAGTTCGGCGTCGCGCACGTCGTTGACGCGGATCTTCTCCTCACCCTCGAGGCGGCGGACCTCGCCGATGCGCTCGCCGCGGTCCTTCTCGACGACCTGGTCTTCGATGCGGCTGAAGATCTTGACGTCGATGACCACGCCTTCCATGCCCGGCGGCACCTTGAGCGACGAGTCCTTCACGTCCTTCGCCTTCTCGCCGAAGATCGCCGTCAGCAGCTTCTCTTCGGGGGAGAGCTCGGTCTCGCCCTTGGGCGTGATCTTGCCGACGAGGATGTCGCCCGGCTTCACGTGCGCGCCGATGCGGACGATGCCGCGCTCGTCGAGGTCGATGAGCGCGTCCTCGGCGACGTTCGGGATCTCGCGCGTGATCTCTTCCTGCCCGCGCTTGGTGTCGCGCACGTGCAGCTCGAGCTCCTGGATGTGGATCGACGAGTAGACGTCGTCCTTGACCAGCCGCTCGCTGAGGACGATGGCGTCCTCGAAGTTGTGCCCGTACCACGGCATGAACGCGACGGTCACGTTGCTGCCTAACGCGAGCTGCCCCTGTTCGGTCGCGGCGCCGTCGGCGAGCACGTCGCCCGCCTTGACGCGCTGCCCGAGCCGGACGAGCGGGCGCTGGTTGATCGCCGTGTCCTGGTTGGTGCGGAGGTACTTCTTGACCTTGTAGCGGTCGAGCTGCGTGAGGCGCTGGAGCGGGCGCGACGTGGCGCGCCGGTCCTCGCTCTGGCGCTCGGCCGGGCCCGCGTCGACGATGATCTCGTCGGCGGTCACGTGCGCGACGACGCCTGGACGCTTGGCGATGATCACCGCGCCCGAGTCGCGCGCGACGCGGCTCTCCAGCCCGGTGCCGACGAGCGGCGTGCGCGGGTTGAGGAGGGGCACCGCCTGGCGCTGCATGTTGGAGCCCATGAGCGCGCGGTTCGCGTCGTCGTGCTCCAGGAACGGGATGAGCGCCGCGGCGATCGAGACCATCTGCTCGGGCGCGACGTCCATGTAGTCGATGCGGTCCGGCGTGACGAGCGGCAGGTCGCCCCCGTCGCGGCAGAGCACGAGCTCGTCGGCGAACGTGCCGTCCGGGTTGAGCTTCGCGTTGGACTGCGCGACGACGCGGTTCTCCTCGCGGTTGGCGTCGAGCCACGCGACGTCGCCCGTCACGCGGCCGTCGCGGACGATCAGGTACGGCGTCTCGATGAAGCCGAGGTCGTTGACGCGCGCGAAGCAGGCGAGCGACGTGATGAGGCCGATGTTCGGGCCTTCCGGCGTCTCGATCGGGCACATGCGGGCGTACTGCGAGTAGTGCACGTCGCGCACTTCGAAGCCCGCGCGCTCGCGCGTCAGACCGCCCGGCCCGAGCGCGGAGAGGCGACGCTTGTGCGTCAGCTCGGCGAGCGGGTTGGTCTGGTCCATGAACTGCGAGAGCTGCGACGAACCGAAGAACGCCTGGATCACCGCGCTGACCGTGCGCGCGTTGACCAGGTCGTCGAGCGAGATCTTCTCGGGGTCGGTGTTGATCGACATGCGCTCCTTGACCAGGCGCGCCATGCGCGACAGGCCGACGGAGAACTGGTTGGCGATCAGCTCGCCGACCGAGCGGATGCGGCGGTTGCCCAGGTGGTCGATGTCGTCCGTGCTGCCCCGGCCCTCGTGGAGCTCGACGAGGTAGCGCACGATCGCGATGAAGTCCTCCTTCGTGAGGACCGTCGTGCTGGCCGCCGTGTTCAGGTTGAGCCGCTGGTTGATCTTGTAGCGGCCCACGCGCCCGAGGTCGTAGCGCTTGGGGCTGAAGAACAGGCGCTCGATGGCCTGCTTCGCGGTCTCCGCGTTGGGCGCGTCGCCCGGGCGCAGGAGGCCGTAGATCTGCTTGAGGGCGACGTTCTCGCCGATCTCGCGGTCGGTGTCGCCCATCTTGCGGCGCTCCTTGTCGTCGAGCTTGGCCGGGTCGGTCGGGTCCTTGGCGAGCGTGTTCTTGATCAGCGTCGACTCGGCGCGTCCCGACGCGACGAACACCTGGACCTTGGTGACGTCGGCGCGGCGGAGCGTCGTGGCGAGCTCTTCGGTGAGCGCCTCGCCGGCCTCGGCGTGGACCTCGCCGGTCGCGACGTCGGTCACGTCGCTCGAGAGGACGCGCGGCTCGGGGCGCTCACCGCGCTCGAACGCGTCGAGCTCGTCGCGCACGTTGACCGTCGTGTAGCTGGCGAAGACGCGGACGCGCTCGACGCCCTGGCGGCGGAGGCGGTTGTACACCTCGTCCGTGAGCTCGTCGCCCTCCTTGACCAGCAGCTCCGCCTCGGCGCGCTCGCGCTCGGCGCGCGCCTTCTTGGTCTTGAGCTTGGGGGCGTCGGGGTCGTGCAGCTCGCCCGCGAGCGTGATGTCCTCGGCGATGATCGCGCCGAGCACCTCGCGCTGGTCGGCGCGGCTCTCGCGGATCTTGGTGAGGTCGAGCTCGCGCTCGGCGAAGAAGAGGCGGAGGATGTCGCTGTTCGCGCCGAAGCCGAAGGCGCGGAGCAGCGCGGTCGCCGGGAACTTCTTCTTCTTGTCGATGTGGACGTAGACGACGTCGTGGATGTCGACGGTGAACTCGACCCACGAACCGCGGAACGGGATGATGCGGCTGGAGATCAGCCGCTGCCCGTTGGGGTGCGTCGACTCCTCGAACACCACGCCCGGCGAGCGGTGGAGCTGCGACACGATGACGCGCTCCGCGCCGTTGATCACGAACGTGCCGAGGCCCGTAATGAGGGGCAGCTCACCGAGGTAGACCTCCTTCTCGATGATGTTGCGCGGGCGCTTCTCCTCGTTGACCTCCTCGAAGATGACGAGCTGCAGCGTCGCCTTGAGGGGGGCGGAGTAGGTCATGTCCCGCTCGATGCACTCCTCGACGGTGTACTTGGGCTCGCCGAGGGTGTAGCGGATGAACTCCAGCGAGAAGTTCTCGTGGACGTCCGTGATGGGGAACAGGTCCTTGAAGACGCGCTCGAGGCCGATGTCCTCGCGCTCGTGCGCGGCGGCGTCGGTCTGCAGGAGCGCTTCGAAGGCGCGCGTTTGGATGTCGAGCAGGTGGGGCATGCCCATCCCCGCGTCGAGCTTCCCGAAGGAGATTTCCTTTATCGTCTCAGCCATGTCGTCCCCGCGTGAGGGGCCCGCGCGTGAGAGCACCCGGGTTGGGTGCGGCGGGCGGCAGTGGTGCGGCAACGGCGCCAGCTGGCGCCGGGTCGTGCGCGCGGCGTCGCGTGGTGGTCGCGTGACGCCGGTGTAATTTTGTCGTCCCTGTCAGGGGGCCTCCGCGACGTACGATCGTGTGGCGGCGGCCGAACCGTGATATACCCGGGACAGGCGAAAAGAGCCCCGACCCCGCCTTCGCCGAAAATCGGCGGGGGCGGGAGCGGAGCTGGTACGACTCAGATTGTGGTGCGACGAACGAAGTAGGTCACGGCGCGACGTGAAGAGTAAGGGGACCGGGCGGGCCGGGCCAGGGGCGGGTCCGCGGGTGCGGAGCCGCCCGGCCGGGGCCGCCGGTCGCCTTACTTCACGTCGACGACCGCGCCCTGCTCTTCCAGCTTCGCCCGCATCGCGGCCGCGTCGTCCTTCGACACGCCGCCCTTGACCGTCTGGGGCGCGCCGTCGACGAGGTCCTTCGCCTCCTTGAGGCCCAGGCCGGTCAGCTCGCGCACGACCTTGATGACCTGGATCTTCTTGGCGCCGGCCTCCTTGAGGACGACGTCGAACTCGGTCTGCTCCTCGATCGTGGGCGCGGGCGCCGCGCCCGCGCCGCCGCCGGCCGGCGCGCCGCCGCCCACCGGGGCGGCCGCGATCGTCACGTTGAACTTGCTCTTGAAGCTCTCGATCAGGTCGGCGAGCTCGAACACGGTCTTGTTGCCGATCGCGTCGAGGATCTCGTCGTTGCTCATGGTAGCCATCAGTAGGATTCTCCCGGAGAGTTAGTGAACGGTCGGTAAGACCGGGTTAGGCGGAAGCGGCCGTATCGCCGCCTTCCTTCTGGGCGCGGAGCGCTTCGAGCGCGCCGACCATCATCGCGGTCAGGCCGCTCAGCGCGCCGGCGAACTGCGCGAGCGGGGACATCAGCCCGGCGCCGAGCTCGGCGAGCATCTGCTCGCGCGAGGGCATCGAGGCGAGGGCCTTCACCTGCTCCGCGTCGATCGCGCGACCGTCGAACAGCCCGCCCTTGACGGCGGGCTTCTGGTCGTTCTCCTTCGCGAAGTCGGTGATCGCCTTGGCGCCCGCGAGGGCGTCCCGGGCGACGATGATGCCGGTCGGTCCCTTGAGGCGCGAGCCGGCGAGGCCGCTCTCGTTGACCGCCCGCAGGGCGAGCGTGTTCTTGATGACCACGTACTCCACGCCGGCCTTGCGCAGGCGGCGGCGGAGGTCGGTCATCCGCTTCACGCTCATGCCCGTGAAGTCGGTGAAGTAGAGCGCCTGGGCGCCGGTGATCTTCTCGCGCAGCTCGACGACGAGCTGCTCCTTGTCGCTACGCTTCATGGTCGGGCTCCGTTAGCGGTACGGCGTGATGTCGACCGCGACGCCCGGGCCCATCGAGCTCGACATCGCGACGTTCTGCACGTACACGCCCTTCGCCGCGGCGGGCTTGGCGCGGACGATCTGGTCCATGAGCGCCGAGAAGTTCTGCTCGAGCGCCTCGGCCGCGAACGAGAGCTTGCCGATGGGCGCGTGCACGTTGCCGCCCTTGTCGACGCGGAACTCGATCTTACCGGCCTTGAGCTCGCGCACCGCGCGGCCCACGTCGAACGTGACCGTGCCGGCCTTCGGGTTGGGCATGAGGCCGCGGGGGCCTAACACGCGCCCCAGCTGGCCGACCTGGCCCATCAGGTCGGGGGTCGCGACCATCACGTCGAAGTCGAGGAAGCCGTCCTTGATCTTCTGGACGTACTCGACGCCGACCATGTCGGCGCCCGCCGCCTCGGCTTCCGCCTGGCGGGGGCCCTGCGCGATGACGAGCACGCGCACGCTCTTCCCCGTGCCGGCCGGCAGCACCACGGTGCCTCGGACGACCTGGTCGGCGTGGCGCGGGTCGACGCCCAACCGCACGGCGACCTCCACGGTCTCGTCGAACTTGGCGTAGCCGGCTCCCTTGACGGCGTCGATCGCCTGGCGCGCCTGGTAGACTGCGGTGCCCCCGACCTTCTCGGCGGCGGCGCGGTACTTCTTGCCGTGCGCGCGCATCAGTCGGCCACCGTGACGCCCATCGAGCGGGCGGCGCCGGCGACCATCGCCATCGCGCTCTCGACGGTGTCGCAGTTGAGGTCGGGCATCTTGATCTCGGCGATCTTGCGCAGCTGCGCCTGGGTCACCTGCCCGACCTTCGTCTTGTTCGGGGTGCCGCTGCCCTTCTCCAGTCCGAGCTCCTTCTTGATGAGCACGGCGGTGGGGGGCGTCTTGAGGATGAAGGTGAAGCTCTTATCCCCGTAGATCGTGACCTCCACCGGGAGGATCGTGTCCTGGCCTTGCGTCCGGGCGTTGAACTCCTTGACGAAGGCCATGATGTTGATCCCCTGGGGGCCGAGCGCGGTGCCGACCGGCGGGGCGGGTGTCGCCTTGCCGGCCGGGATCTGCAGCTTGACGAACCCGGTTACCTTTTTGGCCATAACTCTCCTGGCGTGGGGGACGCGCCGTCGCGCGCCCGTCACTCCCGCTCGGATTACCGTCGGAGCGGTGGCCGACGTTGGGCCGGATGGCCCGCTCGTGCGCCTGCTTTAGTAGCCTTTCAACTGCAAGTAGTCGAGCTCCACCGACGTCGGGCGGCCGAAGAGCGAGACGCTCACGCGGACCTTGCCCTTGTCGGCGACGACTTCCTCGACGGTGCCGGAGAAGTCCGTGAACGGGCCCTCGGTGATCTGCACGGCCTGGCCGATGAGGAACGGGATCTCCTCCTTCGGCGCGGCCTCCTCCGCCTCGGCGATGCCGAGGAGGCGGTTGACCTCCTCGGGGCGCAGCGCCATCGGGAGCTTGTCGTGGCCGACCATCTTGATGACGCCCTGGATGCCGTTGATGACGTGCAGGGTGTCCTGATTCATGAGCATTTCGACGAGCACGTACCCCGGGTAGATCTTGCGCTCGACGGGGACCTTCTTGCCGTTCTTGACCTCGATCGCCTCCTGCGTGGGCACGAGCGCCTGGCGGATCGGGCGCTCCTCGGGGGCGCGCTGGTCCGCGTCGATCTTGCGCTGCAGGAGCGACTTGACCTTGTTCTCGTGTCCAGACGTGGTCTGGATGGCGTACCAGCGGTGGTCCACGGGCCTCTCGGGGGTCGTGCGGTTAGTGCCGAACGGATACTGCCGAACGAATGCGCCTAACGGTCCGCGTCAGCGGGCCGCCGCGCCGCCGCCGAGCAGGATGGCGGGGAGCTTGACGAGCACGAACTGCAGGGCGACGTCCATCAGCGCGATGAGGGCGCCGAGGACGAGCACGAAGACGATGATCCGGACGGTCGCGTCCTGCAGCTCCTTGCGGTCGGGCCAGGTGACGCGCCGCATCTCCGCGAGCACGTCCTGGTAGAACTGCGCGGCCCGCGCGACGCCGGACGGGCCCGCCCCGGCGGCCGCGGGGGCGGCCCCCGGGCCGGCGGGCCGGCCCTTGGGCGGGCGCCCCGGCTGCTGCGGCGCGACGTCGGTCGTCGCCATCGTTACTTCGTTTCCTTATGCGTCTGGTGCTTGTCGCAGCGCGGGCAGTACTTCTTCCACTCGACGCGCTCCGGGTGCAGGCGCTTGTTCTTCGTGGTGAAGTAGTTCCGGCTCTTACACTCGGTGCAGCCCATGATGATCTTGTCGCGCGGCATGGCTCGGTCTGGCTCGGTGGAGGTCGGGTCGGAGAATACGTGAAGCGGGGGCGGGCCGCGAGCGATGCTCGCGCACCCGCCCCCGCTTCGTCGGCTGCCGGCTTATACCCGGCGCGGCGCGGCGAGTTACTTCAGGATTTTGGTGACGACGCCGGCGCCGACGGTGCGGCCGCCCTCGCGGATGGCGAACCGCAGCCCCTCGTCCATCGCGATCGGCGTGATGAGCGAGATCGTCATCTGCACGTTGTCCCCGGGCATCACCATCTCCATCCCCTCGGGCAGCTCGCACGTGCCCGTCACGTCGGTCGTCCGGAAGTAGAACTGCGGCCGGTAGCCCTTGAAGAACGGCGTGTGCCGCCCCCCCTCCTCCTTGGTCAGCACGTACACCTCGGCCAGGAAGTCCGTGTGCGGCGTGATCGAGCCCGCCTTCGCCAGCACCATCCCGCGCTCGATCTCCTCCTTCGCCACGCCCCGCAGCAGCAGCCCCACGTTGTCCCCCGCCTCCCCCTGGTCGAGCAGCTTCCGGAACATCTCCACGCCCGTCACCACCGTCTTCTTCTCGGCGTTGAACCCGACCAGCTGCACCTCCTCCTGCACCTTGATCACGCCGCGCTCGATCCGGCCCGTCGCCACCGTCCCCCGGCCCGTGATCGAGAACACGTCCTCGACCGGCATCAGGAACGGCCGCTCCACCTCGCGCACCGGCTGCGGGATGTAGCTGTCCAGGGCGTCCATCAGCTCGCCGATCTTCGCCCCCCACTCGCTGTTCGGGTCCCCCGACTGCAGCGCCTGCAGCGCCGAGCCGCGGATGATCGGCGTCTCGTCCCCCGGGAAGTTGTACTGCGAGAGCAGCTCCCGCACCTCGAGCTCCACCAGGTCCAGGAGCTCCGGGTCGTCCACCATGTCCACCTTGTTCATGAACACCACCACGTAGGGCACGTTCACCTGCCGCGCCAGCAGGATGTGCTCCCGCGTCTGCGGCATCGGGCCGTCCGCGGCCGACACCACCAGGATCGCGCCGTCCATCTGCGCCGCCCCCGTGATCATGTTCTTCACGTAGTCCGCGTGCCCCGGGCAGTCCACGTGCGCGTAGTGCCGCTTCGCCGACTCGTACTCCACGTGCGCCGTCGAAATCGTGATCCCCCGCTCCCGCTCCTCCGGCGCCTTGTCGATCTGGTCGAACGCCACCTTCTGCGCCAACCCCTTGTTCGCCTGGATCGTCGTGATCGCCGCCGTCAGCGTCGTCTTGCCATGGTCCACGTGCCCGATCGTCCCCACGTTCACGTGCGGCTTCGTCCGCTCAAACTTGGCCTTGGCCATGGATCAGTCTTCCCGAGATTCAGAGAGTGAGGTGAACGGCTGCGGGAGCAACCGTGAACGCCTGCGGCGGCCGAGCGCCCCAGCGCATCGACCGCCACGCCGCGCGCCCGCGATCGCCGCGGCGTCGGCCCCAGACGTGGCTACGCCCGCACTCCGTCCGGCGCCACAGTAGGCAGCACAGACGGTGCGGGCGGCGCACCCAAACCCCTCGGCGCCCGGCGCGATCGCGCGAGGCAGGGCGGGCGGCGCAGAGCTCACGACCGGGATTGAACCGGTGACCTCACCCTTACCAAGGGTGTGCTCTACCAACTGAGCTACGTGAGCGCCGAACGGGTACAGCACCAGCGAACCCGGACAGCTCGCCCCGTCGTCCGGGCGAGATGCAAACGTACGGACGCCGGCCGAAGGACGCAAGCCCGCGCCGGGCCGCGGGTTACGCCATAACCGGCGCGGTCAGGCGCGTGGTCACGCGCGTGGTCAGGCGCGCTGTCCTGCGCGCTGTCATGGCCGGGACAGGTCGTCCCCCCTACCGTTCGCGTACCGTTTTCGTCCACGCTCACCGCGACACCCGGCCTTCGCCGCCTCTCATGCGATTCGCTCCGCCCGCCGCGGCCACGCTCCGCGCCGCGCGCTCCGCTGCGCTCTCCGCGGCCGCCTGCGCCGCGCTCGGCTTCGTCCCCCGTCTCGCCGCTGCGCAAGCCGCGGGCGGGACCGCCGCCGCGACCTACCACCTCGCCCGCACCGTCAAGCTCGGCGGCACCGGCGGGTGGGACTACCTCGCGGTCGACACCACGACCGGTCGCCTCTTCATCTCGCGCGGCACGCACGCGATGGTCGTCGACGTCAACACCGACGCCGTCGTCGGCGACGTGCCCAACACGCCCGGCATCCACGGCATCGCGTTCGCGCCCGCGATGGGCCGCGGCTTCACGAGCAACGGCGCGGACTCGTCGGTGACGGCCTTCGACACGAAGAGCCTCGCGACCCTCGGGAAGTACGGCCCGACCGGGGCCAACCCCGACGCGATCGGCTTCGACGAGGCGTCGGGTCGCGTCTTCACCTTCAACGGACGCGGGCAGAGCACGACCGCGATCGACGGGGCGACCGGGCGCGTGGTCGGCACGACGCCGCTCGGCGGCAAGCCCGAGTTCCTCGCCACGGACGGGCGCGGGACGCTCTACGTGAACATCGAGGACACCAACGAGCTCGTCGCGATGGATACGCGCACGCTCAAGGTGATGCGACGCGTCAAGATCGCCGGCTGCGACGAGCCGAGCGGGCTGGCGATCGACCGCGTGCGCCGGCGGTTGTTCGTCGGGTGCGGCAACAAGATCGCGAGTGTGCACGACGCCGACGGGCTGCGGCAGATCGCGACGCTGCCGGTCGGCGAGGGGGTGGACGCGGTCGGCGAAGACCCGGGGACCGGTGACGTGTTCGTGTCGGGCGGAGACGGGACGCTGACCGTGATCCGCGATGCGGGCGGCGACCACTGGCGGGTCGCGCAGACCGTGCAGACCAAGCGCGGGGCGCGCACGCTCGCGGTCGACCCGACGCATCACCGCGTGTACGTCGTGACGGCCGATTTCGGGACGGCGCCGGCCGCGACGGCGGCGCAGCCCCGGCCGCGGCCGCCGATGGTCCCGGGTTCGTTCCAGATGCTCGTCATCGAGCGGTAGCGCACGCAGCGCTTGCGTCCGGGAGCCGTGGATTTCGGTCTTCGCGCGAATGACGACCGGTGGCGGACGCTCCGGTGTCACAGGACCTGTTTGTAAGGCATCCCGTACGGTCAGCTCCGGCCGTACGGCCCAGGCTCCAACCCACGCCCTGCATGTTCATCCACACCGTCCTGTTCTGGCTGCGTGACGGCCTGACCGCGCCCGAGACGGCACAATTCATCGCCGGCGCCCGCTCGCTCACGACGCTCGCCGACGTGCGCCACGGGTACCTCGGCACGCCGGCGGCGACCGACCGCGAGATCATCGATCGCAGCTACTCGTACGCGCTCACCGTGGTCTTCGACGACGCGGCGGCGCACGACGCCTACCAGGTCGACCCGGTGCACGACCGGTTCCGCGAGGAGTGCGCGCACCTGTGGCGGCAGGTGCGGATCTACGACGCGGTCACGCTCGAGGGCTGACCGGCGAGCTGTGATGGCTATGACACCGGCGGAAAGCGCACCGAGGCCGTCGTCCCGGCGCCCGGCGTGGATGCGAGGTCGAGCGCCGCGCCGTGTTCGTCGGTGATCCAGCGCGCGATCGAGAGCCCGAGGCCGGCGCCGGCGGTCGCGGCGCGCGTCCGCGCGGGGTCCGCGCGCCAGAAGCGCGTGAAGACGTAGGGCAGGTCCTCGGGCGCGATGCCGACGCCTGTGTCGGTCACGCGGAGCAGCGCGCCTCCTCCCACCGCGGTCCCTACCGCGACGCGGACGGTCCCGCCCGGGGGCGTGAACTTGACCGCGTTGTCGAGGAGCAGCATCGCGAGCTGCCGCAGCAGCGCCGGGTCGCCCACGACGGGTGCCTCCTCGAACTCCGCGACGTCGAGCGATACGCCGCGCGCGGTCGCGACGTCGCGCGCCGCGTCGGCCGCGTCGAGCACGACGTCGTCGAGGAACACGCGCTCGCGCGCGGGCGGCCGCTCCCCGGCGTCTGCCCGCGCGAGCGTGAGTAGGTCGTCGACGAGCGCGCCCAGCCGCCCCGACTCGGCCGCGATGCCGCGCAGCGTGCGCGCGTCCTCGGCCGGGTCGCGCGCGCGGGCGAGCGCGACCTCGGCGCGCGTGCGCAGGACCGTGACGGGCGTGCGCAGCTCGTGCGCCGCATCCGCCATGAAGTGGCGCATCTGGAGTACCGAGCGCTCGACGGGGGCGGTGCTCTTCGCCGCCAGCACCCACCCGCCGGTGGCGACGAGCACGAGCGCGGCGAGCGCCGCCCCGCCGAAGGCCGCGATCAGGGCGGCGTAACGCCGTTCCAACTCGACGCGATCCGCGGCCGCCACGGCGACGAGCGGCGTTCCGTCGGACAGCTGGAAGCGTTCGGCGCGCACGCGGATGTCGCGCCCGTGCCGCCCGTGGGGACGCCCGGGCGGGCGCCCGCCCGGCAGCCCTGGGACGTCGCCGGGCGCCAGGTGGTCGTCGCCGCGGCTCGTGCCGTCGGCGGCGCGCGCGGCGCGGCGGGCTGCCGCGCTGACCCACGCGGGCACGTCGGCCGGCGCGACCGCGCGCCCGGCCGTGTCGGCGAGGAACAGCGCGCGCTCCGGGATGCGGAGCTCGTCGAGCGCGTCGACCACCGCGCCGCGCGCGCCGGCCCGTTCGGCCTCGCGGATGCGCGCGGCGCGGGCGACCTCGCGCGTGGCGGCGGCGAGCGAGGCGTCGAGCTGGCCGCCGATCTGCCGGTGGATCACGCCCCAGAGCCCGGCGCCCAACGCCGCGAGGACGAGGGCCGTCGTGCCGACGTACCACAGAGTCAGCCGCCGGCGTAGCGTGGCGAGCGGCGGCAACGGCGGTGGCGGGCGGCGCGGCCCGTCGCGGTCGGGCGCGGCGGGCATCCGTTAGGCGGCCGGCGCGTCGGCGCCGGCGCCGAACCGATACCCCGCCCCGCGGAGCGTGTGGATCAGCTTGGGCTCGAATCCGTCGTCGATCTTGCGCCGCAGCCGGCGGACGAGGACCTCGAGCACGTTGGTGAACGGGTCGTGGTTCTCGTCCCAGACGTGCGCGGTGATCGTCGCGCGGTCGAGGACGCGATCCGGGTGGCGGGCGAAGACCTCGAGGAGCGCGAACTCCTTGGCCGTCAGCTCCAGAGCCCGGCCCGCGCGGGTGACGCGCCGCGCGCCGAGGTCGACGCGGAGGTCGGCGACGTCGACGACCTCGGGGGCGAGCGCGGGGCGCCGGCGGGCGAGGGCGCGTACTCGCGCGAGCAGCTCGCGGAAGGCGAACGGCTTGACGAGGTAGTCGTCCGCGCCCGACTCCAGGCCGCGCACGCGGTCGTCGACGGCGTCGCGGGCGGTGAGCATCAGCACGGGCGTCGCGACGCCGCGCGCGCGCAGCTCGCGGCAGAGCGTGAACCCGTCGCCGCCGGGCAGCATGACGTCGAGCACGAGCACTTCGAACTGGCCGAGGAGCGCACGCTCGCGCCCGCCGGGCGCGGTCGACGCCGCGGCGACGTCTACGCCGGCGCCGCGGAGCCCGGCCGCCAGCTCGCGCGCGAGTTCGGGATCATCCTCGACCAGGAGCAGACGCACGGCGGGAAGCTACGCCGTCGCCGGCCGGGCGGCGGGTACGTTCGTAGAGCGCGGCGAAGTTCGCGGCGATCGCGGCACCGAGGCACCAACCGGCGATCACGTCGGTGGCCCAGTGGACGTCGAGGTAGACCCGGCTCGCGCCGATGACCAGCGGCGGCAGGACGCCGACGAGCGCGGCCGCCCACGCCGGCAGCCGCGCCTCGCGCGCGAGCACCCAACCGAGGGTCAGGAACCCGGCCGCCGAGACCGTCGCGTGGCCGCTCGGGAACGAGTAGGTCATCTGTGGCAGCAGCAGCCCCGCGGCGGGGCGCGTGCGATGCACGAGAACTTTCACGGCGTTGAACGCGAGCACCGCAAGCGCGGGCGCCGCGACGACGTACACGGCGAGTCGGCTGCCCGGTACGCGTGATGCGGGCCCGCGCGCGAGGAGGACGGCGGCGAGGATCATCGCGACGAATACGCCGATTGGCGCGCCGACGCGCGACGCGAACGCGAACCCGGCCAGCAGCCCCGGCGTGCGGTGCGCGAGCGCCCACGCCTCCGCGCCGCGGTCGAACGCGCCGGGGAGGTGGCCGTAGACGTGCGCGCCGAGCACCGCGACGGTGGCGGCGGTGGGCAGGGCGGCGGCGGCGACGGGTCGGCTGGTCTCGGTCGACATCGGGGGTGCGGGGCGAGCGACGCGGGCAACGCACGACCGGGACCAGCAGTGGGGGCGCTATGCTTGCCGGACCTGTCATCTTCCCTGCCTCGCCTTCTCGACCGTGCGTCTGCTCGTTCACTCCTCGCGTTTTCCGCTCGACGCCACGGCTGTGGCGTTGATGCTGATCGTCCCCACGACGGCCGTCGCGCAAGCGGTGTCGGCCGCGGATTCGACCCGCTCCGATCCCACGCACCACACCGCGCTGGTGCAAGGGCGCGACGTCATCGGGCTTGGCGCGTTCGCTGCGGCGGCGCTCGCCGTGTCGCCCGCCGACCGGCGCGTCGCGCGCTGGAGCCAGCGCCCGGGGCTGCACGACAACCAAGCGGTCGATCGTGTCGCGTCGGGCGTCCGCACGCTCGGCGGCCCAGGAACGGTCGCCATCCCGCTGGTGACCTATGGCATCGGGCTGCTCGCCCACGATCGGCCGACCGCGGCCGTGGGGCTGCACACGGGCGAAGCGGTCTTTGCGGCGGGCGTCGTGACCGAGGTCTTGAAGGCCGTCGCGGGGCGCGCACGGCCGTACGTCTCGCGCGACAGCAACGCGGCGGACTGGGGTTTCGGGCGCGGGCTGCGGCGCGGGGACGCATACCAGTCGTTTCCGTCGGGGCACGCGACGGCGTCGTTCGCGCTCGCGGCGGCGCTCGCGGGTGAGGGGCGAGCGCGGTGGCCGCGGCTCAACCGGATCACGGGGCCGGTCGGGTTCGGGGTCGCGACGCTGGTTGCGGTGTCGCGGGTCTACCACGACGCGCACTGGGCGAGCGACGTGATCGCGGGCGCGGGGGTCGGGACGGTCGTGGGCTCGGTGGTGTCGCGCTACGCGCGGGGCCACCCGGGCTTGCTGATCGAGCGCCGGTTGTTGCCGAGCGCGGCGGGCGCGGGGGCGCGGGCGGCGACGGGGGTGTCGTTCAGGTTCGCGATGTGACCTGAACCGGTTTGTTGTTGAGTTGATGTGAAGTGGCGCACGTAGCGCCGTACAGCGGTTCTGGCCTGGTACGGGCGGGCTGGCGATGGTACGAGCTCATCCGCTCGTGTCGTCCTCCGTCGTCGCCATGCCGTATCCTTCCCGGACCGTCGCGTCAGAGGCCGTCACGCCTCGCGTCGCCGCGTCCCCGCTCGCCGCGTCCCCGCTCGCCGCGTCCCCGCTCGCCGCGCCCGCGGGCCCCGCGACGTCGCGCGGCGTCGGACCCGCGCTCCCGGCGCACTTCTATGGACTGGACGCGCTCCGCGGGGTGGCCGCGCTGGCGGTCGTGTTCTGGCACTGGCAGCACTTCTTCCTCGGCCGTAACGCCGAGCACGTGGCCGGCTTCGACTTCTCGCGCGAGCCGCTGTACGCGGTGTTCGCGCCGCTCTACACGGACGGCTGGCGCGCGGTGGAGCTGTTCTTCACGATGTCGGGGTTCATCTTCGCGTGGCTGTACGCCGCGCCGATCCGGGAGGGTCGCGTGACGGCGCGCGCGTTCGCCCTGCTCCGGGTCTCGCGCCTGTACCCGCTCCACCTCGCGACGCTGCTCTTCGTGGCGGTTGCGCAGTGGCTCGTCACGCGCGGGACGGGGATGCCGTTCGTGTACCTGTGGAACGACGCCTACCACTTCGCGCTGCACCTCGTGTTCGCGAATTCGTGGGGGTTAGAACGGGGTGAGACGTTCAACGGCCCGACATGGTCCGTGTCGGTCGAGGTGCTGCTCTACGGTCTGTTCTTTCTCACGTGCCGGCTGGGCGTCCGGCGCTGGTGGCAGCTCGCCGGGGTCGCGGCCGCGGGCTACGCGCTCACGGCGTGGGCGTCGGAGGTGAACAACGGCATCGCGCGCGTCGGGACGGGCATCCTGTGCTTCTACGTCGGCGCGATCGTGTTCGTCGCGTATCGCGCATTATGGAGCCGGCAGCCGTCGCGGGGTGCACGTCGCGGGCTCGCGGCGGCGACGATCGCGGCCTGGGCGTTCGTGCCGCTCAACTTCTCCGACCGATTGGTCCCGCTCTGGCGGCTGGCCGGGCCGCACCCGTTGGTCACGGTGGCGGGGCACGACGTCGTGCTCGCGGGGCTGTGGCGTGTGGCCGGGCGAGGGCGTTACGGGTTCGAGCTGCTCGTGTTTCCGCTGACGATCCTGACGCTCGCGCTCTGGGAGTCGGCGCGCGGTCCGATCGGCCGGCGCCTGCGCGTGCTCGGCGACATCAGCTACGCGTCCTACCTCGTCCACTTCCCGCTGCAGTTGGTCGTGTTCGGCGGGGCGATGGCGCTGGGGCTGTCGCGCTCGGTGTTCTACCAGCCCGCGGCGCTGCTGGGGTTCTTCGCGGCACTCATCCCATTATCCGTCGCGACGTACCGCGGCTTCGAGATGCCGGCGCAGCGGTGGATGCGCGCGCGGCTGCTCGGGGCCGCGGCGCGGCCGCGCGATCGGGAGCGGGCGGACGAGAGCGGCGAGCAGCCGGCGAGGAAGCGGCCGGCGGTGGCGGCCTAGGCCCCGCGTCACGACGAAGCGGAAGGCCCCGACCGGCACGCCGGTCGGGGCCTTCTCGTACGAGCGGGAGACGGGACTCGAACCCGCGACATCAAGCTTGGAAGGCTAGCGCTCTACCAACTGAGCTACTCCCGCGTGCTGAAAAGCAAACCGACGCGCCCTGCTGGTAGCAAGGTCGCGCCGGCAGTGGTGGGGGAAGGATTCGAACCTTCGAAGGCGTTAGCCGACAGATTTACAGTCTGCTCTCGTTGGCCACTTGAGTACCCCACCGGGAAGGCGGATTGTAAGAAACTCCGCCGGAGAATTCCAGCCCGGAATGCATCTGATGAGCCGGCGAGGGGATTCGAACCCCTGACCGCCTGATTACAAATCAGGTGCTCTACCAACTGAGCTACGCCGGCGCCTAGCGGCCGAAGCTTAGCGCCGCGCTACCGCACCCGCCACGTCGTCCCCTGCGCCGTGTCCTTGATCTCGACGCCGCGCCCGTCGAGCTCCGCGCGGATCCCGTCCGCCGCCGCGAAGTCGCGCCGCGCGCGGGCCGCCTTCCGCGCCTCCAACCGCTCGGCGACCCACGCGGCGAGCGCCTCGTCGACCACCTCCGCCGTCGGGACGACGTCGAGCACCGCGTCGACGCCCTCGAACGCGCGCCGCGCCGCGTCCAGTGCCGCCCGGTCTTCCCCGCCCCGGTCCAGCTCGGCGTTGGCGCGCCGGATGAAGGTGAACAGCGCGCCTAACGCCTCGGGCGCGTTGAGGTCGTCGAACAGCGCCGCGTCCGCCTCGGCCTGCAATTGCGCGGCGGCGGCCGCGAGCTCGGGCGTGCCGGCCGTCGCGTCGGCGAGCCGGCGTGCGAACTCGCCCACGCGCGCCACGGCCTCGGTCGAGGCGTCGAGCGCCTCGTCCGTGAGATTGAGCTGCTTGCGGTAGTGCGTGCCGAACACGAAGTGGCGGATCGCGGCCGCGGAGTAGCCCTCCTTGCGGAGGTTCTCGACCGTGACCGTGTTGCCGATGCGCTTGGCCATCTTCGAGCCCTCGACGAGCAGGAACTCGCCGTGGGCCCAGACGCGGCTGAACGTCTGCCCGGTCGCGGCCTCGCTCTGCGCGATCTCGTCCTCGTGGTGCGGGAAGACGAGGTCGATGCCGCCGCAATGGAGGTCGATCGTCTCGCCGAGGATCGTCATCGCCATCGCCGAGCACTCGAGGTGCCAGCCGGGGCGGCCGCGGCCCCACGGCGAGTCCCACGCCGCGCCGGTCGCCTCGTCCTGTTCGGTCGCGGCCTTCCAGAGCGCGAAGTCCTGCGCGTTCTCCTTCGTGTAGTCGTCCTGCGCGACGCGCGCGCCGGCCTTGATCTCGCGCGTGTCGAGGCGAGACAGTCGCCCGTACGCGGGGAAGCGGTCGATCGCGAAGTACACCGAGCCGTCGTCGGCGCGGTAGGCGACACCCTCCGCCTCGAGTCGCTGCACGAGCGCGATCATCTCGGCGATGTAGGCCGTCGCGCGCGGGTAGTGCTCCGCGGCTTCGATGCGGAGCCACGCGCGGTCGCGCTGGAAGAGTTCGACGACCGGGTCGGTGACCTCGGTGATCGTCTTGCCCTGCTCGCCGGCGCGGCGGATGATCTTGTCGTCGACGTCGGTCAGGTTCATCACCTGGTCGACGCCCCAGCCCGCGCGGCGGAGCGCGCGCCGCAGCAGGTCCTCGAAGAGGAACGTGCGGAAGTTGCCGAGGTGCGCGGCGTTGTAGACCGTCGGGCCGCACGTGTAGAGCCGCACGACGCGGTCGTCGGCCGGCGCGAACGGCTCGACCGCCCGCGACATCGTGTTGTAGAGACGGAAGCGCTCGCCCTCGCGGACGGGGCGGGCTACGTCGGGCGGTACGTCGGGCGTTGCGTCAGGCGCGGACATCGAACACGAGGACGGGGGAGAGGCCAAGCTAGGCCGCTCCCCCGCGACGGGTCAAACCGCGCGACGCCGTCTCGCGCCGTCGACCGTTGTCCTACGGCGTCCTCCGCACCGTCGCCCTACTTGCCCTTCCCCTTCGTCGTGCCGCGGCCGGTCTCCGACTGCAGCTCGTCGATCTTCATCGACGCTTCGGCCTTCGTGAGGTCGTCGCTGACCTCCTCGTGGGCCTCTTCGGCCAGGGTGTGCAGGTAGGACTTCTGCGCGCCGGTCATCGGCTGGTCGCCGGTGGTCCAGGTGCTCGGGTCCTTGATCGTGTTGCTCTCGTCGGCGTGCGCCGCGGTCGCCTTATCGGTCATTTGAGCTCGTCTCCCGTGGAGGATCGGATCGTGGTTCGCGGGCCAATAGAGAGCAGAAAGCGTACCAAATAAACACCGAAGAGACGCCGTCGCCTGGCTCAGTTCGTCGCGTGAGCGGCCGCTCAGGCCGCGACCGGCGCGCGCCCCTCGACGAACCCGATCAGGTCGATGGGCGACACGTCGGGCACGAGCACGCCGTCGGCGTCGGGGGCCGGCACGCGCAGCACGAGGGGCTGGTCACGCGCCGCCCGGCGGAACCCGCGCCCCTCGTACATGCGCTGCAGCAGGATCCGGTTCACCACCACGCGCAGCATCGCCACCGTGGGGACGGCGACCAGGAGCCCCACGGCGCCGAGGAGCTTGCCGATGATGAGCACGGAAAGGATCGAGAGCACCGGCGGGATCTCGACCCGCCGCGACGCGATCATCGGCCCGACGAAGTTCCCCTCGATGAGGTGGATGACCACGCCGAGCCCGAGCACCAGCAGCGCGCGCGTTCCGCCATCAGGCAGCGCGAGGACGAACGCCGCCGGCAGCACGGTCGACAGCAGCGTTCCGAAGAACGGGACGATCGCCACCGCGCCGGTGAACACGCCGAACGTCAGCCAGTACGGCACGCCCAGCAGGTAGAGCCCGAACGCGGTCAGCACGGCGAGCACGACCATCGCCGTCAGCTGCCCGACGATCCACGACCGGAGCTGCCCCGCGACGTCGCCGAGGATGTCGCGGACGAGCGCGCGGTGGACGGGCGGGAAATACGCGATCAGTTGCTCGCGGTAAAACACCGGCCGAAGCGACAGGTAGATCGACATCACCACGACGGACACCACGTTGATCGACGCGTGCACCACCGAGAACACGCGCGGCAGCATCCCGCTCAGGAACGACGCGCCCTGCTCGTAGAGCGTGATGGCGAGGTTGTGGTGCCCGGGCTGCCAGACACTCGACAGGCCCGGGGCCTTCAGCACGAGGCGGTCGACGCCCTCGTCCCACGCGTTGACGTAGCGCGGGAAGACGCGGATGAGCCCCTGCGTCTGCTCGATCACGGGTGGGACGATGAGCCAGACGAGCGTCGCGATCGCGCCGAGCGTGAGGGCGCCCGCGAGCGCGAGCGCGACGCCCCGCGGCGCCCCGAGCCGCCGGCCGATCACGCCCGCGAGCGCGCCCAGGTACAGCGACACCAGCACCGCGATGAGGAGGAGCAGCAGCACGTCGGCCACCGTCCCGAGCAGCCACAGCAGCAGCACCGTGAGGACGGTGGCCGCGAGCAGCGGCGCGAAGCGGAAGCGCCGCGCGCTGGCGACGGGCGGCGCGTCGGGCCCGGCGGCGTCGGTGAACGGCGCCGCCGCGTACGCGAACATGGTCACGCGCGGCGCCGTTCCTGGGTCAGCTGCTCGAACTCCGCCAGCAACTCGTCCTCCGCGCGCGGCGCGCCCGGCGCGGCGCCGTTAGGCGCGGCCGCGGACGCGCCGCGGCCGGCCGTCGCGGGGAGCGCCGCGGGCGCGCCCGGCGCGGCGCCATTGCCCGCTGGCAGCGCGGCCGCGGCCGGGGCCGGCGCGGGCAGCACGCCCATCTTCTGCTTGAGCGCGAGCAGCCGGCTGTCCGCGTCCGAGCCGCCGGTCGCGCGCTCGAGCTGCTTGAACTCGCGGGCCAGCTTGTCGCCGGTGAACTCCTCGTCGATGTCCGCCGCGGCGCGCAGCTGCCGCTCGTTCTGATCGATCTTCTCCTCCATCCGGGCGAACGCCTCGAAGGCGCTCTTCTCGCTGATCGACGACATCGTCTGCGCGATGCGCTTCTGCGCCTCGGCGCGGCGCTGGCGGGCGAGCAGCAGGTTCTTCTTGCGCTTCGCCTCCTCGATCTTGTCGGCGAGCTCGCGCAGCTGGCCCTTGAGCTTCTCGGTCTCGTTGCGGTGGGCGTCCCACGTCGTGGCGAGCGTGCGCGCGTGCTCGGCGTGCTCCGACTGGCGGAGCAGCGCCTGCTTGGCGAGGTCGTCGCGGCCACCGTTGACGGCGAGCACGGCGCGGTTCTCCCAGTCGCTCGACAGGCGCGCCTCGGTCTCCGCCTGCTCCTTGAGGCGGCGCTCGTCGGCGATCGCGGCGGCGACCTGCTGCTTGGCCTTCACCAGCTGGCCGTTCATGTCGGCGATCAGCTGGTTGAGCATCTTCTCGGGGTCTTCGGCCGAGGAGATGAGGTCGTTGATGTTGGAGCGGACGACGCGGGAGAAGCGGTCGAAGATGCCCATGCGTTAGCGGGCCTCGGCGGGCGACGCGTTGGAGGCGTTAGGCGTGCGGTGGGTCGCGGCGGCGTACTCGCCGGTCGCGCGCCGCGGGTCGGCGACGTTGGCGAGCTCGCGCACGTGCGACGCGAGCGCGACGGTCATGCTCTCGTAGCTGGCGCGCAGCTCCTCGAAGTCGAGGTGGCCGAGCTCGAGCGCCTCGGTGAGGACGACCGACTCCTCGCTGATGCCGTACGCGCCGTGCAGCAAGTCGGTGGCGTTGAGTTCGAGGAGCCGGCGCGAGAGCGCCGCGGCGGCGTCCTCGTCGCGCGGGAGCTCCATCACCTTGGCGCGGAGCACGACGACGGGCGGCGCGTACGTCACCCCGACGTCGTAATTCATCTCGCCGCTCGGGTGCAGGCGCCAGAGGCCTGGCTCGACTTCGGTGACGGCCGCCGCGCCTTCCGCGCCGAGTCGGTCGAGGTAGCGGTCGAGATCATCGCGGGAGAGCATGCGGGCACCGGGCAGAGGGTATGGGTGCCTCTACGGCACGCGGCCGGCGCGCGTTTCGTCCGCGCGCCGCCCGGACAAGATAGCTGCGCGGGCGGGCGCCTCCGGCTACCGGCGCGCGCCCGTGCCGTGCGTCCAGATCACGATCGTTCCGCACGCGTTGCGGCTGGCCAGCGTGAACTGCGGAGGAACGGGGCCGTTCCCGGCGTAGAACTCGACGCCCCGGATGTTGCTCGGGTTCACCACGTCGTCGACGTTCTGGGCGTCGGTCGTGACGACGGGCACGCCATCGACGAAGAATTGCACCGAGCAACTCGCGAGCAGGCTGACGGCGCCGCGGCTCGACGTGATGGTGAAGCCGCTGACGCGGCCGGTTGGGTCGTTGGGCCGATTGGGCGTGACGACGAATCCGGGCTGCCCGACGACGAGCTGGGAGAACGCCGTCGCCTGGCGGCGGGCGACCTCGTCGGCCGCGAGGTACCGCCCCTGCCCCGTGTGGCGGCGCTCCTCGAAGCCGCCGCGGTCGAATCCGGCGCGCCCGACGACGCGCACACCGGCGAGCTGCGTGGACACGCGCGCGCCGACGCGGACGCGGCTCGTCGTCGTCGCGCCGTTGCGGAGCGCGGCCGACACGGTCTCTGGGGCGCGGCCGAAGGCGAGGAGCTGGAACGCCTGCGAGCCTGCCGGGAGCCCGCGCACCCGGAGCACGCCCGTGCTGTCGCTCACGCCGAACGGCGCGTCGCGGCCGGCACTGCGGAGTTGGGCGCCCGCGAACGGCTGCCCGGTCTCGTCGACGACGGTGAGCACCAGGCTGGCGTCGTCGCGGGTCCCGCCCGCGGCCGCGCCGGCGGTGCTGTCGGCGGTGGCGAACACGCGCACCGCGACGTCGCGGAGGGTGACCGTGCGCCCGCTCAGATCGACCAGGGCCGTTCCGGTGCGGACGTCCGCGACGCCGGCGCTCGGGGGCGGTGCGGCCGTGAGTTGCACGGCGACGTCGTTGGGCACTCCGCACAGGCGATAGACCCCCGCCGCGTCGGCCGTGGCGGCGAGCTCCCGCGCGACTTTCGTCAGGGTCGCGCGGGCCGGCACGAACTCGACCCACCGCGCCGTGACGCGTGTGCCGGCCAGGGCACCCGCGGGGTCTCCGGCTGCCGCGCCGGCGCGGCGGACGGCGCCGAGCAGCACGCCGGCGCTGTCGGTGCCGAGGCCGGCGCAGAGCCCGCGCGCGATCGTCGCGACGCTCGGGGTGGCGAGCACGACGGCGATCGTGTCCCCCGACATGACGCGCACGCGGCCGTACGGCAGGCCGACGCCGAGCGAGTCGAACGCGGGGTGGTCGATGGCGAGGACGTACTCGCCAGGGGCGACGTCGACGACGCGGAAGGCGCCGTTGGTGTCGGTCACGGCCGCGTATTCGGTGCCGTCGAGGCGCACGTTGGCGCGCCGCAGCGGACCATTGCTCAGGCTGTCGTAGACGGTGCCGCGGATAACGGCCTTCGCCAGCGCGGGAGCGGGCGCCGGCGAGGCGGCAGGCTGCGGAGGACGCTGCGCCGACGTCACCTGGGGCGCGGCGCCGAGGACGACGAGGGCGGACGAGAGGCACACGCGGGAGCGCATCGCGCGAATCTGTCGCTCCCGCGCGGAGCCCGCCACCGTCGAGCTCGCGGACGCGCGATCGACGGGCGCGCGTCAGCTCGCGCGCTTGATCTGGACGAGCCGCTCCTTCGCGAGGCGGCGGCCGGTCGGCGTTGCGGCGAGCCCGCCGCCCGCCGTCTCGCGGTAGCGCACGTCCATCGACCGCCCGATCTCGCCCATCGTGTCGATGACCTCGTCGGCGGGGATCGCGAACTCGATGCCGGCGAGCGCCATCTCGATCGCGGCGAGCGCGATGGCCGCCCCGGTCGCGTTGCGGAAGACGCACGGCAGCTCGACGAGGCCGCCTAACGGGTCGCAGACGAGGCCGAGCGTGCCCTGCTGCGCCATCGCGACGGCGTGGAAGGCCTGGCGCGGGGAGCCGCCGAGCATCTCGGTCGCGGCGCCGGCCGCCATGCCGGCGGCGGCGCCGGTCTCCGCCTGGCAGCCGCCCTCGGCGCCTGAGAGCGACGCGCGGTCGGCGATTACCGCGCCGATCAGCCCCGCCGTCGCGAGCGCGTCGACGAGCGCGTCGTCGCCGAGGCCGCGCGCGTCGGCGAGGGCGGTGAGCACGGCCGGGAGCACGCCCGCCCCACCCGCGGTCGGCGCGGCGACGATCACGCCCATCGCCGCGTTGACTTCCTGCACCGCGAGCGCCCGGGCGAGCACGTCGCGGAAGGGCGTGCCGGCGAGCGGGCCCGGCGGGCCGGTGACCAGCTTGGCCGCGTCCCCGCCGACGAGCCCGCTCGCCGAGCGCAGGTCGCCGACGAGCCCGCGCGCCACCGCGCCGCGCATCACCTCGAGCGCGCGGCGGAGCGAGGCGCGGATGTCGGCGACGGGCCGGCCGCTGTCGGCACTCTCGGCGGCGAGGGCGACGGCGGCGAGCGTCGTGTCCTGGGACTCGGCGTCGCGGAGAGCGTCTTGGAGGGAGCGGTACATGAGGCTGCCGAGGGTGAGTCACCGCAAGTCGACCATACGTTTGTCGTCCCGAGCGCGGCGAGGGACCTACCGTCCGATTCGACGCGGGGCTGGCCCGGTCGAATCGGATGAGTAGGTCCCTCGCCGCGCTCGGGACGACAGGAGGTTCTACCCCGCGGTGCGTTGTTCTGCCCAACGTTACGCGCCGACCTTGTCCAGCCGAAACGCCCACTTCACCCAGGGGAGCGACCGGATCACGTCGCGCACCCGCTCGTCGGGCGCCTCGTCCAGCTCGTAGACCATGAAAGCGTCGCCGCCGCGCTGCTGCCGGCTGACGCGAAGCGTTGCGATGTTGAGGTCGAACGCCGAGAGCAGGTGCGTGATCGCCGCGATCGACCCCTTCACGTCGCCCGCGACGAGGACGATCGTGTGGTAGTTGCCCGTGACCTCGACCGGGTAGCCGTCGATCTCGGTGACGAGCACGCGCCCCGCGCCCAACGACGATCCGGTCATCACGCTCCGGCGGCCGCTGCGCTCGACGGTGAGGCGCACCGTGTTGGGGTGCACGTTGCCCTCCTCCCCGAGGGTGGTCTTCTCGAATTGGTAGGCGAGCCCCTCGCGCTCGGCGATGTCGAGCGCGTCGCGCAGCCGCTCGTCGTCGGGGCGGAAGCCCATCAGCCCGCCGACGAGCGCCTTGTCCGTGCCGTGCCCCTCGCCGGTGCGCGCGAACGAGCCGTGCAACTCGAGTTGCGCGCGCTCGGGCGTGCCGCCGACGAGGCCGCGCGCGAGGAGGCCGAGGCGGCACGCGCCGGCCGTGTGCGACGACGACGGCCCGACCATCACGGGCCCGATGATGTCGAGCAGGGAGACCATGGTCAGCTCGCCTTCTTGAGGGTGGCGGGGGGGAGCTGTCGCAGCGCGGGCAGCAGCGGCCGCAGGTAGTGGCCCGTGTAGCTCGCCGCGACGTCGGCGACCTGCTCGGGCGTGCCCTGCGCGACGATCTGCCCGCCGCGGAGCCCGCCCTCCGGGCCGAGGTCGATGACCCAGTCGGCGGTCTTGATCACGTCGAGCGAGTGCTCGATGACGAGCACGGTGTTGCCGCGGTCGACCAGTCGGTGGAGCACCTCGAGCAGCAGACGGACGTCCTCGAAATGGAGCCCGGTGGTAGGCTCGTCGAGGATGTAGAGCGTGCGTCCCGTGTCGCGCTTCGCGAGCTCCGTGGCCAGCTTGACGCGCTGCGCTTCGCCGCCCGAGAGCGTGGTCGCGCTCTGCCCGAGGTGGACGTAGCCGAGCCCGACGTCGCGGAGGGTTTCGAGCTGGCGGTTGATGCGCGGCTGGTTCTCGAACTGCCCGCAGGCGTCATCGACCGTGAGGTCCAGCACGTCGGCGATCGACATCCCACGGAAGCGTACTTCGAGCGTCTCGCGGTTGAAGCGCTTGCCCTTGCAGACGTCGCACGGCACGAAGACGTCCGGGAGGAAGTGCATCTCGATCTTGACGAGCCCATCGCCCTGGCACGCCTCGCACCGCCCGCCCTTGACGTTGAACGAGAAGCGCCCGGGGCCGTAGCCGCGGATCTTGGCCTCGGGCATCTCGGCGAACAGCTCGCGCACCGGCGTGAAGAGCCCCGTGTAGGTCGCCGGGTTGGAGCGCGGCGTGCGGCCGATCGGACTCTGGTCGATGTCGATGACCTTGTCGATGTGTTCGAGCCCCGTGATGCGCCGGTGCGCCCCGGGGATCACCCGGGCCCGGTAGAAGTGCCGCGCGAGCGCGCGGTGCAGGATGTCGGAGACGAGCGTGCTCTTGCCCGACCCGCTCACGCCCGTCACGGCGACGAACGTGCCTAACGGAACCTCGAAGTCGACGTGGCGGAGGTTGTGCTCGTGGGCGTCCTCGATGCGGATCGTGCGGCGCGGGTCGCGGGGGCGGCGCTCCTTGGGGACCGCGATCTCGCGCTTGCCGCTCAGATACTGGCCGGTGAGCGACGCGGGGTCGCGCACGACCTCGTCGTAGGTGCCGGCCGCGACGACGTACCCGCCGTGCTTCCCCGCCCCGGGCCCGAGGTCGATCAGGTGGTCGGCTTCGCGCATCGTCTCTTCGTCGTGCTCGACCACGATGACCGTGTTGCCCAGGTCGCGCAGCTGCTTGAGCGTCGCGAGCAGCCGCCCGTTGTCGCGCTGGTGCAGCCCGATGCTCGGCTCGTCGAGGATGTAGAGCACGCCGACGAGGCGCGAGCCGATCTGCGTCGCGAGGCGGATGCGCTGCGCCTCCCCGCCGGACAGCGACTCGGCCGAGCGGTTGAGCGTGAGGTAGTCGAGCCCGACGTCGACGAGAAAGGTCAGCCGCTCGCGGACTTCCTTGAGGATGGGGCCGGCGATCTCGGGGTCGAGGCCGGGGCGCGTGTCGGTGCGGACGGGGATCGCGGCGAAGAGCTCGCGCGCCTCGACGATCGAGAGGTCGACGACGTCGCCGATGCTGCGGCCGTGCACGGTCACGGCGAGCGACTCGGGCTTGAGGCGCCGGCCGGCGCAGGCCGAGCACGGCGTGGCGACCATGTAGGCGTCGAGCTCGACGCGGATGCTGTCGCTCGACGTCTCGTCGTAGCGGCGGCGGACGTTGGCGAGGATGCCTTCCCATTGGATCTCGCCCGCCTTGGCGGTCGACTTGGCCGCGGTCTTGGCGGGACGCTTGGCGGTCGTCTTGCGCGCGGGCTTCGCGCCGCCGGCGGCGTTGGCGCCCCCGCTCGCACCGACCCCGTAGAGCAGGGCGTTGCGCACCGCCTCGGGCAGCTGCCCCCAGGGCGTGTTGAGCTGGAAGCCTAACGCGGCGGCGAGGCCGGGGAGGATCGTCTTCCGCAGGTAGCCGTCGGGCTCGCCCCACGGCAGCACGACGCCCTCGAGGATCGTGATCGAGGGGTCGCCCAACACGAGCTGCGGGCTGACTTCCTTGCGCGTGCCGAGCCCGCCGCACGCGGGGCAGGCGCCGAAGGGCGAGTTGAAGGAGAACTGCCGCGGCTCGAGCTCGGGGAGCGAGGTGCCGCACACCGGGCAGCCGTACCGCTCGGAGAAGAGGTGGACTTCGGGCTCGTCCGCCCGGAGCGGCTCGCCGATGGCGGCGGCGTCGGCAGGGTCGGTCGAGGTCGGCACCGTCGCGTTCGGCGCGGGGTACTCGACGACCTCGACCAGCCCGTTCGCGAGGCGGAGCGCCGTCTCGAGCGAGTCGGTCAGCCGCGCGCGGTCCTCGTGCCGGACGACGAGGCGGTCGACGATCACCGAGACCGAGTGGTTCTGCCGGCGGTTGAGCGCGGGGGGATCGGACAGCTCGATCAGCGCGCCGTCGACCACCGCGCGGACGAAGCCCTGCCGGCGCGCGTCCTCGAACAGCTCCTTGAACTCGCCCTTGCGCGACTGGACGAGCGGGGCACGCACCTCGATGCGCGTGCCCTCGGTCCACGACAGGATCGTCGAGGCGATCTGCACCGGACTCTGGCGCTGCACGGGGCGGCCGCAGTTGGCGCAGTGCGGTGTGCCGGCGCGCGCGTAGAGCAGGCGCAGGTAGTCGTAGATCTCCGTGACCGTGCCGACCGTCGAGCGCGGGTTGTTGCCCGCATTCTTCTGCTCGATCGAGATCGCGGGCGAGAGGCCCTCGATGACGTCGACGTCGGGCTTCTCCATCAGCCCGAGGAACTGCCGCGCGTACGCGGAAAGCGACTCGACGTACCGGCGCTGCCCCTCGGCGTAGATCGTGTCGAACGCCAGGCTCGACTTGCCGCTCCCGCTCAGGCCCGTCACGACCGTCAGCTTGTCGCGCGGGATGGTGACGTCGATGTTCTTGAGGTTGTGCTCGCGGGCGCCGCGGACGATCAGAGACTCTTCGGACACGGTCGGCGGGGGGCGGTAGGGCGACGCGGGGGGAACCGGGAAAGCTCAGCCGCGCGAGGGCCGGACACAAGCGCCGCGGTCGGGTTTTGTTCGGGGGCCGGCCTGGGGGATCACACCCCGGCCGCCTCGCCCGCCTCGAGTCGCTCGGCCAGGTCAATCAGTCCGACTGCCTCCCATACCGGGTTGCGGCGTCACGGGCGCGGTGATGAGCGGGTGCGCCGGTGAGACGTCGATGAGTGCCCACGCAGCCGCGTTGGCGCGCGGGTCGGCCGCCCGCTCGAGCTGACCCCGACTCGATCCCGTGCCGCCCCTTGCCGCGCGATCCCTATCGGCCGCGTGCTACGTCGCCGGAGTCGCCGCGGATGCCGACGCCTTGAGCGCGAACTCGCCGACGGGGACGGGCTCCGCTCGATCCGGCGCATCGGCAGCGTGCCCGGCCTCCGTCAGCGACGTCCCGCACGCCTCGCAGTAGCGCTGCCCCTCGCGCGTGCACGGCGCGTGGCACGCGGGGCATTCGGCGGCCAGGAACCGGCCGCAGTTGGAGCAGAACGTCGCGTCCGACTCCGGGCGCGGCCCGCAGACGAAGCAGCTCCCGGGCTCGACGTGGAGGCGCGCCTCGAGCGCCGCCGTCGCGGCCGCCGAGACGCGCTCGCGCCGCGCGCGGAAGTCGGCGAGCGCCGCCTCGACCGGGTCGGCCTCCGCCGGCGGGGTGATCGTCGCGCCCGCCTCGGCCGCGCGCATCTCGGCCAGCGCCTCGCGCGTGTACGTCGCCTTGAGCTCCGCGTAGTCGTCGTCCGACAGCTTGCCCGTCGCGCGGTCGAACTCGATCTCGCGCAGGGCCTCGACAGCGCTGATCCCTTCGACCGCGGCTGCCGCCGGGCCGAGGGCGATGCGCGAGGGGTCGGGCGGGGCCGGCGCGATCGGCCCGTCGTCCTCGGCCATCAGCGGCCCGAGGACGACGAGGGCCGCGCCTAACGCGAGGGCGGTGCCCGCCCCGAGGGCGAGCGTGCCGGTGCTGACGATCATCAGGAGCCGCGCACCGCCGCCTCGAGCCGCGCCAGCTCTTCGGGCGTGGCGCCGAGCGCGGCGGCGTCGGCCGCCGTGTACGACACCGGGTCGTCGCGGTCGGCGCGCGCCGTCGACACCGGCGCGGGCTGCGCGTGCGGCGCGCGTCCGAGCGCGGCCGCGGCGGCCTGCGCGCGCGTGCTCCAGCGGCGCATCAGCGAGGCGACGACCACGGTACCGGTGCCGAGCACGGCGAACGGCGCGAAGTAGCCCATCAGGTTGAAGCCCTGCTTGGTGGGCGACATCAGCGCGCGCTCGCCGTACGTCTGGGTGAACGCGGCCAGGATCTCGTCGCCCGAGTAGCCGCCGGCCACGAGTTGCTGCACGTCGGCGTGCATCGCGGGCGAGATGCCGCACGAGAAGTCCGTCGTGCGGCACGTGTACACGTCGAGCGTGCACGGGCACTGGCACTTGAGGCGGTGCTCGAGCGCGTCGCGCTGGTCGGCCGTCAGGAGCGGGCGGCCGTTCGGCTTGGCCGGCAGGCCGACGGGCTTGTAGCCGGACGGGTCCATCGCGACGTTGGACGCGGAGGACGGCGTGCCGCCGGCGCCGGCGGCCGCGTTGGGCGCCGGCGGCGCGCCGGCCGAGTCGCGCGGCGTGGCGGCGCCGTCCGGCGCCTGCTGCGCCGTCGGGAGGTCGCGCTGCTGCGCGCGGGCCGGGCGGGCGAGGACCGCCGCCACGCCTAACGCGACGACCCCCGAGCGGGCGAGGAACTCGCGGCGGTTGGTACGCGTGTCCGGGCTGGTCACGACTGCCTCCCCATCGCCATCGCGGGCTCGAGCACCGGCCGCGGCGCGCCGACCGTCGCCGACGGGATCGGCGCGGCGTATCCACTCTGCACCCGCCGCCGTTCGGCCTGCGGCCACATCACGATCAGGCCGCCGATCGCCATCACCCCGCCGCCAAACCACACCCAGACGACGAGCGGGTTGAACGTGATGCGGAGCTCGGCGCGGTCGGTGCCCGTGACGCCGGCGAGCACGACGTAGGTGTCCTGCCGCGCGCCTTCGAGGATGCCGACCTCGGTCGACGGCTCGAAGGTCGGCTGGTCCTGGCTGTCGACGTGCTGGCGCTTCTCGGTGGTGATCACGCCGACGCGCTTGCCATCGCGCACGGCGTCGAGCGCGACGCCCGTGACGTAGCGGTTGAGCGTCTTGAACTGCGACACGCCCTGGCTCGTGAAGGCCCACTGGTGGCCCCACGGGTCCTTCGTGCGGAAGGTCTCGCCGGTGCGGAGCGTGACGTCGTTCTCCTTCTTGAAGGCGAGCCCGGCGAAGGCAGCGAACATCGTCACCATGCCGAAGTGCACGATGTAGCCGCCGTAGCGGCGGCGGTTCTTGGCGACGAGGCGGGACAAGGCGACGGCGACGTTCTCGCCGTACATGCGCATGCGGGCGCCGGTGCCCTTCCAGAACTCCTGCCCGATCGTGCCGAAGACGAAGCCGGCGAGCGTGTAGCAGACGATCGCGTAGAAGTCGCGCATGCCGGCCATCACGAGCACCATGCCGCTCGCCGCGCCCGCGATCCCCGGGATGATGAACTGCCGGCGGATGTTGGCGACCGACGCCTTGCGCCACGCGATGAGCGGGCCCACGCCGGTGAGCGCGAGCAGGAGCAGCCCGAGCGGAATGTTGACCGTGTTGAAGAACGGCGGGCCGACGGTGATCTTCTCGCCCCGCACCCACTCGCTCAGGATCGGGAAGAGCGTGCCCCAGAGCACCGAGAACGCGATCCCGACGAGCACGAGGTTGTTGTACAGGAACGCCGCCTCGCGGCTCACCATGCTCTCGAGTTCGGCCTCGCTCTCGAGGTCCTTGAGGCGCGTCGCGACGAGCCACAGGGTGGCCGCGAGGCTCACGCCGAGGAAGCCGGCGAACCACGTCCCGACCGGCGACTGGGCGAACGAGTGCACGCTCTGGATCACGCCCGAGCGCGTGATGAAGGTGCCGAGGATGGCGAGGAGGAACGTCGCGACGACGAGCGTCACGTTCCACTTGCGGAGCATCCCGCGTTTCTCCTGGATCATGATCGAGTGGAGGAACGCGGTGCCGGTCAGCCACGGCATCAGCGAGGCGTTCTCCACGGGGTCCCAGGCCCAGTAGCCGCCCCACCCGAGCTCGACGTAGGCCCACCACATGCCGAGCGTGATGCCGACCGTGAGGAAGAACCAGCTGAGGAGCGACCAGCGCCGGACGGGCGCCAGCCAGTCGGCGTTGAGGCGGCGCGTCGCGAGCGCGGCCACCGCGTAGGCGAACGGGACCGCGGTGGCCACGTAGCCGAGGTAGAGCATGGGCGGGTGGATCGCCATGCCCGGGTTCTGCAGCTGCGGGTTCATCCCGCGGCCGTCGACCGGGACCCAGTCCAGCCGCTCGAACGGATTGGCGCCGAAGCAGAGCGTGAGCAGGAAGAAGAGCGTGATGACGCCCAGCGTCCCGGCCACGTAGGGCATGAACGCGCGCGTGCGCTCCCCCTTGCCCGTGGCGACCGCGGCCGCCGAGTAGAGCGAGAGGATGAGGCACCAGAAGAGCAGCGAGCCGGCCTGCCCCGCCCAGAAGGCGGTGAAGGTGTAGATCTTCGGCAGGTTCGCGCTCGTGTAGCTGGCGACGAACTTGATGGAGAAGTCGTGCGTGAAGAGCGCGGTCCAGAGGCCCACGCTCGCGAGCACGACGAAGCCGGCGGTGGCGTAGACGGCGCGCTCGCCGCTCTTGACGAGGTCGGCGCGGTTCTGCGCGGCGCCCGCGAACGAAACAGTTGCGCTCCAGGCGGCCATCAGCATGGCGACCCAGAGCGCGACTTCGCCGAGCAGGATCAGGCTCGACGCGAGGCTACTGCCCATGAGCGACTCGTGCGGTCAGAGGCTGGCGGTGGACGCCGTCGCGGTCGTCGCGGGGGCGCGGTAGCCAGGGACGTTGCGGTACTTGTCCATGCCCGGGCCCATGCCGGGCTTGTCGGGGGCGTTCTCGTAGCGCGACGCGCACTTGGCGAGGAGCGTCGTGGCGCGGAACGTGTTGTCGGTGCCGAGCCGCCCCTCGACGATCACGTCGACGCCGTCGGTGAACGTGTCGGGGGCGATGCCGCGGTAGGCGACCGCGTAGGTCTGGGCGCCGTCACTCATGCGGAACGTCAGCGAGCGGCCGCCCGGGTCGCGGACGATCGAGCCCGGGACGACGCGGGCGCCGACCTTGATGCCGTTCTCGCGGAACGACGGGTCGGCGGCGACCTTGGTGCCGAGTTCGGCGGGCGTGAGGTAGTACTGACCTGTCTCCTTGATGGAGCTGGCCATGAGCACGCCGGCACTGCCCAGGATCACTAGGCCCCCGGTGAGGAACTTGGTCCGCGGCTTCATTCGTGGTCTCCCGCTTTCGCGCGTCTGCCGACCCCCGCGCGCGGCCGGCGACGGCCCGTGGGTTACGAGTCGCGCGCCGTACCGGCGTCCGAAAGCCGAACACTCGGGGAATATAGAAGTTCCGACGCGGGGCGGGTTTGCCCCGCGTCGGAAGTGCCCACGTTGGGCGCTCCCACATCGGCGACCGCCGCCGCAAGCCGGTCGAGCGCCGCGTCGAGCAACGTGCGGTGCGCCGCCACGTTGAGCCACCCGCTCGCCCCCGACGGGTGCGGCAGCGGCACGACGGGCACCGCGCGCCCGCCCACGATCGCCGCGTGCACGCCCCCGACGAGTGCGGTGAGCGGCGCCGGCCGCAGGAACTGGTCGACCGCGAGCCGCCCGAGCGTGACGACGAACGCGGGCCGCACGAGCGCGAACTCGGCCTCGAGCCACGGCGCGCAGCGCGCCCGCTCGCCGGGCGTGGGCAGGCGGTCGCCGCGCCCGCCCGGGTGGGGGCCCGGGTAGCACCGTGTCACGGCGGCGATCCAGAAGAACTCGCGCGCCGCGCCCTCGTCCAGTCCCGCGCGCGCGAGCCACCGAAAGAGCGTCTTCCCCGCCCGCCCCTGAAACGGCTTGCGGATGGTCGCCTCGGTCGGGCCGGGCGCCTGGCCGACGAGCATCGCGCGCGGCGCGCGCGACTCGGGGATGACGGGGAGAGCGCCCGGCGGGAGTTCGGCCGCGCAGCGGCGGCAGGCGGCCAGCCCGGCGCAGTGGGCGTCGAGCGCCGGCGCGAGCCCGCCGGCGCTCGACGCTTCAGCCGTCGCCGTGGCTGGAATCACCGTTGCCACTGTCGCGCGCCCACGCGAGCGCCGCGCGCACCGCGCGGCGCCACCCCGCCCGCCCCGCGCGCGCGGCGGCCGCGCCGTCCCCCGGGCGGAAGACGGTCGACTCGCGCGCGCCGAGGAAGTGCTCGGGCGACCGCCAGACGCCGGCGGCCAGCCCGGCGAGCCCCGCCGCGCCTAACGCCGTCGCCTCGACGAGTGCGGGGCGCTCGACGGCGGCCCCGAGGACGTCGGCCTGGAACTGCATCAGCCAATCGTTCGCCGTCGCGCCGCCGTCGACGCGCAGCCGGTCCGGGGCGCCGGCCGCGCCCGCTCCGACGGCACCGCGTGCCCGCATCGCGTCGAGCACGTCGGCCGTCGCGTACGCCATCGCCTCGAGCGCCGCGCGCACGAGGTGCGCCCGCCCGGTGCCGCGCGTGAGGCCGACGATCGTGCCGCGCGCCTCGCTCTCCCAGTCGGGCGCGCCGAGCCCGGTCAGCGCCGGCACGAAGTACACGCCGCCGGTCGACGCGACGCCGCGCGCCAGCGCCTCCGACTCGGCCGCCGTGCCTAACACGCCGAGCCCGTCGCGCAGCCACTGCACCGCCGCGCCGGCGACGAACACGCTCGCCTCGAGCGCGTAGGTGCTCTCGCCGCGCGCGTCGCAGGCGAGCGTCGTGAGCAGCCCCCCGCCGCCGGGCGGCCGCACGGCGCCGCAGTTCTGGAGTAGGAAGGCGCCCGTGCCGTACGTGTTCTTGACCGCGCCCGCCTCCCACCCGCCGTGCCCGAAGAGCGCGGCCTGCTGATCGCCCGCGACGCCCAGGATCGGCAGCTCGGCGCCGCACCACCCCGCCCCGGCCACGCCGAACGGGCCCATCGACGGCCGCACCTCGGGCAGCACCGCGTCGGGCACGCCGAACTCGGCGCACAGCGCGTCGCTCCACGCCCGCCGCTCGATGTCGTAGAGCATCGTGCGCGACGCGTTGGTCGGGTCGGTGGCGTGCACGCGCCCGCCCGTCAGGTGCCAGACGAGCCAGCTGTCCACGGTGCCGAAGGCCAGTTCGCCGCGCGCGGCCCGCGCGCCGAGCGACTCGCCCGTTGCCGCGTCCGACTGCGCCAGGAGCCATTCGAGCTTGGTCGCCGAGAAGTACGGATCGGGGACGAGCCCCGTGCGCGCGGCGAGCCACGGCCCGCGCGACACGAGCTCGCGACAACGCTCGGCCGTGCGGCGGTCCTGCCAGACGATCGCGCGGTGCACCGGCCGCCCCGTCGCGCGGTCCCACAGCACGACCGTCTCGCGCTGGTTGGTGATGCCGAGGGCGGTCGGCCGCGCGCCGTCGACGTCGGCCTGCTCGACCGCCTCGCGCGCCGCCGCCCGGACTGTCTCGAGGATCTCGGCCGGGTCGTGCTCGACGAGGCCCGGCGCGGGGTAGTGCTGCGTGAGCTCGCGGTAGGCGCGGCCGCGCACGCGGCCGTCGGCGTCGACGACGAGGCAGGTGGTGCCGGTGGTGCCCTGGTCGATGGCGAGGGTCGATGGCCGGCGTTGCATGCCGGTTACGTTATGTCCCGTGCGGAGACTCTTCTACCTCGGAGCGCTCGGCCTCGCGCTGTTCGAGGCCGCGAACGTGTACTTCATCATGCCGATGCCCGGCAGCCAGCGGGCGCGGAGCATCGAGCTGGCGTACGCGCTCTACACGTGGCGGTGGGCGGTCCGCGCCGCGTGCGTCGCGCTGGTCGCGGCGGGACTGCCCGCGGTGCTTCGGGGCGCCGCGGGCCTGCCGAGCGGCCGCGTGCGGGCCGCAGCGCCGGCGGTGTTCGCGCTCGTCCTCGCCGCCGGGGTGGCGTACGCGGCCAACGCGCGCATGGCAGCCGACCACATGTTCCTACAACCGACGGCCGTGCGCACGGCGCAGGCGGGCGGCAACCGGGTCGACCCGCGGCGGCTGGTGGTCGGCGTCGAAGTGAACGGCGAGGCGCGCGCGTACCCGCTGCAGTTCATCGGCTACCACCACCAGGTGCGCGACACCGTGGGTGGCACGCCCGTGCTGGTGACGTACTGCACTGTGTGCCGCACCGGACGCGTGTACCACCCCGAGGTCGGCGGGCGCCCCGAGACGTTCCGCCTGGTCGGCATGGACCACTTCAACGCGATGCTCGAGGACCGCGAGACGGGCAGCTGGTGGCGCCAGGCGAACGGGGAGGCGATCATCGGACCGCTCAAGGGGGCGAAGCTCGCGGAGGTGCCGAGCCGGCAGGTCACCCTCGCGCGCTGGCTCGCCATGCACCCGGATAGTCGCGTGATGCAACCCGACCCGGCCTTCGCCTCGGAGTACGCCAAGGGGTTCGCCTACGAGGACGGGTCGAGCCGGAGTGCGCTGACCGGCACCGACACGGTGTCGTGGCGCGACAAGGCGTGGGTGGTCGGGCTCGCCGTCGGCGGTGCGAGCAAGGCCTACGACTGGAACCGGCTTCGCCGCGAGCGCGTGGTGAACGACGAGGTCGGCGGCACGCCGGTCGTGGTCGCGCTCGCCTCGGACAACGCGAGCTTCTTCGTGTTCCGGCGGCCCGACCGGACGACGCGCTTCGCCCTGCGCGGGGACTCGCTCGTCGCGCCCGGGCGGAGCTACGCGTTAGGCGGGCGCGGGCCGACCGACTCGCTCGTGCCGCTCCCGGCGTCTCAGGAGTTCTGGCACAGCTGGCGCACGTTCGAACCGGGCACCGCCCGGTACTAGCGCTGGCACGTATGGAAACCGCACGGGACATGCTCTTCGACATCCCCGTCGCGACGATCGACGGCCGGCAGACGACGCTCGCGCCCCACCAGGGCGAGGTGCTCCTGATCGTCAACACCGCGAGCCAGTGCGGCTTCACGCCGCAGTACGCCGGGCTCGAGGCGCTCTACCGGCGGCACAAGGCGGCGGGCTTCGCGGTGCTCGGCTTTCCGTGCGACCAGTTCGGCGGGCAGGAGCCGGGCGACGAGGCGCAGATCGCGAACTTCTGCTCGCTGCGCTACGACGTCACGTTCCCGATGTACGGCAAGGTCGAGGTGAACGGGCCGGGGACGCACCCGCTGTTTGCCGCGCTCAAGCGCGCGCAACCGGGGCTGCTGGGGAGCGAGAAGGTGAAGTGGAACTTCACGAAATTCGTCGTCGACCGCGGCGGGCGGGTGGTCGCGCGGCACGCGCCGCAGACCGCGCCGGAGAAGCTCGAGGGCGAGATCACGACGCTCGTGGCGAGACCAGCCGGGGATGCGAACCGGGCCTGACCCGCGGTCCGGGTCGGGGGGCGTTAGGCTGCGTCGGACGTGACGTCCGCCACCGCCCGCGCCGCCCGCCGCTCGCCGGCCTGCTCGCGGTCGCGCCGGCGCCGGTCGCGCTGCTTGCTCCGCCGCTCGGGGAAGTACTTGTCGAGGAAGCCGATCAGGGCCCGCTCCTCGGGCGGGTGCCCCTCGTGCCCGCGCCCGTGTGCGGCGGCGCGGGCCGAGGCGTTCCGGACCGTCGCGCGCGTGAGGAAGGGCGCGATCGTCGACCCCTCGTCCAGGTAGCGCGCGATCACGATCGGGTGGATGTAGGCCTTGCGACAGACCGTCGGCGTGTTGCCGAGGTCCGAGGCGACGAGCCGGAGGGCGACGACCAGGTTCTTCTGCGTCTCGCGCGCCGTCCTGCCGGGGCCGAGGTCGGCGAGGATCGTCGCCAGGCGGAGCGTGCCGCCCCAGGTGCGGAAGTCCTTGGCCGAGTAGGGAACGCCGAGGGCGTCGTGCATATACTCGTTGACGTCGCGCGAGGTGAGGTCATGCCAGTGCAGCCGGCCGTCGTCGCCGCGGGACTGATAGCGGAACAGCCGCGGCCCCGGGGTGGCGAGCAGGTCGCGCACGAAGGCGACGAGCGCGGGCTCGAAGATCACCTGGTGCTGGCGGACCGACTCCTTGCCGACGTAGTCGAAGACCACGCGATCCTCGTGGACGGCGACGTGCTTCTTCCGCAGCGTCGCGATGCCGAACGTCTTGTTCTCCGCGGCGTACCGGTCGCTGCCGACGCGGAAGTACGCCTCGCCGATGAGGCGGACGACGCCCGCCGCGACGCGCCGTTTGGTGAACGGCTCGGCCTTGGCCTTCGGGCGGAAGTCGCGGGCGACCGCCTCGCGGATGCCGGGGAGGTCGCGCGCCATCTGCCGCACGCGGTAGAACTTGCGCAGTTGGCCGCGTTCCGCCGCCCGCTCGTGGTAGCGGTACTGCTTGCGTCCCTTGGCGTCGAAGCCCCACGCCTGCACCGCGGCCGTGGGCGAGGCGGCGACGTGGACGTCGGTCCACGCGGGCGGGATGACGAGCGCGGCGGCGCGCGCCGTCACGGACTCGGAAGCGGGTTTGCCGGCCGGGGTGACGTACCGGAAGCCGGATCGCTTCGTCCCCTGTCGCAGAATCCATTGCGGCGTCATGACTTAGCGCGCCGGGCAAAGTCCGGGCCGGGCCGCGACGGGGCGCGCCGTATATTGGGCGCACCATGGCCAGCCCCTCCGACGTGACCGCCGCCTACACGACCCTGACCCTCGACGTCGCCGACCGGATCGCGACGATCACGGCCAACCGGCCGGACAAGCTCAACGCGCTCAACGACGCGCTGATTACCGAGCTCGGGCGCGCGATGGACGAGGTCGCCGCGCGCGAGGACGTCGGCGGCGTGATCCTCACCGGGGCGGGTCGCGCGTTCATCGCGGGCGCGGATATCGGCGAGGTCGGGCGCGCGACGCCGTACGAGGCGAAGCGGCTGGCCCGCAAGGGGCAGGAGATCTTCGGCAAGTTCGAGACGAGCACCAAGCCCACGATCGCCGCGGTCAACGGCTTCGCGTTAGGCGGCGGCTGCGAGCTCGCGATGTGCTGCCACGTGCGACTCGCCTCCGAGGCCGCGAAGTTCGGGCAGCCCGAGGTCAAGCTCGGGCTCGTCCCCGGGTACGGCGGCACGCAGCGGCTGCCGAGGCTCGTCGGCAAGGGGCGCGCGCTGCAGCTGCTGCTGACGGGCGAGCAGATCGACGCGCAGGAGGCGTACCGCATCGGGCTCGCCAACGCGGTCGTGCCCGCGCCCGAGCTGCTCGACCGCGCGCGCGCGATGCTCGGCGCGATGCTCGCCAACGCGCCGATCGCGCTCGCCCTCACGGTCGAGGCGGTGAACGCGGGCTACGACCTGCCGCTCGACGAGGCGCTGCGCTTCGAGTCGACGGCCTTCGGGCTCGCGGCGGCGACCGACGACATGCGCGAGGGCACGCAGGCCTTCCTCGGGAAGCGCGCGGCGCGCTTCGCCGGGCGCTGAGCGGGGCGCGGCTGAGCGGGGCGCTGACCGCCGTCGACCCGACCGCGGCGCTCGAGCCGCCGCCGCCGCCCGCCGCCGGGGTGCGGCTGCGGCGGCTCGTCGTGCGCGATTTCCGCAACATCGAGCGCGTCGCGCTCGACCTCGCGCCCGCCGGGCTCGCGATCGTCGGCGACAACGGGCAGGGCAAGACCAACCTGCTCGAGGCGATCTACTACCTGCAGCTGCTGCGGTCGGTGCGCGGCGCGCGGGACGCGGAGCTCGTGCGCTTCGGCGCGGGGGCGTTCCACGTCGCCGCGGACGCGGACGTGCCCACGCCCAACGGCCTGCGCACGCGCGAGGCGGGGGTTGGCTTCGAGCGCGCGGGCAAGCGCAAGCGCGTGCGCGTCGACGGCGCCGAGCCGCCGCGGCTCTCGGACGCGCTGGGCGCGGTGCCGAGCGTGATCCTCGCGCCGGGCGACGTGGCGCTCGTGGCGGGCGCGCCGAGCGAGCGGCGGCGGTACCTCGACGTGGTGCTCGCGCTGACCTCGCGGCCCTACCTGGCGGCGCTGCAGGCCTACCGCGGGGCGCTCGTGCGGCGGAACGCCGCCCTGCGGGACGCGGCGCGCACGGGGCGGGGCGACGCGCGGGTGGCGGTGTGGGAGCCCGCGCTGGCCGAGCACGGCGCCGTGTTGTGGGCCGAGCGGCGGCGCTGGGTCGCCGCGCGGGCGGACGCCTTCGCGGCGCTCTGCGCGGCGATCGGCGAGCGCGCGCCGATGCGCGTGCGGTACGCGACGGCGCTCGCGGTGCCCGACGGCGCGGACGGCGCGGACGGCGCGGACGGCGGGGAAGGCGGGGGGGGCGACGAGGTCGCGGCCGCGCGCGCGGCGATCGAGCGGGGGCTGGCCGACAAGCGGGCGTTCGACGTCAAGCGCGTGGCGACGCACGTCGGGCCGCACCGCGACGACCTGGAGATCACGTTGGGCGGGCACGAGCTGCGCACGTACGGCAGCGGCGGCCAGCAGCGCACGGGCGCGATCGCGCTCCGGATGCTCGAGGCCGCGACGCTGCGCGACGCGATCGGCGGCCCGCCGCTCTTCCTGCTCGACGACCCGTTCGCGGAGCTCGACGCGCGCCGCGCGCACCGGATCCTCGACCTGTTAGGCGCCGCGGGGCTCGGCCAGACGGTGCTCGCCGTGCCGCGCGCGAGCGACATCCCGGCGGAGTTCACGGAGCTGGAGCGGGCGACGGTGCGCGACGGCGTCGTGGGGCCGTGAGGCGCGGGTGACCGACAAGCGCCGCCCGACCGCGATCGCCGACCTGCTCGCCGGCGTGCTCGCCGACGCGGGCATCGCCGCGCGCGTGGCGCAGGCCGCCGTGGTGCCCGAGTGGGCCGCGCTGGTCGGCCCGCAGATCGCGGCCGTGACGGAGCCGCTCCGCGTGGGCGCGGACGGCACGCTGTGGGTCGCGGTGACGACGCACGCGTGGATGACGGAGCTGCAGGCGATGGAGCCGGAGCTGCTGCGCACGCTCAACGCGGCGCACGACCGGCCGCCGGTGGCGCGCATCCGGCTCACCCACAAGCGGGCCGAATCGGGGACGCCGTCGGGGGCGGCTGGTGGGACGCCGCCGGGGACGGAACCAACCGCCTAATCTCTTGTAGAATAACGAGTTAGGTGCGTCCGGCGCCGTTGCGCCGGCGGCCTCCGCGGGGTATGTTCCCACGGTTCAGTTCGTGTGTGTTCCAGCACCGGAGAGACGATGGCGAAGAACGACCGGCCCACCCCCGACGAGAACGGGGCGGGCCAGATTGGCGACTACGGCGCGGGCTCCATCCAGGTCCTCAAGGGCCTCGAGGCGGTGCGCAAGCGCCCGGGGATGTACATCGGCTCGACGGGCCCGCGCGGGCTGCACCACCTCGTCTACGAGGTCGTCGACAACTCGATCGACGAGGCGCTCGCCGGCTACGCCGACCGCGTCTCGGTGACGATCCACCAGGACAACTCGATCACCGTGACGGACAACGGCCGCGGCATCCCCGTCGACGTGCACCCGGTCGAGAAGCTCCCCGGGGTCGAGCTGGCGATGACCGTGCTGCACGCGGGCGGCAAGTTCGACAAGAACAGCTACAAGGTCTCGGGCGGGCTGCACGGCGTCGGCGTGAGCTGCGTGAACGCGCTCTCCGAGCACCTGAAGGTCTGGGTGAAGCGCGACGGCCGCGAGTACTACATGGCCTTCACGCGCGGCGACACGACGACCAAGCTGCGCACGCTGCGTGAGGTCCCGAAGAAGGAGACGGGCACGACGGTGTGGTTCAAGCCCGACCCCGAGATCTTCACCGAGTCGCTCGTCTACGACTACGGCACGCTGCAGTCCCGCCTGCGCGAGCTCTCGTTCCTCAACAAGGGCGTGGTCATCACGCTCAAGGACGAGCGCGAGGGCGAGGAAAAGGAGGAGACGTTCCACGCCGAGGGCGGCTTGCGCGAGATGGTCGCGTACCGGACGGCCTCGGGGAGCAACAAGCCGCTGCACCAGCAGGTCGTCTATATCGAGACCGAGCGCGAACAAATCGGCATCGAGCTCGCGATGCAGTACAACGACGGCTACGCGGACAACGTCTTCTCGTTCGTCAACAACATCAACACGCACGAGGGCGGCACGCACCTGACGGGCTTCAAGAGCGCGCTCACCTCGGTGGTCAACAAGTACATCGAGCGCTCCACCGCCCTCAACAAGAAGGACAAGGACATCCGGCTCTCGGGCGACGACGTGCGCGAGGGGCTCGTGGCCGTGCTCTCCGTGAAGGTCCGCGAGCCGCAGTTCGAGGGGCAGACGAAGACAAAGCTCGGCAACTCCGAAGCGGAAGGCGCGGTGCGCTCGGTCGTCAACGAGCTGCTCTCGCAGTACCTGGACGAGAACCCCAAGGTCGCCAACGCGATCATCGAGAAGGCGGTGAGCGCGGCGCGCGCGCGCGAGGCGGCGCGCAAGGCGCGCGACCTCACGCGCAAGAAGAGCGCGCTCGACGTGGGCAACCTGCCGGGCAAGCTCGCCGACTGCGCCCTCTCCGACCCCAAGCTCTGCGAGATCTACCTCGTCGAGGGCGACTCGGCCGGCGGCTCGGCCAAGATGGGGCGCAACCGCTCGTTCCAAGCGATCCTGCCGCTCCGCGGCAAGATCATCAACGTCGAGAAGGCGCGCATCGACAAGGTGCTGAGCAACGAGGAGATCCGCACGATCATCACGGCGATCGGCTCGGGCATCAAGGACGACTTCGACCTCGAGCGCACGCGCTACCACAAGATCGTGATCATGACCGACGCGGACGTCGACGGCGCGCACATCCGCACACTGCTCCTGACGTTCTTCTTCCGGCAGATGCGAGAGCTGATCGACGCGGGGATGATCTACATCGCGCAGCCGCCGCTCTACCGCGTCGCCAAGGCGAAGGAAGTCTTCTACGCCTACGACGAGAAGGAGCGCCAGGAGTACGTCGACCGCCTGGGCGGCAACGAGACGAAGAGCATCAACATCCAGCGCTACAAGGGCCTCGGCGAGATGAACCCCGACCAGCTCTGGGAGACCACGATGGATCCCAACACGCGCACGTTCCTGCGGGTGACGATGGACGACGCCCTGCTGGCCGACGAGCTGTTCACGAAGCTCATGGGCGACAACGTCGACCCGCGGCGCGAGTTCATCGAGACCAACGCGCGCTTCGCGTCCAACCTGGACGTGTAGCGCGTGTAGCGCGGAAGCCGAACGGGAGACGTCCGCAGTGGTCGGACGTCTCCCGTTCGGCGTTTACCGCGCGCGGCTCAGGTGCCGCCGCGCGGGCCGGCGTCCGGCGCCACGTTGGCGGTGCCGTTGGGCGCGACGACGCTGATGTCCACGCGGCGGGCGGCGAGTGCGCCGCCCGCCGCGTTCGCCTGTACGGACGCGGGCGGTCGCATGTCGATGCGCTGCAGGGTCACGCCGGCCGCGACGAGCGCGTCGCGCACCGCCTTCGCGCGGTTCTTCGCGAGCTCCTGGTTGGCGATCAGGTTGCCGGTCGCGTCGGTGTACCCGGTGATCGCGAGCCGCGCCGCCGGCTGCGCGGCGACCGAGCGGGCCGCGGTCTCGACCACACCGCGCGCGGCCGTGTCGAGCGCCGAGGCGCCGACCGCGAAGTAAACCGGAAGCGGCGCGGACGGCAGCGCCGCGGTCCCCGCGGCGACGGCCAGGCGCGTGCCCGGCGTGTCGGGCGCGAACGGGATCGGCTTCACCGTGATGAGCGGCGCGGCGACCTCGCCGGGGCTGCGCAGCCAGTTGAAGCGGTTGGTCGTGAGCAGGATCCCGTGGATCGCGATCGCCAGCCCGAAGAGGAACGTGAACAGCGCGACGAGCGTCCGGCGGGGGTCGGCGATCATCCAGATGCGGTGCATGCGGGCTCTCCGGGGCGGTTCGAGCACTCGCGCGTTGGTGTCACACGCGCGTTACGGCGGCGTGCGTCAAGATACCGTGACAACACGCGGAACCGCCAGAAGCCCCCGACCGCCGATCCGGGCGCCGGCTATGCCGTCGGCCGCCGGTACGCGACGATCGTCGTTCCGTCGAGGTTCACGAGGGGCAGTACGTCGACCAGCTCGTCGAGGTACACGTTCGGACCCCACGTCGTGTCGGAGTTAGCCCGATAGTAGTCGTGCCAGAGGATAAGGCCGCCCGGCCGCACCATGCGAAGCGCCTTCCGCGTGTCGCTCACGACGTACGTGTAGCTATGCGCGCCGTCGACGAAGACGAGATCGCATGTGTCCACATACGGCGTCTCGTCGAACGCCATGCTGTCCGCGAACAATTGGGTAACCTTCGCTTCCGCCTCCGTTCCCGAGTACACGAAGTCGGTGCACACGGACTCGCCCGCGGCGATCGCGACGGCCCTCGCTTCGTCGTCGCGCGCGACGACGATCGCGTCGGCGGCCTCCGGCGGTAGCGTGAGCGTCGCGATCCGGGCGTCGGGCGGCGAATTCACGGCCCACAGGTAGGTCGTCTTGCCGGTGCACGTGCCGAATTCGAACATTTGCCGCGCACGCTTGGCCATGACCGCCAGAATCCACGACTCGAGGTCGGTCGTGCCGCCCAGCACGTGCATGTTGCCGCGCCCGACGAAGCGCACCTCCGCTTCGAGCGTCGGCCCGAACACCGGGTGGGGGACGAACACCGGGTCGAAGTCGCCGAGCGAGATCACGGGCACGCGTGTCGGCGGTAACGGCGGCGGTGCCTGACGCGCGCGCCAGAGCCGACGGGCGATCACCGCGGCACCGACCGTAGCGGGGGGCAGGAGGAGAGCGTTCGCGAAAAGCGATCTTGCGAAGGCCGACGGGCGGGATTCCGTACGCGAATCGGTCATGACCGGCACGGTGCGGGTGGCGGGGCGGGTGGCGGGGCGGGCGCGGGCGGCAACCCGCGGTGGGCGCCCGGGGCAGCGTACGCCCGGGGATACGACGAAGATATCTTAATGCCCCGCTGGGAACTACAGCCGGGGTCGCCAATCCGCCGCGCCGCGAGCGCTGTTACTTCGCTGGTGCGGCGTGAGTGCTCGGAAGCGGCTGCACGGGCGCGACGCCCCGCCGGCCGCGCGCGTACTCATCCCACACGCCCATCGAGACCATCTGCTGCGCGAGGTCGGACCGGCGGAACAGCTCCGCGACTTCGGCGGGCGACTGACGCGGCAGCCGCGCCGACGCGTTCGCCGCGTCCCACACGACAGCGGCGGCGATCTGCGAGTTCTGCCGCAGCTGCCGCAGGTCGCACTGGCCGAGCTCGTCAGACCGCGCGTGGTAATTGGGGCCGTAGGTCGCCGCTTCCTGATTCGCCACCAGGTTGGGCACGCCGGCCAGCATGAAGTCGAAGTTGTCGGTCCCGACGATCGGTTGGTCGACCTGCGCGAACGGGCCGTATCCGGCGACCGGCGAGAGCGCGCGCGCCGTCGCCGCGACCACGTCCGGGCGCCCGCCGGTGTAGAAGCCGTTGATGCGGCCGCAGCCGATGTCGAAGGTGAGCGTCATCGCCGTGCGGTCGAGCTCCGCGGCGTGTGCGCGAACGTAGCCGGCCGAACCGTACATTCCCTGCTCCTCGCCGTTCCAGAGGACGAAGCGCATCGTGCGCGCGGGCGCGACGCCTAACGCGTGGACCTGGCGCGCGAGGTCGAGGACGAGCGCGACGTTGGCCCCATTGTCGAGCGCGCCGGTGCCCAGGTCCCACGAGTCGAGGTGCGCCCCGACGATCACGACCTCGTCCGGGTGCACGGCGCCGCGGATCTCGCCGACGACGTTGGACGCCTCGTACGCCGGGCCGCGCTCGAGGTCGAGGCGCTCGGTGAGGGTGAGCGCGACGCCGTCGCGGAGCAGGCGCATCGCGCGCAGCGCCCCGTCGCGATCCATCACGAGCATCGGGCGCGTGTTGGCGACGCCGACGTTCACGTTGTGTCGGTAGAGCAGGTCGTTGGGCCGCGACCCCATGTAGACCACGCCGCGCACGCCCGCGGCGAACGCGCGCCGCTCGTCGTCCGCGGCGTCCGTGTACTCCTTGAACAACCCGTCGACGTCCTTCAACTCGTCCTGTTCGATGAGCACGAAGGCGCCGCGCGCCCGGGCGCCGAGCCGGGCGAAGTCCGCGTCGGTCCCGCGCCCGCCGTCGACGAGCGGCGCCGCGACGCCCGCGGCGGGGGTTTCGACGGAGAATGGCATCGCGGCGACGCGCGGCGAGAAGCGCACGCCCTCGCCTTCGACCGTCGCGCCCGCGCTCCGCTCCAGCCACAGGCCGGCGACCGCGAACGGCTCGGCGCGCGCGGCGACGCCCATCTCGCGGAATTTGTCGAGTCCCCACACGACCGCGCGACGATTGGCCGCGCTCCCCGTCGGGCGCCCGCCGATGCGGTCGGTCAACTCAGCGAGATCGCGGCCCAGCGGGGTGTCGCGTGCGAGCGCGGCGACGAGGAGGCCGGTACCACCCAGCCCACTGCTCGGCGCGCCGCTCGTGGCCGGCGGTGTGGAAGGCTGCGCGACCGCGGGGCCGGCGGCCACGGCGACGGCCAGGAACGCGGCCGTCGCCGCGCGGCCGTTCACCACGTCTTCACGCCGCGGCGGTCCCCCTTGGATTCGCCGAACAGCTGCCGCGAAAAGATGACATTGACGGCGCCGAGCGCGAGGAAGACGATCGTGAACGCCGTCCACGTGATCGCCGTGTTGATCAGGTCGATGCCGCCCGTGGACTGCGTCGAGAAGTTGGGGCGCGTTTCGTAGAGCAGGAAGAGCCAGAGCAGGAAGAGGATGACCGGCGTACCAGCGGTCTGCATGGCCAGGAAGCGGGCGATCTTGGGCGACAAGCGGGGAGAGGGCACCGGGCGTAGCGTTCGGGTGGATCGTCTGACGAGGGCACGGCCGTGCGTGGCGCACGGGCGCGCAGATGCGAAAAGCTAGCCGTTCGGGCGGCGTGCGGACCGCGATCAGTCGGCGAGCACTTCGACGCCGGCCGTGGTCACGCGGTGGGAGACGAGCGGCAGTGGCGCTTCGCACGCCTCGCCCACGCCCGCCTCGCCGAGGACGATCGCCGCGTCGAGCGCGGCCCGCCCCGCCGCGAGCCCCGCCGCGTCGCGGGCGAAGACGGTGGCGAGCGGCTCGCCCGCCCCAACGCGCTGCGCCGGACGCGCGGTGATCACGAAGCCGACCGTGGGGTCGACGCGGTCGTCGACGCGCGTGCGACCCCCACCGAGAGCGATGATCCCCTTCCCCACCGCGCGGGGCTCGACGCGCGCGACCACGCCCGCGCGCGGGGCGAGATACACAGCGGAATGCGGGGCCTGCGGCAGCGCGGCGGGATCGTCGACCACGCCCGGGTTGCCGCCCTGCGCGTCGATGATCGCGCGGAACGTGTCGGCCGCCCGGCCGTCGGCGATCGCCGCGCGCATGGCCGCGTGCGCCTCCGCCGCCGTCGCGTACGCGCCGCCCAGCACCAGCATCTCCGCGCCGAGCGCGTAGGTCACCGCCATCAGGTCGGCCGGCCCCTCGCCGCGCAGCGCGAACACGGCCTCCTCGACCTCGAGCGCGTTGCCGCATGCGCGGCCGAGCGGGCGATCCATCGCCGTGAGGAGCGCGACCACCGGGCAGCCGCGGTCCGCGCCTAACGTGACCATCGCGCGCGCCAGCTCGACCCCGCGCTCGGCTTCGGGGATGAACGCGCCGGAGCCGCGTTTCACGTCGAGCACGAGGCCCGTAAGGCCCTCCGCGAGCTTCTTGCTCATGATGCTCGCCGCGATGAGCGGGATGCACTCGACGGTGCCGGTGACGTCGCGGAGCGCGTACATCTTGCGGTCCACGGGGGCGATCTCGGCCGTCTGTCCGATGAGCGCGCAGCCGAGCGCCTCGAGTTGGCGTGTGGCGCGCGCGAGCGACAGGTCGGTGCGGAAGCCCGGGATCGCCTCGAGTTTGTCGAGCGTGCCGCCGGTGTGGCCGAGGCCGCGGCCCGACATCATCGGGACGGCGACGCCGAGCGAGGCGACGAGGGGCGCCAGCACGAGCGACACTTTGTCGCCGACGCCGCCGGTCGAGTGCTTGTCGACGCGCCCGCGCCAGCCGTGCGCGCCGAGGTGGTCGAGCTCGAGCCGCGCACCGCTCGCGAGCATCGCTTCGGTCAGCGCCCGCGTCTCGTCGCGGTCCATTCCGCGGAAGTAGATGGCCATGAGGAGCGCGGCCATCTGGTAATCCGGGACGTCGCCCCGGGCGTACGCCGCGGCGAGCGCGCGCCACTCGTCGGGCGCGACGCGGCCGCCGTCGCGCTTGCGCTCGATGAGGCTGAGTGGGGCGACGGACGGTGGCGCGTCGGCTGCGCGGGCGGGCTCGACGATCATTGCGGGGGTTACGGGGTAGCTCTACACTGCCCCGCCAACTTACCCCCGTTTCTGGAGTCGCTGTAATGTCGATCCGCCCCGTCCTGTTGGCCGCCGCGCTGGTCGTCGCGCCGCTCGCCGTCGCGCTCCCGGCCGCGGCACTCGCACAACCGGTGGCGACGGCGGGCGCCGCGACCGAGCTGGCGGCGGGCGACCGGGAGCGCGAGTCCAACCCCGCGGGCGCGCTGGCGCACTACCAGGCCGCGCTGCGGGCGGACTCGACCAACTACGACGCGCTGACGAAGGGGGGCTACGCCGCGATCGAGGTGGGGCAGGCGATGCCCGACAAGGACCAGCAGCGCACCTCGTACAAGTACGCCGAGGGGCTGGCGCGGCGCGCGATCGCGGTGCGCCCGACGGGCAGCGAGGGCCACTTCGTGCTGGCGACCGCGCTCGGGCGGACGGCGCAGACGCTCGGCGCGCGCGACCGCGTGCGCTACGCGGCCGACGTGCGCACGCAGGCGCTCGAGGCGCTCAAGTACGACCCGCGCAACGCGGGCGCGCTGCACGTGATGGGGATGTGGAACGCCGAGGTGATGCGCCTGAGCGGCCTCTCCCGCTTCATGGCCAAGAACTTCCTCGGCGGCCGCGTGTTCGACTCGGCCAGCTGGGACGACGCGCAGCGCTACCTGGAGCAGGCGGTGCAGGTCGAGCCGCAGCGCATCACGCACCGGATCGACCTCGCGCAGGTGTACCTCGACCGCGGCAACAAGGCCAAGGCGCGCGAGCAGCTCGACGCGATCGCCGCGACGCCCGCGCGCGAGCCGATGGACGTGACGTACAAGCGGGCGGCCGAGTCGCTGCGCGACCGGACGAGCTGACCGGCCGCGCGCCGCCCGCGCCGACCGTTAGGACTCGGCCCGCCGGCGCGGATCGTTAGGCGGGGCGGCGTACCAGGCGCCTGCGGGTCTCGTCCCCGGCAGCCGGCGCGAACAGGAGCGCCACGGTCGCGCCGATGAGGGCGCCGATCGCGATCCCCGCCCCGAGCACGCCCACGTGGGCCCAGTCGGTCGCGGCCTCCGCGTCGAGCGTGGCCTGGGCGGCGCGGCGCCGACGCGCGACCCGCTCCGCCGCCGACTCGGCCGCGCGGTCTGTGCGACGCGCCGTCCGCGGGAGCGCGGCGAGTTGGTCGACGAGGCCGCGGACGCCCTCGGTGACGCCGGAGGCGGCCCCGATGGGGCGCGCGCCGGCCGGCGGGTACGCCAACCGCGGCGCGTCGCGCGCGGGGGCGGAGGCCGCGAGGGCGGCGCCGACTACGGTCGCGTCGGCGCCGCCCGGCGTCGGCCCGAGCGCCGCGCCGAGGCTGGCACCGCGTGCACCGCGTGCACCGGGTGCGTCGTCGGCCGGCGTAGGACGGCCGGAGGCGGAACTGCTGCGGTCGGTCTGTGCCATTCGGATGCGTATCTCGTCTGACGGGGGCGCGCCCCGGTACCTGGTAAGGATTTTGCGAACCCGTCCGCCCGAACAGGCCGGTTCCACGGACTGGTCCAGGGCGGACCGGTCGAGGCGTACGCGCGGTATCCAGCGCAGTGCGCTGCCAGCGGCGGCGCCGGCCGTCCTTTCACTGCGTCGGAGCACTCGCCCCGAGGCGCGACTCCCCTCGCCGCTTCCCGCCCGCTGCGCCCGTGAGGTCCGCGATGAGTTCGTCTGGTAAGACCGTCCTGTTGGTCGAAGACAACGAGGACAACCGCATCGTCTATTCCACCATTCTGCGCCACTTCGGCTATCGCGTGACCGAAGCGTTGAACGGAGAAGAGGGGATCGCGAAGGCCCACTCCGAACGGCCCGACCTGATCCTGATGGACATCTCCATCCCGATCATCGACGGCTGGGAGGCGACGCAGGTCCTCAAGCACGACCCCGCGACGCGCCACATCCCGATCATCGCCCTGACCGCGCACGCGCTCGCGAGCGACCGCGAGAAGGCGATGGAGGTCGGCTGCGACGGCTACCTCGCCAAGCCCTGCGAGCCGCGCGCGGTCGTCGCCGAGGTCCAGCGATTCCTCGGCAAGCCGGACGCGGCGCCAGGCGGGGCGTCGTCGGGAGCCTCGACGGGGTCGACCGGCGCCGCCGCCGGGCAGAACGCGGCCTGAGCGACCGATGACGTCGGCCACGGCGCGGATCCTCGTCGCCGACGACCACCCGGACAACGTCGACCTGCTGCGCATCCGCCTCGGCGCGCGCGGCTACCAGGTCGACGCGGTGACGGACGGGCAGCAGGCGCTCGACCGGGTGCTCGCCGACCCGCCGGACCTGCTCCTCCTGGACGTGATGATGCCCAAGATGGACGGCATGGAGGTCGCCCGGCGGGTCAAGGAGGCGCCCGGCCTGCCGTTCGTCCCGATCATCCTGCAGACCGCGCTCGACACCACGGCGCACAAGGTCGAGGGCTTCGACGCCGGCGCCGACGACTACATCACGAAGCCGATCAACTTCCTCGAGCTCGAGGCGCGCATCCGCGCGCTGCTGCGCATCAAGGCGCTGCAGGAAGAGCTCGAGCGCGCGAACGCGGAGCTGCGCCGCGTCTCGCAGACCGACGGGCTCACGGGCGTCGACAACCGGCGCCACATCGAGCAGCGCCTCACGGAGGCGTTCGAGCACGCGGCGCGCCTCAACGAGCCGCTCGCGGTCGTGATGACCGACGTCGACCACTTCAAGAGCGTCAACGACACGTACGGCCACCAGGCCGGCGACGCGGTGCTCAAGCAGGTCGCCGAGACGCTCCGCCAGAGCGCGCGCGAGATCGACCACGTCGGCCGCTACGGCGGCGAGGAGTTCCTCGTTCTGCTGCCGGGGGCGAACGCCGACGACGCGCGCGCGTTCGCGGAGCGGGCGCGCGCCGCGATCGCCGCGCGCGATTTCACGTATGCGGACGGGTCGCTGCAGCGCACGATGAGCGCGGGCGTCGCCGCGTGGCCGCACCCCGAGATCCGGCATCAGGAGTCGCTCGTCAAGGCGGCGGACGACGCGCTCTACGTCGCGAAGTCGAGCGGACGCAATCGGGTTGTCGCGTTCGGGGATGATGGGGTCGGGGCGGAGGGGAAGGCCAAGGGCGTTTGATGGGCTTACGGGATTGGCAGGATTGAGCTCCCGCGGGATGAATCCTTCGCGACAGGTCCAAGGCTGTTGGATCTGCCACGAAAGCACGTCGTGCACGAGCCCAATCCTGCAAATCCCGTAATCCCGTCCAACAAGCCGTTACCCTCCTGACCCCGGCGAGGCCCCCAGAAGCGCGCGCTTATCTTGGGCGCCATGTCCGCGCCCGACACCGCCGCCCCGCCCGAGCTCGCCGCGCGCGCGGCGACGCTCCGCCAAGAGATCGAGCAGGCGAGCTACGAGTACTACGTGCTCGACCGCCCGACGCTCTCGGACCGCGAGTACGACGAGCGCTTCCGCGAACTGCAGCGCCTCGAGGCCGAGCACCCGGCGCTGCGGACGGCCGACTCGCCGACGCTCCGCGTCGGGGCGGAGCCGCAGTCGTCCCTCCCCAAGCACACGCACCTCGTGCCGATGCTCTCGCTCGGAAACGCCTTCGACGAGGCCGAGCTCGCGGAGTGGGAGGAGCGGAACGTCCGCGTGTTAGGCGAGGAGGCGCGGGCCGCGGGGTACACGGCCGAGCTGAAGATCGACGGCGCGGCGGTGAGCCTCACGTACCGCGACGGCGTGCTCGCGGTCGGCGCGACGCGCGGAAACGGCACCGTGGGCGAGGACGTCACGCCCAACCTACGCACCGTGCGCGGCGTGCCGCTGCGGCTGCGCGGCGCGGGGCACCCACCGACGGTCGAGATCCGCGGCGAGGTCTACTTCCCGTTCGCGGCCTTCGAGCGGCTGAACGAGGCGCGCGTGCGGGCGGAAGAGCCGGTGTTCGCCAACCCGCGGAACGCCGCGGCGGGGTCGCTCCGGCAGCTCGACCCGAAGATCACGGCGTCGCGGCCGCTCCACTTCTTCGGGTACGCGGTCGCCGTGCCGGGCGACGCGAGCGCGGCCGCGCGGCAGCTCCCGTTCGCCTCGCAGTGGGAGCTGCTGGAGACGCTGGCCGCGTGGGGCGTGCCCGTCGCGCCGCACCGCCGGCGGTGCGCCACGTTAGGCGAGGTGCACGCGTGGGCCTCGGAGGTGGAGCACGCCCTGCGCTCGGCGCTCGACTTCGCGATCGACGGCGCGGTGGTCAAGGTGGACCCGCTCGCGCTGCAGCTGGAACTCGGCGACGTGGGGCGCGAGCCGCGGTGGGCGATCGCGCGCAAGTTCGCCCCCGACATCGCGGAGACCACGCTGCGCGCGATCGAGGTGAACGTGGGGCGCACGGGGTCGATCAACCCGTTCGCCGTGCTCGACCCGGTCGAGATCGGCGGCGCGACCGTGAGCAAGGCGACGCTGCACAACTTCGCGCTGATCGCGGACAAGGACCTGCGGGTCGGCGACGTGGTGCAGGTCAAGCGCGCGGGCGAGGTGATCCCGCAGGTGATCGGCCCCGTCCCCGAGCGGCGCGACCCCGCCGCGCCGCCCGCGCCCTACGCGCCGCCGACCGCGTGCCCGAGCTGCGAGACGGCACTGGTCGCGGGCGAGGACCGCGGGATGCTCTACTGCCCCAACTTCCGCTGCCCGGCGCGGCAGCTGGAGGCGCTGGTCCACTTCGCCTCGCGCGACGCGATGGACATCCGGGGCCTGAGCTACGCGCGCATCGAGCAGATGATCGCGGCCGGGCTGGTGCGCGACGCGGCGGACATCTACGACCTGACGGCGGCGCGGTTGACGGGGCTGGAGCGATTCGCCGACAAGAGCGCAGAGAACCTCGTGGCCGCGGTGGCGGCGTCGAAGGCGCAGCCGCTCGCGCGCCTCGTCTTCGCGTTAGGCATCGACTTCGTCGGCGAGATCGCGGCGCGGTTGCTCGCGCGGCACTTCGGGACGATGGATCGGCTGGCGTCGGCGGCCGAGGCGGAGGTGCTCGCGGTGCGCGGCGTCGGCGACGTGATCGCGCGCTCGGTCGTGAAGTGGTTCGCCGACCCCGAGGCCCGCGACCTCGTACGGCGGCTCGGCGAGCGGGGGTTGACGCTGCACGAGCCCGAGGCGGCGGCGGGGGACGCGCTCAAGGGGCTGACGGTGGTGCTCACGGGCGCGCTGCCGACGCTCACGCGGGACCAGGCGGCCGCGCTCGTCGAGCGGCACGGGGGTCGGGTGACGAGCGCGGTGTCGAAGAAGACGGGGCTCGTCGTCGCGGGGGCCGACGCCGGCGGGAAGCTGGCGAAGGCGCAGGAGCTCGGCGTGCCGGTGGTCGACGAGGCGGAGTTGCTCCGGCGGGTTGGCGAAGGGGCCTAACACCCGGTGGCGTGCCCGTCGTGCTGCGGGGCTTCAGCCGTCATCCCCGCTTTCGCGGGGATGACCGCTACAGCATTCCTTCGTACGCCGGGTTCGGCGTCATCTCGCCGTCGACGAGCACCTCGACGTCCCACGGCAGCACGATCGTCGCCTGGGTCGCCAGCGCGTGGAAGTCCGGCACGTACGGCCCCGTCTTGAAGCCCACGGCCGTGCGCACCGTCGTCGCGCCGGCGTTGACGACCGCGCTCACCGCGAGCCGGAGCGTCGCCCCCGAGTCGCACGTCTCGTCGACGATGAGGACGCGCGCGCCGCGCACGTCGGCCGGGGCGGCGCCGATCACGGCCGGCGTCTCGCGCACGCGTTCGGCGCGGAACCGGCGGCTGACCGTGATGCTGGCGAACGGCCGGTCGAGGATCGCGGCCACCGTCGCGGCGGGGACGACGCCGGCCGTGGCCACGCCGACGACGAGCTCGGGGTCGAACTCGCGGGCGACCTTGAGGGCGAGCGCGCGGGACAGCTCGCCGAACAGCGGCCACTCGACGACGAGCAGGCCCTTGGCGGGATCGATCTGGTCGGGACGCGGCATGGTGGGCAAGATAGCGCGCGCGGACGCGGGCCCGGCTGTGACCGCGGCAGCGCGTCCGGTCCCCCGTCGGGTTGTAGCGGTCCCGATGCGGGACTACCTTCACGGTCCGCTGGCGGCGGCCCGCGCCCCCGCGACCGCCCCTTGCACGCTCACTCGATCGCATGTCCTGGTGGAGCCGCCTCACAGGCGGCAAGTCCGACGCTGACTCCCGCAGTGGGCGCGTGGACTACCTGACCGAGGCCCTCGCCCTCGAGCGCCAGGGCGACTACGACGCCGCCCTCACGTCGTACCGGCTCGCGCTGCGCGACCGGCCCAACGACCAGCGCGTGCTGCAGAACATGGCCATCGCCTTCAGCCGCACCGGCCAGCAGGACGAGGCGATCCGCTGCTACCGCCGCGCGCTCGAACTCGACCCCGCGCTCGGCGGCGCCCACTACGGGCTCGCCTTTCTGTTGCTCAAGCGCGGCGAGGACGACGCGGCCGCCGAGCACCTCGAGCAGTTCCTCGCGCGTACCAAGCCCGACCCCGAGAGCGAGCGCTGGGTTCGTCACGCGCGCGAGACGCTGACGGAGCTGCGCGGCGGGGCCGGTCCGGGGTGAGCAACGTTCCCGGCGGCTCGGCCCCGCGCGGCGGGGCGGGCCGCATCGGCACCGTCCTCGCGATCGTCAGTCAGAAGGGCGGCGTCGGCAAGACCACCACGGCGGTGAACCTCGCCGCGGCGTTCGCGCGGCGCGGACTCAAGACGCTGCTCGTCGACACCGACCCGCAGGGGTCGGTGCGCTACGGCGTCGGGCTCCGCCGCGGGCACGACCCGTGGGGCTTCGCCGACTACCTGAGCGGGCAGCGCACGCTGCGCGAGGTGATCCTCCCGACCGCGCTGCCGTGGCTCCGCGTCGTGCTCGCGGGCACGGTCACGGACGAGGCGGAGCACGCGTTCTACCAGCAGCTCGTCGCGGAGACGAACGTGGTGCACGATCTGCTGACGCAGGCGCGCGAGCGCTGTCACGTGGTGATCGTCGACACGCCGCCCGGGCTGGGCCCCGTCACGCGACGCGTGCTCGAGGCGAGTCAGCACGCCGTGGTTCCGCTGCAGGCGGAGCCGCTCGCGCTGCAGACCACGCCGCAGATCCTGCGCGGCATCCAGGACGTCGTGCGGGTGAACGAGGAGCTGACGCTCGACGGGATCCTGCTCACGATGTACGAGGCCGGGAACCCCGCGTCCGAGCGCACCGCGCAGTACGTGCGGCGCAACTTGCCGCAGCACCTCGTGTTCGACCTCGTGATCCCCCGCACGCCGGCGGCCGCCGACGCGTTCGCGGTCGGGCAGCCGGTGGTGCTGCGCGACCCGGCCGACGCGGCGAGCCAGGCGTACGTGAACCTCGCCACGCTGCTCGCGGAGCGGTTCGCGTGATGGGGCGCGCGGGGCGGCGGCCCGCGGTCCTCGCGGGCGTCCGCGGCGCGTCGTGCGCAGGCGCGCTCGTGGGCGCGTTCGCGACCGCGTGCGTCGCGGTCGATCCCGCGCCCAACGGCGTCGCGTCGGCGCGGCTCGACTTCGCGCCGCCGGCAATCGCGCTCGGGGACACGCTCCGCGATACGCTCGGGCTCGTCCTCCCGGTGCGCGGCGTCGCGTACGACGCGTCGGGGCGCCTGGTGCCGACGGTGACGTTCCAGTACTCGTACCTGCCGTTCACGCCGGACACGGCCGCCGGGGCGGTGGTGGACACGGCGCTCGTCGTCGACTCGGTGTCTGGCGTCGTGCGCGCGACCCGGACGTGGCTCAAGTCGGGCAGCAGCGCCGGCATCAGCAGCGGGCGCGTCTTCGCGCGCATCGGCAAGGAGATCCAGCTCGCTGACACGCTGGCGATCGTGCCGCGGCCCGATTCCGTCGTCGTGACCGCGCCGACGGACACGGTCGTGGAGTACGACTGCCGCGACCCGCGCGCGACGGCCACGCAGGACACCACGGGCGTCCACTTTCGCAACGCGGCGGGCCCGTTCACCGTCACGGTGCGTGGCGACTCGCTCGGGACGCGCGTCGGGGTGCGCCGGTGGCTCGTGCGCTGGTCGGTCGACAGCGCGCCGAAGCGGCCGATCCCGACCGACTCGGTGCCCGGGCAGCGGCGCGTGTCCGCGATCGCGGTCATCGCGGGCGGGGTCGACCAGATCATCGGCTACGACACGGCGAGCGCCGGAACCACGGCCGGCATCTCGAGCGTGCGGCTGCGCCTCCGCCCCGCGGTGCTCGGTCCGGCCTACGCGGACACGTCGTTCCGCGTAGTGCTGCGGGCGGACGTGATCACGGGACGGGGCATCCCGGTCGCGGGCAGTCCGGTGCGCGGCGTGTTCGCGGTCCGGCTCTACCGGCGGTCCAATCTGGGCTGTCCGACCTCGTAGCCGCGCGGCGCTCGGCCCGGCGCCGCGTGCGACATACCGAGCGGCGGACGTCGAAGAGAGGGTACCGAGCCGCGGGCTCCCCCAGCGTCGGTCCGCTTCGTACCTTCTCGCGCCTACCTACGCTGCTCGGAGACGGTCATGCTCGTTGAGGATTCGCGGACGACGTCCGCCCCTTCTGGTACGCCCGGCGCGGCGGCCGCCGGCGCGATCGCGACCGCGCGCGGCGGCGAGCGCCCCGCCCCCGGCACGGTCACGCAACTGTTCTTCGACGCCGTGCGGCGCTACGACCGCGCGGACGCCATGCTCTACAAGGCGGGCGGGCGGTGGACGCCGGTGTCGCACCGCGCGGTGCTCGAGCGCGTGCGGCGCGCGTCGTTAGGCCTCACCGAGTTGGGGCTCGCGGCCGGCGACCGGGTGGCGATCCTGGCGGAGAACCGCCCCGAGTGGGCGATCGCCGACTACGCTTGCCTCGCGGGGCGGCTCGCGAGCGTGCCGATCTACCCGACGCTCCCGGCCGAGCAGCTGCCGCACATCCTCAACGACTCGGGGGCGGCGGCGGTGTTCGTGTCGGACCGCGCGCAGGCGGCCAAGGTCGCCGGGGTGCGCGCGCAATGCCCCGCCCTGCGCGCGGTGATCGGGATCGACGCGACGGCCGCGGACGGCTGCGACCTGACGATGGCGGAGTTGGAGGCGCGCGGGGCCGCCCTGGAGACCCCCGAGCGCGCTGCGGCGTGGGAGCGCGACGCGCTGGCCGCGCGCCCCGACGACCTGGCGACGCTGATCTACACATCGGGCACGACGGGCGCGCCGAAGGGCGTGATGCTCACGCACGACAACTTCCACTCGAACGTGATGGCCGGTCGTCGCTCGGTGCCGTTCGCGGGCGACGACGTCGCGCTCAGCTTCCTGCCGCTGTCGCACGTGTTCGAGCGGATGGGCGACTACATGTACTGGTCGACGGGGACGTGCATCGCCTACGTCGGGTCGATCGACGACGTGCCCGTCGCGCTGCAGGAGGTGAAGCCGACGATCGCGATGTCGGTGCCGCGACTGTATGAGAAGATGTACGCGCGCGTGGTCGAGGCCGCGCGGGGCGGCGGCGGCGTGAAGTGGGCGCTCTTCCAGTGGGCGGTCGCGGTCGCGGACCGCTGGGCCGACGAGAAGCTCGCGGGGCGCACGCCCGCCGGGCCGCTCGCGTGGCAGTATGCGGTGGCGCAGCGGCTCGTCTTCTCGAAGCTGCGCGCGCGGGTGGGCGGGCGGATGCGCTACTTCGTCTCGGGCGGCGGGCCACTCGCGGCGGACATCAACAAGTTCTTCTACGCCGCCGGGCTCGTGATCCTGGAGGGCTACGGCCTCACGGAGACCTCGCCGGTGATCGCCGTCAACACGCCCAGGGCGTTCCGCATCGGCACCGTGGGCCCGATCATCGACGGCGTCGAGGTCAAGATCGCGCCGTACGCGGAGGCGCAGGCCGGGGACGGGCTGATCCTGACGCGCGGGCCGCACGTCATGCGCGGGTACTACAACAGCCCCGACGCGACGCGCGAGGCGTTCGACGCGGACGGCTGGTTCAACACCGGCGACATCGGGCGGCTGGAGGACGGCTTCCTCCGCATCACCGACCGCGCGAAGGACATCATCGTGACGGCGGGGGGCAAGAACATCGCCCCGCAGCCGATCGAGAACGCGGTGAAGTCGACGCCGTTCGTCTCGCAGGCGGTGGTGATCGGCGACCGGCGCAAGTTCCCGCTCATCCTCGTCGTGCCCAACTGGGAGACGCTCGAGAAGTGGGCCGACGCGTCGGGGGTGACGTACGCGTCGCGCGCCGCGCTGCTCGTGCACCCGGACGCGCGGCGGAAGATGGACGACGAGGTGACGGCCAGGTTCGCGGGGCTCGCGCGCTACGAGACGCCGAAGAAGGTGGTGCTGCTGGAGGAGGAGTTCTCGATCGAGCGCGGCGAGCTGACGCCGACGCTCAAGGTGAAGCGGCGCGTGATCGACCGGAACTACAAGGACGCGATCGACGCGGCGTACGAGGACGGGGCGCACCTCACCGGCAGTCGCGACTGAGCGGCGCGGGCGTCCGGCCCGCGCCCCGACGCGTTAGGCGCGGTTCGGGAACACGTTAGGCGCCCGCGCGCCGCAGCGGGACGAGCGCGGCCGGCGGCGCGCCGCCCTCGGCGGTGCGCTCGGCGACCCAGTCCGCCGCGTCGCGCGCGAGTTCGCGCACCCCGGCGGGCAGGGGCGCGGCCGCCGGCGCGACGAGGCGCCCCGCGGGGCGGAGCGCGCGCACCGCGGCCGCGAGGCGCTCGGGGGTCGCGGTGCGCGCGTCGAGCGCGACGCCGCGGAGCGACCCCGCGGCCACCGGGAGCGCCGCCCCGCGGACGGCGCCGAACGGCTCGCGCGGGACGAACGGCCGCGCCGGCTCGACGACGAGCGCCCGCACGTCGGTCAGGTCCGCCAGCCCGTCGATCGCCGCGTCCCACGCGCCCCCGACGGCGACGATTCCCCCGGGCGTGGCGAGGTGGAACAGGGCGGCGAGGCGGAACGGATCGACCGCGCCGTCCTCGGGCGCGGCCTGCGCCGCGGCGGCGTCACGGCCTGCGCCGAAGTCGGCCACCCCGCCGGCGATCGCGTACTCCGCGCGGCAGACCGGGCAGCCGAGCACGCCGTCGACGATGCAGCGCCCCTCGGTGCGGCGCGCGGCGGCGACGAGCCACGTGTCGCCCGCGCCGGCGGGGTGCGGCCGCACGCAGCGGAGCGCGTCGACGAGTTCGACGTACACGGGGACGCCTAACGCACGGGCGGACGCACGCGCGAGTGCACGGGCCGCTCAGGTGCGCCCGAGGCGCAGTTCGTCGACGTTGACCTCGTGGCGGCGCGTCGCGGCGTAGACCACCGCGTCCGCCACGTCATCCGCCGCGAGCATCGCCGCGCGTGGCGTGAACCCGGGGGCGTGGTCGGGGTCGAGCGGGTCCCAGAGCGGCGTGTCGACCGGCCCGGGCGAGACGAGCGTACACCGCACGCCGGTGCCGCGGCACTCCGCACGCAGCACTTCGTGTAGCGCGCGCAGCCCGTACTTGCTCGCCGCGTAGGCCGCGTTGCCGGGGAATATGGCGCGGTCGGCGACCGAGCCGATCGTGACGACGTGGCCCGCGCCGCGGGCGCGCATCTCGCCGAGGAAGGCGCGGGCGAGGCGGAACGGGGCGGCGAGGTTGGCGTCGAGCGCGGCGGCGAACGCGTCGTCGCTGGTCTCGTGCGCGGGGGCGACGGCGAAGACGCCGGCGTTGTTGACCAGCAGATCGGGGGCGCCGCCGAACGCGGCGCGCGCGGCCTCGACCGCGCGCGCCGTCGCCGCCGGATCGCGCAGATCGGCCGCGAGGGGGAGCACGCGCCCGTCCGGGTGGGCGCGGGCCAGCGCCGCGAGCGCGTCGGCCGAGCGGGCGAGCGCGGCGACGCACGTGCCCGTCGCGGCGAGGCGCTCGGCGATCGCGCGCCCGATCCCGCGCGACGCGCCGGTGACGAGCGCGGTCGCGGGGGCGGTCGCCGAGGGGGCGGTCACGTGAGGCTCCTCGGCGGCGCCGTCGGCGTCAGGGCCGCGTCGGCGAGTGCGCGAGGCGCAGGAACTCGTCGCGCGTCCGGCCGTCGGCCTTGAACGCGCCGCGGAGCGCGCTCGTCACGGTCATCGAGTTCTGCTTCTCGACGCCGCGCATCATCATGCACATGTGCGCGGCCTCGATCACGACGCCCACGCCGCGCGGCCGCAGCACGTCGTCGAGCGCGCCCGCGATGTCCTCGGTCAGGCGCTCCTGCACCTGCAGGCGGCGGGCGTAGACCTCGACGACGCGCGCGAGCTTCGAGAGGCCGACGACGCGCCCGTCGGGGATGTAGGCGATGTGCGCCTTGCCGTAGAACGGCAGCATGTGGTGCTCGCAGAGCGAGTACAGCTCGATGTCGCGCACGAGCACCATCTGCTCGCTGTCGACCTCGAAGAGCGCGTCGCCGATCACCTGTCGCGCGTCGAGGGCGTAGCCGCGCGTGAGCCAGGCCATCGACTTGGCGACGCGCTCGGGGGTCTTGAGCAGGCCGTCGCGCGTGGCGTCCTCGCCTAACAGTTCGAGCTGCCGCCGCGCGAGGTCCGCGTACTCGGCGAGGCGCGGGTCGGGCGTGTCCGTGGGGCGCCCGGCGGGGAACAGGGGGACGACGCGCGGCTCGGGGGCGGGGTGGCCGTCGTGGCCGTTGCGGCTGTCCCCGCGGGCGCGCTCAGCGCCCGTCATATTCGACATAGTTGTTCTCGGTCTCCCACAGCCGCAGCCGGGCCAGGCGGGCCGGCGCGACGTGCGGCGCCAGCACCTGCCAGCAGCGCACGACGATGTTTTCGGACGTGGGGATGACGTCGCGCATGAACGCGACGTCGAGGTTCAGATTCCGGTGGTCCATCTGGTCGATCACCTCGCGCTCGGCCACCCGCGCGAGCTCGCCGAGGTCGACGACGTATCCCGTGCGCGCGTCGACCTCGCCCTCGACCGAGACCTCGAGCACGTAGTTGTGCCCGTGCCAGTTCGGGTTGTTACACTTGCCGAACAGGCGGGTGTTCTCCTCGTCGGAGAGTGCGGGGTTGTGGACGCGGTGCGCGGCGTTGAAGCGGAGGCGGCGCGTGACGGTGACGACGGGCATCCACGTTGAACCGCGCCCGGAGTGGTGGTGTTCCCTAGGCGCGCCCGCGGGGGCGCGGTCGGCGCGCGGTCAGCCCGCCGTGCGGAGCGCCGCGGTCTTCGCGATGCGGTCTTCGAGCACCCCGGTCGACGAACACGTGACGCTCGTGCCGCTCGTCGCGATCGGCTGTGCGACGCCCAACACCTGCGTCGCGAGCACCGAGCCCGCCGTCCCCGACGGTGTGACACTCGAGAGCACGGTGAGCGTGACGCTGTAGCTGTCGGCGAGCGGCGTGCCCGTGGCGTCGCTGCCGCACGACAAGAATCGCGACAGTGGGTCCTTGCCGACGCGACGGACATGCGCGCCGTTGACGCCGACCGTGCGGGTGTCGCTCACCGCGGTGTTGACCTTCAGCCCGACCTGCTCGTAAACGTTAGGGAGGACGGCGAACGCGCGGTCGGCCCCGACGGCCAGGTTGGTGGTCGCCGCGCGGTCGTCGCGCGTCAGCTGCGACTCGTAGCGCGACGTCGCGGTCCCGCCGTCGACGCGCACGGTGGACTGCGTGACGCCGGACGGGCCGATGCTCGACGACGCGCCGCCGCCGCTCGCGCAGGCGGCGAGGGCGGCGGCCATCGAAGCGGCGGTCAGCGTGGCCGCGGTCAGCGGGGCGGCGGTGGCGGCGAGCGGCGGGGATGCGCATTGCGGAGACGGTCCGGGTGGGCGGGTGAGGGATCCGCGCGCGGGACCCGGGCGGGGCCGCCGGGCGCGTGCGCTAAATTGGGCCGGCGAACCGCGGCGCGGCAACGGCCGCCGTCCCGCGCCCCGTCCTTCCCCCGCCCCTCCTGCCGTGGACCTCTGGTACATCGCCGCCGTCGCGCTCCTCGTCGTCTGGGCGGGGCTCACGTTCGGCACCGGCGCGGCGCCCGGGTGGGTGAACGCGTTCCTCACCGCGGGCGTGTTTCTGCTGATCTACCGCGTTGTCCAGCGCGGGACGTCGCGCGACGGGCAGTGGGGGCGCTGACGGGCTGCTGAAGGGCTGCTGACGGGCCGGGGGCGCCGGATGCGTGGCGCGTCAGACCTCGCAGTTCGACGTCTACCCCGAGTTCGGGGTCGGCACTGGGTGCCGCTCTCCTAGAAGAATCGCCGCAGACTGCCGACGCGCCCCCTCGATTTTGCCGGGGTTTTCCGGTCTTGCGGACACAAATCGGACACCGGGATCCGTGTTAGGCACGGGCCGTCGCGCGCTCCCCTGCCCCGCGCATCCGCCTGCGTGTCCCGCTGCCCCCCCCCGCGATGACTCAGGCGCAGGAGTTAGGGGCGAACGCACGAACGCCCCGCCGGTCCGGGCGGGGCGTTCGAGAATCCGAGCAAGCGCGCGTTAGGCCGTCGTGGTCCGGCGCCGCCGAGCGATTCCGCCGAGGGCGACGAGGCCCGTCCCGAGCAGGGCCCAGGTGCCGGGCTCGGGAGCGGTCGACGTGGCCCCGCCGGGCCCGAGAGCCAGAAAGTAGGGTCCGTTCAGCCCCGTCGAGAGGTTACCCTGAAACGCGCCGGTCGACGAATACGTGCGGATCGTGTTGGCGTTGTAGTTGGACTGGTAGAAGGACCCGGTGGTCGGGTCGTAGGCCAGCCCGTAGGCACCACCCGCCCCCGCGGCGAACGTGCCGAGATCGGCGCCCGCCGCCGAGAACTTCTCGATGGCGCCGGTGGTGAAATTAGTGACGTACAGATTGCCGGCCGCATCGAACACCATCTGCGAAGGCGAGGAGAGATTGCCCGAAAGCGATCGGAGGAACGTACCGTTCGTCGCGTACTCCGTGATCGTGTTCGATCCGAAGTTCGACACGAAGAGGTCCCCCGCGCCGTCGACCACCAGGCCTTCCGGGCCCGAGATGCTCGCCGTGATGGTCCGCAGCAGCGTTCCCGTCGCACTGTATTCCGTGACACTACCGGCGCTGAAGCTCGCAACGTAAAGGTTGCCGAACGGATCGAAGGCGATCCCCTCGACCCCCGCCGGCGCGGTGGCGAACGTGCCGAGCAGCGCGCCGGTCGACGAGTACTTCAGGACCGAGTTGCTCGCCTGGCTCGCGACGTAGAGGGACCCTGATGCGCCGAACGCGATGCCGGCGGGACCGGCCGCTGCGGCGAAGGTCGAGGCACTCCCCGACGCGGTGACGCGGGTGATCGTGTTGGCGTTGAAGTTCGCGACGTAGACGTCAGCTTGGGCGTGCGCCGCGCGCGGGGCGGCGGACACGGCCGCCCCGAGTGTGGCAGCGGCGACGGCAAGCGCGAATAGGCGGGTCGTAGGGGAAATGCCGGGCATAACACACGAGGTACGAGGATGTGCACACGGCACCCGAGCGGCGCCCCAGCGCGCGCGAAAATGGGGCCGCGTGCGTCGGCCGTCAAGGGTTCCGATGTCGCGAGAGCAGACGTGCCGCGTCCGGCGGATCCGCGTACGCCCGCCTCGCGGACGGCTTGCCCTAGCCGCGCCGGCGCCGTCACGCGCCTCATGGCCGTTCGTCCGCCGGCCTACCGGCTGCGAGTCGGCGAGCGCCGCGCCCCGCGTGGGCCGCAACGACTTAGCGCGCGGTTAGATCTCCCAGTTCGACAACACCGCCCCCCCCACCACCGCCGGCTCCGGGTACCCGTCGAGCGTCATCCGCAGGTCGCTCCACCGCACGCGCCCCCCGCGCGCGAGCAGCGCCCGGTAGACCCACACGTAGTCGCCCTGCACGCGGAACGCCGCCCGCCGCGCCCCGCTCCGCCGCGCGAAGTCTCGCACGGCGTCGGCCACCGCGGGCAGCGCATCGGGGCCGGCGACGACGAGCTTGAGCACGCGCACCTCCTCGCGCACGCGCCCCTCGACGAGCGGCGCCGAGTGGCAGAGCGCGAACCCGGCGAGCGCACCGCCCGCGTCGTACGCCAGCACCGTGTCGCCTAACGCGAGCTCCTCGGTCAGCGCCGACTCGCGCGAGAAGTCGCGCCCGGGCGCGAGCCGCCCGACGAGCGCCGCGCACGCGTCGGCCGCCTCGTCGCGCGCGCGCAGCGGCAGCCGACCGAGCAGCGCCGGCGCGCGCGCCGTCGGCGCGGCGTCGAGCGTCACCGTGAGCGTCAGCCGCCCGGGCACGAAGCCCAGCGCCGAGTAGAAGCCGATGTTGTCCATCGTGCGCGGCATCGTCTCGAGCCCGATCGTGCGCGCCCCCCCGGCGCGCAGCCACTCGACGCCCGCGCCGACCACCGCCTTGCCGAGCCCGCGCCCCTGGTAGGGCGGCGCGACGGCGAGCGGCCCCATCCACCCCTCGTCGCCCGAGTGGTGGGCGACGTTGAAGGCGACGACCTCGCCGCGCTCGCCGCGCCAGAGCATCGCCCCCTCGCCCGCGTCGGCGATGGCGTAGCGCCAGATCAGCGGGTTGAGCGCGGGCACGCGCACCCCGACGAGCCCGTCCTTGCGGTAGCGCTCGGTGAACGCCTCCGAGAACGCCGTGTTGAGCGCGGGAATGTCGGCGACCGTCGCGCGGTGCGGCCCGTCCGCCGCGCGCTGGGCGGCGCGCCAGGGGCGCAGTCCGGTCACGCGCCGCCCCCGTTAGGCGGCCGCGAGCGCCGGGGGCTCGGCCGCGGCGCCCTCGCCGCCGGCCTCCGCCCGGTCGTCCTGCTCCACCACCGACGTCCCGCGCACCTCGTCGTAGCGCACCCGCACCACCTGGTCCAGCCCCTCGCGCACGTCCTCGATGTGCGTGATCACGATGACCTGCTCGAACCGGTCGTGCAGCCGCCGCAGCAGCTCCAGCACGTTGGCCCGCCGCGACTCGTCGAGCGACCCGAACACCTCGTCCAACACCAGGAGCGAGAAGCTCTGCCCCGCGCGCTCGGCGATCATCTGCGAGATCGCCAGGCGCAGCACGAGGTTCGCCAGGTCCTCCTCGCCGCCCGAGATGACGGGCTTGGGCACCTGCCCCTCGAGCACGATCACGTTGTACTGGTCGTCGAGCTCCAGCGCGTCGTACCGCCCGTCGGTGAGGTCTTCGAGGAACCGACTGGCCGCGTCGGAGAGCTCGGGGCGGAGCTGGAAGTTGAGGTCCGTGCGCAGGTCGGTGTACGCGCGGTCCAACTCGTCGTGCAGCACGCGCTCGGCGGTGAGCGCTTCGAGCCGCTCGCGCCCGCGTTCGAGCTCGGCGCGCTGCCGCTCCGCGCCGTCGAGCGCCGCGCGCGCCGCGGCGAGCTCGCCGTTGGTCTGCGCCGCGCGGACCTCGGCCGCGCGCGCGGCGGTGTTGGCCGCGTCGTACTCGCCGCGGCCGCGCGCGAAGGCGGTCTCGTCGAACGGCGCCGCCTCGCGCTGCGCCCGGAGCCGCTCGGTGCGCTCGCGCACGCCGGCCAGCGCCTCCGCGGCGCGGTCGCCTGCGGCGCGCGCGGGCGCGGCGCGCGCCACGGTCGCCTCCGCGCGCACGCGCTCGCGGTCGAGCTGGGTGAGGCGCTCGGCCTCCACCTTCATCGCGCGGTGCGCGGCGTGGTCGTAGCCCGAGGGCAGCGCGGCGAGGTCGGCCCGCACGGCGCCGAGGCGCCGCTCGCGCGCCGCGGCGTCCTGCTCGACCGCGCGCAGTTCCTGCGCCCCGGCCTGGCACTTGGCGAGTCGGCGCTCCAGCCCCGTGACCTCCGCGGCGAGCGCGCGCCGCCGCTCGCCCAGCACGCGGAGCGCCTCGGGCTCGCCCTCGAGCTGCTTGAGCCGGTCGCGGTAGTACTTCCCGCTCGCGTTGAGCGTGTCGAGCTGCTCGTCGAGCGAGTCGAGCACCGTCGTGTAGCTCGCGCCTAACGGGCGCGTGCACGTCGGGCACGGGCTCTCGGGGCCGAGCTGCTGCACGCGGTCGCGCTGGGCGCGGGCGTCGTTGAACTGCGCCCGGAGCGCCTCGAGCTTCGTGTCGGCCTCCTGCCGGTCGCGGACGTAGGCGGTGCGCGCGGCCTCGTGCTCCGCCTGCACGCCGTCGGACTCCTGGCGCTTGGCGCCGAGCAGCAGCTCGGTCTCGCGCTCGAGCGCGGGCGCGGGGGTCAGCTTGGCGCGCCGCTCGGCCAGGCGCGCGGCCTCCTCGGCGAGCGCGCGCTCGGAGTCGAGCAGCGCCTGCCGGCGCCCCTCCGCGACGGCGAGCTGGTCGAGGCGCGCGAGTTCCGTGCGCAGGATCGGCAGCGGCGCGAGCAGCGACGACAGTCGCTCGACCTCGGCGACCGCGAGGTCCGCGGCGTTCAGCTCGCGCGCGAGCCGTTCGACCTCGCGCGCGAGCGTCGCCGCTTCCGCGTCCGCGACGCGGAGTTCGCCGTCGAGCGCCAGCGCGCGCTCGCGCGCTTCCTGCACGGCCTGCCAGCGCGGGACCACCGCGGCGAGGCGCTCCTGCGAGGCGCCGCGCTCGGCTTCCGCGCGCTCGGCGTCGGAGCGTGCGGCGGCGACGCGCGCCTCGCCCTGCGCCAGCGCGGCGCGGACCGCCGCGGGGTCGGGGAGCGCGGAGCGCAGCCCCTGTAGCTCGGCGGTGATCAGCTTGCGCCGCTCGCGCACGAGGTGCTGCGCCGCGCGCAGGCGCTCGTAGCCCAGCACGCGCGAGAGGAACTGCGCGCGCTCGGTCGGGCCCATCGCGGCCATCACGGAGAGCTCCTTCTGCCCCGTGAAGTACGTGTTGAAGAACTCGCCCTTGGTCATGCCGAGTCGCCGCTGCAGCAGCTCGGTGACGCCCGTGATCGAGTTGGCGACGGGCGACTGGCCGCCGTCGAGGTAGAGCTCCGCGTTGGTCAGCCCGCGGACGACCCGGTAGCGGTGCCCCGCGAGGTCGAACTCGAGCTCGACGCGGACGGACGCGCGCGCGGGGGCGCGGCTGAAGCGCAGCGAGTCGCGCGTGCCGCGCGCGGCCTGCTGGCCGTAGAGCGCCCACGCGATCGCCTCGAGCACGGTCGTCTTCCCGGAGCCGTTGGGCCCGATGATCCCGGTCAGCCCGTCGCCGAACGTGATCGACGAGTCCGCGTGCTGGCGGAAGTTGACCATGCGGAGCGCGCGGAGCTTCACGCGCCGTCCTCCCCCGCCCCGGCCATGGCGGCCGCGGGCGCCTCGGCGGTCGCCGCGTCGGCGTCGGCCAGGTATCGCAGGCCTAACGCGACGAACGCGTCGCGCGGCACCTCGCCCGGCAGCAAGCGGTTGGCCAGCTTCTCGCGCACGACGTCGGCCAGCGACGGGCGGCGGGTCGGGGACCCGGCGGCCGAGGCGCGCGCGACCTCGGGGCGCACGGTCTCGAACTGGAAGTGGAGCGCGCGGCGCTTGAACTCGCGCAGCGACTTGTGGTCCATCTCGCGCGCGACGTGGCGCGGGACGTCGAGCGCGCGCAGCCGGACGATCTTGTCGTCGATGCCGCCCGGCACCGCGTCGACCGCCCCGCGCACCGCCGCGTCGAGTTCGCGCGCGCCGAGACCGACGCCCTCGATCGAACGCAGGTCGAGGAGGGCGCGCGAGGGCTCGAGGGGGTGGAACGTGTGACGGCCGGTGGCGAGGTCGCGCTCGACGAGGCCCTTGCCCGGAATCCCCTGCTCGCGTTCGTCGCGCCGCTCGCCCCACGCGTCGAAGCTCGTGTAGTCGATCGAGCCCGAGTAGTACGCGTTGGGCTCGACCTCGCGGTACACGTGGTAGTGGCCGAGCGCGACGTAGTCCCACTCGGGCGCGCGGAGGTCGGCGCGCGGGATCTCGACCGACGCGCGCTCGGCGGAGGCGACGCCGCGGAGCATCCCCTCGACCTCGCCGTGGAGCAGCAGCACGTTGTAGCGCGCCGCCGGGTCCGGGGCGAGGACCGGGCGCACGTGCCCCGGCACGTCGGGCACGGCGAGCACGCTCGCCCCCAGGTGCGGTAGGCCGATGCGCTCGGCGGCTCCGTCGACGACGCGCACGCCGCACTCGGTGAACAGCTTGAGGATCGAGCCGGTCTCCTGCGTGCGCGGCGCGTCGTGGTTGCCGGCGACCATCACGACGGCCGTGTTAGGCAGCGCGGCCTGCAGGCGCATGAACTGGCGGAACGCGTGCAGGATCGCCGGGTTGGGCGGGCGCACGACGTGGAAGACGTCGCCCGCGATGACGACGAGGTCGGGGGCGAGCGCGATCGTCCGGTCCACCGCGCGGGCGAAGGTGCGCGCGACGTCGGCCTCGCGCTGGTTGACGCCGGTGGGCGTCAGGCGCTGGTACTGGCGGAAGCCGAGGTGGAGGTCGGCGAGGTGGACGAGGCGCACGGCGGGCGGTGGGGCGGGGTTCGCAGGAAAGATAGGAGCTTTCCGGGGTGGAGGGCGCGGGCGGCACGACCGGTGGGCGGGTTTGGTACCGCGCGGTCGGTGAGACGAGGTACCAACAGCGCCCCACCAAGCCCGCGGGACCGGTCGTGCGGGAACCACCGTGTCGCCGTTAGGCCCCCGCCGCGAGCGCCACGATCACGTCCCGCACCACGGAGGCGAGCGCCGGCTCGGCCGCCACCCCCGCCCCGTCCAGCGCCCGCCCGAGCAGCGCGACCGTCGCCGATGCCCCCGGGACCAGCCGCGCGCTCATCGTCGATACCACCTCCGCCAGCTGCGCCGGCGCGTGCACCGACGACGGCGAGGTGTTCAGCAGCCCGACCGCCGTGCCCGGGAACTCGACGCTGCCGACCAGCCAGTCGAGCGCGTTCTTGAGCGACCCCGGGATGCCGTGGGCGTACTCGGGGCTCGAGATGAGCAGCGCGTCGGCCGCGCCGACCTCCGCGCGCCACGCCGCCGCCGCGGCCGGGAGCAGCGCGGGGTCGCCGGTGTCGAGGTCGGGGTCGAACGCCGGCAGCGCGCGCAGCCCGGCCCAGCGCACCACGTCGACCCCGGGCGGCGCGAGCAGCCGCGCCGCGTCGAGGACCGCGTTGTTGGACCCGCCCGCCCGCAGCGAGCCCGAGACGGCGAGTACGCGCACGCGCAACCGTTAGGCGACCTCGAACAGGATCTTGCCGACCGCGGTGCCCGCGTCCTGCCGGTCGTGACCGTCCGCGGCCCGCTCGAGCGGCAGCCGCTCGGCGACCACGGGGCGGTACGCGCCCGCGGTCAGGCACGCGCCGATGTCGCGCACGGCGGCCGCGTGCGCCTCGTCGCCCATCATGTAGACCAGCAGCCCGCGCAGGACGGCGTTCTGCGACATCGCGCGCCGCACCACCACCGCGGCCGTCGCGTCCGGCGCGGGGCCGGCGTAGAAGCTTACCACGCCGTTAGGCGCCAGACAGGCGAGGTCGGCGTCGAGGTTGGCGGCGAGGTCGACCTCGACGACCCGGTCCGCGCCGGCGCCGCCGCTCTCCGCCCGGACACGTGCCGCGACGTCCTCGCTGCGGCGGTTGATCACGACGTGCGCCCCGGCCGCCTCCGCCGCCGCGGCCTGCTCCGGGCGACTCACCGTGGCCAGCACGCGTGCGCCCGCCCACCGCGCGAGGAGCACGGCCGCCAGCCCGACCGCCCCCGCCCCGCCCTGCACGAGCACCACGCGCCCGGTGACCGGCCCGTCGGCGAGGAGCGCGCGGTGCGCCGTCATCGCCGGGATGCCGAGGCAGGCCCCGACGTCGAAGCCGACGCCGTCGGGGAGCACGACCGCGTTCCGCGCGGGCACCGCCGTGTACTCGGCCGCCGTCCCGAACGGGCGCTTCCACTGCGCCTCGTAGACCCACACCCGCTCGCCGACGCGCGAGGCCGGGACGCCCGCGCCGACGACGTCGATCACGCCCGCGCCATCCTGGTGCGGAACGACCCGCGGAAACGGCATCGGCGCCGCGCCACCCCAGCCGCTTCGCGACTTGGTGTCGCTCGGGTTGACGGCGGAGACGTGCACGCGCACGCGGACCTCCCCCGGCCCCGGCTCGGGGGTGGGGAGGTCGCCGACCTGTAAGACGTCGCGGGCGGGGCCACGACGGTCGTAGAACACGGCGCGCATGTGGGCGGGAGTGAGGGCGCGGGGCCGCGAAGGGCGGCCCCGCGCGGCTCCCGCGCGAGAACCGGTCCGCCGGGGCGCGGGGCGCACGACCGGTCGCGCGGAAACGGGTGCGGTCCCGGTTGGTCCGGTGGATGCGTCGTGGGCGACCGGGCCACGTGCGGGCGCGCCCCGCGCCCGGCGTCTGCGGCCGAGCGAGCCTCCCGTGACCACCGTCCCTGTACCGCCCGCGGCCGACGCGCCGCCGAGCGCGCCCGCCGACACGCCCGCGGGCGCGCCGCCCGGCGCGGGCCTCGGCCCCGGCACCTCCCCCGACGTGAACAGCTTCGCGCACCGCATGTGGCGCATCGCCGCGGCGCACGTTTCCGCGGGTAACACGTGCACCCTGCTCCGCAACGGCCCGGCGACCTTCGACGCGATGCTCGCCCTCATCGAGGGCGCGCGCGACGAGGTCGTCCTCGAGAGCTACATCCTCCGCAGCGACGCCGTCGGCATGCGTTTCGCGCCCGCGCTGGCCGCCGCGGCGCGGCGCGGCGTGCGGGTGCGCGTGCTCTACGATTGGGTGGGCTCGCGCGGCCTCGCCCCCGAGTTCGTCGCCGGGCTCCATCGCGCCGGCGTCGACGCGCGCGTGTTCAACCCGCCCCGACTCGGCACGCGCTGGCTCGGCGTGGTGCCCCGCGACCACCGCAAACTCCTCGCCGTCGACCCCGACCGCGACGGCGGCGCGGGCGTGATCGGCGGCGTCGGGATCGGCCACGAATGGAGCGTCGGCGAGCACCCGGGCCGACCGGGCAGCGGTGCGTGGCGCGACACGACCGTGCGCATCGCCGGGCCGGCGGCGCGCTCGATGGCCCACGCCTTCGACCGGATCTGGGCGCTCACCCCGCGCTACCGGCGGGGGCACCCGGACACCTCGCGCCCCACGCAAGTCCCGTCCGAGCGGCCCGGCGCGCCGAGTACGCCCGGCGCGACCGGCGTGGTGGGGATCCTCGAGGGAGAGCCCGGGCGCTACCGCGTGAGCCGCGCGCTCGAAGCGACGGCCGTCGAGGCGCGCGAGTCGATCTGGATCGCCGACGCGTATTTCACGCCGTCATCCGACCTCGTCGAGGCGCTCGTCGGCGCGGCGCGCGATGGGGTCGACGTCCGGCTCCTCGTCCCGGGGCACGGCGACCACGCCTGGGTGGTCCCGGTCACGCGGCGCTACTACCCCCGCCTTCTGCACCACGGGGTGCGGATCTGGGAGTGGCAGGGAGAGATGATGCACGCCAAGACGCAGATCGCGGACGGGAGGTACGCGCGCGTCGGGTCGACGGACTTCAATCCGTTAGGCGTCGCGATCAACTTCGAGCTGGACGCGGTGGTCGATGATGACCGGCTCGGGAGGGACATGCAGGGGATGTTCGAGGAGGATTTGGGGAAGTCGCGCGAAGTGAAAGGGCGGTAGCGGAAGAGGGTGGTTGGTTGGCGAGGGTAGGGCGAGAGCCACGGTGGACCTGCGGCGGATGGGGCGACGGGTCCCGCGTTTCGATTCACCGTTTCGGGTCCCGCCGTTCGGGTCGTGCGAGCTAACGCGGTACGTGTGGGGCCAACGGGGTAGAGCGTCCGCCGCTTACGGGGACACTCAGCATACGGCGGCACTCAGCGCCGTGCTTGGGGGCGCATGCGGAACGACACCCGCGGGCGGAGGGCGACTCGGGATGCCCGATACCCGGCCGTCTCCGTCCCGCCCGCTCGGCACCGCGCTGGAATGGATCCCGCGCGCCGCCGCCCTCTCAAAACGCCTTCAACCTCTGCGTCACGATCACCCTCACCGGCTCGCTCCCGCCCCCCGGTCCCCCCATCATCCCGTCCAGCCGGAACGTCGCCCACGACTCCACCACCCACCCGCGCGCGAGGTCGACCACCAGCCCCCCGTCGACGTGCCCCGCTCCTTGCGCCGCCGCGTCGGACTCATCCCCCGACGCCTCCCCGTGGAGCCGCCCGCGCAGCGAGACGTACGCCCTCGCGCCGTCGGCCCCGATCGAGTCGAAGCGAAAGAGCACGTCGAGGTGCGGCGGCGACGCGGCGGAGCCCCAGGAGGGAACCGCCATCGCGCGGCGCCAGGTGGCCCCGGGTGCGACCATCGCGTCGGGGAGGGTGCCCGGAAGGCGGAGCGTCGCAGGGACCGCTCCCGTTCCCCCTCCGCTGGCCGCGAGCGCGCCGTCGGGCGCGACGCGGAGCTCCGCGCGGCGGCCCTGCATGCCGCGGCGCATGCGTTCGAGGGCCGCGGGCGGCGCGCCGGCCGCGCGGAAGGCGACCGAGTCGGTGACCGCGAGGAGCAGCGCCCCGCTCGCGTCCACCCGCTCGACGATCGAGCGGGCAATGACGAGCATCGCGCTGGCCGGGGCCGCCGCCGTCGACGCCGCGTGCGCGAAGCGGGGGATGAAGCGCACGGTCTGCTCGAAGCGCGTGCGGACCGTGTCGCCCGCGCGAGGGCGCAGGCGGAGCGCGACCGCGTGCGGGCGGGGCCGCGCGGCCGCGCCGATCTGCGCGCGCGCCGGGTGGAGCGCCGCCCCGACCGCGACAGCCGTCGCGACCAGCCCCGCCCAACGCCCAGCGCGCACCCCGCGTCCCGGCCTAGAAGCCGTACGGGTCGTCGCTCGGGATCGCGCGGACCGCGGGCACCGGCGACGGCGCCGGCATGTGCGCCTGCCGCGCCACGACGACCGGGCGCAGCTGCGCGCGGAAGTACGCCTTCACGTCGTCCGGGCGCGCGACCACCGTGCGGTCCTTGGCCGCGATCACGTCGCGCTCGTCGGCCATGACGATCGCCTCCTGCACCCAGGCGAGCGTGACCGAGGGGTCCATCGCGCGGAGCGCGCGCGTCACGGCCGCGTCCAGCGCCACGTCCACGGCCTGCGGGTAGCGCTCGACGCCCTCGCGCCCGGTCAGCACCGCGGGGCGCGGGAAGCGAACGAACACGGGTTGGGTGAAGTGCGGGTGGCGAACCATCAACTGTCCCTTGTCGAGCGTGGCGAGCTTGGTCTTCACCGCGGGCGAGAGCACCGCGTACCCCGGCGTCGCCAGTTCGTCGCCGTCCATGCGGCCGTAGAGCGCGGTGCCCGAGTTGCCCACCACGCGCCGGTGCACCTGGCTGCGGAACTGCTGCGCCGAGAAGAGCACGAGCCCCAGGTACCGCCCGCGCTCCGCGATGTCGAGGAGCATCTTGCGGACGTACGTGTCCGGCCCGTCGCCCGGCGCGTACTTGTTCAACTCGTCGACGAAGACGACGACGTGTTGGACGCCGAGGTCGCGTCGCTCGAGGTGCTCGCGCAGCTTGCTGACCACGCGGGCGAAGATCAGGTCCTGCGCGTCCTCCTCGAGGTTCGCGACGTCGACCACATACACCGCGCGGTCCTCGAAGCTCCCCCACGGCAGGTCGCTCGCCTCGGCGCCGTCGGTGACGAGGCCCTGGCAGCGGAGCGCGATGTTGACGAGCCGGTTGCGCACCTTGCGGATCGTCGCCACGTGGTGCGTGCGCCAGGTGTCGCCGCCGCCCTTGGCCTCGATCGCGATCAGCAGGTCGCGGAACCACTCCTCCAACCCCGCGAACGTCGTCACGCGGTACGGCTTCCGCAGCAGCGCGTCCGTGAACTCGCGCTCGATCACGCGCTCCGAGATGAAGTCGATGAGCGCGTCGGCCTTCGCGTCCATGTCGTCCTTGTTCAGGAGGACCTGGGCGAACTGGAACACCTCCTTCAACCCCCACGTCAGCGGCCGCACGTTGTGCTGCAGCGCGTCGTGCGAGCGGAGCGTGGCGAGCGCGTAGCCCTTGGCCGTGTACGGCGCCCAGTAGCGCACGCGCGCGAATGGCTCCGCCGGCACGCCGAGCCGCTCGTACATCGCGCGGTCCGCGTCGTCGAGCTTCGTCGCGGGCTGGTCCAAAAAGAGCAGGTCCGGGCCCTTGACGTTGAAGCACACGGCCGCGACCGCGCCCTTCTTCTCGGGGAAGTGCGCGAAGATCGACGCGAGCATCCACTCGACCGCGCTCGTCTTCGTCGCGAGTCCCGAGACGCCCGTGATGTTCAGGTGCGCCGCCTCGGGGCCGAGCAGGAAGTCGGCGTCGAGGTAGACCGGGCTCTCGGTGCCGCCCGACCGGTACAGCCCGACCGGGATCCCGGTCCGCGCCCCCTCGGCGAGGTACGCGTCCATCCGGAGCGCGGCCTCGATGTCGGCGTCGCCGGCGAGGAAGACCTCGCCCATCGGGACCGGCTGCAGCGGCTCCTCGGGCAGCTGGCGCAGCACGGCGGCGGTGTAGAGGCGGACCTCCGCGCGCACCGTCGTGGCGAAGCCCGCCGCCGCCGGCGAGCCGTCGTGGCCCATGACGTCGTGCAGCGGACTCTGGAGGTCCGTGTAGGCGAAGCCCTCCGTCACCACGCCGTAGATGACGGGGCGCACGCCGCCGACCGCGACGGCGGCGTCGACGCGCACGATGGTGCCGATTCCGACGGGCGCGTCGAGCGCGGTCCAGAAGTGGAACTCGAACGCGGTGTTGGGCTTCCGCTCCGTCGCGACGACCCGGCCTAACGGCTCGCGCGCGGGGGCGGCCGGTTCCGGGAGTCCCGCGCGCGGCTCGCTCACGCCTGCCTCATGCGTCACTCACGATGCGTCGCTCACGCCGCGGCGGTCTCCAGCGCGCCGGCGCCGGCGCCCGGGAGGTAGGCGTTCTGCACGTACTGCGCGACCATGCGCTGCGTGTTGAAGAACGACCCGTTGACGGCGATGGTCTGCCGCATCACCTCGGCCCACCCGGCCGCGTCGCCGTAGAAGAGCGGCACCACCGCCGCCTCCAACTTGTCGTAGAGCGCGGCCGCGTCGGCCCGCGACGCGGTCAGCGCGGCGGCGTCGCTGTTGGGGTCGACGAACGGCTGGTCGTCGGTGCCGATCGCCCAGCCCGTCTTGCCTTCGACACAGCCCTCGACCCACCAGCCGTCGAGCACCGAGAGCGACGGCACGCCGTTGAGCGCCGCCTTCATGCCGCTCGTGCCGCTCGCCTCGAGCGGGCGCACCGGGTTGTTGAGCCAGAGGTCGCTGCCGGCGGTGAGCAGGGCGCCGAGGTCCATCTCGTAGTTGGGCACGTAGACCACGCGGACCGCGTCGCCTAACGCCTGCTCGGCCGCGAAGACGCGCCGGATCGTCGCCTGGCCGGGCTGGTCCTTGGGGTGCGCCTTGCCGGCGAAGACGAACTGCAGCCGCCCGGCCTTCTCCGCGATCTCGCGGACGCGCTCGAGGTCCGAGAACACGAGGTCGCCGCGCTTGTAGGTCGCCGAGCGGCGCGCGAATCCGATCGTGAACACGTCGGGGTCGAGCGCCACGCCCGTGCGCCGCGCGACCTCGCCGATCATCAGCCGCTTGGCCGCCGCATGCGCCGCGCGCAGTTCCGCGGCCGGGAGCGACACCGCGTAGCGCAGGTAGTAGTTGTCCCGGCGCCACTCCGGGATGTGCTTGTCGAAGAGCTGCCGGAAGGGCTCGCTCGTCCAGGTCGCCGCGTGCACGCCGTTGGTCACCGCCGCGATCGGGTACTCGGGGAACATCTCGCGCGAGACCTCGGCGTGCCGCATCGCGACGCCGTTGACGAAGCGCGAGCAGCGGAGCGCGAGGCGCGTCATGTTGAGCTCGCCGTGGTCCCACAGCGTGCACGCGTCGAGCAGCGCGGCCCGCGCGCCCAGCACCTGCCGCGCGAGCGCGCCCGAGAACTTGTCGTGCCCCGCCGGCACCGGCGTGTGCGTCGTGAAGATGACGCGCCGCGCGACCGCCTCGACGTCCTCGCCCGTGGCCTGCGCCGCCGGGCGGCCGTCGAGCTGCCGCTCGAGCAGGTGCAGCGTGAGGAGCGCCGCGTGCCCCTCGTTGATGTGGTACTGCAGCCCGGGCTCCGCGCCAACGCCTAACGCGTCGAGCAGCGCCGCGCCGCCGACGCCGAGCACGAGCTCCTGGCAGAGACGGTAGCGGTTGTCGCCGCCGTAGAGCGTGTCGGTGAGCGTCTGGTCGTACGCGTCGTTCTCCGGCAGCCGCGTGTCGAGCAGGTAGACCGGCACGACGTGCCCGCCGACGCCGCGCACGTCGTAGCGCCACGCCTGCACGCGCACCGGGCGCCCCTCGACCTCCACGGTCACCGCCTGCGCGACGCGCGGCAGGCGCGCCGCCGGGTCCCACGGCTCCGCGACGTTGGTCTGCGTCCCGTCGGCCGCGAGGCGCTGCTCGAAGTAGCCGCACCGGTGCGCGAGCGTGACCGCCACCAGCGGCACGCCGAGGTCGGCGGCGGAGCGCAGCGTGTCGCCCGCGAGTACGCCGAGCCCGCCGCTGTAGGTGGGGAGGTCCTGCTCGAGGCCGACCTCCATGGAGAAGTAGGCGACGGAGTAAGCCGCGGAAGCCATCGGCGGACCTCGGGAAAGACGAGAAGGGGAACGGACGCGGTCGCACGAGCAGCGCGCGCACGACGCCGGGGAGGGGCGCGCGGCTCGGCGCTGGGCTCGAAGCCCAACGACGCGACGCGCGCAAGTTAGCGCGTTCCGAACACCGCGGCGTCCCGCGGCGGCCCTCGCGTACCCCGCGGACGACGCGCGGATTCCCCGACGAGGGTCCGCGCGTCGCGACGATCAGCGGGGTTCGGCGACGAGCAGCGCGACGGGCGCGACGGCGAGCAGGGTCGCGACAGGAACGCGGCCGTCCGGCGCGTCGAACAGGTCGTGCACCCGTCCGGTGACCACGTCGCGCAAGCGACGCCCGGCCGACGAGGTCGGCAACGCCTCGGGCGGCAACTGCAGCACCGTGTCGCCCCACGTGGCGTCGCCGACGGGCGGCGCGCCGTCGGGACGCAGCATCAGCGCGAGGCGCGGCGCGACGGCGAGCGCGAGCGCGTCGCCGTCGGTGCGGAGGGCGGCGACGACGTGCGCAGCCTTCTCTCCCGCGGCGGCGACCGGCGCGTACGCGCCCGACGCGAACAGCGCGGGCGCGCCGCGGCGCGCCCGGAGCAACGCGTGGAGCAAGCGCAGTTTGGGCGCGCCGACGTCGGCCGGCGCCGTACGCAGCGCGCGCGCCCACCACGTCGCCGCGTCCGCCTCCGACTCGGCGTCGGTGAGCAGCTGCTCGCGCAGGCGCCAGTCGACCGGGCGTCGGTTGTCGGGGTCGACGAGGACGAGATTCCACAGCTCGTCGCCCTGGTAGACGTCGGGCGTCCCGGGCGCGGTCGCCTGGAGCAGCGTGCGCGCGAGCGCCGTCCACGCCCCCGCGGCGGCGACGCGCCGGACGACCGGGGCGAGCTCCGCGCGGAACGCCTCGCCCGCGTCGCCGCACGCGAGCGCGTCGGCCATCGCGAAGAGCGCGCCCTCGTACGCTTCGTCGGGGTCGGTCCAGCTGGTGCGCGCCTTGGCCTCGCGCGCGGCCTTGCGCAGGTAGTCGCGGATGCGTGCGCACGTCGCGTCGTCGAGCGCCGCGCGCGCCCGGTCGGCCGGCCACACGCCCACGAGCGTCTGGTAGAGCAGCGACTCCATCGCGCCGTCGACGACTCGCGCGCGCCCATTCGGCTCGGTGTAGCGGCGGAGCCCCCGGTGCCGGCCGTGCCAGCCCGCGACGAGCGCGTTCCACTCGGCGGCGATCTCACTCAGCGCGTCGAGGCGGGCCCGCGTGTCGGCGCCGCGCTTCGTGTCGTGCGTCGTCACGGGAACGAGCGCGTGCGGCGCGCGGGAGCGGCGCTCGGCGTTGGCGTCGTGCCACGCGGCCGTGGCGTGGCGGAGCGGAGCGTCGGGCTCGCCGCCGACCTCGCAGAGCGAGGCGAGCGGCGCCCAGCGGTAGAGCGCGGTGTCCTCGACGCCCTTGGCCGTTGCGGGCCCACTCGTCTGCTGGAAGCGGAGCGCGGCCTCCGCGGCGGCCCCGCGGACGCGCGCCACGGCGGGCGCGTCGCGCGCGGGCAGGTCGCCCGCAAGCACGGCGGCCACGTAGCCGAGGTCGTCGGCGAGCGCGGGGGTGCGCGCGACGGCGCGCGAGAACGCCCAGTCGAGCGCGGTACGGTCGTCGGCCGACGCCGCGAGCGGACCGGGGACGCCGTCGGCCGCGCCGCGGGCGGGAGCGCCGTCGTCCGAATCGGGCGCGATGTACGTCCGGTAGACCGGCAGCGCCGCGGCAAGGCGCAGCACGGCCTCGGCGAGGCGCCGGCCCTCGCCGGCCCCTCGCGGCGCGGCCGTGAGGAGCGCGCGCACGACGCGCCGCACCTCGGGGCGGAAGCTCCGCCGGAGGATTGCCTCCTTGGCGCGCACGGCGAGCTCGGCGAAGTCGTCGCGGCCGCGGGGCCCGAGCAGGCCGCGGTAGGCCGCCTCGAGCGCGCCCGCGCCGTCGGCGTCGACGAACACGCGCTCGAGCGCGTCGAGGACCTCGTAGCCGGTGGTGCCGTCGACCGGCCACTCGGGGCGCAGCCGCTCGTCGCCGACGAGGATCTTTTCGACGAAGACGGGGACGTGCGCGTCGGGGCGGCGCTCGTCGAGCGCGCGGCGCAGGCGCTGGAGGTAGCCCAACGGATCGCGCAGGCCGTCGACGTGGTCGACGCGCAGCGCGTGCACCTGCCCCGCGGCGACGCGCGCGAGGGCCCACGCGTGCGTGGCCTCGAACACCGCCGGGTCCTCGGCCCGCAGCCCGACGAGGTCCGAGACGTCGAAGAAGCGGCGGTAGTTGAGCTCGCGCCACGCGTCGCGCCAGAAGGCGACGCGCCAGTGCTGGCGCGCGAGGAGCGCGGCGTCGGCGGGCGCGGCGCCGCGCCGGCCTAACGCGGCGAACGCGCCGGCGGTCTCGGGGCTGAGCGGGAAGGAGTGTTCGTAGTAGTGGACGCGCGGGCCCGCGGGGCCGCGGCGGACGACCAGCGCGCCGCGCGCGAGGGCCGCCTCGGGCGACTCTCCGAGGACGCACATCGCGATCTGCCGGCGGCGCGCGCGCCCCATCGCGTCCCAGTCGACGTCGAACCAGCGCGCGTACGGCGACGCCTCGCCGCGGGCGAGCACGTCGTCCCAGTAGGGGTTCTCGGGCCCGACGCCCATGTGGTTGGGCACGACGTCGAGCACGACGCCGAGCCCGGCGCGGCGCGCGGCGGTGGCGAGGCGGTCGAACCCGGCGTCGCCGCCAAGCGCGGGGTTGGCGTGCGCGGGGTCGACGACGTCGTAGCCGTGCGTGCTCCCGGCGCGGGCGTGGAGGACCGGCGAGAGGTAGAGGTGCGAGACGCCGAGTCGCGCGAGGTAGGGGACGCGCGCGCGGGCGCCGTCGAAGTCGAGGTGCGGGCCGAGCTGCAGGCGATAGGTCGCGGCGTACGCGGGGCCGGCGAGCGGTCGGGGTGGCGGGGCGGCGGTCATCGCGGGGGCGCCAGGGCGAACCACGTGCCGGCGCGGCGACATCGGGGCGGGACCGAGGGTCTGTCGGAGCCGCGGACGCGCAGTATCGTACCGCGCATGGCCCACGCCTACCGCCCCCAGACGTCGCGCGTCGCCGGCGCGCTCCTCGCCGCAGCCCTCGGCGCCGCCGCGCTCCGCGCCCAGACGCCGGCACCGCCGGCGTCCGCGCCCGGCGACGACTCCCTCGGCCCGCGCGTCGACTCGATCGCCGCGCGCGTCCTCGCCGCCACCGGCGTGCCGAGCGCGTCGGTGGCCGTCGTCCGCCACGCCCGCGTCGTCTACGCGCAGGCATACGGCGCCGCGCGGCTCGACCCGCGCGTGGCCGCGACGCCCGCGATGCGATACGGCATCGGCTCGATCAGCAAGCAGTTCACCGCGGCCGCGCTCCTGCTGCTGCAACAGGACGGCAAGCTCTCGCTCGACGACAAGGTCGAGCGCTGGGTGCCCGGCCTCACGCGCGGCACCGACGTCACGCTCCGCCAGCTGCTCTCCCACACGTCGGGCTACCAGGACTTCTGGCCGCAGGACTACGTGCCGCCCGAGATGGAGCGGCCGACGACCGCCGCGGCGATCCTCGCGCGCTGGGCCAAGCGCCCGCTCGATTTCGAGCCCGGCACGCGCTGGCAGTACAGCAACACCAACTACGCGATCGCCGGCCTCGTCGTCGAGCGCGCGAGCGGCGTCCCCTTCACGCGCTTCGTCCGGACGCGCATCCTCGACCCGCTCGGCCTAACGTCCGCGGTCGACTTCGACGCCGGCGGGCCGTCCGCGATCGAGCCGGTCGGCTACATGCGCTACGGCCTCGGGCCGCTGCGCCCGGCCACGTCGACCGGGCCGGGCTGGATGTACGCCGCGGGCGAACTCGCGATGACCGCCACCGACCTCGCGAAGTGGGACCTGTCCGTGATCGACCAGACCCTCCTTACCCCCGCGTCCTACCGCGAACTCGAGCGCGCCGTGCTGCTGGCCAACGGTACGAGCAGCAACTACGGCCTCGGGCTGTTCGTGCTCAACGACGGCGGCCACCGGGTGCTGAACCACGGCGGCGAGGTCGCGGGCTTCGTCGCGGAGAGCACCATCCTCCCCGACGACAGCGCGGCCGTGGTGGTGCTCACCAACCAGGACGCGTCCTCAGCCGCCGGGTTGCTCGCGCAACAGATCGCCCAGTCCCTCATCGGCCGCGGCCCCGCCGCGGGCGCGACGTCGGCGGCGGCGACGCACACGCGCCGGACACGGCAGATCTTCGAGGGGCTGCAACGGGGAACGATCGACCGCGCGCTCTTTACGCCCGACGCCAACGCCTACTTCAGCGCGGCCGCCCTGCGCGACCTGGGCGACAGCATCGGACGGTTGGGCCCGCCCGCGTCCGTGGAGCAGACGAGCGAATCGCTGCGCGGCGGGATGACGTTCCGCGCGTACAGGGTGGTAGCCGGCGGGCGGCCGCTGCTCGTCACGACGTTCGAGACGCCGGATGGGCTGTTGGAGCAGTACCTCGTCGCGCCGGCGGGGTGACGCGCACGGCGGGCGGCGAATCGGGGTGGCGCTCGGGCGCGTGACCGGCCGGGGACGCGGGGGCCGAGGATGCGACGTCCGGGGATGCTCGGACCGCGATGATACGACCGGGACGGGCGACGACCAAAGCACGACGAGCAGTTCGTCGTGGCCCTTCCCGGCTTCACCATCGCGGTCCGAGCAGCCCCGGCCCCAGCATCCCCGGATTAGCATCCCCGGCCCGAGCATCCCCGGCCGGTCACGCCCCCGCGCGACACCCCGATTCGCCACCCGCCGTGCGCGTCCAGCTACGGACCGCTTCCCCCGTCCCACACCCGCTCCACCCCGAACGCCCGCGTTACCTCCGGATCGCGCGCCGCATCCTCCAGCAGCGGCCGAAGCCGTCGCGTCCAGCTCGAGAAGCGGTCCGGCCCTACCCCCGGCAGGTTCACGGGCTCGACCTCCCCGACGAGGTCCTCCAGAGCGAGCCCGACCAGCCAGCTCGGCGCGCGCCGCAGTACCGCGTGTACGCCCGCCCGCATTGCCAGGTCGTCCAGCGCCCCCGCCGGTAGCGCGTCCGGCAGTGCGGCGGGCTGCGCGTCCTCACCCACCGCCGGCCTAACGCCGCGCACCGCCGCCGGGTCCAGGACCCCCTCGGCGACGAGCAGCCGCACGAGCTGCGCCCGCTCCCCCGCGCGGTCCTCGCGCTGCGCGGCCGCGTCCTCGTCGCTCTCGATCAGCCCCAACTCGCGCCGCAGTTCGACGTCGCGCCCGGCCCACCAGCCCGAGAGCGTCGCGAGGTCGTGCGTGTCGACCGTCGCGAGCGCCGCGCGCGCGTACGTCCGCGGCGGCGTGAACGCCCCGTGCTCGCCGCGCTCGAAGTAGAGCACCTTGCTCGAAAGCACCCCCCACCGCGCGAGCCCGGGCGCGACCTCGGGCGGCACCGTGCCCAAATCCTCGCCGACGACCAGCGCCCCCGCGCGCGCGCTCTCCAGCGCGAGGATGCCTAACAGGTCGTCGGACGGCATGCGCACGTAGGCGCCGTCGCGCCCCGTCCCGCCCTCGGGGATCCAGAACTGGCGGAAGAGCCCGATCGCGTGGTCGATGCGCAGCGCACCCGCGTGGCGCAGCGCGCTCCGCACGAGGCGGGTCCACGGCGCGTATCCCGCCGCGGCGAGCCGGCGCGGGATCATCGGCGGCAGGCCCCAGTTCTGCCCGTCGGGGCCGAGCGCGTCGGGCGGCGCGCCGAGCGACGCGCCGCGCGCGAACAGCGCCTGGTCCGCCCACACGTCGCTCCCCGCGGGCGACGCGCCGACCGCGAGGTCCTGGTAGAGGCCGACCGGCAGCCCGCGCACGCGCGCCCGCGCCGCCGCCGCGCCGAGCTGCTCCTCGAGCTCGAACTGCGCCCACCGGTGGAAGTCGACCACTTCCGCGTGTTCGGCGGCGAACGCGCGCACCGCGTCACCCGAGGCATCCTGCATCGCGGCGGGCCACTCCGGCCACCAGCCGAGCCCTTGAACGCGGAAGTGCTCGTCGAGGGCTTGGAAGGTGGCGTACTGGTCGAGCGCCCCGCCCTGCGCGGCGGCGTAGGCGTCGTACGCCACGCGCCGCGCGTGGTCGGCGGGCAGCCGGCGGAACGCCCGGTGCAGCGCCTCGAGCACCGGGCGCTTGGCCGCGAGGACGGCCGCGTGGTCGACGAGGTCCGCGGCGCGGAGCGCGCCTAACGCCTCGCCCAGCGCCGGCGCGTCTCGCAGGCGCCGCGCCTCCGCGTCGCCCGCCAGCTCGGGCACGGCATCGACGTCGAGGTAGAGCAGGTGGCGGAAGACGCGGCTCACCGGCCCGTACGGGCTCGGCTCCAGCCCCGACGTGCGGAGCGCGTGGAGCGGGTTCACCCCGACGAACGCGCCGCCGTGGTCGGCGGCGAAGTCGACGAGCGCCGCGAGGTCGGTGAGGTCGCCCGCGCCCCAGTTGCGCGCCGTGCGCACGGCGTACAGGCTCGCCGTGACGCCCGCAACGCGCTCGCCGCCCAGCACGTCGGCGGGCGACGGGCAGCGCGGCGGCACGACGATCAGCCGCTGCGACGCCTCGCCGTCCGTCCCGGCGCCGCGCACGCTGAGACGGAGCGTGTGGTAGCCGAGCGGCGGGTCGACGGGGAGGTCGACGGCCACGACGCCCGCGCCGCGCGGGCGCGGCTCGACGGGCGCGCGGCCGCTCGCCTCGTGCGTGGTGCCGTCCTCGAGCGAGAGCGCCGCGGTCCACTCGACCGTGCGGCACGCGGCGCCGGCGAGGTGCGCGCGCACCGCGCGGGCCTCCGCCCCCGCGGTCACCACGCGCGACGGCGCGAGGAGGCGGGCGCGGTCGGCGGCGCGGAGCGCCCGGAGCGTCTCGCGCGCCGCGCGGGGGTCCGCCGCGTCGTGGCCTAACGCCCGCAGCAGTCCGGCGCGCGCCGCGTCCGACGTCTCGCGGTGTTCCCCCCCATCGCCGCGTACCCGGGCAGCACCCCCGCGTACGCGGCCAGCGCGCGCAGCGAGAGCGCCTCAGCCATCCGCCGGGGGTGAAGCGGCGGCGTCGCGGGCGGGCGCCTCATCGCGCGCCCCGTCGTGCACCTCGCGCCGCGGCTCCGCCTGCGCTTCCTCCCGAACCGGCGCCCTGCGCTTCCTTCGGCTGCGCGTCCTTCGGCTGCGCGTCCTTCGGCTGCGCGTCCTTCGGCTGCGCGTCCTTCGGCTGCGCGTCGCTCGGCTGCGCGCGCGCGTCTTCGACGACCGGCGCGTCCGGCACCGCGGCCGCCGCCGGCGCCGCGTACACGACCGCGCCTAACGGCGGCAGGTCCAGCGCCACGCTGTGCGCGAACCCGTGGTACGGCGCCGCGTCGGCCGCGACCTCCGCGGCCGCGCCGAACCCGCTCCCGCCGAACGACGCGTCGTCGCTCGAGAGCACCCGGGTCCACGCCCCCGCCGCCGGCGCGCCCACCCGGTACCCGCGCCGCGCGACCGGCGTGAGGTTGCAGACGACCAGCAGGTCGCGGTCCCCCGCCCCGCCGCGCCGCACATAGCTGATGATGCTCTGGTCCCGGTCGTTGACGTCGACCCAGCGGAACCCCTCGTACGCGTGGTCCTTCCGCCACAGCGCCCCCTCGGCCCGGTAGAGCGCGCCTAACGCGGCGACGAAGCGCGCGAAGCCGGCCCGCGGCTCCGCCGCGCCCGACGCCCAGTCCAGCCCCGCGTCGTGGTTCCACTCGGCCCAGGGCGCGAGCTCCGTGCCCATGAAAACCAGCTTCTTCCCCGGCCGCGTGTACTGGTAGGCGAGTAGCAGGCGCAGGTTGGCCAGCCGCCGCCATGGGTCGCCGGGCATCTTGCGCAGCAGCGACCCCTTGAGGTGCACCACCTCGTCGTGCGACAGCGGCATGATGAAGTGCTCGCTGTACTCGTACATCATCGCGAACGTCAGCCGGTCGTGGTGGAACCGCCGGTAGATCGGGTCCTGGGCGAAGTACTCGAGCGTGTCGTGCATCCAGCCCATGTTCCACTTGAACGTGAAGCCGAGCCCGCCCTCCTCCACCCGCTTCGTCACGCCGGGCCACGCCGTGCTCTCCTCGGCCACCGTGAAGCAGCCCGGGCAGTCCTCCGCCACCGCCGCGTTCACCGCCCGCAGGAAGTCGATCGCCTCCAGGTTCTCGCGGCCGCCGTACTTGTTAGGCAGCCACTGCCCGGCCCCGCGCGAGTAGTCGAGGTAGAGCATGCTCGCCACCGCGTCGACCCGCAGCCCGTCGACGTGGAACTCGCGCAGCCAGTAGAGCGCGTTGGCGACGAGGAACCCGCGCACCTCGTGCCGCCCGTAGTTGAAGATCAGCGTGCCCCAGTCCGGGTGCTCGCCGAGCCGCGGGTCGGCGTGCTCGTAGAGCGCCGTGCCGTCGAAACGGCGGAGCGCGTGGTCGTCCTTGGGGAAATGCGCCGGCACCCAGTCCAGCAGCACGCCGACCCCGGCCTGGTGCAGCGTGTCGACGAGGAACTTGAAGTCGTCGGGCGTGCCGTAGCGCGAGGTCGGCGCGAAGAACCCCGTGACCTGGTAGCCCCACGACCCGTAGAACGGGTGCTCGGCCACGGGGAGCAGTTCGACGTGCGTGAAGCCTAACGCCCGGACGTGGTCGGCGAGCCGCGGGGCGATCTCGCGGTACGTCAGCAGCCGATCCGGCGCGCGCGGGTCGCGGAGCCACGAGCCGAGGTGTGCCTCGTAGATCGCGACCGGCGCCTCGAGCGGGCGGGCCGACGGGCGCGCCGCCATCCACGCGTCGTCGCCCCACGCGTAGGCGGCGATATCGACGACGAGACTCGCCGTGCCGGGGGCCTGTTCCATCTTGAACGCCATCGGGTCGGTCTTGCGCCGCGGCACGCCCTCGAGCGTGACGAGCTCGTACTCGTAGCGCGCGTTGACGCCGAGCCCGGGGACGAAGAGTTCCCACACGCCCGAGCCGCCCATGCGGCGCATCGGGTAGCGGCGGCCGTCCCACTGGCAGAAGTCGCCGACCACGCTCGCGCGGCGCGCGTTGGGCGCCCACACGGCGAACGCCACGCCGGCCACGCCGTCGACCGTGCGCGGGTGCGCGCCGAGCACGTCCCACAGGCGGCGGTGCGTGCCCTCGTTGAAGAGGTGGAGGTCGAGGTCGCCTAACGTGGGCGGGAAGCGGTACGGGTCGTCGCCCTCCCACGTACCGCCGTCGCCGAACTCGAAGCGGACGCGGTAGCGGAGCGGCACCGCGGCGCCGGGCAGGAACGCGGCGAACAGGCCGGGCGCCTCGCGCCGGAGCTCGACCGGCTCGCCCGCCGCGCGCACGCACCACGCGCGCGTCGCGTCCGGGTGCCACGCGCGCACCGTCGCGCCCGCCGCGCCGCCGACCGACGCGGGGTGCGCGCCGAGCAGCGCGTGCGGCTCGGCGAGCCGCCCCGCGGTGAGGCGCGCGACGTCGAGCGGCGGCGCGCTCGGGGCCGCGAGCGCGGCGGCCGGCGACGCGCTCACGGGGCGCCCCCGCCGTCGTTCGACGGCTCAGATCCGTTCGCGCGCCGGTCAGGCGGGACGTACTCGGACGGCGACTTGGGCCCGACCGTCGTCGGCTGCGCGGCCACGGGGAGCGCGGGGGCGTGGGCGGGCACGCCGTCCGAGGCCGGCGCGACCGGCTCGTGCGCCTCCGGGTGCGCCTCGTCGACCGCGCGCGTCGGCCCCGAGCCGCCCGCGAACGCGCCGCGCCCGGTGACGGCGATCGTGTTCAGCAGCGCCGCGGCCTCGGGGTCCGCGCCCGCGAGCCCGAGGCGCCGCTCGAGTCCGTACCGCAGCAGCACGAGCGAGAACCCCTCGACGCGCATCGTCTTGCGCGTCACCTCGCCGCGCGCCGTGTCGTGGGCCGTGTCGAGCAGCAGCGACCACGCGCCCGCGGGCACGCCGTCGGCCGCCGCGAATACCGGCAGCGTCACGCGCACCGGGTCGAACCCGCCGTTGAGCACCAGCAGCATCGTGTCCCCCTTGACGGGGCGCCCGCGGTCGTCGGTCTCGTCGGCCGCGTCGCCGTTGATGAGCATGCCGAGCACGCGGCGCGACCGGTCGTTCCAGTCGGCCTGCGTCATCTCGTGGCCGTCGGGGCGCACCCAGGCGAGGTCCTTCGCGCCGGCCGCGCCGATCGGCCGGCCCCGGAAGAAGCTCCGCCGCCGCAGCACGGGGTTCGCGTGCCGGATCGCCACGACCCGCCGCGCGAAGTTGCGCAGCTCCTCCTGCCACGGCGCGAGGTCCCAGTCGACCCACGAGAGATCGTTGTCCTGGGCGTAGGCGTTGTTGTTGCCCCGCTGCGTGCGCCCCATTTCGTCGCCCTGCGACACCATCGGTACGCCCTGCGAGAAGGCGAGCGTCGCGATGTAGTTGCGCATCGCGCGGCGGCGGCGCGCGTTGACCGCGGCGTCGTCCGTCTCGCCCTCCGCGCCCCAGTTGCGCGACAGGTTGTCGTCGTGCCCGTCGCGGTTGCCCTCGCCGTTGGCCTCGTTGTGCTTGCGCTCGTAGCTGACGAGGTCGCGCAGCGTGTAGCCGTCGTGCGCGGTGACGAAGTTGACGCTCGCGTACGCGGCGCGGTCGCTCCACGCGTACACGTCGCTCGACCCCGAGAGCCGGCTCGCCAGCTCGGGCACGACGCCCTGGTCGCCGCGCCAGAAGCGCCGGACGCAGTCGCGGTACTGGCCGTTCCACTCCGCCCAGCCCACGGGGAAGTTGCCCGCCTGGTACCCGCCCGGCCCCACGTCCCACGGCTCGGCGATGAGCTTCACGCGGCTGAGCACGGGGTCCTGGTGGATGATGTCGAAGAAGGCCGACAGCCGGTTCACGTCGAACAGCTCGCGCGCGAGCACGGGCGCGAGGTCGAAGCGGAAGCCGTCGACGTGCATCTCGGTCACCCAGTAGCGGAGCGAGTCCATGATCAGCTGGATCGTCCGCGGGTGCATCATGTTGAGCGAGTTGCCCGTCCCGGTGAAGTCCATGTAGTACCGCTCGTCGCCGGGCACGAGCCGGTAGTACGCCTTGTTGTCGACGCCCTTGAGCGAGAGCGTCGGCCCGAGGTGGTTCCCCTCGCCCGTGTGGTTGTAGACGACGTCGAGGATCACCTCGATCCCGGCGTCGTGGAACCGCTTCACCATCGTTTTGAACTCGTACACCTGCTGGCCGCGGAACCCGCTCCGCATGGCGTAGCGGATGTCGGGGGCGAAAAAGGCGATCGAGTTGTACCCCCAGTAATTCGTCAGCCCCTGCTCGACGAGGTGCCGGTCGATCACCGCCTGGTGCACGGGCAGCAACTCGACCGCGGTCACGCCCAGCGACTGCAGGTGGTCCAGGATCGGGTCGGTGACGAGGCCGAGGTAGGTGCCGCGGAGCTTGGGGTCGACGTCGGGGTGCGCGGCGGTCATGCCCTTGACGTGGCACTCGTAGATGACCGTGCGGTTCCACGGCGTCCGCGGCGGCCGGTCGTCGCCCCAAGTGAACGAGTCGTCGATGACCACGCTCTTCACCGCTCCGGAGGCGTCGTCGTCGGGGTTGAGCTCGAGGTCGGTGCGCGGGCTCCCGACGCGGTAGGCGAACAGCGCGTCGCTCCACTGGATGGGGTTGCTCACGGCCTTGGCGTACGGGTCGATCAGCAGCTTGGCGGGGTTGAACCGGTGCCCCGCGGCGGGCGCGTACGGGCCGTGCACGCGGTAGCCGTAGAGCTGCCCCGGGCGCACGTCGGGCAGGTAGCAGTGCCACACCTGGTCGCTGCGCTCGCGCATCGGGATGCGGATGCGCTCGCGGGCGTCGTTGGGCGCGTCGAACAGGCAGAGGTCGACGCCGGTCGCGTTCTCGGAGAAGAGCGCGAAGTTGACGCCGCTGCCGTCCCAGGCGGCGCCGAGGGGGAACGGTTGGCCGGGCCAGACGCGCATCAGGCGGCGGCCTCGGGGCGGGCGGGCGCGAACACGAACACGAGAGCGGGCACGACGGAAGGGCGGACGAGGACCGGTCGCGCCTGCCCCGGTGCACCGGGCAGGCGCGCTAGCGCGCGGAACCTAGTGCACCGTCCGCGCCGAGGCGGCGGGACTGGTGGCCGCGCGCTGGGCGACTCCTACGATTCGCCGACTCCCCTCGCCAGCCCCCGCAGCGGGATGCCGACCCAATCCGGTCGATTGCTCAGCTCGTACTTGAGCTCGTAGTAGAGCTTCTCCGTCTCGAAGAGGCCGACCAGCGCGTCGGCGTGCGCGCGCGATCGCGGCAGGTACGCCGCCGCCCCCGGCCCGAAGTACGCCTCGCCGAACGCCTCGCGCGCCGCACGCTCCCACGCGTCCGCCCGAGCCGCGGCCTCGCCGCCCGCACCGGCCCCCGCCTCGCGGAGTGCGAACGCCGCCGCGTACGCGAACGACCGCAGCATCCCCGCCACATCCCGCAGCGGCGAGTGCCGCCGCCGCCGCTCGGCGAGCGGGCGCGCGGGCTCGCCCTCGAAGTCGACGACGAAGAGCCCGCCGTCGCCCGCGCGCAGCACCTGGCCGAGGTGGTAGTCCCCGTGGTGCCGGATCGCCGCGCCGGCGTCCTCGGCCGCCGCCGCGGCGAGCGCGTCGAGGCGCTCGACCGCGGCCACGCGGTCGAGCACCGCGTCGGGGAGCGGCGTCCCGACCGCCCCCGACGCCGCCAGCATCGCGTCGTACGCCGCGAGCGCGCCCTGCGCCCAGCGCCTGACGTCGTCCGCCCGCGCCGGCTCGGGGGCGAACTCCGCGTCGCCCGCGTCCCCGGCGAGCGCGTCGTGCAGCGCGCGCGTGACCGCGCCGAGCCGCCCCGCCTCCGCGGCGTACGCGTCCATTCCACTCCCGCCTAACGCCCCGGCGGCGGCGCGCGTGGCGACCGCCCACGCGTCCTCCGCGCCCGGCACGAGCGCCTGCGCCATCGCGACCGTCGCGACGCCGCCCGGGCGGCGCAGCTCGACGGTGCCGTAGAGCCGCGGCGCGTGCGGGAAACCGCGCGCGGTCAGGAAGCGGCCGATCTCGACGTCGGGGTTCTCGCCCACCTCGACGCGGCGGAACAGCTTGAGCATGACCGCGCCGGACGCGGCGCCCTCGTAGATGATCGACGTGTTGCTCTGCTCGGCGGTGCTGACGCGAGACGACGCCGCGGGCGGGAGCGCCGCGCCGTCGACAGGGCGCGCGACCACGTCCGGGCTCGCGAACGTGCGCGCCCCGCGGAGCGCGTCGTAGAAGGCCAGGCGGAACCCCGCGTCGAGCGTCGCGTCGCTCGTCGGCGCGTCGGCGGTCGGCGCGTCGCCGTCGACGAGGAGCAGCTCGTACGGCGCGCCGCCGGCGACGCTCACCCGCGCCACGTCGATCCGCGACGGCGGGTCGTCGAAGAGCGGCAGCGGCGCGGAGGTGCCTAACACGCGCAGATCGCCGCCCCGCGCCCCCGACCACCGCCGCCCCGCGAGGTACGCGGCCAGGGCGCGCGCCGCGTCCGCCGTCACGCGCCGGCCCCGTCCGCGTTCGGCCCGGCGATCCGGAACGCGTAGTAGCCGTACGACGCGAAGGTCAGCACGTACGGCCGGTCGGCCTCCACCGCGGGGAACGCGCGCCCGCTCCACAGGTCGACGAGGTGCCGCCCGGCGAAGCGTCCGAGGTCCAGCTCCGCGAACTCCGTGCTCCGCGCCAGGTTGCACGCGACGAGGATCGTGTCGCCCTCGTACTCGCGCAGGAACGCCAGCACGCGCCGGTTCTCCGGGTGCAGGAACTCGATCGAGCCGCGCCCGAACGCCTTCGACCGCTTGCGCGCCGCGATCACCTGCCGCGTCCAGCGCAGCGCGCTCGCCGTCGTGCGCTCCTGCGCCATCACGTTCACCGCCGTGTAGCCGTACGGCGGGTCGATGATCACCGGGCTGTAGAGCGCCGCCGCGTCCGCCTCGGAGAAGCCCGAGTTCCAGCTGCCGTTCCACTGCATCGGCGTGCGCACGCCGTTGCGGTCGCCGAGGAAGACGTTGTCGCCCATCCCGATTTCGTCGCCGTAGTACACGATCGGCGTCCCCGGCATCGAGAAGAGCAGCACGTTGAGCAGCTCGACCTTGCGCCGGTCGTTGCCCATGAGCGGCGCCAGCCGGCGGCGGATGCCGACGTTGATGCGCATCCGCGGGTCCTTCGCGTACTCGCGGTACATGTAGTCGCGCTCCTCGTCGGTCACCATCTCGAGCGTGAGCTCGTCGTGGTTCCTGAGGAAGATCGCCCACTGGCACTCGGGCGGGATCTCGGGCGTGCGGGCCATGATCTCGACGAGCGGCGTCCGGTCCTCGCGCGCCAGGGCCATGTACATGCGCGGCATCACGGGGAAGTGGAACGCCATGTGGCACTCGTCCCCGTCGCCGAAGTACGGCCGAACGTCGGGCGGCCACTGGTTGGCCTCGGCGAGGAAGATCCGCCCCGTGTACTCCGCGTCGAGCACCGCGCGCAGGCGCTTGAGCACGGCGTGCGTCTCCGGGAGGTTCTCGCAGTTGGTGCCGTCGCGCTCGACGAGGTACGGGATCGCGTCCAGCCGCAGCCCGTCGACGCCCATGTCGAGCCAGAACCGCATGGCGTCGATGACGGCGTCCATCACCGCGGGGTTGTCGAAGTTGAGGTCCGGCTGGTGCGAGAAGAAGCGGTGCCAGAAGAACTGCTGCGCGACCGGGTCCCACGTCCAGTTGCTGGTCTCGGTGTCGGTGAAGATGATGCGCGTCCCCGCGTACTTGTTGGGGTCGTCGCTCCACACGTACCAGTCGCGCTCGGGGCTCCCCTTGGGGGCGCTGCGCGCGCGCTGGAACCACGGGTGCTGGTCCGACGTGTGGTTGATGACGAGCTCGGTGATCACGCGCAGCCCGCGCGCGTGCGCCGCGTCGAGGAAGGTCTTGAAATCCTCGACCGTCCCGTACTGCGGGTGGACGCCCTTGTAGTCGGCGATGTCGTACCCGTCGTCCTTCAGGGGCGACGGGTAGAACGGGAGCAGCCAGAGCGTGTCGACGCCTAACGACTGCACGTAGTCCAGCTTGTCGAGCAGGCCGCGGAAGTCGCCGTAGCCGTCGCCGTTGCCGTCGCGGTACGCCTTGACGTGCAGCTGGTAGATGATGGCGTCCTTGTACCAGAGCGGGTCGGCGTTGACGGCGGTCGGGGCGGACACGGGCGAGGCGGTCATGCCGTAGCGCCCGCGGGCACCGACCCCGCGGCCGCCGTCGGCGACGGGTCGGGTACGGGCCGCCCGTGCGCGTCCGTGTCCACCCCGAACGCGTGCGGCCGGTGCCGCGGCGCCCGTGGCGCGACGCGCAGCACGTGCGCCGGCTCGTCTCGCGGGTCCAGCCGCACGAAGTTGCGCGCGCCGCGCCACGTGTACCGCGCCCCGGTCAACAGGTCCTCGACCTCGTACGGCTCGTCGGGCCCGATGTTCATCGCCGCGATCGGCACGTCCACCCACGCCCAGCGCGGCGTGAACGGGTCGAGGTTCACCGCGACCAGCAGATCCGCGTCGACGCCCTCTCGCCCAGCGCGGCGGAAGAACAGCATCCGGTCGTCGCTGATCGCGTGGAACGTCAAGTTGTCCTGCCGCTGCAACGCCGGCTCCGCGCGCCGAATCGCGTTCAGCCGCCGGATGTCGCCGTCGAGGTTCCCCGGCCGGCCGTAGTCGCGCACCCGGATCTCGTACTTCTCGCTGTCGAGGTACTCCTCGCTGCCCGGCTTCACGGGCTCGTTCTCACTCAGCTCGAAGCCGCTGTAGATCCCGTAGAGCGGGCTCATCAACCCCGCCAACACCAACCGCTGCCGGAACATCGGGCGCCCGCCGCGCACGAGCGACTCGTGCAGGATGTCGGGCGTGTTCGTGAAGAAGTTGCCCCGGTGGTACTCGGTCACCGCGGGCGCGAGGAACTCGGCCAGCCACTGCTCGATCTGCCACTTCTCGGTCTTCCACGTGAAGTACGTGTACGACTGCGAGAAGCCGGCCTTGGCCAGGTGCAGCAGCTTGTTGGGCCGCGTGAACGCCTCACTGAGGAACACCGCATCCGGGTACTCGCGCCGGACCTCCGCCATCACCCACTCCCAAAAGGCGAACGGCTTGGTGTGCGGGTTGTCGACCCGGAACGTGCGGACGTTGTGCGCGCACCAGAAGAGCAGCACGTCGCGGCACGCGTTCCACAGGTTCTCGCGGTCCGCGCTCCAGAAGTCGATCGGGTAGATGTCCTGGTACTTCTTCGGCGGGTTCTCCGCGTAGGCGATCGAGCCGTCGGCCCGCGCGCGGAACCAGTCCGGGTGCTCGGTGACCCACGGGTGGTCGGGCGCGCACTGCAGCGCGTAGTCGAGCGCGACCTCGAGCCCGAGCTCCGCGGCGCGCGCGACGAAGCGGTCGAAGTCCTCGAGGGTGCCTAACTGCGGGTGCACGTCGGTGTGGCCGCCCTCGGCCGCCCCGATCGCCCACGGGCTGCCCACGTCGTCGGGCCCGGGCGTGAGGCTGTTATTCCGGCCCTTCCGGAACGTCTGCCCGATCGGGTGAATGGGCGGCAGGTAGACGACGTCGAAGCCTAACGCCGCGATCCGCGGCAGCAGCGCCTCGGCCCGCTCGAACGTCCCGTGCACCGCCGGATCGTCGGTCGCCGAGCGCGGGAAGAACTCGTACCACGCGGCGAACCCGGCGCGCGGGCGCTCGACCAGCAACGAGAGCTCGCGCGCGTACGGCGTCAGGTCGGCCGCCGGCGCGTGCTCGGTCATGAGCGCGCGCAGCTCGGGGGCGAGGGCGGCCTCGACGCGCGCGGGCTGGCCGGCGTCGACGTCGCCGAGCGCCTTGGCGGCGGCGTCGAGCCCGCGGCGGGCGGCGCCGAAGCGCGTGCGGCGCGCGGCGGCGTCGACGAGGCGGCTGCCTTCGAGCAGTTCGACCGTGACGTCCTGCCCGGCGTCCACCTTCTTCTGCAGCCCCGAACGCCAGGTGCCGAAGGTGTCGGTCCAGGCCTCGACCGTGTAGCACCACGTGCCCATCGTGTCGACGGCGAACTGGCCGGTCCAGCGGTCGGTCGCGTCGTCGTAGCGCATCGGCGCCGTCCGCCACTCGGCGCCGTCGCTGGAGGGACCGTTGGTCGGGCCGCGGTAGCGGACGCGGGCGCGCAGCGTGTCGTGCCCGTCCTTGAAGACGTTGGCGGCGACGGTGACCGTGTCGCCGACGATCCGCTTGGCCATGAAACGCCCGCCGTCGACCTCGGGCGTGATGCCCGAGATGATGATCGGAGGGAAGGTAGGCGCGCTCGGCGACCGCCGGTCGCGGCCGCGGGGGGTGAAGGCGCTCGCGGCCGCGGCGGCCGGAGCGCTGGTCGTGGGTTCTGACATGGCGGGGGAAGGTAGCGTTGTTGATCGCACCCTTCCCCCTTTGCGCTACAAATCGCGCGCCGCGCTCGGCGGCGTCGCGCGGTCTTACTGGGCCATCGCGGTCACGGTCGACGCACCCGCCGCGTCGACGACGAACACCACGCGGCGGTTGAGCTCCGCGCCCGGGGTGTCGCCGGCGGCACCGGGGCGTACCTGGCGGCTCTTGCCGTAGCCGACCGTCTTGAGCTGCGCCTGCTCGAGCCCGTGCCCGGTCAGGTAGTCGCGCACGGCGTCGGCGCGCTTCTGCGAGAGGGCGAGGTTGTAGCGGGCCGTTCCCGGCGTTGTCCGCGAAGCCTTCGATCGTCACCGTCGCGCCGCCATAGTACTTCTGCACGACCGCGGCGAAGCGTTGCAGCGCGGCCTCGTCCTCGTTGCGCACGGCCGCGTTGTCGTAGGCGAAGTGCACCGGCATGTCGAACTTCACCGAGTTCTCCATCGCGGTGATACGCGCGCCGAAGTCGGTGCGGAGTGTCTGGAGGTCGTTGCGCAGCCCGGCGACGTCGGTGCGGACGCCGGCGATGTCGCGCGCGTTCGCGCTGTCGCCCGCCATGCGCGCGGTCTGCTCGGTGTTGATCGCGGTCTGGACCTGCTGGCGGACGTAGCCCTTCGTGGCGCAGGCACTGCTGGCGAGTGCGCCGAACGCGACCGCGGCGGCGAGCACGGAACGAGTCATGTGTTTCCTCGGTTGGGGGGCGGCGGGCGAAGCATCCTTGCTTCGAACCACGAACCCGGACAACGCGAACGTAGGGCCGGGGCGGAGCAAGCCCAGTGACGGGAGTCACAGGAGCGGGCGTTCGCCGGGCGGTGGCGGGCGGGGGTGCGGCGTGGGTCACACGATCTGACCGGGCGCGCGCGCGGCGAGCGGTGTTCGGTAGCCTAACGGCTACGCGTTAGGCGTCGCGCGGACCGCGGCGGGGCGGGGGCGTCGGGGGACGGGTGCAGCGGCCCGGGAGGCGGCTGTTCAGCGCGGTTCCAATACCGTCCTTCCAACGGCGTCCGATCAACGGCGCGCCCGTCCACCAGCGTGGTTCCCCCGCCCCACCCGTCACCCGACCCGACCTTCGCCCCCCCGCAGGAAACTCCGCCGGTGGTGCGGCGTTACGCCGAACGCCGCGACCGCCGCCCGATGCGCCGGCGTCGGGTACCCCGCGTTCCGCTCCCACGCGTACGCGCCGTGGCGCGCCGCGAGGGCGCGCATCAGCCGGTCGCGCGTCACCTTCGCCACGACCGACGCGCACGCGACCGCGTAGCACTGCGCGTCGCCGCCGACGACCGCGGTATGGGGGACGCCGAGCGTGCGGAACGGCTTCCCGTCGACGAGGGTGTGGTCGGGTAGGCGGCCGAGGCCGCCGGCGGAGGGCGGGCCGGCGAGCCGGGTGAGCGCGCGGCGCATCGCGAGCACGGTCGCGTGATAGACGTTGAGCGCGTCGACCTCGCGCGCGCTCGCCGCGCCGAGGGCGCAGGCGAGGGCGGCGGCGCGTACGGCGGCGGCGGCGCGCTCGCGGGCATCGGGGGCGAGTTTTTTGGAGTCGTCGACCCCGGGGACCTCGGGGGCGTCCGGCGGCATGACGACCGCGCATACGACGACGGGGCCCGCCAGGGGGCCCCGTCCGACCTCGTCGACTGCGGCGAGCAGCGGCCCGTACGTCCGCTGCAGTTCGCGTTCGATGGTGCTCCAGCGCAGCCCGCGCGCGGGCGTCGCGCGCCCGGGTCGCGCGGGCACGGCGGCGGAGCTACGCCTGCGTCGTGCTGTTGGCGTCGCCCGTGGCAGCGACGGCGGTGCTGCCGGTCGCGGCGTTCTGGGCGGGGGCGGTCTGCGCCGCGGTGCCCTGCGCCGCGCGCGCGGCGCCGGCGGCGCGGCCCGGCGTCTTGCGCTCGCGGATGCGGGCGGCCTTGCCGGTCACGTTGCGCAGGTAGTAGAGCTTGGCCCGGCGCACGAGCCCGCGGCGCACGACGGTGATGTCGCCGAGCATCGGGCTGTGGAGCGGGAAGATGCGCTCGACGCCGATGCCGTTCGAGATCTTGCGCACGGTGAATGTGGCGCTCACCCCGCTGCCGCGGCGCGCGATCACGACGCCCTCGAAGGCCTGCAGGCGCTCCTTCTCGCCCTCCTTGACGCGGACGCTCACGCGCACGGTGTCACCGGCGCGGAACGGGGGGACGGTGCGGAGCCACTCCTTCTGGGTTTCGATGAACGGGTGCATATGACGGAATCTGGGGGAGGCCGAGCGCGCGGTACCGAAGGTCGCGCTGCCCGCCGCCCCTGCCAGGTACGTACGTGGGGAGGCGCGGTGCGATCGCGGACGAAGCGTCGGAACGTAATTCGTTGTGGCGCAGCACGCTAGCACGCGCCGAGCACGTGCGCCGGGCCGCGCTCAGCCCGCCCGGCGCGCTCGCGCGATCGGCGCGGCCGCAGCCGGCACTAGCGCCGGCGTGGCCGACGCGACCGCCGCCGTCGGAAGCGTCCACCGCTGGTTCGGGCCGCCGTTGCACGGCCAGATCTTGATCGGCGCTCCGTTCTCACCCCGCGCGAGCCACAGGTCCAGGCACTTGCCGTTCACCGCCGTCTGCAACTGCCCCGCCGCCGTATACACCCACTTCTGGTTGGCCCCGCCGTTACACGGCCAGACCACGACCGAGTCGCCGTCGTTGGCCCGCGCGCGCCAGACGTCCACGCAGAGCTGCCCGCCGTAGACCGTGATCGTGCCGTTCGGCTGCAGCGTGAACTGCTGGTTGGCGCCGCCGTGGCACTGCCACGCCTGCAGCGATGCCGGCAGCGCCGGGGCCGTCGCCGTGCCGCCCTGCACGTCCAGGCACACGTTCGGCAGCGGCACGCCGTTCACGATCGGGCCGGTCGGCAGCGCGGCGCCGAGCAGGAAGCCGGTGTAGAGCAGCCGCGACGGCGTGTTGGCCGGGAGGCCCTGGATCTTGCCGCTCGCCGCGTTCGACGTCAGCGCGGCGGTGACCTGCGCGGGCGTGGCCGTCGGGTTGGCCGCGAGGTAGAGCGCCGCAGCTCCGGCCACGTGCGGCGACGCCATCGACGTGCCGCTGAGCGTGGCCGTCGCGGTCGTGCTGCCGGTGTATGCGCTCAGGATGCTCACGCCCGGCCCGGCGATCTTGACGCACGTGCCGTAGTTGGAGAACCCCGCGAAGTTGTCCGACGCGTCGGTCGCGGCGACGGCGATGGCCGACGGCGCGCGGGCCGGCGACACGGTGCACGCGTCGGTCGTCGCGTTCCCCGCCGCCACGACGATCGTGACGCCCGCGGCGACGGTGCGCTGCACGGCCGAGTCGAGCGCGGCCGCGGCGCCGCCGCTCAGGCTCATGTTGACGACCGCGGGGGTCGTCGGGGCCGCGCTCCGCTGCTGCGCGACCCAGTCGAGCGCCGCGATCACGTTCGACTCGCTACCACTCCCCGAGCAGTCGAGCACGCGCACCGCCACCAGCCGCGCGCCCTTGGCCACGCCGTACGTCGCGCCCCCGACGATGCCGGCGACGTGCGAGCCGTGCCCGTTGCAGTCGACCGCGGTGCCGCCCGCGGTGACGAAGTCGGTGCCGGTGACCGCGCGCCCGCCGAACTCGACGTGCGTCAGGTTGATGCCGGTGTCGACGATGTAGACCGAGGTACCGCTGCCGGTGTTCGCGTAGTGATAGAGGCCGTCGAGCGGGCCCGAAACCTGATCGATCCGGTCGAGGCCCCAGGGCGCGCTCGACTCGACGCCGCCGGCCGTGGCGCGCACGACGCGGTCCGCCTCAACGACCGCGACGTCGGGGTCGGCGCGCAGGGCCGACGCCGCAGAATCGCTCAGCGCGGCCGCGAACCCCTGCACCGCGTGGCCGTACGTGCGGCGGAGCACGCCGCCCGCACGCGCGACCTTGTCGGCGGCGAGATGCGCCGACGCGGTGGCGAGGTCCGCGGCGACTGCCGGCCCCGCGGACATCGGGTCCGTCACGCCCGCGAGCACGCGCCCGGCGCGAAACAACACGACGTACTGGCCCGGGATCACCTCGCCGGGCGCGGCAGTCGGCGCGACGTCGGCCGACGTACGGAGGGACTCGGCGCGCGGGCCGACGGCGTCGGTCTGACAGCCGGCGAGCGACGCGGCGGCCGCCGCCGAGGCGAGCGCGACGCGCGAGCGCTTGGACAAGCGCGTGGAGAGAGGAAACACGGAACGAGGGGAACGGCGGGCGTGCGCCGCCGCACCGAGCGGCCAGTTCCGGTCGGCGCCGCGCACCGCGGGCGGGGGTGGAGCGGATCGTCGGGCGGGGCGCCGAAATAGTGGCGCCGCCCGACAACATAGGCGGCCGAGCCTGCCCCGACGGGCCAATGAGGTTGACCCGGGCGCTCCGCGCAATCATACGTTTGTGCGTCAGATCACAACCTGCGGTGCCGTCGTCAGACCGTTACGGACGGTCGCGCCGGTCCGCCGACGTCCCGCGACGTCCCGCGAGTGCATGGCCGCGCTACTGCGAGTTACGGCGCGGCCGCTCGGGTTGGGGCTCGGGCAGTCCGTCGTGGCGCGCGGTGAGCCGCCGGCCTTCCCAGTCGCGCCAGGCGGCGATCCGCGCGTGGTCGCCCGACAGCAGCACCTCGGGGACCGCGTGCCCCGCGTACTCCGGCGGCCGCGTGTAGCTCGGCGCCGACAGGCCGCGGCCGTAGAACGAGTCGCCGTACGCGGACTCATGGTCCGACATCGCGCCCGGCAGCAGCCGAACGACCGCGTCGATCACGGCGAGCGCGGCCGGCTCGCCGCCGCTCAGCACGAAGTCGCCGAGAGACAGCTCCTCGGTGGCGAGGTGGTCCGCGACGCGCTGGTCGACGTCCTTGTAGTGGCCGCAGAGGAAGGTCACCTCCTGGCCCCCGGCGTACCGCAGCGCGTCGTCCTGCGCGAAGCGTTTCCCCCGGGGCGAGAGGAGCACGACTGGCGCACTCGCCCCGAGGTGGGCGACGGCCTCGAAGAACGGCCCGGGGCGCATCACCATGCCGGGGCCACCGCCGTACGGGTAGTCGTCGACCGAGCGGTGGCGGTCGTGCGTGAAGTCGCGCAGGTCGACGACGCGGTACTCGACGCTCCCCGCGGCGCGCGCGCGGGCGGGAATCGAGAGGCCTAACGGCGCCTCGAAGAACTGCGGGAAGATGGTGACGACGTTGATGCGCAACATCGAGGTCGCTCGCCGGTGAGAGATGGACCCGCGCCGCCGCGGGGATGACGACCGTTCCGCCGTCACCCCCGCCGCAGCGGGGGTCCAGGGTCGCGTGGCGACGGACTTATTCGAACAGCCCCTCGGGCGGGTCGACCGTGATCGTCCGCGCGGGCACATCCACCCCGACCACCATCTCGGGGCGGTACGGCAGGTAGGCCGTGCGCGGCTTCTCACCCTCGGTACCGCCGTCGAGCCGCACGTCCAGCGCGAGGCCCTGCGGCAGTTCCATGAGGTCGACGACCTCGCCCACCGCGGTCCCGTTGCGGTGCACGACGCGCATCCCGACGAGTTCGTGCAGGTACACCTCGTCGTCGGCCGGCGGCGGCAGCTCGGCGTAGGGCACCAGGAGCGCGCGGTCGCGCCACGGCTCCGCGCCCGACCGGTCGGCGAGCTCGTCGAAGGCGACGATGAGCCCGCCCTTGAAGGGAGTCGCGCGGCGCACCGTCAGGACGAGCGGCGGGCCGCCCGGGCGGCGGTCGGCGGTGAGGATGCGCCCCTCGGGCGTCCCGCCGAACACGCGACGGCCGGGCGCGTAGACGGCGTCCGGCGCGTCGGTGAGGACCTCGACCGCGAGCTCGCCGCGGATGCCGTGCGCGCGGCGGACGACCCCGACGAGTGCGAGGTCGTCCATCCCGTCCGCTCGGCTCACGCCTCCGCGGAGGGCGCGGCGGCTGCCGGCGACTCGGCGGCCGCCGACGACTCGGGGAGCGCGACGGCCGTGGCCTGGCGCTTGGCGGCGAGGCGCGCCTCGTGCCGGGCCTTGAGCACGCCGGCGCGGCGGAGGATCGAGCGCACCGTGTCGCTCGGCTGGGCGCCGACCGACAGCCAGTACTCGGCGCGCGCGGCGTCGACCGTCACCTTCTGCGCGTCGCTCTGGCGCGGCGCGTACTGGCCGATGATCTCGATGAACTTGCCGTCGCGCGGGCTGGTGCTGTCGGCGACGACGATGCGGTAGGCGGGGGCCTTCTTGCGGCCGACGCGGCGGAGGCGGATGCGGACCATCGGAGGTGGGGTCTGGTGCTGGGTAGAGAGGCGCCGCGGCAGACCGCGGCCCTCCGGGGCTCATCGCGGCGCCGGCGGATCCGGCGCGCACCCCGTCGTTCGCCTAACCGTGGGTCAGGCGCCTAACGCATGCCAATGCATGCTAACGCATGCCGCCGCCGCCCGGGAGGCGCGGCGGCATGCCGGGGAACTTCGGCGGGCGCCCGCCCGGCCCCCCGGTCATCTGCTTCATCATCTTCTGCATGCCGCGGAACTGCTCGAGCAGGGCGTTGACCTCCTGCACGGGGCGCCCACAGCCCTTGGCGATGCGCAGCCGCCGCGACCCGTTGATGAGGTCGGGCTTCTTGCGCTCCTTCGGCGTCATCGAGAGGATGATCGCCTCGACGTGCTTCATGCGCTTGGGGTCGATCTTGACCTGCTTGAGCATGGCCGAGTTGACGCCCGGCAGCAGCTTCAGGAGGTTCTCGAGCGGCCCGAGCTTCTGCATCTGCTTCATCGCGGTGAGGAAGTCCTCGAGGTCCATGCCCTCCTTCCGGACCTTCTTCTCCATCCGCTTCGCCTCGTCCTCGTCGAAGGCGGCCTGCGCCTTCTCGACGAGGGTGAGGACGTCGCCCTGCTGGAGGATCCGACCGGCCATGCGGTCCGGGTGGAAGTCCTCCAGCGCGTCGAGCTTCTCGCCGACGCCGACGTACTTGATCGGCTTCTTGATGACGCCGTAGATCGAGAGCGCCGCCCCGCCGCGCGCGTCGCCGTCCATCTTCGTCAGGATCACGCCGGTGACGCCTAACGCCTCGTCGAAGCCCTGCGCGATGCGCACCGCCTCCTGCCCCGTCATGCCGTCGGCGACGAAGAGGATCTCGGTCGGCTGCACCGCCGCCTTGACCCGCTTGAGCTCGTCCATCAGCTCGGCGTCGATCTGCAGGCGCCCCGCCGTGTCGACGATCACGACGCGGTCGCGGTCGCGCTTGGCCTGCTCGATCCCCTCGCGCGCGATGCGCACGACGTCCTGCGTGCCGCGGTTGGCGTACACCTGCACGCCGACCTGCTTGCCCACGGTCTCGAGCTGGTCGATCGCGGCGGGGCGGTACACGTCGCCGGCGACGAGGCTCGTCTGCCGCCCCTCCATCTTGAGCTTCCGCGCGAGCTTGCCCGCCGTGGTCGTCTTGCCCGAACCCTGGAGCCCGACCATCATCACGACCGTCGGCGGGATGGTGCTGAGCTTGAGCCCCTCGCGCTGCTCACCGAGCATCTTGCGCAGCTCGTCGTAGACGATCTTGACGATCTGCTGGGCGGGGTTGACGCCCTTGAGCTGGAGCGAGCCGACGGCCGCCTGCTCGACGCGCTCGAGGAACTCGCGCGTGAGCTGAAAGTTGACGTCGGCCTCGAGGAGGACCCGCCGGACTTCGCGCAGGCCCTCCTTGATGTCCGCCTCGGTGAGCGTGCCCTTGCCGCGGAGCCGGGCGAAGGTCTGCTCGAGTTTGTCGGTCAGCTCGTCAAACATAGGGGGCGTAAGTTATGACGCGCCTTGAACTTCCACAACGCCCGCCGCTCACGCCCGCGCTCAGACCAGCTCGGCCATCGACGCCGGACTGAAGTCCTGCAGCCCTGCCCGGTCGCCCGCGCGCACCTTCCGCACCCACTGCGGGTCGCTGAGCAGCGCCCGCCCGACCGCGATGAGGTCGAACTCGCCGCGCTCCATGCGCTCGACCAGCGCCTCGAGGCCGACCGGCGTCGAGCCCTGCCCGCCGAACGCGCCGAAGAAGTCGCCCGACAGCCCGACCGAGCCCACGCTGATCGTCGCCGCGCCCGTGAGCGCCTTCGCCCACCCCGCGAAATTGCGTCCCGTGGGCCCGTCGACCTCCGGGAACTCCGGCTCCCAGAAGCGGCGCTGCGAGCAGTGCAGTACGTCGGCCCCCGCCTCGACGAGCGGCACGAGCCAGGCCGCCATCGCGTCCGGCGTGTCGGCCAGGCGGGCCGTGTAGTCCTGCTGCTTCCACTGACTCACGCGCAGAATCACCGGGAAGTCGGGACCGACCGCCGCCCGCACGGCCCTGACCACCTCGGCCGCGAACCGCGACCGCTCGGGGAGCGTCGGGCCGCCCCAGCGGTCGGTGCGCCGGTTGGTGCCGGCCCAGAAGAACTCGTCGATGAGGTAGCCGTGCGCGCCGTGGATCTCGACCACGTCGAAGCCGAGTCGCCGGGCGTCGGCGGCCGCGCGCCCGAACGCGGCGATCGTGTCGGCCACGTCCTCCTCGGTCATCGCCTGACCACGCGGCTTGTCGGGCGCGACGAGTCCGGACGGGCTCTCGACCGGGGCCGGCGGCTCCCACCCCGACTGGGCGGAGACCGCGCCGACGTGCCAGAGCTGCGGCCCCATGCGGCCCCCCGCCGCGTGCACCTCGTCGATCACGCGCCGCCACCCGGCGAGCGCGGCCTCGCCGTGAAAGACCGGGATCGCGGCCTCGTTGCTGGCCGCGGGCCGGTCCACGACTGTTCCTTCGGACAGGATCAGCCCGACGTCGCTCTCCGCGCGACGCCGGTAGTACGCGGCCACGTTCTCCCCCGGCACGCCCTCCGGCGAAAACACGCGCGTCATCGGGGCCATCACGATCCGATTGGCGAGCTCCAGCGATCGGACGCGAAAGGGTTGGAACAGCACGTCGACGTGCGACGTGGCGGGCGAGCTGGCGGGTGTGGCAGTCATCGGGTAGTCGGATGAGAGGTCGGGTGGAAGGTCGCGCGGGCGGAGGACCGCCCGCCGCGGTGCCGAAATGGCTCCTTCCGGAAACTCCGCGCGTCGTGGTGCAAGCACCGAGCGCGCGACTCCCGATTCGACCACGGCCCCGCCCGGCTGTCTGTCCTACGGCCGCCTGCGCAGATTGTCAGGAGAGCACTCCCGGGTAGCGGTCGCGTTGCCCCGCGCGTGCGTCGTCCGACCGCCCCGCCCCTGTCCCGCCGCCCGCATGGCCCGCCCACAGCGCAAGGACGAGATCCTCAGCTCCGAACTGCCGCCGACGCTGCCCCTCATGGCGCTGCGCTCGACGATCGTCTACCCGCTCGGCACGATCGCGGTGCAGATGGGCGCCCCGGAAAATCTCGCGCTGCTGCGCGACCACGACGCGCCCGGCGAGATCGTCGCCCTGGTCGTCGCGCACGGCGACCACGAGGAGCCGATCGACAACCACAGCTTCGTCGGGCGCGTGGGCGTCGCGGCGCGCGTGCACGAGCGCATCAACCTGCCGGGCGAGACCGTCCAGATCACGCTGCAGGGGCTCCGCCGCATCGCCATCGACGCGATCGACCAGGTCGCGCCCTACCCCGTCGCGCGTGTCAGCCCCGCGCACGACCTGCTCGGGGCCGAGGGGGCCGAGGAGGGCACGCCGGCCGACGAGGGCGCGCGGGCCGCGGTCGACGAGCTCGTCTCGCGCGTGGTGGGCGCGGCCGAAACGCTCTCGACCCTCGTCGACCGCATCCCCGACGAGGTGCCGGCGATCCTGCGGATGAACGTGAGCGACCCGGGGCGCTTCGCCGACCTCGCGGCGACCAACATGAACCTGCGCATCGCCGACAAGGACGAGGTGCTGCAGAAGCTCGACGTCGCCGAGCGGCTGCGCTTCATCCTCTCGCGGCTGGAACGCGAGGTGGGGCGCGCGCAGGTGATGGAGCAGGTCAAGAAGCAGACGGAGATCAAGATCGAGCAGCACCAGCGCGAGTTCTACCTGCGCCAGCAGCTGCGCGCGATCCAGACCGAGCTCGGCGAGGCCGACCCCGGCGAGAAGGAGTCGGGCGAGATCGTCAAGCGGATCGAGGAGGCACGCCTCCCGGAGCGCGTCGAGGCCGAGGCGCGGCGTGAGGTCGAGCGGCTGCGCATGCTCTCGACCGCGTCGAGCGAGTACCAGGTGGTGCGCACGTACCTCGACTGGGTGCTCTCGCTCCCCTGGCACCTCGCCGAGGAGGCGCCCGAGATCGACCTCGCGCGCGTCGAGGACGCGTTGGGCGAGCGGCACTACGGGCTCTCCGAGGCCAAGGACCGGATCGTCGAGTACCTGGCGGTGCGCAAGCTCAAGGGCGGGCGGTCGTCGGGCCCGATCCTCTGCTTCGCGGGCCCGCCGGGCACGGGCAAGACGTCGTTAGGCGAGGTGATCGCGACGGCGATCGGGCGGCAGTTCTACCGCATCTCGGTGGGCGGCGTGCGCGACGAGGCGGAGATCCGCGGGCACCGGCGCACGTACGTGGGCTCGATGCCGGGGCTCCTGATCCAGGCGATGCGGCGCGCAGGGGTGAAGGACCCGGTGCTGCTGATCGACGAGATCGACAAGATGAGCGGCGGCGGCCCGGCGGGGGACCCGACGGCGGCGATGCTCGAGGTGCTGGACCCCAACCAGAACTCGACCTTCGTCGACCACTACCTCAACCTGCCGTTCGACCTGTCGCAGGTGCTCTTCATCTGCACGGCCAACAACCTGAACGAGATCCCGGGCCCGCTGCGCGACCGGCTCGAGGTGATCCGCATCGCGGGCTACACGGTCGAGGAGAAGGTCGAGATCGCGTGGCGCTACACGATCCCGCAGCTCCTCGAGGAGCACGGGCTGGTCGCGCACGACATCGTCTTCACCGACGAGGTGCTCGCGTTCGTCGCCAACCGCTACTCGCGGGAGGCCGGACTCCGGAACTTCGGGCGGAACCTCGCGACGCTCATGCGCAAGCGCGCGCGGCGCAAGGCGGAGGGCGACGCGGCGGCGCTCGTGCTGGACAACGCCGCGGTCGAGGAAGTGCTGGGGCCGCCGCGCTACGCCGCCGACGCGGCCGAGCGGGAGGCGGAGGTGGGCGTGGTCACCGGGCTCGCGTGGACGAGCACGGGCGGCGACCTCCTGTCGATCGAGGCGCTGCGGATGCCGGGCACGGGCAAGCTCACCGTCACCGGGCAGCTGGGCGGGGTGATGCGCGAGAGCGTGGACGCGGCGCTCTCGTACGTGCGGTCGCGCGCCGCGGCGTTAGGCGTCGGGGACCGGACGTTCAAGGAGCACGACATCCACGTGCACTTCCCGGCGGGCGCGGTGCCCAAGGACGGCCCCTCGGCGGGCATCGCGATCACGCTCGCGCTGGCGAGCGTGGCCTCGCGCCGCCCGGTGCGGCGCGACCTCGCGATGACGGGCGAGGTGACGCTCCGGGGCAAGGTGCTCGAGATCGGCGGCGTGAAGGAGAAGGTGCTCGCCGCGTACCGGGCCGGACTCCGCGAGGTGATCCTGCCGAAGGCGAACGAGAAGGACCTGCGCGACGTGCCGGCCGAGGTGCGCTCAGCGACGACGTTCACGTTCGTCGCGACGATGGACGAGGTACTGCGGATCGCGCTGCTGCCGGCTGCGGCCGGGGGGGATGAGGGCGCGCCCGCCGGGGCGGGGGCGGCGCCGGCCGATCGGGAGACGATGAGCGTCGGGCAGCATCATCGGACGCCGGGCGCGCGGGGCGAGGGGGGGCTGGATATCGCGGCGGACGCGGGGTGAACGGCGGGGGCGGAACGGCGCGTTGAACGGCGCTGTTGGAACGGCGCTGTTGGCGGGACGGGGCGCGGTTGACAGGGCGCTGTTGACAGGGCGCTGTTGGAGAGACGGCCCGCTCCGATCGGCCTTCCCGCCGTTTCAACAGCGCCCCGTCAACAGCGTTCGTTCAACCGCGCGCCCCTCCAACAGCGCCGTTCCCCCGCACCAGCCGTCCGCCCTACCGCCTCCCCACCACATCGAGCACCTGCCCCAACGCGTAGAGCAGCACCCCCACCAACCCGCCGACCAGCGTCCCGTTGATGCGGATGAACTGCAGGTCCCGCCCGATCTGCACCTCGATCCGCTGCGACGTGGCCGCGGGGTCCCACGCGGCCACCGTGCCCTCGATCAGCGCGGACACTTCGTCGCGGTACTGGTCGACCACGGCGAGCACCGCGTCGACGACCCACCCGTCGAGCTTGGCCGCGAGCGCCGGGTCGGCGAGCACCGCCTCGCCGAGCGACGTCAGGCCGCGCTCGACCGCGTTGGGCGTGGGGGCGACGTAGGGCACGAGGGCGGTGCCCGTCCCGGAGCCGTCCCCCGCGCCGTCCCCCGCGCCGTCCCCCGCGCCGTCCGCGCCCCGGCCTAACGCCTCCGCCTGTCGCGCGAGCGCGCGCTTGACGTCGCCCCAGAGCCCGCCCGCGTACTCGCGCACGGCCGGGTGCGACAGCAGCTCCTCCTTGACCGCCTCCGCCCGCGCGATCGTCTCGGGCGACGTGCGCAGTCGCTCGGCGAAGCGCTGCACCGCGTCGTCGAAGCGCGCGCGCAGCGGGTGGTGCGGGTCCTCGCTCACCTGCTGCAGCGTGCGCTCGAGGCCGTCGACGATCTTCTCGTGCAGCTTGTTCTCGACCGCGCCCGGCACCCACCACGGCGCCTCGGCGGCGATGCGCGAGCGGATCAGGTCCTGGTTGGTCGCCACCCCGCGCGCGGCGATGCGCAGCGCCTCGTCGAGTAGCTCCTGGTGCCGGTTGTCGGCCGTCAGCAGGCTGAGCGCGCGGCCGACGAGCGGGCCCGCCTGGATCTTCCCGAGCCGCGTGACGAGCGAGCGCTCGATGAACGCGTTCACGTCCTCGTCGCGGAGCACCTGCGCGGCGCCCGAGAGGGCGACCGCCGCCTGCCGCGCGAGGAGGCGCGCGTGCGCCGGGTCGGCGAGCCAGCGCGCGAGGCGCTCGCCCGGGCGCGCCGCGGCGAGCTTGGCGCCGATCACCTCGGGGGCGAGGAAGTTTGTCTGGACGAACTTGCCGAGCGAGCGGCCGATGCGGTCCTTGCGGGCCGGGATGATCGCCGTGTGCGGGATCGGTACGCCTAACGGGTGCCGGAAGAGCGCCGTGACCGCGAACCAGTCGGCCAGCCCGCCCACCATCGCCGCCTCCGCGAAGGCGCGCACGTAGGCCACCCACGGGTGCGCCGCCTCGAACGCGCGGGCGAGGACGAAGAGCACGGCCGCGCCGACGAGGAGCCCGGTCGCGCGGCGCTGCATCTCGCGCAGGGCCTGGAGCTTCTGCTCCTCGTCGGGCACCGGCGGCGGGACGCGCGGGTCGCGCGCCGCCGCGTTAGGCACTGTCTCCCGTGCGGGGGCCGCGGCGGTCGCCGTCACGGGCGCAGCGTCGCGCGGGCCGGGTCGACGACGTCGAGCTCCGCGGCGGACGGCGCGTCGACGTAGAGCACCGCCGGGCGGCCCTGCACGTCGACCGCGCGGAGCCGCACGACGCGCCCGCCGTCGCGCGCGGCGGTGGTGTACGTCTTCATGCTCCCCGCGCCCCTGGCCGCGGGGGCGGCCGCCGCGGTGTCGGCGCGCGCGCCCTCGTACCGCCGGGCCACGGCGTCGCCCGCGCTCTGGAAGAACTCCGCCGCGTCGACGCCCGTGTCCCACACCGTCAGCCACACCAACGCGTCGCCAGCACCGGTGCGCACCGACGCCCAGCGGTCCCCCGCGAGCCCGGCCGCGGCGCGCGCGGCGCTGCCCAGGTCCTGCGTGTGCTGGTACAGGAAGAGCCGCGTGTCGAACTCGCCGAGCACGTTGCTCGCCGCCACCGTCCCCGTGCGGGGGGCCGGGAGCGTCACCTCGGTCAGGCGCGGTGCGTTGGGCACCCGGCGCAGGTAGAGATCCGGGTGCAGGACGACGCGCGTGCTCGTCGGCAGGCGCAGCACGAGCGAGTCGAGCCGCCCCGCGGCCGCGGCCTGGCGCGCGAGTTCGGCGCCGCTCAGATACGGGAACAGGGCGCCTTCTCGCACGACGAGCGGCGCGGCGGCGAGCTGCGGGTCGCGGTCGGCGTTGGCGCGGATGTCCTGGCGCACGCGGTCCCATCCGCCGGGGAGCCGCGAGGCGAGGTCGCGCCCGCCGCCCAATTGCACCCACGTCGCCTGTCCTTCGAGCGCCGCGTGCGCGGCCGCGTCGGCGTCGAGGTCGCGCGCGTGGGCGAGCGCCGAATCGAGGTTGACGTACTGGTCCTGGAGCGCGTGCACCAGCTCGTGGCGGAGCGCCGCGGTCGCCGTCGCGGTGTCGACGCCGTCGACCAGGTAGAGCGTCTTCGTGCGCGGGTCGTAGTAGCCGGCCACCTGCGCGTCGAGCACGCGCGCGGTGAGCGCCGCGAGGTCGAGCGTGTCCGGAATGAGCCCGAGCCGTCGGTACACGGTCTGCCGCGCCGCCAGCTCCGCGCGCGCGTCCGGCCGCGCCAGCGTCTCGGCTACGACCTTCCGGACGTCGGCGCGCGAGCGGCGCTCGATCCGCGGCGGGGTGCGGAAGCGCAGCCCGACGGCCTGCTCGATCTCGGGCGCGAGCGCGGCGGCCTGCTCGACGGCCGTGCGCCCCGCGGGCTCGCGCGCGCATGCCTCGACGCAGGCCGCGAGCAGCGCGGCCGCGGCGGCGAGGCGGAGGGCGGGTCTCAGGTGTTGGCCAGGATGTGGGAGAAGTACCACGCGATGATCCGGTCTCCGAAGAACAGAGCGACCACCGCGCCCGGTGCAAGGAAAACGCCGAACGGGATGTGCGGCAGCTCGCCGAGCAGGGTCGTGGCGGTCTCGCCCCCCGGCTCGCCCGCGCCCGCCGTCGCCGCGCGGCGCCGCACGACCGAGATCGGCACGAGGACGACCACCGACGCGACCGCGCCCAGCATGGCGCCGAGCAACACGGTCATCAGCGCGCGCTCCGGGCCGAGCGAGGCGCCCACCGCGGCCATCATCGTCACGTCGCCGAATCCCATCGCCTCCTTCTTGAAGGCGAGCTCGCCGAGCCAGCCCATGATCGCGACGAGCCCCGCGCCCGCGCACGCGCCGAGGAACGCCTCGTAGGGCTGCGCGAAGAGCGAGACGGTGCCGACCGTGCGGCTCACCACCGACCCGACGAGACCGAAGAGCAGCAGGAACACCGTGAACCCGTCGGGGATGACCATCGCCCGCGCGTCGGTGATCGAGATGCCGATCAGGACGGTGATCAGCACGGCCACGCGCACCGCGTCGAAGGACGCGCCGAACCCCCAGACGGCGGCGAGCCAGACGAGGCCGATGCTCAGCTCGACGAGCGGGTAGAGTGGCGAGATCGGGAGTCCGCACCCGGCGCAGCGCCCGCGCAGGGCGAGCCAGCTGAGCACCGGGATGTTCTCGTACCAGCGCACGCCGCGGCCGCAGCGCGGGCAGCGTGACGGCGGCCGCACGACCGACTCGTCGGACGGCCAGCGGACGATGCAGACGTTGAGAAAGGACCCGACCGCGAGCCCCGCGACGAGCGCGAGGACGAGCAGCGGCCAGGCCGTCAGCGGCGGGACGTAATCTGGGGGCACCGGAGGAGCTGGACGAAGGGGAGCGCGGTGCAGTTCAAGGGGAGGGTGGCCCCCCGCGCCGCAACGGGCTCGGCCGCAGCGCGTACAGCAGGATCGAGCCGGCGACGGCCGCGTTCAAGGACTCGACCGACCCGGTCGTGGGCACACTCACCAGCGCGTCGGCCCGCGCGCGCACCGCGTCGCCGAGCCCGGCGCCCTCGTTGCCGACGGCGATCGCGAGGCGCGCGGGGGCCCCCGCGGCCGCCGCGTCGACGCTCGGGCCGGCGCCGTCCGCGCCCCAGAGCGCCACGTCCGAGGCGTCGAGCACCGCGGCGAGCGCCTCGAGCGACGCGTGGAGCACGGGGAGGGCGTAGTGCGCGCCCATGCCGGCCCGCACGGCCTTCGCGCTCCAGAGGTCGCCGGTGCCGGGGAGCGCGACGACGCCCGCGGCGCCGAGCGCGGCGGCGGTCCGGACGAGCGTGCCGGCGTTCCCCGGGTCCTGGACGGCGTCGAGGACGAGGAGGCGGAACTCGCGCGCGACGTCCGCCGTGCGCGCGCCCGCCGCCAGTGCGTCGAGGCCGAGTGCGTCGTGCGACGCGGCCGGCCGGGCCGCGATGAGGAGCACTCCCTGCGGCGTGTCGGTGTCCGCCGCCCCCGCGAACGTGGCCGCGTCGACGTCGAAGGTCTCGACGTGGTGCGCGGCGAGGGCGGCGCGGAGCGCCGCGCCACGCGGGGTCGCCGCGAGCGCGGGTGCTACGAGCGCGCCGCGCGCGTCGACGCCGGCCGCGAGGGCCGCCTCGACCGCGCGCACGCCCTCGGCCACGAACAGGCCGTGGCGCTCCCGCGCCTTGCGGCGCGTCAGGTCGCGCGCGAGGGTGAGGAGGCGCACCGGCGCGTCGTCGGGGTAGCAACGGTAGTAGAAACGCGGCGGTCACGGGGAACGTGACTTGCCCCCACTGCGGTACTCGCCCGTCCACACACCGGTCGCCTCCTCATGATTCGCTCATTCCGTAAACTCGTCGTCGTCGGCGCGGCGTGTGCCGCGGGCGCTACCCTGTCGACGACCGCGTGTGCCACGGCCGCCGGCGTCTCGCAGCAGCAGGAAGTGCAGATGGGCCAGCAGTACGCCGGCCAGATCAACCAGCAGCTACCGCTCGTGCAGGACGCCGAGGTCAATCGGTACATCAACGTGCTCGGCGACTCGCTCGCCCGCGTGACGCCGCGGTCGGACCTCAACTGGCATTTCTACATCGTCGACAGCCCCGACATCAACGCCTTCGCCGTGCCCGGCGGGTTCATCTACGTGAATCGGGGGCTGATCGAGCGCGCGTCGAAGATGGACGAGGTCGCGGGGGTGATCGGCCACGAGATCGGGCACGTCGTCCTGCGCCACTCGATCAAGCAGATGGCGCAGCAGCAGAACGCGAACGTGTTCGTCGGCCTGGGCTGCGCGCTGTCGAACCTGTGCAACAACGGCGCGGCTGGGAGTCTGATCCAGCTCGGGGGCAACGCGGTCTTCGCCAAGTTCAGCCGCACGGACGAGGCGCAGGCGGACCAGGAGGGGGTCCTGTTCACGACTCGCGCCGGCATCGACCCGCGCGGCATCCCCGACATGTTCCAGATCCTGCTTCAGGAGCGGCAATCCCGCCCGGACGCGGTGAGCAGCTGGTTCGCCTCGCACCCGCTCGAGGAGGACCGGATCCGCGCGACGCGGGAGCAGATCGCCGCGACGGTCCCGGCGGCGACGCTCGCCACGCTGACGCAGGACACGCGCAACTTCCACACGTTCCAGGATCGCCTGCGCAGCCTGCCGCGCGCGGCGCCGCAGCGGCAGCGCAGCGGGGAGTGAACGCGGCCGCCTCAGGCGGTGTCCTAACGCGGCGGCCTCACGACGAGGTCGCGCGCCGCGACGCCGCTCGGCGGCACGACGACATCGACGGGCGCGCTCCGGCGACCGTCGGGCAGCTCGGCGGCGAGCGTGACGCGCGTGCCCTCGGGAACGCCGCACAGCCGGAAGACGCCGCCCGAGATGTCGGCGGCCATCGTGAGCGAGAGCGACGGATCGCCACCCGGCCAGGTCGCCTGCACCCGGCCGCGCTCGACGAGCTCCGACCCGCGTGCGTCGACCACGCGGCCGACCAGCACGCCCGGCCCCGCCCCGGTGAGCGGGCGCGTCCTCGCACACGCGGACGCCCGCACGCGCGCCGGCCCGGGCACGGCGAGCGCGAGCGTCGCGCCGTTCCACTCGGGGCTCAGATCCGAGATGCCCGACTCGGGCGTCAGGCCGTAAGCGTCGAGCATCGGATGCGAGAACGCGACGAAGTACCGCCCGGGCGGCACGCCGGTCATCCGGAACGCCCCCACCGAATCGGTGGTCGCCGCGAACGGCAGCGTCGCCGGCCGCGTCGCGTCGACGATCTGCACGAGCGCGCCCGGCAGCGGCCGGCCCGCGATGCTGTCGACGACCGTCCCCGCGACGACAAGCGTCCCGGCCCCGCGTGGCCCCTCGCGGCCTCGCGTGGGCGCGCGGAGCACCAGACCCACATACGCCGCGCGCCACTCACCCGTGGCCACGAACTGCGGCGCCGCGGCCGCATCCTCCGCCCCCGCCGCCTCGGCGGTGATCGCGGCGACCTGGGGAATGCCGCACACCACGAACGCGCCCGCATCGTCCGTCGTCGTCCGACGCGACTCGCGGCCGCCGGCGGGCGTGCTCCACCTCACCATCACGCGCGCCCGCGCGGCCGCGGGCGGCAACCCACCGGCGAGCACCGCGGGCGACGTCTCGTCGACCACGGCGCCGTAGACGAGGCGCGTCGCGAGCGTGTCGCCGCGTTCACGGCGCGGGCACCGGCGGTCGAGCGCGGCCAGCGACGGCGGCGCGATCGTCGTCAGCCCCGTCCCAGCAGCCGTCACGACGAGGTACGCGGTCGGCGGCTCGACGCCCGCCGCGGCGTACGCATCCGCGTACGGCGACCCGGCCCCGCGGGCGAGGGCCTGCGCGAGGTAGCGGCCAGGCGGGACGGCGGCCACGGCGGCCACACCCGCCATGTCGGACACGGCCGCGGTGACCGCGCCGGTCAGCCGGGCGGCGCCGAGCCGCGCGCCCGCGTCGTCGATCGTGAAGCCGGCGGCGGCGGCGTCCGGTTCCTGCGTCAGCTGCAGCGTGAGGCCCCGCACGGGGTTGCCCGCGGCATCCCGGACGCGCACGACGGCCTGCCCCGGCCGCACGAGGGCGGCGATGCGCGCCAGCGCCGCGGTCTCCCCCGCCCCGACGTACCCCGAATCGCCCGGGGCCGCCGCGACCGCGCCCACTTCGAGGAACTGCCACGGGGCGCCGACCCAGCGCGGGTCGAGGCGGAGCCGCGTGCCGCGGTCGGTCTCGAAGAAGCGCGCGGCCGCGTTCAGGTCGCGTTGCGCGGCGGAGCTGAGATAGGGCACGCGCAGACGCCACGCCACGGTCGCCCAGTTGCCGTCGGGGAGGGTGGAGAAGTGCACCTCGCCATCCGCGAATCCGGGCCCACGCACCGGCTCGGGGATCGCGTCGTCGACGTACGAGAACTCCAGGTAGCGCAGCGCCGCCGTCGCCGAATCGGCCCAGAGCACGCCGGCGACGTCGGGCGTGCGGTGCGTGCGGGGCGGCGAGAAGGCCAGGCCGACGAGTCCGCGCCCGGCGCCCTCGCCCGTCACGGGCTCGAAGCAGTGGTTGGCGGCGAAGCCGTCGGAGAGAAGCACGGCCTCGTCGGGCACGATGTAGATCGCGGTCGCCCCGCCGCGTCGCACGTAGCCGTATGCCGCGAGCGATTCCGGCGCAAAGGTGCCGAACGGCCGCGCCCGCCCGCGCGCCGCGGGGAGGACGGTGTGCGTGAGCACGGTGCGCGCGTCCGCGCCGAGGCGCAGGGCGTAGCGGTGCACGTCGGGCCGGGGCGCGTCGGCGCTGTCCTCGCGCAGGGCGACGAGGGTGATCGCGGTGCGGATCTGGTCCCACAGGGCCGCGACTTCCGGGTCCGCGGCCCGCCCGCATTCGGCCTGCGCGCGCACGTGGACCCCGGCCAGGAGCACCGGCTGCACCGGCACCCGGAGGGCGAGCGTGACCGTGTCGCGTGCGCCGAGGCGGACGAGCGGTGAGGTGTACGGCCGACGGCCGATCCGGCGGAGCGTGACGCGGTACGCGCCCGCGCCGGGCAGGGCGAGCAGGCGGGGGCCGCCCGCGCCGGTCGCGGCGTTCGCCACGCGGCGGCCGAGCGAGTCGGCCGCCGTGAGGAGGGCGTTCGGGATCGCGACGCCGGTGGTCGAGTCCACCGCGGTGACGCGCACGGCCTGGGCGCGCGCGTCGCCCGGGGCGCCGGCGAGGGCGGCCGTGCAGAGGGCGGCCGTGCAAAGGGCCGCGGCGGCCGCGCGCGCGGGGCGGCGGAGGAGAGGCATCCTGCCAAGATGGGGCCCGCCCCGCGAGGGCGCTACGACGGGAGCCGCGCGACGAACTCCGTCACGAGCGCGCGGAACCGCCCGGCCGCCTCGCGTCCCGACTCGAGGACCTCCGCGTGCGTGAGCGGCGCGCCGGTGTGCCCGCTCGCCGCGTTAGTCACCAGGCTCACCCCCGCGACGCGCATGCCTAACGCGCGCGCGACGATCGCCTCGGGCACCGTCGACATCCCGACCGCGTCCGCCCCGAGGCGCTCGAGCATGCGCACCTCCGCCGGCGTCTCGAAGCTCGGGCCCAACAGCCCGGCGTAGACGCCCTCGGCGACCGGCGCGCCGGCCGCGCGCGCGGCGGCTCGGAGCAGGCCGCGGAGCTCCGCGTCGTACGCCTCCGACATGTCCGGGAAACGCTCGTCCCCGTCCTGCTGCGGGCCGACGAGCGGGTTGCGGCCGGTGAGGTTGAGGTGGTCGGCGATGATCATCAGGTCGCCGGGCGCGAGCGTCCGGCGCACGCCGCCGGCGGCGTTGCTGAGAAAGAGCGTCCGCGCGCCCAACGCGTGCACCACGCGCGCCGGGAAGGCGGCGAGCGGCGCCGGGTGCCCCTCGTACAGGTGGAACCGCCCGGCGAGCAGGAGCACCCGCCGCCCCGCGAGCGTCCCCGCGACCAGCGCCCCCGCATGCCCCGCCACCGTCGTCCCCGGGAAGCCCGGCACCTCCGCGAAGGGCACGCGCCGCGCGTCGGCCACGTCGTCCGCGAGCCCGCCGAGGCCCGAGCCGAGCACGATCGCGCAGGCGACGCCTGGTGCGTCAGCCCGTCCGTCGGGCGCGAGCCCGAGCCGCTCGAGCACCGCCGCGGCCGCGCCGCGCGCGGCGGCCGCGCCGTAGCGGTCGGCCGCCGCGATGTCGGCCGAGACGTCACCGGGGAATCCGTTCGGCGGGAGGCCCATCAGGCGGTCACCTGCATGCTCAGGCCCGCCTCGACCGCGGCGGCCGCCGCGCCCTCGCGCGCCACCGCCTCGAACTGCGGCGCCAGCCGCGCCAGCAGCGCCTCGCGCTCGGCGTAGGGCAGGAACGCGTTCGCGAACCCGGTGCGCGCCACGCGCGCGAGCTCGGGCAGCGTAAAGTCGAGGCGGCGCGCCGCGTGGGCGTACTCGTCGACCAGCGTGGTGCCGCTCATCAGGCGGTTGTCGGTGTTGAGGACCACGCTGAGCCCGCGGTCGAAGTACGCGCGGAACGGGTGCGCCTCGTACGACGCCGCCGCACGAGTCTGCACGTTGGACGTGAGGCAGCACTCGACGCAGACGCGCCGGTCGATCAGGTAGTCGAGGAGCGAGGCGTCCTCGATGATGCGCGTCCCGTGGCCCACGCGGTCGCAGCCGCAGCCCTGCACGGCGTCGCGCACGCTCTCGGCCCCGGCGCCCTCGCCCGCGTGGCAGGTGCAGGCGAGGTCGTGCCCGCGCGCGTACTCGAACGCGCGCGCGAAGTCGGTTGCGGGGTGCCCCGCCTCGCCGCCGGCGAGGTCGAAGCCGACGACGCCGCGGTGCCGGTACTCGACGGCGACCCGCGCGGCGTCGAGGGCGAGGGACGCGGGCTGTTGGCGGATCGCGCAGACGAGCACCCGGGCGACGACGTCCGCGTCGCGCTCCGCCCGCGCCAGCCCGCGGAGCGCCGCCTCGACCGCGCCGGCCATGTCGAGCGCTCCACGCGTGTTGAGCACCGGGGCGTAGCGCACCTCGAGATACCGCACGCCCTCGGCCGCCGCGTCGACGGCCAGCTCGTAGGCGACGCGCTCCAGCGCGCCTTCCGTCTGCAGGACCGAGAGCGTCACGCCGAAGCGCGCGAGGTAGTCTTCGAGGTTGCGCGCGTCGTCGACCCGCATGTACGCCGCGAGTGCCTCGGGCGTCGCGGCCGGCATGGCGACGCCCTGCTCCTCCCCGAGTTCGAGCAGCGTGACGGGACGCACCGAGCCGTCGAGATGACAGTGCAGCTCGGCCTTGGGCAGCAGGGCGAGCAGCTCGGTCAGCGGCTCGGTGTGGGGCTCGGGCTCGGCGGGCGGGCGGGCGATCGGTGGCGGGGCCGTCATGGCGCAAAGCTAAGTGCGTCACCGCGCCGCGATGGACCCCCCCGCGCGGGGCGCGCCGGTTGACCTCGCTGCGCTGCGCCCGCAAGCTTCGCCCATGCGGCATGTTCGCGTTCGTGTGACGCCGATACGCGACCGTGACGCGCCCCCTGCTCCCCCAAACCATCCCGCCGTGCGAGTCTCCGTGACAATCGGCCGGAGGTCTGCATGAGTCCGCTCGAACCCGCCCCAGGTCCGGCGATCGTACCGCCGGCGGGGCGGCCGTTGGTGATCGGCATCGCGGGCGGCTCGGGGTCCGGCAAGTCGACCGTCGCGCGCCGGGTCGCCGAGGCGCTGCGCAGCGCCTCGGTCGCCTTCGTCGACATGGACGCGTACTACAAGAACTTCGCGCACCTGCCGATGGCCGAGCGGCGGTGCGTCAACTGGGACCATCCCGACGCCTTCGACCTTGACCTCTTCGTCGACCACTTGGAGCGCCTCGCGCGCGGCGAGCCGATCGACAAGCCGGCGTACGACTTCGTCGAGCACGTGCGGGCGGCGCACACCGTCGCGGTCGCGCCGGCGGACGTCGTGGTCGTCGACGGCATCCTGCTCTTCGTGGACCCGCGCGTGCGCGACCTCTGCGACGTGAAGGTCTACGTGGACGCGGACGCCGACGTGCGCCTGATCCGGCGGCTGCGCCGGGACATGGGCCAGCGCGGGCGGCCGTTCGAAGAGATCCTCGACCAGTATCTCACCACCGTGCGGCCCATGCACCAGCAGTTCGTCGAGCCGACCAAGCGCCACGCGGACGTGATCGTACCGCGCGGCGGCCACAACGCGGTCGCCACCGAGATGATCGTCGCCAAGATCCAGCGCCGCCTCGCCGCCGAGCGCGGCGTCCCCGAGCGCGGCATCCCCGAGCGCGGCGCCCCTCGCGCCGACGCCCCCGCCCCGGCCTAACGGCCGATGACCACCGCCGCCGCGGGAGCCGGGGACCGCGTCCTCGTGGTCGACGACGAGCCCGACATCGTCGCGCTCGTCGCCTACCACCTCGCGAGCGCCGGCTACCAGGTCGCCACCGCCGGGACCGGCGCCGAGGCGCTGGCGCAGGCCGCGCGCGAGCGGCCCGCACTGGTCGTGCTCGACCTCATGCTCCCCGACCGCTCGGGCTTCGAGGTGCTCGAGCAGCTGCGCGCCGCGGAGGACACGCGGGGGCTGGCGGTGCTGATGCTCACCGCACGCGGCGGCGAGGCCGACCGCATCCGCGGCCTCTCGCTCGGCGCCGACGACTACCTCGCGAAGCCGTTCTCCCCCCAGGAACTCGTGCTCAGGGTCGGCGCGATCCTGCGCCGCGCGGCGGGCGGCGCGCCCGGCTCGGGCGAGTACGCCGCGGTCGGCGACACGCGCGACGGCGCGGGCGACATGCTCGTCGTCGGCCCGATCCGCATCGACCGCGCGGCGATGACCGTCGACGCCGACGGGCGGCGCGTCGACCTCACGCCGACCGAGTACCGGCTCCTCGTCACGCTGGCCGAGCGGCGCGGGCGCGTGCAGGCGCGCACGCACCTGCTCGAGACGGTGTGGGACGCGGCGCCCGACATCCAGACGCGCACGGTGGACATGCACGTCCAGCGGCTGCGCGCCAAGCTCGGCGCCGCGGGCGAGTTGATCGAGACGGTGCGCGGGTTCGGCTACCGGCTGCGCTCGGGCGCGCCGGCGCGTTAGGCGGCCGACGCGGTGCGGCTCCCCGCGCGGCTGCTGCTCGGGGCCGCGGCCACGGTCGCCGCCCTCGTCGCCTTCGGCTCGGTGGCCGTCGGCGCGCGCGCCGACGCCGCCGAGCGCGCGGCGACCGAGGCCCAGCTGCGCGCCGAATCCGAGCTCGCCGTGCGTCTCTGGGCCGCGAGCCCCGCGCGCGGCGACCTGCGCCTCGCCGACTCGCTCGCCGTCCTGCTCGGCCGGCACGTCACCCTCGTCGACACGGCGGGGCGCGTGCGCGGCGACTCCGAGGCGCGCGACGCCGAACTCGCGCACCCGGACGACCCCGCGGCGTCGTGGCTCGCCGGCTACGCGCGGCTCCCCGAGGTCACCGCCGCGGCGCGCGACAGCACCGGCACCGCGCACGTGGACGCGTCGAGCGCGACCGGGTCGAGCGAGATCGCGGCCGCGGCGCGCGGCGCCCGCGGCGTGGCGCGCGTGGCCGCGACGCCCGACCGCATTCGCCCGCTCGCCGCGTCGCTCCGGCGGGCGGTGCTGCTCGCCGGGCTCGTCGCGCTCGCCGCGGCAGTGGGGTGGGCGCTCGTGCTCGCGCGTGTGATCACGCGCCCCCTCGCCGAGCTGCGCGACGTGACGCGCGCGCTCGCCGCGGGGGACCTCTCGCGGCGCCCCGCGCCCGCCGCGCCGGGCGAGATCGGCGAGGTCGCCGTCGCGGTGCGCGGCCTCGCCGAACAGTTGGGCGCGCGCCTGGACGCGCTGACGGCCGAGCAGGAGCTGCTCGCCGCGCTCACCGAATCGCTGAGCGAGGGGGTCGTCGCGGTCGACGCACGGGGCCGCGTCGTGCGCGTCAACCATACCGCCCGCGCGCTGCTCCGCCTGCCCGACGCGCCGTTCCCGTCCGAGTACCTGCCGCGCGACCGCGTGCTGCGCGAGGCGCTCGCGGCCGCGCTCCGCGGCGCGCAGGTCGGCGGCGAGGGGGGCGAGGACGCGGTCGAGCTGCGCGTGCACGGCCGCACGCTGGCCCTCACCGCGCGCCCGCTGCCGGCGGCGCGCGGGGCGGTGCTCGCCTTCCACGACCTCACGGCCGTTCGGCGCCTCGAGACCGTGCGGCGCGACTTCGTCGCCAACGTCTCGCACGAGCTCAAGACGCCGCTCACCGTGGTCGGCGGGTTCGCCGAGACGCTGGCCGACGACCCCGCACTCGCGCCCGCGCCGCGCCGCTTCGCGCAGACCATCCGCAGCAACGCGACGCGCATGCAGCGCATCGTCGACGACCTGCTCGACCTCTCGCGCATCGAGAGCGGCGGGTGGCGCCCCGCGCCGACCGCGGTCGACGTGGCCGCCGCCGCCGCGGACGCGTTAGGCCCCGCGCGCGACGCCGCCGCCGCGCGCGGCCTGCCGCTGCGCATCGAGCCCGACCCCGAGGCGCCCGCGGTCCACGCCGACCCGACCGCCGTGCGGCAGATGCTGAGCAACCTCGTCGAGAACGCGGTCCGCCACACCCCCGCCGGCGCGGTCACGGTCTACACGCGCGCCGACCCCGCCGACCACGCGGTCTGGCTCGGCGTCCGCGACACCGGCGTCGGCATCCCGCCGGCGCACCTGCCGCGTATCTTCGAGCGCTTCTACCGCGCCGACCCCGGCCGGTCGCGCGAGCAAGGCGGCACGGGACTCGGCCTCGCCATCGTCAAGCACCTCGCCGAGGCCCACGGCGGCGAGGTGCGGGCGCGGAGCGTCCTCGGCGAGGGGACGACGATCGAGGTGCGGTTCCCGGCCGGCGCGGTCGCGCCCGAGCCGCCCGCCTCCACTACCGACGAACGTCAGACGCCCGTGCCCGTGTCCGTGCCCCGATGACCGACGCCCCACCGCCGCCCCAGCCCCCAGCCGCCCCGACGCGCATCGCCGCGATCGACATCGGCTCCAACTCGATCCGCGCCGTCGTCGCGGAGGTCTCGGCCGGGGGCGAGATCCGCGTCGTCGACGAGATGAAGGCGATGCCGCGCCTCGGACTCGGCGTCGACGAGGCCGGCCTGCTCGGCGAGGGCCCGATGCGCGCCGCGCTCGACGCGCTGCAGCGCATGGCGACGCTCGCGCGGCAGCTCAAGGCGGAGCGCGTCGAGGCCGTGGCGACGAGCGCGGTGCGCGACGCGGCCAACGGCGGCGCGTTCCTCGACCGCGTGCGCGAGCTGACCGGCCTGCGCGTGCGCCTGCTCACGGGCGACGAGGAGGCGCGGCTCTCCTTCCGCTCCGCGGCGGCGCACTTCGACCTCAGCGCCGGGCGCACGGTCGTCGCCGACATCGGGGGCGGCTCGCTCGAGCTCGCTCTCGCGGCCGAGGGGCTGCTCGACCGGCTCGTGTCGATGCCCTTCGGCGCGATCCGCGCGACCGAGCAGTTCCTCGCGCACGGCGAGGTGCGCACCCCGTCGCGCACGCGCGAGGCGCTGCGCGAGCTGCGGCGCGCCGTGCGCTGGGCGGTGCGCGACGAGGTCGCGCTCAAGGAATGGCGCGGCGCGCGCGTGATCGGCTCGGGCGGCACGTTCACCAACCTCGCCGCGCTGGTCAACGCGCGCGCCGGCGTGCAGGGCGGCGGCAACCGCTCGCGCCACGGCACGGTGGTCTCGCGCGCGGAGGTCGAGCACGTGCTCGCGCAGCTCGCCGCGTTAGGCCCGGCCGACCGCCGCCTCGTGCCGGGCCTCAACCCCGAGCGCGCCGACATCATCGTCGGCGGCCTCGCCGTCGCCGCCGAGGTGCTCGCGGTGTTCGAGGGGCGCGAACTCGTGGTCTCGGGCTACGGCATCCGCGAGGGCCTGCTGCTCGAGTCCGCGGCCGTCGCGCCGAGCGCGCCCGCCGACCCGGCCACGTCGCGCGAGCGCTCGGTGCGCGCGTTCGCCGAGCGGTGCCACTACGAGCAGCCGCACGCCGACCAGGTGCGCCGCCTCGCGCTCCGCCTCTACGACCAGCTCGCCGCCCGGCTCGGCTGCGAGCCCGGGGACCGCGAGGTGCTCGCCGACGCGGCGCTGCTGCACGACGTGGGCTACCAGATCAACTACGAGAAGCACCACAAGCACTCGTACCACCTCGTGCGGCACGCCGACCTGCAAGGGGTGACCCCCGCCGAACAGGTGGCGATCGCGAACGTGGCGCGCTACCACCGCGGGGCGAGTCCGAAGCGGGCGCACGCGGGCTTCGGGGCGCTGGATCGGGGGCTGCGGCGGCGCGTGAGGCGTCTGGCGGCGCTGCTGCGCGTCGCGGACGGGCTGGATCGCGGCCACACGGGCGCGGTGGGCGACGTCGTCGCGGCGGCGGAGGACGGGAAGACGGTCCGCCTCGAGGTCTCGGCGGCGCACCCCGAGGCGGTGCTCGAGCTGGAGCTGTGGGGGGCCGGGCGGAAGGCCGGGCTGCTCGCGAAGGTGCTCGGGTGGGAGGTGGAGTTCGCGGAGGTACCGGACGGGGGATCGAACGCGGGTCGCTGAACGACGTGGGCGGCCGGGCAGCAGTCCGAGCGTTCGGCGCTCGCGGTTGGCAGCCGTGGATTCCCACCGGCGTCAGGAGGCACCTCGCGGGAATGACATGCCGAGGGTGTCGTCACCCCCGCGAAAGCGGGGGTCCACCGTTGCCACACGCGAACGCGTGTTGCCCTAGCCCTCGCCCTGCTCCGCCTCCCGCACCTGCCCCCACGGGTCGGTGAGCAGGATCGCGTGCGTCGCGCGTTCCGGCTGCCCGGCCTCGGGGCGCCGCTGCGTGTACGTGCCGTCCGGCCCGAGGTCCCACGCCTGCCGATTGTCCGCGAGGCACGTCTCCAGCAGCGCGCGGAGCGGCGCGTGGAGCCCGGGGTCCTCGACCGGCGTGATCACCTCGACACGCCGGTCGAAGTTGCGCGGCATCCAGTCCGCCGAGCCGAGGTAGTACTCGTCCCGTCCGTCGTTCGCGAAGTGCCAGACGCGCGAGTGCTCGAGGAGTCGTCCGACGATCGAGAGGACGCGGATCCGCTCGCTCACCCCCGGCACGCCCGGGCGGAGGCAGCAGATGCCGCGCACGATGAGGTCGATCTCGACGCCCGCCTGGGACGCGCGGTAGAGCGCGTCGATCGTCTCGGGGTCGACGAGGGCGTTCATCTTGGCGACGATGCGCGCCGGGCGGCCCGCGCGCGCGTGCCCGGCCTCGCGCTCGATCAGCGCGATCAGCCGCGAGCGGAGGTTGGCCGGCGCAACCAGGAGCTTGCGGTAGAGCCGCTGCCGCGAGTAGCCGGTGAGCGTGTTGAACAGGTCCGAGACGTCGGCCCCGATCGATGGACTCGCCGTGAACAGCCCCAGGTCGGTGTACAGCCGCGCCGTTTTGGTGTTGTAGTTGCCCGTGCCGATGTGCACGTAGCGGCGGATCGCGCCGTCCGGGTCGCGCCGGATGACGAGCGCCGTCTTGCAGTGCGTCTTGAGCCCGGGCACGCCGTAGGCGACGTGCACCCCATCGCGCTCGAGCGTGCGGGCCCAGTTGATGTTGTTGGTCTCGTCGAAGCGCGCCTGCAGCTCGACCATGACCGCGACCTGCTTGCCCGCCTCGGCCGCGTCGGCCAGCGCCTCGACGATCGCCGTGTCGCCCGACGTGCGGTAGAGCGTGCACTTGATGGCGAGCACGTTCGGGTCCGCGGCCGCGTCCTCGAGGAAGCGCTCGACGGTCGCGTCGAAGGAGTGGAACGGGTGGTGGACGAGCAGGTCACGCTCGCGGATCACGTCGAAGAATGTGCGCGGCGGCCCGGCCGCGATCCCGGGCGCGATCGGCGGCGGGCGGCGCCCCACCTCGCGCAGCGCCCCCGGCACGAGCGGCTGGAAGGGCGCGTCCTTGAGGTCCGGGAGGTCGAGCCCCGCGAGGGCCATGAGGTCGCCCAACTCCAGCAGGCGCCCGCTCTCGTCGACGTCCGCGTCGGTGAGCGCGCTCACCTCCTGCGTCTCGACGTCGTTGAGCTCTTCGAGGATCAGCTCGCGGAGCGCGACCGGCATCCCCGCCTGCACCTCGACCCGCACGACCTCGCCGAAGCGGCGCCGCGCGACCTGCCGCTCGACGATGTCGAGCAGGTCCTCGACCTGGTCGATCTGGCCGAGGTCGAGGTCGCTGTAGCGCGTGATGCGGAACGCGAACCAGCGGAGGACCTCCATCCCCGGGAAGAGCGCCGTCAGGTTGGCGCCGATCACCTCTTCGAGCGGCACGAAGCGGTACGGCCGCTCCGCGTCCCCGGTCGGGACCCACCGCGGCAGGGAGCGCGGGACCTTCACGCGCGCGAAGCGTTCGGCCCCCGTGTCCGGGTCGCGCAGCTCGACGGCGAGCGAGAGCGACAGGTTGGAGATGTACGGAAAGCGGTGCCCCGGGTCGAGCGCGAGCGGCGTCAGCACGGGGAACGCCTCCGCCTCGAAGAACTCGTCGACGCGCATCCACTCCTTCGGCGTGAGGTCCGCCATGCGCACCAACTCGACCCCGTGTTCGGCCAGCGCGGGGAGCAACGCCTCGTTGAGGCAGCGCTCGCGCGCGGCGAGCAGCGTCTTCACGCGCGCGCGGAGCGCCGCGAGCTGCTCGGCCGGCGTGCGCCCGTCCGGCGCGTACTGCGCCGCGCCCTGGGCGGCCTTTCGGCGGATCCCCGCCACCCGGACCATGTAGAACTCGTCCAGGTTGGTGCTGAAGATCGAGAGGAACTTGACGCGCTCGAGCAGGGGGACGCGATCGTCTTCGGCCTCGTGCAGGACGCGCGCGTTGAACTCGAGCCAGCTGAGCTCGCGGTTGATGAAGAGCGCAGTGGGCGGGAGCCGCGGGGGGGCGGTCATGCCCGTATCATAACCCGCGGCTCCGGCCGTCCGGACGAGTCCGCCGCGCTGTTACAATGGCGAGTACAACGGCGCGCTAGCCATTGGCCGCCGGCGCGAGCGCCCGGAGCGCGAGGTAGCTGAGTGCGGCCATGACCCCCGCGGCCGGGATCGTCAGCACCCACGCCCAGACGATCCTCCCCGCCACGCCCCAGCGTACCGCGCTCAGGCGGGCCGTCGCGCCCACGCCGACGATCGAGCCCGTGATCGTGTGCGTCGTGCTCACGGGGACGCCGAAGTGCGAGGCGAGCAGGATTATCAGCCCGCCGCCCGTCTCCGCGCAGAAGCCGCCCACGGGGCGCAGCCGCGTGATGCGCGAGCCCATCGTGTTCACGATGCGCCAGCCGCCGAATAAGGTGCCGAGTGCGATCATCGTGACCGCGGCCAGCTCGACCCAGAGCGGCGGGACGACGTCGGCGCGCGGCACGTAGAGGTGGTGCAGTAGCCCCGCCTGCCCCGCGAACGCGGTCTGCGCCTGGCGCGACGCGAGGAGCCCGACGATGACCCCCATCGTCTTCTGCGCGTCGTTGCCGCCGTGGGCGAGCGAGAGCAGCGCGGACGACAGCAGCTGCCCGCGGCGGAAGACGCGGTCGACGTTCCGCGGCCGCGCGCGGCGGAAGACGTTGAGCACGAGCGCCATCAGCGCGAAGCCCGTGACCGCGCCGAGGATCGGCGAGAGCGCGATGAAGCTGAGCGTGTCGACCCACTTCCGTCCGAAGGTGATCCCCGCCGCGCCCGCCTTGGCCAGCGCCGCGCCGGCGAGGCCGCCGATGAGCGCGTGCGACGAGCTCGACGGGATGCCGAAGTACCAGGTGATCAGGTTCCACGCGATCGCGCCCAACAGCGCCGCGAAGATCAGGTTGGGGTCGACGACGTCGGGGCGCACGAAACCGGTCGCGACCGCCTTCGCGACCGCCGCCCCGCCGAGGAAGATCGCGGCGAAGTTGAACACCGCCGCCCAGCACACGGCCGCGAACGGCGAGAGCACGCGCGTGCCGACGATCGTCGCGATCGAGTTGGCCGAGTCGTGGAAGCCGTTGATGAAGTCGAAGGCGAAGGCGACCAGGACGATCGCGAGGATGTACGTGACCACGGTCGGGCGCGCGGGCTACGAATTCTTGAGCGCGATGCTCTCGAGCACGTTCGACACGTCCTCGCACTCGTCCAGCGCGTCCTCGAGCTTGTCGTAGAGCTCCTTCCACTTGATCACCTCGAGCGGGTCGGGGTGCCCCGCCTCCGCGTCGAACAGCTCGCCGACCGCGCGCTGGTAGATCGCGTCGCCCTCTTCTTCGAGGCGCTTGATCTCGATCCCGTGCTTCGCGACCGCGGGCGGCCGCTTGATGTTGGCCACCTGCTGCTCGATCACCCCGCCCGCCTGCACCAGCAGCTCGGCCATCGCGAGCGCGGGCGGCCGCACCTCGGTCATGCGGAACATCACGGCGCGCCGTGCGGTGCCGTCGATGAGGTCGACGACGTTGTCCAGCCGCGTCGCGAGCAGGTGAATGTCCTCGCGGTCGATCGGCGTGACGAAGCTCGCGTCGATCCGCTTGTTGACCTGCAGCACGAGCCCGTCGGCCTCGTGCTCGACGGCCTTGATCTGCGCCTCGAACTCGCGCAGCCGCGCGGGTTCCTGGAAGAGTTGATGCAGGAGCCGGCTCGACGCCGTGATGCGACGGGCCAACTCGGCGAACATCTCGAAGAACTGCTCGTCCCGGGGGATGAGGCGCACGGCGGAAGCGGTCGGGTGGGGGGCGCACGCACCCGGCCCGGGCGCCGCGCGGTCGACAAGCTAGCGCGCTCGACCGGGATCCGACCCGGCCGCGGCGCCGCCTGCCCGATGGCTCACGCCGCGGGGTCCCAGACCGCCCGCGCGTCCCCCAACTCAACGCGGCGCTCGACGCGCCCGCGGTCCTCGAACAGCTTGATGAGGAGGAAGCCGGTCACGAACCCGCCGATGTGCGCCCACACGGCGACGCCGGACGACGCGTCCGGTCGCATCGGGTTGAGCGACGCGATGCCCGTCAGCGCCTGCGACCCGAACCAGAAGATCAGGTACGCCCACGCCGGCACGTGAAAGAGAAAGAACGGCGGGAAGAACGTGCGCACGCGCACGCGCGGGTACAGCACGAGGTAGCCGCCGAGGATCCCCGAGATCGCGCCCGACGCGCCGACGGTCGGGACCGGGCTCGCGCCCTCGACCAGGACGTGCGTCGCCGCCGCTGCGAGTCCGCAGATCAGGTAGAAGGCGAGGAAGCGCCCGCGCCCCATCGAGTCCTCGACGTTGTTGCCGAACACCCAGAGGTAGAGCGAGTTGCCGAGCAGGTGCGCCCACCCGCCGTGCAGGAACATCGAGGTGAGCGGCGTGAAGACGTTGATCGCGTCGCGGTCGACGACGCACGCCATCCCCTGCCCCATCGGGACCGCGAGCCCGACGGGCGCGCGGTGCGTGAGCTCGCCCGGGACCATCCCGTAGTTGCACACGCTCGCGAGCAGGCGCCGCATACCGTCCGGGCCGACCCAGCCGCCGCCGCCCTGCACGAAGACGAAGACCAGGAGCAACGTGATGAGCAGGGCGTAGGTGACGACCGGGGTGCGGAGCGTCGGGTTGTCGTCGCTGATCGGGAACACGGAACCGTGAAAGGCTGAAGGGTCGGGGCGCGTCCCTGCCAGAACGGGGCCGGGCGTGTCACGGTGTCAGCGGGGCCTGCGCAACGGGGGCGTCGAATCTGCCGGGGCGGCAGCGATCCTCGGTACCGTGCTTGCCCTGAGACGGGCCAGTCACCGCACCACCACCACCCACCACTCAACCGAACACATGGCAGACAAGGTCATCGGCATCGACCTCGGCACGACCAACTCGGTCGTCGCGGTCCTCGAGGGGGGCGACCCGGTCGTCATCCCGAACGCCGAGGGCGGCCGCACGACGCCGTCGGTCGTCGCCTTCACCAAGGACGGCGAGCGCCTCGTCGGGCAGATCGCGAAGCGCCAGGCCGTCACCAACCCGACCAACACGATCTTCTCCATCAAGCGCTTCATGGGGCGCAAGGTGGGCGAAGTGCAGGAAGAGGCGAAGCGCGTCCCGTACAAGATCGTCCCGGGCAGCAACGACCTCGCCGCCGTCGAGATCCAGAACAAGCGCTACACGCCGCCCGAGATCTCGGCGATGATCCTGCAGAAGATGAAGCAGACCGCGGAAGACTACCTCGGGCACCCGGTGTCCAAGGCGGTCGTGACCGTGCCGGCCTACTTCAACGACTCGCAGCGCCAGGCCACCAAGGACGCGGGCAAGATCGCGGGCCTCGACGTGCTCCGCATCGTCAACGAGCCCACGGCCGCCGCGCTCGCCTACGGACTCGACAAGAAGAAGGAAGAGACCATCGCCGTGTTCGACCTGGGCGGCGGCACGTACGACATCTCGGTGCTCGAGCTCTCCGAGGGCGTCTTCGAGGTGAAGTCGACCAACGGCGACACGCACCTGGGCGGCGACGACTTCGACCAGCGCGTGATCGACTGGCTCGTGCAGGAATTCAAGCGCGACCAGGGCATCGACCTCTCGAAGGATCCGATGGCGCTCCAGCGGCTGAAGGAGGCCGGCGAGAAGGCGAAGATGGAGCTGTCGAGCACGCAGTCGACCGACATCAACCTGCCCTTCATCACGGCCGACGCGTCGGGCCCGAAGCACCTCAACTACCAGCTGTCGCGCGCCAAATTCGAGCAGCTCGTCGACGACCTCGTGCAGCGCACGATGCCGCCGATGCAGAAGGCGCTCGAGGACGCGGGGCTCACGCCCGACAAGATCGACGAGGTCATCCTCGTCGGCGGCTCGACCCGGATCCCCAAGATCCAGGAGATCGTCAAGAAGTTCTTCGGCAAGGACCCCAACCGCGGCGTGAACCCGGACGAGGTCGTCGCCATCGGCGCCGCGATCCAGGGCGCGGTGCTGACGGGCGAGCAGAAGGACGTGCTGCTGCTCGACGTGACCCCGCTCTCGCTCGGCATCGAGACGCTCGGCGGCGTGATGACCACGCTCATCGCGCGCAACACGACGATCCCGACCAAGAAGACCGAGACGTTCTCGACGGCCGACGACAACCAGACGCAGGTCGAGATCCACGTGCTGCAGGGCGAGCGCGAGCTGGCGATCTACAACAAGACGATCGGCAAGTTCCAGCTGACGGGCATCCCGCCGGCGCCGCGCGGCATGCCGCAGGTCGAGGTCACGTTCGACATCGACGCCAACGGCATCCTGCACGTGACGGCCAAGGACAAGGCGTCGGGCAAGGAGCAGAAGATCCGGATCGAGGCCTCGAGCGGGCTGTCCGACTCGGAGATATCGAAGATGGTCAAGGACGCCGAGGCGAACGCCCAGGCGGACAAGACCCGCCGCGAGGAGATCGACACGCGCAACCGGCTCGACTCGCTCACCTACGAGGTCGAGAAGAACGTCAAGGAGTGGGGCGATAAGGTCCCGGCCGACACCAAGTCCCGCGTCGACGCGGCGGTCGAGCAGGCCCGCACCGCGCTGCGAGGCGACGACGTCGGCGCGATCCGCACGGCCCAGGAAAACCTGACCAAGGTCTTCAGCGAGGCCGGGCAGACGTTCTACGCGCAGCAGGGCGCGGCCGGCGGCGAGCCGTCGCAGGGCGAGCCGGCCGGGGCGACGTCCGGGCGCGCGAACGACGACGTGGTCGAGGCGGACTACGAGATCGTGGACGACAAGAAGTAGTCGACGAGAACCCGCCGCACGCGCGGCGGGCGAACGGGGGCGGCGCCACACCGGTGCCGCCCCCGTTCGCGTGCGGCTTACCTTGCGGCATGCCCCGCCGGATGCTCCGCCGCGCCCGCCTGCTCCTCCCGCTCGCCGCCGCCTGCGCGCCGGCGCGCGACGGCGGTCGCGACGCCGGCCGCGACGTCCGGGCGGGTTTCGCGGGGATCGCCGAGCAGGTGACGCCGGCGGTGGTTTCGATCCAGACCGAGATCCGGCCGCGGGCGCGCGCGCTGCCGCCGGGCCACGGCCGCCTCCCGCCGGGCTTCGAGCAGTACTTCGACCAGTTCCGCGACCCGGACCCCGAGCCCGAGCGGGCCGACGGGTCGGGGTTCATCGTCACCGACGACGGGTACATCCTGACCAACAACCACGTCGTCGGCGACGCCGACCGCGTGACGGTCACGCTCACCGACCACCGCGCGTTCCGCGCGCGCGTCGTGGGCGGCGACCCGTCGACCGACGTGGCGGTGATCAAGATCGACGGGCGCCGGCTGCCGACGGCGCGCCTCGGCGAGGACAGCACGGCGCGCGTCGGCGACTGGGTGGTCGCCGTGGGCAACCCGTTAGGCCTCGACTTCACCGTGACCGCCGGGATCGTCAGCGCCAAGGGGCGGAGTCGCGCCGACCTGCCCGGGCTCGTCGGCGGCAACTACTCGATCACGGACTTCCTGCAGACCGACGCGGCGATCAACCCCGGCAACTCCGGCGGCCCGCTGGTGAACGTGCGCGGCGAGGTGATCGGGATCAATTCCGCGATCGCGAGCCGCACCGGGTATTTCTCGGGCTACGGGTTCGCGATCCCGATCTCGCTCGCGCGCTCGGTGATGGACGACCTGCTCAAGCACGGCCGCGTGCGCGCCCCCGTGCTCGGCGTGGCGATCGACGAGGTCTCGGCGGCCGACGCCCAGGTGGCGGGGCTCGCGCGCATCGCCGGCGTGCTCGTGCGCGGGTTCAGCCCCGCCGAGGGGAGCCCGGCGGAGCAGGCCGGGTTGGAGGCGGGGGACGTGATCGTCGCGGCCGACGGGCACGCGGTCGACCGCGTGAGTACGCTCCAGCGCGTCGTGCGCGGGCACGAGCCGGGCGAGCGCGTCGCGCTGGACGTGATGCGCTACGGCGAGCGCCGGTCGTTCCGCGTGCGACTGGCCGAACGCCCGGAGTCTCGCGACCCGGTCGAGGACCGGCCCGACGGCGATCGGCCGGCCGACGTGCGGCCGGCGGCGGGCGACCCGCTCGGCGCGCTCGGGCTCGGCGTCGAGCCGGTGGACGACGCGTTCGCGCGCGCGGCCGGACTGCGCGCCGCGGACCGCGGGGTGCGCGTGCGGCGTGTGGCGCGGAGTGGCCCCGCGGCGGCGCTGGTCGACCCCGGAACGGACGTGATCACCGACGTGCTCGCCCCGGGGCCGCGGCACCACGTGCGGAGCGTGGGGGAGCTGGAGCAGGCGCTCGCCGGCGCACGCCCCGGGATCGCGGTGAGCCTGCGCGTGTACGGAACGGGCCCGACGGCGGGTGCCCGCGTGGTCAACCTGCAGGTGCCGGAGTAGCATCGCGGCTATACTTGGCCCGGCGGGTCCGCTCGGGTGGCGAAATGGCAGACGCGCCAGACTTAGGATCTGGTGCCGCGAGGCGTGCGGGTTCGAGTCCCGCCCCGAGCATCCGCAGGCCACTGGCCGCCCGGCCCCCGTGGTGATCGCGGGAACCGTGCGTGCGCGGCCGGCCGTTTGCGCTCGGACGCCGCGGTGCCCCGTCGGCGGCCTGTGTGCCGTCGTGCCGTCCCGGACCCCTGCCCCGCGATGACCCAACTCGTCCGCCCCCCGTCGATCCGCCGCTCCAGCATCGCGCCCGACGCGCGCGGCTGCGCGGCCGTGGTGCGGGAGCACGGCCGGACGTTCTACCTGGCGAGTTGGCTCCTCTCGGGCGAGAAGCGGCGCGACGCCTACGCGTTGTACGCGTTCTGCCGAATCGCGGACGACCTCGTCGACCGTGCGCAGGGCCGGCACGGGGCGCCGGCCGACGCGGGCGACGTCGCGCGCGAGCTCGCCGAGTACGAGCGGGCGCTCGAGGTGGCGCTGGAGGCGGCCGGCGCGGCGTACGCGCCGCTGACCGACGTGCTCCCGCCGAGCGCGGTGCCGCACGCGGCGGTGTTCCGCGAGCTGCGGCGCGTGGTGCACGCGCACGGCGTGCCGCCGGCCGTGCTCCGCGAGTTGCTGGCCGGCGTGGCGCGGGACCTCGCCCCGGCGCGCTACGAGACCTGGGCCGAGCTGGTGACGTACTGCGAGGGCGTGGCGAGCTCGGTCGGGGAGATGTGCACGTACGTCTTCGGGGTCGCGGCCGCGCGGGCCGCGGACTCCGCACACGCCACGCACCTGCGCGCCCGCGCGCTCCCCTACGCCCGCACGCTCGGCGTCGCGATGCAGCTGACCAACATCCTGCGCGACGTGGGCGAGGACGCGCGGCGCGGCCGCTGCTACCTACCCGCGAGCGACCTGTCGGCGTTCGCGCTGACGCCGGAGGCCGTGTTGGCGGGCGCCGGGGCGCGCGACCCGCGGGCGGCGGCGGCGCTCGCGCGCGATCCGCGGTGGACCGCGTTCGCGGCCGCGATGGTCGCGCGGGCGCGGGCGCTGTACGCGGCCGCGACGCCCGGGATCGCGCTGCTCGCGCCCGACGCGCGCCGCTGCGCCGACGCGTGCGCGACCGGCTACGCGGGCATCCTCGGCGAGATCGAGCGGGCCGGGTACGACACGCTGACCCGCCGGGCCTCGCTCGGGTCGACGCGGCGCGCGGCCGTGCTCTGGCGCGCGTGGCGCGCGGGGAGCCGGTTCGGCGGCGGGCGCGACGCGCACGCCCACGATCTCCATGTGCACGACCTGCACGCGCCGGTGCCCGACCCCGTCGCTCTCGCCCAGCTCGCTTCCTGACGTGCCCCTTACTCGCGTGTCTGTTTTCGGATGACGTCCGCCGCCCTTCCCCGCCCCGCCGCGACGGCGGCCGCGCCCCGCGTCGCGGTCGACCTGCTGGACGCGCCGACGAGCGCGCGCCTGGTGCGCGCGGCCGCGATCTGCCTCGCGCTTCACGCGGCGCTCGCCGGGTTCTCCGCCGTCGCGTTTGCGACGTTTCTGAGCGGGGCACCGCCCGCGTGGCTGGCCGAGCCGGCCAACCAGCGGGCGCTGCAGATCGGGTGGACGTTCGGGCCCGCGACGACCGTGGTGTTGGGCGCGCTCGCGGGCGTGCTGCACGCCGCGGGGCGACTCGGTGCGCGGCGCGCGGGGCTTATTTTCGTGTTGGGCTTCGCGATCTCGCTCGCGGCGGAGCTGTCGGGGACGCACACCGGGTATCCGTTCGGGCCGTACGGCTACAGCGGGCTGTTGGGGTACAAGATTCTCGGGCTCGTGCCGTTCAACATCCCGACGAGCTGGTTCTTCATGCTCTACTGCTCGCTCGCGATGTGCGGGCGGCTGCTGGGCGCGCGGGGCCCCGGGCAGCAGGCGGCGGCGGCCGGGTGGGAGAAGTGGAAGTGGGCCGCGGTCGCGGGGCTGGTGCTGACGGCGTGGGACGTGTCGATGGATCCCGCGATGGTGCGCACGTCGCACTGGATCTGGCACCTCGCGGCGCCTGGGCGTCAGACGCTGCTGCAGCGGTGGTTCGTGAGCGACCTGTTCTACGGCATGCCGCTGTCGAACTGGCTCGGGTGGCTGCTGACGGGGACGCTCGTCGCGCGCGTGATGCTCGCCGTGGTGCCGCCCTCGCTGTGGACGCGGCGCGTGTCGACGACCAACTTCCCGCTCGTGCTCTACGCGGTGAACGGCCTGCTGCCGATCGCGATCTGCGCGCGTTACGGGATGACGTGGGCGGCGGTGCTCGGGGCCCTCGCGATGGCCACTCCGCTCGCGCTCTCGCTGCGCCGCCGCCCCGCGGCGGTCTGACGGCCGGACGCCGTCGTGCGCATCGTCGTCATCGGGGCCGGCTTCGGCGGCCTCACCGCGGCCATCCGACTGCAGTTGCAGGGGCACGAGGTCACGATCGTCGAGCGGCGCGACAAGCCCGGCGGCCGCGCGTACGTCTACGAGCAGGACGGCTTCACGTTCGACGGCGGCCCGACGATCATCACGGCCCCCTGGCTGATCCGCGACCTGTTCGCGCTCGCGGGGCGCCGGAGCGAGGACTACGTCACGCTCGTCCCCGTCGACCCGTATTACAACATCCGCTTCACCGACGGCTCCGTCTTCCGCTACGACGGCGACCGCGCGCACGTGATCGAGCAGATCCGGAAGTTCAACCCGGACGACGTCGCGGGCTACGAGAAGTTCTTCGCGGGCGGCGACGCGATCTTCAAAACCGGTTTCGACCTGATCGACAAGCCGTTCTTGAAGCTGACGGACATGGCGCGCGTGCTGCCCGACCTCGTGCGGCTGCGCGCGGACCGGTCGGTCGCGTCGTACGTCGAGCGGCACATCAAGGACGAGCGGTTGCGGCAGGTGTTCTCGTTCCACCCGCTACTGGTCGGCGGGAACCCGTTCCAGACGACGAGCATCTACACGCTGATCCACACGCTGGAGCAGCGCTGGGGCGTGTGGTTCGCGATGGGCGGCACCGGCGCGCTGGTCAGTGCGTACGTCCGCTTGTTCGAGGAGTTGGGCGGCGAACTGCGGCTCGACGCGGACGTCGAGGAGATCGAGGTCGACCTCGCCCGTCGGCGGGCCACGGCCGTCCGCCTGGCGCGCCCGGCGGGCGTCGCTGGTGGGTCGGGCGAGCGGCTCGTGGCCGACGCGGTGGTGAGCAACGCCGACGTGGCGACGACGTACATGAAAATGGTCGCGCCCGCGGCGCGCCGGCGGATGACCGACGCGAAACTCCGGCGGAAGCGCTACTCGATGTCGCTCTTCGTGATCTACTTCGGCACCGACCGGCGCTACGAGGACATCGCGCACCACGAGATCCTGATGGGTCCCCGGTATCGTCCACTTCTCGACGAAATCTTCGGGGCGAAAACGTTGGCCGAGGACTTCTCGCTGTACCTGCACCGGCCGACGGCGACCGACCCGTCATTGGCGCCGCCGGGGTGCGACTCCTGGTACGTGCTGTCGCCCGTGCCGCACCTCGGCGGGAAGACGGACTGGCGGGAGACCGCGCCGCGCTACCGCGACGCGATCATCCAGTACCTCGAGCGGACGTACCTGCCCGACCTGTCGAAGCACATCGTGTCGGAGCACCGCATCGACCCGCTGCACTTCGAGGGCACGCTCAACTCCTACCTCGGCTCGGCGTTCTCGATCGAGCCGACGCTGATGCAGAGCGCGTGGATGCGGCCGCAGAACCGGAGCGAGGACATCGCGAACCTGTACTTCGCGGGCGCCGGGACGCATCCGGGCGCGGGGCTACCGGGCGTGATGAGTAGCGGGAAGATCGTGGCGGACCTGATCGGGTCGGCGGACGGGAGCACGACGCGCGCGACGAGCGCGGCCCCCCCGGCCGCACTCGCGGGAGTCGGGCCGGCGTAGACGCGTGTCTACGCGCGTAGATTCGTAGCACCGCGCAACGTTTCGGCCCTACCAGGCGGCGGGCCGCGCGTACGTTGGGCGTCGTGCCTCGCGTCGCCGAACCCGCCCCCGTCCCGCAGCCGGGCCGCCTGCTGGCCGAGTCGCGCCGAGTGCTCCGCGAAGCGCTCGCCCTCCGCGTCAAGAACCGTGACCTCGCCGGGCGCGAGGTCACGGTGCGGGCGGGCAAGGGTGCGAAGGACCGGCGGCGCGTGCTGCCCGACGCGGCAGTGGCGGCGCTCGCCGCGCACCTCGCCCGCGTGCAGCTGGTCCACGCGCGCCACGCGCAGGCCGGGACCGCGGGGGTTCCGTTGCCGCACGCGTTCGCGCGGTAGCATCCGGACGCGCCGGGCTCCTGGCCGTGGTTCTGGGTGCTTCCCGCGCGCAGCTGCTGGGCGGATGCTGAGGGGCGGCGGTGGCGACTCTCGCTGCACGCGACGGCCGCGCGGCGCGCGGTCGCGGCGGCCGTGCGCGCGTCGGGCGTGACGAAGCGGGCGAGCTGCCACACGTTCCGGCGCTCGTTCGCGACGCATTTACTCGAGGACGGTTACGACCTGCGGAGCATCCAGGAGCTACTCGGTCACCGCGACGTGCGGACGACGATGATGTACACGCACGTGCTGAACCGAGGCCGGTCCGGAGCCCGGCGGACCGGGGGGGCGCGGCGCGGGCGGGGTGAGGTTTGAGCGCAAGGAGCGAGCGCAGCGTTGTTGCGCAGCGTTGCGAGACATGCCGGGGGACTGACGTTGCGGCGCGGGAGGTTGGGTGCGATCGTGTGGCTGCAATCGGGCGGCCGGTGGTTGGAGGGCTGCGCCGGGCGGCAGCGGGGCCGGAGCGATTGCAGGCCAATAGGCGTTCGAGAACACCCACTACTCACCACATCCGAGAGTCGCGTGCCTGCCTCGCGTCGTACTGAGCGACCACTGGCGTTTGCCGACGTCTGCGCGTTGGCCGCCGCGCTGCCCGATGTCGAGGTGGGCACGAGCTACGGCACGCCGGCGCTCAAGGTGAAAGACAAGGCGTTCGCCCGGATGTGGGAGGACGGCACGACGCTCGTGCTCAAGGTGCCGTTCGCCGTGCGCGACCACCTGCTGGTGAGCGCGCCGGCGACGTACTTCGTTACCGACCACTACCGCGGGTACCCGGCGGTGCTGGTTCGACTCGCGGCCGCGGACGCGGCGGGGCTCACGCCGCTGCTCGAGGAGGCGTGGCGGCAGGTCGCTCCGAAGCGCATTGTCCGGGAGTACGCGGCGCGCGTTGGCGGACCACCGTAGGCCGGCTGCTGCCGCGCGTGTCGCCGAACGAATCGTTGCACCCGACGCAGGCGCGCCGCGCTCCGCGTCGGCAGCCTTGCCCCGGAAGAAGGCGACCTGGCGGATGGGCGTGTGGTCGGGCGTGCGCAGGCACTGGGTCCGGAGCGGACACCGGCCGCAGACGTTGGGCGCACCGCGGAAGCGGTCGCCGACGAAGCCCCGGGTCACCACGGCGCGGCCGGTGGACCGGAGCGTCTGGCCGGCCGGACACACGCACGTGCGTGCCGCGGCATCGTACGTGAAATTCGCGGGCTGGAAAACGCGTGGTCCCCGGTCCTCCCCGGTCGGCGCGCGGACGGGATGCGGCGCGGTTCGATGCACGTCTTGCGTGGCGAGCCGTTCGTCGCGCTGCCGCATCGCGGTATCGGCGACCGGCGCGTCGATCCGCTGCGCGGCCCAGTAGCGCAGGTTCGCTTCGCTGTGGTAGCCGGCGTCCGCGGTGAGCACGGCCGTGGGCGCGAGCGTCGACTACAGCGCCGTCACGATCGGTGCGAACAGCTCCTGCTCGGCCCCGGTGCCGTGCGCCTGGGCCTCGACGTTGATCTGGTGCGCGGCATCGATGGCGGCCACCCCCGTGTAGCCCTGGATGACGCCCTTGCCCGTGGCCAGCTTCGCACTGTCCGCGTCGGTGCGGTTGCTCTGCCGCACGCCACGCGTGGGCCCCGCGTCGGTCGTCAGGATGCGTCGTGAGCCACGTGCGGAGCTCGGCCGGATCGCGCTCGAGGCGTTCGCGCCGCGCCGCGGCCTTGGCCGCGACATCCGGCTCGACGGGCTGCGCGTCGTCCGCCCGCGAGTCCGCGTGGCGGTGCCGGGCCAGCATCGCCGCGGCCGCGGCGTCGAGCTTCGTCGCGTGCCGCGCGAAGTCGGCCCGCGTCCCGCTGCGCAGTTTGCTCGCATGACTCGGCAGCTTCACGCCGTCGATGGCGAACATCTCCCGACCGATCAGCCCTTGCTGTCACAGATCGCGAGCACCGCGGCGAACACGTGGGCGATGTCCGGACCGAGCGTGCTGACGAGGTGCGCGATGGTCGTGAAGTGCGGCGCGCTGTCCCCGCACGGGGCGATGAACGTGACGTGTTCACGGCAGAGCCGTTCGATGCCGCGGCTGTTCACGATGCCGTGCGCGTAGGCGCAGAGCACCACGGTGAGCAGCATCGCCGGTGGGTACGCGGGCGCGCCCGTGTGGTCGTTGCGGAAGCGGGCGTCGAAGCGCGAGAGGTCGACCGGGCCGTGCAGCAGGTGGGACGCCGCGTGCTCGAACGTGCCGGGCAGGAGCTGGGCGGCCAGGTCGAGGGGTTCTGGCGCGCGTACGGCGCGCTGCCCCGCGCGGCGTACGAGCTATTCCGGGCGAACTCGCGGCACCCGAGCTTGTAGCTTGTGCGCGACGGCGGTAAGCGCGGCCTTCTTCGGCGTCCCGGCGTCGACCAAGCGGGTGTAGAAGGCGCGGAGCGTGGGGTTGGAGCGCACGCCGGACATGGCGGCGAGGTCGAGCGCGGTGCGCAAGACGGCGCGGCCGCCCCAGATCGCGCGCGGTGATCGCGCCGCGAGGCGTCGTCCCGAGGTGGCCGCGACCGGCCGCGTGGCGCACACGGGTGACCTCCGACGCGCGCGCCTGGGTGAGGGCGGCGGGCGTGGACCAGCGGGCCAGCGGGCCAGCACGGCGCGGGCCCTCCGGCTCCCGAGGTCGGGGACGACGGCGGCGAACTCCGGCGCACGAGCCCGGGCAGGTTCGCCATCTTGCGCGCGAGCGCCGCGGTCACGGCCTGCATGCCGCGCCCGGCGAGCGGCACGAGCACGGTGAAGCGCCTAATGCGCTCGACCAGCGTCGCGAGCCGCGTCGCGAGCCGCGTCGCGAGCCGCGTCGCGTGCCGGCGGAGAAGCCGGTCGCCCTCCCACTGATCTCCTTCGGCCGCTTCGCCGGCCGCGACGCGCGGTCGCCCGCGTCGGCGGCGCGGTATTTGGCGGCGCCCCGAACGTCGGGGCAGGCTCACTCGTGGGTTCGCCCGGCCGGTTGCCGCGGGGCCAGCGCGGCGGACATCTTGCGACGCCCGGCCTACTCCGTTTCCACCGCGCGCGTGCACATGACCGAGTCGCGGCCCGTCGATCCCCTGCACGGCGTCACCCTCCAGGCGATGCTCGAGCACCTGCAGTCGCGGTACGGGTGGGCGGGCCTCGGCTCACGCATCGCCGTCCGGTGCTTCACCGACGAGCCGAGCATGGCGTCGTCGCTCAAGTTCCTCCGGAAGACACCGTGGGCGCGCGCGAAGGTCGAGTCGCTCTACCGCCATTCAGTCGCGCACCCGCTCAAGCGGGCGACATCGGCGCCCGGCGGGCCCGGCGCAGGCGTCCCGCCGGGCAACGGCGCCGCACGACCCGGGGAGTAGCCGTGGCTGCCGCGGAGCGTGACTCGACCGCCCGCCTCGGTGGATCCGGGGTAGCGCCGGGCCGCCACGCGGGTACCGTTTGTGCGCCGTTCCCCGTGCTACGGCGACGGCCCGAGACCCGAGCCCGCATCACCGTGCGATGCGACGCTTCGCAGCTCTACTGCTCGCCGCCGCACTCGGCTCCGCATGCGCGTCACCAGGCGGTGCCGGGCGTCTGGTGACGGGGGTGCCTGCCTGATGCATGCCTAACGCATGCCTAACGCGTGCCTGACGCCCGCCCAACGTCCGATGCCGCCGCCACACGCCCACGCGGTTTCCCTCCACGACGCGACCCACGGGGACGCCACGCTGCTGGCGAACCTGTTGGAGCTCTACATCCACGATCTCAGCGGCGTGTTCCCGGACCTCACGCTCGGGCCGGACGGGCGGTTCGGATATTCGAGGCTTCCGCTGTACTGGTCCGAGGCCGAACGCCGGTTCGCGTTCATCATCCGGTCGGGCGGGGAGACGGCGGGTTTCGTCCTCGCCACGCGCGGCTCGCCGGTGGCGGACGACCCCGAGGTGCACGACGTCGCGGAGTTCTTCGTGCTGCGCCGGCACCGCCGCGCCGGCGTCGGGCGCCTGGCCGCGTCGTTGCTGTGGGGCCGTCTCGCGGGACGCTGGACCGTCCGCGTCACCGAGGCGAACGCCGGCGGCGTCGCGTTCTGGAGCCGGGTGGTCGCGGAGGCGGTCGGCGCTCGGGCCTCCGTCTTCACGGTCCCGGGCCTGCCGGCGCCGTGGCGGGTCTTCGCCTTCGACGCCGGGCGCGCGGCGGCGTCCGACGGTGCCTGACGAGACCTGATGGTGCCTAACATCGCGTCGGAGCCGTCGGGCACGCCGGGGCCGGTCTCGATCCCACGCGGCGGCCGTGGTCAGAACGCGATCCCCAGCGCCGCACGGCCCTCGATGTACGTCTGGCTCAGCGGCGAGTTCACCGCGATCGACTTGAGCACGCGCTTGAACCCGATCCCCGGCCCGAAGAAGTAGCGGCGCTGCGGCCCGTAGTACGTGTTGTAGGTCGCGATCGCGCCGAGCGTCGCGCCGCCGTCATGCGCGAGCACCACGGCCGGGTCCTCGCGGAACCGGCGCTCCGCGCGGTGCGCCCCGGCCGAGACGCCGACGGCGAATCCCTCGAGCGCGCGCCCGCCGGGGTAGTACATGATCCGGCCCTCGACCCAGCGGTCGCGCCGCGGGTAGAGCTGCGTGGTCGTGCTGTACGTGCCCGTGACGGCCGCCGTGAGCGGCCCCGCGCCGAGCCGGCGCTCGTACTCGCCGGCGAAGACGCCGAACGGGATCAGGAGCAGCCCCGCGGAGAGCGTCTGGTCGTATGGCAGCGGTCCCGGCCGCGCCGCGACCGGCTGGGTGGCCGTCTGGGCGGCGGCCCGCGGCGGCCGCGCGACCGCGACCACCGTGCAGGGGACCAGGGCCGCGGCGGCCCCGCGGACGATTCGCACACGGAATGACGGCGGCACTCGGATCATCGGGGCGGGGTTCGGGACGCGCGAGGGCAGAAGCAAGGCCGCCTCGGGGCGCTGCGGGGCGTCGGAGAACGACGCAAGACGTCGGGAGACGGCGCCTGAGGTGACGGATCCGTCAAGCTCCGGGCCACTCGCCGCACACGACGCCGCGCCGTCCGCTTCACCACCCCGACGGGCGGATGTAGCTTGCTCGGTTTCGACCGCCCCACCTCAAGTACGCATTCGGCACGCATTCCCAGCATGGACATCCAGATCACCCCGAAGGAGACGACGGGCGTCGAGCGCCACCTCGACGTGTCGATTCCCCCCGAGGCCGTCGCGGCCGCCGAGGACAAGACCGCGCGCCGCTACACCTCCCAGGCCCGGCTCCCCGGCTTCCGGCCCGGCAAGGCGCCCGCGGGGCTGGTGCGCAAGCGCTTTGCCACCGAGATCCGCCAGGAGACGCTGCAGGGGCTCGTGCAGGACGCCTACCAGCAGCTCGTCGAGCAGGAGAAGCTCGACTTCGTCACCCAGCCGCACATCCACGACCTGAAGTTCGAGCCGGGTACCCCGCTCACCTTCACGTTCCACGTCGAGGTCCGCCCCGAGATCGCGCTCGACCGCGTCGAGGGCTTCACCGTCGAGCGCGGCTCGACCGACGTCACGGACGAGATGGTCACCGGGCAGCTCGACGCGATGCGCGAACAGCGCGCCGCGTGGGTGCCGGTCGAAGAGGAGCCCAAGAGCGGCGACCGCGTCACGCTCGACCTCTCGGTGCAGGAGAACGAGCCCGAGGCGGGCGCGGAAGGCGAGACCGCGGCGCCCGAGATGAGCGAGCCGCAGCAGTTCGACGTCGTCGTCGGCGAGGGGCAGGCGATCCCCGCGGTCGAGGCGCTCATCGTGCGCACCGCGCCGGGGCAGACGCACGAGGAGATGATCACCTGGCCCGACGACTTCCCCGTCGAGTCGGAGCGCGGCAAGTCCAAGCTCGTCCGCGTGCACGTCAAGGAGGTCAAGCGCAAGCAGCCGCCCGCCCTCGACGACGCGTTCGCGCGCGAGGTCGGCGACTTCGACTCGCTCGACGCGCTCACCACCGCCGTCCGCGGCGACCTCGGCGCCTCGCTCGTGCGCGACCGCGAGGCCGAGACGCGGAGCAAACTTCTCGACCAGATCATCGACGCCAACCCGTTCGACGTGCCGCCGTCGTGGGTGCAGAACCTCGCCAACGGCTACGCCGAGGCGTACCAGATTCCGGAGAAGGACCGCGCGCAGTTCGCGGGGCAGTTCCGGCCGCTCGCCGAGCGGCAGGTGCGCCGCGACCTCGTCGTCGACGCGCTGGCCAAGGCGCACCAGTTGACGCCCAGCGCGGCCGACGTCGACGCGGAGATCGAGACGATGGCGCGCGCGCGCAACCAGGAGCCCGGGCCGCTCTACGCCTCGCTGCAGAAGGCCAACCGGCTGGGCGAGATCGAGCACGGGCTGACCGAGCGGCGCGTGTTCGAGTGGCTCATGGCGCGCAATACCGTCAGCGACGCGGGTTCTGACGCGGCACCCGCCGACGACGCGACCGCGGACGTCACGGCCGGCGCGCCGCCGGGCGCCGCGGTGACGGTCGACGACGCGCCCGCGCCGACGGCCGGACCCGAGGGCGGGGTCGCGGAGTAGCAGACGAGTGGCGCCGGGGACGGCTGGTCCCCCGCGAACGCGGAGGTCCAGCCGTCACCCGCACCGCACCTCGCCCGTTCGGCTGACTGCCCGAACGATGACCCGCAGGTGATCGTACAGTCGTTCCCCCCCAGCCCGAGCACGAGCCATGGCCACGATCTACACCCCGTACATCATCGAGCGTTCGAGCCGCGGCGAGCGGACGTACGACATCTTCTCGCGGCTCCTGATGGACCGCATCATCTTCCTCGGCACGCCGATCAACGACGACGTGGCCAACGTGGTGATTTCGCAGCTCCTCTTCCTGGAGAGCGACAACCCGGGGAAGGACGTCAACCTGTACATCAACTCGCCGGGCGGCTCGGTCTCGGCGGGCCTCGCGATCTACGACACGATGCAGTCGATGTCGTCGCCGGTGAACACGCTCTGCATGGGCTTCGCGGCGTCGATGGGCTGCTTCCTCCTCGCCGGCGGGCGCAAGGGCAAGCGGTCGGCGCTGCCGCACGCGCGGATTATGATGCACCAGCCGTCGGGCGGCTCGCAGGGCACCGCGGCGGACATCGAGATCCAGGCCAAGGAGATCCTGTACCTCCGCTCGAAGATGAACGAGCTGATGTCGAAGCACACCGGCCAGCCGCTCGAGCGCATCGAGCGCGACTTCGACCGCGACCGCTACATGAGCGCGGAGGAGGCCAAGGCGTACGGCCTGATCGACATCGTGGTCGAGCACCGCGGCGAACTCGTCGCCGAGACGAAGCAGGAGTCGGTCACGGCCTGAACGCGCGCGAAGTAGGCTAAGGGCGGGCGGCTCTCCCCGGGGTCGCCCGCCCTTCGCGTCGGCACCTCCCCGTACGCGCCTTCCCGTCCGTCATGCTTGCGGCCTGTCGGACGAGACTGTTGCTTCAACCCGTCGCCGCCCCCCTCCCCCGCCAGCGTCTCGGCTTCGGGCGGCGCGCCCGGGCCCGCCTCTGCCCCCCTCGGTATGTCGCACGACAAACACCTGCGCTGCTCGTTCTGCGGGAAGAGTAAGGACTCGGTCCGGAAGTTCATCTCCGGGCCGAGCGTCTACATCTGCAACGAGTGCATCGCCCTCTGCAACGAGATCCTCGCGGAGGACGAGGAGCGCGAGGTCGCGGAGGCCATCACGCAGGTCCCGACGCCCCTGGAGATCAAGGACGTCCTCGACCAGTACGTGATCGGGCAGGACCGCGCGAAGAAGGCGCTCGCGGTGGCGGTCTACAACCACTACAAGCGCATCAACTCGGCGAGCGTGCGGGCCGAGGACGAGGTGGAGCTCGACAAGTCGAACATCCTCCTCGTCGGGCCGACGGGCGTGGGGAAGACGCTGCTGGCGCAGACGCTCGCGCGCATCCTCGACGTGCCGTTCACGATCGCGGACGCGACGACGCTGACCGAGGCGGGCTACGTCGGCGAGGACGTCGAGAACATCCTCGTGCGGCTGCTGCAGGCGGGGGACTTCAACGTCGCGGAGTGCGAGCGCGGGATCGTCTACATCGACGAGATCGACAAGATCGCGCGCAAGAGCGAGAACCCGAGCATCACGCGCGACGTCTCGGGCGAGGGCGTGCAGCAGGCGCTGCTCAAGATCCTCGAGGGCACGGTGGCGAGCGTGCCGCCGCAGGGGGGCCGCAAGCACCCGCAGCAGGAATACATCCAGATCAACACGAAGGACATCCTGTTCATCTGCGGCGGGGCGTTTGACGGGTTGGAGAAGATCATCGAGGCCCGGGTCGGGCGCCGGCAGATCGGGTTCGGCGCGGGCGGCTTCGCGGGGGCCCGGGACGACGCGACGCCCGAGCAGCGCGAGAAGGCCAAGAAGAACCTGTTCGCCGAGGTCGAGCCCGAGGACCTGCTGCGCTACGGGCTGATCCCCGAGCTCGTCGGGCGCATGCCGGTGATGGTGCCGCTCGAGGCCCTCGACGAGGAGGCGCTCGTCCGCATCCTCAAGGAGCCCAAGAACGCGCTGGTCAAGCAGTACCAGAAGCTGTTCGACCTTGAGGACGTGAAGATCTCGTTCGAGGAGACCGCGCTGCGGGCGGTGGCGCAGAAGGCGCTCAAGCGCGGCACGGGCGCGCGCGGGCTGCGCGCGATCTGCGAGGAGGCGCTGATGGAGGTGATGTTCGACCTGCCGACGCGCGAGGACGTGGTCGAGGTCAAGGTTACCGAGCGGTGCATCACCGAGGGCGCGGCGCCGCTGATCGAGCTGACGCCAACCAAGCGGGTGCGGAAGGAAGCCTAACGGCTAGGGCGAAGAGCCTTTTGGACGAGATTTCAGGATTGGCAGGATTAGCAGGATTGCGCTCGAGGCGGAAAGCCCGTCCCACCAGGACCCAGGTCCAATGAGGTCTCGGGCGAAGGACCGTTCGCTACGAGCTTAATCCTGCAAATCCTGCCAATCCTGAAATCCCGTCACGAAAGCGGTTGACCTTTCTCGCCCCGAGGACCGGGCCGAAACGCGACGCGCTGCCGGTCCTGATTACGTTGCGGCGATGTCGTCCGTGACCGTCCCCCCTGCCCCCGGCGGCGCGCCCGCCTGGACCCCGACCGGCGCGCCGCCTGCGGAGTCCGCCGAACCCGGCGACGACGCCGAGGCGCCGCCGCCGGGCGCGGGGCGCGCGTCGCCGCCGTCGCGGCTGCCCGTGCTCGCGCTGCGGGACGCGATGGTGTTTCCTGGGACGACGACGGCGCTGCTCGTCGGGCGGCCTGCTTCCCTCGCCGCGGTCGAGGCGGCGCTCGGGGCCCCGGTGCCCGGGCCCAACGGGGACGAGCGGTGGATCCTGGTGCTGACGCAGCGCGACGCGTCGGTCGAGGCGCCCGCGGCGGGCGACCTGCGCCGCGTGGGCGTGGCGGCGCGCGTGCAGCAGGCGGCGCGCATGCCCAACGGGACGGTCAAGCTGGTCGTCGAGGGCGTGGCGCGGGCGCGCGCGTCACGGCTGATCGCGTTAGGCAAGAGCGGGCCGGGCGCCGGGGCGCTGCGCGCGCACATCGCCCCGCTGCCGCTCGACGCGGCGCCGGCGACGCCCGGGGCCGCCGCCGAGCTGCGGCACGTGCTCGACCTGTTCGAGGCGTACGCGGCGGTGCCGTCGCGGCGGATGCCGGCGGAGGCGGTGGCCCTGGTGCGCGAGGCGCCGTCGCCCGCGCGACAGCTGTGGGGCGTCGCGGCGCACCTCGTGCTGCCGCTCGCCGTGCGGCAGGCGCTACTCGAGGCGACGGACGAGGCCGCGCTCGCCGCGACGCTCGCCGCGACGCTCGCCGGAGAACTCGAGCTGTTGGGCCTCGAGCGCTCCGTGGACGAGCGCGTGCGGGGGGCGATCGCCAAGGGGCAGCGCGAGTTCTGGCTCTCCGAGCAGATGAAGGTCATCCAGCAGGAGCTCGGCCGCGACGAGGCGGACGACGCCGACGAGCTCGAGGCGCGGGTGCGGGCCAAGGGCCTGCCCGAGGCGGTCGAGGCGCGCGCGATGCGGGAGGTGCGGCGGCTCAAGCGCATGCCGCCGGTCTCGCCCGAGGCGACGGTCGCGCGGACGTTCCTCGACTGGGTGCTGGCGCTGCCGTGGCGCGAGCGGTCGGCGGCGGGGCCGCCGGACCTCGCGCGGGCGCGCGCCGTGCTCGACGCCGACCACGCGGGGCTGGACGAGGTGAAGGAGCGCGTGCTGGACTACCTCGCGGTCCTGGCGCTCGCGGCGCGGGGCGCGGCGCCCAACCGCGCGACGCCTAACACGGCGGGCGGCGGGGACGCGGAGGCGCGGCCGCCGGTGCTCTGCCTGGTCGGGCCGCCGGGCGTGGGGAAGACGTCGCTCGCGCGCTCGGTGGCGCGGGCGCTGGGGCGGCCGTTCGCGCGCGTGTCGTTAGGCGGCGTGCGCGACGAGGCGGAGGTGCGCGGGCACCGGCGGACGTACGTCGGCGCGCAGCCCGGTCGCGTGCTGCAGGCGGTGCGCAAGGCGGGCGTGGCGGACCCGGTGGTGCTGCTGGACGAGGTCGACAAGATGGGGAGCGACTGGCGGGGCGACCCGTCCGCGGCGCTGCTCGAAGTGCTGGACCCCGAGCAGCAGCACGCGTTCACCGACCACTTCCTCGAAGTCGAGTACGACCTGTCGCGCGTGCTGTTCATCACGACGGCCAACGCGCTCGCGCAGATCCCGGAGCCGCTCCGGGACCGCATGGAGGTGGTGCGGATCGCGGGGTACCTGGAGCCCGAGAAGCTCGCGATCGCGGAACGCCACCTCGCGCCGCGCCAGCTGCGGCGCGCCGGGCTGGACCCGGCCGGGGTGCGGTGGGCGGAAGGCACGTTCGCCGCGATCGCGCGCGGGTGGACGCGCGAGGCGGGCGTGCGCGAGTTGGAGCGGCGGATCGCGCAGGTGGCGCGGAAGCTGGCGCGGCGCGCGCTGGGTGACGGCGCGGCCGACGGCGCGGCGGATGCTTCAGCCGATGGCGCCGCCGCGCCCGAGCCGGCGCGCCCGGCGTCGCGGCGCCGCACGAAGGCGGCCGCGAACGCGGCGCCGCCCCCAACGATGGTGACGACCGTCGCCCCTGCCGATCTCCCCGCCCTACTCGGCCCGGCGCCCTACGACGCGGACGAATCGACGCTCGACGACAAGGTCGGCGTGGCCAACGGGCTCGCGTACACCGCGGCCGGCGGCGAGCTGCTGGAGGTCGAGGTCGGGGTCGTCCCGGGCCGCGGGCGCGTCCAGCTCACGGGCACGCTCGGCGACGTCATGAAGGAGAGCGCGGGCGCGGCGGTGAGCTGGGTGCGCGGGCAGGCCGGGGCGTTAGGCGTCGACCCGGAGTTCTACAAGACGCGCGACGTGCACGTGCACCTGCCGGCGGGCGCGACGCCCAAGGACGGCCCGTCGGCCGGGATCACGATCGCCGCGGCGCTCGTATCGGCGCTCACGGGGCGGGCGCTCCGCGGCGACGTCGCGATGACGGGCGAGATCTCACTCCGCGGGCGCGTGCTCGCGATCGGGGGCCTCAAGGAGAAGGCGGTCGCCGCGCACCGGCAGGGGATCACCGACGTGATCATCCCGTTCGGCAACGCGCGCGGGCTTTCCGAGCTGCCGGCACAGGTGCGCGAGGGCGTCGTGTGGCACCCGGTCCGGACGATGGACGAGGTGCTCGATCTGGCGCTGCGCCCGGGCGCGCCGGCGGCCGTCCCCACCGTAGTGGACGCGTCCGACGGACCAGCGGCCGCGCGACGCGCCGGCCCGCGCGCCACAACGCGCTCGGCGACGCGCCGGCCCAAGGCCGCGGGCGGTGCGCCGTGACGGAGCCCGAGGCGATGCCTGACGACGTGGTGCCTGAGGATGCGGTGTCCGACGAGTTGGGGCCCGACAATGCGGTGCGCGACGGGACGGGACTGGAAGCCGACGCGCCCGCGCGCGCGGCCGACCCGCTCGTCATCCGACGCATCGAGTATCTCGGGCCGATGGCGAGCGCGGGCGGCTGGCGGCCCGAGCCGCGGCTGCCCGAGGTCGCCTTCAGCGGGCGGTCCAACGTGGGCAAGTCGTCGCTCATCAACAGCCTCACGCGCCGCAAGAAGCTCGCGCGCGTCAGCCACACGCCGGGACGCACGCGCGAGATCCACTTCTTTCAGGTCAACGACCAGTTCACTCTCGTCGACCTTCCGGGCTACGGCTACGCGCGCATCTCGAAAGCGCGGCAGGCGGAGTGGCGGCCGCTGATCGAAGGCTTCCTGCGCTCGAGCCTGCAGCTGGCGGGCGTCGTCCAGCTGCTCGACATCCGGCACGACCCGACGGGCGACGACCACCTCGTGATCGACTTCCTGGCCGACGTGGGAGTGCCGACGCTCCTCGCGCTCACGAAGACGGACAAGCTGCCGCCGGGGCAGGTCGTGAAGCGCGTGGCGGCCATCGCGTCGGCCGTCGGCGTCGACACCGAGCAGTGTCTGCCCTTCTCCGCCATCACCGGACTCGGCCGCGATGACCTCGCCGCGGCGGTGGTCGCGCTGGTCGAGGCCGGGCCGTGGCGGCAAGCCGAGCAGGCCGACGGCGAAGACGGTGCTGAAGATCCGGAGGCGCCGTAGCAGGCAGCGACCGGTGCGGCTCACGCGGTCGACGGCACGTCGGTGAGCGGTGCCGGCCGGTTCGGGCGTGCGCCGTCGTCGGGGCCGCCGTGCGACGCGTCCCCGTCCCCTTGTCCGGCGGCCGCGCGTTCGTAGGCGGCGAGGACGTGGGCGCGGGTGAGGAGTCCGGCGAGGCGGCCGGTGGCCGCGTCGACGACCGGGAGGGCCGCGGCGCCGCGGACGCCGAGCTGGCGGACGGCGGCGAGGAGCGAGTCGTCGAGGGCGACGGTCTCGGTAGGCTGGGCGATGTCGGCGGCGAGGACGAGGTCGCCTAACGGCAGCGCGTCTCGCGCGGCGCGGGCGAGTTCGCCGGGGGTGACGACGCCGGTGACGCGGCCCTCGGCGTCGACGACCGGCAGGGCGGGCTGGTCGGTGTGGCCGAGTTGTTCGAGGAGCGAGCCGACCGGGGTGTCCTCGGTGACGGCGATCGGGGAGAGGTCGTAGACGTCGCCGACGCGGACGCCGGCCAGGGCGCCCGCGTCGGCGCCGTGGGCGAGGGTGTGGCCGCGCCGGCGGAGCCAGCCGCTGTAGAGTGAGTCGGGGACGAGGCGGCGCGAGACGCGGTGGCATACGACTACGGCGAGCATCAGGGGCAGCACCATCCCGTAGTCGCCGGTCATCTCGAAGACGAGCAGGATGCCCGTGATCGGGGCGTCGGTGGCGCCGGCGATCATCGCGCCCATGCCGACGAGGGCGTAGGTCTCGGGGTGGAGGCCTGCGTGGGGGAAGAGGTGTTGGAGGACGACGCCCACCGCGCCGCCGGTCGCCGCGCCGATGTAGAGCGACGGGGTGAACACGCCGCCCGAGCCGCCGAAGTTGAGCGTGATGCTGGTCGCGAGGATCTTGCCGAGGGCGAGCGCGGCGAGGGCGTACCACGCCATGCGGCCGAAGACGTCGAGATGGACCTCGAGGTGGCCGAAGCCGACGAGGGCGCCGCCGGAGAGGGCGACGAGGGCGCCGACGAGGGCGCCGCCGATCCACGGCTTGGCGGCCGGGGGGACGCGTAAGGCGCGGGCGGCGTCGTCGGCGGCGAAGTACGTACGCACGAAGAGGGCGGCCGCGAGGCCGCAGGCGACGCCGAGGATCGGGAAGCCGAGGAGGGCGTCGCCGGCGCCGGCGTAGGAGTAGTCGGTGGGGACGGGGAAGGCGGGGTGGTTCCCGAAGAGGGCGCGCGACACGACGGCGGCGATGACGCTCGCCACGACCACCGGCGCGAACGACGTCCCCGAGAACGTGCCGCTGACCTCTTCGAGCGCGAAGAAGGCGCCGGCGAGGGGGGCGTTGAAGGCGGCGGAGATGGCCGCCCCGGCGCCGCAGGCGACGAGCACCGTGGTGCGGCCCGAAGCCGCGCGGAAGGCGCGGCCCAAGGCCGATCCGAGGGCGGCGCCGAGCACGACGACCGGGCCTTCCGCGCCGGCGGAGCCGCCGGCGCCGATCGTGACGGCCGAGGCGAGAGTGCGGGCGAGGGCCGGGCGCGGCGGGACGTCGGCGCCGCGTCGGGCGACGGCGAGTTGGACGTCGGGAACGTTCATCCCGTCGTGGCCGCGGCCGACGGTGCGCATGAGCCACCAGGCGAGCGCGACGCCGGCGCCGGTGACGAGCGGACGGTAGGCGAGCAGTCCGACCCGCGGCAGGGCGCGGGCCGACCAGCGGAAGAACGCGGCGTAGGCGAGGTCGATGGCGCCGTAGAAGGCTGCGACGCCGAGCGCGGTGAGGGTACCGATGAGGACCGCGAAGCCGAGGAGGATCGAGTACTCGCTCGGGGCCTGGGTGGCGAGGACGCGGCGGGCGCGGGCGAGGAGGGCGGACGGGCGGTCGGCGGCGGAGCGCGTGGTCACGGGTCGACGTCAGCGGACGCGGAGGACGTCTTCGAGCGGGCCCGCGTGGCCGGCGCCGAGTAGTTGGCGGATGTGGTCGAGGGCCTCGCGTTCGCGGGGCCAGGCGAAGCGCTCGCGGGCGTCGGCGGGGGCGAGCCATGCAACCGCATCGTGTTCCTCGTCGAGCGTTTGGGCGGCCGGGGCGTCGACGAAGGCGCAGAAGACGACGGCGAGTTCGACCGTGGCGGACGTGTGGACGTAGAACGCCTGCGTGGTGACGTTGTAGAGGCGGCTGGCAGCGAGGCCCGTTTCCTCGTGGAGTTCGCGGAGGGCGGCGTCCTCGGGGCGTTCGCCGGGTTCGATGTGGCCGTGGACCGTCTCCCAGGAGAGCGGACAGCGGGTGCCGGCGGCGGCGCGCTGGAGGGCGAGGATCTGCCAGTGGTCCCAACCGGCGGGGTTGGGGCAGGCGACGTACACGTCGACGACGCCGACGCGGAGGGTGGCGGTGGGGGAGAGCACGGGGAGCGGTCAGGGCACGCTCCGGGCCGGCGGGGCGTCGGACGGGACGTCGAAAGTGCGGAGGAGTTCGGCGACGCTGGTCGTGCCGTGGCGGACGTGGCCCACGGCGCTGTCCCACATCGACGGCATCCCCGCGGCGCGGGCGGCGGTGTGGAGCGCGTCGCGGGTGGCGCCCGCGCCGATGAGGGCACCGAGCGATTCGTCGGTGAGGAGGACTTCGAGGGCGGGGACGCGGCCGCGGTATCCGGCGCCGTCGCACGCGGGGCAGCGGGCGGCGTGGGGGGCGGGCGGCGGCGCCGCGGGCTCCCAGACCAGTTCGCCTTCGGGGGCGCGGCCGGCGAGGCGTGGGTCGCGCCAGCGCGGCGGGATGACGCGGCGACAGGCGGCGCAGAGGCGGCGGACGAGGCGCTGCGCGACGACGCCGCGGAGGGCCGCGGCGAGTTTGAACGGTTCGACGCCGACGTCGGCCAAGCGGTTGACCGCGCTCGCCGCGTCGACGGTGTGGAGGGTGGCGAGGACGAGGTGGCCCGTCATCGCGGCCTGGGCGGCTATGGCGGCGGTTTCGCGGTCGCGCACCTCGCCAACCAGGACGACGTCCGGGTCCTGGCGGAGGATCGCGCGGAGGGCGGTGGCGAAGGTGAGTCCGGCCTTGTCGTGGATCTGCACTTGGACCACGCCGGGCAGGCGCCGCTCGACGGGATCCTCAACCGTTATGACGTTGACGCCGCCGCGGGCGAGGATGCGACGGAGGGCGGCGTAGAGGGTGGTGGTCTTCCCCGAGCCGGTGGGGCCGGTGACGAGGACGAGGCCCTCGCGCGCGTCGAGCAGGCGGTGGAGGCGGGCGGCGTCGCTCGGGAGGATGCCTAACGCTTCGAGCGATCCGAGGCCGGTGGCGGGGTCGCTCAGGCGGACGACGAGGTTCTCGCCGCGGACGCTCGGGAGGGAGGAGACGCGGAGGTCGACGGGGCGGCCGGCGACGACGGCGCGGGCGCGGCCGTCCTGCGGGCGGAGGCGGTCGGCGATGTCGAGGCCGGCGAGGATCTTGAGGCGTGAAGCGAGCGGGAGGGCGAGGGGGCGCGGGACGGCGGGGCCGTCGCGGAGGACCCCGTCGACGCGGAGGCGCACGGTCGCGCCCTGCTCGCCGGCTTCGACGTGGAGGTCGCTCGCGCGCAGGCGGACGGCGGACGCCAGGAGATCGTCGAGGAGCCGCACGGCGCCGGGCGTATCGGCCGCCGGAGCCACCTGCGGCGTCGCGCCAGCCGGGGAAGCGGGGGCGATGGTGGGCGCGTTCGCCCACGCCGACCGGCCGCCGGTGACGGAGGGCGGCGCGGTGAGGATCGCGTCGCGGAGGACGGCGGCGGGGCCGCTGGCGGGGCGTGGGTCGGGCACGCCGGAGTGTGGCGACGATGGCCCGCGCGTGGTGCATCGATCCGTTGCGGAGTGGGCCGGAACGTTGCCGACGCGCGCGTCGTTCGAGGTCGTCACGCTCCGGCGGCTGCCGAGCGTGGGGGTGGACTGGACGTTCTGACCGCGGCTGCGCTCACAGGATTCGCCAGAACTCCCGCGCCGCGTCGACCGAGAACAGCCACCGCCCCCCCCGCCCCGTGCCGCGCGCGACGTCGAGCCGGACGAGGTCGAAGAACCCGATCGCACCCGCGCCGAGCGCCGGGTACCACCCGCCCCGCTCGCGCCCGAGCGCCTCGGTGCGCTGCACGTACACGGCGTGTGCGTACGGCGCGAGCGTGATCGACGCCGGCGACCGCCCGTAGCGGCCTAACGAGAGCGACGGGAAGGCGACCGGGAACCGCCACTCGACGCGCTGGCTGGCGCCGGCGCGCCCGGCGAGCGCGTGGAAGTCGTACCCCGGCCCCGTGACCGGCCCGCCGAAGAAGGCGAGTTCCTGTACCGGCACGCGCCCGGCGGCGCCCGCGGCCACCGTCTCCAGCACCAGCCGCCGCTCGCCGAGCGCGCCCCCGCCGAACGCGCGTTCGACGCCCAGCTCGCCGCCGAGGCGGCCGAAGTCCGCGCAGACGCCCGCGGCCGCGCAGCCGAGCGACGTGCGCGCCGCGAGCGCGCGGAGGCCGCCGCGCACCGTCGTGCCGAACGGGCCCTCGTCGGCCGCGCGCTCGAGCGTTAGGCCGAGCCGGGCCTCGTGGAGGCGGTCGGCGGGGAGGGTCGGCTCGTAGCGGCCGGTCGCCGGGCGCGCGCGGACGGCGAGCGCGCGCTGCCACTCGTAGCCGGCGCTCAGCCCGAGCCGGAGGCCGCCGACGCCGAGCACCGCGCCCAGCGGGCGGTCGAGCGCGAGCGCGGCGCCGCGCGCGTCGTACGGGTCCGTCCAGTCGCTGCCGAACTCCTGCGCGGCGATCGAGTTGCGGGCGCGCGAGACCTCGGGCACGTCGCCCGCCTCGCGGTAGTCGCGGAACGCTTCGAGGCGCACGGTCGCGCCGGTCGCCCCGGGGGCGCCCGCGACGCCTAACGTGACGCGCCCCTTGGCCTGGCGGTCGTCGAACCCGTAGCGCCCCGCGAGCGCCAGCGACGCCCCCGGCGCCGGCCGCACCACGCCGCCGGCGCCCAACGCCAGCCCCTCGGCGCGGTCCACGCGGACGAAGTCGGAGATCGAGCGGGCCGAGAGCGCGCCGCGCCGCGCCGACTCGAGCGCGCGGCGCTGGACGAGGCCCTGCGCGAGCGCGCGCACGCGGCGCACCTCCTCGTCGGTGGCGACGGTGACGTCCGGCGGCAGCGCGTCGACGACGCGCGCCTCAGGGAAGTGGTACTGCCGCCGCGCGGCCGGCGGCATGAATTCCAGCGGCGGGCCGGTGAAGACTTGCGGTGGCACGTCGGTGTTGACCGCGTACTGACCCACGTCCCACCGGCCGCGGATGATCCCGCGCGCCGGGAAATCGAGGAAGGTGCCCGCGCGCCGCACCTCGACCTCCTGGCGCCGCGGCAGCCAGTAGCGCCCCTCGACGAGCGCGTTCTCGAGCACGATCGACACGTCCTCGTTGCGCTGGTCGAGGTAGGCGGGGCGCGTGAAGGTGAAGGCCAGCCGGACGAGCCGCCCCGCGTCGCGGTCGATGAAGAGCGAGCCGACGAGCCGGGGCTTGGTGGCGTCCTTGGGGCGCGTACGCACCTCGACGATCCAGACGGTCCGCGGGCCGATGCGGAGCGCGCTCGAATCCGCGATCTCGTAGTCGTAGTCGGCCGGCCCACCGGGGGCGAGCGGGTGCGGGACGTCGGCCACGTCGCGCCCCTCGCCTAGCCGGATGACGTCGGGGAATTCGTTCTGGACGACGCCGAAGCGGTCGCGGTAGAACTGGTTGTCGGTCGGAAGGACCGTGGTGTCGCGCTCGCCGATGACGATCTGCTTCGTGACGTTCGGGGCGCGCCAGTAGACCTGCGTCGCGATCTCCGTGGCCTGCACGACCCGCGGCGGGATGAAGTCGCCGAGCTGCCCGAGGAAGGTCAGCGTGCCGCGCGCGAGGGCGCGGTAGTCGCGGAGCGTCGTATCGCCGAGTTGGCGGGCGCGGACTTGTTGGGCGCGGGCGACGAGGGCGAGGGAGGCCGAGTCGTTCCAGGCCGGGGCGGACTGGGCGTGCGCGACGGGGCCGGCGAGGAGGGCGGACAGGACGGCGAGCGGGCGGCGGAACAGGGCGGGCATTCCGAATTTTACTTGGGGCCCTCGGGTGGTTGGGGGCGCGCGCCCGTGACGGGCTGGGGGATGCGAGAGCCGGGGATGCTCCGGCGCGGGGATGCTCGGGCCGGGGATGCGACGGCCGCGATGATCAGGCCGGGAAGGGCAACGACCACAACATTCGAGTAGTTGCTTGTCGCTCTTCCCGGCTTCATCATCGCGGCCGTCGCATCCCCGGATGTAGCATCCCCGGCAGTCGCATCCCCGGCCCGAGCATCCCCGGCCGGTCACGCCCCCCCACGCCCACCCCGTGCCCTTCAGCACCTTCCGCCAACTGGCCGCCCCCAACGCCCTGGTCCCGGTCTGGCGCGACATCCTGCTCGACGGCGACACCCCGGTCAGCGCCTTCGCCAAACTGCGCCAGGGCCCCTTCGCCTTCCTCCTCGAGAGCGCCCCCGCCGGCGGCGAGACGTGGGCGCGCTATACCTACCTCGGCACCGCCCCGCGCGCCGCGTGGCGGCTGACCGACGGCGCGGTCGACACGTGGACTCCCGAGCGCGGCTGGGAGCCCGCCGGCACGCCGGACGACCCGATCGCCGACTTGCAGGCGCGGCTCACCGAGTACCAACCCGTCGACCTCGCCGAACTCGGGCCCTTCTGGAGCGGCGCGGTCGGCTACTTCGCCTACGACGTCGTCCGCCACATCGAGCGGCTGCCGCACGCGCCGCCCCGCGGCGTGCGCGCGCCGGACGCGGTCTGGCTGCTGACCGACGTGCTCGTCGTCATCGACAACCTGCGGGCGCAGGCCCGGGTCGTCACGGGCGTGCCCGTCGACGCGGCGGATGCGGAGGACGAGGGGCGGTTGCGCGCGCGCTACGACGCCGCGCAGGCCAAGCTCGACGCGACCGTCGCGCGGCTCCGCGCGCCCTCGGCGCTTCCCGCCCTCGACCTCGACCCCGCCGCGGCCGCGGCTACCGGTGCCTCTTCGATCGCGCGCGAGCGCTTCGAGGCCGCAGTCGAGCGGATCAAGGAGTACATCCGCGCCGGCGACTGCTTCCAGGCGCTCCTCGCGCGGCGCATCCGCGTGCCGCACGACTTCGACGGCGCGGCGCTCTACCGGGCGCTCCGCGTGCTCAATCCCTCGCCCTACATGCTGCACCTGGCGATGGACGGCGTCGAGCTCGTCGGCTGCTCGCCCGAGCTGCTCGTGCGCGTGGGGCCGGGGGCCGGGGGCCCGCGCGTGACCGTGCGGCCGATCGCCGGGACGCGCCCGCGCGGGCGCACGCCCGAGGAGGACGCCGCGCTCGAGGCCGACCTCCTCGCCGACGAGAAGGAGCGCGCCGAGCACGTGATGCTCGTCGACCTCGGCCGCAACGACGTCGGGCGCGTGTCGGAGTACGGGAGCGTCGAGGTGACCAGTTTGATGCACGTCGAGAAGTATTCGCACGTGCTGCACATCGTCTCGCAGGTCGAGGGGCGGCTGCCGGCGGACGCGCGCGCTCTCGACGTGTTCCGCGCGACGTTCCCGGCCGGGACGATGACCGGGGCGCCGAAGGTGCGCGCGATGCAGATCATCGACGAGCTCGAGCCCGAGCGGCGCGGGCCGTACGCGGGGGCGATCGGCTACGTGGCGGCGGGCGACCGGCGGCTCGACCTCGCGATCACGATCCGCACGTGCGTCATCGCGGGCGGCGAGGCGAGCGTGCAGACCGGGGCCGGGATCGTCTACGACTCGGACCCGGGGCGCGAGTGGGAAGAGACCGAGAACAAGGCGCGCGCGATGCTCTCGGCGATCGGGCGCGTGCGGGCCGCCGCCGGCGTGTCGAAGTAGGAACGCGGGGGTCCACCCCTCCCTCCGGATCAGATGTAGTTTCCCGCGCATGGCGTTCTACCTCGCCGACGCGTCGGGCGCGCGGCTCACCGGGCTGGCCGAGGGCGGCGCGCTCGTCGTCGGGCGCGCGGCGGAGTGCGCGCTGCCGCTCGACGATCCCACGGTCTCGCGCCGCCACGCCGAGTTGATCGGCGCCCGGGACCACCTCGTCGTCCACGACCTCGGCTCGCGCAACGGCACGTTCCGCAACGGCGTGCGCGTGCAGACGGCGCGGCTCCGCGCCGGCGACACGGTGACGTTCGGCGTCGTCCCGCTCCGCGTCGCGCGCGAGGGCGCCGACGCGCCGGCCGCCGACGCCCTCGGCGGCGGCTACGCGCTGCCGCCGGCCGCTGGGGGCGACGCGGCCGCGGAGCCGCCGATCGTCGCCGAGCGCGGCGCCGAGGCGCCGCACGAGCTCACCGCGCGCCGCCTGGCGCTCCTGCTCGAAGCGGCCAAGGCACTCGGCGGCGCCGTCGACCCCGCGGCCGTGCACGAGCGCGTCGTCTCGAGCGCGCTCCGCACGCTCGACGCCGACCGCGCGGCGGTCTTCCGCGCGGTGAACTACGCCGAGACCGCCGACGGCGCCGCGGACGACGGGGCGTCGGTCGCGCTCGTCCCCGCGGTGGCGCGCGACCGCTGGGGCGCGGACCTCACGGCCTCGGGCGCGGTGCCGCTGCCGCGCTCGATCGCGCGCGCCGCGCTCGGCCGGCGCGCGGCGCTGCTCTCGGTGGACGCGGCGGCCGACCCGCGCTTCGGCGGGCAGAGCGTGCTCCGCCAGCGCGTGCGGTCGGCCATGTGCGCGCCCCTGCTGGCGTCGGACGGCGCCCCGTTAGGCGCGCTCTACGTCGACAGCGCCGACCCGGTGCGCGCGTTCGCGGAGGCGGACCTGGACTTCCTGACCGCGTTCGCGGGGGTCGCGGCGTCGGCGCTCGAGAACGCGCGGCTCGCCGAGCGCGTGCGGCGCGAGGCCGTGGCGCGTGAGAATTTCGCGCGCTACTTCGCGCCCCCCGTGGCGGCGCGCATCGCGGCGAGCGACGCGCCGGCGCTGCCGGGCGGCGAGCGGCGCACGGTGGCGGTGCTGTTCGCGGACCTGCGCGGCTTCACGCGACTGGCCGCGACGATGGCGCCCGACGACGTCGCGGCGACGCTCTCGGAGTTCCTGAGCGCGATGGTCGAGTGCGTGTTCCGGCACGGCGGCACGCTCGACAAGTTCATCGGCGACTGCGTGATGGCCCAGTGGGGCGCGCCCGAGTCGGCGGAGGACGACGCGGACCGCGCGCTCCGGGCCGCGGCGGACATGCACGATTCGTTAGGCGCGCTCAACCGCGACCGCGCCCTCCGCGGGCGGCCGGCGCTGCGCATGGGCGTGGGGCTCGCCTTCGGCGAGGTGTTCGCGGGGAACATCGGCTCGGAGCGGCGGCTCGAGTTCACCGTCATCGGCGACGCCGTGAACCAGGCGAGCCGGCTGTGCGACGCCGCCGGCCCGGACGAGGTGCTCGTGAGCGAGGCGCTTCGGCGCGCGCTGCGCGACCCGTTCGGCGGCGCGCCGTTCGCGGGCGCGCCCGCGCCACTCACGCCCGTGCCCGACGCGGCAGGCGCCGCGCCCGACGCGTCCGACGCGCCGCGCGCGTACCGCCTCGACCTCGCGGTGCTCGCGGCGCGCGCCGCCGCGGTGAACGGGGCGCGCGCCGGGCTCGGCATCACCGACGAGCGCGCCCTCCCGAGCGCCGCGCGGGGCGCGTGAGTGGGCCCGTGAGCGGGCCGGTGCGCGCGCGCGCGGGTGGCGCGACGGCGGTGCCCGCCGGGTACGTCGCGCTCGACCCGCCGCCCGCGGGCGCGGTCGCGGTCGTCTGCCGCGCCGACGCGGCCGCCGCGGTCGGCGCGGTGCTCGCGCGCTGGGGGACGCTCTACGCGTACGCGGCCGCGCACCCGGCGCGGCGCGAGCTCCGCGGGCGCGGGGCGGCGTACGCGGTGCCGTTAGGCGACGACCCGGGCGGCGCGCCGCGCGCGGTCGTCGTGCGCCACGGCTGGCGCGGCGGCGCGCTGCGGCGCGTGCGGCGCGACCTGTTCCTCCCGCCCACCCGCGCGCCGCTGGAGCTGGCGACGAGCGAGCACCTGCGCGCCGCCGGGGTGCCGACGCCGGCCGTGGTGGCCTACGCGGTCTACCCCGCCCCCGCGGGGCTGCGGCGCGTCGACGTGGCGACTGCGCTCGTGCCCGACGGCGTGGACCTCGCGGCGGTGCTCGGCGCGACCCTCGCGGCGCCCGCGGCGAGCCCCCCGGATGCGTGGGTCGCGCCGACCGCCGCGCTGCTCGCCGCGCTCGCGCGCGCTGGGGCGCGCCACCCGGACCTCAACCTCAAGAACATCCTGCTCGCCCCCGCGCGCGGCGGGGCGCCGCTGCCCCACGCGCGCGCCTGGGTGCTCGACGTCGACGTCGCGCGCGTGCTGGCGGCCGCGGTGGCGCCCGCGGCGGCGGCGGCCACGCTCGAGACGAACCTCGCCCGCCTCGACCGCTCGGTGCGGAAGTGGGCCGCCGCACACGCGGGCGGGCAGACGGCCGGCCTCGACGACGCGCTCGCGGCCCTCGCCGCGCGCGCGCGGGCCGAGACGTCCGGCGCGGGCGCGGTCGGGGTCGCGGCACTCCCGGTCGCCCCGGCCCCGGCGTGACCGCGGGCGTCGCCGCGATCGGCGCGGTCGCGGGCGCGGCCGGGCGCGATCCGGGCGCGCCCTACGCCGGCGTCCCGCTCGGCTCGGTGTGCGTGGTGATGATGAGCGCGGTCGGCGACGCGGTGCACGTGCTGCCGCTCCTCACGGCGCTCCGCCGACTCCCCGCCCCGCCGAGGGTGACGTGGGTGCTGCAGCCGGGCCCGGCCGCGCTCGTGCGCGGGCACCCGGCCGTGGACGACGTCGTGCTCTTCGACCGCGCCGCGGGCGCGGGGGCGTACCGGAGCGTTAGGCGCGCGCTCGCCGCCCGGGGGCCGTTCGACTGCGCGCTCGCGCTGCAGGTGTACCTCAAGGCGGGCCTCGTCACGGCGCTCGCCCCGGCGCGCGTGAAGGTCGGCTTCGACCGCGCGCGGGCGCGCGACTTCAACTGGCTGTTCACCACGGCGCGCGTCCCGCCGCACCCGGTCCAGCACGTCCAGGACCAGTACTTCGAGTTCCTCGACGCGTTGGGCGTCCCGCACCCGGGCCCGCCCGTCTGGGACCTCGGCCCGCGCGGCGACGACGAACTCGCCGCGCAGCGCGCCTTCTACGCGCGCCTCGACCGCCCCGCCGCGCCGATCGTGGTCGCGACGAGCAAGCCCGAGAAGGACTGGCCGCCCGAGCGCTGGGCCGCGGTCTGCGACGCGCTCTGGCACGACTTCGGGCTGCAGCCGGTGCTCGTCGGCGGCCGCACGCCCCGCGAACTCGCCGCCGAGCGCGTGATCCTCGCCGCCGCGCGCGCCCCGGTGGTCTCGGCGTTAGGCAGCGGGCTCCGCGGGCTGGTCGGGATCTTCGACGGGGCCGCGCTCGTGCTGTCGCCCGACACCGGGCCGCTCCACGTGGCCGTCGCGCTCGGGCGTCCGGTGGTGTCGCTCATCGGGTACTCCAACCCCAAGCGGGTCGGGCCGTACCGCCGGTTCCACGACCTGACGATCGACGCCTACGGCGACCCGGGCGAGGACTACCCGCCGAGCATGGAGAGCCGTCCGGGGCGGATGGCGAGGATCCGGGTCGAGGACGTGCTCGAGCGCGTCGAGCGGTGGCGGGTGCGGTACGGGCCTAACGCCGACGCCCGGGGCTGACCGCTCGCACGTCATTCCCGCGAAGTGCCTGCTGACGGCGGTGGGAATCCACGGCTGCCGAACGCAAGCGCTGGATGGGTTAGCCGTCCCCGCCCCGCGAGGGCGGCCCCGCCGACAGCCGCCGCGGCGCGCCCGGGTTCGCGAGGCGGCGCGGCTCCTTCCCGGCCGTGACGCGTTTCGGAGCGTGTTTCGCCGCCTGCTTCCCGGCGTGCTTGCCCGCGTGCTTCGCCGCATGCTTCGCGGCATGCTTCGCGGCATGCTTCCCCGCCGCCTTGGCGGCCACGTGCCCGCCCCCCGGGCCGGCGATCTGCGCCAGCAGCTCGAGCGCGCGCAGCCGTTCCTCGCGCGTCGCGTCCGGGTCCGCCGCGACCTCTTCGAGGAAGGCGATCTGACGCCGGAGGGCGTCGTGTGCGGCGCGGGCGGGTTCGGAGTCAGCGGGCATCGGCCGGGCATCGGGGAACGGATCTTGGCGGGCGGGATCGCCCCGCACCGAGTGCGCCCCGGCCTGCACGATGCGGACCCGCGCAGCCGCCCGACCCCCGCGCTAACGCGGCGAGTTCACCGCGACCCGGGGTCCATGCCGAGGCCCGCGCCGAACCGGTACGCGATCCCCACGGCCCGCAGCAGCGCGACGAGCCGCACGAGCGACAGCCCCATCACGGCGAAGTAGTCGCCCTCGACCCGCTCGACGATCGTCGCGCCGAAGCCCTGGATCCCGTACGCGCCGGCCTTGTCCATCGGCTCGCCGGTCGCGACGTAGTCGCGCACCTCGCGCTCGGTGAGCGCCCGGAACGTCACCCGCACGCGCTCGACCCCGGCCGCCTCGCGCGCGCCGCGGCGCACGGCCATGCCGGTGAACACCTCGTGCGTGCGCCCGGCGAGCCAGGCCAGCGTCGCCCGCGCGTCGGCCTCGTCGTGCGGCTTGCCGAGGATCTCGCCGTCGACGACCACGGTGGTGTCGGCGGCGACGACCACCAGGCCGCCGTCCGCGCCCGCCGCGCCGTCGCCTAACGACTCCGCCACCGCCGCCGCCTTGGCGCGCGCGAGCCGCTCGACGTACGCCGCCGCCCCCTCGCCCGGGCGCGTGCGTTCGTCGACGTCCGCCGGCCGCACCTCGTGCGCGATGCCGACGAGGGCCAGCAGGTCGCGCCGCCGGGGCGACTGCGACGCGAGCACGACACGCACGCCGGGAACGCCGCGCGCGCCGACGGGCCCGGCCGCCGGCCCGCTCACGCGTCGCCCCCCGCCCCGCCCGGCGGCGCCGTCGCCGGCGCGCGCTCGATCCAGAGCGTGACCGGCCCGTCGTTCACGAGTTCCACGTCCATCATCGCCCCGAACTCCCCCGTTTCGACGCGCGCCCCAGCGGCGCGCAGCCGCGCGACGAGCGCCTCGTAGACCGGCGCCGCGTCCTCGGGCCGCGCCGCCGCGACGTAGCTCGGCCGCCGCCCGCGCGACGCGTCGCCGTAGAGCGTGAACTGCGAGACCACCAGCACCGCGCCGCCCGCGACGTCGCCTAACGCCAGGTTCATCTTCCCCCCGCCGTCGGCGAACACGCGCAGGCCGAGCACCTTGTCCGCCGTCCAGGCGACCTCGGCCCCGCCGTCGCCGTGCGTGACGCCGACGAGCAGCACGAGCCCCGGGCCGATCGCGCCCGTGGTCCGGACCGCGCCGCCCGCGTCGCGCACGCGCACCGCCGCGCGCGAGACGCGCTGCACGAGGACTCTCACGCCGCACAACGTAGCACGCCCGGGCCGCTTGTCGACCGCCGGGCGCGGCCGCAGATTGGCCCGGTCCGGACCCGCCGGGCCCGCCTCGCCCCCGCGACGGCCTCGCACGCCTAACACATGACGCCGCCCGACCGCCCCGCGCTCTCCCACGTCGCCCCCGACGGCGCCGCGTCGATGGTCGACGTCTCGGCCAAACCGGCGACCGCGCGCCTCGCCCGCGCGGCCGGCGCGATCGTGATGAGCCGCGAGGCCCTCGCCCTCGTCCGCGCCAACGCCGTCGCCAAGGGCGACGTGCTCGGCGTGGCGCGCGTCGCGGGCGTCATGGCGGCCAAGCGCACGGCCGACCTCGTCCCCCTCTGCCACCCCGTCCCGCTCACCGACCTGCAGGTCGCGCTCACCCTCGACGACGCCCTCCCCGGCGTCCGCGTCGAGACCACCGCCCGCACCCTCGCCCCGACCGGCGTCGAGATGGAGGCGATCGTCGCCGCCACCGTCGCCCTCGTCACGATCTACGACATGGTCAAGGCGGCCGACCGCGCGATGACGATCACCGACGTGCGGCTGCTCGAAAAGTCCGGCGGCCGGAGCGGCCACTGGCGCCGCGGCGACGGGTAGGCGCGCGGTCCGCCCGACACGCGAACACGTTAGGCGCCCATCCCGAGCCGCGCCTGCAGGTCCTCGAGCGAGTACCCCTTCGTCTCGGGCATCACCCGCAGGGCGAAGAGGAACTGCAGGAACATCATGACGGCGAAGAACCCGAACGCGTACACCCCCGACGCGCGCGCGACCACGGGGAAGACGAACGACACGGCCGCCGCCATCACCCAGTGCGCGAAGCTGCCCAACGCCTGCCCCTTCTCGCGCACGGCGTTGGGGAAGATCTCCGAGATGAAGACCCAGATCACCGCCCCCTGGCCGATCGCGTGCGACGCGATGAAGCCGACCAGCCCCGCCAGCACGAGTCCCACGCGCGGTGCCGCGGGGTCGGCGAAGCCCAGCGCCGTCGCGCCGAGCGCCGCCGCCGCCCCAAGCCCGCCCGCGGCCAGCAGCGGCCGCCGCCCGAAGCGGTCGATCGCGAACAGCGAGAGCACGGTGAACACGAGGTTGGTTCCGCCGACTAGCGCCGACTGCAGCAGCGCGGCGTCCTTCCCCGCCCCGGCCTGCTCGAACACGCGCGGCGCGTAGTAGAGCACCGCGTTGATCCCCGACAACTGGTTGAGCACCGCGATCGTCACCGCCAGTCCGATCGGCCGCGCGTAGCGCGCCTGGAACAGTGCCGCGTGCGCCGGCGCCGCTCCGGCCGCGCCGCCCGCCCGCGCGCCGCCCTGGGCCACGCCGCCCTCATCCAGCGACGCCCGGATCGCCGCGTACTCGGCCTCGGCCCCCGCCGCCCCGCCCTCGGCCACCCGCGCGAGCACGCGCCGGGCCTCGTCCGCGCGCCCCCGCTTCGCCAGCCAGCGCGGGCTCTCCGGAATCGCGAACAGCAGCAGGAAGAAGGCGACGGCCGGCACCGCCTGCACGCCCAGCATCCACCGCCACGCGCTGGCGGCCGGGAAGCTGCGCGCGATCGCGAGGTTCGAGAGGAAGGCGACCAGGATCCCGGCGACGATGTTCAGCTGATTGAGCGCGACCAGCCGCCCGCGGAGCCGCGCCGGCGCGATCTCCGCGATGTAGAGCGGCGAGACCACCGACGCCCCGCCCACGCCGAGCCCACCGAGGAAGCGGAAGGCGACGAACGCGGCGAAGTTAGGCGCCGCGGCGCTCCCGACCGCCGCGACGAGGAAGAGCACCGCCAGCGCGAAGAGCACGCGCCGCCGCCCCAGCCGCTCGGCCGGCGGACCCGCCGTGAACGCGCCGACGATCGTCCCGATCAGCCCCGCCGTCACCGCGAACCCGAGCCCGAAGTCGTCGAGCGCGAACACGCGCTGCAGGGCGTCCGTGGTGCCCGAGATGACGACCGTGTCGAAGCCGAAGAGGAGCCCGCCGAGGGCGGCCACGAGGGCGCTGAAGACGACCGAGGTGCGCGAGGTCACGGGCGGGGGCTGGACGGGGGAGAGGGTGGACCCGGTGGCGGCCACGGCGAACATAGTAGCCGCGCGCGTGCCGGCCGCACCTCAGTACCGCGCCACCCCGGCGTCGACGTCCACGCTCCACCGGTCGATCCCGCCGGCCAGGTTCGCCACGCGCGCCACGCCCGCCGCGCGCAGCAGCGCCGCGGCCCGCGCCCCGCGCCCGCCGCGATGGCAGTAAACCACCACCGGCCGCGCCGGGTCGACCGCCGCCGCGCCGAGTGTGCCTAACGGCACCAGCCGCGCCCCCGGCAGCCGGGCGACGTCCCACTCCCAGGGCTCGCGCACGTCGACGAGCTGCACGGCCTCCCCGCGAGCGAGCCGCGCGGCCACCTCGCGCGGCTCGACGTCCGCCGCCTCGCCTTCCGCGTCCCCGGACGCGTCCCCGGACGCGTCCCCGCACGCGTCATCGACCAGCTCGTCGACCAGCGGCCCGTCGCGCCGCGCGCCGGCTCCGCACGCCGGGCACGCGGGGTCGCGCCGCACGCGCATCGTGCGGAACTCCATCCGCAGCCCGTCGACCATCAGCAGCCGCCCCGCGAGCGGCTCCCCGACGCCTAACAAGAGCTTGAGTGTCTCCGCCGCCTGGATGGTCCCGACCAGCCCGGGCAGGACGCCGAGCACGCCGCTCGCCTCGCACGACGGCGTCGTCCCGGGCGGGGGCGGCTCGGGGAAGAGGCAGCGGTAGCAGGGCGCGCCCGGCGTCGCGAGCACCGTCGCCTGCCCCTCGAAGCGGAAGACCGCGCCATAGACGTTGGGCACGCCGAGCCGCACGCAGGCGTCGCTCGTGAGGTAGCGCGTGCGGAGGTTGTCCGACCCGTCGACCACGACGTCGTACCCGCCGAGGATCTCGAGCGCGTTGGACGCGTCGAGCCGCACGTCGTAGGTCGCCACGTCGACCCGCGGGTCGAGCGCGAGCAGCCGGTCGCGCGCGCTCTCGACCTTGGGCCGGCCGACGTCGGCGGTCGCGTGCAGGATCTGGCGCTGCAGGTTGTGCACGGCCACGCGGTCCGGGTCGACGATCCCGAGGTGCCCCACGCCGGCCGCGGCCAGGTACAGCGCCGCGGGCGACCCGAGCCCGCCCGCGCCGACGAGCAGCACGCGGCCGCGGCGCAGCCGCGCCTGGCCGTCCGGGCCGACGTTAGGCAGAGCGATCTGGCGCGCGTGCCGTGCGCCGTCGACCGGGGCTTCGTCGTGGGTGGGCATGGTCGGAAACTACTGGTACGGCGTCGGCGGTACGGCCGGGGTGAACGGCGCTGTTGACGGGGCGCTGTTGGTCGAACGCTGTTGGTGACGCGCTGTTGACGAGGCGGCCCGCGCGGCAGTCGAGCCGGGTAGCCCCTCGCCGTTCCAACAGCGCGTCACCAACAGCGCGTCACCAACAGCGTTCGACCAACAGCGCCGTCGTAACAGCGCCGTCGTAACAGCGCCCCGCCCCCTCCGTCCCCTTCATTCGACACCCACCACCCTCCCCTCCTCCATCCGCACCACCACATCCGCTACCCGCGCCGCCTCCCCGGGGTCGTGCGTGACGAACACCATCGGCACCCCCGTCCGCTCGTGCAACGCCCGCAACTCCCCCGCCAGGCGCGCGCGCAGCGGCGCGTCGACCGCCGCGAGCGGCTCGTCCAGCAGCAGCAGCGCCGGCGCCGGCGCGAGCGCCCGTGCCAGCGCCACCCGCTGCTGCTGCCCCCCCGAAAGCTCGCGCGGCCGCCGCGCCGCCGCGTCTGGCATGCCGACCAGCGCCAGCAGCTCCGCCGCCCGCGCCGCCCGCTCGGCGCGCGGCCGGCCGCCGAGCCCGTAGGCGACGTTCTCCCCCACGCTCAGGTGCGGGAAGAGCGCGTACTGCTGGAACAGGTACCCCACACGCCGCGCGCGCGCCGGCACGTCGACCCCCGCGGCCGCGTCGAAGAGCACGCGCCCCCCGCACGCGACGCGCCCCGCGTCCGGCCGCAGGAGCCCGGCGATCGCGCGGAGCGTCAGCGTCTTCCCCGCCCCCGACGGCCCGACGACGGCCGTCACACCGTTAGGCACCGAGAACCGCGCGTCGAGCGCGAACCCCGGCAGCGCGCGGCGCACCGCCACCTCCAGCCCGCTCACGCGGCGCGGCGCGGGCGCCCAACGCGCGTCAGCAGGGCGAGCGCGCCGAGCGCGGTGAGCGAGAGCAGCCCGGCGAGCCACGCCGCGCGCGCCGTGTCGCCCGCCTCGAACGCGTCGTACACCGCGAGGCTGGCCGTCTGCGTGCGCCCAGGGATGTTGCCCGCCAGCATCAGCGTCGCGCCGAACTCCCCCATCGCCCGCGCGAAGCAGAGCGCGGCGCCGGCGAGGATCCCGCGCAGCGCGAGCGGCACCGTCACGGTCAAGAAGACCGACAGCTCCGAGCGCCCGAGCGTGCGCGCCGCGTCCTCGTACACCGCGTCCACCCCCTCGAAGCCCGCCTGCGCCGCGCGCACGAGGAATGGCGACGCGGCGACGAACGTCGCGAGCACCGCCGCCGCGGGCGTGAACACCACCGGCGCGCCGAACACCGCCTCGGCCGCGCGGCCGAGCGGCGCGCGCCGCCCGACGAGGAGCAGCAGGTAGTAGCCGAGCACCGTCGGCGGCAGGACCATCGGCAGGAGTACGAGCAGTTCGAGCGCCGCGCGCCCCGGGAAGCGCCGCCGCGCGAGCACCCACGCGAGCGGGACGCCCGCCGCGACGGCGAGCAGCGTGGCGGCGCCCGCGACGCGGAGCGAGAGGGCGAGCGGGCCGAGGTCCGCCGCGCCTAACACGGGGCCCCGGGCAGGACCTAACGCCGCGCCGGGCGCGCGAAGCCGTAGCGCCCGAGCACCGCGAACCCCGCGTCCCCCGCGGCGTAGTCGAGGAAGCGCGCCGCGGCGGCCGCGTGCGCGCTCGACGCGACCACCGCCGCGGCCTGCCGGATCGGCGCGTAGAGCGCCGTGTCGACGAGCGCGTAGGAGCCCGGCGCGGCGCGGCTCAGCGCCGCCCGCGAGACGAAGCCCGCGTCCGCGTTCCCGTCCTGCACGACGCGGTACGCCTGCGCGACGTTCGGCGCGTAGACGAGCTTCGGCCCCACCCGCGCCCACAACCCCGCGCGCTCAAGCGCCTCGCGCGCCGCGCGCCCGTAGGGTGCGCGCGCGGGGTCCGCGACCGACACGCTGCGGACGGCCGCGCCGGCGAGGTCCGCCAGGCGCGGGGGACCCGCCGCGCCATGCGGCGCCACGACGAGCGCGAGCCGCCCGATCGCGTACACCCGTCGCGTGCCCCGCGCGACCGCGCGCTCGGCCTCGAGTCGCGCCACCGCCGCCTCGTCCGCCGCGAAGAACAGGTCGGCCGGCGCGCCGTTCGCGATCTGCACCGCGAGGTCCCCCGTCGCGCCGAACGTGACCACCACGCTGTCCCCGCCCGCGCGCCGGTACGCCGCCGCGACGTCGGGCAGCGCCTCGCGCAGGTCGGCCGCGGCGAACACGAGGAGCGGCGGCCGGGCGCCCTGCGCGCCCGCCGGCCCGACGAGCAGCGCCGCGGCGAGCAGCGCGCCGGCCGCGGCCGCCGCCCTCACCCGCCGACCTGCGACAGCGCCCGCAGCCCGCCCGTGCGCAGCTGCAGCAGCTCGTGCTGCAGCGGCTTCGCCGCGAGCGCCCGCGCCACGTGCGGCGCGAGCGCCTCCCCGCGCCGCAGCGGCCCGCGCAGGTCGACCTCGTGGTCGCCGTACAGGCACGTCCGCAGCCGCCCGTCCGCCGTGAGCCGCACGCGGTTGCACGACGCGCAGTACGTGTGCGTCATCGGCGTGATCACGCCCACCGTCCCCGCCGCCCCGCGCGCCGCGTAGTACGCCGCCGGGCCGTTCCCCGCGACGCGGCCCGTGCCTACCGCTTCGAGCCCGCCGACCGCCTCCGCCGCGCGCGCCAGCACCTCCTCGCTCGGCACCACGCGGTCCAGCACCCCCGCCCCGTAGGCCTCCGCCAGCTCGCCGACGGGCATCAGCTCGATGAACCGCACGTGCCACGGGCGGTCGACGGTGAGCCGCGCGAGGTCGCCGACCTCGTCGTCGTTCACGCCGCGCACCACGACCACGTTGAGCTTGACCGGCCCGAGCCCGGCCGCCTCCGCCCGCGCCGCCGCGGTCACCGGGTCGAACCCCAGGTCGCGCCGCGCGAGCGCTACGACACGCTCCGGCCGCAGCGAGTCCGCGCTGATGTTCACCCGGTCGAGCCCCGCCGCCGCGAGCCGACCCGCGAGCCCCGCGTCCTGGCAGAACCGCACGCCGTTGGTCGAGAGCGACAGCTCCTGCAGCCCGTCGCGCTTGAGCGCCGCGATCCGCCCCACGAGCCGCTCGAACCCCGGCCGGATCGTCGGCTCCCCGCCCGTCAGCCGCACGCGTCGCAGGCCCAACGTCACCAGCTCGCCGACCGCCGCGACGAGCTCGTCGTCCGTCAGCACGTCGCCCTTGGGCAGCCATGGAAGCCCCGCCGCGGGCATGCAGTACACGCAGCGGAAGTTGCACCGGTCCGTGACCGACACCCGCAGGTACTCGATCGTCCGCCCGTGCTGGTCGACGAGCGCGCGCGGCGCCCCCTCCCGCGCCCGCTCCCGCGGCTCCTGAAGCGCGATCACGCCGCGCCCGCCGGCGTCACGTCAGGGACTTCGTTCGGCGCGCCATTCGGCGCCGCCGTCGGGTCCAGCCACTCGCGCGTGCCGTCCGCGTAGTGCTCGCGCTTCCACACCGGCACGCGCTTCTTCAACTCCTCGACCACGTAGCGCACGGCGTCCATCGCCGGTGCGCGCCGCGCGTGACCGGCCGCGACCGCAACGCTCGCCTCGCCGACCGCGAGCGTGCCGACCCGGTGCTCGCACGCGATGCGCGGCGCCCCTTCGGCCGTCCCGAACCGCGCCGCCGCTTCGTCGACGATCCGCCCCAGCTCCCGCTCGGCCATCGCCGCGTACGCCGTGTAGTCGATCCCCGTCACCGGCCGCCCCTCGTTCGTCTCGCGCACCATCCCCACGAAGAGCGCCGACGCGCCGTGCCCCGCGTCCGCTACCGCGGCGAGCAGCGCGGCTGGGTCGAGCGCCCGCTCCACGATCGCCGGCCCCCGGCCCGCCACCCCCTCAGCCCCCCGCGACCGGGGGAATGAGCGCGACCTCGTCCCCGTCGGCGAGCACGTGGTCCGCCCGCGCGTACGCCGCGTTCACCGCGACGAGCGGCGCGGGCGGCACGCGCCCCGCCCCCGGCAGCGCGCGCACGCGCGCGACCACGGCGCCGACCGTGGCCGGCGCGGGCAGCGTCACCGCCACGCTCGAACGCCCGAGGGCGTCGGCGTACGAGGCAAACAGCAGAGTCGTGACGGTGATCTCGGACGCCATACCCTCGAATGTATCCGCCTAGCGGCCCTGGGTTCCCGCGCCGCCCCCAGCGAGGCTCGCGCCCGCAAGCCGCCCGACCGCGCCGAGCGTCGACTGCGCCGCGTTGAGGCCGAGGCGGAAGTCCTTGTCGGTGTAGGTGGCGAACACGTCGGTCGGCTGGTGCCACTGCGGGTCCCACCCCGCCCCGATCTGTGCCCCGCGCTCGTTCTCGCGCAGCGAGATCGCCGGGCAGACGTCCTGGAAGGGGCCCGAATCGGTGTTGGTCATGTGCTGCCCCACGGTCGCGGGGTAGTCGGTCGCGTACGCCTCGTTCGCGTCCGCCACCGCCCACGCCAGCCGCTGCGCCTCGGCCGCCATCTTCGAGCGGCTCTGGTACTCCACGTTCACGTCCGCCTCGGGCCGCTGCTCGCGGCTCATCGTGCCGTCCGCGCGCGGCATGCCGTGGTCGAAGAGCATCATGTCGTGCTGGATCATCCCGAGCCACTTGGGCTCCGGGTACTTCCCACTGCCGGCCGGCATCTCCTGTCCCTGCATCGCCTGGCGCTGCTGCACGTAGGCCTTCGCCCCGTCGAGCCCGGTCTCCTCGTTGTTCCAGAGCACGAAGCGGATCGAGCGGTCGGTGCGCACGTCGGGGTTGCTGAACACGCGCGCCAACTCCATGACGAGCGCGGTGCCCGACCCGTCGTCGTTGGCCGCCTCACCCCAGCCGATCCCGTCCATGTGCGCGCTAACGATGTACATCTCGTTCGGGTGCCCGGTACCGACCTTGGTGCACCAGACCTCCTGCCGGGCTCCCGGCGCACTCGGCTGCGCGTTGAGCCGGCGCAGGCGCGCGTCGGGCTGCGCGAGCGAGTCCGTGTTCACGCCAGTCGGCGTAACGTTCCCGCGGAACTTCGCGCCGCCCGGCGGGACGCGCGGGATGCGCGGCGAGTAGGGGTTGGCCGGCGCGCCCGCCGGCGGCGCGGGCGGCGTGAACTGGTAGGTGAGACGCTCGGTGTTCGTGCAGCCGTAGCTCTTGAGCTGCGCCTCGATCCAGTCGACCGCCGCGCGGTTGCGGTCAGTCCCCTGGCGCCGGTCGCCGAACGCGGTGAGTCCCTTGACGGTCGCCTTGTAGCGCGCGAGGTCGAGGCGGGCGACCATCGCGCGGACGGGGTCGGCCGCGGCCGGGGCGTTCGTGGTGCCGTTAGGCGCGGGCGCGCCGGGCGCGGGCGTCTGCGCGCCCGCGGGGGTGGTGGACGCGCCGCAGAGGGCGGCGAGCGCGAGCGTCGCGCGGCGGGCTGGTGTCATGGGAGGGCCGTGTGAGGGGGCGTGACCTGCGCGTCCACCACGCTAGCGGCGTGCCCGCGCGCGTGCCCCTCAGTCTACGAGCGCGCGGGCGCCAGCGTTCGCGCCCCGGCCCGTCGCCGGCCGCCCGGGGCGCTCAGGGCGGCTCGTGAACCGCGCCCGCGTGTTCGTCCAGCCCGAGCTCCTGCGCGAACGCCGCGTTCACGTCGCAGTAGCTCCGCCGCGCCGTGAGGGTGCGCGCGCGGACGAACTGGTACGTGTCCGGGTCCGCGTCGTGGACCAGCCGGTAGACCGAGAAGTGCACCGCCGCGCTGTCGGCGTAGCTGCGTCCGAAGTCGCGTTCTGCGACCACGAGCGTCGCCGCCCCGCCCGCGTTCGGCCGCAGCAGCCGCGCATCGCCGAGCGTGCAGTCGGCGCCCTCGGCGGTTCGGAATGGCTCGCGCGCCTGCGCCGCGCCGAACGCGACGGCCTGCCACGGGTTGGCGCCGGGCCCGCGCACGCGCGGGCGCACGGCGAAGGTCACCGTGCTCCACCCATGCCCGTTGCCGTTGTCCGTGCGCGCCACGAGCACGACCCCGCGGCCCCCGTCGCCCAACAGGTCGACCGCGCTGGGGCCGCCCCGGAGCGGCACGACGGCGTAGCCGCGCGCGAACGCGGCGCTGTCCACCGCGGTCACGCGCGCGCCCGGCTCACGCGTGGGCGCCTGGGCGCGCGCCGCCGGGGCGGCGAGTATCGACCCGGCGAGGAGCGCCCCGGAGAGGAGCCTCGCCCCCGCCCTCACTCCACCGTGACGCTCTTCGCCAGATTCCGCGGCTGGTCGACGTTACTCCCGCGCTTCACCGCGATGTAGTACGCCAGCAGCTGCAGCGGCACGCTCGCCAGCACCGGCGTCAGCATGTCCACCGTCTCCGGGATCCGGAACTCGAAGTCCACCTGCCCCTTGAGCGACGGCTCCTCGCGCGTCGTGATCGCGATGATCCGCCCGCCCCGCGCCTTTACCTCCTGGATGTTCGACGTGACCTTCTCGAACACCGCGTCGTGCGGCGCCACCACGACCACCGGCATCAGCGCGTCGATCAGCGCGATCGGCCCGTGCTTCATCTCGGCCGCCGGGTACCCCTCGGCGTGGATGTAGCTGATCTCCTTCAGCTTGAGCGCCCCCTCGAGCGCCGTCGGGAAGTTCACCCCGCGGCCGAGGTACAGGAAGTTGGACGCGCGCTTGAACTCCTCGGCCAGCGCCTCGATCTCGTCCGCGCGGTCGAGGATCTGGCGCACCTGTCCCGGCAGCGCGGCCAGCGCCTGCGCGAACTCGCGCCCGCGCTCGACGCTCAGGTCCCGGAGCCGCGCCAGCTTCAGCGTGAACAGCGCGAGCGCCACCACCTGGCTCGTGAACGCCTTCGTCGACGCCACGCCGATCTCGGGGCCCGCGTGCAGGTAGATGCCGCCGTCGTCTTCCCTCGCGATCGTCGAGCCCACCACGTTCACCAGGCCTAACGTACGCGCCCCGCGCCGCTTCGCCTCGCGCATCGCGGCCAGCGTATCCGCCGTCTCGCCGCTCTGCGAGATCACGATGACGAGCGTGTTGGGCGTGACGATCGGGTTCCGGTAGCGGTACTCCGACGCGTACTCGACCTCGACCGGGATGCGGCACAGCTCCTCGATCATCATCTCGCCGATCAGCGCGGAGTGCCAGCTCGTGCCGCACGCCGTGATCGTGATGTTGTCGATCTTGAGCAGGTCCTCCTTCGAGATGTTGAGGCCGCCGAGCTTCGAGAAGCCCTCCTCCAGCAGGAGGCGGCCGCGCATCGTGTTCTCCAGCGTCTGCGGCTGCTCGAAGATCTCCTTCAGCATGAAGTGGTCGAAGCCGCCGCGCTCGATCTGGTCGAGGTCCCAGTCAATGCGGTTGACCTCCTTGGCCACCTCGCGCGCGTCGAGGCTCATCACCTTGAAGCCGTCCTGCGTGACCACCGCCAGCTCGCCGTCCTCCAGGTAGACCACGTCGCGCGTGTGCGCCAGGATCGCGCTCACGTCGGAGGCGACGAAGTACTCGCCGTCGCCGACGCCGATGAGCAGCGGGCTCCCCTTGCGCGCCGCGACGATCTTGCCCGGCTCGGCCGAGTGCATGACGGCGATCCCGTACGTGCCCTCGACCTGCGCGAGCGCCTCCAGCACCGCGTCCTCGAGGCAGCCGTCGTACGCGCTCTCGATCAGGTGCGCGAGCACCTCGGTGTCCGTGTCGCTCGCGATCGTGTGCCCCGTCTGCAGCAGGAGCGTGCGGATCGCCGGCGCGTTCTCGATGATGCCGTTGTGCACGACCGCGACGTCGGCCTTCTCGTCGGTGTGCGGGTGCGCGTTCCGCTCGGTCGGCGGCCCGTGCGTGGCCCAGCGCGTGTGCGCGATGCCGAACGTGCCGTCGACCGGCTTCAGCGCGAGCGCGGCCTCGAGGCGCGCGATCTTGCCCGCGGCCTTGCGCATCTCGACGCCGTGGCCGTTCTGCACGGCGACGCCGGCCGAGTCGTAGCCGCGGTACTCGAGGCGCTTGAGGCCCTCGAGCAGGAGGGGCGTGGCGGGGCGGGGCCCGACGTAGCCGACGATTCCACACATAAGCAGTTTTACCGGGTTGATGAGGCGAGCGCGTCGAGCGGCTCCCGCGACCGCGCCACCAGCGCGCGCGCGTCGGCCTCGGTCGGCCCCTCCGCGATCACGCGCACGATCGGCTCGGTACCGCTCGGCCGCACGTGCACCCAGCGGTCGGGCCACGCGAGCCGGAGCCCGTCCTGCGTGTCGCGCGCCGCGTCGGGAAACGCCGCGCCGAGCGCGGCATACACCGCGTCGAGCGAGGCGTTCGGCCGGTCGAGCTTGTCCTTGACGATCGCGTACCGCGGGTGGTCAGCGACCACCGCCGACAGCGGCCGCCCCTGCTCCGCCAGCAGCTGCAGCACGAGGGCCGCGCCGAGCGGCGCGTCGCGCCCCAGGTGCAGCTCGGGCAGGATCACGCCGCCATTCCCCTCGCCGCCGACCACCGCGCCCTCGTCGCGCATCCGCACCGCCACGTTCACCTCGCCCACCGGCGCCCGGATCACGCGCGACCCCGCCGCCTCCGCGACGTCGTCCACCACGCGGCTCGTCGACAGGTTGGTGACCACCACGCCGGGTCGGTGCGCGAGCACCAGCCGCGCGGCCAGCGCCAGCGTGTAGTCCTCGCCAATCGCGCGCCCCGTCTCGTCGACGAGCGCAAGGCGGTCGACGTCGGGGTCCACCGCGAACCCGACGTCCGCGCCCGCCTCGCGCGTCAGCGTCGAAAGCTCGCCCAGGTTCTCGGCGACGGGCTCGGGGGGGCGCGGGAAGCGGCCGTCGGGCTCCATGTTGATCGCCGTCACGTCGCAGCCGAGCCGGTCGAGGAGCATCGGCATGACCACCGCCCCCGCGCCGCGGCAGGCGTCGAGCGCGACGCGGAAGTTGCGCGCCCGGATGCGCGCCACGTCCACGTACGGCAGCGCGAGCACCGCCTCGACGTGCCGACGCGCGGCCTCCTCGTCGAGCGCGACCGCGCCGAGGTTCTCCCAGGTCGCGTAGCGCGTCCCCGCTTCCATCCCGGCGCGCATCTCCGCGCCCTCGGTCGCGTCGAGGAAGAGCCCCGTCGATCCGACCATCTTGAGCGCGTTCCACTCGATCGGGTTGTGCGAGGCCGAAATCATCAGGCCACCCGCGGCGTGGTGGTGCTCGACGGCGAGCTGGCAGGTGGGCGTCGTGGTGAGCCCGAGGTCGATCACGCGCGCGCCGACCGACTCCAGCGCGGACAGGACGACGCGGTGGAAGAGCGGCCCCGAGACGCGGCTGTCGCGCCCGACGACGACAGTACGCGCGCCGCCGTGCTCGGCGTGCCGCGCGACGGCCCACGCGCCGAACGCGGCGGCGAAGCGCGCCACGACTTCGGGCGTGAGCCCCTGCCCGACCCGGCCGCGCACGCCGGAGACCGAGACCATCAGACCTTCGTACGCCATCAGCGAGTGCCCACGAACGGTGTTCGTCTGGAACATCTGGGGAATGAGGAACCGAACCGGCGCAAGGTAGCCCGCCCCGGCGGGTGGCGCAGTTGCGTGGCGACCGGCCAGCAGTTGCGAGCACGCGGGCTACCTTTGCCCGCCGCACGCCGCCATCGCCCGCCACCACCGCCTGCCGCCCGCCCGCGATCCTTCTGCCATGGCCGACCCTCTTGCCGTCGTTCCGTATGCCCTGGCCGCCCGCGGCGGCGGCGTCGACGCGTTCGATGCCGCCCAACTCACGGCGGCCGGGCTGACGCTGCTCCGCCGGTCGGCGCCGCTCGTGCGCGCGCTCGCGGGGCGCCGGGCGGCGATCCTGCTGCCCACGTCGCCGGCCTTCGTCGTCGCGCTCGCGGCGAGCGAGGGGCGGGGCGCGGTGCTCGTCAACCCGCTCGCCGCCCCGCCCGAGGTGGCCGCCCAACTCGAGGACGCGGACGTGGGCGCCGTGTTCACCGTCGCGTCGCTGGCCGGGCGCCTGCCCCCGGGCACGGTGCACGCGTTGCTCGACGACGCGCCGGCCGCGGCGCGCGTGGTCGCGGCCGACGGCGCCGCGCGCGATCTGGACCTGAGCGCGCACGCCGGCGACGCGCTCGACCTCGAAGGCTCGCGCGAGGCGGAGGGGCTGGACGAGGAGGCCGCGGTCGTCTACACGTCGGCGATGCGCGGCCGCGCGTTAGGCGCGATCCTCACCCACCGCAACCTGCTCGCCAACGCGCGCGCCACCGTCGAGGCGGGCGGGGTGACGGCAGCGGACCACGCGCTCGCGGTGCTGCCGTTCTCGCACCTGTTCGGGCTGGTCGTCTCGGGGCTCACGCCGCTGCTCGCGGGGGCGCGCGTGACGACGATGCCGCGCTTCAACCCGATCGCCGCGGCCGACCTGATCGCGCGCGGCGGGGTCACGTACCTGGTCGGCGTGCCGGCGGTGTTCGCCGCGCTGCTCCAGGCGGCCGAGCGGCGCGGCGGGCTCGGCGGGAACGCGCTCCGCGTCTGCATCTGCGGCGGCGCGCCGCTGCCGGTCGCGCTGCAGGAGCGGTGGCAGGCGGCGACGGGCGCGGATCTGCGCCAGGGCTACGGCCTGACCGAGGCGGGACCGGTCTGCCTCTTCAACCGCGTCGACCGCCCCAACCGGCTCGGCACGTTAGGCCTGCCCTTCCCGGGCGTGTCGGTCGCGGTGCGCGACCCGGACACCGGCGCGCCGTGCGGCGTGGGGGCGCGCGGGGAGATCTGCGTGCGCGGGCCCAACGTCGGCCCGGGGTACGTGAGCGGCGGCGCGGACGGGCTGGGGCGCTGGCCGGATGCGGCGGGCGACGGGTCGGCGTGGCTCCGCACGGGCGACCTGGGGGCCGCCGACGCGGACGGCTACGTGACGTTCCACGGCGTGTGCAAGCCGATGTTCACGCGCAACGGCTTCAACATCTACCCGCGCGAGATCGAGCGGGTGGTGGGCGCGATGGCGGGCGTGCGGCGGGTCGCGGTGCGCGCGGTGCCGGACCCGGTGCGGGAGCACGACATCGCGCTCGACGTCGAGGGGGACGTCACGCCGGACGGCGTCAAGGCGTGGTGCGCGGCGCGGCTCTCGGCGTACAAGCAGCCGAGCGCCGTCGCGGTCACGGTCGCCGCCTAACGCGCGGCCGGGGCCCCGCGGCTACGGCTGCGTGACGACGGCCGACTGCCGCGCGAAGAACCCCGGCCGCAGCTCGCGGTTGAAGAACCGCACCGTCCGCGCCCGCGCCTCGGGGTCGGTCGCGTCGTCGAAGCCGTGCTTCTGCCCCGGGTAGATGACGAGCTGGTGCGGGACGCCGAGCTGCCGGAGCGTGCTGTCGACGGCGAGTGCCTTGGCCAGCGGGACCACGTCGTCGTCGCGCCCGTGCAGCAGCAGGGTCGGCGGCTCGCGCCGGACCGTGGGCCGCAGCGCGTCGAAGAACCCGCTGCCGATCCCGACGATCGCGCCGACGCGCCGGTCGCGCGCGCCTAACGCGAGGGCCATCCACCCGCCGAGCGAGTAGCCAAAGACGCCGATCCGCGCGGGGTTCACGGCCGGGTCCCGCTGCGCGAAGGTCACCGCGTCCTCGAGCGCGCCGGTCCACACCGGGAACTCCGCGTCCTCGCGGGGGTCGTCGGTCCGCGTGTCGCCCGTGCGGTCGAAGTAGTGCACGACGTAGGCGACGTAGCCGTTGAGGGCCAGCTCCTGCGCGTAGCGGCGCACGTACTGCGCGCCGCTCCCCGCCACGCCGTCCGACGGGTGGAGGACGAGGATCGCCGGGTGACGCCCGCGGGCGGCCGGCGCGAAGCGCTCGACGTCGATGCGCGCGCCGCCGCTCGTGTACGCGGTGTCGACCACGCCGACGCGCGCGTCGGGGTTGAGGTCGATCACGCGCCCGGCGCAGCCGGCCAGCGCGGCAGCGGCCGTCGCGCTGACGGCCGCGAGGAGGGCATGGGAGAGTCGCACGGCGTCGGCCCGTGCATGGCCGGTGCCGTGCGGGACGGCCTACGGGTCGACGACCACCTCGCCCACCGCGACCGCCGCCGCGAACGCGGCCACGACCTCGGGGTCGAACTGCGTGCCGCTGCACCGGCGGAGCTCGTCGAGCGCGGCCTCGACGGCGAGCCCCTGCCGGTACGGCCGCCGGCTCGTCATCGCGTCGAAGGAGTCCGCGACCGCGGCCACCCGCGCCTCGAACGGGATGGCCACACCGGCCAGCCCGTCCGGGATGCCGCGCCCGTCCCACCGCTCGTGGTGCGAGCGCACGACCGCGAGCGCGGCCGGCCGGTCGTCCATCAGCGGCTTGAGCAGCCGCCAGCCGATGACCGGGTGCGTCATGATGTGCGCGTACTCGGCGTCGGTGAGCGGGCCCGCCTTGTTCAGCACATCCTCGCGCACGCCGATCTTGCCGAGGTCGTGGAGGTGCCCGCCGATCTCGAGGTGCTCGATCGCGGCGGCGTCGCGGCCCATCGCGCGCCCGATCGCGGCGGCGTAGCGGCCCACCCGCAGCGAGTGCCCGCGCGTGTACGGGTCCTTGAACTCGAGCGCGTCGGCCAGCGCCTGCATGCTCGCCAGCGACAGCGCCTCGATCCGCTGCGCCTGCTCGGCGACCCGCGCCTCGAGCCCGCGCTGGTACGCGCGGTTCTCGACGAGCAGCAGCCGCCGCTCGAGCGCCTGGCGGACGCGCGCGCGCACCTCTTCCAGGTGGAACGGCTTGGTGACGTAGTCCATCGCGCCCATCGCGAGGCAGTTGACCGCCACCTCCACGTCGGCCACCGCGGTGATCATCACCACCGCCGTGGCGGGGTGCCGCTCGCGCACCGCGCGCAGCAGGTCGGCCCCGTCGACGCCGGGCATGCGCAGGTCGGTCAGTACCAGCGGCGCGGGCCACGCGTCGAGCACCGCGAGCGCCGCCGCGCCGTCGGCCGCGTCGCGGCACTCGAAACCGTCGCGCGTCATGATGCGCACCACGAGCTGGCGCAGCCGCGGCTCGTCGTCGACGATCAGCACGCGCGCGGGCTCGCCGGGCGCCAGATATGACGACACGGGCGGCAGCGGCGCGGTGCGCGACGGCGTTCGGGCGAGCGCGAGGACGGACATGGAAACAAATGTCGACAGTCGCGTCGGCCGAAACCAGCGGCGGCGCCGAATCCCCGCGGTGAGGCCACTCGCACGGGCTATCTTGCGGGCATGACGCGAATTCTCGACGACGATTTCTTCACGATTGGCGACGGCACCCCCGGCGGCGCGGCGGCCGCCTTGCCCGGCTTCGGCACGCGCGCGATCCACGCGGGCCAGCGCCCCGACCCGACGACGGGCGCGATCATGACGCCGATCTACCAGACGTCGACCTACGTCCAGGACGCGCTCGGGCAGCACAAGGGCTACGAGTACGCGCGCGGCAAGAACCCCACGCGCGAGGCACTGGAGCGGAACGTCGCCGCGCTCGAGGGCGCGCGCTACGGGTTCGCCTTCTCGAGCGGCATGGGCTGCCTCGACTCGATCATGAAGCTCTGCCGCGCGGGCGACCACGTGGTCTGCGGCGAGAACGTCTACGGCGGCACCTTCCGCCTCTTCGACAAGCTCCTCTCCCACCTCGGCCTAACGTTCGAGTACGTCGACACCCGCGACCCGCAGCGCATCGCCGACGCGGTCCGCCCCGAGACGCGCATGGTCCACGTCGAGACGCCGACCAACCCGCTCATGCGCCTCACGGACCTGCGCGCGGCCGCGGAGGCCGCGCACGCCGGCGGGCGCGACGGGCGGGCGCTGCTCGTCGTCGACAACACCTTCGCCACGCCGTACTTCCAGCGGCCGCTCGAGATGGGCGCGGACGTGGTGTGGCACTCGTCGACCAAGTACCTCAACGGCCACTCCGACCTCATCGGCGGAATCGCCGTCTGCGACGACGACGACCTCGCCGCCCGGCTGCAGTTCGTGCTCAACGCCGCGGGCGCCGTGCCCGGCCCGTTCGACGCGTGGCTCGTGCTCCGCGGCACCAAGACGCTGCACCTGCGCATGCGCCAGCACGACGTCAACGGCCGCGCCGTGGCCGCCTGGCTCGCCGCGCGCGTCGGCGACGAGTGCGTGCTCTACCCCGGGCTCGCGTCGCACCCGCAGCACGCGCTCGCCGTCCGCCAGATGTCGGGCTTCGGCGGCATGGTCTCGGTCGACCTCGGCACGCGCGAGCGCGCCGCCCACGTGCTCGGCCGCACGCGCGTGTTCGCGCTGGCCGAGTCGTTAGGCGGCGTCGAGTCGCTGATCTCGCACCCGGCCGCGATGACGCACGCGAGCGTCGAGCCCGAGCGCCGCGGCTCGATCGGGCTCGGCGAGGGGCTGATCCGCCTCTCGTGCGGGGTCGAGGACACGGACGACCTGCTGGCCGACCTCGAGCACGCCTTCACGGGGCTCTAGCCCCCCCACCCGCGCCACGCCGCCCGTGCCGACCCGCCTCGCCGACATCAGCAGCACCGCCTGGGAGCACCCCGCCGACCGCGCCGCGCTCAACGCGCTCCGCGCCCTCCCCGGCTTCGACGCGGCCGTTCGGCGCGTGGCCGGCTTCTTCGGCGAGCGCGGCATCCGGCAGCTCTTCCTCGCCAACGCGGTGCGCGTGGGCCCCACCCAGTACCCGACCCTCTGGGCCGGCTACCAGGAAATGCTCCACGCGCTCGACTGGCCGGGCGCGCGCGCGGCGCCGGGCGCGTCGGGGCGCGTGCCCGAGCTCTACGTGACGCAGACGCCGTTCGTGAACGCGGGGGCGGTGGGCTTCGCCGACCCGTTCATCATCCTCAACACGGCGTCGGTCGAGCTGCTCGAGCCCGAGGAGCAGCGCTTCCTACTCGCGCACGAGATCGGCCACATCGCGAGCGGTCACGTCACGTACAACACGATCGCGATCATCCTGCTCACGCTCGGCCTCAACGCGCTGCCGGCCGTCGCGGGGCTGGCGCTGCTGCCCTTCCGCCTGGCGCTGCTGGAGTGGTACCGCAAGGCCGAGCTCTCGTGCGACCGGGCCGGCGTGCTGGGCGTGCAGGAGCCGCGCGTCGCGTACCGCGCGTTCCTCAAGCTCGCCGGCGGCGCGCGGCGCGGCACGCCGGGCGCGGACGCGGCGCTCGACCTCGACGCGTACCTCGCGCAGGCGGCCGAGTACGAGGCGGTGGGCTCGGCGTGGGACCGGGTGCTGCAGGTGCTCGCGACGGCGCAGCAGGACCACCCGTTCCACACCGTCCGCGTCGGCGAGCTGCAGCGCTGGGTGGCGTCGGGCGCGTACGCGCGGATCGTCGCGGGCGAGTACCCGCGCCGCGCCGACGCGCCGCGCCCGTTAGGCGACGACGTGGCCGACGCGGCCGGGTACTACGGCGAGCAGGTGCGCGAGGCGACGGCGGCGGTGCGCGACGCGGTGGGGCGGGCGGCGGGGGCGTTCGCGGGCGCGGTGGGGGACGCGTTCCGGGGGTCGAGGGCCGGCTAGAGCGGGCGCGTGCGCCCGCCTAACGCGCCGGCGTCAGCACCACGTTCCGATACTCGATGCGCCCGTGGTCGCCCTGCAGCATCACCGGCCCCGGCGCGCCCTCGTCCGCGTCCAACGCCCCGCCCGTGACGCCGGGGATCACCCGGTCCGCGACGACCGTCCGCCCGTTGAGCACCACCGTCACCCGGCGCCCCACGAACGTGATGTCGAACGCCTGCCACGCGCCCGGCGCGCGCGCGGCGTAGTCGCTCGGCGCGATGAATCCATACACGCCGCCGACGTCGACCGTCGCCGGCTCCCGGTCGCGGCGCTCCTCCTCGTCGTCCTCGATCTGCACCTCGTAGCGCCCGCGCAGGTACACGCCGCTGTTGCTCCCTTTCGGGTAGCGGAACTCGACGTGCAGCTTGAAGTCGCCGAACGCGCGCGTCGTGGCGAGGTTCGCGCCGCCGCCGGGGTTCGTGAGCACGCCGCCCTCGACGCGCCAGCGGCTCTCGCCCCCGCGCGGCGCCCAGCCCGCGAGGTCGCGCCCGTCGAAGAGCACGACCGGCGCGCCCCAGCGCGCGGGGGCCGTCCGGAGCAGTTCGGGCGCGCGGGTCGCCGTCCACGTGTGCCGCTCGCCGGCGGGCGTGACGAGCGTGCCGGACAGCCGGTCGTCCGCGAGCGCGCCCTCGACGCGCAGGTCGGCGTCGCCCTGCTCCCACTGCGGCGGGATCGCGAAGCGCAGCCGCCCGTCGGCGAACTCCACGCGACTGATCGGGCGCGCGCTCCCCACGCGCCCCACGAAGCGGCCCACGAGCACCCGGTCGCCCGACGGCGTGACCTCCAGCCACGACGGGTAGGCCGTGCCGTCCGCGCCGGTGACGCGGAAGTCCCAGCGGCCGACGAGCGCCGGCAGCGGGCGGGCCTGGGCGCCCGCGCGGGCGGCGCCGGGGCCGACGGCCAGGAGGGCGGTGAGGACGACGGCCGTCGAGGACGGACGACGGGACCCGCGGTGCTGCGTGCCGCGCATGTGCGCTCCGGGTGAAGATGGGACCGAGGCCTGCCGGACGGTGCGACGTGCGCCATATTCGCGGGAGGGGCGCGGACGACGCGCGCCCGCGCCTTCCGCCTCCACAGGAGCACACGCGATGCACGCGCCAGCGAACGATACAGCCTACGACGCGATCGTCGTCGGCTCGGGGATCTCGGGCGGGTGGGCCGCGAAGGAGCTGACGGAGAAGGGGCTCCGCGTGCTGCTGCTCGAGCGCGGCAAGAACATCGAGCACGTCAAGGATTACGTCAACGCCGTCAAGCCGCCCTGGGCGTACCCGCACCGCGGCGGTCGCACGGTCGCCATGCAGGACGCCTACCCCGTCCTCTCGCGCGATTTCCCGCTCAACGAGAAGAACCTCGACTGGTGGGCGAGCGACAAGGACTCGCCCTACACCGAGGTGAAGCGCTTCGACTGGTACCGCGGCTACCACGTCGGCGGGCGCTCGCTCATGTGGGGGCGGTGCAGCTTCCGCCACAGCGACATCGACTTCGAGGCCAACGGGAAGCAGGGCGTCGGCACCGACTGGCCGATCCGCTACGCGGACATCGCGCCGTGGTACAGCCACGTCGAGCGCTTCGCCGGGATCGCCGGGTCGCACGAGGGGCTCGAGCAGCTTCCCGACGGGGAGTTCCAGCCGCCGATGCCGATGAACGTCGCCGAACGACAGGTCGCGGACCGCCTCGCGCACCTGTACGACGGCCGGCGCCGCATCATCCCCAGCCGCACGGCCAACCTGACGCAGCCGCTCCCCGGGCGCTACGCGTGCCAGTACCGCGACGCCTGCTGGCTCGGCTGCCCCTACGGGGCGTACTTCAGCACCCAGTCGTCGACGCTTCCGGCCGCGGTGCGGACGGGGCGCCTCACGCTGCGCCCCTACGCGATCGCCACCGAGGTGCTCTACGACCGCGACCGCAAGCGCGCCACGGGCGTGCGCGTGCTCGACGCCGTGACGGACCAGGTCACCGACTACACGTCCCGGATCGTCTTCCTCTGCGCGTCGACGCTCAACTCGACGTGGCTGCTGCTCCGCTCCGCGACGGACGTGTGGCCCGGCGGGTTGGGCAGCAGCTCCGGGGAGCTCGGGCACAACCTGATGGACCACCACTTCCGCTGCGGCGCGTCCGGCCAGATCGAGGGGCTGGACGACAAGGTCGAGTTCGGGCGGCGGCCGAACGCGGTCTACATCCCGCGCTACCGCAACCTCCGCGGCGAGAAGCGCGACTACCTGCGCGGCTTCGGCTACGAGGGCGCGGCGAGCCGCGACGGGTGGTCGCGCGCGGTCGCGGAGCTCGGCGTCGGCGGCGATTTCAAGGACACGGCGGCCGAGCCGGGGGCGTGGGCGTTCGGCGCGACCGCGTTCGGCGAGATGCTCCCCAACCACCAGAACACGGTGACCCTCGACGCGACGCGAAAGGACCGGTGGGGGCTCCCCGTGCTCAAGATCGACTGTGCCACCGGCGAGAACGAGCGCCTGATGCGCAAGGACATGATCGCCGACATGGCCGAGATGCTCGAGGCGGCGGGGGCGAAGAACGTCCACACGTACGACGGCGAGTACTTCCCCGGCATGGGGATCCACGAGATGGGCACGGCGCGCATGGGGCGGAGCCCGAAGGTCTCGGTGCTGAACGCGCACAACCAGGTGTGGGACGCGCCGAACGTGTTCGTCACCGACGGCTCGTGCATGGCGTCGACGGCGTGCCAGAACCCGTCGCTCACGTACATGGCGCTGACCGCGCGCGCGGCGGACTTCGCGGTGGGCGAACTGAACCGCCGGAACCTCTGAGCCCGCGGTGGCGGCGACCGCCGCCGCTAGCTTAGCGCCACCATGAAAGTCCTCCTCGTCGGCGGCGGCGGCCGCGAACACGCGCTCGCCTGGAAGCTCGCCCTCGAGGGCGCGGAGGTCGTCGCCGCACCCGGCAACCCCGGCATCGCGGACGTCGGCCGCTGCGTCCCCGTGCGCGCCGACGACCTCGACGCGCTCGTCGCGCTGGCGGAGGCCGAGCGGCCCGACTTCACGCTCGTCGGCCCCGAGGCGCCGCTCGCGTTAGGCATCGCGGACCGCTTCCGGGCGCGCGGGCTCGCGGTCTTCGGGCCGACCGCCGCGGCCGCGCGGATCGAGACGTCCAAGGCGTGGGCCAAGCGGCTCATGCTCGACGCCGGCGTCCCGACCGCGCGCGCGACCACGCACGCCGACGCGCCCGGCGCGAAGCGCGCGGCCGCCGCGTTAGGCGCGCCCGTGGTCGTCAAGGCGTCCGGGCTCGCCGCGGGCAAGGGCGTCGTCGTCGCGCAGACGCTGGCCGAGGCCGAGGCGGCGATCGACGACATGCTCGTCGGCAACCGCTACGGCGCGGCGGGAGCCGAGGTGCTCGTCGAGGAGTTCATGGAGGGGGAAGAGCTGTCCGTCTTCTACCTGACCGACGGCCGGCACGAGGTCCCGTTGTTGCCGGCGCAGGACCACAAGCGCCTGCTCGCGGGCGACCTGGGGCCGAACACGGGGGGGATGGGGGCGTACGCGCCGGTCGACCTCACGCGCTACGCCCGGGACCACGGCAGCGAGTTCGTCCACGTGACGGACCCGCGCGTCGCGCCCGCGCAGAGCGCGTACGCCGTCGCGGATCAGGCCAGCGTCTCGATCATCCGCCCGCTACTCGAGGCGATGCGTGCGCACGGGTGTCCGTTCAGCGGGACGTTGTATGCGGGGCTCATGCTCACCCGGGACGGGCCTCGAGTGGTCGAGTTCAACTGTCGCTTCGGCGATCCGGAGACGCAGGCGGTCATGCCGCTCCTCGAGCACTCCAACCCGGGACTGCTCGCGGTGACGTCCGGGATCGCCCGCGAGGAGCGCGCGTGGTTCGCCCCCGTGGCGGCTGACGGCCGGCGCGAGCCAGATCACCACGCGCGCACGCTGCCCGCGCTGGCGTCCGTGACCACCGTCCTGGCCGCGGCGGGCTACCCCGAGACGCCCCGCACCGGCGACCCGATCACCCTCCCGGCCGATCTCCCGGCGAACGTACATTTGTTTCACGCCGGCACGGCACGCGACGCGTCGGGCCGACTCGTGACCGCGGGCGGCCGCGTGCTCGCCGTCACGGCCGTCGCGGACACCTTCGAGCGGGCGCAGGCGCTCTCGCGCGAGACGGCCGCGCGGGTCGAGTTCGCCGGCAAGCAGTACCGCGACGACATCGGCTGGCGCGAGGCGGCGCGGCGGTAATCGCGCGAACGCGCGGATGACGCGCGGGTACGGACCGCGCGAGCATTCTGAACGGGATTACAGGATTGAGGGGATTACAGGATTCCGCTCCCGCGGAGCCGGTCCGTCCTGCCGGGTCCCAAACGTTTCGGACCGATGGCGAACGACGGTCGCGCACGAGCGAAATCCTGTAATCCCCCACATCCTGTAATGCCGTCCAAACCGTTGCCCTGTAGTTGCCGCCCCGCGCGCGGCCCCGACGCCTGATGCCCGAACTCCCCGAGACCGAGACCATCGCCCGCGACCTCGACGCCGCCCTCCGCGGCGCAGTGATCGCGGGCGTCGACGTCCCGCGCCCCTCGGTCCTCCGGGGCGTCGACGCGGCCGAGCTGGCGCGCCGCACCGCCGGCGCCCGCGTCGAGCGGGTCTGGCGCCGCGCGAAGCTCATCGTGCTCGACCTCTCGACGGGCGACCGGCTGGCCGTGCAGCCGCGGTTCACCGGCACCGTGCTGCTCGAAGGCTTCGGCGAGCCCTTCCCCGAAGGCGAGCGGCGCTTCGTGCGCGCCACCTTCCGCCTGGCCGACGGCCGGGCCTTCCACTACCGCGACATCCGCACGTTAGGCACGGTCGCGCTGCTGGCGCCCGCCGCGTTCGACGCGCACGTCGCGCGGCTCGGGCCCGAGCCGCTCGACCCGGCCTTCACCGCCGAGGCGCTCCGCGCCGCGCTCGGCCGCTCGACGCAGCCGGTCAAGCGCGTGCTGATGGACCAGGCGCGGCTGGCCGGCGTGGGCAACATCTACGCGAACGAGGCGCTCTGGGCGGCGCGCGTCCACCCCGCCCGCCCCGCGGCCTCGCTCACCGACGGCGAGGTCCGGGCGCTCCGCGACGCCGTCGTCGACGCGCTCGACGAGAGCGTCGCGCACGGCGGGACGACGTTCGAGAATTTCCTCTCGCCGCGCGGCCGGCCCGGCGAGTACGTGCACCACCTCAAGGCGTACGGCCGCGCCGGGCGCCCGTGCTTCCGGTGCGGCGACGCGTTAGGCGAGACGCGAGCGGTCGACGGGCGGAGCACCGTGTTCTGTGCGCGGTGCCAGCCGGCCGACGGCCCGGGCCCCGCGGCGGGGCGCGCGGCGTGAGCGCGCGCCCCGAGTTCGGCCCGGACGCGGAGCCGGTCCCCGCGATCGTCGCCGCGGCGCTCGCCTCCGCGCCCGACGCGCACCTGAGCGCGCTCCGCGACTACGTGCGCGCCGAGGCGCACGACCGGCCCGGGGTGTACCGCATGCTCGGCGAGAACGGCGACGTCATCTACGTCGGCAAGTCGAAGCACGTGCGCACCCGGCTCCTCTCCTACTTCCGCTGCGCGTACCCGGAAGAAAAGGGCGCGCGCATCCTCCGCGACGCGTGCCACCTGGAGTGGGAGTACACGCCGAGCGAGTTCGCCGCGCTGCTCCTGGAGCTCCGGCTCATCAAGCGGCTGCGCCCGCGCTACAACGTCGCGATGAAGCGCGACGCGCGGCACTGGAGCTTCATCAAGCTCACGCGCGGCGCGGCGCCCAAGCTGCAGGTCGTGCGCGGGTCGACCGGGAGCGCGGACGGCGGCGTCTACTACGGCCCGTTCCGGGGCGCCGACCAGGTCGCCGACGCGGTGCGCGAGCTGAGCGACGCGTTAGGCCTCCGGGACTGCGCCAACGACGTCCCGATGCGCTTCGGCGACCAGCACGAGCTCTCGCTCGGCGAGGCGTTAGGCCCGGCGGCCCGGGCCCCGCGCTGCATCCGCCACGAGATCCGGAAGTGCCTGGGCCCGTGCGTCGGCCTGTGCACGGTCGACGAGTACCGCGGCCGCGTGGCGCTCGCCCGCGCCTTCCTCGACGGCTCGGACGACGGGCCGCTGGCGGCCCTGCGCGCGGACATGGAGGCGAGCGCCGAGCGGCTGGAGTTCGAGCGGGCGGGCTACCTGCGCGACAAGGTGCGGCGGCTCGAGATGCTGCGGGCGCAGTTCGACCGGCTGCGATTCGCGGTCGAGACACTGTCGTTCGCGTACGTGGTCCCGGGCGACCCGGGGCGCGTGCCGAAGCGCGCCGCCCCTGCCACCGCCGCGGCGCGCGTCTACCTCGTGCGCCGCGGCCGCGTGCGCGCCGACCACCCCCTGCCGCACGACGCGGCCTCGGCGGCCGCGCTCGCGGAGGACGCGAGGCGCATCTATACGCCGCGCGAGCGGCTGAGTGGGGCGGTGCCGACGCACGAGGTCGACGAGCTCCTGCTGCTCTCGTCATGGTTCCGGCACCGCGACGGCGAGCTCGGGCGGACGGCGCTGCCGCGGCACCTGCTGGCGCACGCGGGCGAGCCCGGGTGGTGGCGCGCGCGACTTGCCGCGGCGTCCGATGAAGAGGCAGCGGCCGCGGAGCCCGAACTTCCGGCGCTGGATCCCGCGACGCTGGACCCGGCCGCGCTGGACCCGGCGGCGCTGGACCCGGCGGGGCTGGACGCCGCCGCGCGGGCGGCGTAGCCGGCGTACGCGTACGCGGGCGTAAGCGTAGCGGTCCGAAGCGCTTACGGTCCCGGCGACTCGTCGGGTGGCCGTCGTCTTGCACTTGGGGACCGCGACCGGCGTGGCGACGGGGTGCGCGAAACGGGCATCGGACCGCGTCGTCCCTGCGCCAAGGACTCCCGCCGCGCGCGTGGCGACGGCCCTCCCCCCGCACCGGAGCGAGCAATGGCGACGACCTGGCAGCCCCCCGACGCGTCCGGATGGGACGGCCCCAGCTGGGAGCCCGCGACGCTGGTGCAATGCGTTTCGCTCCGCCCCTGGCTCCTCATCCCCGGCGAGAGCGAGCCGGGGGGGTGCGACGACCTGACGCTCGGGCGGTTGTACGAGCGGATCGGGATTGAGGCGGACGGGGCGTTCTACCGGATCATCGATGATTCGGAGGATGATTTTCTTTACCCGGCGTCGCACTTCAGGGTGGTGTAACCGCCGTACCCGTGCCGCCGTCGCCGGCCCGAAGGGCCTGAGCGGACGAGCCTGGCTGATCGAGGTCAGGGCGAGAGACACGATAGACCAGTCTCGGGTGGGGCGACGGGTCCCGCGTGTCGGCTCCCGCGTGTCGGGTCCCGCCATTCGGCTACCGCATTCCGGGTGGTGCGAGATAGCGCGGTACGGCAGGGGCGTCCGGAGAGGGCGTGCGCCGCGTACGACGGGACTGAGCGCGGTGTTAGGCGCTCGGGCGCGACGGATCCGGCGGGCGCTGGGCAGAGATCGCTGCCGAACGTCCGCCGTTGTCGTTCCACACGCGCCCCCTCAACCACGGCGCTGAGTCCCGCCGTATGCGGCGGACGCCTCACCCCGTTCGTAGTTCCTGTACCGCGCCACCTCGCCCTACCCGGGTTGCCCCACCCGGGTTGCCGTACCTGAAACGCGGGACCCGTCGCCCTACCCGAGTCTGGTCCACCGTGTCTCTCGCCCTGACCTAGTCAACCAGCCTCTTCCGCTCAGGCCGTTCGGGACGGGTACGGCGGCGCGGGACGGCCACGGCGAAACCAGGTACGGCGTACGGCGACCCCTTACCCCAACTCGATCAACTCCACTTCCGCTCTCCCCTCCTCGACCGTCAACCGACCGACGCACGGCCCCAAGTCGAACCGCCTCGCCCCCGCCGCCCCCGGATTCACCACCAGTCTCCCATCCCCCCCCCGCCACACCACCTGCCGGTGCGTGTGCCCGTACACGCACACGTCCGCCCCCGAGTACGCCGCCCACACCTTCTCAGGATTCGGCCGCCCGAGCTCGTGCCCATGCTGCACGTGCACGCGCAGCCCTCCCACCTCGACCTCCACCGACTCCGCCAGCCACGGCACCCCGCCCGGGTCCGTGTTCCCGTAGACGGCGCGCACCGGCGCGATCTCGCCGAGTCGCGCGAGCAAGGCTTCGGGGCCCACGTCGCCGGCGTGGAGGATCAGCTCGACTCCGGCGAGCGCGTCGAGCGCCGACGGACGGAGCAGGCCGTGCGTGTCCGAGATGAGCCCGACCACGTGCACCCTTCCGTCGCCCGCTGCGCCGAGCGCGGCGTCAGTCACCTGGACGCTCCTCGCCCGGGGCGCTGCCGACGTGGATCGCCGCAACGCCGAGCGTGAGGCGATCCCAGCGGACGTCGACGAAGCCCGCGGCGCGCATCCGGTCGGCGAGCACGGGCTCCGGAGGGAAGTGCGCCACCGACTCCGGCAGGTAGCGGTAGGCAGTGCGGTGCCCGCTCACGAGCCCTCCGATCGCCGGCAGCACGCGGCGGAAGTACGCGTGGTACGCCCCGCGGACGAGCGCGTTGGACGGCGTCGTGAACTCCAGGATTACGAACCGCGCGCCCGGCCGCAGCACGCGCCGCATCTCCGCGAGCGCGGCGTCGAGCCCCGCGACGTTCCGGATCCCGAACGCCACGATCGCCCCGTCGCACGACGCGTCAGCGAGCGGCATCGCGACCGCGTCGGCCGCGACCGGCGCGAGCGCGGGCGCGCCCTCGCGCGGCGCCTTGCCCTCGCCCGCGCGCAGCATCGGCTCGGCGAAGTCGGCCCCGATGACGAAGCCGCGGAAGCCCGGCTGGCGCGCGAGCATCGCGCCCACGTCGAGCGTCCCCGCGCAGAGGTCGAGGTAGACCCCGTCCGGCCGGCGCGTCCAGCCGAGGGCGCGGAGCGCCCGCCGACGCCAGCCGCGGTCGAGGTTGAGCGAGAGGACGTGGTTGAGCAGGTCGTAGCGCGGCGCGATCTCGGAAAAGATGCGGCGCACGTACGCGCGCTTCTCGCGGCCGCCGCTCGCGGCGTCGCGGACCACGTCGTCGGGCGGGGGGGCGAGCGAGGGCATGTGGCAGGTAAACTCGCGCACCCCGTGCGGTGGTGCCAGGGACGACCGCGCGGGCGACCCGTCCGTAGGCACGGTGTGCGGTTCGGTGTGCGGTTCGGTGCGCCGTTACCTTAGCCGTCCGTCATGCCCCCGCCGCCGCCGTCCCTCGACCTCGCCAACCTGCCCGACGCCGACGTCGTGCGGCTCGCGCAGGAGGGGCGCGAGCGCGCGTTCCGCGAGCTCGTGCGACGCTACGAGCGGCCGGTCTTCTCGCTCATCTACCGCATGGTGCGCGACCGCGAGACGAGCGAGGACCTCGCGCAGGAGACGTTCGTCAAGATCCTCAACCACATCGACAAGTACAGCCCCGAGTTCAAGTTCTCGAGCTGGATCTTCAAGATCGCCAACAACGTCGCGATCGACCACCTCCGCCGCCGCACGCTCGACACCGTCAGCATCGACGGCTCGCCGCACGCGCGCACGGCGAGCGAGGCCGCCGCGTCCACGCTCGACCTGGCCGCCGACCAGGAGTCCGCCCTCGACGAGCTCGAAGCCCGGGAGCTCGGCACCGCGATCGAGCGCGCCGTCGCGGGGCTCCGGCCGATGTACCGGGCCTGCATCATGCTTCGGCACGTCGAGGGCCGCTCCTACGAAGAGATCGCCTCCGCCCTCGACCTGCCCCTCGGCACCGTCAAGACCTACATCCACCGCGCCCGCCACGAACTCCGCCGCGCCCTCGAAGGCACCCGCGCGTGACGCGCGTGCGGCGCACGTACCGCGGGCGTGGCGCCGATCCAGAACTGAAACCCGCCACCCGCGCCCCGCGTAGGCCCCACCGACCCTTCGTGCCGTGACCCGCCACCTCCTTCCCGACGAATTCGACCTGCTGGTCGACGCCGACTCCGGTCTCGAATCCGGGTTCGGCGTGGCGCCGCTGCGCGCCCACGTGCGGGACTGCGCGACGTGCCGCGCGCAGCTCGAAGCGGCGGCCGCGCTCGCCGAATCGCTCGACGTGCTGCCGCACTTCGCGCCGTCGATCGGGTTCGCGGATCGCGTGATGGCCGACGTGCACGTCTTCGAGCCGTGGCACGTGGCGCTCCGCGACACGGCGCGCGCGCTCGTGCCCGCGTCCACGCCGCTCCGCGCCCTCGCCGCCGCGGGGGCGCTCGCGATGGGCGCCCTGCTCACCACGGTGACGCTCTGGGTGCTCGCGCGGGCCGACGTGCTCGCCTTCACGACCGACGCGGCCGCGGCCCAACTCCGGGGCGCGCTCTGGGACGGGCTGCGCGACGCGATCGCGGGGCTCGCCGGCGGTGCGGCGGACTCGACCGGCACGATGGCCGTCGTGCTCCTCACGCTGATCGCCGCGCTCGCCCTCGCCGCCACGGGTCTGCGCGCCGCCGCGTCCGCGAGCCGCCGCGTGGCCGCGACTCACCATCTGCCCGCGGCGGACGCGTGATCGCGCAGCCCGTGGTCGCGAGCGTGGGCGCCGTACCGATAGGCGCGGCGCCGTCGGGCGGGCTCGTCGTCCCGCCGGGCGTCACGCCGCCCGGCTCCGTGATCCTCGTCCGGGGGCCGGTCGACGTCTACGGCACCGTCCACGGCGACGTGCTGACGCTCTCCGGCGACGTCGTCGTCCACCCCGGCGCGCACGTCGACGGCACCGCCGCGAGTCTGCTCGGTCGCACGACGCGCCTCGACACCCCTGCGGCGGCAGGGCTCGGCTTCGCCACGTCGGCCCCCGGCACGCCGCCGACCCTCGCCGCCGCGTTCGGCGTGCCGGTCGCCTGGTTCGTGCTCCTCGGCGCGCTCGGCGCCGTGGTCGCGCGGCGCGCCGACCGGCAGCTACGCGCCGTGCGCGAGCTCGTCGAGCAGCATCCCGGCCGCGCGGTCGGCGCGGGGATCGCCGCGCAACTCCTGGTCTCGCCGGCACTCGTGCTTCTCGTCGTCGCGCTCTCGGCGACCCTCATCGGCGTCGTGCTCGTCCCGCTCGCGATCGTGGTCTACATCGCGGCCGCGGCCGGGCTCGCGACGCTCGGATTCCTCGCTATGGCGACCGTGCTCGGTCGCGCGCTCGCCTTCCGCAACGTCGCACCGAGCGGCGGGCGGAGCGCGCGAGTCGACGGGTCGCCGTTCCCCGTCCTCGTCGGGCTCGCCGCCTTCCTCGTCGTCTGGCTGCTGCCCGTCGTGCTGACCGGCGTGCCGGTCGCGGCGCTCGTCGCGCGCACGCTGGCCGTCGCGACCACGTGGCTCGCCCTCAGCGCCGGACTGGGGGCCGCGCTGCTCACGCGCGCGGGCACGCAGCTCGGGCGTCGCCGCGCGCGCCCGACCGCGTCGGACATGCTGGTCACCGATCGCGGCACGGTGCCGGCGTGGCAGACGCCCACGCCGATCGCCACGCTGGTCGCCGCGCGCCCGACGGCGCGCCCGACGCCGAGCACGGCCGTGCGCGAGTAGTCGCCGCCAGGGCGCGCCGCCCCTGGCCTGTCGCTTGCCCCCGGGCTGCGGGTGTGGGCGCCCGGACCGGGCGTCCGACGGGCCGGCCTCGCGCCGGTCTTCGCGGGCTTCCTCGACGAACGGCGTATGCAGATCAAGGGCTACCAGCTCGGGCCGCTGCTGAAGAAGGTCGGGTCGCAGATCCTCGCCGACGACGTGATCGACCTGGCGGCGCAGACGGCCTACTACTTCTTCTTTTCTCTCTTCCCGATCTTCCTGTTCCTGGCGCCCCTGCTCGCCCTGATCGGCGACAAGCGCCAGACCTTCACGTTCCTGCTCAGCCACCTCGCGCAGGCGGTGCCGGGCGACGCGTTCGCGCTCGTGCAGAACGTGGTCAAGGACGTGGTGTTCTCGCCGAGCGCACCGGGCGTCGTGTCGATCGGCGCGCTGCTGGCGCTGTGGTCCGGGTCGAACGTGTTCAGCGGGCTCATGGCCGCGCTCAACCAGGTCTACAAGCACAACAACGACGACACGCGGCCGTACTGGAAGCGCAAGCTCCTCGCCCTCGCCTGTCTGTTAGGCGTCGGCCTCCTGTTCTTCCTCGCAACCGCGGTCCTGCTGTTCGGGCCCAACGTGGTCGACTGGGTGGGCGACCACATCGGGCTGGGCAGCACGGCGCGCGCGCTGTGGAACCTCGCGCAGTTCCCGATCGCGGGCGTGATCGTGATGGCGACGGCGTTCGCCATCCTCAAGGTGCTCCCCGACGCGAAGCAACGGAACAATCACGTGCTCGTCGCGTCGGCGGTGACGGCGGTGCTCTGGCTCCTCGTCACGCTCGCCTTCCGCGTCTACGTGCAGCGATTCGGCGACTACAACAAGACGTACGGCACGATCGGCGGCGTGATCGTCCTGCTGACGTGGATGTACCTGTCGTCGCTGGTCTTGCTCGCGGGGGCGGAGCTGGCGGCGGAGTTGATGCACGGGACGGGCGCGACGAAGTCGCGGGCCGGGCATCTGTATGGGGACCGGATTTCGAGCGGAGGGCCGACGGACGCGCCGTCGTTGGACGTCGGGAAGGGCGCGACGGCTTAGCGCGGGGGCGGAGTGGGGCGTCGCGCGGGGGCGTGACCGGCCGGGGATGCTCGGGCCGGTCACGCCCCCGCGCAGCGATCTCACCGAACGTCCCCTACCCCGCCCGGTACAACACCACCCGATTTCCTCGCGCCACGCCCAGCACCGCGGCCGCGCTTCCGTCCCGCACCGCAATCTCCAGCAACCCGTTGGACCCCGCGAGCGCGACCACCTCGCCGGACCCGACGTCAGCGTACACCCGCCGGATCGGCACAGTCCGCCACGCAGGGTCGCCGAGCTGCACGAGGCCCCCCGGGGCCGCCGTGGCACCGCTCGCGACGAGGTTCGTGATCGCGTTCCCGAAGCGGTCGACCGTGATCACCACGCCCTCGATGCCGCCGTCGGCAAGGCGGCGCGCCTCGGGCGTCCGGCGGAGCACCGGCGCGTCGGCCGGGGCGCCTAACGCATCGAGCGGCGCGCCCGCGGCCAGGCGCGCCGCCGCCGGCGCGAACACGTCGCGGCCGTGGAACGTCGCCGCGCTCCGCGGCGGCACCGGCAGTCGTACCGCGCGCGCCCCGGCGCGCAGGAGCGCGGGCGTCAGCACCCCGTTGTCGGGCCCGACCAGCCACCGCCCCTCGCTCCCCACGGCGAGCGCGGCCCGCTCGGTGCCGACGCCCGGGTCGACCACCACGAGGTGCACCGTCCCCGGCGGGTAGCGCAGCCAGTAGCGCGCCAGCGCGAGCCGCGCGCCGTCGACGTCCTGCGGCGCCAGGTCGTGCGAGGCGTCGACGAGCGTCGCCCCGGGGGCCTCGCCGAGCAGCACGCCTTTGAGCTCGGCGACGTAGCCGTCGGCGGTGCCGAAGTCTGTGAGCAGGGTGATAACGGACATGTCACACCTTCTTATGCTTCCACCCGCCCGCGCGCCAGAGCGCGGCCATAGCCAGCCCGCGCCCCACCGCGGTCAGCGAGATCGACCACCACAGCCCCGTCGCGCCGTAGCGCGGCGTGGCCCAGGTCGCGAGCGGGATGCGCGCCGCCGTGAGCGCCGTCGACGCGATCATCGGCGCGACCGTCGCCCCCGCCCCGCCGAGCGCGCCTTCGAGCACCACCTCCGCACACACCACCAGCTGCGACACCGCCGCGATGCGCAGGTACCGCGCCGTCTCGGCGACCACCGCCGCGTCGTGCGTGAAGATCCGCGCGAGGAACTCCGGCGCGAACGCACTCGCCGCGGCCGCCGCGAGCGCGGGCACGCTCGCCACCCCGAGCATCGTCCACCCCGCCCGCGCGGCCCGGTCGACGCGGCCCGCGCCGATGTTCTGTCCGACGACCGCCGCCGACGCCGCGCCGAAGCCGACCCCCAGCATGTAGAGCCAGCTCTCGACGCGGAAGCCCAGGCCTAACGCCGCGAGCGCGGCCACGCCGAGCGACGAGGCGGAGCGGCCGATCACGACGTAGACGAGCGAGAACAGCACGCCGGTCGCCGCCGTCGGCAGCCCCACGCGTACCACCGCGGCCAGCGCGCCGAGGTCCGGCCGCCCGAAGCGCACGAGCCCGCGCCGCCGGAGGAGCGAGAACCCGATCAGGCACGCCACGCTCCGAGTGGCCGTGGTCGCGAACGCCGCCCCCGCGATCCCCATCGCCGGCAGCCCCAGCCCGCCACCGATCAGCAGTGGGTCGAGCACGAGCCCGACGGCCACCGACCCGGCGAGCACGACGAGCGGCGTGCGCGTGTCGCCGCTCGCGCGGAAGGCGGCGTCCACGGTGAAGTACGCGAAGAGCACCGGCATCGCGAGCGCGTACACGCCGAGGTAGCGCGCGCCGAGCGCCGCGACACCCGCGGGGGCCCGCATGAGCGCGAGCAGGTCCGCGGCGCGCGCGTGCCCGGCGACCGCGACGGCCGCGCCGAGCAGCACGGCCAGCAGCAGCGCGTCGCCCGCCGAGCGCGCGGCCGCGCCGCCGCGCCGCTCCCCGTGGCGGCGCGCCGCCACCGCCGTGAGGCCGACCGAGATCATCTCGGCCGCCGAGATCGCCATCCACACCCAGAACACCGACGCCGTCACCGCCGCGAGTGCCGACGGGCCGAGGAAGCGGCTGACCCAGAACGCGTCCGCGGCGAGGAAGAGCGTCATGAGCAGGTTGCTCGCGACGGCCGGGAGCGCGACGCGGACGACGATCCGGCCTAACGGCTCGCGGACGAGGGCGGGGTGCTCGCCGGTCGGGTACGCGACGGCGACGCCGCCGCCCCCCTCGGGGAGGGGGAGCGCCGGCGCGCTCAGACGCCCACGGCCTCGCCGTACCGCGCCTGCACGCGCTCGACCACGCGCGCCGCGACCTGCTCGAGCGCGCGCGACACGCTCGACTTGGGCTCGTGTACGACGATCGGCCGCCCGGTGTCGCCGCCCTCGACGACCCTGGGGTCGAGCGGGATCTGGCCCAACAGGGGCACGTTCACCTCGTCGGCGAGCGCCTGCCCGCCGCCCGACCCGAAGACCGCGATCGGCTTGCCCGTCTCGGGGTTCTCGAAGTAGCTCATGTTCTCGACCACGCCCAACACCGGCACGCCCACGCGCTCGAACATCCGCACGCCGCGGAGCGCGTCGCCCACCGACACCTGCTGCGGCGTGGTCACGACGAGCCCGCCGTGCACGTGCGTCGCCTGCACGAGCGAGAGCTGCGCGTCGCCCGTCCCCGGCGGCATGTCGACCAGGAAATAGTCGAGCTGACCCCAATCCACGTCGCGCAGGAATTGCGTGATGACCTTCATGATGATCGGCCCGCGCCAGATGGCGGGCTGGTCGCGCTCGATCAGGAGGCCGATCGAGATGACCTTGACGCCGTAGGCGAGCAGCGGCTGGATCTTCTCGTCGCGCACCGCCGGCGCCTCGCTCACGCCCATCATCCGCGGGAGGTTGGGGCCGTAGATGTCGGCGTCCATGATCCCGACCCGCGCGCCCTGCTTGGCCAGCGCGCACGCCAGGTTGACCGCGATCGTCGACTTGCCGACGCCGCCCTTGCCGCTCGACACGGCGATGACGCGTCCGAGTTGCGGGTACTCGACCGGCGTGGGCGCCGCGGGCGTCGGCGGCGCGGCGCGGCCGGGCTGCGGGCCGGCGTCCATCACGGGGAGCGAGCGCCCGCCACCCATCCCCTTCCCGCCCCCGGGCGCCGCCGCGCCGCCCGAGACGCCGCGCGCGGCCTCGCGCTGCGCTTCCTGGCGCGTCGCGCGCGCGGCGGCGTACGCGGCCGGGTCCTGCACGTCGACGCGCACGTCCGTCACGCCCGGGATCTGTTCGACCGTGCGGCGCACCTCGCGTACGAGCGTCGCCTCGTCGGCCGCGTCGAGCAGCAGCGTGAAGCGGACCTTACCGTCCGGCGTCGTCGCGACGTCCTGCACCTGCTCGGCGCTGACGAGGTCGCGGCCGTGCCGCGGGTTGCGCACCTGGCCGAGGGCGTCGGCGATGCGCTGGGTGAGAGTGGTGCTCATGCGGAAATGCGTATGGGGGAGCGGTGTTGAGACCGCTATGAAACCAAATGCGTCGGACGGAGCTGATGCGCAGGCGCGCCGCCAAGCGTGCAAAACGGCCAAGCTAGCCGCCCCCGTTCCTTACCCCGCCGTCGCCCCCACGTGCGCCCGCGCCGCCTCCAACACCCGCGCGCGCACCTCCTCCATCCCGCCCGCGATCATCGCCCCGCTGGCCTTCGCGTGCCCCCCGCCGCCGAACGGCCGCGCGAGCGCGTTCACGTCCACGTCGCCCGTGCTCCGAAACGACACCTTCACCTTGCCGTGCCCGAGGTCGCGGAAGAGCATCGCGCAGCGCGTCCCCGCGATCGAGCGCGGCTGCTCGACGATTCCGTCCAGGTCCTCCGACTTCACCCCGTAGCGCTCCATCGCCCCCGCCGGGATCGAGATCCACGCGAGCCCGTGCGCCGCGTCCTGCTCGAGCGTGCCGAGTGCCTCGCGGAGCAGGTAGAGCTTGCCCACGGGCACGCTCGCGTAGATCCGGCGGTACATCGCCTCGGGGTCGACGCCCGCCGCGAGCAACTCGGCCGCCACCGCGTGGCAGCGCGGTGAGGTGTTGCTGAAGCGAAAGCCACCGGTGTCGGTCAGCAGCGCCACGTAGAGCGCGGTCGCGATCGCCGGCGTGAGCGGCTGGTCGAGCGCGGCCAACAGGTCGAAGATGAGCTCCCCGGTCGCGCTCGCCGAGACGTCGCTCACCACGACCGCGCTCGGCGGCTCGTCGCTCGGCAGGTGGTGGTCGATCGTGAGCTTGGGGATGGCGAGCGCGCGCACGGCGTCGGCCAGGGTGCCGAGCCGCTTCACGTCGGCGATGTCGAGCACGACGAGCAGGTCGACCCCACGGAGGGCGGCGGCGCCGCGGGCGCTCGCGTCCTCGACGGCCGCGTCGCCCGGGGCGTCGCCAGCCTTCTCCAGCAGAAAACGGAAGTTGTCGGGCCACGGCGTCGGGTTGACGATCACGGGGCGTAGTCCCATCCCGGCGAGCGCGCGGGCGAGGCCGACCTCCGAGCCGCAGCCGTCGCCGTCCGCGTTGATGTGCGTCGAGAGGGCGACGCGGCTGCCGGGGCGGAAGTAGGGGCCGAGGGCGCGGAGCTGTTCGAGGCGCGCGCGCGACGAGGCGAGCGCGGCGTCGACGGCTTCGGTCAGCGCGGCGGGGGCGGGAACGAGGTTGGACATGGGGACCAAGAAAGACAGTCGTCCCGAGCGGAGCGAGGGACTTCAGGGGTGAAACGAGCACCGCCCGGGCGCCGACGAGGGCGCCCGGGCGGTGCGTGCGAGCAGGGGCGGGTCGGTCAGTCGCCGGCGAGCGTCGAGGCGGGGCGTCCGGCCGGGAGCGTGGTCACGCCGCGTTCGAGCAGGCTGTGGCGCCGCCCGTAGCCGAAGTAGATGACGAAGCCGATCAGCAGCCAGACGATGAGGCGTACCCAGGTTTCCCAGCCGAGTCCGAAAATCATCGCCGTACAGACGAGGATGCCGAGCGTCGCGACCACCGGCACCGCGGGCGCGCGGAAGGCGCGCGGCAGGTCGGGGCGCCGGACGCGCAGGATCCACACGCCGGCGCAGACGAGGATGAACGCGAAGAGCGTCCCGATGCTCGTCATTTCGCCGACGATGCTGTCGGGCAGGAAGCCCGCGAAGAGTGCCGTGGCGAAGAAGAACACGACGTTCGACTTCCACGGCGTGCGGAAGCGGGGGTGCAGCTCCGAGAACGCCGACGGGACGAGGCCGTCGCGACTCATCGAGTAGAACACGCGCGACTGCCCGAGGAGCATCACGAGGATCACCGACGAGAAGCCGGCGAGGATGGCGATGGTGACGAGGTTCGCGAGCCAGCCGTAGCCGGTCATGTACTTCTGGATCGCGAAGGCGACCGACGCTTCCTTGCCTGCCGTGCGGAAGTCCTGGACCGTCGCCACGCCGGAGAGCACGTGCGAGAAGAGCACGTAAAGCACCGTGCAGACGACGAGCGAGCCGAGGATGCCGATCGGCATGTCGCGCGCGGGATTCTTGGCCTCCTGCGCGGCCGTCGACACGGCGTCGAAGCCGATGAACGCGAAGAACACCACGCCCGCCGCGCCGAGGATGCCCATCACGCCGCCGAACGCGTGCGTGACGCCGGCCGGGGTCGTGTACGTCGTCGGGGTCGGGATATAGGGCGTGTGGTTGGCCGGGTTCATGAACTGCCAGCCGATCGCGATCACGAGCAGGACGATCGCCAGCTTCGTGATCACGATGATGTTGTTCACCCAGGCCGACTCCTCAATCCCGCGGATGAGCAGCCCCGAGATGAGCAGCAGGATCACCATGGCCGGGATGTTCATGATTCCGTGCGTCCCGTCGGCCACGCCCGGCACGCTGCTCGCCACCTCGAGTGGGGAGTGGAACCACTGATACGGGATGTGCATCCCGAAAATCTGGAGGAACTTGTTGAAGTACTGGCTCCAGGCGATCGCCACGGTCGCCGCGCCGACGGCGTACTCGAGCACGAGGTCCCACCCGATGATCCACGCGACGAGCTCGCCCATGGTCACGTACGAGTACGTGTACGCGCTGCCGGCGATCGGGATCATCGACGCGAACTCCGCGTAGCAGAGGCCGGCGAACGCGCAGCCGAGGCCTGCGACGATGAACGCGAGGGTCACCGACGGCCCCGACCGCTCGGCGATCGCGGCCGCGGTGCGGACGAACAGGCCCGCGCCGATGATCGCGCCGATGCCGAGGCCGACGAGGGCGCCGGGGCCGAGGGTGCGCTTGAGAGCACCCTCCCCGGTGTGCGTGGAGTCGACGAGCAGTTGGTCGATCGACTTCGTGCGGGAGAGTGAGCCGCCGGACGAACCGGCGGCGGTGGGGCTGGACGTGGTCCTGGTGGACGTCGCCATCGCGGGTCCTCGCGGGCTGGGGGCGGGGGCCGGGTGATCGGGTCAGCCCGGGGCAGGTCGGTCAAGCTGCCGGCCGCGAGCGCACATTGTCAACGGCTGTAACGGGACGACACCGCCGGACGTTGGAACCCTGAGCGGAAACCCTGAGCGCGGCGGCGACCGCGGCGCGGCGCTCGTGGGGAGGTCAGGGGGAGGTCAGCCGGGCATGTACGCCGGCAGCGGTTGGCCGCCCGCGGTCGGCGCCGTCGCGTCGAGTAAGACGTACGCCATGCGCGCCGTGTGCGGCCCGGGGTTCACCCACGCGTGCATGGTGCCGCGCTGCACGACGACCGCGCCGGTCTCGAGGCGCGTCGCCGACCCGTCGTCGAGTTCCAGGTCGACCGGCCCGGCGAGCACGAAGGCGTAGTCGAGCGAGTGCGTGCGGTGGAGCGGCGAGCGCGCGCCCGGCGCCACGTCGACGAGCAGCAGCACGCTCCCGCCCGGCTGCGTGAGCGCGGGCGGGTCGGCGGCGCGGTCGGTGGCGTCGTCGTTATCGGCCGGCGCGCTCGTCGTGCGCCAGAGCCAGGCGAAGGTCGAGCCGGGCATCGCCTCGTGCCCCGCGACGGGCGCGTCGCTCAGCACGACCGAGCGCCCGTCGACGTCGTAGCCGGTCACGATCCGGCGGATCTGCATCGACACGCGGGCGTCCGTTAGGCGGCGTCGGTGGTCAGGCGGCGTCGGTCACGCCGAGTAGTTGGGCGACTCGCGCGTGATCACGACGTCGTGCGGGTGGCTCTCGCGGAGTCCCGCGGCGGTGATGCGCACGAACTCCGCCTCGGTGCGCAGCACCTCGATCGACGCGCAGCCGACGTAGCCCATCCCGCTGCGCAGGCCGCCGATCATCTGGAAAAGCACGTCCGCGACCGGGCCCTTGTACGGCACGCGCCCTTCGATGCCCTCGGGGACGAGCTTCTTGGGCGAGAGCTCGCCGTCCTGGAAGTACCGGTCCGCCGACCCGTCCTGCATCGCCGAGAGCGACCCCATGCCGCGGATCATCTTGAAGCGCCGCCCTTCGAGCAGGATCGATTCGCCCGGGCTCTCCTCGGTGCCGGCCAGCATCGAGCCCATCATCACGCTCTCCGCGCCCGCGGCGAGCGCCTTTACGATGTCGCCCGAGTACTTGATGCCGCCGTCGGCGATCACGGGCACGCCGTCGGCGCCGTCGACCGCGTCCATGACGGCCGTCAACTGCGGCACCCCCACGCCGGTGACGACCCGCGTCGTGCAGATGGACCCGGGCCCCACGCCCACCTTGACCGCGTCGACGCCGCGGGCGACGAGGGCCGCCGCGCCGGCGCGCGAGGCCACGTTGCCGGCGACGAGCTGCACGTCGGGAAACGCCTCGCGCACCGCCGCCGTCGCGTCGAGCACGCCCTGCGAGTGCCCGTGCGCCGTGTCGAGCACGAGCACGTCCACGCCCGCGTCGACGAGCGCGCGCGCGCGCGTCAGGTAGTCGCCGGCCGCTCCGATCGCGGCCGCGACGCGGAGCCGCCCGTGGCGGTCCTTGTTCGCCTGCGGGTACTGCCGGCGCTTGTGCAGGTCCTTGACCGTGATCAGCCCGCGCAGCACGCCACCGTCGTCGACCACGGGCAGCTTCTCGATGCGGTGGCGCCCCATGATCGCCTCGGCCTCGTCGAGCGTCGTGCCGTTAGGCGCCGTGACCAGCCCGTCCTGCGTCATCGCCTCGCGCAGCGGCCGGTCGAGCGCGCGCTCGAACTGCAGATCGCGGTTGGTGATGATCCCGACCAGGCGCCCGTCGTCGTCGACCACCGGCACGCCCGAGATGCGGAACCGCCCCATCAGCGCCACCGCCTCCCGGAGCGTCGCGTCGGGCGTGAGCGTGATCGGGTTCAGGATCATCCCGCTCTCGCTCCGCTTCACCCGGTCGACCTCGGCCGCCTGCCGGTCGACGGACATGTTCTTGTGCAGCACGCCGATCCCGCCGTGGCGCGCCATCGCGATCGCCATCCCGCTCTCGGTCACCGTGTCCATCGCCGCAGCGACGAGCGGCACCTCGAGCGTGATGCCCCGGGTGAAGCGCGTGCGCGTGCGCACGTCTTTGGGGTGCACGAGCGCGTGCCGCGGCGAGAGCAGCACGTCGTCGAAGGTCAGCGCGACGTCTTCGCGCACGCGCGTGTGCCCGTGGGCGCGCGAGACGGGCGAGGGCGCCGGGGCCTCGATGCGCGGCACCCCGCCGTCCGGGGTCGGACGCGCGGGGCGCGGGGAGACGTCGTGTTGCGGCTCGTGCCGCTGCTGCTCGTCGGCGGCGTCGGCCGCGGACGGGGCCGGGATCGGTCGCGTGGTGGTCGCCATGGCGAACGGTAAGCCGCGCGCGTCGGTGCAACAAGGCGGCTACGCCTTCTTCCGCGCCCCCCGGCGCACGAAGTTCACCAGCCGGGTCTTGATCCCGCCCGGCAGGAAGAGCGTCGCCGCCCCGATGATCTCCTTCACGTTCAGGTCGTCGAGCTCCGCCGGGTCCCCGTGCCAGTGGTCGAGCAGCACGTCCTGCCCCGCGTTGCCGACCAGGCGCTGCAGCGCGAGCATCACGACGAACACATCGTCGACCTCGCCCAGGAACGGGATGAAGTCGGGAATCAGGTCGATCGGCGAGATCACGTACACCATCGCCCCCGCCACGAGCGCCTTGTCGAGCGCCGACACGCGGCGGTCGATCAACAACCCGCCGAGCAGCCGCAGGTAGGACGGGATCTGGCGGATCGTGTCGAGCAGCGTGCGCTTGGCGTCGGCGCGGGTCGCGGGGCGGCGGGGCGCGGCTTGAGGTGCGGTCATGGCGGGGTGGGTTCGAACGGCGAGGGCTTAGCGCTCGGCTGGCGCTCGACTGGCGCTCGACTGGCGCTCAGCTCGGCGACGGGTAGCTCGGCATGTCCGTCGGGTCGCTCGCTCCCTGAGCAGGTGCCGTACCGGACGCGGAGCGCGCGGCCGGCGGCGCGGCCGCGGACGGGGTCGTCGCAGGCGGCTCGGCCATCCGCTGCGCCGCCGTGGCGAGGTCGGTGGCGACCGTGCGCCCGGCCGTGGCGACGTTGTTCAACACGCCCACGGCCTTGTTGAGGAAGCCCATGGCCTCGGAAACCGTCGACGCGGCGACTCCGCCCGCGCGCAGCCGGTCCTCGATGCCGTCCGTGAAGCGCTGCAGCGGGTTGACCGGGCTCGGGTCGCGCGCCGGCTGCCCGTAGCGCAGCTCCAGGAACTCGACGTAATCCAGCACCTGATACAGACGTTCCTCGCCGAGCGTGGCGAGCTTGCGGTTGATGCGATCGCGGATGTGGTCGGCCATGGCGGGGTGGGAGCGTTGGGCGCGGTAGTCTAGGGGCCGGCCGCGGTCCGCGGCACCGCGCTGAACCGGACTTGCCCGCGCCGCTTGCGATTGTGGCGAGCGCGCTCCAGCTTCGCGCAAGCGAACGCGCTTGCGGCCGGACTCCCGGACCCTCGTCGGTCCGCCCTTTTCTTCGTCAGCTCTGCCAGGCCGCGCTCCGCGAGGCTTCCATGCCGGACGCCATTCCCACCACGCCCCCTACCACCGAGCCGGGCACCGGCGGGGCCGCCACGACGGGCATCACGTGCCCGCGGTGCGGCACCGTCGCCAACGCGGGCGCGCGGTTCTGCCCCGCCTGCGGCGCCCCGCTCACGGCCTCGGCCGTCGAGGACGAGGACCACCTCATCGCGCGGCTGCGCGACGCCACGCAGGGCGAGTACGACGTCCTGCGCCGGGTGGGGCACGGCGGCATGGCCGCGGTCTACCTCGCGTGGGACCGCGAGCTGGCGCGCTACGTCGCGATCAAGGTCCTGCTCCCCGAGCTGGCGCACCACCCGACGATGTCGCAGCGCTTCCTGCAGGAGGCGCGCACGGCGGCCAACCTCGACGACCACCCCAATGTGGTGCGCGTCTACCGGGCCAAGGAGGCGCTCGGGCTGCGCTACTTCGTCATGAAGTACGTCGACGGGTGCTCGCTCGACCAGCTGCTGCGCGCCACCGGCTCGCTCGCGCCGGACCTCGCCGCGCACGTCGTCGACCAGGTGGCCCTGGCCCTCCAGTACGCCCACGCGCGCGGCGTCGTCCACCGCGACGTGAAGCCGGGCAACATCCTGCTCGACCGCACGGGGAGTGTGGTCGTGACCGACTTCGGCATCGCCAAGGTGGCCGAGGCGGAGCAGCTGACGCGCACGGGCTTCGCGATCGGGACGCCGCACTACATGAGCCCCGAGCAGTGGCGCGTCGAGCCCCTCACCCCGGCCTCGGACCAGTACGCGCTCGGCGTCGTCGCCTACCACCTCGTCACGGGGGCCGTGCCCTTCGACGGGACGCAGTACCGCGTGCAGGAGCAGCACCTGCACGCCGAGCCGCCGACGCTCGACGTCGGCGAGCGCGCGGTCCCGCCGGCGTTGGGCGCGGTGGTGCGGCGCATGCTCGCCAAGGCGCCGGCCGACCGCTTCCCCGACCTGCGCGGCGTGAGTCAGGCGCTCGCCGCGATCCCGCGCGACCCAGCGCCGGCGCTCCGCGAGCGGCTGAGCCAGCTGATCCCCGCGGCACACGCGCCAGGCGTCCGCGACGTGCCGCCCCCCGAACTGCGCGCCGCCAACGGCCCCGATGTCGCCGTCGACCGGCGGGCGGGCGTCCGGGTCAGCGGGGCGACGCCGGCCGGCGATCTGGCCCCGAGCGCCGCCCCCGCGCCCGCCTCGGCAGCCACGCCCACGACGGAGGACGCGCCCGCGCTCGCGCGCACCACGCTCCGGCCGCTGCCGCCGGCGGCCGCCCTGGCCCTCGCACCGCCCCCGGTCGTGGTGGTCCCCGTCTCGCCAGAATCCGACGCCGCGTCGGCGGCACCCCTGGACGCTGCCGCGGACGCTGCGCTGCCGCGGACGCTGCCGCGGACGCGGATGCGCCGCGCGCCCGCGCCGTACTCGAAGGCCCGATCACGCGCCGCGACGGCCCGAGCCGCCTCGGCCCCTGGCTCGCGGCGGCCGTCGTCGGCGCGGTGCTCGTCGGCGGCGCGGTCGCGTGGCACACGCGAGATCCCGGACCCACGTCCGCCGCGACCGAGCGACGTGCCACTGTCGCCCGCCCGCCCGCCGTGACCGCCGCGCCGCAGAGCCCCGACGCCCAGCCCACGGCCGCGGGCGCACCTGGGGCCCCGCAGCCCGGCGACTCGGCCGGACTCGCCGGCCGTACGCCGGCCGACTCCGCGCCCACCCTGCCCCCGGGGCCGCCCGCGGCCCTCATCGTGACCGGAGCGCCGGCGCGCGGTACGCTCACCGTAGCGGCGGGCGACTCGGTCCGCCTGCGCGCCCGCGTGAACGACGCGCGCGGCACGCGCCTCGTCAACGCCGTCGTCCAGTGGGCGTCGAGTGACCCGTCCCGCGTCGCGTTCCGCAACGGCTATGCGGTCGCCGTCGCCCCGGGCGGAGCCGTCGACGTCACCGCCACCTCGGGCGCGCTCTCGCACGCGGTGCACGTCGCCGTCGGCCCGCGCGCCGCCGTGGCCGTGTCCGCGCCCGCCGCGGGTCGCCCGGTCACGCGCCCGACGCCGACCGAGCTGCGGACCGAGGTGGGACGCTTCGTGAGCGCACTCGCGGCGGGCAACGTCGACGACGTCGCGCGCCGACTCGCCCCCCGCGCGGTCGACGGCTCGCCATCGCGCGAGTTCGTCCAGTGGCTCGGCGCCACCCGCGGCCTGAGCGCCGACCCCCCCGCCCTCGGCGACGCCTCCGACGAGGGCGCGCGCGCGCGCGTCGCCTTCCGCGTCCCCCTCCGCTGGCAGTCCGGCGGCGGCCCCCTCGGCGACCGCGGCCGCAAGGACATCACCTTCTGGATGACCCTCACCCACGACGACCAAGGCTGGCACGGAGGTGAAGTGTTGCTCGGGGGAAGGGTAGCGCCGTAGGCGCGGTTGGGCGGGGGCGCGTTGCGCGCGCCCGCGCCGCCTAACGCCCCCCAGCGCGCGTATTGCTTACCGCCTCCACCACCGCGCCCGCGTCCCGCGCACGTCCATATGCACATACGGCGACGCCACGTTCGTATACAACCCGAGCCCCCCGACCAGCTCGCGGTGTCGCTCCTCGACCAGCTCCGCCGCCCCGCGCACGAGCTGCGCGTCCGCCGCCGTGAACCGCCCGTCGCCGTCCGCGTCGATCGCCACGTCGGCCGCGTCGCCGTACTGGTGGCGGCTGTTAAACGCCGAGCCCTCGACGCCGCCGTTGTGGATCGGCGTGCGGAACCCCGAGTGCACCGAGACCGCGATGCGCAGCGGGTCCGACACCCCGCGCACCCGCGCGATCTCGTCGATCACCAGCTCCACCTTGTCGAGCAGCTGCGGCTTCATCGCGACGTAGCGCGGCCACCCGGTCTGGCCGTCGTGCGTCAGGAAGTCCTCGAGCCGCAGGTGGCGCGAGACCGGGAGCCGCGCGGTCGCCGCGGTGACCTCGACGAAGCCTAACGGCGTCTCGCCGCCGAACGACTCGAACGGGTAGCGGCCGATCTGGTAGCCGTGCAGCACGCCGCCGAGCTTCTCGGCGAACGGCGTGAGCACGGCGAGGGTGACCTCGTCGAGCAGCCGCCGCGCGGGCCCGTGCGAGAGCGCGAGGTGGTAGAGCCCCGGCTGCCCGGGCGCGACGACCACCGAGCCGGTGAGCGGCAGTGCCTGCGTCGCCACCGAGTTGTCGCCGGCCCGCGTCCACTGATAGGCGACGTCCGCGTCGGGCCGGGCCGGGGCGACCGGGTACTCGATCACCTGCCCCGGCGCGGCGATCCGGAGGTAGACGGCCTGGCTCACGCCGAACGCCGGGCGCGCGGGGACGCGCACCGGGACCGCCGCCGGGTCGGCCGGGTCGACGCGCGGCCCCGCGACGACCGCCGGCGGGGCCGGCGCGAGGCTCCGCGGCGCGACCGACGCCGTGGTCGCGTCGAGCGACGGCTTGAACGCGATCACCGCGCCCACGGCGACCAGGGCGAGCGCCGCGCCCTGTAGCCCCCGCGAGAGCGCGCGGCGCACCGCGGGGGCGACGCCGCCCGCGCCCGCGTCGGCCGCGGCGGGCACCGCCCCGGCGTCCGCGCGCAGCCCCGCCTGCACGGCCGCCGCCTCGCGCCGCGCCTCGTCCAGCCGCGCGAGCTCGAACATCGTCAGCCCGGAGCGTCCGGCCCCGGGCGCAGGCCCCGCGTTCCCCGGCTTCGCCGCGTTAGGCGAGCTCGGCGGCTTCGGCGCGTTCGGCTCGGCCGGCGGGCGGTCGACCGCCGTCAGGCGTGGCCCCAGCGGGCGCGCTGCCCGCGCGTGTCGATGTGCACGAACGGCCCGTGCGCCCCGTTGCCGCTGTAGATCCCCACCCCGCCGACGAGTTCGGGGTGCACCTGCCTCGACGCGCTCGGCGGCCGCGGCGACGATCGCGGCGTCGCGCGCGTCGACGCGCCCGTCGCCGTTCAGGTCGGCCATCACGCCGTTCCCGTTGTCGACCCACACGTCGGCCGCGTCGCCGTACTGGTGCCGGCTCATCTCGGCGCGGCCGCGCGGGTCGCCGCCGCTCCGGTTGTACTGGGGCGTGCGGAACCCGCTCATCACGTGCAACCGCTCGGCTTGGTAGCCGTGTGCGCGTAAATCGTCGAGCACGAGCTCGAGCTTGTCGAGCAGCTGCTCGTGCAGCACGAGGTACTTGGGCCAGACGTCCTGCTGGTCGTGCGTGAGGAAGTCGGCGAGGCGGAAGTGCTCGGAGACGTAGGTCGCCTGGTTGGCGGCCGTGACCTCGATGAACCCGGCCGGGTTGCCGTACGCGGGGCCGCCGCGCCCCGACCGCTCGCCCGGCCAGAAGCCCATGTTGTAGCCGCCGAGCCAGCCGCCGACCTTGTCGCTGAACGGCCGCATCGTGATCAGCGCGAGCGCCGGCCGCCCGGCCGCCGGGGCCGTCGGGTAGACGCCCGCCTGGACGCGCGCCGCCGAGTCGCCGAAGAAGCGCCGGAGGTAGGGGAAGTAGGACGCCACCGAGCGCGCCGCGCCCGTGAGCGCCGCCGACGCGAGCACGAAGCGCGCGCGCAGCTTCCCGCTCCGCCCGGCGAGCGTGTCGGCGCCGGCAGCAACGCTGGGGGCGACCCCGGCCGCCGGCACGAATCCCGCCCGCCCCGCGGGCACCGACGCCGCGAGGTCGATCACCGGGATCACGGGCACCGCCGGCACCGTCAGCGCGTCGACCGCCGCGGCGGTCTCGCGGTAGCCGCGCGCGAGGTGCCGGCCGCCGTGCCGCGCGAGCGCGCGTTCGTGGGCCCGCTCGAGCTTCCGCTCGTGCGCGCGCTCGCGGGCCGACAGGTGGGCCGCGCGACTGTGCGACGCGTGGGCGGCGTGGCGCTCGCTCCGACTCTCGCCCCGCGTCGCGCGGTGCGCTTCGCGTCGCGTCGCACTCCGCCTTTCGCTGCGCTTCTCCGCGTGCCGCGCGCCGTGCGCGGGATACTTGGGCGCGGCGCCGGCGTCGGACGCGATCGCGGCGTCGAGGAGGGCGACGGCGGCCAGCGAGCAGCCGAGCGTCAGGCGCGTGCGGCGGAACGTGCGGGCGGAGGAAAGCGGCATGAGGTGCGCGGCGCGGCGGGAACGACGCGGGGTCACGGGCGCGCGGCGTGGCGCGCGGACCCCGGGCGGGATCATGCGGGGGACAGCAGGGCGCGTGCGGACGAACGGCCGGGCGGACGCCCGCGCGGAACCACCCGCGCGCGACCGCCGATAGCGGACCAGCAGCGGATCAAGATAGCACCCGCGCGCACGGCCGGGCTGCCGCGCGCGGCGCGCGTGCGCACCATCCGCCTGACCGACCGGCCAATCTGCACGGCCGACACGCACGGCCGACCGCGCGGGCGGCCCCGATCCGCCCGAGTAGGGTAAATTGGGCGCCGCAGCCGCCTGACGCCCCCGCACCCGCCCCGCATGCCCGACCCCGAATCCCGCCCCGTCGCCCTCGTCGTCCTCGACGGCTGGGGGTACCGCGCCGCGCGCGAGGGGAACGCGATCGCCCTCGCGCAGACGCCGACGTGGGACGCGCTCTGGGGGCGCCGCGCGCGCACCCTGCTCCACGCGTCGGGGCGGCCGGTCGGGCTCCCCGACGGCCAGATGGGCAACTCCGAGGTCGGCCACCTCAACCTCGGCGCCGGGCGCGTGGTGATGCAGGACATCGTGCGGATCACGGCCGCGGTCGAGGACGGGTCGTTCTTTCACAACGCCGCGTTCGTCGCCGCCTGCGACCACGTCGTCGCGAACGGCGGCACCCTCCACCTGCTCGGCCTGCTCGGCAAGGGCGGCGTGCACGCGCTCGACCAGCACCTCTTCGCGCTCGTCGACCTCGCGGCCCGGCGCGGGGTGCCGCGCGTCGCGATCCACGCCATGCTCGACGGGCGCGACACGCTGCCCAAGAGCGGGCTCGAGTACCTGCGCGAGACCGTGGCGCGCACGGCGGGCCGGGCCGTCGTCGCGTCGTTAGGCGGGCGGTACTACGGGATGGACCGCGACAAGCGCTGGCCGCGGGTGGAGCTCGCGTACCGCGCCGCCGTCGACGGCACGGGGCCGACGACCGACGACCCGGTCGAGGCCGTGCGCCAGGCGTACGACGCGGGCACGACCGACGAGTTCATCCTGCCGATGGCCGTGGTCGGCGCGGACGGCCGCCCGGTCGCGCCGATGCGCGACGGCGACGCGGTGGTCTGCTGGAACTACCGCAGCGACCGCATGCGACAGATCGTGCGCGCGCTCGCCGACCCGGCGTTCGACGGCTTCGACGTCGCGGCGCGCCCGCGCCTCTCGGTCGTGACGATGACCGTCTACGACCCGACGATGGAGGCGATCGGCGTGCGCGCCGCGTTCCCGCCGCAGTCGATGGCGCGCATCATCGCCGAAGTGCTGAGCGACGCGGGGCGCACGATGCTCAAGACGGCGGAGACCGAGAAGTACCCGCACGTCACGTACTTCTTCAACGGCGGCAACGAGCCGCCCTACCCCGGCGAGGAGCGCGTGCTCGTGCCGTCGCAGAAGGTCGCGACGTACGACCTCGCCCCCGAGATGAGCGCGCGCGGCGTGACCGACGTGCTCACGCGCTCCATGGAGACGCGCGCGCACGCGTTCATGCTCTGCAACCTCGCCAACGGCGACATGGTGGGCCACTCGGGCTCGCTCCCGGCGACCATCCAGGCGTGCGAGGTCGTCGACCAGTGCCTCGCGCGCATCGTCGCCGCGGCCGAGCGCTCGGGCACGCGCCTCCTCGTCACCGCCGACCACGGCAACTGCGAACTGATGATCGACCCCGAGACCGGCGGCCCGCACACGGCGCATACCACCAACCCCGTCCCGTTCGTCGTCGTCGACCCCGACGGCGACCGGCCGCTCGCGGGCGTCTCCCCCGTGGGCGACGCAAGGGGCGTCACGGGCGCGCTCTGCGACGTCGCGCCGACGATCCTCCAGCTGCTCGGAATCGACCAGCCGAGCGAGATGACCGGGCGCACGCTGCGGGGGGAGGCCGTATGATCCGCTATGTGAGCCGCGATACGAGCGGCGCGGCGCGCGCCGGGCGGCGGGCGCTGGCGGCCGCGGTGTTGGCCCTCGCCCCGCGCGCGGCCGCCGCGCAGGGCGCGGTCCCACCACCCACGAGCCCCGCGCCGACGATCCCCGCGCCTGCTGGCGGCGGCGAGGTCGGGGTTCCGCCGATCCGCTCGCCGTTCCGCGACCTCGAGTTCAACCAGTCGTTCTCGCTCCTGGGCGGGTATTTCCACGCGGGGAAGGACCCCGCGGGCGTCGCGCCGCAGAGCGGGCCGATCGTGGGCGTGCAGTACGACCTGGGCGGGGGCCCCGCGATTTTCACGACGCGCGTGCGCACCCTGCTCTCCGACCGCACGGTGCTCGACCCCGCGCGCCCCGCCACGGACCGCGTGATCGGCACCGAGCGCCGGCCGCTGACCATGCTCGACGCGGGGCTCACGCTCGCCCTCACCGGCGCGCGCACGTTCCACGGGCTCGTCCCGCTGGTGCACGCGGGCGCGGGGATCGCGACCAACTTCGGGCATACCGACCCCGGCGGCTTCACGTTCGGCACCTCGTTTGCACTCTCGTACGGGCTCGGCGTTCGGTACGTGCCGTCGCCGTCGTCGCGCTACGCCCTGCGCGTCGACGTGGGCAACACGCTCTACCGCGTGCGCTACCCGGCCAGCTACGCGCAGCCGTCGACGGGCTACGACTCGACGACCTACTCGGGCCCGCGGGACAGCACGTCGATCGTGCCCTCCAACTCGGCGCTCTCGCGGTACCGCAACAACACCGCGATCACGGTCGGCCTGTCGTACCTGTTCCACCGCTGATCCCTACCCCCGCCCCACCATGGCGCGCGACTACGAAGACTACAGCAGCATCGAGGACCTCGACGACGACGAGCTGCGCCAGCTCGTCCGCGACCGCCTCGCCGAGCAGCAGACGATCGACGTCGACGACATCTCGGTCATCGTCGAGAACGGCACCGTACGCCTCGAGGGGCGCGTGGGGACCGAGGGCGAGCTCCGCGTGGCCGAACACGTGCTGACCGACGTGGTCGGCGTGGTCGACTACGACAACTCGCTCGTCGTCGACGCGGTGCGCCGCGTCCAGACGTCCGAGGACATCGACGACCACCTCAACGAGGAGCGCCGCAGCGCGGGCGCCCTCATGGGCGAGATGCCGCCGCAGCAGAGCGACGAGGTGCTCGAGGCCCGCGGCGACGAGGACCTCGACGAGCGGATGTTCGGGACGACCGACGTGCACGACGCGATCGCGCACGGGACGACCTACATCCCGCCCGACGCGCCGACGCCCGAAGGGCAGCTCGGGACCGACGCCGGGCCCGGCGAGTACGGCGAAGATCACTAGGCGAGGGCGTCGCGCGGGAGGGTGACGGGCCCCGCGCGACCCACCCACCGAGGGCCCCCCAAAATGCCCTTTTCCTCTCTGACCCGCCGCGTGACCTTCGCCGCGGCCCACCGCTACCGCCGCCCCGACTGGTCCGACGCGCGCAACACCGCCGTCTTCGGCCCCTGCGCCCGCCCCAGCTACCACGGCCACAGCTACACCTGCCACGTCACCGTGCGCGGCCCCGTCGACCCCGACACCGGCTTCTGCGTCGACCTCCCCCTGCTCGACCGCGTCCTGCAGGCCGAAGTCCGCGACCGCTTCGACCACCGCAACCTCAACGAGGACGTGCCCGAGTTCGCCGACGGGCGGCTGATCCCGACCGGCGAGAACCTCGCGCGCGACGTCGCCGCGCGCGTGCAGCGCGCGCTCGCCGCAGCCGGAGGCGCCCAGGTCGTGACGCGCGTCGTCGTCGCCGAAGACGAGACGCTGAGCACCGCGTTCGAGCCCGAGCACGACGCGTGAGGCGCCTCGGGTCAGGCGTGGCGTTCGGTACCGCCCTGGTTGCGCTCGCGGCGTGCGCCGGGCACGCGCCTAACGTGGCAGCCGGCCCGGTGACCGCGCCCGCCCGCCCCGCGCCCGACTCGCCCGCGGCCTTCCGCCTCGCGGCGGACTCGGTCCTCAGCGACCCGCGCTGGGCGACCGCCGCGTGGGGCGCGCTCGTCGTCGACGCGCGGACCGGCGACACGCTCTACGCCCGCGACGCGGGGCGCCTGTTCGTCCCCGCGTCCAACCAGAAACTCGTCACCGGCGCCGTCGCGCTCGCGCGCCTCGGGGCCGACTACCGCTGGCGCACCGTGTTCGCCGCCGCCGCGCGCCCCGGGCCCGACGGCACGCTCGCCGGCAACGTGTACGTGTTCGGCAGCGGCGACCCGACGGTCAGCGACGCGATGCACCCCGAGGGCGCGCTCGAAGTGTTCGGCGGGCTCGCCGACTCGCTGCGGGCGCGCGGCGTGCGCCGCGTCGCGGGCGACGTGGTGGCGGTGGCCGGCGGCGCCGGCGGGCGCTTCCCCGAAGGGCCCTGGAAGTTCGGCTGGGAGTGGGACGACCTCGACACGCCGTCGGGCGCCGGCGTGACCGAGCTGCTCTTCAACGAGGGCGTCGCGCGCGTGACCGCGTACGGCGGCGGGCGCGCCGGCGACCGCGTGCGGCTCGTCGTACGCCCCACCGAGCGCGCGCTGCCGCTGTCGGCCTCGAGCGACGACCTGCGCACCGTCGCCTCGGGGACGACGACGGGGCCCGCGATCACCGCCGCGTGGGACTATGCGACCAACCAGTACGTGCTCAAGGCGGCCGTACCGGCGAACGACAGCGCGACGCTCGAACTCGGAATCCACGACCCGCGGGCCGCGTACGCCGGCGCGGTCGCCCTCGCCCTCACCGCGCGCGGCGTGCGCGTGGACGGGAGCGGGGTCACGCGCGGCGTGTTCGCGGGCGGCACGTCGCTCGCGCGCGGCGACTATCCGGGCGACCGGCTCGACACGCTCGCCGTGCTCACCTCGCCCCCGCTCCGCGACGTCCTCCCCGCCGTCGAGAAGCCCTCGCAGAACCAGATCGCCGAGGCGCTCTTCATAACGTTAGGCGCGGCCGGGACCGGCGTGGGGTCGGGCGACAGCGCGCGGCGCGTCGTCGACGACCAGCTGCGCGCGTGGGGCGTCGCCCCCGAGCGCGACGCCGTCGTCCGCGACGGCAGCGGGCTCTCGCGGCACGACTACGTCACCCCGGGGGCGCTCGTCCGCGTCCTCCTCGCCGCCCGCACACTCCCCGCGTTCGCCGCGTTCCGCGACGCCCTCCCCGTCGCGGGCGTCGACGGCACGCTCGCCGGGCGCATGCGAGGCACCGCGGCCGCGGGGCGCGTGCGCGCCAAGACCGGCTCGCTCGACCGCGTGCGCGCGCTCTCGGGCTACGCGGCCACGGCCGACGGCGGCGAGGTCGTGTTCTCGCTCCTCTGCAACAACTTCACGACCCCCGCCGCCGACGTGACGCGCGCGATGGACGCCCTCGCCGCGCGCCTCGCCGCCCTCCGGCTCGGCGGCGCCCGCCCCGCGCCGCCCGCGGCCGGCGGGTCGCGTTAGGCATTGCGGTAGGCGGCGGCGCGTGCGCGAACGCCTCTCCGTCGACGAGGCGCTGGCCGCCGTGATGGCGGCCGCGCCCCCCGCCCCCCCGCGCACCGAACGCGTCGCGCTGGCCGACGCCCTCGGGCGCGTCCTGGCCGCGGACGTCCGCGCCGCGGCCGACCTGCCCCCGTGGGCGAACGCCGCCATGGACGGCTACGCCGTGCGCGCGCGCGACGCCGCCCCCGCCGATCCCGGCGCACCCGTGCGGCTCCGCGTCGTCGGCGAGGCGCTCGCGGGGGGGCGCTGGGGCGGCACGTTAGGCGCGTTCGAGGCCGTGCGCATCGCCACCGGCGCCCCGGTCCCCGCGGGCGCCGACGCCGTCGTGCGCGTCGAGGACACCGAGGCCGACGGGCTGGACGCGGTCGTCGTGCGCGACGGGCGCGACGCCCGACCCGCCGACCTCGCCGGGGGCGGCGCGCGCCGCAACGTCCGCCCCGCCGGCGAGGAACTCCGCGCGGGCGCCGTCGCCGCGCACGCCGGAACGCCGGTCACGCCCGGCGTCGTCGGCGTCCTCGCCGCCGCCGGGCACGCCGCCGTCGAGGTCGCCCGCCGCCCGCGCGTCGCCGTGATCGCGACCGGCGACGAGCTGGTCGACGTGCGAGACCTGGCCGCGTTGGGCGATCCCGCCGCGGCCTCGATCGTCAACTCCAACGCGCCAACCCTCGCCGCGTTCGTCCGCGCCGCCGGGGGCGAGCCCGTCGAGCTCGGCGTCGCCCGCGACACCCCCGACGGCGTGCGCGAGCGCTTCGAGGAGGCGAGACGCGCCGGGTGCGACGTCGTCCTCACCACCGGCGGCGTGAGCGTCGGCCCGCGCGACCTCGTCCGCCCCGCCGTCGAAGCCGTGGGCGGCGCGCTCGACTTCTGGCGCGTGCGGATGCGCCCCGGCGGGCCGCTCGCCTTCGGCGCGCTGCCGGCGTTAGGCGCTGGCCCCGCGGTCCCCTGGTTCGGGCTGCCGGGCAACCCGGTGTCGACCGCGGTCACGTTCGCGCTCTTCGTGCGGCCGCTGCTGCGCGCGATGGCCGGCGACCGGCGCCCGCACCGCCGGCTGCTCCGCGCCGTGCTCGCCGAGCCGGTGCGGGCGGCCGCGCCGGTCGCGCACTTCCTGCGCGCGACCCTCGACGCCGACGAGGACGGGACGATCCGCGCCCGCCTCACCGGGCCGCAGGGGTCGGGCATCCTGTCGTCCGTCGCCGCGGCGGACGCGCTGCTCGTCGTCGTCGGCGCCGCGCCCGAGCTGCCCGCGGGCGCCGCCGCGCGCGTGCTGCCGTTAGGCGGCGACGCGCTCGCCGGCGACCCGTTCGCGAGCGCGTCGCCGCCGCGCTACGACCGCGCGTGAGGGCCGACGACGCCGGGGACGCGCCCGAGGACTCGGCGGACGACGCCGCCGCGGACGACGCCGCCCGGACGACGCGCTCGTCGCGACCCTCGAACGCGAGTTCCACACCGTCGTCGACGACGTGGCCGTCGGGGGCGAGACGTTCGCCGTCCTCCGGCCCGCCGAGCCCGAGGCGCTGATCGACGAGGACGCGTTCGCGCACGACGAGCGGCTGCCCTACTGGGCCGACGTGTGGCCGTCGACGCGCGTGCTCGCCGCGCGGCTCCTGGGCGAGCCGGGCGCGGGGCGGCGGTTGCTGGAGCTGGGCTGCGGGAGCGGCGTCGCCGCGGCCGCGGCGGCGCGGGCGGGGTTCGCCGTGACGGCGACGGACTACTACGCCGACGCGCTCCGCTTCACGCGCGCCAACGTCTGGCGCCTCGCGCGCCGCGCCTGCGAGACGCGCCTCGTCGACTGGCGCGCGTTCCCCGACGACCTAGGGCGCTTCGACGTCGTCGTCGCCTCCGACGTGCTCTACGAGCGGCCGTACGCGGCACTCGTCGCGCGCGCGATCGCGCGGACGCTCGCCCGCGGCGGCGTGGCGATCGTGACCGACCCGGGGCGGATCGCCGCGCCGGCGTTCGTCGAAGCGGCGGTCGGCCTCGGGCTCGACGTGCGCGAGCCCGAGGTCGACGTGATCGAGGCGAACGGGGCGCGCCAGACGATCCGGACGTACGGGCTCCGGCGGCGGTAGGCGCGACCGGTCCGTCAACGCCCCGGCTCGCGCCGGCTTCCCCCCGAGAAGTCGTCGAGGTCGATCGCGTCCGGCCCGTCCTGTGAGAGCCCGCTCGCGGGCATGTCGTCGTGCGACGCCCCGCCCGACCTCACGCCCTGCCCCTCGAACGCCGCGGTCACCGCTTCCACGTTCGGGTCGCGCACCGGCTCGTCGTTCGCGCTGCCGCGGCCGTCCGTGTCGCGCGCCACGTTCGGCGCGCCCCCCTGCCCCGCGCTCGAGCCGTCCACGGGCGCTTCGCCCTGCTCCTCGTCCGGCCCCGAGCCGCCGTACGCCTCGCCCGCGTAGGCGCCCCGTGTCGTGCTCCCACCGATCCCGCTCTGGCCGCCGTAGCTCGATTCGGCGCTGTAGAGCGATTCGTTCCCACCGCCCCCGTAGCCCGTTCCTGCGTCGAACCCCTTCCCTGGGATCCCCGTCCGCGGAACGTTCTGCCGCGGATCGGCGGCGTCGTTCCCGCCCTGCACGGTGCTCTGGTCGTCCGCCTGCTCTGCCATCTGGACCTCGGGTGGTTGAATGCGAAAGGGCGCCGCTCCCTGAACGGCGCCCTCTCCCGTCTCAACCCGCGTGCCGGACGCGGCGCTAATCGCCGGCCATCGCGAGCCCGGCGTTCCCGGCGTCCGCCGCCGCCCCGCCGCCCGGCGCGAGCACCCCGGTCGCACCCTTGAGCCGCGACGCCACCACCTCCGAGATGTCGAGCACCGGCACCTCGCTCCCCGCCGCCGTCACGCCGTCGGTCATCATCGTCATGCAGAACGGACACGCCAGCGCGATCGCGTCCGCCCCCGTCGCGAGCAGCTCCTCGGTACGCTCGACGTTGATCCGCTTGCCCGTGTCCTCCTCCATCCACATGCGCCCGCCGCCCGCTCCGCAGCACAGCCCCCGACTCTTCGTCCGCTTCGGCTCGACGAGGTTCACCACCGGCAGCGCGCGCTTGAGCGTGTTGCGCGGCGCGTCGTAGACGTCGTTGTAGCGGCCCAGGTAGCAGCTGTCGTGATAGACCATCGTCAGCCGCTTCCCCTCGTCCGTGTCGAGCGGGACGAGCCCCGCCTGCATCAGCCGCTCGATGTACGTCGTATGGTGGATGACCTCGTAGTTGCCGCCTAACTGCGGGAACTCGTTGCCGATCTGGTGGAAGCAGTGCGGGCAGAAGGTGACGACCGTCTTCACCTCGTAGCGGTCCAGCGTCTCGATCGCGCCCTTCGCGAGCGTCTGGTACAGGTACTCGTTCCCCATGCGCCGGGCGGGGTCGCCGTGGCAGGTCTCCTCCTGCCCCAAAATCGCGAAGTCCACGCCCGCCGCCTTGAGCACGCGCGCGAAGGCGACCGTGATCTTCTTCGCCCGGTCGTCGAACGAGCCCATGCACCCCACCCAGAACAGCAGCTCCGGCCGCCGCCCCTGCTCGAACGCCTCGGCCATCGTCGGGATCTCCATCCCCTCGGCCCACTCCTCGCGCACCGACGGCGAGAACGCCCACGGGCTCCCGTTGCGCTCCATCGACGTGAACGCGGGCTGCAGCTGCTCCGGGAAGCGGGACTCCGAGAGCACGAGGTAGCGCCGCATCTCGTTGATCACGTCGAGGTGGTCGATGCTCACGGGGCACTCCTGCACGCACGCGCGGCAGCTCGTGCAGGCCCAGAGTTCCTCCTCGGTGATGTAGTGATCCAGCAGCGTGTTGCCCATGATGTCGGCCGCCGTCCGCGCGCCGCCGACCGCCGCGAGCCCGTCCGCCCCCTCGCCGCCGTCTAGCCGATGGTGCCGCAGCTCGTCGAAGTCGCGCACCACGAGCGGCGCCACCTCCATCGTCCGCTGCCTGACGTTGACGACGATCTTGCGCGGGCTCAGCAGCTTGCCCGTGAGGTTGGCCGGGCACGCCGCCGTGCACCGCCCGCACTGCGTGCACGCGTAGCCGTCCAGCAGGTTCTTCCACGTCAGCTGCTCGACGTCGTTCGCCCCGAACTGCTCGGCGGTCTCGTCCTCCAAGTCCATCGGCCGCATCGCGCCCTTCGCGCCCGGCCCCTCGGTGTTACTGAGGTAGGTGTTAGGCAGCGAGACGAGGACGTGCAGGTGCTTGGAGAACGGCAGGTAGTTGAGGAAGCCGAGGACCATGATCGCGTGCGTCCACCAGCTCACGTTGCGCGCGGCGAGGGCGGTCTCGGGCGAGACGTGGCCGCGCAGCAGGTAGCCGAGCCCGGGGCCGACGACGCGGCCGAAGCCGGACGTGCCCGGGCCCGCCGCCGGGTCGAGCACCGCGTCCATCGCGTTGGTCAGGAGCAGCGTGAACATCAGCACCGCGATCACCGAGAGGATGATCACCGCCTCGCGCGTCTCGACGCCGTCGCCCTGCAGCCGCCGCGGCTTGAGCACGAGCCGTCGGTAGATGAGCCAGCTCACCGCACCCCAGACGAGCAGCGCGAAGATCTCCTGCGAGAACGCGAACGCGCCGTAGAGCGGCGCCGGGAGGATCTTCGCGTACCCGAACCCGCCGTACACGCCCTGCACCATCATCTCGGCCGTCCCGGCCGTGATCACGCAGAAGCCCCAGAACACCAGCGCGTGCATGAGCCCCGCGACCGGGTCGCGCAGGATCTTGGTCTGCGCGAGGCCGATCGTGAGGAAATTCCAGAATCGCCGCGCCGGGTCGTTGGTCCGGTCGTCGGGCTTGCCGACCCCCGTGGCGAACGCGTAAAGCCGCTGCGCGCTGTAGGCGAAGAAGCCCGACGCGAGGACGAGGATGATGAGGAAAACGACGTTCGCGGTAGTCACAGGTGCTTCGGTCCCGAGGATGCGACGAACAGCGCTCGGCGCGTGCCGTCGAGGACACCCGCCGAGCGCTGAATTCACCGGGAATCCTAGCCCAGGTGCATGGGGACGGAAAGAACGGCGGTTGACGGAACGCGGGCCGACGCGAAGGTTCCCGGTACGGCGCCTCGCCGAGGTGTCGGCGTAGCCGGCCACCCTCGCGCGTCCTCATGCCCTGCTCGTTCCGCACCCGCCTTCGCTACCTCCACGGCCTCGTCGCCCTCGTCGTGCTCCCGGCGCTCGCCGGCGCCCAGAACGAGGCATCCCGGGGCCCGTCCGCGCTCGGGGACTTCACCGGCCAGACCGACGTCGGGAGCGTGCGCCACGCCGGCTCCGTCGCCTACGATCCGGTCGCCCAGACGTACGCCATCACCGGCTCCGGGGCCAACGTCTGGGCCGAGCGCGACGCGTTCCACTACGTGTGGCGGCGCATGACCGGCGACTTCATCGTCACCGCGCGCGCGGCGCTCGCGGGCCGGGGCGTCGAGGCCCACCGCAAACTCGGCTGGATGATCCGCGCCTCGCTCGCCCCCGACGCGCCGCACGCGAGCGCCGTCGTGCACGGCGACGGGCTGACGTCGCTGCAGTTCCGGCGCCGCGCGGGCGCCACCACCGAGGAGCAGCGCTCCCCGGTGACCGGGGCCGACGTCGTCCAGCTCGAGCGCCACGGCCGCACCGTCACCATGTCGGTCGCCCGCGCCGGCGACACGTTCGCCACCGAGCAGGTCTCGGACGTCGCGCTCGGCGACACGGTCTACGTGGGGCTCTTCGTCTGCGCGCACAACGACAGCGTCGTCGAGCGCGGCGCCTTCCGCGACGTACGCCTAACGGTACCCGCGCCCGACGGGTTCGTCCCGTACCGCCAGTACCTCGGCGCCAGACTCGAGCTGCTCGACGTTGGCACCGGGGACCGCCGCGTCATCTACCGCACGCCCGACGCGATCCAGGCGCCCAACTGGACGCCCGACGGCCGCGCGCTGCTCTACAACGACGGCGGGCGGATGTACCGCTTCGACCTCGCGGCGGGCACCCCGTCCGTGATCGAGACCGGCACCGTGACCAACAGCAACAACGACCACGTGCTGTCGTTCGACGGGCGCACGCTCGGCATCAGCAGCGGCCTCGCGGCCGACAGCAACCGGTCGAACGTGTTCACCGTGCCCGTCGGCGGAGGGGCGCCGACGCGGGTGACCAGGCGCGGCCCGTCGTACCTGCACGGCTGGTCGCCCGACGGCAAGTACCTCGTCTTCACCGGCGAGCGCGGCGGGGAGTTCGACATCTACCGCATCCCCGCGGGCGGCGGGGACGAGGTCCGCCTGACCGACACGCCGGGCCTCGACGACGGGCCCGAGTACTCGCCCGACGGACGGTGGATCTACTTCAACTCGGTGCGCAGCGGCAAGATGCAGCTCTGGCGCATGCGCCCCGACGGCAGCGCGCCCGAGCAGCTGACCAACGACGCGTACAACAACTGGTTCCCGCACGTCTCGCCCGACGGGCGCTCGGTCGTGTTCATCTCGTTTCCGCCCGACGTCCCGCCCGGCGACCACCCGTGGTACAAGCGCGTGTACCTGCGCGTGATGCCGGCGGGCGGCGGGGCGCCGCGCGTGGTCGCGTACCTCTACGGCGGCCAGGGCACGATCAACGTGCCGTCGTGGTCGCCCGATTCGAAGCGCGTGGCGTTCGTCAGCAACAGCGGCCCGCTCCCCTGAGCGATGCGCGCGCCCTCGGCGCGGGCCGCCGCGCTCGCGACCGCGGTGTTCTGCACCTCGGGCCGCACGCCCGGGCCGCCCGGCGCGCCCCCCGGCCGGCCGCCTAACACCGACTGGCGCGTGACCGGCGGCGGGCCGGGGAACACGCGCTACTCGCCGCTCGCGCAGATCGACCGCGAGAACGTCGGGCGGCTCGCGCCGGCGTGGGTCTACCACACGGGCGACGCGCCGGCCGGCGCGCACTCCGAAATCCAAGCGACGCCGCTCGTCGTCGCCGGCGTGCTCTACACGACCACGCCGGCGCTCGCGGTGGTCGCGCTGCGCGCCGACAGCGGCACTCTCCTCTGGCGCTTCGACCCGTTCGCCGGCCGCGCGCGCGAGTCGCACGTGAACCGCGGGGTCGTGTACTGGGCCGACGGCGCCGAGCGGCGGATCTTCTACACGGCGGGTCGGCGGCTGTACGCGCTCGACGCGGCGACCGGCCGCCCGGTGCCGACGTTCGGCGATTCGGGGTCGGTGGACCTCGCGGTCGGCCTCGGCCGCGACGTGGGCGACGCGCAGCTGCTCGCGACGAGCCCCGGGGTGGTGTACCGCGACATCCTGATCCAGGGCACGCGCGTCGGCGAGACCGAGGGCGCCGCGCCCGGCCACGTGCGCGCGTACGACGCGCGCACCGGCCGGATCCGCTGGACCTTCCACACCATCCCGCAGCCGGGCGAGGCGGGCGCCGAAACCTGGCCGTTAGGCGCGGCCCCAGGCGCGGGCGGCGCGAACTCGTGGGCGGGGATGGCCGTCGACACCGCGCGCGGCCTCGTCTACGTCCCCACGGGCTCGGCGACGCCGGACTTCTACGGCGGCGCCCGCGCCGGGCAGGACCTGTACGCCAACACGCTGCTCGCGCTCGACGCCGCGACGGGCGAGCGACGATGGCACTTCCAGACGGTACACCACGACCTCTGGGACCGCGACCTGCCCGCGGCCCCGAACCTGGTCACGGTGGCGCGCGACGGCCACCCGGTCGACGCGGTCGCCCAGATCACCAAGACCGGGTTCGTCTTCCTCTTCGACCGCGCGACCGGCCGGCCACTCTTCCCGGTCCGGGAGCGCCCCGTGCCCGCGTCCGACCTGCGCGGCGAGCACGCGTGGCCGACGCAGCCCGCCCCGGCGCTGCCCGCGCCCTTCGCGCGCCAGGCGCTCGCCGAAGCGGACCTCACCGACCGCACGCCCGCGGCGCGGGCCGCGGTGCTGCGGCGCTTCCACGCGCTCCGGCCGGGGGGCCTGTTCACCCCGCCCAGCCGCGCGGGGAGCGTCGTCGCGCCGGGCTTCGACGGGGGCGGCGAGTGGGGCGGCGCCGCGTTCGACCCGGAGTCGGGCGTGCTCTACGTCAACGGCAGCGACGTGCCGTGGATCGCCGCGATGCGGCCGACCGCCCCCGTCGCGCCCGTCGCGTTAGGCGCCGCGCGGGCGGGCCCGGCGCGCGCGGGCGCGGCCGTCTACGCCGCGGCCTGCGCGGGGTGCCACAAGGCCGACCGGCGCGGCGACGGCGACCGCGTGCCCTCGCTGGTGGGCGTCGCCGCCCGGCTGTCGGCGCCCGAGGTGGCGCAGGTGGTCCGGCGCGGGCGCGGGTTCATGCCGGCGGTCGCGGGCCTGCGCGAGGCGGAGCGGCGGGCCGTGGTCGCCTACGTCCGCGGCGACCGACCGCCGGTGCCACCGCCGGACGATTCGCCGCACGCCGCCGAGTTGGCCGCGTCGCGCACGCGGCCTAACGTTTCGCCGTACGAGTTCGCCGGCTACGAACGCTGGAAGGACCCGGACGGCTACCCGGCCGTGAAGCCGCCGTGGGGCACGCTCAACGCAATCGACCTCAACACCGGCGCCTACCGCTGGCGCATCCCCCTCGGCCAGCACCCCGAACTCGGCACGGCGGGCGCCACCACGGGCACCGAGCAGTACGGAGGCCCGGTGGTGACCGCGGGCGGCCTCGTGTTCATCGCCGCGACGTCGGACGAGAAGATCCGCGCCTTCGACAAGGCGACCGGGCGGCTGCTGTGGGAGGCGCCGCTCCCGGCGGCCGGCTACGCGACGCCGGCGACGTACGCGGTCGGCGGGCGGCAGTACGTCGTGATCGCGGCCGGTGGGGGGAAGCTCGGGACGCGGTCGGGGGACGCGTACGTGGCATTCGCGCTGCCGGACGGGGGGCGGTGAGCGCGGGAGGTCGTTAGAGCACGCTGCGGGGGTCGCGACTCGCTCTCGCCGTCGTTCCCGCGAAGCCTGCCCCCGGCTCCGACCGGGGGCGGGATTCCATGGCTGCCAAACGCAAGGCCACGCGTGTGCCAACGCCCCGTGCGGGACTACCGCGGCCCTCGAACCGGGTCGCCCGCGGGGGGCTCCCACACCGCCACCCCCACCCGCGAGTCCGCCGTCCCGTAGTACAGCAGCCACCGCCCCCCGAACGGCACCAGCCCCTCGACGAACGTCGTTCCGTCCTTGTACTGCCCGCTCCGCTCGTACGGCTCCGTCGGCCGCAGGAATGGCGTCGCCATCCGGTCCAGGAGCTTCACCGGATCCCGCGCGTCGAACAGCGCCTGCCCCGCCGTGTACGCCCGGTTCGGCACCGTCGAGTCCCCGTAGCGCTGGTCGTTCCCCGCGTTGTAGAGCACGACGATCCCGCGCTCGGTCAGCACCGGCGGCGGCCCCGCCTCGACCAGCCACGAGTCGAAGTACCCCGGCCGCGGCGACAACACCTTGAGCGGGCGCCCCGCGGCGTCCTCCACCGGCGTCCAGCGCACGAGGTCGTCCGACGTCGCGACCATCACGTCCGGGACGTTGAAGTACATCCAGTACCGGCCGCCCACGCGCGCCGCGACGAGCCGCTCGCGCCCGTCCGCGCCGCGCGTGAGGCGGGTGAGCACGGCCCCCGACTTCGACTCGAAGTTCCGGTATTTCCCGTCCGCCGCGGCCGCGAATGCGGGCCCCTGCTTCGTCCACGCCACGAGGTCGCGCGAGGTCGCGACCGCCAGCCGCGGCACGTCGCGGTTCCACTGCGTGTACGTCAGCACGTACGTGCCGTCCTCCGCCTCGACGACGCGCGGGTCCTCGACCCCGCCCGGCCACTCGTACTTCGCCTGCGCGTCGCGGTCCGGGTAGAGCACCGGCGCCGGGCGCCGCGTGAAGTGCACGCCGTCCGCGCTCTCCGCGAGCCCGAGCCGCGACGTCTGCCCGCCGATCGTCCCCGCCCCCGCGTCCTCCGCCCGGTAGAGCACGAACACGCGGCCCGCGCGCACCACGGCCGCGGGGTTGAACGTCGCGTACGCCTCCCAGCGGACGAGCGTGTCGCGCGCCGCCCCCTCGACCATCGGCGAGCGGAACACCGACGCCCCGTTAGGCGCGACGACCGGGTTGGCCGCGGGCTTCGCGAACGGCCCGAACGCCCACGCGCCGCCGGCCGGCGCCTGCGCCCGGGACGGCGCGGGCGCGAGGGCGGCGGCGGCCAGCAGGGCCGCGCTCGTGAGCAGTCGAATCCGAACTCGCATACGCGCCGCGGAACGTACCGCGGCGCGGGCCGCGGCGCCGCAAGTGGGTCGCCGCACGATCCTGGACCCCCGCGAAAGCGGGGGTCCACCTTTCCCTTCCAGCCCCCTTAGACCGCCGCGACCATCTCGCCGCCCACGGCGAGCGCTTCCCCCACCTCCGCCGGATCGAGCGGCGCCGCGAAGTAGAACCCCTGCCCCAGCGCGCACCCCATCGCCCCGAGCCGCTCCGCCTGCTCCGCGGACTCGATTCCCTCCGCCACCGTGCGCAGCCCGAGCGCCCCTCCCAGCGCGACGATCGCGCCCGCGAGCGCCGCGGCCTGCCCGCCTCCCGCCACGGGGTCGACGAAGCTCTTGTCCACCTTCAAGACGTCGATCGGGAACTGCCGCAGGTAGCTGAGCGCCGAGTAGCCGGTGCCGAAGTCGTCGATCGCGAGACGCACGCCTAACGCCCGGAGCGACTCGAGCCGGCGCCGCACCGCCTCGGGGTGGTGCACGACCGTGCTCTCCGTCAGCTCCAGCGTGAGGCGCCCCGGCGCGAGGCCGGCCGCCGCGAGCGCCGACTCGACCTCGCCGACGAACTCGCCGCGGGCGAGCTGCCGCCCCGACACGTTGACCGCGACGGAGAACGGCCGCGCCGCCTGACCGTCCGCGGCGAGGGCGCGCTGCCACGCGCCCCCGGCCCGGCACGCCTCCTCCAACACCCACCGGCCGATCGGCACGATCAGCCCCGTCTCCTCGGCCACCGGCACGAACTCCGCCGGCGTCACCACGCCGCGCGTCGGGTGCTCCCAGCGTACGAGCGCCTCGACCCCCATGATCGCGCCCCCGGCCAGCTCCACGATCGGCTGGTAGACGAGCCGGAACTCGCGCCGCTCGAGCGCCTCGCGCAGCGCCGCCTCCATCGACAGGCGCTCGACGAACGCGGCGTGCATGTCGGGCGCGAACGTCACCGCCCGCCCCTTCCCCGCGTCCTTCGCCGCGTACAGCGCGAGGTCCGCGTCGCGCAGCAGCGCGTTGACGCGCTGCGTCAGCGGCTCGGCCGCGTCGACCGGCTCGGCCGCGAGGTGGCCGCCACGGGCGATCCCGATGCTCGCGCCGACCCGCGCGTTGGTCCCGTCGACCGCGATCGGCCGCTGCACCGACGAGATGATCCGGTCCGCCACCGCGTACGCGTCCGCGTCCCCGCCGACGTTGGTCAGCAGCACGCCGAACTCGTCGCCACCCAGCCGCGCCACGACGTCGCAGCCGCGCGTGGCGTTGAGCAGCCGCTTCGAGACCTCGACGAGCAGCGCGTCGCCGGCCGCGTGCCCTGCCGTGTCGTTGACGAGCTTGAAGCCGTCGAGGTCGACCAGCAGCACCGCGACCGCGTCCACGCCGGCGTCGCCGCCCGCTTCGAGGGCGGCGGCCGCGCGCTCGCGGAAGCGCGCGCGGTTGGCGAGGCGCGTCAGCGGGTCGTGGTACGCGCGAAAGTGCAGCTCGTCCTGCAACTCGCGGTGGTGCGTCACGTCCTGCACGAGGCCGACGAGCGCGCGGCCACTACTCACCCGCGACACGGTCAGCTCGCACCGGCGGAGCGCGCCGTCGCGGCGGCGGAAGCGCTGCTCGACGGTCACCTGTTGACCGCCGCCCAGCGCGTGGGTCAGCGCCGGCAGCTCGTCCACCGCCTCGGCGTCCTCGGGCGGCACGAAGTCGCTCGGCCGCATCGCGCGGAGCTCCGGGAGCGTGTAGCGGACGAGCTGCTGGAACGCGGGGTTGGCGTCCTGGATCTGGCCGTCCTCGCCCTGCACCACGATCCCGACGGCGGCGTGGTCGAAAATCGCCCGCAGGCGCGCCTCGCTCGCCCCCAGCGCGCTGATGGCGCGGCTGCGCGCTCGCGCGATCACGAGCGCGAGGGTCAGGCCGGCCGCAAGCGCCCACACGGCGACCCCGTCGACCGGCACCGCGCGGGCGAGCATGACGGCGCGGCCCGACACGGTCGAGTGGGCGCCCGTGGCGGGCGCCTGGGTGGGCGGCGGCGCGCCGGTGTCGGCGTGCGACGCTTGCGTCGGATGCTGCGCGGAGTGCGCCGCTCGAGCGGCGGGACGGGCGGGACGGCGGTCGCTCACGATCGGCGGGGGCGTGTGAAGGCAGGGCGGCGGAAGCGCCGTCGGCGACCTCCTCCTTGCGACGGACGATCCCGCCGTCCGTCACACGCCGTTCAGCCCCGCGTCAGTCGCGCGTCACACCGCCGCCAGGCGCGCCCGCCGTGCCGCGATGAACGACCGCACCGCGAAGAACAGGAAGATCAGGCACAGGACGCTCATCGCCCCCGTCTCGCGGCGCATGACCGGCGGCGCGTTGGCCATCATCACCGCGGGCCCGAGCCCGGCGAGGAACCCGAGGAGCGCGAGGGCCGCCGCCGCGTGCATCGCGTGCTTGCGCCATGCATCGCGACCGCCGGCGATCCCGAGCGCGAGGAACACGACGCCCAGCAGCACGGGCGTGAGCGCCATCGGGCTGCGCGTGACCGACTGGGTGTAACCCCAGCCCCCGAGGACGATGAGCAGGATGCCGAGCAGGGACGTCAGGTTTTGCATGGAGGAATCAGTTCATCAGGTCCGCGGGGACCTTGCCGCCGTTCTCGGCCAGCTTGCGCATGACTTCCTTGTGCAGCCAGATGTTCATGGTCGCGGAGTCGTTCATGTCGCCCGTGTACCCGAGTTCGGTCGCGAGGGCCTTGCGCTGCGCCAGGCTGTTGTCGATGCCGAGGATCGCGAGGAGGTCGACGATCGAGTACTTCCAGTTCACTTGGTGCCCGTACTGCGACGCGATCGAGGTCAGCATCTCCTCGACGTCGACCTGGCCCATGTCCGGGCCGCTCGCCGCGGGCGCGGCGTCGGCCGCTGGGGCCGCGGCATCGGCCGGGGCGGCGGCGGTGTCGGCCGCGGGCGACGCCGCCGCCGGGGCGGCGGCGTCGTGGTGGAAGATCTTGTCCATGATCGTTCCGAAGATGCTCATCGAACGCTCCGCAAAATGTGGGGGACGACCCGTGGTGAGGCGCCCCACGCGACCTCGCGCAAGGAGCGGACCCGGCCGCGCCGGGCCCGCGCGCGGGGGCGTCAGCCCTGCGCCTTCGCCTGCTTGACCGCGTCGGCCAGCGCGGGCACCACCTCGAACACGTCGCCGACGATTCCGTAGTCGGCCACCTTGAAGATCGGGGCCTCCTTGTCCTTGTTGATCGCGACGATCGTCTTGCTCGTGCGCATGCCGGCGAGGTGCTGGATCGCCCCCGAGATGCCGACCGCGACGTAGAGCTCCGGGCTGACGACGCGCCCCGTCTGGCCGATCTGCTCCGAGTGCGGGCGCCACCCCTCGTCGGTCACCGCGCGCGTCGCGCCGACCGCGGCGTTGCCGAACGAGTCGGCCAGCTGCTCGACGAGTTTGAAGTTGTCGGCGCTCTTGAGTCCGCGGCCGCCGGCGACGATCACCGGCGCCTCGCCGAGGTCGACCTTGCCGGTGTTGCCCTCCTTGAGCTCGACCACCCGGACGCGCGCGGCGGCGGGGTCGGAAGCCGGCTGAACCTGCTCGACGCGACCGGCCCTGGCGTTAGGCGTGACCGGGATCGCGCCCAGCCGGACCGACAGCAGCGCCGGCGAGCCCGTGATCGTGAGCGATCCGATGACCTTGCCCGTGTACATCGGGTGGCGGACGACGATCGCGTCGCCCTCGACGGCGAGCCCGATCGCGTCGGGCGCGAGCGCCGCGCGCAGCTTGGCCGCCACGCGGGGGCTCAGGTCCTTGCCCTGCGACGTCGCAGAGAACACCGCCGCGCGGTAGCCGCCGCCCCGGATGCGCTCGGCGACGGTGGCCGACAGGGCCTCGGGGTTGTACTGCGCGAGCGCCGGGTGCTCGACGACGAGCACCACGTCGGCGCCGACCTCGGCCAGCCGGGGCGCCTGCCCGGCGATCCCGGGCGCGCCCGCGACGAGGGCGTGCACCTCGCCGCCGCCGGTCTGGTCGGCGAGCATGCGGGCCGCGCTCACCGCCTCGAGCCCGGCCTTGCGGACCTCGCCGTTCCGGCTCTCTACGAATGCGAAGACGTTCGCCATGTGCGTGTTCCTCTGCTGTGTGGTTAGGCGCCCGGCGGGCGGCTAGATGACCTTCGCCTCGGTCTGCAGGAGCCTCACCAGCTCCGGCACCGCGGCCGCGCCCTGCCCGACGATGCGCCCCGCCCCGCGCTCGGGCGGCAGCTCCATCTTCGCCATCGCGACGCCCGACGCGCCCAGCTGCGCGGGCCGCGTCTCGAGCGGCTTCTTCTTCGCCGCCATGATGCCCTTGAGCGACGGCAGCCGCTCCTTGTTGAGCCCCTCGTCGACCGTGACGACCGCCGGCAGCGGGAACTCCATCACCTCGGCCGCCCCCTCGAGCGCGCGCGTCGCCGTCCCCCGGCCGCCCGCGATCTCGAGCTTGAACACGCCCGTCACGCACGGCAGATCGAGCAGCTCGGCGACCATCGGGCCCACCGTTTCCGCGCCCGAGTCGATCGCCTTCTTGCCGAAGAAGACCACGTCGTAGTTGCCGCCCTTGAGCTCCGCGGCGAGCGCCTCGGCGATCGCGAAGCCGTCGGCGGGGATCTTGTCGGCCTTGAGCAGCACCGCGTTGTCGGCGCCCATCGAGAGCGCCTTGCGCAGCTGCTCCGCCGCCGCGTCGGGGCCGAGCGAGATCACCGTCACGCTGCCGCCGGGGTTCTTTTCGTTCAACTGCAGCGCGGCCTCGACCGCCCACAGGTCGAAGTCGTTCACGTCGTACTTGAGCCCGGTCTCGTCGACGCTCGCGCCGTCCTTACCGATCGCGAACTTCACTTCCATGACCGGAACCCGCTTGATGCACACGGCGATCTTCACCGCGACCTCCCCTGGATAGGCCTGTGTAGGCGTGACGCTGAACGGGCTTGTGAAGGATTTCACATGGTGGCGGGGGAAGATTGCCCGCAACCGAACGGTGTTCAAGACACGCGGCGCCAACCGCACGAACCGTGTGAACAGAGTGACCGACGGTCCAAAACGGTTCCGACACCTGGGGCGACGGCGGGTTGGCGCCGTGCTCCTGGCCGCGGCCGCCGGAGCCGCCGCGGCTGCCTGGAGCGCATCCGGGTGCCGGGCGCCGCCGCCCGCACGCGTGGCGACGCGCGCCGACGGCCAGTGGATCTGGAGCGCCGCCGACCTCGCGCGCTGGCAGCGCGCGCGCGCGACGCGCCCCGACCTCCGCCCGGGACTCTGGTCGAGCACCGTGTGGTGGGAGGGCGGCGTCCGGCAGCGGCTCGCCCTCTCACCGCGCCCGTTCGCGGCCGGCAGCGCCGGCCGGCGCCCCGCGCTCGCCGTCGTCGTCCGCTTCGACGACCGCATGCACGCCGCGTGGCTCGCCGTCGGCGACGGCCCCGCGGGCGACAGCACGCTCGCGGCCGAACTCGACCGCCCGCTCGCGACCCTCCTGCGGCTGGTCGCGGCGTCCGGCGCCGACGTGCGCGAGGTGCAACTCGACTACGACTGCCCGGTGCGCCGGCTCGCGCGCTGGGCCGCGGTCGTCGCCCGCCTGCGCGCGGGCGCGCTGCGCGGTCGCGAGGTCTGGATCACGAGCCTCGTCGCCCACGTCGCGGACCACGACGGCGCGGACCGCGACTACGGCGACGTATTCCGCGGCGTCGTCGACGGCCACATCGTGCAGGTCTTCGACGTGTTCGCCCCAGGCGGCGACGCACCGTCGCCGACGACCGCCGCCCGCCTCCGGGCGCACCTCGAGCGCGCCGGCCTGCCGTTCCGACTCGGCGTCGGCGCGTTCGAGCGCGTCGTTCCCGCCGCGAACGGCCGGGCACGCCTCACGCATCACCGCGCGTGGTTCGCGCTCGCGCCCGGACTCGCGCGCTCGCCGCTCTACCGAGGGTTGTGGGTCTTTCCAGGAGGACAGCCGTGGGAATCGCTCGTCGCCGCGCCGCCGCGGCCGTAGTCGCGCTCCTCGCCTGCGCGGCTGCCGCGGCGTGGTCCGCGACGCCGGCCTGCGCCTGCGGCATCGGTCCGGGCTACGACGTCTACGAGCCGTTCGTCGCGCTCGGCGCGACCGTCGATTTCGACGGCGAGGGGGAAGACGTCGAGGGCGCGTTCGGCGGCCCGCACGGCGCGCGCTTCTCCTTTCTCGAGCCCTTCCTGCTTGCCGACAGCGCCGACCCGCGCCGCGCCGACGAGCGGGAGGACCTCCAACACGTCTACGACCACCGCAACGACTGGGTGGGCGCCCTGGCGCCCGCGGACTCGACCAACCGCCCGCGACTCTCCGACTCGGCCTTCGTCGGCGCCCTCGGGCGCGGGGCGCTCGACCGGGCCGCGGTGGCCGCGCGCGCGATCGTCGAACGCTCGCTCGACATGCCCGCCGGCCTCGCGCAGGTCGAGCAGCCGCTCGTCCAGCGCGCCGTCGAGTTCCTCGAGCTCCGCCCACGCCTAACGGCCGCGGGCGCCCCGCCGCCGAGTACGCGCCTCCTGGCCCGCTTCTTCGCGGCGCCGCCCGTCCCGCGCGACACGCCCCGCTTCGCCTCGCGTGACGACAGCGCGGCGGCGGACGCGCGGCGCCTCCGCGCGTGGCGCCGCGCGCAGGTCGCGCGGGTCCCCGAGCCCGTCCCCGACGACTCGCTCCCGCCCGCACTCCGCGAGGCCGCCGCGCTCCGTCGGCTCCCGTTCGCCGACCTCGGCGCCGCCGCCGCGCGCCTTCCGGACTCCCCGCGCCGCCCCTCGCTCCGCTTCGCCGCCCTGCAGGAGCGCACCCGCGCCCTGATCCCGGCGGGCTGGCCGAGCTACGACACGACGACGGCGGACTCCGCGGCGCTCCGCGCGCTGCGGGCCGACTTCGGCCGCTGGCTCGCCGACTACCCGGCGCACCCGCTCGCCGATCTCGTCCGCGTCTACTCCGTCCGCGCCGACCGGCTCGCCGGCGACACGGCGGGCGCGTGGGCGACGCTCCTCGCGATGTACCCGCGCCACCGCGCGCGGGTGGTGGCCGAGATGTACGCGCTGCTCGTCGCGGGTGATGACCCGCCGGCGGCGGCGCGCGCGGCGGTCGCCGACCCGCTGCTCCGGTCGGCGCTGGTGTTCCGGACCTTCGGCTGCGAGCAGTACAACTGCAGCGGCCACGGGGTCGCCCCGTACGACCGTGCCGTGTGGGACGCCGAGTGGCGGCGCGCGGCGGCCGCGCGCCCGGCGGCGTGGGCGGTGAACGCGGAGGAGCGGCTGCTCCGCGTCGCGCTCGCGGACACCACGGGCGGGCCACTCCCCACGGCGTTCCCGGCCGCGGCCGCCGCGCCGACGCCGCTCTGGGCCGCTCTCCGGGCCGCGGTGTTGGTCCAGGCCCGGCGATGGGACGATGCCGCCGCGCAGACCGCGCTCCTGCCGAACGGGCGCGTGGCCGCCGCTCTCCGCCTGCGTCTCGCGCTGCGCGCGCGGCGGTGGTCGGAGGCGCTCGCCGACTCCGCGCTGCACCCCGAGACGCGGCGCTACCTGCTGCAGGTGATGGCTGACGACTCGGTCCTCGCCGCCGTCGTCGCGCGGCCCGACCGCGGCGTGCGGGGCGAGGCGGTGCGCACGCAGGCCGCGCGGCTCGCGGGCGCGGGGCGCTGGGCGGAGGCCGCGCGGCTCACGCGCCGGGCGCGCGGGCCGCACGAGACGGGCGCCGCGGCCGAGCGGTTCGACCGCGCCGCCGCGCTCGCCGCCGACGCGTCGGCCGCCGGCCGCGCCGCCTTCGCCCGCTTCCTCGTCGGCGCGCAGGGGGAGCTGCTGGGCGGCGCCGACGACCGCGACTGGTATCGCACGGTCGAGGGCCGCTGGTCCGCCGCCGCGACCGACTCGACCCGCCGCCTCGCCGACGCGGCCGACGCGGCGGCTGGCGTCCCGTGGACCGGCGCCGCGGAGCACGAGGCCGCGCGCCGCTTCCTGCGGACCAACTCGGAACTGTACCTCGCGTTAGGCGCCTACGCCGGCGCCGTCCGCGCCCTCCCGCCCGGCGCCCCGCCCGCGCGCCGCCGCGCCCTGGCGCGCGCGGCGGACGTCCCGTACAACCGGCTGATGAACCGCAACTACGAGTACACCGAGTTCTGGCGCCTGGAGCTGGCGCGCGACCCGGCCGCGGCGACGATCCGCGCCGCCGGCCGTCGTTAGGCCCGCGCGCCCGCCGCGCTCACTTGAACGCGTTCAGCCCCGTGATCGCCTGCCCGAGGATGAGCGAGTGCACGTCGTGCGTCCCCTCGTACGTGTAGACGCTCTCGAGGTTGGCCATGTGCCGCATGCTCGCGTACTCGGCGAGGATGCCGTTGCCGCCGAGCAGCCGCCGCGCCTCGCGCGCCACGTCCGTCGCGATCGAGACGTTGTTGCGCTTGGCGAGCGAGACCATCGTCGGCGTGAACGTCCCCGCGTCCTTGCACCGCCCCAGATGTAGCGCGAGGAGCTGCCCCTTGGTGATCTCGGTCAGCATGTCGGCGAGGCGCACCTGCTGGATCTGGAAGCCGCCGATCGGCCGGTCGAACATCACGCGCGTCTTGGCGTAGGCCGTCGCCTCCTCGAAGCAGGCGAGCGCCGCGCCCAACGCGCCCCACGAGATCCCGTACCGCGCCTGCGTGAGGCACATGAGCGGCGACTTGAGCCCGCCCGACGTCGGCAGCACCGCGTCCGCCGGCAGGCGCACGTCCTCGAAGACCAGCTCGCTCGTGTCCGAGGCGCGCAGCGAGAGCTTCCCCTTCTGGTCGCGCGCCCGGAACCCCGGCGCGTCCGTCGGGACGATGAACCCGCGGATCGTCCGGTCGTCGCCGACCTCCGTCTCGCCGTGGCGCACCGTCTTGGCCCACACGACGGCGACCGTGGCCGTCGACCCGTTCGTGATCCACATCTTGGCGCCGTTCAGCACGAACGACCCGTCCGCCTGCTCGCGCGCGACCGTGAGCATCCCCGCGGGGTTGGAGCCGTAGTCCGGCTCCGTGAGCCCGAAACAGCCGATCACCTCGCCGGTCGCCATGCGCGGCAGCCACTCGCGCCGCTGCGCCTCGGAGCCGAAGGCGTAGATCGGGTACATGACGAGCGCGCCCTGCACCGAGGCGAACGAGCGGATCCCCGAGTCGCCCCGCTCGAGCTCCTGCATGATGAGCCCGTACTGGACGTTGTTGAGCCCCGCGCACCCGTACTCCTCGGGCAGGTTGGCGCCGAACACCCCGAGCTCGCCCATCTTGGGGATGAGGTGCCGCGGGAACGTGCCCTCGACGTAGTGCCGCCCGATGATCGGCAGCACGTCCTCGTCGACGAAGCGCCGCACCGAGTCGCGGACGGCGCGCTCGTCCTCGGTGAGCCCCGCGTCGACGTTGAACAGGTCACCCGCACCCGGGCGCTGGTCGGGCGAGGCGAGGTAGGACGCGACGTCCGGCTCGGCGTCGGGTGCGGCGTCGTACACCGGGGCGATCTCGGTAGCCATCTCGGAAACGGGGAAGAGGGTCTTCCCCAATCTAGCCCCTCGGCGGGACGCGGTCTCGCGCGCCCGTCCGCGCCGGCGGCACCGAGCGGCGCGTCATGACTGCTACACACGAAACAAATCAGTAGCATTCGCGCCACGTTGCGCAAAGTTGTGTTCTGGATCACGCCCGAATCTCGCCATCCGTAGCGGTCCAGGCATCTTGGTTGCGTACGGGATTTGCTGCTTGTGTCGCGACGGTGCAACACGGGCAAGGATTACCAACGACGAGGTATTAGATGCTGGACCGGTCCCTCTCCGCCCGGCAGCGCGTAAGCCGCGCCGTCGCGCTGGCCGCGTGCGCGCTCCCGCTACTCGCCCCGCATGCCGCGTCCGCGGCCCCGGTGGGCAACGCCCGCACGGGCGACCGCGCCCCCGCCGCGAACCGCGCGGCGAGCACGCCGAACGCGCGGCAGACGGCCCGCAAGGACGCGCCCGCGGCTAGCGGCGGTGCAGGCGCCGGTGCGGCGAAGGCGGCCCCCGCGGCCAGCACCGCTCCGGCCGCCGTCCGGACGCGCGGCGATTCGGCGGCCGACAGCCCCGTCCTCATCGGCGGTGCGTCGACGCAGTCGAGCTTCTTCCGCAATCTGCTGATCGGCGGCGGTGCCGTCGGCGCCGGTTCGGCGCTGCTCTTCGCCCACTCCTCCGCCGCGCCATCGGCGAGCGCTGCGGTCGGCGCCGCCGCCCCCCCCGTCGGTGGGACCGTTACGGCTGCGGGCACGCCCGCCGCTGGTACGACGACGCCGGCGGCCGGCACGCCCGCCACCGCCGGCACGACAACCGCCACGGCCGGGACGACGGCCGCGACTGGCTCGGCCACCAACGCGGACGCTCAGGGAGCTGCGCCGGCGTCCGCGCCCACGTCGCCCGCGGCCGTGTCCCCGATGGACGTGGGGCCGACCGTGACGACGCCCGAGCCGGCCACCGTCGCCCTCCTGGGCGCCGGCGTCGCCGTCCTCGGCCTCGCCGCACGACGCAAGCGCTCGACGCGCTGACCTGCCCACCGCGCGGCCAACCCGCGCGGCGATCACCCCACGCCTGAACGCGGGGCGGCGGCCAACCGGCCGCCGCCCCGCGTTCACGTCCGCCCACGCCGGTCAGCCGTCAATCCGCCGGCTCAGTCCTCTCGCGCGGCCCGCAGCCCGATCGTCTGCGGGAGCGGGCGCGCGGGCGTCGCCGGCCCCGCCGCCGGCACCAGTTCCCGCGCGCCGAGCCGCGGTCGGCGCGGGACCATGTGGCGGCGCGCGCTCGCCGTGATTCCGACCTCGCGCGCCTTCGCCCGGAACGTCGCCCCGTGGTCCACCGGGTGACCGCTCTCGTCCTGCCACTGGTGCACCATCTCGTGCAGCAGGGTGTGCAGCGCCTCCTCCCACCCGTGCCGGCGGATGTGCTCGCTCCCGATGACGATCTCCGCCGGGTCGCCCGTCGGCGCGGCCGCCGTGTAGTGCCCGAGCCGCGTGCGCATGCGCGGCGACAACCGGATCGGCACCGCCTTGAGCCGGCCGCCGAAGTACACGCGGTTGTAGTGCGCGTGAAACCGCCGCAGCTGGGCCACCGCGGGCTCGTCCTCCGGCCGCGGGCGCTCGCGCCGCCTCGCGGGCGACCCGGCCGGACGCACGATCTGGTGCGCGAGGATCGCGTCCCGCGCGGCGCGCCGCTCCGCGCGCGTCCGCCCACAGACGAAGTGCACCACCGCACCGAGCACCGAGGGCGGCGCGTCGCGGTAGCCCTCGTGCACGCGCAGCTCGCCGTCGCTGAAGCTGACCATCACCGTGCGGTTACGCGTGAAGCGCAGGCGATCGATACCGCGGAGCCCCATGCGCCGCAGCGTCGCGAGCAGCGCCGCCGCGTCGGCCGGCGTAGGGCGCGCGGGCGCGGCCGGACGCGGCGCGCCGCCCGCGTCCGCCGGGCCCGAGGCCGGGCCCGCCGCGGGCGGCCCCGGAAGCGCCAGTTCGAATTGCGTCGCGGGCCGGGCCGCCGGCGGCGCGGCGGCCCGCGGTCCCTCTCCCCGTTTCTGCTTTCCTGCCGTCATCCCCACGATCCGCTCCCACCACGTCCGCCCCGACTCGCCCGGCCTCACTCCGGGCTGCGTCCTCACGGGCTGCGTCCTTGCAGGCTGCGCCACCCGCCCCTCACCCGCCGCGCGCGAACGACCGCTGCGCGCCCGGCACGAACTCGCGCTCGGCGGCCGACCAGACCAGCGTCGTGACGTCCACGGCGCCCGGGCGCAGCGTCAGCACGTTGGCCGACGACGGCCGCCCGCCGCGCGAGCGGTTGCTGACCGTGCCCGCCGTCGACACGATCGTCCCCTTCTTGGTCGCCTCGACCTCGTGCACCGCCTCCTGGTGGTCGTGCCCGCAGAGCACGAGGTCGGTCCCGATCTCGGCGAACGCGCCGAGGACGCGCCGCGTGTGCTTGAGCCCGTGCCGCTGCGACAGCTCGCCCATGACCGGGTTGTGGTGCATCACGATCACGCGCACCGCGTCGGGCGGCGCCGCGGAGAACTCGGCCCCCGCGCGCTCGACCTGCGAGCGCCGCAGGTGCCCGATGATCGAGATGTCGCGCACGTTCCAGGTCAGCGTCTGCGGCAGCACGCCCTGCGACGTGTTGAGCCCGACGAACACCGCGGCCGGCGCCCCCTCGTCGTCGGGCCCGGTCGTCCCGGGCGGGCGCGCGGGCAGGCGCAGCACCGGCTCGAGGTCGGGCGTGACGTAGGCGCGGTAGTTGGCGTACATCTCCGCGTCGTCGCCGATGCCTAACGGCGCCTTCCACCAGAGCACGTCGTGGTTGCCCGGCACGACGATCGTGCGGCTGACGCGCCCCGCGTCGCGCAGGAACACCGCCGCGCGCTGGAACTCGCCCGAGCGCGCGCGCTGCGTGAGGTCGCCCGAGACGGCGACGACGTCGTACCGCTCGCGCTCGACCAGCCGCTCGAGCGCGTCGACCTGCGCGGGCACCGCGGGGCGCCCGAAGTGCAGGTCGGAGACGTGGAAGACGCGGAGCGCCACGGGCGGTGCCTGGCGGACGGGCCTAACGGATCGCGGCGCGCCCCGCGCTCATCCGCGCACGCGCGAGACGAGTTCGTTCGTGAACTCGTCGGTGCCGGCCGTGCCGCCCAGGTCGCGGGTCAGCACGCGCCCCTCGCGGACCTGCCCCTCGAACGCGTCGCGGATCCGGTCGCCGCGCTCCTTCTGCCCCATGTGGTCGAGCATCATCGCCGCCGCGAGGATCAGCGCGCCCGGGTTAGCCACGTTCTTCCCGGCGATGTCGGGCGCCGTGCCGTGCACCGCCTCGAAGATCGCCGCCCCCTCGCCGATGTTCGCCCCCGGCGCCAGCCCGAGCCCGCCCACCAGCCCCGAGATCTGGTCCGAGAGGATGTCGCCGAACATGTTGGTCGTCACGATCACGTCGAACTGCTCGGGCGCGATGACCAGCTTCATCGCCATCGCGTCGATGATCTGCGTCTCGAAGTCGATCCGGCCCTGGTACTCGCGCGCGATCTCCTTGCCGACGTCCAGGAAGAGCCCCTGCGAGAGCTTCAGGATGTTGGCCTTGTGCACGAGCGTGACCTTCTTGCGCCCGTGCGACAGCGCGTACTCGAAGGCGTAGCGGATGATCCGCTCCGACCCGTAGCGCGTGATCACGAGCGTCGACTCGGCCGCCGCCTTCGGGTCGGTGCCGATCTTGATGTAGTGCTCGACGCCGATGTAGAGCCCCTCGGTGTTCTCGCGCACGAGCACGATGTCGACCTTGTCGAAGCGGCCGCCGCGCAGGATCACGTGCGCCGGCCGCACGTTCGCGTAGAGGTCGAACGTCTTGCGGAGGGCGACGTTGATCGAGCGGAAGCCCTCGCCCACCGGCGTCTCGAGCGGCCCCTTGAGCGCCAGGCGCGTGCGCCGGATCGAGTCGAGCGTCGCGTCCGGGATCGGGTCGTGGTAGCGCGAGACGCCCGCCTGCCCCGCGACCTGCACGTCGTACGCGAGGTCGGCCCCGGCGGCCTCGAGCACGCGGACCGTGGCGTCGGCGATGCTCGGTCCGATGCCGTCGCCGGGGATGAGCGTGACAGTCGTGGGCATGGGGCGCGGCTCCTGGGGCTGGGGGGCGCCCCCGGGCGGGGGCTTCTCCGCCGCGGGGGAGGCGCAAGCTAACCCGCGGCGGGGACCCCCTTCCAGCACTTGACGGGGCGGTTCCGGGCGTAACGTTCGGCCCATGTCTCGCCCCGCCGCCGCCCGCCCGGGTTCCCGCCCGGGCGCCCGCTCCGGCGCCCTCCCGGGCGCCCTCCTCTGGCTCGCCGTCGCCCTCCTCGGCGCGGCGGCCTTCGCCGTCGTCGCCCTCGCGCGCGGCGAGCCCGTCAACGCCGCCTGGCTCGTCACCGCGGCCGTCTGCACGTACCTCGTCGCCTACCGCTTCTACGGGCGCGCCATCGCCCGCGGGCTCTTCGCCCTCGACGACGCGCGCCCCACGCCCGCCCACCGGCTGGCCGACGGCCGCGACTACGTGCCGACCAACCGCTGGGTGGTCTTCGGCCACCACTTCGCCGCGATCGCCGGGCCGGGGCCGCTCGTCGGGCCGACGCTCGCCGCGCAGTTCGGCTACCTGCCGGGCGCGCTCTGGCTCATCGTCGGGGTGGCGCTCGCCGGCGCGGTGCAGGACTTCGTGATCCTCTGCGCCTCGCTCCGCCGCGACGGCGCGTCGTTAGGCCAGATGGCGCGCGACGAGATCGGCCCCGTCGCCGGGCTGACCGCGCAGCTCGCCGTACTCGGGATCATGATCGTCCTCATCTCGGTCATCGCGCTCGTCGTGGTCAACGCGCTCGCCGAGTCGCCGTGGGGCACGGTGACCGTCGCGCTGACGGTTCCGATCGCGCTGTTCATGGGCGGCTACCTGCGCTGGGCCCGGCCCGGTCGGGTGCTGGAGGCGACCGCGATCGGCCTCGTGCTGCTCGCCGCCGCGCTCTGGGCCGGCCGCGCGGTCGCCGGGGACGCGGCGCTCGCGCCGGCGTTCACGCTGTCCAAGCCCGCGCTCGCCTTCATCCTCATGGGCTACGGGTTCGCCGCGAGCGTGCTCCCGGTGTGGCTGCTGCTCGCGCCGCGCGACTACCTCAGCGCGTTCGTCAAGATCGGCGTCGTCGCCTCGCTGGCGGCCGGCATCGTCATCGCGCACCCGCCGCTCGCGATGCCGGCGGTCACGCGCTTCGTCGACGGCACGGGGCCGGTGTTCGCGGGCAAGGTCTTCCCGTTCGTCTTCATCACGATCGCCTGCGGCGCGATCTCGGGCTTCCACGCGCTCATCTCGAGCGGCACCACGCCCAAGCTCCTCGACCGCGAGAGCGACGCGCCCCTCGTCGGCTACGGCGCGATGCTCACCGAGTCGCTCGTCGCGGTGATGGCGCTCGTCGGCGCGTGCGTGCTCACGCCCGGCGTCTACTTCGCGATCAACGCGCCCGCCGGCGTGTTGGGCACGACCGCCGCGAGCGCGGCCGCCAAGATCGCCACGTGGGGCTTCGCCGTGAGTCCGGCCGAGCTGGACGCGCTCGCGCGGCAGGTCGGGGAGCACACGCTGCTGTCGCGGACGGGCGGCGCGCCGTCGCTGGCCGTCGGCATGGCGCACCTCTTCAGCGGCGTGCTCGGCGGCCCAACGGCGATGGCGCTCTGGTACCACTTCGCGATCATGTTCGAGGCGCTCTTCATCCTCACGACGCTCGACGCGGGCACGCGCGTGGGGCGCTTCATGCTGCAGGACCTGCTCAAGCACGCGTGGGCGCCGATGGGGCGCGTGTCGTGGACGCCGGGCGCGGTGCTCGCGAGCGCGCTCTTCGTCGCCGGCTGGGGCCACTTCCTCTACCAGGGGGTGAGCGACCCGCTCGGCGGGATCAACTCGCTGTGGCCGCTCTTCGGCATCGCCAACCAGCTGCTCGCGGCGGTGGCGCTCTGCGTCGGGACGACGGTGATCGTGCGCATGGGGAAGGCGCGCTGGATGCCGGTCACGGTGGTCCCGCTCGCCTGGCTCCTGGTCGTCACCTTCGCGACGGGCCTCACCAAGCTGTTCTCGGCGGACCCGAAGCTCGGCTTCTTCGCGCACGCGCGGGCGTTAGGCACGAGCCTGGGCGCGGGCGGGCCGCTGCCGGCGGGGGTCGCGTCGGCCGCGGCGGCGCGGCGGATGATCGGCAACGACTACCTCGACGCGGCGGTCGCGGGCTTCTTCCTCGCCGCGGTGCTGGTCGTACTCGCCGCGTCGGTGCGCGCGTGGTGGGCGGCGCTCGCGGGCGGCGGGGCGGCGCGCCCGCGCGGGTTCGGCGCGACGCCGACCCCGGCCCCGATCGTGGGCGACTGACCACTCGCGCCGGCCGTCGACGCGTCGACCGCGCCTAACGCGTCGACCGGGCCGACGCGTCGAGCAGGTCGGCGCCCGCCTCCGGCCCGAGCGGCCGCGCAGACCGCGACGCGCGTGGCGGGGCCACGGGCGGCGCCCTAGTTTCGGAACGTCGGTCTCCCGTTCCTGTCCCGCGCCGTGTCGCCTGTCGTGTTGCGGTCGTTCTCTCGCGTCCTCGCGTCCGTGGCCCGCGGCCTCGGGGCCGTTCGCCGCGCGCTGCCGACGATCGTCGGCGCGCCCGACTACGAGCGGTACGTGGCGTTCGTGCGGGCGCGGGACCCGGGGGGGCCCGTGCCCGACCGCGCGACGTTCGAGCGCGAGCGCCTCACCGCCCGGTACGCGCGCCCCGGCGCGCGCTGCTGCTGAGCGGCCTCGGCGCGCGCGGTCCGGGTGCAGACGCGCCCCGCGTGGACCCACGTCGGGCGGACCCGTTCCGCGTGGACGACGCGGGCGCGACGTTCACGGCGCTCGCCGCGGTGCGCGCGCGCCTCGCCGCGACCGACGCCGCCGTCGTCGCCGACCAAGTGGCCGTCACCGAGATCGCGGCCCCGACGGGCGACGAGGGTCCGCGCGCGCGGTGGGTCGCCGACCGGTTGCGCGCCGCGGGACTCACGGCGGTGCGCATCGACGCGGCGGGCAACGTGGTCGGCCGCCGGCCGGGAGCGGGCCGGGAGGACGCGGCGCCGATCGCCGTGTGCGCGCACCTGGACACGGTGTTCCCGCGCGACGTCCCGACGGGCGTGCACGCCGACGGCGGCCGGCTGATCGGCCCCGGCATCGGGGACAACGGCCGCGGACTCGCCGCGCTCCTCGCGCTCGCCGGCGCGCTCGGCGCCGCCGACGGGGCGGGACGCGGCACGGCGGGCGACGGCGCCGTCCGCACGCGCCGCCCGATCGACTTCGTCGCCACCGTCGGCGAGGAAGGGCTCGGCGACCTCGGCGGGGCGAAGTTCTACTTCGCGCAGTTCGCCCCCGACGCGCGTCCGGCGGCCGCCGTGGTCCTCGACGGGCCGGGCGACGAGCGGGTGGTCCACCGCGCGGTCGGCGCGCGCCGCTTTCGGCTGACGTTCCGCGGGCCGGGCGGCCACAGCTGGGCGGCGTTCGGCACCGCGAACGCGGTCCACGCGGCGGCGCGCGCCGCGACGCGCCTGGCCGACGTCGCGCTGCCCGCGGGCTCCCCGCCCGGGGCCGCCGGCCGCGTCACGCTCTCGGTAGGCCGCATCGGCGGGGGCCTGAGCGTGAACGCGATCCCCGCCGAAGCGTGGCTCGAGGTGGACCTGCGGGCGACGACGGCGCGCGCGCTCGACGACTACGAGGGCGTGGTCCGCCGCGCGGCGCGCGCCGCCGCGGCCGACGAGAACGCGGTGCGCGCGTCCGGCACGGCGGCGCTGGCCGTCTCGGTCGAGGTGATCGGCGACCGGCCCGCGGGCGCGCTCGCCGGCGAGCACCCGCTGGTCCAGGCGGCGCTCGCCGCGACGCGACTCATCGGCCGCACCCCCCAGGCCGGCGCCGCGTCGACCGACGCCAACGTGCCGTTAGGCATGGGCGTCCCCGCCGTGGCGATCGGGGCCGGCGGGCGCGGCGGCCTGGCGCACACGCCCGGCGAGTGGTACGAGAACGTCGACGGCGCGCTGGGGATCGCGCGGGCGCTGACCGTGGTGTGCGCGGCGGCGGGGCTCGCGTGAGCCGGGGCCGCCGCGCCCCCGCGGCTTAGGCCGCGCCCTCGATCACGACTTCCGTGCTGTCGCCGACGCTCCCCGTCCCGGCGACGCCCGTCAGCTTCACGTCGTCGCCGACGAGCGCGTCGTGCAGCCGGCACCCGACCAGCCGCGACCGCGCGCCGATCACGGCGTCGCGCACCTCGGACCCGTCGACCACCGTGCCGGCCGAGATGCTGACGTTGGGCCCGACCGTCGAGTTCGTGATCGTCACGCCGTCCTCGACGTAGACCGGGTCGACCAGGCGCGCCCCCTCGCCTAACGACGCGGGGCGACGCGCGCGGCCCTTCTCGAGCATCACGCGGTTGGTCGCGATCAGCGTGTCGGGCTGCCCCGCGTCGTACCACCCGGCGACGTCCTCGACCTTGAGCCTGGCGCCGCGGTCGATCATGTACTGGAACGCGTCGGTCAGGTAGTACTCGCCCTTGTTGGCCGGCTGCGACAAGACGTGGTCGATCCCCTCGAAGAGCAGCCGCCAGTCGCGCACGTAGTACAGGCCGATGTTCGCGCGCTTCGACACCGGCTCCTGCGGCTTCTCGACGATGCGCGTCATGTAGCCGTCGGCGTCGGTCACCACCACGCCGAAGCGCTGGTAGTCCTCGACCTCCTTCGTCCAGATGATCCCGTCGGCGTCGGTCGTGCGGATGACCGAGAGGTCCGCGTCGAAGATCGTGTCGACGAAGATGATGAGCACCGGCCCGTCGACGTAGGGCCGCGCGAGGTTCACCGCGCCCGCCGTGCCGTCCTGCACCGCCTGCTCGACGAACACCGCCGGGAGCCCGATGTCGTCGCGCGCGTGCGCCTCGACCTTCTCCTTCAGGTGCCCGGTCACGTAGACCACCTGCTCGATCTCGCCCAGCCGCTTCACGTCGTCCATGACGTAGTCCATCACCGGCTTGCCGGCGATGCGCAGCATGGGCTTGGGCGTGACGTAGGTGTGGGGGCGCAGGCGCGTCCCCTTTCCCGCGAGCGGGATGATGACCTTCATGGGTGCGATGGCGGAAAAGAGGTGACCGGGACGCCCGACCGAGCCCCGGTACGGGGCCCCGTTACGGGGCCGACGTGCCCTGGCGGCCGTAGCGATCTTCGAGCCGCACGACGTCGCCGAGCTCGGGGGTGGAGGCCTCGAGGACGTCGCAGTCCGTGACCGCCTCCATGTAGTGCACCGTGCCGGGCGTGATCCGGAACGCGTCGCCGACGCGCAGACGCATGTCCTCGAGCGGGGCGTCGCCCTCGGGGCCGCCCTCGAGGCGCACCCAGTAACGGAGTTCGCCGGAGAGCAGGTAGACGGTCTCGTCCTTCTGCTCGTGGTACTGGACCGAGAGCGCCTGCCCCGCCCGGACGTGGAGCACCTTGCCGGCATACCGTTCGGTGTGGGCCCAGATGATTTCGTGCCCCCACGGCTTGTCGACGCGGGTGACGGGGGTGCGACCACTCATGCGAACGCGGGCTGGAAGCGATGCGAGCCGGACGGGGCGCCGGGCTCGGGCGGCCGGCGGCCGCGCAATATCGGGGACGGGCGGGCCCGCAGCAACGCGTGACGCGCGCGAACCGCGCGCCGCGAACCGCGCGCGGCGGACCGCGTCAGAGACGCTCGACGATCTCGATCGGTACCCACTCGCGCAGGCTGCTGACCAGCCAGACGCGCGCCCCCGCCAGCTCCGCCGGCCGCAGCACCCGCTCGGCGACCAGCCCGCGGTCGAGGAGCTCGCCGCGGAACACCCCCGCCGCCGCCCCGCTCTCGAAGGGCGGCGTCCACCGGCGCGCGCCACCATCGCCCGCCAGTTCGGCGACCAGCGCCCCCTCGGTGAACCCGACGAGGTCGCCCTCGGCGTTCCTCAGCAGCACGTCGTCGGCGTGCGGCCACTCGGCGCGGCGCGCGTCGTGGACGGCGCGGTCGGTGGTGCTGTGGCGGAGCATCGGGTCGGCGCGGTCGACCGGCGTCCGCGCGAGGGCGGCCGTCCGCACGCGCGAGACGTCACCCGGCAGGAGCGCGCCCGCGACCGTGACGCGGCCGTCCGCGTGGGCGACCAGCCGCACGCGCCGGCGCTGCGGCTCGAGGGCGACGAGCGCCGCCTCGCGCCGGAGCGCGGCCACCGCGGCGGCCGTTGGGTCGGCCCACCCGAAGTACCGGGCGCTTGCCGCCAGCCGGTCGAGGTGCCGGTCGAGCCGCGCGTACCCGTCCGGGAACCCCGCCCGCGGCAGGAAGCGCATGCGTTCGACGAGGCCGACCGGCACCGCGACGAGGGCCCGCGTGGCGGCGCGGCTACGACCCGCCCGCGCCGGGCAGGGTGCGCATGCTGCGAGGAACGACGTAGTACCGCGCGGCCGCCGCCTCGGTCACGCCGAAGGGGTCGAGGCGCACCTCGCGCGGCTCGCCCGGGGTGGTGATGACGAGCGATGCGTCGTCCCGGCCCGGATCGCCGCGCACGACCGTCCACCCCGCGTCCGTGCGCACGCCGACGGGCATCGGGTGCCGGTACGTGCCCGTGCGGACGAGCCGGGCGGTCGTGACCCAGCCGCCCGCGTCGCGCCCGACGGGCGCACGCGGCGCCGGCGCACGCCGCCACGCGACGTCGCGCAGCGCGTAGTCCACCGATCCGACGCCGTGCACCCACTCCGAGAAAAACCACCCGAGGTCGCGCGCCCACGGCCGGTCGGCCGGCGCCACCCGCTCGGCGCTCGCGCGCATCGCCGCCTCGTCGACGTGGCGGAACGCCCAGCGCGCGTAGTAGTCGCGGAGGAAGCGCGGGAATGCGTCCTCGCCGAGCACGTCGCGGAGCGCGCCGTACATCACTTCGGCGCGGACGTAGACGGCGAAGTTGTACGTCGAGAAGTCGGTGAACAGGTCACCCCGCAGGCCGATCGGCTGCGCGCGCCCCTCGCGGACCGCCGAGTCGACGCGGGCGGCGGTCCGGTCGAGCGCGCGGCGGCGCCGCGCGAGTTCCGCCGGGTCGGGCGCGGGCCCGACGCCCGGGTAGGGGGCTCCGGGCCGGCCGGCCGCGAGCGCGAGCGGCGCGCGGGCCTCGCCCAACGCCCAGCTCGTCTGGTACGACGTGAGCCCCTCGTCCATCCACCCGCTCTGCCACTCGTTGTTGGCGAGCAGGCCGTACGAATAGATGTGACCGCCCTCGTGCAGGATGAGCGACTGCGACGCACCGCCGTTCATCTGCAGCATCGGGAATTCGGTCCCGCCGCTCTCCAACCGGTGCAGCACGGTCATCTGTGGGTAGCCGTACGCGCCGTAGACGCGTTCGAGCCAGGCGATCGCGGCGACCGTGCGCGCGACGGCCCGCCCGTCGCCGAAGGTCGTCTCGTCGCCCGGGCGGTAGAGCGTGTGGACGAGCACCGTGTCCCACACCGGGAAGCGGGCGCCCGGCGCGCCGGCGGGCGTCGGACGCACGTACAGGCCGCCCTCGTAGCGGTAGTCGGGCGACGTCGACCAGCCGAAGTGGTGCACGCCGCGGGCGAGGAACCGCACGGCGCGCTCCCCCGCCGCGAGCTTGAAGCGAGGCCCCGGCGCGACCGGGCCCCCGGCCCGCGCGTACGCCGCCGCGCCGGTCCGCACCGGCCCGCTCCGCGACACGCGCGCCCACCCCGGGTCGCCCTCGACCGGCACGCCGGTCGCGCCGACCACCTGGTCATCGGCCAGTATGAGCGTCACGTCGAACGTGCCGAATTCGCCGTACAGCTCCCCCGAGGGAACGAGCGCGTGCGGCTGCCACCCGCCGCGGTCGTAGACGGCGACCTTCGGAAACCACTGCGCGAAGTCGTAGCTCCGTCCCCGACGCCCCTGCCGCCGCAGGATCGTGCTCGGTCGCGCCTCCCACGCCAGGTCGACGCGCACCGAGTCGCCCGGCGCGAGCGGGCGCGGGAGCGCGAGTCGGACGACCGTGCTGTCCGGCGCCCCCGGATACTCGGCGCGCACCGCCACGCCGCCGACGCGCGGGTCGGCGGTGAATCGCTCGAACCCGTATGCCGGGTCGGTGAGCGTCTGGAAGCGCACCCGTCCCTCGCGCTCGTCGGTCGCGGCCCAGCGCGAGCCCGGGCGGAAGGCGTTGAGGTGCTCGTGCAGGAACAGCTCGCGCAGCGTGTCGGGCGACGCGTTGACGTAGGTCAATCGCGCCGTGGCGACGAGCACCTCGCGGCGCTCGTCAAGCCGCGCGACGATCTGGTAGTCGGCGCGCTGCTGCCAGTAGCCGACCGTGTCGCCGCCCGCGGGGGACGTGTACGACGCCGCGGCAGGCCGCCCGGCGAACCGCTGGGCGCTGTCGCGCGCCGCGGCGTAGGCCGGCAGATCGGGGGGAAGGGACGTTCCCTGCCCCGCCGCGGGCTGCGCACGGGCGGGACCGAACGGCAGGGCGGCCGCGGCGAGCGCGGTCAACGCCCGGGCAGCGACGAAACGGAGGAAACGGCGGGGCATCGGCGGGGGAAGGCGGGCAGCGCAAGCTACCCGGGCAGCCGGTCGGCGCGCCCGCTACGGCCGCACGGACACGCCCGTCTGCCCGGTCGTCGGCCGCGCTCCGCCCGCGAGCCCGACCGCGTCGAGCATGAAGGCGTAGCGGTACGCCTGCTCGCGCAGCGCGTCGTAGCGCCCCGAGCTGCCGCCGTGCCCGCCGTTCATGTTCATCCGCAGTACGAGCGGGTTCGCGTCGGTCTTGGTCGCGCGCAGCTTCGCCACCCACTTGGTCGGCTCGTGGAAGGCCACCTGCGAGTCGTTGAGCGAACTCGTGACGAGCATCCACGGGTACGCCTGCGCCCGCACGTTGTCGTACGGCGAGTAGCTCTTGAGGTACGCGTACTCGGCCGGCACGCGCGGGTTGCCCCACTGGAGCCACTCCTGCGCGGTCAGCGGCAGCGACGCGTCGAGCATCGTGTTGACGACGTCGACGAACGGCACGTCGGCGACGATCGCTCTGAAGTCCTGCGGCCGTTCGTTGGCGACGACGCCCATCAGGAGCCCGCCCGCGGAGCCGCCGTTCGCGACGAGTCGGTCGGGCGCGGTGTAGCGGAGCCTGACCAGCCCTTCGGCGACGTCCTCGAAGTCGTAGAACGTGTTGCGCTTGTTCAGCATCTTGCCGGCGTCGTACCAGCGTCGCCCCATCTCCTGCCCGCCGCGGATGTGGGCGAGCGCGTAGACGAACCCGCGGTCGACGAGCGAGAACACCGTCGAGCGGAACGTCGGCTCCTGCGTCGCGCCGTACGACCCGTAGGCGTACAGCAGGAGCGGGTTGCGGCCGTCGAGTGCGGTGCCCTTGCGCAGCAGCACCGAGACCGGCACGGGGGTGCCGTCGCGGGCGGGAATCGTGAGGCGGCGGACTTCGTAGCGCGACGCGTCATACGTCGGGACCTCGGTGCGCTTCTTCACGTCCAGCCGCCGCGCGGCGACGTCGTAGTCGTACACGGTGCTCGGCGTGACGAGCGACGAGTAGGTGAAGCGGTACGTCGGCGTCGCGAACTCCTCGTTGTTGCCTGGGAACACGCCGTACGCGGCCTCGGGGAGCGCCACGGTGTGCGTGCCGGTGTGCGTGCGGCCGCCGTCGAGTTGCGTGACGCGCAGGCGGCGCATGCCGCCGGTGCGCTCGCTCACGACGACGAAGTCGCGGAAGGCGTCGACGTGCTCGACGAACGCGGAGTCGCGGGCCGGCAGCCACGTGGTCCACGCGCCCGGCGTGGGGTCGGCGTCGGGCGCCCGCACGACTTTGAAGTTGACCGCGCCGTCCGCGTTCGTGCGGACGAACCACCCGCCGGGGCCGTGGTCGAGGCCGTACTCGACGCCGTCGCGCCGCCCGCCGGTCGCGCGTGGCGCGTCGTCCGGCCGATCGGCCGGGACGACGCGCCAGTCGCTCGTCGTGAAGCTCTCGGCGCCCATGAGGACGTAGCGTCCGTCGCGCGTGCGCTGGAGCCCGACGTTGTAGAGGAGCGAGTCCTCGCGGAAGACGTTCGCGTCGGCGCCGCGCGCGCCGCCCAACGTGTGCCGCCAGACGGCGTTGTCCCGCCGCGCGGAGTCGCCGGTGACGTAGAAAAATGTGCGGTTGTCGTTGGCCCACGCGGTCGCACCGGTGACGCCCGGCACGGTGTCGATGAGGCGCCCGGTGCGCAGGTCCTTGGCGTACAGCGTGAAGACGCGGAGCGCCGTGGTGTCTTCGAGGAAGAGCAGCGTCGCGCCGTCGGGGCTGACGTCGAGGCCGCCGAGCCCGTGGAATTTCTTGCCGGCGGCGCGCGCGTTCTGGTCGAGGACGATCTCTTCGGGCGCGGCCATGGCGCCGCGTCGGCGGCAGAAGATCGGGTAAGCCTTGCCCTGCTCGGTGCGCGTGTAGTACCAGTAGCCGTCCCGGTAATACGGCACCGAGAGGTCGGTCTGCTTGACGCGCGCGAGCATCTCGCGGTAGAGCGTGTCGCGGAGCGCGGCCGTACGCGCGGTCATCGCGTCGGCGTAGGCGTTCTCCGCGGTGAGGTACGCGAGCACAGCGGAGTCGCGCTTGTTCTTCATCCACGCGTAGTCGTCGGTGCGCACCTCGCCGGTGAGGGTGTCGACCTGCGGGCGGCGGGCGGCGACCGGGGGCCGCGGCACTTGCGCGCCGGCGGCGGCCGCGGAGAGGGCGACTGCAGCGGCCGCGGCGAGGGCGCGCGGCGAGCTTCGGGTGGTCATGCGGGGCGGTGGGGAGGGTCGGGGGGAGGCGCGATGGGCCACGTTGCGGCTGTCGGGGGCGGCTGTCAATCGGCGTGGGGCGCGGCCGCTCGCCATGCGCCGCGGGATCTCGGCGGTCCGCGGTCCGCCGCACGGCCTGGGAGACGCGAGGGACCGCGTCGTCAGGAACCGTTCTGCTAGGCGGGAATGGTTCCCTGTTACGTGACGCGAACGGCGTCCGCAGATCCACGGCGACGACGACGGCACGACCGGTCCCGCCGCCTCCCGATCACCCCGCCGCCGCCTCGTCCACCACCCACACCGTCCGCTCCCGCCCCCGCACCTGCCCCGACGGCGGCACCTCCCCCCCCGCGCCTAACGCCCGGCCCACCGCGTCCCGCTTCTCCGCCCCCACCGCCAGCACCAGCACCTCGCGCGACGCGTCCAGACACGGGAACGTCAGCGTCACCCGCGGCACCTTCGGCGTCAACGCGACCGGAGCCGCCACCGCGATCACCCACCGCCCCCGCTCCTCCAACCCGGGCGTCCCCGGAAACAACGACGCCGTGTGACCGTCGGGCCCCACGCCGAGCAGCATCAGGTCGAACAGCGGCGACCCCACCGGGTCGCGCGGCAGCGCCGAGCCCTCGCGCGCCGCCACCCGGTCCCGGCCCGCCACCGCCTCGCCCCGCAGCAGCGCCTCGTACCGCGCCGCCGCGTCCTCCGGCTCGCGCTCCCCCTCGATCCGGTAGACCTGCGCCTCGGGGACCGGCACCCGCGAGAGCAGCGCCTCGCGCGCCATCCGGTAGTTGCTGTCCGCCGAATCCGGCGGCACGCACCGCTCGTCGCCGAACCACACGTGCGTCGCGCCCCAGACGTCCGCGCCTAACGACCCGTCCGCCGCGAGCAGCCCGTACGCCGCCTTCGGCGTGCTCCCGCCCGCGAGCGCGACCACGAACCGCCCGCGCGCCGCCACGGCGCGCCGCGCCGCGTCCGCGAAGCGCGCCGCCGCGCGCGCGGCCGCGGCGGCGCCGTCCGCGACGACCTCGCGCTCGACCGCCGCGCCCGCACCCGCGCCCGCGCGCCCCGCTCCGCTCACCGCATCACCATCGGCTGCGCGCTCGCGTCCGCGTCCTGCGACGCGCCCGACGCCTGCGGCGACGGCGTGTGCGAGGTGAGGTGGGCGGCCTGCGACGGCCCCCACGTCCCCGCCTGGTACGGGTAGACCGCCCGCCGCCCGTCCAGCAGCGGGGCGTAGAGCGCCCAGCTCGCCTCGACCTCCGCCGCGTGCACGAAGAGCGTCTGGTCCCCGACCAGCACGTCGCGCATCAGCGTCTCGTACGCCTCGGGCGACGCCGAAAAGACCTCGGCGTAGTTGAAATGCAGCGGCAACCGCTGGATCCGGAACGGGTCGCCCGGCGCTTTCACGTCGAAGTAGAGCGAGAAGCCCTCGTCCGGCTGCAGCGTCACCAGCAGCGTGTTGCGGTGCAGCTCCGCCCCCGGCGCGTCCTGCCGCGACGCCTGCCCGCGGAACATCCACACCGGCGCGCGGCGGAACTTGATCTCGATCTCGGTCAGCCGCTTGGGCATCCGCTTGCCCGTGCGCAGGTAGAACGGCACGCCCTGCCAGCGCCAGTTCTCGACGTTCAACCGAATCGCCGCGAACGTGTCCGTCCGCGAGTCGGGCGCCACGCCCGCTTCCTCGCGGTAGCCCGGCACCTTCTGGCCGTTGACCTCGCCCGCCTCGTACTGGCCGAGCACGGCGTCGTCGGCGTCGAGCGGCCGCACCGAGCGGATCACCTTGAGCTTCTCCGCGCGGATGCTGTCGGCGTCCATCGCCGCCGGCACCTCCATCGCGACCAGCGTCATCAGCTGCGTCAGATGGCTCTGCACCATGTCGCGCAGCGCCCCCGCCGACTCGTAGTACCCCGCCCGCGACTCGATCCCGAGCTCCTCGGCGACGGTGATCATCACGCTCTCGACGTGGTCGCGGTCCCACACGCTTTCGAACATCGCGTTCGCGAAGCGGAAGACGAGGAGGTTCTGGACCGTCTCCTTGCCGAGGTAGTGGTCGATCCGGTAGACCTGGTGCTCGTCGAACGTGCTATGCACGACCTCGTTGAGCGCGCGCGCCGTCGCCAGGTCGCGGCCGAACGGCTTCTCGATCACGATGCGCGTCCACGTGCCGGCCGGGCCCTTGTTGAGCCCGATCTCTCCGAGGTGCTGCACGGTGCCCGGGAAGACCGACGGCGGCAGCGACAGGTAGAACGCGCGGTTCCCGGGTAGGTTCAGCGACTGCTCGACCGCCTCGACGCGCGCCTTCAGCGGGTTGAGGTCCTTGTCGGCCGGCTGGAAGAACACCCACTTCTCCGCCCACGCGCGCACCTTCGCCTGGTCGGCGTCCTTGTGCGCGCCCGTCACCGACTCGACGACGTCGTCCCGGTACTTCGCGTCGTCGATCGACGCGTCGCGGCTCGTGCCGATTATCGCGCAGCCCTTGGCCGTCGCGCCCTGCGCGTAGAGCTGCCAGAGCGCGGGCAGGATCTTGCGCTTCGCGAGGTCGCCCGTCGCGCCGAAGATGATGAACACGCTCGGCTCGGGCTCGTTGGCGACCTGACCGCCGGCCGCGTTGGCCGCGGTCATCGCGGCCGCGCTCGGCGTGTTGGCCGTGGACGCGATCGCCGTCGCCGACACCGGATGCTGCGGGATCGGGTGCGAGGGCTGCACGCCGTCGCCGGCGCCGGTTCCTGCGGCGCCGTTCGCGCCGTTCGCGCCGTTTACGGGCGTCTCGTCGGCGGCGCTCACGCCTTCCCCCCGGTCTGGGCGGACGAGGCCGCGGCGTCCTCGGTCTTGATCGCGTGGCCGCCGAACTGGTTGCGCATGGCCGCGAGGAGGCGCTCGGTGAAGCCCTCCTCGTCGCGCGACCGGAGCCGGGCAATCAGCGAGCCCGTGATGATCGGCGCCGGCACGTCGAGCGCGAGCGCCTCGGCGACCGTCCACCGCCCCTCGCCCGAGTCGGCGACGAACGGCGCGATTCCATGCATGGTCGGATTCCCCTGCAGCGCGATCGCCGTCAGGTCGAGCAGCCACGAGCGCACCACCGACCCGTAGCGCCACAACTCGGCGATCTTCGCGAGGTCGAGCTCCGCCGCGGCGCCGCCGAAGTCCTTCTTCTTGTGCATGATCGCGAAGCCCTCGGCGTAGGCCTGCATCAGGCCGTACTCGATGCCGTTGTGGATCATCTTCACGAAGTGCCCCGACCCCGGCGGGCCCATGTGGCCCCACCCCTTGTCGGGCGCGGGCGCGAGCGTCTCGAAGATCGGGCGCGCCGTCTCGACCGCGTCGGCCTCGCCGCCGATCATGAGCGCGTAGCCCTCCTTCAGGCCCCACACGCCGCCGCTCGTCCCCGAATCGAGGAAGCGCACGCCCTTCTCGGCGCACGCCTTGGCGCGCCGGATCGAGTCCTCGTAGTTGCTGTTGCCGCCGTCGATGATGATGTCGCCGGCGACCATGTGCGCCATGAGCGCGTTGATGGTGCCGTCGGTGGGCGGCCCCGCCGGGACCATGACCCACGCGACGCGCGGCCCGGCGCCGGGCTGCCCGATCTTGGCCAGCAGGGCGTCGAGCGAGTCGGCGCCTTCCGCACCGCCCTCGGCGCTCTTGGCGACCGCCGCCGGGTCGCGGTCGAAAGCCACCACCTGATGTCCGCCCTGGATGAGGCGCGTGGTCATGTTCGCGCCCATCCGGCCGAGGCCAACCATTCCGAGTCGCATGCGTGCGGTTCCTGTCGTTCGTGTCGGTCGTGCGGTGAGCCCCCGGCGCCGCGATCGGGCGTCGGGGGTGTGGGGTCGGGGGTGCGGGGTCGCGGGCGCGGGCGTGGGGGGGCGTGGATGCGCCGCGCGCGCGCGAACTCAGTATCTCCGCGCGCTCCCGCGCACGTTGCGCGCCGCGGCGCGCGCGGCGGCGCGCCCGGGCGGCCCGGCGGACCCGGGACGGGCCGCGGACGGGCGGCGCGGACCGGGTGCCGCCGCCGGGCACGATTTTCGGGTCCGGCGCATTTGCCCGCCGCGGCGGTCGGGGACCGACGTCTCGGACGCCCCGACCGCCGGGCTCGGGCGTGCCGCTCCGTTCGGACCCGCGTGTAAAGAACTGTGAGCGACTAATGCACAACCCAGCCCACAGACTGCCGCGGCATCAGTAATGCAGACCGGGCCCGCCGTCCCGGCCACCCCGACCGAGCCGCCTAACGCGGCCCGGTCGACTCGGGTCGGCCGCCGCCGAGGACGCACTGCGTAGTTCGCAAAACCGACCGGCCGCCAGCCGCGGGCCGGACGCACCACCGCGCGCGCCACACTGCGCGGGACGCCCCCCCGACGCGACCGCCTACCCTCCCGGGGCGGTCCGCGCCCGGGCCGCCCCGCGACGCGGGCCGACGCGGACCGCTCGCCAGACGACGGGACCCCGGCCGCGCCCGCGGACGGCCCCGCCTTCGACCGCCCCCAACCACCCCAGGCAGGAGATCGTCGATGCTCGGATCGTTCACGCCCGCCGCATTCCGCCCCGCGTTCGCGGCTGCGCTCTTCGGCGCGTTCGCCGCCGCCGCCCCCGCCGCCGCGCGCGCGCAGAGCGCCGCCGCCGCCACCACCGTCACGTTCAACGCGCTCAACGCGACCGACGGCACCGGCGTGATGGCCGTCAACAACTGCTACACCGAGGGCGGCTTCACCTTCACCGGCACCGGCGTGGCCTGCGGCACCCCGGGCACGTTCGCCGCCTACAACCAGGACTCGGGCGTCATCGTCCCCCTGCTGACCGATCCCGCGCTGACGCTCAACAACGGCGCGCTCAGCATGGACGTCACGCGCCAGGGCGGGGCCGCGTTCGGCTTCTCGTCGCTCCAGCTCGGCGCGTTCGACGCGCTGAATGCCAACGTCTCGTTCCTCGGCACGCTCGTCGGCGGCGGCAGCGCCAACGCGACCTGCGCGGTCAGTGGGTCCGCGGCGAGCCTCGCGACGTGCAACCTCTCGGGCTTCGCCAACATGATGTTCAGCTCGGTGCGGATCACGTCGATGAACGCGGCCAACGAGCCCTACGTGCTCATCGACAACCTCGTCTTCACGCCCTCGGCCTCGGCCTCGACCGTCCCCGAGCCCGCGACCGTCGCGCTCGTCGGCCTCGGCCTCGCCGGCGTCGGCGCCGCGGCCCGCCGCCGCCGCGGCCGCGCCTAACAGTGCGCGCCGGGCGGCGACGCCCGGCCGCCCCGCACGACCCCGCACGCCCGCGCACGCCACCGACATCACGCGACCCCCTGAGGGTGGGATCATGGACGAGACCATCGAGCAGTCCGAACAAAACCACTTCGAAGCCCTGCGACTGGCCGGGCCGGCCATCGCCGGAAACGCGCACGCCCGCCGCGACTTCCTGCGCCTCCTCGGCCTCGGCGCCGGCGCCGCGGCCCTCGCCGCCTGCGGCGAGAGCGTCAACAAGATCACCGGAACCGCCGCCACCGCCGCCTCGAGCGTCACGCCGGCCACCGTCGCCGGCGGCTCGGTGACCTACGACTTCGGCCGCGCCGACGACCTCGGCGTGCTCGACTTCGCCTACGCGGCGGAGCAGCTCGGCGCGGCGTTCTACCAGCAGGTCACCTCGAACTCGGCCTTCGGCAGCATCTTCTCCGCGGGCGAGCAGCAGATCCTGCGCGACTTCTACGGGCACGAGCTGTCGCACCGCGACTTCTTCACGGCCTTTTTCAACGCGAGCGGCGCGACCGGCACGATGGTCCACCCCAACTTCGCGAGCGTGACCTTCAGCAACCGCCTGAGCGTACTCCAGACGGCCCGCGCGATCGAGAACACCTGCGTTTTCGCCCTCAACAACGCGGCCGGCTACCTGCACAACGGCACCTACCTCGCCCTCGCGGGCAAGCTCGTCTCGGTGGAGGCGCGTCAGGCCGCGGCGCTCAACGACCTGCTCAACCCGAAGGCGGCGAACCCGGGCGACATGGCGAACCCGATCTTCGCCCCGAACGTCATCGACTTCGACTACCCGGACACGGCCACGACGCCCCCGCGGACGCCCAAGCAGGTCCTGCAGACCGTCGTCCAGCGCGTGCAGCCGTTAGTCGTCGAGACGATCAACGTTCAAAACCTCTGAGCGAGCCTGCCATGACCGACCACATCGAGATCACCGCCGCGGCGGACCGCCCGCTGTCGCTGTTCGGCCGCATCGAGGCCGCCGACCCCGAAATCGCCGAGCGCATGCTGATGACGCGCCGCACCGCGGTCGCCGCGGGCGTCGCGCTGGCCACCGCGCCCCTCGCCGTCGCCGCGATGGCGCGCGACGCCTTCGGGCAGTCGGCGTCCCTTCCCGCCATCGTCACGGGCATCCTCAACTACGCGCTCACGCTCGAGTACGTCGAGGCGGAGTTCTACCGCCGCGGCGTCGCCGCGAGTCGGGCGGGCACCCTCGCGATCCCGTCGAGCGACCTCGCCATCTTCACCACCATCGCGGGCCACGAGGCCCAGCACGTCACGGTGCTGCAGCAGGCGTTAGGCGGCCTCGTCGGCCAGGGCGGCCAGGCGCGCGTGAGTCCGACCTTCGACTTCAGCGGCGGCAGCGGCTCGGGCCAGGGCCCCCTCGGGGACCAGGTGTTCAAGAACTACGACACGTTCCTGCAGCTCGCGCAGGCGTTCGAGGACACCGGCGTGCGCGCGTACAAGGGCCAGGCGCCCGCGCTCCTCGCCCCGTCGTACAAGCCGTTCCTCGCCGCCGCGCTCGGCATCCACTCGGTCGAGGCGCGCCACGCCTCCGAGGTGCGCCGCCTCCGCGGGCAGCGCGCGGGCAACGCCGAGCAGGCGCCGAACAAGGGCTGGATCACCGGCAACCAGACTGACATCCCGTTCGCCCAGGGTCCCGCCGGACCCTACGCCGGCGAGGACAACACGGTGCAGGGCGGCATCGACCTCACCACGGTCTCGCAGGCGAGCCGCGACAGCATCACCGAGGGGTGGGACGAGCCCCTCACCCAGCGCCAGGTGCTCGCCATCGCCGGGATCTTCCTCAACACCACCGGCGGCCCCGCGACCTGACCCGGCCGCGCCCGACCGAACGCACGCGGGGCCGGCGCTCTCTCGAGCGCCGGCCCCGCGTACGTTGCGCCGAACGTCGTGCGTTCTAAGGCCTAACGCGCGCCCTGCGCCGCGCGCTGGACCAGCGTCCGCCGCAGCGTCGCGAGGCGCTTGCGCACCGAGCCGTCCATCACCGTGTCGCCGACCTTGACGACGACGCCGCCGAGGATCGCCGGGTCGACGCGCACGTGCGGCACCACGGTCTTGCCCAACACGCGCGACAGCGACGCCGTGAGCGACGCGCGGTCCGCGTCGGTCGGCGCCGACGCGAGCGTGACGTCCGCGTGCACCCGCCCCTCCGCCTCGTCGACGAGCGACTGGTACTCCGCGACGACCTCGCCGATCAGCCGCTGGCGGCCCTTGGTGATGAGCGCCTGGAAGAAGCGCACGAACAGCCGCGGGTAGCGGTCCTGGAACGCCCGCGCCAGCACGTCGGTCTTGTGCGCGGCCTCGATCCGGGGCGACTCGAGGAAGAGCCGGAGCCGCGGGTCGGCGTTGATGGCGTCGACCACTTCCTGCGCCATCCGCCCCCACCCGGCCACGTCGCCCGAGCGGCGCGCGAGCGTGAGCAGCGTCTCGGCGTAGTTGCGCGAGACCGTCGCGGCCCGCGCGCCGGCGCCCGTCGCGCCCTGCGCCGCGCGCTCGTCGGCGCCCGCAGGGCGTCCCGCGGGCACCCCCGCGGGGCGCGACTGCCCGTCGAGCGGCGGGGCGGCCGGACCGGTCACAGCGCCCCCTGGCGGGCCGGCGCGCCGTCCGCGGCCGCGAGCGTCGCCGGCGCGGGCACGCTGGAGAGGAACTCCTCGACGAGGCGGCGGTTGCCCGCGTCGTCGAGGTTGCGGCCGATCACCTTCGTCGCGCCGGCCAGCGCGAGGTCGATCGCCTCACGGCGCAGGTCCGCGATCGCGCGCAGACGGTCGGCGTCGATCTCGCGCCGCGCGCGGGCGAGCAGATCTTCCTGCTGCTGCTGCGTCTGCGCGAGCATCTCGCCGCGCGTGCGCTCCGCGGCCTCGCGCGCCTGCGCGATCAGCTGCTGGGCCTCGCCGCGGGACGCGTCGAGCGCGGCCTGCTGCCGCGCCAGCAGCTCCGCGGCGGCCTCGCGGTCCTGCCGCGCGCCCTCGAGCGCCGACGCGAGCGCCTGCTCCCGGGCCTCGACCGCCCCGAGGATCTTGGGGAAGGCGAACTTGCCGAGGACGAACAGCAGGAGCACGAAGACGAACAGCGTCCAGACCATCAGGCCCGCGTGCGGCTCGAGCAGGTTCGTCGAGGCGCCGGCCGGCTCGCCCCCCTGCGCGAGAAGCGGACGGGCGACGACGCCGATGGCTAGCGCGGCGAGGTGGACGGGCGGGCGGCGGAAGAGCGTGCGCATCGTAGAGAGCACTCGGTGGTGGGGGCGCGGCGAAGGCCGTTCCGGCGTGAGCCGATCCGGCATCGGCCGGGCGCCCGGGAGGCGACGGTGGGGCCGGGACTGCGGCCCCGCCGTCGCGACGAACTCAGACCTTGCCCTGGAGCTGGAACGCGATGACGACGCCGAAGAGCGCCACGCCCTCGATGAGGGCCGCGAGGATCAGCGCCGCGGTCTGGATCTGGCCGCCGGCCTCGGGCTGGCGGGCGATGCCTTCGACCGCGCGGCCGCCGATGGTGCCGATGCCGATGCCGGCGCCGAGGGTCGCGAGGCCGGCGCCGAGCCCGGCGCCGATCGAGATGAGGCCGCGGCTGCTGTTACCGGCCGTCTCGGCGGCCGCCTGGAGCAGGGGGAGGATCGTCATTGCAGTGATGGGAAAAACGGTGCGCTACGTGTGGCTCCGCGCCGCGCTTCGCGCCGCACGCCGCCCGCCGACGAGCCCGTAGGCCCAGCGGGCTTCCCCGGTCATTCGACCGGGTACCGGCCGCGCGCGGCGGAGCAGTCCGCGCGCGGTACTGCCGTGGTCTGCCTAGTGGTGCGCCGACCGGATCTGGCCGATGAACACCGCCGCGAGCAGCGCGAAGATGAACGCCTGCAGGAAGGCGACGAACAACTCGAGCACCATGATCGCCGTCGCCATCGCCGCCGGGACGACGCCGATGACGAAGCTCTTGAACACGAACACCAGCCCGATAAGCGCGAGCACGACGATGTGTCCCGCGGTCATGTTCGCGAACAGTCGGATCATGAGCGCGAACGGCTTCGTGAGCTTGCCGAAGAACTCGATCGGGCTCATGATCAGGAACAGCAGGACGCGCAGGGGCAGCGCGAGATCCTTGTTCCAGTAGAAGATCGTGCTGAGGTAGCCCGCGCCCTGCGCGCGGATGCCGGCGATCTCGACGACGAAGAACGTCACGATCGCGAGCGTCGCCGTGACAGAGATGTTGCCCGTCGCCGTCGAGCCGTACGGGATCAGCCCCAGCAGGTTGGCGAACAGGATGAAGAAGAACAGCGTCAGGATGAAGGGCGCGAAGCGCTCGCCGTGCGGGCCGACGTTGGGGATCGCGACCTCGTTGCGGACGTAGAGGACGATCGCCTCGATCGCGCTCGCGAGCCCGCCGCCGCGCCGACCGCTGCCGCCGGCGCGGTGCTGTGCGCCGCGCGACTGCGCCGCGGGGATCAGCAGGGCGCAGCAGATCAGCGCGGCGATCAGCATCATCACCACGTGCCGGGTCGGCGACAGGTCGACGGCCACGCCGCCGACGGTGAGCGGCGCCCACCGCGGCAGTTCGGCCTCGCACACGAGCCCGGCCGTGAGGCACGGATAGTCGATGGTATGCGAGTCGGTGATGTGCGGCGTGATGATGTCGACGTTCTGCGCCTGGGTGGCCGCGTGCCCCTGCCCCTCCACCTGGTCGATCGAGGTCGGCGCCTGCCCGCGCACTTCGGCCGCCGTCACGGCGGCGCTCGTGGCCGCGGGGCCGGTCGCCTGCGTGGTCGCGGGCACGGTCGGGCGCGCCGCGGCGGCCGTCTGGGCCGCCGTCGGGCGCGCGCCGCCGGCGAGGGCGAGCGCGAGGGCGAGCGAGCCGAGCAGTCTCATACGTTCAGCAGCAGAGGTTCGACGAGCGTGGACAGGAAGAAAAAGGTCGCGAGGCTGAGCAGCGCCGGCGCGAGCGGAAGCCCGAACGCCCGGACGACGAAGAGCGCGTAGGCCGCCAGCACGGCGAACCGCAGCACGGTTCCGAGCCCCCACGCCGCAATCGGGTTGGACCGCTTCGCCCGCACCAAGACGAAGCCGACGAGCTGGACGACGACCGCGACGAGGGCACTCGCCACGACGGCCCGCCTTCCGTCGGCCGTCGGATAGATCCGGGTAAAAATCCAGCCCGCGACGCCGATGATGGCCGCCGTCGCGGCGGCGAACAGCGCCACCGCTTTCATTTCGCCCGCGCGTCCCGCGTCGCCGCCTCGCGCGCCGTAGCGTCGCGCGCCGTGGCTGCACGCCCTGCGGCGCGGGCGGCCTGGTCACGGCGCTGGGCGCGCATCAGCTGACGGTACATGGCGAAGAAGGCGGCTCCGGATCCGGCCAGCACACACAGCAGCAGGAACACCGGAGCCGTCCCGAGCCGCCGGTCGAGCCACTGCCCGAGGTAGTAGAACGCGACGAGCGCGGCGCCGAACTGGAACCCGAGCCCGGCATACGCCGCCCCGCCGGCCCCAGACGCCCTCGCGGCTGGCGCCGGTTGCGCCCGCGGCGCGGGCGGCTTCGCGGGCGCGCCCGAGCGCCGGTGATCCCGGTCCATTGCGGGGGCCAATCTAGAGCTTGTGAAATTTTTCGCAAGCAAATTTGCCGGCCCGCGCAACGTCGCATCCGGCCGGATGCGCGCGATACACAGCTGTGTACGCGATCCGCGCCAAGTTGCGCGCTGAACGTCACTTATGCGCCAGCATACGCGTCCGCAGCGTGGTTGACGCGTCCGTGCGGGCGGGGTAGGTTGCCGCTCGCCACCCCTCCCCGGGTCCCCACCCGAGCGATCTGCTTTCTCCGCGGCGCCGCTCTACTCCGACGCCGACTCCCGCCGATGGACCGCCGCATCGTTTTCCCCCTCCTCGCCGCCGTCGGCGTGGTCTTCGCCTGCGGGCCCCTGCCGCACTTCGGCAGTGGGATGCCCGTTCACGCCGCGCGGCTCGGCCGCGCGGCGTCGGCGCACCACGCCCCGGTCCGCCGCGCGCACCGCCCCGCGGGCGGGCCCGAGGTCGACGGAACGCTTGCGGTCGCGCCCGGCGGCGCCACGACGGACGTCCACTTCGCCCTCGCCGTCGTCAACGCGAGCGAGAAACGCGTCGAGGTCGACTTCCCCGACGGCCGCACGCGCGACTTCGCCGTTTACGACTCCGCCGGACACGAGGTCTGGCGCGCGAGCCGCGGCCAGCTCTACACCCAACTCCTCCAGAACACGCTCCTCGCCGCCGGCGACAGCGTCGTCTACGAGGCTGCCTGGCGCGCCCCGGCCCCCGGTCGCTACGCCGTCGTCGCCGAACTCCGCAGCAGCAACCACCCCGTGGTCCGCCGCAACGAGTTCGTCGTCCAAGCCGCGGCGCCCGCCGTCGCGGCCGCGCCCCCGGCGGACGCGCCCCTGGCCGCTTCTGCGGTCGCGGTCGCCTCCGCGCACTGAACCGTCCGGCCGTCCGACAACTGCCTCCGGCCGACCCCGCCGACGACGTCGCGCTCCTCGCGCGCCTCGCGGCCGCCCGACGTGCCCTCACCGACGCCATCGGCCGACGCGTCGTCGGACAGCACGCCGTCGTCGAACACCTGCTCGGCGCCGTCCTCGCCGGCGGCCACGCCCTCCTCGTCGGCGTCCCCGGCCTCGCCAAGACGCTCCTCGTCCGCACGCTCGCCGACGCGCTCGCGCTCGACTTCTCGCGCGTGCAGTTCACGCCGGACCTGATGCCGAGCGACATCACCGGCACCGAACTGCTCGAGGAGGACCCGGCGAGCGGGCGACGCGCCTTCCGCTTCGCCCGCGGCCCGATCTTCGGCAACGTCGTCCTGGCCGACGAGATCAACCGCGCGCCGCCCAAGACCCAGGCCGCGCTCCTCCAAGCGATGCAGGAGCACGCCGTCACCGCGGCCGGCACCACCCACCGCCTCCCCGAACCGTTCTTCGTGCTCGCGACGCAGAACCCGATCGAGCAGGAAGGCACCTACCCCCTGCCCGAGGCACAGCTCGACCGCTTCCTCGTCCAGCTCGCCGTCGGCTACCCGACGCGCGAGGAAGAAGAACAGATCGTCGTCGCGACGACCGGCGGTGACTCACCCCAGGTCACTCCGGTCCTCGACGCCCAGGAGCTCGTCGCTCTGCAGGGCCTCGTGCGCCGGCTCCCGGTCGCGCCCACGGTCGTCCGCCACGCGGTCCGCGTCGTCCGCGCCACGCGCCCCGGCGAATCCGACGCCACGGCCGACGTCAAACGCTACGTGCGCTGGGGCGCCGGCCCGCGCGCGTCGCAGGCGCTGGTGTTGGCCGCCAAGGCCCGCGCCGCCATGGACGGCCGCCCCACGCCCGACCTCGACGACGTGCGCGCCGTCGCCCCCACGGTCCTCCGCCACCGCCTCGTCCTCGGCTTCCAGGCCGAAGCCGATGGCGTGACCCCAGAACAGCTGCTCGACTTGCGCGACCGGCCCTGACCGACGGTCGGTGCCGCGGACCGGTGCCGCACCGCATTCCCCACGCGTTGCCCACCGCGACGCGCGGTTGCCCATGGCGTGACGGCGCACGCGCCGCGCCGACCGCATGATGGGGTGTGCCCGATTCCGCCCCCCTCGCACACGACCCGGCGCCCCGCCCCGCGGGCCGCGTCACGCTCCACACGCTCGGTGAGTGCCGTGTCGCGGTCCAACGCGACGGCCGCACGACCACGCTCACGCCGGCGAGCGACCGCCTGTTCACCCTCGCGCTGCTCCTCGCCGCCGAACCCGGCCGACCGCTCCCGCGCGCCCGGGCCGCCGCCTGGCTCTGGCCAGACGTGCCACGCGCCGACGCGCTCCACGCACTCCGACAACTCGTCTACCGGCTCCGCCGACTCGGCGCGCCGGTCGACGGCGGCGACGCCCACCTCGTCCTCGCGCCCCAATACGTCACCCCGGACGGAACGCCGGACGCGCTCCCGCCCACCAGTCGCTGCCTCCCCGACTGGCGGCCCGCGGGCGACGCGCTCGAAGAGTGGGTCGACCGCTACCGCGCCCGTACCGAAGCCGGCGCCCGCGCGGCGCTGGTCCGCGCGCTCGAGGACGCCCGAGACGAGGACCGCGACCGCGCCGCAATCGCCGCCTCGCTCCTCGAAATCGACCCGCACTCCCCGCTCGGCCGCGCGGCGCTCCCCCATGTCGCAGTTCACGAACGCCCGGCGCCCGCACACGACCTGCCGTTCGTGGGCCGCGACGCCCTCATCGCCGCCGTCCGCGCGCACGCGGCCGCCGCGCGCCAAGGCCGCGGCACCACGCTCGCCCTCACCGCCGCGCCCGGCGCGGGTGCCACCCGCACCCTCGCCGAACTCGCCAGCGTCGCCCGCGCCCACGGGCTCCAGACGCTGCCGCGCCCCGCGACGCCGCCCGACCCGGCGGACGGGCCGGTGCCTGACGCTACGCCTGACGCCGCGTCTAACGTGCCGCCTAACGCGGCGTTGCACGGTCCGTCGACCGCACGCCCGAACTCGCACCCGGACGCCGCGCCGGACTTCGCGGGCGCCCTCGCAACCGCGGTCCTCGCACTCCTCGACCGCCCCGGCGCGCTCGGCGCGTCCCCTGCGGCGCACCGCACCCTCCGCCGCCTCACGGCCACGCGGACACTCCCGGCCGGCCACGCCCTCCTCCGCCGACTCGGCGCGGCCGTCGCCGAACTCGCCCGCGCCGTCGCCGCCGAACGCCCGCTCCTACTCCTGGTCGCGACACCCTGCATCACCTCGGCGGACCGCCTCGTCGCCTCGGCCGTCGCTCGCGATCTCCGCCACTCGGCCACCCTCGCCGCCTTCGTCGTCCCGGCCGATACCGCGCGCGCCGACTCCGCCCCACTCGGCCCGGCGGCCCACGCCTTCCCACTCGCGCCGCTTGACCCGAACGACGCGGCGCGGCTCGCGACGCGCGCCGCCCGGGCACGCGGGCACTCGCTCTCAGCCGCCGACCTCGCCTGGTGCGTCGCCATCGCCAGCGGCCGCCCGGCGGACGCGATCAGCCTCGCCCACCGCTGCGCCACCGCACCGGGCTCGCGCGCGCTCCCGCCTTCCATCGCGTACGCGCTTCACGACCGCCTCTCTCAACTTCGTCCGCGCACCCGCGCAGTCGCGGCACTCGGCGCCCTCGTCCACCCCCTCACCACCGAGGTCATCGCCCACGCACTCGGCCGACACGACATGGCGGTCGCCGCAGCCCTGGCCGACCTGCGCCGAGCGGGGCTGCCGACCATCGTAGACCCCGGCGCCGTGCCGGATACGCGACGGGATCCGGCACGTCGGGTCACCCGCGACGCGGCCCGCACGATCGGCGCGATCGCCCTCACGACCCTCGCCCCCGCCGACCGCGAACTGCTCGAACGTCAGGCCGCCCGCGGCCGCTCCCCGGCGAGTCGCGCCACCCAGCGGTTGGTCGCGTCGAGGATCGCGAGCACCGCCGCCGTCTCTGCCCCACCGTCCCGCACTTCCGCGCTCCCGGTAAGCAGCGTCGCTCCGCGACCCTGGCGCGCGACCACCCCGACCAGTACAAACTCCCGCCCGAACGCCGCGACGCGCGTGCTCCCCTCGAGCGCGAACGACGCCGCGCCCTCACCGCGGGCGAGCGCGTCGAGCGCGGCCCGCGCGGCGACTTCGTCCGCCTGCACGCGCATCGTTGCCGGCGACTCGGCCTCGCCTTCCACCAACGCGTCGCCGTCTCGCGCGTCGGCCTCGCCCCGCCGCAGCGTCACTCGGCATGACAGCCCCCCGCGCGCCGACCGCCGCGCCTCGACGTCTTCGAAGTACAACCGCCGCGCGTCCGCAGGCCGGCCCGCCGCAGGCGCGACCGGCGCGCCGACCCGAGCGTGGACAGCCGCCTCTGCCGCCGCGCTCCCGGCCGCGGCTGCCGCCTGCGGGGCCGGTGAATGCGAAACGTCAGGCTCGCCCGACGCGAGGAACGGCGGGTCCACACCCTGACGTTCGCCCGACGGGCCCACCGGGCGCCGGACCGGGCCCGTGGTCGTCGCCACCGAAATGCGCCGCACGTCCACGCGCACCCCGAATCGAGCGAACAACGCGCTCTCGACATTCTGCACCGTCTGCCGCGGCGACACCTCGGGCCCGGTCAGGACGTGGATCTCGCCCGCCCCGCCCTGCCGCGTACCCACGATGCGGGCAGAGATGATTCCGGGCAGCATCGCGAGAAACGCCTCCGCATCACCCGTCGGCAGCGTCGGCGCCCCAGTCGGCACGGGCTGATCCTCCACGTCCGCTGCCGATTGAGGGCCGTCTGGCGAAAAGGGTGGCACGAAGGCGGGAGGCGACGTCACCAGGCGGGAAGGCACTACGCGGCGGGAGTCCGCCACCCACTACGGCGCTGGTGTGACGGACTCGTCAAACTGCTCGTACTTACCAGCGGGCGCAAGCGCCACGACGAAAACACGCGGGGTGACAAACGGCCGCGTACTGCCGTACGTCGTGGGAATCAGTTGCTGCCCCGCACGGCGTGGCGAGCGCCGCGCCCAGCCGCGTCCGCAAGGTCGTCGTCACTCACGAGCTCCCCGCTCGCGCCCTCACTCCCACCCGCGTCGCCGCCCGCCTGGTATTCGTTGAGCTTGCGGTAGAGGGTGCGCTCGCCGATCCCGAGCAGCTCGGCCGCACGCCGTCGGTTGCCCGCGGTCTCGCGGAGCGCCGCCTCGATCACCGCGCGCTCGACGGCGGCCATCGTCGTCCCCGGCGCGATCGTGACGACGTTCGGCGGCGGCGCCTCGCCGAGCGGGCCGATGGCGGCCGGTCCGCTCGGCAAGGCCGCCGCGCCGGCCTGGGCATCGGCGCGCGCCGCGAGCTCCAGCCGCGCCGCGCGCTCGTCGTCCAACCGCCGCCGCAGCTCTTCCACCTGTAGCTTGAGCTCGAGCAGCCCGCGCACGATGAATTCCAGCTCCCGCCCTTCCGCCCGCTGCCCCTCGCGCACGAGCGGCCCCACCGGGACCGGCAGCAACCGCCCGCCGGTGGCGGGAAGTCCGGCCCCGACCCCACCCAGTAGGCCCGCGCCGCCCCCGCGCAGGTGCTCGGGGAGGTCCTCCGGGCGCACCTCGCGCCCGGGCGAGAGCACGACCATGCTCTCGATCAGGTTGCGCAGCTCGCGCACGTTTCCCGGCCAGTCGTACTCGACCAGGAGCCGCATCGCGTCGGCCGAGATCCCGTGGAAGGGGCGGTCGTGCCGGGCCGAGAACTCGGCGACGAAGCGGCGGACCAACAGCGGCACGTCGTCGCGCCGCTCGCGCAGCGGCGGGAGCTCGATGCGCAGGACGTTGAGCCGGTAGTACAGGTCCGACCGGAACGCCCCCTCCTGCACGTGCTCGCGCAGCGGCCGGTTGGTCGCCGCGACCACGCGCACGTCGACCGGGATCGACGCCGTTCCGCCTAACCGCGTGACCTCGCGCTCTTCCAACACGCGCAGCAGCTTGACCTGCGTCGCCGGCGGGATCTCGCCGATCTCGTCGAGGAAGAGCGTCCCGCGGTCGGCCAGCTCGAAGCGCCCCAGGCGCCGCTCCGCCGCCCCGGTGAACGCCCCCTTCTCGTGCCCGAACAGCTCGCTCTCGAGCAGCGTCTCGGGGAGCGCGCCGACGTTGACCGCGATGAACGGCCGCGCGCGCCGCGGCGAGCGCAGGTGGATCGCGCGCGCGACGAGCTCCTTGCCCGTCCCGCTCTCGCCTTCGATCAGCACCGTACTCGACACCGGCGCCATCTGCTCGATCTGTACGAGCACCTGTCGGATCGCCTCGCTCTCGCCGTAGAGCCCCGTGGCGAGTGCGAGCTGCCGCCGGTCGAGCAGCCGGTGCACCTCCGCCGCGACCTCCTCGGGGATCACCGGCTTGGGGTAGAGCGCCGCGTACCCCGCGTCGCGGAGGCGCGCCTGCGTCTGCGGGTCGGCGACGTCGGTCAGCGCGACCGCCGGCACCCCCTCCCACAACAGCGCGCGCACGAGCGCGACCTGCGGCGCGTCCAGCAATCCGCCGGTGAACACCACCACGTCCGGCCGTTCGCGCCGGATCGCGCTCCGCACGTCGTCGACCGGGGGCACGAGCACCGTCTCGATCGCCTCCGCGCGCAGCGCGGCGTTCACGCGGATCGCCGGCTCGAGGTCGGCCATCGTGATGAGCACGCGCGCCGTCGACTCGTCCGCCCCGCGACGCCCGCGCGTGCGCTCGGCGCGTCCCGCCTCGCCGCGGTCCTGCGCTCCACGCACCGGCGCCGTCACGCCGCGTGCCCCCCGGCCGAATGCTCCGTCGGCCGCTCGCGCAGCACGGCGACCGCGTGCGCGAGGATCGGCTCGAGCGCGGCGAGCGCGTCGCGCACGCCCCCGGTCGAGCCGGGCAGGTTGACGACGAGCGTCGCGCCCCGCGTCCCGGCGATCCCGCGCGAGAGGGCCGCCCGCGGGAAGGTCGGCATCGACGTGACGCGGATCCACTCGGCGATCCCGGGCGCCTCGCGTTCCAGCACCGCGCGCGTCGCCTCGGGCGTCACGTCCCGCGGCGCGAGCCCCGTCCCGCCCGTGGTGAACACCACGTCCGCGACGTCCGCGTCGCACCACGCCGCGAGCTGCGCCGCGATCGCCGACGACTCGTCGCGCACGAGGGCGCGCGCCGCGAGCGCGATCCCGCGCGCGCCAGCCCACGCCGCGACCGCGTCGCCCGAGCCGTCGTCGGCCGCGGTGCGCGTGTCGGAGACCGTGAGGACCGCGATGCGATCGGCCATCGGTCGCGCCGCTACTTGTGGCTGGCGTTCTTGTAGAAAGGCGGCTTGGTGACCGTCGCGGCCACCCGCCGGCCGCGCACGTCGAGCTCGAACGTCGTGCCCTCGGCCGCCGCGCGCGTCGGCAGGTAGCACGTCCCGACCGCCACGCCTAACGACGGGCTCATCGTCCCGCTGCACACCGCGCCGCTCGGCTCGCCCTCGGCGAACACCGCGTGGCCGTGCCGCGGGATCGCCCCGCGCTCCGCCACCGTGAACCCGACGAACTTGCGCGGCACCCCCGCCGCCTTCTGCGCCGCGAGCGCCTCGCGCCCGACGAACTCGCCCTTCGCCATCTTGACCGTCCAGCCGAGCCCGGCCTCGAGCGGCGTCGTCGAGTCGTCGATGTCGTTGCCGTAGAGCGCCATCCCCATCTCGAGCCGCAGCGTGTCGCGCGCCCCGAGCCCCGCGGGGGTGATCCGGCCGGTGGCGAGCAGCGCGTCCCACAGCGCGACCGCGTCGCCCGACGCGCAGTACAACTCGAACCCGTCCTCCCCCGTGTAGCCCGTGCGCGAGATCGTGCACCGCACCCCCCCGACCTCGCCCTCCGCGAACCAGTAGTACGGGATCGCCGCGAGGTCGGTCGCCGTGAGCGGCGCGAGCGCGGCCTCCGCGTTAGGCCCCTGCACCGCCAGCAGCGCCACGCCGTCCGACACGTCCTCGACCGTGCAGTCGAACGCGCCCTTGTAGCGCAGGATGTGCGCGAGGTCCTTGTCCTTGTTGGACGCGTTGACCACGAGCATCAGGTGGTCGGCGTAGCGGTAGACGAGGCAGTCGTCCTCGATCGTCCCGCGCTCGTTGAGGAACATGCTGTAGTGCGCCTGCCCGACCGCGAGCTTCGCGACGTCGTTGGTCGTGACGCGGTTGACGAAGTCCACCGCCCCCGGCCCGCGCACGAGCAACTCCCCCATGTGACTCACGTCGAACACCCCCGCCCCCTGCCGCACCGCCTTGTGCTCGGCTGTGATCCCGCCCCGGTACTGCACCGGCATCTCGTACCCGGCGAAGGGGACGAGCTTGGCGCCGAGCGCCTGGTGGCGGTCGTGGAGCGGGGTGCGGCGGAGCGGCGCGCCGGCCGGGGTGGCGGCGTCGGCGTCGAGGGCGTTGGGCGCGGTCATAACACAGTCGGGGTCAGGGCAGAAACCGCACGCAATGTAGTGCCGGATGCCGTCGGGGCCCGCGCCCGGCCGGGGCCGGACGCGGGCCGCACGTCGATTCCGGCGGACTACAGGTCCGCCGTCGCCTTCGTCCCGCTCACCGCCGACGCCTGCGCGAGCTCCGACGCGCTCAGCTCGCGCGTGTCGCTCATCTTGGGCGGCGTACCAGTCACGATCCCCTTCGCGACTTCGAAGAGCTGCACCGGGGCCGGCCGGTCCTTCTTGGAGTAAATCACCGAGTGCGCCTCGATCAGCACGAGCGTGATCCGCGGGTCGTCGGGCCCGCCGTCGCGCGCCCCGCCCTCGTCGCCGAGCCACGCGCGCCAGTCAGGCTGGTAGAGGTCGTGGATCATCGACTTGTCGCGTGAGACCATCGCCGTCCCGCTCACGCTGACCCACTCACGCGAGCTGTTGTTGTAGAAGGCGCAGTTGACGTGCGGGTCCGTCGCGAGCTCCTCGAGCTTGTGCGATTCGCCGTTGGTCATGAACCAGAGGTCCGAGCCCTCGACGCGCCGCTGCACCTGCATCGGCCGCGAGACGAGCGAGCCGTCACCCCGGCGCGTCGTGAACTGCGCGACCTCGATGCCGTCGATGAGCGTGTACAGGTCGTCGAGCTTCTTCTCGAGCGGGACCGCGTTGTCTTCGTTCCGCTGCTGGGTCTTGTCGGCCATGGCGTACGTCTCCGAGCGTCGTGCGAGGGTTGGGCGCGCCGGCCGAGCGAGCCGGTACCGGCGGCGAACCCCCGCCGGGTTGGCAGGACGCGTGCCGGCTGTGTCCCCTTCAGTCGGTCTCGGTCGCGGCCGCGGCCGCGACGGCAGCGGCAGCGGCAACCGCCCCGGCATGGCCCGCGGGCTTGACCCGCTCGAACACGTGCGCCACCCGCCCCGCCTGGTCGATGACGAACGTCGTCCGCGCCACGCCCATGTACTTCCGCCCGTACATCGATTTTTCCTGCCACACGCCGTACGACGCCGCGATCGCGTGGTCGGGGTCGGCCACGAGCGCGAACGGCAGGCCGTACTTGGCCTTGAACTTCGCGTGCGACGCGACCGAGTCCGGACTCACGCCGAGTACCACCGCGCCCTCGGTTTCGAAGCGCGGGAACGCGTCGCGGAACTCGCACGCCTCCGTGGTGCAGCCGCTCGTGTCGTCTTTCGGATAGAAGTAGAGGACGACCACGCGCCCGCGCAGCTCAGCGAGCGACAGGGGCGCGTTGGTGTCAGTCAGCGCGGCGAACGCGGGCGCGGGCGTGCCCACGGCGGGGAGAGATGGCGTTTCAGACATGCGCGGGTCAGGGCGGAGCGGTCGGGTCGTCGCGCGACGCGCGCCGACGGCGCCCCAGCAACGAGAAGACCACGATCACGGTGGCGAACCCGCCGATGATTCCCGGCGGCCCGCCGAACACCATCACGCCGAAGCCGAGCACCGCGCCGAGCGCGGCGAGCAACTGGCCCGCGAGCTCGCTCGCGCCGACGAGGCGGCGGTCCGGCCCCGACAGACGGAGCCCCGACCGTCGCACGCGCCCGGTCACGACGAGGAAGAGCACCGCGGCGACCACCGCCGCCGGCGCGCCGCCTTCCGCCGCCGCCAGCGCGCGGCTCGGCGGCGTCGCGCCGTACGCGACGACCGCTTCGTCCACGGGACGGACGAGGTAGACGGACGCCGCGACCGGCGCGGCGACCAACAGCACCCAGCCGAGCGCGAGCAGCAGCCGACGGAGCGGCGTCACGCCAGCGGCTCGCCCCCGATGAGCGCGGCCATGAGCGCCTTCTGCACGTGCAGCCGGTTCTCCGCCTCGTCCCACACGCGGCTCTGCGGGCCGTCGATCACCGCGGCCGCGACCTCCTCGCCGCGGTGCGCGGGCAGGCAGTGGAGGAAGATCGCGTCCGCGGCCGCCCGGCCCATGAGCGCCGGGTCCACCTGGTAGCCGGCGAAGGCGCGCGCGCGCGCCTCCTGCTCCCCCTCCTGGCCCATCGACGCCCAGACGTCGGTGCACACCGCGTCCGCGCCCTCGACCGCCTCGCGCGGGTCGCGGACGAGCCGGACGTCCGCGACCCCTTGGGCCCGCTCGAGGAGGAGGCCGTCGGGCTCGTAGCCCTCGGGGCAGGCGAGCGCGAGGTCGAAGCCGAGCCGGTAGGCAGCGTTGATCCAGGAGTTGGCCATGTTGTTGCCGTCGCCGACCCACGCCACGCGCCGCCCCGCGAACCCGTCGCGCGCGACGCCGGCGAACTGCTGGCGCAGGGTCAGCAGGTCGGCCAGCACCTGGCACGGGTGCAGGAAGTCGGTGAGGCCGTTGATCACCGGCACCGTCGCGTGCCGCGCCAGCTCCTCGACCTCGCCGTGCCCGTACGTGCGGATCATGATCCCGTCGGCGTAGCGCGAGAGCACGCGCGCCGTGTCCGCCACGGGCTCGCCGCGCCCGAGCTGCACGTCGCGCGACGACAGGAAGAGCGCGTGCCCGCCTAACTGAAACGTCCCCACCTCGAACGAGACGCGCGTGCGCGTGCTCGACTTGCTGAAGATCATCGCGAGCGCGCGGCCGGCGAGCGGGCGCGCGGCGTACGCGCCGCCCCGCATCCGCTCGGCGAGCGCGAGCAGGCCGAGCAGCTCCGCGCGCGAGAGGTCCGGGATGGCGAGAAAATGCCGGACGGAGGACGGCGGCGCCGGGGCGGCGCGGGGCGGCGCGGTCACAGGATGTACTTGCGCAGGTCCTCGTCGTCGACGACGTCCTTGAGCCGCTCGCGGACGAGCGCCGCGTCGACGACCACCGGGTCGCGCCCGCGGTCGGGCAGCTCGAACAGCACGTCCTCGAGCAGCGTGGTCATCACGGTGTGCAGCCGCCGCGCGCCGATGTTCTCCATGCGGTCGTTGACGAGCGCCGCCGCGCGCGCGACCTCCGCGACGCCGTCCTCGGTGAACGTGAGCGCGGCGCCCTCCGCCTCGACGAGCGCGGCGTACTGCTTGGTGAGCGCGTTTTCGGGCTCCGTCATCACGCGCACGAAGTCCGCCTCGGTGAGCGGCTTGAGCTCCACGCGGATCGGGAAGCGCCCCTGAAGCTCGGGGATTAGGTCGCTCGGCTTGCTCACGTGGAACGCGCCGGCCGCGACGAAGAGCACGTGGTCGGTCTTCACCGGCCCGTAGCGGGTCGGCACGCTCGACCCCTCGACGATGGGGAGCAGGTCGCGCTGCACCCCCTCGCGCGAGATGTCGGGCCCGCGGCCCTCGCCGTCCGCGTTCGCGATCTTGTCGATCTCGTCGAGGAAGACGATGCCTAACGCCTCGACGCGTTCGAGCGCGTCGCCGATCACGTCCTCCTGGTCGACGAGCTGGTCGAGCACCTCGTCGGTGAGGATGCGGCGCGCCTCGCTCACCTTCACGCGGCGGCGCTTCATGCGCTTGGGCAGCATGCCGCGCAGGAACTCCGCGAAGTTCTCCGCCCCCTCGGGCGCGGTGCCGTTGGACGCGGCCACGTCGAGCGAGGTGCCGCGGTCCTCGACCTCGATCTCGACCTCGCGCTGCTCGAGCTGCCCGTCGAGCAGCAGCGCCTTGAGCTTGGCGCGCGTGCGCGCGACGCGCGGGTCGACGCCGTGGGTGTCGTCCGCGCTCCCGTCGTCCGTGCTCGCGTCGCCCGCGTCCCCCGCCGTGGCATCCCTGGGCGTCGCGTCCGAGCCCGGCGTCCCCGGCACGAGGAGGTCGAGGATGCGCTCGTCGACGCGCTCGTTGGCCAGGTCCTCGACCTCGCCCTCGCGCTCGCTCCGCACCATGTCGACCGCGCGCTCGACGAGGTCGCGGATCATCGACTCGACGTCGCGCCCGACGTAGCCGACTTCGGTGAACTTCGACGCCTCGACCTTCACGAACGGCGCCCCGGCCAGCTTCGCCAGCCGCCGCGCGATCTCGGTCTTGCCGCTGCCCGTGGGCCCGATGAGGATGATGTTGTTCGCGCTGATCTCGTCGCGCAGCGCCTCGGGCGCGCGCTGCCGCCGCCAGCGGTTGCGGAGCGCGATCGCGACGGCCTTCTTCGCCTCGGTCTGCCCCACGATGTACCGATCCAGCTCGGCGACGATCAGGCGCGGCGTGAGGTCGGCGAGCTTGGCGATGGCTTGTTCGGTGCGCTTGGACAGCATCCCCCGAACTTAACCCGGCCGGCCCCCTTCCCCGCGGCGTGTCGCGCTCAGTCGCTCACCCCAGCGGCTCTAGGACGGTGATGTTCTTGTTCGAGTAGATGCAGATCTCGCCCGCGATCTCGAGCCCCCGGCGCACCACCTCGCGCGGCTCCATCGCCGTGTGCTCGAGCAGCGCCCGCGCGGCGGCGAGCGCGTACGCGCCGCCGGACCCGATCGCGATGACGCCGTCGTCGGGTTCGATCAGCTCTCCGTCGCCGGAGATCATGAACCCGTGGTCCCGGTCGGCGACGGCGAGCAGCGCGTCGAGCCGGCGCAGCACGCGGTCGCTCCGCCAGTCCTTCGCCAGTTCGACCGCGGCGCGCGGCAGGTTGGTCGGGTAGCGCTCCAGCTTCTCCTCGAACTTCTCGAACAAGGTCAGCGCGTCGCTCGCCGCGCCGGCGAACCCGGCGAGCACGCGGCCGCCGCGCAGCACGCGCACCTTCTGCGCGTTGGACTTCATCACCGTGTCGCCGACGGTCACCTGTCCGTCGCCCCCAAGGGCGACGCGGCCCTCGCGGCGCACGGCGAGGATCGTGGTGGCGCGGAAGCGCGGGACGAGTCGGGTCGGGTCGTGGGCGATCATGCGGCACACGCTAAGCGAGTCGCCGAAGAAAGGTGGACCCCCGCGTTCGCGGGGGTGATGGTGAAAGCCTGTCGCGCGGCGCGGCGCTGACTCCGTCACCCCCGCGAACGCGGGGGTCCACCCGTGCGATACGCAGAAGCGAACTGCTCTAACGCCCGACGCCTCGCCCGGACCGGTCGCGCCGCTCGGTCGCGCGCCGCTCGTTGGAGCGCCGCGGATCGTCTGGGCCCGGCGCGACGGGGTCGCCGAGGTGCCGGCGGTCGTCGGCGGTCCGCCCGCGCCGCGCCGCGCCGCGGAAGCTCAGGCGTTCGCGCAGATAGCGCGCGTTGAGCGCGACGCCGAGCAGGATGAGACCGCCGCCGCCGAGGACCGCCAGGGTCGCGTAGCGCCACGCGTCGCCGCCGACGAGTGCGGCGCCGACCAGCAGGAGCCCGCCCCCGACCGCGACCTCCCCCGCCCGGTTCCGCTCGGCGCGCGCGCGCCGCCGACGCTCGAGCACGCGAGGCTCACGGTCCGCGACCAGCCCATCGGCCGCGAGCGCGAGCCCGGCGAGTACGACGAGCGCGCCGAGGACGAGGGGGACGAGTTCCAGCTGCATGAGACCGGCGGGCGCGTGCAAGTTCGGGGCTCGTAGCGGGCACCGCCGGACGCGGCACTACGCACCCCTATCCCCAGGTACGACCCGCCCGGCCCGTCATGCCCGGGGGTGCGCCTTCCGGTAGGCCTGCTTGAGCCGGTCCACGCTCGTGTGGGTGTAGATCTGCGTCGTCGCCACTGAGGCGTGGCCGAGGAGTTCCTGCACGGCCCGCAGGTCCGCCCCTGCATCGACCATATGCGTGGCGAACGTGTGACGCAGCGAGTGCGTCGACAACGGTTGTTCGTCGTCCACCGCCCGCAGGAGCGCGACCACCGCGCGCTGCACGCCGGCGACGCTGAGCCGGCGCCCGCGGTCGGTCACGAACACCGCGACGCGGTCCGCGCCCCGCCCCGCGCGCCGGACGACCTCGTCGCGTCGGAGTTCGTACTGGCGGAGGGCGCGGACCGCCTTGCCGCCGATCGGGACGATGCGCTCCTTGCGCCCCTTACCGCGCACCTTGACCTGACCGGCGAGCAGGTCGAGGTCGCCAGTGTTCGCGCCCTGCAGCTCGCTGACGCGAAGCCCTGCGGCGTAGAGCAGCTCGACCATCGCGAGGTCGCGCACGTCGACGAAGCGGGCCGCGGGGTCGGTCGCGCGCGCCTCCGCCAGCGCGAACAGCGTGTCGGTCTGCTTGCGGTCGAGGTAGGCGGGCAGGCGCCGATCGGGCCGCGGGCTGGTGACGGCACGCGCGGGGTTGGCGGGGACGAGCTCCTCGCGGTGCAGGTACCGGAAGAAGCTGCGCGCCGCGGAGAGCGCGCGCGCGATCGACCGCTTGGCGAGCCCGCGACGCGTGAGGTGGCCGAGGTAGGCGCGCAGGTCCTGGCGGGTCACCGCGCTCCACCGGACCGCCGCGCCGGTGTGTCGGGCGAGGAACGTGGTCAGGCCGCGCAGGTCGCGCTCGTACGCGGCGAGCGTGTGCGGCGAGACGCCGCGCTCCTTGGCGAGATGCTCGAGGTAATCCGCGACCTCGGGAGCGGGCGGCGGCCGATCGGCCGCAGGCGTGGGCTCGGACTCGGGCGCGGGGCGCATGCGGCCAGTATAACGGCCGCACGCGCCCCCGGGACCGTGACGCGCGCGACTCGACGCGCCGGACTACTTGTCGTACTGCAGCGCGAGCTGCAATTGGCGGATCGCGTTGTCGGTCGCCGCGAGCGCGTCGGCCCGGTGCCCGCCGAAGTCCTGGGCAGCGTTCTGCAACGCGCCACGCGCGCGCTCCAACGAGCGGATCGCCTTACGGATTTCCGGGTGGCGCTCGCCGTGGCCGCGCCGCATCGGTGCGACCACGCCGCCGACGCCCGGGATGGGCTGTTGCGCCGCCGCGGCGGACGTCGCGGCGGAGGCCGCGAGGGTGGCGGCGGTCAGAAACGAGGCGGCAAGCGCGGTACGCGCGCGGGTCGACATGGACATGGGAGGCTTGGAGCTGTCAGGTTGTGAAGGCGACGAAGCACCGTGGAGGTCATCGGTGCGTCAGGCGTGCGGTGGCCGCCGTCGCGGCCCGAACCCGGGTTCCTGTGACTGACGCTGTCGGGCGCGCGGTGTTAAGCGGGGCGGCGCACGCGCCTTGCACCGGCGCGGGGGTCGTGACGGGAGATCGACGAGTCGGACGACGGGCTGCCGCGGTGACGGCCGCCGCGGTAGTCGCGGCCGCGACGGTCGTCGCGTGTGGCGGTCCCGAGTCGGCCGTCGGTGCCGGGCAGCGGCCGCCGTCGGACTCGACGGCGGCGGCGACCGTGAGCTGGAGCGACATCGCGGCGCTCCCGGTCGCGCGCGCCGACGCGCGCGTCGCCTACGGCCCCGACTCGGCGCGACAGTTCGGCGCCCTGCGGCTGCCATCCGGAGCCGGGCCGTTCCCCGTGGCCGTCGTGCTGCACGGGGGCTGTTGGCTCAACCAGTACGGACTGGACCAGATCTCGCAGCCCGCCCTCGCGCTGGCCGGCGCGGGGGTGGCGACGTGGACGATCGAGTACCGCCGCGTGGGCGACCCGGGCGGCGGCTGGCCGGGCACGTTCGCCGACGTCGCGCGCGGGATCGACGCCGTGCGCACGCTCGCCGCCCGCTACCCGCTCGACACCACCCGGGTCGTCGTCGTCGGGCACTCGTCGGGCGGTCACCTCGCGCTCTGGGCGGCCGCGCGGAGCCCGCTGGGCGCGGACGCCCCGCCCGACGCGCCCTCCGGGCCGACGCTCCGCGTGCGCGGCGTCGTCGCCCTCGCGGGCATCACCGACCTCGCGGACTACTACGCGAACGGCTCGGGCTGTGGCGCTTCAATCGCCGACCTACTCGGCGCCTCCCCGGCCCAGGTCCCGGTCCGCGTGCGGGCGGCGAGCCCGGTGGCGCGGCTGCCGTTAGGCGTCCCGGTGCGGCTCGTGTACGGCACGGCGGACGCCGTCGTGCCGCCGGCGCAGAGCACGGCCTTCGCCGCCCGGGCCGCGGCCGCGGGCGACAGCGTCGTGCTCCAACCGATCGCGCGCGCCGGGCACTACGACGTGATCTACCCGTCGGGCGTGCCGTGGGCGACGGTGGTCGAGGCGGTGCGGGGCGTGATCCCGCCGCCGAACGCGTCGGCTCGCGCGGCGCGGGTGGTCCGGGCTGGACAGTTTCGACGCCCCGCCGCAGGTTAGCGCGCCGCCGATCCTCTAGCCCGGAGCCCGCATGCTGACCGACATCCTCGTTCCGATCGCGTCGTTCATCTTCGTGGCGTTCGTCGTCGTCGGCACGGCGCGCGTCATCTCGGACGGCATGACGCGGCGCCGGCTCGTGCAGGCGAACGCGTCGCCCGAGATGGCGCGCGCGGTCACGGCGCCGCCGTCCCGCGACGCGATACTACAGAGCGCGTTGAAGTGGGCCCTCGTCCTCGGCGCCGTCGGGCTGTCGCTCGTCGTCGTGCAGTTCATGCCGTACCGCCCCGACCAGCCGATCGTGTTCGGGACGGTGTTGCTGTTCGCGGCGGGCGGGCTGCTCGCGTACTACGGGGTTGGACGGCGGATGCTCCGCGCCGAGGGCGGCGCGGCGGTCTGACGCGAGGACGGGGGCCGTCGTACCCGGGTCGCTTCGCGCGGCCCGACGTGTTCAAGATACCCTACGGGCCGTCGCCTAACGCTCTGTCCGTTACGCCGCCTTGCGCGCCCGCGCCGCCCGCTTGGCGGGGGCCTTCCGCGCCCCCGCCTTCGCGGCCGTTTTCCCGGCAGCCCGCCCTGTGGACTTGCGCGCCCCCGCCGTCGGGAGCGAGCCGGCCCGTTCTTCGAGCATCGCGACGGCTTGCGGGAGCGTCACCGATTCCGGCGTGACGCCCTTCGGGAGGGTCGCACGGATCGGCTTCGCGCCCTTGCGGTCGGCCGGCGTCGGGCCGAGCTGCACGTACGGGCCGTAGCGCCCGTCGAACACGAGGACCGTCAGCCCCGACGGTTCGTGGACGCCGAGCTCACGGAGGGGCTGGACGGTGCCGCCGGCGGCCGCGCCGCGTCCGCGCTTGGGTTGGGCGAGGAGGTCGACCGCGCGGCCGAGCGAGATGGTGAGGACGTCCTCGCCGGCGGGGACCGAGCGGAAGTCGTCCTTGCCTTCGGCGCCGCCCTTGACGTGCACGACGAACGGGCCGAAGCGCCCCACGCTCGCCTTGACAGCGTTGCCCGTTTCGGGGTGGGCGCCGAGGGTGCGTGGGAGGGCGAGGAGGCCGAGTGCCTGGTCGAGGGTGATCGTTTCGGGGGTCATTCCCTTGGCGAGGGAGGCCCGCTTGGGCTTTTCGTCGTCGGCGCCCTCGCCGACGCCGCCGAGTTGGACGTAGGGGCCGTACTGGCCGTTCATCAGGTAGACCGGCTGGCCGGTGGCCGGGTCGGTGCCTAACGAAGGCGGCCCGTCGGCGCGCTGGCGCAGGAGGTCGCGCGCCATCGAGTCGGTGAGGTCGGCCGGCGCGACGGTGTCGGGGAGGTTGGCCCGGACCTTCTGGCCGTCCTCCTCGAACTCGAGGTACGGGCCGTAGCGGCCGATGCGCACGGAGGCGCCGAGGCCTTCGAGTTCGACGCGGCGGGCGCCGCCCGTCTCGCTTTTCACGACGGCGGCGCCGTGCTGGACCATCGGCTCGAGCCCGGGGTGTTGGGCGTCGCCGAAGTAGAACTCCTTCAGGTATGACAGCTGGTCCTGTTCGCCGCGGGCGATCTCGTCGAGCTCGGTCTCCATGCGCGCGGTGAACTCGGTGTCGACCAGCGGCGCGAGGTGTTCTTCGAGCAGCGCGGTGACCGCGAACGCCGTGAACGTGGGGACGAGCGCCTTGCCGTCCTTGCGCACGTACCCGCGCGCCTGGATGGTGTCCATGATGCTCGCGTACGTGCTGGGGCGGCCGATGCCGAAGTCTTCGAGCGCCTTGACGAGCGACGCCTCGGTGTAGCGCGCCGGCGGCTGCGTCTCGTGGCCGTCGGGGCGGAGGGCGCGCGCGACGGGGCGGTCGTCCTTGTCCATCGCCGGCAGGATGACCTCGCGGTCTTCGAGGGCGGCCTCGGGGTCGTCGCTACCCTCGACGTACGCGCGGATGAAGCCGGGGAACTCGATGCGCTTGCCGGACGCGCGGAAGCGTGCGTCCTCGCAGTCGAGCGTGACCGTGACGCGCACCTGGCGCGCGTCGGGCATCTGGCTGGCGACGGTGCGCTTCCAGATCAGGTCGTAGAGGCGCAGTTCGCGTCCGTCGAGGCCCGTCTCGTCCGGCTTGCGGAACGTCGTGCCGGACGGGCGGATGGCTTCGTGCGCTTCCTGGGCGTTGGCGCTCTTGGTCGTGTATCGCCGCGGATGCAGGGGGACGTACTCGCGCCCGAACTCCGCCGCGGCCGTGCGGGCGGCCGAAATCGCCTCGTCGCTCAGGTTGACCGAGTCGGTCCGCATGTACGTGATGAAGCCGCGCTCGTAGAGCGCCTGCGCCGTGCGCATCGTGTCGCGCGCGCCGAGTCCGAGCTTGCGGCTCGCTTCCTGTTGGAGCGTCGACGTGGTGAACGGGGCGGCCGGCTTGGTGGTGAACGGCTCCTCCTCGCGATCGGCGACGACGAACGGACGGCCGGTCAGCCGCTCGACGAGGGCGCGGGCGGCCGGTTCGTCGAGGAGCAGCGCGTCGCGGGCAGCGGCCGCAGCGAGCTTGCCCGTGGTCTTGTCGAAGTCCTTACCGGTCGCGAGGCGCTTGCCGCCGACCGCGACGAGGCGGGCGTCGAACTGCTGGCGCGCGTGTTCGAGGTCCGCGATGACGTCCCACCAGGTCGCACTTCGGAAGGCGCGGCGTTCGCGTTCGCGCTGGACGACGAGGCGTACGGCGGCGCTCTGGACGCGTCCGGCGGAGAGCCGCGGCGCGACCGTCGTCCAGAGGAGCGGGCTGACGGTGTAGCCCGTGAGCCGGTCGACGATGCGGCGGGCTTCCTGGGCGCGGACGAGGTTCTCGTCGACGTCGCGGAACTCGCTCAGGGCGCGGCGGATGGCGGGCTCGGTAATCTCGTGGAACACCATGCGGCGCACCGGCACCTTGGGCTTGAGCTCCTGGAGCAGGTGCCACGAAATGCTCTCGCCTTCGCGGTCTTCGTCGGTCGCGAGGATGAGCTGGTCGACGTCCTTGAGGGCCTCCTTCAGCTCCTTGATGACCTTGCGACTCGTCGCCGGGACGACGTAGAGAGGGCGGAAGTTGTCGTGCACGTCGACGCCCGTGCGGGCCCACTTCTCGCCGCGGAACTTTTCGGGGATCTCGCTCGCGTTCTGCGGCAGATCGCGGACGTGCCCGACCGAGGCCATGACACGAAAGCCGCGGGGCAGGAAGCGGCCGATCGTGCGGGCCTTGGTGGGCGATTCGACGATGACGAGCGAGCGCCGGCCAAGCGCGTCGACGTCGGCCCCGCTCTTCTGGGCCCCACCCTTCGGGGTGGATGGCGCGGTCTTCTTGGCTGGCGGCATTGCAGATCGCTCGGCGAGCGTGGGAACGGGAGGTCTAGCGGATGCTAGTGGATCGTCGGCGGCGCAGCGGACTCGGCGGCGTCGCCGAGCAGGCTGGACAGCTCGGCGGTGCCGACGGGTCCATCGAGTTGGAGCAGGGCGCGGTCGACGAGATGTTCGAACTCCGCCTCGCCCATGCCGTCCGTCCGGAGGCGGAGCAGTTGTCCCCACGCTTCCGGCGAGAAACGGGCCCGTTCGAATGGCGCCCAGACGCGGAGGGCGGGGCCGGGCACGTTGTCGGGCGGCGCCGCGGGTGGTTCGGAGTCTGCGCCCGCGGCGCCCTCCGCGTCCGCGGCCAGTTGGTCGAGGAGCGCGGCCGCGCGTTGGGTGTCGTACCCCGCCGCGGCGAGGTGGATCGCCAACTCCTGCTGGGTCGCACCCCCGGCCGCGAGGGCGCGGAGCTCGCGGCGGACGCGGGCGGCGCGCGATTCGGGCGGTGGCTCGTCCTCGGGCGGCATGTGGACGTCCGGCATTATGCGGCGGTGGCCGTCGCGCGCGGGGTGCCCGTGCGCCAGGCGTCGACGAGCGCGGCGACGTCGGCCGCGACGCTCGCTGCCGACCGGGCGCTGGTGTCGAGCGTGGCGTCGGCAGCCGCGTAGACCGCGTGGCGGCGCGCGAGCAGGGCGGCGAGGGCAGTGACGGGATCTGTGGTGCCGGCGACCAGCGGTCGGACAGTCGGGTCGAGGGCGAGGCGCCGGGCGGCGACTGCCGGGTCGACGTGGAGGTAGATCGTGTGGACCGCTCCGAGCGCCGCGACGGCGGCGGCGTTCGCCATCCAGCCGCCGCCGGGCGCGAGGATGCCGGCGGGTCGCGTGGCCAGTTCGCGGGCGAGGTCCGCTTCGGCGGCGCGGAAGGCGGCCTCGCCGTCGCGGGCGAACTGTTCGGCGATCGTCAGGCCCGTGCGCGCCACGAGTTCGGCGTCGAGGTCGACGAAGGGTACGCCCAGCTTAGTGGCGGCGAGGTGACCGACGGTCGTCTTGCCGGCGCCGGGGAGACCGACGAGCGCGACGTGGGGGGTGGACGCCGTCACGCGTCCGGGGCGACCGCGGCCGATACGGTCGGAACGCGCGTCGCGGTGTGGGCGAGGTAGCCGTCGAGATTGCGGCGAAGTTCGCGGAGCGAGTCTCCGCCGCACTTTTCGAGCAGGGCGTGGGCGAGGACGAACGCCGTCATCGCTTCGGCGATCACTCCCATGGCCGGGGCCGCGGTGACGTCGCTGCGTTCGACCGAGGCGGCCGCCGCCTCGCCGGTCGCGACGTCGACGGTGCCGAGCGGGCGCATGAGGGTGGAGATCGGCTTCATGGCGACGCGGAGGACGAGCGGCTCGCCGGTCGTGATGCCGCCTTCGAGGCCGCCCGCGCGGTTCGAGGCGCGTCCGGGTGACCGCTGCGCGGCGCCGTTGGTGGTGCGGGTGATGTGGTCGTGGACCGCGGATCCCGGGTGGCGCGCGGCCTCGAAGCCGATCCCGATCTCGACGCCCTTCACGGCCGGGATCGACATGAGGGCCTGGGCGAGTCGGCCGTCGAGTTTGCGGTCCCACGAGACATGGGCGCCGAGTCCGACCGGGAGGCCCTGGGCGACGACCTCGCAGATGCCGCCGAGCGTGTCGCCGGCCTGCTTGGCGGCATCGATGCGAGCGACCATCGCCTGTTCCGCGTCCGGGTCGAGCGTGCGGAGGGGGGACTGGTCGGCGGCCGCGTTGAGGTCGGCCGGATAGTTGGCCGGCGGGGTGGCGTCGAGTCCGCCGAGGTGGACGAGGTGGCTGCCGATCCGGACGCCGAACTCGGAGAGAAGGCGTTTGCAGACGGCGCCGGCGGCGACGCGGGCGGTCGTTTCGCGTGCCGAGGCGCGTTCGAGGATGTCGCGCGCGTCGGTGCGGTCGTACTTGAGGAGGCCGACGAGGTCGGCGTGTCCCGGGCGGACGCGGGTGACGGCGCGGGCGCGGAGGGCGGGCCCGTCGGGGCCGGCATCTTCCGGGCGGGGCGCCGGGTCCATGATCGCGTCCCAGTTGCGCCAGTCCGCGTTGCGGACGAGCATGGCGATCGGGGCGCCCGTCGTTTGGCCGGCGCGGACGCCGGCGAGGAACTCGACGTGGTCGCGTTCGATCTGCATGCGGCGCCCGCGGCCGTAGCCCTGTTGGCGGCGGGCGAGTTCCGCGTCCACGTCGGCCGCGAGGAGCGGCAGGCCGGCGGGGATTCCTTCGACGAGGGCCACGAGGGCCTGGCCGTGGGACTCGCCGGCGGTGGTGAAGCGGAGTTCGGGCATGGGGGGCTACGGCGTGGGGGAGCGGGGGGACAAGGTAATGCGGGCTGGAGACCGCGTAGGGCTGTTGTGTTGCGGGGTGGGACGAAACGTTGCGAGGCCGGCGGCGGGGGTCGGAACGTGACGAGGGACCCACCGTCGTCGGACTGGGGCGACCCCATTCCCTCGGACAGTAGGTCCCTCGCGTGGCTCGGGATGACCGGATTCAGGCGGACGGTGTCATCCGCCTCCGCACCTCACGAGCAGCTCGACCGAAGCGGGAGCGGGACCGAGACGACGATCACGCCCGTGCTCGTCGCGCCGACCAGGACCAGGTCGCCCGTGGGGCGGACGGAGGCGCGGATCGGGCCGATGATCGGATCGCGGACCGGGATCGTGCGGACGCGCTGGTAGCAGTACGTGTCGTAGATCTCGATCTGGGGCAGTTGCGAGGCCGAAAAGGCGAGGCGCGTGCTGGGCGTCGAGTTGAGGCCCGTGTTGCCCGGGTGGAAGTCGAAGCCCGCGTTCGAGCCGCCGGTCGTCTGCAGTATGCCCTGGAGGCGGAGCGATGGGTCCACCAGGTACGTGGAGTCGCCGCGGATGGCGCCGAGTCCGCCGTCGAAGTTGATCGCGACGCCGGCCACGCGGGCGTAGGCATTGGCGATGTAGTCGGACACGTCGAAGGCGCGCGAGACGCCGCGGTCGAAGACCGGGGTCGTGAGCTGGTACGTCTTGTTGGTCAGGGTGTTGGTGACGCGGTCGGCGAGGCCCTGCGACGCGTCGAACATCAGCGCGCGGCTGCCGCGGACCTGCCCGCCCTCGCCGAAGATGGCGCGGCCGAAGTTCCCGGAGTTTCGGACGTACGTGGTGTCGCGGAAGCCCAGCTTCGTCAGATCGACCTCGACCGAGAACGTGGTCGCGTTACCCGTGGCGACGTCGGTGGCCGCCTGCTGATAGGGGACGAGCGTCGAGTCGTGGCCGACGCCCCCGGAGGCGTAGCGGATCACCATGAGGGTGTCCCAGTGCCCCTGGGTCAGCCCGGTCGCCTGTTCGAAGAAGAGGTGCGACGAGTGGCGGACCAGGTTCTCCCAGCGGATCGTGCCCGCGTTCTCGAACGGCGTCGACTGGCCGCCGGTGGGCGTCGTCGAGTAGACGAGGATCGGTTCGGCGCAGCCCGTGCCGGTCGACACGGCCCCGGTCAGGGTGGCGTTGCCGCACGTCGTGGCGAGGAACTGCGGCCGGTCGCTGAAATCGTACACGGTACGCTGCTGCACCTTGTCGCCCGCGGGGCTCACCGTCGTGGTGACCGAGTAGGCGATAATGTTGGGCAGCGCGTAGCGGTAGACCTCGCGGCCGGAGCCGGATCCCGTGAGGTCGACGTAGCTCACGTTGGTGCCGCCCGAGTTGGCGACGATCAGCGTGTCTCCGAAGGTGCCGTCGGTCGCGCGCGGCCAGGCGGCGATGCCCCAGGGCTTGGAGCCGACCGCCACGGGCGAGAGGAAGCGGCGCCCGGCGAGGTCGAAGACCTCGAGCTGGTTGAGCGCCTGGTTGGTCAGGTACAGGCGGTCGAGCCGCGGGACGTAGATCCCGTCGGCGAGTTGGCCGCCTTGCGGCAGCGGGTTCGTCGTGCCGGCGACGACCACCGCGGTGTCGGGCGCGGCGGAGTTCGCGGTGAGGGGCACGGTGGCGCGCTTGCCGCCCGCGTCGGTCGCGAAGCCGCGGACGTAGACGCGGAGCGGGAGCGAGTCCGCGGCGGCCGTGAGGGTGTCGGGGCGGAGGCGGAGCGTGAAGCGGCGGCTGTCGTTGACGAGCGAGCCGTCGAGGACCACGGAGTCGGCGCCGAAGCGGCGCGTCGTGTCGGCGCGCGAGAGGACTTCGTAGCCGATCACCTTGACGCCCGAGGGGTCGGAGGCCGCGACGCGGACCGTGTCGCTCGCCTCGAGGCGGACGGGGAACGCGGCCGACGGGACGGGGACGACGTTGGTCGTCGTGACCGTCTGGACGGCGTACTGCACCGGCGCGCCGAGCGCGAGGCGGCCGGCGCCGTCGACGACGAACGGCTGGACGGTGACGATGCCGGCCGCCGTGTTGGCGGGAACGCTGAGGGTGTCGGAGACGACGACCGAGTCGGCGACGGCGCCGGCCGCGAGCGCGACGGAGTCGCCGGCGGTGAAGACGCCCGAGGTGCGGAAACCGACGGCGCGCACCTTCATCGGCGACGTCGCGACGAGGGTGAGCGCGCCGCGCTTGCCGACGACGAAGAGCGACGCGGGCGCGGGCGCGACGAGCGCGACGGCGGGCGGGCGGAGGTTGCCGGCGGAGAGGCGGAGGGTGTCGCTCGCGGTCTCGTTGCCTGCGCCGTCGCGCGCGCGGGCGACGACGAGGATCGGCGTGCCCGGGGCGACGCTCGTCGGGACGGGCACGCGCATGGCGATGCTCGCGGTCGTCGTCCGCGCGGCAAGCGTGGTGTCCATCGACACGTGGACGCCGCCGATCACGTCGACGTGGACGCGGTCCAGGTCGAGGTTGTCGCCCGCGAGGATGGTGAACGCGACGGCGGAGTCGCCGGGCGCATTCTTGACCGTCGTGTCGAAGCGGACGGTGGGCGCCTGCTTGTCGGCGACGAAGCCGGAGACGCTGTCGCTCTGCGAGCCGCAGGCCGCGAGGGCGCCGAGCGCGCCGAGTCCCGCGAGCGCTCGGAAGGGGCGGAGGGGGCGCATGGGGGTCAGCGGCGCGGCGGGACGACCCGCGGCATCGGCGTGGACGGCTGCTCGCCCTCGTCGAGGATCTGCGGGGTGATGAGGATGAGCAGGTCCTGCTTCGTCTCGGACGTCGTCGTCTGACTGAACAGGCCGCCGATGATGGGCAGGGTGCCGAGGATCGGGATCCCCGAGCGCGAGCGGGAGTGCTGCGTGACCGTGAGGCCGCCGATGACCGCGGTCTCGCCGTCGCCGACGAGCAGGCGGTTCTCCGCGCGCTGGCGGTTGAAGATGACGCCGACGTCGGAGTTGTCGGTCTGCGCGTTGGAGTTCTCCGCGCGGACGTCGAGCACGATGCGGCGGTTGTTGGTCACCTGCGGCGTCACGGCGAGCCGGATGCCGGCTTCCTCGAGGCGGACGGTGGCGCGCGGGAACGAGCCGCTCCCGCTACCGCCGGCGCCGGCGTCGATCACGCGGATGGGCACCTGCTGCCCGACGAAGATCTCCGCCGTCCGGTTGTTCAGCGTCACGATGCTCGGCTCGCTCTGGATGTCGGCGAGCGAGTTCTGCTCCAGCGCGTTGACGAACGCGGTGAGCTGGTACTGGCCGAGCGTGAGCGAGTAGATCAGGTTGAGCGCGCTCTGCTTCATCGCCGTGGCGGCGTTGGCGAGCGCCGAGAGGGCGTTGCCGCCCAACGCGACCTGCCCGCTGTTGTAGGGCGTGCCGCCGCCGAGCCCGATCACGCGCCCGTCGGGCCCGAGGACCGGCACGCGGGTCGAGGGGTCGATGCGCGGCACGAGCGAGTTGTAGAACTGCTGCGTGCCCTTGCCGAGGTCGTACGAGACGCCGATGTCCTGCAGGCGCGAGCGGTTGACGAAGACGATTTTCGCGCGGATCGCGACTTGCGGCGTCCGCACGTCCAGTTCGCGCAGGCGCGCGAGCATGTCGCCCATGTGCGACGGGACGTCGGTGATGAGCAGCTTGTTGGTCGCCGTGTCGGCCGTGACCGAGCCGCGCATGATGCACCCCGGCGGGGCGCCGCCCGACGCCGCCGCGCCGGCGCCGGCGGGCGAGCCGGCCCCGCCCCCGCCGGTGGCGCAGTCGCGCGAGAGCAGCGACTGCACGACGGGGACGAGCGCGGAGGCCTTGGCGTAGTTGACGTCGACGATCTGCGTCGCGAGCGGCTCGACCGAGCGGACCGTGGCGAGGTTGCGCCAGCTGTCGACGGTGATGATGCCGTTGCGGTCCTCGCCCGCGGCGAGCCCCTGCGCGCCCAACAGCGCCCGCAGCGCGATGTCCCACGGCTGGTCCTTGATCTCGGCCGTCACGGTCCCGGACACGTCGCGGCCGGCGATGATCGTGCGCCCGGAGAACGCGGCGAACGCGGCGATCACGTCGCGGATGTCGGCGTCCTGGTAGGTGACGGTGAGGCGGCGCGCGTCGGCGGCGCGGCGTGGGGCGGGCGCCGTGGCGGCCCGTGCCGCTTCCGCCGGCGCGGCGCCATCGTCCGAGTCCACGGCGGGCACCGTCGGCCGCGGCGCGGCGCGGCGGAGGAGCGCGGCGCGCGCGCCCGGGGCGCGGCGCACGGCGCGGGCGAGGCGCGGGGCGGCGGAGTCTACGTCGGCCAGTTGGAGCGGCGCCGCCGTATCCGCGTCGACCGCGCGGGCCGTCCGCGTGTTGGCTCGCGTGTTGGTCCGCGCATCGCCACGCGCGTCGCCACGCGCGTCGCCACGCGCGCCGACGACGATCGACAGACCGTCCTCGCCGCGTTCGACGTGGTACGGGCGCGCCCGGTCGAGCTCGATCACGATGCGGACGACCGACGCACGGAACTGCGAGGTGCGGACGCCGACCACGGCGCCGTGCCCGGCGCCGGCCGCGCTCGCGCCGGCGCCGCGCGTCAGCACCGCGTCCGAGAGGTCGACCACGATGCGGTGCGGCGCGTCGAGCGTGAAGTCCTGCGGCTGGAGCGCGCCGTCGGCGCGGACGTGGACCGTCGTCGCGCCCGCGGCGTCCTCGCCGGGCGCGACGCTCACGCCCGACACGGCGGCGCGGCCGTCCGCGCGCGTCGGCTGCGCCGGTGCAGACGGCGCGGGTGCGGGCGACGCGGGCGCGGGCGGCGACCCGGCCGCGGCGTGCAGGACCGCGGCGGTGAGGAGAGAACGGAGGACCGTCATGGCTGCTTGGTGGCGGAGGAGTCGGACAGTGTGACGACTTCCGTGCGGCTGAAGCCGAGCTCCTCGACGGCGAACACCACCGTGCGGGGGCGGATGCGAACGACGCGCATGCGGCCGACGCGCTCGCCGACGCCGACGCGGTGCTGGGCGCGCGTGGTGCCGTCGCGCAGGATCGCGACGGAACTGACGCCGGTCGGGTCGTACGCGACCGCGACGAGCCGCAACTCGCTCGGCAGCGGGCGCAGCGCGGCGGTCGCCATGAGCGAGCGGAACGGGTCGCGGCGCCCCTCGCCCGCGTACGCGAACGACTCGCGTTCGACGACGACGGTGTCGGGCGCGGGCGGCGCGACGCGCGCGACCGGGGCGTGGGCGCGCACGTCGCGAAGGGCGTGCGCCGCGCGCGCCGTGTGCGGCGCGGCGGTGTGCGGCGCGGGGCGCGCGTCCGCCGGCTCGGCGTCCGCGCCTGACGCGACGCGCACGGCCGCCGCCCCGACGGCCACGACGACCAGCGCACCGACGTACACCGCGGTCCGGCGGTTCGCGGCCGCGCCGAGTCCCGACTTCGCGGGCGCCTTCACCGGAGCACCTCGCCGCCGGCCGCTTCGCTCACGTGGTGCGGGCGCGCGGGCGCCGCGACCGCCGGGGCGGCGTGCGCCACGTAGGTCTGCACGGTCACGGCGGCCGCGAGCACCGTCGGGCCGTGCGCGCGCCGCGGGTCGACCGCGACGCCGCGCGGCACGAGCTGGAAGGTCACCGGCGCGACGATCCGCGGTAGCGACCCGACGTTGGCGAGGAACGTCGCGAGTGGGTGGTAGCCGCCCGCGACGGTCAGTTTGTAGCGGTAAGTGTCGAACTCGACGCCCGGCAGCATCGGCTCGGGCGCCACGCCGCCGATCTCGAGGCCGGCGCGGCGCGCGGCCGTCGACACCTGCTCCAGCAGCCCCGGCACCTCGTGCTCGGTCGGCACGAGGCGGCGCAGCACTTCGAGCGTGGCGCGCGAGCGCGCGGCCTCGCGCGCGAGTTCGGCGGGCTTGACACCCGCGGCCGCTTCGCGGCGCGCCCGCGTGTTCGCGGCCTCGACCCGCTCGACGCGCGACCCGCGCTCGGCGAGCGCGGCGTCGGCGGCCGCGTACGGGTACGCGTAGTAGTACGCGAGCCCGGCGACGGCGACGACGCCGACGGCGATCTTGGCCTGGGCCTTGGGGTCCTGCGGGAGCAGCGGCATGGGTGCCTGGCGTTCGTGGCCTAACGGTCGGCGCGCGTCAGCGTGGCGGCGCGACCGGGATGGTGAGCCGCTCGGTGCGCAGAAGGTCGCGCGTCGGGGGCTGCAGCTCGGCGTCGAGTGTGAACTCGGTGACGTCCTTCCCGTCGACCTGGACGGCCTCGGACCGGGCGAGCTGGACGTGCTGCACGAACGGCGACGCCTCGAGGTCGCGCATGAACGCCGTCAGCGCCTGCAGGTCGACCGTCTGGCCGACGATGCGGAAGGTGAGCTTGCCCGACGGCGGGGCGGAGTCCGGACGCGCCGCCTTCGCGCCGCCCGCCGGCTTGTCACCGGCCCCGCCCGACAGAGCCTCCTTGCCGTCCTTGCCCGCCCGAGCGGGCGGCACGGGGAGCGGCGGGGTGCTCGTCTGTTGCACCGACGTGATCCAGGTGTACGGCGGAAGTGCGCGGCTCACCTCGTCGAGCACGTGGGCCCACGAGTACCGCGCGCTGTCGATCGTCGTGATGACGCCGAGTTGGCGCCGGACGCTGTCGCGCTCGGCCTCCGCCGCGCGGCGCGCGGCGAGTAGGCCGGCGTAGCGGGACGAGTCCGCACTCGCGGCCTGTTCGCGGACGACGAGGGCGGACTCGGCGCGCGCCTGGCCGGCGTAGAGCATGCCGCCGCCCGCGACGGCGATCAGGACCGCGCCGACCGCGCCGGCCAGGTACGGATCGCCGACGAGGGCGCGCACGCGCGTGCCGACCGCGGCCAGCCGCGCACCGAAGCCATTGGCGGAGTCCTCGCCGTCGGCGTTCAGCAGGTTGATCTCGATGAGCGTCACGCGGAGGCCCTCCGCGTGCCGGCCGGGCGCCGCACGCCGAGCCCGACGGCGAGCAGCAGAAGCGGCGAGACCGCCTCCGCGTCGATGCCGTCGAGGGCGCCGTCGGCGACCGCGAGCCCGGCCAGGGGGTTGATCACCTCGACGCGGATGCGCAGTCGGGCCGCGGTGGCGGCCGCGAGCCCGGGTACGCGCGCGCCGCCGCCGCCCAGGAAGAGCGCGCCGACGCGGGCCGCGTCGCCGGTCGCGGAGTTGAGGACCGCGGCGGCGCGTTCGACTTCGGCCGCGAGCTCCTCCGCGTGGCGGGCGACGAGCGGCGCGAGCGCGGGCGACGGGCGGTCGCCGCGCAGCAGCGCGTCGGCGGCGGGCGCGGTAAGGGCGAGTTCGCGCTGCAGGTCCTCGCGCAGGCGGCGCGTGCCGAGCGCGAGGTCGCGCGTGAGGACCGGGACGTCGCCGTCGAGGACGTTGATGATCGTCGTCTCGTTGCCGACGTGCGCGAGTGCGACGAGGCCGTCGCCGGCCTCGGCCACGCTCGGCGGGGCCGACGCGGTATAGGCGTTGTGGAGCGCGAAGGCGTCGACGTCGACGATCGCGGGCGAGACGCCCGCCTCGGCGAGGAGCGCGACGCGCGCGTCGACGAGCTCGCGCTTGGCCGCGGCGATCAGGACGCCCATTTCGGCGTCCGCGCCGTCCGGGTCAAGGACGTGGAAGTCGAGCGCGACGCTGCTCATGTCGAACGGAACGTGCTGCTCCGCCTCCCAGCGCAGCAGCGCGCGCGCCTCGGCGCCGCGCGCCCGCGGGGTGCGAATGCGCTTGACGATGACGTCGCGCCCGCCGACGGCGACGGCGACGGTCGCGTTCGGGGCGCCCGCGGCCGCGACGGTCGCGCGGACGGCATCGACGACGAGCGCGGGATCCATCACCTCGCCCTCGACGATCGCGTCGTCCGCCAGCGGCATCACGACGGCGCGCACGAGCTCGGGGGCGCCCCCGCCGTGGTCGAGGACCACGGCCTTGACGAGCCCGGACCCGATGTCGAGGCCGACGGTCTGCTTGGGGCGGCCGAACAGGCGCATGCTGCGGAGGGGACGTCGAGGCGGGAGGGGGTGCCGCGGGGGAGACCGTGGGCGCGGCGGGGGTCGTGCGGGGTGTCGCGGGCGCGCCACGGTTCGAGCCAGACACGACCCGCGCGCGAGCTTGGTAACAGCGTGCAGGGATGCGCAGCAGACGCGCCCCGCCTCTGGATGAGGTGCTTTACGGGGCTCGTTCGCGGCTCATCGGACGACCTCGGCCCATGCGCGCCGGGCAAGCGGCGCGGGGCGCGAGGCACCCGCGGCGGCGCGCTCGAGGGCGCAGCGCGAGCGGCGCACGCGTGAGCCGGGCCCGAGCGACGCGCCGCCGCCGCGCACGAGTACCGCGCCGTCGACGGTGAGCGCGCCGCCCGCGGCCCGCAGCGCGCCCCCGACGACGATGACGCCGGCGACGTCCACGGGGCCGACGACGTCGAGACCGCCGTCGAGGACGAGCGTGCCCTGGAAGCGCGCGGGGCCGCGCAGCTGCGTCACGCCGGGGCCCCGGACGTAGACGACCGGGAAGTCGTCGACGCACGCGGCCACCGCAGCGGCCCCGCGGCGCGGCTCACCCCAGCTCGCCGGGTCGCGCGCGCAGGCGGAGTCGACGTTAGGGAATTGACCCTGCGATCCGTTAGGCACCGCGCGCGGCGCGGGGGCGAGCCCCCCGCCTGCGGGCACGACGACGTCCGCGCGGGCGGCGAGCGCGTCGCGTCCGACCCCGCCGAAGCGCTCGGAGGAAGGCGGCGCCCACGCGGCCGGGTCGGTGAGGGTCGCGCCGAGGACGCGCGAGCCGGGCGCCGCGTCGAGGGCGGGCGCGGCGACTGCTGCGGCGGCGTCCGGGGTGGCCACGCAGTCGCCCCATCCATCGGGTGCGCCGTCGGCCGCGCGCACTTCCGTACCGGCCGCGAGCGCCACCGGCCCAGCGGCGACGAGTGCCGCGGTCGCGGCGAAGCTGACGTCGTCGAGTTGGGCGAACAGTGCGGCGCGCCGCACGGCGGGCCCGAGTGGACCGGCGAGGGCGGGGCTCGTCGCGTCCGCGGTGACGAGGAAGCGGCGCGCGTCCAGGCGGAGGGCGCGCACGGTCGCCGTTCCGGCGGCCGACGTGACGGAGCGCGCGTCGGAGGCGCCCTGAGCGAGCCCCGTCGTCCAGGACGGCGGCCAGCCCGCGAGCACCGTCGCGATCGCGCCGTCGGCCGCGGCGCGGGCCCGGAGTGCCGCCGCGGCGCCGCGCACGTCGGCCTGTAGCGTGCGAGCGAGTGCCGCGGCGGCGCCGGCGACGAGCGTCGCGAGGACGACCGCGGCGAGGACCGCGATCAGCGCCGAGCCGCGACGACCCGGGCTCGTGGAGCGCACCCACCGGTGGCGACGGCGGTTCACGCGCCACCCCGCGGGCGGACGACGGTGAGCGCGCTGTCGCCGCAGCGGAGGCGGGGGTCGCGGGCGCTGCAGTTGGTGCGGAGCAGGACACGCAGCTCCGCCACGGTACGCGCGGGCGGACCACCCTGCGCGGGGGCGTCGGCCGCGTCCACGGCCTCGAGGCGGAGACCGCCGTTGGTCGGTGAGGCGAACGGGCCGGCGACGGGCTGGATCGTCTCCCACGTGCTGCCGTCCCAGTCGCGCACGCCGAGCGACCAGCCGTCGCCGGCGCGGTAGAGGGCGTAGCGGCGGCGGCGGGCGACGCGCACGGGCGCGCCCGCCGCGGCGGGCGCGGGGAGTGGCGGACCGTCGAGCGTGAGGCGCAGTCGCTGGGCGTCGTCCGACGCCGCGGCGGCCGCCGCGGCGAACGGCCCGGTGCGGCAGTAGCTCGTGCCCTCGCTGACGGCGCGGACGGTGCGCGTGGTCCAGCGGTCGTCGGCGTGGACGAGTGCGACGTCGCCGGGGCGCGGCGGCGCGGACCACCAGCCGAGGACGGGAGCCGCGGGCGTGGGTGCCGAGCTGGCGAGGTCGATCGCGGCGCCGGCGCCTGGGATGACGGTGACTGCGCACGCGACGCCCGCGCCGACGGGCGCGAGGAGTTCGACGGACGTGTCGCTGACGGCGCGGAGGTCGGCGGGGTCGTCGTCGCGCTCCGTCGTCGCCGCGGCCCGCAGATCGGCGGCGAGTGCGTTCGCGGCCTGTTCGAGTTGGGCGCGGGCGGCGGCGCGCGCCGCGTGTTCGCGGCCCGCGCGGGTGACGCGGACGAGCGCGTCGAGCGCGGCGCCGATGATGACGGCGCCGAGTAGTGTGGCGAGGAGCACCTCGACGAGAGCGGCGCCGCGCCGCGGCGTCACGGGGTGCACCACGTGACGGCGACGACGCCCGCGCGCTGGGTGCCCGCCTCGAACGTCACCGTGTCGACGAGCGTCGCGAGCATACCGTTGCCGCGCGCCTGCCAGCTCTCGACGAAGGCGCCTACACGCGCCTCGCCGCCCGTCGGGGCGCACGGGGCGGCGCGCCAGCGTTCCACGCGCGCGGTGAGCATCGCGACGGCGGCGTGCCGGGCGCGGGCGCGGCGGGCGTCGCGCGCGGCGACCGTGAGGACGCCGACGGCGCCGAGCACGCCGACGGTGAGTACGATCGTCGCGACGGCGACTTCGACCAGGGCGGAGCCGCGACGTCGGCCGCGGCGGCGGGTCGGGCGGTGGCGGGTGATGGGCACGCCGCCAGTGTAGGACGGACGGCCGCGGCCCGGTGGGCCGGAACGTTGCAAGGTGGGGCGGAACGTTGCAGCGGGCGGCCCGCGGCGGACGTTGCACGCGCGAAGGCCCGCCCCCGGGATAGGGGCGGGCCTTCGCGGAACCCGACCGGGCGGCGGGGCCGCCCGGTCAGCTGTTAGGCAATCTTACTTACAGACCGGGACGTTATCCTGCAGCGAGCCGACCTTCGCGGCAGCCGCGGTGCTGTCCGCGGACGAGCCGCTGAAGATCGCGCAGACGGCGACCGACTTGACCGCGGGGTTCGAGATCGTGGCCGACCAGCCCGTCGACGAGTTGGTCAGGATGGTCGTGACGCCCGAGTTGCTCGCCGCGAAGCTGTACGGGGCCTTCTGGATGGCGGCGGTCGTCGCGTACGTGTTGCTGTCCGAGAAGAACGATTCCTGGACGCTCGACAGGTTCTTGAGGTCGGACTTCATGTTCCCGATGTACGCCTTGTCCTTCGTGTTGGCGAACTTCGGGATCGCCACGGCGGCCAGGATGCCGATGATGACGACGACGATCAGGAGCTCGATCAGGGTGAAACCCTTGCGGGCCGAGCGGGTGGTGAGGCGGCGGGACGAACGCATGCGGTGCTTCTCCGTGCTGGGGAGTGGGGGCGGCGCCGGCGGGCTCGCCGGCGGTCCTGCGGGGAGGGCGCGAGGTGGGCGACGGGAGGGACGCCCAGCGCTTGGCAGCCGGACGACGGAGCGCGACGGGGCGCAACCGGCCGACGACGGCGAGCGGCTGTGGCGACGGACGATTCGGTCGGCGTGCCCCTCGCGCGGACCAACGTAAGGCGTTCCCGGTGAACGGCTTACATCGTTTCTTTGCGGGGTGGGCGGTCTTGTTGCACGCCCGGGACCGCGCGAAGCGGAGCGCGTCGGAGGGCACGGCGCGAAGCTGGCGATACGACATGTGGCGCGGGCGCGACAGTCCGCGATCGACGAACCACCCACGCCGGGGTTACGCAGTGCACGACGCCCTTTCCGTCCGCGACGTCGCCGCGCGGCTCGGAGCCGTGGCGCTCCTGATCGCCCTCAATGCGTTTTTCGTATCGGCAGAGTTCGCCCTCGTCGGCGCTCGGCGCAGCCGCATCGACCAGATGGCGGAGGAGGGCGATCGCGCCGCACAACTGGTCCAACGCATCCTCTCGCAGCTCGACGTCTACATCTCCGCCGCCCAGCTTGGCATTACCCTCGCCTCCCTCGGGCTCGGCTGGATCGGCGAACAGACGTTTGCCATGATCATCGACGCGGGGTTCGTGGCCCTCGGCTGGACGGCACCCGCCGCGGCCACGCACACGGTCGCGGCGACCGTCGCCGCGTACGTCGTGCTCACGGCCCTCCACATCACGATCGGGGAACAGACGCCCAAGTCGGCCGCGATCGTCAAAGCGGAAGCGGCGGCCCGTCTCGTCGCTCGGCCGCTGCTGGTCTTCACCGCCGTCATGGGGCCGTTCATCCGGGTGCTCAACGGCGCCAACAACGCCCTGCTCCGCACGCTCCGCCTCCCGGCCGTGACCGAGCAGAGCCACGTGCACTCGCCCGAAGAACTCCGGATGCTCGTCGTCCAGGCCCGCGCACACGGCACCCTGGACGAAAGCGACTCGGCGATGCTGGCCGGCGTCTTCGACTTCCATGAGAAGCGCGCCTACGACGTCATGCGCCCGCGCACCGACGTCGCCGCCCTCGACGTCGACGCCACCGAAGACGAGGTCTGGGCCACCCTCCGCAGCGAACGCTACTCCCGGTACCCGGTCTACCGCGACACGCTCGACGACGTCATCGGCGTGTTCGTCGCGAAAGACCTCTACCTCCGCGACCCGGACGACCGGCGCGCGTTCGCCCTCGCCGACTACCTCCGCGAAGCGGTCTACGTCCCGAGCACCCGCGCCGCCGAACGAGTGCTCGACGACCTGCGGAAGACCCGCGCCCAACTCGCGATCGTCCTCGACGAGTACGGCGGGACGGCCGGCATCGTCACCGTCGAAGACCTCGTCGAAGAGGTCATCGGCGACATCAGCGACGAGTACGACCAGCGCGAACGCGACGCGGTCGAGTTCGACGGCGTGCTCGAACTCGCGGGCGCGATGTCGCTCGTCGACGTCCGCTCCGACTACCACCTCGACGTCCCCGACGGCGACTGGACCACGCTCGGCGGTTACGTCTTCAGCCAACTCGGCAGACTGCCCCACGTGGGCGACCGCGCGGCGTTCCCGAGCGGCGAATTCGAAGTGGTCGCGATGGACGGCCGACGCGTGGCCGCGGTCCGCGTCCACCGCGCCACGCCAACGCCTTCCTCCCCACGCGTCGAGGCTACACGTTGACCGGATCCACGACCCGCGCGACCGGCACCGACCGGCACCACCGGCACCACCGGCACCACCGGCACCACCGGCGCGCCTCACCGCCCACGCCAAGGGCGATACGTCCGCGCCCTGGCGGCAACGCTCGCCCTCGGCACGGCCGCCGCAACCGGCCCACTCGCCTGCCAACGAGCCGCCGCCCGGGCACCGGCGACGCACGCCGACGCCCCGAACGACAGCATCGCCGTCCGCGGCCCGGCCGGCGTACCGGCCAACCGGTTCCCCACCCCGGCACGCCCGGTCTCAAGCATCGTCGCCCCGCGATGGAGCGACGAGGACGACCGCGACCAGGCCGGCGAAGCCGAACGGGTGCTCGCCCTCGCGGGCGTCAAAGCCGGCACCGGGGTGGCCGACATCGGCGCGGGCGACGGCTACTACACGGTCCGCACCGCCCCGATTGTCGGACCCTCGGGCCGCGTCTGGGCCGAAGACGTCGAGGCCCGCTACCTCGAACTCCTCCAACGCCGCCTCCACACCCGCCCGCAACCCAACGTGGTCCTCGCACTCGGCGAACCGCACGACCCCCGCCTCCCGCCGCAGTCGGCCGACGTCGCACTCCTGATCCACATGTACCACGAGATCTCGCAACCCTTCGGCCTGCTGTACAACCTCTACGCGAGCCTCCGCCCGGGCGCCCGCGTCGTCATCCTCGACACGACGCGCCCGACCGACCGCCACGGCACCCCGCCGGCCCTGCTCCGCTGCGAACTCGCCGCGATGGGCTACGAGGAAACGCAACAGGTCGCACTCAGCCCCGACGAGTACGTCGCGGTGTTCGCCCCGCCCGCAACGGCGGCCGCCCTCACCGCCCCCGACGCCGTCGCGGGCCGCCTCGCCACACTCGGCTGCGCGCGCACGGCCCGCACGGCGGCGGGCAGCACGTGACGCCCCGATGAGCGCCACGCACGACGGTCCACACGACTCGGCGCGGCCCGCCACACCGGGCATGGCGCCGCGCACGCCCGCGGCCGACGCACTCGTCGTGACCCGCGGACTCGCCATCCCGCGCGCCGAACTCGACGTCCGCGCGACACGCGCGGGCGGCCCCGGCGGCCAACACGTCAACACGTCGAGCACGCGCATCGAACTGCGCTGGAACGTCCGTACCTCCCGCGCCCTCGACGACGCGCTCCGCGACCGCCTGCTGGCCCAACTCGCGAATCGGCTCGACGCGGACGGCGGCCTCCGCATCGTCGCGAGCGAACACCGCTCCCAACGCCTCAACCGCGACGCGGCCGAAACACGCCTCGCCGCCCTCGTCCGCGCCGCCGCGACCGTCCCGAAACGCCGCAAGCCGACGAAGCCGACCCGCACCTCGGTCGCCCGCCGGATCGAGGGCAAGCGCCACCAGAGCGACAAGAAACAGACGCGCCGACGCATCGACGACTGAGGGCCCACGGCTCACGGCTAAGATCTTACGGCGCCGTGAGGCGCGCGATCACGGCCCGCACCCCGCCGTCGAGCACGACCACGGTCAGCCGCGGCACCGCGCCGGTCGCGCCTAACCGCTGCGCCGCCGCCTGATAGCCGTCCAACGCCTTCGTCGAGAGGCGCGGTTGCCCGAGCGCGACGAACCGCGCGCCGTCCGCCACGCCGGCCCGCAACGCGACGCACGACGCGACCGCGCGCGCGTCCGCCAGGTCGCACGCGGCGTCGGTCAACAACGTCAGACGGTTGAGGAGCTCGCGGGTGGACATCGCCGCGCGAGCGCGCTGCAATACAGGGAGTGCCGCGGTCGCGCTGCGCCGGACGACGTACACGCCCTCCAACGTCTCCGGGTCGGACCGGGCGAGGACCTCGACGGCGGGCAGTAACTCGGGGATCGGGCCGGTCGACGAGAAGTACGCGAGCTGCGAACGCACGTTGATGCCCGTGTCGCTCGCGGCGGCTATCAACCGCCGCAGCACTTGTACCGAGTCGCCGCGCGATAGAAGCGCGCCGTGACGCGCGTACATGAGGGCATACGCCTCGAGCACGTCGGTCGCGCGGTCCTCCCGAGTGAGCGCGTGCGCGTCGAGCGCAGGCATGACCGCGCGCCCCTGCTTCGCCACGAACGACGCGACCCCGGACGACATCCCGAGCCCATCCAGCCGCAGAACGCTCGGCACCGCCCGCGGGTCGTTCGTTCGGACGCCGGTCAGGACCAGATCGACGATGTACTCGCCGAAGTCTTCGTCACCGGCGTGGTCGGTGTCGTCTGCCGCCTCGCGCTCCAGCAGTGCGAGAACCGGCTCGACGATGGCGGGCGGCAACTCGCGCTCGTACGCCGCATTGAGTCGGGCGAGCGCGGCATGCCGCACGTCCACGTCGCGCGACGCGAGGCCGGCACGTACGGAGTCGAGCGCATCGCTCGTGAGGCCACCACCCCCTGCATCCGTCTGCGCCGCCGCGGAGCGCGCGGGCGCGGCGACGGCGATCGCCGCCGCGAGCGCGGCGATCGCCCCAAACGCGCCCAGCCGTCCGAGGGCGCGCCGGCCGGCCCGCACGGCGGAGGACGGGTGCAGGCGTATGCCGAACGCAACACTGGCGGGCACGTTCGGGGTAGCGATCATGGGCCTGCCGTGGCGGAATGTGAGTCGGGCGGTGGGAACAATCAGGCGTGCGCCGGCCACGTCGGGGGTTACGCGTTGGGCAACCATCACCACCCCTTGGGACATTGCGGCGCCCCGGATCGCCAGTCGGCGTGCACGTGGTTCACCGTGCTGATGTTCAGCGGCTCCGCGCACGCGCCCACGCTCTTCGCCGCCGCGCGCAGATTGTCCCAGGTGCGGCGGTCGCGCGAGGTCGCGACGTCCACGGCGGTCCCGTACTGGTGCTGGCTCAGCTGCGCCGCCCGGCCGCCGCCGGACACGCTCATGTGGAAGCGGTGGTGCGCGGGGTTGCGGAACACGCTGTTGAGGACCAGGGCGCGGCCGGCGGCGCGCTCCATCTCGCCCAGCTTGGTCAGCAGCACCGGCGCGAGCACGGCGACGCCGTAGTCGCCCTGGTTGAGCTCGGACCACGCGAAGCGCGTGAGGCCGACGAGGTCGGCGGGGGAGCGGACGTCGTCGGGCGCGGGGACCGGGATCCCGAAGTCGACGTACTCCTGGCGCAGCACGTCGACCTCGCGCTGCCGCACGGTCGCCGCGTCGCGCATCGGCGCCGGCCCGAAGAAGCTCGGCGCTTCGGCGACCACGCGGAACGCCAGCGCCTTGTCGGCCCAGGATGTCCCGTGGGGGAGGCGCCACCGCGCCGCGGGCTGCGCGGGGACCTCGACCGCGGCCGGCGTGCCGTTAGGCGGTGCGGCCGGGGCGACGCTCGCGACGCGGTCGGACGGGTCGTCGGTGACCGTCCACGACACGCTCCCCGCCAGCCCGGCCGGGCGGACGTCGGCGGCGAGGGTCAGCGTGCGTTCGCCGCGGCGCGTGGTGAACGAGCGTGCCGGATTCGGTCCCTGGGCGGTGGTGATCCGCAGGCGTGGACCGGTCGTGTCGGCCGGCGGGGGATCCGGCGGCGCGGGGTCGGGGGGTGCGACGCACGTCGCGGCGGCGCCCGCGTCGCACGGCGGGGCGACGCACGACGCGACCCTGCTGAGATCGCATAGCCCGGCCGCGCGCGGCGGGCGGGGCGCGAGGAGCGGTGCGGCGCGTTCGGCGCAGCCGGACACGCCGGCCGACGCGGCGGCGAGCGCCACCACGCCGGCGAGCGCGGACGGGGTGGGACGGGAGGAGACTCGGGGCACGACACCCTCTCGGGCGGGGGCGGGGCGGAGGCGGCGCGCGACCGGCGCGTCGACGCGAACGCCCCAACCTCGCGCCCGTCGCGCGAGGTGCCTGCATCAAAACGCTGCGCGGTGGGCCGAAACCGTGCGCCCCTCTCCCCCTCCCCACGCCGCCGGCAGGCCGCGCCGGCCTAACGTAACGGGACTAACGGCCCGAGACGGAGACCCCGAGGTGGTAGGTGACGAAGTCGGCGTGGCCGCGGAGGGCGAGCGAGTTCGGGTCGACGTCGGCCGGGATGACGCCCGGGGCGAGGTAGGTGACGTTGCTCACCCGCTGCCAGCGCGCGCCCGCGTCGACATAGGCCGCGGTGCGTCCCACGCTCGGCAGGCGGAAGCGCAGGCCGCCGCCCGCGGCGCGGGCGAACGCCCAGTTGGACAGGTCGGTCCCCTGGAACTCGCGCGTGAGGCCGTACGGGTCGCCGTAGGCCGCGTACTGCAGCGTCGTGTTGGTGCTGAACTCCGCGGCGCCGACCGTGGCGAAGCCGTACGGGCGGAGCGGGCCGAGCGGGATCGTGAGTTGCGGGCCGACGCCGAGCCAGGCGACGGTGTTGTCGGTGATCTGGCGGAGGTTGGTCGTGAACAAGCCCGCGCCTGAGTTGGTGCGGAACGAGGTGACCCCGTAGCTCTGCGTCCCGCCCTCGAGGCGCAGGCCGAGCACGCCGGCCGGGTCGGCGCTGATCGAGGCGAAGCCGGCGACACCGAAGCCCGAGCGGCCGCCGCGGCGGAAGTCGCCGATTGGCCGGCTGAGCGACGCGGACACGCCGCCGGCGAGGCGTCGCGCGAGGCCCGGGTGTTGGAGTGCGGCGTCGTCGTCCGGGAACCCCTGGCCGAACCCGTCGCGGGCGGCGCTGTCGCGCGCGCTACCGCGCGCCAGGGCGCGGTCGACCGTGTCGCGGAACGCCGCCGAGTGAGCGCGGATGGCGGCCGGGTCGGCGGACGACCGCGGTCGGGGCGCGGCCTGTTGCGCGCCGAGCGTGGGCGGCCGGAGGACGTACGCGCTGACGGCGGCGAGGGCGAGGAGCGCGGCGGGGGCGGACCGGGCGGGACGAGCGCGCATACGGGTGCTCCGAGGTGGTCGGGAGTCGGGCGTGGGCGGGCGCAGCGCCGGTACCGCGGTGTGCATGCGGCGCCGCCGGATCGGCGGTGGATTACCCACAGCGCCGACCTACGGTCGGGGTAGGACGGAGGTGCATCCTGGGTGCATTCAACGTACGTCATCGGGCGCGCGGCGGGTTCCCGGGCGACAGGGTCGGCGTCCTGCCTGACCCGGGCCCGTCCCGGGCTCGGCCGCGCGGGCTCGGCCCCCGTGGCTGCCGCGGTGCGGGATTGGCAGTACGGGCGGAGGCAGATCCTCGGGCGCTTCGCCGGGTGTGTGCGCGCCATGTGCGCCTTGCGCGACGGCATGGCAGCCCCGAGTGTGTGAAGCGCCCGTGCACTCCGCCTTCAGCCCCGCCCTCGTGTCCCACTACTCCCGCCCGATCTTCGACTCCTACGACGACGAGGAGGAGGAGGACGACGACGTGCGTACGGACGCTGCGACCGAGTCGGACGCTGAGGCTGATGCGGACTCGGACGCGGGGTCAGGGCTGACGTCGGAGGACGAGGACGACGACGTGCGGGTCGCCGCGCGTCTGGACGACGAGGCGCGGGACGCGCTCGACGAGGCGTTCCCGCTGGGGGATGGGGTCGCGGACATGGCGGCGACCGTGTGGTGCCCGTACTGCGGCGAGCCCACGGAGGTGGCGATCGACCCGGGGGGCGGGTCGCAGCAGGAGTACGTCGAGGACTGCGCCGTGTGTTGCCGGCCGTGGCGCGTGCTGGTGTCGTACGGCGCCGACGGGGTAGCGGCCGTGTCGGCGGAGGTGTCGGACGCGTGAAGGGGCGTGCGAAGGGGAGTGAGAAGCCGCGCGCGACAACTCCGGTGCCGGCGCTGGCGAAGCTGCCCGACGACCTGTTGGCGCGGGCGCCGAACGAGGGCGCGCGGCTCGTCGCGCTGTTCCTGACCACGCGGGCGTCGGAGGCGTACGCGGCGCTGGTCGGCGGCGCGGCGAGTGGGGGCGCGGAGGCCGGGGCGGCGGCGCCCGCGCGCGACCCCGAGGCGCTGCACGACTTCCGCGTCGCGTTGCGGCGATTACGGGTGGCGTTGAAGGCGTTCGCGCCCGAGTTGGAAGGGAGCGTGCCTGCGTCGGCGCGGCGGCGGCTGCGCGCGATGGCTCAGGCCACGAACCCCGCGCGCGACGCGGAGGTGCAGCTGGCGTGGCTCGCGGCGCAGCGGGGGCGGCTCTACTCGAAGCAGCGCGCGGGCGCGGCGGTGCTGCGGCAGCGCCTCACGGCGATGCACGCCGACGCGGTCGCGGGGGCGGACGACGCGCTCGGCGCCCGGGCCGGGCGCGCGTTCGAGAAGCTGGCGCGGGCGCTGCCGGCGTACACGCGGGCGGTGCGTGTGGCGCTTCCGGACGACGGCCCGTCGATGCGCCCCGCGTTCGCGGGCACGCTCGCGTCGCGGCTGCGGGCCGGGGCGGCCGCGTTGGGCGACGGGCTCGGGAGTCTGGCGGCGGCGCGGGCGGGGGCGGACGTGGGCGGCGCGGCGCGCGAGGGCGAGCTCGCGCACGAGGCGCGGCTGGCGGCGAAGCGGGTGCGCTACCTGCTGGCGCCCGTGGGCAAGCTGGTCGACGGCGCGCCGGCGCTGTTGGAGCGGCTGCGCGCGCTGCAGGACGAGTTCGGCACGCTGCACGACCTCGACGTGCTCGCGGCGACGCTCGAGCGGGCGCTCGCGGACGCCGAGGCGGCGGTGGCCGAGGCCGCGGCCGAGACCGCCGCCGAGGTGGCACCGCCTAACGACGCGCCCGGCGGCGCGCCTAACGAGACGGCCGAACCCGCGCCGAACGACGGCGCCGGCGTCCCGGCCGCCGCCGACCCGCGGCCCGGGATCGTCGGGCTGTTGCGGCGGGCGCGGGCGCAGCGCGTGGCGCTGGCGCGCGAGATCGGCGGGCGCTGGCTGGACGGTGGGGCGACCGCGCTCGTGGCGCAGTTGGACGCGTGCGCCGCGTCGCTCGACGCCGCGCACGCCGCGCCGCCGGTCGAGATCGAGCGGAAGTACCTGCTCAAGGGGTTGCCGCGCGCGCTCCGGGGCGGGACCGCGATGGAGGTCGAGCAGGGATACCTGCCCGGCGAGCGGCTCCGCGAGCGCGTGCGCCGCGTGGTGCGCGACGGCCGGGAGCAGCTCGTGCGGACGGTGAAGCTCGGGGCGGGCGTGGCGCGCATCGAGGTCGAGGAGGAGACGACGCGCGATCTCTTCGACGTGTTGTGGCCGGCGACGCGCGCGCGGCGCGTGCGCAAGCGGCGCTACGCGGTGCCCGAGGGCGCGCTGACGTGGGAGGTCGACGAGTTCACGGACCGGTCGCTGGTGCTGGCGGAGGTGGAGTTGCCCACGGCCGAAACGCCGGTGGTGTTTCCGTCGTGGTTGGCGGCGTACGTAGTACGGGAGGTGACGGACGAGCCGGCGTATCTGAACAGCGCGCTGGCCAAACCCGAGGAGGGCTGAGGGCGATGCCGAGTCCGTTGGCGGCGCACCTGGCCGACCGGTTCGCGGCGGACGCGCGCGGGCTGCGCGCGCGGGCGGCGGCCGTCGGGACGGGCGCTGGTACAGGCGCGGCGCGGGGCGCCGTCGGGCCGAGCGCGGCGGCGTACGCGCGGATGGCCGCGGCGTGCGACCAGGTCGAGGCGTTGTTCGCCGAGGCGGCGGACGGGACGCGGGACGATGATGCGTTACGGGAGGTGCTGCCCCGGCTGGCCGGGATGGTGGCGGGCGCGCGGAGCGCGGACGAGCGGCACGTGTATGCGGGGGCGGTGGCGCGCCTCACCGAGGGACTGGACGGGGACGCCGAGGGCGAGGACGCCGAGGGGATCGAGGAGGACGAATGAACGAGCAGCAGCGGGCGGGCGGGCAGGACGAAGGCGACCGGGTGCGGATCGACAAGTGGTTGTGGGCGGCGCGGTTCTTCAAGACGCGGTCGCTCGCGACCGAGGCGGTCGACGGCGGCAAGGTCGACGTCAACGGCGCGCGCGTAAAGCCCGCGAAGCTGGTGGGCGTGGGTGACCAGGTGCGGGTGCGCGTGGGGCCGCAGTTGTTCGTCGTCGACGTGACGGACACCGCCGAGCGGCGCGGGTCGGCGACGGTGGCGGCGACGCTCTACGTCGAGACCGTCGAGAGTGCGGAGGCGCGAGCGCGCGACGCGGAGCAGCGGCGGCTGGGCGCGGTGGGGTTCGACGAGGGCCGGCCGGACAAGCGGGACCGGCGGGACTTCAACAAGTTCCGGGGGCGGTGAGGCGTTCGGTCAGGCGGCGCGCGGGTCGGCCATGACCTCGACGCGGTTGCCGTCGGGGTCGCGGACGACGGCCTCGTAGTAGCCGTCGCCGGTCTCGCGCGGGGGGGCGAGGATGGGGACGCCGGCCGCGCGCAGGTGGTCGACGAGCGCGTCGACGGCGGCGCGGTCGCCGACCGCGAGGGCGAGGTGGGCGTAGCCGAGCGCGTCATCGCCGGGCTCGGGGACGGCGAGGGCCGGGGCGGTCATGAGTTCGAGACGCGGGCCGGGCGGGTCGCCGGCGGGCGTGGGGAACGTCAGGAAATAGGAGAGGAAGCCGACTCGGCGCGCGCTGGTGTAGCGGGGGCCGGCGGTGGCGCCGAAGTGAGTCGTGTAGAAGGCGCGGAGGCGGTCGAGGGTGTCGGCGTCGCGGGTCCAGATGGCGGCGTGTTCGAGGCGCATGGGGGGATGTTGGTGGGGCGCGGTTGGAAGGGCGCTGTTGGGGGCGGCGCTGTTGGAAGGGCGCTAGACGGCGAGGATGGTCGTGAGAGTCGTGTCGTCGAGGCGGTGGCCGCCGGGGTAGCGGACGATGTCGTGGGGGACGCCGGCGGCCGTGAGGCGATCGGACTCACGCGCGACCACTTCGGGGGTCGCGAACTCGTCGGCGTCGCCGGCGACGAGTGTGAGGCGGGCGGCGCGGAGCGCGTCGCCGTCGGGGCCGGCGAGGTCGACGTCGTGCGGGACCGTGCCGCCCCAGAGGACGAGGCGCGCGACGGGGGCGAGGCCGTTGGCGTGGCGGTGGGCGGCCCAGCGGCAGGCGGTGGCGGTGCCCTGCGAGAAGGCGAGCACGCCGATGGGGGCGCGGGCCAGGTCGACGCCGGCGGCTTCGGTGGCGGCGTCGAGGGCGCGGTCGAGGTAGCGCACGTAGTCGCCGATCTCGTTGAGGCGGTCCTCGCGCGTCATCCACGTGGCGCCGACGCGGGCCGCGCCGCCGGCGCCCCCGGTGCGGCCGTTAGGCGATGGCAGGTAGAAGCGCGAGAGCGCCTCGGGCGCGACGACCAGGCGGCCGGCGGCGTGGGGGGCGAAGTGCCGCGCGAAGTACCCGGCGAGCTGCCCGTAGCCGTGGACCGCGAGCCAGACGGCGCGGACGCGCGCGGGCTCGGAGTCGACGACGGTGTAGTAGCGCGCGGTGCGCGGGACTTCGAGGTGGTGGGCGCGCGGCGGAGGCGCTTGAGGCGTGGGACCCGCGGGCGCGGGCGCCTCGCTCATCCGCCGTCCGGCGGGGCGTCGCCGCGGTAGGCGACCGCGGTGACCTCGACGAGGATGCCGCGGAGAGCGGCGCCGACGACGGTGCGCGTGGGGTAGGGCGCGGCGAACGTCTCGCGGTAGACGAGGTCGAAGGCCGCCCAGTCGCCGACGTCGGCGAGGTGGACGGTCACGCTCACGACGTCAGCGAGCGAGGCGCCGGCCGCGGCGAGGACGCCGCGGACGTTGGCGAGCGTCTGGCGGGTCTGGGCGCGCACGTCGCCCTCGCCGACGAGTGCGCCGGTCCGGGGGTCGCGCGGGACCTGGCCCGAGACGAAGACGAATGGACCGGCGCGCACGCCCGGGGAGTAGGCGCCCTTGGGCGGGGGCGGGGCCGCGCCGGAGGGTGCGGGGCCGAGGGCGACGGGGGTCCAGCGGCGGGCGGCAGGCGGGTGCGGGTCGGGGGCGGTCACGGGCGGTCGGCGGGTGCGGAGGGGGTGGCGAAACGGGTTGCGGCGCGAGTGCGCGGGGACGGCTTGCCGGCGGCTGCGCGCCGGTGTCATATCCTGCCGGATGCCTCTCTACCTGGAGCAGCTCGAGACGCCGGCGCCGCTGGTCGACCTCGACCGGTTGGCGCTCAACCTCGACCGGATGGCCGCGTACTGCGCGATGCACGGCTTCGGCCTGCGGCCGCACGTGAAGACGCACAAGTCGCCGCGGATCGCGGCCGAGCAGCTGCGGCTGGGGGCGGCGGGGGTGACGTGCGCGACGGTGCGCGAGGCGGAGGTGATGTCGGAGCTCACGGACGACGTGCTGCTCGCGTACCCGCTGGTGGGGATGACGGCGCTCCGGCGGCTGACGAATCTGGCGCCGAGCGTGCGGCTCACGGTCGCGCTGGACTCGGAGCGGGCGGCGGCGCAGCTGTCGGCGGCCGCGGAGGAGATCGGGCGCACGGTGGGCGTGCTCGTCGAGCTCGACGTGGGGATGCGGCGCACGGGGGTGCGGGACGGGGCCGCGGCGGTCGAACTGGCGACCTACGTCGCCGACCGCACGTCGCTCCGGTTCGACGGGCTGGCATTCTACCCCGGGCACGTGCGGCAGACAATCGCCCACCAGGCGCCGGCGATGGGCGACGTGGCGCGGCAGGTGGCGGCCGCCGTGCGGGCGCTGGACGCGGCGGGGCTGCCGCCGCGGGTGGTGAGTGGCGGGTCGACGCCGGCCGCGTGGCGCATGCACGAGATTCCCGAGCTGACCGAGGTGCGGCCGGGGACGTACGCGTACAACGACCGCGTGACCGCGGCGATCGGCGCGTGCGAGTGGGACGCGTGCGCGTTTTCGGTCCTCGCGACGGTGGTGAGCACGGCGGTGCCGGGCCAGGCGGTGGTCGACGCGGGGAGCAAGGCATTAGGCCGCGAGCCGATCGACGCGGTGCGCGTCCAGCACGACGGCGGGGAGCGCGCGTCCGCGGGCGCGCGGCTCGACGGGTTCGGCGCGCTGGTGGACCGGCCGGAGGTCGTGGTCGCGCGGATGAGCGAGGAGCACGGGATCCTGGACCTGTCGCGGACGGACTGGGTGCCCGAGGTGGGCGAGCAGGTGCGCGTGGTGCCCAACCACGCGTGCGTGGCGGTCGCGCTCAACGACATGATGTTCGGGGTGCGCGACGACGTGATCGAGACGCGCTGGCCGGTGGCGGCGCGGGGGCGGGTGGCGCCGGGCGCGGTGCCCGGGTGGTAGCCGCGTGCTAGCCGGGCGTTAGGCGGTTGGTCGGCCGGTGGTAGTGGCGCGGCGGATCCTGCTGTCGGACAGCGACGCGTTCTTCACGCAGTGCGCGCGGGTCGCGGACCCGGAGGGCGCGGGGCGGGCGCGGCTGCTGATCGTCGGCGGCTCGTCGGAGGGGCGCGGCGTGGTGACGTCGGCGAGCTACGAGGCGCGCGCGTACGGCGTGCGGGCGGGGATGCCGACGGCGATGGCGGTGCGGCGCTGCCCGGGGGCGATGGTCGTGCCGGTTCCGAAGGACGTGGTCGGGCGGACGAGCCGCGCGATCTTCGCGGTGCTCGCGCGCTTCGCGCCGGTGTTCGAGCCGGCGAGCGTGGACGAGGCCTACCTCGACCTCACGGGGACCGAGGCGGTCTACGGGGGCGAGTCGCTGGCCGACACCGCGCGCCGCGTCCGCCGCGCGGTCCTGGACGAGACGGGGTTCTCCGTGTCGTTAGGCGGCGGCGCGTCGAAGCTCGTCGCGAAGATGGCCGTCGAGGTGGCCAAGCCGAAGCCGGGCACGGGGGCGGACGGCGTCCATATAGTCCCGCCCGGCGAAGAAGCCGAGTTCATGCGGCGGTTCGCGCTCGGCGACATCCCGGGGGTGGGGCCGGTGTTCGCGGAGCGGCTCGCGCGGCTCGGGCTGCGCGCGGTGGACGACGCGCGCGCGCTGGACCGCGCGGCGCTCGAGGGGCTGTTGGGCGCGCGCGCGGGCGGGTGGCTGTGGGAGCGGGTGCGCGGGCTCGACGCGCGGCCGGTGGCGGCCCGCGCCCGGGCGAAGTCGCACTCGCGGGAGGACACGTTTCCGCGCGACGTGGCGGACGACGCGGTGCTGCTCGGGGAGCTGCTGCGGCTGGCCGACCGCGTGGTCGACGACCTGCGGGCCGACGGGCTGACGGCGCGGCGCGTGGTCGTCAAGTGTAAGAGCGCGGAGTTCGCCGTGCGGTCGGTGTCGCAGACGTTGGGCGAGCCGGTGCAGACCCTGGCCGCGGTGGCGCCGGTGGTGCGGGCGCTGTTCGCGCGGGTGCGGCTGGGGTGGCGGCCGCCGCTGCGGTTGGTGGGGGTGGGGTTGGAAGTCCTGGCGCCCTCGGCGGAGGCCGCGGCGCAGCTGTCGATCTTCGACGCGGCTGGCGGTGACGCGCCGGGGCGCGAGACCGAGCGGGACCGCAAGCTCGCCGGCGCGCTCGACGCGATCCGGTCGAAGTACGGGCGGGGGAGCATCGGCGTGGCGCCGGGCGAGTCGGTGCGGGACGCATCTCCGCGGGGCGGTGGACCGGTTCCGGGGCGCGTGTAGATTCGGCGCGGGGCGGGCGCGGGCGCGCGTTCCGCCATCCGGTTCCTTCTCGACTTCCAATCGCCCAGCTCATGGCGTCTACTCCTTCGCTCCCGCCGGACCGTCACATCCCGTTCAAGAAGGGCGGTTGGGGCGCGGCCATCGCCACGGTCCTGGCGGCCGCCGCGTTCTGGACGATGGCGTGGACGGTCCACAACCGCACCTTCCGCGAGCCGACGGACGTGATGATGCGGCAGGTCGGCGAGGAGGCCACGAAGACCACGGCGAACGACGCCGGCCCGGTGCCGAACGCGCCGGCGCGCGGGGGCACGGCGCCGGGCGCGAACGGGTCGGCGACGCAGGCCCCGGGCGCGCGCTAGTCGTGGAGCGCGCGTGGGCGGCGGAGTGGCTGGCCGCGGTCGCCGACGGCACGCTGACGATGAGTCAGCGCAAGCTCTCGTCGGTCGAGACGCGCGGGGGTGGCGTCGACGCGGTGGTCGAGGAGGCGCGGGCGCGGGGGGTGCACCTCGCCGTGATCGTCGACGACGCCGGGCAGGAGCTCGTCGTGGCGAGCGTGCACCCGATCCGGGTGCTCTGCTAAGCTGGGCGGGGTGAACGCGGCCGATGGATGAGCTCCGGACCGCGCGCCTCGTCCTGCGCCGCTGGCGGATGGCGGACCGGGCGCCGTTCGCCGCGCTCAACGCGGACCGCGAGGTGATGGCGTACTACCCCGCCCCGCTCGACCGGGCCGCGAGCGACGCGGCGGCCGAGCGAATCGAGGCGCACTGGGCGGCCCGCGGATTCGGGCTGTGGGCGGTCGAGGTACCCGGGGCGGACGAGTTCGCGGGGTACGTGGGGCTCGCGGTGCCGGGGGCGGGGCTTCCGTTCGCGAGCGCGCAGGTGCCGCCGGTCGAGGTGGGGTGGCGGTTGGCGCGCGCGTGTTGGGGGCGTGGGTATGCCGCCGAGGCGGCGCGCGCGGCGCTCGACGATGGGTTCGGGCGACTGGGGTTGGCGGAGGTGGTGTCGTTCACCGCCGCGGGGAATGCGCGGTCGCGCGCCGTCATGGAGCGCCTCGGGATGCGGCGCGACGCGGCCGAGGATTTTGATCACCCGGCGCTGCCCGAGGAGCACGCGTTGCGGCGGCACGTGCTGTACCGGGGATTGACGGACGGCAACGCCGCACGCGGCGGGTTAGACAGGTCCATCCAATAGGCGTTAGGCGCTCACGACTACCGTCGTCACTTGACATTCCTCCACTCCGCACCTCCGATGAAGCACATCGCCGCTGCCGTGTCCGTCGCCGTTCCGCCCGACCTCTGTCACCGCGCGGCCGAGGCGTCCTATGCCGACGCCCGCTGGCAACAGGCGTACGCCGCGCTCCGGCCTGGGCACACGTACTCGGCCCGTGTCACGGCGAGCGAGCCGGCCCGGCGGCTGGAGCTCACGATCGCCGCGCTCGAGCCACTGACGGGGGCGCGGATCGACGCTCTCGGCTACCGCGTCGTGTACACGTTCGCGCCCGAGGGCGCGTCGCGGACCCGCGCGGAAGTCGCCATCGAGTACGACGTCGTCGCGGCCGTGGGCGGCATGGGCATGCTCCAGCCGCAGGCGGAGAACGAGGTCCTCCACCGGCTGGCGGGCCTGCTCGCGCTCGAGGCGGGCGCACAGGCCGGGTCGGTCGCGCCAAGCGCCTAACGTTGCGCGGCGGCCGTCGGCGGCCGCCGGGACGCCGCGCTCCTCCGCCGTCTCCATCACACGCGAGCTGTAGCGCGCTCGGACAGCGCCGCAGCTGAGCGAGGGGCGTTAGGCGGCACCTCTGCCGGGTCGCTCGCACGCCCCGTGGCTTGCAGCCTCCGAAGTATCGTGTCACATTTCGAGTCACCCTAGCGGAGTCAGCCCCGTGCCCGACGCCCCCGTCCATGCCCCCGCCGGCGTTCCCGTACGCGACGCACCTGGACGTCCGTCGTAGACGGCCGCTTCCTGATTGACCTCGAGCCCGGGGCAGACGGCGTCACCCCAGGCCGCGTGGTCGAGCTGGCCCCGCGCCAGGGGTTTGTCGTCCCGAAGGGCGTGGTACACCGGACGCGGGCGCCGGAGCGGACCGTGATCCTGATGATCGAGACGGCGGCGATCATCCCGACGGGTACGTCAGCGCAGATGCCCGGACAACGCCGGGAGGGTCGTGCGCGCGTGCCGCCGAACGAGCGACTGTGGTAGGCTGTCAAGCCGGCCCGCTGGGCAGCGGTGCCCACGATGTGCCGGCGCGGGGGATGGTGTCGAGGATGGTGAGCAGCTCGTGCGCGACGGCCGTGAGCGCGGCCCTACGCGGCTCCCCGGCGGCGACCAGCCGCGTGTAGAAGGTCCGGAGCGTGAAGTTGCGCGGACGCTGGACATGGCGGCGCGGCAGCGCGCGGTGCGCCGCCATGTCCAGCGCACGTGAGGCGGACGTGGGTGCACATTACCTTCGGCGTTAGGCGGCTCCCGACCCGGGCGGCGGTTCCGGCGACGGTGCTACGCCAGCAGCACCTTCGCCCGGGCGAGGACCTGGGCCAGCGCCGGTGCCGGCAGCGCGGGGAGGCGGGCAGCGTTCCGGGACCGCCGGTCGATCGTTCAGCCCGCCGCTCCGGCCTCGGCAACCCGGCGCGTGCGGTGGCCCGCCTTGTGGCGATACAGGGCGACGTCGGCCCGCTTGAAGGCCGCGGCGGCGTCCTCCGAATGCGGCCGCCACTCGGCGTGCCCGACGCTGAACGATAGCTCGAGCACGTGGCCCCCGTGCACGATGGGTGCACGCACCGCGTGCGCGACCGCGGCGAGGAACGCGGGGAGGCGGGTACGGGCGTCGTCCGAGAGGAGCACCGCGAACTCGTCGCCGCCGATGCGCGCGACGAGCGCGCCGGGTCCGCCCGGGCCTGCGGCTGCGGACAGGCGGCGCGCCGCCTCGACGAGGAGCGCGTCGCCCGCGTCGTGGCCCGCGGTGTCGTTCGCGAGCTTCAACCGATCGAGGTCGAGCAGCACGAGATCCGCGTTGGCGGTGCCGCGCGCGACGTCGCGGATCCGGGCGTCAAACGCGGCGCGGTTGTGCAGCCCGGTCAGTGGGTCGGTCGTCGCCAAACGGCGCAACGCCTCGCGCTCGGCCTCCGCGCGGTCGCGGTCGCGGGCGAGCGTCCGGTAGCGGTCGGCGATCGCGAGCGAGACCGCGACCGCCTCGAATGCGAAGATGCCGAGGCTCGCCATGTCGACCGCCGTGCTCTGGCCGGTGAGCCCGAAGTTGCGCGCCACGCGCACCGCGAAGACGACGATCGCCGGCGACCACCCGGCGAGGAAGAACCACACGGCGCGGCTGCCGCGGCGGATCGCCTGGACGATGCCGGCCAGGCTCGCGAGCGTGCAGACGACGAACGCGAGGTTCAGCGCGCGGTCGCCGAGCCAGGCCGGGACGAGGCCGTCGGCCGCGGCCGCGGCGCCCGCGGCCATCACGGCGGCGGCGGACCAGACGATCGCCGCGGTCATGCGGCGCGAGAGCCGCCCCGGCTCGATCAGCCCGGCGAAGAAGCACGCGCCCGAGCCGACGATCAGCCCGATGAGCACGTAGCTCACCCGCACGCCCGCTGGACCGGCCAGCCCGGGGAGCGCGTAGTTGACGAGGCCCGACCAGACGAGTGTGTACGCGAGCGCGCTCACGAGCCACACGAGGTACCAGCGCTGGAACGCGGTCCGCAGGTAGGCGAGCAGGAACAGGTTGTAGGCGAGCGCGCACACGATCACGCCGCTGACGGCGGCGACGAGCGCCGTCCAGAGCGCCTCGTGCCGGACCAGCGCGGCGGGCGAGAGCGCCCGGACCGAGCGGACGAGGTCGGGTGTGTCGATGCCCGCGTACCCGACCTGTATCCGCCGGACGCGGCTTCCGAGCACCGGCACGGGGAGCGCGACGTAGTTGCCGAGCGACCAGTTGGCGCCGAGGGCGTCGGCCGGCCGCTCGATGACGGTGACCCCGCGGTCGTCCGCGACCTCGACGCGCACGCTGCAGAACCGGTCGCGGTCGAGCAGGAGCGTCCACCCCGAGTCGAGCCCCGCGAGCGGGCGGGTGTCGAGCACGACGAGCCAGGTCCGCCCGCCCTGCTCGCCGGCCGCGGCGACGCGAAGGCGGACGTCGCCGGGCGCGCCGGCGGCGAGCCCCGTGACGGACGCCGACTCCGGGCGCGGCGTACGCGCCGCGCACGCCGCGAGGAGCACCACCACAAGCAACGCTACAAACCGCACGCTGATCCTGGTTGAGTGACACGTCGCTGCCCGGCGCGTGACTGCCCCTAGGTGCTCGGCCAAAGAACTACCGAGACGCGCGGTGGGCCGCAATCCGAGGGGGCTCGGCCGCGCACGTCACGAGTCGCGCAGCCGGACCGCCATCAGTGCCGCGTCCAGGCACCGTCGTCCGGGGCGGTCACGGCGCGCTGCCCCCGCGCCGCCGTACCTCCTCGCGCCGCATCGGCATCGCGTCGATCGCCGGGAACAGGCGCCCCGCGACCACGGGCGCGGGCGCGCGGAACGCCACGTGCCCGTCCTTGCCGACGAGCACCGCGGTGAACCGCCCGGCCTCGGCGCCGAGCCGGCGGCGGAGCGCCGCGGCGTCGGCCGCGCCTAACGATCGCCCGTCGGCCGTGCTCTCCCCCGCCTCGAGGGCGCGGACGACGACGAGGTCGCGGTCGGCGACGCCCGCCGCGTGCGCGCGGACGGCCGCGTCCTCCGCGGCGAGCGACGCGTCGCCGGCCGCGGGCGCGAAGAGGACGAGCACGCGCTTGCGGTCGCGGTAGCTCGCGAGGTCGAACGGCGCCGCGGCGGGCTGGCCGACCGCGGCGGGCGGGGCGGGCACGGACGGCCCGGTCATGTGGGACTCACGGGTCGAGGCCCAACATACGGCGCATCCCCGGGGGCGCCTGCGGCTGCAGGCCAGGCTTCCACGCCGGGCGCGGGCCGTCGGCCATGAGCCGCACGGCCTGCGTCGTCGCGTTCACCACGGCCGCCATGTGGGCGTAGTCGATGCGGTCGGCCTCGTCGCGCGGCGTGTGGTAGTCGGCGTGGAGGTTGTAGGACGAGAGTGTGTGCGCCGGGATGCCGAGGTAGGCGTAGGCGATGTTGTCGCTGCGCTCGAAGAAGTGCTGCGACGGGCGCGGGTCGGCGACGAGGGGGACGCCGCGGGCGCGGAGGGCGTCGCCTAACGTCGAGCGCTCGTAGCCAGTGAGCCACGCGCGGCCGGGGCCGCCGGCGAGCGAGTCGGGGCGGCCGATCATCTCGATCTCGAGGTTGCCGACCGTCCGCGCGAGCGGCCACGCGGGGTGGCGGATGTACCAGCGCGTGCCGACGAGGCCGACCTCCTCCCCCGTGGCGGCGAGGAACACGACGGTGCGCGCGGGCCGCGGGCCGGCGGCGAGCGCGCGGGCGACGAGCATCACGGCCGCGGTGCCCGAGGCGTCGTCGTCGGCGCCGTTGTAGATCGAGTCGCCAGCGAGGGGCGCGCCGACACCCAGGTGGTCGTAGTGCGCGTCGACGAGGATGGCCTCGCCGCGGCGCGCGGGGTCGGCGCCGCGCAGGATCGCGACGACGTTGCCGCCGTAGAGTCGCCGATCGGCCGGGACGGCGGCCGCGGCGGCGAGGCTGTCGAGGAGGACGACGCCGCGCGGGCCGGGCCCCGCCTCGCGCCCGGGCGTGGCCGGCGCGGCGGCCATCGGCACGCGCTGGAAGTAGCCCGAGTCGCCGGCGGCTTCGAGCCCGAGCGCGGCGAACCACGCGCCGATGTAGCGCGCCGCGACCATCGACCCGCGCCGGCCGGTGGCGCGCCCTTCGAGCGAGTCGGCGGCGAGCACGCCGACGATGGCGCGCACGTCGGCGGGGGTGGCCGGGGCCGCGGCCCGAGTGCTGGCCGTGGTGCCGGAGCCGTGGGCGCTGGCGCAGCCCGCGGCGAGGAGGGCGCCCGCGGCGGCGCGGCGGAGCATCGATGCTGGCATGGCGGGAAAGCTACGCGCGCGGCTACCAGCAGGTGCCCGCGGTCACGCGCCGAGCACGAGGACGCCGACGTCGTAGAGCGCGTGCGTCCAGGCCGTGATCCCGAACCCGCGCAGTAGGTACAGCGCGGAGAAGAACACGCCGGCGAGCGCGCGGAAGACGAAGCTCTCGAGCGTGAGGCGGTCGCCGTAGGCACCGACGTAGTGCGCGGCCGAGAAGAGGAGCGCGCCTAACACGACGGCCAGCGCCCCCGCCGCGCGCGGCCCGAGCCCGAGCGCGCGCCGCCCGAGCGCGGCGAGCGCGCCGACGAGCACGACGCGGAAGAGCAGCTCCTCGTAGAGCCCCGCGCCGAGCGAGAGCATCAGTCGCGCGGGGCCGCCGGCGGCGACGAGGCCGCCGGGCGCGGCCGCCGCCGGCGGCCCGACGGCCATCGCGCGGAGCACGACCCCGGTCGCCGCGCGCACCACGGCCCCGCAGGCGACCGCCATCACGACCGACTCGGCGAGCATGGCGAGGAGCAGCCGGCCGCGCACGCCGTCGCGCGCGCGGCGCACGTCGCGCAGCACGAGGAGCGCCGCACCGCCGACGACGAGCGCGCCGAAGGCCACGGGCCCGCGCGGCCCGAAGAGCAGGAGGAACGGCGTCTTGAGCCACACGTCGGCGCCGTTGCGGAGCGAGAGCCCGGCCGCGTCGCCGAGGAGCGCGGCGAGGCCCTCGTACGCGACGAGCAGCGGCAGGGCGAGCAGGAGCGCGTAGCGCGGCGTGCGGCTGAGCGCCCAGTAGGCGCGCGGTCCCGCGAGGGCGCCGGCGAAGCCGCCGGCGAGGGCGCTCTTGCGGGCCGACGGGGAGCGCGAGGCGCGGAGCGGACGTGACGCGCGCGGCGGTGGCATCCCCTGAGCCTAGCGACTACGCTGCGGCCATGCCCCGCCGCCTTCCTTCGCCGGCCGCGTATCCGACCGCGGTGGCGTACGCGCCGCCCTTCCTCGACCCGGGCGAGCTCGCCGACGACAAGATCACGCTGCGCGTCGAGGAGCTGTTCCAGGCGAACCCGCCCTACGGCATCGTACCGTCATACGGGTTCGTGATATGCCGGCGGCGCGACGACGCGCGCGCGGGGCACATCTCGCTGCGGCTGAGCGACGCCGAGCGGTTCCTGCTGTACTACGGGCAGATCGGGTACGGGGTGGACGTGATGCACCGCGGCGAGGGCTACGCGAGCCGCGCGGTGCGGCTGCTACTTCCGCTCGCGCGGCGGCTCGGCTTCCCCGAGCTGTGGATCACCTGCGGCCCCGAGAACGTCGCCTCGCGCCGCACGTGCGAGCACGCGGGCTTCCGCTTCGTCGAGATCGTGCCGGTGCCGCTGGCCTACCAGGGCGCGGGGATCACGGCGGAGCGGTGCCGCTACCACCTCGCGCTCGGCTAGCGCACGGGTAGCGCGCGGCCCGCGCGCCGCGCCGGGCGCCACGCTCAGCCCTTCGCCCGCCCCGCGTCCCCAGGGATGACCAGGCACGTCGTCGTCGCGTGCGCGTAGAGCTTCCCGTCCGCGCCGACCACGCGCCCCTCCGCGGTCGCGACCTGCCGGCCTAACGACAGCACCGTCCCCTCGCAGCGCACCTCGCCGGCGCCGAGCCGGAGCGGGCGCACGTAGTTGACCTTGAGCTCGAGCGTCGTGTAGCCCGTCCCCGCGGGAAGCATCGAGTGCACCGCGCATCCCATCGCCGAGTCGAGCACCGCGGCGTAGACCCCGCCGTGCACCGAGCCGATCGGGTTGAAGTGGTACTCCTGCGGCGTCAGGAAGAAGGTGACCTTGCCGCGCTCGGCCTCGGGCGGGCGATCGGCGAAGCCTAACGCGGCCATCACCGGCGGCATCGGCAGCTCGCCGCGCGCCATCGCCCCGAGGAACTCGAGGCCGCTCATCGCCGGCATCGCGCGGGCGGAGACGAGGGGGTCCTGCCAGGAGAACGTGCGCGTGCGCTCGGGCGGCTGCGGCATGCGGGGCAAGGTAGCCGCGGCCGGCGGCGACTCGCGAAGCGCCCGCGTCGGACGCCCGCGGGCGCTCATCCGAGGGGGTGCGTCACTCGTCGGTCAACGTGTACGCGATTGACGTAGGGTGCCGGTCCGCCCTCGCGAGTCGCCGGTGGGGTGCGGGCACGAGGGCGGGCGCGTGGCCGAGGGCCACGGCGGCGGCGGTCTTGCACGGTTTGGGGACCATGGAACGCCTCTTCCGACGCCGGGGCTTCGATGTCCCGCCCGACGACCTCGCTCCGGTCACCGAGGCGCTCGCCCGCGCCGCCATCCCGCTCGACGGAGACCCGCGCCGCGATCACGACGCGCTGCTCGAGCTCGTCGGCGACCGCCGCATTGTACTCCTCGGCGAGGGCTCGCACGGCACGCACGAGTTCTACGCGGCGCGCTTCGAGATCACGCGCCGGCTGGTCGAGGAGCGGGGTTTCGACGCCGTCGCGGTCGAAGGTGACTGGCCCGATTCGGACCGCGTGCACCGCCACGTCGCGGGCCGCGCGGGCGCGGACGCGACGGCGGACGCGGCGCTGGGCGGGTTCGGCCGTTTCCCGCGGTGGATGTGGCGCAACCGCGTCGCGCTCGCGCTGGTCGAGTGGCTCGCCGCGTACAACGCCGAGCACGGGCGAACCGACGGCGCGGCGGTGGGCTTCCGCGGGCTCGACCTGTACTCGCTGCACGCGTCGATCGACGAAGTGCTGCGCTACCTGGAGGCGGTCGATCCCGACGCGGCGCGACGCGCGCGTGCCCGCTACGGCTGCTTCGAGCACTACGGCGAGGACCCGCAGGAGTACGGCTACCTCGCGAGCGCCGGGGAGACGTGCGAGGACGCGGTCGTCCAGCAGCTCGTCGAACTCCGCCGCCGCGGCCCCGACCTCGTCGCGCGCGACGCCGAGCGGGACCTCGCGGCGTCGCGCGCCGCGGCCGACGCCGCCGCCGAGGCCGCGGCGGCCCCGGACGACTACTTCTCGGCGGAGATGAACGCGCGCCTCGTGTTGGACGCGGAACGCTACTATCGGGCGATGTTCCGCGGCCGGAACGCGAGCTGGAACCTGCGCGACACGCACATGGCCGACACGCTCGACGCGCTCGTCGCCCACCTGCGGGGGCGCGGGCGCGCGGGCAAGGTCGTCGTGTGGGCGCACAACTCCCACCTGGGCGACGCGCGCGCGACCGAGCTCGGCGCGCGCGGCGAGCTCAATCTCGGGCAGCTCGTGCGCGAGCGGCACGGCGACGACGCGGTGCTCGTCGGGTTCACGACGCACGACGGCACGGTGACGGCCGCGCACGATTGGGGCGGCGCGCCCGAGGCGATGGCGGTCAACCCGTCGCTCGCCGGCAGCGTCGAGCGCGCGCTGCACGACGTGGGGCACGCGCGGTGCGTGGTCCCGCTCATCGGGGGCGCGGCGGCGGAGGCGGCGCGCGCGGCGCTCGACGCGCCGCTGCTCGAGCGCGCGATCGGGGTGGTCTACCGGCCGCGCACGGAGCGGCAGAGCCACTACTTCCTGGCGCGGGTGGGGCGGCAGTTCGACTGCCTGTACCACTTCGACCGGACGCGGGCCGTGGAACCGCTGGACCGCGCGGGGCGTTTGTCGGTGGCTGTGTTAGCGAAGGACGCCTAACACCCCACTCTCACCGCCGCGCCGGCGTCGCGTGCACGTACGCGCCCGCCGGCGCGGGCGCATGGTGGTGCGGGTGCGGAGCCGGGCGGCCGCGGGCGCGCGCCCGCGCCTCCGACGCGCGCCACGCCGCGGCGCCGACGGCGAGCCCGGCCCACTGCACGAGGATGTCGGTGACGTCGAACATCCGCCCCGCGATCGCGAGCTGGCCGCACTCCGAGACGAGGCCGACGAGCAGGCCCGGGCCGAGCGCGCGCAGGAGGGCCCCGGGCTCGTGGGGCGCGGCGGGCGCCGCCGCGCGGGCGACGAGCCACGCGCCTAACGGCGCGTAGATGAGGGCCCCGACGCCCACGTCGGCCACGCTGTGGATCGCCATGTCCGACGCCAGCTCCGCGAGCGGCGTGAACGACGCGGGCGTGAGGGCGTCGAACCCGGCGTGCCACGACGACACCGGCACGAACGGCCTCCAGCTCCACGCGAGCAGCAGGGCCGCGTACGCGCGCACCGGCCACGGAGCGGACGTCGTGGCTGGCCCCGCAGCGTGGCCGCCGGTGCGCGCGCGGTCGTGGTCGACGCCACGCGTCCACCACGCGGCCGCCCCGGCGCCGAGCGCGGAGGCGAGCGCGTGGACGACGACCGCCCAGCCGAGCATGTCGCCGCCGGCGACGCCGCGCAGCAGCTCGGCGAGCGCCCAACTCGTGGCGAGCCCGCCGGAGACGACGAGCGCCGCGGGGCCGCGCCGCATCCCGCGCTCCATCAGCCAGAGCGTCAGCAGGGCGCCGGCGGGCGCGAACAGCAGCCAGTCGCTCCACGACGGCAGGTCGCCGGCGTGGGCCTGCGCGTACTCGAGCGCGACGCCCCAGCGCCGAGCGGGGCCGCCCCACGCGCCCGGCACGCGGTCGGGGCGCCCGAGCGGGGAGAACGCCTCGAGCCACGCCGCGACCGCGTAGGGCGCGGCGATGAAGAAGAGCGGCGGCCCGCCGAGCCGGGCGCGCCAGGCGGACGCGTGGTGGCGGTGGCGGCGGGCGACCTCGCGCGCGCCGTAGGCGATGACCTGGGCGATCCCCGCGGCACCGAGGAACGCGCCGAGCCCGTTGGTCATGACGTCGAGGATGCTCGACGTGCGGACGGGGGAGAAGAGCTGCGCGGTCTCGGCGATCAGGCCCAGCAGCAGGCCGACCCCGCCCGCGACGGCGATCTGGTGGCGGAGGCGGCCGCCCGCGGCCGTCGCGCGCGCGGTGAGGAGCCAGACCACGCCCACGCCGGCGAGTAGCGCGACGTTGCGCGCGCCGTCCAGCACGTCCATCGCGTGCAGCGTGGGGTGCAGCGCGCGGTCGAGGCGCGCCGCGGCCGCGGCGCGGTCGGGCGAGGCGTCGAGGCCGGACAGCGTGGCGAAGGCGACCGCGGCGACGGCGGCGGCGCGGAGCGCCCAGCGCCCCGCGAGGCCGCCCGCGCCAGGGCTCCCCGCGCTTGGGAGTCCGACGCTCAGGCGCCGCCCGCCGCGCCGCCCGAGACGCTGATGTCGCCGTCGCCCATCCCGGCGTCCTCGACGAGCGGCGGGCTGACGCGGTGCTCGCCGGCGCGCGCGGTGATCGGTTCGGCGGTGTGGACGTCGTTCGCGTCGTAGTCGCCCACGCCCGCGATCGAGCCGTCGCCGCGCGGGTCGTTCTTGCCGATCAGGTTGAGCCCGCGGCGCTCGTCGTCGCTCACCGGGTCACTGGCGGCCGGGGCGGTGCGCTCCTGGTAGTCGCTCTTGCTGCCGTCGAGGGCGAGGCGGTCGATCTCGCGGTCCCGGTCGCGGCGGCTCTGCCCGGGGTTCGGGGCGGAGGCGTCGGGGTGCTGGTCGTCGGCCATCGTGGGGCTCCTGTCCGTTGGGTCGTGTTCGTAGTCGAGCCGGACGCGAGGGGCAAGGCGGGTGCCCGCGGCGCCGCGAAGGCATTAGCGTGCCGTTCCTGCCCCTTCCCGCCGTGATGCCCACCCTTCCCCGCCCCGCGTTTCGCGTTCTGGCCCTCGCGTCTGCGTCTGCCTCGCTGATGGCCGCGCTCCTCGCCGCCCAGCCCGCGCCGACGTTTCCGCGCGCGTCCAAGGCCGCGCGCGCTGCCGCGAAGGCGCGGGCCAGGGTCCGGGCGCGCACCGCCGCCGCCCGCGACTCGGCCGGGATAGCCGCCGGCGCCGACACGCTCTGGCCGGTCAAGGGGCTCCCAGCCCCGCTCCCGGGGAGCGTGCTGCCGGCCAAGCGGATCGTCGCCTACTACGGCAACCCGCTCTCGAAGAAGATGGGCATCCTCGGCGAGCTGCCGCCGGAGGCGATGCTGGCGCGGCTCGACCGCGAGACCGCGACGTGGAACGCGGCCGACCCGGCGCACCCGGTCCAGCCCGCGCTGCAGCTGATCGCGAGCGTGGCGCAGAGCGCGCCGGGCAAGGACGGGCTGTACCGCTACCGCGTCGTGCCCGCGCTGATCGAGAAGGTCTACGGCTGGTCGCACCCGCGGGGCGCGCTGCTGTTCCTCGACGTGCAGATCGGCAAGAGCAGCCTCGAGGAGGAGCTCAAGCCGCTGCTGCCCTACCTGCAGCGCCCGGACGTACACCTCGCGCTCGACCCCGAGTTCGCGATGACGAAGGGCGGGCTCCCGGGGCGGCGCGTGGGCACGTACGACGCGTCGCACATCAACTACGCCGTCCAGCAGCTCGCCGACCTGGTCACGCGCTACAAGCTGCCGCCCAAGGTGCTCGTCGTGCACCGCTTCACGGGGCCGATGGTGACCAACGCGCTCAAGATCGCGCGCGACCCGCGCGTGCAGGTGGTGATGAACATGGACGGCTGGGGCCCGCCGTACGGCAAGCGGGCGACGTGGTCGCGCTTCATCTACCCGTACCCGGTGCAGTACACGGGGTTCAAGCTCTTCTATCACAACGATACGAAAGGCGGGGACCGGCTGATGACGCCGCGCGAGGTGCTCGCGCTGCGGCCGGAGCCGCTCTACATCCAGTACCAGTAGGCCGCCGTGCGCGTCGCCGGTCTCTGGATCTACCCCGTCAAGTCGCTCGGCGGCGTCGCCGTCCAGGAAGCGCGCGTCGGCGACCTCGGCCTCGAGGGCGACCGGCGCTGGATGCTCGTCGACGCCGCGGGGCGCTTCCTCACGCAGCGCGAGTACGCCGGGCTGGCGTTAGGCCGCGCGGCGGTCGGCGCGGCCGGCGCGCTGACGCTCGTCGCCCCCGGCCTGCCGGCATTGCAGGTCGCCCCCCCGCCCGCGGACGCGCCGCGCGCGCGCGTGACAGTGTTCGACGACGAGGTCGACGCGGCCGTCGCCGCGCCGGAGGCGCACGCGTGGGCGACGGCCTGGCTCGGCGCGCCGACGCGGCTCGTCTACATGCCCGACGACGCGCACCGCGCGGTCGACCCGCGGTACGCGGGCCCGCAGGACCGCACCGCGTTCACCGACGCGTATCCGGTGCTGGTGGCGTCGCAGGCGTCGTTGGACGACCTCAACGCGCGGCTCGCGGCGGCGGGCGAGGCGCCGGCCGGGATCGAGCGATTCCGCCCCAACATCCTCGTCGCCGCGGGTGCGGGCGAGGCGCTCGCCGCGTTCGCCGAGGACGACTGGCGCGCGCTCCGTTTCGGCGGGGCGGCCGGCGGCGGCGTGGAGCTCGCGGTGGTGAAGCCGTGCGCGCGGTGCGTCATCACGACGGTCGACCAGGCCAGCGCGGCGCGCGGGCAGGAGCCGCTGCGCACGCTGGCCGGGTATCGGAAGGTCGGGAATAAGGTGCTGTTTGCGCAGAACGCCGTGGTGCGCGCCGAGGGGGTGCTGCGCGTGGGCGACGCCGCCGCGGCGACCACCGCCGGGTGAGGGCGACCGCGTAGGTCGCGCCACCCGGCTCGGGGCCTTCGAGGTCAGCCCACCCGCACGACCACCTTGCCCTTGGCGTGCGCCTCGTACGCGCGGTGCGCGTCGGCGACCGCGTCGAGCGCGAACGTCGGCCCGGTCTGCGTCTCGAGCGCGCCGGCGTCGAACAGCTCGGCCAACCGCGCCATCCGCGCGCCGTCGGGCTGAACGCCCATCGCCTGCAGCGCGATCCCGCGCGGCGCGTCGGGCAGGTGACCGGGCAGCAGCGTCACCGCCCGCCCGCCGTCGCGCACGACGCCCATCGCGGCGACGAGCACGTCGCCGCCTAACGGGTCGATGAGCGCGTCGACCCCGCCCGGCGCGGCGGCGCGGACCTGGCCCACCCAGTCCCCGCGCGAGTCGACGGTCGTCGCGGCGCCCCACCCGCGGAGCCGCTCGTGGTCGGCGGTCCCGGCCTGGGCGATCACCGTCGCGCCGCGGTGCCGCGCGAGCTGGACGGCGAAGGCGCCCACGTTCCCGGCCGCGGCGAGGACGAGGACGGTCTGCCCGGCGGCGACCCCCGCGCGATCGAGCGCCTCGTCGGCGGTCATCACGCCGACCGGCGCACCGCCCGCGTCGACGGCGGAGAGCCTGGCCGGCCGGCGCGAGGCGGTCGCCGCCGGAATCACGACGAGCTGGGCCGTCGCGCCCTTGAGGTTGGGGTACGCCCACACGGCGTCGCCGACGGCGAATCCGTCGACGCCGGACCCGAGCGCCTCGACCGTGCCAGCCAGCTCGGCGCCGGGGATGTATGGGGTCTCCTGCGGACCGAAGCCGCCCGCGCGCATGCGCGTGTCCCACGGGCCGACCCCGGCGGCCTCGACCCGGACGCGGATCTCGCCGGGGCCCGGCGTGGGATCGGGGAGGTCGGCGACCCGGAGCACCTCGGGACCGCCCATCGTCGTGACCTGTGCTGCGCGCATGCGGGTGTTCTCCAGCGAAAAGGAACGGGCCGGCCGCGAGCGCGGCGGGCTGATCAGCGGACACCACGCAAGAAGCGCGTATGCTACGGGAACGCGCGCGGCCCCGACCCGGTACGATCCGGCGTCCGCTCCAACTCACTCGTCACGTCGCCCGTCATGCGCACCGCTCCGCTCGTCGCCCTCGCGGCCTCCCTGCTCGGCGCCCTGCCCGCCGCGGCGCAGTCCGACCACGGCGGCGCGACGGGGACAACGGCGGGCCCGATGACGGGCGGGATGCGACGTGACGCACACGCGACGCCCGAGATGGCCGCACCCGGCGCGGCGCGCGACGTGGCGATGCTGCACATGCGCCTGACCGACCCGCGTCCGACCGCGCCGGGAGACTCCGCGCGCGCGGCCGCCGCCGCCGACGCGCTCCGCCGCGGAATCGCGCGCTACCAGGACGTGCACGAGGCGCAGCGCTCGGGGTACCGGCCGCTCTTCGCGGGGGACACCGCGGTGGGGGCGGTGATCCACTACACGAATCTGTGGAACGCGATGATGGAGCGGACGCGCCTCGACCCGGCGCGCCCGGGCTCGCTGCTCTACCAGCGGCAGCGCGACGGTTCGCTGCGACTCGTCGGGGCGATGTTTTCGGCGCCGGACACGTTCACGCCCGACCAGCTCGACGCGCGCGTGCCGCTATCGGTAGCGCGCTGGCACCTGCACACCGACCTGTGTCTGCCGCGGCCGGTGTGGGACCGCGCGCAGTGGGCGCGCCGCCTGGACGACGGGCGCCCCGCGTTCGGGCCGCTCAGCCCGGTGACGACGCGCGCGGCGTGCGACGCGGTCGCCGGCGACTTCAAGGACCACATCTTCGGGTGGATGGTGCACGCGATGGTCGTCGACAACACGACCCCGGCCGCGGTGTGGGGCGGCGAGCACGGCCACACGACGGGCGGGCACGGGATGGAGGGGATGGAGGGGATGACCGGCGGGCGGGGCGCGGGGCGGTAGCGCCTCGCCCCGCGCGCTCGGAGGGGGCGCGCACAGCTCCATCACAGCGCGAGTCGGTACGCCTCGACCAACTCCGCGCCGGCCGGCCGGAAGTCGTACGCGGGCTCGCGCACGAAGCCCATCGACGCGTAGAGCGCGCGCGCCGCGGTCATGCTCTCCGACGTGTGCAGGCCGAGGCCCCGGGCGCCGGCGTCGCGCGCCCGCGCGACGCACGCCTCCATCAGCGCGCGCCCGGCGCCGAGCCCGCGCGCCTCGGGCGCGACGGCGAGCAGGCGCAGCTCGGGCCACGGCGCCTGCCCTGCGAGCCCGGCGTACGCGTCGGCCGCGGGCGGGTAGAGGAAGACGCTGCCTAACACCTCCCCGTCTCGCTCGGCCACGAGCCACTCGGCCGCGCCCGGGTCGGCGAGCGCCGCCCGCACCGCGCCGCGGAGTCCGGCCCACGCGTCGGGCGCCATGCGCGCCCCGTACTCCGCGTAGGCCCGCTCGACGAGCGCGGCCGCGGCCGCGCGCTCGCCCGGACGCACGGGGCGGACGGCCAGGCCGCCCGGCGCGGCGGCCTCCCCCTCCCGGCCGCCGCTCACCCCAGCCGCGCCCGGTCGTGCGGGGCGCGCCAGTCGACGAGCGGGCCTAACGGCACGATGCGCGACGGGTTCAGCCGGTCGTGCGTCATGTAGTAGTGCCGCTTGATGTGGTCGAAGTCGACCGTCGCCCCGAACGCCGGGCGCTGGTACAGGTCGCGCGCGTACCCCCACAGGTTGGGGTAGTCGACCAGCCGACGCAGGTTGCATTTGAAGTGGCCGACGTAGACCGCGTCGAAGCGCGCGAGCGTCGTGAACAGCCGCACGTCGGCCTCGGTGAGCTGAGCGCCGACCAGGTACCGTTGGGTCGAGAGGCGGTCTTCCAGCCAGTCGAGCCGCGCGAAGAGGGCCGTCACCGCGGCCTCGTACGCCGCCTGCGTCGTCGCGAAGCCGGCCTTGTAGACGCCGTTGTTCACGTCCTGGTAGACGACCGCGTTCACCGCGTCGACCTCCGCGCGCAACGCGTCGGGATACAGCTCGGGCGCACCGGGCCGGTGGAACGCCGTCCACTGCGTCTCGAAGTCGATCGTGATGTCGGGGTAGTTGTTGGTCACGATCCGCCCCGTCTCGCGGTCCCACAGGCACGGGACGGTGTAGCGCCCCTCGTACGAGGGGTCGGTGCGGTGGTAGGCCTCGCTCAGGAAGTCGAAGTTGCAGACGCCGTCGCGGCCGTGCCCCGGCCCCTCGCGGAACGCCCACCCGCGGTCGTCGCGCACGGGATCGACGACGCCCATCGACACGACGTCTTCGATGCCTAACAGGCGGCGCACGATGATCGCGCGGTGCGCCCACGGGCAGGCGAGCGAGACGTACAGGTGGTAGCGGCCGGGGACCGCGGGGTAGCCGGACGAGCCGTCGGCGGTGATCCGCCCCCGGAAGCGGTACTGCTGGCGGACGAAGGCGCCGCCGGCGTCGGTCTCGGCGGGGAACTGAGCAGCGGGAGCGGTCATGGGCGAGAAGCAGGGGACGCCGCGACGAGTGGACGGTCGGGGCGAGCGGCGTCGATGATCGCACGCGTTCCGCACCAAACGCGCCGCACGGCGGCCGTCACGGCCCCGCCCTGCCCCCGCCGTCCGCGTCCCCCAGCCGCTCCGCCAGCCGCCCGATCGCCTCGGGCCCGCTCGCCCAGCGCGCGATCTCGGGGGCGGCGGCCGCGAGCGCCGCGGCCGAGAAGAAGCCGCAGCGCCGGTGCAGGTCGAGCGCCTGCAGCGCGGGGCGGCGCAGCTCGCGGCGCACCTTCGGCAGCCGCTCCTCGGGGACGACGACGTAGAGCGGCACGGCCAGGTTGGGCGCGAGCGCGGCGAGGTCGGCCATGCGCAACAGCCCGCCGTGCACCGACGTCGTACACTCGACCTCGAACGCCGCGGCGACCTGCGACGCGCCGCGCAGCCAGACGACGTCGACCAACTCGATCAGCCGCTGCGACTCGCCGTCGAGGCCTAACGGCGGCAGGCGGTCGACCGAGAGCGCGCCGAGGCGCTCGCCGTGCCACGCGCGGTGGTGGTCGTTGGCGGCGACCCAGACGCGGCAGCCGAGCCGGCGCCCGAGCCGCGCGAGCAGCCACTGCACGTGCGTGTGGCCGAGCACGTCGGGGGCGGGCGGGTCGTCGCCGGCGACCGCGCACGCCGGGGCGGCGTCGCCCGACGGTTCGGGAACGGGCTCCGGGACCGGCTCGGCGACGGCCGGGGCGCGCGGCGCGCGGCGCGACGTGCGGTAGACCACGCCCGCGGGTTCGGCGTCGGCGAGGTCGTCGCCCGCCGCCGGCTCGTCGAGCGCCGCGCGCGCGGGCTCGGCGTCGGCGAACACCCGCGCCGGGTCGCGGCGCTGCTGCCACCAGCACAGGTGCTCCAGAGCCCACGGATGCAGCGCCAGCGCCGACGCGAGCGCGAGCGCCCCCGCGCGGAATCCCACGTAGTCGGCCACCGCGTCGCCCGTCGGCACGAACACGCCCTCCTCCGCGCTGAGCGTCTGCCGCGTCGACGGCTGGTAGCTCGGCCAGCGTTCGGGGGCCTGCGCGTGCCACCACCCGCTCGCGAAGGCGGTGGCGAGCGCGGGCTGTGCGCCCGGCCCCGCCGCGTGCAGGTACGCCGTGAAGGCGGCGAGCTGCGCGCCCGCGGCGACGGGCGTCGGCGGCACCCGGAGCGCCGCGCGCAGCGCCGCCTCGAGCGTCGCGCCTAACGGTGTCTCGCGCGCGTGCTTGGCGAGGCGGTTGAGGAACATCGCGCCCGACACGCCACGCAGCGCGAACGCCTCCCACCCCCGCCGCGTCTCGCGGTCGAACGTCGCGCGCAGCCCCTCGGCGTCGGTCCGCCCCGCCAGGAAGTCGGCGGCGAGCGCGGCGATCTCGGGCTGGGCGCGGGCGCGCCCCTCCTGCCACTGGCGCCAGTCGGCCTGCGCGGCGGGGTCGGCCGCCCACTCGTCGCGGAGCAGCCGCCAGCTCTCGACCTGCAGCGCGGTGAGCGCGGCGGGGGCGTCGTCGCGCGCGTCCGGGCCCGCGGGATCGGCGCCGGCCGCGCGCCCCCGCCTCACCAACGCCCGGTACGTCTCGCCCGACCACACCATCGCCGCCCCCGCGCCGCGGCCGCCGCCGCGCTCCCGCCGAGCGACGACGGCGCGCCCCGGGGCGCGCCGTCGCGATCTTCTCGGCCTGTGACAAAGCCAACGCCTCGGAACGTAGTGCAGCCCGCCCGGGCGCGGCACCGCCGCGGCACCGCCGCGGGGCGGCCCGGGCGTCAGGCGCCGAGCACCGCCGCGAACTGCTCCAGCGCCCAGTCGCACTGGTCGTCCGTCAGCACGAGCGGCGGCGCAACGCGGATCGTGTGCTCGTGCGTCTCCTTGCACAGCACCCCCCGGGCGCGGAGCGCCTCGCAGTACGGCCGCGCCCCGCCCGCCGCCGCGTCGAGCTCGACGCCGATCAGGAGCCCGCGCCCGCGCACGTCGTCGACGAGCCCCCTGCCTAACGCCCAGAGCCCCTCGCGGAGTCGCGCCCCGACCCGCTCGGCGTTCTCGACCATCCCCTCCTCGACCAGCACGCGGAGCGACGCGCGCGCCACCGCGCAGGCCAGCGGGTTGCCGCCGAACGTGCTCCCGTGCTCGCCGGGGCGGAGGACGTCCATCGCCTCCGCGTTGGACAGCACCGCGCTCACCGGGTAGAACCCGCCCGAGAGCGCCTTGCCGACGAGCGTCAGGTCGGCTTCGACCCCCTCGTGCTCCTCGGCGAGCAGGCGCCCCGTGCGGCCGAGCCCGGTCTGGATCTCGTCGAGCACGAAGAGGACGTTGTGGCGCGTGCACAGTTCGCGCGCGCGGCGCAGGTACCCCGCCGGCGGCACGATCACCCCAGCCTCGCCCTGGATCGGCTCGAGCAGCACGGCGACGGTGTGCGGCGTGATCGCCGCGGCGAGCGCGTCGGCGTCGCCGTAGGGCACGACGCGGAAACCCGGGGCGAACGGCCCGAAGTTGCGCCGCGAGCCCTCGTCGGTGCTGAACCCCACGATCGCCAGCGTGCGGCCGTGAAAGTTGCCTTCGGCGACGATCACCTCCGCGCGGTCGGCCGGGACGCCCTTCACCTCGTACCCCCACTTCCGCGCCACCTTGAGCGCGCTCTCGACCGCCTCGGCCCCCGAGTTCATCGGCAGCGCGCGGTGCGAGCCGGTGAGCGCGCACAGCTCCTCGTAGAACGGCCCGAGCTGGTCGTTGCGGAAGGCGCGCGAGGTGAGCGTGAGGCGCCCGGCCTGCGCGACCATCGCCTCGAGGATGCGCGGGTGGCAGTGCCCCTGGTTGACCGCCGAGTAGGCCGAGAGGCAGTCGAGGTAGCGGCGCCCGTCGACGTCCCAGACCCAGACGCCCTCGCCGCGGGTGAGCACGACGTCGAGCGGCTTGTAGTTGCGCGCACCATAGGCGCTCTCGAGGGCGAGGAAGTCGCGCGGGGCGGACGGGCGCGCGAACGCGGGGCGGGCGGGGAGCGTGGCGGTCATGACCGGGCGAGGGCTGTGGGGACGGCGACGGCGGGGAGGTCGCGCGCGGGGGTACGCCGGAGGTCGAGCCGGAGCGTGAGGCAGAACGCCGCGCCGCCCGACGCGACGAAGGGCGCGAGGTCGACGGGGTGCACCCGGTAGCCGCGCTCCTCGAGCACGCGGCGAAGACGCGCGGACGGCGCGGCCATCACGACGTCGCGGCCGAGGTTGACGGCGTTGACGGAGAGCGCCGCGGCGTCCTCGTCGGACGCGGCGATCAGCAGGTCGGCGGGCACCAACTCGCGGATCGCCGCGATCGCGCGCGGCGCGAACGCGGGCGGGTAGTAGAGCAGTTCGCCGCCGTCGAGCGGGCAGAGGCAGACGTCGGCGTGGTAGTAACGGTCCGACACCAATTCCAGCGGCGTCACCGGCACGCCGAAGAACCCGGCCGCCGCGCGGGCGGCGGCAGGCGACGACCGCGGACCGACGCCCGCCCAGAAGCGCCCGCGCGTGGCGTCCCAGACGCAGTCGCCGGCGCCTTCCTGGACGCACCCGGGCGGCAGGGCGCCGACCTCGCGCACGAGCCCCGCCTCGCGCAGCCGCTCGAACAGGGCGGCGAAGTGCGCCTCCTCGCCGCGTCGCTCGGGGTGGCGGAAGCGGGCGAGCAGGACGCGTCCGTCGAGCACGACCGCGGCGTTGGCGGAGAAGACCATGTCCGGGTGCCCGGGCTCCCCCGGCGCGGCGACCACCTCCGCCCCGGCCACGGCGAGCGCGGCGCCGAGGGTGTGCCAGGCGCGCCGGGCCCGCGCCAGGTGCGCGTCGGCGTCGCGGGCCCAGGCGCCCGGGTCCATCCACGGGTTGATCGTGTAGTCGATGCCGTAGTGGGCGGGGTCGACCATGAGCAGGGTGGGCGGCATCGGGCGGGCGCGGTGCGGGGGAGTCAGCGGTGCGTGCCAGCACGATCGCCCCCGGTCGCGCCAACGAACAGCGCACGATTTGACGCGTTCTGCCCCACGCGCTAGCGATTCGTCGAGTCCGGTTGACGGATCGCCAGCGTACCTCAGCCCTTCCCTCGCGCCGTGGACGACATCGACCGCCGGCTTGTCGCGCTCCTGCGCGACGACGCCCGCCTTCCGCTCGCGACCTTGGCCCGCGCGCTCGGCGTCTCGCGCGCGACGGTGCAGAACCGCATCGCCCGCCTCAAGCGCGACGGGGCGATCCTTGGCTTCACGCTGCGCCTGCGCCCCGACGTCGACCCGCGTCAGGTGCGCGCGGTCATGCTCGTCGCGATCGAGGGGAAGAGCTCGGCGCCGGTGATCCGCGCCCTGCGCGCCTTCCCGGAGGTGGCCGCGATCCACACTACCAACGGCCGGTGGGACCTCGTGGTCGACCTGCGCGCGGACGGCCTCGAGGCGTTCGACCGTGCGTTAGGCCGCGTGCGACTCGTCGAGGGCGTGGCGGCGACCGAGACGAGTTTGCTGCTGTCGTCGCACCTACTCTAGGGCAACTCGCGCGCGAGTGTAGCCAGCTCGGCGGGGTAGAACTCGACCGGGACAGCGCTCCCGCCCCGGTCGTTGACGATCATCTCAACTGTCGTCCAGGGACGTCAGCGAGAGATGCTGATTCTGCCCACGGGTTTCGAGACGTCGTGTGCCTTCGACGCGGTCTCGTGCAGTGAGTGTCGAGGGATCGCGAAACGGGGGCCGGTGCCGTCCCGACGGGCGCGCGCGACCGCGCCCTCGACGGCGCGGTGCACGCCCGGAGCGGGTGCGAAGGTCAGCCGTACGCTGCCCGGGGCGTGGCCGATGGCCTGGCCGCCCCCGTGAGGTCGGCCCCAGCCCCCACGATAGTCGGGCCGAGCCGGCGGGCCGAGGAGCGCGATAACGACGATCGGTACGCGAGCGCCGTGCGGCATCGGCCTGCTGTCGGCCTGCGGCGCGCCGCGCCTGCGCGCCGACGCGGAGGGCGACCGAGGCGGCGCACCCGCGTGGCGGTGTGGATCAGCGTTCGCGCCCTCGCCACGAACTCTTGAGACCGACTCCGGGCGTGCCGGGGCCGCGCGGTGGGCGGCCGCGTCCCGCGTCCATCCGTCGTCGCCCCTCGCCCGGCCGGCGGTCAGGACCCCTCGGACCTCCTCAGGACCGCCGCCGGGCGACGCCGACTACGCGCGGTGGGCGTCTCCGCCCGTCCCGGGCACGCCGCGCGGCAGGTAGACCGTGAACGTCGTCCCGCCGGCGGCCGAGGACTCCACCTGGAGGCGGCCCTCGTGCGCGCTGATGATCCGCTCGGCGATGTAGAGCCCCAAGCCGAGGCTTCCGGTCGGGCCCCGGGCCGCCGCCGTCCGGGGAGCCCGCCGCGCTCGCATCGGGTTGAAGATCCCGTCCAACTGCTCTGGGGGGATGACCGCGCCGCGGTTGTGCACGGCGACGCGGACCTCCGCCGCCGTCCCGTGGACGTCGACCGTGACCGCGGTCCCCTCGGCGCCGTGCTGCACCGCGTTGCCGATCAGGTTCCCGAGCGCCTGGGCGAGCCGCGCCGTGTCCCACCAGCCGCGCTGCTCCACGCGGGTGTCGACGTGGATCGGCCACCCCGGATATGCGGCCCCGACCTCGTCGACGACCTCGCGGATGACCCGGCCGAGGTCCATCTCGGCGCGCGCGACCGGGATCCCACCGCCCAAGCGGCTGCGGGTGAAGTCCAGCAAGTCACCGACCATCGTCACCGACCGCCGCGCGCTGTGCGCGATGCGCGCAGTGAGCGACCGCTCGACGTCCTCCAGCTTGCCGGCCTCGAGCAGGAACACCGCCGACGTCTGGATTGCCCCCAAAGGCGTGCGCAGGTCGTGCCCAAGGATGGCGAGGAAGGTCTCCTTCGCTTCCTCCACATTCTGGTTGTAGCTGGCCACCGACTCGGCGAGGGACTGGTCGATGGCTTCGTTGAAGCGCGTGAGGTCCTCGATGTCCGCGGTCTCCAACGCTCCCTGCGCCTTGGTCCAGAGCCGGATCACGCTGGCGCGCAGCGCGCGGTACTCGGCCACCATCTGGTCCACCGTGAAGCCGCTCTCCGCGCGCCCCGCCCCGTGTTCGCCGGCCGCGGTTGCCGGGGCCCCGGCTGTGAGGGTGGCCCGCCCTTTCGACTTCTCGGACTGCGCGAGGCGACTCTGCGGCGCGGCGAGGTCGGTGGCAATCACGCGAAGCATCTCGTCGGCGTGATCCCGCAGCGCGGCGATGTCCATCGGGCGGCCGGAAGGCACGCAGGTGCGCGCGAACGCCTCCCACTCCGCCAGAATCGGCTCGCGGTGGGCGAGGATGAAGTCGGCGAGTCGCATCACACTCCGGTCGTGGTGGCGAGGACGGGTCGACCGCACGGTCGCGGGCGCGTCGGGGGCGAGTTCAAGGCGTGGGGCCGGACCGCGCCCGACCGGGCACCATCGCCAGCATCTGGGCGGCGCTCGCGTACGCAAACGTACCCACACGGACACACGCCGACCGGCGCGGACCGTCCTGCGGCGCGCCAACGGGTCCTCGGCGCGTTCGGCGCCCTCGCGGCGCGCGCGCGCTGCGCTGCCGCCGGCGGTGTGCGATGACCACCGTACCGAGCAAGGAGCGCCTGAGCGCGGAACGTTCACCGTCGCGGGGGAGCGGTGGACCGTGACCGAGCGCGACGGCACCCCCGTGCCGGGCAGCGCCGACGGCGCGCCGGTCGGCGCTGCCTGGTGTTCGCCGGGCCGGAGACCGTGCGCCGCGTGTGGGACTACCCGCGCGAGTGGCGCGCTGTCCGACGACGCCCTCCTCGCCGTGAGCTGGCGGCGTTAGGCGTCCCCGTTCAACCGTGCGCCACACCGCGTCGCCGCCGCTCTGGTCCTCGGGCCCGGGATTGCCTCCGGCGTCGGCGCCGCGAAGACGCGCGCAGTCGAGCAGCCGCTAGAGGGAACGGGGCTGGCGGAGATCGAGGCCGGGATCGGCCATGGACTCCTCTAGCCCAGGGTGCGGCAGGTGCGCTCGGCGCGGTTCGCTGGTTCCATCGCCCGGCGCGTGCAGATGTCGCACGCGGGGGAGATGGTAGTCGATGACGCCGTGTTGGCCGAGACGTTCGCTGGCGCGTGCCGAAGCCTGGTCCCGTCTAGCGGTTTGCCAGGGCGCTGACCGCCGTGAGATCGCGCCGCCCGCGCGCCGCCCGTGCCGAGCGCCGGCATCAGGTGCGCAACGATTCGGATCGCTCATCAACCCTCAATTGCGACGTCGGGAACCCGCACGTTTGCGCGACGACCGTCGCACGAGCTTCCGGCGGACCCTTTCGGGCCCGTCCGCAGCGCCACACCCGCTGCCTGATCGCATGGAGGTCCGACCGGGTCGGTCCGGATTGACCGCGTTCAGGGGTCCGCTCGCGCGTGCCGCCGCCACCACGCGCCCACCACGAGAGTAGCTTCCGGCGCCGCCGGCCGCACGTCGGGAACGGGCGATCACGGGAGACACCGGAGGGGGGATGCGCGAGCGCACGGCGGCGGATAGCTCCGCCACCGCGCGGGGGACCGGGGCGAGGCTCGACGCGCCAGACCCTCCCGCCGCCGTCGCGTTTTCTGGCGACGGCGAGATGGCCGTGCGCTGCCGCGCGTTCGACTGGGCGTCGACCCCGCTCGGCCCCGTTGCGGCGTGGCCCGTCGCGCTCCGCGTCGCCGCCCAGATGGTGCTCGCGGCTGGGCTGCCCAACGTCGTGCTTTGGGGGCCGGCGCTGATCCAGCTGTACAACGACAGCTACGCGCGCCTCATCCGCGCCAAGCACCCGCTCGCGCTCGGCCGCGGGAACCGAGAGGTGTGGCCCGAAGTCTGGCACCTGAACGGGCCCATCTACGACCGCGTCTTCGCCGGTGAGACTGTCACGGTCGAGAACGCCCACTACCCGCTCGACCGCCAGGGCGCCGACGGGGCGTGGACCCGCGAGGACGCGTACCTCACGATCAGCTTCAGCCCCATCCGCGACGGGACCGGGGCCGTCGGCGGCGTGCTCGCCAACATGCTCGAAACGACGCGCGACGTCGAGCGACGAGGCGCCGAGGCCGAGCGCGACCGCCTCGCCACTGCGCTCGCCGTCGAACGGGGGCGATTGGCGGCGGTGTTCCAGCAGTCCCCCTCGTTCCTGGCGGTGCTGCGCGGGCCGGAGAACGTGTTCGAGTTCGTGAACGACGCGTACGCGCAGATCATTGGGCGTGGGCGCGACGTAATCGGCCGTCCGCTGTTCGATGCCCTGCCAGAGACGCGCGGGCAAGGGTTCGACGCCTACCTCGGCCGCGTGCGCGCGACGGGCGAGGCGCTCGTCTTTCGTGACTTGCCGGTCCTGCTCGACCGCACGCCCGGCGCCCCGCGCGAGGAGCGGTTCATCGACATCACGTACCTGCCGCTCGTCGAGCCCGACGGCAGCCACGACGCGGTGATCGCGCACGGGACCGACGTCACCGAGCAGGTGCGGGCCCGGCGGTTGCTCGAGGACAGCAATCGCCAGCTCGAAGCGCAGCAGGCCGAACTCGAGGCGACCAACCAGCAGCTACAGGATCAAACGGCCGAACTCGAGATGCAGGCCGAGGAACTGCAGGCCACGGCCGCCCGGCTCGAGGAACGCACCGCGGAGGCCGAGGGCGTCGCGTCGGAGCTGGCCGAGAGCGAGGCCCGGTTCCGCACGCTCGCGCAAGGGCTCCCGGTCCAGGTCTGGACCGCGACGCCCGACGGCCGTCTGGATTACGTGAGCGCGCAGACGAGCGCCTACTTCGGCGTGCCCGAGTCCCGTATCATCGGCGACGGATGGGGCGACGTCGTGCACCCCGAGGATCTGCCGGTCGCGGGAGCGCGGTGGCGGCACGCGCTCGCGACCGGGACGCCGTACGAGGTCGAGTTCCGGCTCCGCCGAGCCGATGGCGCGTACCGCTGGCACCTCGGACGGGCCGTGCCCCGCCGCGGCCCGTCCGGCGACGTCGTAGGGTGGCTCGGCTCGAACACCGACGTAGAGGCCGCCACGGCCGCGGCGCTCGCGGCCGAGCGGTTCGGTGCGCTGAGTGCGGCGTCGCCAGTCGGCATCTTCGACGCAGACCTGGGCGGCAACCTCACCTACGCGAATCCCCGGCTGCAGGCGATCTGGGGCGTGCCGGAGGCGGAGATGCTGGGCGCGGGGTGGGCAACGTCCGTCCACCCGGAGGACGTCGAAGCGCTCGCGCGCGACTGGCGGGCCGCGCTCGTCGCCGAGTTGCCGTTCGACCGCGAGTACCGGATCGTGCGTCCGGACGGGCACCAGCGGGTGGTGCACGGCCGGTCGGCGATCATCCGGCGCCGCGACGGACGCGCGGTCGGCACCGTGGGCACCATCGACGACGTCACGACGGAGCGTGAGGCCGAGGCGGCCCTCCGCGCGAGCGAGGCGCGGCTGCGGGACGTGTTCGAGCAGGCGCCGGTGGCGGTGGCGGTGCTCACCGGGCCCGACCACGTCTACACGGTCGTGAGCCCACGCTATGCGGAGACCCCCGGGCGGGGCCGTCCCCTGCTCGGCCGGCCGGTGCGGGAGGCGTTCCCGGAGGTGGCGGCGACGGGCCTCATCGAGACGATGGACGGCGTCTACGTGACGGGTGAGCCCTTCGTCGAGGCGGAACGGCAGGTCTTCATCGACGGCCCGGACGGCGCGCGTGAGGAGCACTTCTACAACGTGGGCTATCAAGCGCTGCGCGATGCGGGCGGTCGCGTCTACGCCATCGCGAGCGTGACGTACGACATCACGGCGCAGATCCTCGCCCGCCGGGACGTCGAGGCAGCACGCCAGGAGGCCGAACGGGCGCGCGCGGCGGCTGAGGAGGCAAATCAGGCAAAGAGCCTGTTCCTCGCGAACATGAGTCACGAACTTCGGACGCCGTTGAATGCCATCGGCGGCTACACCCAGCTCATCGAGTTGGGCGTCCACGGCCCCGTGACGGACGCCCAGCGCACGTCGCTCGGCCGCGTGCACAAGGCGCAGGCGCGACTGCTCGGACTCATCAACGACGTCCTGAACTACGCCAAGCTGGAGGGCGGCCGCGTCGAGTACGACCTGCGCTCGGTCGACGTCCGGGACATTGTCGCCGACGTCGCGCCGCTCGTCGAGCCGCAGCTCGCGGCGAAGGGCCTCGGCCTCACCCTCGCCCTCCCCGACACGCCGTGCCTGGTCTGGGCCGACCGGGAGAAGTTGGGACAGGTGCTGGTCAACTTGCTCTCGAACGCGATCAAGTTCACCGACGCGCGGGATGTCGCTACCGGCGCGCCCGGGCGGGTGACCGTCGCCGTGGGGACGCGGGCGGGGACGGGAGACCAGGTCTTCCTGCGCGTGGCCGACACGGGCCGGGGCATCCCGCGCGACAAGCAGGACGCCATCTTCGAGCCGTTCGTCCAGGTGCGCACCGGCTACGCGCAGGCGACCGAGGGGACGGGACTGGGGCTCGCGATCAGCCGCGACCTCGCCCGCGGCATGGGCGGCGACCTCCGGGTGCGGAGCCGCGAGGGCTCGGGGAGCACGTTCACCGTCGCGCTCCGGCGCGCCGGCGTCGCGCCGGTCGCGGACGCCGCGACGGGGACCGAAGACGCCTGACCAGCCGACGATGGACGCGCGGCGCATGCCGCGCCTCGCGGCGCACACGGCCCGGCGCCACACCGAGCCCGCGCTCGCGAAGCTGGGCGTGCACGCGCGCGCCTCCGCGGAGCGGCCGCGTGAGGGCTGAGCTACCCCGCGCAGTCTCGAGACGATTGTCGCGACGTCGTAGGTTGCCGCTGCGTCGTCGCGCTACGCGCCTAACGACGTCCGCTGGGTTTCACGGTCGTACAGGCCCGGCGGCATGGGGAGCCCGCGGCGCGACGGTTCGGCGCTCCTCGACGATGAGCTTCGCGATCGGCGAGATCCCGTCAGCCTCCTACTGCGCGAGCGCGACGCACCGGTGCCACGCGTCGTCGTCCACCAGCGGGCGGGACTCTGCGCGCGCTGTAGGCCGATTCGTACGCGCATACGTGAGGGATTCTCGGAGATCAACGTTGCAACGTAGGTCTCAGGTGGTACGGTTTTCGAGTCGCGTTCCGGCAGTCGTTAGGCCGATGCGACGCGCGGCGGCATCGACGAGCGACACACAATCCGTTGATCCTCCGAGGTAACGGTGCCCGCCCTGGAAATCGCGCATGACGCTCTCGACCAGCGCCTCAGCTGCCGGCGCCAGCACTACCGCAGCCTGGGTCACCGCGGCATGACACAACGGAAGGGAGTCTGACTCCCGTCCTCGTGAGGCGGCGCGCGGCGGAGACGCGGCGTACGACGGCAGTCCGCCATTCCCGCGCGGGTCCGGAACGCACGGCCCACGGTCCGCAAATCCGGCAGTTCCGGCGATCGGTGAGCACGTGCCCATCACGCGACGGTCGCGGTCGAGGAACACGAGGCGTGCCGGGCGGAGGCGTACCGCCCGCCGCACGGCACGGAACCGGCGCGCCCCCGCCGAACGGTCGCGGGCCGACGCGCCGTCGGGCGGTCCGCCGGGACCGGGACTCCGGTGCCGGCTCACGGTTGCGTCGGCGATCGTCCCGCGTCGGATCACCGAGCGACTTCCCCAGCGGCATCGTCCCGCGCCGCGCCGTGTCACGCGGATCGCCCGGATCACCTCGTCTCTCACTCCTAACGGATGGGTCACTGGCCCGACCGCTTCCTGCATGCGTCGCTGCGCGCCGACGCCGACGTGCTGCGGCGCGCGCGGCTGACCGTGTCGCTTGCGGTCGTGCTCGCGGGGACCGCGCTGGCGTACGCCCTGTTCTACGGCGCGGTCGTGGGCTACCCGGCGGGTTCAGCGATCCTCACGGAGGGCGCCGCCGTCGCGGCGCTCGTTCCCGCGCTGCTTCGCGCCCGCCCCTGGCTGCGGACGGCCGCGGCCCTGGTGACCGGCGCGCTGTATGCCGTGGTGGTCGCGCTCATGATCTGCGAGGGCGGCCTCCGGGCGCTCGCCACCCCGCTGCTGGCCCTCCCGCCCATCATCGCGACGATGCTGCTCGGCCGCCGCGGGGCCGCGCTCGGGACGGCGCTGTGCGTGCTCACCGTCGCCGCCTTCGGCGCGCTCGCCGCGCAGGGGGTCCACTTCCCGGTCCGGTACCCCGCCGCGTGGGACTCCCGCATGCGGGTCGGGAGCCCCGTCGGGCTGGTCCTCTGCACGGGGCTCCTGGTATTGGTGTTCGAGCACCTGCGAGAGACCGCGCAGGAGCGCGCAGCCGCGGCCACGGCGGCGCTCGCGCGCATGGCGTACCATGACGCGCTCACCGGCCTCGCCAACCGCGCCCGGTTTCTGGAATGCCTCGAGCGGTCGATCGCGCGGGCGCACGCGGCGGGGGACCCCGGCCGGGTCGCCGTGCTCCTGCTCGACCTCGACGGCTTCAAGGCCGTGAACGACACGATGGGGCACGCGGCCGGCGACGCGCTGCTCGTGCAGGTCGGCGAGCGGCTGCTGAACGCGACCCGGGGCTGCGACACCGTCGCGCGCCTGGGCGGGGACGAGTTCGCCGTCCTCGTCGACGGCGTGCGGCACGACGCCGACGTGAGCGCGATCGCGGAGCGGATCGTCGCCGCGCTGGCGCGCCCATTCATGGTGGCGGCCGGCGAGGCGCGGGTGGGGACGAGCCTCGGGATGGCACGCGCGAGCGCCCCCGCCGAGCCCGCGGCCCGGACGCGGGCGGGCGCGAGCGCCGGAGACCGTGCCGGGGACGACGCGCCCGACGGGGCCGTCGCGGCCGTGCTGCACCACGCCGACGTCGCGATGTACCGCGCGAAGGCGCTCGGCCGCGGGCGGTACGTGCGCTTCGAGGCCGGGCTGTTCGCCAGCGCGCCGCCGGTGGCCGAGGCGCGCGCCGCGTAGCGCGGGCGGCGTCGCGCGGGCCACGGAGCAAGCGCCGCATCGCGAGACCGCGTGGCGGGTCGGCGCCGCCGACGGGACCGCGCACTTCACTCGGCCCAGGGACCTGCCGATACCACCATCCGAGGCCGGCGACGTCACGTCGCCGGTACGCCCTGAACCACTCCCACACAGCAAAGACGCATATGTCGACACGTCGCAACAGCCGCCCAGTGCTGACGCGCGCGCGCCACATCGCCCGCGTCGGCCCGGCGCTCGGCAGCGCCGACGCCGCGCCGACCCCGACCCCGACCCGGACCGCGGCCTGATGCCCGCCGTCGCCTCGTTCCGCCGCGCCGTGCGCGCGGCCACCCCGGTGCTCGCGCTCGGCACGGCCGCGGTCACCGCGGCCCTGGCCGCCTGCTCCGAGAGCCCGACCGCGCCGACCAGTACCGCGCCGCCGATCGCCGCGCGCACGCTCCCACTCGGCGTCAGCCACTCCACGAGCTCGACGACCACGAGCAGCACGACGACGCCGGTGCAGGGACTCCTGCGCACGGCGACGCTGGCGCAGACGGTCGTCGTGACGAAGTACCTGCCCGAGGGCGGTGGCGGGATCAACGTGCCCGGCACCGACTTCCAGCTCCAGGTGCCCAACGGCGCGATCCCGGGCGGCCAGGGCATGACGTTCACCATCACGGCCTACGCCGGGAACGTCGTCGCGTACGACTTCCAACCGCACGGCGTGGTGTTCCTGAAGCCGCTCAAGGCCGTCCAGCAACTCGGGCACACGAACTGGAAGAGCTTGCACCTGCCGGCCGGGTATTACCCGAGCACGGATGGCGGCTACTTCGCCGACGCCAGCCAGGTGGACTTCATCACGGGCCAGGCGCTCGTGGACGAGTTCATGCTCGGCGGGGTCGACGTGGGCGGCGCCACGATGACGTGGGCGGTCCCGCACTTCTCCGGTTACATGGTCTCGATGGGGCGGCACTAATGCCCACGACGCTCTCGTCGATTCGCCGCGCGGTGCGCGCGGCCACGCCCGCCCTGGCCCTCGGCACCGCCGTCCTCACGGCCGCCCTCGCCGCTTGCTCCGACAGCCCGACGGCACCGATCGCCTCCGCGGGCCCCGTGCCCGTGCACGCCGCCGGGCCGGGGGGGCCTGTCCGGAACGTCGGCACGACGACCGTCGTCGGGGACACGACGGTCACCGTCTTCCGCTACACCCCCAACTCGGTGGCATCGTTCACGGTCGGTGGCGTGCACCGGCTCGTCATGCCCACGCACGCGGTGTGCGACCCGGCGACGTCGAGCTACGGGGTCGGGACCTGGAATGCGCCGTGCACCCCGGCCACGGTGTCGGTGACGATCACGGCCCGTTCGTGGTACGACGCCGCGGGGCACCCGCACATCGACTTCGCGCCCCACCTGCGCTTTGTCCCGGGGCTGGCGACGCCGGTCACGCTCTACGAAAAGGACCGCAGCAGCACGCTGCCGAGCACGACGACGATCGCGTACTGCGACGACACGGGAACGTGCGTCGACGAGGCCACCAGCGATCCCACGCTCGCCACGACCGTCCAGAACGGCGGCACCGCGTCGCGCGTGATCAAGCACTTCTCCGGCTACACCGTGTTCGTGAACTGAGGGCACGCCGACGGAGGACCGGAGGCGCCGCGCCGGCGCGCCCCGGGCACCACCCCGACACCGCGACGCCCCGTCTACCCAGGCGGGGCGTCGTCCGTTCGAGCGCCTCCGACGTCGCACCGGCAACCGCCCGCGACCGGACCGACGCCGCGGGCCCGCGCGGGGGGCGGGACGACGGTAGGGTGGCGGCTCGCGCGTCAAGCCGCGAGGCAACGTCGGACGTCATCCCGTGCGGCGCGGGCACGTGACCACGAGACGGGGTGTGTGCGACTGGGTGCTGCGACCGTCGACAACCGCACGAACGCCGGAGTCTCGAGCGACGGATCGGTGAGTACCCGGGCGCTGATATAGGGGGCGAGCGCGTCGTCGTAGACGCCGAACGTGCCGTGCGCGCCGGCGCCTCGGGCGTGCACGACGCGTTCCCGGATACGCTCGTGGTCGAAGTGCTGCAGCTTCTCGCGGACGATGGAGTCCTCGAGCAGCGTGGGGCCGCGCGCCGGCCTTGAGCGAGTTCTGGTCGTCGGCGATCGGGTGACCCTGATTGGTGGTCACCGGGCCGCGATCGTCGGTCGTGCACGCGCGCTAGTCGCCATCCTTCGGCGTGGCGGGCGCGGGCTCGGCCGGCGGAGCGTCGGAGGCGGCGGGCGTCGCCGAGCGGTGAAAGATCGGCATGAACGGACGGGATCGGGGTGGACCCGGCCGCGGGCGGTCACCCCACGGCCGGACGGCAGGCGCCGCAGGCGCGGCGTCCGTAGGGCGTCAGGTCGACGACAGGGCGCGTGCGCCGGCGAGGTGCTTGTTCTCGGTCGTGTGGAATCGCTGGACGACGCGGCGCACCGCGGCCGACGTGGTCGCGCCCAACTCCTTTTGCGAGTCGCTCACGTCCTGCGCGTTGATGCGCACCTCCTCGGCGGCGAAGGCCGCGTCGAACTCGGCGCCGGCGAGGCCCATGAGGCGCTGGAGCCGGGTGTTGTCCTCCGCGGCCAGCGTGAGCGGCATGTCGTATGTGTGCTCGCGGTTGGCGAGCTCGAGCGTCATCACGTTGAGGCGGGCGTGGTCGGTCGCGACCATGCGCGCGTAGGCGCGCGTGCGCGCGCCCTGGCCGCGGAGCACGCCGAGCTGGGCGAGCGTGAGGTCGTAGACGCTGCCCTCCGCGTTCTTCCGGAAGTACTGCTGGTCGGTCTGGCTGAGCGACGACGCGCCCGACGTTGCGGCGGTGTCCTGCGCGTGGCCGGGGCCGGCGACCCCGACGAGTGCGGCGAGGAACGCGCCCGCGAGTACGGCAGGCGAGGGACGACGGAACGAACGGGACGCATGTGCAGACGTCGGGAAAACGGGAAGACTGCGGGACGTCGCGGACCAGCACCGAAGCGGCCGCCACGACCGGGGTTAGGCGTAACGCCGCGGGGACCTTGAACGGATCCATCGGAGCGCGGATCCACCGCACACCACCGCCCCGGCTCCTGCGAAGCGGACGGGCGCCGCCGCGACCGCGGGTTGCGCGTGGCGCACCTTCCGGGCCCGCGCAGGACGAGCATCGCAGGACGAGCATCACGACGGCCCACCCCCACGCCTAACACTGGGCCCTGCGCGCGGCGGCCACCCCTGCGGTACTTCGCACGCGCGGGCGGTCTAACGCGCGCTCGCGAATCGACCGTGAACACCATACTCGACCGTTCGGGCGGACGCGGACCGCGCGTTCATCGTCGCTTCATCTTCGGCGGGTAGCTTGCTCGTCGTCACCTACCCGACGTGCGTGACCGTGATGCACGGCACGTCCTGTGGCCCGTTCGACGGAATCCTTTTCGATGCAGTCCTCGTGAGTCGCCCGCGATCCGGACGTCTCCGCGCGCTCACCGCGGACGAACACCACCAGATGGTCCGGCTCGGCAGCGACGCGGCGACCCGCGGGGTCGCGCAACACGCGGCAGCGCGGGCACGGGCGCTCCTCGCGGTGCATGGCGGCGCGACGTACGCCGCGGCCGCTCGAGTCGTGGGACGCCAGTGTGCGAGCGCCGTCTCGCGCCTCGTGCTCCGGTTCAACCGCGACGGCCTCCCCGCGATCATGCCGCGCCACGGCGGCGGGCGTTGCCTCACGTACGCCGCCTGCGACCGGGCGTACATCCTCGACGAGGTCCACCGGCTGATCGCCGACCCCGGCCCGAGGCGGTGGTCCGTGGCGAGCGTGCAGCGTGCGCTGCGCGACGCCCCCGACCCGCGGCTGCACCGCGTGAGCCACCCCGTCATCCGGCAGGTCCTTCGCGGCGCCGGGCTCCACTGGACGCATGCGCTCGGGTGGCACGCGCCACCAGGCCCGCTGCGCCCGGCGTCGCACCCACCCGGGACCGCCCGTCGGGCGGTGCCACGGTCGGAGCACGCCTGCTGATGTCGTCACGCCACTCCGCGGCCACGGCCGACGGTGGCCTCGTGCTCGCCGCGCTGGGGGCGCCGGGGATGCAGACGGGCCCCCGCGTCAGCGCGCCATTGGGGGCGGTGCGCGCGGGTCGGCCGTCGACCGGCGGGCCCGCAATCCCAGCCGACTCGGGCGTCCGTTTCCGGCTGCGGGATCAGTTCGGGGAGGTCCATGACGCGCCGGTGACCGCGGCCGCGATCCATGCCGGATCCGCCGCCTGGGCATGCGCGTGGCTGGCGTCGCGCGTCACGCCGGGCAGCCCCTGGATGGCGTGTGCGGCGTTGCCGCCGCTCAGGTTCGCCACCACGGCCGCGAGCCCGACGCCGATGAGCACGACCAACCCCGTGCGGCGGAGCACGTCGGCCGTCGTGGCCGTCGTCAGGAACGACGCGGCGAGGCCGTCCGGGTCCGCCGCGCGCGGCACGACGCCGGGGGATCCGGCGGAGTCTCAGGGCATCCCGTTCCCCGCCGACTCCCCCATCACCTGGCCCGTCGCGTAGCTCGACTCCCCCGCGGCGAGGTGGACGTACAGGGCGGCGATCTCCGCCGGCTGCCCGGGGCGCCCGTACGGCGTCGACGCGCCGAACTTCTGCAGCTTCTCCTGCGTGGCGCCGCCCGACACTTGGAGCGGCGTCCAGTACGGGCCCGGCGCGACGGCGTTCACGCGGATGCCCTGCTTGACCACCTGCTTGGCGAGCGACTTGGTGAAGTTGGCGATGAACGCCTTCGTCGGCGCGTAGTCGAGCAGGTCGGGCGACGGATCGAAGGCCTGCTCGGAGGTGGTGTTGACGATCGCCGAGCCCGGGGGCATGTGCGGCAGCGCCGCCTTGGTGATCCAGAAGAGCGCGTACGCGTTGGTCTTGAGCGTCGCGTCGAAGTCCTCGGTCGTCAGCTCGGCGATCTTCTGCCGCTCCTGCTGCCGGCCCGCGACGTTGACGAGCAGGTCGAGCCCGCCGAGCTCGCGCACGGCCGTGGCGACGAGCTGATTGCAGAACGCCTCCTCGCGGATGTCGCCCGGGATCGACACGGCCTTGCGCCCGGCGCCGCGGATGAGCGCGACGACCTCGCGCGCGTCGGGCTCCTCGGCCGGAAGGTGGACGATCGCGACGTCGGCGCCCTCGCGCGCGAAGGCGATCGCGGCGGCGCGGCCGATGCCCGAGTCGCCGCCGGTGACGAGCGCCTTGCGCCCGGCGAGGCGCCCGGAGCCCTTGTAGCTCTTCTCGCCGTGGTCGGGCACGGGGTTCATCCGGCTGGCGAGGCCCGGCCAGGGCTGCGACTGCGCCGGGAACGGCGGCTGCGGGTACTGGGTCGGCGGGTTGGGCGGGAGGCCGCCGGGGGCGGGCGCGTCGACGTCGGCCGCGGCGGCGTCGGCCGCGGGGACGAGCGCCGCGGCAACGCCGGCGGCGAGGCCGCCGACGACCTGGCGGCGGGAGAGCGGGGTGTCGTTGGCGTCCATGGTCGGGCGGCTCCTGATGGGATGGTCGGGCGTGGGATGCGTTAGGCGGCCGGGCGGAGCTCGACCTTCACCCACCCCGGGCGCCGGTCGTTGAAGGCCTGGTAGGCCGAGAGCACGTCGGTCATCGGCTCGCGCTGCGTCAGGACCTGCTGCGGGTCGAACGCGCCGCTCGCGACCAGCCGCACCAGCTGCGGCAGGTACTTGCGGTGGTTGCAGTTGCCCATGTTCAGCGTGAGGTTCTTGTTCATCGCCTTCCCGATCGGGAAGGCCTCCGCCGCGGGCGGGTAGACGCCGATGATCGAGACCGTGCCGGCCTTGGCGACCACCTCGACCGCCCAGCGCAGCACCTGCGACGGCGCGTCGCCGGGCGCGAAGCCGCTCTTCGGCTTGGCGTCGGGCGCGACCTGCTCGACCTCGCGCGCGAACTCCTTCTCCTGCTTGGCGGCCGCGCGCGCGGCCGGGCCGTGGTGCGCGTGCACGGCGTCGACGCCCACCGCGTCGATCACCGCGTCGACGCCGCCGCCGTTGGTCAACTCCTTGATGACCTCGGTCGGGTCGTCCTCGTCGAAGTTGACCGCCTCGGCGCCCTGCGCGCGCGCCATGTCGAGGCGCGACGCGTTGGCGTCGACCGCGATCACGCGGCCCGCGCCCATCATCAGCGCGCTCGCAATTGCGAACTGCCCGACCGGCCCGCACCCGAACACGGCGACCGTGTCGCCGCGCGAGATGTTCGCCATGTCCGCCGCTTGGTAGCCGGTGGGGAATATGTCGGAGAGCATGATCGCCTGGTCGTCGCTCACGTGCCGCGGCAGCTTGACGAGACCGATGTTGGCGAACGGGATGCGCGCGTACTCCGCCTGCAGCCCGTCGAAGGGTCCGCTGTCCTTGGGGCCGCCGAAGAACGCCGTGCCCGCGCTCGGCCCGTTGGGGTTGGCGCGGTCGCACTGCGCGAAGTAGCCCGCGCGGCAGTACGGGCACGCCCCGCAGCCGATGGTCGAGGGGACGACCACGCGGTCGCCGACGCTCAGGTTGCGCACGCCCTTGCCGACCTCCTCGACGACGCCGACGGCCTCGTGGCCGAGGATCGTGCCCGAGGCCATGCCCGGGAAGGTCCCGCGGATCATGTGCAGGTCGGTGCCGCAGATCGCGCTCGCGGTGATGCGGACGATCGCGTCCGTGGGCTCCTTGAGTTTGGGCTCGTGGACGTCGTCGAGGCGGATGTCGCCGATCCCATGCCAGACTACTGCTTTCATACGGGCTCCGAACGCGCGGGTAACGGGGTGGGCCCGCACGCTTGGCAAGGCGCCGGCCACACCGCCGCGGGGGCGCGAAGTCCTGCCCGTCGGCTCGGTCGTGCTACCGCCCGGTCCAGACGAGCACGACGCTGCAGTCGTTCATCAACGGACCGAAGTACTGCGGTGGCGCGAACGTCGCGTCGGTGTAAACCTCGATGCCGGCTACCTGGTCCGGGCGCACGAGTTGGTCGAGGTCGTCGCCGGCCGGAAGGGGCGCACCGTCCAGGACCACCGTCGCCGGACAGGGTTCCCCGCGTTTTGTACGCCCGAGGATCGCGGTCCCGAGGTGCCCATTCGAGACGAGCTGCAGCCCCAACGCGGGCAACGTCTTGGTGATGTTGACCGGCTCCGTGCGCGCGATGTCCTGCGCCGTGAGGAACCGGCCGAATGCGCTGTGGCGCTGGCGGTCGAGGAATTCGCGGAGCAGCGGCGACTGCGGGGCCGGCGTGCCGAAGACCGTCACCGGCGCGAGCGCCGCCACCGTCCGATCCATCCGTACGTCGACCGTGGCGGCGCGGCCGGGCGCGAGGTCGACGGCGACCCGGCGCGGCGCGAACCCGATCGCCCGCACCTCGAGCGTGCGCGTGCCCGCGGGCAGTCCGCCGAGCGCGAAGGTGCCGTCGTCGCCGACGGTGGTCGCCGACGCGGCGCTCCAGACGAAGACCCGGGCGCCGCGCACGGGGCGCGCGGCGGGGTCGCGCACGGTCCCGGTGAGGCGCGCCGTGCCGCGCGCGACGACGGCCCCCGTGTCGCCGAGGGTGAAGTCGCGGAGCACGAACCCCCGCTGGGGCACCTCCACCGCGACCGGGCCGCCGGCACGTCCCGGGGCCGCCACAGTCGCGGCGAGCTCCACGTCGGCCGGCACGCCGCAGGCCAGGTAGGTGCCCCCCGGATCCGTGGGAATGGGCACGCGGTGGTGTTCCGTGCGCACCCCGCCGGCCCCGACCACGAGCTCCGACCAGGTCAGGACGACCGTGGCGGCCGCGACGGGCGCGTCGTCGGCCGCGTCGCGCACGCGCCCGGCGAGCAGGCCGGTCGAGTCGGCCGGCGCCTGGGGGCCCCCGCACAGCAGCGGGCGCAGGCGGTCGAGGGCCGGCACGCCGAGGTCGGCGAGGACCGCGGCGCCGCCCGGCCCGATCTCGACCGGGCGGGGCGGGAGGTCGACCCGCAGCAGGTCGAGCAGTGGGTGGTAGAAGCCGACGAGGTAGCGCCCCGGCGCGAGCGAGTCGATCCGGAACGTCCCCGACGAGTCGGCAGCCACGGTGCGGCCCCCGAGGAGGTCGCCGGCGCGCACGATCTGCACGGCGGCCCCGGCGAGCGGTCGGCGCGTGAGGGAGTCGTAGACCACGCCGTGCACCACGCCCAGCGCCGCGGCAGGCGCGGGCGGCGCGGCGGGCTGCTGGCGCACAGGCTGCTGGGCGCCGGCCGCGTTGGGCCCGAGCGCCAGCGCGGTCAGGGATGCGGCGAGTCGGGCACGGCAGCGAAGGCGCGTCAAGCAGGCTCCGGTATCGGGGTCGGGCGGCGAACGGTACCGGCCGTCACCGGGCCTCGCCAGCCGCGCGCGTGCTCCGCGGGCGCGTCGTGATCCGGCCACCGCGCGGTATGACGTCCAGCGTTGCGCAGGACGCGGACAGAGTCGAGTCGTCGTCGCTGGCGCTTGACATGTGGCGAACATGCTTGCACGCGCTCCACGTGTCGAGGATGATCCAGATACGCCACGTGCCGGACGCGGTGCACGGTCAGCTCAAGGTTCACGCGGCCACCCGCGGCCTCACTCTTTCGGATTACCTGCGCCGGGGGATCGAGGCGATTGCGGCATACCCGACTCAGGAGGAGATCGCCGCACGTTTGGCGGCGCTGGAGCCGGTCCGCACGGATACGTCCGCGGTCGACGAACTGCGGGCCACCCGCGAGGAGCGCGACGCCGATGCGGCGTATGTCGCGCTGGCCGAGTCGTTGGACGCCACGCTGTTCACCCGCGACGAGCGCCTGGCATCCGCGCCGGGCGTCCGGGCCCGGCTCGAAATCGTGTAAAGCGCACGGCGCGCCGGCCTACTGCCGCGCGAGCGTCAGGTCCGCCCGCGTCGCCCCGCGGCAGTCGGACGACTCCGCGGTCCCGGTGAACGTGGTCCCGTCCGCGCTCAGGTCGAGCACCCAGCGCGCCGTTCCCGCGCAGTCGCCGGTGTAGGTCAGCCCGAGCGCGAGCCGCCGGCCGACGATCGGCCCTGCCGCCTCGGCGGCGCGCCCGTCCGCGAGGAGCACCGTGCCGCGCAGGGTCACGCCGTCCTGCGTCAGCTGCAACCGCGCGTCGAGGGCGCGGGGCGGGACGACGGCCTCGACGTAGCCGCCGGTCCACGCACCCCCGACGGCCGGCGCCTCGGCACCAGTCGGGGTCGAGCAGGCCGCGGCGAGCACGTACGGGGCGAGCGCGCACGCCGTTAGGCGCGCCGCCGCGCGGCGGGCGACGCGGGCGGTGGCGGTGGCGGTGGCGCGAGTCATGGCGGGTAGACGCGCGCCCGCCGGGGCCGTTACGCCCGGCGGTGCCACCGCGACGTCACCCGCCCGGGTGGTACGTCCGCTCGGTGTGCCCGGTCAACTGCGACGGGTAGAAGTACACCTCGCGCAGGTCGCCCGTGGTGTACCGCGCGGCCTCGTCGTCGAAGTGCGGCGAGTTCGGGTGCCCGCTCTCGCCGCCGGCCGTCACCGCCCGCGCGCGCACGCTGTCGCCGAACTCGACGACGGCCACGAAGCTGTTGCCGACCGTGCCGTAGTACTTCTTCGTCCCCGGGTATGCGCGGGCGCCGAACGACGCGAGCGACCCCCACTGCGACGAGGTGAAGCCCACCGGAATGCTCGGCGCCGCGTCGCTGAACGGCTGCACGATGTCGCCCGTGAGGCGCTGGAAGCGGTTGATCGTGCCCCACGGCGTGCGCCACGTGCCGAAGCTCCGCGACAGCCGGTCGACGGCCGCGGCGAGCGCGGCGAGCTTCTGCGCGGGCGTCGTGCGCGCGGCCATGTAGTCGTACACGGACACGCCCGCGCGCCGCGCGTCGGCGGCCGACCGCGCCCACAGCTCCTCGCCCCAGAAGACGGCGAGCGACGTGGGCACCGACGCCACCGACCACCGGTCGTCCCACGCCCGCAGCGCCGCGACCGGGCCGGCCAGGGCCGCGCGGAGCGAGTCCGACGCGGGGAGCCCGTCGTAGGCGGCGACGAGCGTCGGGACGAGCGGCGCGAACGCGGTGAGGTACGGGTCGAACGCCGCGTCGCGGAGCGAGGCGAGCGTGAAGTCCTTCCGGTTCTGGAGGACGAGCGCCGCGTGGATGCCGCGCGGGTTCTCGCCCACCATGTCCATGTAGCGCGGGTAGTCGGCGCGCTTCGGGCTGTACGGGCCCGCGGCGGAGTACGGCCAGTTGTTGGTGTTCGCGATCCAGCCGTTGGGCGGGTTGAGCAGGTGCGGCGCCTCCTCGACCGTGTGGATCCCGTGCCAGTCGGTCGCCGGGTCGCTGCCGTCGACCGGGCGCGTGAAGTCGAACCGGTCGTCGCGCTTCGGGATGAACTGCGGGTGGAAGTACGCGATGTCGCCGTCGGCGTCGGCGAAGATCGTGTTGTTGGACGAGTTGGCGTGCAGCTCCATGACCTGGCGGAACGACTGGTAGTCGCGCGCCTTCGTCCGCAGGTACGACTGGCTGAGCGCCTCGACGGGCCGCTGCATCAGGGCGACGCTGACCCAGCGGCCGTCGGCGGCGCGCACGACCGGGCCGTGGTGCGTGCGGTAGACGGTGAACGACCGGCTCGCCGTCCCGCCGTCCGCGGTGCGGTACGGGACCGCGATCGTCGACGTGACCACGGGGCGCTCCTCGCCGCCGTAGAGGTACGTGAGGCGCCCGCCCGCGTCGGTCACCGTCTCGAGGTATTCGTCGACCGCGTCCACGCCGCTCGACGTGTGCATCCAGCCGACACGGCTGTTGAACCCCTGGTAGACGAAGAACTGCCCCCACGTGACCGCGCCGTACGCGTCGAGCCCCTCGCCGCTCGTCACCTGCACCTCGGCGCGGAAGAAGAACGACGTGTGCGGGTTGATGAGCAGCAGCGCGCGGTGGCGCGCCGTGTTGGACGGCGCGATCGCGAAGCCGTTGGACCCGCTCGGCTCGACGAAGTGGGCCGGCGCGGCCGCGGGCGCCCCACCGCCCTTGCGCGTTCCCCCGCTCGTACGGGGGCCATAGAACGCTTCGAGCTCGCCGAGCGAGATGCGCTCGACGTCGCCGCCGATGCTGCCCTCGGTGAAGGCGAGCGCCATCCACGGCTCGAAGCGCGCGATGACGCGCGGCCTAACGGCGGGATGCGTGCGGAGGTAGTAGTTGAGCCCGTCCGCGTACGCGTCCATCAGCCGCCGCAGCCACGCCGGGCTCGCCGCGTAGCGCGCGCGGAGCGTGTCCGGGTCGACGAACAGCTTCATGCGCAGGTCGCGGTAGACGGCCCCCTCGCCCTCGGCCTCCGCGAGCCGCCCCAGCGCGTTGAGGTAGTTCGTCTCGACCCGGTTGAAATCGTCCTCGGCCTGCGCGTACAGGAGGCCGAAGACCGCGTCGGCGTCGGTCGCGCCGCGGACGTGCGGGATCCCCCAGTCGTCGCGCACGATCGTGACGGCCTGCGCCTCGCGCTGCCAGCGGGCGAGGTCGGCGTCGGGCGCGCCCTGGGCCGCGGCGCCGCGGACCGTGAGCGCGGCGAACGCGAGCGCTCGCACGAGGGACGACGTCGGGGAATGGCGCAGGGGCATGGCTCGGCCGGTGGTGGGACGCGCGGCGGGATCGCGCGACCATATTATCACGCCGCTGTCCGCGCCATCGCCGGCGCGCCCTCCCCCGTGCGTCCCGGAGTCCGCGTGAAGCGTGCACGTCTCACCCGATCCGCGCGCGCCCGGTGCGCGGTCCTCGGCGCCGCCCTGAGCTGCGCGGCCATCGCCCCCGTCGCTGTCGCGGCCCAAGCGTCGGCGCCGGACACCGTGCCCACGCTCCTCGTCCCCGCGCGCGTGTTCGACGCGCCGGCGGGCGTCGCGCGCGCGGGGTGGGTCGTGCTCGTGCGCGGCGCGCGCATCGCAGCGGTGGGCCCGCGCGCCGACGTCGCGGTCCCGGCCGGGACGCGCGAGATCCCCCTCCGCGACGCGACGCTCCTCCCGGGGCTGATCGAGGGCCACTCGCACCTGCTGCTGCATCCGTACGCCGAGACGTCGTGGAACGACCAGGTGCTGCACGAGGCGCTCGCGCTGCGGGTGGCGCGCGCCACGGTCGCCGCGCGGCGCACGCTCGAGGCGGGGTTCACCACGGTGCGCGACCTCGGCACCGAGGGCGCGGGCGACGCGGACGTGGGGCTCCGGCAGGCGATCGACCAGGGCATCATCCCCGGGCCGCGCGTGCTCACGGTCACGCGGGCGATCGTCGCGACGGGCAGCTACGGGCCGACCGGGTTCGACCCACGGTGGGACGTGCCGCAGGGGGCGCAGGAGGCGAGCGGCGTCGAGGGGATCACGCTCGCCGTGCGCGAGCAGATCAAACACGGCGCGGACTGGATCAAGCTCTACGCCGACTACCGCTGGGGCCCGCACGGCGAGGCCGAGCCGACGTTCACGGAGGACGAGCTGCGCGCGGCCGTGGCCGTCGCGCACAGCTCGGGGCGCGACGTGGCCGCGCACGCGGCGACGGCGGAAGGCGTTAGGCGCGCCGTGATGGCCGGGGTGACGACCGTCGAGCACGCCGACGCGGCGACGCCCGAGGTGTTTCGGCTCATGGCGGCCCGCGGCGTCGCGCTCTGCCCGACGCTGTCGGTGACCGAGGTGGGTTACCTCACGCGCGGGTGGCGGAAGGGGGTGGACCCCGTGCCCGCGGCCGTCGCGCTCAAGCACCGCTCGTTCGCGGCGGCGCGCGCGGCGGGGGTCCAGATCTGCAACGGGAGCGACGTGGGCCCGTACCCGCACGGCGACAACGCGCGCGAACTGGAGCTGCTGGTCGAGTACGGGATGACGCCCGCGGAGGCGCTGCAAGCGGCGACGGTGGTCGACGCGCGGGTGCTGCACCTCCCCGACCGCGGGGTCCTGGCGCCCGGGCTGCTGGCCGACGTCGTCGCGGTCGCGGGAGACCCGACGCGCGACATCCGCGCGGTCCGCGCGGTGCGGCTGGTGATGAAGGGGGGCGCCGTGGTGCCGCTCGGCGAGGGGCCAGAGCGGTAGGGAGGCTGACGCCGACGAGCCGTCGCCGGCCTGATCGCGCGCACGGCGGGCGACCTGTCCGCCGCGACCGCCGACCCGCACTCGCTCGCCCACGCGGCGCGGCGGGACATGCTCCGGCGTCTGGCCGGCCGCGAACTGACCGTGGGCGAGCTCGCCGCGCCGCTCGACATGTCGCTCGCCGCCGCCTCCCGGCACATCCAGTTGCTGGGGCACGCGGGGCTCGTTCGGCGCGCCGTGCACGGGCGGCGTCACCTCTGCCGCCTGCGCGCCGACCCGCTCGCCTCCGCGGCCGAGTGGCTGCGCTTCTACGAGCGCTTCTGGACCGAGCGCGTCGACGCCCTGGACACGCTGCTCGCGGAACGCGCCCCTCTCGATCAGGCGTGATGCGCTCAATGGCCACCCCCGCTTCCTCTCCCACCCCCACCCCGGCCGCGCGCGTCGAACGCTCCTTCGCCGCCCCGGCCGACCGCGTCTACCGAGCCTGGCTCGATCCGGAGCTCCGCCGCCGCTGGCTGGCGCCGGGCGACGCGGAGGTGACGCGCGTCGAAGTCGAGGAACGGGTGGGCGGCCGCTATGCTCGTTTCCAGAAGTCTTTTCCCACCCGGCAACAAGTCCGTTTCTGAAGGCGGCGGCGTCTCGCCACTCGGCGCGCTGCCCTGTGCTTACGCCTGCGTGGCGCGGCGGCGGCGCGCCATGCCACCCACGGTGAGGAGTCCGGCGCCGAGCAGGGCCCAGGTCGCGGGCTCCGGCGCGACGGTCGCTGGCGCGACGAAGCTGATCAGGAACTCGCCGTTGCCGCCGTTTAGGGCCACGCCGCTGAGCGCGGCCCCGCCTGCCGTCACGACCGCATCGGACGCCCCGTCGTACGACGTGCCGCCCTGGGCAACCACGGGTCCGTTCAGGTAGCTCCCACCGTTCCCCCCGCCGTACCCGCCGCCCCCGCCGCCTTGCCCCGACCCGCCCGCGCCGCCACCCCCGCCGACGCCGCCCGTGCCGCCGTTCTCGCCGCCTCGGTCCGCGCCGCCGGCGCCCCCCGCGCCGCCGGTCACGTAGGCGGCGCCTCCCCCACCGCCGACCGTTCCGTTGCCGCCCTGGCCGGACGCACCGGCCCCGAGCACACCGCCCCCGCCCCCGCCGCCCGCATAGCTCGCGACGCTCCTGCCGCCGGTCCCGCCGCCGGTCGCAGTCCCGACGCCCTGACCCGCCCCGCCAGCGCCGGCAATGCCGCCTGCGCCCCCGCCGCCCGCGATGAGCAGCATGCTGGCGGTCGCGGGCGCGCCGCTGCCGACGAAGGTGCCGCCCCCGCCGCCCCCCCCGCCGTGGTTCACCCCGTTGGTGCCCAGGCCACCGACGAGGAACGTGTACGTCTGGCCGGCGGTGAGCGCGAACGTCCCGGACGCCGACGCCCCGAACCCGCCCACTGACCCACCGTTGCCGGTACTCGCGCCGCGCGCGCCGTAGGCGCTCAGGGCGTACTGCCCCGTGGTCTGGACGGTGAAGGTGAAGAGCCCCGGGGTGGTGAACAGGACCGGCAGGGCACCGATGCTGAACTGCGCGGCGGCGGGGCGCGCGACGAGCGCCGGCGCGACGGCGAGCGCGAGGATGAGAGCGAGACGGGAGCGGCGCATGGCGGAAGGTCGGAGGTGACGAGACCGGAGGGGGGTGTGGCGCGGCGCAGCGGGTCGCTGGATGACGCGCTCGCCATGCAGTACGGGGTCCGCTCCCCCAGTCCGCCACGCCGGCGCGCGTCCGATCACGGAACCCGTTCGCGGGTCGCGACTTACGCCAACCCGACCGCCCGAGGCCTGCCGGCTTCGGGCGCCTCGCAGAGGGAACGCGCGCGACACACCCCGTTGCGCGCACGCCACAGCGCCCACGGTCGCGACGAGCGGTACGCGCGGGTCGGTGCGCCCTTCCTGTGCTTACGCCTGCGTGCCGCAGCGGCGGCGCGCCATGCCGCCCACGGCGAGCAGCCCAGCCCCGAACAGCGCCCAGGTCGCCGAGGTCGGTGAAAGCCTGGTTGCTGCCGGTGAAGGCGAGCATGGTGCGCATCCCGGTCGCCACGCCGAGTAGCGTGTAAAGCTGGCACCCGCCGTTGTGGGCAGTGCTGCCGTAGCCGGTGTTCGTGATCGCCTGGTTGAACAGCGTCGCGCCCCCGAACGTGACCGTCAAGTTGTTGGACGTGCTCGTGTTACCCCGCGCGGCAGGTCGGCCGCGGCTGGGAGATCACCCTCAACAAGCTCCCCGGGGCGCCCCCCGCGTGCGCCGGGTCACTCGGCTGGCCTAACACCGTCCGCTGCGTCCGACTCCGCGCCGACATCTTACCGGACGAGTTCGCCCACGTGCTCTAGTGGTCCGAGTCAGACGTTCGGCGACAGTTCCGGGCCTGCGCCGAGCGTGCTGGCGAGACGACCGTCGCGCGCCCACGGCGGTCAGACGCGGCCCTGGTTCCCGGGCGCGCCGCCGCGCTCCCCGACGGTGCGGCGGTAGCTCGCGACGCTCAGCCGCTCCGCGACCGCGAGGGCCTGCGTCAGGAGCTCGAGCGCGCGCTCGGTCTCGCCCCGGCGCGCCTCGGGCGTCGGGGCCGCGAGGTGGGCCGGCGCGCGGCGGCGGACGGCGGCGGCGAGCTCCTCGCCGAGGATCGCGAACTCGCGACGGACCTCCGCCTCAGCCCACCCGAGCCGCGCGCGCTCTGCCCCATGCCGCTCGGCGACGACCCGCTGGATGGCCGTCCCGTCCCGGACGAGGTCGGTCGGCGTGCCGGTGGCGACGTCCACGCCACCGAGGGTCGCGGCGAGGTCGGCGAGGAAGCTTGCCAGGTGATCCTCTAGGTGTGGCTCGTCCACGGCGTAGGCGCTCGGCGTCGCCGGATCGCTTCGGAGCCGGGCCACGTAGGCGTAGAGCACCCGCTCGATCTCCGCGAGCACGGCGTCGGCCACCGCCCGTACGTCGCTGGTGGCCCCTCCCTCGCGGGGGCCGCCGGTCGCCGTGGGCGCATGCCCCGCCGGCGCCGCGCCCCCAGGCCCGTGCCCCTCGAGGCCCCCGGTCTCGAGCGACGCCACGGGGGCGGCCGGGAGCCAGAGGAAGAACGTCGAGCCGACGCCCACCTCGCTGCGTGCGGTCACGTCACCCTCCATGAGCCGGGCGAGGCGGCGGCTGATCGCGAGCCCGAGGCCCGTCCCGCCGTGCTGGCGGGTGAGGGTCATGTCGGCCTGCACGAACGGATCGAAGATCGCCTGCAGTCGGTCGGCCGGAATGCCGATCCCGGTGTCCTCGACGCGCACGTACACCCACGGGCCGCCGCCGGCGAGCCGGGCATCTGGCGACGCCTGCGTCGCGGTGCCGGCGCTGACGATGACCCGCCCGGGGTCACCCTCGCGGGCGTCCGTGAACTTGACCGCGTTGGCGAGCAGGTTCACGAGGATCTGGCGCACGCGCGCGTCGTCGCCCCACGCCGCGAGCCCGGCCGCGTACCCACTCACAGCGTCTGCGAGCGCGACGCCGCGGGTCCGCGCGTCCGGCGTGACGAGGCCGAGTGCGGCGGCGACCGCGTCACCCACGCGCACCACCGCGCGCCCGACCGTGACGCGCTCGGCGTCGAGGCGTGAGAAGTCGAGCACCTCGGTGATGAGTGCCGTCAGGTGCCGACCGCTCGCGCTCGCTCGCGCCAGGTGGCGCCGCTGCCCGGGCGTGAGCGGGCCATCGGTCTCCAGGTCGAGCAGCTCGTGGTAGCCCAGGATCGCATTCACGGGGGTGCGGATCTCGTGGCTCATCGTCGCCAGGAACTCGCTCTTGGCCCGGTCCGCCGCTTCGGCCGCCGTGCGGGCTGCCTCGGCCGCCTCGGCCGCCGCTTGCAGCAGGGTGTCGGCGGCGCGGCGGGCCGTCAGGTCGCGCGTCACCTTGGCGAAGCCGAGCAACGTGCCGTCCTCGTCCCAGAGGGCAGTGAGCGTGATTCCGCCCCAAAAGGTGGAGCCATCGCTCCGCACGCGCTGGCCCTCGCCCGTGTACTCGCCCCGCTCCGCGGCCTCCCGGAGGTGCGCCTCCGCCGTCCCATCGCCCGAGCCACCCGCGGGGTAGAGCATCCGCAGGTGCCCGCCCTCGGCCTCGTCCTTCGTCCACCACTTGATGAGGCGCGCCCCCTCGCCCCAGAACGTGATGACGCCCGCAGGGTCCATGAGGAAGATGGCATAGTCGCGCACGTTCTCCGCGAGCGCGGCGAACGCCCGCGCGGCGACGCCGGACCGCGCCTGCCCCGTGTGCGCGCCGCGTGGCGGCTCCTCGCCCGCCGCCCGGGCGCGCTCGCGCGCGACGGCGCGGCGCCGGGCGGCCGCGCGCTCGCGGTCCTCAGGTGCCTCGGAAGCCTCGGGTGCCTCGGGCGGGCGGTCCTCCGGGCTCGCCGTCAGGGGCGGATCGTGCGCGTCCATACGTCGAGACGATTGCATGCCGAAGGCCACGCGGGGTCGGCCGGGAGCCGGTGAATCGCGCTCCGGCGCCGAGCAGAACGGTCGCCGGACTTGCAACTCGCACCAACTCGCACCACTAGAACGTCGTCGGACCGGGCACCTGGAGCGCCTGTTCCGGGCCGCCGATCGTCATGGCGCAGCGCCACTCGTTGAACGAGGTGTGCCAGCAGGCACCCTGGCCCAGTCGCCCGCCGTACGACTTCTGGCAGTTCTTGCCCTGATTGATCGGGTTGGACTCGATGCACGTGTAACCGACGGAGGACCCGCGCACCGGGTACACCGGGGCGGACGGGTCGATCGCATCCCAGTGATCGTCGATGCGCCGGTCGTAGGCCCTCGGCGACCCGAGCTCGACCTCGACGTTGGTGGCGAGGAAGAAACCCGGGCTCGATCCAGTGGTGCGGCTGTTGGATTCGTGGTCGCACTGCACCATCACCGCCGCCTCGGCGGCGCTCGGGACGTGCGTCACCTTGGCGCAGACGCGGGGATTCCGCGTCCGGAATTGCGCGTTGAAGGTGGGCGCGCCCGGGGAGATGGCGGCGCCCGAACCGGCCGCGCTCGCGCCGCTCCGTTGGCAGGCGGCGAGGCCGGGGAGGCAGAGTGCGCCGAGGAGGAACGGCAGGCGACTGACGCGGGGCAACGCACGCATGGGCAGCGATCTCCTGGAAGCGGGCCGGCGAAGGGGCGCCGAGCGGTGCGGGGGGTGCGACGTTCACGGCGAGGATCCAGAGCCGGCGGTGTTGGCCAGCTGCACCGGCGGTCCCGGCGGGGCCGTCACGGGCGCGGCGCCCTGCGCGGGGACTCCGCGGATCACGCCCGTGCCCGTGACGCGCAGCATCCGCGCCGCGTCGGCCGACCGCGCGGCGAGGAGTCGCGTGAACGCGACGCGCTCGAGCGCCGCGATCGTGAGGCGTCCGTTCGCGACCGCGGGCGGGTCGTGGCCGCCGCCGGTTTGGGCCGAAGCCCGGGGGCGATCGAGATCCGAGGCATGAGGCGAGGGGGACGGGGGAGGACCGCGGTGTATTCCGCGCTGACGTCCCTAACGCCGGAAAACCGCGCCGACGGGCTCACGCGCGGTGCGGCGTCCCGTCGCGCGGCGACCGGCAGCCCCTGCCGCGGTGGTGGACGCGCGGTTGCTGCACCCGAGCGACCGCGGCGTGCTGGCGCCCGGGCTGCTGGCCGACGTGGTCGCGGTCGCCGGGGACTCGACGCGCGCCATCCGTGCGGTGCGCGCGGCACGTGCGGCTCGTAGGGCCGGTCCGTCGCGCCGTTGCTACGTCTTGACGCTGGCCGGCGTGCGCCGCACAATGGCGCGGCGCATGCGCCGGTGCGGCGTCTGCCGATGCCGGGTTCAGGCCTGTCGCCGGACCACGCGGGCGGACGCATGGCGCAGCAGACGTTGGCCGAACACGGTGGGACGGCGCACGACGGACGCGACGCACTGGACGCGCTGTTCCCGCTCGTCTACGACGAGCTCCGTCGGCTCGCGGGCGCGTACCTGCGCCGCGAGCGCCCGGACCACACGCTCCAGCCGACCGCGCTCGTGCACGAGGCGTATTTCCGCCTCGTCGGCCAGCGCAACGTCGACTGGCGCAACCGCGCGCAGTTCCTCGGCGTCGCCGCCTCGATGATGCGGCGCGTCCTCGTCAACTACTCGGAGGAGCGCGCCGCGCAGAAGCGCGGCGGCGGGGCGACGCTGGTCGCGCTCGAGTCCACGGTCGAGTTCCTGGAGGCACAGGACGTGGACGTCCTCGCACTCGACCAGGCGCTCACCGCGCTCGCCGCGGTCGACCCGCGCGGGAGCCGCGTCGTCGAGCTGCGCTTCTTCGGCGGCCTCAACGTCGAGGAGACGGCCGAAGTCCTCGGCACGTCTCCGGCGACGGTCAAGCGCGACTGGAGCCTCGCGCGGGCGTGGCTGCGCCGCGCGCTGGCCGCCGGGTGAGTCCGGCCTGCGCGCCGGACGACCGCCAGATGACCGAAACCGTTCGCGCCGACGCGCGGGAGCCCGCGGACGACGCGACGACGCGTTGGGCGCGCGTGCGCGCGCTGTTCGCCGCGGCGCTCGAGGCCCCGCTCGACGCGCGCCCGGCGCTGCTCGCCAGCGCGGCGGCGACGGACCCCGCGCTCGCGAGCGAGGTCGCGTCGCTGCTCGCGGCGCACGACGCGGACGGGGCCTTCCTGGAAGTCTCGGCGGTCGACGCGGCGTCGCGCTTCGTGCCCGACGCCGGCGCGGCGCGGCTCGGACAGCTGGTCGGCCCCTACCGCCTCGTGCACGAGGTCGGCCGCGGCGGGATGGGCGTCGTCTACGCCGCCGAACGCGACGACGCGGCGTACCGCAAGCGGGTCGCGGTGAAGCTGATCAAGCGGGGCATGGACACCGACGCCGTCGTCCGCCGCTTCCGGCACGAGCGGCAGATTCTCGCGACGCTCGACCACCCCAACGTCGCGCGCCTGCTCGACGGGGGCGCGACCGCGGACGGGTTGCCGTACTTCGTGATGGAGTACGTCGACGGCGAGGCGATCGACGCGTTCTGCGCGGCCCGCGGCCTCTCGTTAGGCGACCGCCTGCGCCTGTTCCGGCGGGTCTGCGCGGCCGTGCACTTCGCCCACCAGCACCTCGTCATCCACCGCGACCTCAAGCCGGGCAACATCCTGGTCACCGCCGACGGCACGCCCAAGCTCCTCGACTTCGGCCTCGCCCGGCTGTTGGGCGCCGACGGGAGCGGCGGCACCGACTCGACGCTGGCCGCGGCGTCGGTGCGCGCGATGACGCCCGAGTACGCGAGCCCCGAGCAGCTGCGCGGCGAGCCGCTCAACACGCTGACCGACGTGTACAGCCTCGGGGTGCTGCTGCACGAGCTGGTCACGGGCGAGCGGCCGTACCGCGTGTCGAGCCGCGACCCCGAGGTCGTCGCGCGGGCGATCGCGGAGCGGGCGCCCGACACATCGGCCGGCGCTCGCGCGGCGCTCCGCGGCGACCTGGCCACCGTCGTCGCGCGGGCGACGCACGCGGAGCCCGCGCGGCGCTACGTGTCCGCCGAGCAGCTGGGCGAGGAGGTCACGCGGTACCTGGAGCGGCGGCCGCTGCTTGCGCGCCCCGACACGTGGTCGTACCGCGCGCGGCAGTTCGTGCGCCGCAACCGGGCCGGCGTCGCGGCCGCGTCGCTCGTCGTCGCGTCGCTGGTCGGCGGGCTGGGGGTCGCGGCGTGGCAGGCGCGGGTCGCGCGGCAGCAGCGGGCGACGGCGGAGGCGCGGTTCGCGGACGTGCGGCGGCTGGCCGGCGCGCTCCTCTTCGAGCTGGACGACGCGATCGAGCCGCTCGCGGGCTCGACGCACGCGCGCGAGCTCGTCGTGCGGCGGTCGCTCGAGTACCTCGACCGGCTCGCGCGGTCCACCGTGACCGATGGCGCGACCGCGGCCGACGCGTCGCTCCAGCGCGAGCTCGGTGCGGCGTACGAGCGCGTCGGCCGCATCCAGGGCAACAGTTACTACCGGAACCTCGGCCAGACCGCGGGCGCGATGACGAGCTACCGCAAGTCGCTCGCGATCCGCCAGCGGCTCGCAGCGCTGGCGCCCGCGGATCGCGCCGTGCAGGCCGAGCTCGCCGACGCGTACGAGGGGGTCGGCGACCTCCAGTCCACGGCGGACTCAGCGCTCGAGGCCAGGCGGAGCTACGAGCGGGCGCTCGCCATCCGGGAGCGCCTCGCGAGCGGCGGGCCAGCGGACGCCTCGCTTAGCGCCGCGCTCGGGCACTCGTACACGCGGCTCGGGGACGTCGTCGGCCTCGAGGGTATCGAAAGCCTCGGCGACCTCCCGGGCGCGCGGCGCTACTACGGGCGCGCGGTCGCGCTGTACGACTCCCTCGTCGCCGCGACGCCTCACGACTCGACCGTGCACCACGCGCTCGGTGCGGCGCTGTCGAACGCGGGCCTCCTCGCGCGCACCGCGGGCGACCTGCCCGCGGCGGCGGCCGACGGCCGGCGCGCCGTGGCCGAGCTCGAGCGGCTCGCGGCCGAGCACCCCGGGAACGCGAACTACCGCTACGAGCTGCTCGCCGCGTACAACAACCTGCGGTTCGCGCTCGTCGACCAGGGGTTGCTGTCCGAGGCGGTCGCGAACTCGCGCAAGGCGATCCCGCTGCTCGACGCGCTCGCCGACGCGGACCCACACAACGTGACGGCGAAGCGCGACCTGAGCATAGCACTCGGTTCGTTAGGCCGTGACCTCCTGCAGGGGGGCGACGCGGCCGGCGCGCTGGCCGTCGACCGCCGCGCGCTCGGCATCGTGGACGCCCTGAGCGCCGCGGACCGCCGCGACGCCGAGCGCCTGCGCGACCTCGCGTTCACCCTGCGCCTCGTCGGCGACGCGACCGCGGCGACGGGGGACCGGACCGGCGCGCTGGCGACGTACCGCCGCGCCGCCGACGTCGAGCGGCAGAAGATCGGGGCCAGGCCGATGACGGACCGCGACCGGGACGACCTCTCGGTGATCGACGGCGCGACGGCGCGGGTCCTGGCGGCGCTCGGCCGGCCGGCGGACGCGCTCCCGGTCGCGCGCGAGGCGGTCGCGCTCGCCGACGCCGCCGCCGGGCACGCCGCGACGCACGCCGGCATGCAGACGCGGCTCGCGCGGCGACTCTACGAGTTAGGCACTGTCGAGCTGACGTTGGGCGAACGGCCCGCCGCGTGCGTCGCCCTCGACCGGAGCCGCGACGTGTGGGAGCGGCTGCGCTCCGCGAGCAAGCTGCCGTTCGCGGACCGGCGCGGGCCCGACGACGCGGCGCGCACGCGGGCCCGCTGTACGGGCGGCCGTTAGAACGTGGTCGGGCCGCGCACATTGAACACTCGTTCCGGGCCGCCCATCGTCATACCGCAGCGCCACTCGCTGAACGAGGTGCGCCAGCAGGCGCCCTGGCCGAGCCGACCGCCGGATTCTTTCTGACAGTTTCTGCCCGGATTGAGCGCGTACGACCCGCACGTATACGCGACGGAGGATCCGCGCACCGCGTAGATCGGGGCGGCCGGGTCGATGGCGTCCCAGTGGGAGTCGGCCAGTGGGTTGTACGTCCTGGGCGCGCCAAGATCGACCTCGACGTCGGTGGCGAGGAAGAGGACGGGACTCGCGCTACCGGTGGTGCGGCTGCTGGATTCGTAGTCGCACTGCACCATGACCGCCGCCTCGGCAGCGCTCGGGACGTGGGTCACCGTGGCACAGGTTCGAGGGTTCCGGGTTTGAAACTGGGCGTTGAAGGTGGGCGCGCCCGGGGAGATGGCCGCGCCCGAAGCGGCCGCGCCGGCGCCGCTCCGCTGGCAGGCGGCGAGGCCGGGGAGGCAGAGTGCGCCGAGGACGAACGGCAGGCGACTGACGCGGGGCAACGCACGCATGGGCAGCGATCTCCTGGAAGCGGGCCGGCGAAGGGGCGCCGCGCGGTGGGGGGGGTGGACGTTCACGGCGGGGACGTTCATCTCGTCGACGTTCACGGCGGGGACCCGGAGCCGGCGGTGCTGGCCGGCTGAGCCGACGGGCCGGCCGGGGCCGTCGCGGGCGCGGCGCTCTGCGCGGTCGACACGGCCTGCGACGCCGCGCCGTCCGCGTGGGCGGGGAGTCCGCGGATCACCCCCGCGCCCGTGATGCGCAGCATGAGCGCCGTCGCGTCGGCCGGCGGCGCGGCGAAGAGCAGCGTGAACTCGACGCGTTCGAGCGCCGGGATCGCGAGGCTCCCGTTCGCGACGGCGGGCGTGGCGTGGCCGCCGCCGGCTTCGGCCGCGAGCTGGCCGATGACGGCGGACGACCGCCCGCGCTCGTCGATGAGGGCGAAGAGCCCCGCACTCGGCGCCGGCACCGCGAGCGCCTGGTCGCCGGTGTTGTGCAGGTAGAGGTGGAGGCGCACCCCGGCCCGGTCGCGCACGTCCATCGCGCTCACGCCGAGGGTCGCGCCGTTGTAGGTCACGGGCTGCAGGCCGCGGGATTCGAGGTCGATGCGGACCGCCTTCTGGAGACGCACCGTCGTCGCCACGGCGTTGACCTGGTCGAGCCCGCGCGCGAGGCGGGCGAGGAAGCCGCCGCGCTGGGGCGCGGGCGGCGCGGCGGGCGCCGGGGCCGGCGCTCCGTTAGGCGGTGCGGGGTCCGGCGGCGATCCGGACTGCGCGCGCGCGGCCGGCGCGAGGGCCGCGAGGGCCGCGAGGGCGGTGAGCGCGACGGCCGCGGAGGCGGCGCGGCGGCGGGCGGAGTGGGTCGACATCGGCCCCTCAGTTATGGCCGACGAAGATGACGTTGCCGCCGCCCTGGGCGACGATGCCCGACGCGGGGAACAGGACGTTGCCGCCGCCCTGCGCGACGATGTTCCCGCCGCCCTGGGCCACGATGTTGGTGGCGGCGATCGCGATCACGTTCCCGCCCCCCTGCGCGACGATGTTGCCCCCGCCCTGCGCGACGATCCCGCTGCCGTCCTGCGAGATGATGCTCGCCGAGCCGGCGGCGCTGGAGGGCGCGACCACGCTGCCGCGCCCGGCGCCCTGCGCGAGGCTGCGGTTGCCGAGCGCGAAGGTGCCGTCGAGCGAGAGCCCCGGCGGCACCTGTACCAGGAAGGCGAAGATGAAGCGCTGGTTCCAGGCGCGCGCGGCGACGTTGCCGTTGAGGTCGCAGTCCCACGCGATCAGCCGGTAGCTGGTGTTCCGCTGCCCGCCGGCGACGTCGACGCACAGGTTGGCGCCGACCTGCTGGATCTGCCCGGACGAATTGAAGTAGAAGCGCTGGGCGGCGGCGTCGGTGCATGCCTGCGTGCTCACCGCCGCGTTCTTCGAGGCCGGCATCGTCACGCACTGGCCGCCGGTGGTGTTGATCGTGTAGTAGTTGGCCGAGTGGTAGACTGGCTTGAACACGGCGAAGTTCATCCCGCACTGGCCCTGGCCGGTCACGCCCATGGCGTTGCCGCCGTAAATGCAGCGGCCGTCGTCGGTCATCATCGCCAGGGCCGCGGTCACCGGGACGCTCACCTTCGCGGGTACCGCGGCGCCGCCCGCCGTCCACGACTGGCTCGCGTAGCCCGTACAGTCGTAGAGCACGATCGGCCGGCCGTTGGTCGTCGCGCTCGCGTTGCCGCCCTGGACGTCGGCGCAGCGCCCCGTGCGCACGTTCCGGAGCGCGCCGCCCGCGGCGTACGTCCACCGCTGCGTGTCGGACGGGCCGCCGCCGTGACAGGGCCAGAACCTGACCGGGTCGTTGTTGTTCCCCGCCGCCGGGTACGTGTCGAGGCACATGGCCCCGCCGTAGACCGAGACCGATGCGTTGGCCGTGGCGAATTTCTCGTTGTCGCCGCCGACGCAGTCCCAGAGGATCGCGGCGGTGCCGCCCGCGTGGCTGGCGTTCTGGACGACGAGGCACTTGGTCGCGCCGCGCTGCGCGCCGGCGGCGCTCACGAGCTGGCCCTGCGCGCGCGCGGCGTGCGGGCCGAGGGCCAGGAATACGGCGCAGGCGCCTCCGGCGGCGAGGGCGGGGGCGATCGAGATCCGGGGCATGGGGCGGGGGGGGTGACGGGGGGACGGCCGCGTGTTCCGCGCCGACGTCCCTAACGCCGGATAATCGCGCCGACGGGCTCACGCCCGGTTCGTCGTCCGGTCGCGCGGCGCTGGCAGCGCCGGCGGGCGACCTGTCCGCTAGGCCGCCCGCCGCCCCTCGTCGTCCCCCCGCCCCACGAACGGCAGCCCCCGCCGCGCCCGCGCCACCGCCACCACCACCTGCCGCCCGAGCCCGTGCGTGCGCCGCTCCACCGCCACGTACAGCACCGGCAGCAGCAGCAGCGTCAGCACCGTCGACGTCACCAGTCCCCCGACGATCACCGTCGCGAACGGCCGCGTCGTCTCCGCGCCGATGCCCGTCGACAGTGCCGCGGGCAGCAGGCCTAACGCGGCCATCAGCGCCGTCATCGCCACCGGCCGCAGCCGGTCGAGCGTCCCCGCGCGTACCGCGTCCTCGATCGTCGCGCCGTCCTCGCGCAGGCGGTTGAACTCCGACACGAGCAGCACACCGTTCTGCACCGAGATGCCGAAGAGCGCGATGAAGCCCACCGCCGCGCTCACGCTCAGGTGGATGCCGCGCGCCCAGAGCAGCACGATGCCGCCGATCAGCGCGAAGGGCAGGTTGGCCAGCACCAGCCCCGCGTACTTCCCCGACCCGAACGCGCTCACCAGCAGCGCGAAGATCAGCACGATGCTCGCCGGCACGATCACCGCGAGCCGCGCCGTCGCGCGGCGCTGGTTCTCGAACTGCCCGCCCCACGTCAGCCGGTACCCGGGCGGCAGTTGGACCTGCCGCGCGACCAATTGCTGCGCCTCGGCGACGAAGCCGCCCTCGTCGCGGCCGCGCACCGAGCACTTGATCGCCACGCGCCGCTCGTTGACCTCGCGCGAGATGCGGCTCGCGCCCTCGGCCGTGACCACCCGCGCCACGCTCGCGAGCGGCACCGTGCGGCCGTCGCTCGTGTTCACCGCCAGGTGCTCGAGCGCGGCGCGGTTGTCGCGCGCGCTCCCGGCGTAGCGCACGCGCACGTCGAACACGCGGTCGCCCTCCAGCAGCTGCGTCACCGCGCGCCCGCCCACCGCCGTCTCGATCGCGTCGTTCACGTCCGCCACCGAGAGCCCGTAGCGCGCCGCCGCCGCGCGGTCGACCTCGAAGCGCACCTGCGGCTGCCCGAACTGCTGCTCGGTGCCGAGGTCCGCGACGCCCCGCACGCCGGCGAGCACGTGCTCGACCTCGTCGGCCTTCTCCTGCAGCGTGGCGAGGTCGGGGCCGAAGATCTTCACGACCAGCTCGCCCTTCACGCCGGACAGCGCCTCGTCGACGTTGTCCTTGATGTACTGCGAGAAGTTGAGGTCCACGCCCGGAATCGCCTCGAGCTGGCGCGCCATGCCCGCGACGAGGTCCTCCTTGTTGTGGATCGCGCCCCAGTCCGACTTGGGCTTGAGGTCGGCGAGCACCTCGAGGTTGTTACTCCCCTTGGCGTCGGTGCCGTCGTCGGGGCGGCCTAACTGCGACACCACCTGCGAGACCTGCGGGTAGGAGAGCAGCACGCGCCGCACCTCGCGCTCGACGCCCTTCGCGGACTCGAGCGAGATGCCCACGGGCATCGTCACCGTGAGCCAGATGTTGCCCTCGTCGAGCGCGGGGAGGAACTCGGTGCCGAGCTTCGCGCCCAACGCCAGCGACGCGGCCAGCACGACCAGCGCGCCCACGACGAGCGCGCGGCCGTGGCGGAGCGCGCCGTCCAGGAGCGGCGTGAAGCCGCGTACGAGCCACCGCGTCGCGGGCGTCTCCTCCGGGTGCCCGCGCGCGTCCAGCTTGCCGGCCCTGAGCCCCCACGACGAGAGCACCGGGACCAGCGTCAGCGTCAACACGAGCGAGCCCAGCAGCGCGAACGTGAGCGTGAACGCCATCGGCGAGAAGATGCGCTTCTCGACCCGCTGGAACGTGAAGATCGGGAGGAACGCCGTGATCACGATCGCCTTCGCGAAGAGGATCGGCCGCCCCATCTGCCCCGCGACGTCGGCCAGCAGCCACCGCTTCTCGCCGTCGGGCAGCTTCTTCGTCTCGCCGCGCGGCGCGCCCGCGTTGGTCAGCGCCAGCCGCACGAGGAACGCCTCGACCATCACCACCGCCGCGTCGACGATGATCCCGAAGTCGACCGCGCCGAGCGAGATCAGGTTGGCCGAGACGTGCCCGACCTCCATCAGGATGAACGCGCAGAGCAGCGACAGCGGGATGACGAGTCCGACGATGAGCGCGGCGCGGAAGTCGCCGAGGAACACCACGAGGATCAGCAGCACGAGCCCCGCGCCGACGGCGAGGTTCTCCTCGACCGTGCGCACGGTGTGGTTGACGAGCGTCGCGCGGTCGTAGAAGGGCGTCATGCGCACGCCGGGCGGCAGCACGCTGCGGTTGATCTCCGCCGTCTTCGCCCGCACGCCCTTCAGCACCTCCATCGCGTTCTCGCCCTTGCGCATCAGGACGATGCCCTCGACGACGTCGTCCTGGCGGTCCTTGGCGACGATGCCCTCGCGGGGCGCGCCGCCGACCGTGACGCGGCCGAGGTCGCCCACGCGCACGGGGACGCCGGTGCGCGTGGCGACGCTCACGGCCTCGATGTCGCGCGGGCTCGACAGCAGGCCGACGCCGCGCACGACCTGCTTCTCGAAGCCGTGCGACAGGTAGCCGCCGCCGGCGTTGGCGTTGGCCGCGGCGACCGCCTGCTCGACCTGCGGCAGCGTGACGCCGTAGGCCGCGATCCGGTCGGGGTCGACGTCGATCTGGTACTGCTTCACCTGCCCGCCGAACGAGGTGATGTCGGCGACGCCCGGCACGGTGCGGATCGCCGGCTCGATGGTCCAGTCCTCGAGCGCCTTGAGCTCGGTGAGCGGAAGCGGGCCGGTGACGGTGTAGCGGTAGATCTCGCCCGTCGCATTGGAGAGCGGGCCCAACGACGCCTGCACGCCCGTGGGCAGCGAGGCCTGCTGCAGCCGCTCGAGGACCTGCTGCCGCGCGAAGTAGTCCTGCGTGCCGTCCTCGAACGTCATCGTCACCACCGACAGCCCGAACATCGACGTCGAGCGCAGGTTGGTGAGTCCGGGCAGGCCGTTCATCTGCCGCTCGACGGGGAGCGTGACGACCTTCTCGATCTCCTCGGCGGCGTGGCCGCTCCACGGCGTGATGACCTGAACCTGCACGTCCTGCACGTCGGGGAACGCCTCGACCGACAGCGCCTGGAACGCGCGCACGCCCGCGATCACGAGCAGCAGTGTCACGCCGAGCACGGCGACGCGGTGCGAGAGCGCCCACCGCGCGATGCGGCCGATCACGCGCCGCCCTCCCCGCCGGCTGGCCCGCTCGTCTGCGCCTGGCGCTCGGCCTGCGCGTCGACCAGCAGGCTTCCCTTCCCGACCACGCGCTCGCCGGGCTGCAGGCCGCGCACGATCGTCGCGAACGTGCCGTCGTCCTCGCCGACGGTGACCGCGCGGCGGCGGTAGCGCCCGGGCGCGTCCTCGACGTAGACCACCGTCCCGCCGCCCCGCGTGACCAGCGCGGCGCTCGGCACGGTCGGCGTGCGCGCGTCGTCGGACGCGTAGAGCGTCGCCTGCCCGAAGACCGCCGCGCGGAGCTGCCGCCGCGGGTTGGGCACCACGGCGCGCATCGCCGCGGTCCGCGTCTGCGGGTCGAGCGCGTCGGCGATCCACGTCACGCGCGCCTCGACGGGCGCCGCGTCCGCACCCCCCACGCCCCCCCCGCCTAACGCGTCGCTCGCGAACACGACGCGCGCGCCGCGGCGCACCGACGCGAGGTCGCGCTGGTACAGGTTGGCGGTGAGCCAGAGGTCCGAGAGGTTGCTCACGGTGAAGAGCGGCGTGCCGCCGCCCGGCTGCACCTCGGTGCCGATGTTCACCTGCCGGTCGATCACCTCGCCCGCCACCGGCGAGCGCAGCACGAACGTCTGCCCGGTCGCGCCGCCGCCCAACAGCCGCGTGCGCAGCGACGCGCGGTTCTCCTCGGCCCGCGCGGCCGCGCCGTCGGTCTCGGCCTGCTGCAGGTCCTTCTGCGCGATCACCCCGTGCGCGTACAGGTCGCGCGCGCGCGCGAGCGCGGCGTCGGACTGGCGGCCGACCGCCTGCGCCTTGGCGAGGTCCGCGCCCGCCTGCGCGACGTCGCTCGACAGCAGGTGCGCGAGCGGCTGCCCCGCGCGGACCGCGTCGCCCACGTGCACGTCGAGCGAGACGACGCGCCCCGCGACGGGCGAGAGCACGCGCGCCGTGTGGTCCTCGTCGAAGGCGAGCTGCGCGGGCACGGTCGCCACGGCCCGCTCGGCGCGCCCGCGCACCGTGTCGATGCTGACGTAGGCGAGCTGCGCGGGCGCGAGCGCGACCGTCCCGGCGGGGGCGCTCGGTGCCGCGGGGGCTGCCGGCGCCGCGCGCGCCTCGGGCGTCGGGCGCCCGCAGCCCGAGAAGACGAGCGTCGCGACGACGACGAGGATCGCCGCCACGAGCGCGACGAGCGGCGCGCGCGACACCGGGACCGCGTCGTCGTGGTCCGTCGCGGGCGGGGGCGGCGCGGGTCGGAAGATGCTCATGGGCGGGAAGGCAGCGGGGGCGCGTCGGCCGCGGCGTCGGCGGCCGGGCCGGCCACGTCGACGCCGGCGGCGCGCTCGAGCGCGAAGACGCTCACCCAGTAGTCGTGCACGCTGGTGTAGTAGTCGGCGCGGGTGTCGGCGTCGGTCCGCAGCGCGTCGAGCAACTCGAGCTGCGAGATCGCGCCGGCGCGGTAGGCGTACTGCGCGGCCGCGACGGACTCGCGCGCCTTGGCCAGCAGCCCGCCCTCGTATCGCTCGGCGAGCCCGCGCGACACGGCGTACTGGTCGAGCGCCGTCGCGACGTCGGTCCGCACCTGCAGCCGCGCGCGCTCGACGGCGACGTCGGAGGCGCGCACGCCGGCCTGCGCCCGCTGCCGCTCCCCGCTGAAGAGGTACGGGAAGGGCAGCGCGGCGCCGAAGCCGAGCATGTAGAAGCGATTGTTGTTGAAGCGCTGGTGCTGCTGGCCGACGAGCGAGACCTGCGGCACGGGGACGAGGTTGGCGCGCGCGTTGCCCAGCAGCGCGCGGCTCTGCTCGGCGCGGATCCCCGCGCTCCGCAGGTCGGGGCGCTCGCGGAGCGCGAGGGCGCCGAGGCCCGCGGTGTCGACGGCCACGGGGCGGTAGTGCAACCCGCCCGCGGCCGCGAGCCCGGTGTCGGGATCGGCGACGCCCATCAGCTGCTGCAGCGCGAGCCGCGCGGCACGCGCCTGGGCGGCCGCGCGGGCGTACGCGGCGTCGCTGCGCGCGAACTCCAGCTCGCTGCGCGCGACGTTGCGCGCGGGCACGTCGCCGTCGCGCAGCCGCACCGAGTCGGCCGCGAGCACGCGCGCCACGGCCGCGCGCTGCTCGCCGGCGACGTCGCGCAGCGCCTGCGCCAGCAGGGCGTCGTAGAAGCCCTGCCGCACGGTGTAGGCGACCTGCCGGCGCGCGTCGGCGTCGTCGACGCGCGTCGCGTCGTAGCCAAGGCGCGAGGCGCGCGTGCGGTAGAAGCGCGCGGGCGTGAGGTCGACCGGCTCGGTGATCGAGTACTGCGTCGGCACGTTGGGCACGACGCCGACCGACGGGTTGGGGATCGCGCGCGCGATCGCGCGCTCGCCCTGGGCGGAGTCCTCGCGCAGCCGGGCGACGCGCAGGTCGGGGTTGGCGCGCAGCGCGGCCGCGAGCGCGCCGGCGAGGGTGATGTCGTGGGCGGCGGCCGGCGGCGCGTTCTGCGCGCGCGCGGCGCGGACGGGCGCGAGCGCCGACGCGCACGCGGCGACGCCCGCCGCGGCGGCGAAGCGCGTACGGCGCGCGATGCGCACAGTGCTGGCGCGGACCAGCAAAAGGGGACGGCGAAGTGGCACGTCGGAGACTACCGCGCCCAGCCGCTAAGCCGCTGCTAACGACCCCCGTCGCATCGCTAAGACTGTGCTAACCGGGCGGTTACGCGTGCGAACACGCCTCACCGCGGGCGTCAGAACCCCCACCCCAGCGACACCCGCACCTGGCGCGGTTCGACCGGGTGGGCATGCACGTCGTCGACCCCGTCGACCGACTCCCCGCGCAGGCGCGAGGTGTAGTAGTACTGGATGTCGCTCGCCCGCGCGTTGACGAGGTTGAGTACGCTGGCCTGGACGCGCGCGCCCCGCGGCAGCTGGTAGCCCACGTCGCCGTTGAGCAGCGTCGCCGAGCGGGCCCGCACGGTGTTCTCCTCCACCAGCGCGTACGACCCGAAGTGCCGCACCCGCAGCGCGCCGAACGCGCCCGGGCCGCTCGCATTCCACGTCGCGCCGCCGGCGACCACGTTCTCCAGCGCGCCCGGGATACGGGTGATCGTGCCGTCGGGGTTGTGGAAACGCGCCCGCGCGAACGACACGTCCGCGTCGAGCGCGAGCGGGGCCGACGCGCCGAGCGGCCGGTAGAAGTTGGCGAACGTCACGCCCACCCGGCGGCTCGCCGAGGACGGCTCGGTGGTGCCCGCGTCGCCCGTGAACAGCAGCTCGCTGTCCAGGTCGAGCGCCCAGACGCTCACCGTCGAGCGCAGGCCGCCGAACGAGGTGAGCCGCGCCCCGACTTCCGCGCCGCGCGAGCGCACGAGCGGGTCCACGCGCGACACCGAGTCGCCCGTCGAGGGGTCGACGCGGATCACCGTGCCGCGCGCGTCGTTGCTGTGGAAGCCGAAGCCGCCGCTCACGTACAGCTCCGCCGAGCGCGACGCCGTGAAGATCAGCGACGCCTTCGGACTCGCGATCGCGGCCGTGCGCGCGCCCGAATTCGCCGCGCGGTCGCTCCGCACGTCGAACGTGTACGCGTCCCCGCGCAGCCCGAGCACCGTCCGGAACCACGGCGTCCACCGCGACTCGGCCTCCGCATACGCCCCGCTCCCCGTCTCGCGCACGCGGTCGTCGCGCACCGTGCCGATGATCCGCTGCGCGACGGTGTGGTAGAGGCCGAGCCCGTCGATCAGGTCGGCCCGCAGCTGCACGCCCGTCGTCAGGCGGTGCGGTACGCCTAACGCCTCCACCACGCGCGTGTCGCTCGCGTTCCCGCCCAGCACCGTGCGGCGCTCGGACTGCGAGAACTGGTCGCCGCGGACCGGGTCGTCGAGGAAGTACGTGAAGTCGGAGAAGAGCGTGAGCGCCGAACGGACGCCGTAGAGCTGCACCGTCTGGACGGACGCGCGCGCCACGTGCCGCCACTCGCCCGAGAGGCTGTAGCGCTCGGTGCGGCCGCCGTCGGTCGAGTCGATCTGCCCGTAGGGCGAGATCGCGCCGTCGTCGACCGCGCGGTCGGGCACCTGGTCGTTCGAGTTCCAGCGGTTGTGGTAGGCCATCCCGGTCACCGAGAACTGCGACGCGCCCGCGCCCCACGAGTACCGCGCGAGCCCGCTCAGCTTGCGCAGGCGCTCCGCGCGCGCCCACGGCCCGTCGTAGGTCTTCGCCTCGCCGCCTAACAGCAGGTCGCCGCCGCCCACCGGGGTCGAGTTGCCGGCGGCGAGGCGCGCGAGCCCGTTCGCCCCCGAGGCGAGCGTGGCGAACGGCCGGTCGAGGGTGCGGCGCAGGTGGAACTCGGCCGCGCCCGCGCTCCCGAAGTCGCCCACGGCCGCGTGCGACACGCCGAGTTCATAGTCGAGGTGATCGACCAGCTCGGGGATGAGGAAGTTGAGGTCGGTGTAGCCCTGGCCGTGCGCGTGGGTCGGCGCGTTGACCGGCACGCCGTCGACCCGGGTCTGGAAGTCGGTGCCGTGGTCGAGGTTGAAGCCGCGGACGAAGTACTGGTTCGCCTTCCCCTCGCCCGAGTGCTGCGTGACGATGAGGCCCGGCACGGTCTCGAGCAGCTCGCCCTCGCGCGTGATCGGGCGGGCGCGCAGGTCGGCCGCGCCGACCCGGCCTTCGGACGCGCTCGCCGCCGTGCCGATCAGGTCGTCGATGCGGCCGAGCACCTGCACCGGCGCGAGTGTGCGGGCGCGCGTGCTGTCGAGGCGCGTGCCGCGAGCGCGTGTGCTGTCGCGGCGCGTGCTGTCGCGGCGCGTGCTATCGCGGCGCGTACCGTCGCGGGGCACGACGGCCTGCGCGTGGAGCGGCGCGACGCCGACCGGCAGCGACGCGCCGAGGCCGGCGGCGGCGAGCGTGAGGCAGGCGAGGCGGGGCGACGGCATGCGCGCGTGTGTGGAGGGGAGCGGACTCAGGCGAGCGGCTTGAAGCCGCTCCCGCGCACGAACAGCAGACTCTTTCGGGCACCCGCGACGGTGCCCTGCACCACGTTCACCTGGTCGTCGAACAGGTCGCAGAGCATGTCGTTGCGCACGCGCAGCGCGCCGAGGTCGGTGCTCGTGGCCGCCTCCAGACAGACCCACAGGAGGTCGGCCGTGCGGCGCACGCCGCACGAGCGCAGCGGCAGCGCACGGCCGCCGGGCGCCGCGATCCCGAAGCTCGACGTCGCATACGCGAGCGCGGCCGCGTCCCACGCCGGCCCCGCCGCGGGGAGCGGCGCGCCGCGCGCGGCGCGCCGCACCGCCGTGCCGAAGTCGTCGGCGAACACCCGCACCGTCGCGCGTACCACGCCGTGCGCCGGGTCCGCGACGACCTCGGTGATCGTGCTGTGCAGCGGGTGCATGACCGCCGCCGTTAGGAGCGCGCCGTACGCGACCGCGGTCGCCGCGGTCACCACGGCCGCCGCTCCACCGCCCACACCGAGCCGACCGCCACGACGGCGAGCGAGACCGCGACGACGCGCACGCGCAGCGCGGGCCACCGCGGCCCCGACACGTGCAGCGCCGCGATCGCGCGGTCGAGCCCCGCGAGCAGTACCGTGGCCGCGACGAGCACCACGACCTGCCCGAGCTCGATGCCGACGTTGAACCCGAAGAGCGGCACCGCGATCCGGTCGACGAAGAGCGCCTTCAGGTAGTTCGCGAAGCCCGCGCCGTGCACGAGCCCGAACACGCCGGCGAACATCGGCCGGTACCGCCCGCCCCACGGCGCCCGCGTGCGGTCACTCACGATCAGGTTCTCGATCCCCGTGATCACGATCGTGACCGGGATCAGGAACTCGATCAGGGCCGACGGCAGCGTCAGCACGTTAGTCACCGCCAGCGCCAGCGTGATCGAGTGCCCGACCGTGAACGCGCTGATCGTCCAGAGCGCGTTGCGCGCGTCGCGGAACCGGTAGATCGCCGCGAGCGCGACCAGGAACAGAATGTGGTCGAACGCCGACACGTCGACGATGTGCCGGAATCCGAGCTGCAGGAAGGTCAGGAACTCGCTCACCCGTTCGTCCCCGCGTGCCGCGCCGGCCGCGCCTGCGCCGTCTGCTGAAGGAATGCGGCCGTCGCGTACGGGTTCGCCTCGCGCGCGCGCGCCAGCAGCCGCTCTGCCGCGTCCGCGTGCCCCAGCGCCCGCTCGATCTCGGCCGCGTGGTAGAACAGCTGCGCGTCCCGCGTGCCCTCGCGGAGCGCGGCCGCAGCCGCCGTCGCGGCCTCGGCGTCCCTGCCCTGCTTGTGCAGCGACCAGGCGAGCAGGTCGTACGCGTAGACGTCGCGCCGCGTGCGCAGCTCCTCGCGCACCTTGCGCGCGACCGTGGCCGTGTGGCGGCCGTGGTCCAGCAGGAAGAGGCTCCACGCGCGGTGGTACGCGCCCGGCTGCTTCAGCACGGCCACGTCGAGCACGTGCGCGTACTCGGACGCCTTCGCGGTGTCGCCGAGCGCGGCGTAGGCGTCGCTCAGGATGCCTAACGTCGCCGGGTCGAGCGTCTGGCCGATCGCCCGCTCGCCGTAGTCGGCGGCCGCCCGCCAGCGCTGCTGCAGGGCCGCGCTGTGCGCGAGCGCCGAGAGCAGGCGGTAGTCGTCCGGGTGCGCCGCGAGCCCGGCCGCGTACGCGGAGTCCGCGGCCCGCGGGTGCCCGGTGCGCAGCTCGACGTCGCCGACGCGCAGCCAGTACCACGCGAGCTGCTCGCGCGGCATCATCGTCGCGCGCTCGGCGCCCGCGAGCGCCGCGTGCAGCAGCCACCGCGCGCGCTCGGGCTGCCCCTCGATCTCGGCCCAGCGCGCGAGCCGCGGCGCGATCGCGAGGTCCTGCAGGTCGCCCTGCAACCCCGCGAAGGCCGCGCGCGCCGAGTCGTACTGGCCGAGCTCCATCTGGATCTCGCCGACCGCGGCGCGGAGCCCGGCGTTGTCGGGCTCCGCGGCGCGCGCGGCCTCCGCCAGCCGCAGCGCCTCGGCGAAGCGGTGCTGGGCCAGCAGCGCCGACTCGAGCACCTGTGCGGCCTGCAGGTTGTGCGTCGGCCGGTTGTGGAGCGAGCGGCGCGCGGCCGACTCGGCCTGCACCGCGTCGCGCGGGTCGCCCGTGTCGCGCGCGCGGGCGAGGTAGAGCGCGCCGATGTGCGCGAGGTCCATCGCGCCGGTCGGGTCGCGTTTGGCCCGCTCGGCGTAGAAAGTCAGGTCCAGCTCGCGCACCTCCGCGTCGCTGAGACGCGGGGGTGCGGGAGCGACCGCCGCGGCGCGGGCCGGCGCAGGCCGGCCGCACGCGAGGAGGCCGCTCCCGGCGACCGCCACGGCCCCAGCGACCGCGGCGGACCGAAGGTGCCGGAGGGCGAGGAACCGTGGCGTGAGGCGCACGGCTACTTCGCCGGGGCGAGGTACGGGAACGTCGTGGTGAACGCGCCGTGCGAGCCCACGTTGTCCGTGCAGAGCGGCAGCTGGCCCGGCTTGCAGACCGCCTGCGTCGGGTCGAGCAGGTCGCTGAAGATCGCCGAGAGGCCCGTGTCGACCACGTCGTCGGTGAGCTGACGGCCGCCGTAGCCGTTGGCCAGCGCCCAGCTCAGCCAGCCCGCGGTGTTCTGCGCCTTGTCCGTCTGCACGATGAGCATGTCGGGCAGCAGCACGCTCGCCAGCGTGGCCTGCAGCTTGGTCGCCTGCGGGCGGAAAGCGGCGACGAAGCCCGTCACCTGCGGCGCGAGGTTCGCCACGTCGTCCTGCGGCCCGATGGAGCCGTGGAACAGGTGGTTCTTCTTGGCCAGGAACACCTCACTGACGAGCGGGTTGCCGAGGCGCTGCACCTGGTTGTAGGTGCGGGTGGTGTTCACCCCGGTGCCGGTGATCTTGGTGTCGTTGCAGGCGCCCGCGACGGCGAGCGCGGCCGCGGCGAGCAGGGCGCCCGCCGCGCGGGGTGCGGGCGAGAGCAGTCGGGTCGACATGAGTGGGGTCCTCGACGGGTGGGCGGTGCGGGCGCCCGGACGGCGGGCGAAGGCGTAGCGGCTCATCGGCTGATCGTCCCCCAGACGCCGATCTTGGCGGTGCCGCCCATGGTCAGTTGCGCGGTGGGGAGCTCGATGACGATCGAGAGGACGTTGGTCCCCTTGAGCGCGTCGACGGCCGAGCCGGCGGCGCGGAACGATGAGGCCGACGGCGTATCGGGGATCATCGAGAGCGGACCCTCGACCGGCTTGCGGTCGGGCAGGATGCGCAGGAACTGCTCGAGGTCGAGGAAGAACGGGTCCTCGCGGGCGCCCGCGTACACCTGCATCCCGCTGCTCGAGCCGAGCACCTGGTTGACCGGGCCCGTGATCGTCGGGGCGACGTTGGCGACCGTGTTCATCATCGCGCCCTGGACGGGCGGCGCGATCGGGCCGTAGACCGAGACCGTCTGCGTGGGCCCCGTCCCCGAGAAGACCACCTGGATGACGCGGTCCTCCTTGGCGTCCCCGGTGTTGTCGACCTTGAACTGGTAGAGCAGGTCGGGGTCGAACGACGCGCTCGGCGTGCTGGCCGGCGTCAGCAGTGGGTGGCTGTCCATCGCGAGCGCGATGCGGTCCGGGGCGCTGCCCGGGAACGCGTACACGTCGCTCATGTCCATCGACGGGTTGAGCTCGACCAGGGGGTTGTCCTGGTGGTCGGACGCGCGCGCCGCGCGCACGCCGACGGCGCCGGCCGCGGCCGCGGCGAGGGCGAGCGCGAGCAGGGTCGGGGCGCGACGGGCGCGCCCCAGGAGACGGAACCGCATGGGTCCTTCCGGGCAGGGGTGGAGTGGGAGGAGATCACGGGTCCTCGCCGGCCCGCCGCGCGCACGCCGGCGCACGCGGCCCGCCGGGGGCCTGCGTGCGCCGATATGCGGCAGGCGCTGACGTCGCTCGTAGGTACGTCGCCCGCGCGCCGGTGGATTGCCCCGCCGCGCGCCTTCGACCGGATTAGGGGGCCGCCGCCGCGGGCGGCCCCTGCGCGGGCGCGTCGCGGGTGATCGACTCGGACAGGCGCGCCCAGGGGACGCCGAGCACGGTGACCGTGGCGACGTTCCGCACCGTCGTCGCGCCGGGCTGCAGGTAGAGCCACTGTTCCATCACGACCGCGGGCCGGCGGATCTCGTAGCGCAGGTGCAGCCGGTTCCCGTCCACCTCCGCGGTCACGGGCCCGCGCGCGTCGCTGAGCGTGGCGGTGTAGGCGCGCGCGTCGACCCGGCGCAGGCGCCACGTGCGCGTCTCCGCGCGGTCGCCGCCGGTGGTGATGCGCTGCTCGAGCCGGAACGTGCCGTCCGCCTCGACGCTCCCCTCGCCCTCGACCCGCACCGCCTGCGGGGCGTGCCCGCGGGTCTCGAGCGTCCCCGTGCCGCGCGTCCGCCCGGCGAAGAACGCCTCGGGGCGGAAGACCGGCGCGTCGTCGGGCGCGGGGCGCGCCGGCCCGCGCGCGAGGCACGCCGAGGCGAGGGACGCGAGCGCGGCCGCGGCCAGGGAGCGAGAGGTCGTCGTGGCGGAAAGCACGACTGCATCATAAGCAATCGTGCAAGTTGCTGCGTGCGGTATCCGTCACGAACGGATCCGGCGCCTGAAGCGCCCGATCCGTTCGGCGGTCACACGTCGAGCGCGCCGCCGAGTTCCGCCGCGTCGCCCACGGCCGCGCCGGGCAGCCGCAGCTCGAACACGCTCCCCCCGCCCTCGCGCGCGTGGTAGGCGAGTGCGCCCCCCTGCGCCTCGGCGAGCGCGCGCGCGGTCGCGAGCCCGAGCCCCGCCCCGCCCACGTCGGCCGGCGCCCCCACGCCTCGGTAGAACGCCGTGAAGATCCGCTCGCGCTCCCCCGCCGGCACGCCCGGCCCGCGGTCGCGCACCTCGAACACCAGCTGAGCGCCGCCGTCGTACGCGGCCAGCTCGACCGGCGAGCCCGGGGGCGCGTACTTGTTCGCGTTCTCGACCAGATTGCCTAACACGCGCAGCGCCGCCACGAAGTCGAACGTCCCCGCGAGCGGCGGGTCGTCGTCGGGCAGCTCGACCGCGAGCGGGCGCCCCGTGCCCTCGCCGACCACGCCCGCGATCTGGCGGCGGAGCGCGCCGACGAGGTCCTCGGCCGTGTTGAGCTCGGGGTGCACGACCACGCCGCCGGCGCGCGCGCGCGACAGGTCGAGCAGGTCGGCGACGATGCGCGTCAGCCGGTCCGCCTGCTCCTCGACGATCGCCGCGTTGGCGTCGCCGCGCCGCGCGCTGTCGTGGGCGAGCGCCTTGATCGTCGTCAGCGGCGTCCGCAGGTCGTGCGACACCGCCGCGAGCAGCTGGTCCTTCATCCGGTCCGCCTCGCGCAGCGCCTGCGCGTGCTCGGCCTCCGCGACCAGGCGCACGCGCTCGACGGTGAGGGCCGCGTAGTGCGCGAGCGCCTCGAGGAACGCCGCGCGCGCGGCCTCCCGCCGCACGCCGCCCGCGCGCGCGAGGCGGAGCGTGCCGACGACGCGCCCCGGGATCCGGAGCGGCACGACCACGTCGACCGGGGCCGCCGCGAGCGCGGCGGCGAGCGAGTCCGCCGCGGCGGGGGCGCCGGGCGTGAATTCGCCGAGCGAGACTAACGCCACGGTCCCGCCGTCGAACAGCGCGCACCCGTCAAGGTCGAGCGCCCGCGCGAACGCCTCGGCCACCGCGCGCACGGCCGCGTCCGCGCGCCCCGCGCCTAACGCCGCCGCGCCGACGTCGGCCAGCACGCCCACCTCGCCCGCGCGGCGGCGGGCCGCGGCGGCCTCGCGGCGCGCCGCGTCGAGCAGCTGCGCGGCCACCCACGCCGTCGTGAAGAACGCCACGAGCACCACCCAGTCGAGCGGCTTGGCGACGGCCAGCGTGTCGTAGGGCGGCTGGAAGAAGTAGTCGACGACCACCGTCGCCTCGAGCGCGAGCACGAGGGCGAGGGCGCGCCCCGCGGTCGCGCTCCCGCCGAGTACGACGAGGAGCAGCGGGAGCACGACGTGCACCTGGTCGATGTGCCCGCGCCGCGTCGCGAGCGCGGCGGACATCGCGGCGAGGATGCCGATCCATCCCGCCCAGAGGCCGGCGCGGCGGACGCGGGGCCCCACCGCCGGCGCCGTCGGCCCGCCCCCGGTCAGTCCGCCCCCGGTCAGCCCGTCGCGGGTCAGCTCGCCTTGGGCGTATCGAAGCGGTAGCCCACCCCCGGCTCGGTCACGATGAGCTCGGGCGACGAGGGCACGCGTTCGATCTTGCGCCGCAGGTTGGTGACGTGGACCCGCAGGTACTGCGCGGCGTTGCCGAACTGCCGCGCCCACACGGCGTCGAAGATCTGCTTGTGGGTGAGCGTGCGCCCGGCCTGCGCGGCGAGCGTGCGCAGGATCCCCCACTCGATGGGGGTGAGGCCGAGCGAGCGGCCGGCGCGCGTCGCGACGCGGCGGTGGAAGTCGACGACGAGGTCGCCCGCGCGCAGCGTGGCGAGCTCGTTGCCGCCCGCGGCGCGCATGTTGGCGCGGCGCAGCTGGGCGCGCACGCGCGCGGCGAGTTCGCCGGGGCCGAAGGGCTTGGTGAGGTAGTCGTCCGCGCCGGCGTCGAGGAGGCGGATCTTTTCCTGCTCGGAGTGCCGCGCGGAGAGCACGAGGATGGGGGCCGGCGACCACGCGCGCAGCTCGCGCGTGACGGTGGCGCCGTCCATGTCAGGCAGGCCGAGGTCGAGCACGATCAGGTCGGGCCCGCGCGCCGCGGCGGTGTCGAGCGCGTCGCGGCCGGTCGCCGCCTCGTAGACCGTGGCGCCGAGCTCTTCGAGGACGTGGCGGACGGCGTGGCGGATCTGCGGCTCGTCGTCCACGACGAGCACGGCCGGCGGGGCGGGCGCGGGCGCGGCGGGGGGGGTGCGGTCGAGCGTCGACGAGTCGGTCACGGCGTCGGGGGCGAGGGGACCGGGTGCAATCTGGGCGGCGCGGCGCGGCGTGTCAGCTCCGCACGGCTACGCACGGGCGGCGCGAACGGAGACGGGGTGGCGCCCCCGTAGGGAGCGCCACCCCATCCGCGCGTCGTTGGAGAGACGGGGCTGGTTACGGCGTGCGCGTGCCGCCGGCGCCGCCGGTGCCCGAACCCGCCGTCCCGGCGCCGGCCGCGCCGGAGCCGCCCGTGCCGCCCGCGCCGCCGGTGCCGGCCGTGCCGCCGGTGCCGCCGCTGGTCGCGCCGGCGCCCGTGCCCGCGCCGGCGCCCGACGTGCCGGCTCCGCCGCTCATGCCCGTGCCGCCCGCGGCGCCCGTGGTGCCGCCCGCGGAGCCGCCGGCCGCGCCGCCGGTCATCCCGGCGCCGCCGGCCATGCCGGCACCGCGGTTGGCCGAGTCGGCGGCGGTGGTGCCGGTCGCGGTGCCGCCCGCGCCCGTGCTGGCCGCGCCGCCCGAGGTGGAGGCGCCGGCGCTGTCGCCGGCGGCGCCCTTGTTGCCGCCGCAGGCGGCCGCCGCGGCGACGGCCGCGCCGAGGACGAAGGTGGAGAGGGTGCGCTTGGTCATCTGGTGTCGCTCCGTGTGGTGGTGGTTGGACCGTCGTTAGGCACGCCCGCGCCCGCGACCGCGGGCGGCGAGTGCGACCCCGACGCCGAGCGCCGCGGCGCCGAGCACCGTGGCGAACGGGTTGAGCGCGGCCGTCGTGAACGCGCTCGACTGCATGACGTGCCCCGCGTACCGGCCCCGCTCGCGCCCGCGCCCCGCGGCCGGCGCGGGCGGCGGGGCGTAGAGCCCCGCGCCGTCGCGCGCGGGCCGGTCCGTCAGCTGGCCGTCGAAGGACGTCGCCCGCTTGATCCGGTCCACGACCCGGGGCGCGAACGTCTCGAGCGTGGAGTACAGCTTGGCGCTGCCGCCGACCTTGATGTCGCGGTACGGCGACTCGGCCGCGGCCAGGATCGCGCGCGCGACGACGATCGGCGCGTAGACCGGCGGCTGGTGCGTCGGCTCGACGCCCAGCTGGTTGCCCGCGTGCTCGGGGTAGGGCGTGTCGACGGCGGCGGGCTTGACGAGCGTCACCGACACCGGCACGCCGTCGTGCTCGAGCTCGACGCGCAGCGCGTCCGTGAAGCCCTTCACCGCGTGCTTGCTAGCCGAGTAGTGGCCCTGCAGCGGCATCGCGGTGTCCGAGAGCACCGAGCCGACGTTGATGAGCGCGCCGCCGCCGCGCCGCCGCAGGTAGGGCACCGCGACGAGCGAGCCGTGCACCGTGCCCCAGTAGTTGGTCTCGAAGAGCCGCCGCGCGTCGGCGAGCGGCACGTCGCCGACGCGGCCGTAGATCGAGACGCCCGCGTTGTTGACCCACGTGTCGACGCCGCCGAACGCGGCCTCCGCGCGCGCCGCGACCGCGGCTACCGCGTCGAAGTCGGCCACGTCCGCGACCACGTACTCCGCGCGGCCGCCGTCCGCGCGGATCTGCTCGGCCGCGCTGGCCAACCCTTCCGCGTCGCGCGCGGCGAGCACGACCGCGGCGCCGCGGCGCGCCGCCTCGCGCGCGGTGACGAGCCCGATTCCGCTCGACGCGCCCGTGATCACCACCACCTGCTGGTCGAGCGGTTTGAGCCGAACGCGCATCCGGGACCCGCGGGGGAAGGCGCGCCGCGCGGAGATGCGCGGCGGCGCGCGCGCGCGGCGAAGGACACCACGTACGCAGCACCCGCGCTTCGCGCAATGCGCGTACCGTCGCGCCCAACGGTGCCAGATTACCGACGGTTCCCGCCCGCCCCCACCGCCACGCCCGCGCCCCGATCGTGCCCCGCGACCCCGCCGCCTCCGCGCTCCTCACCGACCTCTACCAGCTGACGATGGCGCTCGGGTACTGGCGCGCCGGCCGCGCCGCGCGCGAGGCCGCCTTCCACCTGTACTTCCGCTCGCCGCCCTTCGGCGGCTACACCGTCGCGTGCGGCCTCGACCCGGCCGCCGACTATTTAGATCAGTTTCGTTTCGAAAGCGACGAGCTCGCCTACCTGGCCACGCTCGAGGACGCCGACGCGCGCCCGCTCTTCCCCGGCGACTTCCTCGACCACCTCGCCGGGCTCCGCCTCGCGCTCGACGTCGACATGGCGGCCGAGGGGGCGGTCGTGTTCGCCAACGAGCCGCTCGTGCGCGTGCGCGGCCCGATCCTCCAGGCCCAGCTCGCCGAGACGGCGTTGCTGACGCACGTGGGCTTTTCGACGCTCGTCGCGACCAAGGCCGCGCGCGTGGCGCGGGCCGCCGGGGGAGACGAGGTACTCGAGTTCGGCCTGCGGCGCGCGCAGGGGCCCGACGGCGGGCTCGCCGCGAGCCGCGCGGCGCACGTCGGCGGCTGCGCCGCGACGAGCAACGTCCTGGCCGGCATGCGCTGGGGGATCCCCGTGCGCGGCACGCACGCGCACTCGTGGGTGATGAGCTTCGACAGCGAGCCCGAGGCGTTCGCCGCCTACGCGGACGCGCTCCCCGGCAACTGCGTCTTCCTGGTGGACACGTACGACACGCTCGAGGGCGTGCGCCACGCGGTCGAGGCCGGCCGCGCGCTGCGCGCGCGCGGCCACCGCCTGTTGGGCGTGCGGCTCGACTCGGGCGACCTCGCCTACCTGAGCCGCGCGGCGCGCCGGATCCTCGACGACGGCGGCTTCCCCGACGCGCGCGTCCTCGCCAGCAACGACCTCGACGAGCACCTGATCGAGAGCCTGAAGTTGCAGGGCGCGGCGATCGGCGTCTGGGGCGTCGGCACGCGCCTCGTCACGGCCCACGACCACCCCGCGTTAGGCTGCGTCTACAAGCTGACGGCGATGCGGGACGCCCCCGAGGAGGGCGGCGCCTGGCGCCCGCGCGTCAAGGTGAGCGAGCAGGCCGCGAAGACGACCACGCCCGGCGTGCTGCAGGTGCGCCGCTACCGCGACGCCGCGGGGCGGCTCGCGGGCGACATGCTCTGGGACGAACTCGCGCCGATGGCGTTAGGCCCGGACGGCGCGGCGACGATGGTCGACCCGCTCGACCCGACGCGCCGCAAGCGCTTCGCCGCGGGCGCGCCCCACGAGGCGCTGCTGCAGCCGGTGTTCCGCGGCGGGCGGCGGGTGAGAGCGGCGGTGCCGCTCGCGGAGGCGCGGGCGCGGGCGCGGGCGGACCTCGACGCGCTGCCCGAGGGGACGGCGCGGCTGGCGAACCCGCACGTGTACCCGGTCGGGCTCGAGCGCGGGCTGTACGAACGGAGGACGGCGCTGGTGCTCGCTGCCCGAGGGTTGGACGCGGGGTGAACCGACGAGGGCGGGGCGGTGGGGTCGGTCGGTCGCGGTGGCGCGCGCGGCCGTGAGGAGCTGGGGGATGCTCGGGCCGGTCACGTCCCCGCACCGCGGCCCGATCCCGCGCTCCCCTCCAAAATTCGCCGCCCCCACACCACCCGCTGCACCACGGTCACTCCCACCAACCCCGCCGTCACCCCGAACAACTCCACCGCCCGCCCCGGAAACACCAGGAACAGCCCGTACAGCACCACCGTCTCCGCCCCCGCGACCAGCCCCGCCGGCATCGTCACCGCCGTCCGCGCCCCGCGCGCCGCCGCGCCGGCCGCGCGCTTCTCGAGCAGGGCCGCGAGGTACATCCACGACGCGCCGTTGACGTAGAACGCCGCGAGCAGCAGCACGCACGCGCCTAACAGCGGCACCGTCGGCCGCCCGAACGCGAGCCCCGCCGGCACCGCCGCGTAGACCACGAAGTCGAGCAGCAGATCGAGGTACCCGCCGAAGTCCGTCTGGCGCCCGTGCGCCCGCGCGAGCGCGCCGTCGAGGCCGTCCAGGAAGCGATTCACCGCCCAGAGCCCGAGCGCGAGGCCGTACGCCTGCCGCGACGCCGCCCCGGCGCACCCGAGCCCCGCCACGAAGGCCAGCATCGTCACCGCGGTGGGCGGCACGCGCGGGCCGAGCGCCAGGGCGAGCGGCGCGAGCAGCCGGTCCTTGAGCGCGCGCAGCAGGTCGTCGAACACGGGGCGGGCCGAGTCAGGCGGCGAAGGTCGCGACGGCGCGCGGGTCCGCCGCCACGCACACCCGGTCGCCCGGCGCGGGCACCGCCGCCCCGGGCGCGAGCGCCACCTCGACCACCGCGGGCGCGACGCCCGCGGGCGCGGCCCCCCACGGGGCGACGCGCACCTGCGCCGCCGTCTGCCGCGCGCGCACCCGGACCGCGAGCACCTCGCCCACCGCGCCGCCCCCCGCCGCATCCTCGCCCACGAGCCGCAGCGCGTCCGGCCGGACCACCGCCGCGGCCGGCCCCGGGGGCAGCGCGACCGGCCACTCGCCTAACGCGCACGCGAAGCGGCCGCCCGCGCCCACCACCCCCGCCACCTCCGCGCCGAGCCCGAGGAAGCGCGCCACCGCGAGCGACGCCGGGCGCGCGAACAGCTCCGCCGGCGGCGCGACCTGCAGCACGCGCCCCCCCGCCAGCACCGCCACCCGGTGCGCGAGGAGCCCCGCCTCGTCCAGGTCGTGCGTGACCAGGACGAGCGCGGGTCTGGCCGACCCCGCGGCTCCCCCGCCCTCCCCCGAACCCTCCTGCGCACGCACGATCGCCGCGCGCACGTCGTCGCGGAGCGACGGGTCGAGCGCCGCCAGCGGCTCGTCGAGCAGCAGCACCGCCGGGCGCGCGACGATCGCGCGCGCGAGCGCGACGCGGTGCCGCTGCCCGCCGCTCAGGGCGTGCGGCATCCGCTCGGCCAGCTCCGTCAGCCGCACGAGCGCGAGCGCGTCCCGCACGCGCCGCGCCAGCTCCGCCCCGCGCACCCGCCGCAGCCGTAGCGGGAACGCCACGTTGTCGGCGACGCTCAGGTGCGCGAACGGAGTCGGCGTCTGGTGCAGGTAGACGACGTCGCGCCGCTCGGGCGGCAGGGCGGTCACGTCGCGCAGCGGGCCGCCGCCGGGCGCGGCGACGAGCACCCGCCCCTCGCGCGCCGGCGCCAGCCCCGCGACCGCGCGCAGGAGCGTCGTCTTCCCCGCCCCCGACGCGCCGAGCACCGCCACGCGCTCGCCCGCCGCGACGTCGAGCCACACCGGCTCGAGGCCGCGCGCGCGGCCGAAGTCGACGCCCAGCCCGTCGAGGCGGAGCACGGGCGGCGCGCCGGCCACCCGGTGAGGCGTTTCGTTCGAGGCTTCGTTAGGCGCGGTCACAACGTCGGCACCGCCGCCCGGCGCGCGACCACCCGCGCCGCCGCGAGCGCGAGCAGCGGCGGCGCGCTCAGCAGCAGGGCCCCGGTCGCCGCGAAGCGGTCCTGCCCCGAACGCACGTAGGAGAACACCTCGGTCGGCAGCGTGCGCACGAGCCCGCCCCCGACCAGCTGCGTCAGCGCCACCTGCGCCCAGCTCACCAGGAATCCCAACGCCGCCGCCTCGGCCACCTGCCGCCGGAGCGCGGGCAACGTCACCAGCCGCAGCGCCTGCCACGCCGTCGCGCCGAGCGTGCGGGCCTCCTCCTCCGGCCCGTCGTCGTACGCGGCGAAGACGCCGAGGAAGTAGAGCGAGAGGTAGCCCGCGGCCGGCACGAGGTGGGCGAGCAGCACGCCGAGCGCGGTGCCGCCAAGGCCGGACCGGAGGAAGAAGTACTGCACCCCGACCGCGAGGGCGACCGGCGGCGCCGCGACCGGGAGGAAGGCGAGCGCGGCGCCGACGTGCCGCCGGGCGCCGCGGAGCCTGGCGAGCGCGCGCCCGACCGGCAGCCCGACCGCGGTCCCGGCGGCGCCGGTGCCGACGCCTAACGCGACGCTCCGCAGCGCCGCCGCGCCGAGGTCGCCCCCCCCCACCTGCCGCCAGCTGTCGAGCGTGCGCCCCGACGGCAGCAGCGCGGGGTAGAACCATGTTCCGCCCACCGACCACGTCGCGAGCAGCGCGAACGGCACGACCGCCGACGCGAGGAGCAGCGCGAACAGCGCGGCCCGCCCAACGCCGCTGGAGACGCCGCTCACGCGCGTTTTCACGCGCGTTTCACGCGCCGCGCGCGGCCGCGCGCGCGGCCGACCACTCGTGCGCGGCAGCGGCCGCCGCCGCGAGTCCGAGGGCGACGAGCGTGAGCACGTACGCGTCGCCGCGCGCCGCGAGGTCGAGGTCCGCGTACCGCTCCCGGATCAGCGACTGCAGCGGCAGCGGGTCACTCGGGCCGATCAGCGCGGCGGCTTCGTAGCTCCCCGCGACGAAGGTGAAGACGGCGATCACCGACGGCAGCATCCCGCGCCAGAGCAGCGGCCACGTGACGCGCCGGAACACCGCCCACGGCCCCGCGCCGAGCGTGCGCGCCGCCTCCTCCGCGTCGGCGCCTCGTGCGGCGAGCGCCGACCCGGCGACGAGCGCGAGGAAGGGGAACTCCTTCCACGCGAGCGCCGCGACGAGCGCCACGCCCCACCGGTCGTAGACGAGCGCGGGCATCCCCTGCGGCGTCGCGACGAGCCCGGCGGCGTGGCCGAGCCGCGATAACAGGCCGCTCTGGCCGAGGACCAGGACGGCGGACGAGGCGGCGACCACCTGCGGGATCGGCAGCGGGACGACGGCCAGCGCGCGCGCGACGCGGTCGGTCGCGCGCGCGCCGCGGAAGGCGGTCGCGACGGCCACGCCTAACGCCCCCGCGAGCGCGGTCGCGGCGAGCGCCGTGCGCAGCGTCCACCCCACCGAGGCCCACGTCCGCGCGTCGCCCGAGACCGCGGCGAGGCGCGCGAGACTCGGGCGCCCGGTCGCGCCCACGCCGGCCAGCCCGACGCTCCCCGCGGCCGCGTACGCGACCCCGACGAGGACCGGCGCGGCGACGAGGAGCGCGGCGGCCAGCGGGAGGGCGGCGTTAGGCCGCCGCGGGTGCGCGCCGGCCGCCGCCCCGGTCACCGCGCCCCTCACCGGGCGCGCACCCGCGCCCTCCAGTCCGCCAGCAGCCGCTCGCTGTAGCGCGGCGCGACTTCGGGCACCGCGTACCGCGCCAGCGTGTCGGCCGGGATCGCGTCCGCCGCGCGCGACACCGAGTCGAACCGCGCCCGCCACGCCGCGGGCAGCCGCCCGCGCGCGAGCACCGTGCCGTCCGCCCACACCTCGGGCTTCTGCTTCTCGAGCTGCGCCTCGGGCGACAGGAGGAAGTCGGCGACGACCATCCCCCCCGCCGGGTTGGGCGCGTTGAAGGGCACGGCCAGGTAGTGCGCGTTGGCGATCGTCCCCTCGCGCAGGACGAAGGCGCGCGCCGTCGGCGGCAGCACGCCCTGGCGCACCTTCGTCACGACGTCGTTCTGATTGCTGCTCATCGTGAAGTCGACCTCGCCGTTGGCGAACAGCCGGTGCAGCTCGGCGACGCCGTCCGGGTACGTCACGCCGCCGCGCCAGAACGCCGCGCGGTTGGAATCGACCCACGCGAAGACCGCCGCGCGGCCCGCGTCGTAGTCGGCCTCCCGGAAGCCGCCCTGGAAGCGCGAGACCCCGCCGCCCCTCGCGTACATGAGCCCCTTGAGGAACGTCAGCCCGGTGAAGCCCTGGTCGTGCACGAAGCGTCCCGGGTGCGCGCGCACGTACGCGCCCAACTCGCCGTAGGTGCGCGGCGGGCGCGGCGTGCGGACCGTGTCGTAGATGAGCGCGAACTGCACGGTGCCCCACGGGCTCTCGTACCCGGCCGGGTCCTGCTCGAAGTCGCGCCGGATGATCGGGCTGGCGCTGTCGACGTACGCGCCGTTAGGCGAGCGCCCCGCCCAGGGGCCGAACAACAGGCCGGCGCGGCGCAGGTTCGCGAACGCCTCGCCGTTGATCCACACGAGACTCGTCGTGCCGGCGGTGCGGCCGGCGTCGCGCTCGACGACGAGGTTGTTGACGAGGTCCGCGCCCTGCCCCTCGACCGCGGTCAGCGTGATCCCGTAGCGCTGCTTGAGGCGCGGCGCGACCCAGGTGTCGACGTAGCGGTTGATCGAAGGGTCGCCGCGCCACATGGTCCAGACGACCGCCGTGCCGCGCGCCCGCGCGACCACCGAGTCCCAGGGCAGCGCCGCGGCCTGCGCGGCCGTCAGCGGCGCGGCGGCGGGACCCGATCGGCCGCCGCACGCGCCCGCAGCGCCGAGCGCGCACGCGAGCGCGAACCGGCGCGCGCACACGCGCGTTTTCGCCAGCGCGCGCGCGCGCCAGTTCGGAACGAGTTGGGGCATGACGGTACTTTAGCGCGTCGGCGGGCGCCGCAGAACGACACTCGGGTGCTAACATCCGCGTGTCTGCACCCGACGTAGACCAGCAGTTTTCCCCGGACGACCAGCCACCACCTCCCCGCCACGTGATCCCTTCGCGCTCCCTCCGCACCTCCGCCGTGGTCTGCGCCGCGCTCGGCGCCGCTTCCGCGCGCGCCGCGCAGGCGCAAGCCACCGTCACGGGCACCGTCCGGCAGACCAGCGGCGCGCCGGTGGCCGGCGCCGCGGTCGTCGTCGACGGGCGCGCCGACACCGTCCGGAGCGACGCCCGCGGGCGCTTCCGCCTCGCGGTGCCCGCCGGCGCCGCCGGCACCGTGCGTGCCTCGCGCGAAGGCTTCAGCGCGGGCGCGGCCCGCTTCGCGGCCACCGCGGACGGCGCCGCGCGCGACGTGACGCTCGTCCTCCCCGCGGTCGGGCAGCTGGCCGGCGTGACCGTGCGCGCCGCCGCGCCCACCAACCCGGCCGCGCTCCGCCCGCTCCTCGACTCGGTCGCGGCCACCACCGGCGGCTCGCTCTCGTACGCCGAGCTGCGCGCGCTGCCGACCGACAACCGCGACCCGCTCGCGCTGGCCTTCACCGTGCCCGGCGCCGCGCAGGCGCTCGGCTTCTTCGACACGGCGCCCGAGCTGACGCTCCTCGGGCAGAACTCGCTCTACACGCAGTACTACCTCGACGGGTTCGACAACAACGAGGGGGTGCTGGGTGGCCCGCGCATCGACCTGCCCCTCTCGGCCCTCCGGCGGCTCGACGTGCGCACGTCCACCTACGACGTCACCCTCGGCCGCTCGTCCAACGGCGTCGTGAACGAGGAGACGTTGGGCGGCGGGGACGCCGCGCACGGCGAGCTGTTCGTCTACGGCCGCCCGGGCGGCAACGTCGACGCGCGCCAGGCGGTGCTCCCGCCCAACACCTCGGCCGGCTTCCGCCGCGGCCAGTTCGGCGGATCGTTAGGCGGCCCGCTCGGCCCGCGCACGCGCGCCTTCGCGGCGGCCGAGTACTCGGACGAGAGCCAGGACCAGCCGATCGCCACCGCGTACGGCAACGCGACCGGCTCGATCGGGCGGCGGCACGCCAAGGCGTACGGCCGGCTCGACCAGCAGTGGAGCGCGACCCAGCTGACGACCTTCCACCTCGCGCTGAGCGACGCGCAGTTCGTCGGGCAGGGCGGCGGCATCACGACCCCCGAGGCCGACTACACGCAGCACCGCTTCGGCACTGCGTTCGGCGTGTCGCACCAGAGCGAGCTGGGCGGCGCGACGCGCAACACGTTCGGCGTGCAGGCGGCGACCTACCACTGGTACTACCCGCCGACGAAGACCTCGCTCACGACGCCGCAGGTCACGATCGCCAGCAGCCTCAACCCCGACTCGGTGCTCGCCGTCGTCGGCGCGAGCGGCTTCCAGTACGACTCGCGCGAGTTCCAGCTCAACCTCAAGGACGAGCTGACGCGGCAGGCGGGCGCGCACGGCCTCACCGTCGGCGTGGACGCGATCCGCGCGCAGTTCGGGCTCCACGGCGCGGGGAGCAACCTCGCCGGCAGCTACACGGTGCTCGACAACGGGAGCAACATCCGCGTCAGCGGGCGCCTGCCCACGCTCGCCGACGTGCCGGCCAACGTGCCGGTCTACAACTACTCGGTCGACCCGACGCCGCTCTACATCAAGGGCTCGCAGGGCGTCTACGGCGCCTACGCGCAGGACCGCTGGGCGGTCTCGCCCGCGCTGACCTTCACGTACGGCCTGCGCTGGGACTACGACGACATGACGTCGCGTGGGGCGAGCAAGGCCGACCTGACCAACTTCCAGCCGCGCCTCGCGCTCAACTACAAGGCCGACGCGCAGACCGTGTTCCGCGGCGGCTTCGGCATCTACTCGCAGAAGCTTCCGTACACGATCTACTCCGACGCGATCCAGTTCGGGCCCAACGGCAACGCGTACGTCACCTTCTACCAGAACCCCGACGGAACGCCGCTCAAGCTCGGGCAGGCGCCGAGCGCCGCGGCGGTCGCGGGGATGCGCGCGACGCTGCCGCCGCGCGAGATCCGCGCCTTCTTCGCCGACGGCCTCAAGAGCCCGCGCGGCTACCAGACGTCGCTCGGCTTCCAGCGCACCTTCGGGCCGGCGTGGGGGCTCTCGGTCGACGGCCTCTGGCTGAACGCGGTGCACCTGCCGCGGCTCTACGACCTCAACGCCGTCAACCGGCTGATCGCCCCCGGCGACTCGGCCAACCTCGACCCGAGCGCGGGCGACGCCTATCGCCCGGTCAAGCCCGTCGACGGCTCGTACCGCGCGCTGACGACGACGCAGACGTCGGGGCGGAGCACGTACATCGCGCTCAACGTCGTCGGGCGGCACCAGTTCACGCAGGCGTTCACGGCCGACGCGAGCTACGTGCTCTCGCGGGCGCGCAACAACACCGAGGACATCAACTTCGCGTCGAGCAACGGGCGCAACGACTTCGCCTCCGAGTACGCCGACGCGGTCAACGACCGGCGGCACAAGCTCAACGTGCGCGGCTTCTACACGCTCCAACGGGTGCGCGTCAGTGCGGTGGTCGACTACCAGTCGGGCACGCCGATCAACCGCGTTTCGGGGCGCGACCTGCTGGGCACCGGCGGCAGCTACGGCGACGGCTTCATCCGCAACTCGGAGCGCTACTACGGCGTGCCGCGCGACGGCGAGCGGCTGCCGGCCGCGTTCGAGGTCAACCCGGGCGTCTCGTACCTCCTGCCGGCCGCGCGCGGGCAGACGGTAGAGCTGCGCGCCGAGGCCTTCAACGTGCTCAACCGGACCAACTACTCGGGCTTCCCGAGCGGGCTGGCGTACCTCGACCCGCGCACGCAGACCGGACGGCCGGGGGACCCGCTCGACTACCAGCTGTCGAGTCGGCCGCGCCAGCTGCAGTTCTCGGCGCGGTACGCGTTCTGATGCCGGGCGGCGTACGGGCGGCCGTGGGACGCCTAACGTACGGCCTGCCGGGCGGCGGCGCGCGCGCGGCGGCCCGCTTCGCCGCGGGCGCCGCGGGCGTGCTCACGGCGCACCAGACCGCGGTCTGGGCGCTGCACCGCGCCGGCGTCACGCCCTGGCCGGCCTACTCCCTCGCGCCCACGCGCCCGCTCGGCGTGCCGCAGGTGGCGTCGGCAGCGTTCTGGGGCGGCGTGTGGTGGGCCGTGCTGTCGCCCGCGGTCGAGCGGGCCGGGGCGCGCGGCGGGTACTGGGCGCGCGCGGCGGTGTTAGGGGCGGTCCCGCCCACGGCCGTCGGCGCGGCCCTCGTCGCGGCCGGGCACGCGATGCCGCGCGGCGGGTCGGCCGGGGCGGCGGGGCTGGCGGTCGCGGGCCTCGCGATCAACGCGCTGTGGGGCGTGGCGGCGGCGGTCGTCGCGCGCCCGTTAGAGCGGATCGCGTCCGCGTCTAGCACCGGCATCCGTTCCTACCGCTGATGCCGCCGCACGAACCGCCGGTCGATCGCCCGCTTGAGCGCCAGCCCCGCCCGCGAGTGGCTCGCCACCCCGCGCCACCGCACGAACGCCCGCCCGTCCGCCGTGTCGAGCGCGGCGAGGAAGTCGCGCTGCGGCACGTAGCGCCGCGGCGCGCCCCCCGCCCCCTCCGCCGCGAGCCGCAGGTTGTGCGCGAGCACCGGCGCCTCGCGCACCGCGTACACCCCGGCCTTGGGCACCCACGGCGCGCCGTCGAGCGCCACGCAGTCCCCCGCGCCCCAGACCGGCGGGGCGGCGCCTAACGGGTCGGCCGCGACCGCCCGCAGCGTCGCGTCGACACGCAGGAACCCCCGCTCGTCCACCGCGAGCCCCGCCTCCCGCGCGAGCGGCAGCGCCGCCGCGCCCGGCACCCACACGGTCAGCGCGGAGGGCACGCGCGCGCCGTCGTCGAGCACCACCGCGTCGGCCTCCACACACGCCACCGCCCGCCCCGTGAGTACCCGCACCCCGCGCCGCTCCAGCAGGCGGCGCACGCGCCCGCCCTGCGCCCCCCAGCTCGGCAGCACCGCCGGCCCGCCCTCGACCAGCGTCACCCGCGCCCCGCGCCCGCCGGCCGCCGCGCGCGCGAGCACCGCGAGCGACAGCTCCACCCCCGCCGCCCCGCCCCCGACCACGCAGCAGGCGAAGGGGCCTTCGTTGGGCGCCGCGTTAGGCGCGTCCGCCAGCGCCGCCAGCCGCGCGACGAGCGCGCGCCACTCGGGCAGCGGCCGCACGCGCCCGGCGTGCGCGCGCGCCCCCGGCACGCCGAGCGCCGCCGGGACCGACCCCACGTCGAGCGACAGCAGGTCGCCCTCCTCGACCGCCGCCCCGCCCGCGACGCGCACGGCGACGCCTCGGACGATGCCCCCGGCGGACCCGTTCGGCGCGACCACGACCGCCTCCGCCGCCCCTTCCACGAACCGCGCCCCCCCCGCGCGGCAGAGCGCGGGCAGGTCGACGGCGAGCGCGGATTCGTCCCACGCCCCCCGGAGCTCCGCCGGCATCATCCCCGAGTAGACCTGCCGCGCGTACGGAGAGACCAGCACCAGCTCCGCGGCGAACGGCCGCCGCGCCGCCTCGCGCAGCACTTCCAGGTGTGCGTGCCCGCCGCCGACGAGGACCAGTCGGCGCGTCACCGCCCGCCGGTGTGCGGCGGCGCCGCCGGGGCCGCCGCGCGCGTCGTGTCCCCCATCGTCGCCAGCACCGTCGAGACCAGCGCCCGCACCACGTCCGGCCGGTTCCCCTGCACGTGCTTGCCCGGGATCCAGATCAGCCGCTTGGGCGCCTTGGCCGAGTCGTAGAGCGCGAGGATCGCCGCGCGCGGCAGCCGCTCGTCCGCGAGCCCGTTGATCATCACCACCGGCCGCGGCGACACGCGCCCCACGTTGACGTCCGGCGAGAAGCGCATCCCGGCCATGTACGTGTACACCGCGCGGTCGGCCACCTCGCGGAGCGGGGCGAACGGGATCAGCGTCCGCGTGTTGTACTTGAGCAGCTGCCAGTGGAGCCCGGCCGCGTGCACCAGCCAGAGCCGCGTGATCCGCCGGTCGTTGGCCGCGGCCACGGTCATGAACGGCGCGCCGAGGCTCGCCCCCACGCCCTCGACGCGCGTCGTGTCGACGTAGGGCTGTCGCAGCAGCCAGTCGAGCGCGAGCTGGATCGCCGTCGGCGTGGCGAACGCGGCGTCCTTGATCTCGGGCGCGCTGCGCAGCAGGGCGAGCGGCGAGAGCCGGCGGTCGGGGCTCTGGTACGGGTACGAGAGCGCCGCGACCACGTACCCGCGCGTGTCCGGGATCAGCCGCGCCGCGTCGCGCCCGCGCTGGTGTCCGCCCAGGATCAGCACGAGCGGCCCGCGCGTGAGCAGCGAATCGGCCGGGCCTAACGTGCCCGGCACGTGGTCGGGCGCACGCCGCTTGACGAGCATCTCGACGACGAGGCCGTCCGCCGCGCGGAGCCGCACGGGCTGGACGAGGTCCGCGCCCTCACGCACGACCGTGTCCTCCTCGACCTCGACGATCGCCGGGCGCGCGCGCGCGTAGCGCGCCATGGGGTTGGGCGTGATCGCGGCGCAGCCGGCGAGGCCGGCGGCGACGCCCGCGGCCGCGAACGCGGCGCGCGTCAGGTGCGCGCGCACCGAGCGCCTCACCGGAACGCCCGGAAGTACGCCGCGAACGCGCGCCGCGCCGCGGGCGTCAGCTTCCGCCGCCGCCACTGGTCCGCCGCCTTGCGCAGCGCCTCGCTCTCGGTCGGGTAGGGGTGCATCGTGCGGCCGATCGCGCCCAACCCCAGCTTGCCGGTCATCGCCAACGTCACCTCGCCGATCGTCTCCCCCGCGTGCGCGGCGACGAGCGTCGCCCCGACGATGCGGTCCGTCCCGCGCGCGAGCAGCACGCGGCAGAACCCCTCGGTCTCGCCGTCGATGACCGCGCGGTCCACCTCGCCCATCGGTACCGTGACCTCGTCCACCGCGACCCCCTGCGCCGCCGCGCCCTCCCGTGTCAGTCCGACCTGCGCGACCTCGGGGCTCGTGTACGTGACCCACGGCGTGACGAGCGCGCTCGCCCGGCGGCGGCCGAAGAAGAGCGCGTTCTGCACCACGAGCCGCGCCTGGAAGTCGGCCAGGTGGGTGAACTTGAGCGGCGAGCACACGTCGCCCACCGCGTACACGCGGGGGTTGCTCGTCCGCAGCCGGTCGTCGACCTCGACGCCGCGCCGCGCGTCGTAGCGCACGCGCGCCGCCTCCAGCCCGAGCCCGTCCACGTTGGGCGTGCGCCCGACGGCGACGAGCAGCGCGTCCGCCTCGACCGCGGTCTCGCGCCCCTGGTGCTTCACGTACACCGTCGACGACGCCCCCCGCGCCTCGACCCGCGTCGCCTGCGCGCCGTGCAGCACCGCCACGCCATCGGCGACGAGCGCGCGCTCGACCACCGCCGCGGCCTCCGCGTCGTCGCGCGCCAGCAGCCGCTCCCCGCGGTCCAGCAGGGTCACGCGCGACCCGAGCCGCGCGAAGGCCTGCGCCAGCTCGCACCCGATCGGCCCGCCGCCCAACACCACGAGGTGCCCCGGGCGCCGGTCGAGCGCGAAGATCGTCTCGTTGGTGTAGTACGCCGACTCGCGGAGCCCGGGCACGTCGGGCACGGTCGCCCGCGCCCCCGCCGCGACCACCGCGCGCCGGAAGTGCAGCCGCGCCCCGTCGACCTCCGCCGCGTCCGGCCCGACGAAGCGCGCGTCGCCGAGGAAGACGTCGACGCCTAACGATCGGAAGCGCGGCGCGCCGTCGACCGGCGCCATCCCCGCGCGCACCGCGCGCAGGCGTGCCATCGCCGCCGCGAAGTTCCCCTCCCCGGCGACAGCCGGCCCGCCGAACCGCTCGGCCGCCCCGCGCGCCTCGCCCCACGCGCGCGCCGCCCGGATGACGCTCTTCGACGGCACGCACCCCACGTTCAGGCAGTCCCCGCCCATCAGCGAGCGCTCGACGAGGGCCACGCGCGCCCCGAGGCCCGCCGCCGCCGCGGCCGTGACCAGGCCGCCCGTCCCCGCGCCCACGACGACCAGGTGGTAGCGCGGGTGCGGCGTCGGGTTCCGCCAGTCCGCCGGGTGCACCTGCGCCACGAGCCGCTCGTCCGCCGCGTCGCCGGGCAACAGCGTCGCGTGCGGCATCCCCGGACGCCGGCCGACGGGCGGCCCTTCCAGAGCCGGCGCGCCCCCGCTCACGCGGCGCCCCCCGCCGCGCCTAACGCCCGGCGCGCCAGCCGCGTGAGAAGCGCCGTCACCGCCACCGTCGCCGCGAGCCCGAGCACGAGTACCGCGTAGTACCCCGCGCCGCGCGCCGGCGCCCCGCCGCCCGCCGCCGCGGCCACGTCCCCGGCGAGCTTCCCGTAGTACACGTAGAGCATCGTCCCGGGCAGCATCCCCACCGAGGCGACCGCGAAGTCCGCGAAGCGCACCCGCGTCAGCCCCAACAGGTAGTTGAGCAGCGAGAACGGCACCGCGGGCGAGAGCCGCAGCAGGAACACGATCCGCCGCCCGTCGGTCGCGATCGCGCGGTCGATTGCCGCGAACCGCGGGTTCCCGACCACCCGCCGCTCGACCGCCCCGCGCGCCAGGTAGCGCCCCACGAGGAATGCGGCCGACGCGCCGAGCGTCGCCCCGACGAACACCCAGAGCACCCCCGCCCACAGCCCGAAGATCGCCCCCGCCGCGAGCGTGAGCAGCGACCCCGGGATCCCCGCCACCGTCGCGAGCACGTAGCCGACGACGAACGCCGCCGGCCCCCACGCGCCCATCGCGTGCACGCGCTCCGCGAACGCCGGCACGAAACGCCCGCCCCACCGCCCGAGGAGCAGCAGCGCCGCGACGGCCGCGGCGGCGAGGAGGGCGGGGCGAAGGATCTTCTGCGACATTGGCATACTACCAGTGGAAGATACGTGCTCGTGCGGCGCGGCCAGAGGTTTGCATTGGCCGCCGCCACCACCCGCAGCCAAGGCATGCCATGCGCCACCGCCCGACGTCCTACGTTTCGTTCACGCGCCTCGTCGGCGCCGCCGCCCTCGCCCTCGGCCTCGCGCGGCCCTCGACCACGCCGCTCATGGCCCAGAACGGGACCTTCGACCACGGCGCGTTCGACGCCCTGCTCCGGGCGCACGTGCGCCACGGGCTCGTCGACTACGACGCGTTCGAGCAGTCGCCCGAGTTCAAGGGCTACCTCGCCAAGCTCGCCGCGACCGACCCCGCGACGCTCGGCCGCTCCGAGCAGCTCGCCTTCTGGATCGACGCCTACAACGCGTACACCATCCAGCTGATCAACGCGCACCACGAGCACGATTCGATCCGGAACATCAACAAGACGTTCGGGATGAAGCTGTACGGGCCGTGGAAGGAGAAGCTCGCCCGGGTCGGCGGGCACGACTACGGGCTCGACGACATCGAGCAGGACATCATCCGCCCGCGCTACCACGAGCCGCGGATCCACTTCGCCCTCGTCTGCGCGGCGATGGGGTGCCCGCCGCTCCGGAGCGAAGCGTACACCGGGGCCAAGCTCGACGAGCAGCTCGACGACCAGGCGCGCACGTTCCTGCTGCACTCGCCGACCAAGAACCGCGTCGACGTGGCGACCAAGACCGTGTACCTGAGCCCGATCTTCATCGGCTTCCGCGACTACAACAAGGACTTCGGCGGGTCGGACGCGGCGATCGGCAAGTTCATCGCGCGCTTCTACCCGGCCGGGCCCGAGAAGACGCTGCTCGAGAGCGGCGACTTCAAGACCGAGAAGACCGGCTACAGCTGGAAGCTCAACAGCCAGGCGAACGGGGCAAACGTCGCGACGCAGTAACGTGCTGCGCTAGGTTGCAGCAGCGGTCGTTCGGACCCCCGGCTCGACCGGGGGGAAGGACGACCGAGTCACCGGCTACCCGCAGACCGCCACATGCCCCGCCTCCTCGACGTCGTCCGCCGCCCCGTGGGCGGCGAGGCCCGGGCGCTGCTCGCCCGCAACTGGGACGGGCTCGCCCCCGAGATGCGCGTCCCGCAGCAGATGTTCGGCCGCCAGGGGAACGGCTGCGGCGCGACCATCGGCGCGATGCCGCGCTGCGACTTCGCCTGCCGCGGCTGCTACCTCAACGCCGAGGCCAACAAGATCCCGGCCGAACCGGTCGAGGCGATCAAGGCGCAGATGCGGCTCCTGCGCCCCGTCCTCGGGCACGCGGGCAACATCCAGATCACCGACGGCGAGGTCACGCTCCGCCCCGTCGAGGAGGTCGTCGAGCTGCTGCGCTACGCGCAGTCGCTCGACCTCATCCCGATGCTGATGACGCACGGCGACTCGTTCCGCCGCCGCCCGGGGCTCCTCGAGCGGCTCATGGTCGAGGGCGGCCTCACCGAGGTCAGCATCCACGTCGACACGACGCAGCGCGGCCGCCAGGGCGACCGCTGGCGCCGCGCGCGCACCGAGGCCGAGCTCAACCCGCTGCGCGCCGAGTTCGCCGAGATGATCCGCGCGGCCGAGCGCGCGACCGGCCTGCCGCTCCGCGCGGCGACGACGATGACCGTCACGCGCGACAACCTCGCGGGCGTCGCCGACGTGGTGCGCTGGGTGGCCGGGAACGCCGACGCCTTCCGCCTCGTGAGCTTCCAGCCGATCGCCCAGGTCGGCCGCACCGAGGACGGCTACGGCGGCGGGGTGAGCGTCGAGGCGCTCTGGGACGCGGTGGCCGACGGGCTGGGCATCGCAGGCGGGTCGACGCGCATGGCGGAGCTGGGCGTGTGGTTCGGCCACCAGGCGTGCAACCGCATGGTCAACGGGGTCGTCGTGCGCGACCCCGCGGGCGACCTCACCTACCACGCGCTCCGCGACGCGCGCTCGGCGACCGACGTGCGCGTCGTCGACGGCTTCCTCGCGCGCTTCGGCGGGATCTCGTTCCGCCTCGACGCCGCGCGCGAGCGCCGCGCGCGCCTCGCCGGCGTCGTCCGCGCCGAGCCGCGCTTCGTCCTCGGCAACCTCCTGCCCTACGCCGCCCACTGGCTGCGCCGCGTCGGCGCCGGCAGCGCGGCCCGCGGCGCGTGGCGGCTCGCCCGCGGCACGGCCTCGGCCCGCCCGCTCGTCTTCGTCAGTCACCACTTCATGAGCCGCGAGGAGATCGAGACGCCTTTAGGCCGCGAGCGCCTCGCGCACTGCGTCTTCCAGGTCCCCGTCGACGGCGAACTCGTCTCGATGTGCGAGGTCAACGCGCTCGGCATCCGCGAGCGGTACTACGCCGGGCTCGCCCGCGCGCCGCGGGCGGTCGAACTGCAAGGGCAAGAGCTTTAGACGGGATTCGGGGGATGTGCAGGTTTAAGGTCCCGCCCCCCGCCTAACGCCGAACACCGCCGCCCCCGCGTGAAGCCCACCGAACGCCTCGGCGCCGCGACTGCCCCGGACGGCACCGTGCTCACGCTCTACCGGCACGACGGCGCGTACAGCATCCGCGTCGCAGGCGTCGAGCTGATGTCGACGCGCCGCCGCGGGTCCGAGGAGCGCCTCGCCGCGCTGGCCTGCGCGCCGCTCCCACGCGAGGCGCCCGCCCGCGTGCTCGTCGGCGGGCTCGGGCTCGGCTTCACGCTCCGCGCCGCGCTCGGCGCGCTCGGCCCGGACGCCCGCGTCGTCGTCGCGGAACTCGTCGAAGGCGTCATCGCGTGGAACCGGGACCCGGCGCTCGGGCTCGCGGTCGACGCGTTAGGCGACCCGCGCGTCGCGCTCCGCCACGCCGACGTCGCCGACGTGCTGCGCGAGGCGCCCGGCGCGTTCGACGCGGTGCTCCTCGACGTCGACAACGGGCCGGCCGCGCTCACCACCGCGGGCAACGCCCGGCTCTACCGCGACGACGGCATCCGCCTCGCCGCCGCGGCACTCCGCCCGGGCGGCCGCCTCGCCTACTGGTCGGCCGACCCCGAGCCCGCGTTCGAGGCCGCGCTCCGGCGCGCCGGGCTCGCCGTCGACGTCGAGCGGGCGCGCGCGCACGGGACCGCGGGGCCGCGGCACGTGCTGTACGTCGCCCGCGCGCCCTGACGCGGCGTAAGAGGCGGTTCACGACCGCGCGTCGAGGGTCCAGCAGCGACCAACACGCCGCCGTTACCGACCCGAGCTCTGACCGAGGACGACGAGCAGCTCGTCCAGTTGATCGAACGTCTCGACCATCGCATCGGCTGCTCCGGTGCCGGCAGCGTCGAGCGCGTCCTTCGAGGGATAGCGCTCGTGCACGACCACCAGCGTCCTGCCGGCCGTCTCCTCGAAGGTCACCGTAGTCACAGACCCGCCCTCGCCGCCTTCTTCGTTCGTCCACGCGAGGCGCGAGTACGGCGTCACGTCGAGGTACGTGCCGAAGAACGCGGCAGGCTCGGGGCCGCCGTGGTCGAATACCAACCGGTACTTGCCGCCGACACGCGCATCCACCTCGCATGACAGGAGGGTCATGCCCATCGACTTGGGCACCCACCAACGCCTGAACAGCTCGGCCGTGGTGAATGCCTCGAAGACGAGGCGCGCCGGGCCGCTGACGGTCCGCGTGACGACCACCTCGCGGTCCGACGTCCGTTCCACCGTCGTGCGGTTCGTCACGGGGCCGGGCTCACGTTCGATCCTTGCGTTCATCGCGCGTCTCCTTTCGTGTCAGTGCCTCGACCACCCGGTCCAACGCGTCGAAGCGTTCGTCCCAGCGCTGGCGGTATCGCTCGAGCCACGCCGTCTCCTGCTCCAATCGGCGCGGGCCCAGCCGGCACGTCCGCACTCGCCCGATCTTCTTCGTGGTGACGAGCTCCGCCTGCTCCAGCACGCCGACGTGCTTCTTCATGCCCGTGAGGGTCATTCGGAACGTCTCGGCGAGCTCCGTGATCGAGGCGTCGCCCCGTCCGAGCTGCTCCAGCACGCCACGCCGCGTAGCGTCCGAGAGCGCGGCGAACGCCGTATCGAGCCGGGTCGTCTCATACTGAACCATCTAGTTCAGTATCTACCGCACGCCTTCGCGGCGTGCAAGGGGTAGCCGCGAAGCACGATGCGTCCAACGATCCCGGCGGAGCCTGCTTCCGTGTCGCGCGGTCATCCACCCAGGGGCGCCCCCCTACCGTCTCGAGGGCCTGCTCACCCGGTAAGGCGCACGACCCGCCCCTCCCCCGCCGACCGCAGCGCCGCCTCGAGCACGTCGAGCCCGGCGACCGCGTCCGCGGCGTCTACCGGCGGCCGAGCGCCCCCGACCACCGCGTCCCGCACCCCGGCGTAGAACTGCTCGTAGGCCCCCGGCTCCGTCGGCACCGGCCGCCCCGCGTCGCCCGCGCCGAACGTGCCCCAGGCCGCTTCCGGCTCCGCCCCCCACCCCACGTCCCCCGGCCGCGCGCCGGCGGCCAGCGCCGCCTCCTGCGGGTCGAGGCCCCACTTCTCGTACGCCCCCGCACGGCCTAACACACGGAACCGCGCCCCCGCCCGCCCCGCCAGCGCGCTCGCGGCGAGGTGCGAGCGCACGCCCGACGCGTGCGCCAGCGCGACGAACCAGTCGTCGTCCACCGCCGCGTGTCCCGCCCGGCGCCGGTCGCGCTCCGCGTACACCGTCTCGACCGCCCCGAACAGCACGAGCGCCTGGTCCACCAGGTGCGGCCCGAGGTCGTACAGCAAACCCGACCCGTCGCCGGCGACCTCCTTCCACCCCGCGCGCGGCACCGGCCGCCAGCGGTCGAAGCGGCTCTCGAAGCGGTGGACCGTGCCTAACGTTCCGCCCTCGGCGAGCCGCCGCACGGTCCGGAAGTCCCCGTCCCACCGCCGGTTGTGGAAGGGCACGAGGAGCACCCCCGCCGCGCGCGCCGCCGCGGCGAGCGCGCGCGCCTCCGCCGCCGTCGGCGCGACCGGCTTGTCGACGACCACGTGCCGCCCCGCGGCGACCGCCGCGGCCGCGATCGGCCCGTGCGTCGCGTTGGGCGTCGTCACGACCACCACGTCCACGGGCGGCATCAGGCGGCCGTCCCAGAGCGCCTGCGCCTCGCCGACGACCCGCGCCGCGGGGTAGGCCGCCGCGGCGCGCGCCGCGCGACCCGCGTCGGCCGTCACCACCGCCGTGAGGCCGAGCCCGGGCGTGGCCGCGACGAGCGGGGCGTGGAAGACGCTCCCGCCCAGCCCGTAGCCGACCACGCCCACGCGCAGCTCGCGCGCCGCCACCCTACCGCGCCCCGCCGCCGTCCGCCAGCCGCTGCGCCGCCGCGCGCACCCCGAGCGCGTGGCGCGCGCAGCGCACGAGCGCCCCCCAGGCGGGCACCTCGGGGAGGCGCCGTTCGGCCGTCGCGCCGATCTCCCGCGACGGCCCGCCGGGCCCGGGGTCGCCGAGCAGCGCGGCCGCGCCGGCCGGCACGGCCGCGGGCGCCCGCCCGTCGCGCACCGCGGCCGCGGCCTCGCCCAGCAGCGCGTCGACGTCCGCGCCTAACGCCAGCAGTCGCGACGCGCCGCGCGCGTCGGGCCCGGGTTCTGCCCCCCCGAGTCCCGCCGCCCCGAACCCCGCCACCGCGGCCGCCGCCGCGTTCACCCGCCGCACGCGGGCCAGCAGCGCGAGCGTAGCCTCCGCGCGCGGCCCGCGCCCGCCCGGCTCCGCGATGAACCGCCCGAGCGCGTCCTCCCCCGCCGTCGCCGCCAGCCCCGCGCGCCGCCGCGCCGCCACCACCGCCGCCTCGCTCGGCGCCTCATCCGGCGGGCCCTCCCCGGCCGCGCGCCGCACCGCGAGCGCCGCGTGCGCCCGCGCCGCCTCGACCGCGGCCGCCAGCGTCCCGGGCAGCGACGCGGCCTCCCACGTCGGCCACAGCAGCAGGCTGGCCGCGACCGCCACCGCGCCGCCTAACGCGGTGTCCGCCGCGCGCACCCCCGCCAGCCCCCAGTCGCCCGGCGCCGGCTGCGCGATGAGCACGAACACCGGGGTGAGGAAGAAGGTGAACACGCCGTAGTGCACCGCGCGCAGCGCCACCGCCGCCGCCGCGAGCGGGAACACGGTCGCCGCGATCAGCCGCGGGTCGCGCAGCGCCGCGGCGAGGAGCGCGGCGACGATCCCGCCCGCCACGGTCCCGCCCACGCGCGCCGCCGACCGCCGGAGCGTCGTCCCCGCCGAGGGCTGCAGGACGATGAGCGTCGTGACCGTGAGCCACGGCCCGCGCGCGATGTGCAGGCCGGCCCCGAGCGCGTGCGCCGCGGCCGCCGCCGCCCCGAGCCGCAGCGCGTGCCGCCCGACCGCCGCGTCGATCGCGGAGGCCGCCCGCCGCCACCGCTCGACCCGCGCCACCGCCCGTCGCCGCGGCGCGCGCCCCGACGGCCGCCGCCAGCGCGCGACCGCCCCGCGCACCGCCGCCAGCAGCGTGTCCTCCCCCCCGCTCGCGAGCGACGCCGCCATCTCGGCCCCGCGGTCGATCTCTTCCAGCAGCTGCTCGGCGAGCGCGAGCGCGTGCCGCACGACGTCTCCCCCGCCGGCGGCCCCGCCCGCGTCCGCCGCGGCCAGCGCCCGCCCGAGCGCGGCCAGCGCCGGCGGCCGCAGGCCCGCGCGCGCCCCCGGCACGACCGCCAGCGCCAGCTCGTCGAGCGCCGCGGCCGCGAGTCCGAGCACGGTGCCTAACGTCGCGACGTCCCCCGCGCGCGCCGGCGCCGCGGCCGCGGTGCCCGCCGCGGCGAGCGCCACCTCGTACGCCTCCGCCAGCGTCAGCAGCGTCGAGAACGCGAGGTCCGCCACGTCGAGCAGCAGCGCCAGGTCGTCGGCGCGCGACGACGCGCCCAGCCGGCCGCGCCGCGTGGCGAGCAGCACCGACCGGCCGCCCTCGATCGCGGCGCGGACGCGCGGGTGCTCGGCCTGCGCGAGCGCCACGCTCTCCCGCGCCGCACGCTCCCGCGCCGGTCCCGCGCCCGGCGGGTCCGCCGCCGCGACCGCGCGCGCGTAGCGCGCGAGCGCCGCGTACGCGTCGCCTGCCGCGTGCCGCGCCGCGGCGTAGGGCCGCACGGGCCACACCGCCAGCGCGAGGAGCATCGTCCACGCCCCGCCCCCGGCGATCATCGCGCCGCCCACGAGCGCGGCCCCGCCCGTCGCCGCGGGGTTGGCGAGCGCGGCCACGAACGTCACCGCGACGAGCGTCCCGAGCGTCGCCCCCGCGTCGCCGAGCGCCCGGAAGAGCGCGCACCCCGCGGCCCAGCAGAAGACCAGCGCGGCGACCACGACCACCGCCAGCCACCCCTCGCCCCCGGCGCGCAGCCGCGCCGCCTCCCCGGCCGCCAGCGCCCCGGCCGCGTACGAGCATCCGCCGAGCACGACGTACGCGCCCATCGTCCGCGCGCGCGTCCGCCCCGCCCCGCCGACGTCGGCCATCGCCGCGAGCCACCCGCCGACCGCGGCGAGCACGTACGCGCGCACCCCCGTGGAGTACGCGAGCGCGAGCGGCGCGACGGTCCCGATCGCCGCGCGGAGGCCGGCGTGCACCGCGGCGAGCGTGACGTCGCGCCGCAGTCGCGCGCGCCACAGCTCCGCGCGCGCGCGGGGCGCGGTTGTGAAGGGGACGGCGGGGCGAGCGGGGGCCGACATGCGCCGCACGATAGCGCGGCGCCGGGGCGCGGCACTACCGGGCGGCGATCACCGAGCGGTGATCAATCGTCCACCACCGGCGCCAGCGGCGTCCAGCACCCACCGACGGCGCTCGAGCAGGTGTTGGACGGGGGCACGTACTGCACCGGGGGGATCACCTTCGCCCCCGCGATCGCAGGCGTGACGACCGACGACGCGGCCGGCTCGGTCGGGGTGCCACTGCACGCGGCGCCGAGCGTGGCGAGGAGGGGGAGGAGCGCGGTGAGCGACAGGCGGCGCGGGAGGGGACGCACGGGCAGGCGGGCGGACATGAGGGGACCTCCGATCAGAAGGGCGTGGCGGGACTTCGGGAGCCGCGGCCGCCGAATGCGGACCGTGCGGGCTCCTGCTCCTGATCGCGGAAACGCCGGCGCGACCGGATCAAACTCCCGCGCCGTCGGTGTTGACGGAGCGGTTGACGGCGCGGTTGACGGCGCGCATTCGGCGCCGTATCGTCGCGCCGCGGCCGCCGGCCGCGCCTCGCAACGCGAAGGGGTGACCGGATGGACTTCCCGCACGCGCGCCCGCAGCCCCCGGAGTCCTCACCCCCGGACGGCCCCGCCGCCGAGCACGCGCTCGACGCGCTGCTGCCGGCCGTCTACGCCGAGCTGCACCGGCAGGCCGCGCGCGCCCTCCGCCGCGAGGCCGCGGGCCACACGCTCGGCGCGACGGCGCTGGTCCACGAGGCGTACCTGCGCCTGGCGGGCGAGGGCCACGCGGCGTGGCAGAACCGCGCGCATTTCGTCGGCATCGCCGCCCACCTCATGCGGCAGGTGCTCGTCGACCACGCCCGCGCGCGGCAGGCCGCCAAGCGCGGCGGCGGCGCGCTCTGCGTCAGCCTCGACCACGCGGCCGGCGTCACCCCCGCCGGCGAGGACGCCGCCGCCGACGTCCTCGCGCTGCACGAGGCGCTCGAGCGCCTCGCGGCGTTCGACCCCGCGCAGGCGCGCCTCGTCGAACTCCGCTACTTCGGCGGCCTGACCGTCGAGGAGACGGCCGACGCGCTCGGCGTCTCGCCGTCGACGGTCAAGCGCGAGTGGGCCGTCGTGCGCGCGTGGCTCCGCCGCGAGCTGCGCGGCTAGTGCAGTTCGCGCTCGCGTACGGTGAGCGCGACTCTGTGTACTGCGGCCCACAACCCGCTGTGAAGGCCCGTAGCTAACTCCGCGTTAGGCGTCGCCCGGCGTTCCGCGACCTGCTCCGGGCGCCGGCGCGAGGCTGTCTTCGCGCGTGGACCTGCGCTTCTCCGTCGACCCGGAGACGGGCGAGCCGCACCTGTACCGCCACGGCATCTCCGAGGACGGGGCCGAGGACGTCCTCACGCGGCCGCTGGAGGACCGGCCGGGCCGCGACGGCGCCGGCGGAGGAGGAAACCAGACCGCGATGGACGTGCCCGTGGAGCTCGTTCCCGCCACGCGCGAGCTCATCGCGCGGCGTCGTGCGAGCTGAGCCCGACGCGAGCGCCGCCTACCGAGCGACTCAGGTCCGCTGTCGAGCCGGCGCGCCGCGCGGCGGTGCCCAGGACACGCCGGCGCGGGCCATGGTGTCGAAGAGGGTGAGCCGCTCGTGCGCGACCACCGCGAACGCGGCCTTGCGGAGGTAGTTGGCGTCGGTCGTCGGGTGGTCGTAGCGCATGCCGACCGTCTGCGCGGAGGCGGCGGGCGCAGCCGCCGGCAGCGCGACGACGAACGTCAAGGCGGCGAGGCGGGTCGTGACCGACATGAGCGACTCGGGAACATGCGAACCGGCCCCGGCGTCGGGCCCGCATCGCGGCCGAGTGTCGTCGGGGCCGCGGTCAGATTTGAGGCGCGGGTTCGAGCGTGACGACGAGACGCCCGCTCGCGGGATCGAGCCGCATCCCCGCGACCCGCGTCCCCGGGATCGCCACCGACAGCTCGGCCTGCGCGGGCAACTCGATCCGCTGGCCGGCGTACTCGATGAGCGTCCCGCCGAGCGCGGGCAGTCCGACGACCGGCGTCGCTGCGGGCGTTGGCAGAAGTGCCGTAGAGGGCGCGGCCGGCACCGGGTCAACCGGCGCCACGGCCACTGCCGGAGCGGACGCCGCGGGAGGGACCCCGACGAGCACCGCATCCGCCAGCAACAGCTGCTTGGCGCGTCCGGCCTGCGCCTGTTCGACCACGAGTCCGCGCTGCACGAGCGTCCGCGCCCCGCGCCGCGCCTGGTCCTCGCTCAGCCCCAGCTGCTCCTGCACGAGCGAGGCGGGAAGCGTGACCGGCGCGCGCGGGTGGGTCAGCCGGTCGAGCACGAGGCGAAAGAGGCCGACGGCCGCGAGCGAGCCCTCGCCACGGCGGTCGAGCAGCGCGTCGGCGACCGCGCCCCACCGAACCACGTAGGCGAGCGGCGTCGGCGCGAGCAGGTCGTCCGCGAACCGCGCCGTCCCGGCGTCGCTCCCGCTCCGCAGTACCGCAGCCACCCACAACGCGCGGAGCGCCTCCTCGATCGCCGCCCCGGGGAGCGCGAGGCGGCCGCCGAGCACGTCGACGTCGACCGGTACGTCGACCGCCGCGAGCGACCCCGCCCCCGCGTCCGGCAGCGCGAGGAGGTTGAGCGCGAAGGCGACGACCCGCGCGTTGCGGCGGAGCGTCGGGTCGCGCACCGGGAGGACGGGGTGCGCGGCCAGCCGCGACGCGACCAGCGCGTCGGACACGAGCCACGGTCGCTCCCGGACGACCTGCGGGGCACCACTCGGCGCGGGGTCGAGCGAGGTGCTGACGCCCCCTTCGACGAGGCGCAGGCCCGCGCGTGCCGCCTTCATCCGGTCAGGGCGCCCCACGGGCGCGGCCACGACGGTACGCGTTTCGGCACGGGAGCGAAGTTCGGGGGTCGGAGGGTCGAATGTCAACACCACGCGCCACCCCCCGCGCCACGTGCCGCGCCGAGGTCCCTCGGCGGTTCTCGCCCGGACCGCGAACGCGAGACGACGCGAGGGCCAGGATGGTACGCAGCGAGGGCAGCGCCTCTGTCGCGCGACCCCACGCGCCACCACCCGCGCCGGGGCCGGGAGGGTACGCACCGGCACGCCTCGGAGCCGGTCGGCCGATTCTGTCGGTATACGTAACTCGTTGGGGTGCGGCGAGTTATCCGTTGCACCGAACGAGCGCGGGCGGAGCTGCCTCCCGAGCCGCGTACCGTCCCGGCCCGCGTCAGTCCGTGCCAGCCCCGCGTACCGTCCCGGCCTGGGCCGCGGACCGTCGGCGTCCGTAGTGCGGCGTGTCGCGCCCCGACGCGGATTCGGCCGACCCGCGTAACTGCGTCGCAGGGCGCGCGTTGGCGCGTTCGTCCACATCCGGGGCCGACGCCCGACTCCGCGTTGTGGTAGTGGATCTGTGTTTCTAAGAAGCGAAGCGAAAGAACCCCGCCCCACCCACCCCGCGTGTCGCCAGCACGCGGCCCGTGTGGCCGAAGCGTGCCCGAAGCGTGCCCGAAGCGTGATGCGCGCGCCGTACGCGCGTCGTACGCGCAGCGATCGGCCAGACTGAGCCGTACCGCGCGCTGGCCCGTTGCCTGCTTTCACGTGGTCCTTGCCCGCCCGCCGTCCCGCGACAAGATTCGTCGCGATCCATGAACCACGCCGCCGTGTCGTCCACCTCCACCGCAGACGCCGTCCTCTGGACCGCCCTCGATCAGGGCGTCCGGTCGCTGCCGCTGCCCGCGCCCGCCGGGCTCTGCGAGCTGCCGCTCGCGCGCCTGTCGCGCTACGAGCCCAAGCCCGACCCGGCGACCGGGCGACTGGCGGAGGAAGAGTGGCTCCACGTGCACCGCGTGCGCGCGCTGAGCGGGCAGTGGTTCGCCGTCCGCATCGCCGGCGACGCCGTGCTCGGGCTGCCGCGCGCGGGCGACTGGCCGGTACTCATGGCCGTCGTCCGCCTGTTCGACGAGGCCGGGTGGGCGAGCAACACGCTCACCGACGTCTCGATCCGGCGGCTGCTCGCGACGATGGGCGTGACCGGCGGCGGGAAGATGATCCGCCGCGTACGCGACGCGCTCCTCCGCTTCGCCCAGGTGCGGGTCCTGCTCGCCCCGATGGCGGCCGCCGCGGACCCGGCCGACGCGCTCGCCGAGCTCACGGCGGCCGAGGGCGTGGACGGCGGCGCGGGCCCCGCGCCCGCGCTCTGGGCGCCCGCCACACTCGAGCGGGGCGCCGGCCGCGCGCGCCGCCGCGAGCCGGGCGTCGACGGCGAGGCGCCTGCGGCGTCCGGCGCGCCGAACGGCCGCGGCACCGCCACCGGCGTGCTCGACGTCGCGTGGCGCGACGACACGCTCGACCGCATCACGCTCGCCGACGTGTGGCGCCCGCGCGCCGGCGCGACCGCGACGACCTGGATGGACTACGGGCGCTACTTCGCGCTGACCGACCCGGTCGCGCAGCGGCTGTACCAGCTCTACGCCGGCGCGGCGGCGCGCGGCGAGCCGATCCCCTTCGGCCACGACCTCGACTGGCTCCGCTCCGCCCTCGGCCTCTCGCCGCGCTTCAAGCGCAGCCGCGTCCTCGAGTACCTCGCCGGCGCCACGGCCGAGCTGCGGGCGGCGGGGATCCTGACGGAAGTCGTCGTCGAGTCGGCCGGGCGCGGCGGGGAGCGCGCGGGGGACCGCGTGGTCGCGATGCCCGGGCCGGTGCTCGAAGCCGCGCGGCTGTTCGCGGGGCTGTCGCTCGAGGTGCCGCGGGACGCGCGCGTGCAGCTCGCCGCCCTGCAGGCGTTAGGCGTGCACCGCGCGGAGGCCGAGCGGCTGCTGCGGGCCGACCCCGCGCAGGTGTACGAGGTGCTCTGCTACGTGCTCTACGCCCGGCGGCACGAGCCCGAGGCGATCCGCGACCCGGGGGCGTACGTGCGCCGCGCGGTGACCGAGGGGTACCGCTTCGCGAAGCCCGGCTACCAGGCCTGGCGCGCGGGCGTGCAGCGCCGCTCGCTCGACCTCGTGCGCGCGCGGGCGGAGCGCCCGGCCGCCGAGCCCGCGGCGGACGCACCCGGACCGACGCCCGCCGCACCGGATCCGACGCCGGCCGCCGCGCCCGTGGTCCCCGACGCGCCGAGCGCCGCGGGCGCCGCGCGCGATGCGGCCGCGCTGTGGGCGGGCGTCGCGGCGGAGGTGCGCCGACGCGTCGGGCCGCGCGAGCTGCGCATGCTCTGGGTGACGACGCAGCTCGACGGCGTGACCGGCGCGCGGCTCGACGGCGCGGCGCTCGTCTGCGCGGTCTCGGACCTCGAGCTCCGCGGCTGGATGGGCAGCGCGGCGGGGCGCGCGCTCCTCGGCGACGTGGTCGCGGCGCTCACCGGTGGGGCCGTGACGCGCGTCGTCGCGCGGCTGCCGGGCGACGTCGAGCGCGCCGTCGACGCCGACGGCGAGGGTGTCACGGGGGGCGTCGCCGGGGACATGGGCACGGGCTGACCCGCCGCGCGCGGAAGGCGTAGGTTAGGTGATATGTCCGTCACGCCCGAGCCGCCGCGCGCCGACACGCGCGTCAACCCGTGGACGACGCGGGTCACGGCGACGGACCTCGCGCCCGTCGTCGGCGACGCGGCGCGCCTCGCCGCCGTCCGCGAGACGCGGATGCTCGACACGCCCGCCGCGCCCGCGGTCGGCCGCATCGTGCGACTCGCGGCGCGGCTGCTGCGCGCGCCGACGGCGGTGCTCACGATCGTCGACGGCGACCGGGACGTGATCAAGGCGCACGTCGGCCTGCCCGAGCCGGTCGCCGCGGCCGGCGAGATCCGCGCCTTCCCCTCGTTCTGCCAGCTCGGGATCGCGCGCCACCACGCCATGCACCCGCTGCGCGCGCGCGACGGCGCGGCCGCCGGGCGCGACGCCGCGCCGGGCGCCGGGCCGGGCGCGGGGGCGCTCCTCGTCGTCGGTGACGCGCGAGACGACGCGGTGTTCGGCGACGCGTTCGCCGCGGTGCCCTCAGTGGCCGGCGGCGGACTCCGCGCGTGCGTGACCGCGCCGCTGCTCGACGGCGCCGGGCGGGGGGTGGGCTCGCTCTGCGTGATCGACTTCGAGACGCGCGCGTGGACCGACGACGAGATCGCGACGCTCGAGGACCTGGCGAGTGCGGCGGCCGGCGAGATCGCGCTGCACGCGACCGTCCACCGCCTGCGCGAGGTCGCCGCCGAAGCCGAGGACGCGCGCGCACAGGCCGAGGCGGCCAACCAGGCCAAGAGCCAGTTCCTGGCCGTGATGAGCCACGAGCTGCGCACGCCGCTCAACGCCATCGGCGGCTACGCCGAACTGATCGAGTTGGGCATCCGCGGCCCGGTCACGCCCGAGCAGGCGGGCGACCTCTCGCGCATCCAGGCGAGCAAGCGGCACCTGCTGAGCCTGATCAACGACCTGCTCAACTTCGCGCGGCTCGAGGCCGGGCAGGTCGAGGTGCGGCGCGAGGCGGTCGACGTGCGCGCCGCGCTGGCCGACGCGGAGGCGCTCGTCGCGCCGCAGGTCGCCGCGCGCGGGCTCTCGCTCGCCGTCGCGGCGCCGCTCGCGCCGCTCGTCGCCGTCGCGGACGTCGAGAAGCTGCGCCAGGTGCTGCTCAACCTGCTGACCAACGCGCTCAAGTTCACCGACGCCGGCGGCGCGATCACGCTCTCGGCCGAGCCGGGCGAAGGCCCGGGCGAGGGCGTCGTCCGCTTCGTCGTGCGCGACACCGGGCGCGGCATCGCCCCGGACCAACTCGAGCGCGTCTTCGAGCCGTTCGTGCAGGTCGACCGGCACCTGACGCCGCAGGCGCAGCAGGGCGTCGGGCTCGGGTTGGCGATCAGCCGCGAACTCGCCCGCGCGATGGGCGGCGACCTCGCGGCCGAGAGCCGCCTCGGCGCCGGGTCGCGCTTCACGCTCACCGTGCCGCGCGCGCCGTCGGACGCCCCGCTGGACGCCCCGCTGGACGCCTAACGGTTACGTTCCGGCCCATGATTCCCCGCTCCACGCGCGCCGGCTTCGGCGCCATGCCCGACGGCCGCGCCGTCGACGTCTACGCGCTCGAGGCCGACGGCGCGGCCGGGCCGGTCCGCTTCCGCGTGACTCCCTACGGCGGCCACCTCGTCGAAGCCTCCGTCCCCGACCGCGGCGGCCGGCCCGCCGACGTCGCGCTCGGCTACGACGACCTCGCCGGTTACCTCGCGGACCGGGCCTACTTCGGCGCGCTCGTCGGACGCTACGCCAACCGCATCGCGCGCGGCCGCTTCGCGCTCGACGGGCGCGAGTACCAGCTCGCGATCAACAACCCGCCGAACGCCCTGCACGGAGGTCTGGTCGGCTTCAACCGCGTCCTGTGGGACGCCGAGCCGTTCGCCGACGGCGACGCGGCGGGCGTGGTGCTCCGCCACACGAGCCCCGACGACGACCAGGGCTACCCCGGCGCGCTCCGGGCGTCGGTGACCTACGCGGTCGGCCGCGACGGCGCCCTCGCCGTCACGTACGAGGCGACGAGCGACGCCCCGACGCCGGTCAACCTCACGCAGCACGCGTACTGGAACCTCGCCGGCCAGGCCGCGGGAAGCATCGAAGGCCACGAGCTGACGATCGCCGCCGACCGCTACACGCCCGTCGACGCCACCCAGATCCCGACCGGCGAGCTGCGCGCGGTCGCGGGCACGCCGTTCGACTTCCGCACCGCGCACGCGATCGGCGCGCGAATCGGGGCCGACGACGAGCAGCTGCGCATCGGCCTCGGCTACGACCACAACTGGGTGCTGCGCGACGCGCCGGGCGCCCTCGCGCCCGCCGCGCGCGCGTACGACCCGGCGAGCGGGCGCGTGCTCGACGTGCGCACCACCGAGCCCGGGCTCCAGTTCTACTCGGGCAACGTGATCCCCCCCGGGCTCCGGGGGAAGGGCGGCGCGCACTACGCCGCGCGCGGCGGCTTCGCGCTCGAGACGCAGCACTTCCCCGACTCGCCCAACGAGCCCGCGTTCCCGTCGACGATCCTGCGGCCGGGCGCGGTCTACCGGACGCGCACCGAATTCCACTTCGGCACGGACGCGCGGGGATGACGCGCCGCGCCGGTCGGTGACCTACGACGCCGACGCGATCGTCGTCGGGGCCGGCCTCGCGGGCCTCGTCGCCGCGGCCGAACTCGCCGACGCGGGGCGGCGCGTCCTCGTTCTCGACCAGGAGGGGGAGCAGAACCTCGGCGGGCAGGCCTACTGGTCGTTAGGCGGCCTCTTCCTCGTCGACTCGCCCGAGCAGCGGCGCCTGCGCGTCCGCGACTCGCGCGCGCTGGCGCTGCAGGACTGGATGGGCACCGCGGGCTTCGACCGCCCCGAGGACGCGTGGCCGCGGCGGTGGGCCGAGGCGTACGTCGACTTCGCGGCGGGCGAGAAGCGCGCGTGGCTGCACGCGCAGGGCGTGCGCTTCTTCCCCGTCGTCGGGTGGGCGGAGCGCGGCGGCTACGGCGCGACCGGGCCGGGCAACTCGGTGCCGCGCTTCCACGTCGCGTGGGGCACGGGCCCGGGCGTGGTCGAGCCGTTCGAGCGGCGCGTGCGGGCCGCCGCGGCGCGCAGGCCCGGGGAGCGCGGGCGGATCACGGTCAAGTTCCGCCACCGCGTCGACGCGCTCACGACGACCGACGGCGCCGTCGACGGCGTGCGCGGCGCCGAGCTCGCGCCGACCGACGTGCCGCGCGGCGCGACGAGCTCGCGCGCGGTGGTCGGGGAGTTCGCGTTCCGCGCGGGCGTCGTGGTGGTCGCCTCGGGCGGGATCGGCGGCGACCACGAGCTCGTGCGGCGCAACTGGCCCGCGCGGCTGGGTGCGCCGCCGGCGCGCATGATCTCCGGCGTGCCGGCGCACGTCGACGGGCGCATGATCGGCATCGCGCAGCAGGCGGGCGGGTGCGTGATCAACCCCGACCGGATGTGGCACTACGTCGAGGGGATCGAGAATTGGGACCCGATCTGGCCCAACCACGGCATCCGCGTCCTCCCTGGGCCGTCGTCGCTGTGGCTGGACGCGGAGGGGCGCCGGCTGCCCGTGCCGCTCTTCCCGGGCTTCGACACGTTGGGCACGCTCGCGCACCTGCGCCGCTCGGGGCACGACTACTCGTGGTTCGTGCTCACGCAGTCGATCATCCGGCGCGAGTTCGCGCTCTCGGGCTCCGAGCAGAACCCCGACCTCACCGGGCGCTCGTGGCGCATGGTGGCGCGGCGTGCCGTCGGCGGCCGGGCGCCCGCGCCGGTGGAGGCGTTCAAGACGCGCGGGCGGGACTTCGTCGTCCGCCGCACGCTGTCCGAACTGGTCGAGGGGATGAACGCGCTGGCCGAGTCGACGCCGGGGTCGCCGCGGCTGGACGCGGCGGCGGTCGAGCGCGAGGTCGTCGCGCGCGACCGCGAGCTCGACAACCCGTTCTCGAAGGACTTGCAGCTGACCGCGGTGCGCGGGGCCCGGGCCTACCTGGGCGACCGGCTGATCCGGACCGCGCCGCCGCACCGGCTGCTCGACCCGGCGCACGGGCCGCTGATCGCGGTGCGGCTGCACGTGCTGACGCGCAAGACGTTAGGCGGTCTGCAGACCGACCTCGCCGGGCGCGTGCTCGGCGCGGGGGGCGCGGCCGTCCCGGGGCTCTACGCCGCGGGCGAGGCGGCGGGGTTCGGCGGGGGCGGGATGCACGGCTACCGCGCGCTCGAGGGGACGTTCCTCGGCGGGTGTCTCTTCTCCGGGCGGGTGGCGGGGCGCGCGGCCGCGGCGGTAGTGGGCAGCGGCTGAACGCGACCGTTGCCCAACCGGCGACAACGTCGCGGCGCGGGAGACGGTTCCGCGCGCGCGCGGCGGACGCCCCGATCGCGTCTCGCATCACGCCGCCCCGGGGGCCGGCGGCACGATCGTCGCACCCGCGGTCCTCGCCGAGCCCTGGAGTGCGCCCGGACCGCGCGGACCGCCGTGAACCTCTGGGCGGCGCTCCTGTACCACTAGTCATGACGCAGACAGCCGCCCATCGCCTCGCCAGCCCCGCCCGCACCGCACCGCCGCGCCCGCACCGCGCTGCGCCGCGGCGCGAGCGTTCGGGCACGAGGCCGCCGGGGTGACGGCGGCGATGCGGGCGCCGGCGGCGCGGCGCTCGGTCGGACTCGCCGATCCCGGCCGGCTGGCCGCGCTCGAGGCGACGGGACTCGTCGGCCAGCCGGCGCTCCCGGCCTTGCAGCGTGTCGCCCGACTCGCCGCCCGCGCGCTCGGCGCGCCGGTCGCGCAGGTCAACCTGCTCACATACGACGAGCAGGTGCCGGTCGCGGTGTGCGTGCTGCCGACGCCGGGCGCGGGCGGCCTTGCCGGCGCCACTTGGGACACGCCCGTCGGGCTCGACGCCTCGTTCTGCCAGCACGTCGTCGTGAGCGGCCTGCCGATGATGGTGCCCGACGCGCGCGTCGACGCGCGCTGGCGCGACAACCGCGCGACGCGCGAGGGCGGGCTCGTCGCCTACGCCTCGGCCCCTGTGCGGAGCGCGGCGCACCCCGCGGGCGAGCGCTTCGTGATCGGCACGGTATGCGTCGTCGACTTCGTCCCCCGGCCCTGGACCGACGACGACCTGGAAACCCTCGCGGACCTCGCCCACGCGGCCGAGGCGGAGGTGGCGCGACACTCGGGCGAGCACCGGCTGCGCGCGGTGTTTGACGAAGCGCCGGCGATGCTCTTCACGATCGGCGCGGATGGCACGGTGCTCGAGGTGAACCGCTACGGCGCCGAGACGCTCGGGTACACGGTCGCCGAGCTCACGGGGCGTCCGGTCGCCGACGTCTTCCACCCCGACGACCGCGCCGTCGCCGCCGCGTACGTGACCGACACGCTCGCCGCGGGCGGCGAGGCGCGGTCGTGGGAGGCGCGCAAGCTGCGGCGCGACGGGCGGATGCTCTGGGTGCGCGAGACCGCGCGCGCGATCCGCATGCCCGACGCCCGGCCGGCCGCGCTCATCCTCTGCGAGGACGTGACCGAGGCCAAGGAGGCCGCGGCCGAGCGCGCGCGACTCGCGGACGAGGCGCGCGCCGCGCGCGACCTGCTGTGGCGGGTGCTGGAGCAGGCGCCCGTGGCGATCGCCGTGCAGCGCGGCCCGGACCACACGTTCGCGCTCACCAACCCACTCTTCCGGCGGCTCGTCGGCGGCCGCGACGTCATCGGCCGTGCGTACCGCGACGTCTTCCCCGCGCTCGTCGACCAGGGCGCGCTCGCGATGCTCGACGCGGTCTACCGCACGGGCGTGCCGTACGTCGGTCGCGGCGTCCCGATCCGCTACGACCGGCTGGGCGACGGCACGGTCGCGCCGCGGTTCTTCGACATCACGTGCCAGCCGCTGGTCGAGGCCGACGGCTCGATCGCGGGCGTGATCTCGGTCGCCGCCGAGATCACGGACGAGGTGCGCGCGCGGCAGGACGCCGAGGCGGCGCGCGCGGAGGCCGAGCGCCAGCGGGCCGAGGCGCTGAAGGCGAGCGAGACCAAGAGCCTGTTCCTGGCCAACATGAGCCACGAGCTGCGCACCCCGCTCAACGCGATCCAGGGGCACGTGCAGCTCATCGAGATGGGGCTCTACGGCCCCGTCACGCCCGAGCAGCGCACGGCGCTCGGGCGGGTGGCGCGCGCGCAGCAGCACCTGCTCGCGCTCATCAACGACGTGCTCAACTTCTCGAAGCTCGAGGCTGGGCGGGTCGACTACGACGTGCGCCCGACGGCCGTGGGCGAGGTGTTGCAGGACGTGCTGCCGATGATCGAGCCGCAGGTCGAGGCGCGCGGGCACACGCTGCACGTGTCGATGCCCGGCGAGCCGTCGCTGCGCGTGCTGGCCGACCGCGACAAGCTCGCGCAGGTGCTCCTCAACCTGCTGAGCAACGCGGTGAAGTTCACGCCGCCGGGCGGCCACATCGAGATCGCGCTCGGCGAGCGCGCGACCGGCGATTCCGATCCGGACATGCTCTACCTGACCGTCCGCGATACCGGGATCGGCATCCGCCGCGACCGGCAGGAGGCTGTCTTCGACCCGTTCGTGCAGGTGCAGGAAGGGCTGACGCGTCCGTACGAGGGGACCGGGCTCGGGCTGGCGATCTCGCGGGACCTGGCGCGCGGCATGGGCGGCGACCTGCGCGTGCGGAGCGAGGAGGGCCGGGGCGCCGTGTTCACCGTCGCGCTCAGGCGCGCGCCGGGCTGACCCGAGCGGCCTTGGCCCTCCCGCCGCTCGACGAGAGCCGGCCGCTGCGCTACGCGACCGTCTTCTACATGTACGTCATGCAGGGCATCCCGGCGGGCTTCGCGCTCACCGCGGTGGCCAACCGCCTCGCGGCGGCCGGGGTGAGCTCGGTGACGATCGGGCGCTTCGTCGCGCTCGTCGGCGTTCCGTGGACGGTGCAGTTCATCTGGGGGCCGGTGCTCGACCGCTTCCAGGGCTCGCGCATGGGGCGGCGAAAGCCGTGGGTGTTCTTCGCGCAGATTCTCGCCGTGGTGGCGTCGCTCGGGGTGCTGCTCGTCAAGGATCCGGCGCGGCAGGTCGGGACGCTGATGGTCGTCTTCTTCGTGCACAGCGTGTTCGCGTCGGTGCAGGACGCGGGCGTCGATGCGATGGCGATCACCGTCTCGCGCCCCGAGGAGCGCGCGCGCGTGAACGCCTACATGCGCGCCGGGCTGCTCGTCGGCGACGGCGTCGGCGCGGCGGTGCTGGCGACCATCATGGGGCGCCTGGGGTTCACGGCGGCGGCGGTCGCGCAGTCGTGCGTGCTGTTCGGGTTCACGATCGTCACGTTCCTCATCCGCGAGCACCGCGGCGACACGTTCGTGCCGTGGGGCCGCGCGCGGCGGCCGGTCGTGGTTCCCGACGCGACGGGCGACGCCACGGGCGTCGAGCCGCCGGCGCCGGCGTTCACGACGTCGACGCGCGCGATCCTCGTCGCGGCGGTGCGCGGGATGCTCGCCCCCGAGAGCCGGCGGCTGTTCGGCGCGATCTGGGCCGTGTTTTTCGCCGGGAGCGTGTATTTCCGCGTGCTCTCGACGCACCTCGTGCAGCGGCTGCACTGGGGCGACACGGCGCTGTCGGTGCTCTCGGGGACGTGGGGGACGGCGGCCGCCGCCGCCGCGATCCTGCTGACCGGCGCGGTCGCCGAGCGGCTCGGGGCGCGCCGCCTGCTCCTCGGCGTCGTCGGCGTGATCGCGGCCTACCTCGTCGCCTTCAACCTCCTGGCGCCGCTCTGGCCCAACGCGGCGTTCACGCGTTCGGCGTACGTGGTGTGGCACACGTTCGACCCCGGCTACTGCGTGGCGTCGTTCCCGGTGCTGATGGCCCTCTGTCGCAGCGGCGTCGAGGGGTCGCAGTTCACGGCCTACATGGCGCTCGTCAACTTCTCGGACGTCGTCGGCAACTACGTCGCGGGCTACGCCCTCGCGGTGTTCTCGGCGCCGGCGATCGGGCTCGCGTGCGCGGCGGTGGTGCTCGTCGCGCTGGAGGTGGTGCGCCGGTCGACGTTGGGCGAGCGGGCGGACGCGACCCTGCTCGCGCCGCCACCGCGGCCGCTGCTCGCCTAACGACGCGAACGGGCCGGCGGGCGAGCCGTCCCGCGGCGGCTCAGGTGCCCTTGAGCGCGCGGAGCCGCGCGTCGAGGTGCGACCGGTCGGCCACCGCGTCGGCCATCGGCCCGTGGCGCCCGAACTCGACCACGCTCACCGACGCCGTCGGGCAGGCGAAGCGGAAGCGGAAGCGGCCGACGTCGACGCCGAGCAGCCCGCAGAGCGCGACCCGGATCGCCGCCTTGTGCGAGACGACGAGCACGTCCCCCTCGGCCTCGTGCCCGCCGTCCGTCTCGCCCTCCTCTCCCCCGCCCTGCTCGCGGACGATGGTCTGGACGGCCGCGAGCACGCGCTGCGAGAGGGCGATGGCCGTCTCGCCGCCGGTCGGCGCGTTCCACGCGGGGTCGGCCGTCCAGCGCACGTAGTCGTCGTGGAAATCGCGGTCCACGTCCTCCGCCGTGCGGCCGTCCCAGCGCCCGTAGTCGATCTCGGCGAGGCCGTCGAGCGTCGCGACCGTCAGGCCCGCCGCCGCGGCGGTCGGCGCGGCCGTGGCCTGCGCGCGCCGCAGCGGGCTGGCGTAGACCGCGCGCCAGCGCGTGCCGGCGTAGAACGCGGCGAACTGGCGCGCCATCTCCTCGCCCTCGGGCGTGAGGTCGATGTCGAGGCCGCGGCCGCAGAAGACGTTCTCGCGGCTGCCGGCCGTCTGGCCGTGGCGGAGGAAGTGGAGGCGGAGGGGCATGGCGAGGCGTTAGTGTGCAACGGTCGCGCCCCGAGCCCGGCGGGCGCGTTCGCGGATCCCGATCAACGCCTATGCCCGCGCCCCGCGTCCTCGTCGTCCAGCAGGTCGCCAACGAACCGCCCGGCACGCTCCTCCCCGCGCTCGTTGCAGCGGGCGTCGACGCCCGCGTGTTGCACGCGTACGCGGGCGAGCCCTTCCCCGCCGCGGTCGACGGGCTCGGCGGCCTCGTCCTGCTCGGCGGGCCGATGGCGGTCTACGAGCGCGGCGCGCACGCGTGGCTCGAGGACGAGCTCCGCGTAACGGCGCGCGCGCTCTCCGCGGGCGTCCCGGTGCTCGGCGTCTGCCTGGGGGCGCAGCTCCTCGCCCACGCGTTAGGCGCGGCGGTGCGGCCGAGCGGGTCGGTCGAGATGGGGTGGCTGCCGGTCGCGCTGACCGGGGCGGGGCGCGCGGACCCGGTGCTCGGCCCGCTCGCCGAGGACGGCGGCGGGCAGCCGTTCGTGCCGTTCCACCAGCACGGCGACGTCTTCGAATTGCCCGCGCGCGCGGCGTCGCTCGCGCGCTCGGAGCGGACGGCGTGCCAGGCGTTCGTCGCGCGCGGGGCCGGGGGCGGGCCGGCGTACGGGATGCTGTTCCACCCCGAGGTGGACGCGGCGCTGGTCGGGACGATGCTGGCGGAGTTCGGCGAGGGTGCCGCCGCGGCGGGGTGGGACGTGGCGGCGATGCGTCGCGAGGCGCCGGCGCGGCTCGCGGCGCTCGCGCCGCGGGCCGCGGGGGTGTTCGCGCGGTGGGCGGCGCTGGCGGGCGGGGGTGCGGCTCGCGGGTCGGGGGTGACGCCCCAGGCAGGGGTGTGAAGTGTGCGGCCGGCGGATCGTACGCAGGCGAATAGGCGTTAGGCTCGACGTTCCCCGTCGTTTGAGGTCCAGGTATGCTGAGAGTCCTCACGACAGGAGGACGCATGCGGAAGTCGCGGTTCACCGAGGCCCAGATCGTCGCCGTGCTCCATGAGGGCGCGGCCGGCGCGGCCGTGAAGGAACTCGTGCGGCGGCACGGCATCTCGGAGCAGATGTACTACCGGTGTACGCAGCAGTACGGGGGGCTGCAGATCAGCGCGACGAAGCGGCTGAAGGCGTTGGACGAGGAGAACCACCGGCTGAAGCGCATCGTCGCCGACCAGGCGGCGCTGCGCGCTCCCGAACCCGTCGGTGTTGAAAGATGTCGTAGGAAAAAGCTGGTGACGGCGGAGGCGCGGGCCTGCGCCCGCGGCGGACCGTCGTGGCGTATCTGCGGGGACGCTCCGCGACGCCCGCGGGCCGCGTCCCAGGCGGCCGCTGATCCGCCCGAGACGCTTACGGCTAACTGTGGCGTTGGGTGGCGGCTGACGGCGTCGCAGGAACGGTCGGTGTGAGTGCCGCTCGCGAGGAGAGTAGCCACCTGCTCTGTCATGCTCGATGCACGAGAAGCCTCACGACCGGCGCGCCGTTCGGCGCGCGAAACCGATGCAACTCAACCTCCGCGTGTCCGACCTCGCGAAGGATCTCCTAGGGGCGTGTGCGCAAAGGCGGCACGGCCCTCGCTTGCTCCGTTCATTGCGCCCACGCATCCGCGCAGCAGGACCGACCTCCTCCTTTCTGCCGAGCCCCGATCCCTGTCAGCAGCAGCCAACACGGCGCTCATGCGCCGCTTTGTTGGGTTCATCAACTCGGCGAGCCCAGCGATGGCGGCGGAACTGATCTCCCCGGCGGCGGTCTTTCACGCGCCTGGCCAACCCGGGCCGCTGCGCGGGCCCGAGGGCTACCTCGCCCTCCTGAGCATGCTGCGCTCGGGCTTTCCCGACGTGCAGTGGAAGCTCGAGCAGACCGTCGCCGAGGGCGACACCGTCGCGGCGCGTTACACCATGCTCGGCACGCACGAAGGAATGTTCTTCGGCGTTCCCGCGACCGGCCGGCCGATCCGCGTGCCGAGCATGGCGTTCTACCGGGTGGCCGACGGCCAGTTCGTCGAAGAGCATGGGATGCCCGACATGCTGGGACTGATGCAGCAGATCGGGGCGATCCCGACGGCGTAGCGCGTCGCACGGCGTCGCGGGTACCACCTCCCGTGTACCCGCCACGAGTTGACAGACGCGGCATGGGACCGGCTCGCCCCCCTCGTGCCACCGCAGCGCCCGCCGACCGGGCGACCTGCCCGCGACCACCGCACCATCGTCAGCGCGATCTTGTGGGTGCTTCGGACAGGGGCGCCGTGGCGGGACCTCCCCGACCGGTTCGGCCCGTGGAGCACCGCGTGGAGCCGCTTCCGCCGCTGGACGGCGGCCGGGGTGTGGGACCGCGTGCTCGATGCGCTCCAGCGGGTGGCCGACCGCGCCGGCCGGCTCGACTGGGCGACGCACTACGTCGACGGGACTGTCGTGCGCGCCCATCAACACGCGGCGGGCGCCGTCGGTGGGCAGGAGCATGAGGCGCTGGGCCGCAGCGGCGGCGGCTTCTCGACGAAGGTGCACGTCCGCGCCGAGGGTGGAGGGAAGCCGGTCGCCTTGGTGCCATCCGGCGGCGAGCGCCACGAATCGCGGTACCTCAAGGCCCTCCTCCCCGCGCGGCGGGGCATCCGCGCGGTGATCCCGCGCCGGCGCGACCAGCGGCCCGACGACCGCCGGCACCGCCCACTCGACCGCGCGGCCTACCGCGACCGCAACCGTGTCGAGCGCCTGATCAATCGCCTGAAGCAGCACCGGCGCGTGGCGACGCGCTATGAGAAGCGCGCCGCGCACTACGCGGCCATGCTGACCGTCGCCGCCGCGCTCCTGTGGCTCTAACGAGCTTTGCGCACACGCCCTAGCACTACTCTGCCACATCTCAGAGAGCCGCCCGCCGCGGCGATCACTCGGCGGCAGCCGCTCGCCGGGCGAGCGTGGACGTTTCGCGCGGGGACGCTCGGGCGCCCGCGGGCGCCCACACGTCGAGCAGTCGCAGCACGCGCCCACCCTTCTCGACCACCTCCGCGCTCTCCAGGCGCGCGACCTCGAGCAACGGTGGCAGTTCCGCGTACAGGTCCGGCGCGCCGAGCCACTCCACCACCTGCTCTCGAATCCACTTCGTGTAGGCGATGGGGTAGACACGGTGGGCGATGAACACCGCCTGCAGGAGCTCCTGGAAGGCGTGGTAGAGCCGGTCGAACGCCTGGAAGTACAGCCCGCGCGCGGCGTAGAACCGCAGCCGGTCCACGTTGTGCCGACAGGAGGCGACGACCATGGCGAGCCGCTCCGTGCGCAGCGACTCACCGTAGTACGGGAGCCACGCCGCACGGAGGCCCACGACGGCGCCGTCGCGCTCCCAGAGGGCGGTCGCGTGCGCGACGCGGTTGCCGATCTCGAGCTCGAACCCGTCCGGCCCGCCCCCGTCGTCCCAGCGCTCGGGCGTCCAGCGGCCGTCGAAGAGGTCGAGGTGCACGCGGGCGAACGGGCCCTGCGCTTCGAGCGCCCTGAACACCGCCGCGCCCGCGTAGCACGCGGCCCAGTCGCGCTCGAGCGCGAGGCGCACCGCCCCGTCGGCCGGCCCGTCCACGAGGACGGCGAGGTCGACGTCGCTCTCGGGCACGGCGGTGCCGCGGGCGCACGAGTTGACGAGCAATACCGCGCGTACCGCCGCGTGTGAGGCGAAATGCTCGACGGCCGCCGCGGCCGCTGCACGGTGCGCCGGTGTCGGGAAGTGCGGCTCTGGGGTCATGGACATCGGATCGAGTGCGCCGCGCGCGGCGGGGGTGCGCCCGTTGCGCGATCCAGAACGACGATCTGGCGAAGTAGTGCTAGGACGGATCGCGGACGAGCACGGATTCAATCTCACCCACGCGCTGGAGTCCACGATCCGCCAGAGCGCCCGCCGCGAGGGCGTGTGGATCGATGGTCCCGTCGCGGAGCGGGAGTAGCGTTGCAGTCGCGCCGCCCAGCACCTCGCCGGGCGACGATGAGTATTCCGCGGGCCGGATTGAGGCGGTGATTCGTATGAGATATCGCGTCGGTATTCAGCGCGACGAGGACGGCGTCAGCGTGTGGGTGCCCGGCCTGCCCGGCCTGCCCGGTTGCTGGTCGCAGGGAGCCACCGAGGACGAGGCGCTCGCCAATATCCGCGATGCTCTGGCCGAGTACCTGGCGGCCCGCGACGAGCTGCTGCGCGGGGCGGACGTGCGCGAGGTCGAGGTCGCGGCGTAGGCAGCTGTGGGGGATATCGCGGGTGTCAACCACCTGGACGCGATCCGCGCGCTCGAGAGAAGGCCGGCTGCCGCGTGGCGCGCCAGGGCAAGCACGCGGTGATGTAGGTGATGTACGTGGGCGTTCGGGCGCGACCGCGTCGGTACGCCGGCGGGAGCGGGGCGTGCCCGGAGTCCTCGGTGCAGGCTTGTAACTCGCGACCGCCCGCGCACGTACGCGCTTGCGTCGCCGCCGGTCCCCTTGCCCCTACGGCCCGTGATCAACCCCGAAGTCGCCGTCCCACTGGCCGTCGCGCTGGCTACCCCCGTCGCGATCCTCTGGCGCTGGTTCCAGCACCGGGAGCGGCTGGCCGAATTGGCCGCGGAGCGCAAGAGCGTGCCGACGGATGACGCCCGGCTGACACGGCTCGAGCAGGCCGTCGAAGCGATCGCGATCGAGGTGGAGCGCGTCGGCGAGGGCCAACGCTTTCTGACGCGCGCGGTGACCGAGCGGGGCCTCGGCGCGGGCGGCGTCGCCCCCGCCACGCCGCGCGTGCTGACGCCCCAATGAGCCCGTCGCTCGCCCCGACGAGGCGCTGCTGACGCTGCCACAGCGGTCCGGCCCTCCGCGGCAGGTCCGGTCCGGTGTCGGCCGCCTTGCAGCGTAGCGTCCACGTTCGGCGGCAACAACGATCGGCCTGTGTTGCGTGTCCTCTCTCGCCTTCCACCCCCCGTCCGACTACCCGGCCCACACCCGCGATCACCTAGGGCGTCACCATCGAGCCCGGCGAGAGCGACGAGGTCCCGGCCGCCGTTCGCCGCGGCATCCGCGGCGGTGACCCGCCCGACGTCGGGCCGCGCGACTACGAGCCGCTGGTCGTCGCGCTTCGCGACGCCGGCAGCGCACTCGTCGGCGGCGCGTACGGCGCGACGATGTGGGGCTGGCTCATGCTCGACGGGCTGTGGGTCGACGCGGCGCTGCGCGGACGGCGGCTGGGCGCGCGGCTCCTCGGCGAGGCCGAGGCGCTCGCGCGCCGACGCGGGTGCCGGGCGGCGTGGCTGGACACGTTCGACTTCCAGGCGCGGCCGTTCTACGAGCGGCAGGGCTACCGCGTGGTCGCCGCGCTCGACGGCTTCCCGCCCGGGCACACCCACTACCGTCTGCGGAAGGACCTCGCCCCGGCCGCCCGAGGCCGACCCGGCGGGTCACGCCTGACGCCAATCGATGTGTTGGAGCTGTCGCGAGCGCGTGGACGCCCCCGAGCCGCGTTTCACGCGCCCGCCAACCCGCTTCGAAAGCCCGCCGGTCCGCTCGGGCGTTCGACGTCACCCACGCCATGATGCGATCCCGAACATGAACGTGCAGACGCAGATCAGCGACTACATCGCGGCTCAGCCGGAGCGCAAGCGTGGAGACATGCAGACGCTGCACGGCATGCTGTTGCGGCTGATGCCTGGGTGCCGCCTGTGGTTCCTGGACGGCAAGGACGAGGGCGGCCGAACGGTTTCCAACCCGAACATCGGGTATGGACTCCTGACCATGACCTACGCCGACGGGCGGACCCGAGAGTTCTATCAGATCGGCGTGAGCGCCAACACGACCGGGATCTCCGTCTACCTCATGGGACTCGACGACAAGACGTACCTGGCCGCGACCTACGGCGCAGCACTCGGCAAGGCGCGCGTGACGGGGTACTGCATCAAGTTCAGCACCCTTCGCCACGTCGACCTCGCCGTGCTGGAAGCGGCGGTCCGCGACGCGGTGGCGCGGACCGGCGCCTGACGAGGCGCGACACAACCGACGTCATCCGACATGGACGCGATCCCGGACACCACGTTCTACGACGAACTTGCGCCGCTCTACCACCTGCTCTACCCGGACTGGCCGGCGAGCGTGGAGCGGCAGGGGGCCGCGTTGGACGCGCTCCTCCGCGGGCTGGGCGTCGCGCCGGGCGCGCCGGTCCTGGACGCCGCATGTGGGATCGGCACGCAGGCGCTCGGGCTCGCCGCGTGCGGGTACGCCGTGTCGGCTTCCGACCTCTCGCCCGGCGCGGTCGCACGCCTCCGGCGGGAGCTGGCGGACCGCGGGCTGGCCGGCCGCGTGCCGGCGCGCGTCGACGACCTTCGGACCCTCGACGGCGTCCCGGACGGCGCGGTGGCCGCGGTGCTCGCCTGCGACAACAGCGTCCCGCACCTGCTGACCGACGCCGAGATCCTCCAGGCGTTCCGGGCGTGCCACCGGTGTCTGGCGCCGGGCGGCGTGGCCGTGTTCTCGGTGCGCGACTACGCCGCGCTCGAGCGCGTCGATCCCGACGTGCGGCCGTACGGGCTGCGGCGCACCGCGGGGCGCCGGTTCCTCGCCGTGCAGGTCTGGGAGTGGGACGGCGACTGCTACGACCTGCGCGTGTACCTCACCGAGGACCCGGACGGGGGCGCGTGCCGCACGCGCGTGCTGCGGAGCCGGTACTACGCCGTGACGATCGCGCGCCTCCTCGAGCTACTCGCCGAGGCGGGGTTCGTCGACGTGACGCGCCGGGACGACGTCCTGTTCCAGCCGGTCTTGGCCGGCCGCCGCGCGTTAGCGGCCTAACGTGACGCGCACACACTCTCACACCACGGACCCGACTTGGCGACCGCCGTCGACCGTATCCTCGTGAAGGAGCGACCCATCGTGGAGGCGCTCGCGCGGGCCGGCGCGACGAGCCCGGCCAACGCCCGCCCGCTCGCGGACATCCCCGCCGACCCCGACGGCGGCGCCGCGCGCCGGCTGCGCGCACGCGCGGTGCTCCGCGAGGCCGCGCCCGGAACGTTCTACGTGGACCTCGAGGCCTGGCGCGCCGTACGGCAGACGCGCATCTCGGCGATCGCCGTGTCCATCAGCGCGGTCATGTGCGTGGCCGTGTTCGTCGACTCGGTCCGCCAGGGCGCACCGGTATACGGATTCCTGCTGTTGGCGGCGATCGTGGCGGCGGCCGGACTCATCGCGCTCGCACCGAGGGCGCGACGGTGAGCCGTCTCCCGCGCGGCCGGCGTCGTACGCGCCGGGCGGAAGCCTGACGGGCACGACCCCGCACTGCTCCCACGACGGACTGCATGCCCACGTCCCGCGCCGTGCTCGCCCTCGTCATGCTCGCCGTCGTCGCGCTCGCGACGCGCGCCGGACGCGGCCGCGCGCGCGCTGGCGGCCGCGCGCCGGGCGAGTACCGAGGGGGGCGCCGGCCGGGACGCCCCGACCGCGTGATCGGGTAATGAAACTGTCGGGTGTGCGGCGGCGTGCCACGCGGGCCCGCGGCGCCGCGGGTACGTTAGGCACTCAACCAGGCGGACGATGACGAACGGGCACCGGACGGCCTGGATGCTCGCCGGCGCCGCGGCGCTCGCGGGCTGCGCGCGCGGGCGGCGCGGCGCGGACGTGATCGCCACGTGCGCGGCGAGCGAGGTGGACGGCCCGGCGGTCGCACGCACGGCCGCCGAGTGGCGCGACCTGCGGCCGCGCCTACGCGGGTGCGTCGCGCCGACGTCGCCCGTCGACTTCGGCCGCCGCATGCTCGTCGCCCTGCCGTACCGCGGCGCGCCGGGCGGGCCGCTCGTGCACGGGCTCGTCGTGGACAGCGTCGCGCGGCGTGCGGGGGCGACGGTGGTGTACGCCGCGCGCCCCGGCGCATCGACGGGCTGCCCCGCCGCCGCCGCCGGGCTGCAGCCGACCTGGCGCGGCGTCGTCGTCGTGGCGTTGCCGGCGGCGCCGGGCGCCGTGCGGGTGGCCTGGGCGCGCGCGGCCGCGTGGAGCGAGTGCCCGGGCGCCTGATCCCGGGCGCCTGAACCTCGGCGCCTAACGCATCGCCGGCTTCCGCCTAACGCACGAGCCCGCCGAACGCCAGAGCCCGCCGAACGACGACCCCGCGCCGCCCGCGCGGGCACCGATTCTGCCCTCCGCGCCGGCCCGCGGGCGACCGAGCCCGCGACCACCCACGCGAGGACCCGACCCATGGCGATCAACGGACTTCAGGAACTGATGGTGCAGGGCATGCAGGCCGTCTATGACGCGGAGCAGCAGGGCGTCAACGCCGCCCCCGCCATCGCGGAGCGGGCGACCACCCCCGAGCTCAAGCAGAAGCTCCAGGAGCGCACCGAGAAGGGGCGCCAGCAGATCCAGCGCCTCGAGGAGGCGATCCAGAAGGCCGGCGGCCAGACCCGCGCCGAGCCCAACGAGATCGCCAAGGGCATCCTCGCGGTCGGCAACAAGATCATGAACGAGACGCAGGACCCCCACGCCCGCGACGCCGGGATCATCGCGTCCGCGCAGATCGCCCTGCACTACCACATGGCGGCCTACGGCACCCTCCGCTCCTACGCCGACGCCCTCGGCAACCAGGAGGCGTCGCAGCTCATGCAACAGACCCTGGACGAGCGCAAGCAACAGGACCAGGAGATGAGCCAGCTGGCCACGCAGGTCGTCAACCCGAAGGCGGCCTAACGAGGGGTCTGACGTACGGCGCGCGATCAGTACCCGCCCGAGTGGTCCCGGTCGCGCGCCGCGCACGCGATGCACAGCGTCGCGCTGTGCATCGCCTCGGGCGCCCGCCGACCGCCGCACTCGGCGCACGTGCGGAAGCGCGCCACGCGCTCCGAGCGCGCCGCGAGCACCGCCTCGACGAACGGCGCCTCGCCGCCCAGGCGCGTCACCGCCTCGCGCGGGAAACTCGCCCGCCGCTCGCCCGTCAGCACGGGCGTCAGCCCGCGCCACTCGACCACCGGCACCTCGACGTGCACCGCGTGCGCGTCGGCCCGCACCATCACCTCGACCGGGTCGCCGTAGGTCAGCAGCACAGACGCCTGCGTGTCGAACGGCGCGCCGAGGATCGCCCCGAGCTGGTCGCGGAGCTGGTCGTCGGGCGTGCGGGGGGGCGGTCGGGTCACGGGGGGTCGCTCGGCGGAACGGACGGCGGGGACGCGCGGGCGGCGATGCGCCGGCGGCGCGCGCCGCCCCGGGTCAAGTTAGACGCACCGGGAACCCGCGCGCGCCCGCGGCCGCTTTGGCCCGCATGCCGCTCCCGCCCCCCGCCGCGCTCTTCGTCGCGCACGCGGCCGCGACGTGGGCCATGGTCGGGCTGATCTGGTTCGTGCAGGTCGTGCACTACCCGCTCTTTGCCGGCGTCGGCGCCTCCGGCTACGCCCGCTACCAGGCCGAGCACGCGCGCCGCACCACCTGGGTCGTCGCCGCCCCGATGCTCGGCGAGCTCGCCACCGGCCTCGCCCTCGCCCTCTGGCGGCGGCCGCCGTTCGTGCCCGCGGCCGCCGCGTGGGCCGGCCTCGCCCTCCTCGCCGCCGTGTGGGCGTCGACCGGCCTCTGGCAGGTCCCCCGCCACGACGAACTCGCGCGCGGCTTCGACCCGAGCGCCCACCGCCGCCTCGTCCGCAGCAACTGGGCGCGTACCGCGGCGTGGACCGCCCGCGGCGCGCTCGTGGCCTGGCTCGCCGCGCGCGCCCTCGCGGGCCCCGGCGCTGGGTAGGCGGCGCCGTTAGGCCGCCGAGAACTCCGCCGGACGGCCGGGCCGCGCCTCGGCCAGCGCGCGCCGCACGGCCGCCGCGTCGCCCTCGCGGCCGTAGACCGGCGTCATCGGCTGCTGCCGCCACGACTCGTCGAGCGGGCCCGCGTCCACGCCCTCGAACCCGATCTCGTCCATCAGCCGGATCACGACCGCCTTGGCCGCCGCGTCGTCGCCCGCGACCGGCAGCGCCATCCGCCCCGGCGTCCCCGCCGGCGGGCCGCCCGCCTGCAGCCGCGCCGCGTACACGTTGTTGAACGCCTTCACCACCGGCCGCCCCAGCCGCTCGGCCACCCAGCGGCTCTCCACCGTCCCGGCCTCGATCGCGTCGATCCGCCCGTCGCGCTGCCGCGGGTAGTAGTTGCCCGTGTCGACGACCACGACCTCCGCCGGCACGCCCGCGAATAGATCGGCCGGCAGCTCCGGAATGTTCTTCTCGGGGATCGTCACGACCACCACGTCGCGCCCGCGAGCCGCCTCCTCGACCGTCACCGCGGTCGCCCCCGTTTCGGCTGCCAGCCCGGCGAGCGACTCGGGCCCGCGCGAGTTCGCCACCGCCACGTCGTGCCCCGCCGCCCGCAGACGCCGCGTCAGCGCGCCGCCGATGTTGCCCGCCCCGATGATCCCGATCCGCATCCGCCGTCCCCGGTAAGTGCGCGCGCCAACGCGCTATCGTGTGTGCTGGTCCGTACCTGATGGCGCGCCCCGTTCATCTTGCGTGCCCGAGCCCGCTTTCTCGATCGCATGAACACCCGCCGCCAGTTCCTCGTCCGCGCCCCGATCGGCCTCGCCGGCGCCCTCGCCGCCTGCCAGAGCGCCGGTCACAACGCCGGCCATGGCGCCGCGGTCGCTCCCGCGGCCGGCGCCGCCGAGCCCCCCGCCTCGCTGCCCGCGCCGTCGGCGGCGCCCAACGCGGCCTCGGGCGCCACGCCCGGCGCGCCGCCCGCCTTCAACACCGCCCCCCCAGTCGGCCCGGAGGTCACCCCGGCGACCTTCGCCGACGCCGAGCGTCTCGTGCAGGTGCGCCTCACCGACGCCGAGCGGCGGATGGCGGCCGACAGCTGGCGCACGTCGATGGCCCCGCTCCTCGAGCGGCGCACCGGCCCGCGCACCATCGCTCTCGAACCCCGGCTCGCGCCCGCGACGCGCTGGACGCCGTTGCCCGACTCGCACGCACCCGCGCGCGAGCGCTTCGTGCGCACCACCGCGGACCCGGGCCCGCTGCCCGCCGGCGACGACGACATCGCCTACGCGCCGGTGTCGCGCCTCTCGCGCTGGGTCGAGCGCGGCCAGTTGAGCCCCGTCCGCCTCACCGAGATCTACCTCGCCCGCATCCGGCGCTTCGACCCGCGGCTCCGCGCCGTGATCACCTCGACCCCGGGCGGTGCGATGAACGAGGCCCGCCGCGCCGAGGCCGAGATCCTCGCCGGCCGCTACCGCGGGCCGCTCCACGGCATCCCGTACGGCGTCAAGGACCTGCTCGACACTGCGGGCGTGGCCACGACCTACGGCGCCGAGCCGTTCCGCGACCGGGTGCCCACCCACGACTCGGCCGTCGTCGCGCGCCTCCGCGCGGCCGGCGCGGTCATGATCGCGAAGCTCAGCATGGGCGCGCTCGCGCTCAACGACATCTGGTTCGGCGGCCAGACGATGAACCCGTGGCTGCTGGAAGAGGGCGCCTCGGGCTCGAGCGCCGGACCCGGCGCGGCCACCGCGGCCGCGCTCGTCGGCTTCTCGGTCGGGAGCGAGACTGGCGGGAGCATCGTGAGCCCGAGCATGCGCTGCGGCGTCACCGGCCTCCGCCCCACCTACGGCCGCGTCCCGCGCACCGGCGCGATGACCCTCGCCTGGTCGCTCGACAAGCTCGGCCCCATGACGCGCTCGGTCGAGGACGCGATGCTCGTCCTCGAGGCGATCACGGGCCCCGACGCGGGCGACGTGGCGAGCGTGCCGAGCCGCCTCGACTTCGACGCGACGGCGCCCGTGCGCGGCCTGCGCGTCGGCTACGTCCCGGCGTGGATGAAGGAGGCGCCCGCCACCGACGTCGATCGCGCGGCGCTCGACCTCGTCGGCTCGTTAGGCATGACGCCCGTCCCGGTCGCCTTCCCCGACTGGCCCTACGACTCGCTCAACCTGATCCTCTTCGCCGAGGCCGCGGCGGCGTTCGAGGAGCTGACGCTCTCGGGCCGCGCGAACGAGCTGCGCGCGCAGGTCCCCGACGCCTGGCCCAACCTCTTCCGCGAGGCGCGGTTCCTCTCGGCCGTCGACTTCGTCCAGGCCGACCGCCTGCGCCGCAAGGTGGCCGAGGAGATGGGGCGCGTGATCGCCGGCGTCGACCTGCTGCTCGTCCCCTCGCTGCGCGACGAGATGCTCGTGATCTCCAACAACACCGGCCACCCGTCGCTCACGCTGCGCACGGGCTTCGTGCGCGTCGCCGAGGCGCGGAGCGACTGGGCGCCCGACCCGGCGCACCCGCTGCCCAAGTTCGACCCGCCGCGGCGCGTGCCGCACGGCGTCACGCTCGTCGGGCACCTGTTCGACGAGGGGACGATCGCGCGGGCCGGGATGGCGCTCGAGCGCGCGGCGGGCGTGGCGCGCGAGCGGCCGCCGGGGTTCGCGTGAGACGATGGCTCCCCCCTCACCGCAGCGGCGGCGTACTCGACGGCGGCCGCCGCTGCCGCGTCGCCTGCTCGTACGCGTAGGCCAGCCGAAACAGCGTCGCCTCGTCCCACGCCCGGCCGAAGAACGTCATCCCCGCCGGCAACACGCCTCGCGTCACCCCCATCGGCACCTGCACCGCCGGCCACCCCGTCACCGGCGCGAACAGCTGACTGTTGTCCCCCGCCGGCGTGTTCAGATCGCCGATCAGCCGCGGCGGGTTGCTCCACGTCGGGTAGACGAGCGCGTCAAGCCGCAGCCCGTCCATCGCGCGCCCCACGACCGCCCGCACGCCCTCACGCGTCCGCTCGGCCGCCGCGCACGCGGGGTTCGCCTCGGGGGGCACGGTCGCGCGCTGGGCGGACGTGAGGCGCGTCTCGATCGACGGGTGGAAGCGGCGCGAGCGCACGATCTCGTCGAGCGTGCGCACCGGCGGGGCGCCGCCCGCCGCGGTCGTCCCCGCGATCCAGCGCTCCAGGTCGTACTTGAAGCGGTTGCACTCCCCCGTCTCGACGCGGAGCAGCGAGTCCAGACCCGCGATCGGCACGCTGTCGACGACCGTCGCGCCCCCGCCGCGCAGGTCCGCCACCGCGGCGTCGAACACCGCCAGCACCTCCGGGTCCGCCGACGGCCGCGCGTACGCCTGGCGCAGCACGCCGATCCGCGCGCCCCGCAACCCGCCGGCGGCGAGCGAGGCGGCGTAGTGAGGCACCGGGTGCGCGCGCGCCGGCGCCGTCGTCGGGTCGGCCGGGTCGTAGCCGGCGACCACCTGGAAGACGGCGACCGCGTCGGCGACCGTGCGCGCCATCGGCCCCGCCACGTCGTACGCGAGGTTGAGCGGCACCACGCCGGCGCGGCTCGTGAGCCCCATCGTCGAGCGGATCCCGACGAGCGCGAGGTGCGACGACGGCCCGCGGATCGAGTTGCCGGTATCGGTGCCCAGCCCGACCTCGCCGAGATTGGCGGACACGGCGGCGGCCGTGCCGCCGCTCGAGCCCGCGGTCACCCGGTCGAGCGCGTACGGGTTCTTGGTGTAGCCGGGCAGGATGGAGCTGACGGTCTCGTACGGCGTGAACGCGAACTCCGCCATGTTCGACTTCGCGAGCACCACCGCGCCCGCCGCCCGCGCGCGCGCCACCTGCGTCGCGTCGCGCGCGGGCGCGTAGCCGGCCAGCGAGAGCGACCCCGCCGTCGTCTGCAGCCCCGCGGTCTCGAAGTTGTCCTTGACGACCAGCGGCACGCAGTGCAGCGTGCCTAACGGATCACCCGACGCGCCCGCGGCCCGCGCCCGCGCGTCCAGCGAGTCCGCCGTCGCGAGCGCCGCGGGATTGACGACCACCAGCGCGTTCACCGCGGGGCCGTTCTTGTCGTACGCGGCGATGCGCCGCAGGTACGCCTCGACCAGCCCGCGGCAGGTGAGCGTCCCGGCGCGCATCGCCGCGTGCACCGCCGCGATCGTCGTCTCCTCGACGCGGAACGGCTCGGCGGGCGGCGCCACGGCCGCCGCGCGAACCTGCGCCGCGGCCGGCGCGCCCGACAAAGAGCCGAACAGGATTCCGAGCGCGGCGAGCGCGCGGGCGGGGGGCGGCAACGGCGGTCGGGGCGACATCGGGCGCTATCTACACCGCCGCGCCCGTCACCGCAGCAGCGGGTAGGCCGAGCGCGCGTTCTCGCGGAGGACCATCCGCGCCATCGCCTCCGCGCGCCCGCGGTCCACCTCGCCGTCGCGCAGCATCGCGGAGAGCGCGAGCGTCAGGGCGCGCCGCGCGTTGGACGACGCGACCCACGCGGCCTGCTCCCACCCCTGCCGCGGCCCGCCGTCGAAGGCGTCGCTCCCGTAGAGCACCTTCTCGGGCCACTCGTCGAGCCACGGACGCAGCACGCCCGCGAGCACCGCCGGCTCGACGAGCAGGTCCAGCATCGACACGTCCGCGTACACGTTCGGCTTCGCCAGCAGCGCCTGCGTCTCGCCGACGAGCGGCCAGCCGCCGTGCACGATGACGAAATTCGTCCCGCGCAGCGACGAATCGTTGAACGCCGGCTCCAGCAGGTGCGGCGCGCTCCCGCGCGGCGAGTAGAAGCCGCCGAACTGCTCGAGCACGTGGATCTGCACCGCCATCCCGCGCCGCCCCGCCTCGCGCGCGATCTCGCGGAACAGGTAGTCCTCGAGCGCCTTGTAGTCGGCGCGCCCCGGCACGCCGCCCGCGGCGTAGCGCGCGTACACCCGCCGGGCGCGCGCCGGGTCGGGGTCGTCGAAGTCGAGCGGCCGCAGGTACGCCGCCTCGAACTTGACCGACACCGCGCCCGCGCGCCGCTGCCGCTCCAGCGTCGGCGCCACCACGCGCCGCACGTAGTCGTCGAGCGTCGCCGGCAGCCGCGCGAGCCCGAGGTCCCGCACGTAGCGCCCGAGCAGCGCGGCCTCGCGCGGGTAGAGCGACCGGACGTCGGGCGACCGCGCCGCCTCGCCGCGGACGTCGAGCGGCAGCATGAGCGCGTCCACGAACGACACCCAGCGGAAGCGCGGCGCCTCGAGCCCGGGCCCCATCGCGACGCGGTTGGCGAGCATCACGTCGACGCCCGCCCGGTCGAGCACCCACGCCGGGAAGCCGGCGCCTTGCTCCGCCTGCACCCGCGCGACGGCGGCGTCGAGCACCGCGCCAGTGTCGCCCGGCGCGAGGCCGTAGAGCGCGCGCTGCGCCGCGCGCCACATCGGGTGCTCGGGGCGGAACCGCGCCGGGAACGGGGTCGCGGGGATCCCGTCGAGCGGCAGCGCGTCGTACTCGCTGTCGGGCGCCGCGCCGCGCGCGACCGGGCGCATGGGGTGCGCGTGCGCGTCGATCGCCCGCACGCCCGCGACGTACGCGCCGAGCGCCGAGTCGACCGGCGCCTGCGCGGCGAGCCGCGCGGCGGCAAGAGATACGACGACGGCGGCGAGCGTCCGAGCTACGCGGAAGTGGGGCACGCCCGAATCTGCGCGCCGCGCCGCGGCCGCGCCAACCTCGTGTATGATCCGCGCGTGACCGCTCCCACGCCGCCGACCTACGCGCGCCGCCTCGGCCTCTTCTCCGCGACGATGCTCGTCGTCGGCGGCATCATCGGCTCGGGCATCTTCCTCAACCCCGCCATCGTCGCCCAGCGCGCCGGCACCGCGCGCCTCACGCTCGGCGTCTGGGCCCTCGGCGCCGTCGTCGCCCTCCTCGGCGCGACCATCTTCGCGGAACTCGGGCGCCGGCGCCCGCGGGCCGGCGGCGGCTACGCCTACCTGCGCGAGGCCTTCGGCCCCCTGCCCGCGTTCCTCTACGGCTGGGCGCTCCTCCTCGTCATCGCCTCCGGCGCGATCGCCGCCGTCGCGATGACGTTCGCCGGCTACGCGGGCGCGCTCGTCGGCGCGCCGCCCGCGGCCCAGCGCCCGATCGCGCTCGCCGCCGTCGCGCTGCTCACGCTCGTCAACGTGCGCGGCGTCGCGCCCGGCGCGGTGCTGCAGAACGTCTTCACCCTGCTCAAGCTCGCGGCCTTGGCCGCGCTGCTCGCCGCCGCGTTCCTCGCCCCGGCCGGCGCCCTCCCGTCCGGCCCGCCCCCCGTCACGCCCGCGGGCACCCTCGGCCTCGTCGGCGCGGTCGGCACCGCGCTCGTCCCGGTGCTCTTCGCCTTCGGCGGCTGGCAGCAGACCAACTTCGTCGCCGAAGAGCTCGAATCACCCGAGCGCACCCTCCCGCGCGCCCTCGCCCTCGGCGTCGCGGTCGTGGTGCTCGTCTACCTGCTCGCCAACGTCGCCTACCTGCGCGCGCTGGGCGTGGCCGGCCTCGCGGCGAGCACCGCGCCCGCCGCGGACACGATGGCCCGCGCGGCCGGCCCCGCGGGGCGCACGCTCGTCGCGGCCGGCATCGCCGCGTCGACGTTCGGCTTCCTCGACCTCGTCATCCTCGTCTCGCCGCGCGTCTACCAGGCGATGGCGCGCGACGGCCTCTTCTTCGCCGCCTTCGCCCGGCTGCACCCGCGCTACCGCACGCCCGCCGCGGCGATCGTCGGGCAGGGCGCGTGGGCCTGCGCCCTCCTCCTCGTCGGCACCTACGGGCAGCTGCTCGACTACGTGACCTTCGCCGACTGGATCTTTTTCGGCCTCGCCGCGGCCGCGCTCGTCGTGCTCCGCCGCCGCGACGCCCGGACGTTAGGCGCCGGCGCCGACCGCGGCTTCCGCGCCCCGCTCTACCCGTGGAGCGTCGGCGCCTTCGTGCTCGCGGCCGCGTACGTCGTCGCGGGGGCGGTCGCGTCCAACCCCGGCAACGCGGGGCGCGGCGTGCTCCTGCTGCTGGCCGGGGTGCCGGCCTTCGCGTTCTGGCGGCGGGGGACTGCGGCGGCGGCCCGCGATGCCTAACGCACGCGACGGGCGGAACGCGTCACGGGACCCACGGTGGGAACGGCGCTGTTGACGGTGCGCTGTTGGTCGGACGCTGTTAGTCAGGCGCCGTTGGAACGGCGCTCATGCCCGGCCAACCGGGTCGCAGTACCAACAGCGGTCCTCCAACAGCGTTACTCCAACAGCGTCCGCCAACAGCGCCGTCCCGCCGCCCTCCCCGCCCCTGCCCTACTCCCCTGCCCTACGGCCCCGAGTCCGGCCGCTCCGCCGCGAGCCTTCGATAGAAATCCCGCAACACGTAAAACGCCGCCTTCCGCTCCCCCCGCTCCGACACCAACCCCTTCCGGTTGAAGTAGTCCTGCACCCCCGGCAGCGGCCGCCGCGGCGAGCGGAAGTCCTTCAGGATCCACGGCGTCACCCCGGCCAGGAACGGGATCCGCGCAAGCATCGCCGCCTGGTGCTCGTAGAGCCGCGCCTGGTACTCCTCCGTCCACCGCTCCGCCGCCGGCCCGTGCAGCCCCTGGAGCGCGCCGCCCCCGAACTCGCTCATCACGAGCGGCTTGCCGAACGCGCTCGTCCACGTCACGCTGTCCGCCTTCTCCGGCGTGCCATCGTACCACCCCAGGTACTCGTTGTTGCCTAACACGTCGAGCGATCGGCCGAGCGGGTCGTCGATCGCGATCGTGCGCGGGTCCGCGTAGCGGTGCTCGAGCGCCGCCGTGACCAGGCGCGTCGAGTCCGCCGCCCGCGCCCGCGCGACCAGCGCGGTCAGAAACGTGAGGCGCGGCCCCGATTCGGGGTTCGGGTCGCGCGGCGTCTCGTTCGCCACCGACCAGAAGGCCACCGCCGCGCGGTTCCGGTCGCGCGCGATCATCTCGTCGAGCTGCCGCCCCGCGGACGCCAGCGTCGCCGGGTTCCGCCAGTCGATCGTCCAATAGACCGGGACCTCCGCCCACACCAGCACGCCCATCTCGTCGGCGGCCCGCAGCATCGCCTCGTCGTGCGGATAATGCGCGAGGCGAACGAAATTCGCGCCGAGCTCGCGCACCCAGCCGAGCGTCACGCGCGCGTCGTCGCGGCTGAAGGCGCGGCGCGCCTCGTAGGGCGCCTCCTCGTGCACCGCGACGCCGCGCAGGAAGATCGGCCGCCCGTTGAGCAGGACCTGCGTGCCGCGCACCGAGACCGTGCGGAAGCCGATCCGGTCGCGCACCGCCTCCGCCGCGGTCGCGACCTCGACGTCGTAGAGGGTCGGGCGCACCGTCGACCACCGCGCGAGCCCGCGCGCGTCGAGCGAGAGCGCCGCGCGCCCCCCGGCGTCCGGCCGCACGGTCTGCGCGAGGCGCGCGCCCGGCACGCGCACCGTGACCGCCGTCGCCGCCGCGTCGGGGCCGTCCAGCTGCACCCACCCGCGCGCCCGGTCCGGGTGCGCCGGGTCGAGCTGTAGCGCGTAGTCGCGCACGAACGTCGCCGGCGTCTCGACGAGCGTGACCTCGCGCGTGAGGCCGCCGTAGTTCCACCAGTCCGAGTTGACCGTCGGCACCGCGTCCGGCCGTCGCCGGTCGTCGACCTTGACGACCAGGCTATTAGGCCCCGGCCGCAGCAGCCGCGTGACCTCGAAGTCGAACGGCGTGAACCCGCCCTCGTGCGCGCCCAGCGCGACCCCGTTGAGCCACGCGCGCGCCTCGTAGTTGGCGGCGCCGAAGTGGACGAATAGCCGCCGCCCCGGCGCGAGCGTGCGCGCGAAGGTCGTGCGGTACCAGACCGTGCCCTCGTACCACCGCAGGTCCTCGCGCTGCGTGTTCCAGTCCCCCGGCACCGCGAGCTCGGGCGACCGGTCGAAGTCGTACTCGACGAGGTCCGCCGGGCCGGTCGACTTCCGATCACGAAAGTAGCCGTTGGGGTCGGGCAGGCGGCGGTAGTTGTAGTACCCGTTCTCGAACGGGTCGACGATCGTCCGCCACCGCCCGTCGAGCGTCGTCGTCTGGCGCCCCGCGACGTTGGTGATGAGCGGCGCCGTCGTGTCGACCGCGCGCGCGCCCGCCGGGATCTGCGCCGCGGCCGGCGCCGGCACGAGCGCGGCGAGCACCGCGAGCGCTCCGCGACGTACGAAAACTCTCGCCGCACGCCGTGCTAGGCCCCCAACGAAGGTGCGACGGCTCATGCCCGACTCTAGCGCGCGGACCCCACGCGCGCGAGCCGCCCGTCAGGCGGCGCCCGCGGCCGCGCCCTCGGCCGCGCCCTCGGCCAGCCGCGCCCGGATCCCCGCCGCGTCCAGCGGCCGCGCGAACAGGTACCCCTGCCCGTACTCGCACCCCATCGCGCGCAGCGCGTCCGCCTGCGCCGCGGTCTCGACCCCCTCCGCGACCGTGCGGAGCGCCAGCATGTCGCCCAACGCAACGATCGTCCGCGCGAGCGCCGCGTCCTGCGCCCCCTTCGCGACCCCGTCGACGAAGCTCTTGTCCACCTTGAGCACGTCCACCGGGAACTGCTGCAGGTAGCGGAGCGACGAGTAGCCGGTCCCGAAGTCGTCGACGGCCAGCCGCACGCCGAGCGCCTTGAGCGCCCGCAGCGTCGCGAGTGTCACGTCCGTGTCGTGCATCAGCACGCTCTCCGTGATCTCGAGCGTGAGGCGCGTCGGGGGCAGCCCGGCGTGCGCCAGCGCCGCCGCGACGTGCGACGGCAGCGCCGGATCGATCAGCTGCCGCCCCGACACGTTCACCGTCACCCCGACCCCGCGCGCGCCACCCAGCCCCGTGTCTACCGCCGGCCACGCGGCCGCCTCCCGGCACGCCTCCTCCAGCACCCAGCGCCCGACCTCGACAATCAGCCCCGATCCTTCGGCAAGCGGGACGAACTGGGCCGGGCTGACCATCCCACGCGCCGGGTGCCGCCAGCGCAGCAGCGCCTCCGCCCCGGTCACCGCCCGCGTCGCGAGCGAGACGATCGGCTGGTAGTTGAGCACCAGCTCGCCACGCTCCAGCGCGTGCGCGAGGTCGCGCGCCAGCTCCAGCCGCTCCGCCGCAGCCGCGACGAGCGCCGGGTCGAACACCGCGTGCCGGCCCTTTCCCTCGCCCTTGGCGCGGTACATCGCGGCGTCCGCGTTGCGCAGCAGCTCGTCCGCCCCGTCCCCCGGCGCCGCGAACGCGATCCCGACGCTCACCCCGACGCGTGCCTCCGCCTCGCCGGCCGCGCCGCCGAGCGGTACCGGCGCGCGGAGCGCCGCCGCGATGCGCCCGGCGACGAGGTCCGCGTGCGCCGCGCCCGCGTTCTCGATCAACACCGCGAACTCGTCGCCGCCGAGCCGCGCGACGGTGTCGCACCCGCGGGTCGCGTTGAGCAGCCGGCCGGCCACCGCGCACAACAGCCCGTCCCCCGCGTGGTGGCCTAACGAATCGTTGACGGTCTTGAAGTCGTCGAGGTCGAGGAACAGCACCGCCACGCCCGCCCCGCCATCGCTCGGGGCGCCCACGCCCGGGGCGCCCTGTCGCCCGAACCGCGCGAGCGCGTGCTCCACGCGATCGCGGAAGAGCGCGCGGTTGGCGAGCCCCGTCAGCGGGTCGCGCAGCGCCTGGCGACCCAACGCGACCTCGATCCGCCGCCGCTGCTGGAAGCGGAGCAGGCGCCACACCCCGACCAGCCCCGCCCCGGCCGCGAGCAGCCGGAACCACCACGTCTCCCACACCGGCGGCCGCACGACCAGCCGGAGCGACGCCTCCCCTACGCCCGCCGCCGCCTTCGTCGGGCCCGCCGTCGCGGGGCCACTCGTCGCGCGCACGCGGAACGTGTAGTGGCCCGGCGCGAGGTTCGTGTAAGACGCCGTGTGCCGCCCGCCGACCTCCTGCCACGCCGCGTCGAAGCCGTCGAGCCGGTACGCGTAGCGCGTCCGCTTGGGCGACGCGTAGTCCGGCGCCGCGAACTCGAACGTGACCACGTTCTGCGACGCCGCGAGCGTCAGCGCGTCGTCCGGCCCGAACGAGTCCAGCGCGCGCGCGAGCGGCGAGCCCGGCGCGCCCACCGTCACGGGGCGGTTGAAGAGCTGCAGCCCCGAGATCGCCACCGACGGCGCGCGCCGCGCCGTCTCGACCGCCCCCGGCCGCACCGCCGTGAAGCCGCCGTTGCCGCCGAAGTAAAGCGTGCCGTCGTGCGCCCGGAATGCCGAGCGCGGCAGGAACTCGGCCCCCTGCACGCCGTCCGCCCGCCCGAACGCGCGGACTCCGGTGAGGTGGCCCGCCGCGTCCGGCCGCGGATCGATTCGCACGAGCCCGCCGTCCGTGGTCACCCACAGCCGCCCCGTGTCGTCCCCGACGATCGCCTCGACGAACGGGCTCGGGAGCCCCTCCGCCACGCCGTAGTGCGTCGCGCGCCCGGTCCGCAGGTCCAACTGGTCGAGCCCCGCCCCGGTCGCGACCCACAGCACGCCCGGCTCCGCCTCGAACAGCCCGCGCACGTCGTTGCTCGACAGGCCGCCCGGGCCCGCGACGAAGTGCCGCACGGCGCCCGTTGCCGGGTCGATGACCGCGAGCCCCCCCAGGCGCGTCGCCGCGGCGAGCCTGCCGTCGTGGAGCTCGACGAGCGCCCACACGATCGTCCGCGCCATCCCGGGCGCCTGCATCGCGAACCGCCGCGTGAACGTCCCGCGCGCGCGGTCGAACATGACCACCTCGGCGTCCTCGGTCCCGACCCAGAGCCGCCCGGCGCGGTCCGCCAGGAGCTCGTGCGTGTTGTTGGTCGGGATGTTGGTGGTCGCCGTAGTGTAGGCGTGGAACCGGCCGTGCCGCGCGTCGAACTGCGCAAGCCCGCCGCCCCAAGTCCCCACCCACAACGTGCCCCAGCGGTCGACCTGCGCGCTGACCACCGCGTCGGCCGCGAGCCCCGCGTTCTGCGCGGTGTAGTGCCGGAAGCGCCGCGTCGTCGGGTCGAAGTCGTTGACCCCGCCGCCGTCGGTCGCCACCCACACGTGCCCGCGGCGGTCCTCGGCGAACGCGGTCACGGCGTTGTAGCTGAGGCTCGTCGGGTCGCCGGCGACGGTCGCGTAGCGTCGGATCGCCCCGCCGTCGGGGTGCGAGACGTCCAGCCCGGCCGAGAACGTGCCGACCCACACGGCCCCGTCCGCGCCCTGGTAGAGTGACCAGATCGAGTTGCTGCCGATCCCGGCCGGCGTGTTCGGGTCGAAGCGGTGGTGCGCGAACTGCCGGGTCATCAGGTCGAGGTAGTCGAGCCCCCCGTTCTCCGTGCCCACCCACAGCCCGCCCCCGGCGCGGTCGACGATCAGGCGTACGACGCGGTCGCGCGCCAGGCTGTGCGGGTCGGCCGCGTCGTGCCGGAAGCGCTCGAAGCGTCCCGAGCGCGCGTCCAGCCGGGCGAGCCCGGCGTAGTCCATCCCGACCCACACGTCGCCGGCCGCGTCCTGGGCGAGCGCGCGCACGACCGTGTCGGGGAGCGCGCCGCGGGTCCTGAGCCCGGGCGCGAACGCGCGCGCGACGCCGCCCGCGTCGTCGAGCTGGTAGAGTCCGTGGCGCGTTCCGACCCACGCGCGCCCGTCACGGTCGGCGAACAGGGTCATCACCGACGCGACCGCGGGTCCCGACGGGTCGGTCGGCGGCAGCGCGGCCCGCGTCGCGATGCCCGTGCGGCGGTCGAACCGGTAGAGACCGGCCGTCGTGCCCACCCACAACGTGCCGCGCCCGTCTTCGACGACGCTGGTGAGGGCGGGCGCCGGGGTGCCGGGTGCGGCGCGCATGTACGTCGCGAAGCGGTCGGCGGCCGCGTCGTAGCGGCTCAAGCCGCCCGGCGTGACGGCCCAGATCGTCCCGCGGCGGTCCTCGTACACCTGCGCGACGGTGCCGTCGGGGATGCTGGCGGGGTCGGCGTCGTCGTGCGCGTAGACGCGAAAGTGATAGCCGTCGTAGCGGCTCACCCCGTGCGCGGTGCCGATCCACATGAATCCGCGCCGGTCGCGGGCGATGTCGGTCACCTGGGAGCTCGGCAGCCCGTCCTCGACGCCGAGGTGGCCGAACTGGAGCATCTGCGCGTGCGCGCCCCGGGCGGCGGGGCCGAGCGCGGCGGCCGCGAGGGCGGCACGCGCGAGGAGTCGGCGGACGGCGGACATCGGCGAGCGACGAGCGCCGAGTCGGGCACGTCACCCGGCGCCTTCCCTCACGTGCCGGTGTCGCGCGCACGCTTGTTGATTGCAGGGGTAGGGCGCGGCAAACGCCCGCCCGACCTCTGCATGAGTGACCATCGTATGATCGATTCCGGTAACAGTTCTTCCGGCAACGGCTCGTCTGGTAACGGCTCGTCCGGCAACGGCGCCTCCGATTCCACCAGCGGCCACCTCGCGTCGGGGCACGTCGACGCCAAGGAGGGCGAGCAGCTGCACCGCCGCGCGAGCGTCGAGCCGTCGCACGGCGCCGTGCGCGGCGACGACCGGCGCAGCCCCGAGCCCAACTCGTGGGAGAGTGCGAAGATCGACCTCGCGAGCGAGGACGACATCCGCCGGGAACTCGTGCGCGAGGGCAAGCCGACCGCGAGCGCCGCCGACGAGGCGTACCACGGCGACGTCGTCGCCCAGCCGCCCGCCGTGCTCGACAAGCTGCACCGCAAGGCGCCGATGAAGACGGCCGCCGGGCTCGAGGCCGTGAAGGTGGCGCTGCAGTACGCGGTCGACGAGATGGGGCCGGTCGACGCGACCAAGATGCTGGTCAAGCTCAACCAGGTCGGGGGCATCGACTGCCAGAGTTGCGCGTGGCCGGACCCGAAGCCCGGGCACCGCTCGCCGTTCGCCGAGTACTGCGAGAACGGCGCGAAGATCACCGCCGAGGAGAACACGCGGCGGCTCATTCCGCCCGAGTTCTTCCGGCAGTACAGCGTGCAGGAGCTCTCCGAAAAGAGCGACTACTGGCTCGCCAAGCAGGGGCGGATCGCGCACCCGATGGTGCTGCGCGCGGGTGCCACGCACTACGAGCCGATCGCGTGGGACGACGCGTTCCGGCTGATCGCCGCGGAGCTCGGCGCGCTCGACACGCCCGACGAGGCGGCGTTCTACACCTCGGGGCGGACGAGCAACGAGGCGGCGTTCATGTACCAGCTGTTCGTCCGGCAGTTCGGGACCAACAACCTTCCCGACTGCTCCAATATGTGCCACGAGTCGAGCGGCGCGGCGCTCACCGACGCGATCGGCATCGGCAAGGGCACGGTCACGCTCGAGGACGTCGAGACCACCGACTTGCTGATCGACATCGGCCACAACCCGGGGAGCAACCACCCGCGGATGTTGAGCGCGTTGCAGATGTTGAAGTGGAACGGCGGCAAGATCATCGGCATCAACCCCCTGCCCGAGACGGGGCTCAACCACTTTCAAAACCCGCAGAACCTGCGGCACCCGACGCGCGCGCTGCAGGTGATCGTCGGCCCGGGCACCAAGATCGCCGACCTCTTCGTGCACCCGCGGATCGCGGGCGACCTCGCGCTCCTCAAGGGGATCGCCAAGGAGTTGCTCGAGGCCGAGGAGCGGAAGCCCGGCACCGTGTTCGACCACCGGTTCATCGCCGAGCACACGCACGGGTTCGACGAGTACATCGCCGACATCCGCGCGGAGTCGTGGGACCTGATCGTGCGCGAGAGTGGGGTGCCGCGCGCGCAGATCCGCGAGGTCGCCGACATGATCATGGCGCACGAGCGCCTAATCGTGGCATGGGGCATGGGCCTGACGCAGCAGCCGCAGGCGGTCGCGGCGATCCAGCAGGTCGCCAACATCCTGTTGATGCGCGGCTCGATCGGGAAGCCGGGCGCGGGCGTGTGCCCGGTGCGCGGGCACAGCAACGTGCAGGGCGACCGCACGGTCGGCGTGTGGGAGCGGATGCCCGACGAGTTCCTCGACCGGATCGGGGCGGAGTTCAAGTTCGAGCCGCCGCGCGCGCACGGCTACGACGTGGTCGAGTCGCTCAGGGCGATGCACGCCGGCAAGGTGAAGGTGTTCTTCGGGATGGGCGGCAACCTGCTCTCGGCGGGCCCGGACACCGAGTACGCCGCGCAGGCGATGCGCCGCTGCCGCCTCACGGCGCAGGTCTCGATCAAGCTCAACCGCGGGCACCTGAACACGGGCGCGACGGCGCTCATCCTGCCGACGTTAGGCCGCGCCGAGCGCGACGAGCAGGCGTCGGGGCAGCAGTTCGTCTCGGTCGAGAACTCGATGGGCGTGGTGTCGATGTCCAAGGGCGTGCTCGACCCGGCCGCCCCGGACGTGCTGAGCGAGGTCGCCATCGTCTGCCGCATGGCGAAGGCCGCGCTCGGCGCGCGCACCACGGTGGACTGGGACGCGTGCATGGCCGACTACGACCGCGTGCGCGACCACATCGAGCACGTGGTGCCGGGCTTCGACGCATACAACCGGCGCGTGCGCGAGCCGGGCGGCTTCTACCTGCCCAACTCGCCCCGGGACCACCGCGAGTTCAAGACGACGACGGGCAAGGCGAACTTCACGGCGCACCCGATCCACCCGGTGGCGCTCGAGCCGGGGCAGCTGATCATGATGTCGCTGCGCACGCACGACCAGTTCAACACCACGGTCTACGGGCTGCACGACCGCTACCGCGGGATCCACAACGAGCGCCGCGTGGTGTTCATGCACGAGGCGGACGTGCGCGAGCGCGGGCTGAAGGAGGGCCAGGTGGTCGACGTCACGAGCCACTGGAACGGCGCGGAGCGCGTCGCGCGGCAGTTCGTCGTCGTGCCGTACCAGATCCCGCGCGGGTGCGCGGCGACGTACTACCCGGAGGCGAACGCGCTCGTGCCGATCGACTCGGTGGCGGAGCGGAGCAACACGCCGACGTCGAAGTTCGTGATCATCACGGTGGCGCCGTCGGTGCGGACGGGGAAGTTCGACTACGAGCGGACGGCGGAGGCGCAGCGGGCGGAGGGCGGGGCCGGGGCCGGGTCGAATGGGGCGCGGCGGCCGGTGGCGGTGGTCTGACGGCGGGGACGACAGGGCGCTGTTGGTGGAGCGGGTTTGACGGCGCTGTTGCAACGGCGCTGTTGGTGGGGCGCTGTTGGGACGGCGATGAAGACCTGCCGGTCGGGTCGCCTCTCCAACAGCGCCGTCATAACAGCGCCCCTCCAACAGCGTCCCACCAACGGCGCCGTCGAATCCGCCCTACCGCCCCGCGAGGTAGCCCCCCCGGATCGCCGACGCGTGCTCCTCCGCTCCCCGCGGCGCCACCACGCAGAACCGCCCCCGCACCCCCTCCCAGTCCGCCAGCAGCGCCGCCCCGCGCGCGCTCCCCGTCGCCGCGACGTGCTCGCCTAACAGCGCCCGCAGCACCGCCTCGTCCTCCCCCCCGAGCCCGCCTACCTCGACCAGCTCGCGGTTCACCCGCCCTGCGAACGTCCCGGCCTCGTCGTACGCGTACGCGATCCCGTTGGACATCCCCGCCCCGAAGTTGCGCCCCACCGGCCCGAGTACCGCGACGATCCCGCCCGTCATGTACTCGCAGCAGTGGCTCCCCGCCCCCTCGACCACCGCGACCGCGCCCGAGTTGCGCACCGCGAACCGGTCCCCCGCCTGCCCCGCCGCGAACAGCCGCCCGCGCGTCGCGCCATAGAGCGCCGTGTTGCCGAGGATGACCTGCCGGTGCGCCTCGACGCCCGCGCGCGCGCCCGCGAACGGGCGCACCGCGATGGTCGCGCCGTTGAGCCCCTTGCCCGGGTAGTCGTTCGCCTCGCCCTCGAGCGCGAGGCGCATGCCCGCGATCGCGAACGCCCCGAAGCTCTGCCCCGCCGTCCCCGCGAAGGCGAGGCGCACGTGCGCCGCGGGGAGCCCCGCGTCGCCGTGGCGCTCGGCGATCCAGCCCGCCACGCGCGCGCCGACGGCGAGGTGGTGGTTGCGCACCGCGTAGCACCCCGCGAACGCGCGGCCCTCGCCTAACGCATCGGCCGCGTCGCGCAGGATCGCGTCGTCGAGCGTCTCGCCGTGCGCGCGCGCGGCGCGGGCCGCCCCGGCCGACGTCGTGCGGCGCGGCGGCTCGCCCGCACGCTCGGCCCGCGTCAGTAGCAGCGACAGGTCGAGCATCGACGACCGCGGCACCTCGGGGTGGTCGACCCGCTCCAGCAGGTCCGCGCGCCCGACCACCTCGTCGAGCGACCGCGCGCCCAGCGTCGCGAGCAGCCCGCGCACCTCCTCGGCGACGTTGGTGAAGAAGGCGATCACGTGCTCGGGGCGGCCGGCGTACTTGGCGCGCAGGTCCTCGCGCTGCGTGGCGATCCCCGTGGGGCACGTGTTGTTGTGGCACTGCCGCGCCATCGCGCAGCCGATCGCGACGAGCGCCGCCGTCCCGAACCCGAACGCCTCCGCCCCCAGGAGCGCGCCGACGACCACGTCGCGCCCCGTCTTCAGACCGCCGTCGACGCGCAGCTCCACCCGGTGCCGCAGCCCCTGGCGCACCAGCACCTGCTGCGCCTCGGCGAGTCCCAGCTCCCACGGCGAGCCCGCGTGCTTGATCGAGGAGAGCGGCGACGCGCCCGTGCCGCCGTCGTGCCCGGCGATCAGCACGTAGTCGGCGTACGCCTTCGCCACGCCCGCGGCGACCGTGCCCACGCCGGCCTCGGCGACGAGCTTCACGCCGACCCGGGCCCGCGGGTTGACCGCGCGCAGGTCGTAGATCAGCTGCGCGAGGTCCTCGATCGAGTAGATGTCGTGGTGCGGCGGCGGCGAGATCAGCGACACGCCGGGCACCGCGTGGCGGAGCCGCGCGATGAGCGCCGTGACCTTGTGCGCCGGCAGCTGCCCGCCCTCGCCCGGCTTCGCGCCCTGGACGATCTTGATCTCGAGCTCGTCGGCGCGCGCGAGGTACTCGGTGGTCACGCCGAAGCGCGCCGAGGCGACCTGCTTGATGCGGTTGTCGCGCCGCTCGCCGTTGGGGCCGGGCGCCCAGAGCGCCGGGTCCTCTCCGCCCTCGCCCGAGTTCGAGCGCGCGCCGATCGCGTTCATCGCCTCGCCGAGCGTGGCGTGCGCCTCGGGGGAGAGCGAGCCTAACGACATCGCGGAGACGACGAAGCGCCGGCGGATCTCCTCGACGGGCTCGACCTCGGCCAGCGGCACGGGGCGGCCGCCCCGGAGGCCGAGCAGGTCGCGCGGGTGCGCGGGGCGGCGCCCGTCCTGCGCGTCGCGGAAGCCGCCCCACGCGGCGGCCCGCCTCGCGGCGTCGGCCGCGCTCGCGGCGCCGTTGCCGGTGCCATCTCCCGAACCGTGTCCGTTGGCCGCCGAGGCCGCGCGCGCGGCGCGGCCCGCCCCCACGGCCTGCTGCACCGCGACGGCCGCCGTCGGCGCCCACGCGTGCGCCTCGCCATCCTTGCGGTAGCGTACGCGCCCGTAGTCCGGGAGCGCGGCGCCCGCGCCCGGCGCGCCCGCGCGCGGCGCGTCCGCGCCGGGTGCCGGGAACGCCGCCGCGTGCCAGCCGAGTACGTCCTCGCCGACCTCGCGGAAGCCGATCCCGCCCAACGGCGAGACGGTCCCCGCGAAGCAGCGGTCGACGACCTCGGCGCCGAGCCCGATCGCCTCGAAGGTCTGCGCGCCGCAGTACGAGGCGAGTGTCGAGATCCCCAGCTTCGCGAGGATCTTGAGCAGCCCCTTCTCCAGCGCCGAGCGCAGCCGCCGCTGCGCCTCGTCGGGCGCGGGGCGCGCCGGGTCGTCCGCCGCGCGGCGGCCGTGCCCCGGCGCCTCCGCGAAGACCGCGGCGACCGAGGCCATCGCGAGCCACGCGTAGACGGCCTCCGCGCCGTAGCCGACGAGCGCCGCGACGCCGTGCGCGTCCACCGCGTCCCCGCTCTCCGCGACGAGGCCGACCCGGGCGCGGAGTCCCACGCGGACCAGGTGCGCCCGCACCGCGCCTAACGCGAGCAGCAGCGGCACCGGCGCGCACCCGGCCGACGCGCCGCGGTCGCTCACGACGAGCACCCGCGCCCCGCGGCGCGCGGCGCGCTCCGCCGAGCGGCAGCACGCGTCCAGCGCGCGTTCGAGCCCCTCGGGGCCCTCGGCCGCCGGCCAGCTCGCGTCGACGGTCGCGCACGGGAATCCCGGCGCGTCGCGCAGCGCCGCCATCTCCGCCGGGAGCAGGACCGGGTGCTCGACGCGGAGCATGCGCGCCGCGTCCGGCCGCTCCTCCAGGGGCGAGCCGCACCGGCCGAGCTGCATGCGCAGCGACATCACGAGGCTCTCGCGCAGGGAGTCCATCGGCGGGTTCGTCACCTGCGCGAAGCGCTGGCGCAGGTACGCCGCGACCGGGCGCGGCACGCGCGCGAGCGGCGCGATCGGCGTGTCGTCGCCCATGCTCCACACCGCGTCGGCCCCGGTCGCGCCCATCGGCTCCAGCACGAGCCGCAGCTCCTCGAACCCGAGCCCGAAGGCGAGCTGCAGCGGGCGCAGGTCGTCGTTAGGCAGGACGTCGGGCCCGCCACCCGGGTCCGCGGCGAGCGTGGTCATGTGCCGCGCGACCCAGCGCGCGTAGGGCCGGCGCGTCGCGACCTCGCGCTTCGCCTCCGGGGTGCGGAGGATGCGGCGCCCGACGGTGTCGACGACGAGGACGCCCCCGGGGTCGAGCTTCCCCGACTCGACCGTCTCGCCCGGGTCGAAGTCGACGATGCCGACTTCCGAGCCGGCGACCACGAGCCCGTCCGCGCGCACCTTGTAGCGGCACGGGCGCAGGCCGTTGCGGTCGAGCGAGACGGCCACCGTGCGCCCGTCGGAGTAGGCGAGCGCGGCGGGCCCGTCCCACGGCTCGATCAGGCACTGGTGGTACTCGTAGAACGCGCGCACCTCGGGCTCGAGATCGGCGGCGCGCTCCCACGCCTGCGGGACGAGCATCATCAGCGCGTGCACGGGCGAGCGACCCGCGCGCACCAGGAGTTCGAGCGCGTTGTCGAGGCTCGCCGAGTCGCTGCCGCCGGGGACGATCACGTCGCGCAGCCGGTCGACGCGCGCGCCGAACAGGGGGCTGTCGAGCATGCCGCGCCGCATGGCGAACGCGTTGCGGTTCCCCCAGAGCGTGTTGATCTCGCCGTTGTGCGCCAGGAGCCGGAACGGCTGGACGAGGTCCCAGCGCGGCGCGGTGTTCGTCGCGTAGCGCTCGTGGAAGACGGCGAGCGCGGTCGCGTAGCGCGGGTCGCGCAGGTCGGCGTAGAACGCCGGGAGCTGCGCGCCGCTCAGGAGGGCCTTGTAGACCACCGTGCGGCACGAGAACGACGCGCAGTAGAGCGGCGCCACGCCCTCCGCCGCCGCCCGCAGCTCGACCTCGCGGCGGGCGAGGTAGAGCGCGCGCTCCCACGCGTCGTCGTCCGCGGCGCCCGGCGGCCGCCCGACGAGGAGCTGCCGAACGGCCGGTCGCGAATCGCGCGCCGAGGGGGCGAGCGCGCCGGCGTCGACGGGCACGTCGCGCCAGCCGAGGAACGGGATCGCGTCGCGGGCGAGCACGCGCTCGACGAGCGCGCGGGCCCGCTCGCCCTGCGCGGCGCCGGGCGGCAGGAAGAACATCCCGACCGCGAACGCGGTCGCGGGGTCCGCCAGGGCCGCGCACTCGCGCCGGAGCAAGGCCTCGGGCAGTTGCGTCAACACGCCCGCGCCGTCGCCGGCGTGGTCGGCGCCTGCCGCGCCCCGGTGCGCCATGCGCACGAGCGCCTCGAGCGCCAGCGCGAGTACGTCGGGCGACGCGTGGCCGTCCTGGCGCGCGACGAAGCCGGTCCCGCACGCGTCCCGCGGGGCCCACGGGCTCAGCGGCCCGTCGTCCTCGAGGTCGGCTCGGCGCGCGTGGCGCGGGTCGGGCGGCGGGCTGGTCCCCGTGGGGCTGGTCACCGTGCGGTCGCTCCGGGGTGGGATTTTGCGCAGAGTACGCCTATTCCCGCGTGGCGCGCAATCCCGCCCGCCGCCCGGCCCGGTTCAGTGCCTCGGGGGCTCGCGTCGAACCAGTTCGACCCGCGCGCGCAGGAGCCGGTCGAGCCGCGGGTATGCCGCGTCGAGGTACGCGTTCCCCGACGCGAAGAGCGGCCCCTGCCGGCCGCCGCGCATGCCACCCCCCGACGCCTCGCCGTATCCCGCGTAGAGCGCGTCGACCACGTCCATGCCCTCGACCACGGTCCCGACCGGCGCGAACCCCTCGGCGTCGAGGCGCGTGTTGTCGGCGAGGTCGACGAAGAGCTGCGTGGTGCGCGTGCCGGGCCCCGTCATCGCGTAGGCCACCGCGCCGCGCACGTTGCCGTGCCTAACGGAGTCGTCGGGGATCGCCGCCGCCCGCCACGCCGCCGCCACGGCCGGGTCGCCCGCGATCCCGAACTGGGCGACGAACCCGGCGCGCACGCGGAAGAAGCGCGAGTCGTCGAAGAAGCCCGCGCGCACCAGCTGGTGGAAGCGGTCGGCCCCGCGCGGCGCCCACGCGCGGTGGACCTCGACCACGAACGGCCCGCGCGTCGTCTCGACCCGGACGCGGAACACGTCGGGCGCGCGCTCGCGCCACCAGGGGACGCCCGGGTCGGCGAGCGCCCGCCGCGCCGCGGGCGCGGCCGCGCAGGCACAGGCGGCGGCGACCGCGAGCGCGCCCCACACCGCCCGCGCGCGGGCCGCGCGCCGCCGCACCCCGCCGGTCACCCGAGCGCGCCGCCGTCGACCGCGAGCACCGCCTGCAGCAGCACGTTCGCCCCGTTCGCACAGTCCGCGGGCCGCGTGAACTCCCTCGGCGAGTGGCTGATCCCGCCCACGCTCGGCACGAAGACCATCCCCGTCGGCGCGATCCGCGCCATCTCCTGCGCGTCGTGCCCCGCCCCACTCGGCATTATGCGCGTCGTGAGACCAAGGCCCCGCGCCGCGTCCGCGATGATCGTGCGCATGCGTGGGTCGGTGGGCGCCGGCGCGTGCTCGGTGATCGGCGCGAACCCGACGGTGGTGCCGCCCTCGCGCCCGATCGAGCGCGCCTCGTCCGCGATGCGCGCGTAGAGGCGCGCGACCTTGGCCGCGTCGAGGTCGCGCAGCTCCAGGCTCATCACGACGCGCCCCGGGATCACGTTCGGCGCCCCCGGCTCGGCGCGGATCTGTCCCACCGTGCCCACCTGCCGCCCCGGCTCGCTCCGCACGACGCGGTTCACCATCTCGATGAAGCGCGCGGCGCTCAGGAGCGCGTCCTGCCGCCGGTCCATCGGCGTCGTCCCCGCGTGGTTGGCGAAGCCGTCCACGGTCACCGTCCACTGCCAGATGCCGACGATGCCCTCCACGATCCCGATGTCGACGTGCTCGCGCTCGAGGGTGCTGCCCTGCTCGATGTGCAGCTCGAGGTAGGCCGCGACGTCGCCCCGCCGGCGTTGGGCGCTCGCGAGGTTGGCCGGGTCGCCGCCGATGAAGGCGATGCCGTCGCGGATCGTCTTCCCGCTGACGGCGACGCGGTCCAGCTCGCGCGCGGGGAACTCGCCGCTCGCGATCCGGCTCCCGACGAGCCCGCCCTCCTCGTTCTGCCACGCCACGACCTCGAGCGGGTGGCGCGTCGCGACGCCGTGCTCGCCTAACGTCCGGGCGACCTCGATCGCGGCGAGCGTGCCGAGCGGGCCGTCGTAGTTGCCGCCGGCGGGGACCGAGTCGACGTGCGAGCCGAGGAGGATCGGCGGGAGGGGCGCGACGCGACCCTCGCGCCGGCCGAGGATGTTGCCGGCGGCGTCGAGCCGCACCCGCAGGCCGGCGTCGGCCATGAGCTGCCGCACGTACTGCCGCCCGGCGCGGTCGGCGTCGCCGTACGCGGTGCGCGTGACGCCGCCCTCGGGGTTGCGCCCGAAAGCGCCTAACGCGGCGAGCGACGCGTCGAGGCGCGCGGCGTCGACGCGGAGCGGCGGCGCGCCCACGCCCGCCGCGCGAGCCGCGCGCCCGAGCGAGAGGGCGCCGCCGGCCGCGGCGAGGTGGCGGACGAAGTCGCGTCGGTGCATGGTCGGGGTGGTGGTCAGCCGAGGAAGACGCGCACGTACTCGCCGACGGGGCGCCGGGTGATCGTCTCGTTGACGTAGAACGGGACCGACCCGGCGCTCCAGCGCCCGACGCGCACCCCGGCCGCGCGCCCGCGCTCGAACGCCGCGGCCGCGAGCGCCGCGTCCATCTCCAGCGCGTACACGTTGGAGGCGTCCGGCGCCGGCCGGCGCTTCACCCGCCCGCTCGCCTCGAGCGCGGCGACGAGTTGGTCCGCCGTCGCGTGCGCGCGCGCGATCCGCGCCCGGAACGTCGCGAGCGAGTCGAGCGCGACGAGCGCCGGGATCCAGCCCTGGTAGAGCAGCCCGCCGTACGCGTGGCGCAGCTCGCGCGCCTCCGCGACATGCGCCTTCGTCCCCGCCAGCACCGCCCCGAACGGCGCGCCGAGGTACTTGTAGAGCGAGACGTATACGGTGTCGAACGGTGCGACGTAGGCGCCGAGGTCGAGCGACGGCGGCGCGAGCAGCAGCCGCGCCGCGTCGAGGTGCAGGCGCGTGCCGTGGGCCCGGGCCAGAGACGCGATCGCCTGCACCGTCGCCGGCGGCACGAGCGCGCCCGCTTCCCGCCGCACCGGGCTCTCGATTGAAATCGCCCCGACCTTGAGCGGGTACGGCCCCTTCTCCGCCTCGTCGATCGCCGCGGCGACTTCTTCCACCGTCGGCGCGGCCCGCCCGGCGGCGAGCGGGACGAGCGTGAGGCCGCCGAGCCGCGCGGCGGTGTCGCTCTCGTCGCGGTAGAGGTGGCTCTCGTGCTGGACGAGGGCGTGTCGGTGCTCGCCGCAGAGCACGCGCAGCGCGACGTTGTTGGCGAGCGTCCCCGTCGGGAAGAACGCCGCGTCCTCCTTGCCCAGCAGCGCCGCGAACGCCGCCTCCAACTCGCCGACCGCCCCGTCGGCGAGGTAGCTGTCGCGCACCGCCCCTCTGGCTTGCACGAGGGCGCCTAACCGCGCGGCGAGCGCCGCGGGGTCGGGCGGCGCGCTGTCGCCGACGAGCCAGACGCTCCGCGCGTCGGGCGGCGGGAACGCGGGCTGCGCGGTGGGCGCCGCGCCGGAGCGCTGCGCGTACGCCGCGGTGGCATGCGCGGCCGCGCCAGCGGCGGTCGCGGTCGCGGCGGCCTGCAGGAATCGTCGGCGGTTCACGGCTCCCCGGGTGTTGGCGTCAGTGTTAGGCGACGGTGTCTTGTGCGAGCACGGCGAGGTCGTCGCCGCCGCGGCCGTCCGCGATCAGCGCGTCCATCCGGGCCGCGACCGCGGGCAGCGCGGCCAGGGGCCGGCCCGCGGCGGTCTCGGTCATCAGCCTGACGTCCTTGCGCGCCATCGCGAGCTCGAAGTTCGGCGCGAAGTTCCCGGCCGCCATGGTCCGCCCGCGCCCGTTCACGATCGCGCCCACGTCGAGGTACTCGAACACGCGGAGTGCGTCGGGCGCGGCGACCTCCGCGCCGGCCGCGACGGCGAAGACGTCGGCAACGACCGCGCTGAACCCGATGATGGCCGCGTTGCCGCACAGCTTGTACGTCGCCGCGAGGTCCGCGCGCTCGCCGAGGTAGGCGACGCGCGCGGCCATCCGCGCGAGGGCCGGCTCGACGGCGTCGAAGAGGGTGCGCGCGCCCGACGCGAGGATCGTCCCCTGCCCCGCCCGCGCGGCCGGCGGCCCGATGAACACCGGGCAGTGCAGGTACCGCACGCCCTCGGCGTTGAGTCGCGCCGCACGCTCCGCGGTGTGCGCCGGCTGCGTGGTCGTGTGGTCGACGATGATCGCGTCGGGGGCGAGTCCGGGGCGCAGCGCGGCGACGACCTCCTCGACGACGCCGTCGTCCTTCAGGACGAGGTGCACGCGCTCGGCGCCGCGCACGGCGTCCGCGGGGGTCGCCGCGACGGCGGCGCCGAACCGTTCGAGGGCGCGCGCCTTGTCGGGCGTGCGGTTCCAGACGGTGACGTGGTCGCCGCGGCCGAGCGCGGCTTCGACGAAGGCGCTGCCGAGCAGGCCGGTCCCGAGAAAGGCGATGGAAGGCATGCCTGTACGGTAACGCCGCCCGGCCGCGAACCGGACCGGTGTCGACCCGCGCGGACTCGCGCGGACCCGCGCGGAACCGGGCTCGGGCGTGGCGCTGGTGCGCATCCTGCGACGCGCCGACGGCATGGACCTCGGACTCCAGGGTAGGCGCGCGCTCGTCACCGGCTCGACGGGCGGCATCGGGCTCGCGGCCGCGCGCCAGCTCGCGGCGGAGGGCGCGGCCGTCATCGTCAACGGGCGTACGCCCGAGCGCGTCGACGCCGCGGTCCGGCAGGTCCGCGACGCGGCGCCCCGCGCCGACGTACGCGGCGTCGCCGCGGACCTCGGCACCGCCGACGGCTGCGCGCGACTCACCGACGCGGTCCCCGACGTCGACGTGCTCGTCAACAACCTCGGCATCTTCGAGCCGCGGCCGTTCGCCGAGATCTCGGATGGCGACTGGATGCGCTTCTTCGAGACCAACGTGTTGAGCGGCGTGCGCCTCTCGCGCCACTACCTCCCGGGCATGCGCGCGCGCGACTGGGGCCGCGTGGTCTTCGTGTCGAGCGAGAGCGCGGTGCAGATCCCGGCCGAGATGATCCACTACGGCATGACCAAGACGGCGCAACTCGCCGTGGCGCGCGGCCTCGCCGAGACCACGGCCGGCACGGGCGTGACCGTGAACGCGGTGCTCCCCGGCCCGACCGCCTCGGAGGGCGTGTCGGCGTTCGTCGGGCAGATGGCCGAGGCGCGCGGCGTCGATTTCGCAACGATGGAGCACGAATTCTTCGCGAGCGCGCGCCCGTCGTCGCTGCTCCAACGATTCGAGACCCCCGACGAGGTGGCGGCGATGATCACGTACGTGTGCAGTGCGCGGGCGTCCGCGACCAACGGCGCGGCGCTCCGCGTGGACGGCGGCGTCGTGCGGTCGATCGTATGACCGGGCTGCGTACCGCGCTCGCAGCGCTCGCCGGCGTCGCGCTACTGGCCGCCGCGCCCCCGCGCCCGCCGCGCGAGGGCTACGTGCCCGCCTCCGACGGGGTGCGGCTCTACTACCGCGTCGTCGGCGCGGGCCCGGACACGCTCATCGCGATCCACGGCGGCCCGGGCGTGGACCTCGAGAGCATCGCGGCCGACTTCGCCCCGCTCGCCGCGCACCACACGGTCATCTTCTACGACCAGCGCGGCGCGGGTCGCTCGACGCTTCCGCGGGACACGACGGTGCTCACCGCGGCGCGTCAGGTGGACGACCTCGACGCCGTGCGGCGCTACTTCGGGCTCGCGCGCGTGACGCTCGTCGCGCACTCGTACGGCCCACTACTCGCCGCGTCGTACGCGGTCGCGCACCCCGCGGAGGTGCGGCGGATGGTCTTCTTCGGCGCGGTCCCGCCGGCGCGGGGCGCGCTCTGGCAGCGCATGGGCGCGACGATGGCGGCGCGCCTCGACTCCGCGCAGGGCGCCGCGATGGGCGCCGCCGACCGCCGCATGAACGCGCCGGGTGCGTCGGGGGAGGAGATCCGCGCCGGGTGCCGGGCCTACTGGGCGGTCGCGCTCCGCCCGCGGCTCGCCGACCCGGACCGCTCGCTCCCGCTCGTGCGCTCCGACCTGTGCGCGTCCGACCCGGCGGGGATTCGCTACGGCCTCGCCACCACCAACCGCCTCGTCATGAACTCGTACGGCGCGTGGGACCTCACGCCGCAGCTCGGCGCGGTCGCGGCGCCGACGCTCGTCGTGCACGGCGAGGAGGACGCGATCCCGATCGACCTCGTCGCGCGCTGGGCGACCGCGCTGCCGCACGCGACGTTACTGCGCGTGCCGCGGGCGGGGCACTTCCCGTACGTCGAGCAGCCCGCCCTGGTCTGGCCCGCGGTCGAGCGGTTCCTCGCGGGCCGGGACACGACCGCGCCCAACCCAATCAACCCGCCTAACGCTTCGACGTCGGCCGCGCCGGCGCAGACGCCCGACGAGGTCCGCCTGCACACCGACTGGGCCAACCTCGCGCGCTACCGCGACGCGAACGCCGCGCTCCCCGCCCCCGCCCCGGGGGAGCGGCGCGTCGTGTTCCTCGGCAACTCGATCACCGAGGGGTGGGCGCGGTACTTCCCCGCCCAGTTCCCGGGCCGCCCGTACGTCAACCGCGGCATCGGCGGCCAGACCACGCCGCAGATGCTCGTGCGCTTCCGTCAGGACGTGGTCGCGCTCCGGCCGGCCGCGGTCGTGATCCTCGCGGGGACCAACGACATCGCCGGCAACACGGGGCCGTCGACGCTCGCGATGATCGAGGACAACCTGCGGTCGATGACCGAGGTCGCCCGGGCCAACGGCATCCGCGTGGTGCTCTCGTCCGTGTTGCCCGTCTACGACTACCCGTGGCACCGGGGCCTCGAGCCCGCCCCCAAGATCGTCGCGCTCAACGCGTGGATGCGCGACTACGCGGCCCGCGCGGGCGCGGTGTACCTCGACTACCACACGCCGATGGCCGACGCGCGGCAGGGGATGCGCGCGGAGCTGACCACCGACGGCGTGCACGTGAACGAGGCCGGGTACCGACTGATGGCGCCGCTGGCGGAGCGGGCGATCGCGGAGGCGCTGCGGTAGACGCTGCGGTAGACGCGTCCGCAGGACGCGTCGTCGCCTCTCGCCCGCCGCGTCACCTCGGGGTCATCGCTCCGCCGCGCCCCCCCCCACGACCGGCAACTCCACGAAGCTCGCCTCCCCCGGCGCGTGGAACACCCGGTGCTCGGCCTTCCGATAGTCCTCCGGCCGCGCCCAAAAGATGTTGGGCACGAACGTCTGCGGGTTCCGGTCATACAGCGGGAACCAGCTCGACTGCACCTGCACCATCACGCGGTGCCCGGGCAGGAACACGTGGTTCGCGTTCGGCAGCTCGAAGCGGTAGCGGAGCGGCGCGTTCGGCGTGATCGCCTCGGGCGCCGAGTAGCTCTGGCGGTAGCGGCCGCGGAAGATGTCCATCGAGACCGGGAGCTGGTACCCGCCCATGGTGGGCGCCCCGCCCACCTCGTCCGGGTACACGTCGATCACCTTCACCACCCAGTCCGCGTCGGTGCCGGTGGTCGAGGCGATGAGGTTCGCCACGGGCGCGCCGCTGATCTTGAGCGGCGCGGTGAGGACGTCCGAGGTGTAGGTGAGCACGTCGGTGCGCCCCGACGCCTCGCGCTGGTCGTCGACCAGCCACTCCACCCAGGTGAGCGGGCTGGTGTACCCGACCGGCTGGATCGGGCGCCGGCGGAAGGGGACGGGCTTGGCGGGGTCGGAGACGAACGCGTCGTAGGCGCCTTCGCCCGCCGCCGGGGCCGCGAAGCCGGCGCGCGCGCCGGCGTGCAGGTAGAACGGCGTCGCGCGCGGCGCGCACGCGGCCCCCCCGTTCGCGGCCGCGTCGCTCGCGGCCGCGTCGTTCGGCGTGCCCTCGCACCCCGACGGCCACGCCCGCAGCCGCCGCCAGTCGTTGGTCCCGGTCTCGAACGCCGTCACCGGCGCCACGTCCATCGGCGGCGCGCCGTCCTTCAGGTAGTGCGCGAGGAACGGCGCGAGGACGTGCGTCTGAAACCAGCGCGACGTGTTGCTCTCGAACTCGACCGCGCCCAGCCGGCTGCCGTTCTCGATCTCCTGCCCGTGGTGCCACGGGCCCAGCACGAGGTAGACCGGCGCGCCGGGCGTCGCCTTGGGCCGCAGCGCCCGGTACATCGCCGGCGCACCGTAGATGTCCTCCTGGTCCCAGAGCGAGTGGACGAGCATCACGGGCACCGTGAGCGGCCGCCGCGCGAGCACGCTGTCCATCGCCTGCAGCTGCCACCACCGGTCGTAGCTCGGGTGCGCGAGGATCTGCCGCCAGAAGCCGACCTGCTCGAGCCCGTGCGCCCGGCCTAACGCGCCCGCGCTCCCGCCCCGCAGGAAGAGGTCGTAGTCGTCGAAGGTGCTCGTCCACCACTTGGCCGAGTTGTCGCGCGCGGCCTCCTGCTCGAGCACGTAGGGCATGTTCTGCTCCCGGAACGCGCCGTGGTGGAACCAGTCGTCGCCCATCCACCCGTCGACCATCGGGTTCATCGGCACGGCCACCTTGAGCGCCGGGTGCGGGTCGACGATCCCCATCAGCGGCTCGAAGCCGTCGTACGAGATCCCGAGCTCGCCGACGTTGCCGTTGGACTCGGGCACGTGCTTGACGAGCCAGTCGATCGTGTCGTAGGTGTCGGTGCTCTCGTCGACGCTCGTGGGGTTGAGCGGGCCGCGGAGCGGGCGGTTCATCACGAAATCGCCGCCCGAGCCGTACTTGCCGCGCACGTCCTGCACGACGCGGATGTAGCCGCCGGGGATGACGACGTCGAGCGCGTTGTCGTAGCCCGCGAGCGTCGGCCCGAGGTGCGCGCTCTGCGCGTACGTGGTCGTCGCGGTGGCGTCGTACGGGGTGCGCGTCAGCAGCATCGGCGCGCGCCGCGCCCCGCGCGGGACGAGCACGACGGTGTGCAGGCCCACCCCGTCGCGCATCGGGATCATCACGTCCCGCCGCTCGTAGTCGAAGCTCGACGTCGCGGGAGTGAAGTGCGCCGGCGTCTCGCTCGGCAGCCCGGCGTTCGGCGCCGGCTGCTGGGCGGCGGCGGGCCGCCCGGCGGCGGTCACGAGGAGGAGTGCGGCGGCGGCGACGCGGGCGCGCTGGGCGGTAGGCGGCATCGGGGAACGCGGGGGCGGTGGGAAGCGGGGCGGCCTGCGCCGCCCCACGGCGCATGCTAAGTCCCGCGCGCGGCCCGCGCTGCGCCGCTCAGGGCATCTCGACGAGCGTCCAGTACTTGTTGAGCGCCGCCATCACCTCGCAGAAGCTGCCGAAGGTGACCGGCTTGAGCAGGTACCCCGCGACGTTGAGCCCGTACGCCTCGACCCGGTCGCGCTCGTCGTCGCTCGTCGTGAGCACCACGACCGGCGTGCGCGCCAGCTCCGGGTCCTTGCGCAGCTCGCGCAGGAACTCGATCCCGTTCATCCGCGGCATGTTCAGATCCAGCAGGATGAGCCGCCGGTCGCGCGGAATCCGGCCGCCGCGCAGCTGCTCCAGCGCCTCGAGGCCGTCGCCCGCGACGAACAGCGGGTTCGTGATGTGGTTCCGCTGAAAGGCGCGGCGGACGGTCATCACGTCTACGTCGTCATCCTCGACGAGTAGGATGTTGAGCACGCGGTCGGGGTCGGAGGGGAGTGAGTGCGGCGGTCATCGGGCGGGGCGGACGGCGGAGCGCGGCGGGCCGTCAGTCCCCCGGGCCGGCCGCCGCGCGCCGGGCCACCTTCGGGATCGTGACGTAGAAGGTCGTCCCCTCGCCCGGCGTCGACGTCAGCCACGCGCGGCCGCCACGCGACTCGACGATCTTCTTCACGACGGCGAGCCCGATCCCTGTGCCCTCCACCTTGTCGCGCGCCTCGAGCGTCTGGAAGATCCCCCAGATGCGGTCGTGGTACTTGGCCTCGATGCCCGGGCCGTTGTCCGCGACCGAGAGCTCCACCCACGCGCCCAGGTCGCGCCACCCCACGCGCACCACCGGGTCCGGGCGCGCCGCACGCGTGTACTTGACGGCGTTCCCGATCAGGTTCAGCAGCACCTGCTGTAGCGGCACTCGCTCGGCGACCACCGCCGGCATCCCCTCCGCGATCTCGATGCGCGTCCCCGCGGGCGGGCTCGCCAGCTCCGCCGTCTCGCGCGCGAGCGCGCCGAGGTCCACGCGCTCCGGCGCGACCTGCCCGCGCCCCGCGCGCGAGTACGCCAGGATGCCGTCGATGAGCGCCTCCATCCGGTGCACGCGCCCCTGGAGCAGCCGCATGTGCTCGCGCGACTCTCCGGTGACGCGCTCGCCGAGGTCCTCCTCGATCCACTGCGTGAGGTTGGCGATGCCGCGCAGCGGCGCCTTGAGGTCGTGTGAGGCCACGTACGCGAACTGGTCGAGTTCGCGGTTGCTGCGCTCCAGCGCGTTGGTCAGCGCCTCGAGCTCGGCCGCCTTCCGCTCCACGTCCTGGCGGGCGCGCACCAGGCCGGTGACCTCGACCGCGTGGCTGAAGATGCCCTCGACCCGCCCGTCCTCGCCGCGGGTCGGCTGATACACGATGTTGAACGACCCCTCCTCCTCGGAGACGCCGTCGCCGTCGCGGTCCCACCGCAGCAGCACCTCGTTGAGCACCGCCGGCACCCCGGTCGCGTACACCTCGTCGAGCACCGCGAAAGCCTCCTGCGCCGCGAGGTCGGGAAACACCTCGCGCAGCGGGCGCCCGAGCGTGCTCCGCCCCGCGAGCTCGCGTGACCGCCCGTTCTGCATGACACCGACGTGGTCGGGCCCGCGCGTCATCGAGATCGCCGCCGGCGCCTGCTCCAGCAGCTCCGCCAGCCGCGCGCGCTCGCGGTCGAGCTCCTCGGCCAGTCGCTCGACGCGCCGGCGCGCGCGCACCTGGTCGGTGACCTCCACCGCGTGAATGAGCACGCCGGTCACCTGCCCCCCCACCTCGCGCAGCGGCTGGTAGGTGAAGTTGAACAGGTACTCCTCCGGGGTGCCGTCGCCGTCGCGGTCGAGCGGCGCCGGCACCTCGCTCCCCACGTACGGCTCGCCGGTGGCGTACACGCGGTCGAGCAGCGCGAAGAACGGCTCCCCTTCGAGTTCCGGGAACGCCTCGTGGACTGTGCGGCCCACGAGGGGGCGCCCTCCGACGAGCTCGGCGAAGTCCCGGTTCGCGACCACGATGCGGTGCTCGGGCCCTTCCGTGACGCCGATTGCCGACGGCGCCTGCGTGAATACCTCCTGCAGCCGCGCGCGCTCGTGCCGCGCCTCGGCGAGCGCCTGATCGCGCGCCGCCTCGAGCGCGCGACGCTCGGTGACGTCGGTGTGGATGCCGACCCACTCGCGGATCGCGCCGTCCGCCTCGCGGATCGGGATCGCGCGCACCCAGAATCGACGCCACGCGCCGTCGCGGCGCCGCACCCGGTGCTCGACCTCGAACAGGTCGCGCGCGGCCACCGCCTGCCGCCACGCGACGAGCGTGGCGGCGCGGTCGTCGGGGTGCATCGCGTCCGCCCACCCGAACCCGGCGTACTCCGCCGGCTGCTGCCCGGTGAGCCGCGCCCACCCGGGCTGGTCGCCGGTCATCCGCCCGTCCGCGTCGTTGGTCCACACGTACTGGTCGGTCGCGTCGACGAGCGCCCGGAAGCGCGCCTCGCTCTCGGTGAGCCGCTGCTCCGCGCGCTTGGTCCCCGTGATGTCGACGGTCACGCCGTCGAAGCGGACCGGCTGCCCGGCCGCGTCGTACCCGGTGTAGCCGATGGCCCGCACCCAGCGGACCTCGCCCGCCTCGGGATGGTCCGCCGGCGCGACGGTGCGGTACGCAATGTCGTACGGACCGCGCGCGGCGATCGAGCGCTCGATCGCCGCGCGCGTGCGCTCGCGGTCCTCGGGGTGGATCCGCGCGTAGAAGGTCTCGATCGTGACGCGCGCGTCGGGCGGGAGCCAGAAATGCTCCTTCACCCGGCGGTCCCACATCAGCTCGTCGAACGGGAGGTCACAATACCAGAGCCCGACGTCGACGGCGCCGAGCATCTCGTCCTGGCGCTCGCGGATGTGGGCGTCGCGTCGCCCCTCGGCGGGCCCGGTCCCCGGCGCCCCCGGGGCGAGGTCGGTGGTGTCGGCCATGCCGAAAAGGTATTCAGATGCCGCCGCCGCATTCACCCCGCCCCGCGCCGCATCGCGGCGACGTCGGAGTCCGCCGCCGGGCGCACCTTGAGCACGGACTCCTGGCGGATCTCGACGGTGCCGGGCTTGGCGCCGCGTGGCTTCGACACGTGGCGGCCCTCGGTCATCGAGACCGCGGTGACGCCGCCCCCGCGCGCCTTGCTGTGGTACGCCGCGAGGGCCGCGGCGCGCTCGAGGGTCGCGCGGTCCGGCTCGCGGTCGTCCGGCACGCGAAGCACGACGTGCCCGCCGGGCATGCCGCGCACGTGAAACCACCGGTCGCGCTGCCGGGCGAGTTTGAGGCTGACGTACTCGTTGGCGGCGTCGGTCTTCCCGGCGAACGCCTGCCAGCCTTCCGGGAGTTCGTACTCGAGGACGCCAGCGGGGGGGCCGGGAACGCGGCGGTCGGAGGTAGACATGGCCACGGACAGCTACGGCCCGACCGGCCACACGGTCAGCTCCGCGAGCGCCGTTCGGGCGAAGCGCCCGCGCATGGCTTGGACCGCCGAATCGAGCGCGAACAGCTGCTCGCGCCCGAGCTCGAGCGGGTGCTCGTCGGGCTGGTCGACCGTGCCCACGGGGTAGTCGCGGTACTGCGTGCGGCTGTTCTCGACGTGCGCGCCGAGCAGGTGCGTGACGGGGTGGGTGCGGACGAACGCGGCGAGGCGGCCGACGCTGCGCGCGAAGGCGGCGGTGTCGCGCACGTACAGCCGGCCGGGGTAGAAGGTGTCGCCGGTGAGGAGGATCCCGGTGCGCCGGTCGTAGACCGCGATGCTCGCCGCCTCGTGCCCGGGGATCGGGAGGATGTCGAGCACGCGCCCGCCGAGGTCGATCGTGCCCGCGTCGTCGGGCCAGCGGCGGACGCCGAAGAACGCGCGCACCGACGCCGTGTCGCGGCCGACCACGACCGTGCTCGGCCGCCGCGCGAGCTCGGCGTCTCCGGCGACGTGGTCGCCGTGCGCGTGGCTGTGCGCGACGACGAGGGTGAACGGTGCCGCGCCCCCCGGTCGGTGGGCGGCGAGCCACGCGCGGACGAGGGTGTCGACGGGCGTGACGACGTCGACGTGCCCGGCGCCCGTGTCGAGCAGCAGCGCGCGGTCGCGTCCGAACAGCAGGTACAGGAACGGCTTCTCGTAGTTGGTGCAGGCCGCCTGCCGGAGGATGTAGGTGTCCGCGTCATAGGCCTGGACGCGCAGCGGCGGCGCGGCGCCGCACGTGGCGCCACCCGCATACCAGCCCTCGGGGACGGGGCGCGCCGCGAGCGGCGCCGTGTCCGGCGTCGGTCGCGCTCGCGCGCACCCCGCGACGACGGCGATCGTGAGGCCCGCCGCCCGTGTGCCAGCTCGCACGCCTACGGCCCTCCCCGGCCGGTCGTGCCCGTTAGGCGCCGGAGATCCGCCTCCGCCGCGATGAACCCGAACGCCGGCCACCCGCCCGACGCCACCGCGCGCGCGAACCACCGCCGGGCCGCGGCCGTGTCGCCGCGCACGAGGTGCCAGTTCCCGATCCCGTAGCTCAGCGTCGCCACGTCGACGTCGCTCGTGTCGCGCGCCGTGAGCACCGAGTCCGGACCGACCTCGCCGCGGTACATCCGCAGGCGGCGCGCGTAGGCGACCGTCGTCGGCAGCGAGTCGGGCCGGGCGCGCAGCATCGAGTCGGCCGCGGCCCGCCGCCCCGCCCGCGCGAGCGACATCCAGCGCCAGTCCGTCGCGCCCGCCAGCTCGCCCGCGTCGGGCGCGCGCGGCTGGGCGCGCGCGAACGCGTCCGCCGCGCCCGCGAAGTCGCCCCGCACGTAGCGCAGCACGCCGAGGTGGTACCAGATGCCGTAGACCGTGCTGTCGAGCGCCAGCCCGCGCGAGAAGTCCGCCGCGGCCGCGTCGAACTCGCGCAGCGACAGGTGCCGGTGCCCGCGCCAGCGGTACAGGATCGGGTCGTTAGGCGCGAGCGCGATCCCGCGCGAGAACGTCTCGATCGCCTCCCGGAACTGCCGCGCGCCCGACTGGGCGACGCCGAGCCGGACGAGCAGGGCGACGTCGCGCGGCTCGGCGTCGGACGCGGCCCGCGCGCGGGCGACCGGGCCGGTGTCGGCCTCGGACCGGTAGACCACGCCGGCGGCGGGCGAGCGGTACTCTGGACGCTGTGCTCGTGCCGCGGACGCGGTGAGCGCGAGCGCCGTCAGGGCGAGCGCGGCGACGCCGAGCGCGGCGACACCGAGCGCGCGCGCGAGCGGAAGGCGGGGTCTGGACATGGAGCGCCGGAGGGAGAGCGGGTGGCCGGCGGGAAGCTACCGCCCGGCCCTCGCGCCGGCCGGGTCCGGCGCGTAGTCTCGGTCAACACGCCTCTGCGCCACCCCGCGCACACGTCCCACCCAGGAGGACTGGATGCACCGCCGCACCTTCGTTCGCGGCCTCGGCGCCGCCCTCGCCTTCCCCGCCGCGGCACGCGCCGCCGCGCCGACGACGCGCGCGCGCGTCGAGCGCATCGGGCTCCAGCTCTACTCGCTGCGCGACGCCGCCAAGGCCGACCTCGCGCGCACGCTCGCCGACATCGCCGCGATCGGATACCGCCAGGTCGAGCTACTCGACTCGATGCAGAACTTCGGCATGCCCGCGGCCCGCCTCCGACAGACGCTCGACCGCCTGCAGCTGACGGCGCCCTCGACGCACATCAGCACCGCCGCCCTCGACGACCTCCCCCGCCTGCTCGCCGACGCGCACACCCTGGGGCACGCCTACGTCGTCGTCGCGTCGCTGCCGCTCGAGCGCGGCCGCGCCACGCTCGACGACTACCGCCGCTGGGCCGACCGCCTCAACACCGCGGGCGAGACGGTGCGCCGCGCGGGCCTCTGGCTCGCCTTCCACGACGAGGCCGAAGACTTCGCCCCGATCGACGGGCAGATCCCGTACGACGTGTTCGTCGAGCGCCTCGACCCGGCCCGCGTGCGCCTCCAGCTCGACACCGGCAACGCCGCGATCGGCGGGCGCGACCCGATGGCCTACATGCAACGCTACGCCGACCGCTACTGGCTCTTCCACCTCAAGGACGCCGCCCGCCTCGGGGCGCCGCACGACGCGGAGCTCGGCACCGGCGTCGTCGACCTCCGGCCGCTGCTCGCGCGCGCGGGCTCGCTCGAGGGCAAGTACCTCTACGTCGAGCAGGAGAGCTACCCCGGCGCGCCGATCGACAGCGTGCGGCGCGACTACCGGTACCTCGCCGCGCTCACCTACTGACCCCGCTGACCGCCCGCCGACGGACCATATGCCTAACCCATCGTCCCCCGTCCGGATCGGCGTCGTCGGCTCGCGCTTCCAGGCCGCGGCCGTCGCGGCCGCGGCCGCCGCCGTGCCCGGCGAGGCCGAGATCGTCGCCGTCGCCTCGCCCACGCCCGGCAACGCCGAGGCCTTCGCCCGCGAGCACGGCGTCCCGGCCGCCTACACCGACCACCGCGCGCTGCTCGCCGACCCGGCCGTCGAGCTGGTCTGGGTCGCCGCGCCCAACGACGTGCACGCCCCGATCACGATCGACGCCGCCCGGGCCGGCAAGCACGTCGTCTGCGAGAAGCCGCTCTGCGTCACGCTCGACGAGGCCGACGCGATGCTCGACGCCTGCGCGCGGGCGGGCGTGCTCCTGCTCTACGCCGAGGAACTGCTCTTCGCGCCCAAGTTCGCCAAGGCGAAGCAGATGGCCGACGAGGGCGCGTTCGGGCGCGTGCACCTCGTCAAGGCCCGCGAGAAGCACTCCGGCCCGCACGCCGACTGGTTCTGGGACGCCGACCGCTCGGGCGGCGGCGCGCTCATGGACCTCGGCTGCCACGGCGTCGCCTTCTGCTGGTGGTTCCTCGGCATGCCTAACGTGACGCATGTGTACGCGCACCTCGCCACCCAGGTGCACCGCGCGCGCACCCGCGGCGACGACGAGGCGCTCTGCGTGCTGGAGTTCGAGGGCGGCGCCGTGGGCGTGATCGAGGGCAGCTGGTGCAAACCCGGCGGCATGGACGACGGCGTCGAGGTCTTCGGCGACCGCGGCCAGACGTACGCCGACCTGATGCGCGGCAACGCGCTCCCGACCTACAGCGAGACCGGCTTCGGCTACGCGGTCGAGAAGGCGTCGACCACGCGCGGCTGGTCGTACCCGGTCTTCGAGGAGCACTGGAACTACGGCTTCCCGCAGGAGGTGCGGCACTTCGCGCGCTGCGTGCGCGGCCTCGAGACGCCGGTCGCGGACGGCCAGATGGGGCGCCTCGTGCTGGAGGTGCTCCACGCCGCGTACGCCTCGGCGGGGCTCGGGCAGAAGGTCGCGCTCCCGTTCCGCCCGCGCGGAATCGCGAGGCCGATCGACCTCTGGAAGCACCCGGAGCTCGCGAGCGACGTGCGTTAGCCCTTTACGCCGCCTGCCCCCCCCTGCTCGTACAGGTGCCGCTGGAACCGCGCGAACACCCGCCCGATCTCGTCCGGCCGCCCCAACGCCGCGAACGCGTCCGACAGCGACCGGCGGTACTTGAGCCGCAGCAGCGGCCCGAGCTTCTCGCGGTCCAGCTCGCGCACCCCCTCGCTCACGTCGTGCGAGAGCACGAACGCGAGGAACTCCTGCTGCTTGCTCGGGAACAGCGCGCGGATCCGCGCCCGCGCGCCACGCGCCCGCTCCTCGCGCGTGATCGGCGGCAGCAGACCTGCCGCACCTTGAACGGCGTGAGGAAGCCGTCCTTGATCCCCTGCCGGAGCGAGTACACGTAGACCGGCTCGCCGAAGTAGGCGTAGGTGTCGACGTTGTCCCGGCGCTTCGGAGTCGCCGTCAGGCCCAACTGCACCGCGGGCTCGAAGTACTCGAGGATGCCGCGCCACGTGCTCTCGTCGTGCGCGCCGCCGCGGTGGCACTCGTCGACGACGATGCAGTCGAAGAAATCGGGTGGATACGAGCCCCGCTGGCAGCTCCGCGGAACCCGCGGCGGGGATAAGATCATCCTTCCCCGGCCGACTCCCCCTGCCCCGATGCCCCTCACCCGCCGCGAAGCCCTCGCGCGCCTCGCGGCCCTCGTCGCGCTCCCGCTCCCGGCCGCCGATCCACACGACCCGCTCGCCGGCACCGTCGCCGAGTACCAGGCGGGGCGCCGCCGCGGCCGCTGGAGCGCCGCGGAGGTCACGGCGCACGCCCTCGACCGGTGCCGCACCGCGGGGAGCACGTGGCGCGCGATCGACGCGCTCTCGGGCAGCGCGATCGCGGACGCCCGCGCCGCCGACGCCCGCCTCCGCGCCGGGCGCGCGCGCGGCCCGCTCGACGGCGTGCCGGTGTTCGCCAAGAGCATCTACGACGTGGCCGGCCTCCCGACGACCGGCTCCAACGCCGAGTGGGCGCGCCTCTTCCCCGAACCCGTCCTGCGCGACGCGCTCGAAGTCGCCCGGCTCCGCGCGGCCGGCGCCGTCGTCCTCGGCAAGACTGCCGCCGACGACTTCGCCTACCACGGCAACGGCACGAGCAGCCACACGGGCCAGGTGCTCAACCCCCACGACCCGACCGGCGCGCGCACGCCCGGCGGCTCGAGCGCGGGCTCCGCGGTCGCCGTCGCCGCCGGGCTGGCCTTCGCCGCGTTAGGCACCGACGACGGCGGCTCCAACCGCATCCCCGCGCAGTTCACCGGCGTGGTTGGGATGAAGCCCTCGTTCGGGTTCGTCCCGCGCACGGGGGTGATCCCGACGTGGCCCTACCTCGACACGCACGGCCCGCTCGCGCGCAGCGTGGCCGACGCGGCGCTCCTCCTCGCCGCGGTGGCGGGCGCCGACGCGTCGGACCCGCTCGCGTCCGCGGGCGCCCGGGACGGCGCGCCGCCCGTCCGCCTCCGCGACGACGCGCTCGCCGGCGTGCGGCTCGGCGTCGTCGAGCTTCACGCGCCGCGCGCGCAGATGACCGCCGGCGCGCTCGCCGCGTGGGACCGCGCGTTAGGCGACCTGCGCGCGGCCGGCGCGTCGGCCGAGCCGTTCGCGCCCGCGGTCACGCGCGCCGACTACCGCGACGCCTTCGCGGCCGCCGCACGGGCACGCGGCGACGTGCCGCCCGACCCCGACGCGCCGGCGCCCACCGCCAACGCGCTCCTCCGCTACTTCGCCGGGCGGACCGACGACCCCCGCGCCGCCGTGCGCCGCGGCTACGCGGCGTACCGCGCGTTCTACGACGTGCTGCCGCCCACGTTCGAGGCGTGCGCGCCGCTGTTCGACCAGCCGATGGCCGACGACCCGGCGGGGCGCGCCTTCGCCCGGGCGCGCGCGGACGTGGTGGCGGCGCTTGCAGCGTCGATGCGCGCGGCCGGCGTCGCGGCGATGGTCTACCCGACCATGCCCTTCAACGCCCCGCGCGCCGTCGACCACTGGCCGGACGTCCGCACGCCGCTCGGCTACGGCAACTGGCTCGGCCTGCCCGAGGTCTCGGTCCCGGCCGGGATCGACGCGGACGGCATGCCCGCGCTCAACCTCTCGGTCGTCGGGCTCCCCGGCGAGGACGCGCGCGTGCTGGCCCTCGCCCACGCCTACGAGCGGCAGTCGCGCCGCTTCGCCGCGCCGCATCTCCCCGGGTCGGAACGCCGCGCCTCGTAACGGAGCGTTCCCGGCCGGGTACTACCGCGCATGCCCTCCCCGCTGCTCTCCCTCATGCAGGGCCGCTTCGGCCGCCGCGCGGTCGCCACGGTCGAGCCGCGGCGGACGTTCGCGGACGTCATCCTGCCGCCGGCCACGCGCGCCACGCTCGACGGCGCGCTCGCGCAGGTGCGGAGCCAGTCGCTGATCTTCGAGCGCTGGGGCCTCGGCGAGCGCCACACGTCGGGCCTCGGGCTCGCGTTCAACTTCGCCGGCCCGCCGGGCACGGGGAAGACGGTCTGCGCCGAGGCGATCGCGCACGCGTTAGGCCTGCAGCTCTACGTCGTCAACTACGCCGAGGTCGAGAGCATGTGGGCGGGCGAGACGCCGAAGAACGTCGCCGCCGTGTTCCGCTCCGCGGCCGAGCAGGGCGCGGTGCTCTTCTTCGACGAGGCCGACGCGATCGCCGCGCGCCGCGGCAGCGCGGTCGGCCCCGGCGGCTCGTTCGCCTTCCAGCGCGAGGCCAACACGACGGTCAACGTGCTCCTCAAGGAGCTCGAGGCGTTCAACGGCGTGGTGATCTTCGCGACCAACCTCGCGGCCAACTTCGACCCCGCGTTCGAGCGGCGCGTGCGCACGCACGTCCTCTTCGAGATGCCCGGCCCCGACGAGCGCGAGCAGATCTGGCGCGTGCAGGTCCACCCGTCCAAGACCCCGCTCGCCGACGACGTCGACTTCCGCGCGCTGGCCGAGCGCTTCGGCGGGAGCGGCGGCGACATCAAGAACGCGGTGCTCAAGGCCGCCGTCGCCGCGGCCGCCGAGCCGGGCGCGGACGCGTCCAAGGCGATCCACCAGCGCCACTTCGAGCGCGCGATGGACGAGGTGCTCGCGGCGAAGCGCGTGATGCGCCAGTCGATCCTCGAGCCCGAGGCGCCGCCCTCCGCCCCGGGCGACGCGGCCGCGCTCGCGGCGGCCCCCGCCGACGGACAGCTCGCCCAGCTCGCGCACCTCGTGCAGAGCGCCGAGGCGCGCTGGCGGGTGGCCGCGCTCGGCGGCCTCGGCCTCGCCGCGGTCGCCCTCCTCGCCGCCGTCGCGGCGCTCGGCGCGGCGTTCTCGCGGTAGAGCGGTTCGCCGTCACCCCCGCGGCGTGCTCGCCGACGGCGGTGGGGGTCCACCGGTGCCTAACGCCGACGCGTTCTCTTCCAACGCGCGGAGGATCCCGAGCGTCGCCGGGTCGGGCGCGCCGCCGAAGTACCGGTCGAGCAGCCCGTGGAAGACCGACCCCGCCGGCGACACCTGGGCGAACAGCGTGGCGGACGACCGCAGCTTCGCGTCGTCCGGCGAGCCGAAGACCTCGGTCGCGCTCCGCCCGACGACCGCGAGCGCGGCCGCGGCGCACGCCCGCAGCCGCGGGCCGAGCACGGGGTGCGCGAGGTACGCCGCGGCCTCCGCGGCGCTCCGGATCGCGTAGCGCTGCGCGATCGTGCTCCTGCCGAGCCCCGCGAGCTGCGGGAAGACGTACCACATCCAGTGCGACTGCTTGCGCCCCGCCGTGACTTCGGCGAGCGCGCGTTCGTAGTCCGGCGCCTGCGCGTCGACGAAGCGTTGGAGGTCGTACGGGTCGTGTGCGGGAGCGGGCGGCATGTTCGGCGGGCAGGAAAAAGGCGCGGCCGACGGGCCGCGCCTCAATACTGCGCGCGTCCGGCCGTCAGGCCAGGGGCGCGCTCCCGTCGCCGAGCCCCGGCGCGCCCGGCGCGCCCGGCGCGCCCGGCACGCCGAAGCGCCCGGCCTCGACGTCGGGCCGGATGTTGTCGAGCAGCTCGAGCGTCACCTCGCCGAGGTGGCGCAGCTGGGCGGGCGAGCAGAGCTCCTCGATCCAGGCGAGCACGCCCGACGCGACCGCGGCGCGGCCCAGCAGGACCGGCGGCGGCTCGTTCCCGGTGCGGCACAGCAGGTAGTTGGCGACCTGGTTGCAGCGCTCCCACTCGAAGCGGCGTTCGAGCCAGAACGCCGCGAGCGAGCGGTACAGGTCTTCGGTGTCCTCGGGTTCGCCGAGGGCGCCGGCCAGGTCGTGCAGCGCGCGGACGAGGTCGGTGGCCTGCTCGCGCAGGACGTTGGCCGTGTCCGGCGGTAGCTGCGAGAGCACCTGCTCGAGCAGCTCGTCGCGGCGTTCCGGCGACGCGGCGACGCGCACCCGCCCGGCGAGCGTCGACGTCATGCGCAGGACGCTCGGCATGCGCGCGCGCCGGTCGGCGTGCTCGGGATCGCCGCCATCACCGCAGCCCGACGAAGAGCCAGTTGGTGCCGGTCGCGGGGTGACGGTACATGCGGATCGCGACGTTGGTCGGCCGCATCTTGTAGGTGAACGTGTAGTTGAACTCGGCGTCGAGCACGCCCTTCTGCATCCCGTCCTTGAACTTGCCCGAGACGAGGCGGTTGTTGGTGCACGGCGCGACCTGCGTGAAGAAGTTGCGCCCCTCCGCGGTCGACACGGCGACGCCGGACAGTTCGCTTTCCCAGCGGTTGTAGAGGCGGACGGTGCCGTCGTCGCCCACCTGCACGACGCCGAACGGTTGCGCGTCGGCCGCTTGGCGATCGACGTCGGCGAGCTGCTCGAGGAAGGACTGGGGAACGAAGGACACGGGCGCGATGGGGTGAGAGGCCGCGCATGGCGCGACGGGGCACGGCGGGCGCGACTGGGCGGGTTTGGACCGCTTGGTCCGCCGGCTAATCTTACCTCGATGGACGGCCACTCCTCCGCCGCGGTCACGCCCCCGGCGCTCGCGGCGGCGCCCCGATCCGCGCCCCCGTCCGCGCCCGCGCGACACGTGCCGGCGTGGCGCGGCGCGCTCCACGCGCGGCTGCGCGGCCGCCCGCTGCCACTCGTCTGGACGCGTGACGCGCTCGTGCCGGCGGCGACGCTGTGGACGGGCGCGCGCCTCTGGGTGGAGTGGCTGCGCGCGGGGGGCGTCGGCGCGGGCGACCGCGTCGTCTGCGCGCTCCCGCCGGGCCCCGCCTTCGTGATGCTGCTCGTCGCCGCGCTCTGGGAGGAGCTGACCTTCGTCCCGATTCCGCCCCCGGCCGACGCGTCCGCGGTGGAGGCCGCGTTGGAGGACGTCGACGCGCGGCTCGCGGTCGTCTCGTCGGGCGGCGCGTTAGGCACGGGCGTCTTCGCCTGCGCCGCCGCCGGCACCCCGCCCGGGGGGGCCCCCGGCGCGCGCGCGCCGCTCCGCGCGCGCCGCGGCGCGCCGACGCCCGACGCGCGCTTCTTCCTGCAGACGAGCGGGACGACCGGCGCCGCGCGCCGCGTCGCGCTCTCCGACGCCAACGTGCGCGCGGTGCTCGACAGCCACGCGCCGCTCCTGGGGCTCGAGGGCGCGACCGTCCTCTCGGTCCTGCCGTGGCACCACGCGTTCGGGCTCGTGCTGGAGCTGCTGCCCGCCCTGCTCGCCGGGGCGGAGTTGGCGCGCGACCCCTCGGGCGGCCGCGACCCGGACAGCGTGCTCGCCGTCGCCGCCCAGCACCCGGTGACGCACCTCTCCGCCGTCCCCCTGACGGCGCGCCTCCTCGCCGAGCGCGAGGACGCGCGCGCGCTGCTCGGCCGGCTGCGCGGCGGCGTCGTCGGAGGCGCGCCCGCCGGCCCCGCGCTGGCCGCCGCGCTCCGCGCGACGCGCCTGCGCGCGGGCTACGGGCAGACCGAGGCGTCACCCGGCGTCACGTTAGGCGACCCCGGCGCGTGGCGCGCCGGCGCGCTCGGCCGCCCGGTCGGCTGCGCCGTGCGCGTCGACGCCGACGGCGTGCTCGCCTTCCGCGGGCCCAACGCGTGCCTCGGCTTCTGGCGCGACGGCGCGCTCGCCGCGGAGCCGCCGGACCGCTGGGTGCGCACGGGCGACCTCGCGCGCGCGGAGGCCGACGGCACCTACACGTTCGAGGGGCGGCTCTCCGATAGCTTCAAACTCGAGAACGGCCGATTCGTCGCCGCGGCCGCCGTCGAGCGCGCCGTGTGCGAGCGCTGGCCCGCCGTGGCCGACGCGATGCTCTCGTCGCCCGACGGCCGCTCGCTGGTCCTCGCCGTCTCGGACGCCGGCGGCGCGGCGCCCGCGCCGGCCGACCTCGCCGAGTTGCTCGGGCCCCTCGCGGGGCGGCCGCTGCAGATCGTGGCCGTCGCGCCGGGCGCGTGGGTGCGGACGCCCAAGGGGGAGCTCGACCGGCGGTTCCCGACGGGGCGGGCGTCCGCGGGGTAGGGCGCGGCGCCGTGGGGCCGGGGGGGACGGCGCTGTTGGAGGGACGCTCTTGGAGAGGCGCGCTTGAGGGGCGCTCTTGGAACGGCGCTCTTGAAGAAGCGCTGATTCAACAGCGCCTCCGTAACAGCGCCCTTCCAAGAGCGCCCTTCCAAGCGCGCCGTCTACCCGGCCCCTCCGCTCCCTGCCCTCCCCGGCATCCCCACCCCGCCCCCCGCGTCCAACCACGCCGTCACCACCTCCGGCGCCAGCGGCCGCCCGAAGTAGTACCCCTGCCCGAGCGCGCACCCCATGCGCCCCAGCACCGCCGCCTGCGCGGCCGTCTCGATCCCCTCCGCGACCGTGCGCAGCGAGAGCGCCGCCCCGAGCGCGACGATCGCCCCCGCGAGCGCGGCCGGCTGCCCGCCCCCCGCCACGTGGTCGACGAAGCTCTTGTCCATCTTGAGCACGTCGAACGGGAACTGCCGCAGGTAGCTGAGCGCCGAGTAGCCGGTGCCGAAGTCGTCGACCGCCAGCCGCACGCCGAGCGCCTTGAGCGCGGTGAAGCGGTCGAGGGCGAGGTCCGGGCGGTCGATCATCACGCTCTCCGTCAGCTCCAGCACGAGCTGCGCGGGCACGATGCCGCTCGTGCAGAGGGCCACGCGCACGTCCTCGAGGAACGACGTCGTGTAGAGCTGCCGGCCGGACACGTTCACGTTGAGCGTGAGCCCGGCGCCGCGTCCCACCCCGGCCCACGCGCGCGCCTGGCGGCACGCCTCGCCCAACACCCACCGGCCTAACGGCACGATCAGCCCCGTCTCCTCGGCCAGCGGAATGAACGCGACCGGCGGCACCAGGCCGCGCGTCGGGTGGTGCCACCGCACGAGCGCCTCGAAGCCCACGACCGTCCCGGTGTCGAGCGCGACGACCGGCTGGAAGGCGAGCCGGAACTCCCCCCGGGAGAGCGCGGCGCGCAGGTCGGCCTCGAGCTCCAGGCGGCTGACCGCCTCGGCGTGCATGCTCGGTTCGAAGAAGACGTACCGGCCCCGCCCCGCCCCCTTCGCGCGGTACATCGCGAGGTCCGCGTCCCGGAGCAGCGACTCGCCGAGCGCGTCGATGTTCGAGGCCGCGGCCGACGTGTCGGCCGACTCGCCGTCCCGCGCCAGGGCGTCGGCGGCGAGCGCGATGCCGACGCTCGTGCCGACGACGGCCTCGGACCCGTCGAGGTCGAACGGCGTGCGGAGCGCGCCGAGTATGCGGTCGGCGACCACGACCGCGTCGTCGGCCACACGCGCGTTCTCGATCAGGACCGCGAACTCGTCGCCGCCGAGGCGCGCGACGGTGTCGGTGCCGCGCGTCGCGCCGAGCAGCCGTTCGGCGACCTGCGCGAGCAGCGCGTCGCCGGCGGCGTGGCCCAACGAGTCGTTGACGTGTTTGAAGCCGTCGAGGTCGAGGACGAGGACGCTCACGCGCTCCGGGTTCGCGCCGCCGAGCGCGTGCGCCAGCTGCTCCTGCAGTCGCGCGCGGTTGGGGAGCCCGGTGAGCGGGTCGTGGAGCGCCTGGTGGGCGTAGGCCTCGCGCGAGTACCGCAGCTCGCCCAGCATGACCATGTTGTAGATCGCCGTCGCGGCGACCGTCGCCAGGGCCTCGAGGACCTCGCCGTCGGCGCCGCCGAATGCGCCGGATCGCCCCGCGCTGAGCGCGAGGAACCCGAGCACGACGTCGTTCCCGATGATCGGCGCGACCAACGTCGACGCGCCGTCGGGGGCGTGCGGACCGGGCGGCTCGTCGGCCAGGCGCGAGCGGCGCGCGCTCACCGCCGAGCCGGCGAGCACGAAGTCGCTCAGCCGCGGTTCCGAGTCGCCGAGGGGGCGCCAGGTGACGAGCGCGCCGGGCGGCCCCACCGGCTCGCCGGCGACGACGGCGAAGGCGTCGAACCCGAACACCTGATCGCAGATGTCGCGGAGCACCGAGTAGAGCGCGCCGAGCGAGTCGGCACCGATCACGCGCCCCGCGCCTTCCGCGACGACGCGCATGCGGGCGGCCGTACACTGCGCTTCCTCGCGGGCGCGCCGCAACACGTCGCGGTCGTACGTCGCCGGTTCGGCCCCCGCCCAGTCCGCGTCGCTGGAGACGGGCGGCGTCCCGTGGGAGATGTGCGCGGCGGGCAGAGTTGGCGGGGTCAGAGGTGACGGGGCGTCAACGCGCCCTGGCGTGGAGGGCAGACGGCCGTAGACGCGATCCTCGAAAGCTTGGTCACAACCTTCAGGCCGTGGTGCGCCGATCGGCACGCCGGCGCGGCACGCGTTCACTTCACGCCGCCCCGTCGAACACGGACCGGAGGCGCGCGGCCAGCGCGTCGGCGTGCCGCGCCACGTACGAGTGGTGGTCGCCGGGCACGACGTAGACTTCCAGCGCCGGTGCCGCGCGGCGCCAGGCGGCCTCGATACGCGTTCGCATGTCGGGCGCGACGTCGGCGGTGACCAGCAGGACGACGCGGCCGCCGTACCGGCGCGGCACGTACGTCCAGAGCGCGGCGCCGTAGAGTTGGCCGAGCGCGTGGAGGCGGTCGGGGTCGTGAGGCGCGGGCACGTCGGGGAGCGGCGAAAGCCCGAGCCAGCGGCGCGCCGCCTGCCCGAGTGGGCGCGAGACGCGCAGGCGCGTGCGGTGAATGGCCGGGAAGCGGACGTCGCGCGTGCGTGCACCGGCCATAACCACCGCCTCGACGTCATCGCCGTCGGCCCGTAGGCGACGCGCGACTTCGAACGCGAGTACCCCGCCGTTACAGTGTCCGCCCAGGCGGTACGGACCGCGAGTGCGCACGGCGCGGATCGCCGCCACGTGTTGCACGGCCATCGCCTCCAGTCGGAGGGGGACGGGGTCGCCGGACATCCCGAGCGGGTGCACGGCGTAGAACGGCTGATCCGGGCCCAGCAGCGCCGCGAGCCGCCGGCAGTACAGCCCGCCGCCGCCGTAATCGCCGTGCAGCCAGAACAGCGGCGTGCGGCCGCCGCCCGGTTGCACGGCGGTCACCGGTTCCACGCCGGCAGCGCCGGGCCTACCGACCGCCGCGGCGACGAGGAGCGACTCCAACCGTTCGATGGTCGCGTCGCGGTACAGTGCCGTGATCGGCACCGAGTGGCCGGTGAGTTGTTCGACGCGCGCGAGCATCCGGATCGCGAGCAGCGAATGGCCGCCGAGGGCGAAGAAGTCGTCGCGCTCGCCGATCGGATGAACGCCGAGCAGCTCCTCCCAGATCGGCACGAGCATCGCCGCGACGAGCGTCCGCGGCGTGGGGACCGGTGCGGAGTCGCTGGATCCGGGTACCGCGCCGCGCTGACCCACGCTCCGGCCGGCGCCGTGCAGCGCCGCGCGATCGACCTTGCCGTTGACGGTGAGTGGGATCGCGTCGACCACGACGATCGCCGCGGGTACGGCGAACGCCGGGAGCGCGCGCGCCAGCGCGTTGCGGATCGCGCGCGGCGTGGTCGACGCGGCGTCCCCAGCGGGCGGTGCCAACACGACGCACGCAGTGAGCTGCACGTCGCCCGCCTCGGTCGCGTCGGCGATCACCGCCGCGTGCCGCACGCCGCGGACGCCGAGCAGCGCCGCCTCGACCTCGCCGGGCTCCACGCGGAATCCACGCACCTTCACCTGCGCGTCGGTGCGTCCGATCACCTCGAACTCGCCGTCCGGGCGCACGCGGGCGACGTCCCCCGTGCGGTACAGCCTCGCGCCCGGGGTGAACGGGTCGTCGACGAATCGTTCGGCGGTGAGCGCGGGCTGCCCGCGGTAGCCGCGGGCGAGCCCGATCCCCCCGACGTACAACTCACCCGGCACGCCCACCGGCGCCGGCCGGCGCGCCGCGTCGAGCACGTACGCCCGCGCGTTGGACATCGGGGGGCCGATCGGGACGTCCGCCGATCCGTCGACCGCCGCCGCGCCCTCGACGCCGGGGGTGAGGTCGCGATAGTTGGTGACCACCGTCGCCTCGGTCGGCCCGTAGCCGTTCCACAGGGCGACGCGCGGGCCGACGATGCGGCGCCAGTCGGCGAGGCGATCGGGGCGCATGCGCTCACCGCCGACCAGCACGAGCCGCAGGCACGCTGGCAGCGCGACGGTGCCCCGGGCGAGCGCGTCGGTCAGCTCGTGCCAGAACGCCGTGGGGAGGCTGCACGCGGTGATCCCGGCGTCGGCGCAGCGCGCGACGAACGCGGGCATCGAGGCGAGCCACGCGTCGTCCCGCAGCACCACCGCGGCCCCCGACGCGAGCGCAGGGAAGATCTCCTCCACGGCCGTGTCGAAGCTCGGCGACGCGAACTGCAGCATCCGGTCGCCCGGACCGAGCGAGAACCGGCGCGCCACGTCCGCGACGAAGTTGAGCAACCCGGCGTGCGTAATCTCGACGCCCTTGGGAGCCCCGGTCGAGCCCGAGGTGTACAGCACGTACGCCAGGTCGTCGCGCGTCGGGGCGCATCGCGCGTCGCCCGCGGCGTCCGGCTCGCCGCCGTCGAGCGCGTCGAGGCACACCGCGCGCACCGCGTCCGCCGGGAGCCGGTCGAGCAGCCCGCGCTCGGTCAGGCAGAGTGTGAGGCCCGCGTCGCGCGCCATCAGTGCAAGGCGCGCCTCGGGGTACGCCGGATCGAGCGGGACGTACGCCGCCCCCGCGCGCATCACGCCGAGCATCGCCGCGACGAGCGCCGCCGAGCGACCGAGCAGGAGCCCGACCGCGTCGCCGCGGCGAACGCCGAGCCGCCGTAGCTCCCCCGCGATGCGCTCCGCCTCGGTCCACAGCTCCGCGTACGTCAGCGCCGTCGCGCCGCCGCCGGCCGCCGGCTGCCAGACGGCGGCGGCGCCGGGCGTCGTCCGCCGCTGACGCTCGACCAGGTCGAGCGCGGTGACCGCCTCGGGCAGCGGCACGGCGGTCGCGTTAGGCACGTCGAGCACTCGGCGACGTTCGTCCGCGGTGAGCAGGTCGACGTCGCCGACGCGCGCGCGCGGGTCGGCGAGCATCGCGTCCAGCGCGGCGAGCAGGTGGCGCGCGGCCAGCTCGCGCGTCGGCGCGTCGTACACGTCCTCGCGGAAGTCGAGCGCGAGGGTGAGCGAGCCCTGGCCGAGGTAATCGTGCAGACTCACGGCGAGCGCTTCGGACGCCCACCCCGGGTGGAGCCACGCGGACGATCCGCCGGCCGTCAGGGACGCCGGCGGGTGGTAGTTGAACACCGCGTCTACCCGATCGGCTTCGAGCGCGGCCGCGCCGTGCGCCGCGTGGACGCCGGCCGCCACGGTCGTGGCCGCGAGCGTCCGCGCAAGGTCGGCGAAGCGCGCCTCGCCGTCGACGGCGACGCGCACCGGCACCATGCTCATCACGAGCCCGTGCGTGCGGCGGAGCGCGTCGGTCCGGCGGTTGTGCATCGGGATGCCTAACGTCACCGCGGACCCGCCGCCGACGCGGTGCAGCGCGCCGCACACGGCCGCCGCGCACAGGTTCGCGGCCGCCACGTGGGCCCGCATCGCCGCGCCCGCGGCCCCCTCTGCCGCGCGGTCACCCGCGCCGCGCTCGGCGAGCGCTCGCAACCGCGCGGTGCGCTCGGCCCCCAGCGACACGCTCACTCGCGTCACGCGGGCGACGCCGCCCTGCGCCCGGCGGCCGTAGGGCCGTACCCGCTCGGTCGGTGCCGTGCGCTCCGCGGCCCAGTACGCCGCGGCGTCCCGCGCGGCTTCGCTCCCAGCGGCGGTGCGCTCCGCCGCCACCACGTCGGCGAACGGCGGCGCCGCGGCGCGGTCGGCGGTGGGGGTCCCGGCGAGCTCGCTCTTGTAGTCCTCGAACAGCTCGCGCTGCACGAGCACACGTAGCCAGCCGTCGGTGACCGCGTGGTGGGTGGCCAGATACCACGCCGTGCGCGCGGGGCCGAGTCGCACGAGCGCCGCGTCGTACGCGCAGCGCGTGAGGTCGAGCGGCACGGCCGCGCGCGCGGCCGCCCAGGCGTCCAGCGCGCGCGCCGGGTCCGGCCGGTCGGAGAAGTCGAGCACCTCGATCGCGACCGGACGCGCCTCGGGCGGGTGTACCGTCTGCCACGGCGCGCCGTCGCGTTCGGCGACGGTCGTGCGCAACGCGTCGCTCCGCGCGACGACGCCCGCGAAGGCGCGCCCCAACGCCGCGGGCTCGATCGCATGGTCCCAGACGCGGATGCCTGTCTGGTTGTAGAGCGGCACGTCCGGGTGCCGCTGTGCGTGCAGCCACATGAGCAGCTGCATGGCAGTGAGGTTCGAGCGCGCGTACAGCGCCTCGAACGCCACCCGCTCGTCGGAAGGTGCGGCGTGCGTCGGGGTGGCGCGGCTCCGCTCCACGCGCGCGTCCACGCGCGCGCGGGCGGCCGATCGCGGAAGGGCCGACAGGTGTTGCTCGGGGTCGGCGGCGACCGCGTCGAGCACGAGGCGGAAGTCGGCGAGCAGCGCCGCGGCCGTCGCCGCGGTCAGGCGCGCCGCGTCGTACGACAGGACGAGGCGCATCCCGTCCGCCTCGTCGTCCACGTCGAGCGAAAGTCCGGCGGTCTGGGGCTCCTCGGGGGGCACGAGCGCCGACACGACGAGTCCCGGCACGGGCGCCTCGCCGCGCGGCGCGTTGCGGAAGTTCAACGTCGCCTGTACCAGCGGCATCGACACGCCGCCGCGCGTCGGGTTGAGTCGCTCGACGAGCCGCTCGAACGGCACGAGCTGGTGCGCGAGGGCTCCCGCGGCGCTCGTCCCCGCCCGCGCGAGCAGCGCGCGCAGCGTGGGATCGCCGTCGGTGCGCGCGCGGAGGGGCAGCGTGTTGACGAAGCAGCCGACCGTCGATTGGAGCTCCGGCCGCGTGCGCCCGCCGACGATCACACCGACCAGGAAGTCGTTCCTCGCGGTGAAGCGCGCCACCGCGGCCTCGAACGCCGTCAGCAGGACGATGAACCGCGTCACCCCTTCGCCGCGGGCGCGCGCGCGCACCGCGCTCGCCGCCGCAGGCGGCAGCAGCGCGACGACCGCGGCGGGGGCGCGCGCCGACACCGTAGCCGACGCGCTTCCCGGCTCGCGCGGGATGTCGAGCACGCGCGGCGCGCCGTCGAGCGTCGCGACCCAGTATGCCTCGTCGGCGGCCATCGCCGCCTGCGCGGCGTCGCCGGACTGCCAGACAGCGTAGTCGCTCATCTGGACCGGCGGCTCGGCCGGCGTCCACGGGGCGCCGTGCAACGCGGCGCCGTACGCGTCGGCCAGCTCGCGCCGCACGATCCCGCGCGACGCGGCGTCGAACACGACGTGGTGGACGACGAGGAGGAATACGTGCGACTCGGGCGCGCGGCGCACGAGCAGGGCCCGGACGAGGGGCGCCTCCGCGAGGTCGAACGGACGACGGACCTCCGCGCCGAGGCGCGCGGTGAGCGCCGCGTCGTCGTCGGCCTGGTGCGACGATCCGTTGGGCGGCGACGGGTCGCCGGGCAGCTCCTCGATCCGCAGCACCACGCGCGCGTCCGGGTCGACGACCTGACGCGGCTCGCCGTCGCCGTCCACCGTCACCCGCGTGCGTAGCGCCTCGTGACGCGCCACCACGACGTCGAGCGCGCGTTGGAGCGCCGCCGCGTCGAGCGGACCGCCGAGGTGCAGCGCGAGTGCAACGCTTGCCCCCCCGTGTCCCGGGGCGAGCTGGTCGAGGAACCAGAGCCGCTTCTGGGCGGAGGACAGCGGCGCCGGACCCGCGGTGGTGCGGCGAGCGATCGCCGCGTGCGCGACGTCGGGCGCCGGTGTGGGCGGCGCGGCATCGTCGTCGCCAGCGTGGCCGGCGAACGGGTCGGAGATGGGCGTGAGCCCGCGGGTTTGCGTGGTTGAGCGCGTCACAGGCCGATGGACACCCGCGTCAGGTGCGTGGTCACGCGAGGTCCGCCGCCCATCCGACGCGCCACCTTGCCGAATCGCGGACCGCGGGCCATCGTAGCGCGCCCGCTGCGGGCGACCTTCCGGTTCCGCAGGGCGTGGCCCTTACCGGGGAATACAGACGATGGCGCGTCGGCTGGTCGTGTGTGCGGACGGCACGTGGAACACGGCGGACGAGGCCGACCGGCGCCGGCGGACGCCGACGAACGTCATCACGCTCGCGCGGACCGTGTGTCCCGTCGCGAGCGACGGGACGTCGCAGATCGTCTACTACCACGACGGCGTGGGGACGCACCCCGGGCTCGAGCACGTCGTCGGCGGCGCGTTCGGCGAAGGGATCGACCGCAACATCTGCGACTGCTACCGCTTCCTCATCCAGAATTTCGCCGAGGGCGACCAACTCTACTTCTTCGGCTTCAGTCGCGGCGCGTACACGGTGCGGAGCCTCGCGGGGCTCATCCGCAACAGCGGCCTCCTACGCCCGGAGCACGGCGACCGCATCCCCGACGCGTTCGCCCTGTACCGCGACCGGAGCGACGCGTCGCACCCGCGTTCGCCGGACGCGCAGGCGTTCCGGGCCGAGTACGCGCGCGAGGTGCGCGTCCACTGCCTCGGCGTGTGGGACACGGTGGGCGCGCTCGGCATTCCGGTGGAGGGGCTCAACCTGCTGCACGCGCGGCAGTACGCGTTCCACGACGTGACGCTCAGTAGCTGGGTCGACAACGCGTTCCAGGCGCTCGCCATCGACGAGCGGCGCGGCCCATTCGAGCCCTGTGTGTGGGAGCAGCAACCGGGGACGGGGCAGCGCCTCGAGCAGGTGTGGTTCGCGGGCGTGCACTGCGATGTCGGGGGCGGCTACCCGGAGGCCGGCCTCGCGTCGGTCGCATGCGAGTGGATGCTGACACGCGCCGAGGAGTGCGGGCTCGAATTCGCCGCGGAGCACGTGCGGCAGGTCGTCCACCCGAAATTCGACGACGTGCTCCACGACTCGCGCACGATCCTGTACCACGCGATACCCGCCCACGTGCGGGAGATCGCGGCGCCGCGCCACGACGGGCACCACCGGCGCATCGACACGTGCGAGTCCGTGCACCCGAGCGCGGTCCAGCGCTACCACACGGTGATCGCGCCGCCCGCCGGGCCGTACAAACCGGACAACCTCACCGAGTACCTGAAGCGCGCGGCCGCGCGGCCGGCGCTTCCGAAGGCGCCCGCGCCCACCTCCGCCGGCGCGGGCGCGGCGTAGCCGCGCAGGGGCGGCAGCCCCGGGGGCGGCTCAGCCCCGAGCGGCCGCGCCCCCGAGCACGAGGGCGAGCACGAGCCCGAGCATCGCGGCCGCGGGCACGTACTTCGTCGCGGGGTCGCGCACCTTCGCGTGCATGGCCAGCGCGCCGAGCATGAGCACGGCGACGACGACCGCGGCCGGCCGCACGAGGGCCGGGTACCGGAGCCCGGCGAGGAGCGCGAGTGCCGCGCCGACCTTCAGGGCGCCGACGGCGGCGACGCACCACGCGGGCAGCCCGTAGGCCGCGAACTCCTCGCGCATCGACCGCGCGTTCCCGCCGCGGTAGGCGGTGGCGTGGTTGCGCCGCAGCAGCCACACGTTGAGCAGGCCGAGCGCCGCCGCGATCTGGCACGCCAGGAGGATCGGACCCATGCGTGGTGCTCCGGGCGTTGAGGGGGTGTCCGCCGTGTAGGTCTCACGACAAGGGAGTGCAATTGCGATCAAGTACGACATTCGCCGCCGCGGTGTCGGGCGCCGCCTTCGTCGGCTACGGCGCGCGGTGCTTCGTCTCGCGGGCGACGGTGGCCGAGTTCGAACACTACGGGCTGCCCCGCTACCGCGTGCTGACCGGGGTGCTCGAGGTCGTCGGCGGCCTCGGGCTCCTGGTCGGGCTCGGGTATCGTCCGCTGCTTCAGCTGTCCGCCGCCGGCCTGGCGGCGTTGATGCTGCTCGGCACGATCGTGCACGTGCGCATCCGCGACCCCTGGCAGGCGGCGCTGCCGGCACTAACGCTGCTCGGCGTGAATCTGTTCATCGCCGTGACGGCCCGGTAGGCGCGGGGGGGAGGCGGGGGCGGCCGGTCGGGGTGGTGCGCCCGGCCGTTCGAGCGTGTGCAAGTCCGCGTGCGTCGTCCGTCGACACCGTGCGGCCGGCGGACCGACTCGGATCCACACGGTGGTCGCGCGAACCTCCCGAGACCTTTAGGTGCGATGCGTTACTACTACACGGACGCGACTGGTAATCCGGTCGGCCCCGTCTCGCTCGACGATCTGCACGCGATGCACGCGGTGGCCGACATCACCGCGGCGACGCCCGTGATCGCCGAAGGGGCACCGGCGTGGCAAACCTACGGCGCGTACGCGGCCAGCGTGTATGTGGCGCCCCGCGGACCCGCGCAGCCCTATGTTCCGCCCCCGCCCGCCCCCGCCGCCGGCGGTTTCCGGCGTGGGAGGTGCCGCTCCCGTTGGGCGACGGACGTCGCGCCGCGCGCTGGTCGCGGCGCCGATCTTCGCGCTCGCCGCGGCGGGTGCCGCGTGGGCTTACTGGACGTCGACGCCGAGCTATGCGATCCGGGAACTCGCGACCGGGTTCGCGCGCCACGACACCGCCCTCGTCCTGCGCCACTTGGACGTGGATGCGACGTCGTCGCAGGTCGTCGGTAGCCTGTTCGACGCGGCCGGCACCGAAGCCGTGCGGGAATCGCGGGCGCGGGGCGAAGCGGAGGCGGGCCTCACGGCGCTCGGCGCGGCGATGCTCGGGAGTCTCAAACCGGTGGCGGCCCAGGCAGTTGCGGGCGCGATTCACGACGCCGTGACCCGGGGGACCGTCGACAGCGCGCGCGTCGCCGGGGTGCCCGCCCCCGCGCGGCCGTTCGCGGCCCTCACGCGCTCACTCACGGGTGGTGCTCAGCGGATCGCGGGCCTCGGCGCCTCGACGACGTGGGGCGACAGCGCGGCCGTCGACGTCAAGCTCCGGGAGGACGGTCTCGATACCACGCTCGTGTTGCCGGTGCTCCTGCGAAAGACCGAGGGCGCGTGGAAGGTCGTCGGTCTCCGGGATGTCGGACCGTGGCTCGTCGCGCTCGACGCGCTCCACGCGCGCAAGCTGGCCGCGGTGAACACGCCCATCCGCGGCCGCCTCGCGCAGATGGTGCGCCTCGGCCCGCTCGCGAGCGAGGTCCGGATGACCGGCTGGTTTTCTCAGTCGCTCCGGGCGGGGCTCACGTTCGAGAACCGGCACGACAAGCCGCTGCTGGCGCTCGGCGTCTCGAGCACCCGTCCCGTCGACGGGACGCCCTGGACGATCCGCGGCCAGGTGCACGTCCTGCCTAACACGCGCGGCACTCTCGCGCGCTGGGTCGGAGCCGTCAACCCGTTCTTCCCGACCCACGTCGAGCTGATGCGCCAGCCGGCCGCCGTGCCCATGCAGGTCGACGAGGCCCTGTTCGACGCCGGCGGTAGGGTCGACACCGTGCGGGTCTACCCGACCTGGGATTCGTACGTGTCGAGCCGCAGCGCGGGCACGCGCGGCATCTAGGGCGCGAGCCCACCGCGTGCGCCTTCGTCCCTCCATGCCACAACCCACGTGCGGTACCGCCACGCGGTGCCGCGCCGTCGCCGGCGCCTTCGTCGTCACCCGCCTGCTCGGCCCCGACCCCACCTACCCCACGCCCGTCATCGCCCACGTCGCCATACGCGGCGACACGGTGTGGTTCGTCGGCGGGGCGCGGGACGGCACGCCCGAGGTGGCGTACTGTCACGTGCGCAGCACGGGCGCGTGGTGCCGCACCACCCCGCCCGCAGGGCTCTCCGCGGCGCGCCCGACGCAGGCCGAGCGCGCGGCCGGACTGCGGCCGGGGTCCGCCGTCGCGCTCGGCGCCGGCTGGTCACTCGACTGCACCCCGGCGGCCGCCGACGCCCGGGCGTGCGGCACCCGGCGGGTGACCGGCGCGCGCGGGCTTCATCTCTCCCTGGGCGCCCCGGTCCGACCGGGCGCGCACGCCCGTCAGGCGCCGTTCAGCACGAGCGCCGCCTCGTGGGCCGCACGCGGCGGCACCGCGTGGCTCGGGCTCGCAGGTTTTGCGTCCGAGGGTGAGGCGGAGCGCGGTGGGCTCGTCGCGCTCGACTCGGCGACCGGCGGGCTGCGGCGTGTCACGCACCGCTGGCTCGACGAGGCGACCGTCACCGCGCTCACGGCCGACTCGACGGGACTCTGGATCGGGACGATGCACCACGGCGAGTACGGAGACTACGGCCGATCGGGGCTCGTGCGGTACGAGCCGGCGCGCGGCGCCGCCGCACGGTGGACGCGCGTGACTGCCGCAGACGGGTCACTGCCGGGCGACCTGGTCCGAAGCGTGGCCGCGCAGGACGGCATCGTGGCGGTCGCGACCGACGGCGGCCTGGCCGTTCGCGGCCCCGACGGGCGGTGGACGCGCCGCTACTGGCGCCTGACGCTGAGCGGCGACTCGATCGTGCACACTCTCGCCGCCGATGGGCCCGAGGACCCGGGCGGCCCGCGCGCCCTGCGCTTCCTGTTCGTGCGCGATCTGCACGTCCCCAACCCCGGGGCCGTGCTCGCGGGACTCGGCCGCGACGACGCGGCGGCGGGCGCGGTGCCCGCCGCCAACCCGAACGCCGGCCCGAACGACGACGCCGACGCGGCGGCGCGCGCGCTCGCGACGCCGGCACTCCTGGCACCGCTGACCGATGCCGTGCGGCGGGACGCGCGTGCGGTCGACCCCGTCGTCCTCACCGCCGTCGGTCTGCTGCGCGCACGCGACGCGGCGTCGGCGCTGCGCGCCCTCCTCGAGCGACCCACGCCCGAGCCCGAGCGGGCGCGCGAAGCCGCCGTCGCGCTCGCGCGCGTGGGTGACCCGATCGGCACGCGGTGGATTCGGGCACGACTGGCCGCGGAGCCGGCCGGCGATGCCGTCTCATTTGCCGATCCGCGCGTCGACGCGGCCCGTATGGCGGCACGGATCCGCGACGTCGGCAGCCTGCCGCTGCTCGCCTCACTCCTTGCGCGCGACGTCCTCCCGCCGGGCGTGGGCGAGCAGCGGGCGGTGGGACCCCAACCACTTGCGTACGAGACCGGCGCGGGGCTGATGACGGCGCTGCTTGCGTATCGCACGCCCGAGGCGCGCCGGCTCGCCGCCCACGTCGTGACGACACGCCCCCTCCTGCGCGCGGCCTTTCTCGCCGGACTCGACTCCGCCGCGCTCGCGGACCCTGCCGTACGCGGGGCGGGCGTCCGTCGACCGTAGTCCGCGCACCGTAGGCCGCCCGCGCGGTGCTGTGCAATTCCGCCGGCCTCGCACGTCGATCCGGTAAGCGCGCGTCAGCGCGCTGGTCCTCTTCCCAAGCCTGCCATGGCCGAACTCAAGGTCGGCGACATCGAAATCCGCGGAACGTCGGTTCGAATCGGCGGGTCGCTCACCCCGCCGGAAGCGGGACGCGTGCGGCCGACCGGCGTCGCGGCCGGGCCGCCGGCCGCGACGTCGCTCCCGCCACGACTCGCGCTCGAGGCGTCGCTCCGGAAAATCCCGGGCTCGCCGACGCTCCTCGGCGTCGGCGCCGGCGTCATGGCCGCCGTCGGCGCGATCGGGATCGGGACGGGCGGACTCGCCAGCCCGGTGCTCTTCGTGCTCCACGGTGCGTTCCTGCTGCCCGCCGGCCTCGCGCTCGCCGTCGTCGGCGCGGGCAAGCGGTGGGCGCGTCGGACCGACGCCTTCGACACGGCGATCGCGGGCGAGCAGGCCGAGGCGCGTTTCGACGTGTTGAGTCGCCTTATCGCCCGGACGGACCCCGCCCATACGGTCGCGGGCATCGCCTCCCGGCTCGGCTGGTCCGAAGCGGAAGTCGTCGAGGCACTCGCGTGGTTGCGCGAGCGCGGCGTCGTACTCGAAGACTTCGATCCGATCCGCCGCGAGTTCTTCTACACCGCGTCCCCGCAGCCGCGTGATCTGGACGCGCGCATTCGCCACCTCACCCCCGGAGCCTAGTTCCATGAAGAGCAAGACGACCGCCGCCCTCCTCGCGTTCTTCCTCGGCGGCCTCGGCGGCCACAAGTTCTACCTCGGGAAGGCCGGGCAGGGGATCCTGTATCTGGTGTTCTTCTGGACGCTCATCCCGAGCGTCGTCGCATTCATCGAGGCGATCCTCTTCCTCACGATGAGTGATCTCGAGTTCCACGCCCGCTACAACGCGGGGATGCCGTACCTGGGCCTCGTCGGCATGCCCGCGGCCTCGCCGCAGAACATCGTCGTCAACGTGGCTAACACCGCGCAGGGGGCCGGGCCTGACGTCACGCCGAAGACCGACGTCGCGGGCAGGGTCGACGTCGCGGCCAAGATCAAGCAACTCCACGAACTCCGGACCGTGGGCGCGCTGACGGAGCTCGAGTTCGAGGACGAGAAGCGCAAGGTGCTTCTGGGGAGCTGAGCCGTACGCCCGCCCGCGCGCCCCGGGGCGCGCGGGCGGGTCCCGGCGCGTCCGCGCGGGACGCTGGCGCAATCGCCAGCAACTCCCCATGTTGGCGCACGGATTGTGACACTGCGCACGATCCAGTTCACGACGCTCGCCACGACCGCCGCGCGATGGGGGGGCGAGGCTCCTTGTCCTGGAGCCTCGTCCAGCGATGCCCACCCGTCACCCGCGGCTCATCTCGTGGCGGACGCTTCCTCTTGGGCGCGTAGATGGTCATGGATCCGATCGCAGTGGACCGGTTGTACCGCGCGAGGGCTGCGGAGCTCACGGCGCAACTCATGCGGCAGTACCCGCGTCAGCGTGACTGCGCGGCGGACGCGGTGCAGCACGCGTTCGCCAAGCTCGCCGAGTCCGGACAGCCGGTCCACGACCCGTCGGGCTGGGTGGCCCGCACGGCGAGCAACTACGTGATCGACCAGCTCCGGAAAGCACGGCGCCTGGTCCAGGAGACGGACGAGTTCCGGCTTGACCAACTGCCGGCGCTCACCGCGGAGCTCGACGGCGAGAGCGCCGAGGAGCGACGGTTCGCGTTGGACGCGATGCACCGCGCGCTCGACCTGGTTGGGGAGCCCGGTCGCACGATGCTCGTTCTGAAGTACATGCACGGCTGCGACTACGCGCAGATCGCGGATGCACTCAACATTCCGAAAGCGTCCGTGGGGACGACCCTCCTGCGGGCACGGCGGAAGCTGCGAGACCTTCTCGCGGCGCAGGGGGTCATCAGCTCGGCCGCGTGACGCGGGGAGAACGCGATGTTGATCGAGGACACAGAACTGATGGAGTATCTGGATGGCGAGCTCCCGCCCGAACGGGCGGCGTGGCTCGCGCGCCAGATCGCGTCCTCGCCCGACCTGCAGCGACGCGAGCAGGACATGCAAGAACTGCTCGGCATCTGCACGTCGGCGTTCGCGCAGTTGCGGACCGACGACCCGCGCCTGCCCGCCGTCGTGGACCGGCGGGGCACGGCCCTTGAGGCGCCCGTGCCGCCCGCGCTGACCCTCTCCGCGGCAGCGGCATCTCCGGCTTACCACACGCATGTGCCGCCGTCGGCGGACCTGCACCTCGCGGCGAATCTCCCCGTCGGCGGGCGGCCGGCACCGGCCCGCGACGTGGTGGACCTCGCCGACGCGCGGGCGCGGGTGGCGGCGCGTCGGCGACCAACGGTCCAGTGGTTGCGAGCGGCGGCAGTGCTGCTCGTCGTCGGCGGGACTGGGCTGGCGATCGGCCGCGGGATGCAGCAAGCACCGGCCGCCGATCCCGCCGCTCCACTCACGTCCAGCGACGCCGCCTTGCGTGAAGCCGTCGCCGCCCGGCCGCCGGCGCCCGGTGTGAAGCCCGGGCGGGACCGGCAAACGGGCGGCGGCCGCACCGTACCGAACGGCGTGGCGGGTACGGGCGAGATCGGCGGCGACCCGGATGGCGAGCCGTCAGCGAGCGAGCGTCCGGCGGCGGGCGCCCAAGTCAGCCCGCCGGGGAGCACGCCGGCTCGCCCGGGGTCGTCGGATCGCGACGCCTTCGTCGAGGTCGCGTCGACTGCCGCGCGCGTGGTCGGGGCCGTGGACGGCGGGACCACCGCGGGCGGCACCAAGGCACTCGTGCTCAGCGACGGTACCCGCCTCGACCTCGCGTACGGGCGGGTCGCGGTCCAACAGGGCGGGACGCCCGTCGCCGTGACGCCCGGCGTCGTGCCGCCCCGGCCGACGACGACCGGCGGTGCCGCGGTGCCGGGTGGTGTGCCGGCGCTGGACGGCGGGCCGGGCGTCCGGGCTGGGCGGGGTCCGACGGGCGAGCCGGCGTGCCCCGCCGCGATCCGGTGGCGCGACCCGGGGACCGGCGTGGAGCTCCGGTTGAGCGGGGGAGTCTCGTGTCAGCGGCTGCAGGAGTTGGCCGCGCAGCTGCGCGTCTCGACCGTCCCACGGTGACGCCGGGCGGGGCCCGCGTCGGGGCCTAACGCTCGAAGGGTGCCCGGCCGCCGCGCGGCCGCGCGTGTTGTGCAAATCCGAGGTCGCGGTACGTCGGGGGAGCATGCGCCACCGTGGCGCGTGTCACCCGAGCCCCCCGTTCCATGCCGTTCCCGTCCCGCGCAAGCGCCGCCGTGCTGGCGCTCACCGCCGCCACCGCCACCGTTGGGCAGGCGCAGGACTGCCCCGGGTTGCCCGCGATCGACCCGCCCAAGCTGGAGCGGTGCAACGGCTTTCTCGCGGCCGTCGCCGGCGTCGTCGGCATCGGCTGCAAGGGCCGCAACGACCGGCTGCAGTTCGCCTACGAGCGCCAGACGCGCGGGTTCGCGACGGGGCTCGACTACAACAGCGACGGCCTGTTCCTGACCTCGCTCGACGACTCGGCCCGCATCGCGACCACCGACGACCTGCGCGGCTGCCGCGGCGAGACCGTCAACCTCGAGTTCACGCCGGGCAACGTCCAGTACTTCGAGTACCAGCTCGTGTCGCCGGGCGGCGTCGTCGTGTCGCAGTCCAACTACACGACGTGGACCGGCGATCGCATCCTCGGCCCCGCGCTCACGCTCCCGGAGACGGGCACCTACAAGCTCATCACGCGCACCGTCGCGCCGGGGGTCGTCAAGACCTACCAGGACAAGAAGCACGGCACGCAGTACGTGACGAAGTACCCGCGCCACTTCCACGTCGGGTTCCGGAGCGACGCCAAGGTCGCCGCGCTCGGCGTCGGCGACAAGATCGACATGACCGCCACCAACACGCAGCCGTTCATCCGCCGCGTCTTCGTGAAGGGGGGCACCAAGGCACGGTTCCGGCTCGCGAGTCAGGGGACGGGCGACTTCAGCTACGTCGTGCTGCGCGAGAGCGGCGAGGAAGTCGCCCGCGGCGCGCGGACCGCGTTCGCCGACGTGCCCGCGGTGTCGCCGACGACCGACGAGACGTTCCGCGTCGAGGCGCGCCCGTTCCTGCCCAACGCGTCCGTCGGGATCCAGCTGAGCGTCGTGGACGACAAGGCCGCGGGCGCGACGGTCACGTCCGCGTCGCGCGTCCAATCCGCGTTCAAGCTCCCGGCGCAGTTCGACAGCGACAACAACCCCGCGCACAAGAGCGTCTACGCCACCGAGAAGTCCCGGCTGAACTACCAATCGGCGCGCCCGGAGCACCTCGCGATGACCGTCCGTCCGTCGGGCGCGACCGGGCTCGTGATGCGGGTCCGGATCTACGACGCGAGCACCGAAGACGTCGTCCTGGACCGCCGAGTCGCCCAGCCGACCACCGTCGCCGTCGACCTGCCGCGCGCCGCGGACTGGGTGATCGAGCTCTCGCCGGTGAGCGCCTCCGAGATGCCCCAGGCGGGCGAGGCCAAGTACACCGTCGAGTTCGCACCCGGGGCCGGGGCGCCATCCACCCGCCCGTCGCGCGCGCTCCAGCACTGATCCGCACCAGCGCGGCTGACCGTCGCCTCCTGGTACCACGTGCCCCCGTCCACCCTCACCTCCGCCGCCCAGCCATGAGCAACCCGATTCCCGTCGCCATCGCCCCCGAGCACGCCGCCCTGTACCTCGCGAACCGCAAGAGCACCGGCGTCGCGTACCTGCTCTGGTTCTTCCTGGGCATGTTCGGGGCACACCGCTTCTACGCCGGGAGGATCGCGTCGGCGGTCGTGCTCCTGCTCCTCACCCTCGTCAGCCTCCTGCTCTCGTTCCTCGTCATCGGCCTGTTCCTGCTCGTCATCCCGGCCGTGTGGTGGCTGATCGACGCGCTCCTCATCCCGGGGATGATCAGCGGCTACAACGGACGCCTCGCGATGGGAATCCCGCGGTGAGCGATCACCGGTGGACCGCGCGCGCCGCGACGCCCGCGGCGCTGCTCGTGGTCGTCGCGGCAGCCGCGGGATGCGCGAGCGACGGCAGTCGTTCCGCGCCACGCGCGGACAGCACCTCGGAGCTCACGCTCGCCCCCGCGCACGACTCGGCGCCGCCGGCGATCCGCGTCGGGCGCGACGCCGGCCTGCCGCCCGCGCCCGGCGACGAGGCGCCGACGATGAGCGCGCTGCGGACGACGCGGACGGCGGCCGGCGACGCGCCGGCGATGGGGCGGGCCCTGGCACGCCCAACGTCCGACGTGCACCCGGTCCGGCAAGTTGTCACGGCGCCTCCCGCGGACGTCGGCGTCGCTGCGCGAGCCCCCGCGCCGCCTGCACCGCCGCCCGCACCGCCGCCCGTGCTCGCGCCAGGGAGTACGCTGGCGCTCGGGCTCGAGACCCGACTGTGTGGCGTCGATCTCAGCCCGGGCGCTCAAATCGCCGCCGGACTCCGCGAGGCCGTGACCGGACCCGATGGGACGACGCTGCCGGTGGGAAGTCAGGTGATCCTCGTCGTCGGCTCCGTCGAATCAGGACAGGTTCGCCTCGCGTCGCGCACGATCCGGGTCGCGAACCAGTCTTACCCGCTTGAAGGGATGGTTGGGTCGCCCGTCGCCCTCGACACGGCGCACGCCAACCGGACGCGTCGGGGTCTGCTGGGTGGGTTGGGCGGTGCGCTTGCGGGCGCCGCTTTGGGCGTCGCGACCGGCCGTGATACGAAAGCGGCCGTGATTGGAGCGGCGGCCGGTGCCGCGGCCGGAACGGCGGTGGGCGCGGCGACGACACCGGGGACGGTCTGCACCACCGCCGGACAGTCACTCACGCTGCACGTGACGAGCGCGCTCCGGGTGCCCGCCGCGTGAGCGCCGACGACGGTCGTGCCCGGACCGCGGGTCCACGGTTGCCGCTCCCGCGGCCGTCAGCACCGGCGTCCGCTCTCCATCATCGACCCCGCCACCTGGCGCTTCTTGCGCGCACCCCCATGTCGAGCGAGCCGAACTCCTGGACCCCGCCGCCGCCTCCCGCGTGGACGCCGCCCCCGCTGCCCGACGCCACGCCGGGCGCCACGCCCGGCGCCTGGGCGCCCCCCCCGCCCCCGGGGGCCGCGCCCGCCCCGCCGCCGCCCCCTCCGGTTCCGCCGGCTCCGCCGGTTCCGTTAGGCCCGGCTCCCGAGCCGACCGTGATGGCGCCGACCGTGTCGCAGCCGATCGTGTTGCGGCCGATCGCGTCGAGCGCGCAAGTCGCGCCGACCGCGCAAGTCGCGCCGAGCGTCGTCGCCGCGCCGGGGCGTGAGCTCGCGGCCGGCGAGGACATCCGGTTCGCGCCTCCGTCGGACCCCGCGGCGGCCGCCGCGGCACGGCCCCGCGCCATCCCGGCGCCGGCCGTCTCGGAACTCGACGCACCCGTGCCCCCACCGGTGCCCGCACCGCCGCCGGTCGCGATCGCGCGGCCCGCCGCGCGGGCCGTCGGGCCGCGCGAGATCGCGGCCGCCGGCGGCGGGCTCGCGCTGCTGCTAGCGCTCGGGGGCGCGGTGTACTGGTCGTGGGCCCACCCGACCCTCGCGTTTACGAACGATTTGTCCGTGCCCGTCGAGCTCACGGTGGGCGCGAGCAGAGTCGGGCTCGTCGGACCGGGCGACACGCGTGAGATGCGCGTGCCGCGCGACGACGCCATGCCGGTACAGTGGCGGGCGCTTCCCCCGGCGGATCAGGGGCAGCCGATGGGTCAGCCGGTCGTCGCGGCCGTGCGCGCGCGATTCCCGAACCGCCCGCTCGCGACCGGGGTCGTCCGCGCGACCGCCGTGTGGCCGTCGGGCGCCGCGTTCCAGCCGCTCGTGACGAATGCCACCGGCGTCGCACTCCACGTTGTCGTGAACCCCGACCTGTCGGTCGACGGCCGTTCGCTCGCGGCGGATTGCGGCTGCGAGGTCGCGCCCGGCGCGCGGGCGTACTCGGTCGGGTTCTACGAGCTGGTCGGCAACAGTGCCGTCCGCGCCGTCATGCCCGACGGTCGGAGCGCGACGTTCCGCGACCTCGGGAGCCACGTCGACCGGCACAGTGGCGTCGTTCGCCTCCGCTTCACCCCCGACGCGTTCCGCGTCGGAGGCTGACCCTCCTGCTTCTCCACCACAGGGATCGACATGCGTTACTACTACGCGGACGCGGCCGGAAGCGTCCTTGGGCCGCTGAGCGCGGACGCGCTCCAACTGCTGCACGCCCGCGGCGGGCTGCACGATTCGACTCCCGTGATCGCCGAGGGGGGGGCGGCGTGGGGCACGTACGCGCAACACGTCGGCGCGCGCGTGGCGCCCGCGGGTGTGGCCGTCGCGCAAGCACCGCTCACCGTCGGCACGTACGCCCCCCCGGCGCCGACTTCGGCGATGCCAGCGACTACTGGGGCGGCCGCCGGCCCGAGCGCCGACGACGTCCTGCGTGCGCAGTTGAACGACCAGGCGCGGCGCGCGCAGCAGGCGGCGAACGCCGCCGGAACCGCGCTCGTGACGGGCCTCGCCAGTACGCTCCGCGGCGTCCGGACGCACGGCGAACGGGCCGTGCTCTTCGGCGCGCTGGCGGGCCTGGCGGCGCTGGTCCTCCCCTGGGTCCACGTGGGCGAGGAGTGGGTGACCGGCGCACGGCTGGTCAAGGACGTGCCGAAGGTCTGGCTATTTCCCGTGTGGATGGTGGCGTGTGTCGCCATCACCTGGCACAACCTCGTCGCCGCGCCTGCCGCGCGTGCGCTCCGCATGCGGTGGGTGCTCGCGATCGGGGCCGTGTGGTCGGTCGTGACGATCGGCCTCCTGTGGTTCGGGTCAGAGCTCCTGGGGCTGTTCTGGCGCTTCGGGAATCCCTTCGCCTCCACGACCGCCGGCCTGTCAGTCGGCGCGTGGCTCGCCGGCGCGGGGCTGATCGCCATCACGGTCGGAGCGTTCCTGCAAGTCGGCGACGGGGTGCGCGCCCCCCGCTCGGCTCCGTAGGACGGACCGCGTCACCCCTCGCGTGAGCACGGCGTCGTTGCGTCGCGCGATCCGGGCTGGCGGCGCGCAACGTCTTCCCACTCCACCGGAAGCGCCCTGCGCCTGTTCATGTTCACACCGCGAAGTACCGTTGCTACACCTGCCGCACGATGTGCGTTGCGGTCACCGGTCCGCGCGGATGGTTGATGACGGTCACCATGAAACGCGAGAATTCGCCGCGGTCGGCGACAATGTGATGGCGCTTGAGAAATGCGGAGATCAAACCGCCCTGCGCGTCGTTTTCATGAGGCGGGATGTGGCCGACCCACACATCTCCGCCTTCGACGGTGCAGGCAAATGGGTACTCGTCGCGACTATGGGCTCGCGGGATCTCGTACCTGAGCCCCTCATGTTCGAAGCGCATGGCCGCGCGCCGCGTGGCGCGGCGCGCTGACGGGTCCGATCCGGCGTAGGTCAGCACATTCGGCCGGCCGGCCATCTGTGCGTGCCAGATGTTGTCGGCGAGGCTCGGATGCGTGCGCCAGTCGATTTTCATCTCCGGATATCGCATCGATCGGTCCTCCGTCCACATGTAGTGAGTACGTACCACGCACGTGACGCCCGTGCGCTACGCGCGAACGTGGTGCGTGCGCGTCGATCGCGCCAGAGCCGACGCTTGGTACGGGCGCACGCGGCGCTGCACCGGGTGGCGCTCGTGCGCCGGCGCTGGCACGAGCCGACGAAGAAGTACGCGGAACGTCGCACGGGCGAGGGCCTCAGCAAACGCGATGTCCTGCGCTGCCTCAAACGCTTCGTCGCGCGCGAGGTCTACCACGCGCTGCTGGTCGACTACCGCGCCCGCCAGCCCGCGGCGGCGCCCACCGCAGTACCACCCGCCGCGCTCACCGCCTAACGCTCAGCGGCGACTCTTGACACATGGGGGCGTCAACGCGATGGCCGAGAGCTTCGTCGGCACGCTCGCGTGTGAGCTGCTCGCGCGGCGCCGCTTCGCGACGCACGCCGAGGCGCGGCTCGCCATCGTCCGCTACGTCGAGGGCTGGTACAACCCCCACCGCCGCCACTCCGCCCTCGGCCAGCAGTCCCCGCTCGCCTTCGAGCGCGCCTACGCCGGGCGCCCCGTCACCGCCCTCATTCCGACCCCCGTCGCGGCTTGACTCCCAGGCCCTGACCGCTCCACGAGAGCGGGGCAAGATCAGACGTCCGCGTGGACTGGACCGCGGCGGACGTGGCGGGAGGCCGCGATCCCGACGTGGCGGCGGCCGTGCAGCGGCTGCGACGCGCGGCGGCTGGATCGGCGCCCGGCGCGGTTTAGCGTGCTGGGGGCGTGGGCGGCCGGTCCGAGTTCCACATGTCCCGGTGCAGGTACCACGTGCCGTTCACGCGGCGCCACAGCACGATGTACTTCCCCTCGTCGACCACGGTCCCGCTGGGCAGTGTGATCGTGTACCGACCCACCTCGGTTGCGGTCTGCCCCCCGGGCCCGGGCTCGACGTCGACCGTCTCGAGACGCAGTGGGCCCGGCGGCCCACCGTTGGGTCCGCGCCAGAACGCACCGATGGCCGCACGCCCCGTCACGGCGGGCGCGTTCGGCGGTAGCACCTGGGCGTCCGGCGTGTAGAACGCGGCGACGGCAGCCGGGCCGTCCGACCCGACCACGGACGTGGCGAAGGCCGCGTTCCGGCGCTCGATCTGGGCGCGCACGGACGTGGCGGGCGTGGCGCGCGCCGGCGGAGCCTGCGCGCCAGCGGTGGCCGTCATGGTGCCACCGAGCAGCACGATGGCGACGAGGGTGAGGGGATGGCGCATGTCGATAGAACTCCGGTCCGAGGCGAGGCGCGCAGCGGCCCCGTGCCGCCGCGCGTGGACGCTACAATGTCGCCCGGCGCGCACCGTGTCCAGATTGGCACGCAGGTCGGCGCGTACCGCGCGGGTGAGTGCCCGCAAGTAGTACGCGGTACCTGCGCTCTCGCGACGCGCGAACCAGTCACGCGACAGCGAAGCGCCTTATACGCGTGCCGCTCATCCGCGTGCCGCGACGAGGGGTGATCGCCTGCCGCGCACCCGAGTGCATCGTCGCCTCGCCGGGAACCGGCGCGCCGGTGCCGGGTGCAAGGAGCGCCGAGTCGACAGCGGAACGGCGACGACGGTTCGTCGTCACGAGAGCACACGTCGCGAGGTCGCCTGCACGGCACGCGGGGGCGCAGGGCGGCGCGCGACGCGATGGACGTGGTCGCGCGGGTGACGGCCACCGGCGGACGCCGCAGCAGCGCCTAACGGTTCGATGCCCCGGGCTCGGCGGGTGCGCTCGTGCGTGGGGCGTGGTCGTAGCTGATCACGCGCGTGAGCCGCCACGCGCCGTCCGCTTGGTGCTGCCACACCATGACGAACTTCGCGGCGCCGCCGGTCGCCGCGGTGCACGTACGGTGCGCCCGCGGGTCGCAGAACCGGTGCTCGCCCGTCTCGACCGCCCCGTAGCCCCGGAGCGGGTGCACCTCGAGCGTCCCGGGCACGAGGTCGCGGCGCACCTTCCCGCACACGTTCAGCCGCACGCCGTCGACGAGCGCCTGGCGGCCGCGCGCGAGGCCCGTCTGGTCGTGGTAGAACTCGAGGTCGTCGGTGACGAACGCGCCGAGCGCCGCGAGGTCGCACCGGTTGTACGCCGCGAACAGCGCGCCGTCTAAGCCCGCGACGGTGCCGAACAGGGACTCGGCGGATGCCGCCGTGGGCACCCGTTGGGCCGCGGCGGTCGAGACAGCGGCGGTCGAGACGGCAGCGGTCGCGGCCGCGACGACGGCGGCCAGCGCGAGACCGACCCGCCAAGTCGTCGGCCGCAGGCGTGCGCTCGGTGCGGCCTGGCGCCGCGGGCGGGGGTCGGACACGGGCATGCGGCGCTCTACGCGACAGCCGCCGGGAAGATTCGCCGCCGCGGCGGTGCGCCCCACGTCGTGCGCGCCGGCCGTGCGCGACACGGGGGCTATGGCTGTCGTGCCCCCTCGACCGTCGTCCCGCCCTGCCGCAGCACGACCTTCGTCGCGCGGCCGTCCTCGACCACGACGCGGAGCCGCAGCGCCGGGTCAGAGGCTGTGCCGAACGTGCTGTCGCCGAGATAGACGAGGGGGATCGGCGGCTGCCCAGTCGCCTGCCCAACGATCCCGTCACCGTCGGCCCGGAGCGCCAGGAGCAGCGTCCGCCCCGGGAGCTGGAGCGCGTACGTGCCCGGCGCCGCGTCGCGCACCACCGCCGGGAGCGGGGCCGCGACCGGGGGCGCGGCGGCGGTCGGAGCGGGCCGGAGCGGTAGGCCGAGCGCGGCCGCCGCGACGTTGGACGCGAGCCGGTCGGGGTCGCTGCCTAACGTGTTCGTGAACACGACCACGCGGAGCGTGTCGTCCGGAAACCAGAGCTGCTGCGCCGAGAACCCGTTGATGTCGCCCCCGTGCTCGACGAAGCGGTGCGTGGCGACCTGGCCCGGCGCGAGGCCCCAGCCGTAGCCGGTCGGCTTCCCGTCGGCGAGCGTGTCGGAGCGGCTCATGCGCGCGTAGGTGGCGGCCGTGACGACGCGCCCGCCGGTGAGCGCGGCCTGCCACCGCAGGTAGTCGGGTACCGTGAGGCAGAGCGCGCCGGCGGCGTAGGGCGACGTCATACTCGTCGGCATGGTCGGCCGGTATGCAGGCGGCCCGCTCCGCGCGCGGTCGTACCCGGCCGCGTAGCTGGTGTCGGTTGGCGCGTCGGGGCAGTACGTACTCCGCGCCATGCCTAACGGTGCGAAGAAGCGCTCGCGTAGGAGCGCCGCGTACGGCCGCCCCGTGACGCGTTCGAGCACGCGGCCGAGCAGGAAGTAGCCCGTGTTGTCGTAGGCGAAGCGCGTGCCCGGCGCGAAATCGAATGGCTGGCCGGCGACGAAGCTGAGCACGGTGTCGGGCGCGAGCGCCTCGGTCATGCGCGCGCCCCACGCGGGCGACGCCGTGTAGGTCGGGATGCCGGAGGTGTGGCTCAGGAGCTGGCGGATGGTGACGTGGCCCCACCGCGGGTACTGCGGCAGGAAGCGCCCGAGCGTGTCGGCGAGCGCGAGGCGGCCCTGCTCGACCAGTTGGAGGACGGCGGCAGCGGTGAACTGCTTCGTGATCGAGCCGACGCGGTAGACGGTGCTCGGCCCGGCCACGCGGTGCCCGGCCGTGTCAGCCCACCCGTAGCCGCGGAGCACGAGCGTGTCGGCCCCGCGCACGACGCCGAGCGTCAGCCCGGCCGCCGGCGCCTCGCGCAAGAACGCCGTCGCGAGCGAGTCGATGCGCGCGACCACGGCCGACCGCCCGCGCGCACCGCCGTCCGGGGCGGACCGCGCCGGAGTGCGGGGTTGTGCGACGGCTGCGGCCGGGCCGACCGCGACGACGCCGGAGAGGAGTGCGGGCACGACGAGGCGGGTCACACACATGGGCGGGGCGAGCGGGGGACGGGGGAATCGCAAGGTGGCTACGTACATTACCGGCAGTCGTGCGAGGTTGGGGGCGCCGACCAGAGACGTTGGGTTCGGCGCCGTCGTCGTCACGCCGCGTCGGCCAAGCGCGCGCGCAGGAGCGTAAGCCGCATCATCAGCTCTCCTCGCTCGGCCGTCGAGAATGCCGAGGGCGCGTCGGTGGCGAGGTGCCGCGCGACTTCGTCGTGGGCCTCCTGCGCGCGCGCGACGCGGCGCACGCGTGCCTCGGCGTCCCGCGTACTGTTGGCCGCGTTCAGCATCGTGTTCCCGACTTGGAGCTCCGTTTCCAGGAATTGCACGCGGTCCGCCGCGACCGCATCGGCGAGCCGCTCGTAGGCATCGAACGCGTCCGCTTCTCCCCGGCGTGCCGGTCCCCCGGGCGCCTCGTCCGCGCGCGTCGTGTTCGCCACGTCGAAAGACCCCGGCGCGACGAAGGCGTCCTCTACCCGCTCCTCGTCGGCGGGGGCGAGGGCGTGCTCGGGAGTGGAGCGCTGATTCCCCGGGCTCGCCGGCGGCGGCTGACCGTGCTCCCGCACGAGCTGCTCGGCGATGGCGCGGATCTCGGCGTCGTTCGGGCGCGGGCCGCCCGGATCGGGACTACCGGCTCGTTCGGAGGTCATCCCGCCCGTCGGCGCGAGTCGCGTACCCGCGGCACCCCGCGGGACCTCATACCTTGTACGTAGCGCAGATTGTGGGTGCGAATAGCGACTGCGAGCATACCCGGTGATGCCCGCCCGCACAGACGCGTGGGGTGCGTGATCCCCATGTCCGACGGCGCCCGCGACCCGCGCACCTGCCCCGACCGCACGGCGCCCGTGCGCGGGGCACCCTCCGCCGCGCAGGCGGCGCTGTACGTCACCGGCGCCCTCGGAGGGCGAAACCGGGAGCGGGTGCCTGTACCTGCTCGGCGACCTCCGCGTGCAGGTCGGCGCGGGACGGCCCTACCAGCACGTCGTGGACTCGTTCGGGGACATCGACCCGCGGCGGCCGGTCTACCCGATCCGCGGCAGCGACGTCGCGTACGTCTGCGCGGCCGCGCACACGCCGCCGCAGGTCGCCGCCGGGTGGGGCGACAACCGCGGGACGACCTGTACCACCTCCACCGGCGCGCACCGGCGCGCAGGGCCGTCGGTCGACCAGCGGTCGCGGCAAGTCCCGTTGCGCCGTCCGCGGTCGCGAGAGCGTCTCGCGACCGCGAGCACGGAGTTCCGCCCCGCGTCGCGCCGGTACCGCTCCTGGACGGCCGTCGTGCGCCTCGTCCGCTCCACGCCGTGGTCGGACGGGCGCGTGTGCGCCGCGTCGCTGCCGCTCGCCGTGGTCATTGTGGTGCGGCACGGGCGTGCCGCCTAACACGCCTCACCTTCACTTCTCAGCTCCCGTGACCCGCACCCCCCGAATCCGCGCTGGCCCACCGCCGTCGCACTCGGTATCGCCCTCGCCGCCGCGGCACCGGCCGCCCACGCCCAACCGGGGAGCGGCGCCTCCTTGTGCAACACGCGGCGGAGCCAACAGGAGGACTTGGGCCGGGGCCCCAGTCGGAACTGCACGGCGTTCGACGAGCCCACCGCGGAGGGGATCTGCTCCACGACCAACTTTGGGCAGTTCACGTGCAGCATGTTGAACGCAGCGCAGCTCTCCTTCCAACAGTGGCGCCGCGACGGCGCGCCCTCGCGGTGACCGGCGGGCCGACGGTGCTCGGCGGCCCTCGCATCGGCGCGCCACAGGGCGTCCAACCGGCGCAACCCACGTACGGTGCGACGGACAGCAGCGATGTTCGGTGACGGCCTTTCACGGGGCACCACGCGCACCACGCGCCCGTAACTAGCTGCGCTCGCTGTAGCGGAGCGCGAACTGCTCTCGCCTTCCGTGAGTGAGTCGGCCACCGATCTCGCAGCAACGGTTCCCCGCAGCCGGGACGGGTTCCGAAACGGTCCGACGCCGCAACGCGCGGGCATTTCGGTCATGAGACGGTCGCGGCGGTGATGCCAAGCCGCCACGCCACCTTGAGGCAACCCGGTGCCGTCGTGCCCGCGCTCCACGGTGTACGGCAAACACGCGCACGACCCGCCATTCGATGGGTTCGCCCGGCCTGGTGGAGCCGCACCCCTGGCGGTCGCTCACCGTCGGCGTATAACTGGATGTGCCAGCCGGCGCCGCCCTTCTTCAGGAACCGTCATGCGCAGCCCCGTACCGCACCTCGCGTTCGCGCTCGCCTTTCTCGCCACACGGCCACTCCGGGCGCAGGACCCGCCGTTCAAGGTCGGGGACGCCGTCGAGGTTCAATACGCGGGCCAGTGGACGACCGGGATCGTCACGAAGGAGCTGACGTCGGGGACGTACGTCGTGAACCACGGTAACCAGGTGATGTACATCAACGCGGGGCCGGCGAACATCCGGCGGCATCAACTGACGCCCGCCGAGGAGGCCGAGGCCCGGCAGTCGGCGGCCGCGCTCGCGCGCCGGCCCACCGGGAGCGGCATCGGCGCGCAGTACGGGGCGCGCGAGCCGACCACGTGCGCGAGCCGCACGGCCCCGCCCACCGCGGCGAACGTCCGGCAGTACGTGCTCTGCGGCATGGAGGGCGTCGACGCCGGTCAGAACCTGCTGCTCGTGACGAACCTGACCGTGCAGGTGGGACGCGCGCGGGCCTTCCTCTACCAGCAGGACGCCCGCTGGAACAAGATCGACGTGCGCGCCCCCGTGATCGACATCCGCGGCGGGTACAAGCTGTACCAGTGCGGCAGACCGAACCTGGGCGGCGGCGCGTTCGCGGCGACGCACAATTGCACCACGTACGATCAGCCCGTCGCGACCGGCACCTGTTACCAGGACACCTTCGGCGATTGGCATTGCGCTCTGGTCGGCAATCGCCTGGCCTCGAGTAGTCAGGTCCGCGACCAGATGCCCCCGACCAGCCCGTAGGCGCTTCGGCGTCGACCCCCGGCGTCGCATCATCGCGCGGCCGCCAGGCGCCGAGGCGGCGCACCGAGTGGTCGGGCAAGTGGGTGAGCAGCGCCGTCAGGTACGCCTCGATGTCGACGCCTGCCTGGCGCGTGTTCTCTACGACCGTGAAACGACTCGCCAGCCGCGGGCCGCCGTCGGCGTGTCTCACGAACAACCAGTTCTTCGCGCCCAGCGTGACGGGGCGGACCGCGTTCTCGACCGCGTTGTTGTCGAGGCGCGCATCCGGGGTGGCGATGCATCGGGTGAGCGAGGCGCGCTGGGCGAGGAGGTAGCCGACCGCCTGGCCGAGCGCGCTCTTGGACCGGCCGCCGACCCGGACCAACCGCTCGTGCTCTACACGAATTTCGTGCAGGGCGGCGACGGGCCCGACCAGATCCTGATCGAGCGCGTGGCGCTGGTCCGGGCGACCGACGCGTTGCTGACCCGCGCCGCCGCGAAGGCCCCATACGCCGGCTTCCGCTGCCGACCGGGCTCGAGCGAAGCAACCCCGCCGTCGTCATCGACCTCGCGCTCCCGGTCGAGGCGTCGCCGGACCGCTATTCCAATCGCACATGTTTGGTGGAGCGGCGGGACGAGCCATACGGGACGACGCCGCTCTTCGAGGCGGTGGAGCTCCGAAAGCCTGACGCGATCAAGGCGCTCCTTGCCGCCAGCGCGTCCATGCACGCGAAGCAGGGAGACCTCGTGACGATCGTCATCGTCCCCCCGGTCACCCCGTAGTGCGCGGCCCTGAGGCGCCCCGACCTCCAGATCTTGGAAGTCTTGATTGACAGCCCGACGGAGAAGGCGTGAACGGTGTGCGCATGCCCGGAAGTCTCGTTTTCGCCGCTGTGCTGAGCCAGCATCGGGCGACACCGGGGCGCGCGCCGGCCGCGCCCCGCACCCGATCACGAAGCGCCGTCTCAGACCACCCAGGGCTGGGGCACCCACTCGAAGCCACCCCCGGCCGCGCGCACGTGGCCGATCCCGGGGAACGGGAGGTGGTATGCGATCACGCGCGCGCGCTCGGCCGCGAGCCGCGCCAGCAGCGCGCGCCGCGTGGCCGACGCCTGCGCGGGCCGCGTATCGAAGGCCATCGACCACTCGGGGTGGGGGAACTGGATCGCGTACTGGTGCACCGCGTCCCCCACGTGGAGCAGCGTCTCGCCGCCGACGGTGATGCGCACCGCCTGGTGCCCGGGCGTGTGCCCCGGGGTGGGCTCGAAGGCGAGGCCCGGCACGAGCGCGCCCCCGGGCGCGACGCGCTGCAGTCGATCCCCGACCCCGTTCAGGAACTTGCGTGCGGTCGCCGTCGACTGCTCGCGCCCGGCGGGCGGGACGCGCGACCCGGTCCAGTCCTGCCGCGCGACGTCGGTGGCCCAGAACGCGGCCTCGTCGGCGGCCACGAACACGCGCGCGTTGGGGAAGGCGGGCGTACCGTCGGCGCCGAGGAGGCCCGCGACGTGGTCGCCGTGCGCGTGGGTGATGACGACGGCGGTAATGGCGCCGGGCGCGACGCCCACGCGCTCGAGCCCGCGGGTGAGGCGCCCCGCAGCGGGGCCGAGCGCCGCGCCGCCGCCGGTGTCGACGAGCACGGGGCCCGTCGGGGTCCGGACGAGGAGCACGTTGATGCTCAGGGCGGCGTGGTCGGTCGGCAAGAAGGCGTCGCGCAGCAGGCGCGCGACCTCCGCGGCCGGCGCCTCGGGGGCGATCACGGTCTGCACGCCTTGGAACGTGACCGCGCCGTCGTGGATGACGTACGCCTCGGCGCCGCCGAGCGTGAACGCGTAGACGTCCGGTTCGGGCGCTGGGGGCGGCGGCGAGGCGAGGGTCGCACCGCGGCGCGGAGCGGCGGCGAGAGCGGGACCGCCGAGCGACGCGCCGGCGAGGAGCGCGGTGCCCGCGGCGGCACGCCGCAACAGCGTTCGTCGGGAGAGGAACATGAGGAGAATTGCGAGTTGGCGTGGTGTCGCCCGCGCGGCCGGGCCCGGCCGGCGCGGTGGTATCGCCCGAGCGAACCCGCGACGCGGCTCGGCAGTTTCCGCCGGGGGCCGGCGGGGCGCCGGCTCCCGGGACCGCGGGGGTGGACGCGCGCAACCATTTTGGATCCCCAGCGCGCGGTCGCCGCGCTGCCGTCGACGTGATAAGGACGCGTCGCGCGCGTCGTCGGACGCGGGGCGTCTAATGAGCCGCCCACGTCGGGACCTTCTCATGCGTCATCCAGCGCTCCGATGATATGCGAAAGATGCGAATAGAACAAAGCCCCGTTATGCCGCGGGGTGGCGTAGCAGATCGGCCGCGAACCGGATGTGCGCGACGTGCTGCTGGGGGAGCGGCAGCAGCAGGCGACCGAGCGCGCCGGCGCCCCGGCGGCGGACGTGTTCGCCGGGCAGCGCCGGCCGCCGAGCACGTGCGCGGCGCCGGCCGCGGCGCCGGCCGAGCCCCGCACGCGCTGCCTGAACCCCGCGTCCGTTCCTCGGAGGTCAGCTTCAAGGCGCGTTCAGAACGGGAACCCCGCGACGAGGTCGAACGCGAGGCGCCGGTCGGTGGCGCGGTATATGTTCACCCCGCCGTAGACGCTCGTCGGGCTCCCCGGCTGGGTGAGGTACGCGCCCACGCCGTAGACCGTCGCGAGCGTGCGAGTCGCGCGCGTGAACAGGTCGAACGCGATCGTCGAGCGCGGGTGCGCGGCGTCGCGGCTCGCGCCGGCGAGGAACGGGTAGAGCACGGCGTCGAACTTCGCGACGGCCTTGGTCTGGACCGCGAGGTCGCCGACGAGCCCGGTGCGCTTGCGCGACGTGCTGCGCTGCGTGACGCCGTCGGCGGAGGTGTACGTCTGCGTCTCGGTCACGTCGATCGAACTCAGCTCGTCCACGTTGCTGCTCCGCGTGACCCCGCCCGAGCCCGCGAGGATCACGGGGAGTGTGCCGCCGAAGCGGACGCTGTAGCCCGCCTGCGCGGAGTAGCCCTGGTAATCGCGCGTGCTGAACTGTTCGGCGAAGGGTCGCGTACCGTCGAAGAGGGTCGCGGTGCCGGCGTTGGCGCCGGCTCGCACGAACCAAGCGTCGTAGACGGGGCCCCCCCGCCGGGCCAGAGCAGCCAAGGGGTTTGGGGCTGCGGGCTTGTCGGCGTCGTCCCCGCGCGCGAACGCGAGCACGTCGTCCGCGTACGCCACGGCAACGGAGAGCTGGTCGCGAAGGGACGACCGTGTGTTCGGGGCGTGCAGCAGCGAGTCGAGAAGCTGCCGCTGTCCCTTGATGTTAGTCGTGTCGCCGCGATCGGCGTCCGCGATGGCGGTGAGGCGCGCCGGCGTCGGTCCGGGGCGTTCGTTGCGTTCCTTGCGGCGGGCGGCAATGCCGTCGGCCCGCGTCGAGAACCCGGCGATGCTGGCGGACACCACGCTGGCAATTCGTGACGGGACGTAGCTCAGGACGTACGCCCGACCGTAGGAAATCTGCAGGTCTGCGCCCGCGGACAACCGACCGGCGCCGAAGATGGACGCGATGTTACTGGACGGGACGCCGGTCAGACTCACGCCGAAATACGGGACGTTCCGAACGTCTGCCTGCTGGTTCGCAGCGCGCGCCGTGCGGGTAGCCTCGCCGACGAGTGACTGATAACCCAATCGGATGACGGGCTGCGTCCTGTCGGACGCCTTCGCGAGTGCGAAAGACAGCACGCTCGCGCTCCGCTCGAGCGACACCGGACTGTCGGTGGTCGCCTCGCCGAGCGGCGCCTGCGCGGCGAGCACCCGGGCACCGGCGGCCAGCGCGAGCGCGCCGGTCACACCCGGGTGCGCACCGCGACGGAGCAGACGAAGACTTGAGGTGCGATGCATGGCTCAGAACGGCGTGTCACCCGCGTCCGCCGCCGCCCCGTCGCCGTCCGTCAGCTTGCCGGACACGTCCGGGTTGCCGTCCGCGTCGCCCGCGCGTGTCAGCGTCAACGACCACCAGGCGTACGGCGCGTTCGTGGTCAGCGAGAGACTCCATCGCAGCACCCCGTCATCGTCGGTCGTGACGGTGGCGCGCTGATCACGGGGCTCGGCGGCGTCGAAGTCGACGCCCAGCCGCTCGACGCCCGACACGATAGTGGCGGACGAGATGTCCTCACCGGTCTGCAGGCGCGCCACGACCTTCGTGCGGACGCCGCGAACGACCCCCGCCGCGGCTGCCGATACACCGCCGACCAACGCGTCCGCGCTGCGGCTGGCATCTCGGGGGCGAGCGGCCTTACGCGTGCTCCTTGGTGGCTTTTGTGGCATGGCGAGAAAACATCCGGATGCTGTGGGATTGATGTGACGGATCCGCTACGGGGGCTGACAATGCGACCGCCGGTGGGATGCCGCAAGACGCCCTACCGCGTGGCGCACGTGCCGCGGTGGGTGCCGGGTACGTCGGAGCGCGCGACAGTCCGAGTTGCTGTGTGCGGGGCCGGCGGCCCACTCGCGCGGGAGTCACGCGCCGCGGGGTGACGTGCTCGCCGAGGAGGACGGTGAGATCGGGGAAGGTGGCGCCATCAGGGGCGGCCCTGCGCGCCTTCCAACCCACCGAACTCGGGCTCTGGCACACTGGGTGTACCAGTCCGGGACCCGACCCACTGGTGACCTGCGCTCGGGAGGACACCGCACGGATTTCCTTGAGGAAGCCCGTGAGTCCGTCGACGAGCGCGATCGGCACGTCCTCGACGTCGCACCCTTTGAGTTCCGCGAGCACCAGAGTCAGAACGTCGCGCCTCCGGCCTGCTCCATCCAAAGGCCGAGCACGTCCGTGCCGCCCCCCCGGTCTGGCGATGATGCTCCGACTGCTCGTGCGGGGAGTGGACACCCGGGCGTCGGCGGAGCCGGCGGTGCCACCAAGAACCGTGCGCTAGCCGGCGCGCGCTACGGGCTGTATTAGGAGTGGGCCCGCCACCCCGCGCCGTGCCCGGCCGCACGTCTCGTCCCGCACGCGCTGGCGCAGTGCGCCGCGCTCCCTCCTTCCGACCGGCAATGTCCGAAGCGAATCCCGTCCAGCAGTCCGAAACCGGCGTGACCAACGGCCAGACGAACGGGTCGGCGCAAAGCCAAGATTCTGGAAGGACGGAGCAGGCCCAGACCGCCACGAGTATTCAGACCGCCCCGACGACGCACGGGTCCGGTGGCGGGGGCGGCCCGACTACCGCCGGGAGCGCGACGAGTGGACGCGGGCAGCAGCAGCCCGCGGACGCGTCCGCCAACAAGGGCGCGACCGGCGGCGTCGTTGACAGCGGTAGCTCGAAGCCCATGACTCCGCTCGACGGTAAGGCGACGCTCGACGCCAAGTTCGCGTCGGTCGAGATCGCGGCGTTCACCCACCACGCCGTCGAGCGGATCGCGGACGCGGTGGCGCGGGCGCTCGCCGCCGGCCCCGCGCGCACGTCGGGCAGCCCGCCGAGCTACGTCCTCGCAAAGTCGGACGACCTGCAGGTGCTGTTCGCCTACCGCGCGTTCCAGGTCCAGCTGCGTGAGCTGCGGACGGAGTTGCGTGCGCTCGAAGACCAGCTGACGAACAGCCCCGTCCGCGCGACGGAGGATCACGATTCCGGGCCGGCGAAGGAAATGCTCCGCGTGTCACCGGCCGCGCTGGCGCCCGCGGCGGTGGACGCGGTCACGCAAACGATGAAGGGCGCCACGATCGCGGTCGACGCCGTGCTCAACCTCGTCGCGCTCTTCCGCACCGACGTGACGCTGAGCGGGCGCGATGTGCCGGTCGACGACGTCCTTTTCATGTCCGAGCTGCGCGCGCGCCTGCCGGACGACGTGCGGCTCTTCATGCCCGCGCTCGCGCCCGCGGGGCTCGGCCGGCACGGGCGCCGTCACGACGTGGTGGCGCAGCTGTCTGGGCACCTCACCGAGCTACGCCGCCTTGAGGACGGGATCGCGGACGCCCTTCCGCCCGACACCGCGCAAGACGATCGCGCGATCGCGGCGGTCCGCGCCGCCTTCGCCGCGCTGATCGGGCAGCGGCAGAAGCTGGAGGCGGCCCTCTTCGGGACCACCACCCCCGCCCCCGCCGCGGCCGCCGGCTCGGCGACTGGGGGCAAGGCGATCGACGCGGCGCGGGGAGGCGACGGCGCCGCGAACGCGGGCGGGTCGTCGACCGCGGCGTCGGGCGCCTCCTCGGGTACCTCGGGCAGCGACGCCACGTTCCGCACGATCGTGCGGGGGGCCGCGCTCGACGCGCTCATCGCGGACGGGTCGCACCTGCTGATGGTGCAGGTCCAGGCGTCGGGCGGGGCCACCCGCGTCGAGGGGAACCGGTTCTGGGGACGGCCCAGGGTCTCGGCGAATGGCGGCGCCGTGATCTCCGTGCTCGTCTTCGACGGCGACGGCGCGCTCGTGATGGGTCGGACGCTCTCAGCCGTGGAATCCTACAGGCGCCTCGCGACGGCCGACTCGTACGCGCCGGCGCTACACGTTGGGACGTTCTTTGTGGGGCCGCACCACGGCCGCGAGGCGCGCGGGCGCGGTAGCACGCGTTAGGCGCCGCCTAGGCGCTACCTGACCAACAAACGCCCCCTACTGCACCGCGTTGATCATGTCGAAGATGGGCAGGTACATCGCCACCACCATCCCCCCCACCACCACCCCCAGCACCACGATCATTAGCGGCTCCAACAGCGACAACAACGCGCTCACCGCCGCGTCCACCTCGCTGTCGTAGAAGTCCGCCACCTTCGTCAGCATCTCGTCCAGCCCGCCCGTCTGCTCGCCCACCGCGATCATCGAGATCACCATCGGCGGGAACACCTGGCTCCGCGCGAGCGGCGCCGCGATCGTGTCGCCACCGGCGATCGACGCGCGCGAGGCGAGGATCGCGTCCTGCACCACGCGGTTGCCCGCCGTGCGCGCCGTGATCTCCAGCCCGTCGAGGATGCTCACGCCCGACGAGATCAGCGTGCCTAACGTCCGCGTGAAGCGCGACACCGCCGCCTTCCGCAGCACGTCGCCCAGCACCGGCATCTTGAGCAGCAGCCGGTCGATGACCAGCTTGCCGTCGGGCGTCGCGTAGTAGCGCCGGACGAGGAAGCCGAGCGCCGCCGCGCCCGCGATCACCGCCCACCAGTAGCCGTTCACGAAGCGCGAGAGCCCGACCACGATTCTGGTCGGCAGCGGCAGCTCCAGGTTCACGCTCGAGAACATCGCCTCGAAGACCGGGATCACCTTCCAGAGCAGCACGGTGATGCAGAGGACCGCGACGCCCGAGATCACCGCCGGGTAGATCATCGCGCCCTTGACCTTCCGCATCAGCGCGTCCGCCTTCTCGAGGAAGGTCGCCAGGCGCATCAGGATCGTGTCCAGGATGCCGCCGGCCTCGCCCGCGGCCACCATGTTCACGTAGAGGTCCGTGAACACCTTCGGGTGCTTGGCCAGCGCCTCGCTCACCGTCGTGCCGCTCTCGACGTCGAAGACCACGGCGCGCGTGACCTGCTGCAGCGCCTTGTTGTCGCTCTGCCGGGCCAGGATGTCCAGCGCCTGCACCAGCGGCAGGCCCGCGTTGATCATCGTCGAGAACTGCCGCGTGAAGACGACGACGTCCTTCATCGGCACCCGGCCCGCGGACTTGGGCTTCCGCACCATCTCGTCGATCTTGACCACCGCGAGCCGCAGCTTGCGGAGGGCGAGCACCGCGTCCTCGCGCGAGGGGGCGTCGATCGTGGCGGAGCGCATGTCGCCGCCTAATGTGCGGGCGGTGTAGGCGAAGGTAGGCATCGGCGTGGCGGTCTACAGGTCTATGTGGCGCGACGGTGGACCCCCGCCTTCGCGGGGGTGACGATCACCGCTTGGGGGCGGGCGCGGTCGGGTCGACCGCTGGCTGCTGCCCCGTCATCCGCAGGAATTCGTTCGGGTCGCCGCTCACGCGCAGGCACTCCTCCGCGGTCACCTGCCGCGCCACGAAGAGCTGGTAGAGCGCGTCGTTCAGCGTCTGCATCCCGTACTTCTTGCCGCCCTGCATGAGCGAGTAGATCTGGTGCACCTTGTCGTCGCGCACGAGCGCGCGGATCGCCGGCGTCACCACCAGCACCTCCGCCGCGAGCACGCGCCCCCGCCCCGCCGCGCGCGGCACGAGCGTCTGCGTGACGATCCCCTCCAGCACGAAGGCGAGCTGCGCGCGCACCTGCGCCTGCTGCGTCGACGGGAACACGTCGACGATGCGCGTGACCGCCTCCGCCGCGCTGTTCGTGTGCAGCGTCGCGAACGCCAGGTGCCCCGTCTCCGCGATCGTCAGCGCGGCCTGGATCGTCTCCAGGTCCCGCATCTCGCCGACGAGCAGCACGTCCGGGTCCTCGCGCAGCGCGTACTTGAGCGCGCTCGCGAAGCTCTTCGTGTCCGTGCCGACCTCGCGCTGGTTGACGATGCACCCCTGGTGGCGGTGCACGAACTCGATGGGGTCCTCGACCGTGATGATGTGGCCGCGCCGCTCCTTGTTGATCTTGTCGAGCATCGCGGCCAATGTCGTACTCTTCCCGGAGCCCGTCGGCCCGGTCACGAGCACCAGCCCGCGCGGCTTCTCCGCCATGCGCGACACCGCGGGCGGCAGGCCGAGTTCGTGGAGCGGCTTGATCGCGAAGGGGACCTGCCGCACCGCGACCGAGACGCAGCCGCGCTGCTTGAACGCGTTCCCGCGGAAGCGCGCGAGCTGCGGGATCCCGAACGAGAAGTCGAGCTCGTCCTCCATCTCGAAGCGCTTCTTCTGCGCGTCGGTGAGCACCGAGTACGCGAGCGCCATCGTGTCGCGCGGCGCGAGCACCCCGCCCACCGCGTTCACGAGCTCGCCGTCCACGCGCAGCTTGGGCCGCTCGCCCGCGGTGACGTGCAGGTCGCTCGCGCCGCGCGCGACCATCTCCTCGAGCAGCGCGCGGAGGTTGGGCGGGGCCGGCGCCGCCGCGTTAGGCAACACGTGAGGCGCCGCGGTCGGCGCCGCGGGCGCGGGCGCCGTCACGCGCTGGTCTCCCGCACGACCTGCTCGAGCGTCGTGATCCCCTTCAACACCTTCAGCCACCCGTCCATCCGGAGCGTCAACATTCCCTCCTCCACCGCGGTCTCGCGGATCTGCGCCGCGTCCGCCCCGGTCAACACCTGCCGCCGGATCCTGGACGTCATCACCATCACCTCGTACAACCCCTGCCGCCCCTTCAACCCGGTACCGTTACACGCCTCGCAGCCGGCGCCCCGGAAGTAGGGCAGCTCCCCGACCGGCGTGTCCACCGTCACGCCGGCGAGCAGCGGCGCCGACTCGGCCGTCGCCCGCGCCTTCGCTTCGTCGACCGACTGGGCCGAAAAGCGCAGCTCGCGCAGCCGCGTCTCGGGCCGCACCTTGGCCCCCGCGAAGTCGGCCGCCGACATCGTGTGCCGCTGCTTGCACTTCGCGCAGATGCGCCTAACGAGCCGCTGCGCCAACACGAGGTTGAGCGCGCTCGACACGTTGAACGGCTCGAGCCCCATGTCCATCAACCGCGTCACCGTCTCCGGCGCGGAGTTGGTGTGCAGCGTCGACAACACGAGGTGCCCGGTGAGCGCGGCCTTCACCGCGATCCCGCCGGTCTCCAAGTCCCGGATCTCCCCGACCATGATCACGTTCGGGTCCTGCCGCAGGAATGCCTTCAGCGCGGCCGCGAACGTCATCCCGACCTCGGTGCGCACCTGCACCTGGTTGATCCCGAACAGGTTGTACTCGACCGGGTCCTCCGCCGTCATGATGTTGACGTCGCCGGTGTTGATCCGCGCCAGCGCGGAGTACAACGTCGTCGTCTTCCCCGACCCCGTCGGCCCGGTGACCAACACCATCCCGTACGGGTTCGCGATCGCGTCCGCCAACTCCCGCTCCGCCCGCGGCTCCAGCCCGAAGGTGTCGAGGTCGAGCGCGAGGTTCCCCTTGTCCAGGATGCGCAGCACGACCTTCTCGCCGAACAGCGTGGGCAGCGTCGACACGCGGAAGTCGACGACCTTCTTCCCCATCTTCAACTTGATGCGCCCGTCCTGCGGCACCCGCCGCTCGGCGATGTTGAGCGACGCGAGGATCTTGAGGCGCGAGATGAGCGCGGCCTTGAGCTTGATCGGCGGCGTCATGATGTCCGCCAGCGCGCCGTCCACCCGGAAGCGCACCCGCAACTCGTGCTCGAAGCACTCGATGTGCACGTCGCTCGCCCCGCGCTTCACGGCCTCCGCCAGGATCGCGTTCACCAGCCGCACCACCGGCGCCTCGTCCACCCCCGCGCCCAACGCGCCGCTCGGCGACCCGTCGTCCTCGGTGTTCTCCAACACCTCGACGTCGCCCGCCGCCTCGTCCCCGGCGAACTCCGCGACGAGCGACTGCAGCTGCGTCTGCACCTGCTGCTGGTCCGCGAGGTCGTAACACTTCTCGACGAGCGCGCGCAGCGTGTACTCGCCCGCGACGACGGGAAACACGTCGTAGCGGGTGATGAACTTGAGGTCCTCGAGGACGTTGGGGTTCGCCGGGTCGGCGATCGCCACGGTCAACGTCCGCCCCTCGCGCTTGAGCGGCAAGACGAGGTGCCGCGCGGCGAGGTCCGCCGGCACGAGCTTCACGACCCGCGGGTCGGGCTCGAACCGCGACAGGTCGACCGCGGGCATCCGGAACTGCCGCGCGAGCGCCTTCGTCAAATCCACCTCGGCCGCGAACCCGAGCTTGACCAGGCAGTACCCCAGCCGCATGCCGGTCGCCTGCTGCTCCGCGAGCCCGCGCACGACCTGGTCGCGCGTCACCAGCCCCTCGCGCACGAGGAACTCGCCCAGCCGCTCGCGCTCGACCCGCTCGCGGTCGACGGCAGGAGCGCTGGAGGCGGAGGCGGGCGACAGACCCACGGCAGAGGCCACGAGGAAACGGGGCTGGCGTCGTCACGGAGCCGGCCACCGAACGGGTGGGACGCGCGTCGCGCCGGCGGCCGGCACTCGAGCAGACGGTCCACCCGCCATCGCCGACCCGGACGAGGGACGCCCGCCTGGTATGAAGGTCACCGCCCCCGCGAGTCGCGCCTCCAACGCCGCCCCAATTCCCCGCACCCGACTCAACTCGGCCATCGATCCATACCCGCCGCGCTCCGCACGGTCGACCACGATCCGCCGCGCCAACGCCGGCCCAACCCCGGGCAGCGTCGCCAGCTCCGCCGTGTCGGCATGATTCACGTCGACCGGGCCCCGCGCCGCCGCGATGGTAGACGCGGCCGACGCGCGCGACGGCCGCCCCCGCGACCGGCGCGCGATCGCCGGTCCTGCAGTCTCCGCTTCCACGGCGCCGGCCTCCGGGCCGGGCGCCTTGCGCCCGCGCCGACCCCGGGTCGCGTTCCCGCCGCGACGCGCCTCCTTGCGCGCATGCGCGGAATCGACGGCTTCGAGCTGGCGCTGCAGGGCGAGGCGGTCCTCCGCCGTCGGCGCCCGCGCGCCCGGCGGATCCCCCAATCCGAGCGCCCGCGCCGCGGCCCCGGCGGCGGCGAGCGCGGCGAAAAACGCGACGGCCCGGCGTTCGGCAGAATTCATGGCGCCACGGTACGCGCGGGCCGCCGGGGCGTCTGCATCGAAACGTGCCGCGGTGGGGCGAATCCTTGCGGGGACGGGTGGACCCCCGCCTGCGCGGGGGTCCACCCGTCCCCGCGCCGAATTTCCGCACCCCGCGCCCGCTGCGGGGTACGGACCTCGTCAAGCCCTCACACTCCCCGGCCCGCGCCCGCTTCTTTCTCTCGTGCGCATCGCGTCTCGCTATATCCTCAAGGAGCACCTCGGCCCGCTGAGCTTCTCGCTCGGCGCGCTGACGTCGCTCCTGCTGCTCAACACGATCGCCAAGCGCTTCGCCGACCTCGTCGGCAAGGGGCTGCCCTGGCAGGTGATCGTCGAGTTCTTCGCGCTGTGCGTGCCGTTCACGGTGGCGATGACGCTGCCGATGGCCGTGCTCGTCGCGACGCTGTACGCGTTCAGCCGGCTCGCGGCCGAAAACGAGATCACGGCGTTCAAGGCCAGCGGCGTCGCCATGCGGCGGCTGCTCGTGCCCGTGCTCTGGGGCGCGACCGCCCTCGCGGCCGCGATGCTCTACTTCAACGACCAGGTGCTCCCGGCCGCCAACCACCGGCTGGCCGTCCTGCAGAACGACATCACCCGCGCCCGCCCGACCTTCGCGATCCGCGAGCAGACGATCAACCAGGTCGGCGACCGGCAGTTCTTCCTGCGCGCGGGGCACGTCGACCAGGGCACCAACCGCATGCGCGAGGTCACGATCTACGACCTCACGGGCGCGACCCCCAAGACGATCCGCGCCGACAGTGGCGCCCTCGCCCTCGCCCCCAACCACCGCGACCTCACGCTGACGCTCTACGACGGCGAGATCGACCAGGTGGGCGCGGGCAAGACCGACGAGCTCACGCGCACCTTCTACCACGTGCAGCTGGCCCGCGTGCGCGACGTGGCCAAGGGCCCCGAGCTCACCGACCCCCGGGCCGCGACCTACAAGAGCGACCGCGAGATGACCATCTGCGAGCTCGACGCCTCGTACCAGAGCGAGCGGTACAAGGTGCTCGCCGCGGAGCGCGAGCTGGTCACGGCGGTCGCCGACTCGATGCGCCGACCGCACCTGGTCGACACGACGCTCGCCGCGCGCACGCCGCGGCCCGCGCGCTCGATCGGCCGAGCGTACTGCGCGGTCCGCTCGCGGCTCGCGGCCGTCGTCCAGGGTGTCGCGCTGCCGCGGCAGGCGCACGCGCAGGGGCTCAAGAGCGCGGTGGTCGTCGCGCCCGACACGGCGGCCTACACCCGCGCGCTCCGCACGAGCGCGGTCGCCGTGGCGAGGCTCCGCGTGGGGGAGTCGGAAGTCGCGATGAACGGCTACGACGTCGAGATCCACAAGAAGTTCGCGCTCGCCGTGGCGTGCATCAGCTTCGTCCTCCTCGGCGCCCCACTCGCGCTGCGCTTCCCGCGCGGCGGCGTCGGGATGGTCCTGGGCGTCAGCCTCGGCGTGTTCGCGACGTACTACGCGTTCCTCATCGCCGGGCAGGAACTCGCCCAGCGCGGCACCGTGCCGCCCTGGCTCGCGATGTGGGGGGCCGACATCCTGTTCACGGGCGTCGGAATGGCGATGGCGCTCCGCATGGGCCGCGAGAGCGGCTCGTCGCGCGGCGGCGGCCTCAAGGAGTGGTTCGAGCAGTGGCGCTGGCGCCGCCAGCTGCGGCGCGCTCCCGTCGGCGGGACCGCGGCCGGGACGCCGGCCGCGGTCGGCGCCGGGAGCGCGGCGTGACGGCCGCAACGCTGCCGCGGCCGGTGGCCGCGCTCCCCGCCGCGGCGACGGCGCCCTCCGCGGAGGTGAGTGGGCGGCGGCGGCTCCGTTTCGGGTCGGCGCTCGACCGCTACGTGTTCTCCGAGTTCATCAAGATCTTCATCGTCACGGCGCTCGGGTTCCCGATCCTGGTCTTCGTCATCGACCTGGTCGACAGCCTGAACAAGTACCTCGAGCGGCACGTCACGCCGGGGCAGCTGGCGCTCAGCTACGTCTACTGGCTCCCCGAGACGATGTTCAACGTGCTGCCCGCGGCCGTGCTCTTCGCGACCGTATTCACGGTGGGCGCGGTGACGCGCTACTCCGAGATCACGGCGGCCAAGGCGTCGGGGATCAGCTTCTACCGCTTCATCCTGCCGATCGTCGCCGGCGCGACCCTCGCCACCGCGCTCGGCCTCACGCTCGGCGAACTCGCCGCGCCGGCCAACGCGCGGCGGCTGGCGGTGTTGAAGGAGACGCACGACGAGAACGGCTCCGCGCGGTCCAACTTCGCCTACGCCGCCGACGGCGGGCGCGTGTACAAGGCGCAGACGTTGAGCGTGGACGCGGGCACCATGAACGCGGTCGAGATCGACCGGAAGGGCAACGGCCGCGACTACCCCGGGTTGCTGGTGGCCGCCGAGGGGGCGAAGTGGACGGCCGGGCGCGGGTGGGTTCTGCGGAAGGGCACGATGCACATCCTGCCGAGCGACTCGACGGTCGGCGGTCGGCGGTCGGGCGCGGCGGCGGATTCCGGTCTGACGGACGCGCGCGTCGACGCCCCGCCGACGGTGCGCGTGCGCTCGCGCGGGGCGAGGGACGTCCGGGACGCGCGGGGCGGTGCCGCGACCACCGCCGCGACCGGGATGCGCGCGGGGCCGCTGCCGGTCGACTTGGCCTTCGACTTCGACTCGGTGCTCGACCGGCAGATCACGGAGCGGCCGCGCGACCTGATGGTCACGCCCAAGGCGCCCGACGACATGAACTATCGGGATCTCGGGCGGTTCATCCGGTCGATGCAGCGGTCGGGGGCGGACGTGAACACGCTGCGTGTGACGCGGATGCTGAAGATCGCGATTCCGGTGACGTGCGTGATCATCCTGCTGTTCGGCGCGCCGCTCGCGACGAGCACGCAGCGCGGCGGCGCGGCCTACGGGATCGGGCTGTCGCTCGGGACGACCATCCTCTTCCTCGTGCTGATCCAGCTGACCAAGGCGGTGGGCGGCAAGGGGCTGATCCCACCCGAGGCGGCCGCGTGGGTGCCGAGCGTGCTGTTCGGGCTGGCCGGGGCGGTCTTGTTGAGTCGGACGCGGACGTAAGGAAGGCCGGGCGGGGCCACCCGTCCGGCCCGGTTACATTGCGCGCGTGACTACCGACGCCCGGCCCGAGCGCCGACAAATCACGCGCTACGAGCGGCGCGAGAAGCTGCCCGCGTGGGCCGTGTTTTCGCGCCTGACGCGCGTGACGCGCGAGATGTTCGTGGGGGTCGGCAAGCGCGGGTATTACGCGCGCGACCTGGTGCGCGCCCTCGGAGAGCCGGGCACGTGGGGGTCCGAGACGATGCGGCAGATGCAGGGCATCGGCGTCGAGTCGGTGCCGCTCGTCGTGATCGTGGCCGGGTTCCTCGGGGCGGTCTCGGCGTTCCAGTCGTACTACCAGCTGTTCGCGGGCGTGCAGCTGTCGGTGCTCGGGCTGTTGGTGCGCGGGTCGATCGTGCTCGAGCTCGGGCCGCTGCTCACGGCGCTCGTGCTCGCGGGGCGGGTGGGGGCGCGGATGACGGCCGAAATCGGGACGATGCGGGTGACCGAGCAGATCGACGCGCTCGAGACGCTGGCGTACGACCCGGTGGCGTTCCTCGGGGTGCCGCGGATGATCGCGGCGCTGGTGATGCTGCCCGCGCTGGTGGTGGTGGCCAACGCGATGGCGATCGTGGCGGCGTGGGTGACGCTGCTGGTGGCGACGCCGGTCACGTCGCAGGACTACATCGAGGGGCTCCGGCTGTCGTTCACGCCGTTCCAAGTGATCTACGGCCTGATCAAGGCGGTGTTCTTCGGCGGGGCGATCGCGTTCGTGTGCTCGTACGAGGGGTACGTGACCGGGGCCGGCGCCGAAGGCGTGGGGCGGTCGACCGCGCGGGCGGTGGTGTTCTCGTCGGTGGCGATCCTGGTGCTCGACGGGATCATCGCGGCGGCGCTCGCCAGCTACGTCCGCGGCTGAGCGCGCCCTGCCTTGGGCCGGGCGGCAGATTCTTCTCATTCTGACATGAAAACGCGATGAAGCGGCGGAACGAATTCCTCGTCGGGCTGCTGCTCGCCACGGCGCTGGCCGTGGCCGTGATGGGGACGGTGTGGCTGGTTCGCGGCGGGCTGCGCTCGGGCTACCCGCTCTACAGCGTGTTCAACTGGGGCGCGGACCTCAAGGTCGGGCAGCCGGTGCGGCTGGCGGGCGTGCAGGTCGGGTACGTGAAGGACGTGACGCTGCGCGACAACGGGACGCTCGTCGTGCAGATGGACGTCGAAAAGGGCCGCCGGGTGCCGCGCAACGCGCGCGCGGTGGTGCAGGCGGTGGGGCTCTTCGGCGACGCGGAGATCGGGCTGCTGGGGACGCCGGACCCGCGGTCGTACGCGCCGGGGGACACGGTGCCGGTGGGAACGCCGGCGCCGGGGATCGCGCAGCTGACGGCCAAGGGCGACTCGGTGGCGACGACGGCGGTGGCGCTGTCGCGGCAGATCCAGGCGCAGCTGATCGACAGCGGCGGCCTGCGCGACCTGCGGCGGACGGTCGCGCAGACCAACGCACTGGTCTCGCAGCTGGCGACGATCGCCGCGCAGCAGAACCGGCAGCTGACGGCGACGCAGGTGCAGGCGCGGCGCGCGCTGGCCGGCGTGGACTCGGCGAAGATCGACTCGACGCTGTCGAACGTGCGGTCGGCGAGCGCGAACGCGAGCCAGCTCACCGACTCGCTGCGCGTGACGGCGTCGCGGCTGAACGCCACGCTCGCGCAACTGCAGAGCGGGCAGGGCTCGGCCGGCAAGCTGCTGACCGACACGGCGCTCTACAACAACGTGCAGAAGCTCGTGGCGCGGCTGGACACGCTGTCGGCGGACTTCCAGAAGAACCCCGGGAAGTACACGCGCGGGATCGTGCGGATCTTCTAACGCGGTAGATCCGTCGGGTTCGCGGCGCCGCCCGACCCGCGGGGTGCCCTGACGCGAGACGCCCCCGGGAGCCGCTGGCTCCCGGGGGCGTCGACGTTAGGCCCGGGCGTGTTAGGCCCAGGCGTTGGGCCGTGGGCCTGGCGGGGTCAGAACCCGTAGCGCAGGCCGAGCTGGATCTGGTAGTACGAGCTGACGTAGTTGGTCGAGGTGTACTTGGGCGGGTACGGGTTGCTCGACGTGCCGTAGGTGAAGATGCCCTGCGACTGCGTCAGGCCCGGGTTACCGGCGACCGTCTGGCCCTGGTGGTTGAGCAGGTTGACCTGCGTGTTGCCGCCCGCGTACGACGTCGCGCCCCAGTTGTTGTTGAGCAGGTTGAGGAAGTTGAAGACGTCGAGCTGCAGGGCGAGGTTGTTGCCGCGCAGGCTCGGCAGGGACTGGCGGAGCGAGAGCTGGACGTCGTTCTGCCACGGGTTCCGGCAGGCGTTGCGGCCGAGGATCTGGCCCTGGGCGTTACGCAGGCAGGTCGTGGTCTGGATGAGGTTGTCGAACGCGCTCTGCTGGGCCGCGATGTCGCGGGCGGAGTCGGCGGACGACCCGCGGATGCGCGACGCCCAGCGGATCTGGTTGGGGTCGCGGACGTTGTTCGGCACGTAGACGAGGTCGTTGCCCTGCTGCCCGTCGCCGTTGAGGTCGCCCGACCCGCTCGCCGAGCCCGCGGCGTAGACGTAGTCGTAGGCCTGCCCCGAGTGCCCGTCGTAGATGACCGAGACGTCGGTGCGCGTGCGGAACGTGTACGAGCCCGTGAGCAGCACGCGGTGCGGCTGGTCGAAGGCCGAGAGGCCGAGGTACTTGTCGGTGAACGGCCGGTCGCCGACGGTGCGGCCGAAGCGGAAGTTGGAGCCCGCGACGTCGGACGTCAGCGACTGCACGTCGTACGAGTGACCGTAGGTGTACGACCCGGTGATGCGCGCGCCGTTGGTGAAGCGCTTGTCGAGCGTGCCGGTCAGCGAGTACGAGTAGTCGAGGTTCTCGTTGGTCAGCCGGACGAGGCCGCCGCCGTTGTTGAGCGTGAGGCGGTTGGTGACGATCGCCGCGGTGTCGTACGTGACGCCCGCCGGGTAGCCGGCCGGCGCGGTGAACGAGGTGGCGCCGTTCGACGAGATGTTGCCGTAGACGATGCGGCCGTTGCGGTCGCGGAGCAGGTTGCCGTTGGCGTCGCGCCGCACCTTGAGGTTGTCGTTCACGTAGAACGGCGCGTAGATGGCGTGCGTGTAGAGCCCTTCGACCGTCGCGGTGAGCGTCGGGGTGATCGCGCGGTCGTAGCCGAGCGTGCCGCGCGCGCTCTGCGGGTTCTTGAAGTTCCGGTCGACGGTCGCGATCTGGCCGAGGAAGCCGCCCGTCTGGTAACCGGTCAGGCCCGCCCCGTTGCGGCAGACCGCCGACTGGTTGTTGACGTCGGACGAGAAGAGCGGCGAGAGGCCGGGGTTGCCCGAGTTGCCGCAGTTGAGGATGGTCACGCCCGCGCCGGTGTTGCCGTACGCGTTGCTGTAGAACACGTACGAGGGGCGGCCGGTGAAGCTACCGACGCCGCCGCGCAGCTGGTTCTTCTGGTCGCCGGTGACGTCCCAGTTGAAGCCGATGCGCGGCGACACTTGGAGCTGGTTGTTGGGCAGCCGGTCGGTGCGTTGCTGGAAGAGCGAGTCGATGACCGCGTTGTAGAACGGCTGCGTGTAGAAGTGCCCGAGGTCGAGGCGCACGCCATAGGTCACGTTGACGCGCGGGTTGACGTTCCACAGGTCCTGCAGGTAGCCGCTGAAGTTGGCCGCCGTGAAGCGGGCCGCGAGCCCGGCGCCCTGGTCCTTGGCCACCGCGTACGTGCGCGGGTTGCCGGCCGCGAGCGAGTCGAGGTTGACGAACGTGTAGGTGCCGAAGAGGTTCTGCGCGAACAGGTTGCGGATCTTGAAGATCTGGTTTTGCGACCCGAGGGTGACGGTGTGCGCGCCGAACGACCGGCTCAGGTTGTCGGTGAACTCGGTGACGTTCTGGTCGAGCTGGTTGGCCTGCGAACTCGCGTCGGCGCCGGCGAGCAGCGAGCCGTACTGCGACGCGGTGGGCGCACTGTTGGCGCGCAGGTTGACGGTGATCGACGGCGCGTTGAGCAGCGGGACGCGGTAGTCGCGCTGCGTCTGGTACGAGAGGATCAGCTCGTTGTTGAGGCCGCCCTGCGTCGTCGTGTTGAGCTGCGCGACGGCCTGGTTGGTGCGGCTCTGGAACGTGTAGCTGTTGGACGACAGCGCGATCGTCGGGTTGGCGAGCGCGGTCGAGCGGCTGAAGTTGTCGCGGTCGGCGTGCTGGTAGTTGTCCCGGACGACGAGGCGGCTCGCGATCCCGGGCAGGTTGAAGTCGAGGCGCGAGAACAGGCCGGCGAGCGGGTTGTTGTTGGTGACCGCGCCGGCGGTGCCCGGGTTGATGCCGTACTGGTTCTTGAGGATGTTGGTGAAGCGCGTGACGTCGCTGTCGCCCGGCACGAACGGGACGGCGCTGTTGGCGGCCTGCCCCTGGAACGGGCCGGACGCCGGCGCCTGGCGGTGCTGGAAGTTGGGCGCGAGGAAGAAGAACGCCTTGTCGCGCACGATCGGCCCGCCGATCGAGAAGTCGTACTGGTCCTGCTGGTACGTCTGCGAGCGGATGAGCGGGACGTCGGCGCCGAGCTTCTGGTTGCGCGTCGTGGCGAACGCGGTGCCGTGGAACTCGTTGGTGCCGTTCTTGGTGACGGCGTTGATGAGCGCGCCGGTGAAGTTCCCCTGCCGCACGTCGAAGGGCGAGAGGAGGACCTGGTACTCCTTGACGGCTTCGATGTTGATCGAGCGCCCGCCCGCCTGGGCGCCGGGCTGGCCGCCGGTGCTGGCGAGGCCGAAGATGTCGGTCGCGTTGGCGCCGTCGATCTGGATGTTGTTGAGCCGCGCCGGCGCGCCGCCCGCGCTGAGTCCCGAGCCGGTGTTCTGGACCTGCGGGGTGAGGCGGACGAAGTCGGTGAAGTTCTGGTTGAGCGTGGGCAGGCGGCGTAGCAGCGTGTCGCCGACGACGCGGCTGATGCCGGTCTTGGTCGGCGAGATCGTCAGCTCGCTCGTGCCGGCGGCCTGCGCGGTCACGGCGACGGCGCCGAGGACTGCGGCCTGCGGCTCGAGTCGGAGGTCGACGCGCGTGGCCAGGCCGAGCGTGACGACGACGTTGTTCTCCGAGATGGGCGCGAAGCCGATGCGCCGGACGGTGACGGTGTAGCCCGGGCCGGGTTCGAGGCCCTGCACGAGGTAGCGGCCGTTTTCGCGCACGACGGCGCCGGTGCGGGCGCCGGTCTGGCGGCTGACCACCTGGATCTGGGCGCCGTCGGCGGACTGGCCGTTGGTGGTGGTGACCTGGCCGCTGATGGCGCCCGTGGTCGCGCTCTGGGCGGAGGCGACGCCGGCGCCGGCGACGGTCAGGACCGTCGCGGTCGCCCAAGTGACGCTCCGGGTGACGCTCCGGCGGAGCGTGGACATGGCGGGAAGTTCTCTCATGAGAGGTGAGAACACGGGGTACGGACGTGTGGAAACGCGGTGTCGACTGGTGCGTCGGCGCCGGCGATCGGTGTGCGTCGGGACATGAACGGCGGGGGCCGCGTGCCGGCCGAACGGCTGGAGCGTCGGCCGGGCGCGCGGGACGCGGGAACCTACGGGCGCGGGGCGAGGGCGGTCAACGCGCGGCGGGTGTGCCGTGCGTCACCGGATCGTCACGGCGCGCGATCGGGCGCCCGCCGTTTCGAGAGACCCCCGGCTAGCTCGTCCGCGTCACTCTGCCGGCGGGATCGGGCGTGGGCCGCGTCACGCGCCGGCCGACGGTCAGGCGGTAAACCGGGATCCCGGCGAGGACGACGGCGAGCGTGCCGGCCGTCGCCCAGCGGCCCTCGGGGTCGACGAGCGCGTTGGCCAGCAGATAGAGCGTGGCCGCGACGAAGAGCAGCGGCACGACCGGGTAGCCCGGCACGCGGAACGGCGGGTCGTAGGTGGTCTCGCCGCGGGCGGCCGCGCGCCGCAGCCGAAAGACGCTCGCGACGCCGAGGGCGTAGAACGGGAGGATCGCCGTGACGAAGGCGTCGGCGAGGGCCTCGAAGGAGCGCAGCAGGACGAAGACGACGCCTAACGCCGCGGTGAGTAGGATCGCCACGTAGGGCGAGCCGTAGCGCGGGTGCACGCGCGCGACGGGGCGGAAGAAGAGCCCATCGTCGGCGAGCGCGTAGAAGATGCGCGGGGCCGTGAGCAGCGTGCCGTTGAGCGTGCCGAAGGTCGAGAGCATCACGGTCGCCGCGACGAACGCGACGCCGCCCCGCCCCACCAGCCGCTCGGCGACGTCGGCGGCGACGAGGCGGGAGCCGCGGATCTCCTCGACCGGCAGCACGGCCAGGTAGGCGACGTTCGCGAGCAGGTAGACGGCGATGACGGCGAGCGTGCCGAGGACGAGGGCGCGCGGGAGCGTGCGGCGCGGGTCGCGGACCTCGCCGGCGACGAACGAGAGGTCGGCCCAGCCGTCGAAGGCCCAGAGCGCGGAGACGAGCGCGAGGCCGAAGGCGCCGAAGGCGAAGCTCCCGGGCGGGGCGGCGGGGGTGAAGTGGCCGCCGCCGGTGCGCGGCAGGCCTAACGCGAGGGCGAGCGCGATGATGAACACCAGGCCGCCGTACTTGGCGACGGTCGTGACGTTCTGGACGAGGGCGCCGGTGCGCGCGCCGCGGTAGTTGAACGCGGAGGTGACGACGATCGCGACGGCCGCGACCCAGTGCGACGCGCGCGCCTGCGTGGCCGGGTCGGTGCCCAGCACGCGCAGGAAGTACTCGGCGAAGGTGAGCGACACCGCGCCCATCGACGCGGCGCGGATGAGGACCAGTTCGGACCAGCCGAAGAGGAACGCGGGCATGCGCCCCCAGCCGTCGCGGATGTAGACGTAGAGGCCGCCGGTCTCGGGGCGCGCGCCGGCGACCTCGGCCAGGGTGAGGGCGCCGCAGAGGGCGAAGATGCCACCGACGGTCCAGACGGCGAGCATCGGGAGGGGGCCGGGCAGCTTGGCCGCGATCCCGGCGGGCGAGCGGAAGATGCCGGAGCCGATCGTCGAACCGACGAGCACGGCGACGGCGCTCCAGAGGCCGAGCTGACGCTCGAGGCCGCGCGGGGCGGAGTCAGACATACGTAGTAACGCTAGTTGAATACGCCCCCCGGGGGGGCGAGCTTTGGGGATGACGTATTGGGATTCGCGTGCGCTGTTCTGGGCCGCGGCCGTGGCGTGTGCCGTGGCGCAGGGCGCGATCGTGCGCTCGGTGCTGGCCGGCAGCCGCAACGTGGCCGCGCCGGCGTCACGCCGCCCCGCGGAACTCGCGTGGGCGCTCGCGCCGGCTTTCGCGCTCGTGGCCGTGCTCGTGTTCACCTGGCGGGCGCTGCCGGGCACGTGAATGCCGGCTCGCGAGTTGTGACTGCCGTGACCGCTTCTGCCGCTTCCCTTGCTCCTTCGCCGCTGTCGCTCGTGCGGCGGTTGAGTCTCGCCGCGCTCGGCGTGGCGTTCTTTCACATCGTGTTCGGCGCCATCGTCCGGATCACCGGGTCGGGGATGGGGTGCCTCACGAGTTGGCCGCGCTGCGCGGACCCGGCGACGGGCGTGGTGGCGTGGTTCCCGCCGTTCGACCAGCCGACGCTGGTGATCGAGTGGATGCACCGGCTGTTCGCGGCGGTGCTGATCTCGACGATCGCGGCGCTGGTGGTGGCGGCGCTGGCGCGGCGCGAGGCGCCGGGCGTGGGCGGCCGGGGCGGCGTGCTGCGCGCCGCGGGGCTCGCGCTCGGGATCTCGTTCGTCGCGGCGGCGTTCGGCGCGGTGACGGTCAAGGAGGCGAACACGCCGTGGGCGACGGCGACGCACAAGGTGATCGCGGTGTCGCTGCTCGCGACGCTCGCGGCCGCGGCGATGCGGGCGGGCGCGCTGGGCGCGGTGGGGGCGGTCGCCGCGCGGGCGGCGGGGCGCGGCACGCCGAAGGCGGTGCGCGGCGCGGCGGTGGCGGCGGGGCTCGCGCTCACCGCGGTGCTGCTGGGATCGCTGACGGCGAAGGTGACCGGGGCGGTGGCGTCGTGCCAGGGCTTCCCGTTCTGCACCACGGCCTACGCGGGCGGGGTGGCGCACATCCAACTGGCGCACCGGATCACGGCATACCTCCTGGCGCTGCATCTCGTGGGGCTGCCGTTCGTGTTCGCGCGGCGGCGCGAGGCGGGGCCGGTGGTGGCGGCGGCGCGCGTCGGGCTCGGGCTCGTGGTGCTGCAGGTGGCGTTGGGCGCGGCGATGGTGACGGGGCACTACGTGGTGGCGCTCCGCTCGCTGCACCAGGCCAACGGCGTCGCGCTCTGGCTGACGGCGTTCACGATGACGTACCTGGCGCGGATGGCCGCGGGACGCACGGTGCCGGCGTGGGCGGACGACGCGGCGACGGTGCGGCGCGCGCGCGGGGGCGTCGCGGCGCCGGCCGCGGCGTGACGACCGGCGTGACGACCGGCGACGCCGTGGTCGCGCGGGGGCGCGAGGTCCCGCTGGCCAAGGACCTGGTCGCGCTCACGAAGCCGCGGATCATCTCGCTGCTGCTGGTGACGACGATCGCGCCGATGTACGTGGCCGGGCGGCCGTCGTGGGCGACGGTGTTCGCCGTCGCGCTCGGCGGGTACCTGATGGCGGGGGGCGCGAACGCGGTCAACATGTACCTCGACCGCGACATCGACGACGTGATGGCGCGGACGCGGCTGCGGCCGATTCCGAGCGGGCGGATGACGCCGCAGGCGGTGCTGGCGTTCGGGGTGGCGTGCGCGACGGCGGCGACGTTCCTGCTGGCGCACCAGGTAAACGTGCTGACGGCGGGACTCGCGCTGGCCGGGTTCTATTTCTACGTGTTCATCTACACGCGCTGGCTCAAGCGGACGAGCCCGCACAACATCGTGATCGGCGGCGCGGCGGGGGCGTTCCCGCCGCTCGTGGGGTGGGCGGCGGCGACGGGGCGCGTGGACCTGGCGGCGGTCTACCTGTTTTTGATCGTGTTCTACTGGACGCCGCCGCACTTCTGGGCGCTGGCGCTCATGAAGCAGCACGACTATGGGCGCGCGGGAGTGCCGATGGCGCCGCTGGTCTGGGGGGAGCGCGAGACGATGGCGCAGATGCTGTGGTACACGGTGGCGCTGATCGCGCTGACGGTGTTGCCGGTGTGCTTCGGCGCGTTCGGGCTGGTGTACCTGGCGGCCGCGCTGGTGTTGGGCGGGCTGCTGCTGTGGGGGGTGCTGGAGGTGCGGTCCCTCGCGCGGCGCGGGCTGGCGTGGGGGCCGCGGGCGTGGTGGACGTACAAGTACTCGCTGCTCTACCTGGCGCTGCTGTTCGTCGCGATGGCGGTGGACCGGGCGGTCGCGTGAGGCGAGCCGGAGCGGGCCGGGTGCGGATGGTGTAGCAGGGTGCGGCGTTCGCCTGTCGTCCCGCTCTCTGGCCCCCTGCCCTATGCCTTACGACCCCGTCCCGCCCGACGCCGCCGACACGCTCGACGTCCAGTTGCAGGGTGCGGGGGCCGAGCCCGAGACGGTGCTGCGGCTGTCGCGGCCGGTGGGCGGCGTGGTGCGGGTGGCGGAGTTCCCGGCGTTCGGCCCACCGGCCGCGTACGACGCGCCGGTGGGCGAGGTGCTCGCGCGGGTCGAGCGCGCGGCGCGCGAGCGGCGGCGCGTGGGCGTGGAGTTGTACGCGGTGCGGCGGTGGCTGGGCGCGTGAGGCCCGCGGCCGCGGCGCGCCGTCGGACCGCTGGGCACGTTAGGCATTTCCCCTGGTCATGACTGAAGCGACTTCCGGGCGCCGCGCGCGCCGCCTCTCGTCGCCGCGCCCGCTGGCGCGGCTCACCCCGATGCTCCGGCCGTACGCCGGACGGCTCGCCGTCGCGCTCGCCTGCCTGGTGGTCGCGGCCCTCGCGGGGCTCGCCTTCCCCGCCGTGGTGCGGTGGCTGCTGGACGCGGCGTTCGTCTCGCGGGACCGCTCGCTGCTCGACCGGATGGCGGTCGGGCTCGTGGTGGTGTTCGCCGTGCAGGGCGTGTGCAACTACGTGCAGGTGCTGCTGCTGAGCGGGACCGCGGAGCGGGTGCTCGCGGAGCTGCGCGCGGGGGTATTCGCGCACCTGGTGCGGCTCTCGCCGGCGTTCTACACGGAGCGGCGCACGGGGGAGCTGACGAGCCGGCTGTCGGCGGACCTGACGGCGCTGCAGTCGTTGATGAACACGTGGATCTCGGAGTTCGCGCGGCAGGTGCTCTTTCTCGTGGGCGGGGCGGTGCTGCTGACGCGCACGGACCCGCACCTGACGCTGACGACGCTGGCGGTGGCGCCGATCGTCGTCGCGGTCGCGGTGGTCTGCGGGCGCGCGCTCCGGCGCGCGAGCGCGGGGGTGCAGGACCGGCTGGCGGAGGCGGGGGCGCTCGCTGACGAAGCGTTCTCGCAGATCCGCACGGTGCAGAGCTTCGTGCGCGAGGCGGAGGAGGCGCGGCGCTACGACGCGGTGTTAGGCACGGTGGTCCGGGCGGCGCTGGCGCGCGTGCAGGTGCGGGCGGCGTTCTTCGGGATCGTCGGCTTCGTCGCCTTCGCGGGCGTCGCCGCGGTACTGTGGGAGGGCGGGCGGCGGGTGCTCGAGGGGTCGCTGACGGCGGGCGCGCTGGTGTCGTTCCTCTTCTACGCGTTCTTCATCGCGGCGGCGGTGGGGTCGCTGGCCTCGCTGTTCGGCAACTTCCAGGAGGCGATCGGGGCGGCGACGCGCGTGTTCGAACTGCTCGACGAGCGGCCGACGGTGGCGGAGCCGGCGCGGCCGGTCCCGCTCCCGGCGGCGGAGCGCGGCGCGGTGGCCTTCGAGGGAGTGCACTTCCGCTACGGCCCGGAGTTGCCCGACGTGCTGCACGGCGTGACGATCCGCCTGGCGCCGGGCGAGGTGGTCGCGCTGGTGGGGCGCTCGGGCGCGGGGAAGTCGACGATCGGGGCGCTGCTGCCGCGCTTCTGGGACGTCACGGGCGGGCGCGTCACGCTGGGCGGGGTGGACCTGCGGGAGCTGGCGTTAGGCGAGCTCCGCGGCGCGGTGGGCGTGGTGCCGCAGGAGCCGGCGCTCTTCAGCGGGACGGTGCGCGAGAACATCGCGCTCGCGCGGCCGGGGGCGTCGCTGGCGGAGGTCGAGGCGGCGGCCCGGGCGGCGCACGCGGACGAGTTCGTGCGGCGGCTGCCGCAGGGCTACGACACGCCGGTGGGCGAGCGGGGGGTGAAGCTGTCGGGGGGGCAGCGGCAGCGGATCGCGATCGCGAGGGTGTTCCTCAAGGACCCGGCGGTGGTGGTGCTCGACGAGGCGACGTCGGCGCTCGACACAGAGAGCGAGCGGCTGGTGGAGGAGGCGCTGGCGGAGCTGCTCGAAGGGCGGACGACGCTGATCATCGCGCACCGGCTGTCGACGGTTCGGCGGGCGGACCGGGTGGTGGTGCTGGACGACGGGAAGGTGATCGAGGAGGGGGGGCACGCGGAGTTGCTGGCGAGGGGGGGGGTGTACGCGCGGTTGTACCAGGGGCAGTTCCGGGAGGAAGTGGTCGGGGTGTGAGGGACCGAGGATCTGAGCGGTCGGTGGTCGTGACCCCCGCTTTCGCGGGGGTGACGCCGCCCAGCGGGACGACAATCGCGAGACGGGTACGGCGGGGCGCCTAACGCCTCGCTTCCGCCTTGAGCTGAAGTGCGACTTCTATCCCCTTCCCCGGCGCGACCGTGACGGCCTGCTCGACGCGGCCGATGCGGTCGTCCCAGGCGACGAGGCGGTAGGTGCCCGGGGGGACTCCGTCGAGGGTGAAGGCGCCCGCGGCGTCGGTGGTCGTGAAGTACGGGTGGTCGAAGGCGAGGATCCAGGCGCGGAGCCAGGGTTGGAGGTCGCCGCGGACCTCGACCGTGCCGGGGGTGGCGACGACGCGCTCGCTCGGGACTACCTGGCCCGCGTCGGTGGTCGTCACGCGGAGGAGGACGGCGCCCGCCGAATCGGCGGGGTGGGCGGTGGTCCCTGCGCCCTCGACGCGGGTGAAGCGAAGGCGGGCGTCCAGGGGGTCGACGCCGTGGACGTTGAGGGCGCCGCCGGCCACCGCGGTGACGAGGTGGGGTTGGAGGCGGCAAGCGTCGAGGGCGAGTTCGGTGCGGCGGAGGGCGGGGAGCGGTTTCCCCGCGCCGACGCCGACGAGCCAGACCACGGCGCCCGCGATTCCGCCCCCCTTCGTCTCGACCGGGCGGAGCGTGAGCGTCCGGCCGCACGCGCGCACGTCGTCGGGGCCCGGGGTGACCGTGGTGTCGGCCGGGGCGGGGCCGTCGAGGCGGACGGTGCCGGTGATGCGGCCGGCGTCGGGGGCCGGGCGGACCTCGTAGGCCGGGCGGGTCGCGGCGACGCCGGGGAGCGTCACGTCGCTCGGGACCGCGGCGCGGGCCGGGATCGCCGAGTCGGCTGACGCGGCGGCGCCGTGCGCGGGGCGGGACTCGCCGCGCGAGCAGGCGACGCCTGTGGCGCCGAGGAGGGCGGCGAGGACGATGGCGGAAACGGCGGCGGGCGGCGCGGCGGGTCGGACGGGCACGGCGGGAGTGCTGGGAAGGACGACCGGGCGCAGGCGCGGACTAGCCGACGGCCTCGCGGAGGACGGCGCCGAGCGTGGCGCGGTCGACGGGCATCGCGAAGTAGGGCAGGCGGCGTGCGCGCGCGGCAGCGCGGACCTCGTCGGCGCCGATCGGCTCGGAAAAGAGTACGACGCGGGCGCCGCTCTGCGCGGCGCGCGCGTGGAAGAGGTCGGAGCGGGCCTCCTCGCTCGCGCCGTCGAGGACGACGACGAGGGGCGCGCGCACGCGGCGGATGGCGTCGTCGTAGCGTTCGTCCGGCTCGGCGAAGACGGGCTCGTACTGCTCGAGCTCGAGCAGCAGGCCGATGAGCGCGGCGAGCACGCTCTCGCGGGCGAGGATCAGGACCTGGGGCTTGGTGGGGCGCCTCGCGAATCGCGGCATACTCGGGGTACGGGGCGGCGCACGGCGCGGGTGGCGGCTGTTGGGGCGCGGCGAGGGCCGGCCCGGGAGTCGGGGACGAGCGGGGGCCCGCTGCAATCCGTAGACCCGCGAACCTGTAACGGACGGGACCGCAACGCCAGCGGGCGCCTCGGACGCCCGCTGGCGGGGGCTGCGGCCGAAATCCGGCCGAATCGGGCGCCAAGGGACGGCCGACACCTACCCGACTTTGACGCCTGGAAACACGTGGTGTATGTTGGCTCGCTCCCTACTGTGGCGTTGGTCGCGCCCGGTGCCGGGAGTGTCCCATCCGCTGCGCGTTCTCTCGCCCTCGCCCGTGGCCACGTCTGTGGTCCCGCGAGTGGGGTCGCGCGTCCGTGCGGTGGCGCCTCCGCTGCTGCCTTCCGTTCCCCGCCCTCCCGCCGCGCCGCGCCGTCATGATGGCCTTCGACTCGCGCTCGACACCGGAGCCGCGCACGATCTCCGAGCCTGCGCGCGCGCTGCTCGCGGACGCGGTGCTCCGCGTGTGGAGTGACCCCGCCGCGCTCCAGGCCGCCTCCGGCGCCGCGGGGGTCCCCGCGCTCTCGGCCGCGCTGGACCGCGTCGTGGCCGACGCGCGCGATCGTGCGCTGCGCGCCGAGGAGGTGATCGTCGCGTTCAAGGAGCTGCTCGCCGGGCTGCCGGCCCTCAACGCGCCCGAGCGGCGGTTGGAGGCGACGCACTTCCGCGAGCGTCTGATCACGGAGTGCATCCGCGCGTACTACACGCGCTGACCCCGCGCGGCGCGCGCCAGGCGCGCCTTTAGCTCACACGACGAGCAGGTCGCGCTGGGGCGCGGCCGGGGTGACGACGAGTTCGCCCGCGCCGTCCGGGCCGGCGCCGACGTAGGCGTTGACCTCGGAGCGGACGCCGACCTCGCCGGCGATGTAGATGCCGGGTTCGACGGAGAAGCCTACGCCCGGGACGAGGGCGCGCTCGTCCCGGGATTCGAGGTTGTCGAGGTGCGGGCCTGCGCCGTGCAGCTCGCGCGGGTCGATCGAGTGGCCGGTGCGGTGCGTGAAGTACGGGCCGAAGCCGCGCGCGGTGATGACCGCGCGCGCCGCGTCGTCGGCCTCCGCACCGCGGACGACGGCGCCGGCGCGGAGCCGCTCGTCGAGCAGGCGCACGGCCGCGTCGCGCGCGTCGCGCACTGCCTCCCAGACCGCGGCGGCGCGGCCGCCGGGCTCGCCCAGGGCGCCCATCCACGTCTGGTCGGCGTACGGAGCGCCGCCTGCGACGCCGGCCTCGCGGGCCCACAGGTCGACGAGCAGGAGCGCGCCCGGGGCGAGGGCAACGGGGCGGGCTGCCGAGGGCTCGTAGTGCGGGTCGGCCGCGTTGGCGCCCAGGGCGACGATCGGGCCGTGGTCGGCGTCGGTCTCGAGCCCGGCGCGCGCGAACGCCGCGCGGATCTCGCCGGCGACCTCGTGCTCGAAGACGGTCGCGCCGGCGCGCACGCGCGCGCCCGCGCCGGCGATCGCCTCGCGCGCGATCGCCGCGACGTGCTCGGCGGCGCGCCGGTGGGCGGCGAGCTGCGCGGGCGTCCAGACCGCGTACAGCGCGGTGACGAGGTCGGCGGACGTCGCGACGGTCGCGCCTAACGCGCGCACCATCTCGACCACGCCGGCCGGCACGCGGTCGACGTAGGGCACCGCGTCGCCGGGGGAGTACTCCATCGCGACGCGCCGTCCGGCGACGAGGGCGCCGAGCGTGGACTCGAGGGCGCGCCACGAGCTGTAGACCTCGCGGGGCCACGCGGCCGGCCACCGCGCCCACGGCGCCTGCTCGATGGCGTGCGTGACGGCGACGGGCGCGCCCTCGCGCGGGACCCAGGCGAAGACGCGGCGCGAGACGAAGCCCTCGAGGCCGATCAGCCCCGCGGCGATGGCGTTGGTGCCGCGGAAGTCGTAGAGCAACCAGCCGTCGAGGTCGGCCGCGGCGAGCGCGGCCTGGAAGCGCGGCAGGGTTTCGGGGGTGAGCACGGGCGGAGCGGCGGGTGGGGCGCGCGCGTCAGGCGCGCCAGTCGGCGCGCCACTCGCAGGCGCCCTCGCCGCGCGCGGCGCAGCGCACGTGCTCGACGCGGCCGCCCGCGGCGACGAGGAGGCGCAGGAGTTCGCGGAACCCGGTTTCGTAGTACGCGCACCCCGCGGGCCCGGTCGATCGGCCGCCCCCAGCGAGCGGCATGCCGGCGAGTGGCCCGCCCGTGAGCGGGACGCCGCTGAGTGGCGCGGACACCTGCAGCACGAGCGACCCGCCGACGCGCCGCACGGTCCCGCCGAAGTAGCGGCGGGCGAGGCGGCGGAGCTGCCGCAGGGCGTAGGGCCGTCCGACGACTCCGGGCAGCGACCGCGCGACCCGCCGCGTGGCGCGCGGCAGCGCGGCGTAGGCGCCTTCGGCCCAGCGGCGACCGGCCGAGCGGAAGACGCTCTCGGCGTCGGGCCGTCGCCCGATGAGGCGGGCGAGCGCGCCGAGGTCGGCGGCGGCGGCGGGCTCGTGCCGACGCTGGGCCTCGGTGTAGCGGCGGATCTGGGCCTGGACGGTCTCGCTCAGGCCGAGGCGCTTGTTGCGCAGCTCGGCGACGAACTCGGCGTCGGGGTCGTCGTCCGGCCGGTCGGCCGCGCGGACGGCTTCGAGGAAGGAGAGGGGGAGGAGGGCGTCGACCGTGGTGGCCATCGCGGGCTGGGCGGGAGTCCGCGGCCGGGTCCGGAGCGCGGGGCGTGAAGCGTATGCGGGCCGGGGGCGGGCAGCAAGCGCGCCGAAATCACGTAGCAATTGCGCCGCGGTGGTCGGCGCACGGCTTGCGCGGGCGCGGCGGACGGGGGTGTTTGGAGCATGCGTCATCACATACCGCCCCACACCCGGGAGGGCGCGCGGCTCCCCTTCCCGCCCCCGAGCGGCGGCCGGACGGCGCTCGGCGTGGTGGTCGCGGCCGGGATCGCGGCGGCCGCGCGCCGGTCGGGGTCGCTCGCGCCGAGCGGGGCGGCGGCGGCGGTCGGGGTGGGGGCGGTGGCGATCGGGGCCGGGTGGGGGTGGGGCGGGCTGCTGATCGGGTTTTTCGCGTCGTCGACGGCGCTGTCGCGATGGCGGCGCGCGGAGAAGGCCGCGCGGGTGGGCGCGGTGGTCGAGAAGGGGGGCGCTCGGGATGCGGCGCAGGTGCTCGCCAACGGCGGGGTGTTCGCGGCGGCGGCGGCGCTGGGCGTGTTAGGCCGTGGGGCGCCCGCGGCGCTGGCGGGGGCGGCGGCCGGGGCGCTGGGCGCGGCGGCGGCGGACACGTGGGCGACCGAGGTCGGCACGGCGGTGGGCGGGGTGCCGCGCTCGGTGCGGGGCGGGCGCCCGGTGCCGCCGGGGACGTCGGGGGCGGTGACGGCCGCGGGGACGCTCGGGATGCTCGCGGGCGCGGGCGCGACGGCGCTCCTGGCGGCGGGGCTCGGGCTCGGGCGGGCGGCGGCGGCGGGCGCGTTCGCGGGCGGGCTGGCGGGGGCCGCGGCGGACACGCTGGCGGGGGCGACGGTGCAGGAGCGGCGCTGGTGCGACGCCTGCGGCGCGGGAACCGAGCAGGCGGTGCACGCGCCGTGCGGGCGGCCGACGCGGGTGACGGGCGGGGCGCCCCGGCTCGACAACGACTGGGTGAACGGGCTGTGTACGGCGGTCGGCGCGCTCGCGGGGGGGCTGGCGGGGGCCGCGGCCGCCCGCCCTCGGGGCCGGGCGGCGCGTCAGGCGAGTACGTTAGGCTAGTGCGTTAGGCGGGTGCGTCCGCCGGCGCGGGCGCCTCGCGGACGAGGCGCGGGGCGCGGCCGGCGCCGGCCGGGGCGAACTCGACGCGCTCGTACAGGTCCCCGACCCGGAGCGCGCAGCGGACGGACGGCAGCCCGACGACGTCGTCCGGGCGGGAGAACTCGGCCAGCGTCCACCCGTCGCCCGCGCGGGCGCGCCGCTCGACGAAGGTGCGGTCCTGGGCGATCAGGACGGACTCGCGCAGCAACGTGATGCGGACGTGGCTCGTGCTTGCGCCCGACATGCCGTAGATGCGGCCGTTGACGAACTCGCTCGTCTGCTCGGCGGCGGTTCGGGTGTGCGTTAGGCGGGCATGCCCGAGGCGTCGGCTTCCTCGCGGACGAGCCGCGGCGTCCGCGGCGGACGGTCCGGGAACTCGACCCGCTCGTACACGTCGGCGAGCCGCAGCGAGCAGCCGATCGAGGGGAGCGCGACGACGTCGCCCGGACGCGTGAAGACGTCGAGCGTCCACGAGTCGCCGGTCCGGAGGTAGCGTTCCACCCGCGGCTGGTCCTGCGCGACGAGCACGTACTCGGACAGCGACGGGATGAGCTGGTAGTGGGCGAATTTGTCACCGCGGTCCCGCCGTTCCGTCGACCGCGAGAGCACTTCGATCAGGAAGCTCGGGTTGAGAAACGTTTCGGGCGTAGTCGGCGCGAGCTCCGGGCGGCCGCACAGGCCCGACACGTCGGGATACTCGTAGGCGCGGCTCGCGCGCACGGTCACGCGCAGGTTGCTGGTGAACACCTCGCAGGGGCGGCCGCGCGTCGCGGTGTGGAGCGACGCCACGACGTTTCTCACGATCCGCTCGTGGTCGGCCGACGCGCCGGACATCGCGGTCACGTGGCCGTTCGCGAACTCGTAGCGCACGCCCTCCGGGGCGGCGGCGTCGAGGGCGAGGTATTCCTCTTCTGTGTGGAGGCGCTCTGGGGCCGTCATGGCGGAGCTCCGACGCTACTGGTGGGCTGCGCGTGTGGAACGACGCGCGCTCGACGCGGCTTCTAGCTTACGCTCGGCTCGGCCCCCCCGTCTACTCGGCCGCGCGCGCCTCCCCCGCCCCTCCCGATGTCCCGATTCGACGCCGAAGTGTTGGTAGTAGGAGGCGGGCCCGCGGGCGCGTCGACCGCGTGGCAGTTGGCGAGCCGCGGCCTGGACGTGTTGGTGGTGGATCGGGCGCGCTTCCCGCGGGACAAGACGTGTGCGGAGTACCTGAGTCCCGAGGGGTCGCGGCTGCTGGAGGCGATGGGCGTGCTGGGCGCGGCCGAGGCGGCGGGAGCGGCGCAGTTAGGCGGGATGCTGGTGCGGGCGCCGAGCGGGGACGTGATCCACGGGCAGTTCGCGGCGGGGCACGGGTTCCGCGGGTTCCGCGACCGCGGGCTCGCGCTGCGGCGGCGCGTGCTCGACCTGCTGCTGCTGGACGCGGCGCGCACGGCCGGCGCGCGGGTCGAGGAGGGCGCAAAGACGGTGGACGTCGTCCGGGACCCGCGGGGCCGGGCCGCGGGCCTGACGATCCAGGGTGCGGACGGCGCGGCCCGCACGCTGCGGGCGCCGCTCGTCGTCGGCGCGGACGGGCTGCGCACGGTGGTGGGGCGGCGGCTGGGGCTGGTGCGGCGGTGGCCGTGGCCGCGGCGGACGGCGTTCGTCTGCCACGTGCGCGGGCTCGCGCCGCGCGAGGGCGCGGCCGGGCCGTCGATGGGCGAGATGCACGTCGAGGCGGACGGCAGCTACGTCGGGATCGCGGACGTGGGGCACGGGCTGACGAACGTGGCGATGGTGGCGCCCGCGGCGGCGGCACGGCGCGGGCTGGCCGAGCACGGCTCGCCGGCGGCCTACCTGGACGCGTGGCTCGCGCGGGCGCCGCAGCTGGCGGGGCGGTTCGCGGGGGCGGAGCGGGCGACGCCGGTGCGGTGCACGGGGCCGTTCGCGTCGTACGCGCGGCGGGCGTGGGCGCCGGGGGCGGCGCTCGTGGGCGACGCGGCGGAGTTCTTCGACCCGTTCACCGGCGAGGGGATCTACTCGGCGATGCGCGGCGGCGAGTTGTTGGGCCCGTACGCGGCGGAGGCGGCGCGGCTGCTGGGCACCGGGCGCGCCGCGGACGCGGTGGCGGCGGACCGCGCGCTCGCGGCGTACGACGTCGAGCGGCGCGCGACGTTCCGCGGCAAGTGGCGCGTGGAGCGGATGATCGCGCTCTCCGTGGCGCGGCCGGCGTTCATCAACCGGGCGGCGCGGGTGTTGTCGAAACGCCGCGACATGGCGGACCTGTTGGTCGGGGTGGCGGGGGACTTCGTGCCCCCACGGCAGGTGTTGAACGCGCGGTATTTGTGGCGCCTGTTCGTGGCGGCGGCCTGATGGCGGTCGCGCGCGACGACTTCCGCGCCACGCTCGGGCGCTTCGCGTCGGGCGTGACCGTCGTGACGGCGACGGTCGACGGGCGCGACCTCGGGATGACGCTGAGCGCGTTCTGCTCGCTCTCGCTCGACCCGCCGCTGGTGCTCGTGTGCGTGGACCGCGGGGCGACGATGCACGACCTGCTCGTCGAGGGCGCGGTGTTCGGGGTGAACGTGCTGGCGGCGGGGCAGGAGGCGCTGTCGCGGCGCTTCGCGACGGGCGAGCCGGCGGACCGCTTCGCGGGCGTGGGCTACGCGCGCGGGGGGCTCGGGGCGCCGCTGCTGGAGGGGGCGCTCGCGTGGCTGGAGTGCACGGTGGCGGCGCGGCACCCGGGCGGGGACCACGCGATCGTGGTCGGCGCGGTGGCGGAGGCGGGGGTGCGCGAGGGCGCGCCGCTGCTCTACTACCGGGGCGGCTACGCGTCGCTCGAGCGTTAGGCGGCGGTGGGGCTGCTGGCGGGCGCGCTCGCGGGCGCGCTGACGCCCGCGCGCCGGCGCGGCGCGGAGCACATCGACGATCCCGCGCTCGACGGCGCGACGACGGTGCGCTCGCTCGAGGACGTGGCGCGCTCGAACGCGCTGTTCGGCGGGCGGCGCGCGGTGCTCGCGGCGCTGGACGCGGTGTTCGACGAGACGCCCGCCGGTGGCGCCCCCCAGGCGCCGCTCACGCTCCTCGACGTGGGCACGGGGGTGGGCGACATCCCGGAGCACGCGCGGCGGCGGGCCGCGCGGCGCGGGCGGGTCCTCGAGACGTACGGCGTGGAGGTGAGCGAGGTGCTCGCGCGGGCGAGCCGGGCGCGCGTCGGCGGGGCGGTGTGCGCGGACGCCTTCGCGCTGCCGTTCGCGGACCGCAGCGTGGACGTGGTCACGTGCTCGCAGGTCGCACACCACTTCGAGGAGCCGGAGCTGCTCCGACTGCTGGGGGAGCTGGACCGCGTGGCGCGTCGGCGCGTCGTGGTGGCGGACCTGCGGCGGAGCTACGTCGCGGCCGCGGGGTTCTGGCTCGCGTCGTGGCCGCTCCGCTTTCATGCGGTAACGCGGCACGACGGCGTCGTGTCGGTGTTCCGCGGCTTCGCGCCGGCGGAGTTAGGCGCGTACGTCGCGCGGGCGACGGGCGCGGTCGCACGCGTGCGGCGGGGGTTGGGGTGGCGCGTGGTGGCGGCGTGGACGCCCGCGCGTGTGGAATCTTCGGCAGCGTCGGGCGCGCCGTGACGGCCCCTGTCACGGCGGCGCGCGCGGGGCGAGCTTTCGGCGCATGACCACCGCTTCTTCCCCCGCGTCGGACTCGTCGGACGCGTCGTCCGACCCGTCGTCCGACGGCGCCCCCGCCCGCGCGCTCCGCCGTCCCTACGCGCTCGGCCCGATGCCGATGGGGCGCTCGATGGTCACGGTCGACGAGCAGGTCGTCGCGGCGACGCCGGCGCGGCTGTTCGACCTCGGGCGGCTGGTCGAGGACTGGCCGGCGCACCTGGCGCACTACCGCTTCGTGCGGTTCCGGGCGCGTACCAGGGACGGCGGGGGCCTGGTCGAGATGTCGGCCAACCGCCCGTTCGGCGTGGCGGACTGGCCGACGTGGTGGCTCTCCGAGATGAGCGTGGACGATCGGCTGCAGCTCGTACGCTACCGGCACGTCGAGGGCGTGACGGCGGGGATGGACGTCGAGTGGAGTTTTCAGCGGCTCGCGCCTGCTGCGGACGGTCGCCCGCAGACGCGGGTGCGCATCGTGCACGTGTGGGACGGTCCCGCGTGGCCGCTGATCGGAACGGTCGCGGCCGTCGGGGTTATTGGTCCGGTGTTCGTCCACGGCATCGCATCGCGCACGCTGGCGGGACTGGCGCGCGTGGCCGAGGCATCCCCGTCGTAAGCGAGTTGCTACCGTCCATGCCGCGCCGCCGCGTCGTCGTCACCGGGCTCGGGCCCATCACCCCCATCGGTACGACCGCGGAGGGCCTCTGGGCCGGGCTGCGCGCGCGCCGCTCGGCCGTGGCCACGGTCACGCGCTTCGACCCCGAGCTCTGGCGCAGCCGGAACGCGGCCGAGGTGCCGGACTTCGAGGCGGCGGACCACATGGAGGCGAAGCGGGCGAAGCGGCTGGACCGCTTCGGGCAGTTCTCGGTCGCGGCGGCGAGGCTGGCGCTCGACGACTCGGGGCTGGACCTCGCGCGCGAGGACCGCGACCGGGTGGGCGCGTCGATGGGGACGGCGTTAGGCGGGGTGGGCTTCGCGGAGCAGCAGCTGGCCAAGTTCGTGACCGAGGGCGCGCGCGTGCTGGACGCGACGATCGCGCTCAACGTGTTCGGCGGGGCGTCGAGCTGCAACATCGCGATCGAGATGGGCGTGAGCGGCCCGAACTCGACCAACGCGATGAGCTGCGCGTCGGGGGCGATGGCGATCGGCGAGGCGTTCCGCGCGATCCGCGACGGCTACGCGGACGTGATGTTCGCCGGCGGGGCGGAGGCGCCGCTCATGCCGCTGTGCTACGGGGCGTTCGCGCTGATCCGCGCGATGAGCACGCGGAACGACGACCCGGCGACGGCGTCGCGGCCGTTCGACCGCGACCGCGACGGCTTCGTGATGGGCGAGGCGTCGATGGTCCTCGTGCTCGAGGAGCGCGAGCGGGCGCTGGCGCGCGGGGCGCGGATCTACGCGGAGCTCGCGGGCTACGGGACGACGAACGACGCGCACCACATGACGGCGCCGCGCCCGGACGGGCGCCAGGCGGCGCGGGCGATGTGCCTCGCGCTGGGCGACGCGCGCGTGGCGCCGCACGAGGTGGGTTACGTGAACGCGCACGGCTCGTCGACGCCGCTCAACGACCCGACCGAGACGCTCGCCGCCAAGCAGGTGTTCGGCGAGCACGCGGCGGCGCTGCCGGTGAGCGGGACGAAGGGGTACTACGGGCACGCGTTAGGCGCGTCGGGGGCGGTCGAGGCGGCGATCACGGCGCTCGCCCTGTCGCGCGGGTGGTTGCCCCCGACGGTCAACCTGGACGTGGCGGACCCGGAGTGCGACCTCGCGATGATCACGGGCGCGGGGCTCGATCGGCACGTGGACGTCGCGCTGTCGAACAGCTTCGGGTTCGGCGGGATCAACGCGGCGCTGGTGTTCCGCCGGCACGAGGAGTAAGGCGGCGCGGCGCGGGCGCGGGGTCCGGGCGCGGCGGGGCGACGCCGCCGGCGACACCACCGGCCGCCCGGCGCCGTAGAGCACCACATGTCCTCCCCTCCCCCGCTCCTCGCGGCCCGCGAGCGCGTCGTGCGCCTGCTCACCGACCGCTACGCGGACGACACGCTCACGGTCGAGGAGTTCGAGGCCGAGCTGGACCGGCTCAACGCCCTGACCGACGCGGCGGCGCTCGAGCGGATGGCCGACGCGCTGACCACGGGCGCGCGGCCCGCGGTGCCGCGCGCGGCGGCCCTTGGGGCGCCTCCGCCGGTCGGCGTGGGCCTGACGTCTGGCCTTTCGTCCGGCCTCGGTTGGCGGCGTGGCGCGCTCGTCCCGGCGCGGGTGGCCGGCGAGGGGCGCTTGTTCGCCGTCATGAGCTCGTCCCACCGCGCCGGCGTGTGGTTCGTGCCCCGCCTGTTTCGCGCGTTCGCCGTGATGAGCGCGGCCGTGGTCGACCTGCGCGACGCCGTCCTCCCCGCGGACGGGTGCGAGATCGAGGTCGGCGCGATCATGGCGAACGTGAAGGTCCTCCTCCCGCCGGACGTCGACGCGGAGGTCTCGGTCATGGCGTTCATGGGCAACGTGCAGGACCGCACGGACCCCGGGCAGGTCGCCGGTGACGCGCCGCGGGTGCGGGTGACCGGGTCGGCCGTGATGGCCGAAGTTCAGGTGCTTCAGGGCGTCGAGGCGGACCTCGCGGCGCTGGAACTGGACGACTGACGCCGGACGAGCGGCGGCCTAACGCCCGCCGACCCGCCAGCGCACCCCGGCGGAGAGCACGTTGGAGGCGACGGCGAAGTTGTCCGGGGCCGTCCCGCCGTTGGAGATGTGGTGAAAGCGGTACGTGAGCGACGCGGCCGGCCCCGCGGCGGGCTCGAACCGCACCCCGGCCTCGGCGGTCGCGGTGAAGTTGAAGTGGGCCGCCGCGGCGGTCGGCTCGCGCCGGTCGAACCAGAGAAAGCCGCCGGTGGCGCCGAGGGTGGGCTGGAAGCGCCGGCGCGGGCGGAAGACCGCGGTGAGGCCGAGCGGGCTCGCGCCGGCACCGTAGGCGGGGCCGCCGGCGCGAGCGGGCCCCGTGCTGATCAGGCACAGCTCCGGCCCGTCGCACGCCTTCGTCGCTCGGGCGGACGTGCCGGAGGCGGTCGTGCGCGAGCTGGGGTACGGGGCGGACAGGAACGCCGCCGGGACGAGGTCGGCCGTGTAGTCGACGGCGAAGCCCGGCCGCTCGCGCAGGCGGCGCGTCCAGCGCACGGCAGCGAGCGAGAGGTTCATGTCCGGCGTGTCGCCGAGGAAGCCGAGCTGCGGCGAGCGCCGGGCGAACCCCGCCCAGACCTCGACGGACTGCGCGCGCCGCGGGGGCGGCGCGGAATCGGGCGGGACGGGGAGCACCGGCGGCCGTCGGACTCCGGGGGGGACCGTCGGGGATCGTTAGGCGCTGCCGGACGCCGTTAGGCGCCGGCCGGTGCTGGCGCCGCGTTCGCCGGCGTGCGGACGCCGTACTTCGCGTGGTAGCGCGCCACGCTCTCCTCGATCAGGCGCATCGCGCTCTCGCTCTTCTCCCACCCGATGATCTCGACGCGCTTGCCCTCGAGGTCCTTGTAGATGCGGAAGAAGTGCTCGACCTCCTTGAGGTAGTGCGCCGGGAGGTCGGCGATGTCGAAGTACTCCTGGTGCAGCGGGTCGTGCATGGGCACGGCCAGGATCTTGTCGTCCGGCTCGCCCTTGTCGAGCATGCGAAGGACGCCGATCGGACGCGCGTCGATCTGGCACCCGGGGAACGTGGGCTCCTGGATGCGCACGAGGATGTCCATCGGGTCGTTGTCCTCGTGCAGCGTCTGCGGGATGAAGCCGTAGTCGCCGGGGTAGTGCACCGCGGAGTAGAGGACGCGGTCGAGCCGCAGCATGCCCGAGTCCTTACAGAGCTCGTACTTGTTGCGGCTCTTGGCCGGGATCTCGATGATCGCCGTGACCTGGTCGGGCGGGTGCGGGCCGGGGGAGAGGTCGTGCCAGGGATTCCACATGCCGGAAAGCTACACGCCCCCTACACGCCGAGCCGGTCGAGCACCCGCCGCACGCGCGCGCGGCGGCGGAGCAGGACGACGGCGTACCCGCCGTAGACGAGGAGCGCGAGCGCGTACGCCGCGTGCATGTAGGCCGCGTTGTCGGGCGGCCCGTTCATCCGGCGGCCTCCTCGGCCAGCGCGACCAGCTCGCGCTCGTTGGAGTAGCGGAGCCGCGCGCGCAGCAGCGCGACGAACAGCAGCGTGAACGCCGCGAACCCGCCGAGCAGCGTGTGCAGCATCTCGGGCGGGAGCGACGGCGCGCTCGGCTTGAGCACCACCGGCATCGGGTGCAGGGTGCGGAACAGGTACACGCTCAGGTGGATGAACGGCACGAGCAGCACCGCCAGGAGGCCTAACACGGCGGAGTATCGCGCCCGCTGCGCGCGGTCCTCGATCGCGCCGCGCAGCACGAGGTAGCCGACGACGACGAACCAGAGGAAGAGCGTGAGCGTGAGGCGCGCGTCCCACGTCCACCACGTGCCCCACACCGGTTTGCCCCACACGGGCCCGGTCGTGAGCACCGCGGTCATGAACACCAGACTCACCTCGGCGGCGCTCTCGGCGAGCCGGTCGAGGCGGTCGTCCTTGAGCCAGAGGTAGACGCCGCTCGCGATCGCGACGAGCGGCAGGCCGATGTAGAGCGAGACGACGGCCGAGGGGACGTGGATGTAGAGGATCTTCTGCGCCGGGCCCTGCATCGCCTCGACGGGCGTGAAGAGGAGGGCACGGACCATCACGCCCGCGACGGCGAGGAGCGCGGTGAGCAGGAAGACGTCGACGCCGCCGCGCGGGCGCGCGGGCGCGGGAGCGGCGGCGTCGCGCGACGCCGCGACCGGCGGCGCGGCGAGGGTGAACGGCGAAGTGGTCATGCGAGGGCGGCGGGGGCCTGCGGTGCGGTCACGGCTACTCCTCGAGCGTGTAGGGGAACGCGAGCGTGCACGCGACGAGGAACACCAAGTCAAAGCTAGCCAACAGCTTGAGCATCCCGGCCACCTCCGCCAGCGGCCGCCCCGCCAGCAGCCGCGCGGTGGCGAGCGCGGCGGGCGTGACGACGGGCACGAAGAACGGGAGCGCGAGCATCGGGAGCAGCAGCTCGGCGAGCCGGGTGTTGACGGTCATCGCCGAGAAGAGCGTCCCGACGGCGACGAGGCCGACGGCCGCGAGTCCGGCGATCAGAAAGATGCCGGCGAGGACCCCCCCGCCCACGGGCAGCTCGTAGAAGAGCGAGACGGCGGGGATCGCCACGAGCTGAACGGCCGCGACGAACGCGAAGTTCGCGGCGAGCTTGCCGACGAAGATGGCCTCCCGCGCGACGGGCGCGGCGAGCAGGGCGTCGATCGCGCGGTCGGCCTGCTCGCCGCCGAAGGAGCGGTGCAGGCCGAGGATGCCGCTGAAGACGAAGATGGTCCACAGGACCCCGGGCGCGAGGTCGAGCGGGTTGACGGCGGTCGGGTCGCTGGAGAAGCGGAAGACGACGACGGCGACGAGCGCGAAGACGACGGAGGCGAGGAACGCGCTCCGCGTGCGGTACTCGATGAGCAGGTCCTTTCGGGCGACGAGCAGGGCGGTCGCGAGGACGGACGGCGGGCGGGGGGGGCGGGCGGCCACGCGGTGGTGGGCGGCGTTAGGCGGCCGCCGCCGCGCCGCCGAGGGCGGGCGGGCCGGCGACGAGCGCGCGGTACGCCGCCGCGAAGTCGGCGTCGTCGACGGCGGGACGCGGCGAGTGGTAGGCGGTCCGCCCGTCCACCAGCACGGCGACCTGGGTGGCGAGCGCGAGTCCCTCGCCCAACTGGTGCGTGACGAGGACGAGGGCGGCGCCGGCGGCCTTCAGCGCCGTCAGGGTCGCGGTGAGCGCGTCGGCGCCGGCGGCGTCGAGGCCGGTGTAGGGCTCGTCGCAGAGGAGCACGGCGGGGGAGTGGACGACGGCGCGGGCGATCGAGACGCGCTGTTGCAGGCCGCGCGAGAGGCGGCGGACGGGGGTATCGGCGCGGTCGGCGACGCGCAGGCGCTCGAGGGCGAGGAGGGAGGCGGCCTCGGGGTCGGGGACGCCGTAGAGGCGGGCGGCGAAGGCGACGTTCTCGAACGCGGTGAGCGAGGGGTAGAGCTGGCTCTGGTGCGAGATCAGGCCGACGGCGGCGCGCGCGGAGGGGTCGTCGCCGCCGACGACCTGGCCGGCGATGCGGGCCTCGCCGGACGACGGGCGGAGGAGGCCGCCTAACATCTTGAGCAGGGTGCTCTTGCCGGCGCCGTTGGGGCCGAAGAGGGCGAGGCAGTCGCCCGCCGTGAGGGAGAAGCTCACGCCGTCGACCGCGCGCCGCGGGCCGTAGCGGCGGGAGAGGGCGAGGGCTTCGAGGGAGGGGGGCACGGGGGAACGGTAGTTGGTCACAACGAGCCGCCGTATCCGTCCGGGGGTTGGCGTCCCGCGGGTACAGCGACCGGGATACGGCGGAACGCTCAATCCGCCAACGTACTCAAATCCCCCGGGTCGACTCCCATCGCCTCCGCCTTCAGCATCCTCCTCACGATCTTCCCCGAGCGCGTCTTCGGCAGCGTCGACCTCACCTCGACCTCACTCGGCTGCGCGATCGGGCCGAGGTCCTGCCGCACGTGGTCCTTGAGCGACGCCACCAGCCCTTCCCCCGTGGCGTGCCCGGCCCGCACGACGACGAACGCCTTGATCCGCTCCCCCTTGATCGGGTCCGGCAGTCCGACCACCGCGCTCTCCGCGACGGCAGGGTGCCGGAGGAGCGACCCCTCGACGTCCGCCGTCCCGATGCGGTGCCCCGCGACGTTGAGCACGTCGTCCGCGCGGCCTAACACCGCGACATAGCCGTCGTCGTCGATCACCGCGACGTCGCCCGCCGTGTAGACCCCCGGGATCTGCCGCCAGTACGCCTCGTAGCGCGCGTGGTCGTTCCAGACCGTGCGGAGCATCCACGGCAGCGGCGCCGTGAGCACGAGCAGCCCGCCGGTGTTGGCCGGCAGCGGCCGGCCCTCCGCGTCGACGACGGCGACCTGCGCGCCCGGGACCGGCTTCCCGACCCTGCCCGGGCGCGCCTCGAAGGCCGGGAAGGTGGCGAGCACGGGGGCGGCGATCTCGGTCTGCCACCAGTTGTCGACGACGAAGCCGTCCCCCTGCCCCACCAAGTTCCGCTGCGCCCAGCGGTGCGCCTCGGGGTTGAGCGGCTCGCCCGCGCACGCGAGCAGCCGCAGGCGTGAGAGGTCGAACCGGGCCGGCGCCTCCGCGCCGTGGCTCATCCACATGCGCACGGCCGTCGGCGCGGTGAACACCACGTCGACGCCGAAGCGCTCGGCCAGCTCCCACGTCACGTCCGGCGAAGGCCAGTCCGGCGCGCCCTCGCGGAAGACCACGGTCGCGCCTAACGAGAGCGGGCCGTAGACGATGTACGAGTGCCCGACGGCCCAGCCGAGGTCGGAGGTGCAGTAGTAGACGTCGCGCTCGCCGAGTTGGAGGAAGGCGCGCGCGAGGTAGGTGACGCCGACGAGGTAGCCGGCGGTGGTGTGGACGACGCCCTTCGGGCGCCCCGTCGTGCCCGACGTGTAGAGGATGAACAGCGGGTGCTCGGCGTCGACGAGGGCGGGTGCGCGGTGGATCGCGTGCGGCGCCTGCACGTCGTAGAAGTCGACCTCGCGCTCGGAGGCGAAGGCCGCGGGCGCGTCGCCGGGCCGGGACCCGCGGCGGTGCACGACCACGCGCTCGACGAAGGCGAGGTCGCGCACGGCCTCGTCGACGATCGGCTTGAGCGGCACGGGCTTCCCGCGCCGGTACGTGAAGTCGGAGCAGACCACCGCCTTGGCCCGCGCGTCCTCGATCCGCGCGCGCAGGGCCCCCGCGCCGATCCCGGCGTAGACCACCGAGTGGATCGCGCCGAGCCGCGCGCAGGCGAGCATCGCGACCACGCCCTCGGGCGTGTTGGGCATGTAGAGCACCACGCGGTCGCCGGCGGCGACGCCTAACGACGCGAGCGCGTTCGCGAAGCGGTTGACCTCGCGGTAGAGGCGGCCGTAGGTGTAGGTGCGCTCCTCGCCGTCCTCGGAGAGCCAGATCAGCGCGGCCTTCGTCCGCCGCTCGCCCTTCGCGTGCCGGTCGATGCAGCTGACGGTGGCGTTGAGGCGCCCGCCCTCGAACCACGCGTGCTCGGGCGGCTCGAAGCGCCGCACGGTGTGCCAGCGCTGGGCCCACTCGACCGCGTCGGCCTGGGCCGCCCAGAACGCGTCGGGGTCGGCCGCGGCGCGCGCGCACTCCGCGTCGTAGTCGACCGGGGCGCGGGCGGCGAGCCAGGCGGGGGCCGGGATCGGGGCCTCGCCGGCGAGCAGGGTGCGGAGGTCGGCCCCGGTCGCGGGCGGGCCGGCGGCGGGGGCAGGAACGGCTGGGGTCGACATGGCGGGGCGCGGGTCCGGGTGGCCGGTCCTGGGAGCCGGGCGGTACTCGGACAGATCTAGCGCCGGGACGCGGGCCGAGCGCGCTTCGCGGGGAGGGGCCGACGTCGGTCGACGCGCTCGTCGGCGCGTTCGGCGCGCGCCCGCACGTCGCGCTCGTGCTGCGCCACGGCGACGGCGACGGTACCGGTGACATCTTGCGGCGATGCGTGCGTACTCGTGCTTCCAGGCCGCCCGGGTGGCGGCGTTCGTTTCGGCGGCGCTCGTCCCGGGGGCGTTCGTCCCCGCGGCGCTCGCGGCGCAGCTGACCGTGCGCGTGACGCGCGTGCCGGCGGAAACGCCGGTCAGGCGACACGCTCTACGTGGCCGGCAACTTCAACGGGTGGCGCCCCGCGGCGCCCGGGTACGCGCTCGCGCGCGGGGACGACGGCGTGTACCGGCTGCGGCTGCCGGACTCGGTGCGCGGGCACGTCGAGTTCAAGTTCACGCGCGGCTCGTGGGCGTCGGTCGAGACGGACGCGGCGGGCGCGGACGTGCCCAACCGCGCGGCCGAGGTCCCCGCCGCGGGCGAGGCGACGCTCGACGCCGCGGTCGCGGGGTGGCGGGCGGGCGCCGCTCCTCCGCGCGCGCACACGGCGTCCCCGTCGGTGCACGTACTCGCCGACAGCTTTTTCATGCCGCAGCTCGGGCGCGCGCGGCGCGTGTGGCTCTACCTGCCGCCCGCCTACGCGGCGTCGGCCGCGTCGGGGCGGCGCTACCCGGTGCTCTACCTGCAGGACGGGCAGAACGTCTTCGACGCCGCGACGAGCTTCGCCGGGGAGTGGGGGGTCGACGAGTCGCTCGACTCGCTCGCGGCCCGCGGCGACCGGGGCGCGATCGTCGTCGCGGTCGACAACGGCGGCCCGCGCCGGCTGGACGAGTACGACCCGTGGAGGAACGCCGACACGACGTTAGGCGGCGGCGAGGGGGACGCGTACGCGGACTTCCTCGCGCGCACGCTCAAGCCCTACGTGGACGCGCGCTACCGCACGCTCGCCGGGGCTGCGCACACGGGCGTGCTGGGGTCGAGCGTGGGCGGGCTGATTTCGCTCTACGCGGCGCTCAAGTACCCGGGGGTGTTCGGGCGCGCGGGGGTGTTCTCGTGCGCTTGCTGGATCGCACGGCCCGAGCTCCTCGCCTACGTCGCGGCGCACCCGGCGCCGCGCGGGCCGGCGGCGGCGCCCCACTTCTACTTCGTCGTCGGCGCGCGCGAGACGGCCGACGGCGGGCCGGCGCGCGACCAGCAGCTGGTGGTCGATGCGCTCGCGGCGGCGGGGTACGCGCCCGGGACCGCGGTGCGCGCCGCCGTGCGCGCCGACGGGACGCACGCGGAGTGGTTCTGGCGGCGCGAGTTCCCGGCGGCGTACGCGTGGCTGTTCGGGGGCGGCCGTTAGGCGTCGCTACGGCAGGCGCGTCCCCGCCGCGAACCGCGAGTCGTCGTTCCCGCGGATCTCGAGGCCGGTGGCCCGCCCGTTGGCCGTCGTGAACGAGAGGAGGATCCCGTCCATGACCTCGGCCAACTCGCCGCCCTGCACGCGCCCCAAGGCGTAGTACCCCGGGCGCCGCGGCACGAGAATCCAGTCGGCGAAGCCGTCCCGGTGTCGGAAGAGCGCGGGCGTCATGCGCCCACGCAACTCGCCTCCCTCGTAGCGGACGGCGAACGTGACCTCGCGCGAGGGGGCATCCTCCGCGGCCGCCGATTCTTTCGCGGCGGAGGCCTTCGTAGCGGACGCCGTCGCCGCGGGGTCGTTCGCGGCCGAGTCTTTCGCGGGCGACCGCTTCGACCCCGGGGGGCCCGAGAACTCGAACCGCACGTCGTAGCGCCCCACGACCGGCGCCGCCGCGTCGGCGGCCACCGCGGTCGCGAACGTCGGGGCGACCCGCACGCGGAGCGGCACGCTGATCGTGTCCCACTGCATCGCGAGCGTCGCGCCGCCCGTCGAGACGTCGGGGAACGACCAGGTCAGCACCTCGGTGAGCGGCCCCCGCGCGGGCACGACCGGGACGCGCACCTGCCCCGCGCGCGGCTTCGGCCCCTGTGTATGAAAGAGCGTCGTGTCGCGGTCGAGGACGAACTCCCACGGGCCGGTGCGCGCGGGGATCAGCCACACGGAGTAGCGCCCCGCGGCGATCGGCGTGCCCTCGATGGTGACCGGCTTCGAGACGGCCAGCGTGGTCGCCGCGTTGGCGCCCGCGGTCCACACGTAGCCCCAGGCCACGCTCGTCCCGAAGACGCCGCGGCGCCCCCGGAGCCGCGGGCGCGAGTAGCGGACCTCGAGGCGCGTGCCGTCGACGGTTTGGGAGACCGACGCGGGCTCGCTGGCGTTGAGCTGCGCGCGCGCGGGCGCGGCGGCCCCTACCGCCGCCAGGGCCGCGGCGACGGCGCTCACGCGACATATCGTACTCGAACGCGAACTATCGACCATGTCCCTCATCCGTACCGCGCGTCGAGCGCCGCGCGGACCTCGTCGAGCGTGCGCCCGGCCCGCGCGAGCCGGAACGCCATGCGCCCCTGCCCCTGGCAGATGGAGCACTCGCGCGCCATCGCGTCCCCCTCGTAGCAGCTCAGCAGCGACCGGTACCCCGGCGTCTCGGCGCACCCGCAGTGGCAGCGGATGCCGTCGGCGACCTCGGGGATCTGCCGCACCTCGTCGAACGCGGCGACGGCGTCCCCCGCCCCGAGCTCGCGCAGGCGCGCGGTCGTGGGCACGCGGGCCGCGGTCACGCCCGCGCGTGGCGTCGGGTGTGGGGGCGTGGGGTGAGCCGGCGTCGAGCGCGGCGCGGCGCGCATCGCCCCGGCCGGGCGGGCGGCGAGCCCACAACACGCGGCCGCGGCCGCGGCGAGGCGCAGGACCGCCGCGCGCCGGTCGATCGGTGGTGGGACGTCGGACGACATGCGGCGACCTCACGGGTTGGGGCGCTCCGCGCGAGCGTCCCCCACTATGGCCGCGTTTCCTACCATGTCAAGCGCCGCCGGCCGCGTTCCAGGACGCACGTCAGAACACGCACCCCGCCCGCGCGGGCACCGCGACGACCACCGCGTCCCCGTCCCGCCGCGGCGCCCCGCAGACGCCTAACGCGTCGGCGCCGAGTGCGCCGCCGTCGGGGAGCAGCGCGGCGGGGAGGCGGAGCTCGGCGGGCGCGGTGTCGTTGTTGAGCGCGACCACGGTCCGCCCGCGCCGGTAGGCGTACTGCTGCTCGGCGACCGCGAGGGTCACGGTCGGGGCGCGCGCGAGCTCCGGCCGCGCGGCCCGCAGGCGGAGCAGCCGCTGCAGGTGCGCCCACGTCGCCTGCTCGGCCGGCGTGCGCCCCGCAGCCTCGAACGCGTCGCGCGGGTCGCCCGCCCAGCCGCCGGGGAAGTCGCGGCGGTTGTCCGGGTCGTTGCCGCCCGGGAGCCCGATTTCGTCGCCGTAGTACACCATCGGCGTGCCGCGCGCGGTCATCAGGAAGGTGAACGCGAGCCGCAGCCCCTCGGGCGTGGCGCCGCGCTCGCTCATGAAGCGCGAGACGTCGTGGAGCCCCGCGAACGTGACCAGCGCCTCGGGCTCGGGGTAGAGCCAGTCGCGCGAGAGGACCTGCGCGACCTCGCGCACGGGGCGCCCGTTGCCGAAGGCGTTCCGCACCGCGTAGTAGAGCGCGAAGTCGTAGAGCGCGTCGACGCGGTCGTCGATGCCGTCGTACTGCGCGCGGCCCCCCTGGAAGAACGCGTTGACCGCGGGGTCGCCGTCACTCACCTCGCCCAGCACCCGGAATCGCGGGTACTGCGCCTTGATCGCGCCCATCCAGTCGCGCCAGAAGCGGCGCGGCACGTACGGCCACGTGTCCTGCCGGATGCCGTCCATGCCGCTCACCCCGACCCACCAGAGCGTGTTCTGGATGAGGTAGCGCGCCGCGTCGGGGTCGTCCTGGTTGAGGTCGGGCAGGATGTTCACGAACCAGCCGTCGAGCGTCTCGCGGCGCACCGGCGCGGGCGCGTGCGGGTCGACGACCGTCCAGATCTGGAAGGTGTTGGCGAGGTGGCGCGCCGCGGTGCCGTGGTACCACGTCGGCGTCGGCGAGTCCGCGACCCACGGGTGGTACGCGCTCGTGTGGTTCTCCACCATGTCGAGGATCACCTTGATCCCCTGCCGGTGCGCGTCGTCGACGAGCGCGCGAAAGTCGTCGAGCGTGCCGAAGTGCTCCTCGACCTTGTAGTAGTCGATCGCGTGGTAGCCGTGGTACGGCGTCGTCGGCCGGCCCGCGGCGAGCTCCTTCCGGTCGAGCTGGTTGGTGTTGTCGTAGATCGGGTTGATCCAGACGGCGGTGACGCCTAACGACTTGAGGTAGGGCAGGCGGCGGCGGATGCCCGCGAGGTCGCCGCCGTGGTAGTAGTGGGGGTCGGAGCGGTCGAACATCCCGCGCGAGACGGCGGGGTCGTCGTTGGACGGGTCGCCGTCGGCGAAGCGGTCGGGCATGATGGCGTAGATCACGTCCGACGGCCCGAAGCCCTGGAAGCGCCCCGCGGCGGCGAGCGGCGCGGCGAGCGCGAAGGGGACCGGCGCGGCGCCCGCCGCCGTGCGGAGCGTCAGCGGGTACGCCCCCGGCCGCGCGCCGCCGGGGATCGTCACGTCCGCGAAGACGTAGGTCCCGGCCGCGTTCACCCGCACGCCCGCGCACGAGAGTCGCGGGCACTCCAGGCGCGCGCCCGCGAGGTTGCGCCCGCGGATGAGGACGCGCACCGGGTTGATCGAGTGCCCGGCCCACCAGTTAGGCGGGTCGACCTTGTCGACGACGGGCGCGGCGTCGGCCGGCGCGCGCTGCGCGCGGGCGGGGGGCGCGAGGGACAGCGCGGGGAGCAGCGCAAGCGCGGCGCGGCGAATGGTGCGGAGCATGGAAGGGCGCGGAGGCGGGTGGCGCGTTGGATCGCGGAGAGGCTCGTGGAGGGGGGACCGGCACTCCCGCGGCACTCTAAAGGGTCAGCAGCACGCATCGAATGCCACGCCAGCCGGCGGATCGGCACGGCGACCGCGAAACGAGTACGACGAAACGGGTAGTGCGACTCCCCTTACGGCTGCACCCCCGCGAGCAGCACCACCGCGGTCCCCCCTTGCACTCCGACGTCCACCGCCCCCCCTCCTCCCACCGTCACCTTCGTCCCCGCGCACGCTCCCGCCGCCGCTCGCCCCCCGGTGAGCACGTCGCAGTAGTCCCCGGCCGCGAGCCCCGCGGTCGTGACCACTCTCGCCGCCCCGGCCCCGCGGTTGATCATGACGAACCCCTTCGCCCCCCGCGAGAACGCCACCGCGTTCTGCCCGTCGTCCCAGTTCCAGGTGAGGTCCGTCCCCGCCACCGCCCGCCGGAACGCCACCATCGCGCGGAGCGTCGGGTCGCGGTGCTCGCAGACCCACTGGCCTACCGCGGCCGTTTCGAGCGAGGCCGCGCAGCTGACCGGGGTCGTGTTCCCCGCCGCGTCCGACGGCGGCCCCGCGTCCCGTCCCGCCTGCGACGAGCGGTCGAACGCGTAGCTCGACATCACCGACGGGTAGCCGTAGGGCTGGCCTAACAGATAGACCATCCCCAGCCGGTAGAGCTGGCCGTCGCGGTAGCCGAGCCCCGGATTGGTCGCGTCGCGCTGCGTGTCGTGGTTTTCGAGGAAGACCACCGCCTTGTCCGCGGGCAGGATCCCCCAGTTGGCGACCGAGAACGTCCGCAGGTCGGCCACCTTCTGTCCCCCGTTGCCGAGGAACTTGTCGCCGATCCCGCGCACCTTGAACTCGGTGACCTCCGCCGCGCCGCCCGCCGCGTAGTTCAGCCCCAGGTAGTCGGTGGCGTGCACCGCCTCGCCGCCGTAGTCGATCACCTCGGCGAAGTAGTACGGCACCGGGCGTCCCTCGGCGGCGAGCGTGCGGCCGGCGAGGCTCAGCACGCTGTCGAGTTCGACCGGCTGGATGTGCTTGGCGGCGTCGAGCCGGAAGCCCGCGACCCCGAGCCGCGCGAGCCCGACCAGGTAGGCGGCGAGCGTCTGCCGCACGCTCGCCGAGCCGGTGTTGAGGTCGGCCAGGCCGACGAGCTCGCAGTCCTGCACGTTGGCGGCGTCCTGGTAGTTGCTCACGCTACACGGCGCGTGGAAGTCGCCCTGCTGCCAGGTGCCCGGGTAGCTGTACTTGGTGTAGACCGTGCCGTTGCTGCCCGTGCCGGCGCCGGCCGTCATGTGGTTGAGCACCGCGTCCACGTAGATGTCCACACCGGCGGCCTTGCAGCGGGCGACCATGCCCGCGAATTCGGCGGCCGTGCCCGAGCGGCTCCGGGCGATGCTGTAGCTCACCGGCTGGTATCGCTGCCACCACGGGGAGCCCGCGATCACGGCCGCCTCTTGCGGCGGCGACACCTGTACCGCCCGGTATCCCGCGGGGCCTAACACCCCCTCGCACTCCGACGCGACGTCGGCCCAGCGCCACTCGAACAGGTGGACCAGCACGTCGCCGGCCGCGGCGTGGCCGCTCGGGCGGTAGGCCGAGCCGAGGGTCGGGCGGACGGGCGTCGTCGGCGTCGTGACCGGCGGCGCCGTCGGCGGGCTGGCGGTCGCGTCGGTGCCGCCGCCGCCGCACGCGGCGGCGGCGACGAGCAGGAGGGCGGCGGGGCGGAAAAACGTCGTCATCGGCCTACCCCCGGATGTCGACCGTCCGCGTCTCGCGCACGAACAGCGCCCCGACGACGAGCGTGATCGTCGCGATGATGATCGGGTACCAGAGCCCGGAGTACAGGTCCCCCGTCGCGGCCACGATCGCGAACGCCGTCGTCGGCAGGAAGCCGCCGAACCAGCCGTTGCCGATGTGGTAGGGGAGCGACATCGACGTGTAGCGGATGCGCGTGGGGAACATCTCGACGAGCATCGCCGCGATCGGCCCGTAGACCATCGTCACGTAGAGCACGAGGACGAACAGGATGGCGATGACCATCGGCGTGTTGACGCGCGCGGGGTCGGCCTTGGCGGGGTAGCCGGCGCCCTTGAGCGCGCCGCCTAACGTCTTGTCGAACGCGGCCCCGCGCGCCTTCGCGTCGGCGGCCGCGCCGCTGTACGACGGGATCGCCGTGCTCCCGACCGTGACCTGCGCCGGCGTGCCCGCCGGCGCGGCCTGGTTGTGGTACGGCACGCCCGCCTTCACGAGCGCCGCCTTCGCCACGTCGCAGCTCGACGTGAACTTCTTCTTCCCGACCGGGTCGAATTGGAACGAGCACTCCTGCGGGTCGGCGACGACCGTGACGGGCGCCGACGCCTGCGCCTGCTCGAGCGCGGGGTTGGCGTAGTGGGTCAGCGCCTTGAACAGCGGGAAGTACGTCAGCGCCGCGATGAGGCAGCCGCCGAGGATCACGGGCTTGCGGCCGATCCGGTCCGAGAGCGCGCCCATGACGATGAAGAACGGCGTCGCGAGCAGCAGCGCGGCGGCGACCATCAGGTTGGCCGCCTGCGCGTCCACCTTGAGCATCTGCGTCAGGAAGAACAGCGAGTAGAACTGCCCCGTGTACCACACCACCGCCTGCCCCATCGCGAGCCCGAACAGCGCGAGCAGCACGAGCTTGAGGTTGGCCCAGTTCCCGAACGAGTCCTTGAGCGGCGACTTCGACCCCTTGCCCTCGGCCTTCATCTGCCGGAACATCGGACTCTCGTCCAGCTTGAGCCGGATCCAGGTCGAGACCGCGAGCAGCACGAGCGAGACGGCGAACGGGATGCGCCAGCCCCACGCCTCGAACTGCTCGGTGCCTAACACGACGCGGCAGCCCAGGATGACGAGGAGCGACAGGAAGAGGCCGAGCGTGGCCGTGGTCTGGATCCACGCCGTGTAGCTGCCGCGCTTGCCGTCCGGCGCGTGCTCGGCGACGTACGTGGCCGCGCCGCCGTACTCGCCGCCGAGGGCGAGGCCCTGCAGCAGGCGGAGCGTAACGAGGGCGATCGGCGCGACCACGCCGATCGACGCGTACGACGGGAGCACCCCGACCAGGAAGGTCGAGAAGCCCATGATGAGGATCGTGACCAGGAACGTGTACTTCCGCCCCACGAGGTCGCCGAGTCGCCCGAAGACGATCGCGCCGAAGGGGCGCACCGCGAACCCGGCCGCGAAGGCGAGCAGCGCGAAGACGAAGCCGGCCGTCGGGTTGACCCCCGTGAAGAACTGCTTGGCGATGATCGCCGCGAGCGAGCCGTAGAGGTAGAAGTCGTACCACTCGAAGACGGTGCCGAGCGAGGCGGCGAAGATCACGCCGCGCACGTCCTTGAGGGCGAGGTCGCGCGGGGCCGAGACGGGGACGGCGGCGGGGGCGTAGGTGGCCATGGCCGGGGCGGGAGGGGGCGAGCGGGGGTGTGGCGGAGCAGCACGCGCACGGTACCGGACGTACCGTTCCGGCGCCAGAATTGCCCGCGACCGCCGATGTAACGTTAGCCCCCCGACCCGCACTCCCCCCGCCATGTCCGACCTCGACGTCCTGCTGCAGGAGACCCGCTCCTTCCCGCCGCCCGCCGACTTCCGCGCGGGTGCCCTCGCGGCCGACGACGCGCTGCATGCCGAGGGCGCGCGCGACCCCGAGGCGTTCTGGGCGCGCATGGCGGGCGAACTCGAGTGGATGCGGCCGTGGGACCGCGTGCTCGACTGGCAGCCGCCGAGGGCGCAGTGGTTCGTCGGCGGCCAGCTCAACGCGAGCGCCAACTGCCTCGACCGGCACGTGCAAGGCGCGAACGCCGCCCGGCGCAACAAGGCCGCGCTCATCTTCGAGGGCGAGCCCGGCGACCGCCGCACGCTCACTTACTGGGAGCTCTACCGCCAGGTCAACCTCTTCGCCCGCGTGCTCGACCGGCTCGGTGTGAAAAAGGGGGACCGCGTCGCGATCTACCTGCCGATGATCCCCGAGGCGGTGATCGCGATGCTGGCGTGCGCGCGCGTGGGCGCCGTGCACTCGGTGGTCTTCGGCGGCTTCTCGCCGGAGTCGCTGCGCGACCGCATCAACGACTCCGCCTGCAAGCTCCTCATCACCGCCGACGGCGGCTACCGCCGCGGGCAGATCGTCCCGCTCAAGCGCAACGCCGACCGGGCCGTGCAGGAGTGCCCGTCGATCGAGCACGTGGTCGTGGTGCAGCGCCGCCCGGGCGGACAGGGCGACGAGGCGTTCGCGGAGATCACCGAGGGCCGCGACCTCTGGTGGCACCGGCTGATCCGCGAGGCCGCCCGCTCGCTCCCTGCGGGCGAGGGCTTCTACCGCGCGCCGACGCCGATGGACGCGGAGGACCTGCTCTTCATCCTCTACACGTCCGGCACGACGGGGAAGCCCAAGGGGATCGTCCACACCACGGGCGGCTACCTCGCGGGCGTGGCGGCCACCACCAAGTACGTGTTCGACCTCCGGGAGGAGGACGTCTACTGGTGCACCGCGGACGTCGGCTGGGTGACCGGGCACTCGTACATCGTCTACGGCCCGCTCGCCAACGGCGCGACGTGCGTCCTCTACGAGGGCGCGCCCGACTGGCCGGACAAGGACCGCATGTGGCAGATCTGCGCGCGCTACGGCGTCACGATCTTCTACACCGCGCCGACGGCGATCCGCGCGTTCATGAAGTGGGGCGCCGAGTACCCCGCGCGCTACGACCTGTCGCAGCTCCGCCTGTTAGGCAGCGTCGGCGAGCCGATCAACCCCGAGGCGTGGATGTGGTACCAGGAGCACATCGGCCGCGGGCGCTGCCCGATCGTCGACACGTGGTGGCAGACCGAGACGGGCGCGATCATGATCTCACCCCTGCCGGGCGTGACGGCGACCAAGCCCGGCTCCGCCACGGTCCCCTTCCCCGGCATCGCGGCGGCGCTGTTGGACGCCGAAGGAAACGAAATCCAGAAGGGCGGCGGCCTGCTCGCGATCACGAAGCCGTGGCCGTCGATGCTGCGCACGATCTGGGGCGACGACCAGCGCTACGCCGACACGTACTTCTCGAAGTGGCCGGGGCGCCCGGACCTGTACTTCCCGGGCGACGGCGCCAAGCGCGACGACGACGGCTACTACTGGATCCTCGGGCGGGTCGACGACGTGCTCAACGTCGCCGGCCACCGCATCGGCACGATGGAGGTCGAGAGCGCCCTCGTCGACCACCCGGCGGTCGCGGAGGCGGCGGCGGTGGGCAAGGCGCACGCGCTCAAGGGCCAGGCGATCGCGGCGTTCGTCACGCTGCGCGCGGGGTTCACGCCGAGCGGGGCGCTGCGCGACGAGCTGCGCGACCACGTCGGCGAGAAGATCGGCGCGATCGCCAAGCCCGACGACATCCTCTTCTCGGCCGACCTGCCCAAGACGCGCTCGGGGAAGATCATGCGGCGCCTGCTGCGGGACATCGCCGAGGGGCGGGCGCTCGGCGACACGACGACCCTCGCGGACCCGAGCGTGGTGGCGTCGCTCAAGGAGCAGTACGAGAGTCAGGAGAGCTGAGGGGGCGGTCCGGCAAGCCTTCGCGGGGGGGACGGCATGGCTCCGTGACCCCCCGCCCGACCCCGGGGTCTCCGTGGTACGCTCCCTGCCCCCGCTCGCCGGTCGCGGTCCACACCGCCCGGACGGCGGGGGCGTCGCGCGCGCGCGCCGTCCATCTTCGTCCGCGTTCCCGCCCGTCCCCCGAGGACCTCGCTCGTGGCCCTGCTCGGCAACCTGTTCCCCGAATCCATCTTCGCCCGCAAGCTGCCCGAGGCGGCGGAGCGGCGGCTGCGCCTAGCGCAGGCGCGGGCGGAAGAGTCGATCGTGCGCGTGCACGTCGACAACGCGCTGATGTTCATGGACACGCTGGCCGAGGACATGACCTTCGACCGGGCGATCGACACGTACATCCGCGTGATGGGGATCCCCGAGCCGCTGGCGAGCACGGTGGCGACGCGGGCGCTCGTCGTGCTAGGGCAGGACCTCGTGCCCTACCGGCGGCGGCAGCGGGCGGAGGGGGCCGCGGGCGGGGACAACGGCGGCCCGCCCTCGGGCGGCGGGGAGCCGCTGCCGGGGAAGCCGCGGCTCCGGCTGGACGACGCCGTCGACGCGCGGCGGCGGCGGGCCTAGACCGCCGTCACGCGCGTCACGCGATGGCGGTCAGCGCGCGGAGACCGGCTTGGCGCCGGCGGCGCCGGCCCGCGCGGAGTCGACCATCGCCTTGATCGCGTCGAACGTCACGTTGGCGCGCATCATCTTGCCGTTGATCACGAACGTTGGCGTGCCCTGGAACCCGATCCGCTCCGCCTCGGCCCGGTTGATCGCGAGGTTCTGCACGTGGCGGCGCTGGTCGAAGCACTGATTCCAGCGAGTCATGTCGAGGCCGAGCTGCTGGGCGTAGCCGGCGAAGATCGGGCGCGGGTTGGACGTGGCCTGCGAGTTCCACTCGTCCTGCGCGCCGTAGAGCCGGTCGTGCATCGGCCAGAACTTGCCCTGCTCGTTGGCGCACGCGGCGGCGAGCGAGGCCGCGGGGCTGTTGGCGTGGGCCGTGTTCACCTGGATGTCGTAGAGCGTGTAGCGCGCGATCCCAGGGTCGACGAGCTGCTTGCGGACGTCGGGCTCGGTGACGGCGAAGTACTGGCCGCAGACGGAGCACTCGAAGTCGGCGAACTCGACGATCTCGACCGGCGCGCTGGGGCTGCCGAGCGTGTAGCCGATCGGGCGCGCGGCGGTGGCCGGCGCGGGGGGGACGACGACCGGGGCGGACGCGACGGTACCGCCGCGCTGGGTCGCGGCGTAGAGCGCGGCGACGCCGAGGACGAGGACGAGGAGGACGGCGACGTAGAAGCCGCGGCGGTTGGAGCCGCCGCGCGACTGGCGGACGACGTTGCCGCGCGGGGCGCTGCCGCGCGGTGGGTTGGCGCGGGCGCCGGTGTTGGGGGCGGTCACTCGGGATTCTCGTCGGGGGTCCACTCGGTGGGCTGCCAGGCGGGGCCGCCCTGCGGGCTGCCCTGGGAGTCGATGGCGTCGCGCACCACGCGGCGGCTCTCGGCCACCTCGGGGGTGTCGTAGGTGGCGCGCACTTCGTAGTGAAACAGTTCGCTGCGGACGTCGCCCAGGAGGCGCATCAGCTCGCCCGCGTGGCGGAGGAGCACGCCCTCGCCGTGAAGCGCGGTGATGCGGGTGGCGAGGGCGACGAGGAGCGCCTCGAGGTTGCGGGCGCGCTTCGCGTCGTAGGTCTGGTCGGAGTCGGACGAGTCGGACATCGCGGGCAGGGGGTGATGACCGGGTAAGCTACGCGCGGACTGCGCCGGCATGCGATCCGCATACCTTTGCGCCCGTGCGCGCCGACCATCTTCGTATCCCCGTCGGGCCCGGCTCGGTCCACGTCGAACGCTACGGGCAGGGCGGGCTGCCGATCGTGCTCCTGCACGGCTTCGGCACGTGCACGTTCCTGTGGCGGGCGGTCGCGCCCGCGCTGGCGGCCGCCAAGCACACCGTGTTCGCCGTCGACCTGCTCGGGCACGGGGAGAGCGACCGCCCGCTCGAGGCGGATTTCGGGGTGGCGGCGCAGTCGGAGTACCTGGACCGGGCGCTCACCGTGCTTCGCGTCGCGCGCGCGCTGGTCGTCGGCGTGGACATCGGCGGGGCGGTCGCGCTGCGGCTCGCGGCGACGCGGCCGGACCGGGTGGCGGGGCTGGTGTTGGTCAACGCGGTGGCGTTCGACGACGTGCCGGGCGAGGACGTGCGGACGCTGCAGCGCAACACGGCGCGCTTCGTCCTGCGGCTCAACCGTGGGGTGTTCGGGGCGGCGCCGCTGCTCGCGCCGTTGCTGCGCGGGTCGGTCTCGCGGGCGGAGCACATGCCCGAAAAGCTGGTGGCGCGCTACCTCGCGCCGTTCGTCGGACCCGAGGGCGTGCCGCACCTGCTCGACCTTGCGCGCTCCTTACGGGTAGAAGAAGTGGACGAGATCGACCTCGGCGCGATCGCGGTGCCGACGCTGGTGGTGTGGGGGGAGGCGGACCCGTGGCTCGACCGCGGGACGCCGGCGCAGCTGCTGCGGGCGATCCCGGGCAGCCGGCTGGAGCGGTTCCCGAACGTGGGGCGGCTCGTGCCGGAGGAGGCCCCCGACGCGCTGGCGGCGGTGATCGCCGCGCACGCCGCGCAGGCGTCGCGGGCCGGGATCGACGCGCCGGCTCTGACGCCCGCGGACCTCGCGGAGGTGCGTTCGCCAGTGCCGGTCGCCGCGGCCGACGCCGGCGACCGGCGGCAGTCGGACCGCGGCGGCGCGGACCGGCGGCAGTCGGAGGATTGACCGCACCGTTACGTGCGGTGGCGGCCCGCGAGGCGGCCCGCCGCCTAGGAACTAAACGGCCATTTCGTTAGCTTACGCTATCAATTCCTAACCAACTGAATGCAATCCCAATACATGAGCAGAGTGAGGCAGCAAGTGGGCGGCCCCGCCGCCCGTCCCCGCCGCGAGCCGACGGTCCCGACCGCGTTCGAAGAGGCGCGCGACGAGCTGTTCCAGCACGTGATGTCCTGCGGCGTGATCGGCGCCGACCCCGAGCACCAGAAGGAGTGGTTCGACGCCACGATGGCGTACATGACTGACCGCTTCTCCGAGCTCAACCCGACGCAGCTCCGCGAGCTCCGCACCCTCGGCGAGCGCTTCGCGCAGCCGCCGAAGCGGCAGCAGCAGGTCGCGACGACCGCCGCGTAAGCGACGGCGCGCAGGCCGACGGCAGGGTACGACAGGACGGTACGACCGCACGGTACGACCGCAGCGCCCCCGCACTCGGGGGCGTTCGCATTTGCGGGAGCTTGCAGGTCGGGGGGGCGGGCGCTACCGCCGCCCCGGGCGCGCCGGCCGCAGCACGACGCTGAGGCGCGCGCCGCCGCCGAGCCCGGCCTCGACCGCGGGGATCACGCGGCCGACCGGACGGCCTTCGAGGCCGAGCCCGGCGAGCACGAACGTGCGGGGACGCGCGGCGCGCTCGACGCGGAGGGCCAGGCCGCCCGTGGCGTAGATCCCGCGTGCCGACTGGCGGAGCGGGTCCAGCACGAAGCGGCCGGTCGCGGCGAGTTCGCCAACTCCGCGCCCGCCGCCGACGGCCGTGGCGCCGGCGCCGACGGCGAGGCCGAGGCGCGTGTAGAGACCGGCGTCGGTCTCGAGGCCGGCGACCGCGAGGCCGATCGGGTGCGCGGCGACGATCGCCGTGGCGGCGAGCGTGGGGCGGAAGGTCGGGCCGGGCGCGGGCGGCTGCGCGGCCGCGGCGCGCGCGGCGAGGGCGGCCGCCGCGCCTAACGCGCGCGCTCGCGCCACAGCAGCAGGGTGTAGTCCACCGTGGCCGCGACGGCGAGGAGCAGCACGACCCCGACGAGCCACGGCGCGAGGCGCGGCACGAGGATGAGCGCGAAGAGGGTTCCGAGCTGGAAGCCCGTGACGACCTTGCCGAGCGGGCGGGCGCGGAAGTGGACGCGGCGGAGCCAGGCCACGGAGCGGGCGACGAAGAAGCCGATCACCGTCATCACGTCGCGGAGGAGGAGCGCGACCGCCTGCCAGATCGAGAGCGTGTCGTGCGCGACGAAGGTTCCCACCGCGGCGAGCACGAAGACGCGGTCCGCGATCGGGTCGAGGAGCGCGCCCCAGCGCGTGACCGCGTTGCGCCGCCGCGCGAGCCAGCCGTCGAGGAAGTCGGTGAGCGAGGCGGCGCCGACGAGGGCGAGCTGTTGCCCGGGCCCGGTCGAGGCGACGAAGCCCGCGGCGAGCACGACGCGCGAGAGCGACACGACGTTGGGCAGCGTCCACAGCGTCGTCGAGGGCGGCGGCGCGGCGGCGGGGTGGGACGGCATCCGCGAGAAGCTATCGACGCCGCCCGGCCGCGCGCGCCCCCGAGCACGCGTGCTCCGGGAGGCCTTCGCGCGTACGCCCCGCGGCCCCCTGCCGCGGGCGGGTCCGGGTCTCTAACGTGCCGGCTCGTCTCGTGCCCCGCCCGCCGACGTTGGTCCCCGATTGCCCGCCGCGTTCACGCACTTGCTCGCCGACTTCGCCGGAGTGCCCGCCGCCCAGCTCACCGACCGCGCGCTCGTCGGCGGGCTGCTCGTCGCGGCGGCGGGCGCGGCGGGGTTGAGCGCGATCGCCGGGGGCGCGTCCGCCGGCGCCGACGCCCCGCTCGTGCGCACGCTGCCTTCGGGCGGGATCGCGGCGGCGCTGCTGCTGGGCGGCTGTCACATCATCGTGCACACGCGCCCCGACGCGGGCGTGCTGCTGCTCGACGTGCTCGCGCCCGCGGGCGGCGACCCGCGCAAGGCGGCGGACGTGTTCGCGCGGCGGCTCACCGCGACCGCCGTGCACGCCGAAGAGCACCCGCGCGGCTGAGCGCGGCGATGGGCGCCTTCTCTCCGCTCACGATCGCGTACGCGGCGGCGGTGCTGCTCGCCGTCGCGTGGAACGTGTTCTACGCGGGGCGCATCGCGCGGCTGCGGCGCGCGCCGCAGACGCTCGCCACGCTGAGCGGCGTGTGCGGCCTGCTCATCGCGCCGGCCTACATCGCGCACCTCGCCGGGAGCACCCTCTACGGCGGCCGCGCGGTGAACGGGGTGTCGTGGCTCTGGCCGCTCGCCACGCTGCTCGTGCTGGCGCAGGCCGCGTACGCGACGGGACGGCGGCTCGTGACGCCGCTGGTCGGGGTGCCGCTGCTCGTCTACAACCTGCTCGTCGCGCTCGTCGCGGTGGCGCGCTACCTGGTCGAGCGCGGGGTCGAGCCGCCCGCGCCCCTCCTGGCGCTCTCTGCCGCGCAGGCCACGGTGCTCGGCACGGTGTTGGGCGAGGCGGCGCTCGTCTCGCCGCTCGCGGTGCTCGTGCCGCTGTTGGTGCCGGCCTACCCGGCGCGGTGGCGGCTGACGCGGGCGACGCGCGCGCTGATCTCGGTCGCGGCCGCGTTCGTGGCGGGCGTGACGGTACTCGAATTGCCGCGCGCGGCGGCCGCGGTGGCGAGCTACGCGCCGTACCGCGCCGAGCGGTTGAGTGAGCGGCCGGCGGGCGACCTCGCGGTCGGGCTAGCGGTGCTGACGCACCTGGCCGGCCCGCCGCCCGCGCTCGCCGTGCGTTACGACGCGCCGCTGCTGGACTCGGTCGACCTCGACGCGGTGCACGTGCGGCTGCGGCCGGGCGCGCTCGCGCTCGCCGCGCTCGACTCGCTCTCGGGGGTGTTGGACGCGACGCGGCGCGACAGCACGCTGCTCGTCGTCACGCTCGACTACGAGCCGGGCGACGCGGCGCGGCGGCGGGCGGACCCGGCGGGCTTCGACGCGCGGCGGCTCGCGCTGGTCGAGCGGGCGGCGCGCGCGCTCCGCCCCGACCTGCTGCTCCCCGCGGGCGCGCCCTACGGTGACGCCGAGGCGGCCGTGGGCCGGCTCGCGCCGCCGGAGTGGGAGCGGATCCTGGCCGCGGCGGCGGCACGCGCCCACGCGGTCAACCGGCGCATCCGGGTGGGCGTGGCCGCGGGCGACTATAGCGCCGCGGACAGTGTCGTGTGGGCGTGGGCGGCCTCGCGCGCCGCGCCACTCGACGCGGTGGGGTTCACGGTGCGGCCGTCGTTCACGGGCGCGGGGGGCGTGGACGCGCGGTTGCGGGCGGCCGAGCGGTGGGTGCGGGCGGCGGAGGCGGCGGCGGGCGCGCCGGCGCGGCCCAAGGAGCAGTGGGTGTTCGACGTGCGGGGTTTTCCGGTCGTGCACGGGGCCGCGAGTCAGGCGGGGGTCGTGTGGCACACGATCGCCTGGGCGAGCGCGCGGCCGGGGGTCGCGGGGGTGCTCGTCGGCGAGCCCGGAGACTACACGGAGATGACCGGGTTGCGCGGGGCGGACGGCGACCTGCGGCCGGCGGTGGGGTCGGTCCGGCGGGCGCTGCGCGTGCTGCGGGAGGGGGTGGCGCCGTGAGACGGCGAGGGCGGTGGATCGGGCGCCGTTGAAACCGGGCTGTTGTAGGAGCGCCGTTCCAACAGCGCCGTCAGCACGGTGTCTCTTCAACAGCGCCCCACCCCTCGCAGTCGAGCTCCCGCCCTACCCCTCCGCGTCCGCCGCGAGCCCCCCCATGGCTGCGTCCCCCGCCCCCTGCCGCGGTGCGTCGGCCGGCACGCGCGTCATGAGCCCGTCCGTGGCCGACTGCACGCGGCGCGCGTACGCCTCGGGCGCCTCGCCGTCGAGCCGTGCGGGGAGCACGAGGCGGCGGTCGTCGGGCTGAGCGCTGTCGGGCGCGTTGGTCATGCGGTCGGCGCCCATCATCGAGACCGCGTTCTCGAAGCGCTCGACGGCTTCGAGGATGCTCGCGAGGGCGTCGGGGTCCTCGTCCCCCGTCACGGCGACGCCGCGCTGGTGGAGCTGCGAGTAGGCGATCTCGGCCGCCCGCTGGCGCTCCTCGTCGCGGTGCGGGTTGAGCGCCTGCTGGCGCGCTTCGGATCGGTCGGACTGGTCGGCCATGCGAGTAGGTGGTGAGGGACGCAGGAGCCCGGTTCACATTCGGTGCCGGCGTGGCGGGCGGGAGAGGCCAACCGGGCCGCGGCCGGGCCGGCGGCTCTTGCGTTCCCCCCGCCGCGTCGCGCAGACTGGCCGCCCATGTCGACCATCTCCCCCGCCCCGCTCGTCCCGCTGAGCCCCGCCGGCCCGCGGCTCTCCCCGATCGTCGCCGGCGTGTGGCGCTTGGCGAGTTGGGGCATGGACGTCCCCGCCCGCGTGCGCTGGATCGAGGCCTGCCTCGACCACGGCGTGACCAGCTTCGACCACGCCGACATCTACGGCGAGTACACGGTCGAGGAGTTGTTCGGCGAGGCGCTCGCGGCGGCGCCGGGGCTGCGCGCCCGCATGCAGATCGTCACGAAGTGCGGCATCAAGTTCGCCTCGGCCCGCCGGCCGGCGCACCGCGGCAAGTCGTACGACGCCTCGCGCGCGCACGTCCTGGCCTCGGTCGACAACTCGCTCCGCGCGCTCGGCACGGACCACGTCGACCTGCTGCTCATCCACCGACCCGACATGCTGATGGACCCCGAGGCGCTCGCCGCGACCTTCGAGGAGCTGCGGTCGGCGGGCAAGGTGCTGCACTTCGGCGTGTCCAACCACAGCCCGTCGCAGCTCGCGCTGCTCAACCGGCGCACCCCGGTCGCGACCAACCAGATCGAGTTCTCCCCGCTGCACCTCGACCCGCTCGCGGATGGGACGCTGGACCAGTGCCTCGACCTCGGGCTGCGGCCGATGGCCTGGTCGCCGCTGGGCGGCGGGCGGTTGTTCGCCGCGGGCGACGCGCGGGCGGAGCGCGTGCGGGCGCTGCTCGACGCGTGGGGCGCGGCGCGCGGGGTGAGCACGGCGACGGCCGCGTACGCGTGGATCCTGCGCCACCCGTCCCGCCCCGTGCCGATCACGGGGTCGGGGCGCGTGGCGGCGATCGGGGAGGCCGTCGCCGCGTTGGGCATGGAGTTCACCCCCGAGGACTGGTACGCGGTCTGGGAGGCGGGCGCCGGGCGGCCGCTGCCGTGAGGCCGCCGCGGCGTTAGGCGTCGAGGAGGGCGCGGGCGCGCGCGACGACCGCCTCCGCGTCGTCGGCGGTGTCGTCCACGTCGAGCGTGAGGACCGGGGCCGGCTCGCGTTCCCCCGCCCCGGGCGGCTCGAGCGTCGCGAGTTGGCTCGCGAGCAGGCCGGGCGCGAAGAAGTGCGTCGGGCGCGCGGCGAGGCGTCGGGCGAGCAGTGCCGGGTCGGCGCGCAGGTAGAGGAAGCGCACGCTGCCCCACGCGGCGCCGTCCGGCACGAGCGCCCGTCGGTACGCGACGCGGAGCGCCGAGCACGCGAGGACGATCGGCGCCCGCTCGGCGAGTTGTCGGGCGAGGAGGGTGCGGAGCGCGGCGAGCCACGGCGCGCGCTCCGCGTCGCCGAGCGGGAGGCCGGCGTGCATGCGCGCGACGTTCTCGGGCGGGTGGAAGCTGTCGCCGTCGGCGAAGTGCCAGCCGAGGGCGGCGGCGAGTCGCGCGCCGACGAACGACTTCCCCGAGCCGGCCGGGCCCATGACGACGACCGCGCGCGGCGGGGCGGCGGGCGCGTCGGTGAGCGCGTCGCGGTCGGTGTCAGCCGTTAGCATGTAGCCTCGATGCCCTCGTCCGGTCTGGATGTTCGGGATGTTCAGGCGGGATTGCACGCTGCCCTTCAACTTGCGCTGTGAGGCCGACGCCGTGAACCGACGCACCTTCCTCGAGGCGCTCGCCGCCTGCGCCGCCCTGCCCCTCGCCGGCGGGCTCCGGGCCGCGGGCCCGCTCCTGCTCGTCGGCACGTACACCGAGGGGAAGCGGCGCGAGGGGGTGTTCGCGTTCCGCATGGACGCGGAGACGGGGGCGCTCACGCCGTTAGGCGCGAGCGACGTCGGGCCCGACCCGTCGTTCCTCGCCGTGCACCCGCGCCTGCCGGTGGTCTACGCGGTCAACGAGGTCGAACGCTCGGGCGGCGAGGCCGGGGGCGCGCTGGCCGCGTTCGCGCTCGACCGGTCGACCGGCGCGCTCGCGCCGATGGGGCGGCGCGCGACCGGCGGCGGGGCGCCGTGCTACGTGTCGGTCGTTCCCGGCGGGCGCGCCGCGATGGTCGCGAACTACGTGGGGGGGAACGTGGCGTTCTTCCCGGTCGACGACGCCGGCGCGCTCGGCGAGCGCGCGCGGCTGGACCAACACGCGGGCACGGGCCCGCGCGCGGACCGGCAGGAGAAGGCGCACGCGCATTCCGTCGTGCCGGACCCGTCGGGGCGCTGGGCACTCTCGGCGGACCTGGGCGCGGACCGTATCTACGTGTACGCGTTGGGCGGCGGCGCGGCGCCCGCGGCGCCCGCGGTCGCGGCGCGCGCGGGAGCCGGGCCGCGGCACCTGACCTTCGACCGGGCGGGGCGCTTCGTCTACGTCGTCAACGAGTTGGACCTGACGGCGGTCGTCTACCGCTTCGACGCGGCGACGGGCGGGCTCGCAGCGGTGCAGTCGGTGCCGCTCGTCGATGCGGGCGACGCGCCGGGGTCGACGGCGGCGGACGTGCACCTCGCGCCGTCGGGGCGGTTCCTGTACGCGTCGGTGCGCGGGGCGGACGTGCTCGCGGTGTTCGCCGTGGATGCGGGCACGGGGTTGCTCACCTTCGTCGAGCGCGTGCCGACCGGCGGGCACACGCCGCGGAACTTCGGGCTGGACCCGTCGGGCCGGTTCCTGTACGCCGCCAACCAGCGGTCGGGGTCGGTGGTCGGCTTCCGGGTCGACGCGTCGACGGGCCGCCTAACGCCGAGCGGGGTGCGGGTCGAGGTGCCGGCGCCGGTGTGCGTGCGGTTCGCGGAGTGACGCCGGGCGGGCGGGTCGGCGGCGCGCGATAGTTTCCGCGTCGTGCTCCGGCGGCGCCGCGGACGGCGCCGCAGTTTCTCCCGGCCTGCCCCACGATGCGCCCCACGATGCGCCCCACGATGCCTCGTTTTGCCCACGCGGTCGCTGCGGCGGCCGTGCTCGCCGGTGCGTGCGCCCGGCGGCCCGCGGCCGATGTGCGCTTCGCGCCCGCTCCCACGGCCGCCCGCGCCGCGGCGGGCGCGGCGTCGGAGCCGGCGTTCGGCCCGTCGAACCCGTTCTACGCGCCGAGTGCGCTGCCGTATGAAGCGCCGCCATTCGACCGGATCCGGAACGAGGACTACCAGCCGGCGCTGGAGGAGGGGATGCGGCGGCAGCGCGCCGAGGTGGATTCGATCGCGGCGCAGGCGGCGGCGCCGACGTTCGAGAACACAGTCGTCGCGATGGAGCGTTCGGGCGGGCTGCTGCGGCGCGCGTCGAAGGTGTTCTTCGGCGTGGTCGGCGCGAACACGAACGACACGCTGCAGCGGGTGCGCACGGAGGAGGCGCCGAAGCTCGCCGCGCACGCCGACGCGATTCACCTCGACGACCGGCTCTTCCGGCGCGTGCGCGAGGTCTACGCGCGGCGCGACTCGCTCGGCCTCACGCCGGAACAGCACTTCCTCGTCGAGCGCTACTACCGGGACTTCGTGCGCGCGGGCGCGAACCTGTCGCCGGCCGACAAGGCGCGCGTGCGGGCGCTCAACGAGGAAGAGTCGAACCTCTCGGCGGCGTTCGCAAACAAGCTGCTCGCGGCGACGAAGGCCGGGGCGGTCGTGGTCGACGACGTGAAGGCGCTCGACGGGCTCGCCGCGGGGGAGGTCGCGGCGGCGGCCGAAGCGGCGCGGCAGCGCGGTGTGCCGGGGAAGTACGTGATCCCGCTGCAGAACACGACGCAGCAGCCGGTGCTCGCGTTGCTGCGCGACCGCGAGCTGCGCCGCCGCATCTTCCTCGCCTCGACGACCCGGGGTGAGCACGGCGACTCGACCGACACGCGCGCGACCGTGACGCGGCTGGCGGCGGTGCGGGCCGAGCGGGCGCGGTTGTTAGGCTACCCGACGTTCGCGGCGTACAAGTTGGAGGACCAGGGGGCGAAGACGCCGGAGCGCGCGGTCGCCCTGCTGTCGCAGCTCGCGCCCGCGGCGACGGCGAAGGCGCGCGGGGAGCTGGCGACGATGCAGGCGCTGGCGGACCGGCAGGGCCTGCACGCCGCGCTCGAGCCGTGGGATTGGCAGTTCTACGCGGAGCAGGTGCGGAAGGCGACGTACGACCTGGACCAGGCGCAGTTGCGGCCGTACTTCGAGTTGACCAACGTGCTCCGGAACGGCGTGTTCTACGCGGCGCACGAGCTGTACGGGCTCACGTTCCGGGAGCGGACGGACCTGCCGGTGTACCAGCCCGACGTGCGCGTGTTCGAGGTGTTCGACGCCGACGGGCGTTCGCTGGCATTGTGGTACTGCGACTATTTCAAGCGCGACAACAAGAACGGCGGCGCGTGGATGGACACGTTCGTGGACCAGTCGGGGCTCCGGGGGACGAAGCCGGTGGTCTACAACGTGGCGAACTTCCAGAAGCCCGCGCCGGGCGATCCGGCGCTGCTGACGGCGGACGACGCGCGGACGATGTTCCACGAGTTCGGGCACGCGCTGCACGGGATGTTCTCCCGGGTGGAGTACCCGACGTTCTCTGGGGCGAACACGCCGCGGGACTTCGTCGAGTTCCCGTCGCAATTCAACGAGCACTGGGCGACGGAGCCGCGCGTGTTCGCGCACTACGCGACGCACTACCGGACTTGGGCGCCGATGCCGGCGGCGCTGGTCGCGCGCCTCGCGGCGGCGCGGACGTTCGATCAGGGGTTCGCGACCACGGAGTACCTGGAGGCGTCGCTGCTGGACCTGGCGTGGCACTCGCTGCCGGCGGGCGACTCGGCGCGCGTGTCGGCGCGGGACGTGGACGCGTTCGAGCACGCGGCGCTGGCGCGCGCCGGGGTGGCGGTGCCGACGGTACCGCCGCGGTACCGGACGCCCTACTTCGCGCACATCTGGGGCGGGGGGTACGCGGCGGGGTACTACGCCTACCTGTGGAGCGAGGTGCTGGACGACGACGCGTACGACTGGTTCGTGTCGCACGGGGGGATGACGCGGGCGAACGGGGATCGGTTCCGGGCGATGGTGCTGTCGCGGGGCGGGACGGCGGAGGCCGGGGCGCTGTACCGGGCGTTCGCGGGGCGGGACCCGCGGATCGGGCCGTTGTTGGAGCAGCGGGGGTTGGTGCGGGTGCGGTGAGGGGCGGGTGCCGGCGCAGGGGTCCGGCGCAGCGTTGTCGCGCAGCGTTGCGGGCGGGTCGGGGGCGAGGCGTTGCGGCGTGGGAGGTTGGGTGCGATTGTGTGGCGGCAATCGGGCGGCGGGGGTGCGAGGGCTGCGTCGGGCGGCAGCGGTGCCGGAGCGATTGCTGGGCAATAGGCGTTGGGCAGCTAACACACATTCGCGTATCGCATGGCTGAGCGAAATCCGGCGCCACGCGCCCGCTGGTCACTGGTGATCGCCGTCGCGCTCATGGCCGTGGGCGCCGTCGGCAACGCCGTCACCGGGCCGACGTGGGGCCGCGCGCTTCAGGCCGTGGGGCTCGTGGTCGTCGCCGTCGTGGCCGTTCGCTGGGCCCGCACGGATGTGCGGGGCCGCACGCGGTGGGCGGTCGCCGGGGGGGCGGTGCTCTGGGCCCTCGGGACGGTGGTCTCGGCCCTGACGGCGCCGGCATTCGGTCCCGTCCTGATGGCGGCCGGGGCGCTCGGGCTCAGCCGCGTGGCGGTTGGATGGGCGCGGGCTGCCACGTGAGCGCGGGCGGCCCACTAGCATTCAGCTGCCGAACGGAGCGTCGCACCTGACACCGCCGGCCGCCCATCGTCGGCCGGTACGGCTGCGAGCGGGCCGCGGTGTCAGGTGAACTTGGGCGTTCGGCGCCGAACATTCTCCGCGTAGCTCCCGTGCCCATCCGGCTATTCGCGCGCGTGAAGGCCCCGGCGGTGGTCGTTGCCGCGGTCGCCGCCGTGGCACTCGAGGCGACGGGGTGCGCGAGCGTCACCGATCCGCCGTTGCCGGGCGGCGCCGTGGCGTTCGCGCCGCCGGCTCGGTACGCGCGCTGGTGGACGCAGGCCCAGGCGTGCTCGGGGCTGACCGGCGACCTCGCAGCGGTGCAGTGGTACGTGGTGCCGGGCGCCGACACGATCCCCGACCCCGGCCACGCCGACGTGAACGCCTACTGGTCGCCGGCCAGCAACCGCATCGTCCTCGGGGGCAAGTGGGCCCGCGACGGCAGCGTGGTGCGCCACGAGATGTTGCACGCGCTGCTCGGCCGCGGTGTCACCGGGCACCCGGCCGCCTACTTCCAGGGGCGGTGCGCCGGCTGGGTCCCGTGCACCGGCGAGTGCGCGGCCGTGCCCGCGCCGTACCCACCCCCGGCAGCCGACGCGCCCGTGCTGGCGCCTACGGACCTGCGCATCACGGTCGAGGCCTCGCCCGCGGTGGTCACGCGCATCCCCGGCGATTCCGGGATCACCGTCATCGTGCGGGCGGCCAACCCGCGCGCGGTGCCGGTGTGGGTGCGGCTCGTGCCGCCGCCCGGGTGCAGTCTGGCGTGCGAGGAGGTCACCGGGTTCGGCGCCGGCATCGGCGCGGGGACGGCCGCCACCGGTGTGACCGTCGGCGAGATCCGGCTGGCTCCCGGCGGCCGCGTCCCGCTTCCGGCCGGGGGCGCCGCGGTGGCGGTGTTCGACTTCGACTTGCCGGGCTTCCGCCCGGGCGCGTATCTGGCGCTGGGGTCATTCAACGTCGCGGGGCTCTCCGCGTGGGGCGACCCGACCATCGCGGTGCCGTTTCAGATCGCGCCGTGAGGATGGCGCGGACGCCCCGGCGCCGAACGAGGCCTTGCACCTCCAAAGCGGCCCGACCATCGGCGGCCCATACGGCTCCGTGGGAGCCGCTTTGCAGGTGAACTTGAGGCGTTGGGCGGCAACGGCCGGTGGTGGCGGGGCAGGGGCCGGACGGATCGACTCCGGGCCCGCTGTAAATTCAGCGCGTCCCAGCCCGGAGCCGTCCCGCATGCATACCTACACCGCCGTCGTCGAGCGCGACCCTGCCACGGGCCTCTATGTGGGGCACGTGCCTGGTTTCCCTGGCGCCCACAGCCAGGGCGCGACGCTCGACGAGCTCCGCACCAACCTCGAAGAGGTCGTGGCGATGCTCCTCGAGGACGGTGAGCCGCCGCTCGAGGCGGAGTTCGTCGGCACGCAGACGCTCCGGGTGGCCTGAGCCGGCCGCGGATGGGCGTGGTTCCGGTCCTGAAGCCGCGCGAGGTCGTGGCGCGCTTGGAGCGCCTCGGGTTCGTGGAGGTGCGGCAGCGCGGGTCGCACAAACAGTTCCGACACGCCGATCGGCGGCAGACGACGGTCCCGTTCCACCCGGGGCGAGACGTCGCGGCGCCGCTGCTGCGGCAGATCTGCCGCGACATCGGAGTGGAGCCGGACGCGTTCTTCCGCGCGTGAACTCGGACAGGCTCGCGTGGTGCCGCGGAACGGGGCGTTGCAGCGGACATAGCGGCCCCACCATCATCGGCAGGTCAGGTTCACCGCGGGCCGCTACGGCGCTGAACTTGAGGCGTTGGGCGGCCGAATCGTGCTCTCGCGGCCATACTTTGCCACCGTCACCGCGTAGCGTTTCGCTCCGCACCGCTGGCTCGCGCGAAATCCCTCTATGGCTGAGTACTTCCGGCAATTCGCCTTCGTTGCCTCGCTGCTCGGTGGCTTCAGCTTCGCCTTCTTCGGGACGCTCTTGGGCGTACCGCACGCCCACCGCGTCGTGAGCCCCGCGGCAGCCCTGGCCCTGGCCGCGTCGACATGCTTTCTCATCGTCACCCTGGGGAACACGTTCGCCGCCTCGATCGTCAGCGATCCGGCGATCCTGGCGGCGGCCCGGACGAGTACGCTGCCGGTCATCCGTGCACACGTGGGCCCGATCTCGCTGCTCTTCCTGCTCGGCGTTGTCCTCCTGCTGCTAAGCTTTGGGGCGGCAGGGTGGGCCCGGTCGCGGCGGCTCGGTCAGGTGACGACCCTCATCGCAGCCTTGGGGCTCGTGGGCGTGGTCTGGGTGCTTCAGCCCTTCGTTCAGGTCAGGTAACGGCCAGCCCGGGGCCGCCGCCCAACGCGGCGTCGCACCTGACAAAGCGGCCCTGCCATCTTCGGTCGATCCGGCTCCCCGCGGGCCGCTTTGCCGGTGAACTTGAAACGTTGACGATGTAGGAAAAGCCCTTCCAGGGTGCCCCGGGACGCCCCAGCATGCGTCCGTTAGGCGTGCAGGACGCACGTGCGGATCGTCAGCCGCCGCCTCCGCGCGGACGTCGCGGAGCTGAGCGTTCACCGCGCCGTTTGGTTAGACCGCGCCGGCGACCGCGTAGCCGTGATGGGCGAGCTTCTCGATGTTGTGCACCAAGCAGTAGAGCTTCCATTGCACGTCGACCTTGGCTCGGCTCCGCGGCGTGAACCGATCCAGCCGCTCGTTCACGCGTGTTCGCCCGCAGACTGCCGAAGACGGGCTCCACGGTCGCGGAGCGTCGGCCGTACTGCGCGCGCCCCTCGGGCGTGTCGAGCCGCCGCTTCATGCGATCCGTGTACGTGTCGGGCGTGCCGGCCGCCTTGCCCCGGAAGAAGGCGACCTGGCGCGTCGGCGTCCGGTCGGGCGTGCGCAGGGACTGCGCCCGGAGCGGGCAGGGCCCGCAGTCGCGCTTGGCCCCGCGGAAATGCTCGGCGACGTAGCCCCGCGTGACGAGGTCGCGGCCCGTCCGGTACAGGGCCTTCCCGGCGGGGCGGACGCACGTGCGCGCGTCCGCGTCGTCCGTGAAGTCTGCGGGCTGGAAGACGCGGGGCTCCGGCCGCGCGCCGGTCCTGGCGGCCGGGACGGCCCGGGCCGAATCGGCGCTCGCCTACGGGACGCCGTTGGCAACAGATTCCGGAACGCCGAGACCAAGCGGACGTATCTCAACTCACCGTGGCTCCCCACGGCACTCATGCCTGATCCTTCGCCTCTCCCCGCCCGCAGCGCCGTCGCCGCCGCCCAGTGGACGGCCGTTCGGCTGTTCGGAATGATCTGCGTTACGGCCGGCCTCGCAGTCGCGGTGGCGGCCGATGCGATCGAGCAGGGCCCACCGTTCCGGTGGCTCCCGGTCGCGGTTGCCGTAGTGCAGGTGTGGCTCGCGGTCGATCAGGGCCGACGTCTGCGCGCCGCCCTCTTGCGCGCCAACTGACGGGGTTCCACATGCCGCCACTCCACGCGCTCCTGCTCTTCCTGGCGGCTGGCCTCGCGCTGAACGTCACGCCGGGGCCCGACATGCTCTACGTCGCCGCCCGGAGCGCGTCGGAGGGCCGCGCGGCCGGCGTCGCCTCGGCGCTCGGCATCGCGGCCGGCACCTTCGTCCACATCGCGCTCGTCGCGCTCGGACTCGCCGCCCTGCTCGCGGCGGTGCCCGTCGCGTACGCCGTCGTCCGGTTCGCCGGGGCGGCGTACCTCGTTTACCTCGGCCTGCGCGCCCTCATCCGCCCGTCGGGACTCGCCGAGCGGGCGCTGGCGCCGGCGTCGCGGTGGGCGGTGTTCCGGCAGGGAGTCGTGACGAACGTGCTCAACCCCAAGGTCGCGCTGTTTTTCGTGGCGTTTCTCCCCCAGTTCGTCGACCCGGCCCGGGGGCGCCCCGCGCTCCAGGTGCTCGCGCTCGGACTGCTGTTCGACACGTCCGGCACGCTCGTCAACCTCGCCGTCGCGCTCGGGGCGAGCGGCGCGTCGGCTCGGCTCCGGCGGAGCGACCGCGCCGCGCGCCTGATGGAGCGCGCGACGGGGGCGCTGTTCGTCGCCCTCGGCGTGCGGCTCGCCGTCGCTGGCCGGCGGTGAGCCGCACGCCGAGGGCGACGCCGGATATCGTGCAGCCGTTAGGCCCCTCCCCCCTCCGTCCCCCGCACCACCCCCTCCGCGCGCCGCGCCGGGTCGAAGTGCTCGGCCGCGAACGCGCGCACGTCATCCGTCGTCACGGCGCGCACCCGCGCCTCGAACGCGTCCAGCTCGCCGAGTCCCTCCCCCGCCTGCCACGCGTCGAGCACGTCGCCCAGCACCGCGCCCCCGCCCTGGCGCGCGATCGCGTGCGTGCCTAACGCGTACGTCTGCGCCCGCGCCAGCTCGTCGGGCGTCACGCCGTCGGCGGCCAGCGCCGCGAACTCCGCGAGCAGCCCCTCGCGCGCCTCGTCCTCCCGACCCGGCGACGTCGCGATGTAGGCGCCGAACGTGCCCGCGAGCAGGCGCGGCGCGGTGAACGCGTGCACCGTGTAGGCGAGCGAGCGCCGGTCGCGCAGCTCGTCGAAGAAGCGGCCACCGAGGCCGCTCGCGATCCCCGCCAGCAGACCCGCCGCCGTGCGGCGCGGGTCGCGCCGAGCCGCGCCCGGGAAGAGCACCGCGAGCGCGGTCTGCCGCTTGTCGCGCGACTCGGCGTTCACGACGACCCCGTCAGGCCACGCGGGCGCGGGGAGCGCGGGCAACTCCGCCATGCGCAGGCCGCCGAACGCCGCCGCGACGACCGCCGCGGCCTCCGCCGGGTCCACGTCGCCGACTACCGCGATCGCCCACGCACTCCCCGCCACGGTCGCGGCGTGCCACGCCCGTACGCGCTCCGCGGTGAGCCCGGCGAGCGTCGCCTCCGTACCCCCCGCGGGGCGGCCGTACGGGTGGCCCGCGAACGCGGCCTCGCTGGCGAGGCGCATCGGCCAGCGGTACATGTCGTCGCGCAGCGTGCGCGCGTCCTGCACCAGGACCCCGCGCTCGGTCTCGACCGCGGCGTCGGGGAAGCTCGCGCGTTCCACGACGTCGGCGAGCAGCGCGGCCGCGGGGGCGAAATTCTCGGTCGGCACCGAAATGCCCCACGCCGCGCTCTCCTGCCCCGCGCTCGCCCCCACGCTCCCGCCGAGCCGCTCGCCCTCCTCGGCGATCTGCGCGGCCGTGCGCGAGGCCGTACCCTTGACGCTCGCCGCGGCCGCGAGCGCGGCGAGGCCCTCCTCGCCGTCGGGCTCGAGCGACGCGCCGCCCAACGCGCTCGCGGCCACGTGCACGATGCGCAGCCCGGGCCGGGGCGCGACGAGCACCGGGACCCCGGACGCGAGGCGGAACACGTGCACGCCGGCCTCGACGCGCTCGAGCGCGGGCGCGGCGGTCAGCGCCGGGGGCGCGGGCGTCGGGGCGGGCGCGGGCGCCGCGACCGGCGACGCCCCGGCGAGCCGGCCGAAGAACGCCGCCGCGTCGGCCGCGACCGGCGCGGCGCCCCGCGGGCGGTAGACCACGGCCGCTGCCGCGTCGGGCGCGAGCCAGCGGCGCGCCGCGTCGGTCACCACGTCGGGGCCGGTCTCAAGCAGCGCCGCCCGGTGCGCCTCGCCGAGTTCCCAGCCGCCTAACGACTCCCACTCGGCCAGCCAGCTCGCCTGCCCCTCCATCGACTCCAGCCGCCGCAGCCCGCGGGCCTCGAGGATGCGCCGCACGCGGTCGAGCTCCTCGGGCGCGACGCCCCGCTCGCGCAGGGCGGCCACCTCCGCCCACGCCGCGCGCGCCGCGTCGGCCACGCGCGCGGCGTCCCCCTCCGCGTGCACGACGAACACGCCCAGCTCGACGGGCGTGCTGTCGTAGGCCGACACCGACGCGGCGAGCGAGCGCTCGCGCACGGCGCGGTAGAGGCGCGACGCGCGCCCGGTGCCCAACACGGCCGCGGCGAGGTCGAGCGCCGGCGTGTCGGGGTCGCGCGTGCCGGGCGTCCGCCAGCCGAGCGCGAGCTGCGCCTGCCGCACGTCGCCGTCGAGCTCGCGGTAGCGCGGGCCGTCCGCGAGCGGCCCCGGCTCGTCGGGCCCGCGGTCGCGCGGCGCGGTTCCGTTAGGCAGCCCCGCGTAGCGCGCCTCGACCTCGGCGAACGCCTCGCCCGGGTCCACGTCGCCGACCACGGCGAGCACGGTGTTGCTCGGGCGGTAGTAGGTGCGGTAGAAGCCCGCGACGTCGTCGCGCGTCAGGCGCCGGAGCCCCTCCTCGGTGCCGATCCGCCAGCGGCGCACGCGGTGCCGGTCGTGGAGCAGCGCGAAGAGCGTCTCGACCGTGACCGCCGACGGGTTGTCGAGCTTGCGCTTGGCCTCCTGGATGATGACGTCGAGCTCGCGCGCGAGTTCGCCCGCGTCGACGAGCGAGTTGGCGTACGCGTCGGCCTGGACGTCGAGCCCCTCGCGAAACCCGCTCGCGGGCAGCACGGCGTAGTAGCTGGTGTGGTCGTAGATCGTGTGCGCGTTGAGGTAGCCGCCCGCGGCCTTGGTCTGCTTCGCGATCTCGCCCACGCCGCGGCGCGGCGTGCCCTTGAAGAACATGTGTTCGAGCACGTGCGCGACGCCGACCACGGGGTCGGGCTCGTCGAAGTAGCCGGCCGCGACGTACGTGTTGATCGCGACGACGGGCGCGGACGGGTCGCGCCGGACGAGCACCGTCAGCCCGTTGGGCAGGCGGCGGCGCAGGACGGACGCGGGGTCGAACAGCGGGGCGACGGGCACGGAGGAGGGCGTCAGGTGGTGATCGAGCGACGGCGGAGGACCGCGAGCCCGGCGGCGAACACGACGGCGGCGTAGCACGCGATCCACGCGACCGCGAACGCCACGCTCATCAACCGAGGACCGCTTCCGGCGAACGCTTCGACCGCTCGGATCGGCGGCAGCAGCCACTGCGCCGCGCGCGCCACGAGGGCCGCGCCCGAAGGCGCGTGCTGCTCGTCGTACGCGGCGATCATGAACACGAACCACGAGGCGAGCAGGGCCGCGAGGGTCGCCGCGCCGTCGAACCGCGTCAGCGTCGAGAAGAAGAACGTCAGCGCGCCGAGCACGGCGAAGGCGGCGGCCGCGATGCCGACTGCGCTCGCGACGGGGAGCGCGGCGTGGAACGCCAGCGAAGCGAGCAGCGACGCGGCGAGCGCGATCGCGATCTGGCCGGCCCCGGCGACGGCGAACTTCTGCACGTAGTATCGCCGCACGTTGACCGGCTTGGCGAAGAGGAAGCGCTGGAGCCCGAGTTCGCGCTCGCGGGCGACGATCCCGAACGTCGCCATCACGCTGCCGCATACCGACAGGAACGCGGTCCAGAACAGAAAATTCTCCGAGAGCGCCTGGAACGGCGTCTGCACCGGCCACGAGGGCTGCCCGCGCGCGACAGCGCGCGCGAAGTGGGCGAGGCGGGCCTGATACTGGCTCGCGGCCGCGCCGGCGTCGTACGAGGTCCACGCGGTCACGAGCACCGCGAGCACTAGCGCACCGATCCACGCGCCGCGGTGCCGCGTCCAGTCCCGCGCCTGCCAGCGCAGGTAGCGTGTGAGGTTTCCGCGCGCGTCGCGGTCCTCAGCATCCGGCGTGTCGTTAGGCGCGTCGTTAGGCGTGTCGTCGGGCGTACCCGCCGCGACGACCGCCGCCGGCGCCCCGAACGCCGAGCCGGCCGCCTCGCCCCATACCCGGGCGCGGACCGCCGCGCCCCGCGCTCCGGCCACGCGCGCGGCCCCTAGGTCGTGATCGAGCGGCGGCGCAGCACCCACACGCCGCCCGCGACGCACGCCGCCCCGTAGGCAATCGACCACGCCACCGCGGCCGGGTAGCTGGTGGCGTGCGGGTCGATCGCGCCGCCGAGTACGCTCAGCGCCTGAAACGGCGGCAGTAGCAACTGCGCGACTCGGGCGAGCGGCGCCCACGCGCTCCGCGACCACGCGACCGCGGTCGCGGGCATCGCCGCCACGAGCAGCGCGAGCGTCGCGGGCCCGTCGAAGCGCGTGAGCGTCGAGAGCAGGAACGTGAGCCCGCCGACGACCGCGAACGCGCACGCCGCGGCGACCGCCAGCGCCCCCGCGTGCGGCGGCGTCGCGAAGGCCAGCGCGGCGACCGCCGCCACGAGTCCTATCACGACCGCGAACCCCGCGGCGGCGACGCCGAGCTTCTGCAGGTAGTACCGCGCCATCACGACCGGCTTCGCGAACAGGAACCGCTGCAGCCCGCGCTCGCGCTCGTGCGACACCACGCCTAACGTCGCGACCGCGGCCGCGAGCACCGAGAATGAGGTGAGCGAGCCGAGCCACAACCCGCCGAGCCACGCGCCGAACGTCGGATACCGGTGCGCGAACGCTCCGTTCGGGTCGTAGGCGACCCGGCCGCGGTACACCTCGCTCGCCCTCGCCGGGTCGTACCGGTACCAGACCGCGGCGATCACGAGCAGCGCGAACCCCGCGATCCAGAACCCGCGAGTGCGCCAGAAGTCGCCCCACTGCCAGCGCGCGTACCGCCGCAGCCCCGACCCGTCGTGGTCGTCGCCCGCGGGCGGCCCTTCGTCCTCCTCGTCGCCGCCGCTCGGCACGAGCGCGCCGCGCGCGGCGCCCGACGCGACGGCCTCCCCCCAGAGCGGACTCCGCACGTCGTCGACGTCCGTCGACCCGCCGCGCCTCGTTCACAACGCCACCTCGTGGAGGACGTCGCCGACGGCCTCGTGGAATTCGTGCTCCAGCGCGCTCTGCGCCGGCGCCACGCCCGACAGCAGCACCCCCGCGGCGAGCGCCCGCGCGATCCCCGCGTTCAGCTCCGCGAGCCCCGGCGCGCGCACCGCCCAGTCGCCGCGGCCCAACGCGACCGCCTCGCCGAAGACCGCCGGCAGCTGCTCCGCGCCCGCGGCCACCGTCAGCCGCCAGAGCGAGGCGCGCGTCATCGGCATCACGCGCGTCACGTCGACCACGCGCTGCAGCTGCCCGCGGTCGAGGATCGCCACCCGGTCGCAGAGCCGCTCCAGCTCCTCGAGGTTGTGCGACGCGACGAGGATCGCGCGGTCCGGCCGGCGGAGCTCCGCCACGACGCCGCGGAAGCGGTCGGTCCACAGCGGGTCGAGCCCGTGCGTCGGCTCGTCGAGCACGAGCACCCGCTCGCGCCGCAGCAGCGCCTGCGCGAGCCCGAGGCGCTGCTTGTTGCCCTTGCTCAGCTCGCGGAATCGCGCCTCGCGCTTGTCGTCCAGCCCGAACCGCTCCGCGACCTCCTGCGCGCGCAGCGCGACTTCCGCGTCGCGCACCCCGGCCAGCACCGCGAAGCGCTCGAGCGCCTCGCCGACGGTCCACCGCGGCTCGACGTCGACCAGCTCCGACAGGTAGCCGATGCCGTGGCGCTCGATGTAGGCGCGCGGCGCCTGCCCATCGATGCGCACGCTCCCCGCGGTCGGCCGCAGGTAGCCGAGCAGGAGGCCGATCAGGGTGCTCTTCCCCGCCCCGTTGGGGCCCGCGACGCCGAGCACCTCGCCGCGGCGCACCTCGAGCGTGAGGCCCGCGAGCGCGTCGACCGTGCGCCCGCCGAACCGGCGCGTGTACCGCTTGGAGACCGCGTCGAAGGCGATCACCGAGTCATCACGGGACGGACGGGGCCGGGACGGTCTGCGGGACGGTCTGTGGCGCGGTCTGTGGCGCGGTCTGTGGGGCGGTCTGTGGGGCGGCCGCGTCCGCGCGGCACCTCGTCCAGTCGCCCGGGCCCGAGCGCTGGAAGAAGCTCTGCGCGAGCGTGGTGTTGCCGACGCGCACGAGGGCGCAGCCGAGCCAGCCCATCGCGACTCGGTCCGTGGGATCGGCCTGGACCGCGGTGCGGAGGTACTCGATCGCGCGATCGGGGTGGTTGGTCTGGATGAGCAGCAGGCCGACCTCGCGCCGGGCGAGCGCGTTGCCCGGGTCGACGCGGGTCGCCGTTTCGAGCTCCGCCGAGGCGCGGTTCAGGTCGCCGTCCTCGCGCGCCATCCGCGCGAGGTACACGTGGGGCAGCGCGGCCCCCGAGTTGGCCTCGGCGGCGCGCTGGAAGTCGCGGCGCGCGGCCTCGCGCTGCCCGGCCTTGAACTCCGCGACGGCCTGGTCGAGGGTGCGGTTGCGGTTGCCGACGACGAGCCAGTAGAGCAGCGCGGCGACGAGGACGAGGGCGAGGAGCGCGCCGGCCGCGACCCCGGCGGCCATCCGGGGGCGCGCACGCGGCTCAGGGACGTCGACGCGGACCGGGTCGGTCGCGACGCCCGCGGGCGTCGCGACCGAGAGCGCCGCGACCGAGGGCGTCGCGCGCGACGGCGGCGTGTACGGGTTGGCGCCGTACGGGGCCGCGGGCGCGTACGACGCCGCGCCGCCGGCCGCCGCGCCGGCCGCCCGGTTCACGCCGGGGGGTGCGTACGGCGACGGGGCCAGGTCTGCCGGCGGGACGGGCGCGCTGCCCGCGCGACCGACCACGCCGTGGAGCCCGGTGTCGGCCGCGATGCCGAGTCCGAGGACGGCTTCGAGCGCCTGGAAGCCCGCGCGGGCGGATGCGATGTCGTCGACCGTCGGCTGGTAATCGGGGAAGGCGGCGCGGTCCGCGGCCGACTGAAACGACAGCAGCGCGTGCGCGTGCGGGTATTCGAGTACACCGCGCGACCGCGCCTCGCCGACGAGCGCGGGCCCGGCGAGCCCCGAGCCGCCGATCGCCGCGCGGAGCGCGGTTTCCGTCCCCCCCACGCGTCGCGCAGGTCGGCTGCGGCGTGGTCGGGGGCGTGCTCGACGTCGAGGCGGACGACGGCGGGGCGGGCCACGTCGAGCGCGGCGCGGGCGGATCGGAGGTCGGCGGGGCTCATGCGTAGGCCACTATCGCACGATCCGCAGCAGCCCGGCGTCGGCGCTGCCGCGGATGAACGATTCCGCGTCGCGGGCCGGGATGCGCACGCCGGTCGAGCGGTACTGGCGGCGCGCGACGGCGGCCATGTACTCGCTCACCGACGCGCCGCGCACCTCGTCGGCGCTCGCCTCGCGGAGCCGCGCGACGATCTCCTCCCACGTCCCGTCGATCTCGCGCCCCTCGTCGGTGACGACGCGGTGCCGCGTGGCCGGCGGGAGCGACGCCGCAACCGCCGTCGGCGGCGACTCAGCCCCGCCCTCCCCCCCGGCGAACAGCTCCAACTGGTCGTCGCGGTCCGCCTGCTCCTCCAACTCGGCCAGCAGGTCGTCGATCGCGTCGGGCTCGCCCGTCAGCTCGGTCGCGCGGGCCTCCCACGGGGCGAGGCGCTCGTCGCCCTCGGGCACGTCGCGAAGCGACTTGAGCAGCTCGACCGTGCGCCAAATGCCGAGCTCGTCCCAGTGGTCCTCGGGGGCGGAGCGCTCGAGGTGCGCGAGCGCGCCCTCGTAGTCGCCGGCGTCGTAGAGCAGGTTACCGAGGTAGATCCGGGCCTCGACGTGGTCGGCGTCGAGGTCGAGGGCGCGCTGGAGCGTGGTGGCCGCCCCGTCGTCATCGCCGAGTCGGTGGAGGGCGTAGCCGATGCAGGCGACCACTTCGGCGTTGTCGGGCGCCTCGCGCGCGGCGATCTCGAAGAAGCTCTTGGCCTCCTCGATCAGCCCCTCGCGGAAGAGGGCGCGCCCGATCTGGAGCATCAGCTCGACGTCGTCGTGGTAGCCGAGCTCGAGCGTGTGCTGGAAGGTGCGCATCGCCGCCTCGTGCTGCCCGAACTTCATCAGCACTTCGGCGAGGCCGGCGAGCGCGTCCTCGTGTTCCGCGTCGAGGGCGAGCGCCTCGTCGAACGCGCGCCGCGCCCAGGCAAATTCTTCCCGGGCGAGGCGCGCGTAGCCGAGCCCGACGTGTAGCTCGACGGCGTGCGGGTAGAGGCCGAGCCCTTCCTTCAGGACGTCGATCGCCTCGTCGTACTCCCCTTCGTTGTAGAGCGTGTGGGCACGCTCGTCGTACTCTTCGGAGCTGAGGAAGGGGTCGGGCATTCTGGCGTTCTCTCCGCGCGCGGGTCGGCCGTATTGTACCGCCGCGGGCGCCGAGCGTTCAACGGCGCAGCGGAGACGCTCCCGCTGCGCACGTCGCGACGCGTCGACTACGCGTCGACTACGCGCCGCTCACGGCTGACACGTCACGTTCCCGTTGCGCGAGGTCGCCTCGTTGTTGGGGATCGGGAAGGCGGTGAACGGCACCTTGCCGCCCGAGACCGGCAGCTCGGTCCCGGCGAGGGCGAGCATCCCCATGTTCCGGAAGTCCACCCAGCGCCGCGGGCTCTCGAACAGCAGCTCGTAGCGCTTCTCGTGGAGGATGCCGTTGATGAGGAAGTCGAGGCGGCCCGCGAAGTCCGCGGCCGTCCGCGCGGGCAGCCCGTTGGCGGCGCGCACGGCGTTCACCAGGGCGAGCGCTTCCGGGTCGCGGCCGAGCGTCCAGAGCACCTGCGCGCGGCTCAGCACCAGCTCGCTGTTCTTCAAGAGCGCGAGCGGGTCGGTCGCGGCACGCGGGTAGAGGAGGCCGAAGCGCGACGACACCGTGTCGGACACGTCGGTGATGCTGATCGCCGACGTGTTGCTCGTGTCGACCTTCGCCGCGACGCGCGGGTCCCCCGGTTCGGCCTCCGCGATCACCTTCGGGTTCGCCCGGTAGACCGACGGGTTGGTGAGCGGGTTCTGCGTCTCGCCGGACGCCGTGCTGAACGTGTAGTAGATGCCCGTGTTGAGCGAGGCCACCGTCGGCGTCGGGGCGTAGAACGACGAGTCGAAGTTGGCGAGCGCCGCCGTCATCCGCGCCGCGTCGGGCGCGGTGAGCGGGTTCCCCGCCGCCTGCAGCGGGAGGAAGCCGCGGTACATCTCGATGATCGCCTTGAGCGCGCGGTTGAACTGCCGGAAGCTGGGCGCGCCCGCCGCGGCGTTGGGCGACGTGAATCCCGCGAACCCCGGCGGCAGCGCGAACGGGAACTGGACGGTCCCCGCGGCCGCGAGCGCCGTCGACCCGCTGTCGAGGAGCGCGCTGATGTAGGCGAGCGACGCCGGCTTGCACCGGAGCGGCACCGTCGAGTCCTGCACCGCCTGGATCGCGATCCCGACCGTGTCGCGCGAGCGGATGAGCGAGAGGTATTCGAGCCCCTTCATCGTCTGCGCGAAGCCGACCGTGGCCTGCACTTCGGGCGCGCTCAGCACCCCCGCGGGCGCGGTCGTCACGCCGCGGATGAGGAAGTTGGCGCCGTTGATCGCCTGGTACGGTTCGGTCCACAGCCCCGAGCCGAAGAACGTGCTGTTGTCCGGGATGCGCTGGTCGAGGAGCACCGACACCCAGCGCGGCTCGGACGGGTCGATGCGGTACAGGTCGCGGCCGACGATGCTGAAGAACACGACCTCGGTCGTGTAGTTCTGCCGGTCGGCGTCGAGCACGCCGCTCGCGAGCTGCTGCACCTGCGCGCGGCTGGCGAGCGGCGTGAAGCCGCCGAGGACCGGGCCGTTGAGCGAGGTCACGTTGTCGCTCTTGCAGCCGGCCAGGGCGCCCGCGAGGGAAGTGCCTAACGCGAGGGCGCAGGCGCGGCGGCGGGCGGGGACGATCGTTCGCGTGGTCATCGGCGCCTCAGAACCCGACGTTGAGCGACAGGAAGTAGCTGCGCGACTGCGGGTACGGCGCGAGGTCCTGGTTCCGGATCACGTTGGTGTTGCCGAAGTTGCTGACCTCGGGCGTGAGGCCCTGGTACTTGGTGCTGATCGCGAGGTTGCGCCCGCTCAGCTCCAGCGAGAGGCTGCTGGCGCGGCCGCGCAGCACGCGCTGCGCGAGCGCGGCGGGGAGCGTGTAGCCCGCGGTCACCTCGCGCAGCATCAGGAACGAGCCGTCCTGGATGTAGGGCGCGGTCACCTGGTACTGCGCGAGCCGCCGCCGCGTGCCCGCCGTGTCGGCCAACGCGCCGAAGAAGTCGTAGGTGTTCTCGGTCACGTTCACGATCGAGAAGCGGTAGCGCCAATCCAGCAGCGCGTAGAGGCGGACGCCGTGGACGGTGACGTCGTTGGCGAAGCCGAGCGTGAACTTGGGCTCGGTGTCGCCGTACTTGCGCGCGTAGGTGGCGCAGGTGGCCGCGCCGGCGCCGCACCCGGTGCCGGGCACGGTGTCGGTGCCGACCACCTGCGTGAGCGACTGCCCTTCCTCGACGCGCCCCTGCCCCAGGTCGAAGCCGAACGCCGTGGCCGTGAAGCCGCGGGGGCACTGCAGCGGGTCGGTCTGCAGCCCGTTGCCCGCCGCGTTCAGACACTGCACGTGCCCGACGAGGTCGGGGAGCGCGGTGACCTTGTTGACGTTGCGCGCGAAGACCAGCCGCGGCACCCAGCTCACCGTGGGCGTCTGGACGACGGTGCCCGAGAGGTTGAGTTCGATGCCGCGGTTGCGCATGCGCCCGCCGTTGACGTCGATCTGCGTGACGCCGCGCGACGACGCCACCGAGGGCTCGAGCAGCAGGTCGCTGATCGACCGGTTGTAGCCGGTCACGCCGAGCGTCGCGCGGTTGCCGAAGAGCGTGAGGTCGACGCCGCCCTCGAGTTCGCGCTGGAGCTCCGGGTGGATGTTGGCGGCGCCGAGCCGGAGGCCGGGGATCACGGCGTTCTGCCCGCCGTAGACGCTCGTGCCCACCGGCGTGAACTGCGCCGTGATGAGCGGCGGGTTGCCGGCCACGCCGTAGGCGACGCGGAGCTTGGCCTCGTTGACGACCGAGGGCAGCCCCGGGATGCGGTACGACGCCGCCGCCTTCGGGAAGGCGTAGAACTTGTCCTGGTTGCCGTTGACCGTCGAGCGCTGCGCGCGCAGCGCGCCGGTCAGCAACAGCCGCTCGCCGAGCGTGAGGTACTCCTCCTGCCCGTAGTAGGCGAGGTCGACCTGGCGCAGGCGGAAGTCGAACGTCTGCCGCGCGGAGGCGTTGTTCAGGTTCTCCTGCCCCGCCAGCACGCCCTGCCCGACGATGTTGCCGACGCGCTGCGAGCGGTACTCGTACTGCGTGCCGACCGACGTGGTGAGCGACGAACCGGCGGCCGGCCGGTACACGTGCGCGAGCGTGAACGCCGAGTTGCCGTAGATGTTGTTGCCCGACTGCAGCGTGAGCACGCCCGGGTTGGGCTGCGACGCCTCGAACTGCAGCGTCGCGGGCGCGCTGATGTTGTCCTGCTGATTATAAAAGTCGATGCCGCCGTTGAAGCGCAGCGTCAGCGTCTGGCGGTCGCTCGTGAGGAGCGCGTAGTCGGCCGTGATCGCGCCGATCTGGCGCCACACTTCCTCGGGCGTGCGCGAGCCGGCGAACGTCTGCAGCGGGTTGCTGGACGTGAACGGGTTGACCGGGAAGGCGCCGTTGGTCGGCCGCAAGTCGAACCACGTCGGCGTCGCCGGGAAGACGAAGTACGGCGTGACGTTGACGTTGTCGTTGTTGGTGAACCCGCGCTCGGCGAGCGAGTGCACGAGCGTGGCGCTCACCTGCGCGTTGAGCCGTGGGCTCAGTTGCGTCGTCAGGTTGGCGCGGAGCGACTGCTTGTCGTAGCCCGTGTTGACGGCCAGGCCGCCGTCGCGCTTGACGAGCCCCGACACGTAGTACTGCGCCGTGTTCCCGCCCCCGCGCACCGAGAGGTCGCTCTCGTACGACAGGTCGCTCGCGCCGAAGAGCTCCGCCTGGTGGTCGCAGAAGCCGCCGCACGCGGCGTAGTTGGCGCGCACGGTCGCCGAGTCGACCCCGAACGAGGCGCCGCCCGCGTACGCCTCGGCCAGCGAGTAGTGGCGCTCGTCGAGCGTGTGCAGCACGTCGTAGCCGCCCACGCGCTGCGTCGCGTTGAACTGCGGGCGCCCAGCCTGCCCCTTGCGCGTGGTGACGATGATGACGCCGTTGGACGCGCGCGAGCCGTAGATCTGCGACGCGGAGGCGCCCTTGAGCACCTCGATGTTCTCGACGTCGGCCGGGTTGAGGTCGGCGATGCGGTTGACGCCGTTGTCCTGGCTGCTCGAGTTGAGCCCCGCAGCGCCCGAGGCGGCGAGGACCGCGTTCGTCCCGGGCTGGATGACGTCGTTCGAGATGATGACGCCGTCGACGATGAGCAGCGGGTCGGTGTTGCCGAGGATCGAGTTGGCGCCGCGGATGCGGAACTGCGCGCCGCCGCCCGGAGCGCCCGAGTTCTGCGTGACGGTCGCACCCGCGATCTTGCCCTGGAGCGCGTTGTCGATCGTCGGTTGCGCGACTCGATTGAGTTCCGCGCCGCCGACGACGGCGACGTCGTTGGCGGCATTACGCCGCGAGACGGTGGTGCCCACGCCGGTGACCACCTGCGCCTCGAGCTGCAGGACGTCGCGCACGAGGGTGATGGTGCCGAGGTCCGTCGCGTTGGCCGGGACGGCCACGACGCGCGCTTGGTAGCCGATGCGGCGGACGCGCACGCTCTGCGCGCCGGCCGGGACGACGACGGTGAAGCGGCCGGCGTCGGTCGTGTACGCGCCCGCGCCGCCGGCCGTCGGCCCGGCGCCGACGACCTGCACGGTCGCGCCGCCGAGCGGGATGCCGCCCTCGCCGGTGACGAGGCCGGTGACGCGGCGTTGGGCCTGGGCGGGCGCCGCGGCGGCGAGGATGGCGCTCGCGGCCGCCGCGGCCGGGTACAGGCGAGGAAGGGGCCTCACGGGATACTCCGGGATGACGAGTCGGGCGCGCGGGCGGACGCCGGGTGGACGCAGGGCGGACGCCCGCGCGCGATGGCCGGCTGCGGGCGGGGGGCAGCCGAACGTTGTTCAGGGATGAACGGGTAACAGTTGGGCGGACCCGCGGTCCGGCGTGCGCGTCACCGGTTGGTCACGCAAGCATGACTAAGACTTCGCGGCCCACGCGGCGCCCCTCGACATCCGGCCGCGGCGCGGGCATCGTGCGCCGATGGACACTTCTCCCCGGCCCGCGACGGCGGCGCCCATCCGCGCCGCGGTGCCGGCCGACGCCGAGCGGCTCAGCGCGTTCATGGCGCGCACCTTCGTCGACACGTACGGCGCCGAGAACACCCCCGAGGACATGACGCGGTACGTCGGGGCGACGTTCTCGCCGGCGCTGCAGGCGCGCGAACTCGCCGACCCCGGGGCGGTCGTACTCGTCGCGGAGGCGGCGGGGTCGCCGGAGCTGGCGGCGTACGCGCACCTCGCGGGCGGGCCGGCGCCGGCGGCAGTGATGGCATTCGCCGGTAGCGGGCCCGCGCCGGTCGAACTGAAGCGGTTCTACGTCGACCAATCCTGGCACGGGCGCGGGCTCGCGGGCGCACTCATGGACGCCGTGCTCGGCGAAGCGCGCGCGCGCGGGGCGGGCGCGGTCTGGCTCGGCGTGTGGCAGCGCAATCCGCGGGCGGTGCGGTTCTACGAGAAGTGCGGGTTCCGGCGCGTGGGCGAGGCGACGTTCGTACTCGGGTCGGACGTGCAGCACGACTGGATCATGGCGCGGGCGCTCGACGCCTGAGCGCGCCGGCGGATTACCCGGGCCCGATCGCCGCCGCGATCTCGCCGGCCAGCCGCGCGTTCGCTTCGAGCAGCGCCAGGTTCGCCCCGAGCGACCGCCCGCCCGTCGCCCGCTCCACCGCGCCCAGCAGGTAGGGCGTCAGCGCCGGCCCCGTGACCCCCGCGCGCCCCGCCGCCGCGAGCGCCTCCGCCACCGCGCCGTCCACCACGTCCGCGGGGAGCGCCGTCCCCGCCGGCGGCGGCTGGACGACGAGCACCGCCTCGGAGCGGCCTAACGCCCGGTGGTGCCGCCAGAGCGCCGCCGCCGCAGCCGCGGTCTCCACGCGGTGCGGCACCGGCAGCCCCGCGTCGGCCGTGAAGAAGCCCGGCAGGCGGTCCGTCCGGTAGCCCACCACGGGCACGCCCAACGTCTCCAGCCGTTCGAGCGTCGCCGGCAGGTCGAGGATCGACTTCGCGCCCGCGCAGACGACGACCATCGGCGTGCGCGCCAGCTCCAGGAGGTCGGCCGACTCGTCGCGCACCCACGTCGGCGTGCCGGTCGTCGCGCCGGGCCGCGCCGGCGGCTCGCGGTGCACGCCGCCGATCCCGCCCGTGGCGAACACCGGCACGCCGCCGAGCCCGCCTAACGCGAGCGACGCCGCCACCGTCGTCGCGCCGTCCGCCCCGGCGAGCATCGCGGCCGCGAGGTCGCGCGCGCTCACCTTCCGCACGCCGTCGCGCGCGAGGAAGCGCTCCAACTCGTCGTCCTCCAGCCCGAGCGTCGGCGTCCCCCGCACCACCGCGCTCACCGCCGGCTCCGCGCCGCCCGCGCGTGCCGCGGCCAGCATGCGCGCGGCCGCCTCGCGGTTGGCCGGGATCGGCAGGCCCTGCGCGAGCACCGAGCTTTCGAGCAGCACGACCGGGCGCCCGGCGGCCCGCGCCGCGCGGACCGCGGCCGACTCGCGGAGGACGCCCGCGCTCATCCCGCGCCGGGGTGGCCGTCGCCCGCCGTGGCGCGCCGGGCGCGCGTGCGCGGCCGCCGCGGCGCCGGCGCGGCCGGCGGGCGGAGGCTGTCGGGCACCGCGGGGCCGTTGAAGATCGACCCCGTCCCGGGCGCCGGGATCGGCGCGGGCGGCGCCGTCGCGAGCGCGCCGGCCGCCGAATCGACCCACGCCTGGATGTCGAGCCGTTGGCGCTCGACCGCGGGCACCCGCGCCGACGTCCGGCCCACGCGGACCGCGCTGTCGCCCGCGACCGAGTCGCGCGCCGGGCGCACCGGCCGTGGGCGCGCGAGCACGCCCGCGATCTGCGCCCCCGCCCCGCGCGGGGCCGCGGCGCCCAACGTGGCGCCGAGCGCGGCGGCCGCGGCGAGCGGAAGGAGTCGAGAAAGTTTCGTCATGTGAATATCGGAAGCGCCCACACCCGGGCTCACGGCGCGGGCGGCGGTCGGACGGCCGGGGGCGGCCACGCCGCCGCGACGCGCTGCCCCACGCGCGCCATCAGCAGCTGCGGCTCGCTGTCGAGCACCCAGCGCTGGTCCCGGTTCTCCTTCGTGAACACGCACGCGACCACGCGCGACTGCAGGTACCAGAGCGTGCACTCCGTGCGGGCCGCGTCGACCGCGCCCGTCTTGTGCGGCGCGCGCACCCCGTCGACGTAGCGTTGCAGCAGCTCGTGGTCCTCGTTGTGCTCGAGCAGGTCGAGCATCGCCGAGTCCGCCGCGGGCGACACCGCCCGCCCCGCGGCCAGCCGCGCGAAGAGCGCCGCCATCTCGCCCGGCGTCGAAACGCCGAGGCCGTACTTGGCCGAGCTGTCCGGGGCCACGCTCGCGAGGCGCAGGTAGACCTTCGAGTGCACCTTCGTGTGTGGGAGGCCTAACGCCTCCATCTTCTCCCACACGCGCCGGATGACGATCCGGTCGAGCAGGAGGTTGGTCGCCGTGTTGTCGCTCGTCGTGCCCATCAGCCACGCCGCGTCGTGCACGGTGACCGCGAGCCCCGGGTGCATCCACTGCAGCTGACCGCTCCCCGGCACCTGGTCGATCCGGAGCACGGTCAGCGGGTCGTCGAGCCCGAGCTGCTTCTTCTCGACGAGGTCGTAGACGGTGACGAGCACCGGGACCTTGACGAGCGACGCGGTCGGGAAGGTCTCGTCCGCGCGCCATTCCAGGCGCTCGCCCGTGTCGAGGTTGCGGACCGCGTAGCCGACGACCCCGCGCCCGGCGCCCTCGTACGGCGCGACGAGCGAGTCGAGCGCGCGGCGCAGCGCCGCGGTGTCCGCGCGCGCGGGACGCTGCGCGCGCGCCGGCACCGCCGCGACGGCGAGTGCCAGCGCAACGCCGAACGTGGTCGTGAGCGCGGCCGCGGCCGGCGCGAACGTCGCCGCGGCCGCGCGCCGCATCGTCAATCCGCCGCGTCCGAGAACTCCTCCGTCTTGCGCGACGCGACCAGCTCGCGGTCGTTCGACGTCGGGTCGTACATGGCGAGCACGCGCACCATCTCGCCCGGGTAGGCGTCGAACTCCTTCCCCGTGCCCTTGTAGACCTTGATCTCGTGGCCGTCCTCGAAGCGCAGCAGGACGAGCGGGTAGTCGTTGTTGACGTACTGCTTGCGGACGCGCTTCGGGGCGGTGGCCATGGATCGCGGGCGTGGAAAGGCGGGAGGGGGGCCGGCGGGACAAGCGTGCCGCACAAAGCAGCGCCGGGACGAGAGGCGCGTCAAGGCGGCGCCGCGGTGGCGTCGACCCCGAAGCCCCTGGCTGGCACACTCCGTGACAAGCGGCGGAACCCGTCTGGAACGCAGCCCGTTTGCGCCCTGTCACCCTATAACCCGATCCTCGCCATGCCAATCTCCTTGCCCCAGTTCGGATTCGGTCGCGCGCGCGTCGCGATCGTCGCGACCGCCGCCGCCCTCTCCGCGAGCGCCTTCGCCGCGGGCGCCGCCCGCGCGCAGACGGCCGGCGGCGCGTCCGCTTCCTCGCTCGACCAGACCGACCAGGCGTACTTCAAGAAGAACGCGCAGGGCAGCGTCTACGACCTCACCCTCGCCCAGCTCGGCGTCCTGCGCGGCCAGACCGCGCGCACGCGCGACTACGCCCGCATGGTCACCACCGACCACGCGCGCCTCAACATCATGATGCTCCAGCTCGCCAACCGCGAGCGCATGTACGACCTCCCGCTCACGCTCGATGCCGAGGACAACTCGCGCCTGCAGCGCCTGATGGGGCTCTCCGGCGCGGAGTTCGACAAGGCGTTCGCCGACGAGGAGGTGCGCATCAACGCGGAGGACGTCGAGGACTCGCAAAAGGAGCTGAGCGCGACCAAGTCCGCGCCGGTCCGCCGGGTCGTCCAGACGTTCCACGCGACCGAGTCCAAGCACCTCGCGGGCGCACGCGCGCTGCAGGGCAAGTAACACCGCCCCGCCTCAAGGGGCGGCGCGCGGTCACGTCACGACCGCGCGCCGCCCCTCGTGCGCCCGCCACGCACCGGTCGCGAGGATCTCGTCGATCATCCCCACGGCGCCCTCCAGCTCGTCGTCGCTCGTGTAGAAGTGCGGCGCGACCCGGATCCCGGCGCCCGGGCGGTAGTCGATCACCACGTCCCGCGCGAGCAGCGCCTGCGCGACCTCGTAGCCGTGCGGCACGTCGAACGCCACCGTCCCGCCGCGCCGTGCGGGGTCCCGCGGCGCGCGCACCGCGTACCCGCGCGCGTCCGCGAGTTCGATCAGCCGCGCCGTCTGCCGCGTGCTCTTCGCCCGCACCGCGTCCATCCCGGCCGCGGCCAGGATCCGCAGCCCTTCGATGCCGGCGTAGAGCGCGGGCACGACCGGCGTGCCCCCGAGCCACCCCCACGCGCCCCCGGCCCACTCCATCGCCGTGTCGAACGCGAACGGCCGCGCGTGCGCCTGCCACCCCGTCAACGCCGGCCGGACGGGCGCCCCGGCCCGCGCCTCGACGTCGGGCGACACGTAGAGGAAGCTCCCGCCCGGCCCGCCGCAGAGCCACTTGAGCACGCCGCCCGCCAGGAAGTCCGCGCCTAACGCGACCACGTCGACCGGCATCACCCCCGCCGAGTGGTACGCGTCGAGCATCACCAGGGCCCCGGCCGCGTGCGCGTGCCGCACGATCCGGTCGGCGTCCATCACGTACGCCGACCGGAAGAGCACGTGCGACACCGCGACCAGCCGCGTGCGCTCGTCGACCGCCGCGCACACCGCGTCCGCGTCGACCGACACGCCGTCCTCGCTCTCGACGACGACGACCCGCGCGCCGAGCCGCGCGGCGAGCGCCTCGACCGCGTAGCGCACGCTCGGGAAGTCGAGCGCGGTCATCACGATCGTGTCCCGCCCGCCGCCGAACTCCAGCGCCGACACCACGGCCGCGTGCGCGAGCGTGACCGTCGGCGTCATCGCGACCGTCCCCGCGGGCGCGCCGATCAGCGGCGCCACCGCGTCCCCCACCGACACCGGCAGCTCCCACCAGCGGTCGGCCCAGGCGCGCACGCCGCGCGCGGTCCACAGGTCGGCGTACTCGTTCAGCCGGTCGCGCGCGGCGCGCGGCATCGCGCCGAGCGAATTCGAGACGAGGTAGGTCGAAGTGGCGAGCGTCGGGAACTCGGGGCGGAAGCGGAGCAGCGGGTCGGCGGTCGGCACGTCAGGACGGTGCGAGGAATGGAGCGAACGTCAGGCGACGCGCGGGCCGGCGACGGCGCCGCGCGCGTTCGCGACCACGTAGGCGGCGAGCGCCACGGCGATCGTGCCGCCGATCGCGGCCCACGCCTTGGCGGGCAGGCCGCTCAGCAGCCACGCGATGACACCGAGCGCCGCGGCCGGCGCGACCGCGCCGGCGCGCGTGCGGAGCGGCTCGCCCCCGCCCTCGCGCACGTCGCGCCGCCGCAGCTCCCACGCGGCCGCGCAGCACACGGCGTAGGCGAGGAGCGCCGCGCCGTTGGCGACGAGGGCGAGCCGCTCGAACCAGCCGGTGAGCGCGAGCGCGGCCGTGACCACGGTCTGTGCGAGCACGGCCACCCACGGCGTCCGGTGGCGCGGGTGCACGAGCCCGAACGCGCGCGGCAGGAAGCCGTCCCGCGCGAACGCGTAGAGCATGCGCGGCGCGGCGAACGTCATCCCGCCGACGTAGCCGAGCATCGAGACGATCGACCCCGCGAGCACGAGCCCCTGCCCGAGCGGGCCTAACGCGACCCCGGCCGCGTCGGCGACGGGCGTCTTGCTCGTCGCGAGCGCCGGCCCGAGCACGCCCTGCGCGACGACGTGCACCGCCACGTAGACCGCGGCCACCGCCGCCATCGCGCCGAACAGCGCCCGCGGCACGGTGCGCGCCGGGTCGCGCACCTCGCCGCTCGGCGCGATCGCGCTCTCGGTGCCCAGGAAGGCGAAGATGAGGAGGGTCGAGGCGCGCGCGACGTCGCCCGCGCCCGGCAGCGCGTGCACGGCGAGGTTGGCGCCGCGCACCGCGAACGCGCCGAGCACGACGAACACCGCGAGCGGCACGAGCTTGGCCGCGGTGAGCAGGTTGTTGGTGCGCGACGCGGCGCGCAGGCCGGCCACGTTCACCGCCGCGAACGCGGCGAGGATCAGGCAGAGCGCGAGCGCCCTCGGCGCCCCGCCGGCGAGTGCGGGCACCACCGCGCCGAGCGAGTCGGCGAGGAAGCTGGCCACCGCGCCGAGCGCCGCGACCATGCACGCGTAGACGAGCGCGCCGGTGACGAAGCCGACGAGCGGCCCGAACGCGACCTCCGCGTACGCGTAGAGCCCGCCCGTGCGCCCGACGCGGCTGCCCGCCTCCGCGACGCAGAGCACGACGAGCCCCATCGCGCCCGCGCACGCCAGGTAGGCGAGCGGCGCCGCCGTGCCTAACGCGGCGGCCGCGCCGGCCGGGAGGCGGAAGATGCCGCCCCCGACCGTGACGTTCACCACCGCCGCGCCCAGGCCCAACGGCCCGAGGGCGCGGAGCAGGCGGGGCGGCCCCGCCCCGGCCTCCCTCAAGGCACGGCCGCCGTCCGGGCCGCGGCTGCGGCCGCAGTGCGGGGCGCCGCATGCGGCGCGCCCGCCGGCCGCTTGAACTCCGCGTCCGCGTTCCACGCCGGCCACGTCCCGCCGTCGGCCAGCGAGCGCGCGAAGTCCAGCACCAGCTGCGACAGCTGCACCGCGCCCGTCAGGTCGAAGTCCGGCCGGTACTCGTCGCTCGGCTGGTGGTAGCGGTGCGCCGTGTAGTCCTCCGCCTGCGTCCGCCCCCACCCCGCCGGGCGGCCGACGTAGTCCGTGCCCGCCCCGACGCTCACCGCCGGCACGCCGGCCTTGGCGAACGAGAAGTGGTCCGAGCGGTAGAAGTGCCCCTGCTCCGGGTGCTCCTCGGGCGAGAGGCGGAGTCCGCGCGGCGCGGCGAACGCGGCGAGCATCGGTCCGAGCTGGCTCTTGGGCTCGCCGAGCACGTCGAGGTCGCGGACGCGGCCGAGCAGGTTGCCGCCGTCGAGGTTGACGTTGGCGACGAGACCCGCGGCCGGCACCGTCGGGTGCTGCGCGAACCACGCGCTGCCCAACAGCCCGCTCTCCTCGGCGGTGACGAACACGAAGAGCAGCGAGCGCGCCGGCCTGGGCCCGGCGGCCGCGGCGCGCGCGACGGCGAGCAGGTCGGCCACGCCCGACGCATTGTCCTCCGCGCCGTTGTAGATCGAGTCGCCGTGGACGGCCGGCCCGACGCCGAGGTGGTCCCAGTGCGCGGAGAGCGCGACGTACTCGTCGCGCCGCGCCGCGTCGCGCCCGCGCACGATCCCGACGACGTTGTCCGAGGCGAGGTGCGAGACCGAGTTCTTGAACGAGGCGTCCAGCACGATCCCCGTGGGCACGGGGCGGAAGTCGCGCCGCGCGGCCTGCACCCGGAGCGCGTCGAAGTCGAGCCCCGCCTGCTTGAGCAGCGCGGCCGCGACCGTGTCCTTGATCCAGCCGCGGACGCCGATCGGCGCGGGGCCGTTCGGGTCGCGCGGCAGCAGCCGGTGGTCGACCGAGTTGGAGCCGACGACCACCTGCCACGGGTAGCCCGCGCGCTCGGTGGTGTGCACGATCAGCATCCCCGCCGCCCCGCGCCGCTCGGCCTCCTCGTACTTGTACGTCCAGCGGCCGTAGTACGTCATCGCCTTGCCGCCGAAAAGCGTCGGCTCGTTAGGCGGGGCGGGCGGGTCGTTGACGAGTACCATCAGCCACTTGCCCTTCACGTCCACGCCCTTGAAGTCGTCCCACTTGTACTCGGGCGCCGCCGCGCCGTAGCCGGCGAAAACGATCTCGCCGCGCGCCGCACTCTCGGGCGTGGCGGAGCCGGCCCAGACGACCACGTCGTCGGTGAACCGCAGTGTCGCGGTGGCCTTGCCCGACGCGGTGACGCGGATCGTCGCCGGGTCGGCCTTCACCACGTCGATCGGGACGCGCTGCAGGTACGACGAGTCGCCGACGCCCGGCGAGACGCCCGCGATGCGCAGCTGGTCGGCGATGTACTCCGCCGCGAGGCGGCCCCCGCGGGTGGCGGGGGCGCGCCCCTCGAGCAGGTCGGAGGAGAGGAACTTGAGGTCGCCGTCGATTTCGGCGGCCGTGATCGCGCCCGGGGTGGCGGACCGCGGGCGTGACTGGGCGCCGAGCGTTGCGGCGGTCAGGAGGAGTGCCGGGACGACCGCGGCGAGGGTGAAACGGGAACGCATGCGCGGGGAACGCGAAGGTGAGGCGGAGAGGGCGCCGGGGGCGCGCGTCCAAAGCTACAGCGGGGGGGCGGCCCGCTGGCGAAGGGCGCGGCGCGGCACGACCGGTGTGGCGGGGATGGTGGGGTGCTGTTGGTGAAACGCTGTTGATGCCACGCTGTTGATCAGGCGCGGTTGGTACGACGGGTTACAGGAACTGAGGGCGAAGGGCGCACGACGACGGCCGACCCCCTGCGAGTGTGCACCATCGCGTGGGACTCGCTTCGCGAACTGGACGCACACCTGGATCTCGCCGCGTACACCGGCTCGCTGACCGATGACCAGGTTGGGCACGCCCGCACGCATGCGCGCCAGGTCGGCCGCATGCTGTTCGCGCTGCGACGAAAGCTCTCGGCAAGCCCGCCCTCTCTGTAACCCGCCGTTCCAACCGCGCCCCATCATCCCCGCCCCACCGGTCGTGCCGCGCCCCCTCCCGGTCCTACCGCGCCGAGTCGCTACCGCGCAACGGCGATCCCGACCGCCACCCCCCGCGGATACCCCGGCGTGAGAAACCGCTCCACCCGCTCCCCCCCGCCAGCGCCGTCCCGTCCGGCGCCAGCGCGTTCCGCGCCCACGTCCCGAACGTCTCGTACCGCCGGTCGAACAGGTTGCTCACGCTCAGCGTCACCTCGACCGCGCCCCGCCGCGCGCTCAGCCGTAGCGCGGCGAGCGCGTACCCCGGGAGCACGTTGGCCGTGTCGCCCCCGCCCGCGACGACCCCCTCGCCGCCGCGCAGCCGCTGCCGCCCGACCCCGTCCGCGGAGAGCTCCGCGTCTAACGCAACGCCCGCCGCCGCGCCCGCCGCGCGCACCCCGGCCGTCGCGCGGCGCTCCGGCGCGAGCGGCAGCCGGTCCCCCGGCCGCACCGAGTCCGGCGCCGGCCGCGCCGACGCCAGCAGCCCGGTCGCCTCGTACGTCGCGCGCACCAGCGCCCACGAGGCGAACGCCGACACCCCCCGCGCCGGACCCGCCCGCGCCGTCAGCTCCACCCCCGCGCGTCGCGTCCGCGGAAAGTTGGTGAAGTACCCCGCCGTGCGCTCGCTCGCGACGAGCAGGACCTCATCGCGCACGTCCGCGCGGAACGCGCTCGCCGTCAGCGCGACGCCCGCGGCCGGCGCCCAGTCCGCGCCGGCCTCCGCGCTCCGCACGCGCACCGGCCGCAGGGGCGGGTCGTCGCCTAACGAGAACGGCAGCGGGCAGGGGCTCGACGGGTCCGCGCACGCCAGCTCGACGGCCGCCGGCGCGCGGAACCCGGTCCCGTAGCTCGCGTACGCGCGCCACGCCGCCACCGGCGTCGCCGTCACCCCCACGCGCGGCGAGAGCTGACGGAACGCGCTCGTCCCCGAGTTCTCCGGGGTCCGCCGGTCGACGAACGGCACGCGCACCCAATCCCCGCGCACGCTCGCGACGAGCGACACCCGCCCCGCCGGCGCGAGCACGCCCTGCGCGAACGCGGCGCCGTTGAGCGCGTTCGCCGTCGCGTCCTCGCAGAGCGCGTCGCCCCCCGCGACCGCGGCCATCGCGCACCCCGCGTCGGGCTGCCCGTCGTCGGACGGGCCCGCCGCGCGCTGGAACACGCGGTATCGCACCGCATCGCGTGAGAACTCGCCGCCCGCGGTCGCGACGAACGGCACGCCCAGCAGCCGCGTCCGCCGCTCGCCCTCCACCGTCCCGCCCGCGCTCGCCGCGACCACGCGCGCCAGCGTGCTCGGCGCGCCCGCGTTCACGTTGAACTGCCCGCTCCGCGTGTCGCGCACGAACAGCGTTCCGCGCACCTCGCCCTCGGACGCGTCGGGGGCACCGAGCCGCCGCCGCCCGCGCAGGGCGACGTCGAGCGTGGTGGGCGCGTACCAGTCGCCCGGCGTGTAGTTGGCGCGCCGCCCCGCGACGCCCCCGGCCGCGAGCCAGCTCTCGGGCAGCGACCCGGCCTGGCCTAACGAATCGCGGGCGGCGAGCACCGAGAGCGCGACGTCGCCCGACGCGTCGCGCCGCCCGCCGGTCGCGAACAGCAGCTGCCGCCGCGCCGCCGTCGCGTCGCGCCACCCGTCCTCCCGGGACGTCCGCGCGAGCACGTAGCCGTCGACCGCCGCCCCGCCCGCGGCCGGGCGCGCGCCCGACGCCGCGAACCGCAGCCCCCGCTGCCCGAACGCGCCGGCGTCGACGCCCGCGTCGATCCCCGGGCCGCCGTCGCCGCCGCGGCGCGTCGTGAGCACGAGCGCGCCGCCTAACGTGTTCTTGCCGTACAGCGCCGACGGCCCGCGCACCAGCTCCGCCCCCCGCACCGCCTCGGCCGGCAGCAGGTCGAAGTTCACCTCCTGGGCGTCGGCCTCGTTCACGCGCACGCCGTCGAGGAACACGCTGACCCCCTGCCCGACGCCGACCACCGGCGAGAGCGTGAATCCGCGCACGTCGAGCGTGGGCTGCGCGCGCGTCCCCTGGTCGTCGAAGCTGCTCACCCCGGGCAGTCGCGCGAGGAGCGCGGCCGCGGGCGCGGGTCCGCCCACGGGGGGGAGCGCCGCCGTGCGCGCGTCGGGGCCGGCCTCGTCTACCCGCGCGGCCACGCCCGCCGCGCCGCCCGGGCGCGCGAGGCGCCCGGCGACCACCACCGGCGCCAGTCGAACCGGTGCGCGCCGCCGCGCGGAGTCGGCAGCCGTCGCGGCGGTGTCACACACGGTGTCACGTGCCGTGGTGCTCCGCGGCACCGGGCCTCCGGACGGGCGCGGGGGCTGCGCGCCGGCCGCCGCGCCCATGAGCCCGACCAGCGGCACCACGAGTCGCGGCACGCCGACGGATTTCCTCACCCGGTCGCGGTCCCCGCTCCGGCATGCGCGGCCGCGTCCGGGCCGCGGGCGACCGGGCCCGCCGCCTCGAGCGCCGCCCACTCCGCGTCCGTGAACAGCCGCGAGCGCGTCAGGAACCGTACCCCCTCGGGCGCCTCGACCGAGAAGCCGCTCCCGCGCCCGGGGACCACGTCGACCGTGAGGCCCGTGTGCTTCCAGTACTCGTACTGCGCGTCGCCGATGTAGAACGGCGTCCCCGCCACCGCGCCGAGGTAGACGTCGCGCTGCCCGACGCGGAACTCGCCGCGCGGGTAGCACATCGGCGCGCTCCCGTCGCAGCACCCGCCGCTCTGGTGGAAGAGCAGCGGGCCGTGCTGGGCGGCGAGCTTGTCGAGGAGCGCGGCGGCCGCCGGGGTGATGTCGACGCGGGGGGGAGCATGCGTGTCGGAAATGCAAGAGTGGGGCGACGGTGCACGCGCGGCGCGCGGAGGTGCCCGCCGGCGCCGGCCGGCGCCCGCCCGGGCGCCTAACGAGCACCGGCCCCGGGCTCAAAAGAACCCGAGGGCCTTCGGCGAGTAGCTGACCAGCATGTTCTTCGTCTGCTGGTAGTGGTCGAGCATCATCTTGTGGTTCTCGCGGCCGACCCCGCTCTGCTTGTACCCGCCGAACGCCGCGTGCGCCGGGTACAGGTGGTAGCAGTTGGTCCACACGCGCCCGGCCTTGACCCCGCGCCCCATGCGGTAGCACGTGTTCGCGTCGCGCGACCACACGCCCGCGCCCAGCCCGTAGAGCGTGTCGTTGGCGAGCTCGAGCGCCTCGTCCTGCGTCTTGAACGTCGTCACCGACACCACCGGCCCGAAGATCTCCTCCTGGAAGATCCGCATCCGGTTGTGCCCCTCGAACACCGTCGGCTGCACGAAGTAGCCCTCGGCCAGCTCGCCGCCGAGCCGCGCGCGCTCGCCGCCGGCGAGCACCTTCGCGCCCTCCTTGCGGCCGATGTCGATGTAGCTGAGGATCTTCTCCAGCTGGTCGTTGGACGCCTGCGCGCCGAGCATCGTCGTCGGGTCGAGCGGGTGCCCCTGGGTGATCGCGTTGACCCGGGCCAGCGCGCGCTCCATGAACCGGTCGTAGATGTCCTCCTGCACGAGCGCGCGGCTCGGGCAGGTGCAGACCTCGCCCTGGTTCAGCGCGAACATCGTGAACCCCTCGAGCGCCTTGTCGAAGTAGTCGTCGTCCTCGCGCATCACGTCGCTGAAGAAGATGTTGGGCGACTTGCCGCCCAGCTCCAGCGTGACCGGGATCAGGTTCTCCGAGGCGTACTGCATGATCAGGCGCCCCGTCGTCGTCTCGCCCGTGAAGGCGACCTTCGCGACGCGGTTGCTCGACGCGAGCGGCTTGCCGGCCTCGACGCCGAAGCCCTGGACCACGTTCACCACCCCGGCGGGGAGCAGGTCGGCGACGAGCTCGACGAACGCCATCACGCTTACCGGCGTCTGCTCGGCCGGCTTGATCACCACCGCGTTCCCGGCGGCGAGCGCGGGCGCGAGCTTCCACGTCGCCATCAGCAGCGGGAAGTTCCACGGGATGATCTGGGCGACCACGCCTAACGGCTCGTGGAAGTGGTAGGCCACCGTGTCGTCGTCGAGCTGCGAGAGCCCGCCCTCCTGCGCGCGCACGCAGCCCGCGAAGTAGCGGAAGTGGTCGACGACGAGCGCCATGTCCGCGTTGACCGTCTCGCGCACGGGCTTGCCGTTGTCGATCGTCTCGATCACGGCGAGCGCCTCGAGGTTCTTCTCGACGCGGTCGGCGATCTTGTTGAGAACGTTGGCCCGCTCCGCCGCCGACGTGCGCCCCCACGCGGGCGCCGCGGCGTGCGCCGCGTCGAGCGCGCGCTCCACGTCCTCCGCCGTCGAGCGCGCGACGTCGCAGAGGTGCTGCCCCGTGATCGGCGACGGGTTGGAGAAGTACTGGCCCCGGGCGGGCGGGACGAACGCGCCGCCGATCCAGTTATCGTAGCGCGCCTTGATCGGGATCGAGATCGCGTACCGGCGCGCGCCCTCGGGGAGCGTGGCGTGCCGGACGACGTCGTCGGCGCCGGCGGCGCCGGTCGTGGTCGGCTCGATGGTGGCGGACATGCGGGGCCTCCAAAAGACTGCGGTGGGGCGGGCGCGCCGGCCAGACGGACGTGAGGCCCGAGCACGCGCGCTGCGCGGGGAAACGTGGGGCATGACGCACGCCCGCGCGACCCCACGACGCGGCGCCCGGTCACGAGGGTGGCGCGGTTCTTCCGCACGCCCTCGGCTTCGTCCCGACTGCCGGTCCCTTCATCCTTTCACGCCCCGCCATGCCCCGTCACGCCTCAGCCCGCCGCGTCGCGGCCGCGACGCTCGCCGCACTCGCGCTGCACGCGACCGCCGTCCTTCCACTCGCCGCGCAGCTGGTCGCCGCCGACTCGCTGCCCGTCGCCGCACCGGTTTCCGCCGCCGGCCCCACCCTCGGCCCCACGCTCGACGGTGCGCGCGCTGGTGCGCGCGTTGGTCCGCGCGCTGGTGCGACGCGCGCCGCCCACGACAGCGCGGCGACCGACGCGACCGCCGCCGTGCCGGTCGCCGGCCCGCGCGCCGGGCGCCCCGTCGCGCTCATGGCCGTCGGCGCCGCCGCCCTGGTCATCGGCCTACTCATCGGCGGCAACGGCGGGAAGGCCGTCGCGGTCGGCGGCGCGGTGGTGGGGCTGGCCGGCCTGTACGAGTTCATCCGCTAGGCGCCCGGGGCCGAGTTGCGCGGGGGGCCGAGCCGAGCGTATGCTCGGCGCCCCGCGGCGAGGGCCCGCCACGGCGTACGCGGCCGCCCCGCCCGACGCCTAACGCCGGGCGGCCAGCGCCGCCTCCGCGATCCGCTCGTACGCCCCGACCGCCGCGCGCAGCTCCGCGACGTCGACGTACTCGCCGTCGGTGTGCGCGACGTGGATCGACCCCGGCCCGAAGAGGTACGGCGTCCCCCAGCCGGGCATCGCCGGGATGTCGGTCGCGAACGCCACGACGCCGCTCGCGAACCCCGGCACCGTCCCGAGCCGCACCGGCGGCACCGTGATGCCGTAGGCGAGCTCCGCGCGCCCGGACGCGCCTAACGCCTCGAGCCGCCCCGCCAGCCAGCGGTCGAGCACCCCGCGCAGCACCGCCTCGTCCGTCACGAGCCGCGCCATGCACCGCGCCTCGGCCCACGGCGCGATCACGTTGTCGGCCACCCCGCCCGCGAGCCCGCCGACGTTGATCGTCGTCGCGCCCAACACCGGGTCGTCGGGGAGCGCGGCCGACTCGAGGTCGACGAGCAGGCGCGCGAGCAGGGCCGTCGCGCTCTCGCCCAGGTGCGGGTAGGCGGAGTGCGCCGCGCGGCCCGTCGCGCGCAGCCGGAAGCGCAGCGCCCCCTTCGTGCCCGTGGCGAGCGTGCTCTCCGTCGGCTCGCCGTTGACGAGCGCGCGCACGCGCGGCGCTACCGCGGCCCGCGCCGCGTCCGCCGCGTGCGCGCCGTCGTGCGTCGTCTCCTCGCCGACGACGAACAGGAGCCCCACGGGCACCCCGCGCGCGCGCAGGCGGCCCGCCGCGCAGATCATCGCCGCCGCGAGGCCCTTCGCATCGCAGGCGCCCCGCCCCCACAGCCGCCCCCCGCCGTCCGGCCCCGCCTCGCGCCACTCGAGCCGCGGCGCGATGTAGGGCGGCACCGTGTCGAGGTGCGTCGAGAACACGACCTCCGCCGGCCGCCCGGGCGCCTCGGCGAACACGTCGTCCCGCCCCTCGGTCACCGGGATCCGGGCCGTGCGCCAGCCGCGCGCCCGCAGCAGCCCCTCCGCGGCGTCGACCGCCGGCGCCTCGGCCCCGCTCGTCGACTCGGCGCGCAGGAGGGTGAGGGCGACGTCGACCACGTCGTCGGATCCGTCAGCGAACGCGTCAGCAGGCATGCCCCACAACCAAGAAACCGCCCGGGACGCCGGCAAGAGCGGCGCTGCACCGCTCGCGTGCCCGCAGCCGCGGCCGAAGTCGAACCCGAGCATGGCACGTGCAAGGAGTTCCGGATCGGGGGCGTAAACGACGGGTTGCCGCACGCGTGTGCCTCCAGATGCCGGGGCAGACGCGGCGACGATCTCGTCCAGTCGACGCGACAGGTCCGACCGGCACCGAGGGCACGATGCGCGACGCAGACACCGAACTGATCGACCGGGGCATCATCCGGCTCGCGCTCAGCGCGTCGAGCGCGGACGCGGAGCACCTCGCGGCGCTGGACCGCGCCCTCTTCGAACAGAACCCCGATCTCGTCTGGGAGCTGCACCCGGACGGCACCGTGAGCCGGGTCAACGCGTGCGTCGCGGAGGTCCTCGGCTACGACCGCGGCGCACTCGTCGGCCGCCCCGTGGGCGACATCACCGCGCCCGAGTCGCGGGCCGCGATCGCCCGCACGTTCGAGGCGGCGCTCGCGGGCCGGCCGAGCGTCGTCCAGCCGGTGTTGCTCCACCGCGACGGGCACCGCGTGTACATGCGCGCGAGCGTGATGCCGGTCGTCGTGAACGGCGCGGTCATCGCGGTGTTCGCGACCGCGCAGGACGTGACGGCGGCGTACAAGGCCGAGCAGGAGCTGCGCGAAGGGTCGGCCCTGTATCGGCTGCTCGTCGACCAGATGCCCGAGTGCGTGGCGGTCTACGTCGACCGCCGGTGCGAGATGATCAACGCCGCGGGGGCCGCCCTGCGCGGGCCGCACCTCACCCCGGCCGACCTGCGCGGGCACGACTGGAACGACCACGTCCACCCCGACGACCGCGCGGCGTACGGCGCGGTCGCCGACGAGTTGGCGGAAGCCCCCGAAGGGACCACGCGCCCGTTCGAGCACCGCTTCCTCTGGCCCGACGGGCACGTGGTGGAAGTCGAAGGCGTGGCGAGCGCGGTGCGGCTGCGCGGCGGCCCCGCGATCCAGTGTTTCGCGCGCGACGTCACGGCCCGCCGCCGGGTCGACGGCGAGCGCCTGCGTACCCAACGCCTCGAGGCGCTCGGCCGGTTGGCCGCGGGCGTCGCGCACGACTTCAACAACCTGCTCGCCGTGATGCTCATGGCCGTCGAGTCGGCGACGGCGGCCACCCCGCCCGGCAGCCCGCTGCACGAGGACCTCACCGACGCGGCCGACGCCGCGCGGCGCGGGCGCACGCTCACGCGGCAGCTGCTGACGTTCGCGCGCCGCCAGGAGTCGCGCCCGACGACGCTCCGCGTCAACGACGTCGTCGAGGGCATGCGCGACCTCCTCCGTCGCATCGTCGGGCCCACCGTGCGCCTCTCGGTCGCGCTCGCGCCCGACGCGGGGGCGACGGTGGCCGACCCGGGCCAGGTCGAGCAGGCGCTGCTCAACCTCGTGACCAACGCGCGCGACGCGCTCCCCGGGGGCGGCGACGTGACGGTCGAGACCGCGCGCGAGGACGGGGACCTGCGCCTCACCGTGCGCGACACCGGCCCGGGGATCCCGCCCGCCTCGCGCCCGCACCTGTTCGAGCCGTTCTACACGACAAAGGCGGAGGGCACGGGGCTGGGGCTCGCGACGGTCTACGGCGTGGTGACGGGGGCCGGGGGGCGGGTGGAGGTCGAGAGCGCGCCGGGCGCTGGGGCGGCGTTCCACCTGTATTTCCCACGGGCCGACACCGGCGGCTGAGCGCGCGCCGGCCGGCGGTGGGAAGGCGCGCGCTAGATTAGAGCGCAGCCTGCGCGCCCTACGACGTGCGCGCAGCGGCTCCGTCCAGAACCTCGCGGCCGCGCATGGGCGCTGCCCACGCGGGCAGGGACCCGCCGGCCGCGGACACCGGGCTCCGCATGACCCACCCCAATTCCTTCGGCGCGCGCGCCACGCTCACCGCGGGCGGCCGGACGTACGGCTACTTCCGCCTCGACGCGCTGCGCGAGCTCTCCGGCGGCAACCTCGACCGCCTGCCGTTCTCGCTCAAGGTCCTCCTCGAGAACCTGCTGCGCGGCGAGGACAACGCCTTCGTCAAGCGGGCCGACGTCGAGGCGCTCGCGCGCTGGGACGTGAGCACGCCCGCCGAGAAGGAGGTCGCCTACCGGCCGGCGCGCGTCATCCTCCAGGACTTCACCGGCGTCCCGTGCGTCGTCGACCTCGCCGCGATGCGCGACGCGATCACCGCGCTCGGCGGCGACCCGCAGCGCATCAACCCGCTGCAGCGGGTCGACCTCGTGATCGATCACTCGGTGCAGGCCGACGAGTACGGTACCGCGCAGGCGTTCCTCGACAACGTCTCGCTCGAGTACGAGCGCAACCAGGAGCGCTACCGCTTCCTGCGCTGGGGGCAGACGGCGTTCAACAACTTCTCCGTCGTCCCGCCGGGGACCGGGATCATCCACCAGGTCAACATCGAGTACCTGGCGCAGGTGGTCTTCAGCAACGCCGAGGGCGAGAACGCCTCCGAGCCCCTCGTCTACCCCGATTCGCTCGTCGGCACCGACTCGCACACGACGATGGTCAACGGCCTCGGCGTGTTCGGCTGGGGCGTGGGCGGGATCGAGGCCGAGGCGGCGATGCTCGGGCAGCCGCTCTCGATGCTCGTGCCCGACGTCGTCGGCTTCAAGCTGACCGGGGCCCTGCCGTTAGGCGCGACGGCGACCGACCTGTGCCTCACGGTCACCGAGACGCTCCGCAAGAAGAAGGTCGTCGGCAAGTTCGTCGAGTTCTACGGGCGGGGGCTCGGCAACATCAGCCTCGCCGACCGCGCGACGATCGCCAACATGGCGCCCGAGTACGGCGCGACGATGGGCTTCTTCCCGGTCGACGCCGAGACGCTCAACTATTTGCGGCTCACGGGGCGCTCGGAGGAGCAGGTCGCCCTCGTCGAGGCGTACACCAAGGCGCAGGGACTCTTCCGCACGGACGAGACGCCCGACCCGGTCTACACCGACGCGCTCGAGCTCGACCTGTCGACGATCGTGCCGAGCATCGCGGGGCCGCGCCGGCCGCAGGACCGCATCCCGCTCCGGGAGGCGAAGGAGACGTACCAGCTGCACCTCAACGAGGTGCTCGCCAAGTCGGGCACGGTGAGCGCGCGGGGCGAACTCGCCGCCGCCACCACCGTGAGCGCGGAACCCCAGCTCTCGCCGGCCGTGGTCGCGGCCTCGCCCGAGGAGCAGGAGCCCGAGGGCGTCGAGGTCGAGTACCTCGACCAGCGCTTCACGCTGCGCCACGGCGCCGTGGTGCTGGCGGCGATCACGAGCTGCACCAACACCAGCAACCCGAGCGTGATGTTGGGCGCGGGCCTCCTCGCGCGGAACGCGGTCCGGAAGGGGCTGTCGACCAAGCCGTGGGTCAAGACCACGCTCTCGCCCGGGTCGCGCGTGGTGACCGACTACTACGACCGCGCGGGGCTCACCGAGGACCTCGACAAGCTGGGCTTCTACCTCGCGGGCTACGGCTGCATGACGTGCATCGGCAACTCGGGCCCGCTGCCCGAGCCGATCTCCGACGCGGTCGAGAAGGGCAAGCTCGTCGTCGCGGCGGTGCTCTCGGGCAACCGCAACTTCGAGGGGCGCGTCAACCCGCACACGCGCTTCAACTACCTGGCGAGCCCGATGCTCGTCGTCGCCTACGCGATCGCCGGCACGATGGCCATCGACTTCGAGCGGGAGCCGATCGGCGTCGGCAGCGAGGGTCCGGTGTTCCTCCGGGACATATGGCCGAGTGCGACCGAAATAGAGGAGGTCGTGCACCGGAACGTCGACGGCGGGCTGTTCGCGAAGCAGTACGCGAACGTCTTCGAGGGGAGCGAGGCGTGGCGCGCGCTCGACGTCCCCGAGGGCGCGACGTACGCGTGGGACCCGGAGAGCACCTACGTCGCCAACCCGCCGTACTTCGAGGGGATGACGATGGACGCGCCGGGCGTGAAGCCCGTCCGCGGCGCGCGCGCGCTCGCGATGCTCGGCGACTCGATCACGACCGACCACATCTCGCCGGCCGGCAACATCGCGGCGGCGAGCCCGGCGGGGAAGTGGCTGATCGCGCACGGCGTGAAGACCCGCGAGTTCAACTCGTACGGCGCGCGGCGCGGGCACCACGAGGTGATGATGCGCGGCACGTTCGCCAACATCCGCCTGCGCAACGAACTCGTCCCGGGCACCGAGGGCGGCTTCACGACGACGGTCCCGGGTGGCGCGCCGGTGTCGATCTTCGACGCCTCGATGCAGTACCAGCAGGAGGGGACGCCGCTCGTGATCCTCGCCGGCAAGGAGTACGGCACGGGCTCCAGTCGCGACTGGGCGGCCAAGGGCACGGTACTGCTGGGCGTGCGCGCCGTGATCGCCGAGTCGTTCGAGCGCATCCACCGCTCCAACCTCGTCGGCATGGGCGTGCTCCCCTGCGAGTTCGTGGGCGACGACACGCGGCAGACCTTGGGCCTGACCGGCTTCGAGACGTTCGAGATCCTCGGGCTCGACAATTCGCTCCGGCCGCGGCAGCCGCTCACCGTGGTCGCGACGCGCGAGGGGGCCAAGGAGACCCGCTTCCAGGTGCGCGCGCGGATCGACACGCCCGAGGAGCTGCGGTACTACCAGCACGGCGGGATCCTGCCGTACGTGCTGCGGTCGCTGGTGGGGCGGACGGCGGCGTAGGCGGCCGGTCCAGCTGTGCCGAATAGGGCGGGCGCGCGGAACGGGCGCCCGCCCTATCTTCCGCCGCCGATCCAGATCGAGACCACAGCGATGTTGAAGCGATGCATCGCGGCTCGGGCTGCTCTCGCGGAACTGAGACAGTCGGCGGCGTTGATTCCGAACGCGGCCATCGACCGGCTCGTCAAGCACGCGCAGACAAAGGGAGGTGCCGATGCCGCGACGCGTGACGCCCTACGTCGCCCTCCTCCGCGCGGTGAACGTCGGAGGCACCGGCAAGCTGCCGATGGCCGAACTCGCCGCGATGTGCGAGGCATCCGGCTTCGCGCGGGTGCGCACGTACATCGCGTCCGGCAACGTCGTGTTCACCAGCGCCCTCGACGAGGCGGGCGTCAAGACCGCTCTCGAGTCCCGCCTCGCCGCCTACGCCGGCAAGCCGGTCGGCGTCCTCGTGCGCACGGCGGACGAGCTGGACGCGGTGCTCGCGGCCAACCCGTTCCGCGCGGGCGAGGGGTTCGCGCCGAACGCCACGGTCGCGATCTTCCTCGACGGCGCCCCGCCGCCCGACGCGCTCGCCCACGCCCGCTACCAGACCACCGAACGCCTCGCCCTCGGCGTCCGCGAACTCTACGTGGCCTACGGCGACGGGATGGGCCGCTCCCGGCTCGCGGTTCCCGCCGCCGCGCGCGGCACCGCGCGCAACCTCAACACCGTAGCGGCGCTCGCCGCGCTCGCGGGCGGGCTCCGGTGAAGCGTTAGGCCGTCGCGCCGGGCGGCCCGGCACCGCGCGTCGTTAGGCCCCCTTCCCGCCCTTCGGCACGAGCGCCGTCCGCTTCAGCCGCACCTCGTCCACCGCGTGCGTCGGGCCCTTGCGCAGCACCACGCTCGCCCGCTCCCGCGTGCCCTCGATGTTCTCCACGAGGTTGACGAGGTTGATCTCCTCCCAGATCCGCTCCGCCGTCGACGCCGCCTCGGCTTCGCTCAGCGCCGCGTACCGGTGGAAGTACGACTGCGGGTCCCGGAACGCCGTGTCCCGCAGTGCGAGGAATCGGTTCACATACCAGCGCCGGAGGTCCGGCTCCGCGGCGTCGACGTAGATCGAGAAGTCGAAGAAGTCGCTCACCACCTGGCGCGGCCGAGCCTCGCCCTCGTCGGGCTGGCGGGGCAGCCCGGGCGGCGGCGCCTGGAGCACGTTGATCCCCTCGACGATCAGAACGTCCGGCCGGCGCACCGGCACGCGCTCGCCCGCGACCACGTCGTAGACCAGGTGCGAGTACACCGGCGCGTCGACGACCGGCATCCCCGCTTTGACCTCCGAGAGGAATCGGAGCAGCCGGCCGACGTCGTAGCTCTCCGGAAATCCCTTGCGGCGCATGAGCCCGCGCCGCTCCAGCTCGGCGTTTGGGTACAGGAAGCCGTCCGTGGTGACGAGCTCGACGCGCGGGTGCGCCGGCCAGCGCGCCAGCACGGCGCGTAGCACTCTGGCGATCGTGCTCTTGCCCGCGGCCACGCTTCCCGCGATCCCGACGACGAACGGCGGCACCACCGACGGCCGCCCCAGGAACGTGTCCGTCACCTGCAGGAGGTCGCGCGCGGCGACGACGTAGAGGTTGATGAGGCGCGTGAGCGGGAGCAGCACCTCGCCGACCTCATCCACCGACATGGGCTCGTTGATCCCGCGCAGGCGTAGCAACTCCGCCTCGTTGAGCGGCAGCGGCGTGCTGGCGCGCAGCGTGGTCCACTGCGCGCGCGAGAAGCTCATGAACGGGGTTGCGGCCGGGTGGCGCGCGCGGGCGCGGCGCTCGGCCGCACCCACCGGCCCGTGCGCCACGGGGGGGGCGGACGACATACGCACCAAACATAGGCCCGAACGCGCGCCGGGGGCCCGCCGACGCTCCGGCGGGCCCCCGTGCTCCGTCGGGCCCGCGGCGCGCGCCGCGGGCCGATGGATGAACACCGTGTTTGTTGCGGCTTTACTGCGGGACGTGCTTCACGCCCGTGTTGTTGCCGATCACGGCGCCCGCGCCACCCCCGAGGAGCCCGCCGACGATCGCGCCCTTGACGCCGCCGCCGGTGACCGCGCCGAGCAGCGCGCCGGCCGCGCCGCCGATGGCCGCGCCCTCCTTCGTGTGACTCGTGCGCTCGGTCGGGCGCTCGACGACCGTGCCGCCGCCCGAGCTGCCGCTGCTGTAGCTGCCGTGCGACGAGCCGCTCGAGGAACCCGACGACGCGCTGTGGTGGTGGTGCTCCACGCGGTCGCGATACACAGTGCGGACGACCGTATCGGTCCGAGGCGCCGCGACCGGGGCGACCGCGACGGGGGCGACGGCGACCGGTGCGACGGCGGCCGGCGTGGTCGCGACCGGAGCCGTCTGCCCGGTCAGCTCCTGCGGCGAGACCGTCTGCTGACCGGCCGGCCGGTTGGTGAGCGAGAGGTCGTTCTTGAGCGCGTCGTTGGCCGGCGTGTCGCGGCTGCCGCAGGCGGCACCGAGCGTCAGGGCGGTGATCGCGAGCACGGCGCGGGCGGTGCGGCGGGTGGTCAGAGCGTGAGCCATCAGAGAGTCCTCCGGGACGACAGGGTCAGGTGTATGCCGTGCATGGGCATACCGTGGGCCACTCCACACCGTCGCGCGCCGTCTGGAGCCGTCGCGGCGTCAGCACGAGGGTCTGCTCGTTCCGGCATGCAGCACCGTCCCCCCCCGGACGCGGTCGTGTCCCGAGACGAGGACGCCTGACGCCGCGGCGGGAAACGCCGGGACGCGGGCGCGACGTGCGCACCGTTCTTGCAAACCGCGACTGGCAAACCGCAATTAGTTCGCAACCAACACTTCGCACTTCATCGAACCCATGCGTATCGCTTCCACGGTCACCTCGGCCCTCTGCGCCCTCGGCCTCGTCGCCAGCTCGGCCGCCGCGCAGAACGGTATGAGCGGCATGAACGGCATGCAGCGCCCCGCGCGAGGCGTCGACCCGCTCCCGCCGCTCGCGATGGCCCAGGGCCCGACGCCGCAGCAGGAGTTCACGCCGGCCAAGATCGCGGCCGTCGCGACGATCTCGAACATCAACGAGATCGACCCGAGCCGCCTCGCCCTCTCCAACTCGCAGAACCCGGCGGTCCAGGCGTTCGCCCGCGATATGATCGCGGAGCACACGGCGCTCGAGACGCAGCTGCGCGACATGCTGAACAAGAAGAAGATGCTCGAGCAGGACAACGCGCTCTCGATGCAGCTCAAGCGGAACGCGCAGCCGACGCTCGACTCCCTCCGCAGCAAGCAGGGAATGGAGTTCGACAAGGCCTACGTCAACCAGCAGCTCATGTCGCACGACATGACGCTCAAGACGCTCGACACCTCGCTGATCCCGCTCGCGACCGACCCGGACATGAAGAACATGCTCCAGAACGCTGTCCGCCCGGCCGTCGTCCGCCACCTGGAGCGCATCAAGCAGATCCAGACGGCGATGATCATGGGCCGCGCGAGCTAACGCTCGCGGACGCGCTCCTTCAGCGCTGCCACGCGGCCGCGGTCGCGGGCGCCCAACCGGGCCCCGCGGTCGCGGCCGCGTTGGCGTCCTGCCCCCTTCCGGCGCGCCCCGGGGGCGTCCACCTGCTCGCGATCGGCAAGGCGGCGCACGGGATGGCGAGCGCGGCGGTCACCGCGCTGGTGGCGCGCGACGTCGCGCCGGTCGGCGGGGTGGTCGTCGCCCACCACATGGCCCCCACGCCTATCGTCGGCCTGACCGAGTTCGTCGGCGACCACCCGATCCCGGGCGCCGGGTCAGAACACGCGGCGGCTCGGCTCGGTGAAGCGGCCGCGCGCGTCGGTCCGGGTGACCTCGCGGTCGTCCTACTCTCGGGCGGCGCGTCGAGTCTCGTCGCCGCCCCACTCGCCGGACACGGCCTGACGGCGGCGGACCTCGCCGCGACGTCGCGCGCGCTGCTCGCCGCGGGTGTGCCGGTCGACCGCGTCAACGCGGTCCGCAAGCGCGTGAGTCGGTGGGGCGCAGGGCGCCTCGCGCACGCCCTCGCGCCGGCGCGGGTGCTCTGCCTCGCCGTGAGCGACGTGCCCAACGACGACCCGGCCGTGATCGGGTCCGGGCCGTGCGCGCCCGATCCGTGGACCGCCGAGTCGCTCCGCGCCATGCTGGAGGCCGAGCGCGTGTGGTGGGCGCTTCCGGTCGCGGTGCGTCGCGCGTTGGCGGCCGGCGGGCTCGCGCTCGAAACGCCCAAGGCGGACGATCCGGCGTTCGCGAACGTGCGCACCCGGGTGCTGGTGACCAACCGAGACGCGCGCGCCGCGGCGGCCGGCGCCGCCCGGGCGGGCGGGTTCGCAGTCATCGACCACGACGCGTGGCTCGCCGGCGAGGCGGCGCCGCTCGGGCGCGCGGTCGCGCGGGCGATCCTCGCCGCCCCGGCCGGCTCCGCGCACGTGTGGGGCGGCGAGCCGAGCGTGACGTTAGGCGCGTCCCCGGGCGCGCGCGGCGGGCGGATGCAGGAACTCGCCCTCGCCGCGGCGGCGGCGCTGGACGAGGCGGGTGCGGCGGCCGCGGGCGTCGCGATCCTCGCCGCGGGCACCGACGGGCGCGACGGGCCGACGGACGCCGCAGGTGCGCAGGTCGACGGGGCGACCTGGGGCCTTGCACGAGCGGGCGGCCGCGACCCGGCCGCGGACCTGGCCGCGCACCGCAGTTACGACGCGCTCGGGGCCGCCGGCGCACTGCTGCCGGCGGCCCCGAGCGGGACCAACGTCGCGGACGTCGTGATCGCGGTGCGGGAGGGCTGAGCGGCCCGCCGCGCGCGTCAGGACGCGCGCGTCAGTACGCCCGGTACGTCGGCACGCGGAACGAGGTCACACCCCGCGCCCCGCGCGGGAGGCGGGCGGAGGCGTATGACGGGGTGCCGGCCGGCGACGCGCCGTACCCGGCGTACGGGCCGAACGAGCGGTCGATCGACCCGCCGTACACCGCGCCTAACACTCCGCCCGCCGCCGCGCCGACCAGGGCGCCGCGCACGCCATGCCCGGTCGCGGCCCCGATGATCGCCCCCGCGAGCGTCCCGAGGACGGCGTCGCGCCCGCCGTGCGACTGCGGCTCGACCTGCGCCGGTCGGTCGGCCCGCGGCGCCTGGGTGTCGTACACGCCGGTGTCGTGAGCCGCCGGTCCGCCCGCGACGACTTCGCCGTCCGACGTGCGGCCGGCGTCATACTCGCCGGCTTGCGACCCAGCGCCCGCCGTCGCCGCGGGCGAATGCGCGGTCGCGGCCGTATGCCCGGCGGGCGTCGGGATAGCCGCCACGGTGCGCGCCACGTCGGGCCTCCGCGCCACCAGGTGGAAGCCCCCACGGCGCGCCGTCGTGTGGGCTGCCACGCGCGCGGGTGCGGCGGCCGGAGCGGCGGCCGGCACCGCCGCCGGCACCGGTGTCGAGTCCTCGGCCAGCGACGGCGGCGTGTTGCTGCGCTGGAGTTGGTTGGCGAGGACGAGGTCCGTATTGAGCCCCGAATCGGCGGCGGATATGCGGCCGCACGCGCCGAGGACGGCGAGGGCGCCGCCGAGGATCACGCGAACGGAGGCGGTGCGGACGGCACGGGGCATGGGAACTCCTCCGGAGGTGGGCGAACCTGTCGACCGGGCGCGCGGGCGGCGCGTCCCATCGGGTGCGCCGCGCATCCCGTCGGCGACGGGGCTCCCTCTAGTAAACAGATGGCGTCCGGGCGTTCCCGGGTGCTCTGGATTCCGCCAAAGTGTGGGGCGCGGCGCGCGGAGCACGCGCGTGCTCCGCATGTGCTACGGCGTGCGGTCGACCGAGTGGCCGTAGATGGCGCCCAACGCCCCGCCCGCGACGGCGCCGAGCAGGCCGCCCCGGAGGCGGTCCTTGCGGTGGCTCGCGGCGACGCCGACCATCGCGCCGGCGACGGCGCCGATGGCGCCGTCGCGCTGCGCGTGGCCCTGCGGCTGACGGTAGACCGGCTGGCGCGCGGCGCCGCCGTAGGTGCCCCCGGCGCCGGTGCCGTACCCGCCGTTGCCGTAACCGCCATTGCCGCGGTCGTACGTCCCCCGGTCGTACGTGCCGTCGTGCCGCGGCGCAGGGTACGGGTCGTACACCGGCACTGGGGGCGGCGGCGCAGGGGCCGGGATCGCGTACGTCGGGCTCGCGTACGTCGGAATCGCGGACGCCGCGGGCGCGGTCCGGTAGATCACCCGTTCGCGCTCGATCACGCGCGTGCGGGCCGGGGCGGCCGCGGCGGCCGGTGCCGCGGTCAGCTCCTGCGGCGAGACGACCTGCTGCGCCGCGTGCTGCTGCTGCGTTGCGAGCGAGAGGTCGTTGTCGAGCGCCACGTCGGGGCGGGCGTCGGGCCGCTGTGCGCAGGCGCCGAGTGCGGCGAGCGCGGCGGCGGAGAGGACGAGGAAGCGTCGGGACATTGGGAGGCGTCAGGGGGGCCAACGCGCGTTCGACGCCGACCTCGCGGCGGTGTTAACCACGTGTGCAGCGCGGGTCGGAGCGATCACCCGGCGAATTACATTGCCCGCCATGCGCCGCGACCCGTTCACGATCGGCATCATCCAGGACCACGCGGACGACGACGCCGCGGCCAACGTGGCGCGCGCGGAGGAACTCGTGCGCGAGGCCGCGCGCCGCGGCGCGCAGATCGTCTGCCTCAAGGAGCTGTTCAACACCCCGTACTTCGCCAAGTCGACCCGCGTCGAGCACTTCGACCTGGCCCAACCGGTGCCGGGGCCGGTGACCGACCGCTTCCAGGCGCTCGCGCGCGAACTGGCCGTCGTGATCGTGGTGCCCCTTTTCGTGCGGCGTGCCGCGGGGCTCTACATGAACTCGGCCGCCGTGATCGACGCCGACGGATCGCTCCTCGGCGTGTACGACAAGATGCACATCCCGCACGACCCGATGTTCGAGGAGAAGTACTACTTCACGCCCGGCGACGCGCACCTCGACTACCACGGCGAGCAGCCGGGCCGCGCCAACGGCTTCATGGTCTGGAAGACGCGCTACGCCACGATCGGCGTGCTGATCTGCTGGGACCAGTGGTACCCCGAGGCCGCGCGGATCACGGCGCTGTTAGGCGCGGACGTGCTCTTCTACCCGACGGCCATCGGCTGGCACCCGGCGGAGAAGGACGCGTGGGGGCAGGCCCAGGTCGACGCGTGGCGCACCGCGCAGCGCGCGCACGCGATCGCCAACGGCGTGTGGACCGCGTCCCCCAACCGCGTCGGCCACGAGGACGAGCCGGGGACGAACGGGCTCGAGTTCTTCGGCCACTCGTTCATCAGCGACCCGTTCGGGCGGATCGTCGCCGAAGCGGGGACGGAGCAGGCGGTGCTCGTGCACACGTGCGACCCGCGGCTGCAGGAAGAGGTGCGGCGCAACTGGCCGTTCCTCCGCGACCGCCGCGTCGACGCGTACAAGCCGATTCTCAACCGGTGGTTGGGCGCCGGCGCGCCGACGCGTCCGTGACGCTCTCGCCCGACCTCGGCGACGGCGAACTCGGTCCCGTCGGGTCGCCGCTCGCCACCAGCGCGCGCGACTTCGACCCGGTCCCCGCGGCACTCCTCGCCCCGGCCCCGCCCGAGCCGCTGCGCATGCCGGCCGAGTGGGAGCCGCACGCGGCGACGTGGCTCGCGTGGCCGCACCACGAACCCGACTGGCCCGGCAAGATGGGCCCGATCCCGTGGGTCTACGCCGAGATCGTGCGCGCCCTCGCCGCCCGCGAGCGCGTCGAGGTCCTCTGCCACACCAACGCCGTGCGCGAGGCCGCCCGCGACGCGCTCGACGCGCACGGCGTGTCGCCCTCCGAGGGGGACGGCCCAGAGGGCGGCCCCGGCTACCGCCTGCACGTCACGCCCAACGACCGCGTCTGGGTGCGCGACTCGGGCCCGACGGGCGTGCTCCGCGCCGACGGGTCGCCGCTCTGGCTCGGCTGGGACTTCAACGCCTGGGCCAAGTACCCCAACTACGCCGACGACGCGCGCGTGGGCGAGACGTTCGCCGCGATCTCGGGCCTCCCGCGCGTCGCCCCGGCCCGCCCGGCCACGCCGAACGCGGCCGACGTGCCTAACACGTCGAACGCGCGCCTCGTGCTCGAGGGGGGCGGGATCGAGGTCGACGGCCAGGGACTCATGCTCGTCACCGAGGAGTGGCTCCTGTCCGACGTGCAGGTCCGCAACCCGGGCATGACCCGCGACGACTACGAACGGGCCTTCCGCGACTGGCTCGGCGTCCGCCAGGTCCTCTGGCTGGGCGAGGGGTGCGTCGGCGACGACACGCACGGCCACATCGACGACGTCGCGCGCTTCGTCGCGCCCGGCGTGGTCGTCCTCGCCCACGAAGAGGACCCGGCCGACGAGAACCACCGCCGCTCGCGCGACAACCTGCGGCGGCTGCAACTCGCCGGCGGCGACCGCGGCGCGCTCCGCGTCGTCACCCTGCCCTTCCCCCGCCCCGTGATGATGCGCGGCGAGCGCCTGCCGGCCAGCTACGCCAACTTCTACATCGCCAACGGCCTGGTCCTCGTCCCGACCTTCAACGACCCCAACGACCGCCGCGCCCTCGACACACTGGCCGAGCTGATGCCGGACCGTCAGGTCGTCGGGATCCACGCGGTGGACCTCGTCTGGGGGCTCGGCACGCTCCACTGCCTCACCCAGCAGCAGCCCGCCGCCCAACCGGCCGCGCCGCGTGGGGGCGGAACCGTCGGGGCCGAACCCGGTAGTTTGCGGGCGTGACCGTTCCCCCGCTCCCTTCCTGGGCGAGCCGCCCCACGCGCGGCGGCCCCGCCCCGGGCTCGCCCGTCGAGCAGCAGCTCGCCGCCTTCGTCGGCCCGCGCTGGACGACGTACCGGCGCAAGTTCCAGCCGTTCTTCGAGGAACCCACCTTCGTGCCCACGTGGAACTGGGCCGCGGCGCTGCTCTCGCCGATGTGGTTCCTCTACCGCAAGCTGTACGTGCCGTTCGTGTTCTTTCTGGTCGCGCCGACGGTCTTCTTCGGCCTGCTCTGGGGCACGACCGACGTGCCGACGCAGACCGTGGCGAGCCCGATCCCGGGCGCCCCGCCGCTGACGACTTTCGGCCCCGAACCGACGCTCGTCCTCTTCGGCGTCATCGTCTCGCTCGGCATCCTCGCCGGCGGCACGGCGAACTACCTGCTCTTCCGCCGCGCCCAGGCGGCGATCCGCGTCGTCGTGCCGCGTTCACCGTCCGCCGACGCCGCCCTGCCGCTCCTCGGCCGCGTCGGCGGCGTGAGCTGGCGCGCCGTCGGCATCGGCGTCCTCGTCATGCTGCTGATGCAGGTCGTCCGGGTCGTCGCCGGCGGCTGACCGTAGGCGCCGGCGCCCGCACGGGCCGGCCGTCGCAAGCAGAACGCGTGCGGAGATTCGGGGTATATTCGGTGTGTCCAGCACCGCCCCGACATCCGTCCGCCGGCGACTCGCCGTGCTCGCCGACGCGGCGCGCTTCGACGCCCCGTGCGCCGCGCGCACCGACACGTCCACCGCGCGTGACGGCCGGCACCCGCTCCCCGACCTCGGTGCGGCCGACGTCGAGACCGCGGCGATCTACCACTCGGTGGCGGCGGACGGGCGGCGCATCCCACTGCTCAAGCTCCTCCTCAGCAACCACTGCGTCCACGACTGCGCGTACTGCCCGCTCCGCCGCTCCAACGACGTCGAGCGCGCGCGCCTCGAAGTCCGCGAGGTCGTCCGCCTCACGCTCGACTACCACCGCCGCGGGCTCGTCGACGGCCTCTTTCTGAGCGCGGCCGTCGACGGCAGCGCCGACGCCACGATGGAGCAGCTCGTCGCCGTCGCGCGCACGCTCCGCCGCGAGCACCAGTTCGCCGGCTACGTCCACCTCAAGCTCATCCCCGAGGCGGGCGCGGAGCTGATCGCGGAGGCCGGGCGTTGGGCGGACCGCGTGAGCGTTAACGTCGAGCTCGCGCGTCAGGCCGACCTCGACGCGCTCGCCCCGGGGCGGGCGCACGCGACCATGCGGGGCGCGATGGCGCGCGTGCGCGACGGCATCGCCGAGGCGCACGAGGCCGGCCGGCGGCCCTTTCGCCTAACGCCAGGGCCGGCCGCCCGACGCGCGCGGTGGGACCGGATCCCCCGCTTCGCCCCCGCCGGCCAGGTCACCCAACTCGTCCTCGGCGCCGACCGCGTCGGGGTCGCGCCCGCGACCGACGCCGACGTGCTGCGCACCGCGGCCTCGCTTTATCGGCGCGAGGGGCTCCGCCGGGTGTACTTCGGCAGCTACCAGCCCGTCGCCGGCGCGGGCGGCGTGCTCGTCGACGCGGCCTCGCCGGCGCTCCGCGAACGCCGCCTGTACGAGGCCGACTGGCTCGTGCGCGTTTACGGCTTCTCCGTCGACGAACTCGCGCCGGCCGACGCGCCCAACCTCGCCGGCGACGTCGACCCCAAGCTCGCCTGGGCGCTCCGGCACCCCGAGTTCTTCCCGGTCGACCTCAACACCGCGCCGCGCGAGGCGCTGCTCCGCGTCCCCGGGCTCGGTCACGCGACCGTCGACCGCATCCTGGCGCTGCGGCCGTGGCACGCGGTGCGGCTGGAGCTGCTGGCGAAGCTGCACGTCCCCGTGCGCCGCGTGCTCCCGTTCGTGACCACGCCCGACCACGCGCCGACGCGCCTCGGGCCGCACACGCCCGACCTCGCGCGGCGCCTCACGAAGGCCCGGCGCGGCGCGCCGCGACAGCTCGACCTGTTCGACGCCGCCGCGTGACGCGCCTGGCGGTACGGCCGCGCCTAACGATCCCCCTTCGCCCGCCGCACGCCCTCGTCGACCAGCGCGGCCGCGCCCTCGGGGCCGACGCGCCCGGTCACGGTAAACTCCTTGCCCGTCTCCTCGTTGTACGACCGGAAGAAGTGCTCGATCTCGCCGAGCGCGGCCTGGCCGAGGTCGTCCAGGGTGCGCACGTCGGCCTGCCGGCGCGAGCACGCGGCCACGGCGACGAGCCGGTCGTTGCGCGTCCGCCCGCCGTCGCGCTCGGTCTGCTCGGCCTCGAACGCGCCCACCAGCCGCGCCTCGACCACCACCCCGGGGTACGTCGCGTCGTCGAGCAGCACGAGCACGTCGACCGGGTCGCCGTCCTCGCCTAACGTACCCGGGACGAAGCCGAAGTCGAACGGGAAGACGTGCCCCGCGGGCATCGCTTTCTTCAGCATGAACACGCCGAGGTCGGGCTCGTAGTCGAGCTTGTTGCGGCTGCCCTTGGGCGTCTCGACGACCACGTGGACGCGTTCGGGCGGGGCGTCGGCGGGGCGCGGCGGGAGCGCGGCGTGCGGGGTGCGAACGGTCATCGGGTCAGGCGGCGGAGGGCGCGCCGCGGAGGGCGTCGCGCAGTTGGAGCAGTTGCCGCAGGTGCCGCCGCTCGTGCGCGGCGACGAAGAGCAGCCACTGGTAGAAGTCGATGTCGCCGAATCGCAGGTGCCGCGCCCGCACCTCGCCGAGGGCCAGGCCGGTCGCGTCGGCGATGACCGCGTCGAGCGCCGCGCGCGACGCCGCGAGCCCCGCCTCGGCCTCGGCCGCGCGCACCCCCACCGCCGGCCGCGACACGTCGGGCGCGTCGAGCGGCGGTCCGCTGGCGACGTCGTCGTGCGGCGCGAACGTCCCGAGCCGCGAGGCGTGGTCCGTTTCGGGGCCGAGCCCGGCTTCCCGCGCGCGATGGAGCCGCTTGGCGAGCAGCGCCGCGGACCCCGCCTCGACGAGCCGCAGGTGCTCGAGCACCTCCGCGGCCGTCCAGCGGTCGGGCCCCGGACGGCGCTCGCGGGTATCAGGAGGAATCTGCCGCCACGCCGCGAGCACGTCGTCGCGGGTCCGGGCGAGCAGGTCGGCGATCTCCGCGAGCGGCGGATGCAGAGCGGCGGGCATGTCGCCAACGCTACGCACGGGGCCTTCCTCTTGCACCCCCTTTTCCCGCTCCGCCCCCCGCCGCACGCACTCCGAGGCGTTCGCCATGAAGATCACCCTCCTCGACGAGACCCGCATCAGGTACGAGCCCACCCCGGGCCCGCTGACGGTCGACGCCCCGGCGCCGGACCGGCCGTTCACGCCGTTCCAGATGGTCGCGAGCGGCCTCGCCGCCTGCACCTACGCGATCCTCGCGTCCTGGGGCGAGCGCGCGGACCTCCGCGCCGACGACCTCTCGCTCGAAGTCGAGTGGGCGTTCGAGGACAAGCCGCACCGCGTAAGCCGCTTCGACGTCTCCTTCGTGTGGCCGAGCCTGCCGGCGGAGCGGCTCGAACCGGCCAAGCGGGTCGCGGCGCAGTGCCCGGTGCACCTGACCCTCGCGCACCCGCCCGCCCTCACGATCGAGGGAACGGCTGCTGGCCCGACGACCACGAATCCCTTCCCCCCGCAGCGCGCCACCGCGGTCCCCGCATGAGCGTCGCCCCGAGTCACCCGGTGGTGCGCTTCACCGTGCGCGGCGTCCCGCGCGACCCGACCGAGGGGGTCGAGGGCGCAGGGTTTTACTCGACCGCGGGCTACTCGGGGGTCGGAGAGGCGCGCCCGTACACGGTGGTCTACGACGGCCACTGCAAGGTGTGCGGCCGGATGGTCGGCGTCCTGCGCTTCTGGGACCGCCGCTCGCGGCGGCTCGAGATCGTGCCGTCGCAGATGCCAGGGCTCGCGGAGCGCTTCCCGTGGATCCCGCCGAGTCACTACCTCGACTCGCTGCAGGTGATCGGACCGGGGGGGAAAACCTGGGAGCGCGCCGCGGCGGTCGAGCGACTGATCGACGTGCTGCCCCGCGGAGGACTGCTCGCGTGGGCGTTCGAGCTGCCGGGAGTCCGAGCCGCGACGGATCGGTTTTACCGGTGGTTTGCGAGGAATCGGTACCGCTTGGGGTGCGGGGAGCATTGCACGTACAGACCGTAACGCGAGATGGATAACGCGCGACGGATCCCGCGCAACAATCACCGCGCTTCCCCCAACTCCTCCCCATGCTCCTTCCTTACCCTCGCGATCATCAGCCCCTCTAACCACCTCTCGGCCTCCCCCGCCTTCTCCCCCTCCAGCGTCTCCGCCGAGCTCTGCACTTCCCCCTCCCCCCCACTCTCCTCGACCACCGTCGCCACGATCGCCCTCCAGTTCGCCGCCTGCAGCCCGTTCCCGAGCACCGTCATCGCCGCCCAGTCGAACGGATCCGCCGCGCGGTCCCACAGCTCCACCGAGAACCGGAACGGCCGCGCCCCTTCGCCTTCGCGCTCGCCCTCCTCGAACGCGAATCGCACCGCGCCCGCGAGCGGGTGCCCCTCGACCGTCTGCAGCGTGAGCGACAGCGGCGCCAACTCGGCCACCCTCACCTGCACGTTCCCGCGCAGCGGGAGCGCCATCGTCACGGTCTGGTGGAGGTGGAGCACCGCCGTCGGCGAGCCCGGCTCCGCTTCGAGGTCCATCGCCCCGGGCGTGATCGCGTGGAACCGCGCGCAGAGCTTCTCGAAGAGTGCGGGCGCCCCCGTGTACGGCGCCTCGACGTCCGCCCAGTAGCGCTTGTGGTGGAACGCCCCGAGCCCGTCGTCAGGCAGCTGCTCCGGCAGCTCCGTCAGCAGCCGGCGGAGTCCCGCGTCGAGCGGCGTCGGCTCGACGCCTAATACCGTCGTGAGCGCGTTCCGGGCCGGGTCGTCCACCACGTTCCCCTCGGCCAGCATCGTCAACTGGCTCTCGTTGATCCCGAGGTCCACCCCCGCCGCGCCGGCCGCCTTGAGGCCGAGGGCGGCGACCGGGAGCGGGACCGGCACGCGGAGCGGCGAGCGCCCCGTCAACTCGGCAAAGCGGTCCAGCAGGTCGCGCATCGACGTGCGCTCCGCGCCGGCCAGCTCGAGCGTCGCGCCCGCGAGGTCGTCGCGATCGCAGGCCCGCGCGAGCGCCTCGCCGCAGTCGTCGGCCCAGAGCGGCTGGAACTCGATCCCGCCCCCGCCCAACAGCGGCAGCGCCGGCAGCGCGCGCACCATCCGCAGCAGGAGCGAGACCACCCGGTCCCGGGGGCCGTAGACGTTGGACAGGCGCAGCACCGTCCAGGCCCCCGGGAAGCGCTGCGCCTCGCGCTCGCCCGCCAGCTTGCTCTGGTGGTACGGCGACGCGCCCCGCTCGGCGCCTAACGACGAGACGTAGACGAACCGCGACACCCCTGCGCGCGCGGCCTCGTCGACCACGTGGCGCGTGCCCCCGACGTTCACCCCCTCGTAGGTGAGTTCGGGCGCGTGCTCGTCGATGATGCCCGCCAGGTGGAGCACGACGTCGCACCCGCGCGCCGCGCCGGCGAGCGACGCCGGGTCGGTCACGTCGCCGTCGTGCGCCTCCACCCCCGCGCCGCCCGGGAGCGACTCGGGCCACGCCCGCGCGTCGTCGCGCGCGTGCCGCGCCAGCAGCCGCACGCGGTGCCCGTGCGCGAGGAGCGCGCGCACCGCGGCGTCGCCCACCACGCCGGTCCCGCCGGTGACGAGGACGCGCATGCTAGCGCTCCCCCGCCACGAGCCCTTCCTCGACCGTGCCGCCCGCGCGCAGCACCACCGGCGGCCCGCCCGCGGCGGCCGCGCGCCGCGCGCGCAGGTTCAGTAGCTCGACCGCGACCGAGAAGAACATCGCGAAATACGTGTACCCCTTCGGGATGTGCTGCCCGAAGCCCTCGGCCACCAGATTCGTCCCGATCAGTACCAAAAAGCTGAGGGCAAGCATCTTGATCGTCGGGTGCCGGTCGACGAACGCGGCGATCGGGCCCGCGGCGGCGAGCATGAAGACGAGCGCGATCACGTTGGCGGCGATCATCACCGCGACGTCGTTCACCATCCCGACCGCCGTGATCACCGAGTCGAGCGAGAAGACGATGTCGACGACCGCGATCTGCGCGACCACGGCGGCGAGCGTCGCCGCCCGGCGCGGCGGCCCCGCGGCGCCGGGCCCATCGCCGCCGCCCGCCTCGAGCTTGTGGTGGATCTCGTACGTCGACTTCCCGATCAGGAACAGGCCGCCGAGGATCAGGATCAGGTCGCGCCCCGAGATCTCGCGCGCCTCGAGCTCGAGGAACGAGAGCGCGTCGATCGTGAACAGCGGCGCCGTGAGCCGCGCGAGCCAGCCGATGCTCAGCAGCAGCAGGACGCGGGTGACGAACGCCATCGCGAGGCCGAGCTGCCGCCCCGTCGCCTGCTCGTGCGGCGGCAGCTTGCCCGCCAGGATCGAGAGGAAGATGACGTTGTCGATGCCGAGCACGATTTCGAGCGCGGCGAGCGTGAGCAGGCCGAGCCAGAGCGACGGGTCGGTGAGCGAGGGGCCGATGGCGGTCATGGTCGCGATCCGTCGCAACGTCAGGGCCACCAAGATTCCTTGGCCGACGCGCCTTCCCGCGTACCTTCCGGGATGTCCGCGCACCCCCCCCCCGCCGCCGTCGTCCTACTCTCTGGCGGGCTCGACTCGACTACCTGCCTCGCCATCGCGCGGGATGAGGGGTTCGTGGTGTCCGCGCTCTCCTTTCGCTACGGCCAGCGTCATACACACGAAGTCGACGCCGCGCGCCGTATCGCCGCGGCGGCGGGCGTGGTGCGCCACGTGGTCGTGGACATCGACCTGCGCACCTTCGGCGGCTCCGCGCTCACGGCGGATATCGCGGTCCCCAAGGACCGGTCGGCGGATGAGATGGCGGCGCACGCGGTCCCGATCACGTACGTGCCCGCGCGCAACACGATCTTCCTCTCGTACGCGCTCGCTCTGGCCGAGACGAGCGGCGCGGGCGACATCTTCCTCGGCGTCTCGGCGGTCGACTACTCCGGCTACCCGGACTGCCGCCCCGAGTACGTCACCGCGTTCGAGCGCATGGCCAACCTCGCGACCCGCGCGGGCATCGAAGCCGCCGCGCACGGCGAAGTCGCCCTCCGGATCCGCGCCCCGCTCCTCACGCTCTCCAAGGCCGACACGATCCGGCTCGGCGCCTCGCTCGGCGTCGACTACGCCGCGACGACGAGCTGCTACGACCCCGTCTATGCTCCGGTGCCTGGGGCGGCGGGCGAGTGGCTGGCCTGCGGTCGGTGCGACGCGTGCGTGCTCCGCCGCAAGGGGTTCGAGGAAGCCGGCGTGGCCGACCCCACACGCTACGCCGCGGGTACGTAGCGGGCGATGTACACGGTCAAGGAGATCTTCTATACCCTGCAGGGCGAGGGCGCCAACGCGGGGCGCGCGGCCGTGTTCTGCCGCTTCTCCGGGTGCAACCTGTGGACGGGGCGCGAGCAGGACCGCGAACGCGCCGTCTGCCGCTTCTGCGACACGGACTTCGTCGGCGTCGGACCCGACGGCGGCCGGTTCGCCGACGCGCCCGCGCTTGCCGCGGCGGTGGAGGAATCGTGGCAGGCCGGGACGGGCCATTCGCCGGCCGCCGCGCGCGCGCGCGGCGCGGCCCCGCTCGTCGTCTGCACCGGCGGCGAGCCGCTTCTACAGCTGGACGCCCTCGCGGTCGACGCCCTCAAGGCGTCCGGGTTCGAGGTCGCCGTCGAGACGAACGGCACGCGTCCCGCCCCGCCCGGACTGGACTGGGTCTGCGTGAGCCCGAAAGCCGGCGCCCCGCTCCAGCTGACGGCCGGCGACGAGCTGAAGCTGGTCTACCCCCAGCCGGAGCCGAACGCGCAGCCCGCGTGCTACGAGCGACTCGCCTTCCGGCACCTCTGGTTGCAGCCGATGGACGAGGCCGACCGCGGGCGCGCCGCGGCCAACACCGCCGCGGCGATCGCCTACTGCCTCGCACATCCGCGGTGGCGGCTCTCCGTCCAGACCCACAAGGTGACCGGAATCCGGTAGGGTCTGACCGGGCGGCCAGGATCGGCCGCAACCGAGGTGCTACGCGGGAGTGACACAGTTCGGACGAGCCTTAGGTTCGGGTACGTGGTTCGTACGCACGTCGAAACACCTCCCCTTGCAGGCTGACGGACCCCCCCCGCCGTCGCGCAGCCTGTTACGCCGCCTCTCCTCCCCGGTCGGTGCTCGTGCCCCTCTCTTCCGCCCTGCGCACGGCAACCAGATCCGCCCTGTGCGCCGTCGGCCTCGCCGGCATCGCCCTGGCAGCCGACGCGACCCCCGCTGCTGCGGCCCGCCCGCATCACAAGGCCGCACACGCGGCGCACACGGGTGCGTCCCGCCACGGCGCCGCGCTCCGGAGCGCCGGACACGCGGCTTCACACGCGATTGGTCGGCACAAGAGCGCCAGCAAGCGCGCACACGCGAGCACGCACGCCGGCCGCCGGCACCACGAGCGCCCGCGCACGGCCGCCGAACTCGCCGATCTGAATTACGAGCCGGTCCGCGAAGCCCCGCCGATCACGCTGCCGCAGTTCGCCCTCCCCGATCTGGCGGTGTCGGCGACGACGTACCCCGCCGGTCGGACCCTCGGCGGTTTCGGCGGTCCGACCGAGACGGCCATGGTGCCGACGTCGGCCACGGCGCGCACGCTCGCGGCCCTCACGCACTCGGCCGCCTCGCTCCTCGACGCGCTCGTCTCGCGCGCCCGCGGCCAGCTCGGCACGCGCTATGTCTTCGGCGGTGCGGAACCGGGTGCCGGACTCGACTGTAGCAGCTTCGCCCGCTACGCGATGGAAGCGCTCGGCGTCCGCCTGCCGCGGACGGCCAACCAGCAGGCCCAGATCGGCCGCGCGATTCCCCGCGACCCCTCCCTCCTGCGCCCTGGCGACCTGCTCACCTTCGGGAGCCCGCGCCACGTCTCGCACGTGGGCATCTACCTGGGTCAGGGCCGCTTCATCCATGCGAGCGTCTCGCACGGGCAGGTCATCGAGACCACGATCGACCGCAACCGCTCGCTCTTCCGCCATTGGCAGGGCGCACGGCGCCTCGTGGCCTCGGTCAACGACTCGACTGACGACCGGTCCGTCGGCGGTTGAGCCGCTGAGATATATCGGCTGAGCATGGTTCCGCCCCGGGATATTTGCTTGGCACGCAGGCGATCGGGGGTAAACGTCTGATTCGGGAACAAGGATTGCGTTAGGGTACGGTACCAAGACGTCCCCGTCGAGCCGGATGTGCGACGTCCGGAGGGTTTACCCTCCACGCGACGTTGCACATCCGGCTTGATGCATTCAGGGCGCTCGTTGACACTCGCGCCCGTTGCCTCCGCCCCGCGCGCCGCGCCGACCCCCGGTGTTCTCCGGGGTGGTCCCGCGCGCCCCGACGCCGTGCCCATGATCCGTCACGACCGCGCCGCCTCGCCTGCCGCCGTCCTCTCCGACGCGCCGCTCCTCGTCCATAGCCACCTGCGCTGGGACTTCGTGTGGCAGCGACCGCAGCAGCTCATGTCGCGATTCGCCCAGCACGCGCCCGTGCTCTTCGTCGAAGAAGCGGTGTTCGTCGACGACCTCGCCACCCCAACGCTCGAGCTATCGCAGCCCACGCGCGGCGTGACCCGCGTGATTCCCAAGCTGCCGACGTCGCTCTACCACGACGCCGACGGCGCGCTCGCCGCCGTTCGCACCACGCTCCAGCACGCCCTCGCCCGCGGCGGCGCCCTCGGGAACGGGCAGTTCGCCGCGCCCGTGCAGTGGTTCTACACGCCCATGCCCGCCCCCGCGATGCTCGGCGCCTTCGGCGAGCGCGCGGTCGTCTACGACTGCATGGACGAGCTCGCTCAATTCAAGTTCGCCCCGCCCGAACTCATCGCGCGCGAACGGCTCCTCATCTCCAAGGCCGATGTCGTCTTCACCGGCGGCTACAAGCTCTGGCAGAGCAAGTCCAAGCTCCACCCGAACGTCCACTTCTTCGGCTGCGGCGTCGATTCGGCCCACTTCGCGAAGGCACGCCTCGATAGCACGCCGCGCCCGGCCGACCTCCCCGAGCAGGACGAGCCGATCCTCGGCTTCTACGGCGTGATCGACGAGCGGATCGACTACGCGCTCATCGCCAGCCTCGCCGCGGCGTTCCCGCAGGCGACCATCGCCATGGCCGGCCCCGTCGTCAAGGTCGACCCCAAGGACCTGCCCAAGGCCTCCAACATCGTGTGGCTCGGGCAGAAGCAGTACGCCGAACTGCCGATGTACGCCCGGACGTTCGACGTGTGCCTGATGCCGTTCGCCCTCAACGAGGCGACCGAGTACATCAACCCCACCAAGACGCTCGAGTACATGGCCGCGGGCAAGCCGATCGTCTCGACCGCGGTGGCCGACGTCGTCCGCAACTTCACCCCGGTCGTGAAGGTCGCCCGCAGCTACGACGGCTTCGCCGCCGCCGTCCGCGCCGCGCTCAACACGCCGGACCCCTCGCTCATCGCGCGCGGCATCGGCATGGCCGCCGACGCGTCGTGGGAGTCGATCGTCGGCAAGATGCGCCGCCTGATCGCCGAGTCCGTCGACAGCAACACGCCGGCGCTCGAGCCGGCCGCGGCGGCGCGACGCGCGGTGGGCGGCGCCAGGACCGCGGGCCGTAGCGTGTCCGGCGTCGGCGAGGGCATGACGGCGTAGCGGATGCGCCTGCAGACGGACCGGCCCGAGGTCTGGGCCGGCGTCGAGTGCACGGTCAACCGCGTCGGCGACCGTTTCCTCGACCAACTCGCCCGCGGCGGCCACGCCGAGCGCGAGCACGACCTGGACCTCCTGGCAGAGCTCGGCGTGACCGCGGTGCGCTACCCCGTCCTCTGGGAGCGCACCGCCGACGTCGACGGCAACAGCCACTCGTGGGAATGGTCCGACCGACGCCTCCAGCGCCTCCGCGTGCTCGGGCTCGCGCCGATCGTCGGCCTCGTCCACCACGGTTCGGGTCCCGCAGGAACGAGCCTCGTCGACCCCCGGTTTCCCGACCGCCTGGCGCGGTACGCCGGCGAGGTCGCGCGTCGCTACCCGTGGGTCGACCGCTGGACCCCCGTCAACGAGCCGCTCACCACCGCGCGGTTCGCCGGGCTCTACGGCCACTGGTACCCGCACGGCCGCGACGACCGCACGTTCGCCGCCGCGCTCCTCCACCAAGTGCTCGGCGTGCGCGCCGCGATGCGCGCGGTGCGCGAGGTCAACTCGGCCGCACAACTCGTCCAGACCGAGGACCTCGGGAAGACGCACGGCACGGACGCGCTCGCCCTGCAGGTGTGGTTCGACAATGAGCGCCGCTGGATAACGTACGACCTGCTCACCGGCCGCCTGAACCCGGGCGACCCGATGTGGGAGTTCCTCGTCGGCGCCGGGATCGACGCCCGCGTGCTCCACGACCTGCGCGACGACCCCTGCCCGCCCGACGTCGTCGGCCTCAACTACTACATCACGAGCGAGCGGTTCATCGACGACCGCGTCGCCCGCTACCCGGCGCACGCGCACGGCGGCAACACGTGGATGCGCTACGCCGACGTCGAGGCCGTGCGCGTCCGGACGGCCGGCTGCGACGGGCCCGCGACCCTGCTCGCCGAAGCGTGGGAGCGGTTCGGGCGGCCGATGGCGATCACCGAGGCGCACCTCGGCTGCACGCGCGAGCAGCAGCTGCGGTGGCTCGGGACGGTGTGGGACGCCGCCTGTCGCGTGCGGGCCGCGGGCGCCGACGTGCGGGCCGTGACCGCGTGGTCCGCGTTCGGCGCGCACGACTGGGCGAGCCTGCTGACGCGCGAGGACGGCGTCTACGAGCCGGGTGTGTTCGACACGCGTGGGCCCGCGCCCCGCCCGACCGCGCTCGCCGGGATGGTGCGCGCGCTCGCGGCCGCCGGCTCATACGAGCACCCTGCTCTCGACGGGGCCGGGTGGTGGGAGTCGCCCGGACGGTTCACGCATCGACGGGTCGACGGGTGGCGGCCGACCTCGACGCTCCCTCCGGAGCTGCGTCGTGCGGCGCGCCCGCGGGGCCGGCGCGCGTCCGCGGTCCGCGGTGCGCGCCCCGTGTTGATCACCGGCGCGACCGGCACGCTGGGCCAGGCGTTCGCCCGGATCTGCGCCGATCGGGGGCTGCGCTACCAGGTGACCACGCGGCAGGAGCTCGACGTCGCGGACGCGCGTTCGGTCGAGGACGCGTTGGATGGGATCCGGCCGTGGGCGGTGGTGAACGCGGCCGGCTACGTACGCGTGGACGACGCCGAACGCGAGCGGGACGCGTGCTACCGGGAGAACGTCTGCGGGCCCGCGGCGCTGGCCGCCGCGTGCGCGCGCCGCGGGGTGCAGCTGGCCACGTTCTCGAGCGACCTCGTGTTCGACGGCGCGCTCGACCGCGCGTACGTCGAGGTCGACGTGCCGGCGCCGCTCAACGTCTACGGCCGGACCAAGGCGGAGGCCGAGCGGCGCGTGCTGGAGGCCATGCCGGGCGCGCTCGTGGTGCGGACGAGCGCGTTCTTCGGGCCGTGGGACGAGTGGAACTTCGCGACCGCGGCGCGGCGCGAGCTCGCCGCGGGCCGGCCGTTCCGCGCGCTGTCGGACGTGACGGTGAGCGCGACCTACGTGCCCGAGCTCGCGCACGCGGTGCTCGACCTCGTGGTCGACGGCGCGGGCGGGGTCTGGCACCTGGCGAACTCGGGCGCGTTCACCTGGGCGGAGCTCGCGCGCCGCGTCGCCGACGCCGCCGGGCTCGACGCGGGGCTCGTCGACGCGGTACCGCTGGCCGACTTCGGGCTGGCGGCGCCGCGGCCGCGTCGCGTCGCGCTCGCGAGCGCGCGCGGGTCGCTGCTCGGCCCCTTTGAGAACGCGATTTGCCAATATCTTTGGGCGCGACCCGCAGAAAAACCGTAGGTCGCGTCCGCCCGGCCGCTCGCGTGCGGGCGGATTTAGTCACTTATCCGAGTTTTCGACCGTGCCCGACCAACTGTCGCCCGACCGCTCGACCGAACAGAAGATCGTCATCCTCGGCGCCGGCCCCACGGGGCTGGCCGCCGCGTACCGGCTGCAGGAGCTCGGCCACCGCAACTTCCGCGTCTTCGAGGCGCGCGACAAGGTCGGCGGCCTCGCGTCGAGCGAGCGGAGCCCGAACGGCTTCACGTACGACATCGGCGGGCACGTGCTGTTCTCGCACTACAAGTATTTCGACGCCCTGTTCGACAAGCTGATGGGCGACGACTACCAGGAGCTCGTGCGCGAGGCGTGGGTGTGGATGTGCGGCCGCTTCGTGCCGTACCCGCTGCAGAACAACATCAAGGACCTGCCCAAGCAGGTGGTGCTCGAGATGGTGCTCGGGCTGGTCGAGGCGCAGCGGACGCCGCTGGACCTGGGCGCGATCGAGAACTTCGAGCAGCTCATCATGAAGCAGTTCGGCGCCGGGCTGGCCAAGTACTTCATGATGCCGTACAACTTCAAGGTCTGGGCGCACCCGCCGCGGATGATGAACAAGGAGTGGATCGGCGAGCGCGTCGCGCTGCCGTCGCTCGAGCGGGTGTTAGGCAACGTGATCCTCGACCGCGACGACGCCGGCTGGGGGCCCAACAACACGTTCAAGTACCCGCGCGAGGGCGGCACGGGCGGGCTGTTCGAGCGCATCGTGCCCTACATCAAGGCGCACCTGCAGCTCGAGTCGCCGGCCGTCTCGGTGGACACCGGGCGCAAGGTGGTCCGCTTCGCGGACGGGCGCGAGGAGTCGTACGACGTGCTGATGTCGACGCTGCCGATGGACAAGTTCGTCGCGATGACCACGGACGCGCCCGACCACATCCGGGACGAGAGCAAGCGGCTGCGGCATTCCGGCTCGTTCATCGTCGGCGTGGGCGTCGACCGCCCGGCCGCGACGAGCAAGTGCTGGATGTACTACCCCGAGGCCGACGCGCCCTTCTACCGCGTCACCTACCTCAGCAACTACTCGCCCGAGGTCGTCCCCGACCACACGCGGCAGCACTCGCTGCTCGCCGAGATCTCGCAGTCGGAGTTCAAGCCCGAGGACCGCGACACGGTCGTGCAGCGCACGCTCGACGGGATGGTCAGCACGCGCCTCCTCACCGAGGAGGACGTGGCGTCGCGCGTGGCCGACACCTTCGTCATCGAGCGCGACTACAGCTACCCCACGCCCGCGCTCGAGCGCGACGGCGTGCTGCGCACGGTGCACCCGTGGCTGCACGAGCGCGGGATCTTCTCGCGCGGGCGGTTCGGGGCGTGGCGCTACGAGGTGGGCAACATGGACCACTCGGTCGCGCAGGGCGTCGAGTGGGTGAACCGCGTGGTGCTCGGCGACGTCGAGGACGAGCTGACGTACCAGGCGAAGCGGGGGTGCTGACCGCCGCGCGTGAGGCCGTCAGCTCACCATCGCCCGCAGGTTGAGCCCGACGACGATGCTCAGCACCTCGCGCACCGTCGCCCCCGAGAACGCCCGCTCGATCGGGAGCACCCGCCCGGCGACCGCCGCGGCGCCGAGCCGGCGGCGCGCCGCGCGCGTCACGTAGACGTAGCTCGCCGGCGGGATCTGGCGCAGGTCGTCGCGGCCGACCACATGTGTTTTGAAGCGCGCGGCGAGGTCGCCGAGCGCGAGTTCGCTCAGCGCGAGGTCGATGCCCTGGGTCGAGCGCGGGTCGGCGACCACGGCGTGGATCGCGCCGCGGGCGAGGATCCGGCGCCACTCGGCCGGTAGCGCCTGGCGGATCTGGACCGACACCACTGGCGGCCCGGACGGGCCGGTCAGGGCTCGGAGCCGTTCGGTGTGGCCGTCCGCCGTCAGCAGGAAATCCGCGCTCGACATCTCGGGCGGCAGGCCGGCGGCGTGGTCGATCGCGTCGGGCGCGAACGGCACCGCGTCGACGCCGTAGTCCTCGCGGAGTTCGGCGCAGAACGATTCGATCTGGTCGATCGTGTCGGCGACGACCGCGGCGCGCACGCGGCGCGTGGAGGCGCAGCGCTTGAGCCAGTCCCCGAGCCGCGCGGCCGCGATGCCGTGCTCGACGCCCTCGGCGAGCACGTCGACCACCCACCCGTCGGCGACCACGGCCGGGCCGCCCGTGACCTCGGGCGAGCGTGCGACGTAGATCCCTGAGCGGCGGCGGATCTCGACCACGCCCTCGCGGGCGAGGATGCGGTAGGCCGCGAGGACGAGCCGCGGGTCGACCTCGACCTCCGCGGCGATCTCGCGGGCACTCGGCAGCCGCTCGCCGCGCCGGAGGGCGCCGGACGCGAGCGCGCCGACGACGCGCCGGCGGAGGGCGTCGGCGAGTTCGAGGCGACGTCGGCGGGGCATGACTGTCATGCCGCTACAGTGTGGCCCGCGGAGCGAACCGCCAAGAGGGGCGTAGGGGCAGCGACAAACGTTTGCCGGTGCGGGGAGTGCGGCGGGCGACCTGGCGCGACGAAAGCGACACAGCTCGTCGTCCGTCGAGCACACGCCGCCCGCACTCTCAGCGGTGAGCGAAGTGCGCGGCCTGGCGGCGACGCGATCACAACATCTGGCGGGTTCGATCCCCCGGCTGCCGGGCGGCGTGGACGGGCGCAGCGGCCCCTTGGATGACTGCATCATCACGTGACACGCAGTGTGCTGGCACGGCTTTAGCTAATGGCTGAGGCGAGGCCCGACCAGCGTCGCGCGCCCCGGCCGCCCCACGGTCTGTCCCGGGGAGTCCGCGGCGCGAGCGCACGCGAGCACGGCACGCACGGGCGGCATCACGGCGGCGGGGACGAGGGTCCCGGCCGCCCCAGACTTTCACGTGGTGAGGGGCAGACTATGCAAGACGAACGGACGATCGTCGTCCACACGCAGGCGGAGCTCCTGTCGCTACCGTCGCGGCGCAACTTCCTGAAGGCCCTCGGCGTCGGCGGCACGCTGGTCCTGATGCCCGCGGTCTTCGCGGCCTGCACGGACACCAGCAATACGGTCACCGGGCCGACCACCACCGCGGCCCAGAGCATCAGCCTCGGGACCGACGTCGGGATCTTCACGTTCGCGTACGTGCTCGAGCAGCTCGAAGCGAGCTTCTACCAGCAGACGGTCGCGCTGCCCAACTTCTCGACGCTGTTCAACGCGGCCGAGCAGGAAATGCTCACCGACATCCGCAACGACGAGGTTCTCCACCGCGAGTTCCTGCGCGCGGTGCTCGGCGGCACGTTCCCGGACCTGACGTTCAACTTCGGGTCGCTCGGCAGCACGCTGACCAACGCGATCCTGCTCAACACCGCGCTCACGCTCGAGACCAACGGCATCGCCGCCTACAACGGCGCGGGCGTCGCCCTCAAGAACGCGAACAACCTGCTCGTCGCCGGCAAGATCGTCTCGATCGAGGCACGCCACACGTCGGCCATCGCCGACTCGATCGACGCGCGCTCCGCCTCGCCGACCGGCATGCTTTACGCCGACCTCACGCAGCCCCTGCCGGCCTCGCTCGGCGCTACCGACGCGAACGCGCTGGACGCCGCCGCGCCGGCCGCCAAGGTCGCCGCCAACGCGCAGCCGTTCATCGTGAACCCGATCACCCTCACGGCCCGCGCGAGGATCTAAGTCCATGACCAGCCTCACTAACGAAACGGCCGCCGACGTGTCGCTCCTCGGCGCGATCGAGCCCAAGACCTTCGACGCGTTCGCCGAGCGCGCCGACGCCATCGCCCACGGCGACAAGATCTCGGACGTGGCGAAGGCCGCGCTCGCGATCGGCACCGTGCCGCTCGTCCTCGCCGCCCTCGCCTCCGAGGCCCCGGCGCAGACGACCAGCGCCGTCGCCGACGTGCTGCAGTTCGCGCTCCTGCTCGAGAACCTCGAGAGCGAGTTCTACAAGGCCGTCCTCGGCACGAGCAGCGTCGCGGGCTTCAACTCCGCCTTCGCCCCCGTGCGCGCGAAGCTGAGCGCGAACGCGGTCGCCACGCTGCAGCTCCTCAGCGCGCACGAGATCAAGCACGTCGCGCTGCTGCAGTCCGCCCTCGGCGGCGCCGCGACGATCTACAACCCCGCGACGACGTTCGACTTCACCGGAAGCCGCACCGTCGGCGGCAGCGCGAGCGGGCCGTTCTACCAGGCGACGCAGGACGTCACGTTCCTCCTCGCCGGGACGCAGGGCTTCGAGGACACGGGCGTGCGCGCGTACAAGGGCCAGGCGGGCGTGCTCCTCGGCCAGGCCGTGCTGACCACGGCGCTCCAGATCCACGCCCTCGAGGCGCGGCACGCGGCGCGCATCCGCCGCCTGCGCCGTTCGCTCGACACCACGAACACGGCGCTCCGGTACAGCGGTACGGTCAAGGGCGACGGGGCCGCCGCCGCGGGCGCGCCGACGGGCGCCACGCTGCCCGCCGCCGTCGTCGCCGCTTTCGCGGCGATCTACGCCGGCGAAGGCAACACGCAGCAGACCGTCAACAACGGCTCGACCAACGTCACGCTCGACGTCAGCACGCTGCCCAACCTCCAGGCGGGCACCGACGTCACGCAGGGCTTCGACGAGCCGCTCGGCGCGAACGCGGTCGGCGCGATCGTGCAGACGTTCATCATCCCGACGGTCACGCTGCCCGCGGGCGTCGCGAAGTAACGCCGGACTGGGCACGCGACGGGCACGACGGCGAGGGGGCGCCGGACCACTACGGTCCGGCGCCCCCTCGCGCGTTGTGGCGCCTAACGTAACGCGACGGCGGTGAGGCTATCGACCGCCCCCGCTCCCGCCTCGGCCGCGGCCCCCGCGGCCGCCGCTCCGGCGGCGCGAGGGCGCCTCGGCCACGGCAGTGCCGCCCGACGTCGGCGCGTACGACCCACCAGTAGGCCGCGGCGCCGGGCGCGCGCCGCCGCGGCGCGCCTCCTCGGCGGCCGCGTTCTGCGTGCGGCGGTCCGCCTTCTCCTTCGCCCGCGCGCGCTCCTCCGCCTTGCGCTTGCGGATCTCCGCGATGCGCTCGGCGATCGGCACCTCGAAGCGCTCGGCCGGCTTCGTCGCGTAGTCGAAGCCCTCGACCGTCAGGCGCGGGATCTTGCGCCCGATCGCCTTCTCGATCGCGCGCAGGTCGGTCTCCTCCTCCGGCGCGACGAAGGTGAAGGCGTCGCCCGTGGCCTCGGCGCGCGCCGTGCGGCCCACGCGGTGGATGTAGTCCTCGGGCACGTGCGGCACGTCGAAGTTGACGACATGGCTTAGCTCCTCGACGTCGATGCCGCGTGCGACGATGTCAGTCGCGACGAGCACCTGCACCCGGCCGTCCTTGAAGCCCGCCAGCGCCTGCGTGCGCTGCGCCTGCGAGCGGTTGCCGTGGATGCGCTCGCACGCCACGCCGTGCGTCGACAGGTACTCGGCCAGCCGGTTGGAGCGGTGCTTGGTGCGCGTGAACACGATCACGTCCTTCAGCGTGCCGCGCCGCAGCAGATCGAGGAAGAGCGCCGCCTTGAGTTCCTCGCGCACCGGGTAGAGCGCCTGCGCCACGCCGACGGCCGGCTTGGCGACGCGCTCCTGGTTGAGGAACACGGGGTCCTTGAGCAGCTCGCGCGAGAGCTCGCCGATCGGTCCCGGCATCGTGGCCGAGAAGAACAGCGTCTGCCGCTGCTTCGGGAGCTGGGAGAGCACGCGCCGGATGTCGGGCAGGAAGCCCATGTCGAGCATCCGGTCCGCCTCGTCGAGCACGAGCACCTCGACGCCCTGAAGCGCCGCGTACGGCTGCTTGAGGTGGTCGAGCAGGCGACCCGGCGTGGCGACGACGACGTCGACGTTGCGGCGGAATGCCTGCTCCTGTGGCCCGATCGCGACGCCGCCGAACACGGCGGCCGCGGTGAGCGGCGTGAACTTGGCGAGCGCCTGCACGTGCTCGAGCACTTGGGCGGCGAGTTCGCGCGTGGGCGTGAGGACGAGCGCGCGCGGCCCCCGCCGCGCGGCCGGCGCGCGCGTGGCGAGCAGGCGCTGCAGCAGCGGGAGGACGAAAGCCGCGGTCTTGCCGCTGCCCGTCATCGCGCACGCGAGCAGATCGCGGCCGGTGAGCGCGGGGGGGATGGCCTGCGCCTGGATCGGCGTCGGGACCGAGAAGCCCATGGCCTCGACGCCGCGCAGCAGGTCGGGGGTGAGCTCGAAATTCGAGAACAGCATCTAGTGGGGTGAGAACGACCGCGAGCCGCGCGTGATACGCCGCCTCGTCGATCGGGTCATAACTGGCACCCCGCCAAGGGCGGCGGGGTCACCGAAACAGGGCGCGGATGCGAGATTGCGCGCATGACGCCCGACGAACTGCCGCACGCGGAGGATCCCGCGTCAGACGACGACGTCGGCGGAACCTCACGCGACGCGCACGCGGGCACGCCGGACGGGGCGTTACCAGAGCCACACGAGGCGCTGCCGCCGCTCCTGCCGTTCTACACGCCGTCCCGGGCGGAGCGTCCCCTGCCCCGCGGCTGCCACCCGCTGGTCATCGGCGTGGTGCTGGCGACGGTGCAGTTTGCGGCGACGTGCTACTTCATGCCGTCGTGCTTCCACCCTCAGGGGTGAACCCTTCAGCGGTGAATGTATAGCCGTCCGGGTCGTGCGCGGACGCGCGCGCCCGCACATCGAGCGTCTGCAGCCGCACCCAGTCGCGCCAGACGAGCACGACCGAGAGGACGACCACGCCCGCGTTGATCGCGCACCATGGGCAGAAGCTGCGTAGCACGACGAACTCGCCGTACTTGAGCCGCAGGGTGAAGAGGAGGGCGAAGCCGACGAGCGCGGTGAGCGCGCGCGTCACGCGCGTATCGTCCTCGCGCGCGGGCGTCGTGCCGGCGACCGCTACGGCGAAGATGAGCAGCCACCCGACGAAGCCGACGAGCGCGACGTCGATCCGGTCCGCGGCCCCGCCCCACGGCACGGGGACCGAGCCGTACGAGCTGAACTGCACGACCTCGCACCCGTGCGTCGGGCCACAGCTGAGTGCGCCGGCGTGGCCGGTCTTCCACAGGTGGAGGTAGCCGGCGACGAGCGCGTTCACGAGGCTCGCGAGGGCGAGCAGCATGCGGGCGGTCATGACGGGGAGTATACGCGTGCCGGGCGCCGGACGTCCCACCACGTCTTGGCGAGGGCCGACAGGAGGATCACCGCGCCGCCGAGCCACGCGAGGCCGGAGGGACGTTCGCCGTGGACGAGGTAGGCCCAGACGGGGTTGAGCGCGGGCTCTACGAGGAGGAGCGTGCTCGCCTCGAGCGCGGGCACGTGGGGCATCGCCGCGGCGAGGGCGAGGTAGGCAATCCCGATCTGGACGACGCCGAGGTAGAGGACCACGCCGACGCTGGACGCCGACGGGTGGGCGACGGGGAGCGCGGCCGGCAGGCAGGCGAGGCAGGCGAGCGCGTTACCCGCGACCACGGTGACAAGGGCGGGCGCGCCGGCCGCAGCGGGGGCACCGTCGGTGGCCTCTTCGGCGACGGTGATCGGGGCCGCGGCGGGCACGCGGCCGATCCACCGCAGGCCGAGCACCGTGCCGGCCCACGCGAGCCCACTCAGCGCGGCGAGCAGGTTGCCGCGCGCGGGGTCTGGCGCGGTGGCCTGCGGTGCGCCGGGGGCGATGAAGAAGAGCGCCATCCCGGCCGCGACCGCAGCGACGAGCGCGAGGTCGGCGCGCGTCACGCGTTCGCCGAGCAACAGCGGTCCGGCGAGCAGGACGTAGAGCGGCGCCGTCGACTGCAGGAAGATGGTGTTGGCCGACGTCGTGAGCTTGTTGGCCGCGACGAAGAGGACCATCGTCGCGGCGTAGACGGCGGCGACGAGTAGGACGCGTGGCGTCCAGCGGGCGCGCGCCTGCGGCACGAGCAGCCAGACGACGACCGCCGCGACGCCGGAGCGGAAGCTCGCGATCTGCCAGCTGGTGAGCGCGGCGGCCTTGATCGCCGCGCCGCCGGTCGAGAAGAGCACGGCGGCGGTGAGGAGGCCGAGGCGCGGGTCGAGGCGGGGGCGGGCGGGGTCACGCATTCGGCAACGTTGGACAAACGGTGCGCCGGCGGCAAGACGGCCGAACGTGCCCCATTCGGCCTACCCGATGCGACAGCGCTCGATCAGACCGCCGCCGCGCCCTCCGCCGGCAGCACGCGCCCGCCCAACACCCCCGCCTCCGCGACCGCCCCGCGGAAGTACGCGAGCGTCTCGCCGAGCCCCTCGCGCAGCGCGACCCGCGGCTCCCAGCCCAACGTCGCCCGCGCGCGCGCGATGTCCGGCTTGCGCTGCTTGGGGTCGTCCGCCGGCAGCGGGCGCCGGTCGAGCGCGGACGCCGAGCCGGTCAGCTCCAACACCAGCGCGGCCAGCTCGGCGATCGTGAACTCGCCCGGGTTGCCGACGTTGGTCGGCAGGTGGCTGTCCTCCGCGCGCTCGCGGTAGAGCAGCCGCACGATGCCGTCGACGAGGTCGCTGACGTAGCAGAAGCTCCGCGTCTGCGTGCCCTCGCCGTAAACCGTGAGCGGCGCGCCCTTGAGCGCCTGGGCGCAGAAGTTGGACACGACGCGCCCGTCGTCGGGGCGCATGCGCGGGCCGTACGTGTTGAAGATTCGCACGATCCGCGTGTCCACGCCGTGCGCGCGGTGGAACGCCATCGTCATCGCCTCGGCGAACCGCTTCGCCTCGTCGTAGCACGAGCGCGGGCCGATCGGGTTCACGTGGCCCCAGTAGTCCTCGCGCTGCGGGTGGACGTGCGGGTCGCCGTAGACCTCGCTCGTCGACGCGAGCAGGAACCGGGCGCCGTGCGCGCGCGCGAGCGACAGCGCGTTGCGCGTGCCTAACGAGCCGACGTCGAGCGTGGCGACCGGGTGCTCGTAGTAGTCGACCGGGCTCGCGGGGCTGGCGAGGTGCATCACCGCGTCCACCCGCCCGCCGAGCGTCGCGGCGACCGCGGCGCGCACGGCCGGTGCGTCGAGCGCGTCCGGCACCGCGACGTCCTGCTCGACGAGCGCGAAGTGCGGGTGGGCGTCGAGGTGGGCGACGTTGCGCGCCCGGCCGGTGAGGAAGTTGTCGACGCCGACGACCGCGTGGCCGTCGGTGAGCAGGCGGTCGCAGACGTGCGACGGGACGAACCCGGCGGCGCCGGTGACGAGGACGTGCATGGGATCCGGAACGGGCGGCGGGGACGGCAACGCGGCGGGGGACGACCGTACAACGAGCTCTACGATACGTCGTTCACGGTCACCACGCGCGGGCCCCACGGCTGCAGGTCGACCTCGCTCACGCCGGCCGGCGACACCTCGAGGCGGTGCTGCAGGTCGATGGGGACGCCGAGGAAGTGGCCGAGCGCGGCCTTGATGATGTCGCCGTGGCTGACGGCGGCGACCACCGCGTCCGGCGTCGCGCGGGCGCGCGCGAGCAGGGCGGCGACGGCGCGGGTCTGCGCTTCGAGTTGCAGCTCGCCGTCGCTCCCTCCCCGGCCTTCATCATCCCCGCCGGCGCGAGTACCACTGCGGTAGCTGTTGAACGGGGCCCACGCGGGGTCGTCGCCGAGCGCGTCGATGCGGCGTCCCGTCCACCGGCCGACGTCGAGTTCGAGGAGGCCCATCTCGACGGTGACGGCCAGTCCACGCGCGCGGGCGAGCGCGCCGGCGGTCTCCTGCGCGCGGGCGAGCGGGCTCGCGAGCACCGCGTCGAGGCGCGCGCCGCCGAGTCGGCGCTCGACGCGCGCGAGGAGCGGCCCGAGCTGCGCGCGTCCGGCCGCGTTGAGCGAGACGCGCGGCAGCCGGCCGGAGAACGACACGCCCACCGGGTCGGCGAGCGCGTGGCGGACGAGGAGGAGGCGCACGGGGCTCGTTACGAATCGCGCTCTTGCGGGGCGCGGTACGCCACCAGACTCGCGCCGCCAGGCCGGACCAGCGGCAGGGACGCGTGACGCGTGTTGAGAAACGTCGTGACGCGCGCGTCGGGCGGAGAGTTGAGCGCCCACATGTACGCCGTCCGCCCCGTCGCCGTGCCGAAGTCGAAGAGGACGCGCGCGTCCGTCGCGAGCACGGCGAGGATGATCGCCTCGGTGTCCGATGTGCCGCCCGGCGCGCCGTCGCCCGCCCCGACCACGCACACGTCGCCGTCGCGCGTAGGCCCGAGGTGCGTGCGCACAAGGCGCGGGACGAACTCTTCGAGCGTGACCTGCGGGATCGGGGGCGGCCGGTAGTCGCGCCCCGTGTCGCGGAACCACCACGACCGGTACCGCAGGCACCGCTGCAGGAAGAACGCGGTCGTGAGCGCGAAGAACAGCGCGGCCGCGGCCGCCAGGATCATGGCGCCGCCTCGACCACGTCGCGGCTCACCAGCGTGGTGTCCGCCCCGGCCCGGCCTTCGGCCAGCGCGGGCTCGCTCGGCGCGCCGGCCTCGCCCGCAGTCCGCTCGCCCAACACGTAGCGCCGCACCATCGCCTCCGCGAAGTCGCCGAACTCGGCGGGCTCGCGCGGCGGGCTCGTGTGGTGCTCGTTGATGCCGCGTGACGGCGGGGTGAAGCAGAGTGTGACCGTGACGTCGAAGTCCGCGAGCGCGGCCATCTGCCGGTCGAACCAGTCGAGCGCGTTGGGCCGGTGCCAGTCGGCCCACGAGAGGCCCGTCCGCAGCTTGGTCACGCCCAACGCCTTGAGCGCCCCGACCGCGAAGTCGAGCCGGTGGTCCTCGTAGTGGAACCACTGACAGATGCCGAGCCGCGGGTCGAAGTGCCGGGCGGCGGGCTTGAAGGTGCGGTCGTCGCGGACGAGCCCCATGTAGAAGTGCCGGTAGTAGGCGCTCCCCTCGCTCTCGCGGTGGCGCGTGGTGGCCTCCCACGCGGCCGGCAGGTCGAGGAGCGAGTACCAGAACGCGCGCGGCACGCGGTCGGCCAGCAGCTCGGTCGTGCGCCGGAGCCCGAACTCCTGCACCTCGTCGGCGCCGAACGTCGAGACGCCGACCTCGGTGACCCAGACGGGCTTGGACGTCTCGCGCTCGATCTCGGCGATCTTGTCTGGCCACTGGTTGATGTTCCAGTGGTTCCAGTCGAGCGGGAAGCCGTGCACCGCGATCACGTCGACGAGGTCGACGAGGCCGTGGCTCGCGACGAGGCGCAGCCAGCTCGCGTCGATCGGCGACATGCCCCCCAACACGATCGGCAGGTCGGGCGCGAGCGCCTTGATCCGGCGCGCCGCGCCGCCGGCCATCTCGGCGAAGCGCTCCCAGCGCGGGTCGAGGTGGAAGTCCCAGTGGGACTGGTTGTTGGGCTCGTTCCAGAGCTTGACGGCTTCGATCATGGGGGCGACGCGGGGCGAGTGCGGGCGGGGGCAGGGGAAGGTAAGTAGCGCGGCGGCCGCGGTGTCACGAGGCGGCCGCCCCGTCCTGCGCCCCGCGCGCCGCGGCCGCCAACTCCCCCGCGACCCGCGACACCACCGCGTCCCAATCCCCCGGGCGCGGCTGCCGAAACAGTCGCATCGTCGGGTACCACGGCGTGTCGTCGCGGCCGTCCATCCACCGCCAGTCGGCGTCGCGCGGCAGCAGCGTCCAGACGGGGACGCCTAACACGCCGGCGAGGTGCGCCGGGAAGCTGTCGACGGTGACGACGAGGTCGAGCGCGCGCACGGTGCGCGCCGCCTCGAGCACGTCGTCGCTCCCCGACACGCGGCCGAACGCCGCGAACGACGGGTCGAGCGCCGCGGCCGCGAGTCCCGGCCCGCGCTGCAGCACGTGGAGCGCGACCCCGGGCACGCGCGCGAGCGGCGCCAGCGCGGCGAACGGGATCGAGCGCGTCGCCCGGTCCCAGTCGCCGCACTCCCAGACCACGCCGACGCGGAGCCGCCCGTCGTCGGCGGGGAGCGGGGCCGGCGCGAGGTCGAAGCTGGGCGGCGGCGGGAGCGTGGCCGGCGTCGCGCGGAGCGCCGCCGACAGCTCCATCGCCTCGACGTCGACGTCGTAGGCGCCCTCGGGCGCGCCGTCGTGGAGTGGGAGGAGCGTGCCCCCGCCCCGCATCGTCGCGAGCAGTGGCAGCAGCGCTGGCTGCGCCCACACCGTCACGTCCGCGCCCCCCCGGCGCAGCACGGGGACGAACCGCGCGAACATGAGCGTGTCGCCGAGCCCGTGGTAGCAGCGGACGAGCACGCGGCGGCCGTCGAGCCGCCCGTCGAGAGGCGTGCCGTCCCACACCCACTGCTCGTGCCGGGGGAGGTGCCAGCACGTCTGCCCCGCGCGCGCGGCGCGCACGGCGTCGCCGACGGACCACGCGTGCCCCCACGCGCCGCGGCGCATGTGGCGGAGCCACGCCGCGTCCGCGGGTTCGGCCGCTTCGAGGGGCTCCGCGCCGGTCGCGCGCACCCCGGGCTTAGTTCGCGCTCACGGCGCCTTCACGCCGTGTTCACGTGTTGGACGCCCTGGCGTCGTCGGCGGTGATGAGGAACCCGCGCCGGAGCCCGAGCACGCGCGGCCCCGTTCCCGCCTCCGCCAACTGCTGCGCCGCCGCTTCGCGCGCCCGCCCGTAGTGGCCGAGCCCGACGAACGTCAGCCGCACGGGGCCGTCGCCGTCGTGCTCCGCCTCGCAGCGGAAGGTGAGCGCGCCCGACGCGTTGGGCACCGCGTCCAGCCGGCACGTGTGGCCGACGACGTGGCAGCGCACGTCGCCGCGGTCGAAGATCACGTCCTCGAAGCGCTCGACGAAGCGGCGGTGGCGGTCCCAGCGCGCGCGCGCCGACTCGCTCGCCAGTTCGTGCGCGTGCGCGTGGCGGCCGGCGACGAGCACCACGCGCCGGTCGTCGAAACCGCGGGCCGCGAGCGCCGCCGCGGTCCCGGCCAGCGACGACCCCGTCTCGCCCGGTCCTTCGTCCACGACCACGGCCCACGTGCCCGGCGTCGCGGCCGCCTCGCGGATGAGTGCGTCGAGCGCGTCGTCGGCCACAAGCGTTCGGTCGTGCCGGTCGCCGCGCGGGCGCACGGTCACGCGGCGCACCTCGACCCCGCGCCGCGCGAGGGTGTCGGCGACCACGGCCGACAGGCCCGCCCCGATGCCGCGCAGGCCGACGACGAGCGCGCGCGGCGGCCCGACGTCCGAGGCGAGGCGCCGCGCCGCCGCCGCGTAGATCTCGGGGTAGAGCGCGCCGTCCGCGAAGCCGCGCGAGACGCCCACCGCGACCTCGTCGGCCAGGGCGGCGCTCTCGACCGCGTCGCGCACGGCGACCGCGGCGACGTGCCCGGCCGCGGCGAGCCGCGCGTGCGCCCGCGCGAGCGCCCGGTCCGCGACGCCCCACTCGGTCTGCGTGGCCGCCCGCTGCGCGGTCGCGAGCCCGCGCGCCGCCGCCAGGCTGAGCTGGCGCAGTGGGGGCGCGACCGCGTGCAGCGCGTCGCGCTCGGGGGAGAGCGCGTCGAGCACCGCCGCCTCCAACTCGCTCGCCTCGACGAGGCGGCTGGTCCACCAGTCGACGGCGTCGTGCTTGGGCGGCGCCTGCTCCGGCCGGGTCGCCGGCGCGGCCGCGTCGACGATCGCCTCGGTCATCGCCTCCGGGGCTTCGCGGCGTTGCGCCTCCTCACGGTGCGCCTCCCCACGCGGCGCCTCCCCGCGTTCGGCCGGCGGCGGCGCGTCCGCGGTCTGCGTCGCCCGTGCCTCCGGCCGCGCCTCCGCGTCCGCCGCCTCGTTCTCCCCCTCGTCGTTCCCCGGAAATCCCGCGTCAGTCATTGCTAGCTCCCTGCGCCACGCGCCCGTCCTTGCCCAAACCCGTCACTCGCCCTGGTCGCGCCGATCCGCTTCGTCCTGCCACGGCCGGCCCGTCGCGGAGAGTAGCTCCGCGCGCCCCCGCCCGCGCGGCCACACGTCGGCCGCGGGGTCGGGTTCGCAGAAGTAAATCTCGTGCCCCGGGCGCACGGTGACCCGCATTCCGCTGGAGCGGAGCATCGCCTCCACGCCCGCGTGGTTCGGCGCCCACCAGTTGGTCTCGTCGCCGGCGAACTTGTGCTCGATGAACGACAGCTTGGGCCACCCGGCCGCGGCGAAGTCGTCGCGCTCCAGCACGTCGCGGTCGCGCGCCGTGTCGGGGTGCACGTCCATCCCCGGCGTCGTCAGCGTCTGGAAGACCATCAGCCGCCCGACCTTCTCGGTCACGAGGTCGAGGCCGAGCATCGGGTAGCGCAGGTGGTACAGGACGCCCATGAAGAGCACGAGGTCGAACCGCTCGCGCATCCGCGGCAGGTCGTAGACGGCCATGCGCCGGAACTCGACCCGGTCCTCGACGCCGAACTCGCGCGCTGCCCACTCGGCCTGCCGCAGGAACAGCGGCTCGACGTCGATCCCCGTGACCCGCGCGCCGCGCTTGGCGAGCTCGAAGGCGTAGAACCCCGCGTTGCAGCCGATGTCGAGCGCGGTCCAGCCCGTGAGGTCCGCGGGGAGGTGCGGAGCGAGCTCCATCCACTTGAAGCGCGGGAAGTCGCCTAACGGAGAGCCGGGCGCCGTCTGCGCGCCGTCGGGCAGGTGCAGGTTGTGGAACCACGGCCCCAGCGCGAGGATCTCGGCCTCGCGCTCGGCCGTCGCGGCGGAGGCGTGCTGTTGGAGGAGGCGCGTCATCGCTACGAACCTAGCGCGGCCATCGCTTCCGCCACGTACCCCTCGAACTCCGCGGCCCGGTGCGCCGCCGTGTGCGCCGCCAGGACGCGGGCCCGCGCCGCCTCGCCGAGCGTGCGCCGCTCGGCGTCGGGCATCCCGCGGAGCACCGCGAGCACCGCGTCGGACGACTCCGCGACGAGGATCTCGCGGCCCGGCGCCAGCACCTCGTCGAGCCCGGGCCACGCGTCGCTCACGATCGGCGTCGCGCACGCCGCGGCCTCGAACAGCCGCACGCTCGGGCTCCACCCCGCGGCGACCATGTCCGCGCGCGTCACGTTGAGCGTGAACCGCTGCGCGCAGTAGAACGCGCGGTGCTCGCGCGGCGCGAGGTGCATCGTGCGCTCGACGTTGGCCGGCCAGGCGATCGAGGCGGGGTACTGCGGCCCGGCGACGACGAAACGCCCCGCCGCCCACGCGCGCGCCGGCCCGAGGAGCAGCCGGTCGAGCGTCGGCTGCCGGTCGTCGCTGTACGTCCCCATGTAGCCGAGGTCGTAGCGCGGCTCGGCGGCGGGGTCCGGGAAATAGAGCGCGGGGTCGACCGAGCAGTAGAGTGCCCGCGCCATCGGCGAGCCTAACACTTGCTCGATCCGCCGGAGCGTCGGCCCGCCCGTGAAAGAGAGGTACAGCCCGTAGCGCGCGACCAGCGCGGGCGTGAGGTACTCGTAGTCGTCGCGGGCGAGCTTGGCGAGCGTGACCGGCGTGTCGATGTCGTAGAACGCGACGAGCCCGCGCGCGGTGGCGACGGCCCACTCGCCCACGGCCACGCCGTCGGGCACGTACGAGCCGACGACGACCACGTCCGCGTCGCGCACGCGCTCGGTGTGCTCGGCGCGCAGCTCGTCGAGGGACGTGTAGAGGAGCGTCGTGCAGCCCGCCGGCTCGGGCTGATCGCGGTTGTCGCGGTACCAGAGCACGTCGCGCTCGAGGAACGTGACGCGGTGCCCGCGCGCGGCGAGCTCGCGCACCAGGCCGCGGTACGTGGTCGCGTGCCCGTTGCCCCAGGACGACGTGATCGAGAGGCCGAGGAAGACGACGTTCATGCGGGGGTCATGCGCGGTTCATACGGCGAGCACGGCCTCGACCTGCGCCGCGCGGTGCGCGTAGGTGTGTTCGGCGAGCACGCGCCGGAGCGCCGCCTGCCCGATCGCGCGTGCCCGCTCGGGGGTGAGCGCGTCGACGTGCGCGGCGACCGCGGCGCCGTCCTCCGCAACGAGCACCTCGCGCCCGGGCTCGAGAAATTCCTCGATGCCGCGCCACGCGTCGGTGATCTGGCAGGCGCCCGCGCCCGCCGCCTCGAAGAGCCGCGTCGCGGGGGACCAGCCGTTGGCGACCATGCTGTCGCGGTGCACGTTGAGGACGGCGAGCGTCGAGCAGTTGACCGCGTTGTGGTCGCCGGTGTAAACGTGGCCGAGGTAGCCGACGTTGGCGGGCATCGCGCGGTCGTGCCAGCCGTTGCCGCCCAACAGGAAGCGGCGCTCCGGCGCCGCGTCGGCGGCGCGGAAGAAGAACTCGTCGATGCGCGCCTCGCGGTCGGGGAGGCGGTTGGCGAGCAGCACGCAGTCGGAGCGGAAGCGCTCCTCGGCCGGGACGGGGTGGTGCGTCTCGGGGTCGAGCGCATTGTAGATGGGGACGCAGCGACGCGCGCCTAACGCGTCGTAGGCCGCGACCACCGGGTCGCCGCCGCCGTAGGTGAGGACGAGATCGTAGTCGGGGACGAGCGCGCGGAACGGGTCGGCGCCCGCGCCGGTGCCCGCGTCGCGCACGCGCTCGAGCGTCGCGGGCGCGTCGACGTCCCAGAAGGCGACGAGCCGGCCGGGCGCGCGGAGGCGGGCGACCTCGCGCTCGAGAAGCTGGTCGAACACGCCGACGCCGCTCGCCTTGACGACGAGGTCGGCCGACTTCGCGCGCTCGAGCATCGCGTACGCGCCGTCCTCGCCCTCGCCCGGGTAGACGACGACGGTCGCGTAGTCCGGGTCGGCGATGTCGCGGTGCTGCTGCCGCTGGTAGGCGTCGGGCTCGTAGAAGGTGACGCGGTGGCCGCGGTCGTGGAGCGCGCGGACGATGCCGCGGTAGTACGTGGCCGCGCCGTTCCAGTACGCGGAGACGATCGACGAGCCGAAGAAGGCGATGTTCATGCCCGGTTGTCCCTGGTCAACCCTGGATCCCGAGTTCCCGCGCGACCGCGACCAGCTCGTCCGCCCGGTGCCCGCACGTGTGCCGCGCGAGGATGGTCCGCCGTCCGTGCGCCGCGAGCGACCGCGCCAGCCCCGCGTCGCCCAACACGTCGCGCAACCGCGCGCGCATCTCCGCGCCGTCCCGCGCGTACAGAAAGTCCGCCCCCGGGGTGAACAGCCGCTCCGCGTCGTCCCACGGCGCGCTGACGAGCGGGATCCCGCAGGCGAGCGCCTCGAACACCCTGATCGTCGGCACGCCCGGCAGCGCCCGCACGTACGGCCGCCGCGGCACGTGCACCGTCGCGCCGTAGCGCGCGAACACGCGCGGCGCCTCGTAGTTGGGCAGCCACCCCGCGTACTCGATCCCCGCCGCGGCGAGCTCCTGCCTCGCGTACTCGGGGTAGCGCACGCCGTGCAGGCGGGCCCGGAGTCCGAGGTCGCGGACCGGGCCTAACAGGAACTCGCGCAGCTCCTCGGTGCGCTCCTCGTCCCCCCAGTTGCCCACCCAGACGAGGTCGCCCGCGCGCGGCTCGTCCGGGTACGGATGGAAGACGGCGACGTCGGCCGCCTCGTGCCACGTCCAGGCCCGCGCGGTCCAGCCGTTGGCGAGGTACACCTGCCGCACCGCCTCGCCGAACGCCAGCACGCCGTCGTACGCGCTCAGGTCGTACGCGCGCATGGAATCCGGCTCGGTCACCGAGCGGTGGTGCGTGTCGTGGAAGAGCAGGCGGAAGCGGCCCCCCGCCGCCCGTCGGCGCCCCACCGCGGCGACGAGCGCGTGCTCGCTCCACTCGTGGACGAGCACGAGGTCCGCCCCGTCCAGGGCCTCGTCGAGCGCCGCCTCCAGCCGCGCGGGGTCGTACACGTGCCTCACGCGGGCCAGCGCCGGGTAGGCGGCCAGCCATCCGTCGAGCGCGGCGGCGCCGTACTCCGCGACGAGGTTGTCCGCACTCCACGCGCCCGCGGGCTCCCACACGCGCACGTCGTGGCCGCGCGCGCCGAGCTCGCGCGCGACGCCGCGCAGGAAGTGCGCGTTGCCGTGGTTCCAGTCCGAGGCGAGCGAGTGGCAGAAGACGACTACGCGCACGCGGCCCCCTTCGCAGCCGCCTTCGTGGCAGTCGCGGCGGCGTACGCCCCCAGGTACCCCGCGGCCATCCGCTCCGGCGCGTAGGCGAGCGCCCGCGCGCGGGCGCGTGCGCCTAACACGACGCGGCGCCCCTCGTCCGCCGCGAGCGCGCGGAGCGCCCCCGCGAGCGCGCCCGCGTCGTCCGGCGCGACGAACACGGCGGCGTCGCCCCACACCTCGCGCAGGCTCGCGACGTCGCCCAGCACGAGCGCACACCCCGCCAGCCCGGCCTCGAGCGCGGAGAGCCCGAACGGCTCGTAGCGCGCGGGCAGCGCATAGACGGCAGCACGGCCCATCCACGCCGCCAGCTCGGCCGGCGCGAGTGCGCCCAACGCACGCACCGACGACGCATCCCAGTCCCCCGCCCGGCCGTCCGGGCTCGCCGCGTCGCCCGCGACGTACACGGGCCACGGCAGCGCGGCCGTCGCGCGGGCGACGGCGGCGACGTTCTTCGCCTCGTCCCACAGGCGACCCGCCGTGAGGACGAACGGCTCCTTCGATCTCGCCGGGTACTCGGCCGCGCGCCGGGCGTTGGGCACGACGCGCACCGCGTCCGCCGCGTACCCGTAGTGCCGCGCGAGGTCGTCGGCCACGGCGCGCGTGGGGGCGACCACGACGTCGGCCCCGGCGAGCCCGGCCGCGACCGCCGCGCGGTAGCGGTCCCACGACGCGGGGGCGCGCTCGCGGCGCACCGCCGCCCACCACGAGCAGACGTCGGAGTGCGCGACGACCACCGCCGGCGTGCGCCACCCGAGCGCGCCGTGCGCATAGCCGTTCACCTGCACCACGTCCGGCGCGAGGGCACGCTCCAGGCCGAGCAGCCAGTCGCCGGCCCGCGCGACGTCGTCCCAGGGCGCGTCCATCCACTCGAGCGCGTAGTCGCCCTCGTGCAGGACGACGCCGGCGCGCACAGCGTCGGCGCGCTGCCGCTCGTTAGGCCGTGGCCCCATGGTCGCGACGTGCGATTCGACGCCGTGCGGGGCCAGGGCGCGGGCCAGCTCGAGGGCGTACGGCCACACGCCGCCGACGGCGTCGGCGCTCAGGAGGAGGCGCACGCGTTCACGCCGTCCGCCCGTACACCGCGTCGAGCGCCGCCGCCACGTCCACCAGCCGCTCCGCCTCGGGGTCGAACCGCGGGTCCGCCGCGAGCCGCCGCCCCCACGCCACCGCCGCCCGGCCGCCCCACGCGTCCGGCGGATCGGCGAGTCGCACGCGGCCCGTGCCTTCGTACCGTTCGGCCACGAAATCGTAGAAGCTCCCGCCGACGTTCCGCATCGCCGCGCCGCCGCGCTCGCCGTAGAACGCCGCCTCGATCACCGCGTCCTGCCCCGCGCTCAGGTGCCACGAGCACGCGAGCCGCACCGCGACCGGCGCGCCGTCCGCGCCCGCGAGGTCGAGCGTCGCCACCGCGTAGTCCTCGACCGCGCGCGACGGGTCGGCGAGCGGCGCGCCCTTGCTGAACAGCCGCGCCGACGCGCCCCGCAGCGCGGGCCAGCCCAACGTCCAGAGCGCGAGGTCGACGAGGTGAATGCCGAGGTCGATGACGCACCCGCCGCCCGAGAGCGCGGGGTCGTAGAACCAGCCCTTGTCCGGCCCGTACGCGTTGTGGAACGTCAGGTCGACGGCGTACACGCGCCCGATCTCGCCGCCCGCGACGACGCCCCGCACCGCGCGCATCGCCGCCGTGTCGCGGTACGAGAGGTCGACGCCCAGCAGCCGGTCCGCCGCGCGCGCCGCGTCCACCACGCGCCGCGTCTCGGCCGCGGTGCGCGCGAGCGGCTTCTGGCAAAAGACGGCCAGGCCCCGCTCCAGCGCCGCGGCCGCCTGCGCCGCGTGCAGCGCGCTCGGCGTCGCGATCACGAGCCCGTCGAGGTCCAGCGCGAACAGCGCGTCCAGTGAGTCGGCGACCGCCGCCCCGGGTGCCGCGGCCGCGGCCTGCACGGCCGCCTCGGGCGACGGGTCGCTCACCGCGGCCACCGCGCACGCGCCGTCCGCGGCGATCGCCTCCAGCCGGTTGCGCCCGATCCACCCCGTGCCGAGGAAGCCGAGCCGTGGCCGTGACGCCGCGCGACCGCTCACGGCCACGCCGTCCCGAGCCCCGCGAACAGCGCCGCCATCGCGTCGATCCCGTCCCAGAGGTTCCGCAGGCGGAGGTTCTCGTTGGCGGCGTGCTGGTTGTCGTCGTGGTTGGCGATCGGCAGCACCACCACGGGCGCGCCGAGCGCGTCGCCGAAGACGGCGAGCGGCAGGCTCCCGCCTAACGATGGCACGGCGACCGGCGCTCGCCCCTGCGCCGCGGTCAGCACGCGCAGCACCGCGCGCCCCGCGGGGGCGTCCATCGCGGTGCGGTAGGCCGCGTACCCGCCCCGCTCCCAGGCGAGCCGGACGAGGCGCGGCTCGCGCCGGCGCGTCGCCGCGTCCGGGGCGTCGGCGATCACGCGGTACCCCTTCGACCGCAGGTGCGCCACGACGAGGCTCTCGGCGCGCGCGGGGGTGAGGTCGGGCACGAGGCGCAGGTCGACGCTCGCCGTCGCCTCGGTGGGGATCACGTTCGACGCGGCCGCGCCGACGGCGCCGCCGCGGATCCCCCGGAGGTTGAACGCCGGCCGCAGGATCGACTCGGCGAGCGTCTCGTGCCCCTCCGTCCGGCCCAGCGCGAGTTCCGCGCGGAGCGCCGAGTCGGGGCTCGGTGCGGTGCCTAACGCCGCGCGCTCGATCGCCGTTGCGGGGCGCGTGGCCTCGGCGAAGCCCGCGACGAGGATGCGCCCGTCCGGGTCGCGCATTCCGGCGAGCAGCGTCGCGAGCTCGGCGATCGGGTTGGGCGCCCAGTTGCCGTAGTGCCCGGAGTGGAGCGCGCGGAGCGGCCCGTAGGTCGTCAGCTCGAACCCCGTCACCCCGCGCACGCCGAACAGCACCTGCTGCCGCCGCGTCGGGTGCACCGGTCCGTCGGCGAACAGCCACGCGTCCGCCGCGAGTGCCTCGTGGTAGCGCGCGAGGAGCGGCGCGAGGTGCGGCGAGCCCGCCTCCTCCTCGCCATCGAAGTAGAACTTGAGGTTGACCGACGGGCGCAGGCCCGCCGCGCGGAGCGCGTCGAGCGCGGCGAGCGCGGCCATGATCGGCGCCTTGTCGTCGCCGGCGCCGCGCGCGTACAAGCGCCACTCGGGGCCCGTCGCGCCCGCGCGGTCGGGGAGCGGCACGACCCGGCCACCCTGTTCGAGCGGTCCGTCGCGCAGCGTCGGCGTCCAGGGCGGCGTGGCCCAGTCCGCGGGCGTGACCGGCTGCCCGTCGTAGTGGGCGTAGAGCACGACCGTGCGCCGCGCGCCCGGCGTGCGGAGTTCGCCGAACACGGCGGGCGGGCCTCCGGCCGGGCTCTCGAGGAGGCGGGCCGCGACGCCGCGGCGCGCGAGGGCGGCGACGATCGCGGCCCCGTTGCGGCGGATCCCGGCCGAGTCGGTGGCGAGGTTGGGGATCGCGAGCAGGCCGGCGAACTCGCGCAGGACCTCGTGGTCATGCCCCGCGCGCCACGCGCGCGCGCCGGCGACGGCCGCCGGGGTCTGCGCCGGGAGCACCCCCCCGGACACGCCCGCGAACGCGGTCGCGCACGCCACCGCGACCGCCGCGGCGCGGAGCGCCGAGCGCACCCTCACCCCGTCGTCACCAGCGCCTTGAGGAACCCGTCGGGCCGCGTGCGGGTCGCCTCGAGGGCCTCGCCTAACGCGTCGAGCGGGTAGCGGTGCGTGTAGAGCGGCGCGGGGTCGAGCGCCCCCGAGGCGACCGCGTCGACCGCCGCGCGCATGCCGGCGACGTAGACCGCCCGGTCGCGCTCGTGCGCGTTCACGACGTCGATCCCGCGCCAGTTCCAGAGGAACATGTTGACCTGCCGCGGGCCGTCCTGGTGGAAGCCCGCCACCAGCAACCGCCCCCGCTCTGCGGTCAGCTCACCCGCGAGGTCGAGCGGCCACTGCAGCCCGACGCACTCGAAGACGCGCTCGCAGAACTTGCCCCCGGTCAGCGTCTTCACCCGCTCGATGATCCGGCCGTGGTCGTCCATCGGCACCACGTCGTGCGCGCCGAACTGCCGCGCGACGTCGAGCGAGAACGGCCGCCGCGACACGGCGATGACGCGCGCCCCCGCGTTCGCCGCGAGGCGGCAGAGGAGCGCGCCGAGGAAGCCGACCCCGACGACGGCGACGTCCTGGCCCGGGCGCACGTCGGCGCGGGCCATGATGTTCATCGCACAGCCTAACGGCTCGCCGGGGAAGGCGTGCCCGTCGAGCGCGGCGGGGAGCGGCACGACCGCGTCGGCCCGGGCCACGTCGTGCGTCGCGTAGGCCCTGTACGAGAGCGCCGCGACGCGCTGCCCGATCGCGAGCCCCGCGACTCCCTCGCCCAACGCGTCGACCGTGCCCCACCCCTCGTGGCCCGGGTTGCCCGGCGGCGCGGGGTAGGTGAACCACTCGCGCCCCTCCCACATCGGGAGGTTGGAGGCGCAGACGCCGCTCCCCTCGAGGCGGACGCGGACCTCCCCCGGGCCGGGCTCGGGGAGCGGGCCCGGCTCGACGCGCACCACGCCGGGCGCGACCAGCACGGCCGCCGCGCCTAACGCATCGCCGGCCTCCGCGCCCGCCGGAACGCCCGACGGAGTGCCCGCCGGTGCGCCTAACACGTCGGTCACGTCCGAGCCCCCGCCAGCTCCGCCTCCGGTTCGGCCGCCGCCGCGCCCGCGACGCCGACGCCCGCCGCGCCCGTCGCGCGGAGCCACGCGTGCAGCCGAGCGAGCCCGTCGGCGAGCGACGTGCGCGGCGCCCACCCCGTCGCCTCGCCGAACGCGCGCACGTCGCTCACGTACCACTTCTGGTCGCCCGTGCGCCACCCCTCGAAGGCGACCTCGGGGCGGCGCCCGACCAGGCCGCCTAACCGGTCCACCAGTTCGAGCAGCGACGTCGTGTTCCCCGGACCGCCGCCGATGTTGAACGCGCGCCCCGAGAGCCGCCGCACGTCGGCGCGCGCCAGCAGGAACGCCTCGACGAGGTCGCCCACGTAGCAGACGTCGCGCACCTGCAGCCCGTCGCCGTAAAGCGTGATCGGCTCGCCCCGCAGCGCCCGGATGAGGAAGTGCGCGACCCACCCCTGATCCTCGGTGCCGAACTGCCGCGGCCCGTAGATGCAGCTCATGCGGAAGACCACGGCCGGGATCCCGAACGAGCGCGCGTAGTCGCACACGTACTGGTCGGCCGTCCCCTTCGAGCAGCCGTAGGGCGAGTGGAAGTCGAGCGGGCGCGACTCGCCGATCCCGCACGCGGCGGTCGCGGCGTCCGCCGGCGCGTACCGCCGCGCCCCGCCCTCCCCCGTCGACTCGGCCACGTCGGCCAGCTCGCCGTAGACCTTGTTGGTGCTCGTGAAGAGCACCGGGATCTCGGCGCCCGTCGCGTCGCCCGCGGCGCGCACGGCCTCGAGCAGGTTGAGCGTGCCGCGCGCGTTGACCTCGAAGTCGGCGACCGGGTCGGCGAGCGACGTCGTCACCGCGACCTGCGCGGCGAAGTGGAAGACGTCGGCGACGGGCTGGCCGTTGGGCGGCCGCACCGCGCGCGCCAGGGCGGCGCGGTCGCGCACGTCCCCGTCGATGAAGCTGACGCGGTCGCCGTACGACGCGCGCAGCCACGCGAGGTTCCGCTCGACGCCCGCGCGCGACAGGTTGTCGAACACGGTCACGCGCCCCCCGTCGCGCAGCAGGCGGTCGGCCAGGTTGCAGCCGACGAAGCCCGCGCCCCCGGTGATGAGCGTGGTCATACAGTGAGCCCCCGCGCCGCGAGTTCCGCGCTGGCCTCCGCGACCCGGTCCTCGGCGGTCTGCCCGTCCAGCCAGCGCGCCAGCTCCCGGAGCCCGTCGTCGAAGTCGACCTGCGGCGCGTAGCCCAGCAGCTCCCGCGCCCGCGTCACGTCGGCCACGCAGTGGCGGATGTCGCCCACGCGGTACTTGCCGGTCACCTCGGGCGCGAGGTACCCCTTCCCCATCACCCCCGCGAGCCGCTCGGCCAATTCGCGAACCGTGTATCGATGGCCCGAGCCGACGTTGATCGTCTCGCCGTCCACGCCGGGCGCGTCGAGCGCGAGGCGGCAGGCGCGCGCGACGTCGTAGACGCTGACGAAGTCGCGCTGCTGCAGCCCGTCCTCGAAGATCATCGGCGCGCGGTCGTTGAGGAGCCGGGAGCCGAAGATCGCGAGCACGCCCGTGTACGGGTTGGAGAGCGCCTGGCGCGTGCCGTAGACGTTGAAGAAGCGCATCGCCGCCGCCGGGATGCCGTAGGCGCGCCCCGTCATCAAGCAGAGCCGCTCCTGGTCGTACTTCGAGAGCGCGTAGACCGAGGCGAGCGACGGCGCCTTCGACTCGGGCGTCGGCAGCGGCGTGAGCACGCGCCCGTCGGCGTCGCGCGCCTCGAAGTCGCCGGCGGCCAGCTGCTCGCGCGTGCGCTCGACGGCGGCCACCACGCGGCCGTCGGGGCCCGCGTACAGCCCCTCGCCGTAGAGCGACATGCTCGACGCGACCACGAGCCGCGAAAAGGGCCGCACCTGCTGCCGCGCGATCATCGCCTCGAGCAGGACGGCCGTGCCCATGTTGTTCACGTCCGTGTAGTGCGCGATCTCGTACATGCTCTGCCCCACGCCCACCGCCGCCGCGAAGTGGTACACGGCGTCCATCCCGTCGAGCGCGCGCCGCACCGCGGCCGCGTCGCGCACGTCGCCGACCACCAGCTCCACCTCGGGGTCGAGGTAGTCGGGGCGCCGCCCCTCCGCGGCCGCCGCGGCGCCGTGCACCTGGGGCGCGAGGTTGTCGAGCGCCCGGACCCGGTGGCCGGCGCGCAACAACTCGTCAGCGAGGTGCGAGCCGATGAAGCCCGCGCCCCCGGTGATCAGGATGGATTGCCCCATGAGCGTGGTGTGGAGGGTTGGGAAGGAGCCCGCCAGCGAAGGCCCCCGCGAGCGGATCGCGGCCGGTCACGAAACGGTTACGTATGTAGAGCTATGTAGAAGCTTTGGTAAGTAGCCCATCCCGGCGAGTTTTTCCATACGCGCGAGCGCGCGACGGCGTGTTCGGCGCCAATTCGCCCGATCCGCGAGGGCGGGGGGTGCGGGCGGCGTACAAACGATGCACTTTCCTCCGCCATGCGACTCGTAGTCTTTGGACTCACGGTCAGCTCGTCGTGGGGGAACGGGCACGCCACGCTCTGGCGCGCGCTGATCCACGCGCTCGCGCGCCAGGGCCACCAGGTCACCTTCTTCGAGCGCGACGTGTCGTACTACGCCGCGCACCGCGACGTGACCGCGCTGCCCGCCGGCGAGCTCGTGCTCTACGAGTCGTGGGCCGCGGTGCGCGAGCGCGCGCGACGCGCCCTCGCCGAGTCGGACGTGGCGATGACCACGTCCTACTGCCCCGACGCCGTGGACGCGGCGGCGCTGATGTGGGAGGCCCGCGCCGCCAACGCGAACGGCGCCGGCGGCCCGCTCGCGACGTTCTACGACCTCGACACGCCGGTCACCTTCGCGCGCCTCGACGCGGGCGAGCCCGTGCCCTACCTCCCCGCCGACGGCCTCGGCGCGTTCGACCTCGTGCTGAGCTACACCGGCGGGCGCGCGCTCGACGCCCTCCGCGACCGGCTCGGCGCGCGCCGCGTCGCACCGCTCTACGGCTCGGTCGACCCCACGGTGCACCGCCCGGCCGCGGCGCGCGACGACTGGCGGTGCGACCTGTCGTACATCGGCACTTACGCGGCCGACCGGCAGGGCGCGGTCGATGCGCTCTTCCTGGAGCCCGCGCGGCGGCGCCCCGCGTCCCGCTTCGTCCTCGCCGGGTCGCAGTACCCAGCGGACTTCGCCTGGACGGACAACATCTGGTACCTCGCGCACCTGCCGCCGGCCGACCACCCGGGGTTCTACGCGTCCAGCCGGCTGACGCTCAACACCACCAGGGGCGCGATGGCGGCGATGGGCTGGTGTCCGTCGGGGCGGCTGTTCGAGGCGGCCGCGTGCGGCGTCCCGATCCTCACCGACACGTGGGACGGCCTCGACGCGTTCTTCACACCGGGGAACGAAATCCTGGTCGCGCGCACCGCCGCCGACGCCCTCGACGCGCTCGACCGGCCCGACGCGGAACTCCGCGCGCTCGCTCGCCGCGCGCGCGAGCGCACGCTCGACGAGCACACCGCCTCCCGCCGCGCGCTCGAGCTGGTCGCGGCGCTCGAGGCGGCGGCCGCGCGGCCGGGCGCCGCGCCGTCAGGCGTCTCCTTCGCGGCCGCCGACGCGGCGGGGGGCTGACGCCGTGTGGGGGATCATCCCGGCCGCGGGCGCGGGCACGCGCATCCAGCCGCTCGCCTTCTCGAAGGAGCTCCTGCCCGTGGGCAGCCGCGTCGACCACGGCGTCGAGCGGCCGCGCGCGGTGAGCGAGTACCTCGTCGAGCGCATGGTGCGCGGCGGCGCGACGCGGATCTGCTTCGTCGTCTCGCCGGGTAAGGCCGACATCCTCGCCTACTACGGCGGCTCCGCGTGCCAGGCGCACGTGTCGTTCACCGTGCAGCCGCAGCCCGCGGGCCTCTGCGACGCGCTCTTCCGCGCCCTGCCGATGATCCCCGCCGGCGACCAGGTGCTCGTCGGCCTCCCCGACACGGTGTGGTTCCCGGTCGACGGCTTCCGCGTCCTGCCCGACGACCGGCTGTCGTTCCTGCTCTTCCCGGTCGAGCGTCCCGAGGTGTTCGACGCGGTGGTCACCGACGCGGCGGGCGCCGTCGTCGAGATCCAGGTGAAGCAGCCCGCGCCGAGTACGTCGTGGGTGTGGGGGGCCTTCAAGCTGACCGGCGCGATTTTACGCGAGTTGCACGCGCTGTGGCTCGAGCGCGAGCAGGCGGACGAGTACTTCGGCACCCTCGTCAACGCGTGGCTCGCGCGCGGCGGGAGTGCGGTCGGCGTGCGCGCGGGCGAGACGTACGTGGACGTGGGCACCCTCGGCGGGTACCGCGAGGCGGTGCGGGCGTTAGGCCAGCGCGGGGTCGAGGACGGGGACGAGGCGGGGGCCGGGGCGGTGGTGCCGCGGATGGCCGGGGTGGGGCACGAGCGGGCGCGGGCGTAGACGGCGGACGCCGTGTCCGCCCCTCCCCGCCCCGCCCCCGCCGCCCCGTCGCTGCTCGACCGGTTGGACGCCGCGGCCGAGTCGGGCGACGTGGACGCGCGCCAGCTCGCCGACGCCATTGGCCTAACGGTCGCAGGGCTCCGCACGGCCCTCGCGCGCCCCGCCCTGCTCGCCGCCGAGCACGCGCCGGTGGTCGCGGCCGCGCTCGGCCTGGACGCGAACGCGGTGCGGGCGCTCCGGCGCGCCGGAGCCTCCGCGGCGCCCGCGCCCGGCGAGGCTCCGGCGCTCGCGGCGCCGGGCGGCCCGCCGCCGACGCTCGTCGCGCTGCTCGAAGGCTCCCTGCGCGCGGTCGCCGGCGACGATGCCACGGCCGCGGCGCTCCGCCGGGCGGTGCTCGACGTCGCGGCCGCCGCCGCGCGCGAGGCCGGGCGCGTGCTCCCGCCCGGGGCGCACGAACTGCGCGCCCGCGAGGCCCGCGGTGAATTCGCGCGCGCGCCCGCCCCGCCCGACGCGGGCCGTGCCGGCGAGGCGGGGGGCGACGCCGGCGCCCGGGACCACCCGGGCGACGCGGCCCTTGTGGCCGCGGCGGCCGCGCTCGTGGGCGAGCTGCAGGCCGCGGCGCCGCGCTACGACGGGCTGTTCGCCCCGCTCGACGACGCCGGGGTCGACGACCTGCTCCGCCGGCACGGCATCGCGGTGCACGCCGTCGACGGACTCCCGGGCGCGACGCGCACGGTGCTCACGCCGCCGATCTTCGGGCGGCACCGGCTGCTGCGACCCGCGGGCGCGACCGCGGACCAGCGTCGCCTGACCGCCCGCGTCGCGCTCGCGCACCTCCTCGCCGGGCACGCGGGGGAGGACGCGCCCCTGCCCTCCCCCGCGCCTAACGACGACGCCCGCCTCGCCGAACTCGTCGCACTCGCCGACCTCGTCCCCTTCTGGCAGGTGAGCGACGCGCGGCGGCGGGGCCGACTCGGCTGGCGCGCGCTGGTCGACGACGCGGCGCGCCACGCCGCGACGCTCGCCGGCGACTGGGACGGCGAGCGCGCGGCCGACCGCGGGGCGCTCCGTGTGGCGCTGTTCCGGACGCACGCGCTGTGACGCGCGCTCGCGCGCGGTGACCGGCCCGGCGCGGTCCGGGGCGCTCAGCGCGCCCGCACCCGCCCGCCGAACATCATCCGGTGCCCGTCGGCCGTGCGCACCCCGAACTCCCGCATCCCCCACGGCTCGTCGCGGAGCGGCTTGGTCACCTCGGCCCCGCGCGCCGTCACTTCCGCGAAGAACGCGTCGACCGGCTCGACCTCGACGTAGGCGTAGTACGAGTGGTCGCCCGTCGCGGCCGGCGGGAGCGCGTCCGGGCACTCGCCCGCGAAGATGACGCAGTCGCCGCGGGAGTAGAAGTAGAAGCCCGGATGTCCGAGCGGCTCCACCGGCGGCCCCACCGGCTCGACGTCGAAGCCCAGCACGTCGCGGTAGAAGGCCGACGAGCGCGCGAGGTCGGGCACGGCGATGACGTAGCGCGGGCGTGTGAGAATGGCCGCGCTCGTGGCGGGTTGGGCGCCCGTCACGCTTCGTCCTCGGCGACCGGCGAGAACGCGCTCCGCAGTTCGCCCGACGCGAGCAGGTCGCGCACCGCGGCCTCGATGCTCGGGCGCGAGGTGTCGTCGATCAGGATCAGGTCCGTGGCCCAGAGGTACTTGCCGCCGAGGCACTCGCCGGTCGCGGCGCAGTTGGCGCGGAGCGCGGGCAGGTGGGCGAACGCGCAAAACGTCGCCACCCAGCGGCTCCCGTCGTCCAGGCGCACGACCGCGTCCGTCGCGTCGTCCGCCGGATTCCACTCCCCGGGTCCCCACTCTTCCGCCTCGATCCAGATCTGCACGAGCGACCCCCCCGTCATTCGACCGGCGCGTAGAAGCTGACGCCGCGCACGTCCGCGTCCACGCGCAGCGGCGCGTGCACCGGCGGGAACGCGCGCGCGTGGCAGTCCGCCCGCTCGCACAGCCGGCAGGTGATCCCGATCGGCACCCCCGCGGCCACGCCCGCCAGGTTCATGCCGTCGGCGTAGACCACCCGCCCCGCGTCCGCGAGCGCGCACCCGACGCCGACCGAGTGCAGCACCGGCGGCGCGTGGAAATCGCCCGCGTGGCGCCGGACGGTCCGCGCCACCGCGAGCACCGCCGCACCGTCGGGCAGCCGGGAGCACTGCGCGCGCACCACGCCCGGCTGCAGGAACGCCGCGTGCACGTTCCACAGGGTGCAAAGTCCGCTGAAGCGCGGGAAGCGGATCCCCGCGGCGGAGAACTTCTTCGAGATGTTGCCCGCGAGGTCGACGCGCACCATGTAGAACGACACGCCCTCCGCGCCCGGGCGCCGGAGCGTCGTGAGCCGGTGGCACGTCTGCTCCCAGCCGACGCGGAAACGGTGGCCTAACAGCTCGACGTCGTAGCGCGTCTCCTCGGCGGCGGCGAGGAACTCCGCGTACGGCATCAGCACCGCTCCGGCGAAGTAGCCCGCGAGCGCGACCCGCGCGAGCGTGCGCGCCTCGTCGGAGCCGAGCGCCGCGTCGGCCACCACGGCGTCGATCGCGGGCCCCTGCGCGAGGAGCCCGACCTGGCTCGCCACCTGGAAGTTGCGCGAGCCGCGGCGGAGCACCTCCGACAGCAGCAACTCGCGCCGCGCGGGGTCGAAGCGCCGGACCGCGCCGCGCATCTCGCGCACGGTCGCCACGCGCACCCGCACGCCGTACTCGCGCGCGAGGTGCGCCGAGAGGCCACCGAAGAGCGTCTCCTGCTCGAGCGCCGCGTCCCGCCAGAGCCGCTCGGCCGCGAGCTCCAGCGCGGCGAAGTGGTTGCCGTGGCGCTGCAGGAGGTCGCTCACCTGCTCGGAGGAGAGGCGTACGCGGTCCACGCCGTCGGCGCGCCCGTCGGCAAACCCCTCCGCGAGCGCGTCCTGCGAGTCGAGCACACGCTCGGCCATCGCCTGCGCGCCGGCGCGAGTGGCCACGTGCGCCTGGTGCAGCGCGAGCACCGCGCGCGCGACGTCGGGCGACGAGGCGACGAAATCGGCGAGGTCGCGCCGGGTCAGCGGATGCTCTTCGAACATCGGGTCGCCGAACGCCTCGGCCAGGTCGGCCACGAGCTGTGCGTCGTCGTCGGCCGCGAAGCCGCGGAGGTCGACATCGAGCGCCTGCGCGAGCCGGAGCAGCAACTCCGTGGGGAGCGCGCGGTGGTCGTGCTCGATGAGGTTGAGGTAGCTGGGCGAGACGCCGAGCCGCGCGGCGAGGGCCGCCTGCGTGAGGCCGGCCCGCGCGCGGAGCGCGCGCACCTTCTTGCCGAAGCGCGGGCGCGCGGCCGCTGAGGCGGCGCGCCGGTCGGCGGCCGCGCGGCGGTCGTCGGGCGGCAGGGTGGGCATGGTCGCGGGCGCTCCGGCGGTGGCAGGGTGAACGGCGGGCGGACGGGAATTTACAAGCGTGACAGGTTTGCCAACCAGCCGTGACAAACGGTGACGAGCACACCAGCTACGAGGGACGAACCGGTTGCCGACCGCTGTGCGTTCTGTAAACGTGCGGGGGCATCATCTGCGGCGCGTCGCGCGCCCCTGCGGCCGTTTTCTCCTCTCATCGCTCATTACGCTATGACCACCGTGCTCCTCGACCCCACCGCGCCCGCCGCGCGCGTGGGCGGCGTCGCGTCCCGCACCGCGCACCCCGGCGCCGCTTCGCGTCACGCCGGCCGGTACGCCGGCGTCGTGCGCCCCTACACGACCGCCGACGTCGAGCGCCTGCGCGCCTCGCTCCGCGTCGAGCACACGCTCGCCCGCGTCGGGGCGGAGCGGCTGTGGGAGTTGCTGACGGCGCGCGAGTACGTGCACGCCTTGGGCGCGATGACCGGCGGCCAGGCCGTGCAGATGGTGCGCGCCGGACTCGAGGCGATCTACCTCTCGGGGTGGCAGGTCGCGGCCGACGCGAACCTCGCCGGGCAGACGTACCCCGACCAGTCGCTCTACCCCGCCAACTCGGTGCCTAACGTCGTGCGGCGGCTCAACCAGGCGCTCACGCGGGCCGACGAGGTCGAGGGCGCGGAAGGGCGCCGCGGCCGGACGCACTGGTTCGCGCCGATCGTGGCCGACGCGGAGGCCGGCTTCGGCGGCCCGCTCAACGCGTACGAGCTGATGAAGGCGATGATCGAGGCCGGCGCCGCGGGCGTGCACTTCGAGGACCAGCTCTCGAGCGAGAAGAAGTGCGGGCACCTCGGCGGCAAGGTGCTCGTGCCGACCAGCCACTTCGAGCGGACGCTGACCGCGGCGCGCCTCGCCGCCGACGTGCTCGACGTGCCGACGCTGCTCGTCGCGCGCACCGACGCCGACAGCGCGCGGCTGCTGACGAGCGACGTCGACCCCCGGGACGAGCCGTTCCTCACCGGCGCGCGCACGCCCGAGGGCTTCTACGGTATCACGGGCGGGGTCGCGATGGCGATCGCGCGCGCGCGGGCCTACGCGCCGCACGCGGACCTGCTCTGGTGCGAGACGAGCACGCCCGACCTCGCCGAGGCGCGCGCGTTCGCGGAGGGCGTGCGCGAGGAGTTCCCGGACAAGATGCTCGCCTACAACTGCTCGCCGAGTTTCAACTGGCGGAAGAACCTCGACGCGGGGACGATCGCGACGTTCCAGCGCGAGTTGGGCGCGATGGGCTACAAGTTCCAGTTCGTCACGCTGGCCGGCTTCCACCAGCTCAACTACGGCATGTTCGAGCTGGCGCGCGCGTACCACGAGCGCGACATGGCGGCGTACGCGGACCTGCAGGACCGCGAGTTCGCGGCGGAGGTCGTGGGCTACACCGCGACCCGGCACCAGCGCGAGGTCGGGACGGGCTACTTCGACGCGGTCTCGGGCGTGATCACGGGCGGGCTCGGCTCGACGCTCGCGCTCCGGGGCTCGACCGAGTCGGCGCAGTTCGCGGCCGACTGAGTCGCGCCCCGTGGGAAACGGACGGCGGGGCGGCATCGAGAGATGCCGCCCCGCCGTGTTCGTGCCGGAGTCGGCGTCGCCTACCGGCGCCGCCGTCGTGCGGCTCCGGCCGCGGCGACTAGGAGTCCGCCGCCGAGCAGAACGACCGTCGCGGGCTCGGGCACCGGCGTCCCGGGGACCGTCGGCGTCCCAGGCGTCCCAGGCGTCCCAGGCGTCCCAGGCGTCCCAGGCGTCCCAGGCGTCCCAGGCGTCCCAGGCGTCCCAGGCGTCCCAGGCGTCCCAGGCGTCCCAGGCGTCCCAGGCGTACCCGGCGTCCCAGGAGTACCCGGCGTCCCAGGAGTACCCGGCGTCCCGGGCGTACCCGGCGTGCCCGGGCGTGCCTGGCGTGCCTGGCGTGCCCGGCGTGCCCGGCGTGGTCGGGGGCGTCGTGACCGGCGGCGTCGTGACCGGCGGCGTTACCGGCGTCGTCGTGGTCGTCGCAGGGTTGCTCGGCGTATGCGAGCCGAGCGCGACGGCGGTGCCACCGAGGAGCAGCCCGCCGAGGAGCGGGAACGGGAAGCGGCTGCCGACCGTTGGAAGGATCGGCGGCACAACCTCGCCCGGCGCGCTCACCGGCGGCGGCGCGCTCGCAACGGGACCGGTCGGCGTCGGGCCGACGTCGCCGACCGACGTCCCGCCGGCGGGAAGCGTGGGCTTGCACACCACGGGGCGCTGCTTCTGCACCGGCACGCCCGACTTCGTCACGTACTTGCGGACGCGCACGCTCCCGTCGGCCAGCCGAACGCGGCGCGCGACGAGCCGCCGCGACGGCAGGCTCGCCGAGTCGCGGGGCGCGAGCACCTCGTGCCGCCGGCCCGTGAGCGGGTGGTCGAGCGCGTTAGTCGCTGACGTCGCCTCGCACGGCTGCTGCGCCGCCGCGGGCGCAGCAGCCGCTGCGGCGCCTACAATCGCGAGTGCGGGGATCAGGTGCTTCATAGGACGGTCTCGGTTTCGGTGCGGGCCGTCGCGTCGGCGGCGCGGCGGGTCGATGGGCCGGGTGGTCGCGCCGGACCCGCGCCGCGGACGGCGAATCGCCTGCGACCGCCGTGCCATGTGGCAAGCGGCGGACCCGCACGCTGCGTGCTCGCGCGAGCGGCAGGCGCGTTGCCAGCCGGACGCGCGGGAGGCGAGATAGTCTCTGAACAAACAAATCGGCCCGCGGGCCGCCAGCGGACGTCAGCGATCGTGCAACTCGCAGCAGCGTCGCTACGAACGCTTAGTCGCATCGCGATCATACCTCTCTGCCACCCGTGATGCCCCTCAGGTACCGCGCGGTCGTTCGCGGGTTCCCGCCGCCGGGACGCGCGATTCTCGATGGACGCACTGAAATCGGGCGGCGTCACCGGCCGAGTCCGACCGGGTGTGCGGCAGCCGCCCGAAGTCAGTGTAGCAGCAATGGTACGCGGCGCTAGAGCGAGAGCCCGACGGCGCGCTCGCTGGACGCGCTACTCTGCCCGTCCGCGACCCGCTGCCAGCGCGTCCCGCAGCTGGTCGTCGCTCAGTGACTCGGCCCAGCCGACGGGCAGCTCCAGGCGCACCGACATCTCACCGCCGGTCGGCGTACACACCACGGCGACGGCGCCGGGGGTGTCTGCCGCGCGCTCGGCGGCCGACTGCGCCGCGGGCGTATCGCCGAGGCCGGCGTAGGCTTGGGCGACGGTCCATACGGTCCCGGTCGCGTCGGTGATCTCTCGCGTCATGGCGGTGAGGTGGTTCGATCGGATCCGTCAGTCACACGCCATCGCCGGGTTCCCGCGCTGGGCGGCGAGTGCCGCCGCGCTCTCGCACGCCGCGCGCACGCCGGCGCGCGTGCCGGCGGCCTCGCGGCGGAGTGCGGCGACCCACGGCTGACCGCCGAACCGGGAGGAGGCGATCGCCACACCCTCGTCGGCGTCGGCGAGGGCGCGCAGGGCGGCGGCGTACTCGCCCGCACTCGCCGCGGTGCGCGCCGCGGCGAGCCGCGTCTGGACGTCGTTGACGGCCGCGCGGTCGGCGGCCGCGAGCGGGGCGGGATCGGCGGCGGGCGCCACCGCCGATCCGCCCGTGGTCGCGGAGGAAGCCCCTTCTGATACCGTGCCCCGCACGTCGACCTCACCGCCGGCGCTGTACGTCTCCGCCGGCGTTGCGGCAGGCGTCGCGTCGGACGTTGCCGCAGGCTTCGCCGGGGACGGCGCAGGGAACGCTGAGCGCCGGGGGCGCGTCCGGGGACGCGGCGCAGCAATCGGACGCGCCAGCTCGCTACGGTCCGCGCGCGCGGCCTCGGTCGCGGGTCTGGGCGGGGAGGCACTGCCCGCGACGAGGAGGGCCGCGCCGGCGACGGCCGCCGAGCGCCACGTCGCAGGTCCCGACACCGGGCGCCCCGCGCGCCGCAGCCCGATCAGCACCCCGGCGAGCGCGCCCGCCAGCAGGCCCAACACGAGCCACGAGACCCCGGGGTCCGTCACACCGACCCACCGCGCGGCGTGGGCGAGCGAATCGGTGAAGATCAGGAGCGACGTCCCGAGGAACGGCACCTGCGCCGCAGCCCAGAGACCGCCGAGCAGGAGCACAATGGGGATAATGCGAACGCGCATCGTCGGTCAGGAAGGGAGGAAAGCGTTCGGTGCGGTCAGCGCTTCGGGATGCGACGCAGCAACGACCCGGCGACCCGCCCGAGGACGCCCAACGTCGCCGTCGCGACGACCACGCTCACCGGGTGCGAAGCCCAGGCGTACGAGAGGTGCCACCCGGTCCCGGGCACGAGCAAGTGCCGGGCGAGCCACATCCCCGCCCCGCCGGCCGCGCCGAGTCCCGCCGCCCAGCTCGCGGCCTCTGCGCTTGCGCGGCGCACCCGGAACGAGACCGGCACCCGGACGACGCCGGCGTTGGTCTCGAAGATGATCTCGGACCGGTACTGGAGCCCGGGGCCGGTCTGCCGCGCGTCGACGGCGATCTCGGCGACCGCGCCACCCTCACCGATGCCCCCAGTCAGGGCGACGCCCGGGTGCGGGTTGGCGAGCGACACCGACCCGGCCAGCCGCCCGCCCGCGGGCGTCGCGGTGAGGCGGACCGCGCCCCGCCGCGTCCCGCCTAATGGGACGGCGGCCAGGTCGAGCGCGGGGTGGTCGACCGCGAGCGTGAGCGGCAGCACGGTGAAGCGCAGCGGCACGGCGACCGCTGCCCCGCCCTCGGGCTCGGCCAGCACGTAGGTCGCGTAGTCGCCCGGCGCGGCGAACGTGGTATCCACGTCCACCGCGACGGCCGGCGCGGCGCCGCCGGGGTCGTCGGCGAAGGTCGGGGACACGCGCACGCCGGCGAGGTCGTGGGCGAGGCGGGCCGCCCCCCACACGTACGGCCTGCCCTCGTGGGCGAGCTCGATGCGCGCGGCCTGCCGGGCACCCTGCGGCAGCGCCCCGAGCGCGAGGGCGTCGGGCCGCGGCAGGAGCACCGGCGCGTCCGGGCGCCCGATCCGCCGGCACAGGTCGCGGACGAACCGCTCGAGCGCGCGGGCCGGGTCCGCCGGGGAGGCGCGCCGCCGCTCGGCCGCCTCTACCACGGCGCCGGCCTTGCCTGCGCGCCCGAGCCACTGCTCGATGGCGCCGATCGCTAGGTAGCGCCGCGCCTCGACCGGGTACCGGTCGCACATGTCGACGAGCTCGGCGATCGTGTGCGCCGCACCCTGGTCGAATTCGATGGGCGGCACGCGGGGGTCGACGGCTTGCTCGGCCGCGAGTCGGGCCTCCTCGCGGAGGCGCTCGCCGTCGGCACGCGCCCGGGCCGCCGCGTCCGCTTCGGCGGCCGCCTCGCTCGCGCGCCGCTCGGCGCTGACCCACTCGGCCGAGAGTACGAAGTCGCTGCCGCCTGGCGCGCCACGCGGCGCCGTGCGCGGCGCGAACCCGCCCTGCTCCAGGCGGCCGAGCAGGTGGTCCGCGGCCTCGTCAGGGGTCAGGCCGGCCCGCGCGCCGCCCTGCAGGATGCGCGTGGTCTCGCGCGCGGTCAAAAGTCCGTCTTCGAGCGCGATGTCGATCAGGCCATCGATCTGCGCCGCGCCGGCCGCGCGGCGCGCGTCGTCCAGCGCCCGGGCTTCGCGCGCGCGGCTCTGCGGGTCGGCGAGGCGCCGGTGGGCCTGCTCGACGCGGCCCGCGAACTGGCCGACCTCGCGCCCGTAGAGGCCCTCGATGCGGTCGCGCTGGGCGCCCGCGCCCTGGCTGCGCAGGCGGTTCTTCTGGTTCCAGAACGCGCCTAACGTGTCGCGCCGCTCGTCGAGTAGATCGGCGCCGATCGCGCCGAGCTGCCGGTGGTCGAGGTAGAGCACCTCGAACGGGTTCGCGGACTGGACGGTCCGCCAGTCCTCGTCCTCGTACTGCGCGGGGACGACGCCGCCCAGCGGGCCGCGGGCGGTGGCGAGGCGGATGCGTTCGGCGAGCCCGCCCGGGTCGCCCGCGGGTGCCGCGACGGCCGGCGCCGGTCGGGCGGGGCGCGCGGCGGCCGACGGGCCTAACGGAGTTGCGGTGGTGCCGTTGCCGTCGGCGCCGGTGCCGCTCGTGCGGGCGGAGGGTAGTTCGGCGCCGGCGTCCGCGCCCGCGCCGCCCGGCCCCCGGTCGGATGGGAGGACGGGTTCCGCGGCGCTCGGGGCGGCGCTCGGAGCGGCGCTCGGGAGACGGGGCTCGGCGGACATACGGGACGGGTGCTCGGCGCGGCGTCGGCGCTACCGGCCCAACTCCGGTACGCCGAGCCCGCGGCAGATCGTGCGCGCCAAGACGTCGGGGATTTCAGCGTGCCGCGGGACGGCTTGCACCGCGCGGGCCGTCCTCGCGGCGGTCCGCCAGGAGCAGGGCGATCGCCTGCGCCAGGCTGTGCCCCGCTTCGGAGTTCGTGCGGCCCTGCCCGTTCGCACCCGGGACCTCGGGGCCGTACGCGACGATCCAGTCGGCGTCGCGTTCGTAAACGGCGGTGAACTCGTGGCGCATGGGGCGGCTCCGGTCGGGGACGTGCGGAATCTACCGCCGCATGCCAGCAGCCCGGCGCGCGTTCTACAGGTTGACCGTCACCGCCTGCACCCGCTCGCGCAGCGGCGCCGCGCGGCGGTCGTAGCGGAACAGGTCGTTGCTGACCTCGAGCGCGCGCCGCGTCGGCGGCGGGGCGCCGGGGAGTGCGTCGCCGGCCGCGTCGACGGGGTACGCCGCGGCCGCGTGCAGCGCGCCGTCCGCGTCGAGCGCGAACTCGATCGCGACGTGCCCGTCCGGGTTGTCGAGCCGCAGCTCGCCGCGCGGGCTGCACTCGTCGGGGTCGCGCGACTCGCCCTCGTAGACCTCGAGGCGCGCCTCGGGGCCCGCGCGGTAGGCGCGTCGCGCGAGGGCCGGGAGCGGGGTGTCCTTCTCGACCAGGTAGTCCACGGCCGAGCGCGCGCCTACCAGCACGCGCACGCCGAGCCCGTGCGAAGCCACATCGACGACGCACCCCTGGTGGCGGCCGTAGAGCGCCGCGCCCGCGGCGATCGCGGTGTCGTAGTCGAACCCTTCGGGCTGGCGGCGCAGGCGGTGGCCCGAGATCCGCTCGAGGAGTGCCGGGATCATCGGCATGCGGCACGCGCCGCCAGCGAGCACGATCTCGTCGACGTCCGCCCACTCCAGCCGCCGCTGCGTGCCGTCGGGGCGCCGCTCCGACAACGCGTCCTCGCAGATTGCGCGGCAGCGGGAGAGCAGGTCGCTGGCGCGCTCCTCGAAGTAGAAGGCGTCGCCCGACGTGGGGATGTCGTACTCCCCGCGATCGGCGGGCGCCGCGCGGTAGAGCGTGCACGCGAGGTCGCCCTCCGGGACGCTGTAGAACACGTCGTACGACGGCGCGTCGGTGAGCGCGAGCTTGGCCTCGAGGGCGATCTCCTGCACCTGGTAGAGCCGCTCGGGCGTGAGGGGGATCGATCGCCCGTTCGCCGCGCGGAACGCCTCGTACAGGTACTGCTCGATGAGCGCGTCCCAGTCGCGCCCGCCGAGCGTGTTGTTGCCGACCGAGGAAAGTACGCGCGGCTCGCCGCCCTGCATCTGCATCACGGTGACGTCGAGCGTGCCGCCGCCCAGGTCGAAGACCATGATCCGGCCGTCGGTCGGGCGGAGGACGCCGTAGGCGAGGGCGGCCGCGGTGGGCTCGTTGACGACGCCGACGACGCGGAGGCCGGCGGCGTAGCCGGCGAGTTTCGTCTCGAGGCGCTCCTTATCGCCGAAGTACGCCGGGACGGTGATCACGGCCTCGAGATCGACGGCGCGGTCGTTGGTCGTGTCGAGCTTGCCGAGGCGTTTGAAGTAGAGCACGGCCTCGCGCTTGAGCTTGCGCAGGATGAGGGCGGAGATGCCGGCCGCGCCGTACTTGAAGCCGTCGACCTCGTACGCGGCGACGGGCGGCGTGGCCGGGTCGTCCTCGCGCCGGCCGGGGGGGAGCTCGACCGGGCGGCCGATGTCGCGCTTGACGAACTCGTAGACGTGCTGGCCGGCGGCCTGCTTGCGCAGGTTGGCCTTCTTGCCCACCCACGCCTGGCGGCCGTCGAACCAGACCACGGACGGCGTGGTCCGGTCGCCGTCGCTGTTGGGGATCACCTGCACGCGCCCGTCGTCGTCGACGTACGTCACGCAGCAGAAGGTGGTGCCGAGGTCGATGCCGATGCGCGGGGGGCCGGGCACCGCGCCTACCGCCGCTCGCCGCGCCGGCGCTCGTCGAGCAGGTCTTTGAGCAGCAGCTTGACCTCGGTGATGAACACGGGCTCGATCACGCGCTGCCCTTCGGGCTGGCGCTCGGCGTCGATGAAGCGCGTGAGGACCGCGTCGGCGATCGTCTGCCGGCGGGCCGGGCCGAGCTGGATCTTGGCGTCGTCGGTGAAGAGGCCGAAGCGCACGCCGAAGTAGTCGAGCACCTCGACGAACTTGGCCAGACGCTCGAGCGACGTGCCGGTGAAGAGGGTGCCGGTGCGGCCGAAGAGCGTGCTCCCCGAGATGGTCTGGACGTGGCGGACGGGCCCGCTCGTGAGCTGGATGTTCTCGCCGGCAACCACGTCGGCGCCGAGGCCGCCCGACGCGGCGGCGCCCGCGGCGCCGTCGGCGGGCATCTCGAAATCGTCCCCGGCCAGGGCCGCGGCCGGGTTGCGCGCCGCCGGCATCTCGAAGCCGCCCGCCTCCTGCGCGCCGGCGGCCGGGCCGGGAGCCCCCTGCCCCGCCGCCCGCATGACGACCAGCCCGCCGGCGGCCTCGCTCTTGTGGCCCGGCGACTGCTTCTGGGCGAGGAGGGCGGCGGGCACGGCGATCGGCCCGTCCTGCGCGTCGAACTTGAGCGCGTTGAACAGCACCGCGTTGAGCAGCTTGCTCGCGATGCCGGACTCGTCGTAGCGGCCGAAGTCGATCCAGTTGAGGAGCTTGGCCGCGTTGCCGCCCCAGTGCAGCCGGATCGCGCGCGACTGGATGGTCTGCGCGAGCGCGCCGTCCAGCCGCGCGTTGACCGCGCCTAACAGTGAGGCCGTGTAGAACGCGATCGCCCCGAACTCGACGGCCAGCATGCGCCGCAGCCAGAGCACCTCGGGGTGGTTGGCGTGGTCGAGCAGCCGCTCGCGCACGGCCCCCTCCTCGCGGCGCAGGACGACGTTGAGCCGCGCGGCGAAGGCCGCGGGCTCGGTGCGCGCGGCGTCGAGCGCGCGGGCGGCCCCCGGGCTGAACAGCACTTCGAGCGCGCGGGGGCTCTGCTGCAGGAGCCCGCCGATCTCGCGCCCGGCGAGCAGGACCGAGGCGTCGAGCACGATCGCGTTGCGGTGCCAGATGCTGATGTCGGTGGTCCCGCCGCCCACGTCGAGGGCGACCGCGGCGATCTGCTTGGTGGCGCGGTCGGCGAGCGCGGGGATGGTGCGCTCGCTCGCGAAGTACTCGCCCGCCGCGACCCCCTCGGTCTCGAACTCGGGGTCGCCCACCTCGGGCCCGTCGGTGCCCGCGCCGTGGCGGCGCAGGAACGCGGCGGCGGCCGGGTCGTCGAGCAGCTCGCCGACGACGCTCTGCCACGCGCCCTCGTAGCGCTTCTGCAGGCTGAGCGAGAACGCCTTGGGGTACGAGCAGGCGAGCGTGACGCGGCCGACGCGCCGCAGCCCGACCTCGACGAGCAGCAGGAAGAGCAGGCAGCGCAGGAACGGCTTCATGTTCCGCTCCTCCTCGCTGTCCCACTTGAGGTCCGCGTGGACGTCGCGCGGGAGTTCGTAGCCGGACGAGAAATAGATCCCGTAATCCAGCAGCATGTGCGTCGTGCGCGCGTCCTGGAACACGCGGAGCGCCGTCGGGACCGGCAGCTCGACCGACTCGGTGGGGACGAAGTCGGCCGGCGCGGCGCCATCAGAGACCCCACTCGCGGCCCCGTTCCCCGCCGCGCCCCGGACGCCGCGACGCGCCGTGACGTCCATCAGGTAGCGGTCGAACTCGAAGCGCCACCGCTCGGCCACGTCGGTCGCGGCGCTCTGGCGGTAGACGTTGGTGTTGGACGTGCCGAAGTCGATCCCGACGCGCCACGCCCCGGCCAGCCCCGCGGGCTCTGGCGGGCGCGGGACGAGCGCCAGGCCCAACGCGGCGCCCGCCTCGCCCGGGGCCGCGAACGCCAGCGCCTCGGGGTACGCCCCGGCCCCGGCGATCTCGACGCCGCGCACCGGCGCGCCGTCGGGGCCGGGGTGCGTGCGCTCGGCGACCGCCGGCCGCGCCGTCCCGTTAGGCGCGGGGGCGAGGACGGGGTGCACCGCGACGCGGTCGGCCCCGCCCTGGAACACGTAGTACCGGCGCCACGCCGCGTCGACGTAGCGCGGGAAGAGCTGCACCGCCGGCGCGACGAGCGCCTCGATCCGCCCCTCCCCGGGCCCGGGGTGGTGGTAGCGGTACGTCTTCTGGACGCGCTCCGCGCGCCCGCCCGCGGGGAGCGAGAAGCTGAACGTGATGCCGTTCTCGACCTTGCGGTACTCGGGGCGTAGCCGCTCGCGCACGTCGGCCGGCGAGAAGAAGTCGAGGATCCGCCGGCTGAACGGCAGCAACAGGTGCGCGTCGCCGTTGAGCGCCTGCCACTCCGGGGCGAGCAGCGGCGAGCCGTCCTCGGTGGCGGAGAGCGTGTCGGTGAGGAAGTAACGTTCCGGGCGAATCCAGATCGCGTTGGCCGGGCGCAGGTCCTCGTGCTCGACCTGCTGCCCCCACCCGGCCGGCGCGTCGAAGTGTTGGGCCAGTGCGCGCTCGGCGTCGCCGCCCAGGTGCCGCAGGCGGCGCGATTGCCAGATCCGGCCGTTGGTACGGAGCAACTCGGGGGTGATGACGACGACCTGATCGTAGCCGCTCGCGTTGCGTGTCGACTCCAGCCGCAGGTCCGAGGAGGCCGCCTCGCGCCCGGCCGCCGAGAGGCGGAGCGGGTGGAGGACGGCGTCGTAGATCCGGTAGCGGTCGAGGAGGAGCGGGCCCGGGGCCGACGGGGCCGGGCGCACGTCGGTGCGCTCGGGGTCGATCTCGACGTCCGGGGCCTCGATGCGTGCGCCGGGCTTCACGCCGAAGGTGTCCCGCAGCTCGACGAGCCACTCGTCGAGCTGCGCGTTGATCAGGCGGATCGCCCCGCGGGCGACCGGGTCGACGGTCGCCGTGTCGAAGAGCGCCGCGTCCGGCTTGCCGGGCGCGTTCAGCCGCTCGTGCAGCTGCTCGACCCACGCGGCGACGCGGCGCAGGTCGTCGGGCTGGTCCGCGCCCGGCGGGGCGAGGTAGCCGGCGGCGTCCTTGAGCGTGAGCGTGGTGCCGGCGAGGCGGCGGTTGTAGTCGGCCGCCGTATAGACGAGGGTGGCGGGCGAGAACGCGCCCACCGGGATCCCGTCGTATCGCACGAGGAGCGTGTCGCTCCACTCATAGGTCCGCCCGCGTTCGAGCGCTACGGGCGCGGGGAGCAGGCGCACGAGCGCGCGCACGAACTCGCGCGTGGCCTCCGTGGCCGGCGCGTCGCCGGCGAGCGCCGTGAGCGCGAGCGGCACCACCGTGACGTTGTACTGCAGCAGCTTGTGCAGGGCGAGCAGGCTCAGGAGCCCGCGCCACTCCTGGACGGCGCGCGCGCGCAGCGGGTGCGCCGAGCCCGGGGGGCCCGAGCCCGGCGCGAGCGCGTTCTGAAACATCAGCGGGCGGGCCCACGCGTCGGGCACCGAGCTGACGCCGCGGTCGGCGGCGCCCTGGCCGACGACGATGCCGTCGCTCACGCCGCGCAGCAGGCGGCGCTCGTAGCCGTGCCACACGCCCGCGACCGGGGGCTCGCCGATGTTGCCGTCGAGCTCGGGGAGATAGAGGTGCTTGGGCATCAGCGGCGCGCCCCGGCGTCCGCCGCGAGGCGCCAGTTGGCGTCGACGAAGCGCAGCGCGGCCTCGTAGAACAGGTTCACGTACAGGCTGGCCGCGGGCATCGTCGGGCGCGTGAGGCGCAGGTCGTCGAGCGCGCCGCGGATGCGGTCGAAGGTGAGTCCCTGCCCCGCGTCGCCGCGCAGCACGCCGCCGACGACGGCCTTGTGCGTCCGCGGGCTGAGCAGCTCGCCCCCGGCGGCGCCGCCCGCGAAGAGTTTGGTGCGATCGACCAGGCGCACGCGCCCCTCCTCCTCGTCGGCGTCGTCGAGCGCGGCCACCCAGGCGAGGAAGCTGCGGTTGTAGTCGGCCACGTGCTCGAGGGCCGGGCGCGCCTGCCGCGGGTCGCGCACGAGGTCCTCGGGCCGCCGCGGGCTGACCGCGAAGTGCGAGCGGTACCAGGACGGCAGCGGCTCCGCGCTGCCGTCGGCGAGCAGGTCGACGCCTAACGTGTTGAAGGCGTACGCGAACACCGTCATCGCCGCGACGCGCCGCTTGAACTCCGTCTGCAGCGCCTCCGAGCGCCCGGCGTCGCGCGTGACCGGGAGGGCGCGCCAGTCGACCTCCGCTCCGGCGCGGCTCGCGGCGAAGAAGCGCGGGCCCTGGCGCACGGCGTCCGACGTCGGGTCCTGCCGGAAGAAGTCGAGCGCCGCGAGCGCGCCGGCGAGCTCGACGTAGTGCGGGCGGTTCTGCTGCCCGCGGTTGCCGGGGCTGAACCGCCCGACCGGCTGCGGCAGCGAGTCGCCTAACAGATAGACCTGGTCGAATGCGAGCTTCCCGCTGGCGTCCTTTTCGTCGTAGTACTGCAGCGCCGCCTTGGTCGCGATCGGGAAGTCGGCCGGCGTGACGAACAGCTCGGTGCGGTCGGCGGGCAGGTCGGCCAGGTCGACCGTGAAGTACGGCAGGACGAGCGCGGTGCCGAGGAAGATCTTGCTCTGCCCCGCTCCCTTCCCGACCCCCGTTCCGGGAGCCCCGGGCGGGGTGAGCGCCGCGCGCGGGTCCCACTTGAGCATGCCCGGCGCGCCGAACGTCGGCACCCCCGCCGCGCCCGTGCCACCGAAGATCGAGCCGACGAGGAAGACGCGCACCGCGCCCTCGCCCTGGCTCGCCTCGACGTCGGCCCAGAAGCTCTGCCACGGCTCGACGTCGTCGGGCGTGTTGGCCATGACCACGGCGCCGATGCTCGGGTGCCCGCGGAAGCCCTCGTCCAGCCGCGTGTCGAGCTCCTCGCGCGAGAAGAGGACCTCCATGAGCTGCGCGACCTCGGGGCTGCTCTTGCTCGCGAGCTCGTGGTTGATGTAGCGGCCGAGCGACATGTTCTGGTCGCTGAAGATGCCCCACACGAACGGGTCGGGCGCCGCGACCGGGGTGCCGAACAGCCGCACGTCGTCCGCGTCGCGCTCGGCGACGGCGTCGCGCGCGCGCTGGTACTGGGCGACGAGCGTCTTGGTGCGGCTGAGGTTGCCGTTCCCCTCGTCGGGGTCGACGAGGAAGACGGTGAGGTCGGTGAGCCCCGCGGGCGCGAACCCGGCCGCGCAGCAATGCAGCACGGCCTCGACGACGCGCGAGCCGGTGCCGCCGATGCCGATCAGGTAGTGCTTCGCCATCGTCCGCTGCCTAACGCCGGCCCCAGGGGATGTACTCGACCGCCCGCGGCGAGCACAGGAACGTGGCCCCCCAGAACAGCAGCGCGGTCTGGAGCAGTAGGAGCGCGAGCATCTCGACGAAGTTGGCCGCGGTGAGCGACTCCGCGCGGAACGAGAAGACGAGAACGAGGAGCGCGAGCACGGCGACGACCACCTCTCCCGTCAGCAGCAGCGTCCACGTGCGCCGCGCGTCGGCGAGGCGCCCCGCGGCGGCCTCGCGGCCGCCGTAGAAGTACCAGACGAGGGCGCCGAGGACGCCGAGCGCGGCGGCGCCGGCGACGACGGCCTCGTAGGTCTGCGTGAACTGCGCGGTGGTCATCTTCTGCAGCACCACCGCGTCGCCCATCTGCTGCCCCGCGAACAGCGCCGTCGCGACCCAGAGGAGGGCGCCGGCGACGATGGTGACCAGGTAGTTGAGAGGGGCGCGCCGCATCGGGGGGGTAGGGGTCAGAGCTTGCGCACGGTGAGGTACCAGACCGCGACGCGCGGCTGGGCCACCGACGAGGCGGCCGCGCGCAGGTCGCGGACGAACACCGCGAGGTTGAGCGTCTTGCCCGCGTCGTGCGTCGGGGTCGGGTTGTCGGACGAGTACTGCGTGACCCACGGCGCGTCGCCGAAGCCGCCGGTGCCGGCCGCGCGTAGCAGGAGCTTGTAGGCGTACGTGCCCGGGGCGTCCGGAGGATTCACCGCGAGCGTCAGGTGGAGCGAATCGCCCTCCGGGGTGCTCCGCCCCGACGCCTGCTGGAGCGCCACGTCAGCCGCCTCGGTGCTGTCGCCCGTGCCCGGCTTGCCGCCCACCGCGCGCCGGTAGGCGACGAGCTCCAACTGGTCCGGGCGGAGCGGCAGGGCGCCCGGGGCGGGGGTGACGAGCAGGTCGGCGAGCATCGGGCCGCCGCGCTGGCCGCGGAGCAGGGCGACGTTGAACTCGTACGGGCCTGCGGGCGCCTGCGCGTTGAACGCGCGCGAGCCGGGCGGCTTGCGCATCGCGACGCCGTAGCGGCGCACGACCGTCGGACCGATCACGACGTAGGGCGGGTTCCCGCCGCCCGGGGCGCGCGCGCTCAGCGACGCGAGGAGGGGCCGGAGCGCCGCGGGCTCGCCCAGGAGGAGCGCGTAGAAGGGGCGGTAGGTCGCCGGCTCGGCGGTGGACGCGTAGGCGTAGGTCGGGACCTTGGCGTCGTACACCTTGCCGGCGAACTGGCTGGTCACGCCGAGCACGGCGACGGCGCGGCCGCGCTGGAAGCAGCGGTCCTTGACGCGCCCGACGATCGCGTTGACGTCGCCCTCGGACTGGAACAGGTCGGTGACGACGACGCGCACCTCGTTAGGCGGGCCGCAGTCGATCACGCGGTCGATGTCGGTGACCTTCTCCGTGTAGTAGCCGGCGCCCTTGGCGGCGAGGAACTCGGGGCGGCTGACCTCGCGCGCCTGCGCGCCGAAGCGGTAGAAGTGGACGTCGGCGCGCCGGTACGTCGTCTGGGCGGCCGACTCGAGCCCTTCGAGGAACTGGGCGTAGCGGCTGTTGGGGTCGGCGACGTAGCCGTTCATCGAGACGGTCGCGTCGACGTAGAGGTTGACGCGCGCCGAATCCGGGCGGGCAGCGGCGGTCGCCGGGCCGAGCACGGCGGCGGTGTCGGGGCTCCAAGCGGCGGCGCGGCCCCCGGCGCCGCCGCCGCACGCCGCGGCCGCGGCGAGGAGCGCGGCGACGAGGGCCGCCGTGACGGCGCGCGCGGGGCGCGGCGCGTCGGGAGGCGCGGGTCGGGGGGCAGGCACGGTCGTCATCGGGGGGTGGTGCGCCACGGTGGCGACGCCCGGGCGAACATACCGCCGGTGCCGGGGGGCCGCAACGACCGGCAGCAGCGCGGCGGAGGCGTGGCGCCGGGGGCGAGGGCCGACGTTAGGCGGGCGCCGGCCCGCCGCCCCGCCCTACTGCCCGCGCGGCTGCCGCACCGACGCCCGCGCCCGCCCCGTCGCTGCCGCCCGCACGACGATGCCCGGCGCGGTGATGTACAGCCCCCGCACCGCCACCGAGTCGACCGTGGCCGACAGCGTGAGCGCGTCGCCGATGCGGCGGTTGAGCCCGCTCAGCAGCAGCGACCGCCCGCGCTCGAGCGCGGGCGCGAGGGGCACGCGGGCCCGCGCGCGCAGCAGGTCGCGGAGCAGGCCGAGGCGCACCGCGGCGAGCGCGTTGATCAGCGGACTGTTGGTCGCGAGGTCGTAGTCGAGGTCGGGCACGGCGAGCTGCGTGCCGGCGGAGTCGAGGCGTGGCCGGCCGACCAGGCGGAGCGTCCCGCTCGCATCTCCCGTGAACGCGACCGCGAGCGCGAGGCGCCCCGAATCGGCCGCGCTCGCCGACACGCCCTGCACGGTCACGCTCTGCCCCGCCTGCGAGACCGTGCGCCCGCGGAGGGCGGCGGTGAGCGTGCGGGACGCCGTCGGGTAGCCGATGACGCCCTCCAGGAGGACGTCGAACCCGTCCCCCTGCACCCCCCGCGCGAGCGGCGGCAACGGCGCCGAGTCGACGGTCGGCTCGGGGCCGGTCACGATGCGCGGGTAGGCGTCGAGTCCAGCCGCGACGGCCAGCACGTGCCCCGTCCCGCCGACGTTCCCCACACGTAGGCGCTGCGGGCCGAGCATCAGGTAGACGCTGTCCGTGAGGCGGATCGGGTGGATGAGGGCATGCCACCACCCCGTGGCCTGCCCGGTGAGGTCGACCGCCGCGACCTTGCGGTCGATGTCGCGCATGCGTCCGGTGAGCGCCTGGCGGGCCGCGTCGACCACGCGGTCGGTGACGTCCATGCTGATGATGCCGATGCGGCAGCGGTCCGCGGGCGCGGCGGACGCGGGTTCGAGCCGGGCGAGGCGCGTCGCGGCGCGCAGGTGCCAGTCGGGCGCGAGGGTGATCGGGGCGACGAGTTCGACCACGACGCGCGGGCGCGCGGCGACGGTGGCGCCGCCGCAGCCGGCCTGCAGCGTGGCCCCGATCGGCGTCCGGTAATAGCCGCGCGCCGCGTAGGCCAGCGTGGTGCGCATGTGCACCTCGCCGCCGGCGATGCTCGCGACGAACGGGGCGCGGGTCGCGGTGAACGCGAAGTGCTTGCGCGGGTCCGTCCCCGCCTGGTGCGCGCTGTCGAGCGAGCCGAACGTGCGCGGGACGACGCGTTCGACGGTGCCGAGGATCGGCGTGACGTCGTAGTCGAGCGGGACGGCGAAGCGCGAGAGCCGCGCGGGCGGGAGCGCCGGGGCCGCGGCGACCGAGGCAGCCGTGGCCGCGGGGGGAGCGTCGCGGCGCCCGCCGCAGGCGGCGAGCCCGCAGGCGACGAGCGTGCAGGCGCCGAGCGTGCAGGCGCCGAGCGCGGCAGCCAGCGCGCCGGCACGGGTGGCGAAGGCTCGGTGGGGAAAGCGCGGATCGGAGACGGTCGGCACGGCCGCATTCTACGCGGCTGCGCTCTGCGTCCGCAGCGGCGTCGGCGCTTCGCCGGCGGTCCGGCGCGGTCCGGGTCGGACGCGGGGTGAAGGCAACGGCTTGGACTTCCACCCACGTCCGCGCCATCCTTCGACATGCCCAACGTCGCCCGACCCCCGTCCGCGCCCGCCGCGCGCGTCGCCGCCGCCCTGCCGGCGCTCCTGCCGGGTGTGGGCCTCGCGGCGCTCGTCGGCGCCGCGGCGTACGGCGTCGCGCTGGCCGAGGAGCGCGTGTTCGGGCGGGCGATCATCGAGGCGCTGGTCGTCGCGATCCTGCTCGGGATGGTCGTCCGCACGCTCTGGACGCCGCCGGCGCGTGTCGACGCGGGCGTGCGGTTCACGGCCAAGCAGGTGCTGGAACTGGCCGTCCTGCTGCTCGGCGTCTCGGTCGACCTGCCGCTGCTGCTGCGCGCAGGTCCCGCGCTCGCCGTCGGGATCGTGCTCCTCGTCGTGCTCGGCCTCACCTGCAGCTATGGGCTCGGGCGCGCGTTGGGGCTGCCGCCCAAGCTGGCCGTGCTGGTCGCGTGCGGGAACTCGATCTGCGGCAACTCCGCGATCGCCGCCGTCGCCCCGGTAATCGATGCCGACCCGGAGCACGTCGCGTCGTCGATCGCGTTCACCGCGATCCTCGGGGTCGTGGTCGTGCTCGGGCTGCCGCTCCTCATCCACCCGTTAGGCCTGAGTTTCTACCAGTACGGCGTGCTCGCCGGGCTCACGGTCTACGCCGTGCCGCAGGTGCTGGCGGCGGCGTTCCCGGTCAGCGTGCTGAGCGGGCAGGTGGGCACGCTGGTCAAGCTGGTGCGCGTGCTGATGCTCGGGCCCGTGGTGGTGTTCTTCGCGCTCCGGCACCGGCAGGGCAAGCGCGCGCAGTTCTCCCTCACGCGGTTCGTGCCGTGGTTCATCATCGGCTTCGTCGCGCTCGCCGCGTTGCGGTCCACGGGCGTGATGCCGGCGGCGGTGGCCGCGCCGGCGCGGGCGCTGTCGGCGTGGCTGACGATCGGCGCGATGGCCGCGCTCGGCCTCGGCGTCGACCTGACGGTGATCGCGCGCGTGGGGCGGCCCGTGATCGCGACGGTGACGGGGTCGCTGCTCGTGCTGATCGTGCTCAGCGTGACGCTCATCCACGCGCTCGGGATTCGTTGACCGAGGTCGTCGTCTGGCGGTCGCCGCGCGTCGGGTCTCCCTTCGGGGATCGAACGGTTCAGACGATCGCCCATTTCGACTTCGGCGAACTACTCACCTCCCATGACCGGCATCCGGCCGACCACATCGACTGTCACCCCGCCGGCGTCGACGCTCCGCGTGTTCGTGACCGGAGCGACTGGCACGATCGGGCGCGCGACGGTGCGCGCGCTGGTCCGCCGCGGACACGAGGTCGTGTGCTTCGTCCGGCCGCGCGGACGTGCGGACATCGCGCGCCTGCCCGACGGGGCCAGCGTGCGCACGGGCGACGTGAGCGACCCCGGGTCGCTCGCGCGCGACGGATTCATGGGCGAGCGGTTCGACGCGGTGATCTCATGCCTCGCCTCGCGCAGCGGCGTCCCGGCCGACGCGTGGGCGGTGGACCACCGGGCGCACGTGCACCTGCTCGAGGCCGCCGAGCGGGCCGGCGTTGGGCACTTCGTGCTCCTCTCGGCGATCTGCGTGCAGAAGCCCCGACTCGCCTTCCAGCACGCGAAGCTCGCCTTCGAGCGGCAGCTCGTCGACTCGGGCCTCCGCTACTCGATCGTCCGGCCCACGGCGTTCTTCAAGTCGCTCTCGGGACAGGTCGCGCGCGTGCAGCAGGGCAGGCCGTTCCTCGTCTTCGGCGACGGCACGGGGACGGCGTGCAAACCGATCTCCGACGACGACGTCGCCGAATACCTGGTGGGCTGCCTCGGGGAGGCGGGTCGCTGGCGGCGGGTGCTGCCGATCGGCGGGCCGGGCGACGCGATCACGCCCCGGCAGCAGGGGGAGCTGCTCTTCGCGATCCTCGGCCGGCCCCCGCGGTTCCGGCACGTGCCGGTGCGGCTCCTCGATGGCATAATCGGGACGCTCGGCGCGCTCGGGCGGGTGGCGCGCCCGCTGGCAGCGAAGGCGGAGCTGGCGCGCATCGGGCGCTACTACGCGACCGAGTCGATGCTGGTGTGGGATGCCCGCGCCGGGCGCTACGACGCGGACGCGACGCCGTCGGTCGGACGCGACACGCTCGCGGACCATTACCGCGCGCTCCTGCGGGGTACGGCGACGGCGGACCTCGGCGAGCACGCGGTGTTCTGAGCTGCGGGCTCTGAGTGAGGCTCTGATGTAGGGCTGACGAACCGCGTCCACCGTCAGGCGGGTAACCCGTAGGTATTCCCGGGCGCGAAGTCCGGCGCCCACGTCACCGACACTGCGCGAGTGCGACGGCCCCGGGGCGTGGGTGCCGACGTGCACGATCATCACCACCGCGCCCAATGGGCTGCTGCGGCCGATCCACGACCGGACGCCGATGAACGTGCGGCCCGAGCACTACGGCCGCTGGGTCGACCCGGAGACGCCGCTCGCCGATGCCGCATCGTACGGCGCGTGCAGCGCCGCGGCGTCGGTGATGCCCGCGTCCGAGGTCACCCGCCTCGTCAACGATCCGCGGCACGACGCCTACGTCCTCGACCCCGGGCCGCCCGACTCCGCCTAACGCACGGCGGGGGCGACCGGCGATGAGGCCCACCCGGACACCTAGAGCGAATCGCGGTTAGCCATAGCGAGCGCGGCGCGATGCCCGGGCAACTCGACGACCGAGTTCCGGCCCCACCTCGGCGGCGTTTCCTTTATCCCTGAAGCACCTGGGTCTTGAACTTGGCCGTGGCGTTCGGTATCGCCCTGGCCCAGAACTCCACGTCCCCGGATTTCGGCACCTGGTCGTTTTTGTACTCGATGTTCTGGTGGTAGGCGCCGCCGCGACTGCCGGAGTCCTTCGATGTCCGGTTCACCAGACCCGCCAGGCTGGCTTTCCGGTAATAGATGGTGTACGGGTCCTGGTGCTTGCCCGCCACCCGCCGGACCAGCACCACGATCGAGTCCCCCATCGCTTGAGATTTGGTGGGCGGAATGTGGCCGTCGATCCGTACCTCGGTCAGTTTCCGGACGTCCAGGGCCCGGGCGTACTCCATGCCCTCGCTCCATGAGTCGGTCCGGTTGGTGCCGTTCACCAGGGTGAACAACTCCGCGTTGCTGCCCTGATACCCTTGCTGCTGCTTCTTTACATACTTGACGAATTTGTCGCGGCCTTTCGTCAGAACACCGTTGTCGTTATCGGGGACGTGGATGGCGTACAGGTCCCCCCCATTGTAGGACAGGACCAATCCCATGCACCCGACAATGCCGGTCACACCGGCGCATTCGGGATCCCGTCCGTAGCAATGCATGTCGGCGACGAACATCGCAAGGCACCTCCGGCGAAGGCGGAAATCAGAAGCGTTCGCTATAATGACGCCTGATTACGAAATCGGCAAGGATCGTCGCGGCGCACGACAATCCCACTCGGCAGGGGGGTGGCGGCCGAGTCGTAGAAACGCTGATGAACGAGACGACCGCGCTACGGGAGCGGGCGGGTTGCGCGCGAAACTCCGGCGGGTACGGCGGACGGGTCCGGGCGTAGTGGGGTCTGACGTTCCCCCTGTCCTGAGGCCCGAATACGCTGGGAGTCCTCACGAGCGGTGGACGCATCCGGAAGTCGCGGTTCACCGAGGCGCAGCTCATCGGTGTGTTGCAGGAGGCGGCCCGCGGCGCGGCGAGCAAGCAGGTCGTCCGGCGGCACGGCATCTCGGAGCAGACGTACTAGCAGACGTACGACCGGTGGCAGGCCCAGGTCGGCGGCCTGCCGGTCGACGACGCCAAGCGGCTGAAGGCGTTGGAGGATGAGAACCGCCGCCTGTGGCGGACCTGAGACGGACCTTTGCGCGACGCGCGGCCGTCACCCACGTGCAAGAAGCCGCCGCCGCGGAGGGCCGTCCCGTGAGCCAGCGACGCGTGTGCCGGTGGGTCGGCGTACATCGGACGCCGATCCGCTACGCGAAGCGCCGACCGCCGGATACCGAGCGGCGGGGCCGCCTGCGCGAGCTCGCCGCGGCGCACCCGCGGTGGGTGATGCCCCTCCGGGGCGGACCGCGCCGGTTCTGGCTGCTCCGGCGCGAGGGCCGGCCGGACACCGACAAGCGCGTCGCATGCGGGCGTAGCCCGCGGCGCTACCGCGCGGAGGGCCTCGCGGTAGCGCCGCGTCCGGTCCCGAGCGGACCGAACGTGCGCTGGCACTCGCCGCTGGCGAGTATGGACTTCGGCCGCGACACGACCGCGCGGGGCCGCGTGTTCCGCGTGCTGACCCTGGTCGACGAGTTCACCCGCCAAGGGCGCGCCTGCGAGTGCCTGGCCATCGAGGTCGAGCCGTCGCTGCCCGCGGTGCGCGTCGCGGGTGCGTGACACCGCGTGGCGATCACGCGCGGGCTGCCGACGACGATCTCCGTGGACCATGGGCCCGAGTTCGCCGGCCGCACGCTGGACGACTGGGCGCACACGCGGGGCGTGGTGCTCGACGTCATCCGGCCGGGCGAAGTCCGGCGTGAGCCGGTCGACGACGCGTACATCGAATCGTTCGACGGCCGACGCCGGGTAAGCGTTCGACTTGGACGGGTTGCCGCCTCGGGTGCACGTCGATGTCGGGTGCGATCCCCGAACAGGGAGAGGGCCGTACCGGGCATGCGCGTACGCCTGCGTCCGGAGGCCCGGCGCCCCGCAGGCGGACCGCGCGTCCGGGCTGGCGCAGTCAGTGGCGTGGCGACTATCATCGCCGACGCCGACCTCCACGCCGGGCCACCCCGCCACCTGACCTCCTCCCTCCGTCACCCGATGTCCGCCTCGCGACTGCATGCCGTCTGCACCGCGGTGAGTCTCGCCTGCGCTCCCCACGTCGTGGCCGCCCAATCCGGCGGCGCGTCGCTCGGCGCGGCCCCGTCCGCGCAGGCCGCACCCGCGGCGGGATCGGGCGGCGTCGCTGGGTCGGTCTACGATCCGGCGCGGTTCCACCCCGGTCTGCGGTGTACCGCCGACCACGAGAGCCTGTACCGCCGGAACGGGTATACCTGCGTGTCGCTCGCGGCACCGACGCGGACGTACACCGCCCCGAGTGTCGGCACCGGCGCTGGAGGGGGCTGGCGCACGCAGTCGGCCGGCGTCCACGTGCTCGTCCGGTTGCCGAAGCACTGAATCGCCGGGGGCCACGGTCGCGCGTGGCCCACCACCGCCGCGCGCCGTCCGCCGGGCCCGCCGTCGCGCCGTTGGAGCCCGTCAGCGGGGATAGGCGGCTACGCACGGACCGTCGCGTTAGGCCGGGAGGCCGAGGGCGCCGGCCGCCTGCCGGGCCGCGAGCGCGCGCCGCTGCCAGGCGCGGGGCAGCCACTCGCCGATGCGGCGCACCGGATGGTCGGGCGGGTGCGTGAGGAGCGCGGTCAGGTACGCCTCGACGTCGACGCCCGCGTTGGGCGCAGCCCTGCCGCGCGTCCTCGGCGAGCGCGACCCGGTTCGCGAGCCGCGGCCCCGCGTCGGGGTGCCCGACGAAGCGCCAGGTCTTGGCCCCGAGCTCCGGCGGCCGGATCGCGTGCTCGACGGCGTTGTTGTCCAGCCGCGCGCGGGGCGTGGTCACGCAGCGCAGCAGCGGTGCCCGCGGCGCGAGCAGCTCGCCCACCGCCTGGCCGAGCGCGCGCTCGGGCGGCAGCACGAGCCCGTCGGCCGTGGCGCGCGTGACGAGCGCCTCGGCGAGGGGCCGGTGGACGCGTGCGCGCCACGCCACGCCACGCCACGCCACGCCGCGACGCGCTCGGCGTGTGCGGGCTGCGCGGCCGCAACGGCCGCAACGCGGCCGGCGCGCGCATCCAGCCGGGAGAGGCGGTCGAGCTGCGCGGCCGACGGCCCCGCGCGCGATTCGCCCCGCCGCAGCGCCTGGAAAAACCGCCGACGCGCGTGCGCCCAGCAGCCCACATGGGTCGACGCCGCTCGGCAGCAGGTGCAGATCGGCGGCCGTGAGCGCGCCGGCCCGCGCGCCCGCGCCCGGCCGAGGTGTTAGGCGATGGCAGCGAGAGGGTCATGGGCGCGAAGGTACGCCGCCCACCCCCGCCGTCACCACGTCCAAGTCGATCGCTTACGACGCCGGGACGAATGCCCGAACGCGCACTGGTTCCTGAGTGTGGCCGACGCACGCCGGCCGATCGGCTTCTGGCGCGAGACCCGCGGCGCGTCCACACGCGGGCCTGGCCGGTCGCACGCCAGACGAGTTCGCCTCGCAGTTCACGCAGCCCCAGGCCGTACCGTCAACCCCCACCCGACGCACAGCCTGATCGGGCCTCACCGGGGAGAACGTCACGAGTTCTCTTCCGAGTACCTACACCGCCGGCCGTCGTACCTCTGGCGGATCTTTCAGCCCTGCAGGCGTCAAAACGACGAAGCCCGGCAGCACGTTAAGTGCTTGCCGGGCCTCGCATTGCCCCTCCTGGGATCGAACCAGGACTCTTCTGATCCAGAGTCAGACGTGTTGCCAGTTACACCAAGGGGCATCAACGCGGCATGCCTAACCCCGCGGGCGATTATTCTACAGGCGAAGCCACGCCCTCGCAACCCCTCGTACGTGTCCCTGCTGTCGCGCGCCCGCCGTCTCGCCCTCCTCCCCATCGTGCTCGCCGCGGCCGCGTGCGCCGGACCGCTCCCCTCCTCCCTCCCCACCCCGGCCGCCGCCCGCGCCGCGACCGGCGACCTCTTCGGGGCCTTCGCGAGCCGCTTCACCAACGTCGAACGCGGGTCGCGTTTCGAGACCGCCCGCCAGAAGATCGGGCGCGCCGCCCTCTCACCGTCGGGCGTCTACGACGACGCGAGCGTGTGGACCACCATCACCCCCGACGGACCGCGCACCCTCGAAGTCGAAGCCGGCGCGGCCGGCGGGCAGTACCGCTTCACCCCGCGGGTCGACGCCCCCGTCCCCGCGCGGCTCGGCGACGGGCGCCACGTGATCCGGCTGGCGCGGGCGGCCGACGGGTCGTACCAGTGGTCGACGGACGTCGAGCAGAACGTCGGGCGGTTCCGGGGCGCCGACGCGTTCGACGCGACCGCGGCCGCCCTCACGCAGCTCGAGCAGCCCGCGGCGGCGGTGCGGGCCGAGCTTCAGACCACCTTCCCCCGCACTGGGGCCGCGCTCGGGCGGATGTTCGCGCTGGACGACGTGCAGACCGCGTCCGCCGGGGACGGCACCACGCGCGTCGACATCACGATCGGCGTGCGTCCCGAGCGACTCCGCGCCGCCGGACTCGCGGGGTTCGCGAAGTACGTCGAGAAGTACGTCAACGGCACGCGTTGGTCGATGAGCCTCGAGGACGGGCGTGGCGCGCGGTGGGGCGAGCTCCAGAATGGCGGCGGGGCGCTCAAGCTGCACGTGCGCGTCCGCGGCGGCCGCCTCCAGACACTCGACGGAACGCCGCGCGCGCTGCCGGACAACGTCCTGCTCCGCTCCGACTTCGCGACCAAAGTGCTCCTCTTCGAAGTCGGGGCCGACCGTTTCGTCGGGAACCTCGCCTTCGTCCACGCCGGACGCGACCACGGCTGGTCCATCCACTGGCGGCAGCCCCCGCGCTGGCACATCCCGCTTGGTATGCGGCACCTGATCACCGGGGCGCTGGACCGGCCGTTCGCGGGCACCGGCATGCGCTCAGACCTGCTGCTCCGCGACCCCGTCCCAGCGGCTGGCGCGCCGGCGGGAACGGTGCTCGTCCGGCAGTTCGACGTCACCGTGCAGGAGAGTGCGCTCGTCCGCTGGTTCGGCGGAATTGGGGCGCGCGCGATGTCGGACCTCGAAGGGCGGGCCGAACAGGAGCAGGACCGGTTCGTGGCCGACCTGATGCGGGCGCTGCGGGCCGACGTCGAGGCGGCGTACACGCGGTAGTGCCGAGGTCGCGCCGGCTGCGCCCGACGGCCGCCGAACGGAACGCACGAAGCCCCGCGCTCACATCGGAGCGCGGGGCTTCTCACCGTTCGCGAGGAGCGAAGGGCGGGTCGGTGCCGCGCGCGCCGTCATTGGAACTCTCCGTCCTACCGAACGGCGGCGGGCAACGAACACGTACTGAACTTCACAACGCTGACGACCAACTCACCTACTTGGATACCCGCGCAGCCCGAAGGAGTTGCGGATGGAGCTGAGGGGGATCGAACCCCTGACCTCTGCAGTGCGATTGCAGCGCTCTCCCAGCTGAGCTACAGCCCCGCGAGCGACGCGGCCGTCCTGCCGTGTGGGCCGGGACAGCCGCCGTCGTCCATCCAACTTAGCAGGGTGCGGGCCGGCGTCAAGCGCCGACCGACCCCGCGCCTCCAATGCCCCGGCGCTTACGCGTCGGCGCGCGCCACCGCGCGGGCGACTTCGCGGTCGCCCGACAGTCTGTCGGACCCGTCGTCCGTCCGCGCCGCGCGGCTCGCCCGGCTCCGCGACTCGCCCCCCTCGCGCCCGATCGTCGCCATGTGCGTCCGGTCGCGGCTGACGGCGATCCCGCCCTTCTGCCCCGCCGTCCGCGCCTCGTCCGAACTCCACTCGTGCGCCGTCCCCTTGGCGTGCGCCGCGCGCCCGCCCTTGCTCGCGATCTCGCGCTGCCGCGTGCGATCCATCGAGGCGAAACCGCGCCGGCTCTTCCCCGCTCCGGCCCCGTCCACCCCCGTCGAGCTTCCGTTCCCGACGACTTCGCTCATTGTCCCGTCCTCACTGGTCGCGCGTGGGTCCGACGCCGGCGCTTCGCACCGATCGCGCCGGCGGTACTTGTAGTAACTACGTGGCAAATCGTTGTGTAGCAAACAATGGGCCGCACGCGGCCTGAGCTTTGACACACGGCCGTACGCCGACCGCCCCCTGCGCGAAGACTTCGCACGTCACAGACCGAATGTCGCGCCTACATTGCGCGGCCATGTCGCTCTCGTTGCGATTCCTGGGCACCGCCGCCAGCCGTCCGACCGTCGAGCGGAACGTCGCCAGCGTCGCCGTCACCCGCGAGGGCGAGACGCTCCTCGTCGACTGCGGCGAGGGCACCCAGCGCCAGATGATGCGCTACGGCGTCTCGTTCGCCCTCGGCGACATCTTCTTCACCCACACGCACGCCGATCACCTGCTCGGCGTCATCGGCCTCACGCGCACCCTCCAACTCGGCGGGCGCACCGAGGTCCTCCGCCTCTGGGGCCCGCGCGGCTCCGCCCGCACGCTCCGCACGGTGATCGCCCTCGGCGGCGGAAGCCTCGACCGGCTCGGCTTTCCGATCGAATGCTACGAAGTCGAACCCGGCACGCCGGTCCGGCGGACGGGCTACGCGATCGTGCCCTTCGCGGCCGACCACGCCGGCGCGGCCGCGGTCGGCTACGCCCTCGTCGAGGACATCCGCCGCGGCCGCTTCAACCCCGAGTTGGCCCGCGCCCTCGGGGTTCCCGAAGGACCCACCTGGGGGCGCCTCCACCGCGGCGAGGCGGTCACGCTCGCCGACGGTCGCGTGGTCGACCCGTCGACCCTCGTCGGGCCCACGCGCCCCGGACGCACGGTCGTTATCACCGGCGACACGCGCCCCTCCGCGGCCACCGTCGACGCCGCCCAGGGTGCCGACCTCCTCGTCCACGAGGCGACCTTCGCCGACGACGAGGCGGCCCGCGCGGTCGAGACCGGCCACTCGACCGCGCGCGAGGCCGCCACGGTCGCGCGCGTGGCCGGCGTGCGCCGCCTGGTCCTCACGCACATCTCCGCGCGCTACTCGCGCGACGCGCGCGAGCTCGAGGCCGAGGCGCGGTCCGTCTTCCCGGCCGCGAACGCGGCACGGGACGGGACCGAGGTCGACGTGCGATTCGCGGACGAGGAAGACGAAGTCGGGGCGTAGGCGCCGGAGGCGCCGACCCCCGGCCGCCGTCACCCCGATTCGAATCGCGGCCGGTTGATCGCGATCGGCATCGACCGCTGAAAGAGCTCGGTGAGTTGCGCCTCGCTCAGCGAAGCAAGCACGGCGGCGGCGCCGAGCCGGGCCGTCACGTCGCGCGCCTCGGGGCCGGCGCTCACCCACCAGGCGTAGCGGTCGCGCGCCATGGTCGAGCGGTCGGGATGGAGGAAGACGATCATCACGTTGCTCGCGCCCGGCGCGCGAGCGTCGACCGTCCAGGCGAGGCCGTCGGGCGAGCGGTGGGCGCGGGGCTTCACGCGCTTGGCGCCCAGGATCACGCGCGTACCTGGGCGGCCGCGGCGCCGGTGGCGCCGGTCGCGTCGGGGACGTCGGGGGTCACCAGGAGGCGGCGACCCGCGTACCCGGCGTCGCGGCGGTGCCACCACGCGACCGCCGGCTCGCCCAACTGCCAGCAGAGGTAGGCGGGGGTGCCGTCGACGACGGCGGGGAAGTCGACCAGGCCGACGTCGAGGCCCTTGCACTCGACGCCGAGCGCGGCGAGGTCCGCGAGCGCGCCGCGGACGTCGTCGGCGAGGCGCGCGACGCGGCGCCGGAGCGCGGGGGCGTCCGGGCGCGGGCCCGCGCCCGCGTCGGCCGGGCCCGCGGCATCGATCGCGGCGAGCGCGGCGACGCCCTCGCGCCAGCTGGCGTGGTCGCGCACGAGGTCGGCGACGACGCGGCGAACGTAGGGCAGCGCGGCGTTCGCGGTCGCGGGGGTGTAGGTGGTGCGGGCGGTGGGCGGCATGCGGGGCGGGGGCGTTAGGCGGGGGCGTCGGCGGGGGCGTCGGCGGGCGCGGGCGCGCGCTGCTGCCGCCCGCCCTCGGCGTCGCGCTCCTCGAGTCGGCGGCGGCGGCGCTCGACGGCGGCCGCGGCGCGGCGGATCTCGTCGGGCGTCTCGGCGTGGAGGGGCGGGACCTCGATCGGGCGGCCGTTGCGGTCGACGGCGACGAACGTGAGGTAGCACGAGTTGGTGTGGCGGCGGCGGCCGCTCGTCAGCTCCTCGGCCTCGACGCGGACGCCGACCTCGATCGACGTGCGGCCGACGTGGTTCACGCTCGCCTTCATGATCACGAGGTCGCCGACGTGGATCGGCTCGCGGAAGTCGACGCGGTCGATGCTCGCCGTCACGCACGTCGCCCGCGCGTGGCGGATGGCGGGCACGGCGGCGGCCTGGTCCATCATCGACAGCACGACCCCGCCGAAGACGTGCCCCAGGTTGTTGGCGTGCTGGGGCATCATCAGCTCGGAGGTCTCGTGCTGGCTCTCGCGCGGGGTGCGCGCGGCGAGGCGGGGCATGGCGGTCGGGCGGGAGGGCGGGCCTAACGAACGACTAACGAGAGCGCCGGCGGGCGACGCTCGTCGTCGCCGCGTCGTCGAAGGCGCTCTCGTCGAAGGCGCGGCGGAGCGCGCGGCGGAGTGCCGGGTCCGCCGGCGGTCGGTCGAGGCGGACGAGCTGCTCGGCCGCCGCGCCGCCGTCGTCGCCGAGCAGGCGGGCGAGCAGCCGGGCGGCGTCGGGCGCGGCGCCCGGGAGCAGCGGGCGCACGTCGGAGGTCCACCACGCGGGCTCGGCGCCGGCCGCCACCGGAGGAAGTGCGAGCGTGAGCGCGCCGTCGGCGTCGCCGCCCCGTGCGACGAACTGCACGGCCGCCCGCCCGTCGACCGCGGCGAGGCCGAAGTTCTCGGCGTCGAAGCGGAGCGACGGCAGCGCCGCGCGCGCGGCACCCTCGGTGGTGTCGGGCGCGGCGGCGGCGGTCGGGGCGCGCAGCGTGTCGAGCGTCGCGCGCGCGACCGCGAACGCGCGGCGCCCGGCGGCCGTGAGCGCGCCCGCCGTCTCGGCCCCGAACAGCGCGGCGAGCGACGCGGGGCGCCCCGTGCGCAGGTCGACGACGCGCCGGCGCAGCCGCTCGCGGTGGCCGCCCTCGTCGTCCACCGTCGTCCGCAGGTCGAGCGTCAGGTAGGGCCCGTGCACCGCGACGAGCGACACGCCGTGCTCGGCGACGAGCGCGGGGCCGCCGCCGTCCTCGCCGTCCTCGTCCTCGCCGAGGGGGCGCGCGTCCGGGTGGGCCGCGGCCCAGCGCGCGGCCAGCCGCGGCACCTCGGCGTCGGCGAGGACGAGCGCGCTGTCGCCGCGGAGCACGTCCCGCCGGTAGACGCGCACGGTCGCGAACTCGGCGCCCTCGAAGCGCACCCCGTCGTCGACCGCGTACACATCAGCGAGGCGGCCGCCCCAGCGCGTCAGGAGGAGCGGCGCGGTCCGCACCCGGACGCCGGCGGGCCCGCTCGTGACCCAGTAGGTCGAGTCGCCGGCCACGGCGAGGAACTCGGTCGCCGGCGTCGCGTCCGCCGAGCGGGGGGCGCCGGAGGTGCCGTCACCGCTCGACCGCGCACACCCCGTCACGGCCGCCGCGGCGGCCGTCGCCGCGGCGGCGACGGCGCCGACCGTGCGGCGCGCGCGGTACGCCGTGCGGCGGGCCGAGTGGCGGGGGGCGAACATAGGCGCGAGAATATAGGGGCGGCCGGTGCTATCCTTGCGCACAGCCTGCCGCATGTCCGCCCCCACCCGCGCGCCGGCCGCGCCCTCCCGCCCGCCGGCGGCCCCGCCGGTCGTGCACGAGCCGCGCTGGCCCGCGCTCCTCGCCGTGTGCGCGGTCGCGCTGCTCTATCTGGCGCTCCCCGGCTCGCTCACGCTCGGGCCGCCGTGGGTATTGCCGGCGGTCGTGATCGCGCTGCTCGGGCCGACCGTGGTCGCGCACCGGATGGACCGGAGCGACTGGAACCAGGCGTTCGGGATCGCGATGCTGGTCGTGATGACGACCGCGCTCGCCGCGGGGCTCGTGCGGCTCGTGATGGCGCTGCCGACCAAGACCGAGGCCCCGGAGACGCTGCTGCGGTCGGCGGCCGCGCTGTGGCTCGCCAACGTGCTCGTCTTCGCGACGTGGTACTGGCGGGTGGACGCCGGCGGGCCGCACGAGCGCGACCGGTCGCACCCGCGGGACGTCGCGTGGCGGGGGGCGTTCCTGTTTCCGCAGCAGACGCTCGACGAGGGCGACGGCGGGAGCGCGGGGGTCGTGCACTGGCGCCCGGAGTTCGTGGACTATCTGTTCCTCGCCTTCAACACCAGCACGGCCTTCTCGCCCACCGACGCGCCCGTGCTGTCGCGCTGGGCGAAGCTGCTCATGATGATCCAATCGATGATCTCGTTCTCCACCGTCGCCGTGCTCGCCGCGCGCGCGATCAACATCCTGTGAGTCCGCCGACCGATCGTGTAGCGGCCGCCGCGCCGGCCGCGCCCGGCGCGTCGCGAGTCGCGCGGTACGCGGCGGCGGCGACGGCGGCGGCGATGGGCGTGGTCGCGGTCGCGCTCGGGTTGTGGGCGGTACGCGACCTCCTGTTCGTTGCGTTCCTGGGGGTGTTGTTCGGGCTGCCGGCGGCGGCAGGCGCGGAGCGCCTGGCCCGCTACCGGGTGCCGCGCGCGGCCGGCGCGGCGCTCATCGTGCTCGGCGCGTGCGCGGTGCTCGGCGGGGTCGGCGCGTGGCTCGCGCCGACGCTCCGCGAGCAGTCGGCCGAGATCCAGGCGCGGGTCCCCGAAGCGTTGACGGAGCTCGACCGGTGGCTCGCCTCGCACGACACGGGGCCGCTGCGCTTCGTGCTCGGCGCGCCGAGCGCGACGGCGTCTGGGACGCGCGCCGAGACGCGGGTGGATACGACGGTCGTCCTCGCGCCGGACACCGCGCCGACCGTCGTGACCCCCGCGGGCCGGCGCGCGCCGTCGGTGGTCGGGGCGGCGCTCCGCGCGCGCCTCGTCGAGCGCATCCGGACGGCCGGCGCGGGGCACAGCGATCCGCTGCGCGTGGTGCGCGCCACGGTCGCGGCGGTGACGGGACTCCTGCTCGCCGTGTTCCTCGCGCTCTACCTGGCCGTCGACCCGGCGCAGTACGCGCGCGGGTTCCTGGCCCTGCTCCCGGAGCGGCGCCGGGTGCGCGGCGCGGAGGTGATGGCGGAGGTCGGCATCGCGCTCCGGCGGTGGCTCGTCGCTCAGCTGATGACGATGGGCGTGCTGGGCGCGGCGACGTGGTTCATCCTGAGCGTCCTGCACGTGCGCGCGGCGCTCGCGCTCGGCGTGCTCACCGCGCTCACCAAGTTCATCCCGACGGTCGGCGCCTTCCTGAGCGGCGTGCCGGCGGTGGCGATGGCCTTCCTGACCAGCCCCCACACGGCGGTCGTGGTCGCGGTCGCGTTCGTCCTGCTGCAGCTCGTCGAGAACCACGTCCTCGTCCCGGTGCTGATGCAGCGCATCGACCTGCCGCCGGCGCTCACGCTGTTGGCGCAGGGGGTGATGACGCTGCTCTTCGGGCCGTTAGGCTTGCTCGTCGCGGTGCCGCTCCTCGCGGCGGTGATGGTGCTGGTGCGCGAGCTGGTCGTCGCGCGGCGTCCGGCAGCGGTGCGGGTCGAGAACGCCGCGATCGCCGACGTCGCGGCGGAGGAGGCGACGGCGCCGGTCGCGCGGCGCGCGTAGCGGCCGGCCGCACTCGGCCGTCGCGGCCGAACCGCTACCGGGCGTGCGTCCGGGGTTCTAGCCCCAGGGCCGCGCGGTCGATGGCCGCCACGAGCCGGTCGACCTCGGCGGCCGATGTGTAGCACGCCGCGCCCGCCCGCACGAACCCGCCGCCCGCGCGCACGCCGTAGCGCTCGGCGACGCTCGCCGCGTAGAAGTCGCCGTGCGACAGGAAGACGCCCTCCGCCGCGGCCGCCGCGGTCACGTCGCGCGGGTGGCGCCGGGCGACGGTGAAGCTGACCGTGGGCGTGCGCGGGGTGCCGGGCGGCGGGCCGTAGACCGTGACGCCGTCGACCGCGCGGAGCCCGTCCCACATCCGCGCCGCCAGCGCGCCCTCGTGCGCGGCGATCCGCGCGTAGGCCCGCGCGAGGCAGGCGCGCCGGTCGTCGCGCGGGTCGTCGCCCCGACCGTCGCCCGCGCCGAGTGAGGCGAGGAAGTCGACGGCGGCCGTCGTGCCGGCGAGCGCCTCGTGGTTGCGGGTGCCGGTCTCGACGCGCTCGGGCACGGTGTCGGGCGACGGGCCGACGCGCGGGACGTCGAGCGCGGCGAGCAACTCGGCGCGTCCCCAGAGCACGCCGGCGTGCGGGCCGTAGAACTTGTACGGCGAGCAGGCGAGGAAGTCGACGCCCGCGCGGGCGAGCGCGCCGACGTCGGGGCGCGCGTGCGGCGCGGCGTGAACGGCGTCGACGAAGACGAGTGCGCCGACGTGCCGCGCGAGCCCGGCCGCGCGCGCGACGTCGGTGACCGTGCCTAACGCGTTGCAGGCGGCGTTGACGGCGGCCACGCGGGTGCGCGGCCCCAGGAGCGACGCGAAGTGCTCCCAGTCGAGCGTGCCGGTCGCGGGGTCGAGGCGGGCCGTGCGCAGGACGGCGCCGCGCTCGTCGGCGAGCGCCTGCCACGGGGCGACGTTCGCGTGGTGGTCGAGCTCCGACACGACGACCTCGTCGCCCGCCCGCAGCGGCCGCCCCTCGCCCGGGCCCGCCGGGAGCGAGCGGCCGAGCGCGCGGGCGAGGTGGAAGAGGAGCGTGGTCATGTTGTGGCCGAACACGACCTCGTGCGGGTCGGCGCCTAACAAATCGGCGGCGGCCGCGCGCGCGCCGGCGATCACCGCGTCGGTCTCGCGGCTGGTCGGCGTGGCCCAGCGCGCGGTCGCGTTGTGGTGGAGCAGGTAGTCGGCGACGGCGTCGGCGACCGCGCGCGGCACCTGCGTCCCGCCGGGCCCGTCGAAGTAGGCGACGGGGTGCCCGTCGTGCACGCGCTCGAGCGCGGGGAACTGCTCGCGCGCGAGCCCGTCGCGGCCCGCGCCCGCGGTCACAGCGGCTGCTCCAGCGTGTCGGTCGCGACCTCCGCGGGCGTCTCGGGCGGCGACGCGGTCGGCGGAGGGCCGCCGATCGTGACGCCGGCCTGCTGCTCGACGATGCGCGCGGCCTCGACGTGGTCGGCGGCCTCGCCTAACGCCGCGCGCGCGCCGCGGAAGAGCTCCGCGGCCTGCCCGATGAGCGGCGCGTCGACGCCCTGCGCCCGCGCGAAGTCGGCCGCGATCCCGGCGTCCTTGGCGAGGAGCGCGAGCCGGAACGTCCGCGGGAAGGCGCGCGTCACGACGCGCTCGGGGAAGAGCGTCATCGAGGTGAACGACCGCCCGGTCGAGGCGTTGATCACGTCGAGCGCGACCTCCGCGCGCACCCCCGCCTTCTCGAGCGCCGCGAGCCCCTCGGCCGCGCTCCAAACGTGTACGGCGAGCAGGGCGTTGTTGACCGCCTTGAGCGCGTCCCCCGAGCCCACCGGCCCCGCGTGCACGATCTTCTGTCCGAACGCTTCGAGCACGGGCCGCGCACGCTCGAACGTCGCCTCGTCGCCGCCGACCATCACGGTGAGCGTGCCGCGCTCCGCGCCGATCGTCCCGCCGCTGACGGGCGCGTCGACGAACGCGACGCCGCGCTCGGCGAGGCGGGCGGCGATCCGCCGCGACCCCTCGGGGTCGCCCGACGTGCAGTCGACGAGCAGGGCCCCCGCGGCGAGCCCCGCGAGTAGCCCGTCGGGCCCGTCGAGCAGCGCCTCGACCTCGCGCGAGGTGGGCAGGCAGGTCACGACGACGGCCGCGCCGCGCGCCGCGTCGGCGGGCGTGTCCGCGACGCGCGCGGCCGCGGGCGCCTCCAACCCCGCCGCGACCCGCTCGGCGGTCGCGCGCGTGCGGTTCCACACGGCGAGCGTGAATGGGGGCCGCGCGAGGTGGCGGGCCATAGGGGCGCCGATGGCGCCGAGTCCGAGGAAGGCGACGTGCACGCAGGGAGGAGTTCGGGGGGCGGACGACCGGCGAGTAGTTTAGCCCCGCATGTCGCAGCCCTCGCGCCGTTGGGTGCTCACGATCGCGGACATGCCCGCCGTCCACGCGGTCCGCGCGGTCGAAACGGCGTTCGCGGGGGTGCCCGGGGTGCTCGGGGCCGAGGTCTGGCTCGGAGGGGGGTGGGTCGAGCACGACGGGACGGTCGGGAGGGCGGTGCTCGAGGCGGCGGTCGGGCTCGCGGGGTGCCGGGTTGTGGGGGCGCGGGAGGAGAGGGTGTTGAAGGTCTTGTAAGGAAGAGGCTGGTCGATTGGGGGGCAGGGCGAGAGACACGGTGGACCCGTGGCGGGTGGGGCGACGGGTGGGACGTGTCGGTTCAACCGTTTCGGGTCCCGCCGTTCGGGTGGTGCGAGATGATGCGGGACGGCGAGAGCGTACGGAGTGGGGCGTCCGCCGCGTACGGCGGGACTGAGCGCCGTGCCGGGGGCGCACGCGGAACGACGACCGCGGACGTAAGGCGACTCGGGATGCCAGCCACCCCGGCGCGTCCGTCCCGCGCGCCTAACACCGCGCTCCGGCCCGCCGTTCGCGGCGGACGCTCTACCTCGTTGGCCCCACCCGCCACCGGTCCACTCTGTCTCTCGCCCTGACCTAATCAGCGGCTCTCTTCCGCTCAGGCTGTTCGGCACGGGTACGGAGACGCGGGTACGGCGACGCGGATCCGGCGTGCGGAAACGGCGGGGCGTCATCTACATTGCCGCCCGGCCCCTTCTCCTCCCGCGCCCGTTCCGATGCCTCCCCCTCCTCCCTCGGACAACCCTCGGGCGCTGGACGAGCGCCCTGTCGGGGCGCTGCTCGCGCCGGACATCCTCGCGCTGCTCGACGACGATCCGGCGAGCGTGCCGCGCGAGACCGAGGAGTTGCACCCGGCCGACCTCGCGGACGTCGTCGAGGCGCTTCCGGAGGACCGGGTGGTCGCGTTCCTGACGGCGCTCGCCCCGGGGCGGGCGGCGGATGTGCTCGAGTACCTCGACGAGGACCGGCGCGGGCTCGCGCTCGAGGCGATGACGACGCGGCAGGCCGCTGCCCTCGTCACCGAGATGGCGCCCGACGACCGGGCCGACCTGCTCGAAGAGCTGGCTGAGGAGAACGAGGCGCGGGCCGACGAGATTCTGGCCGAGATTCCGGCGGCGGAGCGGGCGGAGACCGAGCGGCTGCTCGCCTACGACCCGGAGAGCGCGGGCGGGCTGATGACGACGCAGTTCGTCTTCGCGCCCGACTCGCTTTCGGTCGAGGAAGCCCTTCGCGGCGTGCGTGCCGTCGCGCGCACGGGGCGCAAGGAGGCGATGTCGACGGTCTACACGACCGACGCCGCGGGGCGGCTCGCGGGGGTGCTGAGCCTTCGCGAGCTGCTCGCCGCGCCCGAGGGCGCGCGACTCGGCGACGTGGCGTGGACCGAGGTGCGGAGCGTGCCGGCGGAGGCGACGCAGGAGGAGGTCGCGCGCCTCATCTCGGATTACGACCTGCTGGCGCTGCCGGTCGTCGACGCCGAACGGCGGCTGCTGGGCGTGATCACCGTCGACGACGTGATCGACGTGATCCAGGAGGAGCAGACGGAGGACGTGCAGAAGCTCGGCGGCATGGAGGCGCTCGACGAGCCCTACATGCAGATCGGGCTCGGCGCGATGATCAAGAAGCGCGCGGGGTGGCTGTCGGCGCTGTTCCTGTCCGAGATGCTGACCGCGAGCGCGATGCAGCGCTTCGAGGGGGAGCTGGAGAAGGCGGTGGTGCTCACGCTCTTCATCCCGCTCGTGATGTCGAGCGGCGGGAACTCGGGGTCGCAGGCGACGTCGCTCATCACGCGCGCGATGGCGCTCAAGGAGGTCTCGCTCGGCGACTGGTGGCGCGTCGCGCTGCGCGAGCTGCCCGCTGGGCTGACGCTGGGCGCGATCCTCGGCGTCATCGGCGTCCTGCGGATCACGATCTGGCAGCGCCTGGGGCTGTTCAGCTACGGGCCGCACTGGGCGTTGGTCGCGGCGACCGTGGGGTGCGCGCTGGTCGGGATCGTGACGTTCGGGTCGCTCGCGGGGAGCATGCTGCCCTTCCTGCTGCGCCGGCTCGGCTTCGACCCGGCGAGCGCGTCGGCGCCCTTCGTCGCGACGCTGGTCGACGTCACGGGGCTCAGCATCTACTTCTCGGTGGCGTACCTGATCCTGCACGGCACGCTGCTTTGAGGCGGCGGTGACGCGGCCGTGACGCGGTCGTGACGCGCGCGCCGGGGTCCGCACCGGCCGGCGGAGCGTTAGGCGGTCCGGTCGGGGGCGCACTGCTCGTGGCGTTCGCGGCGTGCTGCTTCGGGTCGATCAGCACGCTCAGTGTGGTCGCCATGCGGGGCGGGGCGGGGCGGCCGGGGACCTCGCTGGCCGGCGTGCTGTTCTGGCGCTACGCGATCGCCGCGCTCGCGCTGGCGCCGCTCGCCCTGCGCGGCGGCGGTCGGAGCGCGGGTCCGCGGCGGGCGCGCGGCGCGGCGCTCCGCGCGGCCGCGGTCGGCGGGCTCGGGCAGGCGGCGGTGGCGTTCCTCTCGCTCTCGGCCCTCCGCTGGGTCACGGTCGGCACGCTCGCGTTCCTGTTCTACACCTACCCCGCGTGGGTCACGCTCGCCGCGGCCGTGCGCGGCACCGAGCGGGTGGACCGGCGCAAGGTCGTCGCGCTGGCGCTGTCGCTGGGCGGGATCGCGTGCACGGTCGGGCTGCCGGGGGCGGGCGCGGGGGTGGGCGGCGCGGCGTGGCCGGGCGTGCTGCTCGCGCTGGCCGGGGCGGTCGTCTACGCGCTCTACATCCCGTACCTCGGCGCGCTGCAGGCGCGTCTGGCGCCGGCCGGCGCGTCGGCGCTCGTCTGCGCGGGCGCCGCCGTGTTCTTCGCCGGCCCGGCCCTCTACGGCGCCGCGGGCGGGAGGCCGCTGCTCGCGCTGCCCCCGGCGGCGTGGGGCGCGGTGGGCGCGCTCGCGCTCGTCTGCACGGTGCTCGCGTTCCTCGCGTTCCTGTCCGGGTTGGGGCGGCTCGGTCCCGTGCGCACGGCAATCGTCTCGACCGTCGAGCCGTTCTTCACGGCGATGTTGGGCGCGGTCGCGCTCGGGCAGCCGGCGGGGGTGGGGACGGTGGCCGGCGGGGTGTTGATCGCGGCGGCGGTGGTGCTGCTCAGGCCACGCGGAGGGACGGTGTGACGCGCGAGCGTGCCATCAACCGCGTTTCACTAACAGTGCGGTATCAAGACCGCGGGACCGGTCGTGCCGCCCACCGGTCCGACTACCTCCCCCCTTTCTTCCACTCTGCGCGGACGAAGAGCGCTGCCCCCCCGAACGACACCAGGGCGAACGAGAACCACTGGATCGCGTAGCTCTGGTGCGGCCCCTCGTCCGTGATCTCGGGCGTCGGGATGCGCTTGAGGCGGTCGTATGGAGGGTGCGTCTCGTCGGGGAGCGGTGCGGCGACGACGTAGTCGCGCGTGACGGGCGCGCCGAGGTCGGCGGCGAGGATCGACGGGTCGAGGTAGCGGTAAGCGCGGTAGCGGCGGTCGCTCGCCCCGGCGGCCGCCGTGGCCGACGCCGCGGCGCCGCGGCGCGCGGGGCCCGGACGGCGCGAGGGGAGTTCGATATAGCCCGTCACGTCGAGCGAGTCGCCCTCGCGCACGCTGCCGATCTCCGCGCTCGCGCCGTCGGGCGAGTAGAACCAGCCGCGGTCGACGAGGACGAGCGTGTCGCCCGCCGGCCCGCCCGCGGCGACGCGCACCGGCGTGATCACGTGCACGCCGGGCGCGCCCTGGCGCGTGCGGTCGGCGAGGACGAACTCGCGCGCGTAGTCGGCGCGCCCGGCCACGCGCACGCGCCGGTAGTGACGGCCCGCGGTGTCGGCCGGGAGTGCGGCGTAGGGCACCGCGGGGAGCGTCAGGTGGGCCGCGAGGTCCGCGTTGTGCGCGCGGCGTTGCGCGAGTCGCGAGAGCTGCCAGAAGCCGAGGCGCACACACACGCCCCCGGCGATCAGGGCGAAGAGGACGAAGACGACGAGGCGGCGGAGCACGCGGGCAATCTAGGCCCGCCCGACGCGTTCTCCCCGGGGCGGCTCGCGGCGCACAGGCGTCGCGTTAGAGCAGCGTGAGTTGTTCGCCGAGTTGCGCCGGGTCGACGACGCGTTGGCCGAGGCGGCGCTGCAGGTCGCGCACGCTCTGCGGCGAGTGGCCGGCGAAGTGGTTGTTGACGAAGCCGTAGACGCCCTCGGTCGCCGGCGCGACGGCGCGGATCACGTCGGCCCACGCGTCGAGTTCGCGGGTGCGGTCGATCTGGATGCGCGAGTAGTCGACGAGGTCGCGGTTCGCTCCCATCCACCGGACGTACACGGGCCCCTGCCCCGCCCCGCGTTCCGCCAGGCGCTCCGCCACGCGAAACACCCAGCGCCGCGGGATCCAGCGCCCGTCGGAGAGCGCGGGGGTCACCCCGTGGTCGGCGAGCAGCGCGAGCACGCTCGTCGCGAGCGCCCCGTCGGAGAGCCACGCGCGGTCGCGGAACTCGACGGCGAAGCGTACGTCGGGCGGGAGCGTCGGGAGGAAGCGCGCGAGCGCCGGCATCTCCGCGGGTCCGAAATCCGGGCCGAGTTGGACGAGCACGGGCCCGAGTTTGGGGCCGAGGAGGCGGGCGCGCTCGAGGAAGACGGCGAGCGTCTCGTCGCCGCCGCGGAGGCGCCGCTCGTGCGTGATCGCCTGCGGGAGTTTGAGGGCAAAGCGGAAGTCGGGGGGCGTGCGCGCGGCCCACGCGCGCACCGTCTTCTCGGACGGCACCGCGTAGAACGTGGCGTCGACTTCGACCGCGTCGAAGGCCCGCGCGTAGACGCCGAGGTAGTCGGCCGGGCGGGTGCCGGTCGGGTAGAAGGCGCCGGTCCAGGCGTCGTAGTTCCAGCCCTGCGTGCCGAGGCGGAGGCGCGGCGCGCCGTCCGGCTGCGGGCGCGTCGGCGGCGCGCCCGCGGGGGCGGCGGGCGGAGTTGTGTGCATACGCGACCAAATGGCGGGGGCGGCGCCGGGGTGTCAAGGTCGCGGAGGCTCACCCGGCCCTGATTTTGCCCTCACGGCCGCGCCGCACCGCGCCCGCCAGACCGTGCCGGCGGTCGTGCCGGCCCGACGTCGTCCCCACGCCCCCGAGGAGATTTATGGCTGCCAGCTCCGACCCACGTTTCGGCCCCGCGGAACCCGGCGTGGTGACGCCCGCGGCAATGCCGGCCACGTCGTCCGGCTCGGGGACGTCCGGCCGGGGAACGGAGGCGGGCGCGCGCGACGCGGCGCGCACGGCGGCGTCGGGGGGCACGGCCGGGGACGCGGACGGCGGGGTCGGCCGGACGGGCGGGAACGCGGGGACGGCGGCGGCCGGCGCGGCGGGGATGATGTCCGGGCTGCAGGCCGGGGCCCTCGCTGGTGCGGTGACGTTCGGGGTCGGCGCGATCGCGGGGGCGGCCCTCGGCGCGGCCGCCGGCGCCGCGCTCGGCGAGGACGCGCAGCGCGGGCGGTTCACGGCCGAGGCCGACGAGAACTACCGCGCCCTCTACGAGGCGTCGCCCGAGTCCGGGCGCCCGTATCAGGCGGTGCGCGCGGCCTACGTGTTCGGCCACGTCGCTGCGTCGGAGCCCGGGCTCGCCGGCCGGACGTTCGAGGAGGCCGAGCCGGCGCTCCGGGACGCGTGGGGCGAGGAGCTCCGTGCGAGCGCCGGCGACTGGGCGGGGGTGCGCCGGTACGTGCACGACGCCTACGGGCACGCGCGAGCCGACGGCTTCGGCGAGCGGCGCGACCACGCCGTGGTCGGGTCCGGCGGGAGCGCGGTCGACCCGGTCGAGCTGGACCGCGCGCGCCACGGCCTGCCGAGCGTGGCGGGCGGCGACGCGCCGGCCGTCTAACGTCACGGGGCGGCCAGGATTTCGTAACGATTCGTCACTCACCGAACGCCAGGAGCTTCGCATGGACACGAACGACCGTAGCATCGACGGCATGAACGAGCGGCTGGACGCGCGCATGGGGGGGCGGAGCGACGACCGCGCGGGGACGGACCTCGGGACGGCCGGCCGGCACGCGGCGGACGACCTGCGCGAGGTCGGCAACCCGGGCGACGAGGTCGGCGAGGCGGTGGGCGGCATTTCGGGCGTGCTCACGGGGGCGGCGCTCGGCTCGCTCGGCGGGCCGGTGGGCACGATCATCGGCGGGATCGCCGGGGCCGTGAGCGGCTGGTGGGCGGGGCGCGCGATCTCGGACGCGGCGAGTCACGCGAGCGACGAGGACGAGGCGTACTACCGCTCGCACTACGACACCGGGACGCCGGGCGCGATGGGCGTCGGCTCGTCGGCGTCGCCGGCGTCGCCGGCGGCGGCCTCGGGCGGCGCGTTGGGGACGGCGACGGGCGCGTCGAGCGGGATGGGCGTCGCGGAGCCGACGGGCGCCGCGCCGATGGGCGCCGGCGCGATGGGCGCGGGCGCGATGGGCGGCGGGCGCAGCTACGAGGACGTGCGGCCGGCGTACCAGATCGGCCACCTCGCGGGGCGCAACCCCGACTACCAGGGGCGGAGCTTCGAGGACGTCGAGGCCGACCTACGCCGCGGCTGGACGCCCGAGGTGAGCGCGCGCTACGGGCGGTGGGACGAGGTGCGCGACTACGCGCGGAGCGCCTACGACCGGAGCCGCGCGGGCGGCGCCGCCGCGCGGTAGGCGCTGGTGCGTTAGGCGGTGTCGCCTAACGCGTCGACGTTCGGGGGCGGCGCGCCGCCCCCGACCCCTGCAACGGGGCGGGTGCCTGGGAGTCGTCCCGCGCCCGCCCGGCCGTAGCATACGTGCCACAATGCGAATATTCGACGCGTTCGGCCCGATCCGGCAGGGCCCTTGCACAGCCGCGGCGTCCCACACCACCACCCACGCACGCCGAGGGTCGCATGGCCGAAATCCCGATCGAACGTAAGGCGGGCCGCAACCGGCTCCCGCTGCTGCTGCTGGGGCTCCTACTCGTCGCGCTCCTCGCGTACTGGTTCCTCCGCCCCGCGCCGGTGGGCACCGCCGCCGGAGCCGACTCGACGCGCGCCGTCGCGACCGACACCGCCCTCCGCGCGCCGCCCGCCGCGGGTGCCGCGGGTGCCGCGGCCGCGAGCGCCGCCGACTCGCAGGCGCTCAGGCCCGCGGGCGTCCCGGGTGGGAACGCGGCGGGCACCGGCGCCGCCGATACGAACGGCGGCGCGAACGGCGGTGCCAAGGGCGGCACCGCCGCTGGCACGAGCACCGGTTCCGGTCAGTAGTTCCCGACCCTCTCACCGAGGACTCCGCCTCTCATGGCTTCTCACCACCACATCAACCACCTCGTTCCGAAGGACACGGCCGGCACGACGAGCCGCGGGACGGACGCGTCGCACCTCGGCCGGCTCAACGACCTCGACGAGTTCAAGGTGGCCGACGGCTACCCCGACATCCGCGGCTGGGACGTCCGCACCACCGACGGTCAGACCGTCGGCAAGGTGGGCGACCTGATCGTCGACACGGCGGCGATGCGCGTGCGGTACCTCGACGTCGACGTCGAGCGCTCGGTCGCGCAGGCGGTCGGGGATGCGGTCACGCCGGGCGACCAGCACCGGCACACGCTGCTGCCGATCGGCAACGTGCAGCTCGACGAGCAGGGCGACCACGTGATGGTCGACGGCTACACGCTCGACCAGATCGGCGGGCTGCCGCGCTACAACGGCCAGACGATCTCGCGCGATTACGAGTCGACGCTGCGCGACGCGCACCGCGGCCGCACGGGCGTGGCGGGCGCGGTCGCGGGAGCGGCCGGCGCGGGGGCGCGGGCGGTCGCCGGCGCGGCGCACGAGGCCAAGGACGCCGTCACCGGGGAGACCGGCGAACACTACGCGCACACCGATTACGACGACCAGCGCCTCTACGCGAGCCGCCGCGGCCCGCAGGGCGCGCCCGCGAGCGGCCGGCAGGGTTCCCCGGAGGGCGCGCAACGCCTGACGCTCGCCGAGGAGCAACTGTCGGTCGGCAAGCGCCAGGTCTCGGGGGGCGCGGTCGAGCTCCGCAAGACCGTGGACGTCGAGCACGTGCAGGAGCAGGTACAGCTGTCGCACGAAGAGGTGACCGTCGAGCGCCGCCCGATCGCGCCGGGGCAGACGACGAGCGGCGGCGAGGTCGGCCCCGACGAGATCCGCATCCCGGTGATGGAGGAGCGGATCGTGATGCAGAAGGTGATGGTGCCGCGCGAGGAGATCATCGTGCGGAAGAAGCAGGTCACCGACCAGCAGACCGTCGAGGCGGACCTGCGCAAGGAGCGGCTCGTGGTCGACGACGCGGCCGTCCGCGCGTCGGGTCCGCTCGGCACGAGCAGCAGTGGTACGACTGGTGCCACGGGAACGACCCGCGGCGACACGATTCGCTAATCGCACGCCCCCGCTTCACCCCTTTCACCCCGAGGATCAGACTCATGGCTGACAACTACAACACCCGCAGCACGACGAACCCGCTCAACACGCCGGCGACCGACCGCTCGACGACGGGCGACGTGGTCGGCGAGACCACCGGCGGCCTCGCCGGCGCCGCGACCGGCGCCGCGCTCGGCTCGCTCGGCGGCCCGATCGGCACGATCATCGGCGGCATCGCCGGCGCGGCGAGTGGCTGGTGGACCGGCCGCCAGGTGAGCGAGGCGGCCAGCTCGTTCGACAACGACGACAGCTACTACCAGAACCACTACAACTCGAAGTCGGGCATGGGTTCGGGCATGGCCGGCTCGTCGTCGTCCTCGTCGTCGAGCAACTACGACACGGCGCGCCCCGCGTACCAGCTCGGTCACGTCGCCGGCATGAACCCGGATTACGCGAACCGCTCGTACGACGATGTCGAGCCCGACCTGCGCCGCGGCTACGAGTCGTACGCGAGCAACGACACGAACGCCCCGCGCTACGACCAGGTCCGCGGCCACATCGCGGACGCGTACAACCGCGGCCAGGAGCGCCGCCTGACGCTCTCCGAGGAGCAGCTGACCGTCGGCAAGCGCCAGGTCCAGGCGGGCGAGGTCGAGCTCCACAAGACGGTCGAGACGCAGCACGTGCAGGAGAACGTCGGCCTCATGCGTGACGAGGTCTCGATCGAGCGCCGTCCGCTGAGCGGGGCCGACGCCGGCAACCTGAGCATCGGCGAGGAGACGATCCGCATCCCGCTCACCCGCGAAGAGGCGGTCGTCGAGAAGCGCGTCGTCGGGACCGAGGAGGTCATGGTCAACACAAAGCAGGTCACCGACAACCAGACGGTCGAGGCCGACCTGCGCAAGGAGCGCCTCGTCACCGAGGGCCTCGAGGGGACGACGTCCGGAAACACCGGCGCGATGAACAGCGGCGCGATGAACACGAGCGGCAGCACGCGCTCCGGCGAGTCGCTCACCGACCGGGTGAAGGACACCGCGCACGACCTGAAGAACGACGTCACCGGCCGCTAAGGGCTGCTGCTAAGGGCTGCTGCTAAGGGCCGCTCGGTGGGAATACGAGGCGCGGCCGGGGCTGGTGGCCCCGGCCGCGCCTCGTATTCCCGTTACCGGTAGGTCTCGAAGAACCCCCGCCCCTCCCCCGCCACGGGCGCGCCGCCCACGCGCCCGCTGATGCGGAGGCGCCCCTTCATCTGCACGAAATACGGCCGCGCGAGCCGCCGCGCGTACTCGGCGTCGCCGCGCTCGACGAGGTCGCCGCGCGTGTCGGTCGCCGTCGCGTCCTCCACGGTCAGCTCGACGCGCAGCGTGTCCGCCCCGCGCACGTCCTCCAGCAGGCCGCGCGACGGCACGCGCACCGTGCGCCCGCCGACCGCGACCGTGCGCCCGTCCTCGTACGTGATCGCGCGCGGCCGGAAGAGGGCGCGAAAGCCTAACGAGTCGACGAGGTAGAGGAAGAGCGGCGCCGTCGTACGCAGCGAGTCCGGCGGCTGCACGCGCCCGTAGAGGAGCGTGTACGCGCCACCCCGCCCCGCGCCCCACTCCCACGTCACGCCGCGCCACGTGCCCCAGTTGTGGTCGTGGTAGCTCTGCGCGCCGCGGTATTGCTCGCACCCGTCGGGCCCGCGCCCCCAACCGGCCGCGCAGATCGCGCCCGCCGCGTCCGCGCGGAGCCCCGCCACCGCGTACCCCGAGGCGAAGTCGCCGCTCTCGAGCGTCGCGCCGGGGAAGTAGGCGCGCGGCGCGGGCGTGACGACCAGGTCCACCGTCGCCGCGCGCCCCGACCCGTCCTCCGCGGCGGCGCGCGCGTGCACGGCGTAGCGACCGTCCGGGAGCACGCGCACGCCCGCGTCCCCGACGCGCAGGTCGGCGTCGTGCGTCGAGAAGCGCACCCCGTTAGGCTGGACGCGGGCGGAGTAGCGCCGCGCCGCCGCGCCCGGGGCGTGCACGGTGACGAGCACCTGCCCGCCCCAGCGCGGCCGCCGGACGCCGCTTGCGTCGACCGAGTCGGGCTTCCCCACGTCGCCCGCGACCATCAGCGTCACGAACGCCCAGCGCTGCCCGTCGTCGGACAGCACGTTGAAATAGTGCCACTCCGCGTAGCTCGCGCGCGCGGCGAGGTTCGGCGGGGGGAGGTGGAAGTGGTCGATCGCGTTGCGCAGCTCGAAGAGGGTCGGCGCGGCCCACCGGCGGTCGCCCGCGTCGTCGCGCCACGCTCCGTCGATCGACGGCAGGCCGCCGACCGCGCGCGTCGCCGACGGCACCTCGCCCGCCGCGCGCACCGGCAGCTCGCGGCCGTCGGGCAGCGTGAGGTAGAGCAGCTTGCCGTCGATCTGCGGCGCGACCGCGGCGACGTCCGGCGCCAGCCGCGGCGCGGCGAGCAGCTGTAGCTGGACGAAGCGCGCGTTGGGAATCGAGAAGTAGAGCCCGCCGAGCCCGCCCGTCTTGAGCACCTCGACGTCGACGCCCTCGGGGAGTACCGTCACCTGACCGCCGCCGACGAGTTGCTCGCGCGAGGCCTGCGCGATGAGCGCCTCGCCGATCGAGAGCAGCACGATCATGACGCCGACGCCGAGCCCGAAGCCGGCGAACAGCAGCGCGGAGCGCCAGGGGCGGTCGAGCAGGTTGCGGAACGCGAGGAGCGGGATCACGCGTCCGACTCGTCGCGCTCGATCACGCCGTCGCGCATGTGGATACGACGCCGCGCCGCGCGCGCGAGCGTCTCGTCGTGCGTCACCACGACGATCGTCGTCCCGTCGTCGCGCAGGCGGCCCAACAGCTCGATGATCTCGCGCCCGGTCCGCGCGTCGAGCTCGCCCGTGGGCTCGTCGGCGAGGAGCAGGGCCGGGCGGTTGGCGAGCGCGCGCGCGATCGCGACGCGCTGCTGCTCGCCGCCCGAGAGCTGCGCGGGCCGGTGCCCCTCGCGCCCGCCGAGCCCGACGTAGCCCAGGAGCTCGCGCGCCCGCGCCCGCCGCTCGGCCCCCTTCGCCCCCGCCTCCGCCATCGGCAGCTCGACGTTCTCGCGCGCCGTCAACGTGGGGAGCAGGTAGAAGCGCTGGAACACGAACCCCACGCGCCGCAGCCGGAATCCCGTCGCCTCGCGGTCGTCCATCGCGCCGACGTCGCGCCCGTCGACGAGCACCCGCCCGCCCGTCGCGCGGTCGACCGCGCCCATCAGGTGCAGCAGCGTCGACTTGCCGCAGCCGGAGGGGCCGACGACCGCGACCCACTCGCCGCGCCGCACCGCGAACGTCACGCCTCGGAGCGCCTGCACCGGCTCGCTGCCTAACGTGTACGTCCGCCGCGCGTCTTGCACGTCGAGCACCGGCACGTCCGCTGTCATGCTGGTGGCCGGCGCGCCGGTCATCCGACCGCCTCCTCGCGCAGCGTCGTCGCGACCGGGAGCGACGCGGCGCGCCACGACGGGAACACGCCCGCGAGCACCCCCGAGAGCACGAGCAGCCCGAGCGCGCGCCACGCGTCGCGCGCGCGGAAGACGAAGAACGAGAACGACGCGGGCAGCCCGGGGAAGTCGCTCAGGATCGCGTTCAGGTAGCGCGCCGTGACGAGGCCGAGCAGGAGGCCGAGCAGGGTTCCGCTGACCGTGAGCGCGAGCCCCTCGGCGACGATCTGCTCCACCACGTGCGCGCGGCTCACGCCGACGGCGCGCAGCACCGCAATTTCGCCGACGCGCTCGTTCACGCTCACCGTGACCAGCGTGCTGACGAGGAGGAATCCGACGATGAGTGAGATGGCACCGAGGATGAAGGCGAGCTGGCGGAAGTAGGCGAGACGCTGCTGGACTTGTTCGAGCGCGGTCGCGGTCGAGATCGCGCTCACGCGCGGCACGCGCCGCTCGAGGCTCGCGCGCACGGCCTCGACGTCGGCGCCGTCCGCGACGCGCGCCATGAACGCGCTCGCCCGGTCCGCGCCGTCGGCGCCGCGCATCGTCTGCAGCGTGGCGAGCGGGAGGGCGACGACGGGGCGGTCGGCGACCATGTAGTAGAAGCGCGCGGTGCCGACGAGGGTCATGCGGCGCCGCGCCGCGTACTGCCGCAGCTGCGGGTCGTAGCCGGCGGCGACGTCGAGCGTGTCGCCCACATGGGCGCCGGTAGCGCGCAGGAACGCGTCGTTGGCGACGAGCTGGTCCGGGCGCGTGGGGTCGGCGCCGGTGCGCCGCTCGTAGTCGCCCTGCACGGCTGGGATGAGGCCGAGCGCGATCGCGCTCACCGGGGGGCGGCCGCCGGTAGCGGGCGCGTCTCCGCGCAGGATGGCGAGTTGCCCGCCGAGTACCGGGCTCACCTCGGTGATGCGTGGGTCGGCGCGGAGCGCGGCGATCACGGCGGACGCGCTGTCGACGGTGGCCTCGCTGTCGAACGGCAGCGTCCCCTTGGGCGAGAGCCGCAACTGGTAACCGCGCACGAGCAGCAGGTCGCGGAAGCTTTCCGTCATCCCCCCCGCGAGCATCACCATGTCGAGGAGCAGTGCGGCGGCGACCGCCACGCCCGCCACCGCGAGCGCGGTACGCGCGCGATTCCGGGCGAGCGCCGCCCAGGCCAGGAGGAGCCGCACGGGTGTCTAACGCCCGAGCAGCGAGAGCGGCCGCGCCGACGCGAGCCGCCGCGCGGCGAGGAACCCCGCGCCGACGCCGAGCGCGACGGAGAGCCCCGCGGCGAAGAGGACCACGCCCGGCGTGACGAGCACGAAGACCAGCGGCGTGCGGAACTTCCCCTGGTAGTACCAGTTGACGACGCGCGCGGCGACCGCGCCCAACACGAGCCCCGCCGCCGACCCGAGGAGCGCGACGAGCGCGGCCTCGAGCACGAGCGCGGCGACCACGGTGCGTTTGGACAGGCCCATGAGCCGGAGCGCGGCCACGTCGCGCCGCCGCTCCTCGACCTTGAGCACGAGGATGCAGAGCAGGAACATCGCGCTCGCCACGATCGTGATCACGCCGATCGCGCGGTGGAAGCGTCGCACGACCTCGAAGGTGCGCGACGTGCCGACGGCGACGTCCGACGAGCGGTAGGCGCGGAAGCCGAAGGCGGCGTCGTTGATCGCGGCCACGGCGGGCGCGGTGCGCCCCGGCCGCGTGCCGACGGCGAAGCGGTCGACGCGGTCGGAGTAGCCGCCGATCTCCTGCAGCTGGTCGAGGTGCAGGCGCACGCGGTACTCGCCGCGCGCGATCTCGCTCGGGTCGGCGCCGCGGCGCACGAAGGCGCCGACGACCGCGCGCATCCCACGCCCCGGGTCGCCGGCGCGCGCGCTCAGCACGACCGTGTCGCCGACGCGGAGCCCCGCGTCCGCGCGGAGCCGCTCGTCGACGACGATCGTGCGCGCGGGCTCCGGCGGGCGCGCCGTGTCGATCTGTGCGCCCGCCCGCGTCGTGGAGGTGGTGGTCGTCGCCGCGGCGACGAGGGCCAGCGCCGCCGGCCCGATGAGCGCGCGAGGGCTCAGTCGCGTCGGACGGTCGGCATCTCGGCGCCGCGCACCAACCCGCTGGTCGCCACCGACGCCCCGGCCGCCCCCACGAGCAGCCGCTCGGGGTCGCGCACGTCTTCCGCCACCTGCGCGCCCGTCGCCTTCACCCAGCGCGCCGTGGCCGCGGCCTCCTTGCGCGACTCGGGGAGCGTGAACTGCGCCTTCTTGAGGGTCGCCAGCCCGCGCATCACGAGGAAGGCGCCGATCGCGAGTTCGACCACCGCGACGATCAGCGTTCCGGCCCAGTAGTGGAAGTTGATCGCGCGCCCGATCAGCGCGGCCAGGCAGAACGTGAGCGCGATGAGGGCGACGACGCCCGCGCCGAAGGCGACGCCGAGCCAGATGCCGCCGCGGGTCGCGTCGTGCGCGGCCTCGCGCAGCTCGAGGCGGGCGAGCGTGACTTCGTCCTGCGCGAGCCGCTTCGAGTCGTCGACGAGGCGGCGGATGAGGTCGGGGATCCCGGCGTCCGGGTCGATCACTACGGAAGGGCGCGTGGCCACGGAGTCCTCGGCGGGTCCAGTCGGGTCGGCAGCAAGAGAGCTGCTCCCGAGGGCAAAGAACGTTCCGACCGTAGCGCCGGTGCCCGCTACTCCGCCTCGGGACGCGCCCCCGCCCGTCGTTCGCCGCGGACCATCAGCACGGGCACCTTGCTCCGATGCCGCACCTCGTCGGCCACGCTCCCGTACACCACGTCCGCCAGAAACCCGTGCCCGTGCGTCGCCATCGCGATCAGGTCGCACCGCTCGCGCTCCGCCGCCGCCACGATCTCCGCGGCCGGATCCCCCGCCCCGAGCAGCGCCTCGGCGTCGAACCCCTCGTCGCCGAGCGCGTCGCACAGCGACTCGAGGTACAGCCGGTCCGCGCGCAGCTCCTCGCTTTCGGCGAGCGCGAGCGCCTTCAAGTGCCGCGCCGCCCAGCCGTCGGCCACGTGCATCAGCACGAGCGACGCCCCGCACAGGCGCGCGAGCCGCCGCACGTGCACGAGGATCGCCTCGTCCGCGTACGAGTGCTCGAGCGGGACGAGGATGCGCGTGTAGAGCGTCACGAGAGTGTCATCGCGCCCGCGGTCACGCCGCCCATTCCCGCACCGTCTGCACCAGCAGCCACGCGTTCAACCCCGCGATCACCGCCGCCGCCGCCCACGCCGTCGCGCGCAGCCACGGCGCGTTGACGAAGCGCCCCATCTTCGAGCGGTCGCTCGTGAACTGCACGAGCGGCACCACCGCGAAGGACAGCTGCAGCGACAGCACCACCTGGCTCAGCAGGAGCAGGCGCGCCGTGCCGCGCTGGCCGGCCATGACGCTCACGACGACCGCCGGCACGATCGCGATGCCGCGCGTGACGAGCCGCCGGACCCACGGCCGGAGCCGCACGTCGAGGAACCCCTCCATCACGATCTGGCCGGCGAGCGTGCCCGTGAGCGTCGAGTTCTGCCCGCTGGCGAGCAGCGCCACCGCGAACGCCGCGCTCGCCCCCGACGCCCCGAGCAGCGGCGTGAGCAGGCGGTGCGCGTCCTGGATCTCGGCGACCTGGGTGTAGCCGGCGCGGTGGAACGTGGCCGCGGCGACGACGAGGATCGCGGCGTTGATGAACAGCGCGAGGCTCAGGGCGATCGTCGAATCGAGGAAGGCGTACCGCACGGCCTCGCGCCGCCCCGCGGTCGTCTGCGCGTACTTGCGCGTCTGCACGATGCTCGAGTGCAGGTAGAGGTTGTGCGGCATCACGGTCGCGCCGAGGATGCTCACCGCGATGTAGAGCATCTCCGGGTCGCGGAGAATCTCGGGGGCGGGGATGAAGCCGCGCAGCACCCCCGCGTAGTCCGGCCGGCTCGCGATGAGCACGTACACGAAGCACGCGCCCACCGTCGCGACGAGCGCGACGACGACCGCCTCGAGCCACCGGAACCCGCGGTGCTGCAGCCCCAGCACGAGCAGCACATCGGCCGCCGTGAGGAGGATGCCTAACGTGATCGGCAGGCGGAAGAGCAGGTTGAGCGCGATCGCCGACCCGATCACCTCGGCCAGATCGCAGGCCGCGATCGCGACCTCCGCCCCGAGCCAGAGCGCCACCGCCGTGCGCCGCGGATACGCGTCGCGGCACGCCTGCGCGAGGTCCCGCCCCGTGACGATCCCGAGCTTGCTGGCGAGCCCCTGAAGGAGCACCGCCAGCAGGTTGGAAAAGAAGACGACCGAGAGGAGCGTGTAACCGAAGCGCGACCCGCCCGCGAGGTCGGTGGCCCAGTTGCCCGGGTCCATGTAGCCGACCGCGACCAGATACCCGGGCCCGGCGAACGCGAAGAGCTTGCGCCACCACGACAGCCCCGCGACCGGGACCGAGCGGTACGCCTCCTCCAGCGACGGCGTGAGCCGCGCGTGGCGCCAGCCGCCCCCGCCCGCGTCGGGCGCGGGGTCGAGGTCGGCTTCGAGATCGGTGTCGGGTTCGGGGTCGAGCGGGGGGTGAACGGGTGCTGCCATGGCGGCGGAAACTATCCCGTCCGCGGGTCGGTCGGCCGGGCCGGGGCGGGCAACGGCTCTTTGACGGGACGACGCGATGTGCAGGATTGACAGGATTGGGCTCGTGCACGACGGTCCTTCGCGGCAAGTCCCATCGGCGTTGGACTCGTCGCGAAGGACCAGTCCCGCGGGAGCCCAATCCCGCCAAGCCTGCACATCCCGTAATCCCGTCCAAACGCGCTCCGCCGTCTCCCGCCCCGGCGCCGACTCAGCTTCCCGCGGGCAGCGTCCAGCGCTGGTTGTAGCCGCCGTGGCAGGGCCAGACGACGATCTTGCGCCCCGTTCTGCCCCTGCGCCCCCCAGAGGTCGACGCACTTGCCGTTGACCGCCGTCTGCAGCTGCCCGGCCGCCGTGTACGTCCACTTCTGGTTGGCCCCGCCGTTACACACCCACGCCACGACTGGGTCGCCGTGGTTCGCCTTTGCCTGCCAGACGTCGAGGCACAGCTGCCCGCCGTAGGCCGTGATCGTGCCGTTGGGCTGCAAGACGCCACCGCCCCCTCACGGCGCGGACGGGCGGCCGCCGCCGGGCGCAGCCCGCGCCCCGAACCCCGCGGCGTCCAGCAGCTGCCGGAGGATGCGCTCGGTCAGCCCCCAGATCGTGTGCCCGTCGACGACGAAGCTCGGGACGACGTGCGCGTGCCCGCGCGCAACGACCGTCGACGCCCGGTCGACCGCGGGCCCGCGCAGCCGGTCGAGCCGCACCCAGAACGCGCCGGCCAGTTCGTCGCTCAGCCGCAGCGGCCCGGGCGCGTCGAGCGCCGCCACGTGCGGCCGGACGACGATCGGCGGCAGCGCGGGCGTCCGCGGGTGGAGCTCGTCGAGCGTGCCGAGCAGGCGGGCTCGTCCGCGCAGGTCGAGGCCGGTCTCCTCCCACGTCTCGCGGGCCGCCGTGTCCCACGGCGTGGCGTCCTCCGGCTCAGCGCGCCCACCCGGGAAGGCGACGTGCCCGCTCCACGGGTCGCCCGGGTATTCGGCGCGTTTGACGAAGAGCACCGACGGGCACGGCGCGTCGTCCGCCTGGTGCAGCACGACGGCGACCGCCGCGCGCCGCGGCTCGGGCTCGGCGGGCGCGAGCGTGACGACCGTGCCCGGCCGCGCCGCGAGCGCGGCCGCGACGCGCCCGAGCACGCCCGCGCCGGCGTCGCTCACGTCGCCCTCACCCCGCGATCTCGCCCCCCGCGTCGGCCCACGCCTGGATCCCGCCGCGCATCGACGCCACGTTCGTGTACCCCATCTGCTGGAGCGTGTCGGCGGCGAGGGCCGAGCGGCCGCCGACGGCGCAGTAGACGACGACCGGGGCGTCGCGCGGGACCGCGGCCTCGACGTCGAACTCGAGCACGCCGCGCGGGATCAGCGTCGCGCCGAGGACGTGGCCGGCGGCCCACTCGTTAGGCTCGCGGACGTCGACGACCGCGACGGGCTCGCCGCGCGCCAGCATCAGCTGCACGTCTTCCGCGCTGACCTCGCGGATCCGCTGTTTCGCCTCGGCGACCTGTTCGGGGAAGGACTTCATGCGCGTGTCGGGACGGGGGGACGAAAAGTGAGAGGCGTACGCCGCCGATCGCAATTTGTCGTCCCGTCTGCCGGGCACCTACCCCTCCGACGGCGGCCACTCGACGTGGACCGCGCACCCCGCGTCTTCCACGACGATCTCAGCAGCGGCGCCGAGTGGAACCGTCCACTGGTCGCCGACGTGCCCGACCGGAACGCCTAACGCGGATGGGACGCCGAGCGCGTCGGCGACCTCCGCGACCACGTCGGCCAGGGTGCGGCGGCCGTCGTCGTCGCACGGCTCGGGGCAGTTGGTGCAGTGGCCGAAGAGGACCGCGCGGCAGCCCGCGAACGCGCCCGCGAGCAGGAGTTGGCGGAGCATGCGGTCGACGCGATACACCGGCTCGTTGACGTCTTCGAGGATGACGATCGCGCCGTCGAAGCGCGGCGCGTAGGGCGTGCCCGCGAGCGCGGCGAGCAGGGCGAGGTTGCCGCCCGCGAGTCGGCCCTGCGCACGCCCCGCGCGGAGCGACGTCGCGCCTGGGGCGTGGCCGCACGGGTCGCCCGGTTCGGCGCCGACCGCGCGGAGGAGCGATGCGCGCGAGAAGGGCGGCAGCGGCGCGCGCGCGGTCGGCCCGTGGAACGTGACAAGCCCCGGCACGCGCGCCGCCACCGCCGCGTGCAGGGCCGTGACGTCGGAGTAGCCGATCAGCGCGCGGGGCGTGCGGGCGAGCGCGTCGTAGTCGAGCCCGTCGAGGAGGCGCATCGCGCCGTAGCCGCCGCGCAGGCACCAAATGCCGTCGGCCGCGGGGTCACGGAGTGCGTCGTTGAGGTCGGCGAGCCGCTCGACGTCCGTGCCCGCGAAGTAGCCCGCGTGTCGGAGGGCGTGCGGGCCGAATGTCGCGGACCAGCCGAGTGCGCTGGCGGTGGCGAGGGCGCGCTCGGCGTCGGCCGCGGTGATCGGGCCCGCCGGCGCGACGAGGGCGACGCGCGCGCCCGGCGCGAGCGGGGGCGGCGCGGTCACGGTCGGTCGGGTCGCTCGCATCGTCCGAAGGTATGCGTGCTGATGAGGGCGCCCGAAAGGCCGGCCCGCCCGCGGGGACGGGCACGCGCGTTGCCCCGGGAGCCGCAGACACCGAGAGCACCTCCACGCCGCGAGGACCCCATGGCCGACGATTCGGAGCAGGCGAGCACCCCCGACGCGAACACCCAGAGCACCGGGGCGCGCATGCCCGACAATCAGGCCCCGCCCGACGGCGTCGCGCGTCGGGGCGAGGACGAGCGCCGCGGCGAGGGCGGCTACGGCAACGACACCGGCTTCGCGACCGGCAGCGTCGCCCCGCGCGACGACGAAGACGAAGGCGCCGACGCCGGCGGCCTCTCCGCCCGCGAGCAGCAGGCGAGCGACACGTACCGGGATCCGAAGCGCTCCGGCGCGTCCTGACGCGCCCGGCCGCCCGTCGCCCCTTCCACCCGCCCCGCCCTGCAGCCGCTGTTCGCCGCGGTCGCGCTCCGCCACGCGCTCCCGTGGCTCGTCGCGCCCGTGTTCATCTGGTGGCGGGCGCGCGACGCGCGCACGCTCGACGACTACCCCGACGCCGCGACCGCGCCCGACCCGGCGCTCGTGCGCGTGGTCGTCCCGGCGCGCAACGAGGCCCGCAACATCGGCCGGTGCGTCGCCTCGGTCCTCGCCACGACCTACCCCCGGCTCGAGCTCGTCGTCGTCGACGACGACAGCGACGACGGGACCGCCGACCAGGCGCACGCCGCGGCCGCGGGCGATCCGCGCTTCCGCCTCGTCCGCCCCGCCCCGTTGCCGCCCGGGTGGATGGGCAAGCAGTGGGCGTGCGCGACCGGCGCGGCGGCTGATCGCCCGGAGCCCAACGCCCCTGCGCCGGACCTCCTGCTCTTCGCCGACGCGGACACCGTCCACGCGCCCGACCTCGTCGGCCGCATGGTCGCCGCCCTCCGCGCGCGCGGCGCCGCCCTCCTCTCCGTCGCCGGCACCCAGGAGACCGGGACGGTCTGGGAGAAACTCGTCCAACCCCAGGTCTTCGCCGTCATCGCCGGCCGCTACGGCGGCGCGGACCGCGTCTCGCGCGCCACCCGCACGGTCGACAAGATCGCCAACGGCCAGTGCCTCATGATGACCGGCGCCGCCTACGCGCGCGTCGGCGGACACGCGGCCGTCCGCGACGTCGTCGTCGAGGACCTCAAACTCGCCCAGCGCACCCACGCACTCGGACTCCCGGTCCACCTGGTCCGCGGCGAGGCCCAGCTCCGCACGCGCATGTACACCTCGCTCGGCGAACTCGTCGCCGGCTGGCGCAAGAACGTCTTCGCCGGCGGCCGCGAGGCGATGCCGTTCGGCACATTCGGCCAGCTCCTCTTCCCCTTCCTCCTCGTCTACCCGGCCCTCGCCCAGCTCTGGCCGATCGCGCGCCTCATCGTCGCCGCGCTGGCCCCCGCGTCCGCCGACCCCGCGACCACCCTCGGCATGGCGATCGCCCTCGGCACCACCCTGCTCTTCTGGGCCGCGGTCTACTACCGCCTGAAACTCTCCCCCCTCTGGGCCCTCGCCTTCCCCGCAGGCGCGACGATCTACCTCGTCATCGCCGTCCAGGCGATCGCCCGCGGCCAGCGCGTCGAGTGGCGCGGCCGCGAGTACCGCTCCGTCGTCCGACCGGCCGAACAGTCCTGAGCCAATAGGGCGCCGCGAACAGCGAGCCGCGCGCGACGAGCGCCGCGCAACGAGCGCCGCGCAACGTTTCGCCCCACCCCGCAACGTTTCGCCCTCGGTCGCCCACCGACCGCGCCCTACCGTCGCGGCGTGCACCTCGCCCACGCCGCCCAGATCCTCGCCAGCGCCCGCTCGCTAGACGCGCTCGCCCCCCTCGCCGCGGCCGCCGGCGTCGCGGGACCGCCCGTCCGCCTCCCACGCGCCGCCCGCACCGACCCCGCCCTCACCGCCGCAGGCGTCACCCGCGCCCGCGTCGCGACCGGACCCGGCGCACTCCGCGCCTTCCTCGCCGACGTCGCCGGACGTCCCCTCCGCGATGCGGCCCGCGCACTCGCCTCCACGCTCGGCGCCCGCTCGCCCGAACTGCTCTGGCTGCTCGTGCTTCGCGACGCAGCCTCCGGCCAGGTCGCCATCGCCGCCTGGGCCGCCGCGACCCGCGCCCCGCGCCTCTCGGCACTCGTCGCCGACCCCGCCCGCGTCCTCGACAGCGACGCCGACACGCTCCGCGCGCTCGCGACCGCGCCCGCGCCCGACGGCCCACTCGCGGTCGGCGACGATCGACGACGCCACGCGCGCTGGATCGATGCCCTCGGACGCGACGCCCTCGGCGCCCGCTTCTACCACGCCCTCGAACACACCGTCGACGCCCTCGCCCACTCCACCGCGATCCCCGACCCCGCACCCGCCCGCGAACTCGCTCTCCTCTACACCACGCGCCTCCTGTTCCTGGCTTTTCTCGAGGCGAAGCACTGGCTAGACGGCCACCCGGCATTCCTCTCGGCGCGCTACGACGGCTGCATGGAGACGGGCGGCGGCTACCACCAGCGCGTCCTTCGCCCACTCTTTTTCGGCACGCTGAACACGCCCCGACGCCACCGCGCCCCCGCCGCCCGCGCGTTCGGACGCGTCCCGTTCCTTAACGGCGGCCTCTTCGCCCCGACCCGCCTCGAACGCCGCCACCGTGCCGCCCGCTTCGGCGACGCCGAACTCGGCGCGCTCGTCGTCACCCTCCTCGGCCGCCACCGCTTCACGGCTCGCGAAGACTCCACGCGCTGGTCCGAAGCCGCCGTCGACCCCGAGATGCTGGGTCGAGCGTTCGAGTCCCTCATGCGCGCCGATGACCGCCGCGCGTCCGGCGCCTTCTACACGCCGCAACCGCTCGTCGAAGACGCGACGGCCGCCGCCCTGCGCGCCGCACTCGCCGACGATGGTGATCTGCTCGACGCCTCCAGCCTCGACGCGCTGGCCATCACCCCCGCCGACGCCGCCCGCCTCCGCGAGCGTCTGACCGCGCTCCGCGTCCTCGATCCCGCGTGCGGCTCCGGCGCCTTCCTGGTCCACACGCTCGAACGCCTCGCCAGCCTGCACGCGCTCGCGGGCGACTCCCGCCCGATCGCCAGCATACGCCGCGCGGTCTGCGCCAGCTCGATCTTCGGCGTCGACGTCAACCCGACCGCCGTCTGGCTCTGCGAACTCCGCCTCTGGCTGTCCGTGGTCATCGAACACGAAGAACCCGACCCGCACCGCGTCCCACCCCTCCCCAACCTCGACCACAACATCCGCGTCGGCGACGCCCTCGCCGTGCCCCCCGCCCTCACGCCGCTCACCCGCCACCGGTGGGGCGGCGCCCCGTGGGGCGCCGATCCGGTCGTGCCGCGCGGCCCCGCCGGCGGCGCACCCGCGGCCGCCCTCCGCGCCCGCTACGCCACGGCCAGTGGTCCCCGCAAACTCGCCGCCGCCCGCCACCTCGACGCGCTCGAACGCGCGCACGCCCTCGCGTTCCTCGACGCCGCCCTCGCGACTGTCCGCCGCGCCCGCGCCGACTTGTTAGGCGCGGTCCGCACCCGCGACCTCTTCGGACACCGCCCGCCCCCGGACCGCGCGACGGCGAGCCGCCTCGCCGCGCTCCGCGCCGACGTCCGCGCGCTCGCCCGCCGCCGCACCGCGCTCGCCGCGGGCCACGCGTCCGCCACCCTCCCCTTCGGCTTCGCCTGGCACTTCCCCGACGCCGCGGCCGCCGGCGGATTTGACGTTGTCGTCGGCAACCCGCCCTGGGTCCGCCCCCACGCCCTCCCGCCCGAAACCCGCGACGCGCTCCGCACGCACTACGCCTCCGCCCGCGACGCCGCCTGGCGTGCCGGCGCCGCCCTCGCCCGTGCCGGCTACGGCTTCGCCGCCCAGGCCGACCTCGCGGCCCCCTTCACCGAACGCGCCCTCGCCCTCGCGCGACCCGATCACGGCGTCGTCGCCTTCCTCCTCCCCGCCAAACTCTGGCGCACCCTCGCCGGCGGCGGCCTCCGCACCGTCGTCGCCGACGCCGCCGACGTCCTCGAGCTCGACGACCGGTCCGACGCCCCGGCCGCGTTCGACGCGGTCACCTACCCGTCGCTCCTCGTCGCCCGCCGCCGCCCTCCAGCCCCCACCCGCCTCCCGTCGCCGGCCATGCGTCGCTCCCCGACCGCCCCCATCCCGCTCGACCCCGACGACCCGGCCAGCCCCTGGCTACTCCTCCCGCCGGACGCCCGTCACGCTTTCGACCGTCTCCGCGCCTCCGGACCGGCACTCGGCGATTCCGACCTCACCCGCCCAACACTCGGCGTCAAGTCCGGTCACAACGCCGCATTCTTGGTGGAACTCGATCACGTCGACGGCCCCGACGCCTTCGTCCACACAGCCGACCGGCACGGCACGATCGAACGCGCCCTCCTCCGCCCCGTCCTCCGCGGCGAAGACCTCGCCAGCGGCGCCGCGCCCGGCAGCGCCGCGCGCAGCACGACCTACATCATCTGGCCGTACGACGGCGCTGGCCACCTCCTCCGCACCCTCCCGCCCGGTGCCGCTCGCTGGCTCGCCCCGTCCCGCGCGTCACTCGCCGCCCGCAGCGACGCCCGCGCCACAGAAGACGCCTCCGACCCGTGGTGGGCCCTCTTCCGCACCACCGCGGCCGACACCGCCGTCCCCCGCGTCATCTGGCCCGACCTCGCGCGTCGTCCGCATCCGCGCCTCCTCCCCGCCGGCGACCTGCACGTCCCGCTGAACACCTGCTATTGCGCCCGGTTCGACGACCCCACGCACGGCGACGCCGACGCCCGCGCCTTCGCGACGCTCCTACGGTCTCCGCAAATCACCGCCTTCCTCGCCGCCCTCGCCGAACCCGCCCGCGGCGGCTACCGCCGCTACCTCGCTTGGACCGTCGCCCTGCTCCCGATCCCGCGCGACTGGCCCGCCGCCCGCCACAACCTGGCTGCCGTCCCCCCGACCGCCGCCCCCGACGCGCACGCCGCCGCCGTCGCCGCCGCCTACGCCCTCCCCCCGGCCGAACTCGACCCGCTCGTCGCGTGGGCCGGCTTCCGCAGCCGAACGCCGACCCCGCCCCACGCCCGCCCCCTCGGATCCGCCATCGGCGAACCCGCCGCCCCCGCGTGGGCCCGCCGCCCGCGCCCCGACCGCCGCGGCCCCGCCATCCCCTGCGGCCGCCGCGCCTAACATCGCTGCGCCCAACAGCGCCGTGCCCAACAGCGCCGTCACCCCCACCGCGGCCGCAGCCCGCGCCCGCCTCGCCCACGCCGCACTCGGCCTGATGCCCCGCGCCGCCGACGCCGGCGTCGGCCCACTCGACCTCCGCCCGCACCAACGCCACGCAGCCGCCCGCCTCCGCTACGCGCTCCGCCACTACCGCGTCGCCCTCCTCGCCGACGACGTCGGCCTCGGCAAAACCGCCGTTGCCGCCGCCCTCCTCCGCGACACGCGCGCCGCTCTGGTCGTCGCCCCCGCCGCCCTCCGACCGCACTGGACAACCGCCCTCCGCGCAGCCGCCCTCACCCCGCGCCTCGTCGCCACCGAAGCACTCGGCCGCCCCACCCCGCCCGCTCCCGGCCCACCGCCCCGCCTCATCGTCGTCGATGAAGCCCACCACTTCCGCAACCCGCGCACGCGCCGCTGGCGACACCTCGCCGCCCTCGCCGCCCACGCCCGCGTGCTCCTCCTCTCCGCCACCCCCGTCCACAACCACCCCGGCGACCTCGCCGCCATCCTCGCCCTCGCACTCGGCGCGCGCGCCAACGCCCTCGACGCACCCACCCTCGCCCGACTCGTCGTCCGACGCGCCGCCTCCGACGTCGACGCCCCACGATCCCCGACCGGAACCCCGAACCCGGCAACCGCACACCGACCGACCGTCGCCCCAACGGTCTGGCTCGACACGGCCGATGACCCCGCCGTCCTCGCCGCCATCCACGCCGTCCCGGCCGCGACCCCGCCGGCCGACGGCGCGGTACGACCGGACCTCGACCGTCACACCCTCACCCGCCTCTGGGCGTCGAGCGACGCAGCCCTCCTCGCCGCAGTTCGCCGCCGGCGCGCCCGCTCGCTCGCCCTCGCCGACGCGCTCGCCGCCGGCCACGTCTCCTCGCGCGCCGACCTCGCCGCCGTCGCCCGCTCGATCGACGCCGACCCGTCCGCCGTCCAACTCGCCCTCCTGCGGCCGCCTAACGCTGCGCCGGTCGCGCCCGCCGACCGCGACCGCCTCACCGCCCACCTCGCCGCCCTCGCCCGACTCGAGCAGACCGTCGCCCCGACGCCCCCGACTCCCAGCGACGGGCGACACGCCGAACGCGCCACCACGTCCCGCCGCGACGCGCAGCGCGTCGCCCACCTCCGCGCCGTCCGCGCCCGCCACCCCGGCGACCACCTGGTCGCCTTCAGCCACTCGATTGACACCGTCCGCGCCCTCTACCGCGCCCTCGCCCCCGACGGCCGCGTCGCCATGCTCACCGCCGCCGGCGGCCGCATCGCTTCGGGCCCGCTCCCCCGCGCCGACATCCTCGCCCGCTTTGCCCCGCTCGGCCAACAGCAGCGTCCGCCGTCGCCGATCGAGCGCATCACCCTCCTCCTCACCACCGACGCCCTCGCCGAAGGGCTGGACCTCCGCGACGCGTCCGTGGTCGTCCACCTCGACCTACCCTGGACGCCGGCCCGCCTCGCACAACGGACCGGCCGCGCCGTCCGCCCTGGCGCCCCGAGCCCGACGGTCCACGTCTACGCCGTCCGGCCGCCGGCCTCCGCTGCCGACGACCTGCGCCTCTCCGCCCTGGCCCGGGCCAAACACCGCGCGTCACGCGTGACCGTCGGTTCCACCGCCCTCGAACGCGCGGTCGTCCTCGATGCGCCAGGCGGTGCCGCAACGCGCGCCGCCACCCCAGCGACGGCGCACCTCGCCCGCGACCGCCTGCTCGAACGCTGGAGCGAGCACGCCGACGCCGCGCCAGCGCCCGACCGCATCATCAGCATCCGCTGCGGCACCCGCGGCTACCTCGCCGTCCTCGCGCTCCCCGCCTCCCTCGGCGCGCTCCGCGTCCCGACCCTCGTCGCGGCTCTCCGCGACCACGGCCCGACCTCAGCCCCGGCCGTCGTCCGTCGCGCTCTCGCCTTAGTCGACCGCGCGACCGACGCAGAGTTCGCGAGCGAGGAACTCGTGCAAGCCGCCCGTCGGCAACTCGCGCGCTGGGCGCGCCGTAGTCTCGCGCACGCCGCCGTCGCCTCGCCCGCCTCCGTCGTCCAGCCTCGCCCTCCGCGCGCCCGCGATCCGCGGCGCGCCCTCCTCGCACGCGCCGACCGCGCACTCGGCGCCGCCGCCCCCCACGAGCGCGCCCGCCTCGCGACCGCGTCGGCCGTGCTCCACGCCACCCTCGCCCACCCGGTGTCGGCCGAACTCGAATACGCGATCCGCGACGCCACACTCGGCACCGCCCCCGACGACGCCTGGCTGCTCGCGGCCGCGGCCACCGCCCAACGCGACCCCGCCTGCGAAGCCCGCCCGCCGTCCGCCGCACGGCCCGCCCTGCGCGCCCTCGTCTTCCTCGCGCCGTGACGCGCCGGCCAAACGCCGGATGCGCGCGCGCCGCAAACCCTTCGCCCGATCACGCGGTCTCACCTCGCGGATGACCGACGCCCCCACCACGTTGCAGCCGGTGACTGCCCTGGACACCACCCCCGCCCGAACGACCCTCGACGGACCCGGCGACGCGGCGCACGCCGCGGCCGGAGACCGCCGAGCGTTCGAGCGGCTGTACCAGGCCCACGTCGGGCGCGTGTATGGGTTGTGCGCCCGCATGACCGCCGACCGCGCGCTCGCCGACGAGCTCACGCAGGACGTGTTCGTCCGCGCGTGGGAGAAGCTCTCGCTCTTCCGCGGCGAGAGCAGCTTCGGCACCTGGCTGCACCGCCTGGCCGTCAACGTGGTCCTCAACTCCCAGGCCGCCGACGGACGCCGGCGGCGGCACCTCGCCCCCGACGACGACGGCGCCGCCGCCGACCGCGAGCCGGCCCGTACCCCCAACCCCGGCACCCGCATGGACCTCGAGCGCGCCATCGCCGCCCTCCCCCGCGGCGCCCGACGCGTCTTCGTCCTCCACGACGTCGAGGGCTACACGCACGACGAGATCGGCGGCTTCCTCAACATCACCGCCGGCGGCAGCAAGGCCCAACTGCACCGCGCCCGCCTCCTGCTCCGCGAGGCCCTCGACGCATGACACACCCATTGCCTGACGACGACGACGCGCCCGACTCGCGCCTCGCCGCTCTCCTCGCCGACGCCGCCGCGCTCCCCGAACTCCGCCCGACGCGCGACCTCTGGCCCGGAATCGCCGCGCGCCTCGACGCCGCCGAGTACGCGACGCGGTCCACCGCCAACCCGGCCGCAGCGAGCGACCCGACCGGCGCGCGCGTGCTCGCGTTTCGCGCGAGCGCGTCCCACCGGGCCGCCGCCCCGAGCCGCGCCCGCTGGCTCGCCGCCGCCGCCGCGCTCGCGATGCTCAGCTCCGCGGCCACCTACCACATCGCCCGCCGCCCCGGACCCACGGCCGTCGCGACGATCGCGGCGGTCGCCGCGACCGAGCCGGACCGACGGCCGCGGACGCCTAACGATCCGCTCAACGAAGCGCCTGACGCCACGCCCGGCCCTCCGGCGCCCGCGGCCGCCGACGACGCGACACGCGAGACGCTCGGCGCCCGCCGCGTCGTCGCCCAGCGCGCGGACGCGCGTACCGAGCAGCACACGGACACGCGCACCCGCACCGCGCCGCGCCCCGCGCTCCAGAACGTCGCCCGTTCCGTCGACGCCGCCGTCCCAGGCGCCGCCGACTACGACCGCGAGATCGGACTACTCCGCGCGGCCGTCGCCGACCACCACGGCGACCTCGACTCCAGCACCGTGGCCGTGCTCGCCCGCAACCTCCAGATCATCGACGCCGCCATCGCCGCCAGCCGCGCCGCGCTCGCCCACGACCCCCGTAGCCCCTTCCTCGGCGAACAGCTCACGCGCGCGCTCGGCCAGAAAGTCGAGCTCCTCCGCACCGCCGCCCTGCTGCCCCGCACCTGAGCGCCCCCGACCGATGCTTGCCCCCCTGCTCACCACCGCGCTCTCGCTCCTCCTCGGGCCCGCCACGACGGCGCTTCCCGCAGCCGCACCCCCCACCGTCGACACGATCCTCCCCACCGACTCGGGGCGTACCACCCGCGCCCGCGCCCGGCGCGACTCGCTCCGGCGCGAGATCGCGCGCCTCCGCGCGCAGTGCGGCGGCGGCTGCGACAGCGTCGGTCCCTTCGACGGCGGCCTTACGCCCCTCCTCGACCGCGCCGTCCGCGAAAGCGTGTCGGCCAGCGTGTCCGCCGGCGTGACCGCGGGGATGGCCGGCGCGGCCGAGGGCCTTCGGGCGGCGCGCGAGGCCCTGCGGGGGCTCGAGTTCGGGCGAAGTTACGACCTCGACCCGCGCGAGCTTCGCGGCCCCACCCGCCTCGACACCACCGTGGCGTTCTCGCCGGGCGGCACCGTGGACCTCTCGCTCGTCACGGGGCCCGTCACCGTCACCGCGTGGGACCGCGCCGAAGTGCGTGTGCGCGGGCGCAGCGAGCGCCTGCCGTTTCGCTTCGAGCGCACCGACGGGCCTAACGGTGGCAGCCTCCGCGTCTCGACCCCGCGCGCCCGGGCCACCTCCGCCGGCGAGCAGCAACTCGACGTCGTCGTCCCCGTCGGCACCCACGTCACCGCCAACTCCGTCTCGGGCGACGTGCGCGTCCGCGGCGTCCGCGGCGAACTCGACGCCGAAACGGTCAGCGGCGACGTCGACGTCCACGACGCCACCCGCCGCGTCTCGATCACCAGCGTGAGCGGCTCCGTCCGCGCCGAGTCTCTCGATGGCGACGTCCGCGCCCACAGCGTCTCCGGCGACGTCCGCCTCGTCGGCGCGCGCGGCACCGCCGACGTCAACACCGTGAGCGGCACGGTCGAGGTCCGCAACGCCCAACTCGGCCGCCTCCGCGCCCAGACCGTGAGCGGCGACGTCTCCTACGACGGCACCTTCGCCCACGACGGCCGCTACGACCTCGGCACCCAGTCTGGCGGCGTCCGCCTGGTCCTGCCGCCCGACGCGAGCGCCGCCCTCAGCGTCCAAACGTTCAGCGGCACCATCGACACCAGCATCCCCCTCACCCTCCAACCCGCCCCCCGCGGCACCGACGGCTCCTCCTTCCGCAACGCCCATCGTATGGAATTCACCATCGGCACCGGCGGCGCCCGCATCACCGCCCAGAGCTTCAGCGGCACCATCACCATCACCCGCCCCCCGACGCGCCCTTGATATAGCCATCGCCCTTGCCGCTGCTGTTGCCCTTGCTGTTGCCCTTGCTGTTGCCCTTGCCGTTGCTGTTGCCCTTCCCGGCTTCACCATCGCGGCCGTCGCATCCCCGGCCCCAGCATCCCCGCGCCGTAGCATCCCCGGCTGTCGCATCCCCGTCCCGTCACGCCCCCCCCACGCGACCCCGCCCCCCGCACCAGCCGCTGGCACGCCCCCCGCACCTCCGGGTATTAACCACCGACCCCTTTTCCCCGGAGCTTGAGCAGCATGGGTGTCTCTCGGTTTTACACGTCCGCAGCTCCCGTCCGCACGGGCGCGGAGCGCGCGACGCTGGTCCGCCGCACGTACTCCCTCGTCCTCGCCGGCGTCCTCGTCACGATGCTCGGCGTGGCCTTCGCCTCGACGCAGCCCGCCCTCCTGCAGTTCGCGGCGCTGCACCCGTTCATCATGTTCATCGCGACGTTCGTCCCGCTCATGGCCGCCCAGGCCATGCGGGATCGCTTCCCGGTGAACATCGGCCTCACCTTCGCCTTCACGTTCGCCGAAGGCGTCTTCCTTGCGCCGTTTCTCCTCATGATGGAGCAGCGCACCCCCGGCATCACCGGCCAGGCGGCCCTGCTCACCGGCAGCACGTTCGCCGTCCTCACCGGCTACGCCTTCGTCAGCCGCCGCGACTTCTCGGCCTGGGGTGGATTCCTCATCACCGGCCTGTGGGTCCTGATCGCCGCGTCGCTCCTGACGTTCTTCTTCCCCAGCACGGGCGCGAGCCTCTGGATCGCCGGCGTCGGCACGCTGCTCTTCAGCGGCCTGCTCGTCTTCGACACCTGGCGCCTGCGCAACGTCTACGGCCCGAACGACTACGTCCTGGCCGCCGTCCAGATCTACCTCGACCTGCTCAACCTCTTCCTGTTCATCATCCGCCTCCTCGGCGGCGGACGCCGGAACTGATCGAGCCGGTTGCACGAAACGCGAAGGGCGGCCCAACGCGGCCGCCCTTCCTTCGTTGTGCCTGCATTCTACCTGTGCGAGGTGATAACCCGCGCGATCTCCTCGGGCTCACCCGCCGGCGATCCGCTCGATGGCCGCCGCGAGGTCCAGATCTTTCTGCGTGATCCCGCCCGCGCTGTGCGTCGACAGGTGGCAGACGACCTTCGCATACCGAAGCTCGATGTCAGGGTGATGGCTCGCCGCTTCGGCGATCCGCGCCACGCGGTTCACGAACGCCAGCCCCGCCGCGAAGTTCGGGAATGCGTAGCTCTTGACGATCTCGTCGCCCTTGCGGGCCCAACCGGGGAGCTGACCGAGCGCGCGGTGGATCGGAATGTCGGTGAGGCGATCGGGGTGCATGGAGGAAGAAAGTAGCCGCCCCGGTCTGACGCGCCGAGCGGTGGAGGGTGGAGCGTCGGAGGTCAGAACCGAACCCGGAACGCGATCGTGGTCCCGCCGCCGTGCGTCGGAACCGCCCCGACCTGCAGGGGAACCGACACCCGCCGCCAGCGCTGACCCGGCACGGCCGCCCCGATCGCCGTCCCGACGAGCGTCGTCACCGCCGTGACCGCGATCCCGACCGCCGCGGCGACCGGCGTCGCGGGAATACACAGCTCGCTACAGGGATCGTGGCGGTGCTGGACGTCGTAGGCCGCCGCGGCGCCGACGAGGACGACAGACGGAATGGCGCCGACGAGCGCCCCCACGCGCGCGCCCCGCCCCGCGCCGGTCGTCCACGTGTTCCGACCATCGGCAACGGAGAGCGCCGTCACGCGGTCCAGCGGCACGAGTGCCAGCGCTCCGCCCCGCTCGCGGATCAGCAGCGTGTCGCCGCGCTGCTCGACTACCGTGACGCGGTCCGTACCGACGCCCAGGTCACGCCCTCGCACCCGCACATCCGTCCCGGGCGCCATCAGCGGGTTGGCGCGCCGGGTCGTGTCCTGCGCGCCGACTGGCGCGGCGAGGGCGAAGCAGGACGCCGCACCCACGGTGCGCGCCGCGAGCCGTAGGGCCGCACGCAGTGTCTGCATGCGGCCGAAAATGCCGGCGGGACGTCGCGCCCGCCAGACGCCCCGCCTTAATGGTGTCCCTGCTTGTGCTTCGGGGGTTCGTTGTGCGTCCGCTCGGCCGGGCTCTCCGCCTGCCCCTTGCGCGAGTGCTGTACCCCCGCGTGCCCAGTGTCCCCGTGCGCGCCCGGCGCATTGAACATCCCCGAGCGCGTTTCCTCGGCCAGCTCCGCCATCCCGTGCGGCTCCTTGCCGCGCTGGTTGTCGTGCTTGAGGTCCATGTCGAACTCGTCCGGCGCCTCGTCGGTGTTCTTCGTGCGCTCGTTCCCGCGCTGGGTGTGGTGCTGCGCGTTGTCGTGGATCGCGTCCTTGTCCGCGACGGTACCGCGCGAGTCGTTGCCCACGTTCTCGCGCGCGTCGCCCCGCGCCTCGAACTTCGAGTCGCTCTTCGTCGAATCGCGCGAGTCCGGCCCGGTCACCCCGCGGGCGTCGTCGTTGTCGCGGTACTTGTCGCGGTCGCTGCCGCTCGTGTTCTGGTCCGAGGTCGCCATCAGCTCTCCTGGAAAAGGTGAGGGGCGTAGCGCAGACCCGGTGCCACCCCCGTGCGCGGCGGCGGCTAACCGATCCGGACCGCTGGACGCCCCATTAGCCCATCACCGCCGGCTCCACCACACCGCGACACTCCCCGAACCCGATCCGCAGCCCGTCGCGCTCGCAGTAGCCGCGCACCAGCACCTCGTCGCCGTCCTCCAGGAACGCGCGCCGTTCCCCCCCGGGTAGCTCGACCGGCTGCGCGCCCCGCCGCGTCATCTCCAGCAGGCACCCGACCCCGCCCGCGTCGGCGGTCGAAATCGTCCCGCTCGCGAGCAGGTCGCCCGGCTGCAGGTTGCACCCGTTGACCGTGTGGTGCGCCAGCATCTGCGCGAACGTCCAGTACATGGCCGCGAGCGATCCCCGCGACAGCCGCACCGGCCCCTGCCCGGCGGCCCGCATGCGCGCCGTCTGCAGCCACGCCTCGACCGTGACGTCGAACGCGCCGCGCGCCTGGTCGGCGGAGTCGGCGAGGTACGCGAGCGGCGCCGGGTCTCCCGCCGCCCGCGGCGCCACCGGTCGGCGGAACGGCTCCAGCGCGTCGAGCGTGACCACCCACGGCGAGACCGTCGTCGCGAAGCTCTTGCCGAGGAACGGCCCGAGCGGCTGGTACTCCCATGCCTGCACGTCGCGCGCGCTCCAGTCGTTGACCAGGCACAACCCGAACAGGCGCGACCCCGCCTCGTTGATCGGCACCGACCGCCCGAGCGCGTTCCCCTCCGCCACGAACGCGCCGATCTCGACCTCGTAATCCAGCATCCGGCTCGGCCCGAGCGTCGGCGCCGCGTCGGCCGGCGCCTTCCGCTGCCCCATCGGCCGCCGCACCGGCGCCCCGCTCGGCACCAGACTCGACGCGCGCCCGTGGTAGCCGATCGGCACCCACTTGTAGTTGGGCAGCAGCGGCTCGTCCGGGCGGAACAGGCGCCCCACGTTGGTCGCGTGGTGCACCGACGCGTAGAAGTCCGTGTAGTCGCCCACCCGCGCCGGCAGAAATAGCTCCGCCTCCGCCTGCGGCACGAGCACGCGCTCCGCCCGCTCGCGGTCGTAGCGCGACGGCGCACCGCCCGCGCGGAGCGCGAGGCCCACCTGCCCGCGGAGCCGGGCGGCCGCGGCGCTGCCTAACGCCATCAGCGGGTTGAGCACCGGCGCGCGGCAGGCCGGCGCGATCGGCGTGTCGGCCAGCCCGTCCAGCATCCCGAAGTCGAGGCACGCCGCGAGGTCGAGCACCTGGTCGCCGATCGCCACGCCCACGCGCGGCGCCTCGTCACTCCCCGCGCGCCGGAAGACGCCGAACGGCAGGTTGGCCAGCGGGAACTCGGTCTCGGGGTCGTGCGCGCTCTCCACCCACGACACGGGCGCGGCGTCTTGACTCATGTTCCCCCCACGGCCGGCAGCCAGCCGAGTGCCGCCAGTTCGCGCACCGGCTCGTCGAAGGCACAGGAGCCGAAGCCGACGAGCGTGTCGGCGCGCGCCGCCGCGATGGTCGCGGCGTCCACCGAGTGCCCGCGCCACGTCGCCCCGTCCTCGTCGAAGGCGAACGCGGCCGGCTCGCGCTCCTCGAGCAGCGGCGCGAGCGCCGTCGCGGGGTGCCCCGCGCGGAGCAGCGCCGCGGCCACGAGCACGTTGACGAACCCGAACATCGTCGCGCGCGCGGCGTCGTCGGGCTCGTAGGTGAGCGCGTACTCGCCGCGGAGCGGGTGGTGCAACCCCGCGGTCAGCTTGGTCGCGACCCCGTGCCGCGTCGCGGCATCGAGAAAGTCGAGCACCGCCTGCGCGGTCGGGAACGCGTCCGCCGTCACGCCGCCGGTGCGCAGCTTGAGCCGCAGCCCGAGCCGGGCCGCCGCCCGCGCGAACGCGTCCGCGTCGGACGTACGCGCCGGCAACTCGGCGTAGAGCGGCGCGCCGGGCAGGTGCCGCGCCCGCGCCGCGGCCGCGTCGCCTAACGCGGCCACGTCGGGCGCGCGCCACTCCGCGGAATCGACGACCGCGCGTCCGGCCCCGGTGTCGGGCGCGTGCCGCGCGTTGAACGCGGCCGCGCGCCGCAGGTCCGCCGCCGAGTCGGCGCCAAGGATCGCGCTCACGCGCCACGGCGCGTCGTCCTCCCCCGCCGGCAGGAGGTCGAGTGCCGCCGCCTCGAACTCCTCAAGTCGTGACACCGGGACGACGAACCGGCCGAGCATCCACGCGGCGGCGCCGCGCCGCTCGGCCGCGTAACGGCGTACCGCCGCGCCCATCCCGAGCGCCGCCGGCGGAAACAGCCCGGCGTAGTCGACGGCGCCCGCGAGCAAGAGGTGGCCGGCGGTCGGGCGGGAGCGGAGAAGCATCGACGGCGAGCGGGTTTGGGTGCGCCGGCGTCGCGCCCGCGCGGGCGCAGAAACTACACGCGTCGCCGCCGCGGCGTGGACCCCGGCGCCCGTCCTACTCCCGCACGCGCGCGCCGCGCCAGCCGCCGCGCAGGATCTCCGTGACCGGGATGACCACCGTCCCGCTCGGTCGGCCACCGAGCTCGCCGTGGAACGAGCCGCCGATCATCTGGCCGGGGAGACCGTAGCCGCCACGCTCGCCCGGGTAGCGCGGACGCGAGCGGTGCCGGTCGTGCTCGTCGCACATGTCGGGGCCGACGCCCCCGCCCCGGATCACCGCGCCCAAGATCGTGCCCCACCCGCCGTGCGATTCGCGCTCGGGTCCTCTGCTGCTCGTTCCGGTGGCCGCGCCGGGGGCCGCGGCGACCTGCGTGCCCGGCGTGAAGCTCCCCGAGTAGTTCCCCTCGGCGGTCGATGCGGCCGCGCCGGCGGCCGGCGCCGCGGCGACGGCGGGCGCGGCGCTGACCGCGGGCGGCGCCGACGGCGCGTCGACGTACCGGATGCGCACGTGGACGATCGGCGCCGCCGACGTGTGACGCGTCGGCGCGCGCACGGCCGTGCCGACGCGCGCGGCGGCCGGCGCCGACGCCGGGGCGGCCGCGTGCGCGTCCGGGCTGGCGCCGAGCTCCAGGGCGGAGACGAAGCGAACCGGCGCCGCGCTCCGGACGGTCGGCGCGAACGCCGCGCTCGCCGCCGCCGCGTCGAGGTCCTGCTGTAGCGCATCGCCCTTCGCCGGCGCGTCCGTCGCGCCGCGGCAGCCGGCCAGCGCGGCGGTCAGCAACCCCGCGGCGAGCACCCTGTTTCGTGCGGTCGTCATCGTCATCCCCCCACGCCCGCCCGCGCGACAGCCGCCGGCCCCGCCCGACGCGGGACCTCGGGAGTGAGGGACCGCGTGGCGCGCCGAGTGCGAGCGTTCCGTCCCCGCGCATAACGTGCGCCGCCGTGCGTGTACAGGGCACGCGAGTGGCCGGCGTCGCCGGCGGGGCCGCGGTGTCTCCAACCGCGGACAACCGGTGACGCCTCCGGGTGACAGGTAACGCCCCAGTTACATACGAAATGCACACAAAGCGTCGCGCCAGCCACGTGCTCGGCGCCGTGTCACTCCGCGTGTTACTCGTTGCGGCGCTCGTCGGGTGCGATCGCGCCTCCGGAACCGCGGCAGCGCCCGCCGCCAACGCCGGCGCGGATCCGCGTCCGTCTCCGGGCACGGCGGACACTACCCGCGCCGCCACCGACCTCCGCAACGCCGCGCTCGCCGACACGCTGAGCCGGCTCGTCGCCGACGCGTACGACTTCTCGCGCCCCGGCGTGGTCGACCGCCTGCTCGGCCTCTACGCCCCGCAGGACCCCGTGATCTCCGCCACGGCCGGCCGCGTCACGACGTCGCGCGCGCTCGTCGCCCAGGGCATCGCCAGCTTCTGGCGTCAGGTCGGGCAGAACATGCGCGCCCCACACTTCGTCATCCGCGAGCGCTACGCGACCGCCCTCGGCCCGGACGCCGCGGCGTTGACGATGACCTACGCGATCCCGCACGAAACCCCGGCCGGGCGCCCGCACACGATCGCCGGCGCGTGGACCGCCGTCTTTCAGCGGCGCGCCGGCCGCTGGCTCATCGTGCAGGAGCACCTCTCCGACCTGCCCGCCCAGACGCCTGGCGAGTGATCGGCGCACGCCCAGCGCGGTCCGTCCCCTACCCGAACCGCGGCGCCCGCTTCTCGAGGAAGGACGCCACGCCCTCGGCGAAGTCCGGCGCGTGGAAGCACGCGTCCTGCCGAACCGCCTCGAACTCGAGCGCCCCCGCGAGGTCGCTCGTCTCGCCGTGGCGGAGCCCCGCCTTGATCCCGGCCATCGCCTCGCGCGGCGCGGCCACCAGGCGCGCGACCAGCGCGTCGGTCGCCGCGTCGAGCTCCGCCGCCGGGACCACGCGCGACACGATCCCGAGCCGCGCTGCGTCGGCCGCCGAGACGAGGTCGCCTAACGCCATCAGCTCGAACGCCTTGTGGTAGCCCACGAGCCGAGGGAGCGTGTACGTCGACCCGCCGTCGGGCATGAGCCCGATCTTGACGAACACCTGCCCGAACGTCGCCCGGTCCGACGCGACGACGAGGTCGCAGGCCAGCGCGAAGTTCATCCCGACGCCCGCGGCCGGCCCGTCGACGCGCGCGACGACCGGCACCGGACACGCACGGATCGCCAGGACCACCGGGTTGTTGTACTCGCGGAGCGCCGCCGTGACGTCGAAGTGCGCGATGTCCGCCGCGTTCGTCGCCGCGAGGTCCGCCCCGGCGCAGAACGCCTCCCCCGCCCCGGTGAGCACCACCGCGCGCACCGAGGCGTCCGCGCCGACCTGCTCGAACGCCGCCCGCAGTGCGGCGAGCGTCGGCAGGTCGACCGCGTTGCGCCGCCGCGGCCGGTCGATCGTGACGCGCGCGACCGAGCCGCCCGGCCCGCCGCGCGCGACGACGACGGCCGCGGGGAGATCGTTAGGCACGCCGCCTGCGCGCGACCAGCCCGGCGCCCGTCAGGCCGAGCGCCGCGAGCGCGAACGTCGTCGGCTCGGGCACCGCGGACACGTTCGCACGGATCTCGCCGGCGGGGTACACGCCGTCGTGGAGGTTCACGTACGCCTCGTTGGCGTTGAGCCCCGCGACGAGCGCCTGAAACGCGCCGGCCGCCGTGTTGCCGTTCGCGCTGAGGAACGCGGTCGTATAGGTCGAGACGCTCATCAGGTCGTAGGTGAAGGCATACGTCGCGCTCGCCGTGCCCGGCAGGTTCAGAAAAGGCACCGCGACGGCCGTGTTCTGCCCCGCCGCGTTCCCCGTCGTGCAGCAGTGGATGTGCCCGAACGCGGGGCCGGTGGGCGTCACGCCGACCAGCCCGTTCCACGTCAGGTTGACCGTGAGCATCGAGCCGCTGAGCGAGAGGAGCGCCGAGCCCGTCGCGGTCGACCCGTTCGCCGGGACCTGCTGCGACCCCGACAGATTCGCGCCCCACGCCGTCTGCGCCTGTGCGCGCTCCCCCGCGCCCGCCACCGCCGCCACCACTGCTAGCCCCGCCAGTCCGATCCGTCGCATGTTTGGCTCCTGCCCGAGTTGTGCGCGTGAGAACGCTCGCCCACACCCGTGGGCTGCGGAGCGGTCGCGCGCCGGAGCCCTGTGCGAGTTCCGTTCCTCTGGCGTGAAGAACCCGTCATGCAGCAACGTCGTTGCGCCCGCCCGGCGGCCCGCGCGGGTCTCGCCACGCGCCTACTCGAAGTCGAGCGCGATGTCCATCGCGGGCGCGGAGTGCGTCAGCGCGCCGACCGAGACGAAGTCGACCCCCGTCTCCGCGATCGCCCGTACCGTGTCGAGCCGCACGCCGCCCGACGCCTCGGTCAGCGCGCGGCCGCGGCAGAGCTGCGCGCACCCGCGCAGCTCGTCGAGCGCCATGTTGTCGAGCAGGACGATGTCCGCCCCCGCGGCGAGCGCGGCCTCGACCTGCGACCGGCGGTCGCACTCGACCTCGACGCTCGCGCCCGCGCGCGCCAGGTCGCGCGCGCGCCTAACGGCGAAGCCGACGTCGCCGTCGACCGCCGCGAGGTGGTTGTCCTTGATCAGCACCGCCGCCGCGAGGTCCATGCGGTGGTTGGTCCCGCCGCCCGCGCGCACCGCGTACTTCTCCAGCCGCCGCCACCCGGGCGTGGTCTTGCGCGTGTCGAGGATGCGCGCCCCCGTCCCCGCGATCGCGTGCACGTAGCGCGCGGTGAGCGTCGCCACTCCCGAGAGCCGCTGCACGAAGTTGAGGGCGACGCGTTCGGCCGAGAGGATGCCGCGGGCGTGGCCCGAGAGAAAGACGAGCGGCGTGCCGGCCGCGACCTCGACGCCGTCGGGCACGTCGACGCGTACCGTGACGCGCGGGTCGATCAGCCGGAACGCCTCGACGGCGAGCGCGATCCCCGCGATCACCCCGGCCTGCCGCGCGACGAGCTGCCCGCGCGCGTGCCTCCCCGGCGGCACGGTCGCGAGCGTCGTCACGTCGTCGAACGCCTCGTCCTCGTGCAGCGCCTCGCGCACGAGCACCGAGGTCTGCGCGGGCGTCAGCGGGAAGTAGAGCGGGTCGACCGGCGTCGCCACGGGCACCGTCTCACGCACCGCCGTCTCGCGCCGCGGGTCGGGCTCGTCGCCCGCCGGAGTGCCTAACGTCCCGCCGCGCGACTCCGCGACGAGTTCGTCGGCGGCGCGCCCGTCCGCCGCGCGGAGCTGGTCGCCCACGCGCCCGCCGAACTCGGGCCGGTCGTCCGGGCCGTCGTCGCCCCCGTCGGCGCCGCCGTCGGCGCCGCCGGCCGGATCGTGCGGCCCGCGCGTCATTCGCCCGGGTCCTCGTCCGACGTCCGGAACGCGAGCAGCGGCGCCGCCCCGCCGGGCGCCGACCCCGAGACCCCGGGCCCCGCGCCCGCCCCGCCAATCGCGACCATCCGCTCGATCGCGCGCCGCGCCCGCGCCGCGACCTCCGCCGGCACCGTGATCTCGTGCGTCATCGTCTCGAGCGCGTGGCGCACCTTGGGCAGCGTGGTCACCTTCATGTACGCGCACTGCGCGCGGTCGCTCGCGGCGTAGAACGTCTTGTCCGGGTGCGCCTTACGCAGCCGGTGCAGGATCCCCAACTCGGTCGCGACGATGAACTCGTCGCGCGGGCTCTCCGCCGGCCGCTTGATCATCCCCTCGGTCGAGAGGATGTGCACGTCCCGCGGGTCGATCGCCCCGGCCGACATCGCCTCCACCACCGGCGTCGCGCAGCCGCACTCGGGGTGGATGAGGAACTCCGCGTCCGGGTGCGCCGCGCGCTGCCGCGAGATGTGCTCGGGGTCGATCCCGGCATGCACGTGGCACTCGCCCATCCACACGTGGATGTTCTCGCGCCCGGTCACGCGCCTAACGTGCGCCCCGAGGAACATGTCGGGGAGGAAGAGGATCTCCCGCTCGGCGGGGATCGCGTTGACGACCTCGACGGCGTTGCCGCTCGTGCAGCAGTAGTCGCTCTCGGCCTTGACGTCGGCCGTGGTGTTCACGTAAGAGACCACCACCGCGCCCGGGTGCTCGGCCTTCCACGCCCGCAGCTGGTCGCCGTCGATGGTGCTCGCCAGCGAGCACCCCGCGGCCAGGTCGGGCAGCAGTACGGTCTTCGCCGGCGAGAGAATCTTCGCCGTCTCGGCCATGAAGTGCACGCCGCAGAAGACGATCACCTCCGCGTCGGTCCGCGCCGCCTCGCGCGAGAGCCCGAGCGAGTCGCCGACGTAGTCGGCGACGTCCTGCACCTCGGCGCGCTCGTAGTTGTGCGCCAGGATCACCGCGTCGCGCGACTGCGCCAACGCGCGGATCTCCGCGGCCAGGGGGGGATCGGGATACGTCACCGGAACGGGCATTCGGGAACGATAACGGAGGGCGGGAGACGGAGGGCTGGAGCGGAAGACACCTGTTGATTCCGGGGAAAGCGAGAGACACCGGCCTCCCGTGTCGCTCGCTCTGACCCTCGATCAACCACTCTTTTCCGCTCAGGCCGTCAGAGACGGATCCGGCGGCCCCTACCGTCCCACCCGAACCCCACCCACCTGCGCCGCCGCCGGAAAATCGCTCCTCCAGTGCCCCCCCCGACTCTCCCTCCTCCTCAATGCCCCCTCCGCAATCAACCGCGCCGTCACGACCAGGTTTCCCTCTTCCGTCATCCCCTCGGTGAGCCGCCCTTCGATCCGCGCCAGCCGCGCCAGGCACCTCGTCAGCCCGTCGCCCGTGCGATCGATCGCCGCATCCTCCCACATCGCCGTCCGCACCGCATCCGCCGCCACCTGCGCCGCCCCCCGGTCCGCGAGCGGCGGCACTTCCCACCCCCCCCTCCGCCGCGGCGCCCTCCGCGGCGCCCGCGCGGCGAGCAGATCTCGCGCCGCCCGCTCCGCGAACACCAACCCTTCGAGCAGCGAGTTGCTCGCCAGCCGGTTCGCGCCGTGGACCCCCGTACGCGCCACCTCCCCGACGGCCCACAGCCCGTCGAGCGACGCCCGCCCGGTGAGGTCGGTGACCACCCCTCCCATCATGTAGTGCGCCGCCGGCGTCACCGGGATCAGCTCCTGCTCCGGGTCGATCCCTCGTGCCGCGCAGAGCGCGTAGATCCCCGGAAACCGTTCCGAGAAGCGCACCCGTCCGCCGCCCGCCGCGCCCGGCGTGCCGCCGAGGACTCGGGCGTCCAGCCAGACACGCCCCGTGTGCTGCTGTTCGCGGAAGATCGCGCGCGCCACCACGTCGCGCGGCGCTAGCTCCGCCAGCTCGTGCCGCGCCGGCATGAAGCGCTCCAGGCGCGCGTTGAGCAGCCGCGCCCCCTCGCCGCGGACCGCCTCCGAGACGAGCGCGAGCGGGTTCTCCGCCGTGTCGAGTGCCGTCGGGTGGAACTGCACGAACTCCATGTCCGCGAGCGTCGCCCCCGCGCGGTAGGCGATCGCGTAGCCGTCGCCCGTCGCGACCAGCGGGTTGGTCGTGTAGCGGTAGACCTGCCCGCCTCCCCCGGTCGCCAGCACCGTCGCGTCGGCCGTGATCTCGACCGCCTGCCCCGCGACGCTCGCGCGCGCGCCGACCACGCGCCGTCCGCCGGGCCCGTCGTCGACCACGAGGTCCAGCACGCGCGCCTGTTCGAGCACGCGGATGCGTCGTTCGCCGCGTACGCGCGCCACCAGCGCGCGCGCGACCTCCGCGCCGGTCTGGTCGCCGCGCGCGTGGACGATCCGGTCGCGCGAGTGCGCGGCCTCGCGCCCCAGCTTGATCTCGCCCGCCGGCGTCAGGTCGAACGCGGCGCCGGCCGTCTGTAGCTCGCGCACGCGCGACGGCCCCTCCTCGACGAGCACCTGCACGGCGTCGGCGTCGCAGAGCGCCGCGCCGGCGGCGAGCGTGTCGGCCCGGTGCAGGGCCGGCGAGTCGCCAGCGCCGAGGGCCGCGGCGATGCCGCCCTGCGCGTAGGCGGTCGCGGAGTCGAACAGCGTCCGCTTGGTGAGGAGCAGCACGTCGCCGTCGCCGGCGACCCCCTGCGCGGCGCGCCAGGCCGTGTGCAGCCCGGCGACGCCGGTCCCGATGACGAGAAAGCGAGTGCGAATACGGTCGGTCATGAATGAGGGCCCCATGCAGGACCTATGCGGGCGCGGCACAGCCGGCGCCCCCGGAACGAGGGCCCCCTGGCGCGTGGTATATTCGGCGTCTATCCCCTACCGAGAGGAGAGCCTTTCATGACGTCTTCGTTCCCCCGCCCCGCCCGCGGCCGCACCCCCCTCGGTGCCGCCGCCGTCCGTGCCGCCGCCCTCGGCGGCCTCGCGCTCGCCGCCGCGCCGCAGGCGCGCGCCCAGGCCGCCCCGGGCAAGCCCGCCGCGGGGCCGACCTGCGACGTGGACCAGAACAAGCCCGCCTCGCTCGGGCTCGCGTTCCTGAGCATCCAGAGCGCGCAGTCCCTCACCGACACCGCCGCCAAGTACAAGTCGCTCCGCGCCGCCGCGCAGCGCGTGAGCAGCGACGCCGCCGCGGCCAAGGCCAACCCGACCGGGACCGCCCTCACGCTCGACCAGGCGCTGATGTTCCTCTCGCAGGACCTGCGCATGTCGACGAACGCGACGCGCGGGGACCTGGGCCTCGCCGGCAACGCCGCCGCGCCCGCCGACCTGCTCAAGACCATCGACTCGCTCTCGACCGTGGTCGAGACCGCGAAGCCGGGCTGCGCGCCGCAGCTCCAGCAGATCCGCCAGAACGCCTGGGTGACGACGGTCAACGCGTCGCTCGGCGCGCTCAACGGCCAGAAGCCCGACTCGGCCGCGCGCCTCGCCGAGCGCGCACTCATCGTCTACAAGCGCAGCCCGCTGCCCTACTACGTCCTCGCCAACGTCGCGCAGCAGAAGGGCGACGTGCCCGGCGCCGCGCGCTACTGGCCGCAGGTGGCGACGCTGGCCGAGGGCGACACGACGCAGCAAGCGCGCGATCTGCGCTCGGCCGCGCTCGAGAACATCGCGCTCAACAGCGCGACGGTCGCCCAGGGCGCCTCGCCCGCCGACCGCCCGGCCCGCGCCAAGGAAGCCGCCGACGCCATCCGCGCCTTCCTCGCCGCGTACCCCAACAGCGCCGACGCGCCGCGCATGCAGGCGACGCTCGCGCAGATGGTGCAGGCCACGGGCGACAAGACCGCGATGACGGGCGTCTACGCCGACCAGCTCGCCAACCCCGGCAAGTACGACGACCTCGCGCTAACCAACGCCGGCGTGATCGCGTCGCAGGCGGGCAACCAGGACGACGCGGCCAAGCTCTTCGCCGCCGCGCTCGAAAAGAACCCGTACCAGCGCGACGCGCTCAACAACCTGACGGCGACCTACTACCAGCAGCAGAAATGGTCGCAGATCATCCCCGTCGCCCAGCGGCTGGTCGCGGTCGACCCGTCCAACCCGGCCAACTTCCTCTTCCTGGCCTACGCCTACCAGGGCCTGGCCAAGGTCGCGCCGCAGGGCGCGCAGAAGACGGCCTACACGGACTCGCTGATCAAGTACAACCGGATCAGCGAGCAGATGCCGGTCAAGGTGACCTTCACCGAGTTCACGCGCGGCGACGCGCGCGCGGTGCTCGGCGTCAACGTCGAGGCGCTCAAGCCGTCGACGTCGACCACGACGACGGGCGCCCGCGCCGCCGGCCGCGGCGCGGCGGCCCGCCCGGTCGCGGCGGCGCCCGGCGGCGCTGGGCCCAAGACCTATACGCTCGCCGTCGAGTTCCTGGACCGGAGCGGCGCGGTCGTCGACACGCAAACCGTCAGCGTCGGCCCGCTCGCCGCGGGCGACAGCAAGGCCGCGCGCATCGAGACGGCCAAGGGCGGCGTGATGGCGTTCCGCTACAAGGTCGTCGGCTGAGGCGCGGCCCGACGCGGGGGGAGGCGACGCGTCGCCTCCCCCCGCTTTGTCGTGGTCGTACCCGCCAGCCAGGCCCCTCCTCCGCCGCATGCGTAAGCTCCTCCTCTTCGTCGCCGTGCTCCTCGCGGCGCACCTCGCCGCCCTCCTCGTGCGCCCAGGCGGCGCCGCCGAGGCGCGCGCCGCGGGCGCGCGGCCGCTCGACGTCGGCGTGGTGTTCGACGTGGGCGGCCGGGGCGACAAGTCGTTCAACGACGGCGCGTACCTCGGCGCGACCCGCGCGGCGCGCGCGTTAGGCGCGCGCGTGCGCTACGTCGAGCCCGGCGAGGGCTCGGATCGCGAGGCCGGACTGCGGCTGCTCGCGGCCGAGGGGATGGACCTGGTCGTCGGCGTCGGCTTCATCTTCAGTGACGACCTGACGCAGCTGGCGAAGGAGTACCCGCGCACGCACTTCGCCGGCGTCGACTACGCGATCGCGACCGACAAGCAGGGCCACCCGCTCCCGCCGCCGCCCAACCTCGTCGCGCTCAAGTTTCGCGAGGAGCAGGGCGCGTTCCTCGCCGGCGCGCTCGCCGCGCTCGTCGGCGGCTCGAAGAAGATCGGCTTCGTCGGCGGGATGGACATTCCGCTCATCCACAAGTTCGAGGCGGGCTACCGGGCGGGGGCGCTCCACGTCTGCCCCGACTGCCAGGTGGTCGCGCAGTACGCGGGCGTCACGCCCGAGGCGTTCCGCAACCCCGGGCGCGGCAAGGAACTCGCGCTGTCCCAGTACGGCTCGGGCGTGAACGTGATCTTCCACGCCTCGGGCTCGACCGGGCTCGGCGTCTTCGAGGCGGCCCGCGCGACGGGCAAGCTCGCGATCGGCGTCGACGCCGACCAGTACAAGGAGGCGCCGGGCTACGTGCTGACGTCGATGATCAAGGGCGTCGACGCGGCCGTGTACGACGCCGTCCAGAGCGTGCACGATGGCGCGTTCCGCGGCGGCGTGCGCGAGTTCGGGCTCAAGCAGCACGGCGTCTACCTCGTCGAGGACGCCGACAACCTGAAGCTGTTCCCGCCCGCCGCCCGCGCGCGCATCGCGGGCCTGAGCGACTCGATCGTCGCCGGGCGGATCGCGGTGCCGATCGGGCGATGAGCGCGGCCCCGGGCGCGGAGTTAGGCGTTTCGTTAGGCGCTGCGCCGGCCGTGCGCGTGCGCGGCGTCGCGAAGGCGTTCGGCCCCGTGGTCGCCAACCGCGACGCGTCGCTCGAGGTCGCGGCCGGCGAGGTCCACGCCCTCGTCGGCGAGAACGGCGCCGGCAAGAGCACGCTCATGCGCATCCTCGCCGGCCTCTACGCGCCCGACGCCGGCCGCGTCGAGGTCGCGGACGCGGCGGGCGCGCTCCGCGACGTGACCGGCTGGTCGACCGCGCAGGCGATCGCCGCGGGCGTCGGCATGGTGCACCAGCACTTCATGCTCGTCCCGACCCTCACCGTCGCGGAGAACGTGGTGCTCGGGCGCGAACTGACGCGCGGCGCGCTGGGCGGCGTCACCCTCGACCGCGCGCGCGCCGAGCGCGAGGTCGCCGAGCTGGCCGAGCGTACGGGGCTCCGGGTGCCGCCGGACCGGCCGGTGTCGCAGCTCAGCGTCGGCGAGGCGCAGCGGGTCGAGATCCTCAAGGTGCTCTACCGCGGCGCTCGCCTCCTCATCCTCGACGAGCCCACGGCCGTGCTCTCGCCGCCCGAGGTGCGCGAGCTGTGGGCGGTGCTCCGCGGCCTCGTCGCCGCGGGCGGCACCGTCGTGCTCATCACGCACAAGCTCGACGAGGTGGTCGAGGTTTCGCGCGCGATCACGGTGATGCGCGCCGGAGCGACCGTCGCGCGCCTGCGCACCGCCGACACCACCCCGCGCGAGATCGCCCGCGCGATGGTCGGGCGCGACGTCGCGCTCGCGCTCGACGCCGCCCCCGAGGCCGTGTTAGGCGCCGGCGGCATCAGCGCCCTTCCAACCGCGCCCCACCAAGAGCGCCCGACCAAGAGCGCCGCTCCAAACGCGCCCCCCCAAGCGCGCGGTGCGTCCGCCCCCCCCGCCCTGTCCGTCCGCGACCTCGTCGTCCCCTCCCCCCGCCGCCCGCGCGAGGTCGACGCGCTCTCCTTCGACCTCGCCCCCGGCGAGATCCTCGGCGTCGCCGGCGTGGAGGGCAACGGCCAGACCGAACTCGTCGAGGCCATCGCCGGCCTGACGCCCGCCACCGCGGGCCGCATCACGCTCGCGGGCCGCGACGTCACCGCCCTCGACGTGCGCGCTCGCGCCGACGCCGGCCTGTCGCACATCCCCGAAGACCGCCAGCGCCGCGGCCTCCTGCTCGACTACTCGGTCGCCGACAACCTCGTGCTCGGCCTGCAACACCGCTACGTGCGCCGCGGCACGCTCGCGCGCCTCCTCGGCGCCACGCTCGATCGCGCGCGCGTCGCCGAGACCGCGCGCCGCCTCGTCGCGGAGTTCGACATCCGCCCCGCCGACCCCGCCCTGCCCGCCCGCGCGCTCTCGGGCGGCAACCAGCAGAAGATCGTCGTCGCGCGCGAGATGACCGGCCGCGACTACCACGTCCTGCTCGCCGCGCAGCCGACCCGCGGCGTCGACGTCGGCGCGATCGAGTTCATCCACGACCAGCTCCGCCGCGCGCGCGCCGCCGGCAAGGCCGTCCTGCTCGTCTCGGCCGACCTGGCCGAGGTGCTCGCGCTGGCCGACCGCGTCGCGGTGATGTACCGCGGGCGGTTCGCCGCGGTGCTGCCGCGCGCGGAGGCGACGGCCGAGCACCTCGGGCCGCTGATGACCGGGGCCGACGACGCGCGGGTGGGGGCGGCCGCGTGACGCGGGTGTTCGGCACACGTACGGCGTGGATCGAGGGCGCGCTCCCGCCGCTCGTCGCGCTCCTCGTCGCGGTACTCGTCGGCGACGCGCTGATCCTCGTCTACGGGCAGGCGCCCGGAAGCGTCTACCGCCTGCTGCTCGACGGCACGTGGGGGAACGCGTACGGCTTCGGGCAGGTGCTTTACAAGGCGACCACCCTCGCCTGCACCGGGCTCGCCTTCGCGGCCGCCGCGCGCGCGGGGTTGTTCAACGTCGGGGCGGAGAGCCAGCTCGCCGTGGGCGGCTTCGCCGCCGCGCTCGTCGGCCTCGCCTTTCCCGTCGGCACGCCGGGGCTGCTCGCCGTGCCGTGCTGCGTCGTGGCGTCGATGTTCGGCGGCGGGCTCGTGGGCCTGGTGCCGGGCTGGCTGCGGGCGCGCTTCGGCGCGAGCGAGGTGATCGTGACGATCATGCTCAACTTCGTCGTGCTCGCCGCGCTCAACTACGTCGTCGCCTCGCACCTCCACGTGCCCGAGACGTTGCACACGCCCCAGATGCACGCCGGCGCGGTACCGCGCTTGAGCGATTTCTCGAGCGCGTTCCACGGCTCCGCGGCCAACGCGACCGTGCTCGTCGCGGTGCTCGCGGCGGCGGCGCTCTGGTGGATTCTTTTCCGCACGCGCGCCGGTTACGAGTTGCGCGCCGTGGGGCTCCAGCCCGACGCGGCGGAGTACGGCGGCGTGCGCGTCGGCCGCGTCTGGGTCCGCGCGATGGCCCTCTCGGGCGCGCTCGCCGGGCTCGGCGGCCTCAACTTCGTCCTCGGCTACAAGCAGTACTACGAGGAAGGGTTCGCGACCGGCTCGGGCTTTCTCGGGATCGCGGTCGCGCTCGTGGGGCGCAACCACCCAGCCGGCGTGCTGCTCGCCGCGCTGCTCTTCGCGACGCTGTCGCAGGGCGGACTCGCGGTGAACGCGCTCGTGCCCAAGCAGATGGTCGACGTGCTGCAGGCGGTGGTGATCCTGGCGGTGGTGACGGCGGTGCCCGAGGTGCGGCGCGTGCTGCAGCGCGCCGCGGCGGTACGCGAGAAGGCGCCGGCGAAGGTGCCCGCGGCGTGATCGTCCTCGCCTTCCTCGCGCAGACCCTGCGCATCGTCGTGCCGTACCTGCTCGCGGCGGCGGGCGGGGTGATCAGCGAGCGGGCGGGCGTGATCGCGCTCGCGCTCGAAGGGTTCATGCTCGCCGGCGCGTTCGGCGCGGTGACCGGAAGTTACGCGACCGGGTCGCCCGCGGCCGGCGTGGTGTGCGGCGTCGTCGGCGGCCTGCTGCTCGCCTTGCTGCTCGCGCTCGTCTGCGTGCGCTACGGCGCGGACCAGGTGGTCGTGGGCGTCGCGGTCAACTTGCTAGCCGTCGGCGCGACGCGGTTCTTCCTGCGCTTCGCCTTCGACAGCTCGAGCAACTCGCCGCGGGTCCCGGGCTTCGCGGGGACGCTCACCAACCCGCTCGTGTGGGTCGGGCTCGCGGCGCTGCCGGCGCTCGGGTGGTTACTGTACCGCACGCCGTTCGGCCTGCGGGTCCGCGCGGTCGGCGAGAAGCCCGAGGCGGCCGCGACGCTCGGCGTGCCGGTCGCGCGGGTGCGCTGGATCGCGGTCGGGCTCTCGGGCGTTCTGGCGGGGCTCGCCGGGGCGTACCTCGCACTCGATCAGCACCAGTTCACCGACGGGATGACGGCCGGGCGCGGGTTCATCGCGCTCGCGGCCGTGATCTTCGGGCGTTGGGACCCGCGGCGCGTCGCGTTCGCCTGCGTGCTCTTCGCCGCGGCGGAGTCGTTCCAGATCCAGCTCCAGGGCGCCCAGCTCGTCCCCTCGCAATTCGTCGAAATGATTCCGTACGTGCTCACGATCGTCGCGCTCGCCGGCGTGGTCGGCCGCGCCGCGGCGCCGGCGGCGTTGGGCAAGCCCGCGTGACCGTAGGCATGCCCGAGGCGGCGACGAAGCCAGAAACCACGCGATCGGAGCTCGGGAAGCTCGTGATCCTGATGATCACGGCCTTCGTCGACATGATCGGCGTGCTGATGGTCATCCCGCTGCTGCCGTTCTACGTCAAGCAGCTCGGCGCCGGCGGCCTCGACGTCGCGGGCTACCACGTGGGAGTCGGCCAGATTACGGCGCTCCTGGTGAGCGCGTTCACGGTCGCGCAGCTCATCAGCGCACCACTGTGGGGGCGCTTCTCCGACCGCTATGGTCGGCGGCCGGCGCTCGTCATCGCGCTCGCGGCGTCGGCGATCGCGTACGTGATCTTCGGGTTCGCGGCGTCGCTCGGGCTGCTCTTCCTCTCGCGCCTGGTGCAGGGCGCGGGCGGCGGGACGACGGGCGTGATCCAAGCGTACGTCGCGGATGCGACCCGCCCCGAGGACCGCGCGAAGTCGTTGGGCTGGCTGTCGGCGGCCACCAACGCGGGCGTCGCGTTGGGACCGGTGATCGGCTCGGAGTCGCTCAAGCTGAGCCACCGCGCCCCGGGTCTGATCGCGGCCGGACTCTGCACGGTCAACATCGTCTTCGCGTGGACCTACCTCAAGGAGGCGCGCGAGCCCGGGACGGGCGCGACGAAGGGCGCCGCGGCCCGCCGCTCGGGCGAGGCAGTGGCGCGCGTGGTCACGCACCCGGCCGAGAGCGCGTCGCGGCTGATCTGGATCTACGCGGTGGCGATCGGCGCCTTTCAAGGGGTGAACTCGATCCTCGCGCTGTTCCTCGCGGACCGGTACCACGTGACGGCGACGACGATCGGCTACTTCTTCGCGTACGTCGGCGTGCTGTCGGTGCTCACGCGGGCGTTCCTGCTGAGCTGGATGATCGACCGCTTCGGCGAGGCGCGGCTCTCGCGGATCGGGATCGTGCTGCTCTTCCTCGGGCTCGGCACGCTGCCGCTGACGCACGCGCTCTGGCAGCTGGCGATCTCGGTCGCGCTCATGCCGTTGGGCGCGGCGTTCACGTTCCCCTGCGTGACGGCGATGCTCTCGCGCGTGGTGTCGGGGAACGAGCGCGGGCTGTACATGGGGGTGCAGCAGACGTTCGGCGGGGCGTCGCGGGCGATCTTCCCGCTGATTGCCGGGTTCGCGTTCGACCGGCTCGGGGTGGGGGTGCCGTTCGCGATCGCGGCGGTGGTGGTGGCGTCGACGCTGTTGTTGGGGTTTGATCTGGAGAGTTATGTGCCGCGTCGTCCCCAGCCGGCGGCCGGATGACGTCGCGCGGTCCCAGCAGCGCCTTACAAAGAGCGCCGTTGTAACAGCGCTCCATCGACGGCGGTCTGACCTGCGCTGTTGATAGCGCGCTGTTGGACCGGCGCCGTTGATCGAACGCTGTTGGACGGGCGCAGGTCGATCCGCCCCGTTGCGCCCTCCCCCGGCCCCCCCTACCTTGCGTGATTCTCGGGCGTCCGCCCGAGATCGGCGCTAGTCCGGCACCCGTGCGGCCGGAAACGGCCCACGCGTTGCCCCAACCCCGGCCCGTCCGGCCGTTTCGGGGAGCGCCTCACGTCTGGAGCAGAGACTCGATGATCGAAGTGCGGCTCGAAGAGAGCGACCGGCTCGACTGGGCGCTCAAGCGGTTCAAGAAGAAGGTCACGCAGGCCGGCATCCTCCAGGAGCTGCGCCGCAAGCGCCACTACGTGAAGCCGAGCGAGGCGCGCCAGCTGAAGTCGGCCGCCGCGCGGCGGCGCAAGCGCAAGCCGACGCGCGTCTGACCTGACGCGGACCGCTTCCGGGCCACCGCTGGAAGTACCCGAGAGGCCCGCGGCCGAGCGCCGCGGGCCTCTGTCGTTTATACCAAGCCCGTCCGCCTACGCCGGGCACGCCCGGCGCGGCGGGCGGCGTACGCCGCAGGTCAGCGAGCAGGGGGTAGATGTCCGGGCGCTGCGTATCCGGTCGGATGGTCGACCGGCAGACGCCAGCGGCCCCGACGCACCAGAAACGCTTTGAGCGCGACGCGTCCCGCGACGTCCGCGCCCCACGACAGCGCCCAGGCCGCGGCCGCGTTCCCCGCCCGTCGCCATTCTCCCCGACCTGCTGCCGCGCGGACGATCGTCCGGAGCCGCGGCGCGTGGTACGCGCGGAGCCGCTCGTACGAGGTACGCCGCAGCACCGCGCGCTGCGCTTCGGGGACGCGCGCCAGGTGGCTGCGCGCGACGCCGAAGCTCGAGCGGTACATGCGCGCGACGTCGCGCGAAAAGTTGCTGGGGTGGACGCGGTAGGTCATCGTCGGCCGGCGCGCGGTGCGGGCCGGCCATCGCTCCAGCAGTCGCAGCCAGAGGTCCCAGTCGTCGACGCCCGGGAAGCGCCGACCCCACCCGCCGAGCGCGTCGAAGGCGCTTCGCCGCAGCAGGACCTGCCCCGCCGAGCCGACCTGGTTGAAGAGCAGGAACTCCGTCGGGTCGACGTCGTACGCGGCACCGCCGTGGTCTGGAATCGGGGGCGGCGTCGGCTCCGAGCGCGTGATCTGGGACGGGGTGCGTCCGCGTGCCGCGGGCGAGAGGCGGCGAGCGGTGGGGTGGTGGGATGGGGATCGAATCAAACACCGGGACCGGCGAACCGGACTCGGGCATTCCCAAACGCCCGATGCCGACGGTTGTTGCAATCGTGGTCGGATCGGTTGGGTGGCCTGACGGCTGCCATGCCCCGACCCGAGAGATCTGCTCTCACACGAGATCGGGGGGGATATGGCGGAAGGGCGGCAGCGGTCGAGTTGGCTGGTACCGGCGGTGGTGCTCGCGGGCATCGCGTTGTTCGTCGCGATCGCGTTCGCGGTCGGGCTCGGCGGCAGCCCGAAGCGAGACGCGTCAGGGACGCGGACGTCCCGTGCTACGGCCGCGCCGAGCGCGGGGGGCGGATGAGCGCGGGCAGCGAGAGCAGCGCCCACGACGCTTCGAGCACGATGAACCCCCAGCGCCGGTCGACGATCGCGATCCAGGCGAGGATCGCGCTGCCGACGAAGTTGAGCGCGTTGTAGCTGCGGTGTTCGCGGCCGAGCCAGCCGCGCTGGTAGGCGACGTAGGCGGCGAGGATCAGGGCCGCGCCGGCGAGCGACGCGAGTTGGTAGAGCATGGCGGGTCGGCGAGATTGTGGCGTGCGCTGGCTTCGCCTGATCCTCCCCCTCACGTTGCGCGCCGCGGTGTGGCCGCCGCTCGCGGTCGACCTGCTGCGCGTCGCCTGGCGCTTCCGCCGCCGCGCGTGGTGGCGCCGCGCGCCGTTCGTCCCGGTGCCGTCGATGACGTACGTGCGCTGGCGGATGCTGACCGCGTACGGCGACGAGGACGCGCTGCCGACGCCGGTCGAGGTGGTGCGCTACGCGCGGTGGATCCGGCGGCAGCGGTGATCGCGGTCGGGGAGGCGCTCGCGCGCCGGCTCGAGGCGCAGGCCTATGGGCTCGGGTTCGACCTCGTGGGGTTCGCGCGACTCGGGCCGGCGGAGACGGCGGGCGCGTTCGAGGACTGGCTCGCGGCGGGGTACGCGGGCGAGATGGCCTACCTGACACGGGGCGCGGAGAAACGGCGCGACTCGCGGCTCCCCTACCCGGGCGCGCTGAGCGCAGTCGTGGTCGCGCTCGACTACGGCGGGCGCGAGCCCGGGGGCCCGGTCGCCCGGTACGCGCGGGGGGACGACTACCACGACCTGCTGGTCGCGCGGCTGCGCGCCCTCCACGACTGGCTCGACGATGCGTTAGGCGCGCGCGTGGCGGGGAAGGCGTACGCGGACACCGGCCCGTTCCTCGAGCGCGACCTCGCGCGGCGCGCGGGGCTCGGATGGTTCGGCAAGAACACGAACCTGCTCCACCCGCGGCTGGGCTCGTTCTTCTTTCTCGGCGTGCTGGTGCTGGCGGCCGAGCTGCCGGCGAGCGGGGCGTTCCACGCCGACCGGTGCGGCACGTGTACGCGGTGCCTGGACGCGTGTCCGACGGACGCGTTCGTCGGGCCGCGGGTGCTCGACGCGACGCGGTGCGTGAGCTACCTGACGATCGAGCAGCGGGGGGACATCCCTGAGGGGCTGCGGGCGGGGGTGGGGGACCGGCTGTACGGGTGCGACGTGTGCCAGGACGTGTGCCCGTTTAACCGTAAGTTCGCGCGAGCACTGGCCGAGGGTTCGCCGTTCGCGCCCGCGGCCGGCGCTGGCGGGCAAGGACTCGCGCACGCTCGCGCGCGAGCTGTTCGGCATGTCGCAGGACGAGTTCTCGGCCGCGTTCCGGGGCTCGCCGATGAAGCGGGCCAAGCTCCGCGGGCTTTGAAGCGCAACGCGGCCGTGGTACTCGGCAACGTCGGATCGTCCGAAGACGTGCCGACGCTCGCGGCGGCGCTCTCGGACGACGAGCCGTTGGTTCGCGCGCACGTGGCCTGGGCGCTCGGGTGGATCGGCTCTCCATCCGCCGTCGAGGCGCTGCGCGCACGCGCGGGCGACGAGTCGGACGCCACGGTGCTCGCCGAGTTGCGCGCGGCGCTCGCCCCGCCGTCCAGCTCGAAGTAGGCGGGGGCGCCGGGGGCAGTGCGGAGGGTGACGACCGCGAATTTGCGATTCGCCCGACGCATTCCCGGGACGGGCTCGGTAATGATGATGACGTCGAGCACCCAGTAGTCGAGTAACGTTTTGCGCCCCTCGGCGCCCAGGGTCGGCCATGCGTCCGCCAGGTTCCGGGTCTCGCGGATTACGGCCGAGAGGCGCGCCCACGCGTCCTCGCGCGACGCCGCGAACCGCTGCGCTTCGACGACCGCGTCCTTCGCGGTCTTCACGGCGGCCTTTGCGGCTCTGAGCTGCCCGACCATCTCCTCGTCCGCCCCGCCTTCCGACTCGTCGCCGTCGTCTCCCCCGCCCCCCGCCAGGTCGGCGGCCATCCGTACGAGGCGCTTGTACGCGCGCTCGCGGCCGATGACGACGTTCCGCGCCCGCTCAAGCGCCTCGCCGGCACGCTCCCGGAACGCATCGCGCGCCAAGATGAGTTCGCGTATCTCGTCCTCGAACTCGCGGCTGCTTCGCTGCTCGACGATCAGGTCCCGAATGCGGTCCTCGATCTCGGCGGCGTCGAACGTCCACACGCGACACCCGGCCGCTACCATGCGGCGGTGCGCCTCGGGATGCGCGCGTTGTTTGGGGTTGAGGTGGGTGTACTGCCTCGCCGCCCCCTGCTTTGCCGCGAGGCGCCCGCCGGCGTAATCTGCCCCGCAGTGCGCGCACGCTGGGGCAAGGGGGTACATGGCGCGTGCCTGCCGCTGCCGGGTCTTGAGCTGTCCGTCAACCGGGCGGTTGCGGGGCTTGAACTTGGCGGCGACGGCGTGGAAGACCGCAACGTCCACCATCGGCGGCCACTTCGCCGCGACCTCGACGCGCGTACGCGCGGGCCGGCCCCCGATCACCGGCCTCGCGTCCGGCACCTTCTCTAGGTACTCGACCCTGCCGATCAGTGCTCGCTGAGTCAAGAAGTTCTTGATCGTGCTGTGGCCGAGCACGCCACCCTCGGGGCCGACGACGCCTTCCGCGTGCAGGTCGCGGCCGATGACGTCCAGCGACGCCCCGCCAATCAGGCGCGCCGCGGCCTTCTCCCAGAGCTTGAGCGCGTCGGGGTCGGGGATGAGTGTGACGCCCCCACCGCCTGGGGTTGCGAGGTCCCCCGGGCCGAGTACGCGCTCAGTCCGGGTGTCGAAGCGCCGCGTTCCCCACGGGGCCCGCCCGTGCGTCCACCATCCCGCCTTCGTGTGGTCGCGCCGCCCGCGGGTCGTGTCGCGGGAGAGCTTCGCGCTGTACGCGGCGGAGTTGTGGGCATCCAGCATCAGCATCATCGCGTCGACGAGCGCGTTGCCCGTCCGGGCGCGCGAGACGAAGTGGAGCGGCCAGCCGAGCCCCTCGAACTCGTGGAAGTGCGCGTGGAACGCCGCCACATCCGGCTCGCCGTTCTCGTCGAGCACCCGGGCGAAACGGCTCGGGTCGTAGAGTTCGACGACGCCCGGGTTCGACTTCGGGCGCCGGTGCGCGCGGCAGAACTCCAGCAGGTCCTGGTAGCCGGGGCGGTCGAAAGTCGTCCCCGAGCAGGAGTCCCGCCACCACCAGGCCGCGTCGATAGGTCCCCACTTCTCGTCGGCGGCTGTGCCCTGCTGCTCGTGCGACGCGACCTGCCGCTCGGACGACTCCGTGCTCTTCCGGCTGTACCGGAGCCGGTCGGGGGTCGCCCCGCCGGCGGCGGCGAGGCGCTCCCTCCAGTTGCGGTACTCAGGCAGCGTGGGCGACTCGGACGGCTTCGGCGGTCTCGGGAGCATGGGTGGTCGCAATGGTCGACAGGAGGTGATCGGCGACGAGTTCGGCGCAGCGCCGCCGCAGGACGCGGGCTCTCGCGGCATCGGCGACGCGGGCCTCGACGAGGGCGGCGCGCTCAGCGAGGACGCGCGGGTTGACGAGGGGCGCGAGCCGCGCCGGCAGCACAAACCCTGTCGAACTGTGCCCACCGACCGCGGTTGCCGCTGGCCCGTCCGAACACGCCGCACCCTGCGCCGCGCGCCGGAGGCACGCGGACGGCGGGGTTCCGTCGCGGAGGTCGGGGGAGGGTCGGGCCATGGCCGGTGGGGGTCTCGCGCGCCTGGGGAGCGCCGCGCTCGCCAGCCTGGCGGCTGCGGGTCGTCAACCGCTTGCGAGCGCTGCACACGGCAGTGTAGGGATAGGCCGGGCCGCATCGACCTTCGTAAGTTTGCATCGGCAAAGGAGTTATGAGGGCGTCATGGTACTGCATGGGCTCTATGGAAACAAATAGTGTCACCACCGAGGTCGCGCAATGACTTCGCTGACCCGACCCGAACGGGAGGAGCGACGCCTGCGCGCCCTGTCCCTTCTGGGCGCGGGGAGATCGTACGCGCAGGTCGCTGCTGAAATCGGGTGCAGCAGGCGTACGGTGATCCGGTGGAAGGGCCGACCCCGCCCGCGACGAACCCCAGGGCCGGGCCGCCCACGCACGTGGACGCCGGATCAGCTTGCCACGTTCCTCGCGCGCTTTGACCGCATCCCGCCTGCAGAGCGAACCACCGAACGACTACTGCGCGACTTGCAGCGGCTGACGGGTCACACGCGATCCGGTGCCGCGGGCGAGAAGCTGTTCCGTCGGCTTGGTCTTGGCATCAACCGACCGAAGCGCGATCAGAGTGGCGCGGCGACGGCAGCGGTGTGGGTGCGTCGGAAGAGCGCACCAGACTGGGTGATCGGTCTGCGCCGGTGATCTCGGCTGGGCCGACAACCCGCGCGCGCGGGGCCTCGCAGCGCGGGGCCCGGACTGGCAGTGTGCTCCCGACTTCGCGTATCGCTAGGACGACCCCACGTCCACAGCGTCCACCCACGCCGATGTCAGCTCCCTCACTGCACGACGACCTTTGTGGCCCCGCCGAAGCGGCGCGCCTGCTCGGGCTCCCCTACCCGTCCTCGTTCGCGGTGCTGCGCCGCCGCCTGGAACGGGTCGTGGTTCTCGCCGACGGGGCGCGCGAGGTGCTGGGCCCCGTGCCGGCGTTCGCGCGGCACCGCCCCGTTGCCGCGTGCTCCCTGACGGCCGCCCAGCGTTCGGAGAACACGCGGGCCCGCGAGCGCGAGCGGGCGTGGCGTGCCGAGCACGTGGTGGTCGTCCCGGCATGGGGCGGCGCGAGCATTTACGGCGGTGAGTGGAGGTTCCGGCGGAGCCTCTGCCGGGCGTGGCGGGACCGGTTGACCGAGGCTGCCTAACGCGCCGTGCGCGCAGCCATCTCCGACACCTCGGACCCGCGGATTGCGGAGACGGCTAGAGCTGGAGATTTGAATACAGAGACGGTGTGAGAAACGCGCACCGCGTCTGTGTTTTCGGGCCTTCTCTGCATCGAAAACGGGCCACCGTCTCCGTTTCGGCCGCTGTGCACGCTGCGGACGCTCTGGAGGCTGGGCAAGCGTTTCGGCCGTTCCGGGCAGTTGAAGTGAGCTCCTTTTCCGCCTGCCATCACGCGTACTGATGTTGTACCGCGTGCCGATTACCGTAGAAATGGACGCCGTGGACGCTGTGGACGCTGAGTAACGCGATGGTGGGATTTGCCCACGCCTGTATCGACGCGGTACGCTCTCGCCACGACCTCAACCGGAGACCCCCGATGCCCCCTCGCAACCACTACACCCCGGCCACCTGGGCCGCCAAGCGCGACGCCACGCTCGCCTACTGCCTCGAGCGCGTCCGGGCCGGCGGCCGCGTGCTCGCCCAGGATGTGATGGCCAGCCAGAAGGTCACCGGCAACACGGCTACCCGCCTGCTCAACGAACTCAGCGACGGCGGCCACCTCGTCCGGTTCGGCGAGAAGAAGGGCTGGATCGCGCAGGGCGTCGCCCAGCAGGCGGTCACGCTCGACGCCCTCGTCGCCCACGCCGAGCGCCACGTCCGCGACGACGCCGTCCCCGCGCGCGGCCGCCGCAACGTCACGCAGAGGCGTCGGGTCGAGGCCATCACCCGCGCCCAGTTCGAGTCCGCCCGCGCCGCAGCCGGCCTGATCGCCGAAGGCATCGCCGGCGACGCCGCCGCGCTCCGCCGGGTCGGCCCCGAGCACCTGCGCTGGTCCGAGGCCGCCCAGGAGTTCGAGGTCGTCGCCAAGATGGGCGCGTGGTCCGACGCCCGCGCCAAGGCCCGGCACCGGGGGCCCGGCCCCTGGAAGCGCGAGATGAACGACGCGGCCCGCGAGAAGCACCTGGGCGGGGCGCGCGTGCTGCTCGACCTCGCCGCCACCACCGGCCTCCTGGTCCGGGGCGTGGTGCACGACGTTGCGCGCATCACCCACTACGGCGAGTGGCAGCCGTGGATCGAGGCCACGGCCGCGCGGCTCACCCCGCCCGGCGCGCCCGAGAACACCGCGCGCAGCCGCATCGACGGCGCCGCGACGCTGGCGCTCTACGCCACCCGCCGCCACTGGACCGCGCTCGACCAGGTCGACTGGGACCTGATCGTAGCGGACATCCAGCACGACGTTGACACCGACCCGCCGATCACCCACTACCGTTTCAGCGCGGCGCGGATGGTCTACGCGACCCTGCGGCGCGAGGGCGCGATCTCCGGGCCGGCGTGGGGCCGCACGCGCGCCGAGCGCCGGGGCCTGTTCAGCACGCCCGTGACGCACGCCGCGGTGCAGACCAACAACTTCTCGGCGCTGGCGGCCGAGTTCCGCGGCCTCGTCCAGGGGCCGTACGGGCTGGCCGACTACTCGACGTGGTGCGACGCGCGCCTCACGCCCGCGCAGCTCCGGAAGCGCGGCCTGCCGCCGCGCGAGGTCGTGGACGCGACCACTGTCGAGTTGAGCCGCGCTGCCCGGCGCGCCGCCCGCGGAAAGGCGCTCTACGCGCGCCAGCCGTCCTCGCGGCTCTCGGACCTCAGCGCGCTCTCCAGCTACGCGGGGTGGGCACGGGACGAGGGCCGGTTCGACCCGGCCACGCAGGACTTGCGGGTGCTGGCTGATGCCGCGCTCTTCTCCGACTACGCCCAGGCGCGCGTCGAGGACCTCGGTCCACGCTCCACCCACGTGTTCTTGCTCGGCGACCTGCTGCGGCGGATGACCGCCGCCTTCCTGCCGGCGCGCGCGCGGGAGGCCGGCGATGTCGAACTCTTCGCCCGTCTGGGGCAGCACGCGCGCGACCTCGCCGCGTCGGTCCCGCAGTACCAGCCCAAGCGCGGCGAGACGGCCGACGCCGAGACGAAGGTCAAGGCGTGGAGCGGCGAGGACGGGACCGCCGGGGATGGGTACGAGCGGGCGCAGCGGCTGGTCGATCTACTGATCGGAGAGATCGAGGAACTCTACGGAGCCCCGCTCGCGCAGCAGCTCGCGGACCTGCGGGCCAATCGCCTCGCGCCCCGCGTGCGGGTCCGGTGGGCGACGCGCGTGCGCGACACCGCCCTGATCGGCTGCCAGCTGCTCGTGCCGCTGCGGCGCGAGAACGCCGTCAAGGTGCGCGAGGGGCGCCACTGGTGCGCCTCGGGCGACCAGCCGTGGGAGGGGATGCTTTCGTACACGTTCACCGCCGCCGAGTACAAGACCGACGTGCCGTTCGAGGCGGCTCTGATCGCCGCGCGCGAGGTCGGGAACGAGCAGGCCGAGGCGCGCGTGCGGCGCGCGCTTCTGGAGCTGCTCCTGGCGCCCGGCGGCGCGCGCACGATCCTGCGGCGGGGCGCGCCGGGGGCGACGGGGCCGGGTTCGCTCGTGTTCCCGCCGAGCCGGGCCGACACGAGTAAGCCCTGGGGCGGCGACGGCCTCGCGTGGATGATGAAGCGGAGCGTGAAACGCTATGCGACCGCGCTAGGGCTGGACCGCCGCGCGCTCGCGAAGCCGGGCACGAGCGCGAGCCACTTCCTCCGCCATCTGGTGGCCTCGGTCTGCGTCGAGAACGGAGACGCGGCGGCCGCGGCGAAGCTGCTCGGGCACGGTTCGGCCACGATGACGCTCACGCGCTACGCCTTCGTCAACGCCCGCACCTCGACGGTGCACCGCACGATGCACCGCACCGGGGCGGCGGCTGGGCCAGTGGCCGCCGCGTCGGTCGCCCCCTCGGCCCCGGCCGGGATGAAGGTCTGCCCGGAGTGCGCGGAGGAGGTCAAGGCGGCCGCCCGCATATGCCGGTACTGCCGATTCGAGTTCCGGGCGGCGGCGTAACGTCCCCTCCCGGCCGGAGAAAGACCGGGCCTGCCATCGCCTCGCCATTTGTGCCAACAGAAATGCGCCGCCCGGACGTGAGGTCCGGGCGGCGCTCGTACGTCTGGTCCCGTGCCGGCCCGTTTGTGTCGACACAAACGCGTGCCACACTTGCCCGCCTCGAAATGCGGCTTACGGCCGGGGGTGCTCCCCCGCCATCAGTCGGTCCCCGCGCCCCCCACCGAGGCGGGCACCCTGCCGACCCGACGCGTGGCGAAGCCGTCGGCTACGCGAAGTGTGCACCGAACTCTCGGCTTGACCTCTGAAGGCCGGGGTGCCGCAAGGCGAGTTCCAAGCGCCGCGAGCGGCGCACCGGACGATATGGAGGCATCTGCTCGCAGAAGCAGCCGTCACGCCCGGTTGGCGCTTCAGCCTTCCACGCGCGCGGCGCTGACGCACGTCGTCGCATAGGCGTACGAGCTTTGACGCGCGCTCAGCGACATCGGCGGGTCGCGAGACGGTAAAGGGCCTGATTCGGGCGCGACGCGATGCCAACGCGTTGTACGCGTGACGCGGTAGTAGAGCGCGGGCGGAATCACGCTCCCGGGTTTGTCGCGCGCACCAAAAGCCGAAAAGCCTCGCGCCGCGCACTCGCACCCCGGCGAGTGCCGGAGACCGCTGCGGGCGAGCCTCGCAGCAAGCCCGCCGGCTTAGCGGCCGGCAGGAGGCGAGATATGGTGCGGAGCACTTCCGTAATCACGATGAGCATCTCGAGAGCCCGTCGACTCGACCAATGTGAGCGGCAGGATTGGTGGCACACCGAGGGCGCCCGGGGCGGCTACCGACGCGACGCCGCCCCGAGCACGCGGCAGGCGTACGCGTTGAAGCGCGTTTCCTCCTTGCCAGGAATCGTCGGGATCGCAATGCACGAGGCGGCGGCGGTGTACGCCGCTGCGATCCGCGACGGCCGCCGTCCCCCGACGTTCGACGAGTTGCACGACCTCGTGCGGCGACAGCTCAACACCGCGTGCACGAACCGAGACGTGCGCGCGTGGTTCGCCGACCCGCAGAGCAAGCCGCTGCTGCGTGAGGTGCTATACGCCGAGTGGCCGGGCGGGCGCATCCCGGCCGACGTGCGCGACCGCACGCGTACCCAGGTCGGCGCGATGCTTCGGAGGTTCTTCACGCACCCGCTGACGGCGTCGTTGCACGACTGCGGGCGGGGCGACGTCGTGGTGTGCGACCGACTCGACGCGCTGACGCTCGAATGCGGCGACTACACGGTCCAGGTTTACGCCGCGCCCGATCTGGTGTACCTGACAGGCGCGCGAACGGAACTGCCGGGTGTGCCGGTGCCGGTGCCGGCGGGCACACCGGTGGTCGCGGATTTCAAGACGGGCCGGGCCGGAGGACGAGTCGACCGCGCGCGCGACCAACTCGCCGTGTATTCCTGGTACGTCCACGAGCGATTGGGGCTCGCGCCCGGGCCGCTCGGGTACGTCGCACGCGTCGCCGATCTCGCTGCCCCGTCGGAGGCCGAAGCGGACGTGGCCTGGCTCGTGGGCCCCGCGGAGCTCGCCCGCGGCCGTCGATTGATCGAGCAGTCGGTCGCCCGGGTGCTTCGAAAGCTCGACGCGTCGGGTTCCGTCCCGATGGACGCGACGAGTGCCAACCCGGCCGCGTGTCGGTGGTGCGTGTTCACGCCAGTGTGCGATGTCGCCGGCCCCTCCGCCAACACCGTCGATCTCGGTTCGTCGTCAGCCGGACAGTCCTCGACCGATACGAAGGTGCCGAACACAGAACACGGGGCGACCTGACCGGCAGCTGCCACTACTGGCTGTGTCGCTTCGGAGAGGGCTGCACTACCCCGCCAGAAATCACAGCACCCCGGCGCTCAGGCCTGAGCGCCGGGGTGCTGTGATTTCTGGCGGGCGACCGGCGAATCGTTATGCTGGCGTCTGCGGGGGTCGGAGCCCCGGGCAGTGGTGTCGTCGCGAGAAGTGGCGCACTGGACTCGGTTCTCTACGCTCCCCCTCGCACCCCCGCGGCTTCTGACACCGTCTCCGCGGCCCCTGCACTCTCCAGGGGGCACAACCAACGGGATGGCTGCACGGCGCACGCAACTCCGTCAATTCCGGGCTCTGCGACGGCACCCCGGGGCCTGGCCAGGAGCCCTCTGCCTCGTGCCGCGGACTACCCCGCGAAATCCACTGGATCGTGCAGCTCCCCGGCCGGGTAGGCAGCGCCCCCTACCCCGACGAGCGCAGGTGGATCGGTAGTACCAGAGAATTTGGATCGCTCGGCTGTTCGGTCTGCTACCCCGGCCGTACGTGGCGGGCGCATGCCTATAACCAACCCCGTCCAGCTCCCTCCGCCTGTGCCCTACCTCTCCGCCGCTCTCTGCAGCACTTGTCACCACATCGTCGTCTCACGGGCCGCCGGATTCACCAAGCACGCCGGCTGCGCCCGCTGCCGAGCTCGGGTGGCGCGTTATCAAGCCAGTTCGCTCGAACTACTGGTCGGGCTGATGACAGCGGACGCCGTGCCCCCAGATAGGCCGTGGCTGCCCGACCGGGTGCGGGTCGCGCACGCAAGGATGCGGCAGCGCGAAGCCGCCGCGATCACGCGCGCCGCAACACCCCAGGTTCTGTATCCCGGGCGGAGGCCGGCGAAGCGGGAGAAGTCGCCCGGCGCGGGAAAGCGATGGGAGACACGTGGCGAAAAGAAGAAGCGCAAGGCCGCGGAAGTTGGGCGGTTGTGAGCGGTCGGCGGTCGCCGGGACGCGCCTGCTCGCGGAGGCCCTCGCGGCCGACGGACGCCGCGCCGGTACGTCAGAGGCACGCTGATCCCCGCGCTACAGCCGCGCCCATGCCGTCTTCGCCATCGTAGCCGCTCCCCGCGCCCTCCCGGGGGTCGCGACGAGGTCTTCACCGGGAACGCCTGGGGCGCGCAGGCCCGCGGCGCCGCCGACCGCGCCCGCGACTACTACCTCGACGACCGCCCGTCGCGCGCCGCGCGGGAGTGGCGGGCGGTGTCGGGCCGTACGTCCCGTGACCCCCCGTGATCACGCCGGTGGCGTCCCCGGACGGCGAACAGAGGCCGGCTGCGGAGCCGGGGCCGCACGACGCAGCCCCGGCGGGAGAAGCCGGTCGATCTCCTCGGTCGTGAACGTCAGTTCCTCACCCTGCTTGAGTGCCCCGGACGCCTTCCGATAGGCGGCCGGCAGGGGCCGCGGGGCGGCCTGGTAGATCGCCGCAGTCTCCTGGACCAGGGCGTCGCGCCGTGCCGCGGCCGAGTCCGCGCTCAACCGACCGTCCTGCATGTCGGCCAGCAGGCAGTAGTACGACTCTCGAACGACCCATAGCCGGCGCGCCGCGTCTCCGGCCCGGGCGCCTTCCTGCTCCGGGTTCAGCTTGAGCTGCCCGAGGGTCACCAGGAGCGCCGCCGACGACAATACGGCCGTCGCCGTCGTCGCGTGGGCCGTCCCGAGCACGGCGGACACCGCGCTCCCGGTCGTGACCGCGAGCAGCCCGACTTCGAGCCACTTCAGTATGATAGCCCGGCGCGTGTGGATGTCCGCCGTCTTCTCGAACGTCTTGTGGGTCCACGCAGCGCGCCCGAACTGGTCGCGAACAACGTCCTCCAGAGCCGTGTGCGCCAAGGTCGGCTGGCTGCCGTCTCGGGGGTCCCGATGCTGAGTCATGCGGGGTTCGGGAAGTACCGGCCGAAGATGTCTTGCCAGTCGGAAGCCGCCCCCCAGAAGAGGTTGCCGGCGGCCGCCGCGCGGGCGGACTCCGCGCTCGCGTACGCCCGCCGCGCCTTCGCGGCCAGCCCTCGCCCTCCCACCAGGAAGTAGCGCTCGCCGGCACTCGGGTGGTCGAGGAACGTGTTAGCCCGGCCGACGAGGAAAGCAAAGAAGTCGCGGACGAGCCAATCGTAGAACAACCAGCTGCACCCCCGGTACGGCCAGCCCTCGATGAACTCGAGCGCGAGCAGCTCAAGCTCGATGGAGCGCAGCGGGACCTCGCGCACCTGCTGCCACACCTTTAGCATCTGAATCAGGTGCCGGGCGGCCCCGGCCGCCGCCTCATCGACCCGGTCGAGGCGCACGATCTCGGACCACGGCGACGTGCGTTTCCACCGGCCGCCGTCTATCGTGTCCGGGATGAGGTACGTAGCGTCGTCGAACGCGAACGCTGGCACGACCTCGACGGCGAACGCGTCAAACGGCACCCAAACGGTGGGGCCATCGGCGCTGATCGCCGTCCGCGGATAGCGGTCCAGGAGGTGCGTGCGGACCTCCGCCAACAGCCGGGACTGGACATTGCCCATGAGTGCATCGACCCGCGCCTTGGTCGCCCAGGGCAGCTCGACGTACACGTCGACGTCTCGGGGTGGGCGGACCGCGAGTTTTTTGCCGTACGCCCCGAGGATCGCCCCCTTCACCGCGGCGCCCCCCCAATACCGGGCGGCCACCGCGTTGATCACGCCCCACGCGCTCGTCTCGGCCGTCCGGCGCTGGGGCGCCGTGAGTTGGACGTTGGCAACGAACGCGCGGAACAAGGCTTCAGTCCCCATGCCTGATTGTACGCGCCTGACGGCAGTCGCGTGTTCAACGGCGGGAGCGCGTCGCGATACCCGCTCCGCCGGGTCGCCGCCGCCCGCGCCGGCCATTTCCGCCGCGCAGACGGGCTGCCGGGGAACGGCGGCTGCTGGCTGCGACGTCATGTCCCCTCCCGTCTCGGGTGCCGGGGGCGGGCGTGCCCTTGCCGGCGCGCTCGCCCGCATGGGTAATCCAGTGACCGCGCGGACTTGGGCGCCGTGTTCCCTCTCGGCCCTCGCGCGCTCCGCGGCCGGCTCACACGCGATGCGCCGCGCTCGCCGGCGCCCGTCACCACGACCCGCATGAAGCGGGGCGGTCGGCCGCGCCCTACTCCAATCGGTACCGCACGCCCGTCACGCGGACTAACCGCGTCGCCCGCCCCGGCGCCGCCTCGGGGTCGAACAGCAACACGTTCCGGCCGCGGCCGCGTGCACTCGCGTACAAGATGCCGTCGTAGCCGTGCGACCGGATCACCTCGGCCGCGTACTGGGTCGGCACGTACCCTATCGGGCTGAGGTCGTCGGCAACGGGCTCCGACATCGCCGCGCCGATCACGCGCAGCGTTTCGGCCTCTTCGAGGGCCGCGTCCAGGTCGCGGTGCCCGAACGGGGACGCGACGAGGAGGCGTTCCGGGTCGGAGAGGTCGACGACGCGCACGCGCTGCGGGACGACGAGCTCGGCGAGGGTGACGTCCGCGCCCACCCACGGCCGGACCTCGGCCACGGCGGTCGAGGCCGACAACGCGCCGTACAGCATTCGGATGCCCGGCGGGTTCAGCCGGCCGCCGCGGGCCGTGAGCGCGTACGGCGGCGCCCCCATCTGATCGGCCGGCCGGGGGCCCACGTCGCCCGCCTGCTCGGCCGCGCCGAGCCGGGCCCGGTAGAACGTCCTCGTCGGCGACAGCCGACGCGCGAGGCGTCGGAGCAGGGCCGCGCTCAGCAAATCTCGGGGGTCGAGCGCGGGCGCGGAGGGGCGGTCGATGAGGAAGCGGCGTTCGCGCGTGATGTATTCGGCGAACTCCCACCACAATTCCGCGGCGCTTCGCGCGGTATACGCCCGGTCCCGCCGGGTGTAGAGGGCCGAGAGGTCGAGGGCGTCGGGGTCGCGCGGGTTCGGGTCCAGGATCGCGGCGAGCAGCGCCTCCGCGCGCCCCGCGAGGTACAGGCGGTCGGAAAACACCTGCCAGTCGTTCTGGATCGCCGCGTCGAGGTATGCTCCGTGGTCCAGGGCGTCTGAGTCGTGCGGGTCGTAGTGCACACCGGGCGCGGTGCATTCGTACAGGTGCACGAGCGGCCAGAAGGTGTCCGCAAGGTCTGACGCTGGCACCGTCGCACCGCGCCGCGCGCGGCAGAAGGTGCACCAGCCGGGCGCGCCGGTGCTCCCGATCTGTGCGGCGAGGACCGAATCGTTGAAACAGTGTGGGCAGCACCGCGCGGCGTGAGTGGCGCGCGCGGCGGCCACCACTCACGTGGTGCGCTCCGCGGCTTCCGGTGCTCGGACCGGGGCGCCGACGCGCCCCCGACGATCACGTCAGCGCGCGCCGCGCCGAGTAGGCTGGCGATGCGGGTCCGGGGGGCCGCACGGACGGCGGCGGCGGTGCGGAGCCCCGCCGCGATCGCGCGAGGTACTCCCCCCGCGCGAGCGGACGCCAAGCGCGAGCAGGTCCAGCGCGTCCTCCGGCAGCCCCGCCTCGAGCTGGCGTAGGAGGCGTTCCATGGCTTCGGGTCTGGTGCCGCGCCGGGCGCCGCCACCTCGGCAATCGCGGCGGCCGACCGGAGGTGGAACCGCGACAGGTCGGCGATGGCGCGGACGGCGCCGCCCGCGACGCCGTTGAACGGGTTGACCGTGAACGCGCGCTCTATGTCGGCGGTGGGCATCCCGCGGGTCCACGCGTCGAGGAGGCAGGCGCGCTTGGCCCGGCCGTAGTAGGCGTGGAAGTCGGGCGCCGGCTCTTGCAGCGCGCGAACGACCTCGTCCCCGAATGCCGCGGCCGCTTCCCGGGGCCATTTCATTTCGCCCTGCCCGCGCTTGAACAGCGGGGTGTACTGCCGGTCCATCTCCGGGAGCGCCTGAA
>CAVXPN010000002.1:0-120926 GCA_963763675.1 uncultured Gemmatimonadales bacterium
CACCACCGCAATGTGGAGGCAAGCGTCTGCACAGTAGTCGCCATTCAGGCTTCTACATCACTCCTAACAGTCTCGCACAGACCACAACCGCCGCTCGCGCGGCACTCGCGATCCGCGAAGATCTATTCCCACATCGATCACAACACCCTCAAGAGGTGTCGCGATCACCCTCGTCCGTCACTTGTCAAATAAGCCGCGGCGCGTTGGCCGCAGGCGGACGGTCATTGTAAACCGACTCGCCTCGTTCCGCAACTGCCAGCGTCGATTCTGCTACACACCGACGATGCCGCGGTTCCGCACTCGGCGGGCCAGACCTACTCGCCCTGTCCCGCCGTCCACCCGTGCCGCAACGACTGCTTGCGGCGGGAGGGACAATATGCGGCGAGCGAATTTCGAGGTCAAGAGGGGGCGACCGAGACTTTCGGGCGGTTTCCGATCGCCGCAGCGCGGCCTATGGTGCGGCCATGCACGCGCCGCCTGCCCCCCGATCCGAACCGCCCACCCCGCCGAGCGTTGCGGTCGTGTCCACCCGCGGCGCGGACCGGTGGACCCACGGCCATCCCTGGATCTACCGCAGCGACGTCGTCACGCGTCCGGACGCCGCCGCCGGCGTCGTTCGCGTCCACGATCAACGACGTCGCCCACTCGGCGTCGCGCTCTGGAGCCCCGCCTCCGAGATCTCGCTCCGCCTGCTGGACCGAGACCCCGACGTCGCCGTCGATCGCGCGTGGTGGCGGGCCGCGATCGCGCGCGCGATCGCGCGCCGGGCGTCGCTGGACGGCTCGGTGAACGCGTACCGTCTCGTTCACGGCGAGGCGGATGGGCTGCCGTCGCTCGTCGTCGATCGCTACGACCGGTGGCTGGTCGTGCAGCTGATGAGCGCCGGGTTGGAGGCGAACCGCGACGCGATCGTCGACGCACTCGTCGAGCTGACCGGCGCGGCGGGCGTGCTGGCGCGGAACGACGCCGCCCTGCGCGCGCGCGAGGAGCTGCCGCGCGAGACGATCCTGCTGCACGGAAGCGTCCCGACGACGATCGAGGTCGTCGAACACGGCGTGCGCTACCTCGCGGCGCCCTGGACGGGGCAGAAGACGGGGGCCTTTCTCGATCAGCGCGAGAACCGCATCGCGGTGGGGCGCGTCGCGCGGGGGCGGACGCTCGACTGCTTCAGCTACCACGGGTCGTTCGCGCTCCACCTCGCCGCCCGCGCGGAGTCGGTCCTCGCGCTCGACATCTCGGCGCACGCCCTCGAGCGCGCACAGGAGAACGTGCGTCTCAACGGCTTCGCCAACGTGACGACGCGCGAGGCGAACGCCTTCGACTACCTGCGGGACGCCGACCGAGGGGGTGAGCGGTTCGACACGATCGTCCTCGACCCGCCCGCGTTCGCCAAGACACGGGGGGCGCTCGACGCGGCGGTGCGTGGCTACAAGGAGGTGAACCTGCGCGCGATGCGCCTGCTCGCGCCGGGCGGCATGCTCTATACGGCCAGTTGCAGCTTTCACCTGAGCAAGGCCGACTTCCTCGACGTGATCACGGCGGCCGCGGCGGACAGCGGGCGGCGGATCGTTCTGCGCGAGATCCGGGGGCAGCCGCTCGACCACCCGGAGGTGCTGACGATTCCCGAGACCGGTTACATCAAAGGGGCACTGCTCGAAGCAGTCGGGTAGTGGGGTCGGGTATTCTCGGCCAGCGGCGTCAGCGGCGCTGGCACCCGGGGCAGTAGTACGTGGAGCGGCCCGACTGCACGCTGCGCACGATCGCCCGTCCGCAGCGACGACAGGGCTCGCCCTCGCGGTCGTAGACGGCGAGGCGATCGAGGGCCTCGTCGTTCGCGTAGCGCCCGGGGTGGTCGATGGCGTCGTACAACGTCTGGACGATGTCGGGCACGAGGCGCGCGAGGCGCCGCGGGCCGACGCGACCGGCCGGCGTGCGCGGGTCGATGCGCGAACGCCAGAGGGCTTCGGATGCGTAGATGTTGCCGATGCCGCCGACGACGGCCTGGTCGAGGAGCGTCGGCTTGATCGCCTGGCGACGGCCGGCGAGCGCCTGGGCAAGGAACGCCGGGTCGAAGGCCGGGTCGAGCGCGTCGGGGGCGCGCGCCGGGGCGATCGCGTCGGGCGCCAGACGCCGAAGCGTGGCGAATCCGCGTCCGTCGACCAGGACGACGCTCGAGCCGTCGTCGAGGTCGATCGTCGCGCGCGCGAAGCGAAGGTCGGCGCTCTCCAGGGTCGGGGCGAACTCCCAATCGCCCGCCATCCGGAAGTGGGCTTCGAGGGCGCTGCCGTCGTCGAGGCGCAGGGTCTGGTACTTGGCCCATCGGTCGACGGCGAGCACGCGGCGGCCGGCCAGCGCGGCCGCGTCCCCGTCGGGCAGACTGCGGCGCGTGGCGCTGTGCAGCGTACGGATGGCGAGGATGGTGCGACCGACGACCGCGGGGCGGAGTCGGCGCACGGCGGTTTCGACTTCGGGAAGTTCGGGCATGCGGGGCGTCACGGGGGCGCGTACAGGGAGCGCGTGCTTGCGGAACGCTCCGGGCGCGGTAGGGGGTGCGTTGCGCAGCGCCCGGCGGAGGGTAGGTTACGCCCTCCTCTTTCTGACGTTCCGGCGATGCAGGCCCCGCGATCTCTCAGGCACGAGTACGAGCAGTACCTCGAAGACGAGATCGAGGCCTACAAGGAGTCATTGCCCCGCCCCGCGCTGCTCGCGCTCGGTGACGAGGCGGTCGAGGGCCTGCGTCAGCTGCCCGAGTTCGCACTGGCCGAAGTCACGCTGTGCGAGGAGGTGGACCGCGTCATCATGCGGCGCCTCAAGTTGCCGAGTTACCGGACGTGGCGGCGCCGATACATGGCGCGACTGGCCGAGTTGCGGCAGCCGGAGCACTGGGGGCTCGCCGCGGAGGCGTCGCTCGCGCGCGAGTTGATCGCCTCGCGCGACGGCGAGCACGTGCTCGTCGCCGATGCGGAGGGGGAAGACGCGGTGCTCTTCTCTGCGGCGTTGGGGTGTGCCGTGACGGCGGTGACGCACGAGCCCGAAGCGATGGGCCGAACGGTTGCGGCGGCCGAGGCGTCGGGGCTGGGTCGTCGCATCCGCGCGTGCGTGGGCGACCTCGATTGCTGGATGCCGGAGGCGGGGCTGCGCGTGGTCCTTTGCTCGACCGGCGCGCTCGCGCGCATCGAGGTGACAACACGGGCGGACGTGATCGATGGTTTGCAGCGGGCGACGTTACCGGGCGGCACGCATTTCGTGTGGGCGCCGCGGGGGGCGCTCGCGCAGGCGTCCGATCGGCCCGCCTGGGTCCAAGAGCTCGAACCGCAGTACGTCGGCTGGCACACGGCGCTCGAGGACAGTGGCGGCGGGCGCCCCATCTTCGTGGCGCGGAAGACGGCGGGCTGACGTTGGACAGATCGGCCGGGCCCGCCGTGTCATACCGCGACGGTGTCCTGCGTACGGTGTGTCGGTAAGCGACACCCGCGCGACCCGACTTGCGGTGACCGCCTCGTAAGCTGATGCGACAGCGTGGGTTACGGTTGGCGGGTGTAGGGCATCGGGAGTGCTCAGGTGTCTTCCGGGAAAATCAGCATCAACACCGGAGGAACGAGATGGAACAGCGTGCTACAGCTCGTGACGAGTCCGAGCCGATTGGAATCGTGATTGCGGGTCCCGCGCGGGGCGAAGTCGTGCCGCGGGTGCTCGCCTACGTGTGGGGACCGGCGCCGGAGCTGGTCCGCGAGGTCGAGCAGGCCGGTCGGGTGCTCGCGGAGCCAATCGCCGCGTAGCCCGACGGTGGTCCGCCGCCGGTCGCGCGCGACCTGCCACACACGTGGCCGGTCGCGTGTTTCGTTCGGGTCGCGCTTCCACGGCTCAGGTACTCGTGCCAGCTTACCCGAGGCCCGTCGTCTGCTGCCGCGTCCGTGGCGCGTCGGCGGCGGGCGACGGTTTCTCGGTCGATGGAGCGTAGGCGCTTGAAGGCGTTGGTGAAGGAGGTTGCCGGTCCGGGGTTCGCGCTGCGCGAGGTTGCGGAGCCGCGGATTCGGGAGAACGAAGTACTGATCCGCGTGCGGCGGGCGGGCGTGTGCGGCACCGACGTGCACATCTACGCGTGGGACGCGTGGGCGCAGGGGCGCTGCCGGCCGCCGTTCGTCGTCGGGCACGAGTTTGCCGGGGACGTGGTCAAGGTCGGGTCGCTCGTCGAGAACGTCGCGGTCGGAGACCGGGTGACCGCCGAAGGACACATCGTCAACGAGCTGAGCGTGTTCAGCCGGACGGGGAACGCGCACGTCGACCCCGAGACGCGGATCATCGGCGTGGACCGGGATGGGTGCTTCGCCGAGTACATCGCGATGCCGGCGTCGAACGTGTGGCACCTCGACGCGAACGTGTCGTACGAGATCGGCGGGATCCACGACCCGATGGGGAACGCGTTCCACACGGCGTTGCACGGGACCGAGATCCCGGGGGCGGCGGTGCTCGTGACCGGGTGCGGGCCGATCGGGCTCTTTGCGGTGGGGATCTGTGCGGCGGCGGGTGCGTCGCGGGTCGTCGCGGTGGACGTCAACCCGCGGCGGCTCGAATTGGCGCGGACGATGGGTGCGCACGATGCGGTCACGCCGGCCGAAGCGGAGTCGATCGTGAAGCGGGCGACGGACGGGCACGGCGTGGACGTCACGCTCGAGATGAGCGGGGTGCCGAGCGCGGTGCATCAGGCGTTCGCGTTGACGCGGCCGGGCGGGCGGGTGCAGATGCTCGGGATTCCGTCGCAGCCGGTGAGCGTGGACTTCGCGACCGAGGTCATCTTCCGCGGGCTCACGGTGTACGGGGTGGTCGGGCGGCGGATGTACGACACCTGGCACCAGATGACGCGCTTTCTGCGCGCCGGGACGTTCGACCCGACGCCCGTCATCACGCACCGTTATCCGCTGGAGTGCTACGACGAGGCGATCCACGCGATCCGCAGCGGCGAGGCGGGCAAGGTGGTGTTCGAGGTCGGCTGAGCGGTCGGTGCGGCGGCGCGGCGGGGCGCGCTCCGCGGGGCGCGCTGACCTCTTCCTGCAGGTTCTTTCAGGCCTCTAGCAACGGGCGGCGATGTACGAGAACGATCACGACGACATCCTGACGGCGGCGCGGGCGGGCGACACGGATGAGGTGGCCGCGGTGTTGTCGATGGACAACTGGCTGACGGCGGCGAAGGATGCGGAGGGGCGGACGCCGCTGCATCTGGCCGCGGCCGGTGGCCATGCGAGCACGGTGGAGCTGCTGCTGCACAACAACGCCGACCCGAACGTCCGCGATGCGGCGGGGCGGACGCCGCTGACGCTCGCCGAGAGTGCGGGACACGCCGCGGTGGTGGACGTGCTGCGGCGGGGCGGCGGGCGGTAGGGCGCCCGCGGCTTCGACGCGACGTCTACGCGGCTTCTATTCGCAACGAGGGATTCGACGATGGCTACTACGCTTCCGCCGAGCGGCGCGCTCGCGGCCGACCTGCAGGCGCAGCTCGATCAGTTGAAGGCGGATCGGGTCTACAAGCGCCTCAACTACCTCGAGGGCCCGCAGGGGGCGCGGGTGCAGATGGAGGGGCGCGGCGAGGTCGTGATCCTGTCGTCCAACAACTACCTCGGGCTGGCGAACGATCCGGCGGTGGTCGAGGCGGGGATCGACGCGCTCCGGCGGTACGGCGCGGGGACGGCGAGCGTGCGGTTCATCTGCGGCACGTTCACCGTGCACCGCGAGCTGGAGGCGGCGCTCGCGGGATTCGTGGGGACGGAGGCGGCGCTGTCGTTCGTGAGCGCGTGGAACGCGAACGAGGCGCTGACGGCGACGGTGGTCGAGGCGGGCGATTTCGTGATCTCGGACGAGTTGAATCACGCGTCGATCATCGACTCAATCCGGCTGGCGAAGGCGATCAAGAAGTGCACGACGGCCGTGTACAAGCACGGCGACCTCGACGACCTCCGCGCGAAGCTCGCGGCCAACCGCGACGCGCGGCGCAAGCTGATCTGGACGGACGGCGTGTTCTCGATGGAAGGATCGATCGCGAAGCTGCCCGACCTGCTGGAGATCGGGCGCGAGTTCGGGGCGGCGGTGGTGATGGACGACTCGCACGCGACGGGCGTGCTGGGCGAGACGGGGCGCGGGACGGCGGAGCACTTCGGCGTGCTGGGCGAGGTGGACGTGATCACCTCGACGCTCGGCAAGGCGTTGGGCGGGGCGGCGGGGGGGTTCATCGCGGGGCCGTCGGCGCTGGTCGACATGATGACCCAGCGGTCGCGACCGCAGCTGTTCTCGAACGCACTGCCGCCGACGGTCGCGGCGAGCTCGCTCGCGGCGGTGCGGGTGGCGGAGGCCGAGCCGGGGCGGGTGGCGCGGCTGCGCGAGAACACGCGCTACTTCCGGGAGTCGATCGTCGAGGCGGGGTTCTCGCCGCTCGCGGGGGAGACGCCGATCGTGCCGATCATCGTCGGCGAGACGGCGGCGGCGATCGCGATGAGCGACGCGTTGCTCGGCGAGGGGGTGTTCGTGACCGGGTTCGGGTTCCCGGTGGTGCCGCAGGGGCAGGCGCGGGTGCGGTGTCAGATCTCGGCGGCGCACACGCGGGACGACCTCGACTTCGCGGTGGCGGCGTTCAAGCGGGTGGGGCGGCGGGTGGGCGTGATCCGTTAGGCCGTCAGCCCGGCCCGTCAGCCCCGCGCGGGGGGGGGGCATCGCGCGGCGCGGCGCGCGGGGGGTGCCCTGCGGCTCGTGGGCAAAGGCCGGGCGCGTCGGAGCCGCTGCGCGTCTCCTCGCTGGCCTTTGCAGGCTCGCCTTCGGGCACCCCCCGCGCGCCGCGCTCGCACACGTCACCTGGGCCTCTCGTCGACCGCTGAGGTTAGGCGGTTGGTTGGTCGGCGTGGCATTCCACGCGGACGATCAGGCGGCGCCAGCTGGCGACGTCCTCGCCGCCGATCTTGTCGACCGTCGCGCCGGCGCGGCCGCCGGCCATCATCCAAACGGCGAGGCGGGCGCCGGTCTCGACGGGGAGATGGCCTAACAGGTCACCGCCGGGCGCGTGGACCCAGACGTTGGGGTCCTCGGTCTCGGGGGGGTCGGGGACGAGGATGAGGTGGTCGCCGGCGTGGAGTCGCGCGACGGCGGTGGCGCGCTCGGCGAAGACGGTGCCGAGTACGGGGGTGAGGAAGGGGTCGGGCCAGGGTGGGGTGTGCGCGGACGGGGCCATGCGGTGAAATCCGGGTGCGGCGTGCTGGTCGGGGGCGGGCGCGCGGTATAGTCTCGCGGCGATGCGGATGACTGCGATTCTTCGAACCGCCGGCCTCGTGGTCGGCGTCGTCCTGGGGGCGGGGCGGGCGGGCGCGCAGGGCCAGGGCGCGCCACAGGCGCGGGAGGGTGCGGCGATTCCTACGCCGTCGCAAGTCACCGGCCTCGCGGTCGGGGCGGACCGGACGCTCGCGGACTGGGGGCAGATCACGCGCTACTTCGGGGCGCTGGCCGCGGCGTCGCCGTACGTGCGGGTCGACACGCTCGGGGCGACGACGCTGGGGCGGCCGTTCGTGATGGCGACGATCACGGCGCCGGCGAACCAGCGGCGGCTGGCGGAGATCCGGGGGGGCCAAGCGCGGCTGGCGGACCCGCGCGGACTTTCGGCGGCGGACGAGGCGCGGCTGGTGTCGACGCAGCCGGCGGTGGTCATGATCTCGTGCAATATCCACTCGACCGAGATCGGGGCGTCGCAGATGGCGATGGAGCTAGCGTACCGGCTCGCAACGGTCGACACGCTGCGCCGCGCGCTCGACTCGGTGGTGGTGCTGCTCGTGCCGTCGATGAATCCGGACGGGGAGCAGATGGTCGTCGACTGGTATCGGCGCGGGCTCGGGACGGCGTTCGAGGGTGGGCCGCTGCCGTACCTGTACCACCCGTACACGGGACACGACAACAACCGCGACTGGTACATGGTGACGCAGCGCGAGACGCGGCTTGTCACCGACGTGCTGTACCGTGGGTGGTTTCCCGAGGTGTTCTACGACGTGCACCAGCAGGGGACGGACGGGATGCGGCTCACGCTGCCGCCGCACGTGGACCCGATCGACCCCAACGTGGATCCGCTGATCGTGCGGGGGATCAACCACGTCGGCGCGGAGATGGCGCTGGCGCTCGAGTCGCGGGGGAAGCGCGGCGTCGGGGACGGAGCGACCTACGACCTGTGGTGGCACGGCGGGGCGCGCTCGGCGCCGACGCGGCACAACATGGTCGGGCTGCTGAGCGAGGCGGCGAGCGCGCGGGTCGCGACGCCGATCACGGTCACGGCGGCGGAGCTGCGCGGCCTGAAGGGATACGACGGGCGGGTGAGATTCCCGGACCCGTGGCCGGGCGGAACGTGGCGACTGCGGGACATCATGGACTACGAGCTGATCGCGAGCGAGGCGCTCGTGCGGATGCTCGCGCGCGAGCGCGGGACCTACGTGGCGAACTTCGTCGGGCTCGGGCGGAAGGCGGTCGCGTTAGGCGCGGCCGGTGGGCCGTGGGCCTACGTGCTGCCGGCCGCGGAGCCGGACGGGCGGCAGCGGGACCCACACGCGCTCGCGCGGCTGGTAGAGGTGCTGCGGCTGGGCGGGGTCGAGGTGGAGCGGGCGACGTCCGGTTTCACCGCGGGCGGGCGCTCGTACGACGCGGGGAGTTACGTGGTGCGCATGGCGCAGCCGTACCGAGCGCACGCGAAGGACCTGCTGGAGCCGCAGCACTTCCCGCGGCTCGAGGCGTACCCCGGCGGTCCGCCGCAGCGGCCGTACGACGTGGCCGGATGGACGCTACCGTACCAGTTCGGCGTCGCCGCGGACGTGGTGGACTCGCCGTTCGTCGTGGAGACGACGCCGGTGGTCGGGATGGCGGACAGCACAGCGGCGGCGTGGTGCGCGCCCGCGAGACGTGTCCGCGCCTCGTCGCGTTTCACGGTAGACGCGGCGAACACGGCGTGCTACCGGACGGCGTTCGATGCGGTCGCACGGAGGGCGCGGGTGACGGTCGGTGTGCCGGGGGCCGGCGAGATCCTCGCGCGTCCGGCGCGCGTCGCGCTCTACAAGCCGTGGACGGCGAACATGGACGAGGGGTGGACGCGCTGGGTGTTCGACGAGTACCACGTGCGGTACACGACGCTCACCGACTCGGCGGCGCGGGCGGGCGACCTGCGCGCGAGCTACGACGTGGTGATCGTGCCGGACATGCCGCTGCGCGAGGCGCGCGAGGGGATGTCGGCGAAGCAGGTACCGGCGCCGTACGCGGGCGGGCTCGGGGACGCGGGGCTCGCGGCGTTCAAGGCGTTCGCGGAGGCGGGCGGGACGTTGGTGCTCGTCGACCGGGCCACGGAGATCGCCGGCGGACCGTTAGGCATGGCGGTGCGGCGGATCGTGCCGCCGCGCGCGGGCGGCGACGGCGCGGGCGAGGCGAAGGACACGACGGGCGGGGAGTCGCTGTACGCGCCGGGGTCGATCCTGCGCGTGCTCGTCGACCGCTCGCACCCGCTCGCGTTGGGCATGGGCGACACGGCGGCGGTCTACTTCACCAACTCGACGACGCTGGACGTGTCGGCGGTGCCGGGGGCGCGGGTCGTGGCGCGGTACCCGGCGCAGGCGGACAGCATCCTGATGAGCGGGTTTCTGAGCGGCGGGGCGCGCATCGCGGGGCGGGCGGCGGTCGCGGAGGCGCCGCTCGGGCGGGGGCGCGTGGTGTTGTTCGGGTTCCGGCCGCTCTACCGGGGGCAGAGCATCGGGACGTTCCGGCTGTTGTTCAACGCGATCCTCGACGCCGGGAGCGCCGCGACTCAGGCGACGTCGTCGACCCCGGGCGCGTACGGGCGGCGGTAGAAGCGCGCCGGGGTGCGCGAGACGAACGGGTCGTCGCGCACCAGGTAGCGGAGCGGCCAGTCGGCCGCACGCGTGATCCCGATGCGCGGGGTGACGACCACGGCGGCGTCGGGCACCGGGGTCGCGGGGCGGAGGGTGAGGGCGAGGGGGCCGTCGGCGTCGGACGGCGTGCCGTCGAGCGGAGTGCGGTCCAACGGAGTGCCGTCGAGGGACGCGCCGTCGAGGCGGCCGTCGATGCCGAGGGCGGCGCAGAGCTTTCCGGGTCCGTTGGTGAGGTCGGCGTCGCGCCGCGCGCCGGGGCGGCGCGCGCGGGCGAGGGCGAGGTCGCCTAACGGGACGACGGCGCGCACGAGCACCGCGCTGCCGACCCCTTCGGGGAGCGTGACGGCGTTGAAGCACCAGTGCATGCCGTAGATGCGGTACACGTACGCGCGGCCCGGCGGCCCGTGCAGGTGCCAAGTGCGGCGCGTGCGACCGGCGACGGCGTGGCAGGCGGGGTCGTGGGGGCCGAGGTAGGCCTCGGTCTCGACGATCCGCCCGGCGGCCGTGCCGGCGGGGGTACGGCACTCGAGCGTGGCGCCGAGCAGTTCGCGGGCGACGGCCCGTGGGTCGCGGTCGTAGAACGCCGGCGGATAGGGCGCCGCCGCGCCGCCCGCCGCCGCGCGCGGGGCGCGGCGAGGGGTCATGCGAGGGTCCCGGGGGGATGACCGCCCGAGTTACGCGTCGGCGTCGCCGGCCGGGGCGTTGGCGGGGCGCTTGCGCGCACCGCGCTTGGCCGCGGTCTTGGCGGGCGCCCCCCGGTCGGGGCCAGGGGCGCGCTTGGCGACGACCTTCGCGGTCGCCTTGCGCGCACCGCGCCCGCGGGCGGACGCGGCGTTGTCGTCCGCGGCAGGCTGCGGAGCGACGGCCACTGCGGCCGGCTCGGCGACGGGCTCGGGGACCGCCTCCGGGGAGGGCGCGGTGGTGGCGTCCGCGCGGCCCGCACCGCGACCGCGCCCGCGGCCGCCGCGGCGGCGTCCTCGGGACGGGGCGGCGCTCGCCGGCGCGTCATCGTCATCCGCCGAATCGGCGTCGGCCGGTTCGGTTGGGGTGTCGGTGGGCGCGCCGGCCGGCTCGTCGGAGACGGCCGCGGTTTGCGCGCCGCCGCCGACGACGCTGTCCACGGCGGGCGAGGCCACGACCGTGTCGGGCGTATCGGTCGTGTCGGTCGCCTCCGCCGCGGGTGGCGGGGGCGTGTCGGCGGGTGGGGCCGACGTGCTCGCCGCGACGGGCGCCGGGGCGTCCGCGGACGGCACGTTCTCCGACGCGGTGGGCGCGGCTGGCGGCCCGTCAGACGCGGCGCCGGTCGGGACTGCGCCGATGAGGAGCAACTCGGGCGGTGGGGCCCCGAGTCGGCCGCCGCGACCGCGTGCGACGCCGCGGGGTCCCATGCCGCGCGGTGCCGCGGCTGCGGCCGCGGGCGGGGTGGCCGGAGGCGGCGTCGGCGGGGCGGCCGTCGTGGTCGCGTCGGCGTCGGCCGCCGGGGGCGGGGCGGCCGGGCGCGGGGCGCGCGCTGCGGTGAACGTGTCGCCGTCGCGGGCGACGCGGACCACGCCGTTGTCGGCCGCGTCCTGAACGATGCGCGGGAACATGCGCTCGCTCAGGCTCTCGCTGTCGCGCCCGAGGAGGGCGAAGACCTGCTCGCGGAGCGGGGGGAGGGCAACGCGCGCGTCGTCGCTCGCCGCCAGGGCATCGACGGCGCGGCGGACCAGGTCGAACGCCTCGGCGCGCGTGAGGCGCTCGCCCTGGGCACCGATGGTGGGTGCGACCGGGATGGGGACGAGGTCGCGCGGCTCGGGCGCGGGGCGCGGCTCGGCGCCGACGTCGTCGGCGGTCGGCACCGCGAACTCGTCGGTGCGGCCGATGCGCTCGAGGTCGCGGCCGGACCGGCTGCGGCCGCGGCGGCGGCTGCGGCCGCGGTCGGAGCGGTCGCCGCGCGCGGCGGGCTCGGCGCCGGTCTCCTCGTCGTTCTCGTCGAACGAGCGGTCGACGCTCGCGTCGAAGTCCCGGGCGTCGAAGGCGTCGACGCGGTCACGGGTCGCGTCGCGCGCGGCGTCCGGCGCAACGTCGCGGGTGGCGTCGCGCGCCGCGTCACGGCCCGCGTCACGGCCCGAGTCGCGGGCGAGGTCGCGCGCGAAGTCGCGGGCGGCGTCGCGGGCGGCGTCGCGCGGCGAGGAGCGGGGCGCGTCGCGCCCGGCGTCGCGGCCCGCTTCGCGGCCGGCGTCGCGCGAGAAGTCGCGGCCGCGGTCGCGGCCGGCGTCGCGCGGCAGGTCGCGCGAGGTGTCGCGCGTCGTGCCCGGGCGGAGGGGGGCGATCTCGTACTGGCCGTTCTCGAGGCGGGTCAGCGCGACGAGACCGCGGTGGGCGGCTTCGCTGACGAAGCGCGAGAACTTGGGCATGCCCAGGTTCTTCTCGTCGAACGACGGATCGATCTCCTGCATGACCTGCTTGAGCCGGTCCGCGCGCATGGTGTCGCCGTTGCGCGCCATGCGGTCGACGGCCTCGACGATCAGCTCCCACGGGTCGCGCGGGGCCTCGGGCTCTTCGACGGTGCGGGCGAGGCCGGCGAGGGCGTTGTAGCTGTAGTACTCGTCGCAGTTCTGGACGAGCAAGTCGCTCGCGCTCTCTCGGATGCCGACGCCGATGACGTACTTGCCGTACTCCTTGAGCTTGATGACGAGCGACGAGAAGTCGCTGTCGCCCGAGAGCAGGATGAACGTGCCGATTTCGGGACGGGTGAACACCAACTCCATCGCGTCGATGGCGAGGCGGATGTCGGTGGCGTTCTTCTTCGCGGCGCCGTAGGCGGGGGCGAAGATGAGGTCGATCGAGTTCTCGGTGAGCGGGACGACGTAGTTGGGGTAGCGGCGCCAGTCGGCGTAGGCGCGCTGGACCGAGACCTTGCCCTTGATGATGTCCGACGACAGCAGCGAGCGGAGCTCGGCCTGGAGGTCCTTTTGGATCCCGAGGGTGACGTTGTCGAAGTCGATCAGGAGCGCCGCGTTGGGCGCCGGCGGGAGGTACGCGCCGGCGGCGCCGGCCGCGGAGGCGTACGCGCCGCTGTAGCCGGCGGCGGCCGCCTGGGGGCCGCGGTGGAGGAGCGCCGCGGCGGAGGAGGCGGCCGGGGCCGCGGGGCCGCGCGGGTCGCGCGGCCGGGGGTAGCGAGTGCTCATGTTGTGGGGCCCGCGCGCTGGGGCGGGCTCGGCCGACGCGTTAGGCGTCGCCGGTGGGCCGCGGGCCAGGGCGAACGTGCGACACGTTCACGCGGCGGCGGCGGTGACAGACGGGTCGAGCGCGACGACGCGCTCGAGTTCGCGCCGCTTGACCTTTCCGCTCCCGGTCATCGGGAAGGCGTCGAAGAAGCGCACGAGGTCGGGGATCTTGTAGTCCGTGAGGGTGTCGCGGGCGAAGCCCTTCACGTCCTTGCCCGTGATCACGGCGCCCTCGACGGGGACGACGCAGGCGCAGATCAGTTCGCCCAGCACGTCGTGCGGGACGCCGATGACGCACACGTCGTCGATCGCGGGGTGGGCGCGCAGTTGGTCTTCGATCTCGCGGGGGTAGATCTGGAACCCGCCGCGGAGGATCGTTTCTTTCCGCCGGCCGACGACGCGCAGGTAGCCGTCCTCGTCGAGGATGCCGAGGTCGCCGGTGAGGAAGAAGCCCTCGGGGGTAAAGGCGCGCGCGGACTCGGCGGGCATGCGGGCGTAGCCGAGCATGACCCCGGGGCCGCGGACGGCGATCTCGCCGACGGCCTCCTGCGGGCCGTGCAGCTGGCCGGTGACGACGTCGACCGCCATGACCTCGACGTCCGGGAGCGGCCGGCCGGCGGTGGTGAGGCGCTTGTCAGGCGGGTCGTCCGCGCGGGTGACGGTGACCGCGGGTCCGGTTTCGGTGAGACCGTAGGCGACGTGCACGTCGCACCAACGCCGGACGCGGCGCAGGAGGTCCTCGTCGGCGGGCGCGCCGGCGATGAGCCCGGCGCGGAGGCCGCCCTCGCGCACGGCGCGCTCGTCGAAGCCGGGCGCGCGCATGAGCAGGTGGAACGTGGTCGGCACGCCGTGCAGCACGGTGACGCGCTCGCGCCGCATCATGGCGAGCGCGGCGGCCGGTTCGAACTGTTCCTGCAGGACGAGCGTGAGGCCCGCGGCCACGGTGCCGACGGCGACGCCGAAGCCGAAGCTGGCGAAGAGCGGCACGGCCGCGAAGACGCGTTCGTCGTCGCCGAGGCCGAGGGCCTCGCCGGTGTGGAGGGCGGTCTGGACGACGCCGCGGTGGCTCAGGCGCACGCCCTTCGGGTTGCCCATCGTGCCCGAGGTGTAGAGCTGGGCGAGGTCGGTGTCGGGGTCGACGTCCGGGGCGGCGGGGCGGCGGCCGGCGCCCTTGGCGACGAGGTCCTCGAGGGCGAAGATCCGGTCGTCGTACCAGCGCTCGGTTTCGTCGCCGACGGTGACCAACAGTCGGAGCGCGGGCAGGTCGGCGAGCACGCCCTCGTAGAGCGTGAGCGTATCGAGGCCGTCGTCGCGGTCGGCGACGAACAGACAGCTGGCGCCCGCGTGGCGCAGCTGGTACTTGAGCTCGTGCGGCCCGAGGCGCGGGTTGACGGGGACGACGACGGCGCCGAGGGCCGCGGCGGCGCGGAGGGCGAGCATCCACTCCACCCGGTTGGGCAGGGCGACGGCGATGCGGTCGCCGCGGGCGACGCCCAGGTCCGCGAGCGCGGCCGCGAGGGCGGCGCCCTGGCGGTCGACCTCGGCGTAGCTGAGCGTGCGGGCGCCGGCGACGACCAGCGCGCGCTCGGCCCGCGTGCTGGCGCGCTGAGCGAATAGCTGGTCGAGCGTCGACTGGTCGGCCATCAGGCGGTCGTGCGCGGGCGGGGCTGTGGCATGTCGGCGGAAGGCTAATCCGCTGCCGGAACCGGGTAAAGCGCGCCGCTCGTGCTCGTCGCGTCCTTCTCGCGCGCTCGCCGCGCGTGGGGCGACCCTAGCTTGCGTCGGAGCCTGCCCCGGCGCGCGTCGTACCGCGCACTCCGGGCGAAACCGGGGCGCGCGGGCCGGCGTAGGCCCGCCGTCCCCCGCCCCGCCGCCCGCCCCTCGTTCGTGGCCCTGCCTTCCATCTCGTTCCGCCGCCGGGTGCGGCCGCTCCGGGCCTCGTTCCGGACGCGGCTCTTCGCGATCCTGGTGCTGTTCGCGGTGTGCCCGGCGGTGCTGCTAACGGCGGGGTGGGCGGGCGCGCTCGCGCGCGCGCTCCCGCTGTTGAGCGGTGACGTCGCGTGGGAGCGGGCCGCGACGACGGGCGAGCGCGCGCTCGCCCTGGCCCGGCGCGCGGCGGCGCGCGGCGAGCTGGCGCCGGCGGACCGCCGCGCGCTCGACGCGGCGCTCGACGCGCACGCGCAGGAGCTGCGCGCCTCGCTCGAGCTGTCGCGGCGCTTCAGCTACGTGGCGCCGCGCGTGGCGCGCGTGGTGCTGGCGGCCGCCGCGCTGTTCCTGGCCGGGCTGACGCTGGGCGCGTCGCGCGTCGCGGGGCACCTGAGTCGCCAGCTCTCGCGACCGCTGGGGCAGCTGGTGCGGTGGACGGCGCTGGTGCAGGCGGGCGCGCCGCTCCCCGAGGAGCCCGAGCCGCGCGGGGCGCCCGAGTTCCGCGTGCTGCGGCGCCGCATGCGGACGATGGCGCGCGAGCTGGCCGTGGGGCGCGAGCGCGCGCTCGAGGCGGAGCGGGCGGAAGCGTTCCGCGAGGCGGCGCGCCGCGTGGCGCACGAGCTCAAGAATCCGCTGACGCCGATCCGCTTCGCGGTCGAGCGGCTGCGGCGCGACGCGACGCCGGCGCAGGCCGAGGCGGTCGAGGTGCTGGCGGCGGAGACGGCGCGGTTGGAGGCGATGGCGCGGGGGTTCGCGCAGTTCGGGCGTCTGCCGGATGGGCCGCTCGCGGACGTCGACCTCGGGGAGCTGGCGCGGTGGGCGACGGCGACCACGGTGCCGGACACGCTACACGCGTCGGTCGAGGTGGCGCCGGAGGTGCCGCTCGTGCGGGGGCGCTACGACGCGCTGTCGCGGGCGTTGACCAACGTGCTACTCAACGCGGTCGAGGCAACGCCGGCGGGGGGGCGGGTGGACGTGCGCGTGGCGCGACGCGACGGCGCGGTGGAGCTCGCGGTGCGCGACACGGGGGCGGGGATCGCGGCCGAGCAGCTGGCGCACATCTGGGACCCGTACGTGACGCACAAGGCGCACGGGACGGGGCTCGGACTGGCGATCGCGCGGCAGACGGTGTTGGCGCACGGCGGACACGTTGACGCGGTGAGTGCCGTAGGGCGCGGGACGGAGATCCGCTTCATACTTCCGGTGCAGGGTGCCCCGGAGGGTGACCAACCAGGATGACCTACATGACGCAACAAGTACCTCCCCCGCCTTCGATCCCGCCGGCCGCGGGTCAGTCGCAGCTGTCGGCCCAGGACCGCGCCGACATCGCACAGGGCATTCGCGACGCGCAGGCGACGGCGCGGGACGCGCAACAAATCGCGGCGCAGGCGTCGCGCGGGCCGGGTAGCGCCGTCACCCCGGGCGTCCTGAAGGAGCCGAGCGGCGTGATCATGGTGACCGGGCCCGACGGCAAGCAGATCATGATCGATCCGAAGGCCGGGCTCGACGGCGACCAGATCCAGGACCTGGTGCAGAAGACCCTGCAGCCGGCGCAGCCGAATCGCGAAGATACGGGTCCGACGCACGGGGCGGTACAGATCGTTCTGATCGTGTTCCTATCCCTGCTGGCGGCGATTTTCATGATCACGCGCGCGATGCGCCGCCGTCCGCTGCCCGCGGGGTCGTCGACCGCCGTCCTGCCGCCCGAAACGGTTGCGCGCCTCGCGCGGATCGAGCAGGCGGTCGAGGCGGTGGCGATCGAGGTCGAGCGGATCTCGGAAGGGCAGCGCTACTCGGCGCAGCTGCTGACGGATCGACTCGCGGTGCCGGTGCCCGCGCTGGGCGCGCGCACCGTGGAGGCGCCGGGGTTAGGCACGGAGGCAGCGCGCGGGTGATTCGGCGCGTTCGCGGCGGTAACGGGATGACGGCGCCGTGCCGAGCGCGCTGATCGTCGACGACGAGCCGAACATCCGGCGGATGGTCGGCGCGCTGCTCGCGGGCGAGGGGTACGAGGTGCGCGACGCGGCGGACGGCCCCGCGGGGCTCGCGGCCGCCCGCGCCGCGGAGCCGGACGTCGCGCTCGTCGACCTGATGATGCCGGGCGCGGCCGACGGGCTCGGGCTGCTGGAGCGGCTCCGGGAGCAGCTGCCCGACCTGCCGGTGGTGATGATGAGCGGGCGCGCGGCGCTGGGCGACGCGGTGCGCGCGACCAAGCTCGGCGCGTTCACCTTCCTCGAGAAGCCGCTGACGCCCGAGGGCGTGCTGCTGGCGTTGGGCAGTGCGCTGGAGCTGCGGCGCGCGCGGCGCGAGGCGCGCGCGCTGCGCGAGGAGATCGGGCTGGGCGGGGCGATGGTCGGCGACAGCCCGGCGATGGGCGCGGTGCGCGCGATGGTCGCGCGCGTGGGGCCGACGGACGCGCGCGTGCTCGTGACCGGCGAGAGCGGGACGGGCAAGGAGCTGGTCGCGGCGGGGCTGCACGCGGCGAGCGCGCGGCGCGAGCGGCCGTTCGTGCGGGTGAACTGCGCGGCGATCCCCCGGGACCTCGTCGAGAGTGAGATGTTCGGGCACGAGCGCGGGGCGTTCACCGGCGCGACGGACCGACGCGTCGGGCGCTTCGAGCTCGCGCACACGGGCACGCTTTTCCTCGACGAGGTCGGCGACCTCGGGGCGGAGGCGCAGGCCAAACTCCTGCGCGCGCTCGAGGCCGGCGAGGTCGAGCGCGTCGGGGGCGCGCGGCCGATCCGGGTCGACGTGCGGATCGTGTCGGCGACCAACAAGGACCTGGCGCGCGCGGTCGCGGAGGGCGCGCTCCGCGAGGACCTGTTCTTCCGGCTCAACGTGATCCCGATCCACCTGCCGCCTTTACGCGAGCGTCCGGGCGACGTCCCACTGCTCGTGCGCCACTTCTCGGCCCTGTACCGCGCGCGCACCGGGCGGCCCGCGCCGGCATGGAGCGACGACGCGCTCGCGCTGATGGAGCGGCACCGGTGGCCGGGGAACGTGCGCGAGCTGGCGAACGTGGTCGAGCGGCTGGCGATCCTGCACCCGGGCGGCGAGGTGCGCGCGGCCGACGCGCGTCGCGTGCTCGCCGCGGACGGTGACGAGCGCGGGATGGAGCGCGGGGCGGAGTTCTCGCCGGTCGTGTCGCCGCGCGAGTTGGGCCCGCTCCCCGACACGGCGGGGCTCGACGTGTCGCTCGCCGACGCGCTCGACGCATATGAGCGGACGCTCATCGTGCGCGCGCTGTCGGCGGCGGGGGGGAACGTGACCGAGGCGGCGCGGCGGCTGCGCACCGACCGCCCCAACCTGTACCGGCGCATGCGGCGGCTGGCGATCCCTCTCGCGGCGGGCTTCGGCGCCGCGGCGGCGCTGCTCGTCGCCGGCGCGCCGCGCGCCCGGGCGCAGGAATCCGCCCCGCCGCCCGCGCGCCGACCCACGACCGTCGTCGACACGACGCCCGACGTCGCGTCGGACGGGGCGGCCGACGCGGTCGCGCGCTACAACGCGCCCGCCACGCTCCGCGTGCGGGGACGGTTCGTCGTGCCCGCGGGGAGCACGGTCGCCGGGGACGTCGCCGTGTTAGGCGGGCCAGTCACCGTCGCGGGGCGGGTGACGGGCCGGCTGACGGTCGTCAACGGCGACGTCACCTTCCGGGCCGGGTCTCGGGTCGATGGCGACGTGCTGGTCGTCGGCGGCCTGGTGGACGGGCGGCGCGAGGCGGCGTTCGGCGGCGAGCTGCGCATCGAGCGGCGGCCGGCCGCGGTCGCGGCGCGCGGGGACACGCTCGCACCCGACCCGAGCGCGCTCGGGCCGGACGCGACGGACGCGCGGCGCGCGCGCTTCCGCTTCGGGGGTGCGCCGAGCCCGCGGACGTACGCGGGGTTCACGTTGGCGTCGGGCGGGGCGTACAACCGGGCCGAAGGGCTGCCGATCCTCGTGGGCCCGACGTTCGAGGCGCAGGTGGCGCGGGACGCGCGGCTCGCGGTCGATCTGCTGGGCGTGTACCGCACGGCCGGCGAATTCCGGTGGGACGCCGAACACCGGGGGCACGACGCGCGCGCGGAGCTGCGGCTCGGGCGGCGGCGGCACGTTCGGTTCGGCGGGCGGCTCTACGACGTGGTCGCGCCGGTCGAGGACTGGCAGCTGTCGGCGACCGAGACGGGGATCTCGTCGTTCGTGCTGCGGCGCGACTTCCGCGACTGGTACGGCCGCCACGGCGCCGCGCTCACGGCCGGCGCGGACCTCGGCCCGGACGCGGTGCTCACGCTGGGCTACGCGGACGAGCGCTGGGGCTCGCGCGCGCAGCTCAACCCGGCGACGATCCTGCGCGGCCGTGAGGAGTGGCGCCCGAACCCGGCCGTGGACGAGGGCCGCGTGCACCTGCTGACGGCGGGCGTGCGGATCGACACGCGCAACGACGTGGACCGCCCGTGGGCGGGGTGGTACGCGGCAGCCGATTACGAGTACGGGACGGGAACGTTCGACCGCTTCGCGCCGGTGTCGGCGGACCTCGCGGGCGGCTTTCAGGTGTTGGGGCCGCCGGCCGTGTCGGGGTCGCCCCTGTCCGGGGCGCGCGACGAGACGCCGGGCCACCGATCGTACGGGCGCGGGTTCGTCGACGTGCGGCGCTACAATCGGCTGACGCCCGACGCGCAGCTCGATCTGCGCCTCGTCGGCGGGGGGTGGCTGCACGGCGACGCGCTGCCGACGGAGCGGCGGCTTTCGGTGAGCGGGCCGGGGGCGATCGCGGGGTACAGCTTTCGGCAGGCGGCGGGGCGCGGCGGCTACGACGTCGCGCAGTGCAGCGTGGGCGGCCTCGAGCCCGCGGGGGACCCGGCGCAGTGCGACCGCATCGCGATGGGACAGGTGGAGTACCGCACGGACGTGCGGGTGGGGCTGTTCACGGGCGGGGACAGCGCGGACGGGGGCGAGCGGGTGCGGCGCGGGCTGCGGACGGAGTTCAGCTGGGTGGTGTTCGCGGACGCGGGGCGCGGGTGGTTGGTGGGGCCGCGCGCCGGCTCGGTCCAGTACCCGTCGGGCGCGCTGCCCGCGCTCGGAACGGCGCTCGCGGACCTCGGCGGTGGCGTGGACTTCGGGCACCCGCACGGGAGGCGTGACGTGGGGGCGTTCGGGCTGTACGTGGCGAAGAGCGTGACGCAGCCGGACCGGGCGCTGACGTTCTTCCTGCGTCTGCAGCGCCGGTTCTGACGCGCGTGGGGCCCGTCCCGGCGCGCATGGGCGTGCGCCGCTCGACCGCACTCGCGGGGGCGCTCGCCGTGTCGCTCGCCCTCGCGCCCGCGCGGGGGGCGGCGCAGCGCGCGGGCGCGGAGATCCGGCTGCCGGCGCCGACGTCGCTCGCGCTCGAGGGGCCGCTGGTGCGCGTGGTGCACGTGCTGGACGACCGCGAGCTGCGCGACTTGTTAGGCCACAGCTTTCCGGTGCGCGTGCACTACCGGACGGAGCTGTGGACGCTCGGTCGATTCTTCAGCGACCTGCAGGACACGCGCGAGTGGGACGTGGTCGTGCGGCAGGACCCGCTGGCCAAGGTGTACGAGGTGGCGCGGATCGTCGGGGACCAGGTGACGTTTCTGGGACGCTTCGCGGAGCTGGACGACGCGGCGGCGGCGGCGGAGCGGCCGTTCCGGGTGGGGCTGGTGCCGCCGCGGGGGAAGCGGGCGTACTACAACGTGGTCGTCGACGTCGAGACGCTGTCGCTGTCGGACCTGGACGAGGTGGAGCGTTGGCTGCGCGGGGAGCTGCGGCCGGCGGTGCGGGGGAAGCGGAGCCCGGGGACGGCGTTAGGCAACGGGCTCAAGGTGCTGGCGGAGCGGGTGCTGGGCGGGGAGACGCGGCACTTCGAGGTGCGGTCGGAGACGTTCCGGCCGTGATTCGAGGTGTGGCGGAGCGGGATGTCGCGGGGGGGCGTGACCGGCCGGGGATGCTCGGGCCGTCGCATCCCCGGCCGTCACCTCCCCCAGTACCGCACGGGCCTGCGCGACCAACCAGGCCTCACCCTCGAAACCCGACGTCGCGCGACGATCTACTCGAGCAGGGCCGCGACGTCGTCGCCGAAGAACTGGACGATGTACTGCCGCTGGAGTGGCGTCAGGCGGCGGACGGCCCACACGAGGTAGACGAGGTGCGGCTCGGTGGGGGTGGTGAGGAGGGGCATGCTGGCTTCGGCCGGCGTGCGGCTGCCCTTGCGCGTATTGCAGGAGCTGCAGGCCGTGACGCAGTTCTCCCACGTGTTGGCCCCGCCGCGCGAGAGCGGGAGGACGTGGTCGCGGGTGAGGAACTCGCGGGGGCGCAGCTCGCCCTCGGGGCGGTCGCAGTACTGGCACGTCCGCCGGTCGCGCGAGAAGAGGAAGACGTTAGTCACCTGGCGGCGGAACTTGCGCGGCACGTGGACGAAACGCTTCAGGCGGATCACCGCGGGGCGCGGCATCGAGAGGACGCCGGCGCGCACGTCCGCGCCGTCCTGCTCGACGATCTCGGCTTTCCCCTCGAGCACGAGGCGCACGGCGCGGCGCATCGGCGTGACGGTGAGCGGCTCGTAGGACGCGTTGAGCGCGAGGCAGGCCGGGCCCTTCATGCCGTCCACCCATGAAGGGCCCGGGCGTGGCTCCGCCTGCGGGTGATGCCCAGCCTCCGTGCGGTCCCGTTGACCCTCACGATAGCCTCCGGCGCCCGAGGCGCCGCGCGGCGCGCGACGTACCGTCGCCCCGGCCGCGGGGGCGGCGGCCCGGCGGCGCGGTCGCGCCAGCCGGCGATGTGCTCCAGCTCCTGCAACATACACCACGCGCCAAGCCCGAGCGTCACTCGCCCGCGCGTGTCCTACCCGGCCGTCAGACCCCGGCGGCCTCGCGCACCGGGACCGGGGTGAGCCAGCCGTGCGTGTCTGGGTAGCGACCGGTCACGGTCCCGAGATAGCGGTCCTGGATCGCGCGGGTGATCGGGCCAGGCTTCCCTTCTCCGACGGGCTGCCGGTCGACCGAACGAATGGGCGTCAGCTCGGCCGCCGTGCCGGTGAAGAACATCTCGTCGGCGAGCAGCAGCAGTTCGCGCGGAATGCGCGCGTTGCGGATCTCGATGCCCAGGTCGCGCGCGATCGTGAGCACCGTGTCGCGCGTGATGCCTTCGAGGATGCCGGACTCGAGCCCCGACGTGTAAAGCACGCCGTCGCGGACGAGGAAGAGGTTCTCGCCACTGCCCTCGCTCACGTAGCCGAAGTTGTCGAGGACGATCGCCTCGACGTAGCCGTCGGCGCGCGCCTCCATCTTGGCGAGCTGCGAGTTGAGGTAGTTGCCGGCCGCCTTGGCGAGCGCGGGAACGGTGCCCGGCGCGGGGCGGCGCCAGCTGGACACGCACACGTCGACGCCCTGCTCCAGGGCGGTGTGCCCCAGGTAGGCACCCCAGTGCCAGGCGATGAGGAACGTCTCGACGGGTACGTCGATGCCGAGCACGCCCATCTGCTCGCCGGCCCGGACGACGACCGGGCGCAGGTAGCAGGCGCGGAGCTCGTTGGCGGCGACGAGGTCGAGGGTGCCCTGCGCGAGCTCGTCGAGCGACCAGCGCATCGGCATCCGATAGATCTTGCACGAGTCCATCAGCCGGCGCATGTGCTCGCGCAGGCGGAAGACGGCCGGACCGTCGGGCGTCTCGTAGCAGCGGATGCCCTCGAACACGCTCGAGCCGTAGTGCACGACGTGGCTCATGACGTGGAGCGTGGCCTGCTCCCAGGGGATGAGCTGGCCGTCGCGCCAGATCAGGGTGGTGCGGCCGTTGGTGCGGTCGGACACGGGGTCTCGCGTGTTGGGGTGGGCGTCAGCGGGTCAAAGCTAGACGGGATCGGAGGGTTGTGGGGGCGGCGCGTCGTCGAGGGCGCGGCCGCCGACGACGGTCAGCGACGGGGTGCGGTCGGGGCGCGCGACGAGGGCGTGCACGGGGCCGCGCGCCGCGGCCAGCGCGAGATCGGCGGCGGTGAACGGGAACGCGCAGATGTCGGCGTCCTTGCCCACGTCGAGCGAGCCGGTCGCGTGCGCGAGGTCGAGCGCGCGCGCGGCGCCGAGTGTGACGAGGTGGAGCGCCTCGTCGGGGGAGCGGGCGAGACGGGCGGCGGTCGCGAGGAGGTCGGGCGTGCCGGTGAGGGCGACCCGCGCGCCGGCGTCGAGCAGCGCGGCGACGGGTTCTCCGGGCGTCAACACGGGCTCGGCGTCGAGGGGGCGAACGTACGTGACGGGGCAGTCGTAGTAGGCCGCGAGCGCGACGTCGCTCTCGTCGAAGTACGCCGCGCCGACGAGCAGCGGGCGGGCCACGGCGGCGATGCCGAGCTCGGCGAGGAGGTGGACGGTGGAATGGGCGCGGCGCACCACGTCGAAGCCGGCGGCGCGGCGGGCGTCGGCGTAGGGGCCGCTCGCCTCGCGGAGGTACAGCGCTTCGCCGTGGGTGCGACCGGCGGGGATGGCGATCGGGAGCGACTCGCCGACGGCCCAGGCGCAGGCGTCGAGGAGCAGGTCCTCGTCGGTGGTCGGCATGTCGCGCGGAACGACGCCGACGCGGACGCGGTCGGCGGCGCCTGTGGCGGCGACGCGGGCCTGCAGGGCGGCGACGTCGCGGCGAAGCGTCTCGAGCGCGGCGGCGCGGCGGTCGGGGGTGGGGCCGCTCGAACGGGACGTACAGCGTCGCGCGGAGGCCGGCGGCGACGATCTGGGCCGAGCACGGGGTCGAGCGTGGGGGCGCCGGCGGAGACGAAGGCCGGGGGTGAGCGCGGCGTCGCCTAACGGGATCGTCTCGCCCGGGGGGGCGTCGGCGGCGGGGCCGACGTAGGTGAGGCGGCCTGTCGCGTTGATGGCCACGGCGCCGTCGAGGATCGGGGGGGACGAGACCGGCACGAGCCAGCGGGCGGTGTAGAGGAGCACGGAGGCTTCGTTGGGGCGTCGGGCGGGATTGGGGCGCAGGGCCGTGACCCGATCCCCGGACCGGTCCCACCGTCCCGCCTTACCCGTGCCTGCGGCCGTGGAGAAAGGGGTCGTACAGGTCTTCGTCCCGCACGCCCGCCGCGCGCGCGACCGCGAGCGGCCACGCGACGTCGGCGACCTGCTGGGGGGTGTGGCCGTCGGAGCCTAACGCGAGGCGCACGCCGGCGTCGGCGGCGCGGCGCACGAAGCGTTCGTGGGGGCGGTAGCGGTTGCTGACTTCGAAGGCGATGCCGGCGGCGGCGAGGGCGGCGGCGGCGCGGGCCTCGCGCGGCTCGGTCCACAGCTCCTCGAGCGGGCGGCCGCGGAGCGGGAGGGGGAGGAGCGTCGGGTGGGCGAGCACGTCGACCGGCATCTCGCGCGCGAAGCGCTCGAGGTCGGCCACGTGCGCGTCCATGTAGGCGTCGACGTCGAGGCCCTGCGGCCAGTGGCGCGAGAACATGTGCACGCGCGTGCCGTCGGCGAGGTGGATCGCGTGGAGCGAGCCGACGGCGTGGTCGAGCCGCGACCACAGCGCGGCCGGCAGGTCGCGCCAGAGCCCGTCGTGCCAGCAGAACTCGCCGCTCGCCGCGAGCTCGGGGTGCGCGGCGCGGAGCGCGTCGAGCGCGGTCACGTAGCGCCGGAAGGCGTCGACGTCCTTGACGGCCTGCGTCACGTCGCGCGAGCAGTGGTCCGCGATGCTCGGGAGGACGCCGAGCTCGCCCGCGACGCCGACGAGCGCGCTCGGGGTGAGGGCGCCGTCGGAGAAGGTCGTGTGCGCGTGGCAGTCGCGCGGCCGCCAGGCGGGCCCGGCGCTCGTCGCCGGCGCGGTCATCGGAACGGGACGGTCGGGCGCGACGGGCGCGCGGCCGCGGCGCTCTCGGCGGGGGCGGCCGGGCGGCGCGGGGGGCGGGGGGCGTCGGCGGGCACCTCGGCGGCGCCGGCGGTGTCGGGGTTCGTGCCTAACGTGTCGGCGCCGGCGCCGTAGCTCTCGCCCGGCACGCAGCTCTCGGCGGGCTCGGCGCCGGCGACGAAGATCTCGGTCGTCACGGGCGCGCCGGCGCACTCCGGGAGCCACAGCTTGTCGGTCCCGGTCACGATCTGGCGCTCGACCACGCCCGCGGGCTGCTCCCAGTCGCCGGCCGAGGGGCGGCGGCGGTAGACCTCGGTCATGAACGCGGTCCACGCCGGCGCGGCGAGCTCGCCGCCCTGCGCGTTGGGCTTGATCTTCTGCGGCCGGTCCATGCCCACCCACACGCCGGCGACGAGGTCGGGCGTGTAGCCGATGTACCACGCGTCGGCGCCGTCGTTGGTCGTGCCCGTCTTGCCCGCCGACGGCTCGTGGAAGCCCGCGTTCCACACGGCGTTGAAGGCCGTGCCGTGCTGGTTGACGTCCTTCATCATGCTCACCATCAGGTACGCCTCCTCGGGGCTCAGCACCGACTCGCGCTTGGGCGCGGGGGCCCAGAGCACCGCGCCCCGGCGGTCCTCGACGCGCGTGATGGCGAACGGGACCGAGTGCGTGCCTAACGACGCGAACGTCGTGTACGCGGCGACCATCTCGAGCGGGTAGACGCTGGCGGAGCCGAGGAAGATCGACGGGTACGCGGGGATCGGCGTCGTGATGCCGAAGCGGCGCGCCTCGCCGATGACCGCGCCGGTGCCGAGCTCCGAGCCGACGCGCACGGCGACGAGGTTGCGCGACAGGTAGAGCCCGCGGCGCATCGGGATCGGCCCCATGAACTTGCCGTCGAAGTTCTTGGGGCTCCAGTCGCCGAGCGTGATCGGGTCGTCGTCGACGATCGTCGCGGGGCCGCGCCCGTTCTGCACCGCGGTGCTGTAGACGATCGGCTTGAAGCTGGAGCCCGGCTGCCGGAGCGCCTGGGTGGCGCGGTTGAACTTGGAGTCGTCGAAGTCGCGCCCGCCGACGAGCGCGCGCACCGCGCCGGTCCGCGGGTCGAGCGCGATGAACGCGCCCTGCAGATACGGGCTCGACGCGCCGGTCTGCGGCTCGTCGCCGGCGCCGTGCGCCGCGTACTGCTCGAACGTGGTGTGCCGGTACGCCCCGTACCTCCCCGCCTCGATCGCGCGGAGCTGCGCCTCGAGCGCGCGCTCGGCCGCGCCCTGCATGTCGGCGTCGAGCGTGGTGTAGACCTTCAGCCCGTCCTCGTAGAGCTGCCGCCCGAACTTGGCTTCGAGCTGCTGGCGCACCCACTCGACGAAGTACGGCGCGCTCTCGCCGCTCTCTTCCTTGCCCGCCAGCTCGAGCGGGTACGCCTGCGCGAGGCGCGCGTCGGCGTCGCTCACCACGCCGGCCCGCGCCATCAGGCCGATGATCGTGTTGCGGCGCTGCGTCGCGCGGTCGGGGTAGCGCCGCGGGTTGTACCGCTCCGGGCCCTTGGGCAGCGCGGCCAGCGTCGCGGCCTCGGCCACATTCAGGTCGCGCACGCCCTTGCCGAAGTAGCGGTGGGCCGCGGTCTCGACGCCGTACGCGCCGGCGCCGAGGTAGATCTGGTTGAGGTAGAGCTCGAGGATCTTGTCCTTGGGGTACTGCTGCTCGATCTGCCGCGCGACCTTGGCCTCACGCAGCTTGCGGACGAGCGTCTTCTCGCGGCTGATGTCGTCGCTGAACACGTTGCGCGCGAGCTGCATGGTGATCGTCGAGAAGCCTTCCTTGAACGAGCGGTATCGCACGTCGCGCAGGAGCGCCCCCGGCACGCGCATCCAGTCGACGCCGCCGTGCTCGTAGAAGCGCTTGTCCTCGGTGACGAGGAAGGCCTGCTTGACGACGTCGGGGATCTCGGCGATGGTGACGAGGGTGCGCCGCTCGTTGCCGATCTCGGCGAGGAAGCGCCCGTCGGTCGCGTAAAGCTTCGAGGTCTGCCGCGGGTTGTAGCTTTCGAGGGAGGCGACCGAGGGGCAGGCGCCGTTCTGGCAGACGAGCACCCAGCCGGCGTAGACCGCGCCGAACGCGGCGGCGGCGCCGAAGGTCAGCGTGAGCCCGATGGCCCGCACGAACCGCGCGTGGCGGGCGAGCCAGCCGGGCGCGCGGCGGGCGCCGCGGGACGCCCCGCGGGACGGGTCGCGCGGCGCGGCGCGGCCGGCGGACGACTTCGGGGCGGGCGGGACGGCAGGCATACGCGTCGCAAGCTAACGGCGCGGCGGCGGGCCCATCCCGCGCCCGGGCCTCCCCGCACCTGGTATCTCGGCTGACATCGCGGCTGGTATCTTGGCCGCATGACCGAGACGACCGAAGCGCAGGGCGACCCGCTGCTCGACGACCTCGCGTGGCGCGGCCTGCTGTACCAGGCGACCGACGGCCTCGCGGCGCACCTCGCGGCCGGAACGGTGCGCGCGTACTGCGGGTTCGACCCGACCGCGGCGAGCCTGCACGTGGGCAACCTGTTGCCGATCATGGGCCTCGTGCGGTTGCAGCAGTACGGGCACCGGCCGGTGGCGCTCGTCGGCGGGGGGACCGGGCTGATCGGCGACCCGAGCGGCAAGACGGCCGAGCGGCAGCTCAACGCGCGCGAGGTCGTCGAGGACAACGCGCGCGCGGTCCGCGCGCAGCTCGAGCACTTCCTCGAGTTCGACGGGCCGGCCGCGGCGGCGGTGGCGGACAACGCCGAGTGGCTGGACTCGTTAGGCCTGATCGGCTTCCTGCGCGACGTCGGCAAGCACTTCTCGGTCAACGTCATGCTGGCCAAGGAGAGCGTGCGCGCGCGCATGGAGGCGGGGATCTCGTACACCGAGTTCTCGTACATGCTGCTGCAGGCGTACGACTTCGTCGAGCTGCGGCGGCGGCACGGGGTGACGCTGCAGGTCGGCGGGAGCGACCAGTGGGGGAACATCACCGCGGGCGCGGACCTCATCCGCCGCATGGACGGCGGGCACGCGCACGGGCTGACCTTCCCGCTGCTGACGACGGCGTCGGGGCAGAAGTTCGGCAAAACGGAAGCGGGCGCGGTGTGGCTCGACCCGGCGCGCACGTCGCCGTACCAGTTCTTCCAGTTCTGGATGCACGCGGAGGACCGCGACGTAGGGCGGCTGCTGCGCTTCTACACGCAGCTGCCGCGCGAGGAGATCGAGGCGATGGACCGGGCGGCGGCCGAGCACCCGGCGCGGCGCGAGGCGCAGCACGCGCTCGCCTACGACGTGACCGGGCGCGTGCACGGGGCCGAGGCGGCCCGCGTCGCGCAGGAGATCTCCGCGCTGCTCTTCGCCAAGGGCGACCCGCACGCCCTGTCGCCGGCCGCGGTGGGGGCGCTCTCGAAGGAGATGCCGGTCACCGAACTCGCACGCCCCGAGGGCGGGCTCGCGGCGGTGGACGTGACCGAGCTGTTCGTCGCGGCCGGGCTCGCGCCGAGCAAGGGGGCGGCGCGGCGGCTGCTGGAGCAGGGCGGGCTGTCGGTCAGCGGGCGGCGGCTCTCGGCCGGGGAGCGCGCGCTCGCCGACGGGGACTTACTGGCCGATCGCTACCTACTACTGCGTAAGGGCGCGCGGGACTACGCGCTCGTGCGGGCGGCCGCGGACTGATCGCGGCCGCCCGCACGGGGCGTCAGGCGTTGGTCGGTTAGGCCTGGCGCTGCCGGCGGCGCACCGCGGCGCCGAGGGCGACGACGCCCGCGCCGACGAGGGCGATGCTCGCGGGCTCCGGGGTGGTCGTCGAGGCGACCGAGACCTGCGCGTCGAGGGCGGTCATGTCGTAGGTGTAGCCGTTGCCGCCATTACCGACCGCGAAGTCGATCACCTGCCCCTGGGCCAGGTCGACCGCGTCGTAGTCGAGCCGCACGGCCGACGGGTCGCCGAAGCCGTTCACCGCCACGGGCTGATGCGAGGCGGCCCCAGCGAAGGACCCCAGGACCACCGCCCCGGTCGTCGTGCCGCCATTCGGGCCGCTCGCGTCGAGGCCGTAGAAGCGCGACCTGATCGAGTAGCTCCCAGCGATCGGCGCGATGAAGCGGATCACCGAGTACTGCCCCTCGGCGCCCGGGTGCAGGCCGAGCACGTTCGGACCGAACTTGGGCGTGAAGCTCGGGTCGTTGACGCCCGTCGGACCGGCGAGGAAGGTGCCGGGCGTGTAGGCCGCGTCCTGGTAGGTACCGGTCGAGTACGTCTGCAGCGTCTGCGCGTTGTTGAAGACCAGGACGTCGCGGCTCGTGTACGGGATGAAGTCGCCGCCGAGGGCGTTGGTGTACCCGGCGAGGAACGGGCTGCCCGGCAGGTTGAACGAGGCGAAGGACGACGCGGCGTCGAAGGTCAGCGTCTGCGCGGCGGCGATCGAGGGGGCCGCGGCGGCGCAGGTGGCGACGAGGGCGGCGGCAACCAGGAGGGAACGGCTCAGCATCGGAGGTGCTCTGGGAGGGAGAGGCGAGCGGGACCGGCGATCTGCCAGCGTCTTCCGCACCTTCCCAAAAGGCAACTTCGTCGCCCCCCTCCAAGAGCACGTTGACGGCCTGTGTGCCTAACGCACTACCCAGGCCAACCCACGCTGTCGCAGTGACTTACGCGATTCGCAGCGGCGACGAATCCGCGCCCGCGCCCGCGGCCCCACTCGCCGGCTGTAGTGGATTTGCCACAGCGGCCGGCCGAACGTGGAGCAGCCGCGCCACAACGCCCGCGGCCGTTCGACCCCCGGTGCGATCCCTTCTGCCGCTACTGCTTCGTCGCGCCCGACGCCGGCGCGCTCTTCGGGCCGCCCGAGCCCGCGCCGTTGGCGGTCTTCGAGTTGACGCCCGCGGCGCTCTCCGCCTTGACCTGGGTGTTGGTCGTCGCGACCCCGCGCGTCGGGCCCGGGGTGCCGGCGGGCGACAGCGAGGTGTCGGTGTTGGTGCCGGCGGCGGGGCCCGGCTCGCCGGGGCCGCCGGCGCCCATGCTCGAACCGCCGGCGCCGTCGCGTTCGGCGTCGTTGTGGCCGCGGCAGGCGGCGCTCAGCGTGAGGGCGAGCGCGATGGCGGCCGCGGCAAACGGCCGGGCGCGGCGCAGGATCAGCATGTCGGGTGCGGTCGGGGAAGAGAGAAGGCCGTGCGGACGGCCCGGGTTAGCGGGCCCGCGACGGGCCGCGTGAGGCAACGGATTCACCGGCGTTCACCAGCGTGTTGAACGACGCGTGGCGCGACCGGAGCGGCGCCGTCGGCGAGGTGCGCGTCGAGCACGTCGAGCGCGCGGCCGACGTCGGCGGCCGAATTGTAACCGTGCGGGGAAAGCCGGAGCGCGCCCTCGCGCACCGAGTGCACCACGCCGGCCGCGCGGAGCCGGGCCGCGGCGGACTCGGCCGCCGGCACGCGCAGCGAGACGACGCCCGCGCGCCGGGCGGGGTCGGCGGGCGTGAGAAGCGAGACGCCCGCCGAAGCGCGGTCGAGCGCCCACGCGACGATGTGCCCCGCCCCCGCTTCGACCTGCGCGGCGACCGCGGCGGGGCCGAGCTCGTGGAGCAGGTCGAGGCTCGCCGCGAAGCCCGCGAAGTCATGGAACGGCAGCGTGAGCACCTCGAACCGGCGCGCGTCGTCGCGGAACGTGTAGTCGTAGTCGGTGAGGCGTGCGAAGTCGTCGCCGCCGCGCACGGCGAGCCACCCGACGTCCTGCGGCGCGAGGCGCGCGACGAGCTCGCGCCGCACGTAGACGAACCCCGTCCCCCACGGCCCGAGCAACCACTTCTGCGCCCCGCACGCGAGCACGTCGATCGGGGTCGTGCCGACGTCGAGCGGCGCCGCGCCGAGCCCCTGGATCGCGTCGACGACGAACCACACGCCGCGCGCGCGGCAGGCCGCGCCGATCGCGGCGAGGTCGACGCGGTAGCCGCTGGCGAACTGCACCCAGCTCACGGTCACCGCGCGCACGTCGTCGCGCTCGCGGATCGCGCGCAGCAGCGCGCCCTCGTCGGGCAGCCCCTCCGGCGTGCTCGGCAGCAGCTCGAGCCGGACGCCGCGGTCGGCGAGCGCCATCCACGGGTACACGTTGGCCGGAAACTCGCCGTCGAAGGTCAGCACGACGTCGCCAGCGCCTAACGGCAGCGCGCGCGCGGCGAAGTTGAGCCCGTACGTCGTGTTGGGCATACACGCGATCTCGCCGGGCCCGGCGCCGATGAGGCGCGCCACGCCGGCGCGCACGCGCGCAAGTGTGGCGAACAGGTCCGCGTCGGCAATGCGGTGCGGCTCGGCGCGGCGGGCCGTCCACTCGGACACGGCGGCGACCGTGCGCGCGGGCAGCGGGCCGGTGCTCGCGTTGTTCAGGTACGCGGTCTCGCCGCGTGCGGCCCAGGGGAACTCCGCGCGGCGGAGCGCGTCGACGTCGTACACGGTGGGGTGCCGGGTCGGGTGCCGGGAAGGTCGGGGCGGTCAGCGACGCGCGCGCCGCCGGTCCGTCGCGCGCAGCGCGGCCGCGCGCGGGTCGAGCGCGTCGCGCAGCGCGTCGCCGACGAGGTTGAAGCCGAGCACCGCGAGCCCGATCGCGAGGCCGGGGGCGAGTGACGTCCACGGCGCGCCGCGCAGCTGGGCGAGGTCGCGCCCGTCGGCGATCATCGCCCCCCAGCTCGCCGTCGGCGGCTGCACGCCGAGCCCGAGGAACGACAGCGCCGCTTCGGCCATCATCGCGCCGGCGACGCCGAGCGTCGCGGCGATCACGACCGGCGCGATCACGTTCGGCAGCACGTGGCGCGCGAGGATGCGGACGTCCCCCGCGCCGAGTGCCCGCTCGGCCTGGACGTACTCCGCCGTGCGCACGACGAGCACCTGCCCGCGGACGAGGCGCGCCATCCCGGCCCAGCCGACCACGCCGATCGTCACGACGACGGTCGCGAGCGAGGGCGAGAACGCGGCGGCCATCGCGATCAGCAGGAGCAGCGTCGGGAAGGCGAGCGTCACGTCGGCGAGGCGCATCACGGTGTCGTCGGCCCGCCGCCCGTAGTACCCGGCGACGAGGCCGAGCGCGACGCCGAGGGCGACGGCGATCAGCTGCGAGCCCACGCCGACGGCGAGCGAGACGCGCGCGCCATAGAGCAGCCGCGCCCACACGTCGCGCCCCTGCACGTCGGTGCCGAACCAGTGCGCCCCGGACGGCGGGTCGAGCGCGGCGGCGAGGTCGATCGCGTTGGGGTCGTGCCGGGCGAGCGCGGGCGCGAACAGGGCCGCGGCGACGAGCACCACGATGGCCGCGAGCCCGACGCGCGCGCGGCCGTCGGCTCGGAGCTCGCTCCAGACCCGGCCGCCCTGCTCGGGGGGGCGGGCGGCGGTCGCCGCCGCGGGCGCGCGCACGGGCGCGCTCACGACCGCGCTCACGCGTCGGGCGCGGCCGGGGCGTCGGCCGCCGCCGGCGGCTGGTGCTTCCAGCGGCGGTGCTGCCAGAAGTACTGGTCGGGCGCGCGGCGCACCCAGCGCTCCAGCGTCGCCGTGTAGGCGGCGACGATCGCGTCCACGTCGCGCTCGCGGTCGCCCGTCGGCGCGACCGGCACGCGCTCGAAGACGGCCCGGAAGCGACCGTCGGCCTGCCGGATGGCGGCCGCGAAGACCACGGGTGCCCCGAGCCGGAGCGCGAACACCGCGGGCCCGCGCGGCGTCTTGGCCGGGCGCCCGAAGAAGGGGACCCACGTCGACGCGAGGCCTAACGTCCCCTGGTCGACGAGGAACGCGACGAGCCGCCCCTCGCGCAGCGCGCGCGGCGTGCGCCGCACCGCGTCGCCGTCCCAGACGATGCGCATGCCGATCTGCTCGCGCGTGCGCGTGACGAAGCGGTCGAAGAGGGGGTTCTCCTGCTGCCGCGCGATGCCGTCGGTCGGGATGCCGCGCGCGGCGAGGTAGGCGCCGCCGACCTCCCAGTTGCCGAGGTGGCCGCTGACGAGGATGACGCCGCGCCCCTCCGCGCGCGCCGCCTCCAGCACGTCCCACCCCTCGTCGCCCGCGAAGAGGCCGAGCACGCCGCGGGTGCCTAACGGCGGCAGGAGCGCGGTCTCGATCGTCGTGCGGCCGAGCGACTCGTACGAGGCCGCGGCGATCTCGCGCACGCGCGCGGGCGCCCACTCGGGGAAGGCGGCGGCGATCTGCGCCTCGACGACGTCACGGCGGATGCCGAACGGCCGGTACCCGGCGCGCGCGAGCGCCCCGCCCACCGCCGTCGCGCGCCGCCACGGCAGCGCCCCGAGGCCCGCGACCGCGGCCCGCAGCGCGGCGAACTCCGCGCGGTGGCGGAAGACGACGGGGCGCGCGTCCGACGCCGCAGCGGGCGCGGCCGCAGGACGAGCGGCCGCAGGAGGCGCGGCCGCGCTCACCCGCGCCACCGGGCGCGGTCGCGCGCCCCGCCCGCCGCGCGCGCGAAGCCGTCGACCATCGCCGGCTCGGCGTACGCCCGCAGCGTGCGGGCGCGGCCGGCCGCGCCCATCGTCGCGCGCGTCTCCGCGTGCCCGAGGAGCCGCGCCAGCACCGCCGCCGAGCCCGCGACGTCGCCCGCCGCGAGGTGCACCCCCGTGATCCCGTCGGCGACGTAGCGCGCGGGCACCGACCCGCGTTCGGCCAACACCGGCACGCCCGCCGCCATCGCATCGAGCGCGGCGAGCGCGCCGTCGTCGCCGTCGCCGACGACCCACGCGACGTCCGGGTCGGGCGCGTCGGCCGGCAGGAGCTCGTCGGCCGTCACGCGGTTGCCGATGCCGAGCGCGGCCGCGTGGAGCTGCAGGTCCTCGTCCTTGGCGCCGGGGCCGACGAGCGCGAGGCGGAGGTCGCGGTGGCGGGGTGCGATCATCGCCACCGCGCGCAGGGCCAGCGCCGCGCGCTGCTCCGCCCCGGGCCCGAGCGCGCAGCGGATGTGCGAGCCGCGCCCTTCCCCGGCCGGCTCGCGCGCGGGCACGCCGAGGTCGGCGACGACGGCGCCGAGCGCGGCGCGGGCGGGCACGGCGCCGGCCTGGTCGGGGGTGGTGCAGAGGAAGCCGGTCGGCGCCGCGCGGAGCGACGCGCGCTCGGTGCGGCCGAGGGTGGGCGCCTCGCCCGCGCCGAGGCGGCGGATCACGGCGGCGCGCCCCGCGCGCCACGCCGCCCCGGCGCCGACGACGTGCCCGCGCTCGCCGTGGACGAAGACCACCTCGGCGAGTTCGCCGCGGAGCGCGCGCGAGAGTTCGGCCGTGTCGGCGAGCAGGCCGCGCGGGGCGGGCACCACCACGACCCGCACGCCCGCGGCCTCCGCGAGCTCGGCCGCGGGGGCGCGGCGCCTCGTCGGCTCGACGGTGGCGAAGGCGACGTGCCAGCCGCGCGCGGCGAGCCCCCGCGCGGCGGCGACGAAGACGCGGGCGCGGCCGTCCGCGGCCGCGTGCGGGTGGTAGAAGAGCACGCGCGTCTGCCGCGACTCGGCGGGGGTCGTGGCGGGCGTGGCGCGGAACTCGGGGGCCGTCGCCCGCTCCGCGCCCGCCACCCCCGGGCGGAGGGCGGCCGTCACGCTGCCGCTCTCACGCGGCCCTCACGCGGCCCTCACGCGGCGCGCTCCCCCGCGCGGAACTGCAGCGCGTGCAGCCGGGCGTAGGTGCCGCCGGCGGCGAGGAGTTCGGCGTGCGTGCCGCGCTCGACGAGGCGGCCGCGGTCGAGGACGAGGATCTGGTCGGCGTGGGCGACCGTGCTGAGGCGGTGCGCGATGACGAACACCGTGCGGCCGACGAGCAGCCGGTCGATCGCCTCCTGGACGAGGCGCTCGCTCTCGGTGTCGAGCGCGCTGGTCGCCTCGTCGAGGATGAGGATCGGGGCGTCGGCAAGGAGCGCGCGCGCGATCGCGAGGCGCTGGCGCTGCCCGCCGGAGAGGCGCGCGCCGCGCTCGCCCAACACCGTGTCGTAGCCGCGCGGGAGCTCGGTGATGAAGCCGTGCGCGTTGGCGGCGCGCGCCGCGGCCTCGACCTGCGCCGCCGAGTGGGGCCGCGCCGAGCCGTAGGCGAGGTTGGCGCGGACGGTGTCGTTGAAGAGCACCGTGTCCTGGCTCACGACGCCGACGAGCGCGCGGAGCGCGGGGAGGCGGATGTCGCGCGCGTCGACGCCGTCGACGAGCACGCGGCCGGCCGTGGGCTCGACGAAGCGCGGGATCAGGTCGACGAGCGTGCTCTTCCCCGCCCCGCTCGGCCCCACGAGCGCCACCGTCTGGCCGCGGCGCGCGGTGAAGCTGACGTTGCGGAGCACGAGCCGGTCGCCGGCGGCGGCGCCCAGTGCGGCCCCCAGGGCGGCCGCCCCCGGCGCGGAGGCGCCTAACGTTCCCGCCCCTTCCCCCTCGCGGACCGGGTAGGCGAAGCTGACGTTCTCGAAGGCGACCTCGCGGGCGAACGACGGCGCCGCGCGCGTGCCGCGGTCGAGCGCGTCCTCCGTGGGCGCGTCGAGGATCTCGAAGACGCGGTCGGCCGCGGCGAGCGACTGCTGGGCGGTGGTCGGCACCTGCGAGAGCTGTTTGAGCGGCTGCAACAGGCGCATCACGAGCAGGAGGAAGGTGATCAGGTCCGCGCTGGCGAGCGTGTGCGAGACCATGACCTGCCGCACGCCGAACCAGAGGACCCCGACCGCGATGAGCGTGCTGAGCGACTCGACCACCGGCTGCGCGAGGTAGCTCACGCGCGCCACGCGGACGCTCTCGCGGGCGAGCGCCTCGCTCGCCTCGCGGAAGCGCGCCTCCTCGTACGCCTCGCCGCGGAACGCCTTCACGAGGCGCGCGCCGCTCACCGACTCCTGCACGATCGACGTGAGGTCGCCCTGCTGGTCGCCCGCGGCGCGGTAGCCGCGGCGCAAACGTCGCAGGAGCGGCTGGAGCGCGACCGCGAAGAGCGGCGCGCCGACGAGCGCGAAGGCCGTCATCTTCCACGAGATCAGCAGCAGCCCGACCACCGTGGTGACGACCGTCGCCGCCGAAAGGAGCGAGCGGGTCGCGACCTCGGTGATGACCTGCTTGGTCTGCGCCGTGTCGTTGAGCACGCGGGCCAGCACCTGCCCCGTCTTCATCCCGCCGAACCAGGCGAGCGGGAGGCGCTGCAGGTGGGCGTAGACCGCGTTCCGCATGTCGCGCGTCACGTACTCCTGCAGCGTCGCGCCGAACGAGCCGGCCATCCAGGCGAAGGCGCTCTTGAGCGCGACCGCGGCGACGATGATGAGGATCACGCGGCCGAGCGCGACCAGCGGGTCCGTGCCGGCGAGGAGACTGCCGATGAGGCGGTTGAGGAGCCCGTTGAGCGCGTTGTGCCCGGCGAACGCAGGCTTGCCGAAGAAGGCGTTGAGGAACGGGATCAGGAGCGTGATCGTGAACACGTCCATGACCGCCGCGCCGACGTTGGCGAGGACGGCCCCGGCGAGCCGCCCGGCGTGGGGGCGGAGGAAGCGCAGGAGGCGGGCGTACACGGCGGAAAAATGTAGCGGTCCGCGGCGGCGCCCCGCCCGGCCGCCCGGGCGGGGTTACGCGCCCGGCGCGGGCCGTGGTGTGCCGCCGAGTGCCGAGCTGATCGCCGCGCGCACGGCGCCGAGTTGGCCGTGGAGGTTGCCCGTGTACGCCCAACGCACTCGGCCGTCGCGGCCGACGAGGTACGTCGCTGGCACGCCGACAATGCCGAACTGCTCCTGGACGCGGCCGTCCGGGTCGTGGGCGACCGCGAACGGCAGGCGCGCGTCGTCGGCGAATCGGCGCACGCGCGCGTCGCCGCCCGCGTCGACGCTCACCGCCAACACGCGAAGGCCGCGCCCGGCGTAGTCGCGGTGCAGGGCGGCGAGGTCGTCCATTTCCTCGCGGCAGGCGGTGCACCAGGTGGCCCACACGTTGAGCAGCGTGACGGGGCCCGGGCCGCCGACGCGCGCCGTCGTTGTCGGAGTCGTGCCGACTGCACCCGCCGGCCCGGCGATGAGGGCGGCCGCGTAGCTCGGCGCGAGGTCGCCGACGGCGAGCGGGCGGAAGGCGCCCGTGTCGACGGCCGCCGTCGCCCGAGATCCGGTGCGCTCCGCGCCGCCGCGGCCGCACGCGGCGAGACCGGCGGACGCGAGGACGACCGCGGCGAGGCCGGCCGCGGCGAGGACGCCCGCGTCGGGCGTCGCCCTGCGGCGACCGCGGGGGCGGGCGCGGGTCACCGCGCCGCCGCGAGCTGCGTGCGCCCGGCGCCCGAGGCGAGCGTGCCGACGCGGGTCACGACTTGCCACGCGCCCACCGGTTGGATCCACCGCGACGCGTCGGGCATCGCGCCGTGGTGGTGCTCGGCCGCCGTCGACGCCGCCTCGGTCGCGGCCATGCGCGCCGAGTCGCGGGCGCCCGCGTCCGCCGGCCGCTGCTGCCACGCCACGCGGACCGCGGTCGCGCCCGCGTTAGGCGCTCCCCGGTCGCCTTCGAGCGCGACGACCGGGTAGCCCACCTGCGCCCCCGCCGCGCTCAGCACGTCCGCGGGTCCGAACGTGCGCCCGCCGTCGCGCGAGACGCGGGCGACGAGCGGGGCGGCCTGCCGGGTGCCGTCCTCCCACACCGCGGCGACCGTGGCCGCCTCGCCGCGGCCGGCCACCGCGAGCTGCACGTGCGCGGCCTTGGACCGCGCGCCGACGCCTAACGGCACGGGCTCGCCGAACGTGCGGCCGCCGTCCGCCGAGCGCGCGTAGCGCACGCCCGCCGCGCCCTCCTTCCCGGTCCACCAGGCGACGTGTACGGCGCCGTCGGCACCCACGCGCAGCGACGGGCCGGCGTCGGGGCAGTAGTCCACCCGCCACTCGTCGGCGTGCACGCGCACCGGGGCGCCCCACGTGCGCCCGCCGTCGGCGGAGCGGGCCACGGCGATGTCGCGCACCTGCGGCGGCGCCGCCGCGGGGCCGCCGGCCGGCGCGGGGAAGATCTTGCGCCACGCCGCGTAGAGCGCGCCGTCCGGCCCCGCCGCGACCGCGGTGCGGCAGCACGGGCAGCTGGGCCCCGCGTCGACCACCCGGGGCGCGCTCCACGTCACCCCCCCGTCGGTCGAGCGCGCGAGGTACGTGTGCGAGTCGTGGCCCGTCATCGCGAGCCAGGTGAGCACGAGCGAGCCGTCCGCGGCGACCGCGAGCGCGTGATCGTCGGTCGAACCGCCATTAGCAGCGTCGGACTGCACGGTGCGCGGGGCCGACCACGTGCGCCCGCCGTCGCGCGAGCTGGCGAGGCGGAGCGCGTTGACCGGCCACTTGTGCCCGGGCACCGCCCTGGTGACGAGGTACGCGGCGTAGAGCGTGCCGGCCCGCGGCCCCCCGGGCGCGTAGACGAGCTTGGGCGGGGTCTCGCCGTAGACGGTCAGGCCACCACCCGGGTCCCGCACGGTGTCGACCGCGGGCGCGGCGAGGTCGGGGCGCACGACGAGGTGCGCGTCGCGGCCCTGTGCGGGCGCGTCGACCCAGCCGGCGCTCACGCGCCCCGCCGCGGGCTCGACGGCGAACGCGGCCGCCGCCCCGGGCGTTGCGCTCGAGCCGACGCCGAGGGGCTCGGCGGGACCCCACCGGACGCGCTCGGCGGCGGCATCTGATGCGGCGGCCGGTTTGGCGCCGCGCGCCGCGTCGCTCGGCCGACACGACGCGGCGAGCGCGAGGGGGACGACAGCCAGTGCGGGAATCCGGCGCGCGAGGCGGGTCCGGGCGACGAGGAGCGGCATGGAGAGTTGTCTGGTGAGTTCTGCTGACGTGATACCCCGAACGCCCGAGGACGCGCGGCGCTCAGAGCGCGACCTGGAGGCGCGCCTGCAGCGAACGCGGCGCGGCCGGCAGGACGGTGTAGCCGAAGCCCGACCCGCCGCCCAGGTAGTACCGACGGTCGAACGCGTTGAGCAGGTTGGCTTGCGCGGTCCACCCCGCGCCGCCGGCCCGCCAGCGGTATGACAGGCTCGCGTCGGCGCGCGCGAACCCGGGGAGCGTGAACGAGTTCGGCTCGCTCGCCTCGCGGCGGCTCGCGGCGACGACGCCGGCGCCCACGCCGGCGCCGCGCAGCGCGCCCGCGGCCCACTCGTAGCGCGCCCAGACGCTTCCGGTGTGGCGCGGCACGGCGATGAGCCGCGTCCCGACCGGCAGGTCGTTGTCGGCCGTGACGGTCGCGTCGGTGAAGCCGTAGCTCCCCGTGAGCGCGAGCCCCGCGACCGGCGCCGCGGCGAGGTCGAGTTCGACGCCGCGGCTCCGCTGCTCGCCGGTCTGCACGCTCGCCCGCGGGTTCGCCGGGTCGGTCGTGAGCACGTTGCGCCGGGTCAGCCGGTACACGGCGAGCGTGCCGGTGAGGCGCCCGTCCGCGGCCTGCTGCTTGGCCCCGACCTCGAGCTGCGCGCCCCGCTCGGGCGTGAACGCGACCCGGTCGGCGTCGTGGCCGAGCTGGCTCTGCACCGACGTCGAGTAGCCGCCGTAGAGCGACGTCGCCGGGCCGACGGCGTAAGCGAGGCCGACGCGCGGCGACGCGTACCACCCGCTCCGCTCGTCGAAGTTCGGCTCCGCGGTGCGGACCGTGGTCCGGACGCGGTCCACGCGCACCCCCGCGTTGAGCGTCGCGCGCGCGGTGAGGGCGACGAAGTCCTGGACGTAGAGGCCCAGGTTGTCCGCGCGCCGCTCGGTCGGGCCGTACGGGGCGGGGGCCGGGATCGTCGGCATGTAGTCCGGCGCGGCCAGGTCGACCGGGATCCCGTCGGCGAGGCACGCGCCGGCGGCGCGGCCCTGCGTGCGCGCGAGTTCGGTGCCGACAAGCGCCGTGTGCGCCACGCCGCCGGCGCGGAAGCGCGCCCGCAACTCGTTTTGCCACGCGTAGTCCCGGGCGTTCTCGTCGGCCTGCGGGCAGAGGTAGTTGATCGGGTCGGTCCCGGCGGGCGACGAGCCCACGAAGCTCTCGAACGCGGTCAGGCGCGAGCCGGCGGCGAAAACAGCCTCGCGCAGCGAGAGGCCCCGCGCGCTGTCGGCCGCGGTGCCTGACGTTCCGCCTAGCGGCCGCACCCACTCGGCCAGACCGGTCGTGGCCTCGTTCACGCCGCCGTCGCGGCCGGGGATGCCGTAGTACCGGTTGATGGGCAGCGCCAGCGCCGCGGGCGTGGTCGGCAGCCCGAAGTCGAAGCCGCGGATCCGCTGGCGCGTGTACTCTCCGAGGAGCGTGAGCGTGCCGCCGCCAACGCCGACGAGCAGGGCCGGGGCGATGTCCGCGCTTCGGTGGCTGACGAAATCGCGGTAGCTCCCCGCGCCGTCGTAGGCGAGGTTGAGCCGGTACGCCGCGCCGTCGCCTAACGCGCCGCCCAGGTCCGCCGACGGCCGCACCTGCCCGAAGCTCCCCGCCACGACGCCGACCTCGCGCCGCTCGGCGAATTCGGGCCGCTTGGACACGGTGTTGAGCGTGCCGCCCAGGGTGCCGCTCTGCCCATAGAGCACCGAGGCGGGTCCTTTGAGGAGCTCGAAGCGGTCCACGTTCTGGACGTCGCGCGGCGCGAGGTAGCCGTTGCTGCGGAAGCCGTCGCGGAGCCCGTTGGCCTCGGTGCTGAAGCCGCGGATGTAGTAGAACGGCGCGCCGTTGCCGCCGTAGTCGACCGCGGGGGCGACGCCGCTCACGGTCTCCAGCGCGCGGTCGATCTGGGTGACGCCGCGGTCCTCGAGGAGCTCGCGCGTCACGACCTGGACGCTCTGCGGCACGTCCCGGAGCGGGACGTCGAGCTTGCTCCCGACCGCGGCCGACGGGGCGACGTACGGGCGGCGGCGGGCGGCGACGACCCGCACGCTCTCGAGCCGCGCGGTGTCGCGGCGCGTGGTGTCGCGGCGCGCGGCGGGCCGGCGCGCGGTCTCGGGGGCGGCGGGCGCCGCCTGCGCGCCGGCGCGGGGCGCGGCGGCCGTGAGGACCGCGGCGAGCGCGTACGCGAGACTGGCGAACGGGACGGCGGCGGCCGCGCCTTCGGCGCCGGCCGGAGACGAACGATGCATGCAGAGGGAGGCAGGGCGCGACCGCCGCCGACGCCGTCCGGCGCGGCGCGGCTCACGCGCGACGTGCCCGGGCGCGCCGCGTCGGCACGCCCGGGGCCCGCGCTCAGGGAGCCGCGGGAGACGTCCGGCCGCCGGTTAGGCGGCCGCTGCCTCGGGGGGAGCCGTCGCGAACGGGAGGACGAAGTCCACCCACGCCGCGACGTACTCGTGCTCGGGGCGGGCGGTCGGGGGGACGAAGGTCCACTCCGTCGTCGCCACCACGTCCACGGACGGGTGCACGGGCAACACGGCCACCGCCGCACAGCACGCGCCGAGGCACGTGCAGCAGTGGCCGGCGGGCCCGTGCCGACGGCCGGCCTCGTGATCGGCGTGCCCTCCCGGCGCGCCCGCCATCACCATCGCCGCCGCGGTCGCGCCACCGACCGCGTCGTGCATCGGGCACGCCTGCAGCCACCCCCCGTCCGCGAGGACGAGCGGCAGCCAGCAGGCGAGCCAGCCGGCGAGCAGGCGGGGCCAGAATCCTCGGCGCACGCCCCCAACGTAGCGGCTCCGGCCGGCCCCGGCTCGGCGCGGGCGCGGCGGCTGCTATCTTCCCTCCCTTTCGCACCCCAACCCCACCGACGCGAGCACGCCCCGATGGCCGGCCACAGCAAATGGAAGCAGATCAAGCACTACAAGGCGGCCACCGACGCCAAGCGGGGCGCGCTGTTCACGAAGCTCATCCGCGAGATCACGGTCGCGGCCAAGTTCGGCGGCGGTGACCCGGGCGGGAACCCGCGGCTGCGGCTCGCGATCGACACGGCGCGCCAGAATTCGATGCCCAAGGAGAACATCGAGCGCGCGGTCAAGAAGGGGACGGGCGAGCTCGAGGGCGTGGACTACCAGGAGGCGACGTACGAGGCGTACGGGCCGGGCGGCGTGGCGCTCATCATCCAGACGCTCACCGACAACCCGACGCGCACGGTGGCCGACGTGCGCCACCGGCTCTCGCGCGGCGGCGGCAACCTCGGCGCCACCAACTCGGTCTCGTGGATGTTCGAGCGCAAGGGGCAGCTGCAGGTCGACGCCGGCGCCTTCGACGAGGACGCGGTGATGGAGGCGGCGCTCGAGGCGGGGGCCGAGGACGTCGCGCGCGACGAGGACGTGTTCGTCGTGACGACCGACCCGACGCAGCTGCACGCGGTCCGCGAGTCGCTCGAAGCGCGCAAGATCCCGACGACCGAGGCCGCCGTCACGATGGTGCCCAAGAGCACGGTGCACGTCGCGGGCGCGGACGCGCAGCAGCTCGTCAAGCTGCTCGACGCGCTGGAGGACCTGGACGACGTGCAGAAGGTCGAGGGCAATTTCGACATCGACGCGGACGCGATGGCGGAGGCGTAGCGCGTTGCTCGTCCTCGGCATCGACCCCGGCACGGCGGCGACGGGCTACGGCGTGGTCGCGCGCGACCGCGGCGGGCTCACGCGCCTCGTCGAGTGCGGCGTCGTGCGGACGCGCGCGCGCGACCCGCTCCCGGCGCGGCTGCGCGAGGTGTACGAGGGCGTGGCCGAGCTGATCGCGCGCCACCGCCCGGACACGATGGCGGTCGAGAGCATCTTCTACGCGAAGAACGTCCGCACGACGGTCACGTTAGGCCACGCGCGCGGGGTGATCCTGCTCGCCGGCGAGCTGGCGGGGCTCGAGGTGCACGAGTTCCCGCCGGCGGAGATCAAGAAGGCGGTCGTCGGCACCGGCGCGGCCACCAAGGAGCAGGTGCAGTTCATGCTGACGCGGCTCCTGCGCCTCAAGTCGGTCCCGTCGCCGTCGGACGCGGCGGACGGCGTCGCGGCGGCGCTGACCTACTGCATGGCGCCGCAGCTGCCGCCGCTCGTCGGGGTGCTCCGGTGATCGTCCACGTCGCGGGTCGCGTGGTCGCGAAGGAGCTCGACCGGGTCGAGATCCTCACGAAGGGCGGCGTGGGCTACGAGCTCGCGATCCCGCTCTCGGTCTACGAGGGGCTGCCCAAGCTGGGCGAGGACGCCGCGCTGCACGCGCATCTCGTCGTGCGCGAGGACGGGTGGCAGCTCTACGGCTTCTCGACGGCGTTCGAGCGGCGGCTGTTCCAGCGCGTGATGACGGCCAAGGGCGTCGGGCCGGCGCTCGCGTTAGGCATGCTCTCGGCGCTCACGGCCGAGCGGCTGTCGCGCGCGATCCGCGAGCGCGACGTGGCGACGCTGCAGAGCGTGCCGCGCGTGGGCAAGCGGAAGGCGGAGCAGATCCTGCTCGACCTCGCCGACAAGATGGGGGACGTGCAGGCGGACCCGGCCGCGCCGGGCGCGCGCGCGTCGGGCGGCGGGGCCGCGGACGACGCGATCCGCGCGCTCGTCTCGCTCGGTTACACCACGGCCGACGCGGAGCGAGGGGTCAAGGCGGCGATCGACGACGGCGGCGGCAAGCTGACGGCGACCGAGCTGATCCGCGCGGCGCTGGCCAAGCTCGGGGGGCGTTAGGCCATGATTCGGTCCCGTGGGTTCGCGCTCGCGGCGGCGCTCGCCGCCACCGTCCCCGCGCGGGCGCGGGCGCAGGCCGCGGCGCAGGACGCGCCGGCCGGCGCGCCGCACAACACGCTGACCGCCGCCGAGCGGGCGGCGGGGTGGCGACTGCTCTTCGACGGGACGTCGCTCCGGGGGTGGCGCGGGCTCGGGCGCGACACCGTGCCGACCGCGTACTGGACCGTGCGCGACGGCGCGATCGAGAAGCGCGCGAGCGGGCAGGTCCCGCACGCGCCCGACGGGCAGCCGCTCGAGGGCGGCGACCTGTTGACCGACGCGACGTACGGCGACTTCGAGCTGCGCTGGGAGTGGAAGATCAGCCCCGGCGGCAACAGCGGCGTCAAGTACAACGTGAGCGAGGCGCTCTCGACGACGCTCGAGCCGCGCCACGCGGCCAAGGGCTTCGAGTACCAGATGCTCGACGACGACCGGCACGCCGACGGCAAGCTGCCCACCCACCGCGCCGCGGCGCTCTACGACCTGGTCGCGCCTAACGCGAGCAAGCGCCTCCGCCCGGTCGGCGAGTGGAACACCTCGCGCATCGTCTTCCGCGGCACGCACGGCGAGCACTGGCTCAACGGCGCCAAGGTGGTCGAGTTCGACCTCGGCACACCGGCGATGCACGCCGCGCTCGCTGCGAGCAAGTACCACGTGATCCCGTGGTTCGCCGAGCGGCGGCGCGGGCCGATCGTGCTGCAGGACCACGACGACGCGGTCTGGTTCCGCGACCTCAAGGTCCGCGAGCTGCCGCCGGGGGGCGGCTGACGCCCATGTCGTCCGACGAGCCGTCCGAGCGCCCTTCCGACCCGCCCGCCGTCGGCCGGCGCGCGTTCGTGCGCACGGCCGCGACCGCCGGCGTCGGGCTCTGGGCCGCGCCGGCGCTCGCCCGCGCGTCGGCCGCGCGGCGGGGCAACGGGCCTGCGAACGAGCGCGTGCGCGTCGCCGTGATGGGCGTGAACAGCCGCGGCTACGAGGTCTCGCAGATCTTCGCCGCCACGCCCAACACCGAGGTGGTCTATGTGTGCGACGTCGACTCGCGCGCCGTCGCCAAGGCCACGGCCGCGATCGAGAAGAAGCAGGCCGGCCGCCCGCGCGGCGTCGCCGACTTCCGCCGCGCGCTCGACGACCACGCGGTGGACGCCCTCTACATCGCCGCGCCCGACCACTGGCACGCGCCGGCCGCGATCCTCGCGCTCAAGGCCGGCAAGCACGTCTACGTCGAGAAGCCCTGCGGGCACAACCCGCGCGAGGGCGAGCTGCTCGTCGAGGCCCAGCGCCGGCACGGGCGGCTCGTCCAGATGGGCTCCCAGCAGCGCAGCGCCCCCGAGTCGATCGAGCTCGTCGGCGAGATCCGCCGCGGGCTGATCGGCCGGCCGTACCTCGCGCGCACGTGGTACGCCAACACCCGCGGTAGCATCGGACACGGCAACGCCGCCCCGGTGCCGGCGTGGCTCGACTACGAGCTGTGGCAGGGCCCCGCGCCCCGGACCGCCTACCGCGACAACGTCATCCACTACAACTGGCACTGGTTTCACCGCTGGGGCACCGGCGAGATCTGCAACAACGGCACGCACGAGATCGACGTCGCCCGCTGGGCGTTAGGCGTCGACTACCCGGTGCGCGTCGCCTCGACCGGCGGGCGGTACCAGTTCCGCGACGACTGGGAATTTCCCGACGCGCAGCAGGTCACGTACGAGTTCGGCGACGGCAGCGTGATCACCTGGGAGGGACGCAGCTGCAACGGCTTCGAGACCGAGGGCCGGGGCCGCGGCACGGCCGTCTACGGCACCGCGGGCACGGCCGTCGTCGACCGCAACGGCTACACCGTCTACGACCTCAAGGGGAAGCAGGTCGTCAAGCAGGCGCTCGCGAAGCAGACCACCGACGCCCTCGACGTCCGCGGCGGCGACACGCTCACCGTGCGCCACGTCGCCAACTTCATCGACGCCGTCCGCACGGGCGCGCCGCTCAACGCCCCGATCGCCGAGGGCCACAAGAGCACGCTCCTCGCCCACCTCGGCAACCTCGCCCAGCAGGCTGGCCGCGCGCTCCGCACCAACCCGGCCGACGGCCGGATCCTCGGCGACGCCGAGGCCATGCGCGGGTGGACGCGCGAGTACGCGCCGGGCTGGGAGCCGACGGTCGCCTGACGGCGGCCTAACGATCTCCTAGGAGTCGGCTAACGGGTCCGCGACGCCCGTGGAGTGCACCGGCGCCTCCGCGGCCGTCCGCCACGGCAGCGCCGGCCACCAGCGCGCGGGCTCCGGCCCGTCCGGGCCGAGCGCCGCCGGCTCGACCCGCCCGCCGGGCCGCGGCGTCGCCACGCGCACGCCCGCGCGCGCCGCCGCCGCGAGCGTGCGCTCGATCGGCTCCGTCCACCCGTGCGGCGCGAGGTCGAACGTCCCCCAGTGGAGCGGGAGCAGCACGTCGCCGCCAACGCGCCGGTGCGCCGCCACCGCCTGCTCCGGGCCGAGGTGCACGTCCGGCCAGAGCGCGTCGTAGGCGCCGACCTCGATCATCGTGAGGTCGAACGGGCCGAGGCGCGCGCCGATCTCGACGAACTCGTCCTGTAGCGCCGTGTCGCCGGCGTAGTACACGCGGTGTCCCGCCCCGACGACCGCCCACCCGCACCAGAGCGTCCGGTCCTGCCCGGCGGGGTCGCGCCCCGAGAAGTGGCGCGCCGGCGTGGCCGTCAGCGCGAGCCCGCGGACTTCGGTCTCCTCCCACCAGTCGAGCTCCGTGACGGCGTCCGCGGCGACGCCCCAGCGCCGGAGCCGGGCGCCGACGCCTAACGGCACGAGCCAGCGCGCCGCGCGTGCGGCGGGGTGCCGCGCGAGCGCCCGCACGGTCCCGACGTCGAGGTGGTCGAAGTGGTCGTGCGAGAGCACGATGGCGTCGAGCGGTGGAAGCTCGTCGAGCGGCAGCGGCGGCGGGTGGAAGCGGCGCGGGCCGACCGCCTGCGAGAACGACGCGCGCTCCGACCAGACGGGATCGAAGAGCAGCCGCGCCCCCCCGAGCTCGAGGAGCGTGGTCGCGTGGCCGAGCCAGGTGACGCGCAGCCCGGTCGCCGGCGGCGCCGCGTAGTCGGCCGCCGTGCGCGGCTCGACGGGCATCGGAGCGGTCGGCCGGCGGTGTTTGGAGCCGCCGAGCCAGAACTCGCCGATCGCGCGCCAGAGCGGCCCGTCGTGACGCGGTAGGCGGTTACTGAAGCGGCCGCCGCGCCACTGCGGCGAGCGCGCGTACGGCTCGGCGGCGGCGGTCACGCGGGGCGGGGTGTCGGCACGCGCGCAAGCTCGCGCCCGCCGGCGCTCCGGGCAAGCGCCACGCGGCGCGCTAGCCTAACGACCCGCGGGCGAGGAACCGACCGCCGCGCGCGCCGGTCGGCGTCCCGTCGCGGCTGCTCGCGACGCCGTTGACCCACACCGCGCGGATCCCCGCGGCCGGCCGCTCGGGGTCTGCGTAGGTCGCCATGTCGCGCACCGTCGCCGGGTCGAACAGCACGAGGTCCGCCCAGTACCCCGCGCGCACCTCGCCGCGTTCCGCGAGCCCGAAGCGCCGCGCCGAGAGCCCGGTCATCCGGCGCACGGCCTCCCGCAGCGGGAAGAGGCCGAGCTCGCGGCAGTAGTGGCCGAGCACGCGGGGGAAGGCGCCCCAGAGCCGCGGGTGCGGGCGCGGGTCGTTGGGCAGTCCATCCGAGCCGATCGCCGTCGCCGGGTGCGCGAGGATGCGCCGCACGTCGGCCTCGGACATCGCGTGGTAGATCGCCCCGGCCGGCTGGAGCCGCCGCGCCGCGTCGAGGAGCGTCGTCCCCCACGCGGCCGCGACCTCCGCGAGCGCGCGCCCGCCCATCTCGGGGTGCGGGTCGGACCACGTGACGGTGATCTCGTGGCGGTCCGTGACCTGCCCGAGGTCGAGCGTCGAGGAGCCCGCGGCGTAGGGGTAGCAATCCCAGCCGACCGCGTCCGGCCCGAGGCGGTGGTCGCGCCGCGCCGCGTCGAGCGCGGCGAGGACCTCCCCACTCCGCCCCCAGTTGTCGGGGCCCGCGCACTTGAGGTGCGAGACGATGACCGGGACGCGCGCGTGCCGGCCGACGCGCACCGCCTCGTCGAGCGCGTCGAGCACGGCGGCGAACTCGTCGCGCACGTGCGTGGCGTAGAGCGCGCCCACCGCCGCGAGCGGTTCGGCGAGGGCGAGCACCTCCGCGGTCGGCGCCGCGCGCGCGTTCGCGTAGGCGAGCCCGGTGCTCATGCCTAACGCGCCGCCGGCGAGCGCGTCCCGCAGCTCGTCGCGCATCGCCGCGATTTCGGCCTCGGTCGCGGCGTGGTCGAGCCGGTCCATGTGGTTGGCCCGGAGCGCCGTGTGGCCGACGAGCGCGGCGACGTTGACGGCGGGGCGCGCCCGGTCGACCGCCGCGCGGTACGACGCGAACGTCGGGTAGCAGAAGTCCTCCGCGCGCCCCAGGAGGTTCATCGGGTCGGGCGGCGCTCCGCCGTGGCGGGCGCCGAGGCGGACGGGCGCGGCACTGACGCCGCAGTTGCCGACGACGACGGTCGTGACTCCCTGCGACAGCTTGGGCCAGAGGCCGGGCGTGCGGATCACGCTCGTGTCGTCGTGCGTGTGCACGTCGATGAACCCGGGGCTCAGCACCAGCCCCGCGGCGTCCCACGCCTCGTCGGCCCGCCACGCGCCGGCGTCCAGCGCGCCGACCGCCGCGATGCGCCCGCCCGCGATCGCGACGTCCGCGCGCGCCGGCGGGCCGCCCGTGCCGTCGACGACGGTGGCGCCGCGGATGAGCGTGTCGCAACGTTGCATGCGGGTTCCAACCTACAACCCGCTCCCCTCCGTGCCGGTGGGCCATCACCTGTTGCTCTCCGCGGCCGTGTCGGTCGCGGCGCTCGTGCTGCTCATCGCGCGCGCGCGGCTGCACCCGTTCGTCGCGCTCCTCGTCGTCTCGCTCGGCCTCGGCGTCGCCGTGGGGATGCCGCTGGACAAGATCGTGCGCTCGTTCGAGGCCGGCGCGGGCGGCGCGCTCGGGCACATCGCGATCGTCCTCGCGCTGGGGACGATGCTCGGCAAGCTGCTCGCGGAGTCCGGCGGGGCGGAGCGCATCGCCGACTCCGTCGTGGGCGTGTTCGGCGCGCCGCGCGTGCACTGGGCGATGGCGTGCATCGCGTTCCTCGTCGGCATTCCGGTGTTCTTCGACGTGGGGCTCGTGCTCCTCGCGCCGGTCGCGTTCAACCTCGCGCGGCGCACGGGCGCGTCGATGGTGCTGGTCGGCATCCCGATGGTCGCCGCGCTCAGCGTCGTGCACGGCATTGTCCCGCCGCACCCGGCGGCGCTGATCGCGGTGGCCGCGTACCACGCCGACGTCGGGCGCACGATGGTCTACGCGCTGCTGGTGGGCGTGCCGACGGCGGCGCTCGCGGGCCCGGTGTTCGCGCGGCTGGTCGCGCCCCACGTCGCGGCGCGCCCGGCGACCGCCGCCACGCTAGGCGAGGAACTCACCACCGAGGGGCCGATCGCGCGGCGTGGCGCGGCGCCGGGTTTCGGCGTGACCGTCGCGACCGTCCTGCTCCCCGTCGCCCTCATGCTGCTCGGCAACGCCGCCGACCGCGTCGCGCCCGCGGGCGGCGTACCCAACGGCTTGCTGCGGCTCGCCGGCACGCCCGTCGTCGCGCTGCTCCTCGCGCTCCTCGTCAGCTTCACCACGCTCGTGCGCGGCGTGCCGCGCGAGTCGATTCTCCGCTACACGAGCGAGTGCCTGGGGCCGATCGCCGGCGTGCTGCTCGTCGTCGGCGCGGGCGCGGGGTTCGGGCGCGTGCTGACGGACGGCGGGGTGTCGGACGCGGTGGTCGCGCTCGCCGCGCGCGCGAGCGTGCCGCCCCTGCTGCTGGGCTGGCTCGTCGCCGCGCTCATCCGGGTCGCCACGGGCTCGGCGACGGTGGCGATGACGACCGCGTGCGGGATCGCCGCGCCGGTGGCCGCGCGCGCCGCCGGCGTGTCGCCCGAGCTGATGGTCCTCGCCACGGGCGCGGGGTCGCTCGTGCTCTCGCACGTCAACGACGCCGGCTTCTGGCTCGTGAAGGAGTACTTCGGGCTGACCGTGCCCGAGACGCTCCGCACGTGGACCGTGTGCGAGACGCTCATCTCGGTCCTCGGACTCGCCTTCACCGCCCTGCTCGCGTTGGCGGTCGCCTGACGCGTCGTTACGTCGCCTCGCCCGGCCGCACCGGCCCCTTCCCCGCACCCGTCCGCTCGATCGCCGCCGTGACGCCCGGCCACGGCAGTTCGCGCTCGCCGACCCCGCGCCGCAGCAGCGAGAACGGCGGCTGCAGCGACTCGACGTGGCCTAACGCCTCGCAGCGCTCGAGCAGCGCGACGTCGAAGTTGGACACCGCCGGGTGGCGGACCTTACCCTCCTCGACGAGGCGGAGCATGGTGCCCCACGAGTCCTCGCAGCCCTGGCGGATGGCGTCGGGGCGGAGGTCTCGCTCGATCGGGCCCGTCGGGTTGGCCGGGTCCCAGACGAGGCCGCACTTGGTGAAGACGAGCGGGCGGTCGGCCGCCGGGAGTTCGCGCAGGAGGCGGCCGCCGAGTTCGTCCGAGTGGCCGAGGCCGTAGACGGCCGCGGTGTCCATCCAGTGAGGGGCGTGCTTGACGAACGGGGGTCCGCGGACTCGTTTCCCGCCGTCCGCCGTCGCCCCTTCACCCCCCGTGCCGTGACCTCAGTTCGCGCCTCGACTTTCACCGAGAGCGTCATCCGCGAGATGACCCGCGTCGCCCAGCAGCACGGCGCGATCAACCTCGCGCAGGGCTTCCCCGACTTCCCGATGCCGGCGCCGATGAAGGACGCGGCGTGTGCGGCGATCCACGGCGACGTCAACCAGTACGCGGTGACGTGGGGCTCGCCGGCGCTGCGGCTCGCGATCGCCGAGAAGTACCGCCGGTGGTACGGGCTGGAGGTCGACCCGGACCGCGAGGTGACGGTCACGTGCGGCGCGACCGAGGCGATGGCGTCGACGTTCCTGGCGCTGGTCGACCCGGGGGACGAGGTGGTCGTGCTGACGCCCTACTACGAGAACTACGGCCCCGACGCGGTCCTCGCCGGCGCGCGGCCGGTGTACGTGCCGCTGCTGCCTCCTAACGAGGAGTCCCCGGCGTGGCGGCTCGACGAAGCGCGCCTCGCCGAGGCCCTCGCACGGCGGCCGAAGGCGCTCGTGCTCAACACGCCGCACAACCCGACGGGCAAGGTGTTCACGCGCGCGGAGGTCGACCTGGTCGCCCGGCTCGTGCGGGAGCACGACGTGCCGTGGGTGTTCACCGACGAGATCTACGAGCACATCGTGCACGCCGGTCACCACCACCCGATCGCGACGTGGCCGGGGATGCGCGAGCGCACGGTGACGATCTCCGGCCTCTCGAAGACGTTCTCGTGCACCGGCTGGCGACTGGGGTACGCGATCGCGCCGCCCGCGGCGACGAACGCGATCCGCAAGGTGCACGACTTCCTCACCGTGGGCGCGCCGGCGCCCCTGCAGGCGGCCGGCGCGGTGGGGATGGCGTTCGACGCGGACTACTACAACCACCTCGCGGCCGACTACCGCGCGCGGCGCGACCTGATGTGCGGCGCGCTGGTCGAGGCGGGGTTCACCCTCTCGCCGCCCGAGGGCGCGTACTACGTGCTGGCCGGATACGACGCGCACTCGGCCGACGACGACCGCACGTTCGCGCACTGGCTCGCGCGCGAGGTGGGCGTGGCGACCGTGCCGGTGTCGAGTTTCCTGCCCGAAGGAGAGCGGTCGCGCATGGTGCGTTTCGCGTTCTGCAAGCGGCGCGAGACGCTCGAGGCGGCGGCGGGGCGGCTGGCGGGGCTGGCGGTGGCAGGGCGGGCCTAACGACCCGGACGGCCGCCGGCGCCGGCGCGCCGCGCTGCTCGATCCGGGGCGGCGAGGCCGTCCTCATCGGACTGCTCGAGATCTCGGTCGCCGGGTGGCTGCTCGCGAAACTGGCGCTCGTCGCCTACCTGTACACCCCGCACGGCCCCGGCGCGGGGTGATCGCGGGGGCGCACCGCGGGCGGGCACTCGCGACGCATGGCCGCGCGACTTCGGCATATGTTCGGGGTATATTCCGATCCGTACCATCCCGCCCGGATGCCCTCACGCGCCACGACCGCGAGCGCCCATGTCCGAGATCAACGAGCCCTCCCGCTACCCCGGCGGCCGCAAGCCGCGCGCCCCGCGCAAGCCGCGCCCCGCGGGGGCGACGCCCGAGCCCGCCGTCTCCACCCCGCGCGCCGAGATCACCACGCCCGAGGCGCTCTCCGAGGAGAGCGTCGTCGAGCTGTCGCTCCGCCCCCAGCGGCTCGCGGAGTTCATCGGCCAGCAGAAGGTCAAGGACAACCTCCGCATCGCCATTGCCGCCGCGTTAGGCCGCGCCGAGCCGCTGGACCACGCGCTCTTCCACGGCCCCCCGGGGCTCGGCAAGACCACGCTGGCGGAGCTGATCGCGCGCGAGCTCGGCGTCAACATCCACACGACCTCGGGGCCGGCGATCGAGAAGCCCGGCGACCTGGTCGGGAAGTTGACGAACATGCGCCGCGGCGACGTGCTGTTCATCGACGAGATCCACCGCCTGCGCCCCGTCGTCGAGGAGTTCCTCTACCCGGCGATGGAGGACTACAAGATCGACATTCGCCTGAGCGACGGGCCGAAGGCGCAGACGATCACGATGCCGATCGAGCAGTTCACGCTGATCGGCGCGACGACGCGCTTCGGCATGCTGACGTCGCCGATGCGCGCGCGCTTCGGCCTCGTCGAGCGGCTCAACTACTACCCCGAGGAGGCGCTGCAGCTGATCGTGCAGCGCACGGCCGACGTGCTCAAGGTGGTCTGCGCGCCCGAGGGCGCGCGCGAGATCGCCCGGCGCTCGCGCGGCACGCCGCGCATCGCCAACCGCCTGCTGCGCCGCGTGCGCGACTACGCGGAGGTCGAGGCGCAGGGCGAGATCACGCGCGAGGTCGCGGACCTCGCGCTCCGCCGCCTGGACGTGGACGAGTTCGGACTGGACGACATGGACGCGCGCGTGCTGAAGGCGATCATCGAGAAATTCGACGGCGGCCCGGTGGGCATCTCGACGATCGCGGCCGCGGTGGGCGAGGACGCGGGGACGATCGAGGAGGTGTACGAGCCGTTCCTCGTGCAGCACGGGTTCCTGCAGCGCACGCCCAGGGGGCGCGTGGCGACGGGGCAGGCGTACCGGCACTTCGGGTACACGCCGCCCAACGGCGACGCGCAGGCGCAGGCGACGCTGTTCTGACCGGCGCGCGGCCGTTGCGCCGACCGCCAGCGCGTCAGGTGACCCAGAACGTCGTGAAGAACAGGAGGGCGCGGTACGCGGTCAGGATCAGCGCGAAGCTGCCGGCCACGACCGCGCCCTTCGCCGCGCCGCCCCACGCCCCGTCGCCGTACGCCCGGCGCAGTCCGAACGACAGCCACGCCCACAGGATGAGCAGCATCGGCGTGGCGATCACGACATCCGAGTTGAGCGACCCGAGGCCGAAGCGTCCCGACCGGATCGCGGCTTCGAGCGGCAGCGCGACCACGGTGTACGGCCCCATGAAGAGGCAGAGCAACGCCGCAATCGTGTGGAAGCCGAACGTGACGTGGTGGAGCACCGGACGCGGCCGCCTCAGCTCGACCGCCGCCGTGACGGTCGCGAACATCGGCACGATCGCCGCGACGAGCGCCTTGGCCTGCGTGTCGCCGACGGCATCGAACTTCTTTGCATACGCGGCGAGCGTCAGGCCGCGGGCGGCGAGGCGCGCGGTCACCATCGCCTTCGCCGTCCCGGCGTAGAAGCCGAACGCGAGGTGGTTCGCGAGCGGCGTGGTCAGAAAATGCTGGCCCAGGAAGCTCGCATAGGCGAAGTACGCGGCGTTGACGAGCAGGAACAGGCGCAGCGGCGAGAGGTACGGCTGCCGCGACCCGCGCATGTACGCCGTCGTGAGCGCGCCCGGCCGACGCACGAGCGTCCAGAGCGATCGCAGCGCCTTTCCGTCCGCCGGCGTCACCTGGTCCCACACTTCGTCGGCGATCGCGCCGAGCGTGTAGGCGTGGTCCGCCGCCCGGCGCTCCCCGCAGTGTGGACAGAACGGCGTTCCCGCGCTGCGCCCGCACGTGACGCATCGCTCGCCGGCGCGCGACGGGGCCGGGACGTCCGCCGCCGCGGGGGTGAGCGGCGCGAAGCCCGAATGGATGTCGGCGCGAAGCATTCCGCCACGATAGACCGGGCGACCGCGCGCGCAAGGCGGCTCCTGTTCGGGCCCCGTGTTACGACCCCGTGCTACGACCCCGTGCGTGTCACGGCCCCGGAGCACGGGTCGCTGGCACGTGCCCTGCCCGCCGCGTGGTCCCAACCGCACGAGACGACGGGAACGCAGGGGGGCATCGCGATGTCGCTCCCCGACCCGGACCCCTCGACCGCGCTCGGGCGCGGCGCGGCGGCCACCGACGAACGTCCCTTCGTTTCTCTTTCGACCACCCGCCATGCCCCGCACACACGACTCCCGCCCCTCGCTCGGCGACTCCGCGCTCAAGGGCGCCCTCGCCGCCGTCGCCGGCGGACTCGTCATGAAGGCCGTCTGGGAGGCCGGCCTGCGCACGCTCGGACCCGAGGCCGCCTTTCCTTCGCCAACGGGGGGCGCGGTCGACGCCCTCGCCGCGCGCGCCGGCACGCAGTTGTCGAACACAGAGCGGACGGCCGCGTCCGCGGCGGTGTACACCGGCGCGATGGCGATCTGGGGGGCCGTGTACGGCTCGCTGCAGAGCCGGGTACACCCGCCGATGCTGCTGCACGGCCTGTTGTTAGGCGGGCTCGTCTACGCCGCCAACTTCACCAAGGTCGCCGCGCTGCCGAAGGCCGGGATCGTTCCGGCCTTCGGGGACCAGACGCCCAAGCAGCGCGCGCTCTCCGTCGGCGCCCACGTCGTGTTCGGCCTCGCGACCGCCACCGCCTACGAGGCGCTCGGCGGCGAGTAGCCACGGGGGCCGGTAGCGGGTGGGGCCGGGCGCGCGCGCTGCGGCCGGCCCCACCCGGCATCAGGTCCGCCCCATCCCCCCCGCGACGCCGTACACCTCGCCCGTGACGTAGCTCGCCTCCTGCGACGCGAGAAAGACGTACACCGGCGCCAGCTCCGCCGGCTGCCCCGGCCGCCCCATCGGCGCCGTGCTCCCGAACTGCTCGATCTTGTCCTGCGGCTGCCCGCCGCTCGGCTGCAGCGGCGTCCAGACCGGGCCCGGCGCGACGCCGTTCACCCGGATCCCCTGCTTGGCGAGCTGCTTGGCCAGCGAATGCGTCGCGGCCATGATCGCCGCCTTCGTCTGCGCGTAGTCGAAGAGCAGCGGCGAGGCCTCGTAGGCCTGGATCGACGTCGTGTTGATGATCGCCGCGCCCGGCACCAGATGCGGCAGCGCCGCCTTCGTGATCCAGAAGAGCGCGTACACGTTGGTCTTGAACGTCGCGTCGAACTGCTCGGTGGTGATTTCGGCGAGCTCCTTCTCGGCCGTCTGCTTGCCCGCGTTGTTGACGAGGATGTCGAGCCCGCCGAGCCCGGAGACGGCGTCGGCGACGAGCTGCTGGCAGAACGCTTCGTCCTTGATGTCGCCCGGAAGCGGCACGGCCTTGCGCCCGGCTTGCTGGATGAGCTGCACCACCTCCTGCGCGTCCCGCTCCTCGCTCGGCAGGTAGTTGATCGCGACGTCGGCGCCCTCGCGCGCGAAGGCGATCGCGACCGCGCGCCCGATCCCCGAGTCGCCGCCCGTGATCAGCGCCTTGCGGCCGGAGAGGCGCCCGGTGCCCTGGTAGCTCTGCTCGCCGTGGTCGGGCTTGGGAATCATCTCGGACACGGTGCCCGGCGCGCCCTGCGGCTGCCGCGGGAAGGGCGGGCCCGGATACTGGTCGACCGGGTTCCGCATCACGGACTGGGTCGGGGGCGGCGTCTGGCTCATGGACGGGATCGATTCGGTGTGGGAACGACGTCGGCCACGCGGTCGTGCGCGCCGCGCGCCACGCCCCGGGCACGCGCCGCGCCACGGGGGCCGCGCGCGCCGGGTCTGCCGGTGGACCCGACCGCCCCGCCCTCTCATCCCCCTGCGGCCCTCAGGCCGCCGCGGCGGCCGCCGCCAGCCGGTCCGGCGTGATCGGCAGCTCGCGCACGCGCACGCCCGTGGCGTCGAAGACCGCGTTGGCCACGGCCGCCGCCGCGCCCACGGTCGCGATCTCGCCGACTGCCTTGCTGCCTAAGGGGTTCAGCGCGCGCGGGTCGTCGCCCTCGACGAAGAACGCCTCGAGGTGCGGCACGTCGGCCGACACGGGGACGTGGTAGTCGGCGAGGTCGTCGTTGGTGATCTTGCCGGTGTGCGGGTCGTAGTGCGTGCACTCGGTGAGCGCCATCCCGATCCCCCAGACGAGCCCGCCCTCGAGCTGGCTGCGCGCGGCCGCCGGGTTGACGATGCGCCCGGCGTCGAACGCCGCGACGTAGCGCGACACGCGCGTCTCGAACGTCGCCGCGTCGACCCGCACCTCGCAGAAATGCGCGCCGAACGAGTACCGCGTGTAGTCCTCAGTCGCGGCGCGGGGCGGCGCGACCTCCGCCTCGCCCTCGAGCTCGCTCAACCCGGCGCGCGCGAGCACGCCCGCGCACGCCGCGGCGTCGGGCGCGTCGCCGAGCGGGTGGCCCTGGGCGTCGGCGAGGGCGCGCAGCTTGTCGCGGAGCGCGAGGCACGCGGCGCGCACCGCGGGGCCGACGCTGGCCGTGGTCTGCGAGCCGGCGGCGATCGGCGCCTCGGGCATTCGCGTGTCGCCGAGGGCGAAGCGGACGCGCCCGGCGTCGACGCCCAGGGCGTCGGCGGCGACCTGCGTCATCACCGTGCGCGCGCCGGTGCCCGGGTCGGCGGTCGCGCTCTCCACCAAGAAGCGGCCGTCCGCGCCCATGCGCGCCCGCGCGGCCGTCTTCTCCGCCTTGGCGTGGTAGGCCGCGGTGGCCATCCCCCAACCCACGAGCGCGCCGCCCACGAGCGCGCCGCCCACGAGCGCACCACCTTCGCGCCGCGAGCCGGTCCGCGGGGCGCCCGCTGCCCACCCGAAGCGCTCGGCGCCTAACGCGTAGCAGGCGCGCAGCCGCTTGCTCGACCACGGGCGGCCGGACTCGGGGTCGGCGTCGGCGTGGTTGCGCAGGCGTAGCTCGACGGGGTCGATGCCCAGCGCGTGCGCCAGTTCGTCGACTGCACTCTCGACGGCGAACAGCCCCGGCGCCTCGCCGGGCCCGCGCATCGTGAACGGGCCGTTGCGGTTGAGGTGGACGAGGTGGTACGTGGTCTCGACGTTGTCGCACGCGTAGAGCTTGCGCGTCGTCGCCGTCACGGGCGCGACCACGCGCGTGTCGAACGGCGCGGTCTGCGCCACCGCGTCGTGCGCGAGCGCGGTGAGCCGCCCGTCGCGCGTCGCGCCGAGCCGGACGCGGTGGCGGATGCGCGGGCGGTAGCCGACCGAGGTGAACTCCTGCGCGCGCGTGAGCGCGAGGCGCACGGGGCGGCCGACGTGCCGCGCGGCGGCGACGGCGAGCGCTACGTGCGGCCACGTCGGCCCCTTGTGCCCGAACGAGCCGCCGATGTAGTGCTGGACGACGCGCACCTGGTGCTCGAACAGCCCGAACCAGCCCGCGACCGTCTTCCGCACGCCGTACACCCACGTCGACGGTTCGTACACGGTGACGCGGTCGCCCTCCCACGCGGCCACCGTGGCGTGCATCTCCATCGAATTGTGGTGCTGCACGGCGGTGACGTACGTCGCGTCCACCCGGACGTCGGCCGCGGCGAGCCCCGCCGCGACGTCCCCCTTCCGCGTGTCGGGCGCCGCGCCCCACACCTTGCTCGGCGCGAACGGCGCCGCGTCGGGTCCGTCCATGTCGAGCACGGGCCGCTCGGCCGCGTAGGTCACGCGCACGAGCGCGGCCGCGTCCCACGCCCGCTCGGGCGTGTCGGCGACGACGACGGCGAGGTGCTGGCCCCAGTGGTGGACGACGTCGTCCTGCAGCGGCAGGTGCTGCGTGCCGCCGCCGCCGCGCTCGCCGGTGTCCTCCATCGCGATGATCGGGCGCGACAGGCGCGGCATGTTGTGGTGCGTGAGCACGAGCAGCACGCCCGGGGCGCGCTCCGCGGCAGCGACGTCGATCGCGGCGACGCGGCCGTGGGCGATCGTGCTCTGCACGACGGCGGCGTGCGCCAGGTCGGGGAAGGCGAGGTCGCCGACGTACGCCGCGCGGCCGGTGACCTTGTCGGGCCCGTCGACGCGCGGGAGCGAGGCGCCTTCGCCGGTGAGACGCGTGGTGCGAGTCGTGCCCGGCGGAGTCGAGGGCGGGGGCAGCGGCGGCATGGGCGACGATCCCGACGCACGTCCGATACCGCCGCCCGCGCGGCCCGCAGGAGCGCCGGTCGCGGGGGATCGGCCGCCGGAGGAGCGGCCGCCCCGCCCGCGCTACGTTCCCCCCATGCCCGACGCGCCCCCGCCCGACGCGCCCCCGCCCGGCCAACGCACCGCCGACTACGACTTCGAGCTGCCCCCCGCGCTCGTCGCCCAGACGCCGCTCGCGCGGCGCGACGCGAGCCGGCTCATGGTCGTCGACCGCGCCGCGGGGACGCTCGCGCACCGCACGTTCGCCGACCTGCCCTCGCTCATGCGCGCGGGCGACGTGCTGGCGCTCAACACGACGCGCGTGTTCCGCGCGCGGCTGTTAGGCACGCGCGACAACGGCGCGCGCGGCGAGGCGCTGCTGCTCCGCGCGCTCGACCCCGCGGGCCCGCACGGGCCCGGCGCGTACGAGGCGATGGTCAGCCCAGGCGGCAAGCTCAAGCCGGGGCGGCGGCTGCACGTCGCCGCGGGGTTCGACGTCGAGGTGTTGGAGGTCCTGCCCGAGCGCCGCACCCGCGTCGTGCGCCTGCACACGGCCGACGGCGACCCGGCCAGGGCGATCGAGCGCCACGGCCGCGTCCCGCTCCCGCCCTACATCCGGCGCGCCGACGACGCCGCGGACGCGGAGCGGTACCAGACCGTCTACGCGCGCGAGGCCGGGTCGGTGGCGGCGCCGACGGCCGGGCTGCACGTGACGCCCGAGCTGCTCGACGCCGTCGCCGCGCGCGGGGTGCGCCGGGCGGAGCTGCTGCTCCACGTGGGCGCGGGCACGTTCAAGCCCGTGGAAGTCGACGACCCCGGGCGCCACGTGATGCACGAGGAGTGGTACGACGTGCCGCCCGCGAGCGCGGACCTCGTCAACGCGACGCGGGCCGCGGGCGGGGCGGTCTGGGCGTTGGGCACGACGACGACGCGCGCGCTCGAGAGCGCCGCGGGCGACGACGGCCGGCTGCGCGCGGGCCCGGGCGAGACGCGGCTCTTCGTGCGGCCGGGCTTCCGGTTCCGCGCCGTAGACCGGCTCGTGACCAACTTCCACCTGCCGCGCTCGACCCTGCTCATGCTCGTCGCCGCGCTGGCGGGGTACGAGCTGACGATGCGCGCGTACGCCGAGGCGGTGCGCGAGGGGTACCGGTTCTACTCGTACGGCGACGCGATGGTGGTCGTATGACCCCGCCGGCCCCGTTCTCCTTCGTCATCGACCACGCCGCCGGCCGCGCGCGCGCCGGCAGCTTCGCCACGCCCCACGGCGCGGTCGCGACGCCGGCCTTCATGCCGGTCGGCACGCTCGCGACGGTCAAGGGGCTCGACCCGGACGACGTGCGCGAGTTAGGCGCCGGGATGGTCCTCGCCAACGCCTACCACCTGCACCTCCGCCCGGGCGACGTGCTCGTCCGCGCGCTCGGCGGGCTGCACCGCTTCATGGCGTGGGACGGCCCGATCCTCACCGACTCGGGCGGCTTCCAGGTGTTCTCGCTCGAGAACATGCGCCGCATCGACGAGGACGGCGTCGAGTTCCAGAGCCACGTCGACGGCCGCCGCTTGCGCCTCACCCCCGAGTCGGTCATGCAGATCGAGCGCAACCTCGGCGCCGACGTGATCATGCAGTTCGACCACGTCGCGCCCGGGCAGAGCGCCGAGCCGCTCGCGCGCGAGGCGATGGAGCGCTCGCTGCGCTGGCTGGAGCGGTGCCTCGTGGCGTTCACGCGGCTGCGGGCCGAGGACCCGGGGGCACCGACGCCCGAGCAGGCGCTCTTTCCCATCGTCCAGGGCGGGATCCACGCCGCGCTGCGCCGCGAGTCGGCGCGGGCGATCGCGGCGGCGCACGCTTGGGCCGGGTTCGGCGTGGGCGGCCTCTCGGTCGGCGAGGCGAAGCCCGACATGTACGCGATGATCGAGGTGGTCGACGCCGAACTCCCCGCCGACCGCCCGCGCTACCTCATGGGCGTGGGCTACCCGGACGACCTGCTGGAGGGCGTGCGGCGCGGGATCGACCTCTTCGACTGCGTGGTACCGACGCGGATCGGGCGCAACGGCGCGGCGTTCACGCGCGACGGGCGGCTCAACCTCAAGAACACGCGGCACCGCGAGGACCCGGCGCCGCTCGACGCCGAGTGCGGGTGCGCGACGTGCCGCCGCTTCTCGCGCGCCTACCTTCGGCACCTCGTGATGGCCGACGAGATTCTCGGGCTGCGGCTGCTTTCGCTGCACAACGTCTTTTTCCTCGTCGACCTCATGCGCGAGGCGCGCGGGCGCGTCGCCGACGGCAGCTTCGACGGCTGGAGCGCGGCGTGGCTGGCGCGGTACCTGGAGGGAGAGCGGGCGCGCGGCGGGCGCGCGCGGCCGGTGCTACCGTACGGGGCGGGGCGGTAGGGCGGCTCCCCGGGCCGCGTTAGATTGCGGGCATGTCCGCGCCCGCCCCCCTCCTGGCCCCGCTCGCCCTGCTGCAGTTCGCCGGGAACCCGAACGCGATCTTCGCGAACCTGCTGCCGCCGATCGCGATCGCGGCGATTTTCTACTTCATCGTCTGGCGCCCGTCCGCGCAGCAGCGCAAGCAGCAGCAGGACACGGTCCGCAAGCTGCGGACGGGCGACGAAGTGCTCACCGCCGGCGGCATCGTCGGCAACGTGGTGCACATCGCCGAGCGCACGTCGGGGCAGCCCGGGGACGACGACCGGATCACGATCAAGAGCGCCGAGTCGCGCATGATCGTCGAGCGCGGGCGCATCGTGCGCGTGGGCGCGGCCCCGGCGGCCGCCGCGGCCGGCGGCCGCGCCACCGCCTAACGCGCGCGCCGATGGCCCTGCTCGACATCCACGTCCTCGGCGACCCGGTCCTGCGGCAGCCGACGGTCGCCGTGGGCGCGGTCACCGACGAGCTGCGCGCGCTCGCCGACCGGATGCACGAGACGATGCACGCCGCGCGCGGCATCGGCCTCGCCGCGCCGCAGGTCGGGCGCAGCGAGCGGCTGTTCGTCGCCGAGGTCGACGGGCGCGCGATCACGCTCTTCAACCCCGAGGTCGTCAGCGCCGAGGGCAAGATGAAGGGCGAGGAGGGCTGCCTGTCGATCCCCGACGTCTACGCCGACGTCGAGCGCGCCGCGCGCGTGCTCGTCCGCGGCGTCGGGCGCGACGGCGAGCCGGTCGAGATCGAGGCCGCCGAGCTCCTCTCCCGGTGCCTGCAGCACGAGATCGACCACCTCCACGGCCGCCTCTTCCTCGACTACCTGAGCCCGTTCAAGCGCCGCGGCGCGCTGTCCAAGTGGGAAAAGGAGAAGCAGAAGTACCCGGCGCTCCGCCGCGCGGTCACGGTCGAGGCCGCGGACCTCGCCGCGCAGCACAACGACGAGGCGCTCTGAGCGCCCCGCCCGCGCGTCGCCGTTAGGCATCCGTCGGCCGCCGCCGTGCGCGTCCTCTTCTGGGGCACCCCCGACTTCGCCGTCCCGCCGCTCCGCGCCCTGCTCGGCGAGGGGTACGACGTCGCGGGCGTCGTCACCGGCGTCGACAAGCCGCGCGGCCGCTCGCGCTCGCGCCTCGACCCCTCGCCGGTGAAGGCGCTCGCCGCGGCCGAGGGGCTGCCGGTGCTCCAGCCCGAGAAGCCGCGCGGCGACGCGTTCCTCGAGCAGGCCCGCGCGCTCGCGCCCGACCTGTCGGTGGTCGTCGCCTACGGGCACATCCTGCCCAGGGCCGCGATCGACCTGCCGCCGTTAGGCACGCTCAACATCCACGCGTCGCTCCTGCCGGCCTTCCGCGGCGCGGACCCGATCCGCGCCGCGCTCCTCGCCGGGTTGGCGACGACGGGCGTGTCGATCATGCGCATGGTCCCCGCGCTCGACGCGGGGCCCGTGCTCCACACGCTCGAGACGCCGATCGCCGACGACGAGACGTACGGCGAGCTGCGCGAGCGACTCGCCGAACTCGGCGCGCAGGCGCTGATCGAGGCGCTCGCCCTCATCGAGGTCGGCGCGGCGCGCGACGTCCCGCAGGACGATGCGCGCGCCACCTACGCGCCCAAGACCGCGCGCGGCGACGCGCGCGTCGATTGGACGCGCCCGGCCGACGATGTCGCGCGCGCGATCCGCGCCTACGACCCGCGGCCCGGCGCGTACGGCGTGCTGCGCGCCGGCGGCGACCGCGCGCCGCGCGGTCCGATCGAGGTCAAGCTCTACGGCGCCCGCGCGGCCGACGGGGACGAGCACCCCGGCGTCGCCCCGGGCGAGGTGGTCGCGCTCGGCGAGCTGGGCATCGTGGTCAAGTGTGGCGAAGGCGCCGTGCGCGTCACGCACGTGCAGCCCGCGGGGCGCGCGCGCGTGACCGCGGCCGAGTGGGCGCGCGGGCGCGGCGTCGAGCTCGGCGACCTCTTCGACGCGCCGCCCGCCCTCACGGGAGACGACATCCAGTGACCGACATCCCCGTCGCCGCCGACCGCACCGCCCCGAGCACGGCCCCGGACGCGCCGCCGATCCCGACCTTGCCCGAGGAGCACGCGTTCGTGCTCCAGATCGTGCAGCCCGGGCTGCTGGGCCTCATGGACGGCTCGGTCTCGACGCTCGCGCCCATCTTCGCGGCCGCCCGCCTCACGGGGCGCGCCCACGACGCCTTCTTCGTCGGCCTCGCCGCCTCGCTCGGCGCGGCGATCTCGATGGGCCTCGCCGAGGCGCTCTCCGACGACGGCAAGGTCTCGGGCCGCGGCAGCCCGCTCACCCGCGGCGGCGTCACCGGCGCGGGCACGCTCGTCGGCGGCATGGGCCACACCGTCCCCTTCCTCATCGCCGACCTGCGCACGGCGCTCTGGACGGCCTACGGCGTGGTCGTCCTCGAGCTCATCGCGATCGCCTACATCCGCTACCACTTCATGGAGAGCCCGCTCGGCCGCACGGTCGTCCAGGTCATCGTCGGCGGCGGCATCGTCCTCGCCGTCGGCATCTGGCTCGGCACCCTCGGGGCGTCGGGGGCGTGACCGCGGGGGCCCCGCGCGGCGGCCCTCCCCGCGGCCTCCCTCCCCGCGGCGGCCCTCCCCGCGGCGGAGCCCCGCGCCGCATCACGGCGACGCCGGCCCGCGTCGCGGCGGCCGCGATCCTCGCCGACCTCCGAGGCGGCGCCTTGTTGGACGGCGCGGTCGAGCGGCGCGCCGCCGCCCTCGACCCGCGCGACCGCCGCTGGTTGCAGGAGCTGGTGTGGGGAACGCTCCGCCGCCGCGCGTGGCTCGACGCGCTGCTCGCCGACCGCGTGCGCGGCGGCCTCCTCCGCCTCGACGAGGAGGTCGTCGACCTCCTCCGGCTCGGCGCTTACCAGCTGGTCGGAATGACGAGCGTCCCGCCCTACGCCGCGATCGGCGAGACCGTCGAGCTGGCCAAGGCGCGCGCGGGGCACGGCGCAGGTGCGCTCGTCAACGCCGTGCTGCGGCGCGTCGACCGCGAGCGCGGCCCGGACGGCGCGCCCCCCGTCGCCCTGCCCGACGACCCGCTCGAACGGCTCGCGCTCGAACAGTCGCACCCCGTGTGGCTAGTCGCGCGGTGGGCCGAGCGCTGGGGCCACGAGGCAACGGCCGCTCTGCTCCGGGCGAACAACGCCGAAGCGCCGGTGGTCGCGCGGGCGTACGGCGTGGGCGAGGCGGAGTTGGAGGACGCGCTCCACGCCGCGGGCGTCGCGACCGAGTCGCCGCCCGCGGGCGCGGCGTGGCCCGCGGGGAGCGTGCGGCTCGCGCGCGGGTCGGCCGTCGGCGCGATCCTCGGCCGGGACGCGTCGGCCGCGGCCGGCGCGCTCGGCCGGCACTTCCACGTCCAGGACCCGGCCTCGACGTTCGTCACCCTGTACGCGGCGTTCCCGCCGGGCGCGCGCGTGGCCGACGTGTGCGCCGCGCCCGGCGGCAAGGCGCTCGAGCTCGCGCGCACCGCGGGCGCGGTCTACGCCGGCGACCGCTCGGCCGCGCGCCTCGCGCGCGTGCGCGCCAACGTCGAGCGGCTCGGGGTGCCTAACGTGTACCCGTACGCGGGCGACGTGCTCGACGCGCCGCTCGCGCCGGTGGACGCGGTGCTCGTCGACGCGCCGTGCAGCGGGACCGGCACCTTCCGCCGCCACCCGGACGCGCGCTGGCGCCTCAAGCCCTCGGACGTCGCCGTGACCGGCGCGGCCCAGCGCGAGATCCTCGCCGCGGCGGCCGCGCTCGTGCGGCCGGGCGGGCTCCTCGTGTACTCGACCTGTTCGATCGAGACCGACGAGAACGACGACGTGGTCGACGACTTCCTCGCGCGGCAGGGAGCCGCCGCGGGCGGCGCGTGGGTGCTCGAGCCGCCGCCCGCGGGCGCAGTGCCGGAGGCGGTACTCGACGGCGGCCGCTTGCGCGTGCTGCCGCAGCGGCACGGCGTCGACGGCTCGTTCGCGGCGCGGCTGCGGCGGGCCGGCGGGGACGCGTCGTGAGCTGGCGCTCGGCGGTCCGCGGCTTCATCCCGTACGCCGTCGTGGCGGCGTCGGGGTTCCTCATCGCGTACGTGGTGGTCTACCTGTTCGTCTTCCCGACGCGGCTCGTGCCCGACGACCGCGCGGTGCCGGACGTGCGCGGGCAGATCGAGGCGGACGCCGAGGAGACGCTGCGCGGGGCGGGATTCACGCCGGCGCACGGTGGGTCGCGCGTCAACGCGTCGGTGCCGGCCGGCACGGTACTGGACCAGACACCGGTGCCGGCGACGCAGAAGCCGGCCGGGGCGACCGTGACGCTGACCGTCGCGGCGGAGCCCTGAACGCGCCGGCTGGGTACAATCCGCCATGCCCATCCGCATCGCCCCTTCCGTCCTCTCCGCCGACTTCGCGCGCCTGGCCGACGACCTCGCCAAGGTCGTGGCCGGCGGCGCCGACCAGATCCACGTCGACGTGATGGACGGCCACTTCGTCCCCAACCTGTCCTTCGGCGTGAAGGTCATCGACGCCGTGCGCCGCTCGACCGCGCTGCCGATCGACGTGCACATGATGGTCGACACGCCCGAGCAGTACTTCGACGAGTTCGCCGCCGCCGGCGCGACGGGGATGACGATCCACGCCGAGGCCGTCTCGCACCTCGACCGGCAGCTGGCGCGCGTCCACGAGGTCGGCTGTCGCGCGGGCGTCGCCCTCAACCCGGCGACGCCGCTCGCGCACGTCGCCGAGGTGGTCGGCGAGTTGGACCTGCTGCTCGTCATGACGGTGAACCCGGGCTTCGGCGGGCAGCGGTTCATCGGCTACACGGAGGGCAAGATCGCGCGCGCGCGGCAGATGCTCGACGCGGCCGGGAGCGCGGCGCACCTGGAGGTCGACGGCGGCGTGGCGGCCGACACGATCGCGCGCTGCCGCCGGGCGGGCGCGGACACGTTCGTCGCGGGCAACGCGGTGTTCGCGACGCCGGACCCGGCCGCTGCGGTGCGCGCGCTCCGCGCCACGGCCGAGCGCGCCTCGGAGGTGCTCGCGTGACCGTGCGGGAGCAGTGGACGATCGTCGCGGTCGTCGTCGCGCTCCTCGGCTTGGGCGGCTGGGCGGCGACGCGGGTGTTAGGCGACGAGATCGTCTCGGTCGCGCCCGGCGGCCGGGCGCCCGCGTTCACCGCGTCCGCGATCCAGACGACCGCCGCGGGGGGTACGGCGGCGCAGCCCGCCTCCGGCACGCGGAGCCTCGCTGACTACCGCGGCCAGGTGGTGCTCGTCAACATCTGGGCGACGTGGTGCGACCCGTGCCGCGCGGAGATCCCGAGCATCGAGGCGCTGTACCGGGACTTCGGCCCGCGCGGGTTCAAGGTCGTCGCGGTCAGCGTGGACAACGAGGTCGACGCGCGCAAGATCCGCGAGTTCCTCGCCCCCTACCACGTCACCTACGACGTGCTGCGCGACTCGGCCGGCGCGATTCAGAAGACGTACCAGACGACCGGCATCCCCGAGAACTTCGTGATCGGCGCCGACGGCGTCATCCGCAAGAAGGCCTACGCGCAGGACTGGAACTCGCCCGAGAACCGCGCGCTCGTCGCGCGGCTGCTGGACGAGCCGGGGAGCCGTTAGGCGTGGCCGCGGCGCCCGGGTGGCGCGGCGGGGCGTGGGCCGAGCGCTGGCACGCGGGGCACCTGCCGCAGCGGCTGGCCGGGCTCGTGCTCGCCGTCGCGCTCTGGCTCTACGTCCGGGCGCAGGAGCCCGCGCGCGCCTACGTGCCGGTACGCGTGTACGGGCGCGCCGGCGCCGCGTACGCGACGGCGGGCGGCGTCTACGCGCTCGTCAACGGCTCGGCGGGCGCGCTGGCGCTGCTCGCCGTGCGGCCGCCGGTGCTGCGGGCGCGAGCCGCGGCGGCTCCGCCGACGGCCGCCGCGCTCCGGCCCGAGGACGTGATTCTGCCGCGCGGGCTGGGCGGGCTCAACGTACGCGCCGTGGTCGTCGGCGACCGGCCTTGAGCGCCGATTGAGAGCCGCGGAGAACGTCGTGAGGGCCCCGTGACGCGCGTGCTCGGCATCGAGACGAGCTGCGACGAGACGTCCGCGGCGGTCGTCGAGGGCGACGGCCGCGACCGCGGCGGAGCGGGGCGCGCCGAGCTGCGCTCGCTCGTGATCTACTCGCAGGACGTGCACCGCATCTTCGGCGGCGTCGTGCCCGAGCTGGCGAGCCGCGCGCACCTCACGGCCGTCGTGCCCGTCGTCGAGCGCGCCCTGGCCGACGCCGGGCTGCCGATCGGGGCGGTCGACGCGGTGGCCGTCACGCACGCGCCCGGGCTGGTCGGCGCACTGCTGGTCGGCGTGGGCTACGCCAAGGCCGCGGCCTACGCGTTAGGCGTCCCGCTCGTGCCCGTGCACCACATGGAAGGGCACCTCTTCGCCGCCGCGCTGGAGCACGCGGACGCGGAGCCGCCGTTCACGGCGCTGCTCGTGTCCGGCGGGCACACGCTCCTCGTCGACGTCGCGGCGTGGGGCGAGTACGCGCTGTTAGGCGCGACGCGCGACGACGCCGCGGGCGAGGCGTTCGACAAGGTGGCGAAGCTGCTGGGTCTGCCCTACCCCGGCGGCCGCCACGTCGAGGCGCTGGCCGCCGAGTCGTCGGGCGACGCCCCACGGTTCCCGCGGCCGATGCTCCGCGCCAACCAGGCGCCCGACGACCCCGACTACTACGACGTGTCGTTCTCGGGGCTCAAGACCGCGGTGCTGCACGCCGTGCGCGCGGCGGAGGCGCGCGGGACGCTCGACGCGGAACGGGCAGGGATCGCGCGAGGGTTCCAGGACGCGCTCGTCGAGACGCTCGTGGAGAAGACGACCCGCGCGGCGCGCGCCCACGACCGCCCGCGCGTCGTCCTCGGCGGCGGCGTGGCGTGCAACGGCGCGCTCGTCGCCGCGATGCGCCGCCGACTTGAGGCGCGGGGCGTGAGCGTCTACGCGCCGTCCGTGCGGCTCGCGACCGACAACGCGGCGATGATCGCGCGCGCCGGGCTCTTCCGACTCGCGCGCGGCGACGTCGCCGGACTCGGGCTCGGCGCACGGGCGTCGTTGCCGATCCCGGGGCTCCGGGGCGGACGTGAGAACGGCCGCCCCCGCTAGCTTCCCGCCATGCCGCATCCGATCGTCGCCCAGCCGTTCCAGTTCAACGTCGGCCCGCTCCAGTTCACCGGTTTCGGCCTCGCGGTACTCGCGGCCTTTGCGATCGCGCAGGTGATCGTCGTCCGCGAGCTCAAGCGCCGCGGGCACCTCGACCACGCGGCGGCGGCCCCGGACATCGTCCTCGCCGCCCTGCTCGGCACGATGATCGGCGCGAAGCTCTACTTCGTGATCCTCATGCGCGACATCCACGTGCTGTTCTCGCGTGGCGGCTTCGTATTCTGGGGAGGGTTCATCGGGTCGGTGGCGCTCTGCTACGCCACGGTGCGCTTCAAGCGGCTGTCGTTCGCGCGCTACGCGGACGTCGCGGGAATCGCGATCGCCGCAGGCTACGCCGTAGGACGCACGGGCTGCTGGGCGGTCGGCGACGACTACGGCCACCCCTGGGATGGGCCGCTCGCGGTGACGTTCCCCAACGGGGCCCCCCCGACGACGGCGGCGTCGCTCACGCAGCTGTTCGGCGCGAAGTTGCCCGCGGGGACGCCCGCGGACGCGATCATCAGCGTGCACCCGACGCAGCTCTACGAGGTCGTGATGGGGCTGCTGATGTTCGCGGTACTCTGGCGCGTCCGCGGGCACCGGCACGCGGAGGGATGGCTCTTCGGGCTCTACTGCGTACTCGCGGGGGCGGAGCGGTTCGTGGTGGAGTTCTTTCGGGCGAAGGACGATCGGTTTTTCGGGCCGTTCACGTCGGCTCAGGTGATTGCGACGGTCGTCGCGTTGGTGGGAGTTGCGTTGATGCAGTTGCGGAGGGTGCCCGGGCCGGGGAGGCCGGGGATTTACGCGCCGGAGGAGGGAGGGGATCTGGGGGGGGTTGTGCCGGCGTAGGGGCTCCGCGGGACTCGTCTCGGCCAGCTTCTTCCGCTCAGGCCGTTCGGTACGACCACGGCGAGACGGATCCGGCGCGGAATTCCGAACCCAATTGACGGGATTGCTCCCGTTCACCAGATTTCATCTCCTGCTCTCCCCCGCTGTCGCACGTGATGATGCAGGTCGTTGCCCCTCGTCGCCCCCGTCCGTGCTGAACCTGTTTCGCCGTTCGCCGCGCCGTCCGTCGCAGAGCGCCCCCCGCCGGGCCCTGCCGGTCGTTGCACCCGCTGTCCCGGCGGCCGGCGGCGCGTGCACCCTGGCGAGCTGCCGCGCGGGGTCGTGGGCGATGGTCATGGAAGTGCGCTGCGGCGACCAGGAAGCTTGCCGCCTGCGCGCGCTCGGCCTCTGCGAGGGCGCCCGCGTGAACGTCGTCGACGCGCGCAGCGCGCTCCTGCTCGAAGTCCGCGGCACTCGCATCGCCCTCGGCCGCGCGCTCGGCACCGGGATCACGGTCCGCCCGATCGACGGCGCGCTCGGCACTCCTCCGGCCGCGGCGCCGGCGCGCTGAGATGACCCCGCCCGCGCCTGCGGCGCCGGGCGCGGCCGGCGCGCCGGCGCAGGCGTTCGCCGCGGTAGGCGGGTCCCCGCCCGCCGGCCCGGCGCCGGCGGCGCGCACCACCCCGCTTCGGGTCGCCCTGCTCGGCAACCCCAACACGGGCAAGACGACCCTCTTCAACGCCCTGACCGGACTGCGGCAGAAGGTCGGCAACTTCGCCGGCGTCACGGTCGAGCGCACCGAAGGGCACTACCGCACCGACGACGGTCGCCGCGTCTCGGTCCTCGACCTGCCGGGCAGCTACTCGCTCTCGGCCGGGTCGCCGGACGAGGCGATCGCGCTCGAGGTCCTGTTAGGCCGCGGGCGCGACGTGCCCCTCCCCGACGTCGTGGTCGTCGTCGCCGACGCGCAACACCTCGAGCGCAACCTCTTCCTGCTCAGCCAGGTCCTCGAGCTCGGGCTGCCGGTCGTCGTCGCGCTCAACCAGATCGATGCCGCGGTCGCGGCCGGCGTGACCGTCGACGTTCCCGAGCTGATCCACGAGCTCGGCGCGACCGTGATCCCCACGGTCGCCAAGCGGGGCGAAGGGATCGAGCAGCTCAAGCGCGCCGTGCTCGCGGCCGAGTCGCTGCCGCGCGCCGGGCGCCCGTTCCTGCTGCCCGAGCCCGTCGCGGCCGCGCTCGCGCCCGTCGAGGCGCGGCTGCGCGCGGCCGGCTTCGCGCCCGACCCGGCCGGCATGGAGGCGCTCCGCCTGTTGGGTATCGCGGCGCCCGAGTCGCACCTGCACGGCGTCGCGGGGCTCGTCGACGCGCTCGACGGCGCGCGCGCGGCGCTCCGCGCGGGGGGCCTCGCGCCCGAGCGCGTCGAGGCCGAGCTGCGCTACGGCTGGATCGGCGGCGTCCTCGCGCGCGCGGTGCGCCGCGCGCCGCGGCGCGGGCGCACGGTCACCGACCGGCTCGACGCGGTCGCGCTCCACCGCGTCTGGGGCTGGGTGATCTTCATCGTCCTGATGGCCCTCGTCTTCCAGGGCGTCTTCTCCGTCGGGCTGCCGCTCGGCAACGCGATGCAGGACGCCGTCAACTGGGTGGGCGCGACCGTCGGCGGCTGGCTGCCGCCCGGCGATCTCCGATCGCTCGTCGTCGACGGTGTGATCGCGGGCGTGGGGAGCGTGATCGTCTTCCTGCCGCAGATCGCGATGCTCTTCCTGTTCATCGGCGTGCTGGAGGACACGGGCTACATGGCGCGCGCCGCGTTCCTCATGGACGGCGTCATGCGCCGCGTCGGGCTGCACGGCAAGAGCTTCATCCCGATGCTCTCGGGCTACGCGTGTGCCGTCCCGGGCATCATGGCCACGCGCACGGTCGAGCACGAAAAGGACCGCCTCGCGACGATCATGGTCGTGCCGCTCATGAGCTGCTCGGCGCGGCTGCCGGTGTACACGCTGCTCATCGGCGCCTTCGTGCCGCCGGCCGCGGTGTTGGGCGGGCTCCTCACGCTGCAGGGCGCGGCGATGCTCGCCATGTACCTGCTCGGCACGCTCACCGCGCTCGGCGCCGCGGCGCTGTTCAAGCGCACGCTGCTCCGCGGCCCCGTCCGCCCGATGATCCTCGAGCTGCCGCCCTACCGCCGCCCGGGGGTCCGCAGCCTCGCAATCTCGGTGGCGGGGCGCGCGAAGCTCTTCCTGCAGCGCGCGGGTACCGTCATCCTCGCGCTCTCGGTGGTGCTCTGGGCCGCGGCCACCTACCCCAAGTCGCCCGGCGACGCGCGCCTGCCGGCCGCGGCGCAGAAGGAAGCCCAGCTCGAGCACTCCACGTTAGGCCGACTCGGCCACGCGATCGAGCCCGCCGTGCGCCCGCTCGGCTACGACTGGAAGATCGGCGTCTCGATCGCGGCGAGCTTCGCGGCCCGCGAGGTGTTCGTCTCGACGATGGGCACCATCTACGGCGTGGGCGACGGCGAGGGCGGCAAGGCCGACGCCGCGCTCCGCGACCGCCTGCGCGCCGAGCGCGACCCGCGCACGGGGCGCCCCGCGTACACGCCGCTCGTCGCGACGGGGCTGATGGTGTTCTACGTCTACGCGCTCATGTGCATGAGCACGGTGGCCGTGACCGTGCGCGAGACCGGCGGCGGCGCGGCGGGGTGGCGCTGGGCGGCGGTGCAGTTCGGGTACATGCTCGCGCTCGCGTACGTGGCGGCGTTCGCGGTGTATCAGGGCGGGCGGTTGTTGGGACTCGGCTGACCCCGACGGAGAACGGACCATGCTGCAGACACTCTTGATCCTCCTGATCGTCGCCGTCGCCCTGAGCTTCGTCGCGCGGCGCGCCTGGCGGACGCTGCGCCCGGCGAAGGCCGGCTGCGGCGACGGCTGCGGGTGCGGCACCGCCGCCACCGGCGCGACGGGCGACTGGGCGAAGACCTGACGCGAACCGCGCGCACGCTAGCGCGGGTTTGGTGACGACCCTGTAGCGGACCGCGCGGGCGTGGCCTAGCGTCCGCGCATGCTGCTGCGCCCGTTCTCCGACGCGACCGCCGACTACGAGCGGTGGCTCGCGTCCTACACGCCACTGGTCGCGGCCGACCTCGCGCGCAAGCACGAGCAGATGCGCGCGGACGCGTTCCAGTTCCTGCGCGCCACGTTCTACCGTTGGGCGAGCTGGTGGCCGCGCCGCTGCGCCGAACTCTCCACCCGCGCCGTCGTGCCGAGCGTCGGCGACCTCCACGTGCAGAACTTCGGCACCTGGCGCGACGCCGAGGGGCGGCTGGCGTGGGGGGTGAACGATTTCGACGAGGCGCGCCCGCTGCCGTGGCCGCAGGACCTCGTCCGCCTCGCGACGAGCGCGCACCTCGCGGCCGAGCGCGGCACGCTCGCCGGTGACCCGCAGGCCGTCGCCGACGCGCTGCTCGGCGGCTACCGGGACGCCGTCACCGCGGGCGGCATGCCCTACGTGCTCGCCGAACAGCACTCGGCGCTGCACGACATGTGGGACGCGCAGCGGCCGGACGCGGCCGCGTTCTGGGCCAAGCTCGACGCGCTCCCGCCGCTCGCCGAGGGCGACGACGTCCCCGCGGGGGCGCGGCGCGCGCTCGAGGAGTCGCTCCCGGCGCGCGGACTCACCCCGCGCGTCGCGCGCCGCGTCGCCGGGCTCGGGAGCCTGGGGCGCACGCGGCTCGTCGCGATCGTCCAGTGGCAGGGCGGCCGCGTCGCGCGCGAGGTCAAGGCCATCGCGCCGAGCGCCGTGCTGTGGGCCGCGGGGTGCCCGCCGCGGAGCGCCGACGTCTGCGTCCGCGCGGTCGTCGAGGGCGCGGTGCGCTGCACCGACCCGTTCTACCTCGCCCGCCGCCGCTGGATGATCCGCCGCCTCGCGCCCGACATGCGCCGCTTCGACCTCACGGACCTGCGTCGGCGCCACGACGAGCGCCACCTGCTGCACGCGATGGGCTGGGAGACGGCCAACGTCCACCTCGGCGGCGCCGCCCCCAAGCAGCTGGCCGTCGAGCTGCGCGCGACCGAGCACGCGTTAGGCTCCCGGTGGCTCCCGCAGGCGGTCGAGCGCATGACCGAGGCGGTGCGCGACGATTTCGCCGCGTGGGGCGCGGCGCCCGCCTGATGGCTCGCGCCTGATGGCGGCCGTGCTGGCGCTCCTGCTCCAGGGGCCGCCGAGCGTGACGGCGCACGGCCCCGGGCACATGCTGCTCTTCGACGAGGCCGCGCGACTGCTCGCGGCGGCGGTCGCGGGCGGGGCACTCGGCCTCAACCGAAACCTGCGCGGCAAGTCCGCCGGGCTGCGCACGCACGCCCTCGTCGCGCTCGGCGGCGCGATCGTCACCGCGGCGGCGAGCCACGCCGGCGACCCGACCGGCGCGCGCCCGGTCATGCAGGGCGTGATCACCGGCATCGGCTTCGTCGGCGCGGGCGTCATCCTGCACCCCGCCAACGCGCCGCGGTCGGGGCCGCCTAACGCCGCCGACCCCGGCGGCACGGCTCCCGCGCGACGCGGCGTCGCGCGGCGCAACGTGCGCGGCCTGACGACGGCCGCGAGCGTGTGGGTGGCCGCCGGACTCGGCGTCACCTCCGGGCTCGGGCTGTGGTCGCTGGTGCTCTTCGGCACCCTGTTCTCCCTCGCCATCCTGTCCGGCGGCGGGGCGGTCGAGGACGGCGTCCGGCGCCGGCTGCGCGCGCGCGTACGCCGCCGCCGCGCGGCGCGCCGGGCCGTCAGGGTGGTGCGTGGGGGAGCGGCGCCGGCGCGGGCGGCGGTTCCCCTTCCAGCACCACCACCGCCCCCGCCACCCCCTCCGCGTGCGTGAGCGACAGGTGCACGCGCGCCACGCCTAACGCCACCGCACGCTCGGCGGCGCGCCCGTGCAGCACCGCGCGCGGCCGGCCGTCCCACTCGACCACGACCTCGGTGTCGCGCCAGCCGATGCCGCGCGCGTCCTCGCTCCCCGCCAGCGCCTTGTACACCGCCTCCTTGGCCGCGAAGCGCGCCGCGAAGTGCCGCGCCGGCTCGGCCCGCGCCCGCGCGTACTCGGCCTCCGCCGGGGAGAACAGCTTCGCGACCGCGCGCTCCCCCCGCTCGTCGAGCATCGCCGCCACGCGCGCGATGTCGACGAGGTCGAAACCGACGCCGAGGATCACGGGGAGAACACCGGCGGGGGCGTCACCCGCGCGGCGACCGCCCGCGCAGGAGCGACCGCCAGAGCCGCCCCATCCCGCCCCGCGGGTCGGCGAGCGCGGGGAGCGACGCCTCCCAGCTCGCGTCCGCGGCGGCGAACGCCGCGCCTAACGCGCGGCTCCACTCACCCCAGCACGCCGGGCGCTCGACCGCGTCCGCCGCTGCCAGCGCGCGCGCCCGCGCCGCGACGTCGTCCAGGGCGGCCAACAGCGGCCCCGCGAGTTCGACCAGTTCGGCCTCGAGCGCGCGGCGGGCCGGCGCGGAGCCGCCCGCGCGCTCGCCCGCGAGCGCCGCGCACGTCGCGCGCACCGCGTCCGCGACGGCCGCCGCGTCCACCCGCTCCGCGGCCCGCCACGGTTCGGGCCCGCCCGCCGCCAGCGCGTCGCGCGCCACCCGCAGCGCGCCCACGAGCGGCGCGAAGTAGCGGTCGTGGTCCGAACCCGGCGCCCCGCGGTGCGACGCGAACGTCCGCAGCGCGCGCGTCAGCTCGGGGATCGCGTACCGGGGGTCGTACGTCGCGTCGTTCGCGTCCCCCAAGCGGGCGCCGAGTGAGTCCGCCACGGCTCAGCCCAGCAGCGCCGCGACCGCGGCCGCGGTGTCCCGCAAGTCGGGGAGCACCGCCGCGGCGTCGTGCGCGGTCAGTTCGTCGACGCCGTAGCGCCCGGTCGCCACCGCGACGCTCCGGGCCGCGATCGGCCGCGCGCACGCGACGTCGGCGGGCGTGTCGCCGACGACGACCACGTCCGCCCCGGCCAGCCGGGCGCCTAACATCGCCTCGCCGCGCCGCCGCGCGACCTCGGGCAGCTCGGGCCGGTGCTCGGCGTCGTCGCCGAACGCGCCGACGCGGAAGCGCGCGCGGTCGATCCCCGCCACCCCGAGCTTCACGCCCGCGCCCGCGGCGACGTTCCCGGTGAGCAGGCCGAGCACCACGTCGTCGCGCCCGTCGAGCGCGTCGAGTAGCGCGGGCACGCCCGGGAGCGCCTCGAAGTGGCCGGTCCCGCGCGCGACCTCCGCGCGCAGCCGCTCGAGGTAGCCGTCGATCACCGCCGGGATGCGCGCGTCGATGGCCGCGTCGTCGAAGCCCGCCGAGCGCATGAGTTCGCGCGCGATCTGCGGATCCGTCTTGCCGTCGAACGGGATGCTCGTGTCGCCGGCCGTGCCGAACACGGCGGCGAGCGACGCCTCGAAGGAGCGCTTCGCGGCGCCGTCGCCGCGGATCAGGGTGCCGTCGATGTCGAAGAGGACGAGGCGCACGCTCACGCGGCCTCCGCGGGCACGAGCGTTCGGGCGGACGCCCGCGACGGCCCGCGCGAGGCGACGAGCCCCGCGCCGATGAGCGCCGCGCCGGCGAGCTGCCACGCGCCCGGCCGCTCGCCTAACACGGTGAAGCCGACGAGGAGCGCGACCACGGGCTGCAGGTTGGTGTACATCGCCGCGCGCACCGGCCCGACCGTGCGCACCCCGCGGTAGTAGAACAGGTAGGCCAGCGCGAGCGCGAGCACGCCGCTGTAGAGCATCGCCGCCCACCCCGCGGGCGGGAGCGCGCCCAGCGCGCCGCGCGCGACCGCGGGCAGCGACGAGACGCCTAACGTCAGCGCGCCCCCCGCGGCCGTCCACGCGGCCAGCTGCACGCCGTCCACGCGCCGCGTGTACGGCTTGAGCAGCACCGCGTAGCACGACCACGTGAGCGACGCCGCGAGGACGAAGAGCGTGCCCGAGGCGCTGCCGCCCGCGCGCGTCGCCGCGGCCGTCGCCGACCCGAACACCACCCCGGCCATCCCCGCCAGCTGCAGGCCGATCCCGCCCCACGCCCGCGCGCTCGGCCGCTCCACCCCGAGCAGCCGCCCGACGACGCCGACGAACGCCGGCCCGCCCGCGAAGATGAGCGCGGTGGTGCCGGTCTCGGTCCGCGCGAGCCCCTCGATGAACAGCAACTGGTACAGCCCGTGCCCGAACACGCCTAACAGCACGAGGCGGAGCGCGTCGGCGCGCGAGGGCCGCGGCGCGCGTCGCACCGCGGCCGCGGTGGCGAGCACCGCCGTCGCCAGCAGCACGCGCACGCCGTTGAACGTGGCCGGGTCGACGTAGCGCGTGCCGACCTTGAGCACCGAGAAGTTGACGCCCCAGATCACCGCCATGAGCACGAGCAGCGCGTGGTCGGCGGGCGACCCCGCGCCGGAGGCGGACGCGTCCGCCGCGGCGGTCGGGGGGGAGCTGTCGCGCGTCGCGCCCGGCCGCGGGGCCGCCGCCGGCGGGAACTCCCCGGCGTCGACGTCCGCCGGGCCGGGCGCGACGCCCTGCACGGTCGTGGACATCCCCAAAGCTAACCCGGCCCGGGCCCGCCTCCGCCCAGCACGCGCCGCGCACCCACCAGCCGCGCGCGCAGCGCCGCCACGTACGGCGCGTCGTCGCCCGCGAGGTCCTCCTCCGCGAACCCGCCGCGCCCGAGGCCCACGTGCAGCATGCGCCCACCGCCCGCCGCGATCCCGACGTGCGTCACGCGCCGGTCCTCTCGCTCCGAAAAGAACAGCAGGTCGCCCGCGACGTACCCGCGCAGATCGCCGCCGGCGTCGACCCCGGCCGCGACCTGCTGCGACGCGTCGCGCGGCAGCTCCACGCCGTGGAGCGCGAACACCGCCTGCACGAACCCCGAACAGTCCGCGCCCCACGGGGTCACGCCGCCCCATTGGTAGCTCGTCGACCCGAAATAGCGCTCCGCCGTGCGCACGACCGCCCCGCCCTCGGCCGGGAAGCGTGCGGGCAGCTCGCCCATCGGTACGACCTCGCCGTCGAGCACCGCGACGTCGTCGCTGACCCACGCGCCGAGCGGCACGCGCAGCGTGCGCCCCCCCGCGCGCACGCTGCAGCCGAGCGACACGCGCTGGCCCGCGGCGTGGACGTCGACGCTCGCGCCCCCGCGGCCGAACGTGCGCCCGAGATCGCGCGCCACGTCGAGCAGCTCGGCCACTCCGGCGTCCTCGACCTCCGTCAGGTAGCCGCGGTGCACGAAGCCTTCATACCCGTCGGGCATCGTGCGCACGCGGCGCCAGTCGCCGTCGTGCGCGACGACGACCACCGCGCGCCCGAACGTCGCCTGCGTCGTCTGCGCGCTCGACACCCGCGGCTCGCCGTGCACCGGCGCGACGGGCATCCGCACGAGCGCGAGGCCGATCGGCTGCGTCGCTTCCGTCATGCATCCTCCGTGGGACCGGCCGATCCGTGTGTGCCGCCGCGACGGCGCATGAGGCGCCCACGTGTTAGGCGCCGAACGCGCTGAGCGAGACGGCCGAGCGTCAGCGTCGGCATCGTACCCCGTGGTGTCGGTTCAGGACCCGATCAAAATCTACGAGCGCCCGTCACGCAGCCCAACGGTCGCCGCCGGCACCAGCAGCGTCGCCGCCAGCGGCACCACCTCCACCGCGAACGGCGTCCGCCCAAGCAACTCCCCGTCCGCCTGCACCGGCCGCGCCGGGTCGGTCTCGACCACAATCGACCGCCCCGCGCGGTAGAGCAGCGCCGGGTGCGGTCGGAAGTCCCGCCGCACGAGGCGCGCGAACGCCGACGCCGAGCGCGCCGCCGACGCCGGGCGGAACACGCACACGTCCAGCCGCCCGTCGTCCTCCCGGATCCCCGGCCCGAAGTGGAACAGTCCGCCTAACACCGCCCCGAAGTTCGCGACCACCACCGCGGCCGCGTCGACCTCGACCGCCTCGCCGTCCACGGTCACGCGCGCCGCGAACCGCTCGCGCGCCAGCACGGCCCGCGTCGCGGTCGCCGCGTACGCGAGCCACCCGACGCGCCGCTTCCACGCGGCGCTCGTCCCTTCGATCATCCGCGCGTCCACCCCCACGCCCGCCGCGAACGCGAACAGCCGCGCCTCCGCCGCCCCCGCCGCCCGCAGCGCGCCGAGGTCGACCCGCGCCCGCCCCCCCGCGAGCAGCGCCGCGACCGCGCGCCCCGCGTCCGACGGGATCCCGAGCGTCCGCGCCACGAGGTTCCCCGTCCCCCCGGGCAGCACCCCGACCGGCACCCCGCACCCCGCGAGCGCGCCGACGACCTCCATCGCCGTCCCGTCGCCGCCGAGCGCGAACACCGCGTCGCACGCGCCGCCTAACGCCTCGCGCGCGATCCGGCCCGCGTGCCCCGCCCCCTCCGTGCGCCGCACCTCGCACGCGACCCCGGCCGCCGCGAACGCCGCGCGCGCCGCGGCCTCCCTCGACACCGCGCGCCGCGCCGCCGGGTTCACGACCAGCAGCGCGCGGCGGATCGGGCCGGTGTCGGGGCCGGGATTGGAGGTCAAGGGCGTTGACGGGATTCCAGGACTAGCAGGATTGGGCTCCCGCGGGATCAGTCCTTCGCGACAGGTCCAAGGCTGTTTCGGTCCTGCCGCGAAGCACCGTCGTGCGCGAGCCCAATCCGGCAAATCCTGCAAATCCCGTCATCCGACCGACGCCCTTCCCCGCCCCTTCCGCGCCGCGACGCGCGCCCCGCGAGCGAGATCTCAGAACGACCACCGCTTCGTAAAATCGAGGCTCCCCTGCGACGGCGTCTGCTGGAAGAACCGCGTCGACGCGTTGTTGAGGCACGCCTGCTGCTGCAGCGCGGGCTCGACGCCGACCTGCACCGAGAACGTGTTCGTCACCCGCCGCTCGACCGACACGCCGAGCCCGCGCGCGAAGTTGTTGAACAGACTCGTCGACGGGTCCGCGTTCTGCGAGAACGAGCAGAACCCCGTGCTGAACGTGTAGAACGTCTTCTGCCCGAGCTGCCCGCCGACGCCGAGCCGCGTGCTCGAGAGGATGTTGGCGAAGCTCGACGTCGAGCGCGCGAGCGCCGGGTCGGCCGTCACCGACCCCGTCTCCACCGAAACGATGTCGAACGGCCCGTTCCCCCGCGACAGCGCCCCCGAAACGAGGCTCCCCGCGAGTCGCGAAATGATCGACGCCGCGGCCGCGAGCTGGTCGCTCGACTGCGCGTTCCCGAAGATCGCCGCCGCCGGCTCGCCCGTCACCAAATAGCTGATCAGGTCCGTGTCCGGGATCGGCGGGTTGTCCGCGCTCGACAGCTGCAACGTCGGCTGGTTGAGCGTGCCCGTGATCGCGACCTGCACGCGCACGTCCGGCCGGTTGGTCAGCTGCCGCGTCTGCCGCACCACGTGCACCGCGCGGATGTCGAGCGCCGGGTTGAGGTCCCCGCTGCCGAAGAAGCGCAGCGTCCCTGGCTCCACGTCGAACGCCGGCTGCGCCAGCGGCAGCAGGTCGAGCCGGTACGTCCCGCGCTCCACGTTCAGCGTGCCCAACAGCCCGAGCTGCGGCACCGCACGACCGTTCACCCGCCCCAGCGTGCGCGTGACCGCGACCGACCCGCCGAGCTTGATGTTCGCCTCCGCGTTCCGAAGCCACACGTCGTCGCCCACGGATAGCCGGACGTCGTTCAGCTGCAGGTTCTCGACGAACGCCGCCGGCGCGCCCGGCAGCAGCGTGCGGTTGCGGAACACCGTCGTGTCGACCACGTCGCGGTACTCGTTGAGGTCGACCACGCGCTTGTCGACGAGCTCGGGGATGTAGATCCGCCCGCGCTCCGCCCGCACCGCGCCCGACACGGTCGCCGCGCGGAACGTCCCCGTGATGTCGACCGGCGTCGGCGTCGAGATCGCCAGCGTCGCCAGCCGCGCCCGGTCCACGGCCAGGAAGTCCCGCGCCGTGATCCGCAGCCCGAGCGCCGGGTCGTCGACCGGCGCCAGCTTCACCCACCCCGTGACCGCCAGCGTGTCGCCCGCCGCCCCGCTCCGCAGCGAGAGCCGCCGCACGGCCACGCTGTCGCCTAACAGCGCGACGTCGGCCCGGATGTCCTCGAGGCGCGTCCCCGACGCCGCGCTCGTCAGCGCCGCGCCGGGCACGCGCACCTCGCCGTCCAGCCGCGGCGCGCGCCACGTCCCGCCCACGTCGAACGTCGCCGCCAGCGCCCCGCGCGCGTCGCGCACCCCGGGCGCGAGCGCCGCCACGAGCGCGAGGTCGAGCGAGTCCGCGCGCACGCTCCCGCGCAGCGAGTCCGCCGCCGACCGCCCCTCCGGCAGCCGCGCCCCCATCGACTCGAGCGCGAGGTCGACCGGCACCACGCCGTCCGCGTCCAGCAGCTTGCGCCCGCGCGCGAACGCCTCGAAGTCCACGTGCAGCCGCCGCGCGGCGTAGCCCGTGTTGAGCGTCGCGCTGTCGAGCCGCGCCGCGCCCGTCCCGCTCCCCAGCCGCAGCGCGCCGACGGTCGCGCGCCCGCCGAGCAGCGGTGCCGCCCGCGTCCCGGTCAGCCGCAGCGACGCGTCCAGTCGCCCGTCCACCGGCACCACGCTCCGCCCAGCCCCCGCCACCTCGGCCACGTCCTGGATCGACACGGCCGTCGCGCCGAACACGCCGTCGATCGCGCCGCGCGCGGGCAGCGTCGCCGCGACCGTCAGGCGCGAGCCGACGTCCTCGCCCTCGCCCCGCAGCGTCAGCGAGTCGAGCGCGAGGACCCGCGCGTCGTCCCCCGCCGCGCCCCGCGCGACGAAGCGCGTCGGCCGCGCCAGCGTCCACAGGTGCCCCGGGCGCGGCACCACGCGCGCGCTGTCGAGCGCGACGACCGTGCTGTCCGCCGCGAGCACCGTGCGCCCCGCCCCCGCGAGCGTCAGCCCCGAGTCGCTCCCCATCGTCACGTCGTAGCGCCCGCCCGCGGCCGTCCCCGCGAAGTGCGCCCCCGCGCTCGCGAACGTCACCGACCCGGCGCGCAGCGAGTCGGCCGTCGCCGCGAGGGTGACGTCGGGCGTTCCGCGCAGCCCCATCCCTGTCACCTCGAGCCCGAACGCGCCCGCCCCGAACGCGCCGTAGACGACGTCCCGCCCGTCGACCGCCGCCCGCGCCCGCAGCCCGCCCGCGACCGCCGTGTCGAGCGTGCCGGCGAGCGTCACCGCCGCCCGCAGCGACCCCCCAAGCGAGTCGCCCTTCACCGCGCGCGCGGCCGGCGACAGCCACGGCCGCAGCCCGCCTAACGAATCGACCGTGACCGCGAGCCGCAGCGAGTCGCGCGCCGCCCCGGCGAGCCCGATCCCGCCAGACCCGGCGATCGTCACCGCCGCCGTCTCGAGCCGCAGCGTGTCGACGGCGACGCGCCCGCCCGCGAACCGCAGGCCCAGCGCGCCGCCGTACGCGCGCACGCCGCCCAGCTCGGAGCGGCCGAGGTCGAGCCGGAGCGTGCCCGCGAGGTCCTCCTGGTCGGTGCCGATCAGGTCGATCCGGCCGCGGAGCGCGAGCGCCGTGTGCGGCAGCGCCGGGTTCTCGAACAGCGTGCGCAGGTCGAGCGCCGTCCCGGTGAACGCGCCCGTCGCCCCGTAGCGCGGGTCGAGCGCGTTGGCCGTGCCGTCGTAGGCGAGCGTCCCCGCGGGGCCCGCGAGCGTCGTCGCGATGCCTAACGTGTCGGTCGCGCCCGTGATGCGCAGCGGCCCGGCGTAGGCCCCCCGCGCCAGCACGTACGGGTACGACCGCGCGAGCGTCGTGAACGACAGCGGCTCGGCCTGGAGCGTGAGGTCGTAGCGCGTGGGCGCGGGCCCCGAGCCGAACGTCACGCGCCCGCCGCCGGCGAGCGTACTCGGCGCGCCCGGCCCGTCGGTGTGCGTGAAGCGCGCGTCGCTCAGCCTAACGTCGGTGTAGAGCGAGTCGAGGGTCGCGCTCCCCGCGACCGTGCCGCCCAAGTGCGGGAAGCTCGGGTTGAGGTAGCGTAGCGTCCGCAGGTCGAGCGACGCGTCCGCCACGCGGAACGCGCGGAAGCGCGTCTCCGCCGGCCGGAGGATGTCGAGCCCGCCCGACGCGCGCACGCGCGACACCGCCCCCGGCACGTGCGCGTCGGCCCACGTCACGTCCATCGCGTCGACGGCGAATCGGTTGACCGGCCCGCCCCGCGCCTTGACCGTCCCCGTCAGCGTCCCCGCGAAGTCGTACGGGAACGGCTTGCCGTTGAACACGCGCAGCAGCGCCCAGTCCACCGGCTGCATCCGCACGTCGACGTCCTGCACGCCTAACACCGGCGCGCCCACGGCGAACGTCATCGCCCCCGTCAGGTGCGAGCGCACCGTGCGCACGTCCATGTTGGACAGCGCGTACTCGATCACGCGCAGGTCCGTGCGGCGGTTGTGCATGTTCAGATCCATCGTCCCGCCGCCCGTCGTCGGCAGCGTCGGGTAGACCCACGCCACGTCGGCCAGCGCCATCGAGTCGGCGTGCACGCGCACGTCCCACCGGATCGGCAGGTCGCTCCCCCACACGACGCGCGCGTGCCCGCGCCCCGTGCTCCCCGGCAGATCCCAGTGCGGGAAGTCCGCGACCACCGTGTCGCCCTGGATCCGCACGAGGCCGCGGATCTGCCGCCACCGGAACGGCGGATCGGTCTCGTCCAGATCCAACCGCCCAACCCGGAACTGCATCCCCGGCAGGTCGGGCTGCTTGAAGCGCATCGCGGGCAGGTCGGCGTCGCCACTCCACCGGTACGTCCGCGTCAGGAACCCGCCGGCCACGCGCCGGATCTCCGATCCACCCTGCGTCCGCGCGTCGAGCGCGACGCGCACCGCGCTGTCCCGCCGCGCCCCGTGTAGCGAGTCCGCCGGGTGCCACGCGAGCGTCAGCGTGAACTGCAGCCCCCGCGCCCGCACCGAGTCCGCCGCGATCAGCGTGACGCCCGGACCGCCCTTCTTCGTCGTGTCGGTCGACGTCGACGCGAACAGGCCGTTGTAGTTCCAGCGCCCGTCCTCGAACTGCCGGAGATGGATGACCGGCCGGTCGAGGTCGACGCGCCGCAGCTGCACCCGACGCGCGAGCAGGTCCGCGAGCCGGTATTGCAGCCGCGCCCGCCCCACCGCCACGACGATCGAATCATCCGCGCTCCGCAGTTCGACCGAGTCGACCTCGAGCCCCGAATAGATCCCCCCCCGCAGCGCCCCCACGTACAGCCGCCCCCGAACGTTCGGCGCGACCGCCGCCAGCACTCGGCGCAGCACGTACGCCCGCCCCACGTCCGTCTGCGTGAGCCCCACGACGCCCCCGACCACCACGCCGGCGACGGCGAGCAGGGTTCCGGCCGCGACATACGCGGCGAGACGGCGGCGAGAACGAGGCACAGGTAAGGCGGAGCGAAGAAGCGGGAAGGTAACGGCGGGCGCGTGAGCGGTTCAGCGTGGCGGCCCGTGACCGGCCGGGGATGCGAGGGCCGGGGATGCGAGGGCCGGGGATGCGACGGCCGGGGATGCTCCAACCGCGATGATGAAGCCGGAAACGGCCACGACGAACTGCTCGTAATGCTGTGGCTGTTGCCCTTCCCGGCCGTCCCATCGCGGTCCGAGCATCCCCGGCCCGAGCATCCCCGCCCCAGCATCCCCGCGCCGTAGCATCCCCGGCCCGTCACGCCCCCGCGCACGACCCCAATCCGCCCCACCCCCTAAAACGCCTGCCCGATCCAAATACTCGGATTCAACCGCCGAAAAAACCCGGCTCCCTGCGGCGGCCGATACGTCGGCGCGCACCCTCCCGTCCCCACCACCGTCCCCGCCCCCGGCGACACGCAGTACAACTGCTGCACCCGCACATCCCCGGGGGTGATGTAGTACGCCGGCCCCGGCGTCGCCGCATACGGATTGTACCCGAGGTCCACCCGGATCGCCCCGAACGCCGAGCGGACCCGCACCCCCGCCCCGGGCGTGACGCGGAGCGCGCGCGACCCCCCGACCGCCGCGTCCGCGCCGCTCCCGCGGTTGAACACCTCGCCCGCGTCGGTGAAGACCGCCACCGCGAGCAGGTCCGGCAACACCGGGCTCCGCAGCTGCAGCTCCAGGTTGCCCACGACCAGCGTGTTCCCCCCCGCCGGGATCGTCCGCTCGGGGGTCGCGCCCGGCGCGGCGCGGTACGTCACCATTCCCGGGTGCGAGCTGTCCGCGATGACGTTCGTCAGCAGGTAGACCTGCGGGCCGAGCTCGTTCTGCCGGAACCCCCGCACCGTCGTCGGCCCGCCCGCGAACAGCCGCTCCTGCTGCGGCGCGTCGCCCAACACCGTGCCCCCCTGCAGGTGCGCCGTCAGCACCCCGCCCGCGAACGGGCGGTAGATCGACCCGTCGAGCACCGCCTTGTTGAACCGCTGCGTCGGCTCCGACCCCGTCAGCGCCGACGAGTGCCGCAGCGTGAGGCGCTCGACGTTGCCCGACGTCGGCGTGAGCGGGTTGTCCGCGCGGTTCCGCACGAGCGCGTAGCCTAACGTCCCCACCGTGCGGTTGCGGTCGAGCACCGAGCGCGTGGGCTCGTCGCACGCGGAGAACACCGCGCAGAACACCGCCGCGTTCGCCCCCGTCCGCCCCCGCTCCACCTGGTACGTGAACGTGCTCGGCAGCCGCGAGCCCGGGCGCGAGGCGAGCGAGAAGAGCGCGCCCACCGGCGTCACCCGCTCGAACGCGTTGTACTCCGAAGTCCGCGACGAGAACAGCGTCACGCTCGGCACCCGCCGCAGCCGGAAGAAGCCCGGCTGCCGGATCGTGAAGCCCAGGTAGTAGTTGGCCGTGTCGCCGTAGGCGTCGCTCCGCGCGGGCGGCGCGCAGAGCCCCGGGGCGAAGCGGAACGGGTGCCCCACGCCGATCCGCGACAGCCGCCCCGTCAGCTCCAGACGCTGCGCCTGCGGGAGGAAGTAGCGGTCCGTCAGGTCCGCCCGCAGCCGGAAGCAGTCGAGCGTCGCCCACCCCGCCGCCGCCTCCGCCGCGCGCAGCGCGCCCTCGTCCGCCGTGACCAGCAGGTCGACGATCGAGTCGGGGCGCCCCGCCCGCGGCGTCGTGTCCACACGCACGTCCACCCGCCGGTACGCGTCCGTCTGGTAGAGCGTGCGCTGCGCCTCGAGCAGGTCGTCGAGCCGGAGCGGGTCGCCCGGTCGGATGCCCAACGTCGCGCGCACGACGCGGTCCGGGATGCGCGGCGGCCCGCCGTCGGGCCCGACGCCGCGCACCGTGACACGCCCCACGCGCGTGAACGGCCCCGGCACCACCGTCAGCGTCGCCGTCGCGGTGAGCCGCGCCGTGTCCGTGCTCGACGCCAGCAGCGCGTCCGCCTGCGGGTAGCCGCCGTTTCGCAGCCGCGCGCGCAGCGTGTCGCGCCCCGCCTCGAGCGCCACCCGGTCGAACACGTCCCCCGGGCGGAGCCGGACCGTCGCGCGCGCCCGCGCCCGCACGTTGCGCCGCACCGCGTCGAGCCCCGTCACCGTGAGCGAGTCCAGCCGCACCGGCCGCCCCTCGTGGATCGCGAACGTCACCGCCACGCGGGGCCGGTCCGCCGAGCCGCCCGTGCCCCGCACCGCCGTGTCGACGCTCGCGCTCCGATAGCCGCGCTTGCGGTAGTACGCCACCAGCCGCAGCACGTCACGCGGAAACTCGTCCGGGTCGAGGCAGCGCCGCGGTCCGAGCCCGATCCCGCTGAGCAACGCCGACGGCGTCGTCACCACCACGCGCGCCAGCTCGCCATCGCTGAACGCGCGGTTGCCCGTGAAACGGAGCGAGCGCACCTCTCGGTCTCCGCGCTCGCAGCGCGTGTCCTGGGCCGACGCACGGCGCGGGACGGCGGCGGTCGCGAGGGCGCCCGCCAGGAGCAGGACGAGAGCAGCAGGGGCAGGGCGGGCGGGCATCGGCGGCGGATAAGGTAACCGCGCGGCACGGGTTACCTTAGCGATCCATGTCCGCCCCCGTCCGCGTCTGCTCCATCGCCCTGCTCGCCGCCGTCGCCGCCTGCCGCGGCGGCGACGCCACGCCCAACCGCCACGGCTTCGTCGACTCGCGCGACGAGTACGACCCGCGCACGCTCGACCCCGCCCTCGCCACCGACGTGCCGAGCGGGCGCGCGGTCGCCTACGTCTTCGACGGGCTGACCCGCTTCACCCCCGACGCGCGCGTCGCGCCGGGCCTCGCCGCGCGCTGGGACGTCTCGCCCGACGGGCGGGTCTACACGTTCCACCTCCGCCCCGGCGTGCGCTTCCACGACGGCACGCCGCTCGTCGCCCGCCAGGTCGTCGCGAGCTGGGCCCGCGCGCTCGGTCCCGACCTCAAGGGCGGCAACGCGCTCCCGCTCTACGCCATCCAGGGCGCGCGCGCCCTCGCCGCCGGCCGCACGAAGGGGCTCGCCGGCGCCCGCGCGCTCGACGACAGCACCGTGCAGGTCACGCTCGACACCGCGCTCGCAATCTTCCCCAAGCTGCTCGCGATGCCCGTCGCCTCCGTGGTCGCGCCCGGCGCCGGCGCCGACTTCGGGCAGCACCCGGTCGGCACCGGCCCGTGGCGCTTCGTCGAGTGGAAGCACGACGACTACCTGCGCTACGCCCGGAACCCCGGCTACTGGGGCGGCCCCGTCGGCGCCGACACGCTCACCACGCGCATCATCCCTGAGCCCTCCACGGCGGTCGCCGAGTTCGAGAACGGCACCGTCGACGTCCTCACCGTTCCCGAGGCCGAAACCCGCGCCTGGGAGCAGACCGACGAGCGCCAGGCGCGCCTCCAGAGCGCGCCCGCGCTCCGCCTCTACTACGTCGCGATCAACACCACGCGCGGGCCCCTCACCGACGTCCGCGTGCGGCAGGCGATCAACCTCGCCGTCGACAAGAAGGCCATCCTCGACCGCCTCCTGGCCGGCCGCGGCGTCCGCGCCTCGGGCGTCATCCCGGGCGTGCTCGACTCGCTCGCCGACGACCGCGCGCCCTACCCGTACGACACCGCCCGCGCGCGGCAGCTCCTCGCCGCCGCCGGCCACGCCTCCGGCATCGACGTCCAGCTCTGGTCGTCGCAGCAGCCCACCTTCGCCCGCATCGCGCAGTCGATCCAGGGCTACCTCAAGGCCGTGGGCATCCGCGCCACCCTCGTCCAGCGCGACGCGCCGAGCGTGCGCGAGGCCGCGCGCAACGGCCAGGCCGACCTCGTGGTGAAGGACTGGTTCGCCGACTACCCCGACGCCGACGCGTTCCTCACGCCGCTCCTCGTCTCGACCAGCCGCGGCGTCGGCGGCAACGTCAGCTTCTACAGCAATCGCGCCGTCGATTCGCTCGCCGCGCTCGCCCGACGCACGGTCGACGAGCAGGCGCGCGCCGCGCTCTCGCGCCAGGCCGACTCGACGGCCTTCGCCGACGCGCCGCTGCTCTACCTCTTCCACTACAACGAGCTCTACGCCGTGCAGCCGTGGATCCGCAACTTCCAGGTCCCGGTCGTCTACAACGGCCAGCGGTGGACGGGCGTCACGGTCGACCACAACCACGGCGCCGCACTCCCCCCGCCTCCGCCCGCCACCTCGGCCGGCGCGTCGCCGGGCCGCCAGTAGCCCGCACGCCCGACCGCGGGTGGGCCCCTACCTGCTCCGCCGACTGCTGCTCGCCGTTCCGACGCTGGCGGGCGTGGTCTTGGTCACCTTCCTGCTCCTCTTCGTCGCCCCGGGCGACCCGGTGCAGGAGATGGTCGGCGAGCGCGCCGACGCGGCGACCGTCACCCGCCTCCGCCACGAGCTGCACCTCGACGAGTCGCTCCCCCGCCAGTTCGCCGCCTACGCGGGCGGCGTGCTCCGCGGCGACCTCGGGCGCTCCTTCATCACCGGCCGCCCCGTCGCCGCCGACGTCGCCGAGCGCTTCCCCAAGACGATGCTCCTCGCCGGCACGGCGATGCTCTTCGCCTCGGCCGCCGGCATCGCGTTAGGCGTGCTCTCCGCCCGCCGCCCGGGCGGGGCCGCCGACCGCCTCGCGTTAGGCGCGGCCTACCTCGGCATCTCGTTCCCCGTCTACTGGGTCGGGCTGCTCGCGATTTTGCTGTTCTCCGTCCGCCTGCGCTGGCTCCCCGCCTCGGGCTACGCCCCCGGCCTCGCCGGCCTCAAGTACCTCGTCCTCCCCGCCCTCGCCCTCGGCACCCGCTCGGTCGCCTTCCTCGCCCGCGTCACCCGCTCGGCGATGCTCGAGGTGTTGGGCGGCGACTACGTCCGCACCGCCCGCGCCAAGGGCCTCGCCGAACACGCCGTCGTCGCCGGCCACGCCCTCCGCAACGCCCTCATCCCGGTCGTCACGGTCCTCGGCCTCGACTTCGGCTACTACCTGACCGGCAGCATCCTCACCGAAACGATCTTCTCGTGGCCCGGCATCGGCCGCTACGTCGTGAACGCGATCAGCCGCCGCGACCTCCCCGCGATCCAGGGGAGCGTACTCTTTCTCAGCGCGATCTTCGTTCTCGTGAATCTGTTGACCGACGTGGCGTACGCGAAGGCCGATCCCCGCGTCCGCTTCGATTGACGCGCCCCGTCCCCCACGCCGCCGGCGACCGGGACTGACCAGCGCGTCGGCCCTCAGTCGTCCTTCTGCCCGAACACGATCATGTTCGACGAGTGCCCCGGCGTCACCTTCTTCTCGGGGTGGATCCAGTGCACCGCCTGGTTCACCGCGATCGCCGCCTCACTGAACCCCGAGGCGATCAGCTTCAACTTCCCCGGGTAGGTCGTCACGTCCCCCGCCGCGTACACCCCGGCGCGTCCCGTCTCCATCTGCGAGTTGACGACGATCTCGTCCTTCTCCAGCGTTAGGCCCCACTCCGCCAGCGGCCCCAGGTCGCTGACGAAGCCCAGCTGCGGCAGCACCACGTCCGCCTCGACGTCGCGCGTCGTCTTCGCCTTCACGTCCCTCAGCACCACGTGGCTGAAGCGCTCGCCGTCCGCGTGCACGCGGATGTCCGCCAGCTCGTGGAACGTCAGCAGCGTCGCCCGGCCGTCCGCCACGTAGCCCTGGAACTCCGCCACCGTCGCCCCGTGCGCGCGGAACCGGTCGCTCCGGTGCACGATCGTCACGTGCGCCGCCTTGCCGACCATCTGCGTCCCCCAGTCGAACGCCGAGTCGCCCCCGCCGATGATCACGACGTGCTGGCCCCGGTAGTGGTCCGGGTTGGTCACCACGTCGTAGATCCCCCGCCCGTACCACCCCTCCGCCACCGGCTGCGGCAGCTTCCTCGGCGAGAACGCCCCGATCCCCGCCGCGATGACTAACGCCCGCGTCGGGAACTCGCCGTCCGTCGTCTCGAGCACGAAGTGCGGCCGCCCGTCCCCGTTCGACTCCTCGCGGAGCCCCGTCACGCGCCGGTTGAGGTGCGCCGGGTTGTTCCACCGCGACGCCTGGTCGGTGAGCGACTTCACCAAGTCCTTCGCCAGCACCTGCGGGTGCCCCGCGACGTCGAAGATGTACTTCTCCGGGTAGAGCGCCGTCAGCTGCCCGCCGAGCTGCGGGAGCGCGTCGACCACCTGGGCCGACGCCTGCCGCATGCCGGCGTAGAAAGACGCGAACAGCCCCGTCGGGCCGCCGCCGATGATCGTGATGTCGACGAGAGGGTGCGTGTGTGCCATGGTACGAATGTAGGCCGCCCCGGCGCCCCCCGGTTCCCACAAAGTCCCGGCCATCGAGGCCGTTCCGGGCCGTTCCGGCCGGCGCGTGCGGCCCCTACACTACCCGCCCTATGGCCTTCAAGATCTACACGCGCACCGGCGACCGCGGCGACACTGCCCTCTTCGGCGGCGGCCGCGTCGGCAAGGACGACGTCCGCGTCGACGCCTACGGCGACGTCGACGAGCTCAATGCCTCGCTCGGCCTCGCCCGCGCCATCGAACTCATGCCGCGCGTCGACGAGGTCCTCGTCCCCGTCCAACGCGACCTCTTCGCCATCGGCGCCCTCCTCGCGACCCCCGACCCGGTGAAAATGCGCGAGCAGCTCGCCAAGGCCGAGCTCGACGAGACGCGCGTCGCCCAACTCGAACGCGCGATCGACGAGGGCGAGGCCGAGCTCGAACCGCTGACCGCGTTCATCCTCCCCGGCGGCACCCCCAAGGCCGCGGCCCTCCACGTCTCGCGCACCGTCTGCCGCCGCGCCGAACGCCGCGTCGTCGCCCTCGCCCGCGAGGTCGACGTGCCCGAGCTCGTCGTCATGTACCTCAACCGGCTCTCCGATCTCCTGTTCGTCCTCGCCCGCGTCGCCAACCGCCGCGCCGGCGCCGACGAGTCCAAGTGGTAGCCGGCCCGCGGTAGCCCTCCGGTGCGAATCGACGCCGTCGTCGACGCCGCGGCCGGCCTGCTCCCCTACCAGGTCGTCGTCGGCGACGGCGCGCTCGACTGGCTCGCCGACCTCGTCCAGCCCATCGCCGCGAGCCGCTGGGTCGTCATCGCCGACGCCACCGTCGCCGCCCACCGCGGCGCCGCCGTCCAGACCCAGCTCTCGCGCGACGCCGCCGCGCCCGCACTCCTCCTCTCGGTCCCGCCGGGCGAGGCGTCCAAGTCCCGCGAGCAGTGGGCGGCGCTCACCGACGCCATGCTCGCCGCCCGCTGCGGCCGCGACACCGCCGTCCTCGCACTCGGCGGCGGCGTCGTCGGCGACCTCGCCGGCTTCGTCGCCGCGACCTACATGCGCGGCCTCCCATTCGTCCAGGCGCCGACGACGCTCCTCGCGATGGTCGACGCCAGCGTCGGCGGCAAGGTCGCCGTCGACACCCCAGCCGGAAAGAACCTCGTCGGCGCCTTCCACCCCCCCGCGCTCGTCGTCATCGACCCCGCGACTCTCACCACCCTCCCCGCCGACGACCTCCGCGCGGGCGCCGTCGAGGCCCTCAAACACGGCGTGATCGCGAGCCCCGCGCACTTCGCCGAAGCCGCCGCCCTCCTCGCCAGCGACGCCCCCACCCCCACCGCCGCCTTCGTCGCCGCGAGCGTCACGATCAAGGCCGCGGTCGTCGCCGAGGACCCGCGCGAGGCCGGCCGCCGCCACGTGCTCAACTTCGGCCACACCGTCGGCCACGCGCTCGAAGTGCTGAGCGACTACCGCCTGCGCCACGGCGAGGCCGTCGCGATCGGCATGGTCGTCGAGGCCACCGCCGCCGAGCACGCAGGGATCACCGAATCCGGCACCGCGGACCGCATCGCTGCCGCCCTCCGTGCGGGCGGACTCCCCGTCGCCCCCCCGCCCGACCTCGACCCCGACGCCGTGCTCGCCGCCGCCCGCCTCGACAAGAAGGCCCGCCGAGGCACGGTCGAGTACGCCGTGCCAACCCGCATCGGCGCGATGGCCGACGGCGGCGGCCGTTGGACCGTCCCGCTCCCGGACGCGCTCGTGCGTGCCGCCCTCGTACGCGCCGCGCTCACGCGTCCCACGCTCGGCGCCGGAGCCACGCGCGCGTGACCCCCCCGCTGCCGCCACGGCGCGGCCTGCGCGGCACCCCGCACCCCGTCGCCGTCCTCGGCTGGCTCGCCCTCGCCACCGCCGTCGTCCTCGGCCGCCGCGCCGCCCCCCCGGCTCAGCCCCCCGAACGACCGCTGCTGCTCGCCCCGCCCGGCGACTCCGCGCCTGCGCCAGTGGCCTTCCCGCCCGTCCCCGTCGACACCATCGCCCGCCACGAGCCCGTGGTCGTGATGAGCGACTGGCTCCACGCCCCCGTCGAGGTCCTCGCCTCGCCCGCCGACAGCGCGAGCGCTGCCAAACCCGACTGGCGCGCCCGCCTCCCGAAGCCCGTCGCCGCACTCCGCAGCTTCGCCTCGCCGCTGATCATGCCGCGCCTCACGCTGCCGCGCGCCCTGACCCCCGACTTCTCGGCCCTCCGCGCCCTCGTCGCCCGCGCCCAGCCCAACGAGCCCGTCAACGTCACCCTGACGGCGTACTGCCTGCACGGCACCACCCGCCAGGGCACCCCGACCCGCACGGGCATCGTCGCCGCCGACCCGCACGTGTTCCCCATGATGCGCCACGTCCACCTCTTCTCCGCCGGCCGCTACCTCGGCCGCTTCCGCGTCGAGGACACCGGCGGCGCGGTCCACGGCGCCCACATCGACATCTGGACCCCCGACTGCGCCGACGCCGGCCGCTTCGGCACGCGCCCCGGCGTCGCCTCCCTCGTCGCCTTCGGCGACTGAGCGTTCCCCACGCTGCGTCGACGCCACCCGATGACCCCCACCGCCCTCTACCTCGCCCTCTTCACCCTTCTCCTCGCCGGCCTCGCCTTCGGGGCCTTCCTCCTGAACGTCCCCCCCTCTGGACCACCCTCACGGTCCTCCTGGCCCTCGCCACCGCCCTCGCCATCGCCTCCCGCCCGCGCCGCCCCCGCCCCTAAGCCCCCCGCCCCACCCACGGCGCCTCTCCAACAGCGCCGTTCCAAGAACGCCCTTCCAAGCGCGCCGTCCCCCCCGGTCACTATTGACCCATCCCCCCCCCGGCATTACCGTGGCCTCCCACTCCTCCCCCGGGCGCGCCCCACCTCCCCGGCGCCGCCCGTCCACCTGCCGTCACCCCCGAGGTGTCCATGCAGCGTGTGACCCCCTCGCCCCGCCCCCGCGAGGCTTCCCGCCCGTCCCCCCTCCCGCGCGGCGGCATCAGTAGCTCGTTCGATCAGTACCTGAGCGACATCCAGCAACTCCCGCTCATCACCGACCAGGCCGAGGAACGCCGCCTCGCCTGCCTCGCCCGCCAGGGCGACCGCGAAGCCGCCGAACGCCTCGTCACCGCCAACCTCCGCTTCGTCATCTCGTACGTGAAGCGGTACCAGGGCCGCGGCCTCGAACTCGGCGATCTCGTCGCGATCGGCAACGAGGGCCTGATCAAGGCCGTCCGCAAGTTCGACCCGGACCAGGGCGTCAAGTTCATCTCCTACGCCGTCTGGTGGGTGCGCCAGGCCGTGCTCAAGGCCCTCGCCGAACAGACTCGGTCCGTCCGCGTCCCGCTCAACCAGAATACCGTCGTCATCCGCGCCGGCCGCGCCCACGCCATCCTCGCCCAACGCCTCGGCCGCGACCCGAGCGACGAGGAGCTCGGCGAACTGTTGGAAGAGCACGTCGACGTCGTGCGCCAGTGCCGGATGCTCGCCGCCCCCGAAGTCGCCCTCGACGCGCCAATCGACCGTGCGACGCGCGACGCCGGCACCTTCGGCGAGCGCATCCCCGACGACCGCGCGACCCCTGCAGACGAAGCCCTCGCCGACCGCATCTTCCGCGAGCACCTCACGCACGCCCTCCAACACCACCTGACCCCGCGCGAGCGGCGCATCCTCACCCTGTACTACGGCCTCGAACCCGGCTCCGAGGAGATGACCCTCGAGCGCATCGGCGCCGTGATGGGCGTGACCCGCGAGCGGATCCGCCAGATCCGCGAGCGCGCCTTCACCAAACTCCGCGAGTCCAACGCCGCCGCCGCGCTCAGCGGCTACTGGAAGGCCGCGTAACTCCACGCTGCGGCGCGCGGGCTGCACCGGGGGGCACCGGCCGCCCCGCACCGGCTACCTTCCGCGGAACGCCATGACCAACCCCCCCGTCGCATCCGCCGCACGCCGCGCCCTGCTCGTCGACGACGAACCGGTCATCCGTCAGGCGCTGCGGCGCTTCTTCCAGCGCCAGGGGTGGGAGGTCGACGACGCCGAAAACGGCGCGGAGGCGCTCAAACTGCTGCTGGCCGACGGCGGGCCGCGGTACGACGTCATCATCTCCGACCTCCGCATGCCCGACGTCTCGGGCATGGACCTGTACGAACGACTCGCCGTCGACCGGCCCGCCCTGCTCGGCCGCCTCATCCTGTCGACCGGCGACTCGGTGTCGCGCGAGGCGAGCGAGTTCCTCCGGCGCTCGTCCTGCCCCGTGCTCAACAAGCCGTTCGAGCTCGCCGAACTTCGCGCGCTCGTCGGCCGCATGGTCGCCGCGTGACGCCGTTCCCGGCCCCGTGAGCGGAACGTCCGCCGGGGGCGGCGCCGACGGCGCGCCGGCCGCGTCCGCCCGCCTTCCGATCTTCCCGCTCGCGCTCGTCCTCTTCCCCGGCGCCCAGCTCCCGCTCCACATCTTCGAGCCGCGGTACCGCGCCATGCTCGCCGACGTCCGGGCGGCCGACGGGCGCTTCGGCATCGTGCTCCGGACGACCAACGACGAGCGCGCGATCCCGGCCGGCTTCGTCGGCTGCACCGCCCTCGTCCGCGAAGCCGTCCCCCTGGCCGACGGCCGCAGCAACGTCCTCGTCGAAGGCGTCGAGCGCTTCGCCGTCGATCGCCTCGTCGACGCGGGCACGCCGTACCACGTTGCCGCCATACGCGCCTTCCGGGACGAACCCGTCCGCGACGCCGACGCCCTCGCCGCCGCGACCGCCCGCGTCCGCGCCGCCTTCCGTCGCGTTGCCGACGCCGCCCGCACGCTCGCCGACGACCCGCCCGAAGCCGAGCCCGCCCTCCCCGACGACGACACGGACGTCGCGTTCGCCGTCGCCGCCGCGGTCGAACTCGACCTCGCCGTACGCCAGCGCGTGCTCGCCTCGCGCGACGCGCTCGAACGCACGAGCTACCTCGCGCGCATCCTCGAGCAGGTCGTCCCCGAGATCGAGCACCGCGCCACCGTCCACGTACGCGCCCGCTCCAACGGCCACGGCCCACACCACCCGCCGAGCGCGTCCGCATAGCCGTCCCAGTCGCCGCTGTCCTGATCGAACTCGACGGCGTCCTCGTCGACCCCGCGCCCGACCGCGCCGCCGCCCTCGCCGCCGCGCTTGCGGCCGAGCACGTAGGCTGGCCGGCAGGGTGGGCAGTCGGTTGGCCAGCCGCGATACATCCGGCCGACCTGCTCACGGCTGACGCGCGGGGCGCACCCGTCGTGGACTGGCGCGCGCCCTTCGACGCACTCGCCGCCGCGGCCGTGGACGCCCGCGCGCGAGCCGGCGACCCGGCCGCGCGCTCCCTCGATCATACCGCCCTCGCCCTCGTCGCCCTTCGCGCCGAGCGTGACTACGCGGCCCGCCTCGCCGCGGGTGTGACGCTCCGTGCCGGCGCCCGGGCCGCCGTCGAGTCGTTTGCCCTCACCCTCCGCGTCGGTCTCGTGACCGGCTGGCGTCGCGCCGACGCCGAACGCGTTCTCGCCCTCGCCGGCCTCGACGCGACGGTCCGCTTTGTAGCCGCCGCCGACGATGCCCCCGACGACGCGCTGGCCCGCCGCACCGATGCTGCCCGCGTCGCCGCCGCGCTCGGCCGGCTCCGCGGGCGAGCCGACCCCCACACGGTCGCCGCACTCCTCGACAGCCCCGCCGCGTTGCGCGTGGCCCGTGAGGCGGGCGTCCGTACCGCCTGGGCCCGCAGCATGCCCATGAACGACGCACAGACGATCGACTGGACCGCCGCCCTCGACGGCCTCACCTCCGCCCGACTCGCCGCGCTGCTCGACCCCGCGCCGCCGACGTCGCCCTTGCCAGACGCGCCCCCAGCCCCGCCCCGATGAGCACTCCGTCCGAGACGGCGGTGATTCCCATCTCTTCCGCCCGCAGCCACCCGGCGCAGAACCCCGCCGCGCAGCCCGGGGCGGAGGCGTCCGACGCGACCGCCGCTGCTGGAACCGACGCCGACGGAACCGCCGCAGACGCGACAACCCCCGCGACCAACGCGCCCGAGTTCGCGACCCAGTACGCCGCCCTCCGCACGGGCGCGCTCCTCGTGGACCACACCGACCGCGACCTCTGGACTTTCCACGGCGCCAAGGCGGCGGACACCGTCACGGGACTCGTGACCAACGACCTCGCCGGGCTCGCGCCGGGCCACGGCTGTTATGCGGCCGCCCTCTCCGCCAAGGGACGCATCCTCGCCGACGTCCGCGTCTTCGCCTGCGACCCGGCGGCAGCGCCGGCGGCCGACGGCAGCTGGCTCGCCGGCGTCGCGCTCATCGTCGACGTCCCGCCGCGCGCCGCGGAGGGCTGGGGCGCGCTCATTCGCAAGTTCGTCAACCCGCGCACCACCCCGTACCGCCGCGAACACGAACGCCTCCGCGCCTTCGGCGTCTACGGCGCCCGCGCCCGCGACGCGATCGCCGACGCCTTCGGCGCTCCGCCCGCCGCCCTCGCCGCGCTCCCCGACTACGCGCACGCGACGATCACCTTTCAGGGCGCCCCACTCCTCGTCGCCCGCGTCCCGACCCTCGGCCTCGATGGCTTCCTGCTCATCGCCCCCGTCGAACACCGCGACGAGGCCTGGGAACGCGTCCGCACCGCCGTCCCGGGCGTCCTCGCCGGCCACCACGCCCACGCCGCATACGACGCCGCACGCATCGAGGCCGGCTACCCCGAGTGGGGCCTCGACGTCGACGAGACCACGATCCCGCAGGAGGCCAACTTCGACGACCTCCATGCCATCTCGTACACCAAGGGCTGCTACACCGGCCAGGAAGTCGTCGCCCGCATCCACTTCCGCGGACACGTCAACCGCCACCTCCGCGGGCTCGGCTACCTCCCTGGCGGCGGCCCGATCCCGCCCGGCGCCGAACTCCTCGACCCCGACGACAAGGCCGTCGGCTCCGTCCGCAGCGCCGCCATCTCCCCCCGACTCGGCGGCGTCGCGATCGGCATGGTCCGCCGCGAAGTCCCACTCGGCGCCACCCTGCGCGCCCGCTGGGACGGCGGCGAGCGCGGCGTGACTGTCACGACGCTTCCCTTCCCCGACGCGACCGCCGAGAACGGGTAGGGCAAGAAGAACAGGGGCGGCGAGTGATCGCCGCCCCTGTTCTTTTTGCCAGATCCCCCGAATTACGGCTTCTTCATCCCGCCCTTCATGGCGGACGAGTCGTTCATCTTGCTCGCGGCGCTGTCCATCTTCTTGGCGGCCGTGTCCATCTTGTTCGCGGCCTTCATCGCCGTGCTGTCCGTGGCGCCACCAGCCATCGCACCACCAGCGGCACCGGCGGCCGGGGCCGGCGTCATCGCCGGGGCGGCGGTGTCGGTCGCGGGCGTCTGTTCCTTGCTCGAGCAGGCGGCCAGCACTACGGCGGCGGCCACGAAAGCGAAGCGCTTCATCAGGATCTCCTAGAGAGAATCGGGGGTATCGGGCGCGTACGGGGATGAACACGCCACGCTCCGAGCGAGCAGACGCCAGACGTCAGCGCCCGCGCTCGGGTTCGGCGTCGAGAAGTTACGGACCCCTGGAAACGTGTCAAGCCGCGCTCAGCGTTGCACCGTGTCTCCCCTCGCACTCTCTCTCGCCCTTTCGTGACCACGACCTCGCTCCCCACCACCCTCGGCGCCCTCCGCGCCGCGGGCTACGCCGAACGCCGCGCCCGCTCGGTCAAGGACGAACTGCGCCGCAACCTGCTCGCCCGCCTCGCTGGCGGCGGCCCGCTCTTCGAGGGCGTCCTCGGCTACGAGGACACCGTCATGCCGCAGATCGTCAACGCGCTCCTCTCGCGGCACAACTTCATCCTGCTCGGGCTGCGCGGCCAGGCCAAGAGCCGCATCCTCCGGGCGCTCATCACGCTCCTCGACCCCGAGATGCCCGTCGTCGCCGGGAGCGAGGTCAACGACGACCCGTTCCGGCCGATCAGCAAGTACGCCAAGCAGCTCATCGCCGAACACGGCGACGACACGCCCGTCGCGTGGGTCGGCCGCGACATGCGCTTCGTCGAGAAGCTCGCGACCCCCGACGTGACCATCGCCGACATCATCGGCGACGTCGACCCGATCAAGGCCGCGCGCGGCGGCCACCTGCTCTCCGACGAACTCACGATCCAGTACGGCATGCTGCCCCGGGCCAACCGCGGCATCTTCGCCCTCAACGAGCTCCCCGACCTCGCCGGAAAGGTGCAGGTCGGCCTGTTCAACATCATGCAGGAAGGGGACGTCCAGATTAAGGGCTACCCCGTCCGGCTCCCGCTCGACGTCCTCCTCTGCTTCACGGCCAACCCCGAGGACTACACGGCGCGCGGCAAGATCATCACGCCGCTCAAGGACCGCATCGGCTCCGAGATCGTGACCCACTACCCCGAGGAAGTCGAGCTCGGGATGGCCATCACGCAGCAGGAAGCGTGGACCCGCCGCCAGGGCACCGGCGACGCGCGCGACACCTTCTCGCGCCCCGTCCGCGTTCCCGAGCTCGTCTCCGAAGTCATCGAGCGCGTCGCCTTCGAGGCCCGCGGCGACAAGCGCGTCGACAAGCGCTCGGGCGTCTCGCAGCGCATGCCCATCACGGTCCTCGAGAACGTGGTCAGCAACGCCGAACGCCGCGCCGTGCGCACCGGCGAGACCGAAGTCGTGCCCCGCATCGCCGACATCTTCGCGGCCCTGCCCGCCATCACCGGCAAGCTCGAACTCGAGTACGAGGGCGAGATCGTCGGCGGCGCCACCATCGCGCGCGAACTCATCCGCCGCGCGGCCGACGCGACCCTCAAGGCCCGCGCCGGCACGCCCAACCTCGACCAGGTCGTGATCTGGTTCGACGAGGGCGGCGCCCTCCAGGTCGACGACGAACAGCCGTCCACGCTCGTCGCCCAAGCGTTCAGCGCTGTGCCGCAGCTCCTCGACACCGTGCACCGCACCGGCCTCGCGACCCCGGACGACCCGGGCGCTACCGCCGCCGCCTGCGAACTCGTCCTCGAAGCCCTCGTGGCTCGCCGCAAGATCTCGCGCAACGACCGCGGCCAGTACGGCCGCGCCGTCAGCGAGAAGCGCCGCCGCCCCGGCGAGGACCTGTTCTCCTGAGCCGCTTTTCCTGAGCACCATCCACTGTCACCCCCACGAAAGCGGGGGTCCACCCATCTCTCGCGATGTAGCTCGCACCTGACATCGTCCGCACGGCGCCCCGGAGGGTTTTTATTCACTCCCGGGGCGCCTTCTCGCATAGAATTGCTTACGGAACAGCGTCATCCGTAGCAACAGGATGAGTCACATCGTCCATGGGCGCGGCCTCGGGCGAACGATCCATCCCGCTCCGGTCCGGCACCGCCGCGCGGACTCGCCCGTTCGCGCCACCCGTCTGCCCAGCGCCCCTCCCGTGCCCTCCCCCGCCCCGTCGCTCTCCGCCCGGGGGTCGCTCCCGTGGCCCCGGCGGGCCGTGCGCGCCCTCGCCCGGCTACGCCGCCGCGGGCCGTCCGTACGCGCGGGCCTTATGCTCCTCGCCGTCGCGGCCAGCGCGCCGTTCATCGTGCTCACCGGCTGGCGCGCGCGCGACCGCGCGGCGCGCGTGCGTACCGCTGCCGAATCGCGCGCCCTCGAGACCGCCCGCGCCGTCGCCGGCCGCCTCGACGAACGCGCGCGCCTCATCGGCACCCTCCTGAGCGCGATCACCCCCCAGGTCCGCACCGATTCCGCCAGGACGGCCGAAAACGACGCGCTGCTGCTCGGTGTCAAGAACAGCCTGCCCGACCCGATCGTCACCAACCTCTGGGTGCAGCTCCCCTCGGGCTCCAACATCGGCACATCTCGGCGCCCGCTCCCGGTGCGCGCGACGATCAACGCCGCTGACCGCCCGTACTTCCAAGAAGCGCTCCGCACCCGCCGCCCGACCGTCGGCGACCCGATGCGCGCGCGCCCCGACTCGAGCGTCTGGTCGGTCACCTTCGCCCATCCGGTCCTCGATCCCGCCGGCGCCGTGCGCGCCGTCGCCCTCGGCACCGTCCACCTCCTCGCGCTCGAAAAGACCCTCGACGACGCCGGGCTGCCGGTTGGCTCCGTCGTGCTCATCGCCGACGCCCACGGTCACGTCGTGGCGCGCGACCCCGACGACGGCCGCTGGGCCGGCCGCACCGCCGACCAGGTCCTCGCCCCACCCCGCGCGCTCCAGCACGCCGACGGCGTCGTGACGGACGACCCAGGCGGTGGGCGCCTGGTCGCCGCCGTACGGCCCACACTCGTCCCCTGGCGCGTCTACGTCGCCCTCCCGACCTCCGCCGCCTTCGCGCCGGTCGAGCGCGAGCTGCGCTACGATGCCCTCCTCGGCGTCCTCACCCTCGGCGTCGCCCTCCTCCTCGCGGCGGCCGCGGCGCGACGCATCACCCGGCCTCTTACCGACCTCGCCGCCGACGCGACCGCGCTCGCCGCCGGCGACTACGCCCGCCGCACCCCGGCCTACCTCCCGGGCGAGCTCGGCGGACTCGCCATCACGTTCGGCGACATGGCCGCGACGATCACCGCCCGCACCGCGGAGCTCAACCGCAGCGAGCAGCGCTACCGCACGCTATTCGAGGCGTCGCCGCTCCCGATGTACCTCGCCGACGTCGGCACCTACGCCGTGCTCGCCGCCAACGCTGCCGCGGTCGCGCAGTACGGCTACACGCACGAGGAATTTACCCGCCGCACCCTGATCGACCTGCGCCCCGAAGCCGAACGCCTGCGCTTCCTGGCCGAAGCATCCATCTGGCCCGTCCCGACGCTCACCGGCGGCGCGCGCCGCGGGGTCCGCGTCTGGCGCCACCTCCGCCGCGATGGCACCGAGTTCGACGCCGAGGTCTACACGGCGGGCACCGAATTCGAAGGGCGCCCCGCGCAGCTGTCCGTGGCCGTCGACGTCACCGCCCGTCGAGCCGCCGAACGCGCCCTCGCCGAATCGCAGGAGCAGCTCCGCCGCGGGCAGAAGATGGAAGCCCTCGGCCGCTTCGCCGGCGGGATCGCCCACGACTTCAACAACATCCTCACCGGCATCCTCGGCGCCTGCGAGTTCGCCCTCACCGACCTCCCCGGCGACTCGCCCGTGCGCGAGGATGTGACGATGATCCGCGACGCCGCCCGCCGCGCCGCCGCGCTCACCGGACAGATCCTCAGCTTCAGCCGCGGCCATGTCACGCAGGCGACGGTTCTCTCCCCCGCCGACGTCGTCGCCGAGCTCGAGCCCATGCTCGCGCGCGTCATCGGCGAGGACATCCGGCTCGAGACCAGCCTCCGCGACGGCGGCACCGCACCGACCGGGCGCGTCCTCGCCGACCGCGGCCAGCTCGAGCAGGTCGTGATGAACCTCGTCCTGAACGCCAGGGACGCGATGCCCGCGGGTGGCACCCTCTCCATCGTCGTCCACGACGTCGACGTGCACGGCGTCGATGCGCGGCACCCCGGCGTCGCCCACGGCCCGTGGGTGCGCCTGGCCGTCCGCGACACCGGGCTCGGCATGGACGACGCGACCCAGACGCGCATCTTCGAGCCCTTCTTCACGACCAAGGCGCGCGGCAAGGGCACCGGGCTGGGACTCGCGACGGTGTACGGCATCGTCACCGGCGCGGGCGGCGTCGTGCGCGTGACCAGCGCGCCCGGCGAGGGCAGCACCTTCGCCCTCTACATGCCCCGCGTCGCCACCCCCGCCCGCGGCACCACGCCCGCCCACGGCAACTACGTCGGCCTTCCCTCGCGCGGCGTCGCGGACGGCGATACCCCCGCGGCCATCCTCGTCGTCGAGGACGAGCGCGCCGTCCGCCTCATCGTGCGCGAGACCCTCGTCCGCAGCGGCTACCACGTACTCGTCGCGGAAGATGGCATGCAGGCCCTCGCCGTCGCCCGCGCGCACCGCGGCCCCATCGACCTCCTCCTCACCGACGTCGTGATGCCCGGCATGAGCGGCCGCGAACTCGCCGAGGCCCTCGCGCAGGAACGCCCCGACACTCGGGTGCTGTTCACCTCCGGCTACACCGAGGACGAAGTCCTGCACCGCGGCGTGTCCGCCGACACCGTCGCCTTCCTCGCCAAGCCGTTCACCCCCGAGAGCCTGGTCGCCCGCGTCACGACCGTCCTCGCCACCCAGCCGGCGGAGGTCTAACGGCCGTCATCCCCGCGAGGCTTGCCCCGCACCCTCCGCCCGCCCCGCGGGTAGGATCTCGGTAGCTTCACGCAGTCGCCCTCCCCGCCCGCGAGCCGTCGTCGATGCGCTTCCACACGTATACCAAGTACAGCCCCGAGATCGCCGACGCGGTCGACCTTCAGTCGCTGCTCGACAAGCTCGCCACCTTCCTTCTGGACTCCGGCTTCGCCGGCGGCGCCCAGTCCCACCCCTTCTGGGGCGAGACCGGCGACGACGCCGACCGCTCGATCGACGGGCTCAAGCAGGCCATCCTCGACGCCCTGCTCGAGAGCGGCCAGTTCACCCCCGAGATGCTCGAAGCCCTGCGCGGCGACGGCGACGAGGACTCCAACGCCAAGCTCGCCGAGCTGCTCGACCAGCTCGTGCAGCGGCTGGTGTCCGAGGGCTACCTCAAGACCGACGGCCCCGCCCCGCAGATGCCCGGCGCCCAGCAGCCCGTCACCGGCAAGGGTTCCGTCGGCCAGGCGGCGAGCAAGGACGTCCAGTTCAACCTGACCGACAAGGGCATCGACTTCCTCGGCTACAAGACGCTGCGCCACCTGTTGGGCAGCCTCGGGAAGAGCAGCATCGGCAGCCACGACACGCCCTACCTGTCGACCGGCATCGAGAGCGACGGCTTCAGCAAGCCCTACGAGTTCGGCGACGTGATGAACCTCGACATCAACGAGACGCTCAAGAACTCGCTGGCCCGCACGGGCAAGATCGAGGTCCCGATGGACCTCGACTACCCCGACCTGATGGTCCGCCAGAGCGAGTATCGATCGAGCTGCGCGACGGTGCTGATGCTCGACACGTCGCACTCGATGATCCTCTACGGCGAGGACCGCTTCACCCCCGCCAAGAAGGTCGCCCTCGCGCTCGCGCACCTGATCCGCACGCAGTTCCCCGGCGACACGGTCCGCGTGGTCCTCTTCCACGACTCCGCCGAGGAGATCCCGATCTCGCAGCTCGCCCACGCGCAGGTCGGCCCGTACCACACCAACACCGCCGAGGGCCTGAAGCTCGCCCGCCGCATCCTCATGGCGCAGAAGAAGGACATGCGCCAGATCGTGATGATCACCGACGGCAAGCCCTCGGCCCTGACGCTGCCCAACGGCATGATCTACAAGAACCCGATGGGCCTCGACGCCGGCGTGCTGGCCGAGACCCTGAAGGAGGTCGCCGACTGCCGCCGCTCGGGGGTCATGATCAACACGTTCATGCTCGCCCGCGACCGCTCGCTCGTCGAGTTCGTCAAGCGCGTGAGCGAGATCGCGCGCGGTAAGGCGTACTTCACGAGCACGATGACGTTAGGCCAGTTCGTGCTGATGGACTTCCTGCGGCGGAAGACCAAGACGGTGCAGTGACCGGGCGCCGTCCCGACGCGCGAACGCCGCGGTGCGCGTGGCGCACTGCCTGGACAACCTCGAGATCGGCGGCACCGAGACGAGTGCGGTGCGGACGATGGAGCGGCTCGACCGCACGAGGGTCGAGTCGCTCCTTGTTTACGGCGCGGAAGGAGCACTCGCCCCCCGCTTCTTCGACGCCGCGGCGGCCCGCCACCACGCACCGCTTCGATCGTTTACGCATCCGTCGACCGCGACGCAGATCTGGCGGCTCGTCCAATTTTTCCGCCGCGAACGCGTCGACGTAGTTCACTGCCACGACGTCTACGACAACGTCTTCGCGACGACGGCGGCGCGACTCGCCGGCGTCCCTGCCATTATCGCCAGCCGGCGTTGGGGCCTCACGCAGTACGCGCCCAAGCTGATCCGCCTCAACCAGCTCGTCGGGTACCGCTTCGCTCACCGAATCCTGGCCAACAGCGACGGCGTCGCGCGCTCGGTCGTGCAAGACGAAGGCGTTCCCCCCGAGCGCGTCACCGTCATCCCGAACTTCGTCGACGCGGCCCTGTTCGACCCCATCGACGCCACCGGCCGCACGGCCCTGCGCGCCGAGCTCGGACTACCAGCCGACGCGCTTGTGATCGGCGTCGTGGCGACGGTCAAGCCGGTCAAGGACCCGTTTACGCTTCTCCGTGCCGCGGCGGCCCTCGCCCCCGGTCTCCCGAGCCTGCGGCTGGTATTCGTCGGCGACGGCGAGAGTCGGGCTGCGGTCCAGTCTACGGCCGCGGAGCTCGGCGTTGCCGATCGCGTTCAGATCACCGGCATGCTGCCACGCGCCGCACGCTTCCATCACGCCTTCGACGTCTCCGCCCTCACCTCGGTGAGCGAAGGGTTTCCCAATTCGATTGTCGAGGCGATGGCAGCAGCCCGTCCGGTGGTCGCCACCGCCGTCGGCGGGATGAGTGACGCGGTTGTGGACGGCGAAACGGGTTTCCTCGTCCCATCCGGCGACATTCACGGCGTACGCGACCGGCTCGCGAGATTGTTGGACGAAGCGGCGCGCCGCCGAGCGATGGGCGAGCGCGGCCGCGCCTTCGCCCGCGAGCGGTTTCACGAGGAGGCCGTGCTGCCGCGCCTAGAGCGGCTCTACGCCGAGCTACTCGCGAACGCCGGTCGTGGCGCGCCCGGCCAGGTTCACCCCGGACGGACATAGCGGTCGTCCGCTCGGAACGAGACCGCGCGGGAACCGGCACCCGGAACGGGACAGCGATGACGGCCAAGAGCCGCCCGAAGGACCGCGATGCGCCCGCGATCGACCCGACCCGGGCGCGTCGCTTCTCGGCCCGCCTCCGCGCCTGGTACCGCGCCAACGCGCGCGACCTTCCGTGGCGCCGCACGCGCGACCCCTACCGCGTACTCGTCTCGGAGCTGATGCTTCAGCAGACGCAGGTCTCGCGCGTCGTCGACTACTACGCCCGCTTCCTCGAGCGCTTCCCCACGTTAGGCCACGTCGCCGAGGCCCCCGTCGAGCACGTCACCGAGGCGTGGGCGGGCCTCGGCTACTACGCCCGCGCCCGCAACCTGCACGCCCTCGCCCGCCGCGTGACGGGCGACGCCGGCCCCGGCGTGATCCCCCCCGACCCCGCCGCCCTCCGCGCGCTCCCCGGCGTCGGCGCCTACACGGCCGGCGCCGTCGCCAGCTTCGCCTACGAACGCCGCGCCGCCCTCGTAGACACCAACGTCGCCCGCGTCCTCTCGCGCGTCTTCGCGCCCGAACTCGACCCCAAGCGGCCGCGCGATCTGACGCGGCTATGGCGAATCGCCGAGGCGGTGCTCCCGCGGACCGGGCGCGCGGCGTGGACACACAACCAGGCGCTCATGGAGTTGGGCGCGACGGTCTGTACGGCGCGGGCGCGGCATTGCGGCGTGTGTCCGGTCAAGCGGCAGTGCGCGACTCAGGCGGCGCGGGGGTCCCCGACCGGCCAACGAGTGCGCGTGATCTACGTTAAGCGGCCTGCACGGCCGCAAGGCGACTCGTCCGGAGCACGTGCCTGCCCCGCCACGCCCTCCCGGGCCGCGTGACCGACGCGGTCCTTGAATCGTAGGAACGGTCGCTCGATAAAGAGATACGATCCGCTCGCGACGACGATCGTAAAGCCGACCGCGACCACGCCTGAGCGAGGTACGGCGCGTGAGTCATGCGGGTGGTCACCGCATCCAGCGTCCACTGCTGCCACAGGTAAAGCGAGTACGAAATGAGCCCCAAGTAGCGCGCGACCGGTGATTCGAGCCAGCGCCAGCCGTGGGTCGCACTGAACGCCATGGCCTGGACAATACCGACCGCGACGAGGACCGGGCCGAGCGACCCGGCGACGATGTACTCGGTCCACCAGATCCCCGTCCACGAGGCCACCGTGCTCACCACCCCTGCTGCCAGTACGGTAGCAACGAGCAACACTGGATGGGCAGTCACGAGCCCCCAGAACCGCCCCCACCGCTGCTGTGCCAGCACGAACGCCAGCAGACATCCGACGAGCAGCGCATCGGATCGGGTTTCGAAAGCGTAGTAGTAATACGAGTGGTACTGGCCCTCCCCGAGCGCCGCGATCCGAACCACGCGGTAGCTCCAGATCGCCACAATCAGCACAATCAGCCAGGCGATCGCCCGCCGCGCGCAGCAGAAGAAGGCAACGAACATCGCCGGCCAGAGCAGATAGAATTGCTCTTCGACCGCAAGCGACCACGTGTGACTCAACGCGTTCTCGGGATCGCCGAGGAGCGCACTGTAGTAGTTGCTGACGTACAGCAACGCACTGAAGGCGTGCGCCCACGCGATCGGCTTGTGCCGCAATGTCAGGAACGCCACGACGGTCAGCCAGTACGCCCAGAACACGGGGACGATGCGCAGGGTCCGTCGGACGTAGAAACTCCGCAACGAAACGCTGCCCGTCTTCGCGTGCTCCTTCAGAAGGAGCCACGTGATGAGAAACCCGCTCAGCACGAAGAAGACGGTGACACCAAATCCGCCCGGCACACCCCGGAGGCCGAAGCCGCCGTGGAACAGGATGACGATCATAACCGCTACCGCGCGCACCGCGTTCAACGCTGGCAGCGTAGACCGCGTCAGGGGCTCGGCAAGCTTCTGGGGAAGGGCCAATGGAGGGCGAGATTGGATACGCTGGCACCGTCGGCCCCTGCCGTCGTCCCAGGCGTGACGATTGGACGCTCGCTTGGTTCCACGAGCGCCCGGCGGCCGGCAGCCCATCTACTTCCGGATCGAATCCTTCCGCGCCGCCGGGAACTTGTCCGTCAACCGCGACGCGTACTGCCGCTCCGCCGCTCCCACGTAGATCTGCCGCGGCCGCGCGATCTTCTGCTCCTTGTCGAGCAGCATCTCCTCCCACTGCGCCAGCCACCCCGCCACGCGCGCCACGGCGAACAGCACCGTGAAGTACGACGTCGGGAATGCCATCGAGCGGTAGATCAGCCCGGTGTAGAAGTCCACGTTCGGATAGAGCTTCCGCGACACGAAATAGTCGTCCGACAGCGCCACCCGCTCCAGCTCCAGCGCGATCTCCAGGTCCTTGTCCATCCCGATCTGCTGGAATACCTGGTCCGCCAGCTGCTTCACGATGCGCGCGCGCGGGTCGTAGTTCTTGTACACCCGGTGCCCGAAGCCCATCAGCCGGCTCCCCTTCCCGCTCTTCACGTCCTCGATGAAGGCCGGCACGTTCTTCGGGTGCCCGATCTCCTCGATCATCCGCAGCACCGCCTCGTTCGCCCCGCCGTGCAGCGGGCCGTACAGGGCCGCGATCCCCGCCGCCACCGCGGAGAAAGGATCGACGTGCGACGAACCCACCGCGCGCACCGCGCTCGTCGAGCAGTTCTGCTCGTGGTCCGCGTGCAGGATGAACAACACCTCCAGCGCCCGCGAGAACACCGGGTTCGCCTCGTAGCGCGGCTCGCTCATCCGCGCCACCATCGAGAGGTAGTTCTCCGTGTAGTTGAGCGAGTTGTCCGGGTACACCACCGGCATGCCCTTCATGTGCCGGTAGATCATCGCCGCCACCGTCGGCAGCTTCGCCAGCAGCCGGATGCTCGAGCGGTAGCGCTCCTCGGGGTCGAAGATGTTCTTCGCTTCGGGGTAGAACGACGACAGCGCCGCGACCGCGCTGCACAGCATCGACATCGGATGCGCGTCGTGCCGGAAGCCCTCCAGGAAGCGCTTGATGTTCTCGTGGACGTACGTGTGGTACGTGATGTCGTGCGTCCACTTCTGGTACTCCGTCTGGTCCGGCAGCTCGCCGTTCCGCAACAGGTACGCAACCTCCAGGAACGTCGAGCCCTCCGCCAACTGCTCGATCGGGTACCCGCGGTAGCGCAGGATCCCCTTGTCGCCGTCGATGAACGTGATCGCGCTCTTGCACGACGCCGTGTTCATGAACGCCGGGTCGTAGCTCATCACGCCAAAGTCGTCCGACGCGAGCTTCACGTTCCGCAGGTCAGACGCGCGCACCGCCTCGTCCCCCTCCGTCCCGCGCGGAAGCAGCGCGATCGAGTACTGCCGGTCCGTACGCGGGTCGCGTAACTCGAGCGCGCCCGGGCCGGTCGCAGCGGCGCCGTTCGTGGCGCCGGTCGAAATACCGCCGGGTGCGCTGGTCCCCGCGCCGGGTGCCGCCGTGGTCGTCGTGTCGGTCTGGCTCATGCCGTTCTCTCGTTGGGAGGGCTCGCGCGTCTGCCGCGTCGGTGTCGCTACCTGCCGCTACTTCAAGCTACGCGCCGACCGCGCGGGCGTCGCCGCGCCCGATGCGGCACACCGCGTTCCACTCCGCCGACGTGACCGGCGTGACGCTGAGCCGGTTGCCCCGCCGCAACGCCTGCAGCGTCGCCGCCCCCGCGTCCGCCCGTAGCTGCACCGGCGTCACGAGCGCCGCGAACCGCTCTACCGCGCGTACCTCCACCGCCAGCCACGTCGGCGCCTCGCGCCGGCTCTTCGGGTCGTAGCCCGCGTGCGCCGGGTCGAACGCGGTCGGGTCCGCCTGCGCCGCCGCGACCACCTCCGCGAGCCCAGCCACACCTGCGGGGTCCACATTCGAGTGGTAGAACAACACCCCATCGCCCGGCCGCATGTCGTCGCGCATGAAGTTGCGCGCCTGATAGTTCCGGACGCCGTCCCAGAGCGTCTTCCGCCCCGGCGACGCCAGCAGTGCGTCAAAGCTGAACGATTCGGGCTCGGACTTCAGGAGCCAGTAACGACGTGAGGGAGGGACGGATTTGGGCATACGCGGAGCATGATACGCGCCCAAGACCTCCCTGTCGTCCCGAGGAGCAATGCGACGAGGGACCGACTCTCCCCGGCGCGGGGCTGGGCCCCGTCACCTCGGACGGGAGGTCCCTCGCGCGGCTCGGGACGACAACGGCCTGGACGTCCCCGGGCGTGGCACCTCAGGCCATGGGCAGCCGCAGCGCGAACCGAAACCGCGTCCCTTCCCCCACCGCCGAGTCCACCGCCAACTCCCCACCCATCGCCGACACGAGCTTCTGGCAGATCGCCAGCCCCAACCCTGCGCTCGAGAACGCGTGACTCCGCGTGTCCGGCGCGCGCCGGAACGTCTGAAACAGCTGTTCCAGCACCGTCGCCGGCATCCCTCGCCCCGAGTCCGCGACGACGAACGTGACCGCGTCCGGGTCGTCCACACCGGCGTCGACGTGCACCTGCACCGTCCCCGTCGGCGTGAACTTGAGCGCGTTCGTGACGAGGTTGAGCAGCACACGGTGGAGCGCCGCCGTGCGCCCGATACGCCGCCCCGCCACCCGCACCTCGACCTCGAGCGCCACCCCACGCTCCTCGGCCAACGGCGCGACGATCGCGCGCACCTCTTCGACGAGCGCGGCCATGTCGAACGGCGCACTCGCCCCGCTCGCCAGGCGGTCGCCCCCGCGCGCCAGCTCCATCACGTCGCTCACCACCGTGCTGAGCCCGAACGCCGCGCCGTACACGAGCGCCAGCTGTCGCGCCTGCGGCCCGTCCATTCCGCGGCTGTCGCGCAGCCGCTCGACGAGGAACAGGATCGAGCCGAGCGGGGAGCGCATGTCGTGCGCGACCTCGACCAGCAGCTCGAGCGCGTGCGATCCGCCCAGCTGATCCATCACCGAGCGCGCCCCGTCGGCGCGCGCCGACGTTTCGACGCGGTCGAGCGCGGCGATCAGCCCCAGTGCGACCTCCGACCCGTCGGCACCGAGCGGCAGCGCGTCCGCGCGCAGCTGCTCCACCAGGCGGCGGCGGAGCCGGCACGCCAGCTCGGCCACGGGAACACGCCACGGCAGATCGCTCACGCGGAGGGCGTCCGCCGCGCCCGGCGCGGGGTCGCGCGGCGCGTTGCGCAGCGCTATGCACAACACGCGCAGCGCGTGCCGCACCTCCTCGCGCGCGTCGCCCATCCAGTGATCGCTCACCCAGGCGGCCGCGCGGTCCAGCTCCTCCCAGACGTGCGGGGCGCCGCTCGCCGAGCCGCGCGGCGCCAGCAGCTGCGCGCCGCGCGTCGTTAGCGGGTGCGGCGCGGACTCGGCTGACTCATCTTCGCCTCCGCCGCGGACCAGGCGGAGCCCCGTTGGCGCGCGTCGTGGCACCGGCCCCTCAGGCGCCGACCGCGGCCATCAGCGGCGCATCCTCGCGCCGCATGCCGTGCTTCTCCATCAGCCGGTACAACGTCGTCCGGTCGACGCCCGCCAGCCGCGCCGCGCGCGACATGTTGCCCGCGGCCCGCGTCGAGAGCCGGTTGAGGTACTCCCGCTCGAAGTGCGTCACGAGCTGCTCCTTGGCGGCGTGGAACGCCTCGGCGTACAACCCGGCCGGCACCGCCGAGACGCCCTCTTCCCCCGCCTGCTCCTCGTAGAGCGGGATGTCCTCGGGCTCAATGGGCCGCCCGGGCTCCGCCACCACGGTCACGTGCTCGATCACGTTCTGCAACTCGCGCACGTTCCCGCGCCACGGGCGCGACTGGAGGAACGCGAGCGCCGAGCTGGAGAACGTCGGCCGCGCCGACCCGGCGGCGCGGTGGCGGCGCCAGAAGCGTTCGAGGAAGTGCTGCGCGAGCGCCGCGATGTCGTCCGGTCGCTGCCGGAGCGGCGGCAACTTGATCGGTACGACGCAGAGCCGGTAGAACAGGTCCTCGCGCAACAGGCCCTGCCTGACGGCCTCGTGCGGGTCGCGGTTGGTGGCGGCGATGAAGCGAACGTTGACCACCGCGTCCTGCCGCTCGCTGCCCACGCGGCGCACGACGCCGTCCTGCAGCACGCGCAGGAGCTTGGCTTGCAGCGGCATCGGCATCTCGCCCAGCTCGTCCAGGAAGAGCGTCCCACCGTCGGCCGTTTCGAGGAGCCCCGCCTTGTCGCGGTCGGCCCCGGTGAACGCCCCCTTCTTATGGCCGAACATCTCGCTCTCGAGCAGCGGGCCCGGGATGGCGGCGCAGTTGATCGCGATCATCTTGCGCGCCGCACGCCGGCTGTGCCGGTGGATGAAGTGCGCGATCACCTCCTTCCCCGTCCCGCTCTCACCGAAGATCATCACCGACGCGTCTGCCGGCGCCACACGCCGCGCCATCGCCACCGCCTGCCGCAGCGCGGCCGAGTCGCCGATCAACGTGTCGGTGTCGCTCCCGCGGTGCGCCGGGCCGGCGTCGGACGGCGCGACCGCCGGTGCCCGCCCCCCGCCGCTCGCTCCCGCCGACAGCCCGGACGGCGCGGCATCATCGCGCAGATCGCGCGTCGTCCGCCCCCCGCGGGCCGCGTGCGCCGCCCGCCCGACCAGCACCTGGAGGTGCGACGCCGAGAACGGTTTCGGCAAGTAATCCCAGGCACCGGCGCGCAACGCGTCCAGACTCGACGCGACCGTCGGATTGCCTGTCATCACGACCACGAGCGTGTCGCGACTGGAGGCCGTGATCGCGCGGAGCACGTCCATGCCGCTGATCGGCGTCATGTAGAGGTCGACGAGCGCGATGTCGAAGTGCTGCCGCTCCGAGGCGTCGATCGCCTCCTCGCCGCGCCCGAAGGTTACGACGTGGTGTCCGTCGAGGCGCAGGATGTTGGCGCACCCCTCGCGGAGGGTCCGGTCGTCGTCGACGACCAGGATGCGGAGGGCGGGCGTGGCGCCCGAGGACGACTGCTCGGCCGGCGACGCCGCGGTACGGGGATCGGGCATGAGGAGGGAGGCAGGGGACCGGCGGGGGGGACCGGCAGGGGCGGACCGGCTCTCGACAAGGCACGGCGGCGACACTTTTTTCCGCCGTACGGGGTACGTGGCCGTCGACAGCACGGGGCCGGCATGTGCCGGCCCCACGCGACGTCCGCATCAGTGGCAGCAGTTACGACGATGCACGCTGTGGTGTCGGTCGCGTCGGAGAGCCGCTTGAGCAGGCACGCCACATGTCGCCCCGGTGCTGCGCCGGTGCTACGGTCCGCGCCCGCTCGGGTCGACACTCCAGCCCAATTGCTCTATCTACCGTCCACGCTCGACGGCCCACGTCCCACAGTTTCCGCGGCCGCCCCTCCGCGCTCCCCCTTCGCTCGATGTCTGCTAACCTGACGCCCGTTCCGATCGGCGGAGAGTCGTCGCTCCCCGTCCCCGCCGAAGACGCCGCCCTACCGTCGTACGAAGGCGGCTACGGTCCGGCCCCGGAGGCGGAAGGCGGGTTCGGCGCCGCGATCACGCCCGCGCGGGTCCTGAACGCGCTCAAGCGCTTCAAGTGGATCATTCTCGCGACCACGCTCGCGGGCGCCGCCGTCGGCACCGTCTCCGAGCGCTTCGTCGAGCCGCAGTACGACGTCAACGCGACGATCTTCACGACGCCGACCACCGAGACCGGAGGCAGCGGCGGTACCGCGCGCGGCGGGGCGCTGACGCAGATCCGCGGCTGGAGCGACCTCCTGCACACGCCGTCGATCACCGACCCGGTCGTCGTCAACCTCGCGCTTTACCTGCGCCCCGCCAAGGCGGCCGACTCGCTGGTGTTCCGCGGCTTCAACGTCGACCGCACCAAGGACCGCTTCTTCCCGGGCGACTACACGCTCAAGGTGGACGCCGGCCGCTGGACGCTGAACGACAAGGTCGGTGCGGTCCAGGAGTCGGGCGTCGTCGGCGACTCCGTCGGCCGCAAGGCCGGGTTCGCGTGGGTGCCGTCGCCCGCCGTGCTCGGCAGCAAGTCGCGCACGATCGACTTCCAAGTCGTGACCCCGCGCGAGGCGACCAACGACGTGCTCAGCCGCCTCGCGGTCTACACGGACGAGCACAGCCCGATCATCGGGCTCCGCCTGCGCGGGACCGAGGCCCAGCGTCCCGCGGCGACGCTCAACGCGATCCTCGACCAGTTCGTCGTCGTCGCGACCGAACTCAAGAAGCGCCAGCTCAACCAGCAGGCCACCACGCTCTCCGAGCAGCTCGAAGGCGCGCGCAAGAGCCTCGAGAGCAAGGAGCAGCAGCTCGAGCGCTTCCGCGTCGGCGCGATCACGCAGCCGAGCGAGGGGCCGATCTCCGCGGCCGACGCCAACGGCGTGGTCACGCGCGACCCGGTGATCAACAACTTCGCCATCCGCAAGATCGAGTACGACAACACGCTCCGCGACCGCCAGGAGCTGGAGCGGGTCTCGCAGCAGATCCGCGCCGGCTCGACGCTGCCTGTGGACGCCCTCAATTCGGTGCCGACCGTCGCCCGCGACCCGAGCGCGGCGGGGCTTCGCACAGCGATCGCCGACTTCGACGACCAGCAGGCCAAGCTCGACAAGGCGCTCGTCGTCTTCACCGACTCCGAGCCCAACATCAAGGTGCAGCGCCAGGGCCTCGCGGCCACGCGCCGCAACATCCTGACGCAGGCCGCGCTATTCGTCGGCGTGCTCAAGACCCGCGAGACCGCGTTCCAGCACCAGCTGGGCGACGCCACCCGCGAACTGCAGGGGATCCCGGCGCGCACGACCGAAGAGGCCGCACTCCGCCGCGAGGTCGGCGTGCAGGCCGACATCTACTCGCGCCTGCGGGGAGACTACGCGAGCGCGACGCTCGCCCAACAGGCGTCCGTGCCCGACGTGAAGGTGCTCGACCCGGCCATCATGCCGCTCACGCCGGCCAACAGCACGGGCTCGCGCCTCATCGCACTCGCGTCGATCGCGGGCCTCGCCCTGGGCGCGGCGCTCGCGGTGCTGCTCGACCTGCTCGACCGCCGCTTCCGCTACCCGGAGCAGGTCACCCGCGAGCTCGGCCTCTCCGTGCTCGGCGTCGTGCCGCTCATCGACGACGGCCGCGGCCGCCAGTCGCCCGAGCGCGCGGCGCAGATCATCGAAGCGTTCCGCGCCCTCCGCCTCAACGTCCGCTACGCCGCCCCGCAGGGTCACGTCGCGCTCGGCGTGACGAGCCCCGGGCCGGGCGACGGCAAGTCGCTGATCGCGAGTAACCTCGCGCTCGCCTTCGCCCAGGGCGGCTGGCGCACGGTGCTCGTCGACGCCGACGTGCGCCGCGGCCACCTGAACGAGACCTTCGACCTGCCGTCCTCGCCCGGCCTCGTCGAGTACCTCGAGGGCACGAGCCTGCTCTCCGAGGTCGTACATCCCACGTCGCACGACAATCTGTGGGTGGTCCCGGGCGGCGCGCGCCACCGCCGCGCCCCCGAGCTGCTCGCCACCGCGCGCCTGCCCCAGCTGCTCGCCGCGCTCGGCGCCGAGCACGACGCGGTCATCGTCGACACGCCGCCGTTAGGCGCGGGCACGGACGCGTACGCGATCGGCACCGCCTGCGGGCAGCTCGCCGTCGTGCTGCGCAGCGGCGTCACCGACGTGCGGCTCGCGAAGGCCAAGCTGCGGATCCTCGGGCCGCTGCCGATCGCGCTCTCGGGCGCGATCCTCAACGGCGTCAGCGCCGACTCCGACATGTCCGAGTACTACTCGTACGACCCCGACTACGCGGTCGAGGAGCCCGAGCAGCCCGCCCTGGCCGACGGCGAGGACGCCCCGCGGGTGGGCGCGGGACGCCACTAATTCACCCCGATCCGACCAACGGCCGGCGGCGCGTAGCACTTCTGCTCTGCGCCGCCGGCCGTCGCGCGTCCGGCATCGTCCGAAGTGATCTGGGGTACGCGCGGGGCCTGAGAACGCGACCTCGTGACGCTACCTTTTCCAAGCGGGGTGCCGACATTCATTGCCGACCGGCCCCTGCGACAGTACGATAAGTCGTGGCGATGGCTGCGCCGGCGATGCACCCGGCCGCGTCCCACTCGATTCCATGATTCTTCTTTCCGCTTCCAATCGTCGGTCGGCCGCCCTGTCGTGGGGTGCCTGCATCCTCGCCGCGGTCGGCGTCCCGGCCGCGGCAGCACGCGCGCAGGTCACGTTGCAGCCGGCGTCGCAGGATCTGACCGCGCCCGCGCGTCCCGTCCCGGCCGTCGTCACGGCCTACACGCCCGACGCGACCCGCGCCCAGCTCGTGACGCGCCGCGATTCGCTGGCGCAGATCGGCACCCGGGGCGATGAGGTCCGCTCGATCTCGCAGCGCCTGACCGACGGCGACTTCCGCGCGGGCGACCGTTTCCTCGTCCAGGACCTGCTGCTGGCGCGCCAGGGCGCGACGGGTTCCGGCGACACGGTCATCGTGCGCGAAGGGGTCACCGGCCCGGTCTTCTCGCTCAACACTTGGGGCGACGCCCCTCTGCGCGGTGTGCTCCGCGCCGAGCTCCCGGCGACGGTCGAGCGCTACGAGCGGACCTACGTCCGCGAGCCGCGCATCCGCGTGATCCCGCTGACCCGCGTCGCGATCTCCGGCTCGGTGCCCCGCCCTGGCTACTACGTCGTCGACCCCGACCGCCAGATCACGGACGCGATCACGCTGGCCGGTGGCCCGGGCGCGGTCAACCAGAAGAAGGGCCGCATCACGGTCATTCGCGGCACCAAGCAGCTTTACGACACCAAAACCGTACTGGCCGCGATCCGCGACGGCCGCACGCTCGACGACCTCAACATCCGCTCGGGCGACGAGATCCGAATCGAGGAGCCCAAGCACAGCAGCTTCCCGAGCGTGCAGACGATCTTCTTCGGCATCTCGGCGATCACCGGGCTGCTGGTACTGATCCGTTCGTTGTACAACACGAACTGACCGGTCGCTGCCATGCTTCAGCGCAACACCGTTTCAGGCACCGTGCCGCACCTGCAGCCCGGTCTACTCCTTCCCGACCGGGGCGACGCGGCGGGACCGTTCGCCCACGCACATGCCGGCGCGCATACCGGGATCGGGCGCGCGGTAGTCTCCGGGGACCGGCGAGATGGCAGTGACGCCGTGGCCGCAATCGCTCGTGAGTTCCGTGGGCGCGATGAGCACTCCGGCACCGGGCCCGACGGACGACGTGGGCGTCACCCCGGCCGAACGGCTGGAATGGGTCACGCGCGTGATGAACGTCGTAATCGCCGCGATCGCGCTCCTCATCCTCGCGCCGGTCTGCGTCCTCGTCGCGTTCGCGGTGAAGTTCACGTCGGCGGGCCCGGTGTTCTACACGCAAACCCGCGTCGGGCTCGACCGCCGCTGGCGCCGGCCCGCCAACGCGGCCCCGGGCGAACGCCGCGTCGAGGACCTCGGTGGCCAACCGTTCACGATCCTCAAGTTCCGCTCGATGAGCGTGAACGCCGAGGCGAACGGCCAGGCGGTGTGGGCGACCAAGCACGACGCGCGCGTGACCCCGGTCGGCGCCGTCCTCCGCAAGACGCGCCTCGACGAGATCCCGCAGTTGATCAACGTCCTGCGCGGCGAGATGAACATCGTCGGCCCGCGCCCGGAGCGGCCGAGCATCGTGGTGCGCCTGCGCGCGGACATCCCGGAGTACACGCAGCGGCTCCGCGTGCGGCCCGGGATCACGGGCTGGGCGCAGATCAACCACAGCTACGATGCGTGCCTTGAGGACGTGCGGACGAAGGTGCGCTACGACCTCGAGTACATCGGCCAGCAGAGTGTCTGGTTCGACCTCAAGGTCATGTGCCTGACGCTGCCGGTGATGGTCTTCAAGAAGGGCGCGCATTGACGCGCGAACGCGCGCGCGGCGGTGCCGGCCTGCACGGCCTTCAGCACGCGGTGGAATAGCGTTTATGGCAGCTCCCGCCCTCCCGCGACGCGCCCTGCCCGGCGCGGTCCCCTTCGCGCGCGCGCGCGCCACTGCTGCTCGCGTCGCGACGCCGCGGGTGCTGGTGTTTACGCTCGCGGCTTTCCTAGTAATCGACTTCGCCCGCGTCCACGAGTTGTTCTCGTTTCTGCTCCCGCTGCGTCTGGGCAAGCTGGTCGGCGTGCCGCTGGTTATCGTCGCTTACCAGAAACTGCCGCGGGCGCAGGTGCGTGCGGCAATGCGAACGGGGCCGGGTCGCGGGGCGATTGCAATCGGCATCATGATGCTGCTATCGGTCCCACTCTCGATCTGGATCGGGAACAGCGTAGGGTACCTCGGGTCCGTTGCCTATGTCACGGCTATCACGTTCCTCGTAGCGGCGTCGGTGCTGGTTGACCGCCGGGCGGTTCCGATCGTACTCGCAACTGAAGTCATTGGTGTCAGTATGGGTGCCGTGCGAATGTTGCTGCCGGATCCCCCGACAGTGTTTGAGGGGGACGCACTTCGCATCCACTACGGATTCACATACGACCCTAATGACTGCGCAGCGCTATTCGTGCTGACAATCCCGCTTGCTCTCTACTTGGCAGGCCGTCTTCCAAAGTACAAGCTAGTCTGGTACGGCCTGGCGGGCATCATGGTGACCGCCCTTGTCCGAACCGGATCTCGCGGCGGGCTACTCGGGTTCGGTGCTTTGGTGGTCACTCTCGGCGTGCTCGCCCCACCCAAGCAGCGGCTTCGAATGGCTGGTGCCGGCCTAGTCGCAGCTCTCGGATTCGGTGCGCTCGTTAGCCAGAACGCCACGTTGCGTGCGCGCTTCGCCACCACGTTCGACAGTTCGCAGTCTGATTACAACTACACCGAAACCAATGGTCGGCTCGAAATTTGGAAGCGGGGCATTCAGTACATAACCACGCATCCCGCCACGGGGGTCGGCATCGCCAATTTTGTGGTCGCTGAATACCAGATCGGCGCCGGTCTCAAGGCCGAGAAGGGCATCAACGACCATCACATGATGACGGCACACAACAGCCTAATTCAGATCGGCGCCGAGTTGGGGATCCCCGGTCTAATTGCCTATCTGTACATGATCGGCGCGTCTATGCGCGGGCTGTGGAGTACACGTCGCGCGGGTATTGCGGCACGCATCCGGGCTCGTACGGGACCGGTAGCTGTAGCAGTAGCACTGGATGACGAGATTTCGTTGGCCAGCGCGGCCCTGGTTGCACTTGTCGGCCTGTTCGTAGCCAGCATGTTTTTGTCACTCGCGTATAGTCCGATTACCCTGTTCGCGTGTGCGCTCGCATCAGGGGTGATTGCGGGTAAATCGGCCAGTCGCATGCAACCGCCGGGTCGCCCAGGTCGCGCGCTTGAACATCTCCCGCGGCATCGCGGAGTTGCCGGCCGTATGTTGACTAGTCACCCGCACTGATTTGGTGGGGACTCGCAAGGAACAGCCGACCGGTCGCAGTAGAGTGGAGAGCCCGGGACATGTAGTGCAGGTCGTGCAGGCCATCGACCGCGGCGGGCTCGAAATGATGGCGGTCGATCTCGCAATAGCGCTGCGGCAACGCGGTCTGGAGTCGACCGTAGTCGCGCTAACCGAAGGTGGACGTCTCGAGGCGCGCCTTGCTGACGCCGGCGTCCGATTCGAGTTGATCGGCGGCGCGCGCTACTGGTCGGCTCGTTCGCAGTACTCGATGCTGCGTAGACTAAGGCGACTTCGCCCGACGGCTGTACATACGCACCACCTGCCGGCCTTGCTCAACGCAGGGTTGGCCGCACGCGCACTCCGCATCCCGCGGGTCGTACACACGGAGCACGCGTACGCCCACCTCGAAGAGGGTGCATGGGTCCGGCGCCAGTTCCGCTGGGCCACGCACGCGGCGGATGCAATCGCGGTTGTTGGATCCGCGATTAAGCCGTACTACGTGCAGACCGTCGGGGTGCCCTCGGCGCTCGTGCATGTCGTGCCGAACGGGATCAATATCGGCGAATTCCACCAGTTTACAGCGGCCGAGGTTCGCGCGCGCCGGCAATCAGCGGGCCTACCCGTGACCGGCATGCTGGTCGGTGCAGTAGGGCGCCTAGCTCCCGAGAAGAACTATGGGTTGCTCCTGCGTGCCGTAGCCAGAGCAAGGCAGCTCGGAACACAGGTCTCCGTCGTACTCGTGGGGGACGGTGAGGAGCGCGAGAAACTGGAGCGGCTCTCGACCGAGATCGGGTGTGCGGACGCGACGACATTCCTTGGGTGGCGGACGGATGTCTCGCGACTGGTCGGCGCCTTCGACCTGCTCGCGGTCAGTTCCACGTCCGAGGCCCTTCCGCTCGTCGTCCTCGAAGCCATGAGCGCCGGGGTACCGGTCGTAAGTACCGCGGTCGGTGAAATTCCTCGGGTCCTCGGTTATGGAGAGGCGGGAGTCCTGTTCCCCTCCGGCGACGTGGACGCGCTCACCCACGTGCTAATGGAGCTCTCCGACGCCCCTCAACGGAGGCGAGCACTAGGCACCGCGGGGCGTGAGCGCGTTCGTCAGGCATACAGTCACGAGTTGATGGTCGACCGCTACCTCGCCCTTTACGGCTTGACGAACGCCTAACAGTACACCGCGCGGTCGCTCCCCTGAACCTCGTTGCGTGACCGCTCCGTTAATACGAAACGCGCCCCGTCAATGACGGGGCGCGTTTCGTTTGCGAGCTCATTCTACACATTCGTGCCTCTTACCAAGTGACGTTCCCCCCGACTGAGGCCCAGTTACGCTGAGAGTCGGGGGGTGGTAGGCACGAGTCGTAGGCGCTCGTGCTCCTTTGCAAACTCGTCCGGGGTGCGACCCGCAAGGCTACTGTGTGGTCGCGCGCTGTTGTACTCCGCGCGCCACGCCGCGATCTGCCGCCGTGCGTCAGCCAAGCTCAGGAACCAGTACCCGTTCAGGCATTCGTCGCGGAGTCGGCCGTTGAAGCTCTCGATGTACGCGTTCTCGACCGGCTTGCCCGGCCGGATGAACTGCAGCGTGACGCCGCGCGCGTGGGCCCACGTGTCTAACGCCTGCCCCGGAACTCCGGGCCGTTGTCTACGCTGATCGCTTGCGGCACGCCGCGCGTCGCGGCCAGCCGGTCGAGCACCTGCACCACGCGCGCTCCGGGTAGCGACGTGTCGACCTCGATGCTCACGCACTCGCGCGTAAAGTCGTCGACGATAGTCAGCGCGCGGAACACGCGCCCGCTCGCGGTCGTGTCGCGCACGAAGTCCATCGACCAGCGCATGTTCGGCGCATCCGGCGCGGGGCGTTCGACGCGGGCCTGGGCAGCGCGCTTGCGCGAGCGCCGGCGCACGGCCAACCCCTCCTCGCGATACACCCGCTCGACCCGCTTGTAGTTGTCCTTGCGCCCCTCGCGCCGCAGCAGCCACACGAGGCGCGGCACGCCCCAGCGTGGGTGCTCGGCCGCCAGCGTGCGCAGTCGCTCGCGCAGCTCGGTGTCGGGCGCCCGGCGCGACACGTAGCGCACCGGCGTCCGGTGCACGCCTAACCACCGGCACACGCGGCGCTCGCTGACCGGGCGGCCCTCTGCCTCGGCGGCGTCCTGCACGTACGCCACGACGGTCCGCCGTTGCTCCGCCGTCACCAGCTTTTTCCTACGACGTCCTTCAGCACCGACAGGTTCAGCGCCTGGTCAGCGACGATGCGTTTCAGCCGGCGGTTCTCCTCCTCGAGCGCCTTCAGCCGCTTCGTCTCGCTGATCTGCAGCCCGCCGTACTGTTGCTTCCAGCGGTAGTACGTCTGCTCCGAGATGCCGTGCCGCCGGACCAGCTCCTTCACGGCCGCGCCGGCTGCGCCTTCATGCAGCACGGTGACGATCTGGGCCTCGGTGAACCGCGACTTCCGCATGCGTCCTCCTGTCGTGAGGACTCTCAGCATACGTGGACCTCATACCGGGGGGAACGTCACAAGTGTTCACGAATACGTGCCGTAGCCATTGAAGGTTCACAGAACAGCGAGCAGTAAGCGCGCCCAAGATTCGTAGCGCGCGCGTTGCGGTCGTGGTGACAGCGGTCACGTTAGCGTCGGCTGGGACTCGTACCTTCTGTTTCGGCGCTCGTCTAACTGCTGGAAAGGTGACGGCGCTGATCTCTGAAACGCGACGTCCTTGCCTGGACGCCAGCGCTCAAACGGCACGTCCATACGCCAGCAGATCACCCCGCCCGACCCGCGGCCCGCCCGCTCCCTACCTCCTCCTCCCACTTCGTTGTGAAGCTCCGAATTGTACTGGCCGCTGTTGGTCTCTTGTCGACGGTTGCCTGCTCCGATCGTTCTGCATTTACCGCCCCGTCTGGAACAGCGGATTTCGGCGCGCTCGCACACTTGGACGTGGCTGTCACGGGCACCGGGGCCGGTCCGATCGTGAGCGGGGTGCCGCTGCCGAACGTGTGCCTCGACATCCAGGGCGGCAGCGCCACGGCGCCCGCGCCCCGCTCGCCGCTGCAGGCGTGGCAGTGCCACGGCGGCGCCAACCAGCAGTTCACGCTCCAGGCCAACGGCTCGATCACGGCCTACGGCGGGCAGCTCTGCCTCGACGTCTGGGGCGCGCGGGCCAACGACGGCGACAGCGTGGTGGTGTGGCCCTGCCACGGCGGGACCAACCAGAAGTGGACGGTCACGAGCGCGGGGCAGCTGCAGACGGCGATCAACGGCAAGTGCCTGGACCTCTGGGGGGCGCAGGGGCAGAACGGGGCACGCATCGACGTCTGGTCGTGCCACGGCGGGTACAACCAGAAGTGGACCGTCCAGATGCCACTCGCGTCTATAGCTGATACGTCTACTGTAGGTTCGGCCGAGCTGCCGCGGACGTACCTGAACACGGCGATGCCGGCGGCGACGGGCCGCACGCTCAGCGTTCCCGCCGGCGGCGACCTGCAGGCGGCGCTCAACGCGGCGCAGCCGGGCGACCAGGTCGTGCTCGCCGCGGGGGCGAGCTACGTGGGCAACTACGTGCTGCCGGCCAAGGCGGGCATGACGGCCGCGCAGTGGATCACGGTGCGCACCGGCGGCACCCTGCCCGCCGAGGGCACGCGGGTGGGCCCGGCCGACGCGCCGCAGATGCCCAAGATCCTGACGCCCAACGCCGCGCCCGCCATCGCCACCGCGCCCGGCACCCAGGGGTGGCGCTTCACCGGCGTCGAAATTGGTGGTGCGTCGGGGCTGACGATGACGTATAACCTGCTCACTCTCGGCGACATCGGCGCCAACCAGAGCACGCTGGCGCAGGTGCCGAGCCGGCTGGTGATCGACCGCAGCTACGTCCACGGCTCGCCCGCGCTCGACGTCCGCCACTGCATCGCGCTCAACAGCGCCGCCTCGGCGGTCGTCGACTCGTACGTGAGCGAGTGCCACAGCCGCAACGGCGACTCGCA